>NZ_CP097298.1:2892500-3214410 GCF_023503965.1 Brevundimonas albigilva | reverse complement strand
CCAGTGCGGTGTCAGCGACCACGTCGAGCAGCTCGGTCATCAGCGCGTGCCCCAGCTGGAGCAGCGCCTCTTCCGTCGGGTGCGGACGGGCCTCGCCGAGGGCGTCCGTCTGGTCGTCGAAGGCGGAGGCGGACTTGAGGAAGGAAGAAGAAGCGAAGGGTTGCATCGGGAACATCCTTGAAGATGTCGAAGCGCCCCATGCGCAACGACCCCGGTCTTGGCCACGTCGGGGTCCCCGGCAGTCACCGGAGCGGAGGACCGCTTGTCCTGCGCGGAGGGGAACGGCGCAGCCGTTGACTTCCGGGGTGACGTGACAAGATCGGAGGGCGTTGTGTGGGGGCATGTCCTCGCCCCTTCGGGCGAGGACCCCGTTCGGCGCCGTCGCGCCGAGACCGCCCGAAGAGACAGTCGCCGCCCGTCCCGTCGTCGCCGGCCCCGCCGGCGACGGTTACGGCCCGTCATATCCGACCGGCCGTCAGGCCAGACCGGCGAGCTGCATCAGCATCTCGGCCGACTGGGGCCTGCGCTGGTAGGCGATCTCCGCGTGCGCGGCGCAGAAAACGCCGCGCGCGACCGGACGGCCGCAGAGGCGGAACGCCGACGCGCCGGGTTCGCCATAGGGGAAGCGGCGTCGCACCGGCGGACGCTCAGGATGGTGGCGAGCCCGAACGCCGGCGCCTCTGGCGCGACGCCGGACCGGGCGGCGATCCGCACGGGCGCCGGACGGCCGGAACGCCCCGACGCGCGGCGCGGACCGCCCGGCGCCGCCACAGCCGAGTTCACCGGCGAGGCCGGCGACCGGCGGACGGACAGTTGCATCCGATGCACCTTGCCGAGCACGGCGCTGCGGGTGACGTCCTCGCCCAGGGTGTCGGCGATCCGCTGGGCGCTCCACCCCAGGGACCAGAGCGTCTTGAGTCTCGCGATACGGTCTTCGGTCCAGACAGACATGATCAGGCTCCCTCGCCTTTCGAGCCCCATCGGCTCGCCTGTCCGTCCCCGCCTTCTCCTCCCGCCCTCAGCACAAGAAGGGCCCGGCGCGCGAAGCGTCCGGGCCCTCACGCCTGTCGCGGCCTCCCCGATCAGAACGGGATGTCGTCGTTCAGATCGTAGCCGCCGTCGCCTTCCGGCGACCGGTCCGCCACGCCGCCGGCGGACGTCTCCGTCGCGGCGCGGCGGTTCTTCAACCGGATGTCGCTGACGATCAGGCGCAGGTCGTAGTGCTCGACGCCGTCCTTGCCCGTCCAGGTGTCGTTCTCGACATGGCCTTGGATCACGACGCGGCTGCCCTTGCGCGCATAGGGCTGCAGGTAGTTCTCGGTCGTGGCCTCGTTGAAGCAGATGCAATTGAAGCCGGTCGTCCGTTCGCCGGGCGTGCCGTCGGCGCGCCGGAAGCGCGTGGTCTCCAGCACGCGGAAGCTCGCGCGCTTCTTGCCGCTGCCCTGGGCCGACAGGATCGAGGGATCGGCGGCCAGATAGCCTTCGAGGGTCAGGGTCTGCATGGTTCAATCTCCTTGGAATGAGGGGTTGATGGATGGGCGGTTCAGGCCGCGACGCGGTCTTCGGCGGCCTGGTCCTGCCGGTCTTCCGCCCAGTCGAGGACGGTGAGCCGGTTCACCACAAGCTCCTTGGCGGTGCGCTCCTGGCCGTCCCGTGTGGCGTAGGCGGTGTCGATGAAGGCGCCGATGACCACGGCCTCGCAGCCCTGCGCCAGGCCGCGGGCGATGACCTTCTCGTTCAGGCTCTTCGACCAGCTGACGCAGTTGACGCCGACGAGCCGGGGCTTGCCGGCGTTGTCGGTCCCGCGCTGTTCGAGCAGACGAAAGACCGCCTTGCCGAAGTCGTCGCTGATCTGGGGATCGGCCGCGAGGCGGCCTGTGAACACCATGGTCTGCATGTCAGTCTCCTGTTGATCCGAAGCCGTCCGGGGAGACGATCTCCCCGATCCTGCTTCATCCGGGACCTCCCTTCCTCCCGACCTGCTCCCGGTCGGGCCTCCGCCCGACCGGGACCCGGATCACGCGGCCGCGCCGTCGAGGACGGACTGCACGGGATGACGCCGCAGCACCGCTTCCACCACATCGGGCCGATCCACCGGCACGAAGAGCCTCGGGGTATAGGCGATGATCTCGACGAAGCAGCCGAGCGCCACGAGCGCGTCCCGGTCCATCCGTCCGCCCACCACCTCCAGCCGCCATCGATCCATCACCCGTGCGCGCTTCAGCCACAGCCCCCCTGTCAACGCGAGCTGCACGTTGCGATCCAGGAGCGCGGCCGCCGTGCGCGCGCCGTCGGCCCAGGCGTCGCCCAGGGACGTCAGGCCGAGCGCGGCTTTCAGGGACGACGCCTGGACCTCGTCCAGCACCCGGCCGAGCCAGCGCCGACCGTCCGGCGCGCGGACGCGCCGCACGGCGCAGCCCTTGGCCGGCAGCCGCCCCCAGATCGGCAGGAGAAGGCCGGTCGCGAGCGTCAGCCGGCGCGTTCGCCATGGATCCGCCGCGGCCACCTCGGCGTCCCAGATCGAGCGCCATGTCGCCTCGTCCGCCTCGGCCCAGGCGGATTCCGCGAACGCCCTTTCCGGCATGACTCCCCGTTGGTCGGGCCGCACCAGTCGCACGGCGGGCACGAGACGATCGTCGTCGGTCGTCGTGGTCAGGCCGAGTTCCGCCACCGCCGCTCGGCCTGAGCGCGCATTGACGACGAACCGGCAGGCTCCCGCCTTCGCCTGAGCGGACGCCGCGTCGGCTGGGAGCAGGTCGCGCGCGACCTTCAGCTCGAAGGTGACGAGCGCCGTTTCGGCGCCGGTGGCGACGTCGGTGCGGATGGTCTCGGCGTCGATCACCTCCAGCGCCTCCGCCTCGATGTCTTCCAGTCCGCGATCGAGCTCCCCCGAGGCCGCGGCCCGCTCCAGAATGCCGGAGAGGATCGCGTCGAAGTCCGCGAACAAGGCGTTCTGATCGGCGATCCGCAAGGCCAGAAGCCGGTTCAGGAAGGTGTGGATCGGCGGCAGGTCGTCCGACGGCTTCAGGCCGCCGTCGGCGTCGCGCAGCTTCAGCCCGGTCTTGCCTTCGAACGTCTCCAGGTCCATCGCCGCCAGCTCCCCGAAGCCGAGCGCGCCGTAGAACACCAGCAGGGCCCGACGCGCCCACGGACTTTCCAGATTGTCCTCGGCCCGGAACAGGCCGGCCCCGGCCGTGCGGCGTTCGCCCCGCGTCAGGGCGCCCAGGGAGTCGAGCCGTCGGGCGATGGTGGAGGTGAAGCGCTTCTCGCCGTGGATGTCGGTGACAACGGGCCGGAACAGCGGCGCCGAGGCCTGGTGTGTCCGGTGGGTCCGCCCCAGCCCCTGGATGGCGTTGTCCGCACGCCAGCCCGGCTCGACGAGATAGTGGACGCGAGGCTGCCGGTTCGGGGCCGACTGGTCGGCGTGGTAGCTGCGCCCCGTCCCCCCGGCCTCGGAGAAGACGAGCACCCGTTTGCGGCCCGACATGAAGGCGTCCGTCTCGGCGCGGGCGGCCGACGCTCCGCGGCGCTCGACGACGCGACGGCCCGCCCGACGGACCACGCGGCGGGACCGTCCGGTGATCTCCGCCACATGATCGGTCCCGAACGCATCCAGCAACGCGTCCAGCGCGCCGGGGACCGCGGGCAGGCCGGCGAGGCGGGCGATCAGGAAGGCGCGACGCTGGAGCGCCTCCTGGCTGACGGCGGGCCGCCCATCGACCAACACGGGAACGAGCGTTACGCCGCCGTCCGCGTCCTCGACCGCCTCCATCAGATGCACGGGAAAAGCCTCGCGCAGATAGTCGAGGACGTATTCGCGCGGCGTCAGGTCGATCGAGAGGTTGTTCCACTCCTCCGGCGGAACGGAGGCCAGGCGGCGTTCCATCACCGCCTCGTTGGTCGACACGATCTGGACGACGGCGGAGCGTCCTTCGGCGAGGTCCGCCCGGATGGCGGCGATCAGGGTGGGCGCCTTCAGTCCGGCCAGCAGATGGCCGAAGAAGCGCAGCTTTGCGCCCTCGAATGCCGAATGGACCGCCGAGGCGGCCATCGGGCTTTTGGGTTTGCCGTCCGCGTCCGCCAGGCCGGTCGCCTTCAGGGCTTCGGCGAGATGGGCGTGGATCATCTGGAACGCGTCGGCCCAGGCGTCCCAGATGGCGACGTCGTCCTCGGTCAGGGCATGGGCGAGCGGCGCATATTCGACGCCCTCGAACGACAGGCTGCGCGCCACATAGAGGCCGAGCACCTTGAGCTCGCGCGCGACCAGCTCCATGGCCGCCACGCCGCCCTTGTCCATGGCGTCGAGGAAGTCCTCGCGGGTCGTGAACGGCGCCTCCGGTCCGCCCCACAGGCCCAGCCGCGAGGCGTAGGCGAGGTTCTCGGCGGTCGTGGCGCCGGTCGCCGAAACATAGAGGATTCGGGCGTTCGGAAGGCGGTTCTGCAGGGCCAGGCCCGCCATGCCTTGCAACGACGCCTTCTTCGCGCCCCGGGCGCCCTTGCCGCCCCCGGCGGCGTTGGCCATGGCGTGGGCCTCGTCGAACGCGATCACCCCGTCGAAATCCTCGCCCAGCCAGGCGACGATCTGATCGAGACGGGACATCTTTGCGCCGCGCGCGGGCTGCCGCAGCGTCGCATATGTGGTGAACACCACGCCCCGATCGAGCCGTACGGTCTCGCCGAGCTTCCAGCTGTTCAGCGGCGTAAGGTCCGACGCGGCCCCGCCGATGGCCGTCCAATCCCGCCGGGCGTCCTCCAGCAGGGCGTCGCTGCGGGACAGCCAGAGCGCGCGCGTGCGGCCCTGGGCCATGTTGTCGGCGATGACGGCGGCGATCTGACGGCCCTTGCCGCAGCCCGTGCCGTCGCCGAGGAAAAAGCCCCGGCGAAGCTGGACGGCGCCGGGGAGTTCTCACGGGACAGGACCAGCCGATGGGCCGCCTCGCCCGGCGTCCACCAGGCCGGCAACAGGCCGGAGTGGGCCTCGCCGGCGTAGATGACGGTCTCGGTCTGGGCGTCGGAGATCCGCCCTTCGTCGCGCAGAGCCCGGGGCAACAAAGGCCGGTAGGTCGGCGCGGGCGGGGGCACGGAGGCCATCGGTCCGGACTCCACCAGCGGCGACGGGTGCGGCCGAGGGTCCGGCAGGACGATGCGCGCCAGCCCATGGGCCTGATAAAGACCGACACCGCGGCCCTCGCCCGTCCAGGCGCGCGTTTCATAGTCCACGGCGGACGCGCCCGCCAGGAAGGCGAGGCGCGCCGACGCGCGCGCACCGGCGCGACCTCCGGGCGCCAGAAGCGAGGCCGGCGACGCTTCAATCCGGGCGCGCGGCCGGGCTCCCGCGCGCCCCGGCACGGCGGCGGCCAGAATCGCGGCGGTCGGCAGGTCGTCTGCCACGGCGAGCGGTGCGATCTCCGCACCGGCCTCGCCCCGATCCAGCACCAGCAGACCGGTCTCCACCGAGGTGCCGTGCCGGGCGAAAGCGCGCGGCGGAAAGAGTATCCGGGCGACGATGCGGCCCCGATCCGACAGCTGGCGCAGGCCGCCCTCGTCCGACAGGGTCGAAGCCGGCGCGACCGCCGCGAGACGTCCGCCGTCGGCGAGCGCGCCCAGCGCCGCTGTCAGGTGGCGCTCCAGGTCCGTGAACGGCGGATTGCAAACCGCGACGTCGAACCGGCCTGCGGCGTCCAGCAGGTCGTGGATGTGGCGGCCGTCGAGGCGCGATCGACGCGCTGCGGGAAACAGGCCGTCGAGCAGGGCGGCGCGGCCGTCCGCCGGCTCGTTGAGCCACACGGTGCCCCCACAGGCTTCCGCCACGGCCGCGATCAGGCCCGTGCCGGCCGAGGGTTCAAGGACCCGGTCCCCGGGACGCACCTGGGCCGCGAGCACCGCGATCGCCGCCAGCTCCGGCGGCGTGGAGAACTGATCCAGGGCGACCTGGTCCTCGGTGCGCCGGCTGTGCGTCAGGCCGAGCGCGGAGACCGCGGCCAGCAGGGCGGCGATTTCGGCTGGCGCGTCCTCGAGGCGGGCGACCTGGGGGCCATCCGCCGGATCTGAAGCACCGTGGCGGCCTCGATCGCCTCGTAGGCGTCGCGCCAGAGCCATTTGCCCTCCGTGTCGGCGCCGCCGAAGAGGGTCGTCATCACCTCCGAGACCAGACGGCGATCCAGCGGGCGCGATCGCGCGAGATGGCCTGCCAGCGCCCGGGCGGCCGCCAGCACATTGGCGGCGTGGGGCGTGTCGGTCGCGGGAGGAAAGAGGGACAGGGTCGAGGTCGATGACATGGTCGCGGCTCCGCTCGCCGGGAGCGGAGGGCGCATCCCCCACGGTCCTCCAGGCTCGCCGCGCCTGGCCCTCTTCTTCCCTTTCAACAGGAACGGCGCGCACAAAACCCGCCCCGCCGGACGGCGGAGCGGGTTCTTGGGCGGCAGGGGTCTCAGGCGGTCTGCTGGAGGGCCGCCTCCCCCGCCTCGGTGACGACGAAGGCGCCGGCGCCGTCCACCTCGGGCGAGGCGGTCCCTTCGGCCGCGGCGTCCGACGGGTCGGGCCCGTCCATCACCGCCCCGTCCGGATCGCCGTCCGGCATGTCGGTCGTCCACGACAGACCGGCCGGCGCCCAGGTGCGTTCGGCCGCCCGTTCCGCCACCCAGTCGACCAGGTCCGTCTTCTTCAGCACACCGACGCGGGGATCGCTCGGCTCTTCCATCGCCTCCAGCATGCCGAGCAGGAGCGCCTTGGAATGCGGCTTGAGGAAGTCGGCGTCCGGCGTCCAGTGCAAGGTGATGTCCGCGCCGCAGAGAGCAGCCAGTTCCGCCGCCTCGGCGCGCGCGGCCCGCCGGATCAGGCTGGTCCGCTCTTCGCGCAGATCGAGCGTCAGGGCCGTCAGCTCGGCGAGCAGGCTCATCTTGTCGCCATGCGCGAGCGCGTGAACCCAGGCGATCACCGTCTGGTCCGACCCCTCCCAGGCCGCGCGCCGCTCATCAAGCCGTTGGCGAACGTCGCCGTCCAGAGGCTCGATGATCCGTCCGCCGGCGGGGTTGAAGGCCGTCGCGGTCAGGGCGAAGGCGGATTCGGATCGTGCGCCGAACCCGCGGACCGCGACCTGGACGAACAGGCGCGCGATCAGCGCCGTGAGCGCCGCGCCCGGATCGTCGGCCAGCGCCCGGATCAGGCCGCGGGTCGCGACATCGGTGCGCACCGCGTGCAGGGCGTGACTGATCCCCTCGGTCTCGGGCTCCGGCGCCTCGACCTCCGGCGCCCGATGGGATCGCCCGTTCGCCGGCGACAGATCGCCGTCGTCGTCGACCTCCTCGCGGGCGTCGCTGAGCTCCTCGTCGTCCTCGATCTCCGGCTCGACCGGGGTAAAGCAGCGGATGTCGAGGCCCGCCCGGACGGACGGAAAGAAGACCATTGTCGTGGCGATGCGGCCGCCCCAGCTGATCTGGTCCATCGCGAGGCGCGCCTTCGCCATCGCGATCAGCAGGGGATCGACGACGGCCGGGTCCGTGGTTTCGGCAAGCCGTTCCCCGACCGCCTCGGCGGCGGCGTTGAAGACCTCGCGCGCCTCGCGATAGGCGTCCAGCTCGGCGGCGGGCAGCATGCCGCCATAGGCGTAGCGAGCCGGTTCCAGATCGTCCGGCAGCTCGAGAGCGTCGCCCGCCGACACATGGACGGCAAGGCCTTCCGCCTCGAAGACCAGGGCGATCTCTCGCGCGCGCGCGTCCAGACGTCGGTCAGGATCGCCGGGTCGAGAAGCACCGGCGCGCGCTCTCCGAACAGATCGACGACGGTGCGGCCGCCGGCCGCTGCATAGCGCTCCGCGCCGACCAGGGCGCAGCGCGGGTCGCCCGCCGTGACCTGGTCTTCGTCCAGCTTCTCGGTGATGCGCCAGTCCTGGAAGCCATGTCCGTCGAGCGTCATTTGCGCATATTCGGCCTGCTCGGCCTTGTCCGGCAGCCGGGCGAGCAGCCGGGCCTGCCGCAGATTGAGCCGACCGCGCCGCAAGGCTTCGAGGGCCACGGGCGGCAGGGCCGACAGGGCGGCGAGCCGCTTCACGTCGATCTCGGCGTACCCCAAGGCCTTCGCGATCCCGGGCACGGCGAGTTTGCCCTTGAGCATCCGGCCGATCGCGGCGATGACGTCGGCGACGTGAACCGGGGCGGCGGTGTTGGTGAGCAGGACAGCGGCCGCCTGGCGCGCGGGATCCGTCTCCACCACCACGTCCACGAGGAAGCCGTCCTCGATGCGGCCGCCTTCCAGCAGATAGCGCAAGGCGAGGAGGCGACGACGGCCGTCCAGGGCCATGTTCGCCCGCTCGTTTCGCCGTCCCGGGCGCACGGTCAGCGGCTCCAGCTGGCCCGCCGCGAATAGGGTTTCCGCCAGCAGCGGAATGTCGTCGTCCGGCGGTTCGCCGAAGCGCAGGTTCTCGGGGGCGATGTCCACATCGCGCAGGGGAACCCGCAGTCGGGCGCGGGCTGCGGCGATGTCGAACGGGGTCTCGACGACCGTGAGGGCGGCGGAGGCGGATCTGGGCATGACGGAACTCCTGCCGGCGACGGGGCCTATCCCCGCCTCTCCGGCGCACTCCCTCGCCCTTCCTTTCCCCCTTCGGCGGTCGTGCGGATGGCGTCGTTCCAATCGCCACAGCCGGGCGGCGGCAGACGCATCTCCACAGCAAGGCCGAGCGCCGTAAGGCGATGCTTCAAACGGCGGGCGGCGGCCTCGCCGGCGAGACCGCGGTCAGCGGCGATCACAACGCTGCGGACATCGGGCGGCGGCGTCCAGGCCGCCAGATTGCCGGCGGAGAGCAGCGCCCAGCCGGGCAGGTCGAACCCGCGCACGGCCGAAAGGGTCGTGACGACCCCTTCAGCCACCAGCATCCTGCGGCCGACGACGGACAAACGGACGGCAGCGCCGGGCGGAACACAGCCCACGGTCTTGCGTGACACCGCCAATCGGACCGCCTGACGCGCCGCAGCGTCCAGATAGGTCAGTTCCACCCCGGTCGTGCGCCCGTCGGGATCGCTGATGCGGGCCATCAGAGCCCGCAGGGTCGGCCCGCCGGTCCGATAGACCGAGACCGGCGCGGCGGGATGTTCGAGAAGGTCGCGAACGCCAATGGACCAAGGAACGGCGCGACGCTGCAGATGACGGGCGGCCAGGCCGGACGGGCCGATCCTCACGCCCTGCGACCAGAGCCGCTCGGCCGTCTGCCGACGAACGCGCGTATCCGGACGTGCGACCGATGCGGCGCCGGACAGCGGCGCGCCCGTCGGCCGGCCCGCCGCGTCCACGAGGCCGCGACGGCGCAGATCCGCCATCACGGCGCGCCAGTCCGACCCTCCGAACGAATGGGCCACGACGCGCCCCTCCGTCAGCCACAGGGACACGGAGCGGTCTTCGCCGGAATGGCCGGGCCCAGGCACGTTGGCGCGCGCGCCGTTGTGATAGAGATCGCCGCCGAGGGCGGCGACAATGCCGCGCAGGCTCATGGGAGCAACCCCATCTGCCGAAAGCTCGCCGTGCCCTCCCGACCCACCACGAGATGGTCGTGCACCGGGATGTCAAACACCCTCGCCGCCTCGACCACCTTGCGCGTCATGGCGATGTCGGCCTGCGACGGCTGGGGATCGCCGGACGGGTGATTGTGGATGAGGATCAGGGCGGACGCGCCGGCCTCGAGCGCCCGCCGCACCACCTCGCGGGGATACACCGGAGCATGGTCCACGGTGCCATCCGCCGCCGCTTCGTCGCAAAGCAGGCGGTTCTTCTTGTCGAGATACAGGACGCGGAACTGTTCCCTTGGCCGATGACCGACGGACACACGGGCGTAGGCGACGAGGCTCGACCATGAGGTGATCACAGGCTGGCGGCTGGCGGTTTCCCGGGCGAGATGTTCGATCAGTCCCGCCAGGCGTTTGATGCGGTCTACCGTCTTCTGGTCGAGACCGTGGCGCTTCAACTCCGCAGCGTCGGCGTGAACGAAGGCGCCGACTGTTTCGAACCGGCGCTGGAGCGCGCCGACCAGGGCTCCGTCGGCCGCGAGGTCGAGATCGATGAGGAGACGGTGAAGCCAGGCGCAGCCGCCGTCGGCGGTGGTTACAGCGCGACCGAAAGTGGACAGCCGCCGCGGGTTGGGCGGCTCGATGAGGGCGAGAGACATGATGAGCTCCTGACCACTCCGAAGCGGAGCGCCCCTCCCCGCCCTTCCCTTCCCTCCGGTCGCGGCCCCGGGGAACGGTCCTGAGACCTGTTCAGCGGCCGCCGGAAGTTCCGCGACGACTTGGCCGCTCCCCTCAGACGCGCGTTGGCCTCGCGGCGCGTGACCCGGCGCCACATTCGTTCAGACGCCTTCTCGGATTCAGGCTCAGGCCGCGACCGGGAAGACCTTCTCGGCATCGAGGCTCCCGGCGGGCAATGCCCGCAACAGGTCGTCGTGCGGTGTCTGCAGATTGAGCCAGGCCGCACCGTCTTGGGGGCGCAAGACCACGATCTGGCGGTCGTGATAGGGGGCGATGTCCACCCCCGGCTCGGTGGTCAACATGGCGAAGGCGCCGTCCTTGATCAGACCCGCCACCCAGAAGAGCCGCTGGCCGGCGAGGGTGAAACGCCACTTCGTCTTCCGCTTCTGGCCCGGTTCCGCGTCGGTGAACTCGAAAAAGCCGTCCGACGGAATCAGGCACCGGTGCGATCCTTGGAACGACCGTCCATCGGAGCGGAAGTTGAACACCGGCCGTCCCCCGGCCCCTTCCACGCCCAAGGCGTCATGAGAACCTCTGGCCCCGCCTTTCCCATGTGGATGACAGGCGCGCGATCGCCGATGCGGATCGACGCCATCGGTCCGAAATTCGGCATGCCTCCTGGAAAGACCAGCCGGTCGCCCGTCTGGTTGAACGCCGCGATGATGTCATCGAACGGCAGGATGAGCTGATATTCGTTGCACATAGAACCTTCCGGGGCCGTCGGGCGCAGGATTTCACGGCTCCGACCTCGCCGCAAATCGGCGGGGATAAACGCCCCGCCGGATTGACTCCGCCCCCGGCGCCGAACCAGAACGTTTCAAGAACATTATCGTGGCAATGAGGAGTTCGTCGATGCCGGCCGCGCGCTCGGCCAAACTTGAAGATCTGCGTGCTCAGGTCCTGGCCCTGGAGCAGGCCGACCGAAGACCGGTCGGTGTGTTGCCGTTCGGCGTGGCGCCGGTGGATGCCGCCCTGCCGGGCGGGGGACTGACCCTGGGCGCGCTCCACGAGGTGGCCGGAGGTGGTGACGACGCCGTCGGCGGCGCTGCGGCCGCTCTGTTCGCTGCCGGGGTGGTCGCCCGCCTCCCCGGTCCCGTGCTCTGGTGCATCACGCGACCGGACCTGTTCGCCCCCGCGCTCAGCCAGGCCGGACTGGAGCCGGATCGGGTAATCTATGTCGAGGCCGGAGACGAGAAGGCCTTGATGGCCTGTTTCGAGGAAGGCTTGCGTCATCGCGGTCTCGCCGGTGTCGTGTGCGAGACGTCCCGCCTCAGCATGACCGCCTCGCGCCGGCTTCAACTCGCCGCCGAAGCCTCGGGTGTGATCGGTCTGGCGGTCCGCCGATGGCGTCGCGCGGCCGAGGCTGCAGACTTCGGTCAACCGACCGCGGCCGCGACCCGCTGGCGCGTCAGCGCCGAGCCGTCGGCGCCCTTGCCGGTTCCAGGCATCGGGCGAGCGCGATGGCGGATCGAACTCATGCGCTGCCGCGGCGCCGACGCGGCGGACTTCATTCTGGACGCTTGCGATGAGACGGGTCGTCTCGCTCTTCCTGCCGAACTGGCCCGTCGATCGGCTTCGCCGACGGCTCGGCGCGGACGCGCCGCCGCCTGATCGGCCCCTCGTGCTCACCGGCCGGGTCGGCCGCAGACGAGTCGTCACCGCCTGCAACGCCGCCGCCGCCGCCAGCGGCGCGCGCATTGGCATGGCGGCCACCCAGGCCCAGGCCCTGATCCCTGATCTGGACTTGAGAGACGCCGATCCGAACGGAGACGCAGATGCGCTGGATCGTCTCGCCGTATGGGCGATGCGCCGCTACGCGCCCGTCTGCCAGGCTGATCCGCCTGGCGGGCTGGCCATCGACATCACCGGGGCCGCGCATCTCAAGGGCGGCGAAACGGCGCTTCTGGGCGATCTGACGGCGCGCCTCCAGCGGGTCGGCGTCCGCGCCCGCGCAGCCGTGGCTCCGACCTACGGAGCCGCCCATGCGGTCGCCCGCTTCCGCCGCGACCTGGACGTCGTCGGCGAGTTCGCGATCGACGCGGCCCTGGCCCCGCTCCCGCTCGAGGCCTTGCGCCTCCCGGCGGAACTGCCCGCCGCCCTGCGCCGAATGGGCTTCGAGCGGATCGGCGACCTCGCCCACCGGCCCCGCGCGCCGCTGCAGCTACGGTTCGGCGCGGAACTGGGGCGACGGCTGGATCAGGCCTACGGGCGGGCGGCCGAGCCTCTGATCCCTGTCGAGGCGCCGGAGACACCACGCGTCGAACAGGTCTTCGCCGAACCGATCGGCGCCCCCGAGACGCTGGCCCGCTATGCGGGCGTTCTTGCCGCCGCCCTGTGCGGCCTTCTGGAAGCGCGCGGTCTTGGCGTCCGCCGCCTCGACTGGCTCTGCCACCGCGTCGTCAACAACCGGATCGAAGCGGTCCGCGTCGGGCTGGCCGGGCCGGTACGGGATACGCGTCGCCTGACGCGCCTGTTGACCGACCGGATCGAGACCATCGAGCCCGGGTTCGGCATCGAGCGCATGACGCTCGCGGCCAGCGCGGCCGAACCGCTGGATTGGCGTCCGGCCGCAGGCCGCCTCGGCGAGCCGGCGATGCCCGATGTCTCCGGGCTGATCGATACGCTCTCGAACCGGATCGGCGCCGAGCGGCTCTATCGCCTGGCGCCCGTCGAGAGCGATGTTCCCGAGCGGTCGATGCGCAAGCTCGCGCCGTTGGCCGCGCCCACCGGTAAGGCCTGGTCGCCGGACTGGCCCCGCCCTGCCAGGCTGTTCCGCCGACCGGAGCCGATCGAAACCCTCGCGCTCCTCCCCGACAACCCGCCGACCCACTTCACCTGGCGCGGGGTCCGGCGCCGTATCCGCCGGGCCGACGGCCCGGAACGGATCTTCGGCGAATGGGGCCGCCGCGATGCCGAGATGTGGGCGGTCAGGGACTATTTCCAGGTCGAGGACGAGGCGGGCGAGCGGTTCTGGCTGTTCCGGGCCGGCGACGGCGAGGACGCCGCGACGGGGTCCCAGGCCTGGTTCATCCACGGCCAGTTCGGCTAGGGCCGTCAGGGTTGAGCGTCGCCCCGCCCGTCGTCGTCCACCGCGTCCTCGCGCTCGACGTCGTGTTCGGCGTCGTCCTGAGGTCTCTGGTCGCTCTCGCCTGGTCCGACGGCGTCGGGACTCTCGATGCCGGGCGACCGGTCGCTGTCCGAATTCCGGTCTACGTCGTCTGGGCCGGAGTCAGGACTGGAACGCGGGTCTGGTGTATGGCTCATGAGGGTTCTCCTTTGCCCCATGAACCTCAGCGCTACCCGCGAGGTTCCTCTCGTCGATGCTCGTCGCGCTGCAGTTCAGGATCCGAAAGGACGGCGATGACCTCTAGGTCGAACGCGTCGTGCGCCTCACGCTCCTCGGCGATCCGCTGGGCCTCGACGAACCGGCGGCTGGACAGTTCGAAGCCGCTGAGGTGCGCGGCGCCGCGCGCGCTCAGGCGCTCGATCCGTTCGAGCGTCACGCCGGCTTCCGACCGCACCAAGGTCTTGCGCGTCCCCATAGGCCTATTCTGCCATGAAGCGGCGTGGCGTTGAAGATCGGCGGTCAGCTAAGTCGGGTCAACGACCCGGCCCGTTCGCTTTTGCCCAAGCCCGGTGCCGACTTGGCGCGGACGGCGTCGCTGCGTCGTGGCCTGATTAGCTGATTATCGTGCGAGGACCACAGTCGCGGAAGCGGCGGAATGAGCCGCGCTTCGGTCGAAGGCACGGCCGTCCGCACAGCCCCGGCCACCGTTCGCGGCGCCCAGGCGTTGTCGCCGGATGACGTCCCAGACCGATCTCTTCGGCGCGCCGGCGCTGGAGCCGGCAGGCCTTCGGCTTGATCCGGCGCTGAACGACGCCGACGAACAGTCTGCACTGGCCGCCGCCTTCGCCGAACTGCCCTTCGCACCCTTCGAATTTCATGGCTGGCAGGGCGCCCGTCGCGTCGTCTCCTACGGCTCCCGCTATGACTTCACGCGCGGGCGTCTCGAGGCCGCCGAGCCCATCCCGCCGTTTCTCCATCCGCTGGCGGACCGCGCCGCCGGCTTCGCCGGCCTCAAGCGGGACGCCGTCGCCCAGGCGCTGGTCACCGAATATCAGCCGGGCGCCGGCATCGGCTGGCATCGGGACCGACCGCAGTACGGCCAGATCATCGGGATCTCCTTCGGCGCACCGGCGCGGATGCGGTTCCGCCGCCGGACCGGGTCGGGTTGGGAACGGCGGTCGCTCGACCTGCCATCGGGGTCCGCCTATCTGCTGGACGGGCCGGCGCGTTGGGACTGGGAGCACAGCATCGCCCCCATGGCCGCGCTGCGATATTCGGTGACCTTCCGCACCTTGCGCGAGACCTGAGTTGACGGGACGGCGCGAAAAGAACAAAGCGCGAACATGTCGCCACGCTACGTCGAACTGGAATGCGCCTCCCACTTCTCCTTCCTGCGGGGCGCCAGTTCCTGCGAGGAACTGTTCGGCCAAGCGGCGGTCTGCGGCGTCGAGGCCTTGGCGGTCACCGATCGCAACAGCGTGGCGGGGATCGTCCGCGCCCACGAGGCGGCCAAGGCCACGGGCGTGAGGCTCATCGTCGGCTGTCGCCTGGTCCTGACCGACGGAGCCGAGATTCTCGTCTATCCGACCGATCGGGCGGCCTATGCCCGGCTCTGCCGTCTGCTGACGCTCGGCAAGAGCCGCGCCGGCAAGGGCGGCTGCGATCTGTCCTGGGACGACCTCGCGCTCTGGAGCCAGGGCCTGATCGCCGTCCTCGCCCCGGATCGGGCCGATGCCGTCTGCGCGCGTCGGCTCGATCGGCTGGCCGAACTGTTCGGCCGCGATGCCTTCGTCGCCCTGACCTTGCGTCGACGGCCGCGCGATCAGCTGCGGCTGCATGCTCTGTGCGAGTTGGCCGAGGCCGCCGGCGTGCGGCCCGTGGTCACCAACGACGTCCTCTTCCATCATCCGGATCGGCGTATCCTGCAGGACGTCGTCACCTGCATCCGCAACGGCTGCACCATCGACGATGTCGGCTTCCGCCGCCAGCGATCCGCCGACCGACATCTGAAGCGGGCCGAGGAGATGCACCGCCTCTTTGCCCGCCATCCCGAAGCGCTGGCGCGGACTCTGGAGATCGCCGACCGCTGCCGCTTCAATCTGGACGAGCTGGCCTATCAGTATCCCGAGGAGGCGACGCCGGGCGCGACGCCGCAACAGGAGTTGACGCGGCTGACCTGGGCCGGCGCCGCCGAGCGCTACCCGGAAGGTCTCCCGGACGCGGTCCGCGCGACGCTCGAGCACGAACTCGGACTGATCGAAAGCCTCGACTACGCGCCCTATTTTCTGACGGTCAACGCCATCGTCCGCTTCGCCCGCAGCCAGAGTATCCTTTGTCAGGGCCGGGGCTCGGCCGCCAACTCGGCGGTCTGTTACGTCCTCGGCATCACCTCGATCGACCCCGGCCGTAACGACCTTCTGTTCGAGCGCTTCGTCAGCCAGGAGCGCAAGGAGCCCCCGGACATCGACGTCGATTTCGAGCACGAACGGCGCGAGGAGGTCATCCAGTGGGTCTATGACACCTACGGCCGCAACCGCGCCGCCTTGTGCGCGACCGTCATTCGCTACCGCTCACGGGGGGCCCTGCGGGATGTCGGGAAGGCCGTGGGACTTTCCGAGGACCTGCTCAAGACCCTGTCGTCCCAGGTCTGGAGCTATTCGAGCGAAGGCGTCGAGGATCGGCACGCCGAGGAGCTCAATCTCAATCTCCAGGACCGCCGCTTGAGGCTGGCGCTCGATCTGTCCCGTCAGTTGATCGGCTTCCCCCGCCATCTCAGCCAGCACCCGGGCGGATTTGTGCTGACGAACGACCGGCTGGACGATCTCGTCCCCATCGAACCCGCGGCCATGAAGGATCGCCAGGTCATCGAGTGGGACAAGGACGATATCGACGCGCTGAAGTTCATGAAGGTCGATGTCCTGGCGCTCGGCATGCTCAGTTGCATGCGGCGCGGTCTGGACCTGCTGTCCGAACACAAGGGGATCGATCTGGACCTGGCCTCCATCCCGGCCGAGGATCCCAAGACCTACGCCATGATCCGCAAGGCGGACACGTTGGGGGTGTTTCAGATCGAAAGCCGGGCCCAGATGGCCATGCTGCCACGCATCAAGCCCCGCACCTTCTACGACCTGGTCATCGAGGTCGCCATCGTCCGGCCCGGCCCGATCCAGGGCGACATGGTCCACCCCTATCTGCGCCGGCGCGAAGGCCGGGAGCCGATCGTCTATCCCAAGCCCGAGCTGGAGAAGGTGCTCGGCAAGACCCTGGGCGTGCCGCTGTTCCAGGAACAGGCCATGCGCGTCGCCATCGAATGCGCCGGGTTCACGGCGTCCGAAGCCGATCAGCTCCGCCGGGCCATGGCCACCTTCAAGTTCACCGGGGGCGTCAGCCACTTCAAGGACAAGCTGGTCTCCGGCATGGTCGAACGCGGCTATAAGGCGGAGTTTGCCGAGAAGACATTTAGCCAGCTGGAGGGCTTCGGGTCCTACGGCTTCCCCGAAAGCCACGCGGCCTCCTTCGCCCTGATCGCCTACGCCTCCTCCTGGCTCAAATGCCATCATCCCGATGTCTTCTGCGCAGCGCTCCTGAACGCCCAGCCGATGGGCTTCTACGCCCCGGCCCAGATCGTGCGCGACGCGCGCGAGCACGGGGTCGAGATCCGCCCGGTCTGCGTCAACGCCAGCCGCTGGGACTGCACCCTGGAGCCGACCGACCGAGAGGACCGGTTCGCCGTACGTCTCGGCCTGCGCATGGTGCGCGGCCTGGCGAACGCGGACGCCGGACGTCTTCTCGTTCACCGGCAGACCGGCGCCTTCACCTGCATGGAGGACGTGTGGCGACGGTCTTCGACGCCGGTCGGAGCCCTGACCCGCCTCGCCGAGGCGGATGCGTTCCTGCCGGGTCTCGGCCTGCAACGACGGGAGGCGCTGTGGGCGATCAAAGCGCTTCGCGACGACCCTCTGCCGCTCTTCGCGGTAACCCAGGACGACGGCGCGACCACGTCGGAGGTCTCTGAACCGCAGTCGACGCTGCCCGCCATGCCCGCCGGCCAAGAGGTGGTCGAGGATTATCGTCATGTCGGGCTCACCCTGCGGGACCATCCGATGACCTTCCTGCGGGACACCCTTCGGTCCCGCCATGTCATGAGCTGCGCCGACGCCTCCGCGATGCGGGATCGACGCCTGACGCGCGTCGCCGGTCTGGTGCTCGTCCGGCAGAAGCCCGGATCGGCCAAGGGGGTGATGTTCATCACCATCGAGGACGAAACCGGCGTGGCCAACCTCGTGATCTGGCCGAGCCTCTACGAACAGCAGCGCCGGATCGTGCTCACCGCCAGTCTGCTCGTCGTCGATGGCAAGGTTCAGCGCGAAGGCGATGTCGTCCATATCGTTGCGACACGGCTGCACGACGGCTCGGAACTGCTCGCCTCCCTCGGCCGACGGGACTCATTCCCTCTGCCCCACGGCCGCGGCGACGAAGTCTACAGGGGCAGCGCGCCGGACGCCCGCACGCCGAAGGCCCGGGACATCTCCATCCCCGATCTCTCGCTCGACACGATCCGAGTCCCAACCCGGGATTTCCGATGAAACGCCGTGCACCGGCTCAAACCATCACGCTGTAGATCCGCTGAGGTCCCTGCGGCCACGCTTTCCTCCGGGCGCCGGCCTGGATGGCCTGTCGAGGATCTCAAGTACGAACTCTGCGGCGCCGAGAATAGGCAAGGGCTCTCCGAACCGCGCCCGCCAGCGTGCATCAAGGTCCTGATCCTCAGCCGTCATAGTACGGGTGCGATGCATGCGCCCTCGAACGCCGCTCGCCCCCGCCCTGTTCCTCGCACCGAGCTGGCCAGGGCAACCCCGACCCGTTCGGCCGTTGCTATTCCGTTGGCCGCTTGGGGGGATCGCGTCGCGCGCAGGCTGGGATCGCGCTCTCGGTCATTCGATCGGGGCACGGAGAAGCGCGCGGCTTTCAGCCGAGCCGACCACGAACCGGAAACCTTCGCCCCTCGAGGCGTTCTCGTTCTGCGCGAAGGGCGCGGATCCGAGGATGAACCACATGGCCGATAAGACGCTCGACACCCTGTTTCACGACACGCTGAAGGACATCTACTACGCGGAACGTAAGATCCTGAAGTCGTTGCCCAAGATGGCTCGCGCGGCCCAGTCGCCTGAACTGAAGGCGGCGTTCGAGAAGCACAAGGATCAAACCGAAGGCCAGATCGAGCGGCTGCAGCAGGTGTTCGAGATCATCGGCAAGCCGGCGCGCGGCAAGACCTGCGACGCGATCGAGGGAATCTTGGCGGAGGGCGACGAGGTCGCGGAGGAGTACAAGGACACCGCCGCGCTGGACGCCGGCCTGCTCGCCGCGGCCCAGGCCGTCGAACACTATGAGATCACCCGCTACGGCACCCTCAAGCGCTGGGCGCTCGTTCTGGGCCTGAAGGACGCCGCCGCCCTGCTCGACGAGACGCTGCAGGAGGAATCCCAGACGGATGAAGATCTCACCACCATCGCGGACGCCGCGGTCAACGCGGAAGCGTTGCGGCCGAAAGCCTAGACCGCCCGCTCTTCTTCATCGGACGACCGCCGTCACGCGTCCGCTTTGTCTCCTTAACCCTGAAAGGCTATGAAATGACCCTCAACAGAGATCGCAATCCGCGCACGCCGCCGCCTCCGGCAGGCCTGCGACGGTATTTGCCCTGGATCATTGGCGCCGCTGCGCTTTTGATCATTCTCCTGCTGCTAACCCGATGCGGAAGCCGCAACGACGTCGCCCCTGCCGTTCCGGCGGAGCCCGTCGCGCCCGCAGCGACCGAACCCGTCCTGCCTGGCGACGCCGCTCGGGCGTTTCCGGCCTCGACGCGTATCTCGGGGGCACGGAGGCGGCTCCCCGCACCTTCGCGTTCGAACGGGTGCATTTCGATACCGGCTCGAGCACGATCCGCCCGCAGGACCGTCCCGAGATCCAGGCCGTCGCCGGCGTCCTGAACCGTTACCCGAACGCCCGCGTGCGGCTGTACGGCTACGCCGACGCGCGCGGCGGGGACGCCGCCAACCGCACGCTGGCGCAGGCTCGCGCCGATGTGGTGCGATCGGCCCTGACCGCCGCCGGCGTCGATGCGCGCCGCATCGAGGCGCTCTCGGGCGGAGAGACCAACCCTGTCGACAGTAACGCGACCGCGGGCGGCCTCGCCGAGAACCGGAGAACCGAACTGGTCGTGGTTCAACGATAACCTCTTGGCCCCGGACGGCGTCCGGGGCCCAAGTCTCCCACCACCGCAAGGACCCTCAAATGAGCCTCTTCGGAAAAATCTGGAACAAGATCACTGGCCATAAGCCCGCCCCGGCCCCGTCCGCCGGGCACCCCACGCAGCCCGGGCCCGCGACCGCTTCCCCCGTCCCGACTGCGGCGGCCCCCACGTTCACGCCACAGCCGGTGGACGTGGAGCAGGTGCTCGAACAGATCGCGGCGAGCAAGGGCGGCGGGGGCAACTGGCGCACTTCGATCGTCGATCTTCTCAAACTGCTCGATCTGGACTCCAGTCTCGAGAACCGCAAGGAACTCGCCGAGGAACTTGGCGTCCACGCCGGCGCGCCCGGCTCGGCGGAGCAGAATATCGCCCTGTCAAAGGCGGTCTGGCGCAAGCTCGCGGAAAACGGCGGCCAGGTTCCTGCCAGCCTGCGCGACTAGCGGCGAACGAGGCGGCCTTGCCCTCAAGGTCGCCTCCTCACCCGATCTGGAGGAACTCCGGCATGATCGCCACGAGTGCGGGTCACAGAGTGCTCAAGCTGATCCCTCTGTCGCTCTTCATCGTCGGCTGTTCGCCGACCGCACGGGAAAGCCTTCAAAGAATTCGGGGCCGCCTACGCGAGTCAGACCGACGTCCCGACGCCCGACTACGCGGTGTTGCAGGACCGGCCCCAGCCAACTCGGGCGCACGGGAGCATTCGTGAAGCCTCGGCCGCGCCGCCGCCCGATGCCCGTGAGGTCGGCGAACTCTGGATCAAGCGGCTGGAGCGCCGAGGCGCTCTTCTGGGATACGGCTTGGCAACTGACGCGATCGGCCTCAACCCGCACGGACGTCTGATGCGAGCTGTCAGGCAATTCCACGGCCGCCGGCGACGCATAGACCTCGTCCATGATCATCACGCGGGTTCGGACGCCACTCTACAACGGCCGAGGATGTCTCCAGATTTATGACGGTCTGCACGGCAGGGCTGATTCAGCACTTTCGGCTGGGCTCCATTCGACATCCCTCGGCCAAGGAACGCGCGCGCGCAGGCCGTGTTGTGATTTCAGATGAGCCGGAGAGCTATGATGGCCGATCGTTTGAAGATGCAGGATCCCCGCGAGCAATACCCCAAGCCGCCCTTCCCCCAGCAGCCGCAACCCGAACCCGGCCTCGCCCGGCGGATGGAGCCCCGGCCTGATCACGGGGAAACCTCCTATTCGGGCTGCGATCGACTGACCGGACGCAAGGCGCTGGTGACCGGCGGAGATTCCGGGATCGGGCGCGCCGCCGCTATCGCCTATTCCCGGGAAGGCGCCGACGTGGCGATTTCGTACCTGCCTTCCGAAGAGAGCGACGCCAAGGAGGTCATCGCCCTGATCGAGGCGGAGGGACGCAAGGCGGTCGCCTTGCCAGGAGACGTCACGGATGAGGCCTGGTGCGAAGAGCTGGTCGCCCGCGCCGTCAACGAGCTGGGCGGTCTCGATATCCTGGTGGTCAATGCGGGACACCAGCAGTACCGGAACGATGTATCGGGGGTCTCGAACGCCGACTTCGATCTCACGATGAAAACCAATCTGTACGCCCTGCACTGGATCGTCAGAGCTGCAACACCTCATCTCAAGCCCGGCGCGGCCGTCATCACCACAGCCTCCGTCCAGGCCTATGAGCCGTCCGCGATCCTGCTTGACTACGCGACGACCAAGGCTGGCATCGTCGCCTACACCAAGGCGTTGGCGAAACAGCTCATCGAGAAAGGCGTCCGCGCCAATGTCGTCGCGCCCGGCCCGTTCTGGACCGCGCTACAGCCTTCAGGCGGGCAGCCGCAGGAGAAGGTCGCCAAGTTCGGCGAACAGAGCGAATTCGGCCGTCCGGGCCAGCCGGTGGAAATTGCGCCGGTCTATGTCCTGCTCGCATCCCAGGAGGCGAGCTACATCACGGGCGAGGTCTACGGCGTCACCGGCGGAGCCGGGATCGCCTGAACCTTCGTCCATCAATCGGAGATCGCCATGCGGATTTACAAGGTCACTGTCGGCCAGGAAGGTGGAACGCCCCGGATTCTCCGCGTGCCGTCAAAGACGGACGTCCAGGCCGGCGATGCCGCCGTCGCGCTGATGACGCCGTTGGAGAGCATCCTTTCGATCGAGGAAACTGACGATCCCTATCAGCAGGTGGACGGTATGCCGGCCGGCACCCAAACCCATCCTGACAAACCGGCGTGATCACCCGGCGGGATTGGACCCCCAAGTCGTCCGGGCCCGGGCGCGCCGGGCCGAAGTTGTTGGTCGCGTCGGTTGGGAGGCGCGCGGAACAGTGGCGACGACCGACCCGTCCACGGCCAGGAGCGCGAGACGCAGGTGACGAAGTTCAATGAGGAATGGACCGTCGGTCCTCATGGCGACGTCGAAGAGATCGCCGAGGGCGTTCTAAGTGTCCCCGGCGAGATCGTCATGCCGCTGGGTCGGTTTCCGCGGCGCATGACCGTGGTTCGGCAGAAGGACCAGACCACGGTGATCTGGAGCGCGATCGCCCTTGCCGAACCGGACATGGCGTGCTGTCAGTAATCTGAGAAATATAGTTATTTTGATGTCGACCCCACTAAACCTTCAGTCCTGCCCATCTGACCATAACACTCCCGGCCAGCATGCTCATGCCAATCGCGAGGAGTAATGGACCAGCGAATTCCTCCGCAACAATGCCCGATGACGAGGAAACCGACAGCAGCATCAGGCTGAATTCTCCTCCGTGGGCCAGGATTATCCCAGTCCGCCATGAGGTCTGAAGCGACTCGCCGAATATTCGGGCGACAACCAAAACGATCAGCGCCTTGCCCGCAAAAATGATCGCGAGCCAGCTCAGCACGACTGGCCACGCATACGGGATGATCCAAAGTGGCAATTGCGTTCCGATGCCGACAAAGAAAATCCCCACAAAAAAATCGCGGAAAGGCCGGATCTCGTTCTCGACAGCATGGCGCGCGTCACCCTCGCCGATGATCATCCCGGCCGCGAATGCAGCGAGCGCTGGAGAAAGACCGGAGGTGGCCGCGACATTCGCAGCCCCTAGTACAATGGTGAGGGCGAGAAGCTGGGCAAGTTCCGGATCGCCACGCGACGCTACCCAACGGGCCAGCAACTGCAACGGGCCACGGGCAATGAAGAGAGCTGCAACCAATGCCGTTGCACTGGCGACGACCGTTATCACGCCATACCCTTCGGCGGCTCCACTCATCGATCGTGCAGAAGCAGGAATGCGACAGCTGCCAAGTCTTGAAACAGAAGCACCGCAATGGCCAGGCGTCCTTGGGCCGATCCCAGAGCGTTCGCGCTTGCGAGCACCTTGAGGCACATGGCCGTGGATGACATGGCAACGGCCCCGCCGATGAGGATTGCGGGGACGGGCGCGAGATCGAAGATCAGACTCGCTATCAACGACACCGTTATCGTCGTGACTGCAACCTGCACGGCTCCAAGACCGAAGACATGCTTCCTGAGCCTTACGAGCTTCTCGAATGAGAATTCCAGGCCGAGCGCGAACAGCAGCAGCACCACTCCGATCTCGCCAATGCTGCTAAGGGCAGCGTTTTCGGCAATCAGGTCGAGGCCGGCGGGTCCAATGACGATACCGGCAAGAATGTAACCGACAATGCTGGGCACGCCGATCCGTGAACATATCGTCACGAGCACGAACGCGGCAAAGACCAACAAGGCCGCGCTTTCGGCAAATCCGGTCACTCCATGCATGTTCTTCTCCTGATCGCATGGCGCAGAGAAGGCCAATAGCGGCTCGCGACGCTGTCAAGGTGAGGAAACAAGCGGCAGTTCCTCGCTCGAGCTGGCCATTGCGTTCGTTATTTTTTCCCGGCGATCGTCCCGCCCGTCCAGGCTGGGGATCGGAGGCCGGGAAGGATTCAAGACTGGCTTCGAAAACTGGATCGAATTCCGCCTGTTCTTGCGACGGCAGGTCCACCGAGCCTTCCTGATCGACTGCGCGCCGGAGTCGGTGGTCCGTGCGACCCCGATCCAGGCGCGACGGTATGCGAAAGGCGTTCGGGGCGTCGGCTCCCTTGTAGAGGCGATGCCGCTCCTCTCCCCGCCAGCGGTCAGGCGCATGCCGATGAGCCACGTCCTCACGCACGAAATAGCGCCAGTCCTGCTGCTCCGCGAATTTCACGGCGCTTTCGCGGTCGGGAAATTTCAGCCGGATCGAACGATACGGATCGTTGCTGGAGGTATATCCCATCAGCGGCTCGACCTGCGGCGGCCGGGACGGCTCGAACTCGAGGACCCAGTACTTGGGCCGAGGCGCCGATGTCATCGCGGAACGGGCAGGACGGTAGATGATTGCCGTCGGCACGTCCCAGGATGGCAGATCGGTTCCGGGAATTTTCGGCGGGAATGGTGGGGGATTATGGCCGCGCATATCAGTTCTCCCGGGTGTCGGTGGATACGAGAAGGTGACGTTCGAGATCGTCGAGTTTTTCCATTCGCCTCGAATTCAGGCGAACGGCGCGTTCGGTGTTCTGCGAAGGAAAGGCAGCAGCGTGCAGGACGTCCGACCGCATCGCTATCGTGAGATCGGCGACGGCATTCATCACGCCCTCTCCGTCCCGTCCGAGAGCGAGCCGTCAGCAAAACCGGACTGCAAGCTCTCCAGTACCTGCTCGAAGCTGGACACGACCCCTGCACTCGCGACCACAGCCAGCTTGTGGCTGAGAACACGCAGTTGATCGATCAGCTTAGCATCGTGCTTTGCGGTTTCCACGATCTCTGCGACCTTCTCGATACAGGCCATGTAAATGTCGCATTGCTGCTGGAGGATGATGACCCTTCCTTCCTTGCGAAGCTCGAGATCGGTCTGGCGATTGAGAAGCGCCGCGGTCAGAATGATCGTCACGACAGCGCCGAGGAAGATGAGCGTCATCTCCTGCGCGAAAGGCAGTATGTCTTCGGCAAGATACATCGAACGAAAAACGAGAACGATGCCGATGCCCAAGGCAGCGGCCGCAGCAGCAAATGCCAAGTCAGGCAGGCGGTTCGACATCAGCACCTCGCATTTTGGTGTCAGGTGGCATGCACGGCTTTGCATCGGCGTCCGGCGCCTCTGCGTTCCGGTGCCGCAGGAAGATTGGCGTCGGACCGCTGCCGAACGGATTGAAGCCGGTGCTCAGGCAACGGTCGAAGATCGTTTCGTCCCATCGGGTGAAATCGTGCTCCTCGCCGGCAAGTCGCCCGTCATCCACCACAGGGCACCTCACGCCTTTGCCGATGGGGAGCATCAGCGAAGGCCGCACCGTCCGAACGATCCGCCTTGCGAAGCCGTAGTCCGAGGAGGATCATCATCACCCCGAAGACCGCGGCGTAGAAGCCGATCAGCCAGCCGAGCGCGAGGAAGCTTTCGACCGGGCGCGTCAGCAGCATCCAGGTCACGACGACACCGAGAACGACCGAGAGAAGGCCGCTCAGGATCAGCCAGATTTCGCCGTTGATTTCCTTTCGCAGGCGGATCGCTGCCGCGATCTCGAGGGCACCCGAGAACACGGACCAGAAGGCAATACTGGCCCAAAGGAACGTCGCTAGGACGAGTGTGGCAACGAAGGGCGAGACAACCACGACGACGCCGGTGGCGATCCCCAGGAGGCCGCTGAACATCAGCCAGCCCCAGCGTTCGCCCTTGCGGATGTTACGTATCGCGGCGACGAGGCCGAACACGCCGTCGGCAAAGGCGAACGCGCCGAAGACCAGCGTGAGCGCCAGAAGCGATTCCGCAGGCATGACGAAGGCCAGCACCGCGATGATCAATGCGAGCACGCCGCGCAACACGAATGCCCACCAATTCCGGGACAGGCTGCACAGCATGTCTTGCATCTTGTCGGTCGGGTTTTCAGAGGCTGTTCTCATTGGTCCATCTCCTGTTCCTGTTTCAACTCAGTTTTCTGCGTTGGTCTCCGCGCCGGAGAGCGCGGCAGCCACGCGGCGCCGGTCCTCGACTGGCTGGGGCAGGCGCTGCGTCAGGGCAATTTCCCGTTCGATGGGCGCGCGCCCCGGTGCCTCGCTGATCAACCCCGCCTCGACAAGCTTGCTGCGCAGTGTCTCGCCCGCCTTCTCGGCGATTTCTTCGACCTCTGCTTCGGAAAGGCCGAGGAGGTCCGCCGTCTCCGCAAGCGTGGCGTGGTCTAGGTGGAGCCGATAGAGGACGCGGCGTTCTACCGACGGAAGATCGGCGATTGCCCGGTGCAGCGTCACGGCGATATCATGACGGCTCATTTCGGTCTCAGGATCCGTGCCGCCGTCGTCGGCGATGAGTTCCTCCAGCCTCAACACGTCGTCTGGCTGGTAAAACTCGAACATATCCTGGTCCGCCACGGTCGGATCCTCGGCCGGGGCCTCGGGCTCCGCCTCGATCGATGCGGCACCTTCGGGCACCGCCCGGCGCGCAGCCTGCGCCTCGGCCTCGACGGTCTCGAAGGCCAGCTGCGTCAGGCAGTCCCGGACGGAGAATTCGGTCGGCCGCCGCTCGAAGCGGTTGAGCCCGTTGAGGATCGTCGCGTCGACGATATCGCCAACGCTCAGGTAGCCAGCCGGCACAGACCCGCTACACTCGAGATAGGTCAACTCGCGCCTGACGGTGTTATAGACCGTATCGAGATGATCCTCGATCAGGTCGAAGAAGAAGGCGCGGCGGTCGGCTTCCGCCGCATGCCGCGCGGGCGGCAGGGGGCGCCGATCCGGCGCCGGCGGGCGGGACGCTTGTACTCCGGCTCGTGCTTGAGGCGCGCCACATGCCGATCGACCTGGTGGCGCAGGTCGGCAAAGGCCTTGCGCAGGACAGGCTCGATCTCGAACCCCTCTTCCTGCGCCGCGATCACGCCCGAGGGCAGTTGCAGGCGCAGGCTGACCTGGATGCGCGTCTTGCCGCTCGTCTGGGAGGCGACGACTTCGAGCCGGACGAGATCCTCGCGGAAGCGTACAAGATGCGGTTCAAGTTGCCGCACCTCTTCCTCGATGACCTCAGGCGCGCGCTGTTGGCCGTGCCGGTCGAGATTGCGAAATGCTCTGATGACTTCCATGCCGTATGACCTTGCTTGTCGCTTTTTGACGAAATGAGCCGGCGCGACCGTCATCGCGCCGGCCAGTCCTTCACGACGTCATCCGGTAGACTTATCGCCCTTGGACTGCTCCTTGTCATTGGCGTCGACTGGGACATCGGGCGTCGGAGCGTCCGCCTTGTTTTCGGCAACTGCGCTGGACTCGCCGATCCCGGCCTGGGCCGGATCGTCCGGGCTGTCGTCACCGGTGTCTCTTGCGATCTTTTCGAACACGATCTTCTGTTGGTCCGCTGACCAAGCGACGCGGACCTTGTCGCCATCCTCGATCCGCCCCGAGAGCAGTTCGCGAGCCAACTCGGTCTCCAACTCCGACCGGATCAGCCGGCGCAGCTCGCGGGCACCGAATTCGGGACGGAAGCCGACCGCGCCGAAGTGATCCACGACGCTCACATCGAATTCGAGTTCGACGCCCTGGGTAAGGGCGGTCCGCTTCACCCGGTTAAGCTGCAACTCGACGATCTGGCGGATCTCCGACTGGTTCAGCGAATGGAAGACGATGATCTCGTCGATCCGGTTGATGAACTCTGGCCGGAAATGACCCCGCAACACCTCCATCAGTTCGGATTTCTGCTTGGCCTCGTCGAACTCACTGCTGCCGCGTTTCGTGAGGTTGCGCTGAATGATATCCGAACCGAGGTTCGAGGTTGCGATGATGATGGTGTTGGTGAAGTCCACCACGCGGCCCTTGCCGTCGGTCAAGCGGCCATCGTCGAACACCTGAAGCAGGATGTTGTAGACATCGGGATGCGCCTTTTCGATCTCGTCGAGGAGCACGACCGAGTAGGGCCGACGGCGCACCTTCTCCGTCAGCTGCCCGCCTTCGTCGTATCCGACGTAGCCCGGAGGTGCGCCAACCAACCGGGCAACCGAGTGGCGCTCTCCATACTCCGACATGTCGATACGGATCATCGCATCCTGATCGCCGAAGATCACCTCGGCGAGCGTCTTGGCCAGTTCCGTCTTGCCAACCCCGGTTGGCCCGAGAAACAGGAAGGTCGCGGTCGGACCGGAATCTTCGCGCAGACCCGCACGCGCGAGGCGCACCGCATCGGCCACGGCGCGGATCGCTTCTTCCTGGCCGATGACGCGCTCGTGCAGCTTCTCCTCGAGCTTGAGGAGCTTGTCCTTCTCCTCAGCGGTCAGCTCCGTGACCGGAACGCCGGTGATCTTGGAGACGATCTGCGCGACATGATCGGCGCGCACCTCGGCGGTCGCCGAAGCCTGGTCGCGCTTCCAGATTTCCAGAAGCTCGTCCAGCTCCTTCTGCTTCTGCTCCAGCTCCTTCTTCAGTTCCGCTGCTCGGTCGAATTGCTTGCGGGCGGCGGCATAGTCCTGCTCGCGCTTGATCTGCGCTACCTCGGCCTCCAGCTCCTGGACGTCCACGGGGCGCGCTGTGGCGCTGATCTTCACCCGTGCGGCGGCCTGGTCGATCAGGTCGATCGCCTTGTCAGGCATGAAGCGGCCAGTGATGTAGCGGTCCGAAAGCTCGGCCGCCGCGACGATGGCCTCGTCGGTGATCGTCACCTTGTGGTGCGCTTCCAGCGTGTCGCGCAGACCGCGCAGGATCATGATGACCTGAGCTACCGTGGGCTCCTCGACATAGACCGGCTGGAAGCGGCGTTCGAGCGCCGCATCCTTCTCGATGTACTTCTGGTACTCGTTGAGCGTCGTCGCACCGATCAGGTTCAGCTCCCCCGCGCCAGCGCCGGCTTGAAGGTGTTAGCGATGTCGAGACCACCTTCGCCGCCGCCCTGGCCGGCGCCGACGATGGTGTGGATCTCGTCGATGAACAGGACCAGGCTGTCCTTCTCCTCGGTGATCTCCTTGAGGATCTTCTGGACTCGCTCCTCGAACTCGCCGCGATACTTCGACCCGGCCACCATCGAGTTGATGTTGAGCTCGACCAGCCGCTTGTCGCGCAGCGCCTCGGGCACTTCACCCGCGACGATCCGTTGTGCAAGTCCCTCGACGATGGCGGTCTTGCCCACGCCGGGCTCGCCGATCAGCACCGGGTTGTTCTTTTTCCGGCGGGCCAGCACTTCGATCGTCGTCTCGATCTCGCGGGCGCGGCCGATGACAGGATCGAGCTTGCCCTCGCGGGCGAGCTTCGTCAGGTCACGGCTGAACTGGTCGAGATCGGGCGTGCTGGAAGGCGCCCCTACGCGGCCCTCCTCGGCTCCCTTGCCCACGACCTTGGTCACCTGCTGGCGAAGCGCCTGCGGCGTCAATCCGTATTTGCGCAGGATCGACGCGGCCAGCCCTTCACCTTCCTCGGCAAGGCCGATCAGCAGGTGCTCGGGACCGACATAGGAATGGCCGAGTTCGTTCGAGGCGATGAAGGCCCGGTTCAAAGCGTCCTTCAGGCGAGGACTGACGCCGATTTCGCCCTCCGCCTTGGCCTCTCCACGCTTCGCTTCCTTCTCGATCTGGCGCCGCAGATCGTCCACATCGACCTTGAACTGTTCCAGGATCGTCTTGACGACGTCAGACGAGGTCAATGCCAGAAGCAGATGTTCAGTATCGACCTCGCTGCGCCCGAATTCCCCGGCCTTCTGTGCGGCCTCCTGCAGCAGCTTGTTGCCCTGTTCGCTCAGCCGGTCGGCGATGGTGCGTCCACCGCCGCGCCGCGACCCACGCCGCGGCGCACCCTCGCCGAAGGTGGCGTCGGCGGCAGCGTCATCGCCGTCACCCATGGAGCCGAGCGTGCCGCCTCGCTGCGGACTGTCACCAAAGAGACTGCCGAAACCGCTCTCGCCGAAGAATTCGTCAAGAAGGGAACGCCGTCCGAACAGGGACTCCAGGGGAGAGGCGCTGCGACCCGACCGGCGCGCCATTTCGCTGTAGTGCTGATCGCACAGCTCCATGTTCTGAACCCTGCCGTTCACCGACGCGCGCACGCGCGCCGTCGCCGGGCGACCGCAAATATCGCAAGCTCCGTTTGCCATTCGTCTTCTCCGTTTCTTTATCCAGTCAGGGTTGTTCGCCGATCATCTGCGCCAGTGACAGTGTCACGCAGCGACCGCTTCCGTTCTTTTCACCTTGGACCCAACTGCCACAAGATCGGGCTCGTCCAGTGTCTCTCGTTGCAGGAGATCCGGCGCCGATTGCTCGGGAAGATCCAGTCTTCCTTTTCATACCGATTTGCTCCCTCTAGCGTGAAAGCTGCGCACGTATGCACTCGAGAAGTGCGAGAAGGACACGCCTCTCGTCGACTGATAGGTCCGATAAGATGTATTCCTTCAACGCCGCTCGTCGGGGATCTAACTCTCGCATGATTTTTTGCGTCTTTCTCGTCGGCACAACGATCTGCGACCGCCGACGATTCGGTGACGGCGAACGCTCAACCCAGCCGCCGCGCCATGCGGTCCACAAGTTGCGGGGCTGTCGCACTGCCGACTTCCAGTCGCGCCGCGGGGTCGCCGATCGCGAGGCCCGGAACTCGTCCACATGGGAGACTGCCATCCACGACAGTCGCGTCTGACCGGTCTCACGGCTTTCATCGTCGATCCGGTGCTGGATGTGCTGGGCGACCCGATGGGACGTCGTCCCGATCAACGCATTGTCGGATGCAATCATCGTTTGACCTCCAATGATCTGTTGGTCGTCGCGAAGCTCCATTAGACGCCGATAGAGATTGAAATGCTAGGCTCAGGACCCATTGATGTGAGGCGTGCGATCTGATTCAGGATCCTGAGGAGTCTGGATCATGAGTGACCTGTATTGGCTGACGGACGAGCAGATGGCTCGGCTGGAGCCCTTCTTCCCCAAGAGCCACGGCAAGCCGCGCGTTGACGACCGCCGGGTGTTGAGCGGGATCATTTTCGTGAACCGCAACGGTCTGCGCTGGCGGGATGCGCCGGCGGCCTATGGGCCGCACAAGACGCTCTACAATCGCTGGAAGCGGTGGAGCGAAGCGGGCGTCTTCGTCCGGATGATGGAGGGGCTGTCCGGCGCCCAGACCGAACGTCGGACTGTCATGATCGACGCGACCTAGACCCGCTCAATCGAGAAGGTCTCGTGGGAGACGGTCGTGCTCATCAGTTGTTTCCTTGTTTCAAGAACTGGCCGAGGTCGTCGAGGCGTTGGGCCCAACCACGGCGGTGCTGCGTCACCCAGTTCTCGACCCAGTCGAGGGCGTCGGGCGAAAGATGCACGGTGCGCACCCGTCCGCGTTTCTCGCTTGTGACCAGTCCGGCTTCCTCAAGCACCCTCAGGTGCTTGAGGAAGGACGGAGCCGCCATGTCGAACGGCGCCGACAGTTCGGAGACGGATGCCGGCCCCCGAACCAGTCGCTCGACGACCGCGAGCCTTGTGCGATCACCCAGGGCCGAGAACAGGATCGCTGCATGCGGAGAGTTAGCCATACGGCTATCTGATGAGGCGAACTTTTACTGTCAAGTCAATTAGCCGAATGGCTACCGAACAGCGCCCTTAAAATACAGTCGTCGGGCGTCCTGGCGCGACCGCTGCGTGAAAGTACATGAGGCCCAAGGTCGCCAAGGTGCGGAAAAGATGGCTGACCACCATACCAACGCCAGTCAATCCTCAACCTGTCGGAACCTCATGCATCGACATATCCTCTTGTCTGGGTGCGCCGCCCTCGTCGTCGCCGTCTCGTCCGCTTTCGCGGAGAGCGGCGGACAAGGGCGAAGGCAGCCGGACCCCGCGCCCATTGTGATCGGCGCCTCTTGGACGCTGTCCTCGGCCGTGCTGGGCGACACGCGCCAGGTCAACGTCTGGACGCCAGCCGCTCAAGCCAGGGACGGTCGACGCTACACGGTCCTCTATGTCCTCGACGGCGCACTCGACCAGGATTTCCAACACGTCGCGGGACTGGCGCAGCTGGGCGATCTCAGCTGGACCTTCGAGCCCGTGATCGTTGTCGGCGTCCAGACGCGCAACCGACGCGCCGAGCTGACGCCTCCGGCCTCCGACGCCCGCTATGTCTCGGCGTTTCCCGAGGCTGGCGGGGCGGCCGCCTTCCGACGCTTTCTCGAGACGGAGGTGATTCCCTTCGTGGAGGCGCGGTACCCCGCGTCCGGCCGGCGGGCGCTCGCGGGCGAATCGCTCGCGGGCCTGTTCGTGGTCGACAATCTTCGAATCCCGACCCTCCGAGCGACCCTTCGGCGCGTTCGAAGCGCCCCGGGCCGGTCCATCACCAGTTCCAACGCCAACCCCGGAAGACCGTCAATGCGCCTGAAACAGATGATCCGCGCACTCCTGATCGGAGCATCCCTCGCCGGTTGCGAGATGCAGCCGGGCGCCGGCCCGTCCAGCAAAACTACGGTCGATGCACCGGCGGGGACCCGCACCGTCCGCTCGGCGGATGGGACCGAGATCGCCTTCGCCGTCGCGGGCGCGGGCCAGACGGCGCTGGTGTTCATCCACGGCTGGTCCTGCGACTCCGGCTACTGGGACGCACAGGTCCCCGCCTTCTCGAACCAATACACGACGGTCGCCGTGGACCTGGCGGGACACGGCCGGTCGGGCGCGGAGCGGCGGAGGTGGTCGATGGCGGCCTATGGTCAGGACGTCGCCGCAGTGGTCCGGTCGCTGCCGCACCGGCGCATTATCCTGATCGGCCACTCCATGGGCGGTTACGCCGCCCTCGGGGCCGCTCGTCTGCTCCCCGAGCGGGTGATCGGCGTTGTTGGAGTGGACAGCCTGCAGGACCTGGACGGCCAGGCGACCGACGAGGCCGGGGCGGAGATGCTGCTGGCCGGGCTGCGACGGCAGCCGATGGAAACCACTCGCGGCTTCGTCCTCGAGACGTTTTTCACCGAACGGTCCGACCCCGCCCTCGCCCGCCGGATCGCCGACGACATGGCGACCGCGCCCCCATCGGTGTCCGTGCCGTCCATGGAGGCGCTGATGCGCTACGACCCGAAGCCGACGGCTTCGGCCCTGCGAATGCCGGTCGTCGCCATTATCGGCGAGATGATGCCGGTCGATGAAACCGCTGCAAAAAGGCTGGTTCCCGGCTTCCGCGCCCGGAAGATCTCCAGGGGCGGGTCATTTCGTTCAAATCGAGGAGCCCGATACCTTCAACGCCGAACTTCGGTCGGAGCTCGCCCGGATCGAGGCCGGCCGAACCAGCGCCGGACAGACCGCCGCGGCGCGGCAAGGCTCCACTTTCCACCCGTCCCCAGTGACCTCGCCCTCGCCCTCGATGGCCACGCCCTGACAGCCGGCGGCCCGCGCAGGGTCCGGTCCCGCCGTCCGTGACGCCCACCGCCGGCGATCCGCCTGGCGGCGGCCGGTCGCCGCCCGTCCGGAAGCGGCTCGCCAGATGCCGGCTTTCCCTCGTTCTCGCGGAATTTTCAGTCTCCGGCGGAGGCCGTGCATGGCGGCCAGGCGAGGTCGGGGTCTGATCGCAGATCGAACAGGTGGAGTTCTCCTGATCGACTCGGATCGGCTTGGGCGAAAAGAAGCCGGTCGCCTCCAGGCGACTGCAGCGGTCCGACCTGGAACACGTCGTCCCGGCCGGGCCCCCGCCCGACCTCGACCCACGCGCCGTTCCGTTTCACGAAGCGGTAGAGGTGCGATCTGGCGCCTCGGTCCGACACCAGAACCATGGACGACCCATCCCCGGTGACGTCCGCCTCGTAATCGTTGGCCACGGTGCTGACCGGGGCCCGACGTTGCGGACCGTCCACTGGCCCGGGCGGTCCTCGGTCGCGGCGTAGATGTCGCTCTGACCGTAGCCGCCCGGCCGGTCGGAACCGAAATAGAGCGTCCCGTCGGCGGTCACCCTGGGCAGAAGTTCGGCGTGTTCGGAGTTCACCGGTTCGGGCAATCTGACAGCCGGCCCCCAGGCCCCGTCCGCCCCGCGCTCGACATGCCAGATGTCGAAGTCCTCGCGGTCCGGGGCCTGGCGCGACGAGATAAAATAGAGACGCCGGCCGTCGTGCGTCACGAAGGGGTCGGCCTCGATCACCGGAAGCGGAAGCCCGAAGGGCGCCGGCTGGGGCGACGACCAGTCGCCGGCTTGACAGGTCGACCGCAGGATCCGGTAGTTCCGGAAGTTGCGGTCGGCGGCCACGTAATACATCTCCCGTCCATCGGGCGTGAATGTCGGGGAGGACTCGTAGTTCTCGGTCGAGACGGCCTGCGGCGTCCACGGGACCGGCGACGCCCCCGCTCCCGGATTCGTGGCCGGCGCGCAGCCCGGCAGGGCGACGAGGGCGGTCAGCGACACGAAAGACATCAGCCGCGCCATGCGAACGCCTCCGCCAGACACTCGACGATCCGCGCGGCGTGCCGCCCCTCTCCTCGAACGCCTCCCCCCGCGCATTCAGATCGAGGATGTAGTCGAGCGCCGCTTCATAGAAGACGGCGAACTCGGCCATGTCGTACCCGATCGCCCGACGCGTCTTCAGCGCGAAACCGTAAGGACTGACTGGCCGAAGGAAGATCGAGGGGAAGCCGAGGGCCCGGTAATGGTCGATCAGTCGTATCGGATCCGACAGGGCGGCGCGTGTCAGGGTCGGTAGGGCGCTGACGCCTTCGGGGCCCAACACGGCCCTCGCACGCTCCAGGGAGGTGATCGTCCGCGCCCAGCTGTCCCGCGTGGGATTGGGACGATTGCGGTCGTGCAGGTCCGGCGGCCCATCGATCGAGGTCGACAACCGGATCTGGTGATCGCGACAGAATAGGAGGTCCTCGTCCGACAGATGATGGAGCGTCGACACCATCGAGAAGCTGAGGCGACGCCCGACGGTCTCAGTCCGCTGCAAGGCCTGTTCGACGATCTGCTTCACGAGGTCGAACCGCAGGGCGGGCTCTCCTCCCTGGAACTCGATCGTCAGATCCGGCGAGGGCGACTCGAACACCCGATCGAGGGCGGAGGCGGCGTCCCGCCTCGACATGTCGAAACCCGAGGCGTCCACCGCCGCGCGCGAGACCTGACAGTACTGGCAACTGTGATCGCAGCGCAGGGTGACGACGAAGATGTGGAGCGAGGGCCCCTCCAGCAGGAACGATTTCCGAGTCGCATGGGCCGCTCGCTCCAGATCGGTCCACTGCTCCGGTCCGTGATCTTCGAGCAGGCTTCGCCCCTCAAGATCCCTGAACCTCGGCTCGCCGGGCGTGAGCTCTCCCTTGAGCAGCCGGACGTGGGTATCCGCATCTAGGACCGCGTAGTCGCCGAAGTCGTTGCTGACGAGGACCCGCTCGCCGTTGGGGTCCAACTGGGTTGATCTGCGCAACAAGACCTCCCCTTCCCGTCACGGTTGCGAGAGAACCCGGTTTCGGTTTTCCGTGCAAGACCAATATCCCGTCACGCGTAATCTGGTCCACTTCGCCGGGCGGCAATATCAGGGCGGCCTAGTGGTGCGCCATGAGCTGACCTGCGCGGATTGCCCAAATAGCAGACCTCTCGACAGTGTCGGATCTTCGGTCCGGTACGGCGCACAGGCCGTTGCTCTTACCGGGTTGCCGACGGCACGACATCAGGAAAGTTTGGTCGGACGGTGCCGTGCCCAAGCATTTTGGAAAACTTGCGATAGTCCCGGTGCGTCATCTGCCAGCGGCCGGCGACGATTGCGGGATTCACGCCCATCTGCCGTGCAAAGGATTGAACGTCAGCAAGGCTCGCATAGGCGCCTTTGCGACTCCACGCGTCCCACTCTTCGTCCGGAATGAGCGCCACCCGGGCCAACCTGTCTGCCTCGTTCTCGAATTCCTCGGAACTGCTGATGTCGAGGTCATCCAGGATGTAGGTGCGATCGGCCGTCAGGTGGAAGGCGACGTGAGCGAGTTCATGCAGAAGCGTGAACCAGAAATTGTCGATCCGATCGCGGCGTAGGGTGAGCGCGATGACCGGCACGCCGTCTCTCGGCCGTCTTAAAGCGGCCCCGTCCAAATGCGTGCCAGGAAGATGTGGCAGGACAACCAGGATGATCCCGAGGTCGTTCAGCATCGCCTTCGCGCGCTGCGGGCCGTCGCTATGGACGCTGAGCCTGGCAAGCTCCCGCACGACCTCAAACTTCCGGATTGCATTCTCGTCGAAGTTCCCAGCCGTTGTCTCGTTTTCCGAAAGCAACAGAACAGCCGCGCACCAAGCATGCACTGCAGTGAAATCGGTCTTCGCGTTGGTGCGCTCAGTTCTCGTTTTTCGGAGCATCGCTGGCGCCGCGGCACCGCAGACCGCTCTGGCCAGAAACGCGTCAAACGACTCCTTGGCGTTCATGAGGCCCCAGGCGACAAGCTGCTTGGCTGCCGGCTTGGCGAGTTCGAAACCGCCCTTTTCGCCAGCCTTCGGCTCTTCGCGGATCAGAACCTCAGCCGGTATCCCGAGATGTTCATTCAACGAGCGGATCATGCTGATTGAGAGCGGCCGGGCTCCACTGAGCACCTCGGAAACGCGTGAACGCGAGCCGATGTAGCTTTCCAGATCGCGCGCCGTCAGTTCGCTCTGTTCCATGCGAAAGCGGATGGCCGCCAGAGGCGTAGGCAGCGCGATCGGATAGCGATCGCTTTCATAGCGCTCGATGAGCGTCGCCAGGACCTCCAGCTCGTCCCCTTCGGGCGTACCCGGCTCGGCGTCGATCAGCTCTTCGACGCGAGCGAGATTGGCTTCGTAGTCGCTCTCGGTGCGAACAGGCTTCACCATCATCATGACCGACCTCTTCCGCCAACGGTTGCCGCGTCGATTTCGTCGTATTCCGCATGGGATCCGACGAACTTGATCAACACGATCCCCAGCCCGTAGTTCAGGTGGACGACAAGCCGATGTTTGTTGCCGCCAATATTGAAGACCACCCGGTTATCGCTGACGAAACTCGCGGAGCGATAGCGGGCCTTGATGTCTGCAGGTGATCGCCAGGCAGCCGACTTTGCTTCGGCGTACCAAGCCTTGAGAGGATCCTCGGCGTCCTCGCGCCCCGGCCGCTCCCAATACTCCTGAAGCGCCCCTCTCGTGATCACACGCATGACACTAGCTTATCCGACTCGCATTGTCAAGTTAACGGTCCCATGATGGGAACAATGATATTGCGCCCATTTTGGGAACAGGACATAGTCGACGGGTGAACGGCGATTCCCGTCGCTCCGCAGAGAAACCATCCAATGACCAAGCAAAGAAACGAAACCACCTCGCCGCGCGCCGCCAGCGCCGCCGGAAAGGTGCTCAGCAATCCCAAGTCGTCCGCCGCCGCCAAAACTGCGGCGGCCTCGGCGCTCACCCAGGCCCGCAACAAGGGCAAATGATCGGAGCCCTCGCTGGCGGCCGTGTCCCGCGCGGCCGCCAGTCACCGCCTTCCAAGGACACCAATCCATGCCGACGTTCGGTTTTTCCGCCTATCTCAAACTGCTCTCTCTAAATGAGAAGCCCCGCGGAACCGCGATCCGTGGCCGGGTTGCAGGTGGGAAAGGCGGCTACGATTTCCACCGCAGCATGAAACGGGGGGCGTCCCGATTTCTCGGAGAAGAAGCGTCGCTCGATGAGATCCTGCAGTCTCTGACCTCCATCAAGCGTGCGCCGGAACGGTCGTCTGCGAGCCAGGCCCTGAAGCGCCTTGCGACGTGGCGCGCGGCCAATCCGGGGAGCTGATGACGTTCAAGCCGGCGACCTACGCGCACGCTTCCGGTCTGTTCAAAGTGACGTTCACACCGGACTTCGGAATACGCCTCGGTCGCACCTCGACCGCTGTCCATATCTGGAACACCGCTCAGCCGGCTATCAACGCCCGCACGGTCTACTCGGCCTTGTCGCTGTTTCCTGAGCTTTACGACGAAGGCAACGCCCCGGATGACTTTGCACTCCTCTCACTGAGGGAGCCCAAGCTCTACCGACTGAGCGAGGCTGGACGGTATGCGAGCCTTGGCGAAAGCGCGGCCGAGAATGTCGCCGAAGGTTTCCGCAAGGCGATCGAAGATGCAGGACGAAAGGAAGATCCCGACCAGCCGATTGCGCCGCACGGCTAGTGGACATTGCTCGAATCCTCCGGGCCGTGGAGACACAACCTCCCATTCTGCAGCAGTTGCATCACCGTGGCCGCATTTACAGGGAGCAGTTGAAGGCTACCGGCCGGTGGGGCCTCGTCGCAAAGCGGACGCTCCCAAGGTCGCTTTCGAGTCAGCAACAGTCATTGAGCCGGGCCAGGGCAGCCGGACATCGATACTCGTTCTTGGCAATGCTCAGGGCATGGCCGACGTGCTTCCCAGGCCCGAGACTCCCCAAGCCCGTCGCGGCACCCGAGAAAGCCGGGCAGACCTTTGAAAAGCGGCGACACGGGTAGGGAACCGCTGAACAAGTCACGAGAGCGAATCGCAGCTTGTGCCCCATATGTGCCCCACGGCGGAACTGCGAAGGGGCCGCCGTACGGCGGCCCCTTCAAAACCATTCCAAATCAATGATTTAGATGGTCGGAGCGACAGGATTCGAACCTGCGACCCCTTGACCCCCAGTCAAGTGCGCTACCAGGCTGCGCCACGCTCCGAAGGCGCTCCCTATAGACGGGCGGCTCGCCGGCCGCAAACCCAAAAACCGGGTTTTCCACCTACTGTGAGAGAACGGCGTCCAGCCGGGCCCTGGCCTGCTCCAGATCGGCCAGGACGGCGCGCAGCCGGGCGCTGTCGGCGGGCGTTTCCACGCCTTGCGTCGGCGCGGCAGGCGGGGGCGGCGGCGCATCGCCGTCGTCGATCAGCACGGAGGCCTCGGCGCCCAGCAGCTTCTTCAGCCCCTGGTCCTTGTGCAGGCGCTGCACGCCGCGAATCGTCAGGCCCTCGTCGTGCAGCAGGCGTTTGACGGCCTTGAGCACCGCGATGTCGGCCGGGCGATAGAAACGCCGCCCGCCCGCCCGCTTGACCGGCGCGACGAAGGCGAACTTGGTCTCCCAGAACCGCAGCACGTGCTGGGGCGCGCCGACTTCCTCGGCCGCCTCGGAAATGGTGCGAAAGGCGTTGGCGCTCTTGGGCGAGGCCACGGCGATCAGTCTTCCAGGACCGCGTCGTGCACACGCCCCTTCATGATCTGCGAGGCGCGGAAGCTGATGACCCGGCGCGGGCTGATCGCGGCGGGTTCGCCGGTCTTGGGATTGCGACCCATGCGGGCGCGCTTCTCGCGCACCTGGAAGACGCCGAAGCCCGACAGCTTGACCGTCTCGCCGCGCTCCAGCGCGTCGACGATCAGATCCAGGGTGCGCTCGACCAGCTGCGAACACTCCTGGCGCGACAGTCCGACTTCCGCATGAACCGCTTCGCACAGGTCCGCGCGCGTGAGGGTCTGCTGTCCAGCCATGACGACCGCCTCCCTGATTGCCTACCCGACTACCTTGCGCCGCATAGAGACGCGAAACCCGCCGGAAATCAATGGGCCCCGCGCGCTTGCTACAGTCGGACCGCGCAGGCGCCCCAGGTCAGGCCCCCGCCCATCGCCTCCAGCAGGACCATGTCGCCCTTCTTGATGCGGCCGTCCTGGATCGCGGCGTCCAGCGCCAACGGGATCGAGGCGGCCGAGGTGTTGGCGTGCATCGCCACGGTCGAGATCACCTTATCCTCGTCCAGGCCCAGCCGGTCGCCGACGCCCTTGATGATGCGCTGATTGGCCTGGTGGGGCACGAACCAGTCGACGTCGGACACCTGGATGCCGGCGGCCTCGCAGGCGGCGGTGATGCCTTCGGCGATGTTGACCACGGCGTGGCGGAAGACCTGGTTGCCGGCCATGCGCAGGTGGCCGACCGTGCCGGTCGAGGCCGGGCCGCCGTCGACGTAGAGCAGGTCGGTCTTGGTTCCGTCGGCGCGCAGGGCGAAGCCCAGCATCCCCTGGTCGGCCGCCGTCCCCTGCCCTTCGCGCGGCTCCAGCACCACGGCCCCGGCGCCGTCGCCGAACAGGACGCAGGTGGTCCGGTCGGTCCAGTCCATCAGCCGAGTCATCTCCTCGGCGCCGATGACCAGGGCGCATTTCGACAGGCCGCGCGCGACGAAGCCGTCGGCGACGCTCAGCGCATAGACGAAGCCCGAACACACCGCCTGGACGTCGAAGGCGATCCCAACCGGCGCGCCCAGCTTGCGCTGGACGATGGAGGCGACGGCCGGAAAGGTCATGTCGGGCGTGGTGGTGGCGACGATGATCAGATCGACGTCGGCCGCCGTTTTGCCGGCGTCGATCAGGGCCTTCCTGGCCGCCTCGACCGCCAGGTCGCTGGTCGGCTGGTCGTCGCGCGCCTTGTGGCGCTGCTTGATGCCGGTGCGTTCCTGGATCCATTCGTCGGAGGTGTCGACGATCTCGGCCAGGTCGGCGTTGGTGACGATCTGCTCCGGCAGGAAGGAGCCGACGCCGGTGACGGCGCTGCGGGTGACGCTCACTGGGGGGTGTCTCCAGAGATTTCGCCGGCGGGGGCGGCGTGGTCGAACACGGCTTCCAGCCGGCCCAGGTTGGCGCCGACCTTGGTCATGTAGTCACTGCGCGCCAGGTCGACGGCGATGCGGATCGCATTGCCGAACCCCTTGGCGTCGGCGCCGCCGTGGCTCTTCACCACGATGCCGTTCAGCCCCAGCAAGGGGCCGCCGTTGATGGCGCTGGGGTCGATCTTTTCGCGCATCCGGCGCAGGGCGGGCATGGCGATGGCCGCGCCCAGCTTGGCCTGAAGGTTCGAGGTCAGCGCCTCGCGCAACAGGGCCGAGACGTAGCGCGCGGTGCCCTCGGCCGTCTTCAGGGCGATGTTGCCGGTGAAGCCGTCGGTGACGACCACGTCCACCGTGCCCTTGCCGATGTCGTCGCCCTCGACGAAGCCCTGGTAGTTCAGCTCGAACGGCCCGTCGCGCAGGATGGCGTGGGCCTCCTTGACCTGCTCATTGCCCTTCATGTCCTCGGACCCGACGTTCAGCAGGCCGATGCTCGGGCGCGCCACGCCGTGGACCGCGGTCTGGAAGGCCTCGCCCATGATGGCGAACTCGACCAGCTGTTCGGCGTCGCTGCCGATGTTGGCGCCGACGTCCAGCACCGCCGTCACCCCCTTGAAGGTGGGCCAGCTGGCGACGATGGCCGGACGCTCCAGCCCCGGGGCCGCCATGCGCAGGATCAGCTTCGAGATCGCCATCAGGGCGCCGGTGTTGCCGGCCGAGACGACGCCGCCGGCCTCGCCGGTCTTCACCGCCTCGATGGCGTTCCACAGGCTGGAGCCCTTGCCGCGACGCATCGCCTGGGCCGGCTTCTCGTCCATCGCCACCACCTTGTCCGTGTGGCGGATCTCGCAGAGTTCGGTCAGGCCGCAGCGCGACAGCTCGGGCGCGATCGCGGCCTCGTCGCCGTGCAGCAGGAAGCGAACGCCCTGCCCGCCGTGGGTGCGGAGATAGCTGCGGACGCCGGGCACGACGACGGACGGCCCGTGATCGCCGCCCATGGCGTCAAGCGAGATCGTTACTGGGGCTGGCAATGGGACCTCGTATGGCCGCGTCGTCTTGTCGCGACGCCTCATGGGGGGCGCGGGACGATAGCGCCTCGGCCGGGGATGCAACCAACCGGCCGCTAGGTCAACCTCGGCCTGGGTCGCCGCCCGGCTTCAGGGCCTTCAGCGCGGCGAAGGGCGAGATCTCGGCCGGCTCGTCGGGCTGGACAAACGCGGCGCCGGCCTTGCGCGGGAATGGGTCCAGCGACAGGGCCAGCTGTTCGACGGCGTATTGGCCCAGGTCGATCTTGCCGTCCTCGATCGGATCGACGTCGTCCTCGTCCAGCGTCACCTCGATCTCCTCGGCCTCCTGCGGCGCCGATTCGACCAGCTGGATGGAAAAGCGGCGATCCACGTCCAGGGGCAGCGGCTCCAGCGTCAGGCCGCAGGTCTGGACCGCATGGGCCGTCACCCGACCCTTCAGCGTCCAGGCGCTGGACGTCGGCGTGGGGGCCAGTTCTATCTCGGCGACGAAGCTCTCCAGCCCCTGCAGGTCCAGCGACCGAGCAATCCGCTTGCGCGCATCGGCGTCCGGTTCCAGCCGCCGGCTCAGGCCCGCGCCGATCTGGTTGATCTCGCACCGTGTCGGTGAAAGGAAGGTCTTTCATGGCTCTCTAGACGTCGCCCCCAGGCGGGCCGGGCCAGCACCGCGTTGAAATCCTGCGCGCCCAGCCCCGTGCGGGCCGCCAGGGCGTAGCGCGCCAGCGCGCCGGCGTGTTCCGCCGCGTCCGCGCCGTAGACGTTGCGCGCCAGGGCCTGGGCCAAGGCCTCCGCGTCGCCCTGGCGCAGCGGCCCTTCATAGGCGGTCATCCGGCCATACAGCGCCTCGCCCAGCTTGCGCATCTTCTTGCCGACCGAGATGTCGCCCACGCCTTCCTCGCGCAGGGCGTGGTCCAGCGCCGACACATAGACGTCGAACAGGGTCTGGGCGGTTTCCTGGCCGCGCACGGTGTCCTCGTCGCGCAGACGCATCACCAGCAGCAGGACGTGCAGGGTGTAGAGTTCGATCGCGCGTCGATCCGGTCCTCAACCCCCAGTCGGGTGTAGAAGGCCGGATTGCGGGCCTGGGCCACGGCCAGGGCGTAGAGATCGTCGCCGATCCGGCCGCCGGGCCGCGTCTTGAAGAGGTGTTTCAGCATGATGTCCCGCACGGCCCCTTTTACGCCGCGACGTTGAACTAGGACGCGGGTCCGTCTAGGTCAAAGACCTTGTTCCCTCGCAGGCGCCCGATCATGTCCCGTTTCGCCCCGCTTCTCGTCGCCGTTTCGCTGGCCGGCCTCAGCGCCGCGTGCGCGCCGACCATCGGCAACAACGGCTTCCAGGCCATCGACGCCAAGCCCCAGGACGTGGTCGCCGGCACGGACACCAAGGAAACGGTGCTGGCCAAGCTGGGCTCGCCGTCCACCACCTCGACCTTCGAGCCGGACCAGGTCTGGTACTACATCAGCCAGACGACCGAGAAATACACCTACAATCGCCCCGTCATCTCCCAGCGCACCGTCACCGAAATCACCTTCGAGGACGGCGGCGACAAGGTCGCGGGCGTGCGCACCCTGGGCCTGGCCGACGGCGAGCAGATCGCCATGAATTCCAACGAGACGCCCACGCGCGGCCGCTCGCTGACCGTGCTGGAACAGCTGCTGGGCAACGTCGGCCGCGGCCAGCTGCCCCGCACCGAGGAAGACATCCCCGGCCAGCGCCGCCCGGACTAGGACCGCCAAGGCGCCGGATTGGCCTCAGGCCGCAGGCCACCGCGTCGCGCGCACAGGCCCGAAAGAAAAAGCCCCGGAGATCGCTCTCCGGGGCTTTGGTCTTTTCCGGGACCAGGCAGGATCAGCCGACCGTGCCGCTGGCCAGCACCGCCAGCAGCAGCAGGGCCACGATGTTGGTGATCTTGATCATCGGGTTCACCGCCGGGCCCGACGTGTCCTTGTAGGGATCGCCCACGGTGTCGCCGGTGACGGCGGCCTTGTGCGCCTCGGATCCCTTGCCGTGGACCACGCCCGCCTTGTCGGTGAAGCCTTCCTCGATCACCTTCTTGGCGTTGTCCCAGGCGCCGCCGCCCGACGTCATCGAAATGGCCACGAACAGGCCGGTGACGATCACCCCCATCAGCATGGCCCCCAGCGCCGCGAAGGCGTTGGCCTTGTCCGAAATGGCCAGGACGGCCACGAACAGCACGATCGGCGACAGCACCGGCAGCAGCGACGGCACGATCATCTCGCGGATCGCCGCCCGGGTCAGGATGTCGACCGCCCGGCCGTACTCCGGCTTGACCTGATAGGTCATGATGCCGGGGTTCTCGCGGAACTGGCGGCGCACCTCGGCCACGACCGATTCGGCCGCGCGGCCCACCGCCATCATCGACATGCCGCCGAACAGGAAGGGCAGCAGCCCCCCGAACAGCAGGCCGACCACGACATAGGGGTTGGTCAGGTCGAAGGCGATCGGCCCCATGTCGGCGAAGAACGGATAATCCGCCGGATTGGCCGAAAAGTACTGCAGGTCCGACGTATAGGCCGCGAACAGCACCAGCGCCCCCAGGCCGGCCGAACCGATGGCGTAGCCCTTGGTCACTGCCTTGGTGGTGTTGCCCACCGCGTCCAGGGCGTCGGTCGAATGCCGCACTTCCGACGGCAGGCCCGCCATTTCGGCGATGCCGCCGGCGTTGTCGGTGACGGGGCCGAAGGCGTCCAGCGCCACGATCATCCCCGCCACGCCCAGCATGGTCGTGGTGGCGATGGCGATGCCGAACAGGCCCGCCAGCTGGAAGCTGGCGACGATGCCGACGATGATCGTCAGCGCCGGCAGCGCCGTGGCCTCCAGCGAGACGGCCAGGCCTTGGATCACGTTTGTGCCGTGGCCGGACACCGAGGCGTTGGCGACCGAGCGCACGGGGCGCGAATGGCTGCCGGTGTAGTATTCGGTGATGACCACGATGGCGGCGGTCACCGCCAGGCCGACCATGCCGGACCAGAACAGGGCCATCGGCTGGATCTCCAGGCCCCCGACCGTGACGATCGGGCCGGTCACCATCTGGTCGATAACCCACCAGACCGCGCCGATGGACAGCACGCCGGTGACGATCAGCCCCTGGTACAGCGCGCCCATGATGTTGTTCGACTTGCCCAGCCGCACGAAGAAGCTGCCGATGATCGAGGTGACGACGCAGGCGCCGCAGATCGCCAGCGGCAGGGCCATCATCGCCCCGACATAGGGTTGGTCGCGGAAGAAGATGGCCGCCAGCACCATGGTCGCCACCGTCGTCACCGCATAGGTCTCGAACAGGTCGGCGGCCATGCCGGCGCAGTCGCCGACGTTGTCGCCCACATTGTCGGCGATGGTCGCGGCGTTTCTGGGATCGTCCTCGGGGATGCCGGCCTCGACCTTGCCCACCATGTCGCCGCCGACGTCGGCGCCCTTGGTGAAGATGCCGCCGCCCAGACGCGCGAAGATGGAGATCAGCGAGGCGCCGAAGCCCAGCGCCACCAGGCCGTCGATCACCTCGCGGCTGGTCGGGGCCAGCCCAAGGTGATGGGTCAGCACGATGTAATAGCCCGACACCCCGATCAGGGCCCCGCCCGCCACGAACATGCCGGTGATGGCGCCCGAGCGGAACGCCAGGTTCAGCCCCTTGGCCAGGCTCTCCGACGCCGCCTGGGCGGTGCGGACGTTGGCCCGCACCGAGATGAGCATCCCCGCATAGCCCGCGGCGCCGCTGAGCACCGCGCCGATCAGGAAGCCGACCGCCGCATAGGGGCCGATCAGGAAGAAGGCGGCGATCAGGATCACGATCCCGACCAGGCCGATGGTCATGTATTGCCGCTTCAGATAGGCCGACGCCCCTTCCTGAATGGCGGCCGCGATCTCTCGCATCTTGTCGTTGCCGGCGCTGGCCTTCATCAGCACGCCGGTCTGGACGGCGCCGAACAGCACCCCCAGCACGCCGGCCGCGAAGGCGAGCGAAAGATAAATGGTCATTGGCGTTTCCATGCCCTTGCAAAGTGAAGCGCACGGACCCTTGGCGCGGCGGGCGTTATCGCCTCTATCCGCCTTCCGGTCCCCCCGAGCGCGGCGGACGCACCAGCGCGTCCCTTTGGGAATTGCAGGGGCGAGCCTGTCACGGGGCAAACGATGGCGCAACGGGGGTATTCAAGCTTGGCCTTGCACCGAATGGCGCGGCCGCCCTCCCTCGCCGCGCCCAATCTGAGAACCGTTATCAATTAAGGGTTTGGGGCGTTTTGTCCACGTCGGGGACATGGACAAGCCCGTCCGAGCGGCGCAAATACCGGGGCACGTCGCCATAAGCGAAAGAACGCGTCTCTTGTTCGACTATAAGGCCGCCTTTCAGAACTCCGTGGAGCAGGTCCGCAGCGAGGGCCGCTACCGGGTCTTCGCCGACCTGAAGCGCGTGCGCGGCCAGTTCCCGCGCGCCACGCGCCGCAGCGCGGACGGGTCCGAGCAGGACGTGGTGATCTGGTGCTCCAACGACTACCTGGGCATGGGCCAGCATCCGGCGGTGCTGGACGCCATGCATGGGGCGCTGGACGAGATGGGCGCCGGCGCCGGCGGCACGCGCAACATCTCCGGCACCACCCGCCCCGCCGTCGACCTGGAGGCCGAGCTGGCCGCCTGGCACCACAAGGAAGCGGCGCTGCTGTTCACCTCGGGCTATGTCGGCAACGAGGCGACCCTGTCGACCCTGCAGAAGATCCTGCCGGGCCTGATCACCTTCTCGGATTCGCTGAACCACGCCTCGATGATCGCCGGCATCCGCCACGGCGGCGGCGAGCGGCACGTGTTCAAGCACAACGACCTGGCCCATCTCGAGGCCCTGCTGGCCGATGCGCCAGCCGACGCGCCCAAGCTGATCGCCTTCGAGAGCGTCTATTCGATGGACGGCGACATCGCCGACCTGAAGGGCACGATCGCCCTGGCCAAAAAGTACGGCGCCCTGACCTATCTGGACGAGGTGCACGCCGTGGGCCTGTACGGCGACACCGGCGCGGGCGTGGCCGAGCGCGACGGCGTGCTGGACCAGATCGACATCATCGAATGCACCCTGGGCAAGGCCATCGGCGTGATGGGCGGCTATATCGCCGCCGACGCCGTGATCGTGGACGCGGTGCGCAGCTGGGCCTCGGGCTTCATCTTCACCACCTCCCTGCCCCCGGCCCTGACCGCCGGCGCCCTGGCCTCGGTGCGTCACCTGAAGGCCCACCCCGAACTGCGCGACCAGCACCAGGAGCGCGCGGCGACGCTGAAGGCCCGGTTCGAGGCCGCCGGCTTGCCGGTCATGGCGTCGGAGAGCCACATCGTGCCGGTGCTGGTGGGCGATCCGGTCCACTGCAAGATGATCTCGGACATGCTGCTGGAAGACTTCGGCGTCTATGTCCAGCCGATCAACTATCCGACCGTGCCCAAGGGGACCGAGCGGCTGCGCTTCACCCCCTCGCCGAACCACACCGATGCGATGATGGATCACCTGGTCCAGGCGATGGACAAGCTCTTCTCCCACTGCAACGTGGCGCGCCGGCCCGTCGCCGCATGACGTCCGGCGACGACCTCGGAGAGGTCATCGTCGAGTTCGTCCGCAACGGCCCCTACGTCAAATGCTCGGCCATCCATGTCGCCTCCGGCCGCGAGGTCAGCGCCATGGGCCCGGCGAACGAACCAAAGGCCGTCGAACGCGTGGCGATCGCCAAGCTGAGGCGCGTGCTGGGCCACGGTTGAGCGCGTTCACCACAACATGTTGTGGTTCTTCCCGCCGCGGCCTAGATAGGCCAGCTTTCGATTTGCGGGGATTTCAGCGTGACCGCCTTCACCCACGACGCCTATTTCACCAAGACGCTCGCCGACGCCGATCCGGACGTCTTCAAGGGCATCCAGGGCGAACTGGGCCGTCAGCGCGAACAGATCGAGCTGATCGCGTCGGAGAACATCGTCTCCCAGGCGGTGCTGGACGCGCAAGGCTCGGTCCTGACCAACAAATACGCCGAAGGCTATCCCGGCCGTCGCTACTACGGCGGCTGCGAATACGTCGACATCACCGAGGACCTGGCCCGCGAGCGCGCCAAGACGCTGTTCGGCGCCGCCTTCGCCAACGTCCAGCCCCACTCGGGCGCCCAGGCAAACCAGGCGGTCTTCTTCACCTTGCTGCAGCCGGGCGACACCTTCCTGGGCATGGATCTGGCCTGCGGCGGCCACCTGACCCACGGTTCGCCCGCCAACCAGTCCGGCAAGTGGTTCCGCCCCGTCACCTACAAGGTGAAGGAAGACGACCATCTCATTGATTACGATCACGTCGCCGAGATGGCCGAGCGGGAAAAGCCCAAGCTGATCCTGGCCGGCGCCAGCGCCTACAGCCGCCACATCGACTTCAAGCGCTTCCGCGAGATCGCCGACAGCGTCGGCGCCTATCTGATGGTCGACATGGCCCACTACGCCGGCCTGGTCGCCGGCGGCGTCTATCCCGACCCGATCCCGCACGCCCACGTCGTCACCACCACCACGCACAAGACCCTGCGCGGCCCGCGCGGCGGCATGATCCTGTCCAACGACGCCGACCTGGGCAAGAAGATCAACTCGGCCGTCTTCCCCGGCCTGCAGGGCGGCCCGCTGGAGCACGTCATCGCCGCAAAGGCCGTGGCCTTCGGCGAGGCGCTGAAGCCCGAGTTCAAGCTCTACGCCCAGCAGGTGGTCAAGAACGCCCAGGCCCTGGCCGCCGTCCTGGTCGAGCGCGGCCTGGCCATCGTCTCGGGCGGCACCGACAGCCACCTGATGCTGGTCGACCTGCGGCCCAAGGGCGTGACCGGCAAGGCCACCGAGCACGAGCTCGAAAAGGCGCTGATGACCTGCAACAAGAACGGCGTGCCGTTCGACACCGCCCCCTTCACCGTCACCTCGGGCGTCCGGCTGGGCACGCCGGCCGGCACCACGCGCGGCTTCGGCGAGGCCGAGTTCCAGCAGATCGGCCACTGGATCGCCGACGTCGTCTCGTCGATGAACGGCGGGGACGAGGCCGATCCCGCCCTGGTCGCCGGCGTGGCGGCCCAGGTGCGCGAACTGACGCACCGCTTCCCCATCTACGGATGACCGTCCGATGAAGTGCCCCTTCTGCGGTCATCAGGACACCCAAGTGAAGGACAGCCGGCCGTCGGACGACGGTTCGGCCATCCGACGCCGCCGGTCCTGCCCCAACTGCAACGGGCGCTTCACCACCTTCGAGCGGGTGCAGCTGCGCGAACTGGTCATCCTGAAGCGCAACGGCCGCCGCACCCCGTTTGACCGCGACAAGCTGGAGCGCTCCCTGGGCGTGGCTCTGCGCAAGCGCCCGGTCCACGCCGACCAGATCGAGCAAATGGTCAACCGCATCGTCCGCCAGCTGGAAAGCCTGGGCGAGACCGAAATCCCGTCCAGCGTGGTCGGCGACTTCATCATGAAGGCGCTGAAGGGCGTCGATGAGGTCGCCTACGTCCGCTACGCCTCGGTGTACAAGGACTTCCGCCACACCGGCGACTTCGCCAAATTCCTGGGCGACGAAGGCTTCGACGAGCCGCCCGGCAAGGCCTGATGCGCGTCACCCTCAAGCTGGCCACCTCCCTGGACGGGCGCATCGCCACCGCGTCCGGCGAAGCCGCTGGATCACCGGCGAGGCCGCGCGGCTGGAGGGCCACCGCCTGCGCGCCGCCCATGACGCCATCCTGGTCGGGGTGGAGACGGTGCTGCACGATGACCCCGAACTGACCGCCCGCCTGCCGGGCCGCGCGGTGGATCAACCGTTGCGCGTCGTCCTGGACAGCCGGCTTCGCACGCCCGCGACGGCGAAGCTGGCGGGCGAGAACACCCTGATCCTGACCGCCGCCCCGCCCGCGCCCGTCGGCGCCGCCCGGGTCCGCCAGGTCGAGACCGAGGACGGCCGGCCGTCGATCCCGGCCGTCCTGCGGGCGCTCGACTCCGCTGGCGTCGCCTCCCTCCTGATCGAGGGGGGCGGCCAGGTCGCGGCCTCGTTCCTGCGGGCCGGGGCGGTGGATCGGCTGGAATGGTTCCGCGCCCCGATCCTGCTGGGGGCCGAGGGGCGGCCCTGCGTGGCCGCCCTGGCGCTTGCAAAGCTGGCCGACGCCCCCAAGTTCCGTCGCCTGGGCGCCGCGCCCGCCGGAGACGATCTGTGGGAACGTTACGACCGACTCTGACGCCGCACGGGCCGTCGACCGGTCGATTTCATACCTTTCACACTATTCACACCCTGTTTTTCGCGGCCGAAGGGGGCCGAGCGTAATGTTCACCGGCATCGTCACCGACATCGGCCGCGTCCGCGACGTCACCCAGACCGAGCGCGACCGCCGCTACGAGATCGAGACCGCCTGGGACACGGCCGGCATCGACCTGGGCGCCTCGATCAGCCATGCGGGCTGCTGCCTGACGGTGGTGGAAAAAGGCCCCGGCTGGTTCGCTGTGGAGGTGTCGAACGAGACCCTGTCCAAGACCACGCTCGGCGCCTGGAAGGCCGGCGACGGCGTCAATCTGGAACGGGCCGCGAAGCTAGGCGACGAAATGGGCGGCCACGTCGTCTCGGGCCATGTGGACGGGCTGGGCCGGATCGTCTCGATCACGCCTGAGGGCGGCTCGCACCGTATAGAGGTCGAGGCCCCCGCCCCGCTGCATCGCTATATCGCCGCCAAGGGCTCCATCACCGTCGACGGCGTGTCCCTGACGGTGAACGCGGTCCAGGACCGCGTCTTCTCCCTGAACATCATCCCGCATACGTGGGAGGCGACGACGCTGGGACGCCTGAATCCGGGCGATCCGGTCAATCTGGAGATCGACATGCTGGCGCGATACCTCGCGCGGTGGCAGGAGACGGCATGATGCAGCTTGCAGCCAGTAATATGAACGACAGCCCGATCAGCCCCATCGAGGACATCCTGGAGGACGCCCGCAACGGCCGGCCCTACATCCTGGTGGACGCCGAGGACCGCGAGAACGAGGGCGACATCATCATCCCGGCCCAGTTCGCCACGCCGGACCAGATCAACTTCATGATCCGCCAGGCGCGAGGCCTGGTCTGTCTGGCCCTGACGGCCGAGCGCGCCCAGCAGCTGCGCCTGCCGCCGATGGCCGCCGACAATCGAGAGCATGAAGACCGCCTTCACCGTCTCGATCGAGGCCAAGGAGGGGGTCACGACCGGGATCTCGGCGGCGGACCGCTCGCGCACCATCCATGTCGCCACCGACGCCTCCAAGGGCATGGACGACATCGTCTCGCCCGGCCACATCTTCCCCCTGGTGGCGCGCGACGGCGGCGTCCTGGTCCGCGCGGGCCATACCGAGGCGGCCGTGGACATCAGCCGCATGGCCGGCCTGACCCCCGCCGGGGTGATCTGCGAGATCATCAAGGACGACGGCACGATGGCGCGGATGCCCGACCTGGTCGCCTTCGCCCAGCTGCACGGGCTGAAGATCGGCACCATCGCCGACCTGATCGCCTATCGCCGCCGCACCGAGCGGTTCGTCGAACGCATCATGGACACCCCGTTCGAGAGCGTCCACGGCGGCCCGTTTCGCATGATGCTCTACAAGAACACCATCGAGGGGGCCGAGCATGTGGCCCTTGTCCACGGCCGGATCGAACCGGGCAAGCCGACCCTGGTGCGGATGCACCAGGTCGATTTCGCCTGCGACATGCTGGGCCACGTCGAGCGGCGCCAGGACTATGTGCCCAAGGCCCTGCGCCAGATCACCGATCACGACGGCGCCGGCGTCGTCGTCTTCCTGCGCGATCCGTCGCTGACCTCGCTGGCCGAGCGGCTGGCGGGCGCGGACAAGCCGGCGGCGGTCGATCGGTCGCTGCGGGCCTACGGGGTCGGCGCGCAGATCCTGCTGGACCTGGGCGTTCGCGACATGATCGTGATGAGTTCGACGCGGCCCGAGCCGACGGCGCTTGAGGGCTACGGCCTGCGCATCGTCGGCTGGCGCGACATGGACGGAGAGGACCAGAAGTGAGAGACGCCCCGCGCATCCTGATCGTCGAGGCGCGCTTCTACGACGACCTGGCCGACGCCCTGCTGGAGGGCGCCAAGGAAACGCTGAAGGCGCACGGCGCCGACTTCGACGTCGTCACCGTGCCCGGCGCCCTGGAGATCCCGACCGCCATCGCCATGGCCGACGAGGCCGGCCGCTATCCGACCGCCCCGCGTTACGACGGCTTTGTCGCCCTGGGCTGCGTGATCCGCGGCGAGACCTATCATTTCGAGATCGTCTCGGACCAGTCGGCCGCCGGGATCATGCAACTGGGCGTCAAGGGCCTGGCCATCGGCAACGGCATCCTGACGACCGAGGACGAGGATCAGGCCTGGGCTCGCGCGCGGCTGTCCGAAGGCGACAAGGGCGGCGGCGCGGCGAAAGCCTGCCTCGACCTCATTGCATTGCGCCGTCGGTTGCGCTTAGGCCTCGGCGCATGACCGAACCGAACAGCCTGAAGTCCGTCCTCGAACAATTGGCCGAGGCCGAAAGACAGCGCGCCGAGCCGCAGTTGACCTCCAAGCAGCGCCGCGCCCGCACCGTGGCGCGCCTGGCCGCCGTCCAGGCCCTGTACCAGATGGAGCTGGCCGGCGAGGGCGTGGAGACGGTGATCGCCGAGTTCGCCAACCATCGCTTCGACGCCGACATCGAGGGCGAGGCCCTGGCCGAGGCCGACGAGGCCTATTTCGCCGAGATCGTTCGCGGCGTGGTCGAGAACCAGCGCGAACTCGACGCCGCCATCAAGGCGCGCCTGGCCTCGAACTGGCGGCTGGAGCGGCTGGACGCCACCCTGCGCGCCCTGCTCCGCTCGGGCGCCTGGGAGCTGCTGAAACAGCCCGACACCCCGCGCGAGGTGGTGATCGACGAATATGTCGAACTGGCCAAGGCCTTCTTCGACGACGCCGAGGCCCGGTTCGTCAACGCCGCCCTGGACGGCGTCGCCCGCGACGCCCGCGCCTGATGCCGGCCCTCGACGTCGCGGGCGAGTTCGAGACCATCGACACGCTCCTGGCGCCGCTGGCTCATCCCGAATGGGCGCGGGGCCTGCGCGACGACGTCGCGGCCCTGCCCTCGCGCCCCGGCTTCGACCTGGTCCTGACCAAGGACGCCATCGTCGAGGGGGTGCATTTCCTGCCCGACGACCCGCTGGACGCCGTGGCCCGCAAGCTGTTGCGGGTGAACCTGTCGGACTTGGCCGCCAAGGGCGCGGAGCCCTTCGGCTATCTCCTGGCCTGCCAGTGGTCGGAGCGCTGCGGCTGGCCCGAGCGCCAGGCCTTCGCCGCCGGCCTGGCCGAGGACCAGGCGACGTTCGGCGTGCATCTGCTGGGCGGCGACACCGTCTCCACCCCCGGCCCGGCCGCCTTCTCCCTGACCGCCCTTGGATGGACGCCGGCGGGCCGAACCGCCCCCGCTCGGGCGCGCGCCCCGGCGACCTGGTGTTCGTCACCGGTCATATCGGCGACGGGCGGCTGGGGCTGCGCGCCGCGCGCGGAGAGCTGTCGCTGGACCCCGAGCGGCTGGACGCCCTGATCGCCCATTACCGCACCCCGGTCCCGCGCCTGGACTTCGCCGAGATGGTCCGCGACCACGCCACAGCGGCGATCGACGTCTCGGACGGCCTGGCCGCCGACCTGGCCCATATCGCCCGCGCCAGCGGCGTCGAGGTGCGGCTGAACCTGAACGTCCTGCCCCTGTCCGCCGCGGCCCAGGCCTGGTTCGCCGATCGGGTCGACCCGCAACTGTCCCTGGAAGAGTTGGCTGCGGGCGGCGACGACTACGAGATCGCCTTCACCGCCGACCCGCGCGACGAGGACCTGCTGCGCCGCGAGGCCGAGCGCCGGCTGGTCCGCCTGACCCTCATCGGCCAGGTCGCCGCCGGAGAGGGCCTGACCGTGACCTACGACGGCCGCCCCATCACCCTTGCGCGCGCGGGCTGGACCCACGGCTGAGCGGAAAGGGAATCCTAACCCGGACGTGGCATGGAAAGGCCCATGAACCGTCGCGCCCTCTTCGCCGCAGCCGGCCTGGCCCTGGCCGCCGCCCCGGCCCGCGCCTCCTCGCCCAAGGCCGGATCGGCCGAGGCCCCCGCGCTCGGCGTCGCCGGCGTCGGCCTGCCGGTGATCGAGGGCGGGCGGCTGCGCAACTACGTCTTCGTCTCGCTGCGCCTGCACCTGGGCGCGGGCAAGACCGTGGAGCAGATGCGGCCCAAGGAGGCCTTCTTCCGCGACGCCCTGGTCAAGGCCGCGCACCGCACCCCCTTCACCGTGCCGGGCGACTGGACGCGGCTGGACGAGCGCGCCCTGTCCAACGCCCTGGTCGCGGCCGCCGCCGGCATATCGGGCCGGGGCTCGGTGACGCGGGTGGAGGTGGTCGCCCAGAACCCGCGCCGCCGGTCGGGAATGCCGACCGCCCGCTGAACCGGCGCTCAGCCCGGCTTGCGGAACCGATAGACGAACTGGTCGGTGCGGCCCCGGATGCCCTCGTCGAACACATTCAGGCTGTGGTCGTCGGCGGCGTTCGCCACCGCGCGGCTCTCGCCCTCGAAGACGAACCCGGCCGCCTCGACCTCGCGACGCAGATAGTCGCCTTCGATCCGATGCAGCGTCGAAACCGCCGAGACGCCGGTTCCCGGCGCGGCCTGGTGGTCGATGACGACGTAGCGGCCGCCCGGCTTCAGCGCCGCGAACACCGCCGCGTTCATTCGCGCCACGTCCGTTTCGAAGCGGGGAATGTGGAAGTCGTGATACTCCTGGCTCATGAACACCAGGTCCAGCGGCTCGTCGAACGTCATCGCGTCCAGCGCGCCGTTGACGCGGCTGACGTTGGGATAGGCCTGGGCCAGGGCGTCCGCGCCGGGATTTTCGCGCTCCGCCGTGCGGTTGGGCACGAAGGCGTAAACGTGGCCGTTGGGGCCGGCGACGTCGGCGAACAGGCGGGTGAAGTAGCCGGCGCCCGGCCGGATGTCGGCGATGCGGTCGCCCGGCGCCACCTGGGCGAAGGCCAGCATCTCGGCCGGATGTCGCAGCGGATCGCGCGCGGTCTCCTCGGCCGGGCGGCGCGGATCGGCGACGGCCTCCTGATAGAGGACCGCGAAACTGGCCTGGGGCGGGCATGGCCGCCGACGCGCCCGATGTCACGACCGTCCGCTCTCCCCCCTCGGAGGCGATGACGATGCAGCCCGACAGGGCGGCGCCCACCAGCGCGACGGCCGCCGCGACGCCCAGACGATGGATCATGATCTCTGTCCTCCCGGCGCGGCGCGCGCCTTCTCCTGCATAGCAGATCGGCGCGGAAAGGATCCGATGCAAGACGCGATTTGCACTGGCGCGGCGTCGGGCTTAGTCCAGCACCCGAATTCGAGGTCCGCCATGCTCCCCTTCCAACCCGCCCCCTTCCCGCTGGCCCGTCCACGCCGGCTCCGGTCCAGTCCCTGGATCCGTCGCCTGGTCGCGGAGACGATGCTGACCCCCGCCGACCTGATCTGGCCGCTGATCGTCCACGACGGCGCCGAGGACCGCGCGCCCGTCGCCTCCATGCCCGGCGTCTTCCGCCTGTCGCCCAAGGCGGCGGCCAGGGCGGCGGTCGAGGCGCGCGACCTGGGCATTCCGGCCGTGGCGCTGTTTCCCAACGTCGGCGGGGAGAAGGACAATGTCGGGACGGGCGCGACCGATCCGGACGGCCTGATCCCCGACGTCATTCGCGCCATCAAGGACGCCGCGCCCGAGATCGGCGTCATCACCGACGTGGCGCTGGACTGCTACACCGACCACGGCCACGACGGGGTCATGGAGGACGGCCGGATCGTCAACGACGCCACCCTGGAGCGCCTGGCCGAACAGGCCTTCATCCACGCCCACGCCGGCGCCGACGTCGTGGCGCCGTCGGACATGATGGACGGACGCATCCAGGCCGTGCGCGAGGCGCTGGAGGCCAACGGCTTCCAGGACACGCTGATCCTGGCCTATGCGGCCAAATACGCCTCCTGCTTCTACGGGCCTTATCGCGACGCGGTAGGATCGTCCAAGTCCCTGACCGGCGACAAGAAGACCTATCAGATGGACTACGCCAACGCCGACGAGGCGCTGAAGGAAGTCGCGATGGACCTGTCGGAGGGCGCCGACGCCGTGATGGTCAAGCCGGGGACGCCCTATCTCGACGTCGTGCGGCGGGTGTCGGAGACCTTCCGCGTGCCGACCTTCGCCTATCAGGTGTCGGGCGAATACGCGATGATGCGCGCCTCGATCGCCAACGGCTGGCTGGAAGAGGATCGCGCGATCCTGGAGACGCTGCACGGCTTCAAGCGCGCGGGCGCGGCGGGCGTGCTGACCTATTTCGCGCCCCAGGCGGCGCGGCTTCTGGGAGCCTGAGGGTGAGCGACGACTACGTGTACGACGAAGCGACCGGCGAGTGGCTGAGCCCCGCCGAAGCCGCCGAGAAGGCCGCCGCCACGACGCCGAAGGTGGTGGATTCCGTCGGCAACGAACTGAACGACGGCGACGCCGTCACCCTGATCAAGGACCTGACGGTCAAGGGCGCGGGCCAGACGCTGAAGCGCGGGACCGTCATCCGATCGATCCGCCTGACCGGCGACGATCAGGAGATCGACTGTCGCCATCCGACCATCAAGGGCCTGGTCCTGCGCGCGGAGTTCGTGCGCAAGGTCTGAGGCTCAGGCGCCGTCCGGTCCCGGCAGGCGCGCCTTGAGGCTGGAGGTGTCCCAGCGGTTTCCGCCCATCGCCTGGACCTCGGCGTAGAACTGGTCGACCAGGGCGGTCAGGGCCAGGCGCGCGCCGTTGGACCGCGCCTCGTCCAGCACCAGGCCCAGGTCCTTGCGCATCCAGTCGACGGCGAAGCCGAAGTCGAACTCGCCCCGCGCCGCCGTCTTCCACCGGTTGTCCATCTGCCAGCTCTGCGCCGCGCCCTTCGACACGGCGTCATAGGCCTTGTCCGTATCCAGGCCCGCGACCTGGGCGAAGTGCACCGCCTCGGCCAGGCCTTGCACCACCCCGGCGATGGCGATCTGGTTGACCATCTTGGTCAGCTGGCCCGAGCCCGCCGGCCCCATGTGCTGGATCGCCTTGGAATAGGCCTTCAGGGCCGGTTCGGCCTTGGCCAGGGCCTCGGCGTCGCCGCCGGCCATGACGCTGAGCTGTCCGTTTTCGGCCCCCGCCTGCCCGCCGGAGACGGGGGCGTCCACGAAGGCGACGCCGAATTCGGCGGCCTGCTGGGCCATCTCGCGCGCGATCCTGGCCGACGTCGTCGTGTGGTCGACGATGACGGCGCCGGACGCCAGCACGGGCAAGGCCTCGGCGACGACCGCGCGCACGTCGTCGTCGTTTCCGACGCACAGGATGAACAGATCCGCGCCCTGCGCCGCCTCGACAACCGTCGCCGCGAAGCGCCCGCCCGTCCCTTCCGCCCAGGCCTGCGCCTTGGCCGCAGAGCGATTGTAGCCCGCCACCTGATGACCGGCCTCGACCAGATGCCGGGCCATCGGCGCGCCCATGACCCCCAGGCCGGCGAATGCGATCTTCATGACAGGCTCCCGTGTTCGCCGCCGGACTAGGCCGGTCCTCCCGCGCGAGCAAGGGAAAGGACGCCTTAACCCTTATCCGCGCCATGATGCGGCGCAGAATTCAGGGGTGCGTGCCGATGTCCGTGAGCGATCGTCCGATCCTCATCAAGAAGGTGAAGAAGGGCGGCGGCCACGGCCACCACGGCGGCGCGTGGAAGGTCGCCTATGCGGACTTCGTCACCGCGATGATGGCCTTCTTCCTGCTGATGTGGCTGGTCAATGCGACCGACCCGGAACAGAAGAAGGGCATTGCGGAATATTTCGCCCCCGCCAGCGTGTCCGAGACGACGTCCGGGTCGGGCGGCATCCTGGGCGGCACCGCGCTGGGCGACGACGGCCCCAAGAGCTCGGGCTCCATGTCCGTGATCGAGCAGTTGGCGCCCGAGGCGCCGCCCGACGCCACCCAGGCCGGCCCCAGTTCCAACCTGTCCTCGGCCAGCGACGCCGCCCTGGAGGCGGAAATGCGCCGTCGCGAGGCCGACCAGTTCGCCAGCGCCGCGGAATCCCTGCGTCAGGCGATGCAGTCCATGCCGGAGCTGGCCGAACTGTCGAAGCAGCTGATCGTCGACCAGACGCCCGAGGGGCTTCGCATCCAGCTGGTCGACCAGGAAGGCCGGTCGATGTTCGACAACAACTCGGCCCAGCCGAACGCGCGCGCCCAGGTGTTGCTGCGGGCGGTGGCGCGGGTCATCAACCAGTTGCCGAACCGGATTTCGATCACCGGGCACACCAGCGCCGTCGCCGGCTCGGGCCGCGCCAGCGGCCCCGGCGACTGGACCCTGTCGTCGGCGCGCGCCAACGCCTCGCGTCTGGTCCTCCAGGGCGCCGGCGTCGACCCCGACCGCGTCTATTCGGTGGCAGGCAAGGCCGGCTCGGATCCGCTCTATCCCGACGACCCCAGCCTGGCCGGAAACCGCCGCATCTCGATCGTGCTGCTGCGGGAAGCGCCGGTGCTGCCGATGGACACCTCGCTGTGATCGCCGGCGGCTGTGGCGCCCGTGCGCTTGCGGCCGGGCGGCGAATGCCGCCAAATCGCGGGATGCACGTTGCATCGTCGCAATATTGGCATGATCGGATGCGGACCTGAGGCCGTGACGCAACACGTACCGACCCGGCAACTTCGATTCTTCATGACCTCGGTCGCGCCGTGCCCGTATCTGCCCGGCCAGACCGAGCGCAAGGTGTTCGCCAACCTGCCCTTCTCGGACGGCGCCCACGTCAACGACGAGCTGACGATCGCGGGCTTTCGCCGCAGCCAGAACATCGCCTACCGCCCGGCGTGCGAGGCGTGCGATGCGTGCGTTTCCGTGCGCATCCCGGTGGCCGACTTCGCCTTCTCCCGCTCCCAGCGCAAGGTGCTGGCCCGCAACGACGACCTGTCGCGCAATCTGGTCGAGGCCGAGGCGACGACCGAGCAGTTCCAGCTGCTGCGCCGATATCTGACCGCGCGTCATCCGCAGGGCGGCATGAGCGACATGGGCTGGCTGGACTATGTCGCCATGGTCGAGGACACGGCCGTGCGCACCCACCTGATCGAATACCGCCTGCCGTCGACCGATGGCGGGCCTGGCGACCTGGCGGCCGTAACCCTGACCGACCTGCTGCGCGACGGCCTGTCGATGGTCTACAGCTTCTACGATCCGACGATGGATCGACGCAGCCTGGGTCGGTTCGCCATCCTGGACCATGTCCGTCAGGCGGAGCAGGTCGGCCTGCCCTTCGTGTACCTGGGCTATTGGGTCCAGGGGTCCGAGAAGATGAACTACAAGGCCGAGTTCCGGCCGATGGAGGCGCTGCGCCCTCTGGGCTGGATGCGGCTGGAGCGCTGATCCTCTCCGACGCCGCCTCTACCTGAACTTGCGCAGTCCGCGCGGGCCCTGGCGTCCGGCGCCGGCGCGCTTGCCCAGCCAGTCCTTCCAGTCGGGCCAGTTGCGACGACGGCCGCCGCCGTCGACCCATTCCGGCCCCGCCTCGGCGTTGAACACGGCGACGTCGGCCAGGCCCCCCTGCTTGAAGTTCTGCAGCTTAACCCCCTTGCCGCGCCCCATCTCGGGCAGTTCGGCCAGCGGGAAGATCAGGGTCTTGATGTTCTCGCCGATGGCGGCGACGTGGTCGGCCGCCGGGGATTGCGGGATGCGCAGCATCGCCAGCATCTCTCCGTTCAGCACCTGCTTGCCGCCGCGCTTCTGGGCCAGAAGATCGTCCTCGGGCGCCACGAAGCCGTAGCCGGCCTTTGACGCGATCAGCAGCTTGGCCCCCGGCTGGTGCGCCACCAGGTTCACGATCTGGGCGCTTTCGTCCAGGTCGATCATCAGGCGCAACGGCTCGCCATGGCCGCGGCCGGACGCCAGCTTGTCTGCGCCGATGGTGAAGATGCGTCCGTCAGACGCCCCGACCAGCAGCTTGTCCGTCGTATAGGCGGGCGCCAGGAAGGCCAGTTGGTCGCCCTCCTTGAACTTCAGCTCCGACGGGTCGTCGACCTTGCCCTTGGCGGCGCGGATCCAGCCGCGCTCGGACAGGATGACGGTGATGGCCTCGCGCGGGATGAAGGCCTCGGGCGCCACGAAGGCCGACGCATCCACCGCCTCGGCGATGGTGGTGCGGCGCGGCGAGACCAGCGCCTTGCGCACGGCCTCCAGCTCCTTGGAGATCGCCTTCCACTGCTTGCCTTCCGACGAGGTCAGCGCCTTCAGCTGCGCCAGTTCCTCGGAGAGTTCCTTGAACTCCTTTTCGATGGTCATCTCTTCCAGCCGCGCCAGTTGGCGCAGCCGGGTGTCCAGGATGAAGTCGGCCTGAAGCTCCGACAGGCCGAAGCGCGCGATCAGCACCGCCTTGGGCTGCTCTTCCTCCCGGACGATGCGGATGACCTCGTCAAGGTTCAGGAAGACGATCCGCAGGCCTTCCAGCAGGTGCAGCCGCTTCTCGACGCGTGCGATGCGCCATTGCGAACGGCGGTTCAGGACCTCGCGGCGATGGTCCAGGAAGGCGCGCAGACAGTCCTTCAGCCCCATGACGCGCGGGGTGCCGCTGGCGTCCAGCACGTTCATGTTGATGGGGAAGCGGACCTCCAGATCGGACAGCTTGAACAGGCTCTCCATAAGCATCTCGGGCTCGATGGCGCGGTTCTTGGGCTCCAGGATCAGGCGGATGTCCTCGGCCGACTCGTCGCGCACATCGCCCAGCAGGGGCGCCTTCTTGTGTTCGATCAGGTCCGCCAGACCCTCGATCAGCTTGGACTTCTGCACCTGGTAGGGCATCTCGGTGACGACGATGCGCCACACGCCGCGCCCCAGGTCCTCCGTCTCCCAGCGCGCGCGCAGCCGCACCCCGCCGCGACCGGTCTCGTAGGCGTCGAGGATCGAGGCCGCGCCCTCGACCGACACCCCGCCCGTGGGGAAGTCCGGCCCCGGAACCCTCTGCACCAGGTCTTCGGTCGTCGCCTCGGGCCGGTCCAGCAACAGCTGGCAGGCGTCCAGCAATTCGCCGACGTTGTGGGGCGGAATCGACGTCGCCATGCCCACGGCGATGCCCGACGAGCCGTTCGCCAGCAGGTTCGGGAAGCCGGCCGGCAGGACAACGGGTTCCTCGTCCTGGTCGTCGTAGGTGGCGCGGAAATCGACGGCGTCCTGATCGATCCCGTCCAGCAGCAGGACGGCGGCGGGCGTCAGCTTGCACTCGGTGTAGCGCATGGCGGCGGCGCTATCGCCGTCGATGTTGCCGAAGTTGCCCTGCCCGTCGACCAGCGGATAACGCTGGGCGAAGTCCTGGGCCAGGCGCACCAGGGCCTCGTAGATCGAGGCGTCGCCGTGCGGGTGGTATCCGCCCATCACCTCGCCGACGACCTTGGCGCATTTGCGCGCCGCCGCCTGCGGGTTCAGCCGCATCTGGTGCATGGCGTAGAGGATGCGCCGGTGAACCGGCTTGAACCCGTCGCGCACGTCCGGCAGGGCGCGGTTGGTGATGGTCGACAGGGCGTAGGCCAGATAGCGGCGGCTGAGCGCCGTCTCCATCGGCTCTTCGATGATGCGACCGCCTTCCGGCGGCGGGGCGTGGATCGTCATGGCTCTGCGAATCGGGGATCGGAAGCCGATAGTCTAGCCCCCGCGGCCGGCGATGGGGCGGCAAACTGTGGGGAAGGCGGCGCCCGCGCAACGGGTCTCCCATTTGCCCTGAGCCGCCTGAGGGGTTAGGCCCGGACCGCTCCCGCTGAACGAAAGAGCAAGAATGGCCTCCCCCACCCGCGCGGCCCTGCACGCCGCCTGGCGCGAACACATCGGTCCCGTGTGGAAAAGCCGGCTGGCGGCCGGCGGCGGCGCGGTCGGGGTGGGCCTGTTCGCCTGGTTCTTCGCCAACGCCGCGGACGAGGCGCAGCATCTGTTCGCCGGCATGACCCAGGCCTGGCCCTATGCGCCGCTGATCGTCACCCCGGCGGGCTTCGTGCTGCTGGCCTGGCTGACGCGGCGCTATGCGCCGCTGGCGCGCGGATCGGGCATTCCCCAGATCATCGCCGCGGCGCGCCATGTCGACAACGGACGCACCGGCGGCCTGGTGTCGATCCGGACCGGCGCCTTCAAGACCTTCGCCACCCTGGGGGCGCTTCTGGTCGGGGGTTCGGTGGGCCGCGAGGGGCCGACCGTGCAGTTGGGCGCCTCGATCATGGTGGCGACCCACCGGCTGCTGAGGGTGCCCGTCAACGGCGCGGTCATCATCGCCGGCGGCGCGGCGGGCGTCGCGGCCGCGTTCAACACCCCCATCGCGGGCGTGGCCTTCGCCCTAGAGGAGCTGGCCTCGGCGTACGAGCAGCGGATGACCCTGCTGGTGATGGCGGCGGTGGTCATCGCCGGCCTGGTGCCGCTGAGCCTGGCGGGCGACTACGTCTATTTCGGCGTGGTGCGCGAGGTCGTTTCCGGCGTGAAGGCTCTGCCCATCGCCCTGGTGGTCGGCGTCGTGGGCGGGGTTGCCGGCGGCCTGTTCTCGCGGATATCGCTGCGGCTGCTGGCGGCGGGCTCGCCGTTGGGGCGGCGACCGGTGTTGACGGCCCTGGTCTGCGGCCTGGTCGTCGCCGCGATCGGCGTGCTGACCGGCCTGACCTGGGGCACCGGCTACGAAGCGGCGCGGACGCTGGTGGAGGGCGAGGCCCAGCCGTTCTGGTTCGCGCCCGCGAAGTTCGTCTCCACCTTGGCCTCCAGCCTGTCGGGCGCGCCAGGCGGGGTGTTCGCCCCCTCCCTGTCGGTCGGGGCGGGGCTGGGCGGCCTGATGTCGAACCTGTTTCCCGACGACAGCCGCAGCGCCATCGTGCTGCTGGGCATGATCGCCTATTTCGTCGGCGTGGTGCGCGCGCCCCTGACGGCGGTGGTCATCATCTCCGAGATGACCGCCAATCGCGGCATGATCCTGCCGCTGTTCGCCGCCGCCGTCGTCGCCGACGTGGCCGCGCGCCTGGTCTGCAAGCAAAGGCTCTATCACGGCCTGGCGCAGGCGTTCACGCCGCCCCGGCCCGAGCCGGAGCCGACGGCGAAGAAGGACGCGCCGGACGCCGCGCCCGGCGCGGGGTAACCGATCCGCCCTTCCGTTCGTATCTAGACGGATAGTCCTTGGAAGGCGCGCGATGATCCTGTTCCTGTTGTCCTACCTCGCCGGCGTCCTGACCATCGTCAGCCCCTGCATCCTGCCCGTTCTGCCGTTCGTCTTCGCCCGCGCCGACAAGCCCTTCATGCGCAACGGCTTTCCGTTGCTGGTCGGGATGGCGCTGACCTTCGCGGGAGTCGCCACCCTGGCGGCGCTGGGCGGCGGCTGGGCGGTGCGCGCCAACGAAGCCGGCCGCTGGATCGCCCTGGCGGTGATGGCCGTCCTGGGGCTCAGCCTGCTGCTGCCCGCCCTTGGCGACCGTCTGATGCGCCCCCTCGTCTCCCTGGGCTCCTGGCTGACGGAAAGGGCCGAACGGCGCACGGGCGAAGAAGGCGACGTGCGCGCCTCTCTTTTGCTGGGCGTGGCCACGGGCCTGTTGTGGGCGCCCTGCGCGGGCCCGATCCTGGGGCTGATCCTGACCGGCGCGGCCTTGCAGGGCGCGGGCGTTGGGACCACGGCGCTGCTGCTGGCCTACGCCGCCGGGGCCGCCACCTCCCTGGCCCTGGCCCTGCTGGTCGGCGGCCGGGTGTTCCGGGCCATGAAGGGGGCGCTGGGCGCGGGCGAATGGATCCGCCGGGGCCTGGGCGCCCTGGTCCTGGTCGGCGTCGCGGTCATCGCCCTGGGCCTGGACACCGGCCTTCTGACCCGGGTGTCGGCGGCGGGCACGGGGCGGGTCGAGCAGGCGCTGCTGACGCGCATCGGCGCCGGCGTTCCGACCAACGCGGCGCCGGCCGACTTGGCCGACCTGCCTATCGAGGGAACCATGCCGCCGCTGACGGGCGCCACGACCTGGCTGAACTCGCCGCCGCTGACGACCCAGCAGCTTCGCGGCAAGGTGGTGGTGGTCGACTTCTGGACCTACTCCTGCATCAACTGCCTGCGTTCCATCCCCTATGTGAAGGCCTGGGCCGAGAAATATCGCGACCAGGGCCTGGTCGTGATCGGCGTTCACACGCCCGAGTTCGCCTTCGAGAAGTCGCAGGCCAATGTGCGTCGCAACGTGGAGCGGCTGGGCGTGACCTATCCGGTCGCCATGGACAACGACTACGCCATCTGGCGGGCGTTCAGGAACAACTACTGGCCGGCGCACTATTTCATCGACGCCCAGGGCCGCATCCGCCATCACCATTTCGGCGAGGGCGACTATGAGGGCTCCGAACGGGTGATCCAGCAACTGCTGAAGGAGGCGGGCGCCCAGGTGGACGCCTCGACCGTTCAGGTGAAGACGGCGGGCGCGGAAATGGCCGCCGACTTCGCGCAGGTCGCCTCGCCCGAAACCTATGTCGGCTATGCGCGCGCCGAGAACTTCCGCTCGCCCGGCGGCCTGGCCCGCGACATCGTCAAGACCTATCAGCCCGCCTCGCTGGCCCTGAACGACTGGAGCCTGGCCGGCGACTGGCGCGTGACGCGCGAACACGCCGATCTGCAGACCGCCGGCGGTCGGGTCGCCTTCCGATTCAAGGCGCGCGACCTGCATCTGGTCATGGCCCCCGCGACAGCGGGCGCGACGCCGCAGTTCCGGGTGCGCATCGACGGCCGGTCCCCCGGCGCTGACGCCGGCTCGGACATCGACGCCCAGGGCGCCGGCCGCATCGACGGCGAGCGCCTGTATCAGCTGGTGCGGCAATCGGGGCCGGTGCGCGAACGCACCTTCGAGATCGAATTCCTCGATCCCGGCGTCCAGGTCTTCGCCTTCACCTTCGGCTAGAAACGAAGAAGGGCGCGGCCGAAACGACCGCGCCCCTCAAGATCATCGTGCGGAACGCCGCAATCAGGCGGCGCCGTCGGCCTTCTTCTTGGAGGCTTCCGAATAGATCAGCAGCGGCTGGGCCTTGCCGTCGATCACCTCGGCGTTGACCACCACCTCTTCGACGCCCTCGAACGTCGGCAGTTCGAACATGGTCTCCAGCAGGATGCCTTCCAGAATCGAACGCAGGCCGCGCGCGCCGGTCTTGCGCTTGATGGCCTTGGCCGCCACCGCCGACAGGGCGTCTTCGGTGAAGGTCAGTTCGACATTCTCCATCTCGAACAGGCGCTTGTATTGCTTGACCAGGGCGTTCTTGGGCTCGGTCAGGATGGTGACCAGGGCCGTCTCGTCCAGGTCCTCCAGCGTCGCCAGCACGGGCAGACGGCCGATGAACTCGGGAATCAGGCCGAAGCGCATCAGGTCGTCCGGCTCGACCTGCTTGAGGATTTCGCCCGTGCGACGCTCGTCGATCTCCTTGACCTTGGCGCCGAAGCCGATCGAGGCCCCCTCGCCGCGCGCCGAGATCACCTTCTCCAGGCCGGCGAAGGCGCCGCCGACGATGAACAGGATGTTGGCGGTGTCGACCTGCAGGAATTCCTGCTGCGGATGCTTGCGCCCGCCCTGCGGGGGCACGGAGGCGACGGTGCCTTCCATGATCTTCAGCAGGGCCTGCTGCACGCCCTCGCCCGACACGTCGCGGGTGATCGAGGGGTTGTCGGACTTGCGCGAAATCTTGTCGATTTCGTCGATGTAGACGATGCCGCGCTGCGCCCGTTCGACGTTGTAGTCGGACGCCTGCAGCAGCTTCAGGATGATGTTCTCGACGTCCTCGCCCACGTAACCGGCTTCGGTCAGGGTCGTGGCGTCGGCCATGGTGAACGGCACGTCGATGATGCGCGCCAGCGTCTGGGCCAGCAGCGTCTTGCCCGAGCCGGTCGGCCCGATCAGCATGATGTTCGACTTGGCCAGTTCGACGTCGTTGTTTTTCGTCGCGTGGTTCAGGCGCTTGTAGTGGTTGTGGACGGCGACGCTCAGCACCTTCTTGGCGTGGGCCTGGCCGATGACATAATCGTCCAGGACGTCGCGAATTTCCTTCGGCGAAGGCACGCCGTCGGACGTCTTCTTGAACCCGATCTTGTGCTCTTCGCGGATGATGTCCATGCACAGTTCGACGCATTCATCGCAGATGAACACGGTCGGTCCGGCGATGAGCTTGCGCACCTCATGCTGGCTCTTGCCGCAGAAGGAACAATACAGGGTGCTCTTGGCGTCGGTGCCGGCTGCTTTGGTCATAGACCCTTCTCACTCCCGCGATACGCCCCGACATGGGGCGAAACGCGCTTCCCTCGCGTTGATTCGATGATCATGAACGCGAAGGTCTTCAAAAAATGACAATCACCCATCCCTCGTTCCACCACAACCCCGTTGAAGACACGGGGCGGTCGCGGCCTTGGGATGTTTCAGTTTCCACGGGGATCACGGCGAATGTCTGACATGGGGATTCCAGGGGCGGTTCGCCAGCCGCGTTCGATCGTCGCCTTCGATTTCGACGGCACGCTGACGATCGCGACAGCTTCACCGAGTTTCTGCGCTGGCGGGCCGGCCCGGGCGGCTGGGCCCTGGGACTGGTCAGGATGGCGCCGGCGGTGGCCCTCTACGCCCGCGATCGCGACCGGGGACGCATCAAGGCGGCGTCGGTGAAGGAGTTCCTGCGCGGCGTCACGCGCCAGACCCTTGCAGCGGACGCCGAGCGCTTCGCCGACCAGGCGTGGGATCGCTTCATGCGGCCCGACGCCTTGCGCGCCTGGGACGACTGGGGCCGGCGCGGCGCCCTTCGCGTCATCGTGACCGCCTCGCCCGAGACGACCGTGGCGCCCTTCGCCCAGCGACTGGGCGCGGACGCGCTCCTGGGCACGCAACTGGTGTTCGACGCCGAAGGCCGGGTCACCGGCGCCTTCGCCACCCAGAACTGTCGCGGCGAGGAGAAGGTGCGTCGACTCCGCGCGGCCTACGGCGACGACGTTCGCCTCGCGGCCGCCTATGGCGACACCTCCGGCGACACCGAGATGCTGGCGATCGCCGACGCGCCGGGATTTCGCGTGTTCAGAGAGCGCCCCTGACGACGAAGGGCCCGGCGTCGCCGCCGGGCCCCGTCCGTCCTGCTGGTCGCAATGATCAGACGGTCTTCACGCCGTCCGCATCGGCCTGCTCGCGACGATCGTAGACGTGGTCGACGATGCCCCAGGCCTTGGCTTCTTCGGCGCTCATGAAGTGGTCGCGATCCAGCGTCTTCTCGACCTCTTCATAGGTCCGGCCCGTGTGGTGGACATAGATCTCGTTCAGCCGCTTCTTGGTGTAGCGGATGTCCTCGGCGTGGCGCTCGATGTCCGAGGCCTGGCCGCGGAAACCGCCCGAGGGCTGGTGCACCATGACCCGCGCGTTCGGCAGGGCGATGCGCTGGCCCGCCTCGCCCGCCGTCAGGATCAGGGAGCCGGCCGACGCCGCCATGCCCATCACCACGGTCGACACCGGGCTCTTGATGTATTGCATGGTGTCGTAGATCGCGAGCGCCGAGGTCACCTGACCGCCGGGGCTGTTGATGTACATGCTGATTTCCTTCTTCGGATTCTCCGACTCCAGGAACAGCAGCTGGGCGCAGATCAGCGACGCCATGCCGTCCTCGAATGGCCCGGTCAGGAAGATGATCCGCTCGCGCAGCAGGCGCGAAAAGATGTCGAACGAACGCTCGCCCCGGCTGGATTGCTCCACCACCATGGGCACGAGGTTGGATTGAAGATAATCGATGGGATCGCGCATTCAGGCCTTCTCGGGATGCATAGGGGCGGCCGCGACTCGAAAGCCGCGTCTCGTTGCCTTCTCATATCGCGTTCCGCCGCCTAGGCCGCAAGGCGTCGACAGTTTATTGGTCCGCCTGCGCGGTTCGAGCGTCACGCGAAAGGGCTCTCTGCATCGACCGAGCAATCTCCCGCTCCTGCCAGCCGGCGTGCAGAGCATCGCGTTTCGCGGAATAGACGCCGTCCAGGTAAGCGCGATCCCATGTCGTCAAACCTTCGACAGAAACCCTCGTTTCTTCGTCTTGAAAAAGATTCAGGACGGTATTCAGCCCGCTGACGTCGGCATTCGGCTCCAAGCGGGCGAGGGCGATCATGGCGATATAGTCGCCAAGGGCATTGATGCCGACCCGGCCGACCTCTCGGGTATCGAGCACCACGATAGCGCCGGCGATGTTGGTGACGGAGCCTCGTGACAAGATGTTTCCGCCATACCCGCCGCCCACGGGCGCTCCCGTGCCAGAGAGCCCATGGTCAGTCGCGCCAGGTCCTGCATTGGCAGGTGTCGCGCTCCAGCTCATCCCAGCGAAAACACCTGTTTCCGCACGACTGATGTGCCACCAACGCGCGGGTTGTCGGGGCGCAAGGAAGGCGGCTCGCCGTTCGCGGGCACGCCATGATTGATCACGACCGCCAAAGAGGCGCGGCTCCATTTCGACCAACTCTGAGGCCACGCGATCAGCACCGTCTGCAGCGATGACTAGAATGTTGGCCTGGCAGCCCGGCTCCCCGACTTGAAGGCCCAAAGACAGAGCGAGCCCGGCGATACGGTCATTGATCGCCTGCGCTTGGGTCGCCGGCAGATTGACGATCCCAGGACAAACCTTGCCATTGAACTGGGCAACCTGTCCCTGATAGCCCGGGGAGGCGGTGACCGCCCGAACGAAATTGTCGATCACATCCCCTCGGGCGCGTGCTCTGACATCGATGGACGGAAGTTCGGTGACTGCGTCATCGTCAGGCGAGGGAGGCTCTTGCTGCAGGGCGGCCGCAGGCTGCGCCAGGAGAATAGCCAGAACAGAAAATGCAACCCAATGCTTCATCGGATACCTCCCTGACGATCATGAGGCATCAGAGATGCTTTGTCTATTGCCTTGCTAGTCTCGAGCCCGGACGCCACGCAACATTCGATTGGCGATATCGCGCTGTTGCAACCATTGCGATCTCGTATCGGCGTCGCCGGAATAGACGGCCCGCAAATAGGCTTCGTCCCAACCCGTCATCGACAGCGGCCTTTGAGCCGGCGGCGTGTCAAACAGCGAAAGCACGGTGTCGAGTCCAGCTAGGTCGGCGTCTGGCGACAGCCGCGCCAAGGCTGTCATCGCCACATAGTCGCCAAGCGCCTCAAGCGTCACGGGTCCTGTGCGGCGCGTGTCAACCAGGATGATAGCGCGGAAGATGTCGGTTTCGTAAGCGGCGCGCAATCTCGATCCGCCGTCGTGACCCATCTCGTCGCGTTCCGTCAGATGCCACCACCGCACGGCGCGACCCGAACGCTGGAATTCGGCGAGCAAGTCCGGTCCTCGCTCCTGATAGGCAACGTGATATTGGAATGTGAGCTTGTGCCGCGCCACCAAGTCCGCAGCCAGTTTGTCGGAGTCATCTGTGACCACCACGACCACATTGGGATGACACCCGGGCCTCCCGACCTGTAGGCCGACAAGCAGGGCGGCCCGAGCAACCCGGTCATTCACAATCTGCGCCTGCGCCGCAGGCAACCCGATCACGCCCGCGCAGATACGTCCGTCAAAGCGCGCGATCTGACCATTCCGCTCATGAACCGCAGAGATGTCGCCTACAAAGCTCCCACAATGTCAGACAGGTGTCGAGTGCCGTCCACAATGATGGGATCAAGATCGGTGACCTGACCGGGCGCCTCCAGGGTTTCGGAAGCCGTGGGCGCATTCTGCGCGCAGACGGATGTCGCGACGGCTGCGGCCGCCAAGAGCGCGGTGGAGAAAATCTTCAATTGCATGATCGACAACCCCTGGACGCCGCATCGAGCCACCGAAAACAGGCGGGAAAGTGTCCACTTTCCCGCCTGTCAATGAAGTTATCTTAATGATGCAGCGCTTTACGCCTCGTCTTCTTCCTTCAGCAGGTCTTCCTTGCTGATCGGCTTGTCGGTGACGTCGGCGACGCCGACGATCAGGTCGACGACCTTTTCCTCATAGATCGGCGCGCGCATCTGGGCGGCGGCGTTGGGGTTCTGGCGGTAGAAGTTCAGGACGGCCTGCTCTTGGCCCGGATAGTTGCGGGCTTCCTGCAGGATGGCGGCGTTCAGCTCCTGGTCGGTGACCTGGACGTTGTTGGCGCGGCCGATTTCGGCCAGCACCAGGCCCAGGCGCACGCGGCGCTCGGCGATCTTGCGGTATTCGGCCTTCAGGTCGTCGTCGGACTTCTTGGCGTCCTCTTCCGGCAGGCGACCGGCGGCCTTGTCGGCCTCGACCTGTTGCCAGATGCCGTCGAACTCGGCCTCGACCATCTTGGGCGGCAGCGGGAAGTCGTGGGCCTCGTCCAGCTGGTCCAGCAGGGCGCGCTTCAGCTTGAAGCGGGCGGCGCCGGCGTACTGCTGGTTCAGGTTCTGGCTCAGCAGTTCCTTCAGCTTGTCCAGCGATTCCAGGCCGATGCGCTTGGCGAAGTCGTCGTCGACCTTGGATTCGGCCTCGGCCTTGATCGCCTTCACCTTGATGTCGAAGGTGGCCGTCTTACCGGCCAGGTGGGCGGCCTGGTAGTTTTCCGGGAAGGTGACCTCGATGGTCTTTTCCTCGCCGACCTTGGCGCCGGTCAACTGTTCTTCGAAGCCGGGAATGAAGCGGCCCGAGCCGATCACCAGGTCCGCGTCCTCGGCGGCGCCGCCTTCGAACGGCTCGCCGTCCAGCTTGCCCAGGAAGTCGATCGTCAGCTGGTCGCCCTCGGCGGCCTTGACGGTCTTGCCCTTCTTGTCCTCGTAGGTCTTGGCCTGGCCGGCCAGTTCCGTCAGCGCCTCGTCCAGGTCGGCGTCGGACGCCTCGTAGGTCGGGCGCTCCAGCTTCAGGGTCTTGGGATCGACCGGGGTGAAGTCCGGCATGATCTCCAGCGACATCTCATAGGCCAGGTCTTCCTCGCCCTTGATGACCTTGTCCATGTCGGAGGTCAGCTTCATCTCGGCCGGGGCGGCGGGACGGACCTTGGCCTCGTCCAGGGCCTTCTGGCTGGATTCGTTCAGCTCGGCGTTGATGATCTCGCCCATGAAGTCGCGGCCGAAGGTCTTCTTGACGTGGGCGGCCGGCACCTTGCCCGGGCGGAAGCCCTTCAGCTTCACCTGCGGGGCGACTTCCTTGACGCGGGCGTCGAGCTTCTCGTTCAGCTCCGCGACGGGGATGGTGACCGCGATCACGCGGCTGAGGCCTTCGTTCGACTTTTCGACGACTTGCATGGTCGGGATTCTGACGCTCTGGGGCGCATGGCCTGAGGGGTCGGCCGGCGCGAATGGATAAAGCAAGAAGGCCGCCCCTTGCGGAGCGGCGCCTCGAAGCCCGCCCTTATGTCGAGAAGGGCGCCAAAGGTCAACGGAGGCCCGCGATTACAGCCGCCCGGCCTCCGCCAGCCGGTCCAGCATCCAGACGCGCGCGGGCGGCAGGGGCCGGTTCTGCGGATGAAAGACGAACTGCTCCAGGAAATGGCCGGTCAGATCGAATCCCGCGCGCACGTCCCCCTCGACCAGTCCGGCCTGGGCGCCCAGCAGGAAGGGCGGCAGGGCCAGCATCTTGTCCGCATAGGGGGCGCCCGCGTCGCGGCTGACCGCCCGGCCCGTGCGGGGGCTGACGTAGATCAGGTCGTCCAGCACGCCCGTCGCGGCGCACCGCGACAGGTCCAGCCCGAATCCCAGGTCCTCCAGCAGCCCCATCTCGAAGCGCACGAAGATGGCGGGCCAGACGGCCGCCAGGGAAAAGGCGCCCATCAGGGCCTCGAACGCCAGGAAGACGCCGGGATGCGGCTCCCGCTCCGGCAGGGCCCCTTGCGCCACCGCCGCCGCGCCCGCCAGGCCCGTCAGGGCCAGCGGATCGTCGAACAGAGCGCTGGGTCCCTCGCCCACCGGCTCCAGCCGCGCGGACCCCAGGTGGTCGGCCGTGCGGGCGCGATAGTCGGCGACGACCCGCGCCCCCGGCTGCAGGAAGGGCCGCATCTTGCGCGACGCCCCGCCGGCGACATAGGCCGAGCGACGCCCGTGCGTCTCGGTCAGCAGGTCCGCGACCGCGCCAGTGTCGCCATGCGCCCGCGCGGACAGGACGAAGGCCTCCTCGTGGAAGTCCATCAGGGCGCTCGCCGGCCTCGCGGATGACGTCGACGACCGCCTCGGCCCGGTCGTTCGGCACGGCGAAGCTGAGGACGTATTGCTCGATCTTCCACACGCCGTCGCGGCGGCGCAGGACGCCGGACCCCCTCAGCACGCCATAGGCGTCGTGATCCAGGATCTCGTCGAACCAGGCCAGGTCGCCCGCGGTGGTCAACGCCCGCTCGCGCGGATGGTAGGTCCAGCCCCGTCCCCGGGCGAAGACGGGGTCGGCGTAGGCGTGGAATTGATCCAGGCTCCAGCGCTCCGACGCATCGGTCCCGATGAAGCGCGCATCGGGCGCGAACTGGGCGAAATAGGCCGCGCCGTCGCCCCGCGCGGCCGCCTGGTGCATCCGGTCCAGCGTCGCCGCCGCCTGCGAGGCGGCCTCGGCGAGGGCGATCCCGTCGCTGGGCGCCGACGGTCCTGTCGCGGGAACGGGAGACTGCAGGGCCAGGGCGGCGAGGAGAACGGCGATCATGGCCCCGTCTAGTCCTGTTCTCAGCTTTCGGGAACAGGATAGGTGTCGGGCCTCAGCACCTTGGCCAGGGCCAGCAGGTTGCGCGCGGCGTTGCGCCCGACCCGGTCGGAATAGTCGTGGCCCTGATCGGTCTCGACATAGTCGGGACCCGGCCCCGGCCCCAGGTGCCAGTAGGTCCAGCTCTGGCCCGGAATGGTGAAGCCCATGTCGATCAGCCCCTGGCAGACGGTGGCGACGATGTGGTGGGCGCCGTCCTCGTTGCCGGTGATGACCACGCCCGCGACCTTGCCGAAGGCGACCGGCCGGCCGGTGTCGTCGGTCTCCTCGAACAGGGCGTCCATCCGCTCCAGCGCGCGCTGGCAGACGCTGGACATCTGGCCCATCCAGGTTGGGGTGGCGAAGATCAGGATGTCGGCGGCCAGGATCTTGTCGTGCACCGCCGGCCAGTCGTCGCCCTCGCCTTCGTCGGTCTTCACGCCCGGCTTGATGTTCAGGTCGACCAGGCGGACCAGGTCGGTCTCGGCCCCCCCGTCCGCCAGTTCCTGCATGACGACGCGCGCCAGCGCCTCAGTGCTGGACGTCTCGGGCGAGGCTTTGAGGGTGCAGTTCAGGACCAGGGCTTTCATGGCGTTCCTTTCGGCGTTTCGCTGCCAACCCGCCGCGGAGGCGTCCGTTCCGCGCCGCCTTCGACGGGTCGGTCGAATCGCTGGCCGCCGACCGTTCTCCGAACACTCGGGAATCCGAGCGCCGGATGGTAAGCTGCAAGCCCGCGAACAGCCTGGCGCAGCGCCCGGCCGCCCGAAGGAGACGACCATGAAGATCGTGACCAGCCTGAGCTTTCAGGGCGAATGCCGCGAGGCGTTCGACTTCTACGCCAAGGTGCTGGGCGGCAAGGTGACCGCCTTCGCATTCCGCGACGTCCCCGGGGAGTCGCCCGTCGACCCCAAATACCAGGACTGGCTGATGCACGCCTGGCTGGAGTTCGGAGACCAGGCCTTGATGGGGGCCGACATGCCGCCCGAGGTCGCGCCCAATATCGACAAGCCCAAGAACGGCTTCGACGTCATGCTGCACACCGAGGACCTGGACGAGGCGAGGCGCGCCTTCGACGCCCTGGCCGAAGGCGGAAAGGTCGGCATGGCCTTCGGCGAGGCCTTCTGGTCGCCCGGCTATGGCAATCTGACCGACAAGTTCGGCGTGCCGTGGATGGTCAACACGAACGGAGGGCCGGATTGGAAGCCGTCCCAGGCCTGAGCGCGCATCGGCCGGACTCGACCAAGGTCGAATGGATCGGGGATACTGCGCCGCCTAGCACCGCCGCACTTAGGTCCTCCCCGACCGCAGCCCCGACAACACCATGTCGCGTATCCGCAACCCGTCCCTGCGCTCCAAGGTCGTATCCGCCGAGGACGCCGCCGCCCTGATTCCCCCCGGGGCGACCGTGGGCATGAGCGGCTTCACCGGCTCGGGCTATCCCAAGGCGGTGCCGCCGGCGCTCGCGACGCGCATCGAGGCGGCCCATGCGGCGGGCGATCCGTTCCGGGTGCGGGTCTGGACCGGCGCCTCGACCGGGCCGGAACTGGACGGCGCCCTGGCCAAGGCCGACGGGATCGAGTTCCGCCTGCCCTACAACTCCGACCCCATCGCCCGCGAGAAGATCAACACGGGCCAGATGGAATACCTGGACATGCACCTGAGCCAGGTCGCCCCCGCCGCCTGGCAGGGATTTCTGGGGCCGCTGGATACGGCCGTGGTCGAAGTCTCGGCCATCCACGAGGACGGCTCGCTGGTCCCCTCCTCTTCCATCGGCAACAACAAGACCTGGCTGGACCGGGCCGAGCGCGTGATCCTGGAGGTCAACGCCTGGCAGAACGCGGCGCTGGAGGGGATGCACGACGTCTATTACGGCACCGCCCTGCCGCCGGACCGCGTGCCGATCCCCCTGACCCGGCCCGACCAGCGGATCGGCCAGCCGACCTTCCGCATCGATCCGGCCAAGATCGCCGCCATCGTCGAGACCGACGCCCCGGACCGCAACCTGCCCTTCGCCGCGCCGGACGAGAACGCCCGCGCCATCGCCGGCCACCTGATCGAATTCCTGAAGCACGAGGTGAAGTCGGGCCGGCTGCCGTCGTCGCTGCTGCCGTTGCAATCGGGCGTCGGCAATGTCGCCAACGCCGTGCTGGCGGGGCTTCTGGACGGCCCTTTCGAACGGATGGCCGCCTATACGGAGGTGCTGCAGGACGGAATGCTGGACCTGCTGGATGCCGGCAAGCTGACCGTCGCCTCGGCCACCGCCTTCTCGCTCAGCCCCGAGGCCGCGGCCGACCTGAACAGCCGCATGGACCAGTTCCGGGGCAAGCTGATCCTGCGGCCGCAGGAAATCTCGAACCACCCGGAGATCATCCGCCGGCTGGGCTGCATCGCCATGAACGGCTTGATCGAGGCCGACATCTACGGGGCCGTCAACTCCACCCACGTCATGGGTTCGCGCATCCAGAACGGCATCGGCGGCTCGGGCGACTTTGCGCGCAACGCCTACATCTCGTGCTTCGTCACCCCCTCGACGGCCAAGGGCGGCGCCATCTCGGCCATCGTGCCGATGGCCAGCCACGTCGATCACATCACCCAGGATGTCCAGGTCATCGTCACCGAACAGGGCCTGGCCGACCTGCGCGGCCTGTCGCCCAAGCAGCGCGCCCGGGTCATCATCGCCAACTGCGCCCACCCGGACTATCGCGACGCGCTTGAAGACTATCACCAGCGCGCCCTGAAGGGCTCTTACGGCCTGCAGACGCCGCACCTGCTGACCGAAGCCCTGTCCTGGCACCAGCGCTTCATCGAGACCGGCTCGATGAAGCCGGCCTAGCGATCCAGTCCGGTTGGAAACTCCCGTCCCAGCGCCTCGGCCATCGCCTGCTCGGCGATCAGGAACACCTGGTCGCGCAGGTGATAGTTGTTGGACAGGACGATCACCGAAATGTCCGCCTCGGGCTGATAGAGCATCAGGTTGCGGAAGCCGCCCCAGCTGCCGGTGTGGTAGATCTGGCGGTCCTCGAAGGACGGCGTGACCTGTTCGCCCAGCCGGTTCGAGAAGATGCCGTAGCCCCAGGCGCGGTGCGGCCGGCCGCGTTCCTTGGGCGTGTCCTCGGGGGAATGATCGCTCAGCATCTGCTGATAGCTGAACGGCTTCAGCACCTCGCCGCGGTGCAGGGCGCGCTGCCAGACCAGCAGATCGTCCAGGGTCGAATAGACGGCCCCCGCGCCGGCCACGATCGAGGTGTTGGCGTTCGGCTGGGGCGCCAGGCCGCCCGGGAAGTTGGCGTAGCCCATGACGACGCCGTGATCCCCGCCGTCCAGGTCCAGCCCGGTGTCCTTCAGGCCCAGCGGGCCGAACAGCGCCTCGTTCATATAGGCTTCGAACGGTCGGCCGCTGGCCTTCTCGACGATGGCCGCCGCCAGGTTGAAGCCGGCGTTGTTGTAGCGGATTTTCGACCCCGGCTCGAACTGCAGCCGGAAAGCCTTTGAATCCTCAGTCAGTTCGCCTAGCGTCGCCGGCGTGACCCGGCGCAGCCCCCAACCCCGCGCGCCATCAGGTCGGGAATGCCCGAGGTGTGCGACAGCAGGTGGTGAATGCGGATCGGCGCCCAGGCCTCCGGGCACGGCTGGATCCACTTGCAGACGGGATCGCCGATGCTCAGCCGCCCCTCATCCTGAAGCTTCAGGATGGCCACGGCCGTGAACTGCTTGGAGATGGAGGCCAGCCGGAACCGCGAGTCCAGCCTCAGCGGCTGATCCGCCTCGTAGTTCGCCTTGCCATACACCTGGCGGAACAGGATGCGGTCGCCCTTGGCCACCAGGACCGCGCCCATGAAGCGGTGCGCCGCGGCTTCCCGATCCAGCCGCTCGGCCAGATTGGGCAGATCCTCGATCACGACGACCGGCGGCCGGGGCGGCGTCTGGGGCCGCAGGGAGGCCAGAACCGCGTCGCGCGGGGGCCGGTTCGCCGTCGCCACCCCGGCCCAGACGGCGCTGCCCAACGCCAGGGCGGCGAGAACGGCGATGACGGTGCGGGGGTGCCCCCGGCTTTACGCGGCACTTCGAACACGACGCGATCAGACGTCGAAATCGAGGCCGAATTGAGCGTAGAGAGCGCGGGAATCCTGCCACTTCGGATCGACCTTCACCGTCAGGAACAGGTGCACCGGGCGGCCCAGGATCTCGTTCAGCTCCTCGCGCGCCTTCTGGCCGATCCACTTCAGCGTCTGGCCGCCCTTGCCCAGGACGATGGGGCGCTGGCTTTCACGCTCGACATAGATGGTCTGTTCGATCCGGGCCGAGCCGTCGGCGCGGTCTTCGAAGCTGGTGGTCTCCACCGCCGCCGAATAGGGCAGTTCCTCATGGACGCGCAGATAGACCTTCTCGCGCGTGATCTCGGCGGCCAGCACGCGAACCGGCACGTCGGCGGCCTGATCCTCGGGATACAGCCAGGGTCCTTCCGGCATCGAGCGGGCCAGGCGTTGCTTCAGGTCGTCCACGCCGTCGCCGTTGGCGGCCGAGATCATATAGACCTCTTCATAGACGCCGCTCTCGAACAGCTTTTGCGACAGGGCCAGCAGCGTGTCGCGGCGCATGCCGTCGATCTTGTTCAGCGCCAGCACCACCTTGGTCCCCGTCGCCTGCAGATTGGCGATGATGGTCTCGGTGTCCTCGGCCGAGCGGCGGTCGGCGGCCGTGCCCTCGCGTCCCTCGGCGTTGATGTGCGACTGGGCGTCGATCAGGTGCACGACGATGTCGGCGTCCTCGGCCCCGCCCCAGGCGGACGCGACCATGGCCCGGTCCAGCCGCCGACGGGGGTGAAGATGCCGGGCGTGTCGACCAGAACGATCTGCGCGTCGCCTTCCATGGCGATGCCGCGCACCGGAAATCGCGTGGTCTGGACCTTCTGGGTGACGATGGAGACCTTCGAGCCCGTCAGCCGGTTCACCAGGGTGGACTTGCCGGCGTTGGGCGCGCCGATGATCGCGGCGAAGCCGGCGCGCTGTGCGGGGTTGGGGGTCTCGGTCAAATCACGCCTTCACGTTTCAGCAGCGCCGTCGCGGCGGCCTTCTCCGCCTCCTGACGCGAACGCCCCTGTGCGGTCAAGGGTTCGACGCCCTGCACGGTCACTTCGACCGTGAAGGTCGGGGCGTGATCGGAGCCCGTGCGCTGGGCCACGCGATAGGCCGGCAACGGCCGCCCCTGCCCCTGCGCCCACTCCTGCAGGGCCGACTTCGGATTGGTCAGGCTGCGCGGCGGGGGCGCGGCCAGATCGCCGGCCCAGCCCCGCTCGTACACCCCACGCGCCGCCTCAAGCCCGCCGTCCAGATAGACCGCCGCCAGGATCGCCTCCACGGCGTCGGCGATGACCCCGGCCTTGCGCCGCCCCCCGGTCTTGGTCTCGCCCGCCGACAGGCGCAGCGCCGCGCCCACGCCCCACGCCTCGCCCACCTTGGCGCAGGCGGCCTTGTCGACGAGGGCGTGCAGGGACGAGGACAGCTGCCCTTCGTCCGCCGCCGGAAAGTCGCGGAACAGTCGTTCGGCCGTCAGCAGCCCCAGGATGCGGTCGCCCAGGAACTCCAGCCGTTCGTTGTCGCGTGCGCCGTGCGCGCCGGGCGGCGCGCCCTCGCTGACGCTGGCGTGGGTCAGGGCGCGCTCCAGCAGGGCGTGGTCCCGAAAGGCGTGGCCCAGCCGCGCCTCCAGCGCGACCACGGCCTCGGCGCGGGCGTTCGCCATCAGTGCAGGACGGTGAAGAAGCGGTCCAGCCGCACCCGGAACCAGCTGACCGGGTTCCACAGCGACGAGCCCGGCTCCCACGAGAACAGGATCATCTGCGCCTTGCCGACCAGGTTCTCGGCCGGGACCATTCCCACGCCGTTCAGCGGATCGACGCGGCTGTCGATCGAGTTGTCGCGGTTGTCGCCCATCATGAAATAGTGGCCGGCCGGCACCTGATAGACGGGCGTGTCGTCCAGGTCGCCGCCGGGGCCGAAGTCCTGGGTCATGAAGGTCTTGCCGTTGGGCAGGGTCTCGCGCACCTCGGTGATCGGGCGCGGGCCGAAGATGTCCTGCATCTCGCCCTGGCTGACCACCACGTCCTGCACCGGCTGGCCGTTGATGTAGAGCTTGTTGGCGATCATCTGCACCCGGTCGCCCGGCAGGCCGATCACCCGCTTGATGAAGTCGGTCTTGTTGTCGCGCGGCAGCTTGAACACCACGATGTCGCCCCGCTCGGGCGCTCCGGCGGGGATGCGGCCGTCGAACAGCGGCGGGCTGAACGGGATCGAATGCTTGGAATAGCCGTACGACCACTTGGACACGACGATGTAGTCGCCCTCGTAGAGGTTGGGCTCCATCGAGGCCGAGGGGATGGTGAAGGGCTGGAACAGGAAGATGCGCAGCACCATCGCGATCAGCAGGGCGAAGACCACGGTCTTGATGACTTCCAGGGTCTCGTTTCCGGCCGATTTCGCCTTGCCGCCCGGCGCGGCGCCGGCGGCGTACACCGGGCCGTCGCCGGCGGTGTCGGAGGTTTCGACCGCGCGGTCGGCGTGCGGCTTTTCGGCTTCGCTCATGCGATCAGGCATCCTTTGCCGCAGGGTCGCGGTCGTCAGCGGACGGGTATAGCGCGATTACGCCACCGGCAAGGCTTCGATGACGACAAAAGCCAGCGCATACGGATGTTCGTCGCTCAGCGTCAGGTGGATTTTCGCCTCATGGCCCGGCGGCGTCAGACGCGCCAGATGTTCGGCGGCGTGGCCGGTCAGCGCCAGGGTCGGCTGGCCCGAACGCAGGTTCACCACCCCCATGTCGCGCCAATAGACGTCGGCGCGCATTCCGGTGCCCAGCGCCTTGGCGCAGGCCTCCTTGGCCGCGAACCGCTTGGCGTAGCTCCAGGCCGGGTCGGGCTTCCGGTCCGAGCGCGTGCGCTCCAGCTCGGTGAAGCAGCGCTGCTTGAACCGCTCGCCGAACCGGTCCAGCGACGCCTGGATGCGCCGGATGTCCGACAGGTCGGCGCCGACCCCGACGATCATGCCGCGTCCATCGCCGCGCGCATCCGGCGGATGGCGGCGTCCAGGCCGACGAAGATCGATTCGCCGATCAGGAAGTGGCCGATGTTCAGCTCCCGCACCTCCGGGATCGCCAGCATGCGCGGCGCGGTGTCGTAGTCCAGGCCGTGACCGGCGTGGACCTCCAGACCCAGGATGTCGGCCTGGGCGGCCGCGGCGGCCAGGCGTTCGAACTCGACCTCGCGCTCGCCCGGATCGGCCAGGTGGCAGTACCGGCCGGTGTGGAACTCCACCACCTGCGCGCCCACGGCGGCGGCGGCCTCGACCTGGTCCTCGGCCGGCTCGATGAACAGCGAGACGCGGATGCCCGCGTCGGCCAGGGCCTTGGCCAACGGGGCGATGCGCGCCTCATGGCCGGCCACCGCCAGGCCGCCCTCGGTCGTCAGTTCCTCGCGACGCTCGGGCACCAGGCAGGCGGCGTGGGGCCGGTGGCGCAGGGCGATGGCCAGCATCTCCTCCGTCACCGCCATCTCGAAATTCAGCGGCTTTCCCGCGCGGGCGCAAAGCGCGCTCAGCACGTCGATGTCGGCGTCGGTGATGTGGCGGCGATCCTCGCGCAGGTGGGCGGTGATCCCGTCCGCCCCCGCCGCCAGCGCCGCCTCGGCGGCGCGGACCGGATCGGGGTGCGTCCCGCCCCGCGCGTTCCGCACGGTGGCGACGTGGTCGATGTTGACGCCGAGGCGGACCCTCTGTCTCACGCTATCCTCCGCCGGGATGAGGGGAAGAAAAGATCATTTCGAAAGGCGTCGGCTGCCCGGATCCTCGACCGGGAGGGCCGCCAGTTCCGGCGGCAGGGCGTCGGCCGGATAGGCGGGGACCTCCATCGAGGCCAGGGCGATCAGCGGCACGCCGACGTCCGCCTTGCCGCCCGAGCGATCGACGATGCAGGCGGCCGCCACCGCGCCGCCCGCCGCCTGGATGGCCGCGATGCATTCGCGCGACGACAGGCCGGTGGTCACGATGTCCTCGACCATCACCACCTTCTCGCCCGGCTCGACCGAGAAGCCGCGCCGAAGCTTGAACTCGCCGCCCTCGCGCTCGACGTACATCGAACGGACCTTCAGGTGTTTGGCCGTCTCGTAGCCGGGAATGATCCCGCCGACGGCCGGAGAGATGGCGACGTCGACCTCGCCGACCTGGGCCGTGATCTTCTCGGCCAGGGCCTTGCACAGCCGCTCGCACCGGGCCCCGTCCATGAAGACCAGGTTCTTCTGCAGGAAGACCGGGCTGTGCAGCCCGGACGACAGGACGAAATGGCCTTCGCGCAGGGCGCCGGCGTCGCGGAACTCGTTGAGGACGTCTTCGGTGTTCATCCGTCGTCTCTAGACCCGGACCGCGCGCGGATGAACCCTCCGGCGACGCTTCAGTCGATGTTTTCGTGCGGCCGAAGGCCTCGCGCCAGCAGTTCGGCCCAGACGCCTTCGGCGTCCTCGGCGAATCCGATCAGGTCCAGGTCCCTTTCGGCGATCATGCCGTACCGGGCCAGGGCGTCGAAGTTGATGACCTCGGTCCAATAGGCCCTGTCGAACAGCACGACGGGGATCGGCGGCGCCTTGCCGGTCTGGCGCAGGGTCAGGAGCTCGAACAGTTCGTCGAAGGTGCCGAACCCGCCCGGAAACACCACCAACGCGTTCGCGCGCATGGCCAGGTGCATCTTCCGCATCGCGAAATAGTGGAAGCGGAAGGTCAGCTCCGGCGTCGAATAGGCGTTCGGCTCCTGCTCGTGCGGCAGGGTGATGTTGAAGCCGACGGAAGGCGCGCCGGCGTCGACCGCGCCGCGATTGGCCGCTTCCATAATCCCCGGCCCGCCGCCGGTGGCGATGACGTTGTCGCGCGGCTCGCCGACCGATCCTCGCAACGCCCCGCCCCGTTCCGAAGCCAGCCGGCCGAAGGCCCGCGCCTGCTCGTACCAGCTGGCGTCCTGGCGCACCCGCGCGCTGCCGAACACGACGATGGTGGAACGCACGCCCCACGCCCGCAGCGCCTCCTCGGCCTTGGCGTATTCCATCAGGAAGCGCACGCCGCGCATGGAATCGCCCAGTAAGAAGTCCTGGTCCATCGCCGCCATGCGATACGACGGCGACGCCATCTGCGCCGCATTGGCCTTGCGACGGTCGTCCTTCATCCGCCCCGCGCGCGCTCGACGTTGTCGACCGACGGATTGGCCCGCAGGGCGGCCATGATCATGGTCGCGTGCTTGGCGTCCTCGACCTCGACATCCACGTCCACGTCGAAGAAGTCCTGCTGGCGGTGCGCCATCGACAGGTTGATGATGTTGCCGCCCGCCTCGCCGATCAGCGTCGTCACCTGCCCCAGAACGCCGGGCGCGTTGCGGATGGTGGCGCGCAGGCGGGCGGCGGCGACCGCGCGCTGCTCGGCCTCGGGCGTCCATTGCAGGTCGTGCCAGACTGAATCGTCGTCGGCGTAGTCCGCCAGGGTCTGGCAGTCGATGGTGTGGACGGTCAGGCCGACCTCGGGCTCCAGTATGCCCACGATCCGGTCGCCCGGCACCGGGGTGCAGCACTGGCCGAAATGGACGCTGACGCCGGGCGTCAGGCCCCCGCCCCGCACGAACAGCCGCGCCTTGTCGTCCTTGATCCGCTGCTTCTCCGGCCCGGCCTTCAGCCGCCCCTTCAGCGACGGGAACAGCGTCTCGGCCACCACGGTCGGCGACACCCGGCCGCGGCCCAACGCCTCGAACAGATCCTCGTCCGAGGCCACCGCGAAGGTCTCCAGAACCGGCTTCAGCGACACGTCCGCCAGCGCCTTCTCCACCCGCGTCAGCGTGTGCTCCAGCGCCGTCCGGCCCAGCTTGATGAACTCTTCCCGCTCGGTCGTGCGGATGTGGCGGCGGATGGCCGAACGCGCGCGGCCGGTCACGGTCAGGCTGCGCCAGTCGGCCGGCACCTCGCGCTTGGCGCCGGTGATCACCTCGACCACGTCGCCGTTCTGCAGCGGCGTGCGCATCGGCTTCAGTTCGCCGTTGATCTTGACCCCAACCGCCGTGTCGCCGACCTCGGTGTGGACGGCGTAGGCGAAGTCCAGCGGCATCCCCCCGCGCGGCAGGGTGACCAGCCGGCCCTTGGGCGTGAAGACGAACACCTGGTCCAGGTACATCTCCAGCTTGGCGTGCTCGACCCAGTCCTCGCCGCCCTCGCCGTGCTCGATCACCTGCACCAGATGGCGCAGGTTCTGCAGCGGATCGCGGCCCCCGCCCTTCTCCATCGCCTCGTGATCGAAACCATAGGACGAGTTCTTGTAGCGCCAGTGCGCCGCCACGCCGTCCTCGGCGATCCGGTCCATGTCCTCGGTGCGGATCTGCATCTCGATGCGCAGGCCGCGCGGCCCGACCACCGTCGTGTGCAGAGAGCGGTAGTTGTTCGACTTGGGCGTCGAGATGAAGTCCTTGAACCGCTCCGGCACCATCGGCCAGGCGCGGTGGATCACGCCCAGTGCGCGATAGCAGTCGTCCTCGGCCTCCACGATCACGCGGAAACCATAGATATCCGACAGGGACGAAAAGCCCACCGACTTGCGCTGCAACTTGCGCCAGATCGAATAGGGCGTCTTCTGCCGGCCGAAGACGCGCGCGGCCATTCCGGCCTCGGCCAGGACGCGCTCGATCTCGTGCGACACCCCCTCGATGGCCTGGCCGTGCTCCAGCTTCAGCGCCTCCAGCCGCCGCTCGATCGCGGTCTTGGCCGTGGGATTCAAGTGGGTGAAGGCCAGTTCTTCCAGTTCGGAGGCGATGGAGTGGATGCCGATCGACCGGCCCAGCGGCGCATAGACCTCCAAGGTCTCGCGGCTGATGCGTTCACGCTTCTCGGGCTTCACGAACTGGAGCGTGCGCATGTTGTGCAGGCGGTCGGCCAGCTTGACCAGCAGCACGCGCACGTCGCGGCTGATGGCCAGGATGAACTTGCGCAGGTTCTCGGCCTGGCGCGTGTGCTCGGCCTGAAGTTCCAGACGGCTCAGCTTTGTCACGCCCTCGACCAGGACCGCGACCTCCTCGCCGAACATCCCCGCGATGTCGTCGCGCGTCGCCGAGGTGTCCTCGACCACGTCGTGCAGCAGGGCGGTGACGATGGTGGCCGTGTCCAGCCGATAGTCGGTCAGTATGCCCGCGACCTGGATCGGATGGGCGAAATAGGGATCGCCCGAGGCCCGCAGCTGCGAGCCGTGCATCTTCATCGCATAGACGTAGGCGCGGTTCAGCAGCGCCTCGTCGGCGGTCGGGTCATAGGCCTTGACCGCCTCGATCAGCTCGAACTGGCGCATGATCGGCGCACGCTTCGGCGCCGGCGCCTCCTTGGGCGACGCCGGAGCGGGCTCGTTTCGGTTTGCAGCTTGGGGCGCCGGCGGGGCCGTCTCGGTCCGCGCCGGCAGGATAGTGACGCCAGGGGGCTCCCTCGGGCGTCAGTACCGCTCCTCCTGGCCGCCGTCGCGGTCGCTTTGCAGCGCGCGGATCAGCTCGGCCTCGGCCATGTTCATGTGTTGCGGTTCGGCCAGCAGGGCGACGGTCTCGGCCTCGTCCTCGGCCTCGGTGCGCTCGTCGACGCGCTGCAGCGTGGTGATGATGTTCTCGCGCAGCTCGTCCGGCTTGACCGTGTCCTCGGCCACTTCGCGCAGGGCCACGACCGGGTTCTTGTCGTTGTCGCGGTCGAGCGTCAGGGCGGCGCCGTTGGCGATGTTGCGGGCGCGGTGACCGGCCAGCAGCACAAGGCCAAAGCGGTTCGGAACCTTCTCGATGCAGTCTTCGACGGTGACGCGGGCCATGAAATTCCTCGAACGCGGGGAGAACCGCGTCAAATACAGATGGGGACGGCTTTTTGCAACGCCACAGGGGCGGAAGTTGGGCGTCAGGCCGGATGGGCGTCCTGGCCCACCGTCGCCTCTCGCGCCAGATCGCCGGCGGCCCCGCCCGTGACGGGGTGGCGCCAGTCCGCGGCGATTTCCGCCAGCGGGCCCATGACGAACCGGCGCTCGGCCGCGCGCGGATGCGGCAGGATCAGGCCGTCCAGGTCGCCGCTCAGCCGCCCGTAGGCGATCAGGTCCAGATCCAGCGTGCGCGGCGCGTTTCGGGTCGAACGCTGGCGGCCGAAGGCGTCCTCGATCCGTCCCAGGGCGGCCATCAGCGCATGGGGATCGTGCTCGGTCCTGACCACCACGACGCCGTTCAGGAAGGGCGGGTCGTCCGCGTCGGGCCAGGCCAGCGAAGACCACCAGCGCGATCGCGCCACGACGTCGATCCCCTCGCACCGGAAACGGGCCAGCGCGGCCTCCAGCGCCTCGCGGCACGACGACCACGCCCCCTTGTCATTGCAGCCCAGGGCCACGATGACTGCGCCGTCCAGATCAAGGCCGTCGTCGATTCCGACGTCGGGCCGGACGCCCTTTTCTTCATCGCTTTTGACGGCTTCGACCATGTTTCATTCCACCGACCGGCTGGCGGTCTTCATCGACGGTTCGAACCTCTACTCGGCCGCGCGGTCTCTGCAGCACGATCTGGACTTCCGGCGGATGCTGGACTGGTTCCGCGAGAAATCCATCCTGACGCGGGCCTATTATTACACGGCGGTGGTCGAGGGCGAAGAGTTCTCGCCGGTGAAACCCCTGGTCGACTGGCTGGACTACAACGGCTTTTCGGTGGTCACCAAGCCGGTCAGGCGCTTCACCGACGGCCAGGGCCACAGCCGGATCAAGGGCAATATGGACATCGAGATCGCGGTCGACATGCTGGAGCTGGCGCCCCGGCTGGACCATGTCGTGCTGTTCTCGGGCGACGGCGACTTCCGCCGGCTGGTGCAGGCGGTCCAGGACAAGGGCGTCCGCGTCACCGTCATATCCACCCAGAAGACCCAGCCGCCGCACATCGCCGACGAACTGCGCCGCCAGGCCGACGCCTTCCTGGACCTGAACGACCTGATGGCCGAGTTCGGCCGACCCAAGGCCACGCAATGAGCCTGACGCCCGAACCGCCCCGCGACTGCCCCCTGTGCCCGCGCCTGGTCGCCTATCGTCACGAGAACGCGCGCCAGAACCCTGACTGGTGGAACGGCCCGGCCCCGTCGTTCGGCGATCCGAACGCGCGCCTGCTGGTGGCGGGCCTGGCGCCCGGCCGCATGGGGGCCAACCGCACGGGCCGCCCCTTCACCGGCGATCATGCCGGCTGGCTGCTCTACGACACGCTGAAGAAGGCCGGCTTCGCGACCGGCCGCTACGACCCCGACGGCGAGGACGATCTGACCCTGACCGACTGCATGATCACCAATGCGGTGCGCTGCGCCCCGCCCGGCAACAAGCCCCTGCCGATCGAGGAGACGACCTGCCGCCCCTTCCTGATCGACCGGCTGAAGCTGCTGCCGAACCTGAAGGTGATCGTCACCCTGGGCGACGTGTCCCGCCGCAACATCCTGAAGGCGTTCGGGCGGCCCGGCACGGCCATGCCCGCCGGCCACGGCGCCGAGGGCGAGGCGGGCGGCTACGTCATCCTGAACAGCTATCACTGCTCGCGGCTGAACACGAACACCGGCCGCCTGACGCCCCAGATGTTCGAGGCGATCTTCGACCGCGCCCGGGCGCTGATCGAGGCCTAGGACAACCGAATAGCGTCCCACGCCGTGGAATCGTCCTTCCGGGGCTGAGCGAAGCGAAGAACCCGGAATCCGGGACCGCGGTCTCGCCGCCAAATCCATCGGACGCCGGATGCAAGTCTCCTGGGTTCCGGGTTCGTCCTGCGGACGCCCCGGAATGACGGCGCAGACTGAACGTCGCTTGGTTCTCGCCCTCAGCCCTTGTCGCGCATCAGCCGGGCCTTGTCGCGCTGCCAGTCCCGTTCGGCGCTGGCCTCGCGCTTGTCGTGCAGCTTCTTGCCCTTGGCCAGGGCGATCTCCAGCTTGGCCTTGCCCGCCTCGTTCAGATAGAGGCGCAAGGGAATGATCGTCTGGCCGTCGCGCTGGACCGCGCCGATCAGCTTGTCGATCTGCTTCCTGTGCAGCAGCAGCTTGCGATGCCGGCGCGGCTCGTGGTTGAACCGGTTGGCCTGCTTGTAGGGCGGGATGTCGGCGTTGATCAGCATGATCTCGCGGCCCTCCACCGAGGCGTAGCTTTCGGCGATGTTGGCCCGACCGTCGCGCAAGGCCTTGATCTCGGTGCCCAGCAGCTGGATCCCGGCCTCCAGATTGTCGGTCAGGAAATAGTCGAACTTCGCCCGACGGTTCTCGGCCAGCACCTTCATCTTGGGCTTTTCGGCGGCCATCAGGTCAGGCCCGCCGCGGCCATGGCCCGGTCGATCTCGGGCCGCACCGCCTCGGCCGTCGGCGCCAGCGGCAGCCGCACCTCCTCGCCGCACAGCCCCAGACGCGAAAGGGCGTACTTAGTCGGCGAAGGCGAGTTGTCCAGGAACAGCGCCCGGTGCAGGCCGATCAGCCGATCCTGCCAGGACCGCGCGGTCGCCAGATCGCCCGCGGCCAGCGCCTGGTGAAGAGCGACCATCGCCTCGGGCGCGACATTGGACGTCACCGAGATCACCCCGTGCCCGCCCGACGCCGCATAGCCCAGCCAGCTGGAATCGTCGCCGGACAGATAGGCGAAGCCCTCAGGCAGGGTCGCGCGCATCCAGGCGATCCGTCCCATGTCGCCGGTGGCGTCCTTGACGCCGACGATGTTCGGATGACCGGCCAGGGCGGCCACGGTTTCGTTGGCGAGGTCCGATCCGGTGCGCCCCGGCACGTTGTAAAGCAGCACCGGCAGCTGCACGGCGTCGGCGATGGCGCGGAAGTGCGCCGTCATCCCCGCCTGCGAGGGCCGGTTGTAATAGGGCGCGACCACCAGCGCGCCGTCGGCGCCGACCGCCTTGGCGTGCGCCGCCATCTCGACGGCCTTGTCGGTGGCCGAGGAGCGGCGCCCGCGATCACGCGAATCCGTCCCGCCGCCGTCGCCACGGCCAGTTCGACCACGCGCTTGTGCTCGTCGGGGTGCAGGGTCGCGCTCTCGCCCGTCGTGCCCATCGGCGCCACGCCGTCGACCCCTGCGGCGATCTGGCGCTCCAGCAGTTTGACGAAAGCGGCCTCGTCCACGTTTCCGTCACGAAGTGGTGTGATCAGGGCGGTGATCACGCCCTTGAACAAGGGGGCGGTCATGGGACTAGCTTGGCCTGCGTGGGAGGGGGCGACGTCGATCGCCGCCGAGAAACGAGCGCGGGAAGTTAGGTCGCCGACGGCCTTGCCGCAACCGGATTGAATGGGAACAGGAAAGATCATGATCGGAACCAGCCTGGCGGCCATGCTTGCGGTGCTTGCTCCCAATCCGCAGGACCTGACCTCCGGCCCCGTTCCCTACACGGCGGTCCAGTCCACGGCCGCCCCCGTTTCGGCCTACCGGGGACCCCGCGTCCTGAACGATCAGGACACCGCGCTTTTCCGCCAGGGACTGGCCGCCGCCCGCGCCCGCGACGTGGCCGGAACCCAGGCCGTGCTGGCCCAGATCGGCGACCCGGCCGCGCGCAAGCTGGTCGAGTGGGCGCTGATCGACACCTCGGGCGAACAGCTGTCCTACGCCCAGCTGGCCCAGGCCCAGGCCGGCATGGCCGGCTGGCCGCGCGCCGAATCGCGCCGCGCCGCGACCGAGAAGGTGCTGGACCGCTCCGGCATGGGCGCCGACGCCGCCCTGGCCCTGTTCGCCGACGGTCCGCCGACCACCATCGAGGGCGCCATCGCCCTGGCCTCCGCCTATGAGCAGCGCGGCCGCACCGACGAGGCGCGCGCCCTGATCCGCGACTGGTGGACGACCCAATCCTTCGACGAGGCGCCGCAGTCGCGCGTCCTGGCCCGCTGGGGCGGATGGCTGACGCCGGCCGATCATGAAAGACGGCTGAACCTGCTGCTGCTGGGCCCGCACGGGCCGGCCACGCGCGCGATGCTCGGCCTGGTCTCGCCCGACCGGGCCGCCGTGGCCAACGCCGTGCTGGCCCTGCGCACCGCCTACAGCCCCGACGCCATCGTCGCCGGACTGACGCCGGCCCAGGCCGGCGATCCCGCCGTCGTGCTGGAACGCGTGCGGATCCTGCGCTCCCAGAACCGCCAGTCCGAAGCCTTCCCGCTGCTGGCCGCCCTGCCGCCCGCGCCGTCGCACGACACGGGCCAGAACACCCTGTGGAGCGAGCGCCGCAATTATTTCCTGGACGCCCTTCAGGTCGGAAACTGGCGCGCGGCCTACGATGCGATGAACGGCCACGGCTTCACCGCCGGCGACCGGATGGTGGACGCCGACTTCTTCGCCGGCTGGGTCGCCCTGACCAAGCTGAACCAGCCCGAGGTCGCCGCCCGCCATTTCGAGGCCCTGCGCGGCGCCTCGTCCACGCCCATCACGCAAGGGCGGGCCTATTACTGGCTGGGCCGGGCGGCCGAGGCGCGCGGCGAACGCGACGCGGCGATGAACTACTACCGCAACGGCGCGCAGCACTGGCAGACCTTCTATGGCCAGCTGGCGGCCGAGAAGGCCGGTCTGACCACCCTGACCCTGCCGGGCGAGCCCGCGCCCGATCAGGCCGCCATCGCTTCCTTCGAGGGCCGCGAACTGGTCCGCGCGACGCGCATCCTGGGCGAGACGGGCGAAACCAGTCTACTGCGCGTCTTCGCCTATCAACTGGACAACGACCTGCCGACCATCGAGGACCTGGCCCTGCTGATGGACCTGTCGCGCAGCTATGGCGAGGACTTCACCGCCATGATGGTGGGCCGCGCGGCCAGCCAGCGCGGCTTCGTCCTGCCCGAACGGATGTACCCGGTGCGCATCCCGCCCTCGGTCAACGGTTCGGCGCCCCTGCCCTTCACCCTGGCCATCACGCGCCAGGAATCCAGCTTCGATCCCCGCGCCCGCTCCCACGCCGATGCGCGCGGCATGATGCAGTTCCTGCCGGCCACGGCCTCCGGCGTCGCCCGGCGCCTGGGCATGGGGTTCTCGGCCGAGCAGCTGTGGGACCCGGACTACAACATGACCTTGGGCAGTTATCACCTGGGCGAGCTGATGGCGGCCAACAGCGGCTCGATGCTGCTGGCGACAGTGGGCTACAACGCCGGTCCCGCCCGGCCCAGCCAGTGGGTCGCCCGCTGCGGCGATCCGCGCGGCGACGCGAACGCTGCGATCGACTTCATCGAATGCGCGCCCTTCACGGAGACGCGCAACTACATGATGCGGGTGATGGAGAACATGGCCGTGTACAAGGCGCGCCTGAACGGCGGTTCGGCGCCGCTGACGCCCTCGGCGGACATCTCGGCCGGGGCCGCGGCCGGCCCGCGCCCCTACGCCGGCTACTGAGCCCGGCGGGCCGCCAGCAACGGCCCGTCGACCGTCTCGACCCAGCGGCCGTCCAGCCCGAACGTCGTCTTCAGGACCTCGGGCCACAGCGCCTCAAGCGGCGGGCCGGCGGCGACGACGCGGCCGCCGTCCAGCACCACGACCCGATCCGCGAAGGCGGCCGCCAGCGTCAGGTCGTGCAGGCTGACCAGAACCGAGCCTCCGGCGTCGGCCTTGGCCCGCAGCCGCTCCAGCACCAGCCGCTGGGCGTCCGGGTCCAGCCCGGCGATCGGCTCATCCGCCAGGAGCAGCGGCGAAGGCGACGCCAGCGCCCGCGCCAGCAGCACCCTCGCCCGTTCGCCGCCCGACATCTCGGCGGCGCCCCGGTCGGCCAGATGGCCGGCGCCGACCTCGTCCAACGCGACCCGCGCTCGCGCCAGCGCTTGCTCGCCGGTGAGGAAGGGCGCGCCCAGCGCAGCGATCTCGATCGCCGGCAGATTCCAGGCGATGCGGCGCTCCTGCGGCAGATAGGCGACCCGTTCGGCCCGCTGGCGCGGCGACAGGGCCCTGACATCGTCCCCGCTCAGTCGGGCGATCCCGCCGTCCAGCGCAAGCAGTCCCGCGAACGCCCGGATCAGGCTGGACTTGCCGGCGCCGTTCGGACCGACCAGGGCGACCAGTTCGCCCCTGCCCGCCTGCACGTCCGCCCCATCCAGCACCTTGCGGCCGCCCAGGCTGGCTTCGGCGTCCCGCATCGTCAGCGGGGCGATCACAGCCGCCACTCCCGCGCCGCGCGCCAGGCGATCAGGCCGAACAGGGGCGCGCCGATCAGGGCGGTGAACACCCCCAGCTTCAACTCCTGATCCGTCGGCGTCAGCCGCGCCAGCAGGTCGGCGATCACCAGCATCAGCCCGCCGGCCAGGGCCGAGGGCCACAGCACCCGCCCCGGATCGCCTCGCACCGCCGCGCGCACCAGGTGCGGCGCGGCCAGGCCGACGAAGCCGATCACGCCCGCCACCGCCACCGCCGCCCCGGTCGCGACCGAGGCCGCAATCAGGGCGAAGGCGCGCAGCCGCCGCATCGGCAGGCCCGACGTCGCGGCGCCCCTCCTCGCCCAGGGTCAGCATCCGCAGGCCCGGCGTCGCCAGGGCGGCGAAGGCGGCGGCCACGATGACGGCCGGCGTCACCCAGGCCACGTCGATCCAGCTGCGGTTCTGCACCGAGCCCAGCAGCCAGGACATCACCTCGGCCTGGGCGATGGGCGACGGCGACAGGTTGAAGATCAGGGCGGTCGCCGCCCCCGCGAAGCTGGACAGGGCCACGCCGAACAGGATCAGCGCCTCCGGCGCCCGCACCACGCCCGACACGGCGATCAGCAGACCGCCCGCCAGGCCCGCGCCCACCAGGGCGCTGATCTCGACCAGCCCCGGCACGGCCGCCGCGCCCAGAACGATCGCCAGCGCCGCGCCCAACGCCGCCGCCGCCGACACGCCCAGCACCCCCGGATCGGCCAGCGGATTTCTCAGCAGGCCCTGCATCACCGCCCCGGCCAGGCCCAGCGCCGCCCCCACGATCACGGCGCAGACGGCGCGCGGCGCGCGCACCTGCCACAGCACCTCGGCCGGCCCCGAGGCCGGATCGAACAGGGCCTGGCGGTACTGGCCGCCGGTGAAGGCCGTCTCGCCGACCAGCACCGCCGCCGCCAGCGCCGCGACCAGCAGCAGCGCCATCGCCAGGCACAATGTCGCCGTCCGTGTCATGGCCGCCCCTTCGCCATCATCGCCACGCCGTCGGCGGCGAACCAGGCCGGGCAGGTCAGCACCGCGGCCGGCAGGGCGGCCGCCGTCCGCCCCCTCGCGGCGCGCCGCACCACCGGATGCCGGCCCGGCCCGCGCCAGTCCGCCCTCAACTCATCGAAGAAGCCCAGCACGAAGCGCACGGGCGGATGCAGGGCGATCCGCTCCACGCTCAGCGGCCCGAAGCCCGGCGCAGTCGTCACATTGTCGTAGCCCGCCGCCCGCATCATCGCATCGACCAGCGTGCCGGGCCCGGCGGTGAACCCGCCCGCCGTCAGATAGGCCGCGCCGGGCCGTCCGCCTTGCTTGGGCGCTGAGGCCTGCAGCGTGGCGCGCATCCGCGCCTCCAGCCGCCGCCCGCGCTCGGCCTGTCCCAGGCCGTCGGCCGCCCGCGCGATATTGGCGCTGATGCCGTCGAAATCGGCCGCGTCGTCCAGGGTCACGACGCGCACCCCGCGCCGCTCCAGCGCCGCCAGCAGGCGCGGCTCGCCGCCCCAGTAGCGCACCACCACGTCGGGGCGGAAACCGACGGCCGCCTCCAGCGTCGGCCGGATGCGCCGGCGTCCCTCGGCCTGGCGCCGCATCCAGGAATCCGGGTCGTCGGCGCGCGGCGACAGGGCCAGTTCGGCCTCCGGGGCCAGGGCCAGCACATACTGGTCCGCGCACTGATCCAGAGCCATCACCCGCAGCGGCTCGGCCCGCGCGGCGCCCGTCGCGACCAGGGCGACCGCCATACCGAGCCCGGCGGTCCGCCTCACGATTTCAACAATCCCCCGAACACGGCGTCCAGGGTCGTGTCGACCAGGGCCTGGCGCTCGGCCCACGGGAAATAGGGCTTGGTGATCATCAGCGACACCACGCCGTGGGCCGAGGCCCAGATGGCCTGGGCGATGAGCGTCGGCTCGCCCGTCATCCGGCCGGCCCGGACCGTCTCGGCCACCGCGGCCTCGAAGCTGTCGAACAGCCCGCCGCCCATTTCCTGGGCCATGGTCTGGGCGCCCTCGCGCGCCTCGGCGGGACGGGTCAGATAGATCAGCCGATAGGCGTTGGGATGGTCGAAGCCGAAGGTCACATAGGCCTCGATCATGCGCCGCAGCCGGACCTCGGGCGGCGCCGGCGTCTCGGCCAGGTCGCGCGTGGCCTCGATCAGCCGGGCGAACGCCTCGCGGCAGATCTCCTGCAGGATTTCGCCCTTGTCGGCGAAGTGCATGTAGAGCGCCGTCGACGACAGGCCCACCGCGTCGGCGATCTTGCGGATCGTGGCGCCTTCGTAGCCGTGCTCGACGAAGATGCGTTCGGCGGCGGCCAGGATTTCCCCTCGGCGCGAATGGCCTTCGCCCTTGGGCTTTCGGTTCGAACGCGGGTTGGCGGCGGTCAAGGGTCAGCTCCGTGCGGGCCCCTGCATACCCATTCCCGTCCGCAACCGCCAAGGCTTGAACTATTGGGTTGCGTCAAATACCAATCCTGGATTGTCGGGCTGGGGAGGCGGCCATGGGGGCGGACGGGGGCGCAGCCGTCGCGGACGCGGATCGCGTCGCGCACGCCAGCGCCGCGCGGGACGGCGCGACGATCGGCCAGACCCTGCTGTTCACGGGCCTTCTGGCCTTCGCCTGCTGCGCGCTGCTGTCGGCGCCCACGCCCGCCCTGGCGTGCGCCGTCGCCGGCCTTCAGGCGCTGTTCGTCCTGACGTCGATGTGGCGGTTCGCCCTGGCCATCGCCAGTCTGGCCCCGATCCCCCAGGCGCCGGCCCTTGAACGCTGGCCGCGCTACACCGTCCTGGCCGCGCTTCACGACGAGGCCGATGTCGCCCCGCAGCTGATCCGAAACCTGTCGCGCCTCGACTATCCGGCGCATCGGCTGGAAGGCTTCCTGGTGCTGGAGGCCCATGACGCCGCCACTCTGGCTGCGATCGAGGCGACGCCCCGCCCGGCCTGGCTTCACGTCCTGATCGCCCCGCCTGGCGCGCCCCAGACCAAGCCGCGCGCTCTGAACTTCGCCCTGTCGCGCGCCAGCGGGGCCGTTCTGACCATCTATGACGCCGAGGACGCTCCCGATCCGGGCCAGTTGCGCGAGGCGGCGTCGCGCTTCATGCACGACCCCGGCCTGGGTTGCCTGCAGGCGCCGCTCCGAATCCGCGACCGCTCCCACCTTCCGCGATCCGGCTTCCTGGATCGGCAATTCGCCCTGGAGTACGCCTCGCTGTTCGAGGTGACGCTGCGCGGCATGGCGCGCCTGGGCCTGCCCTTCCCCCTGGGCGGCACCAGCAACCACATCCGCATGAGCGCCCTGCGCCAGGCCGGCGGATGGGACGCCTACAACGTCACCGAAGACGCGGACCTGGGCTTTCGCCTGTGGAGGAACGGCTGGCGCCTGGGCGTGATCGCCCGTCCGACCCTGGAGACGCCGCCCGGCGGCTTCGACCGCTGGCTGCCCCAGCGGACGCGCTGGCTGAAGGGCTATATGCAGACCTGGGGCGTCCATACGCGAGCGCCGCTGGGCCTGGGCGCGCGCGGTCTGGCCGCCTTCGTCATGACCGTGGGCATGGCCATCGTCTCGGCCCTGGCCCACGCCCCTGCGCTGGCCTGGCTGACGGCGGCGGTGCTGATCGGCTTGGCGTCGGGCCTGTCGCCGGGGGTGCCGATCCCCTCGATCGGCGTTCTGCTGCTGGGCGCCATCGCCGCCTGGATGGGCTGCGCGGTCGGGGCCCGGCGCGCCGGCCTGGACTACCGCCTGTCCGACATGGCCTGCGCGCCCGCCTACTGGGCGCTGCTCAGCGTCGCCTTCCTGCACGCCCTCTGGCGGCTGGCGACCCAGCCCTTCGTCTGGGACAAGACGCCCCACGACCGGGACCGCGATCGCGTCGAAACCGTCGACGGCGCTGGACGCGAGGCGGCCTGAGCGCCTATCAGCGCGACGATGGCGCCCAAGCTCTCTCCCACGCCCGAAACCCTGGTGACCCGAGGCTGGTCCGACTACGCCCTGCTGGATTCCGGCGACGGAAAGAAGCTGGAGCGCTACGGCGGCCACACCGTGGTCCGGCCCGAGCCCCAGTGCTTCTGGTCCCCGCGCGATCCGGCCGCCTTCGACGCCGCCAACGCCGTCTTCGACCCTCAGCAGGAGGAAGAGGATTCCGGCCGCTGGCGGTTCGACCAGCACGGCCCCATCGACGCCTTCCCGCTGAAATGGCGCGACGTGCGCTTCACCGGCCGCTTCACCCCGTTCCGCCACCTGGCCTTCTTCCCGGAACAGGCGGCCAATTGGGAGTGGCTTGACGCCCGCGTGCGCGGCCTGGACCGGCCGAAGATCCTGAACCTGTTCGGCTATACCGGCGTCGCCAGCCTGGCCGCCGCCGCGGCCGGGGCCGAAGTCACGCACGTCGACGCCTCCAAGAAGTCCGTGACCTATGCACGCGAGAACGCCGACCTGTCCGGCCTGGCCGACCGCCCGATCCGCTGGATCGTCGAGGACGCGCGCAAATACGTCGCCCGCGAGGTCCGTCGCGGCTCGAAATACCACGGGATCATCCTGGACCCGCCCAAGTACGGACGCGGTCCCACCGGCGAGGTCTGGCGGCTGTTCGAGGACATGCCGGGCCTTTTGAAGGACTGCGCCGCCCTGCTGGACGACGATGCGGACTTCCTGCTGCTGAACGCCTACGCCGCGCGCATATCGGGCCTGTCGCTGGCCCACATGATGGCCGAGGCGACGCACGACCGGGGCGGACGCATCGACTGGGGCGAACTGGCGCTGTCGGAAGACGGTCCGGACGCCCGCGCCATCGGCCTGTCGTTCTTCGCGCGATGGAGCCGATGACCGAGCGCCTCATCACCTCCCTGACCAACGACACGGTCAAGGCCGTGCGCGCCCTGCACATGCGCAAAGAGCGCGAGACCACCGGGACCTTCCTGGCCGAGGGGCTGAAGTTCATCGGCGAAGCGCTGGACCAGGGCCGCGCGCCCCGGATGCTGCTGGTCGGCCAGGACGCCCGCCCCCACCCCCTGCTGGACCGCGCAAAGGCCGAAACGCTGAAGGCCGGCGGCGAGATCGTCGTCGTCACCCACGCCATCCTGGAAAAGATCAGCCGCCGCGACAATCCGCAGACCGTGCTGGGCGTGTTCGACCAGGCCTATGCGCCGCTGGACGCCCTGAACCCCGACAGCGCCCCCTGCTGGGTGGCGCTGGAGCAGGTGCGCGATCCGGGCAATCTGGGCACCATCATCCGCACCGCCGATGCGGCCGGCTGCGGCGGCGTCATCCTGATCGGCGACTGCGTCGATCCCTATTCGGTGGAGGCGGTGCGCGCGACGATGGGCTCGGTCTTCGCCGTGTCGATCACGCGGACGGACCCGGACGCCTTCCTGGCCTGGCGCAAGACCTGGCCGGGCAGCGTGGTCGGCACCCGGCTCGACGCGACCGTCAGCCACCGCACGGCCGTCATGCGCCGTCCGTCGCTGATCCTGATGGGCAACGAACAGGCGGGCCTCACCGACCGGCTGGCCGCCGCCTGCGACGTCAACGTCAAGATTCCGATGCGCGGCCGGGCCGACAGCCTGAACCTGGCCATCGCCACCGGCGTCATGGTGTACGCCGCCACCGACGACCTCTAGCCGGGCGGCCTCCGCCGGGCGTAGGCTGGCGGCCGGAGGGTCGACCATGACCGACAATCGCCTGCTTCCCGCCGCCGTCTTCGGCGGCCTCCTGGCCATCGGCTTCATCGGCGCCGGCGCGCTGATCGGCCAGGGCGTGATCCATGCCCGCGCCGGCGACCGCACCGTCACCGTGCGCGGCCTGTCCGAGCGCGAGGTGAAGGCCGATCTGGCGGTCCTGCCGCTGCGCTTCACCGCCTCGGGCGACGTGCTGTCCGACGTCCAGGCGCGCATCGACGGGGATCTGGTGCTGGTTCGCCGGTTCCTGGCCGCCCAGGGCTATCCGACCGAGGCCGTCGACCTGGGCCGGCTGGAGGTCGCCGACACCCGCTCGCGCGAATACGCCTCCCAGACCGGCGGCCCGCGCTTCATCCTGGCCCAGACGGTGATCGTCCGCACCAATGACGTGGCGCGGGTGCAGACGACGACGCGCGCGCTGAACGATCTGGTGCGCCAGGGCGTGGTGCTGCAGGATTTCCAGGGGCCGTCCTACATCTTCACACGGCTGAACGCGGTCCGGCCGCAGATGATCGCCGAGGGCACCGCCGCCGCCCGCACCGGCGCGGAACAGTTCGCCAAGGATTCCGGCACGCCGCTGGGCCCGATCCGTCAGGCGACCCAAGGCTCGTTCGAGATCCTGCCACGCGACGGCGACGGCGGCGGCGGCGAGGCCGCCTCCATCGACAAGAAGGTCCGCGTCGTCACCACCATCACCTACAGCCTGAAATAGACGCTCAGCGGACGGGCGCGGGCGCCGGGACGGGCGACGGCACGGTGGGCGGCTCGACCGGCGGCAGCCGGGGCGTGTCGGGAAGCGACGGGCGCGGCGGCTCCACGTCCAGTCGGGGGCCAGCCGTCGGGGTCGCCGCCCGTCCCGCGAACAGCAGCCACAGCGCCAGGGCTGCGACCACCACCACGACGGCGACCATGACCGCCCACAGCCTGGAATGTCGGGAACGCGTCGCCACGAACGGTCTCCTCGTCCTTCAGCGGACGAAACGGCGGTCCCGACGCGCCGGTTCCGGCGGCTGATTTCAACGACGGCCCTGACATCGCCGTCTGTGCCCCTTATGTTCCGGCCGAATCCGATCGTTCGAGCGTTTGCCCATTGTGACCGACCTGCCCTCTCCCCGCATCTCCGACCTGGCCCGGGCCCGCGCGCCCGAAGGGGCGGCGCCGCGCGACTACATGACCGGGCTGAACCCCGAACAGCGGCTGGCGGTGGAGACGACCGAGGGCCCGGTCCTGGTCCTGGCCGGCGCGGGCACGGGCAAGACGCGGGTCCTGACCACACGGCTGGCGCACATCCTGGCCACCGGCCGCGCCCGGCCGTGGGAGCTTCTGTCCGTCACCTTCACCAACAAGGCCGCGCGAGAGATGCGCGAGCGGATCACCCACCTGATCGGCCCGTCGGCGGAAGGGTTGCGCTGGCTGGGCACCTTCCACTCCATCGCCGCCCAGATCCTGCGCCGCCACGCCGAGCTGGTGGGTTTGAAGTCGACCTTCACCATCCTGGACACCGACGACCAGGAACGGCTGCTGAAGCAGATCCTGGAAGCCGCCAATGTCGACACCAAGCGCTTCACGCCCAAGTCGCTGGCCAGCCTCGTCGACCACTGGAAGAACCGCGGCTGGACGCCCGACAAGCTGCCCGCGACCGAGGACTTCGCCAACGGCAGGGGCCAGGCGCTGTATGGCGCCTATCAGGCCCGCCTGCGCACGCTGAACGCCTGCGACTTCGGCGACCTGCTGCTGCACAACATCACCATCCTGTCGCAGCACGCCGACCTGGCCGAGGAGTACCGCCGCCGCTTCCGCTACATTCTCGTCGATGAGTACCAGGACACCAACGTCGCTCAGTATCTGTGGCTGCGCCTGCTGACGGCCTCGACCGGCAACGTCTGCTGCGTCGGCGACGACGACCAGTCGATCTACGGCTGGCGCGGGGCCGAGGTGGACAACATCCTGCGCTTCGAACGCGACTTCCCCGGCGCCAGGATCATCAAGCTGGAGCGGAACTATCGCTCGACCAGCCACATCCTGGGCGCGGCCTCGGGCCTGATCGCGGCCAACCGCGACCGGCTGGGCAAGACCCTGTGGACCGAGGACGACAGCGGCGACAAGGTCCGGGTGCGCGGCGTCTGGGACGGCGAGGCCGAGGCCCGCCTGATCGCCGACGAGATCGAGACCGCCCGCCGCCCCCACGCCGGCGAACCGGGCTTGAAATACAAGGACATGGCCATCCTGGTCCGCGCCTCGTTCCAGATGCGCGCCTTCGAGGAACGGCTGGTCATGCTGGCCATCCCCTATACGGTCATCGGGGGCCCGCGCTTCTTCGAACGGGCGGAAATCCGCGACGCCCACGCCTATCTGCGCCTGATCCTGTCCGAGGACGACGACCTGGCCTTCGAGCGGATCGTCAACGTCCCCAAGCGCGGCGTCGGCGACACCTCGGTGCAGAAGATCCTTCAGATCGCCCGCCAGCACGACCTGTCGGCCGTCACCGCCGTGCGCGGCCTGGTCAACACCGACGAGCTTCAGGCCCGCACCCGCACCGCCCTGTCCAACTTCCTGCGCGACCTGGACCGCTGGCGCGCCCTGGCCGAGACCACGCCCCACTGGCAGGTCATGGAGACGGTGCTGGAAGAGAGCGGCTACACCGATATGCAGAAGGCCGACCGCACCAGCGGCCAGACCCGGCTGGAGAACCTGAAGGAACTGGTCCAGTCGATGCAGTCGTTCGACACGCTTCAGGCCTATCTGGAGCACGTCGCCCTGGTGATGGACCTGGACCGCGGCGCCGGCGACGATCCCAACGGCGACGGGGCGGTCCAGATCATGACCCTGCACGGCGCCAAGGGGCTGGAATTCCCGCTGGTCTTCCTGCCCGGCTGGGAGGAAGGCGTCTTTCCCTCGCAGCGCAGCATCGACGAGAAGGGCGAAAAGGGCCTGGAGGAGGAACGCCGCCTGGCCTACGTCGGCGTCACCCGCGCCAAGCAGGACGCCCGCATCTCCTTCGCCGCCAACCGCCTGGTCTATGGCCGGTGGACCAGCCAGCTGCCCAGCCGCTTCGTCGACGAACTGCCCCTGGCCCACGTCGAGGCCCAGTCGGACACCGGCTACTACGGCGCCTCGGCCGGCATGAAGGAGGCCAAGTCACGCTGGGACGACGACGCCCCGTCCTTCGGCAGCGGCTATTCCTCGCCCGGCTGGAAACGCGCCCAATCCTTCACGGCGGCCCAGACGCCCAGCCGCATCCCGGCCCGCAAGGCCGTCATCGAGGGCGACGGCCGCCTGGTCGCCACCGCCGACCCCAAGTCCGCCTCGGGCTGGACCAAGGGCCAGCGCGTCTTCCACCAGAAGTTCGGCTACGGCCACGTCCGCCTGATCGAGGGCAACAAGCTGCTGGTCGATTTCGAAAAGGCCGGCGAGAAGCGCGTCATCGACAGCTTCGTGGAAAAGGCCTGACAGCCCGCGTCCCAGGCGTCAGTCCGGGACGTTGGCCTCCAGTTCGTCCAGCCACACCCGCGCCGTGCCGTCCGACGGCGCGCGCCAGTCGCCGCGCGGCGACAGCGACCCGCCCGTCACCACCTTGGGCCCGTTCGGCAGGGCCGAGCGCTTGAACTGGGACGTCTGGAAGAAGCGCACCAGGAACTTCCTCAGCCACGCCTTGATGATCGGCAGCTCGAAGGTGATCTTCTCGTCGTCCGGCGTCCCGGCGGGCCAGTCGCCGCGCGCCGCATCGGCCCAGGCCTGTTCGGCCAGATAGGCGACCTTGGACGGCTTCAGCCCGAACCGGCTGATGTAGAACAGGAAGAAGTCGTTCAGCGCATAGGGCCCGACCGTGCTCTCGGTCGACTGGATCTTGCCGTCCGCCCCGGCCGGCACCAGTTCGGGCGAAATCTCGGTGTCCAGGATGGCGTGCAGCGTCGGCGCGGCGTCCGCCCCCACGAGCTGCTTGTCCGCCACCCAGCGGATCAGGTGCCGGATCAGGGTCTTGGCCACCCCGCCGTTGACGTTGTAGTGGCTCATGTGATCGCCGACGCCATAGGTCGCCCACCCCAGCGCCAGTTCCGATAGGTCGCCGGTCCCCAGGACGAAGGCCCCGTTCTGGTTGGCCAGGCGGAACAGATAGTCGGTCCGCAGCCCCGCCTGCACGTTCTCGAAGGTGATGTCGTGAACCGGCTCGCCGTCCGCGAAGGGATGGCCGATATCCTTAAGCATCTGCTCGGCCGCCGGGCGGATGTCGATCTCGGCGCCCGTGACGCCCAGCGCCTTCATCAGGGCCCAGGCGTTCGACTTGGTCCCCTCCGAAGTCGCGAACCCCGGCATCGTGAAGCCCAGAATCCCCTCGCGGGACAGGCCCAGCCGGTCGAAGGCGCGGCAGGCGACCAGCAGCGCCTGGGTCGAATCCAGTCCGCCCGACACGCCGATCACCAGCCGCCGACCGTTCGTCGCCTTCATCCGGCGCATCAGGCCCTGCACCTGGATGTTGAACGCCTCGTAGCAGTCCTGGTCCAGCCGCGCCGGATCGTCGGGCACGAACGGAAACCGGTCGATCGGCCGGATCAGGTCGCTGGCGATGGCGTCCTCGCGCGCGGTGAAGGGCACGACCGTCGCCGCCTCCCCCTCGACCCGCGCGCATTCGGAAAAGGTGCCGTTCCTCAGCCGCTCCAGCCCGATCCGGTCCACGTCCACGTCGGCGACGGTCAGGTGGTTCTCCAGCGCGAACCGCTCGCCCTCGGCCAGCCTGGCGCCCAGTTCATGGATCGTCGCCTGCCCGTCCCAGGCCAGGTCGGTGGTGCTCTCGCCCCAGCCCGAGGCGGTGAAGACGTAGGCCGACAGCGTCCGCGACGACTGGCTGGCGCACAGCATGGCCCGCTCGTCCGCCTTGCCGATCACGATGTTGGAGGCCGACAGGTTGCAGAGAATCCGCGCGCCCGCCAGCGCCGCCCGCGTCGACGGCGGCAGCGGCGCCCAGAAGTCCTCGCAGACCTCCACCGCGAAGACGAAACCCGGCCGGTTGACCGCCTCGAACACCAGGCCCGGCGCGAAATCGACGCTCTCGCCGTTCAGGACCAGCGCGTCCTCGGTCCGCGCCGTCGCCGGGGCGAACCAGCGCTTCTCATAGTATTCGCGATAGTTCGGCAGATAGGTCTTGGGCACGACGCCCAGCACCTCGCCCCCGCCCAGCACCACGGCGCAGTTGAACAGGGCGTCGCCGCCCCGGATCGGCGCCCCCACGATGGCGAGGACGCCGCTGTCCTCGGTCGCGGCGGCCAGCACCGCCACCTGGCGCTCCACCTCGTGCAGCAGCGCCGCCTGCAGGTGCAGGTCGTCGATCGCATAGGCCGACAGCGACAACTCCGGAAACACCACCAGGTCGCACCCCTCGCCCGCCGCCTCGCGGATCAGGGCCAGGTGCTCTTCCGCATTGGCGACCGGATCACCCACATGGCTGACCGGCGTCGCCGCCGCCACGCGCACGAAGCCGTGCGACTTGGGCGAATGAAAGAAATCAGTCTCGGCCATGGGCTCGTCCGCTGCTCCGGCGCGCGCCGGTCGGTTTCCGTATAGTCGGGAATGACGACCGACGGGAATCGTTCGTCCACATGCGCCGCTGCGGACATTCCGAACGTCAGCGGAGGGTGGTCAGCGGACATTGCCCACTTCATTGGCAAGGCTACTCGGGCGTCGCCTCTATCTCGGTGGCTGTCAGGAGTGCGAGCCGCACTCCATCGTCGTCTTGATAAGATAGGGTGTTGGGCGGCACGAGTTCGATCCTCGCCGTGAATAGGGCTTCAATAGAGCGCCTTGGGTAGAACCCAATAAGCGCTTCGGGATCCATCACCTTCTCAAGCCCATCGGCGATCCGATGGACGCTATAGCGATGCTGGCAATCGATGACGTCAATCCGAGCTCTTTCGCGCCCGTCGGAGGAGTAGCGGCCTCTGAAAGTGATCACCTCGCCGGCGTGATGGCGTGCCGCCGTCCGCAAAGCACAAGCTTGAGACGATGACGTTGTAAGTGCTGCTTCCTGCGATGGCGTAGTCGCACAGGCGACAAGGATGGCCGAGGCAGCCATAATCATGATCGCTTTCATGATCGAACGGTCGCACCGACTATCAATGTCCGCAATGGGTCGGGAGGCGACAACTGCATGTGGGTGGGAAGCGGACACTCGGAGATGTAGGCTAGCGCGATGACCGACGCGGACATTCGTCTCAACATCCTCATCTTTGCTCAGCGCGGGTTGCTTTTCGCGGTGCCGCCAAGCCTGCGCGCCATGACGTGCGGCTGGAGCGGAACGAACGTCATGGCGCGGTTCGTGTTCGACGGCCCCATCAGCGAAGACGATGAGGAAAGCGCGAGGATAGTCGGGACAGAAGTCATAGCGGGCTTTCCACCGCCTTGGACCCTGACTGAAGAGGTAGTGCGGCTGGACTATCCGGGCGACCTGCGATCCGGCCAGCTACCTCTCTGGGTCTATGCGCGGAAGGAAACTACGACCGAGGGGCTGCCCATTCGCTGACCGAGCCAGCGGCGGCGCGAAGCCAAGGTCTGCAATGGGTGGAAAGCGGCGCTAGGCTTCCCGCCCAAGCGCCAAGCAGAAGCCGAAAGCGAACTATCCGCCCTTCCCCTTCCCGTCGATCAGCACCGCCTGCTGCCAGGCGCTCGGCGCCTTGTCGGTGCGGTGGATGCAGCCGGGCCAGCAGCAGGGGCGTTTCTTGCCCTCGCGCAGCTCCTCGGCGGTGCGCTCGATCCGGCGCTGGCGGGTCTTGGCCTGTTTGGCGTCGTCGACCCAGCAGATGAACTCGTTGCGCCCCAGCGGCGTCAGTCCGGCCCACAGGTCCAACAGGCCGGGACCGGACCGGATCGCCGTCTCCAGGTCCGCCCCCGCCTCATGCACCACGCCCTGGGGAAATCCGTCCGACATGCCGCCCGCTCCGTTTCGCCGATGACGGCCTCGCCGACGCCGACCCTGCCCTCAAATTCGACGATTGCGATAGCCCGCGCCCGCCGCCGCGCGTATGTTGTCGACCTGAACGCCGACATTTCAAAGGCCTGCGGGATCGTCGCGGCGATCTGCCCGCCTGGGCCGCCCGCCGGCCTACAGTTCCGAAGTCAAAAGCCCCACCCTCGGGAGGTCCGCGATTTCACACGATTCACACTATTCATACGGTGTTTTTCCGACGCGGCGTTTGGGCGCCCCTCGCGTCCCCCGCCGAATACGCCCGAATGCGGATGACGTCCGCCCTCGCCCCCGCTAAAGCCATCACCATGACCGATACGCCGAAAAAGGGCTGGTTCCAGCGCCTGTCGCAGGGCCTCTCCCGTTCCTCCAGGCAGATGACCGATCAGGTCGTCGCCACCTTCGTCAAGGAGCCCCTGTCCGAGGCGTCCCTGGAGCAGTTGGAAGAGCATCTGCTGGAAAGCGACCTGGGTCCGGCCGCCGCCGCGCGCATCGTCGAGCGGTTCCGCACGCTGAAGTTCGGCAAGGACGCGCCCGAGCGCGAGGTCAAGGAGGCGCTGGCCGAGGCGGTCGCCGCCGAACTGTCGCCGCGCCAGGCGACCTTCGACCCCCTGACCGGCCCCAAGCCCTATGTGGTGCTGTTCGTGGGCGTGAACGGCTCGGGCAAGACCACGACGCTGGGCAAGATCGCCGCCGACCTGACGGAAAAGGGCGCCAAGGTGATGATCGTCGCCGGCGACACCTTCCGAGCCGCCGCCCGCGAACAGCTGAAGGTCTGGGCCGAACGCGCCGGCGCCCATTTCGAGGCGCGTCGCGACGGGGCCGACGCCGCCGGCCTGGCCTTCGACGCCTATCAGAAGGCGCGGCAGGAGGGTTTCGACGTCGTGCTGATCGACACCGCCGGCCGCCTGCAGAACAAGTCCGCCTTGATGGACGAACTGCTGAAGATCGTGCGGGTGCTGAAGAAGGTCGATCCGGACGCGCCGCACGACACCCTGCTGGTGCTGGACGCCACCGTCGGCCGCAACGCCCTGGCCCAGGAACAGATCTTCGGCCGCACCGCCTTCGTCACCGGCATCGTCATGACCAAGCTGGACGGCACGGCGCGGGGCGGCGTTCTGGTGCCGGTCGCCCAGGCCTCCGACGCCCCCCTGATGCTGATCGGCGTCGGCGAGGGGGTCGAGGACCTGCAGCCGTTCGACGCCCGCGCCTTCTCGCGCTCGCTGGTGGGACTGGAAGACTGATGGCCGACATCCCCCCGCCCGAGAAGAAGAACCGCCAGTGGATCCGTCAGGCGGTCGACTTCGGCGCCCTGGCCGCCTTCATGGGCAGCTACTTCATCACCCGCGACATGATCCTGGCGACCTGGGTGCTGGTGGGCGCCTCGGCCCTGGCCCTGGCGGTGGGCTTCGCCATCGAACGGCGCTTCGCCCCCCTGCCGCTGATCACCGGCCTGTTCGCCCTGGTGTTCGGCCTTCTGACCGTCTTCACCCACGACGATCTGTTCGTGAAACTGAAACTGACCGTCCAGAACGGTCTTCTGGCGGTGGTCCTGCTGGGTTCGCTGCCGTTGAAGAAATATCCGTTCAAGATGCTGCTGGGCTCGGCGATCCGCGTCAACGACGCCGCCTGGCGCACCCTGACCCTGCGCTACGGCCTCTATTTCCTGGCCGTCGCCATCCTGAACGAGGTGTTCCGCAGCCCGGCGGCCGTCACCGCCCTCTGGCACGCCTTCGGCTGGGCCACGCCCAATCCCAACGACGTCTGGACCAGCTTCCGCGGCGTGCTCTGGATCGCCGCCTCGGTGTTCGGCCTGTCCCAGGTGCCCCTCATCATGCGAAACATGATCAAGGACGAAGAGCCCGGCCCCGTCTCGCCCGATCCTGGTCTGTAAGGGGAACTGTCGCAGAACCGACGCAGTTTCCCCGTCAAATCGTAAAGCGTCGCTGATACGTGTTCGGACGAAACGGTTCGGGGGACGTCACATGGTCAAGTCCGGTAAGCTTCCCAGGAAGATCGGCCCGCTGGCGAACTCGCCCAGCCACCTGATGCACCGCGCCCTGCAGCTGGCGCTGGACATCTACGCCGAGGAAACCGGCCCCGACGGCCTGACCCAGCGCCAGTTCGCCGTCCTGGAAGCCGCCTCGCTCAAGGCCGGCCTGACCCAGACCGAGCTGGTGCGCATGACCGGCATCGACCGCTCCACCCTGGCCGACCTGGTCACGCGCATGACCGCCAAGGGCCTCTTGGAACGCGAGCGCTCGACCCTGGACGCCCGCGCCAAGGCCGTGCGCCTGTCGCCTGACGGCGCGGCCCGGCTGGAAGCCGCCCGGCCCAAGGTCGAGGCCGCCGACAAGCGGATCATGGGCCTGTTGCCCAAGGGCCAGCGCGACGCTTTCCTGAACCAGCTGGCCGAGCTGGCCGCCGCCGCCGACGCCGCCCCCGACGCCGCCAAGGCCGAGGCCAAGGCGCTGAAAAAGGCCCAGAAGCTGGCCGAGAAGGAAGCGCGGAAGGCCGAGAAGGCCATCCGCAAGGCTCAGCCCAAGCGCCCCAGGGCCGACAAGCCCAAGAAGCCGAAAGCCGCCCAGGCCGCCTGACGACTCGACGCCGGGCCGCCGGTCGGCCACCCTCGCGGCCTGATCGATCCGGGAGGCCCCATGTTCACCAGGCGCACCGCCCTCGCCGCCGCGGCCGCCGCCGCCGCCGCCCTGCCCGCCCGCGCCGGCGCCGCCTCCGGCTTCGTCACGCGCGAGGGAAGCCGGCTGACGCTGAACGGCCGTCCCTACCGCTTCGTGGGGGCGAACGTCTGGTACGCCGCCTGGCTGGGGATGGCCGGCCCCGGCGGCGACCGCGCCCGCCTGGGACGGGAACTCGACGCCCTGGCCGGAGACGGCGTGACGAACCTGCGCCTGGCCGCCTCCGCCGAGCTGTCGCCCCTGCGCAACTCCGTCCGCCCGGCCTTTCGCGACCGTGACGGCTACAACGAGGCGCTGCTGGTCGGCCTCGACCACGCCCTGGCTGAAATGGCCCGGCGAGGGATGAGGGCGGTCCTTTATCTGACCAACTTCTGGGAGTGGTCGGGGGGCATGATGACCTACCTGTCCTGGGTCAACGGCGGCCGCTACCTGAACATGAACGACCCGGCCCATCCCTGGCCCGCCTTCGCCGACTTCAACGCCGACTTCTACCGCAGCGCCGAGGCCGTGGCCCTGTATCACGACTACGTCCGCGCCGTGGCGGGCCGCGTCAACACCGTCACCGGCCGCGCCTACGCCGAAGATCCCACCATCATGGCCTGGCAGCTGGCCAACGAGCCTCGCGCCGGCGGCGGCGAGGACACGGTCCGCGACAACCAGCCCGCCTTCCAGGCCTGGATGTCAGGCACGGCCCGGCTGATCAAGGCCCTGGCGCCGAAGCAACTGGTCTCCACCGGCAGCGAAGGGTTGATGGGGTCGGCCGGCGACCGCCGGATCGTGCTCGACACCCACCGCCCCGCCGACATCGATTACCTGACCGCCCATATCTGGCCCGGCAACTGGAGTTGGCTGAAGCTCGACGACATGGCCGGCACCGACGCCGAGGCGCGGCGGCTGGCGCGCGACTACATCGACCAGCACATCGCCCTGGCCGAAGAGCTGGGCAAGCCGCTGGTGATCGAGGAGTTCGGCTATCCCCGGGACGGCGATCGCTATGAACCCGAGGCGCCGACGACCTACCGCCAGGGCTTCTATCGCGACGTCCACGCCGCCGTCCTGGAAAGCGCCAAGGCCGGCGGTCCCCTGGTCGGGTCGAACTTCTGGGCCTGGAGCGGCGAAGGCCGGCCGCGCCACGCCGACCATCGCTTCCAGGCGGGCGACGACGCCTGGCTGGGCGACCCGCCGCACGAGCCGCAGGGCTGGTACGGCGTGTTCGACACCGACAGCGACCTGCGCGCCGAGGTCCGCGCCCACGCGGCCGCGCTGGCCGCGCTCTGACGCCTCAGAGGTGCAGGGTGCGGCCGTAGGCGTCCAGCGCCGCCTCGTGCATGGCCTCGCTCATCGTCGGGTGCGGATAGACGATGCCCTGGATGTCCTCTTCCGTCGCCTCCATGGTGATGGCGGTGACATAGCCCTGGATCATCTCGGTGACTTCGTGGCCCATCATGTGGGCGCCGATCAGGGCGCCGGTCTTGGCGTCGAAGATCACCTTGACGAAGCCGTCCGGCTCGCCCGCCGCCACGGCCTTGCCGTTCACCCGGAACGGGAAGCGGCCGATCTTGACCTCGCGCTTCGCCTCGCGCGCGCCCTGCTCGGTCACGCCGACCGAGGCGACCTGCGGCTGGGCGTAGGTGCAGCCGGCGATGGGCGAATGGACGTTGGGGGTCTTGTAGCCGGCGATGTGCTCGGCGGCGTGAATGCCCTCGTGGCTAGCCTTGTGCGCCAGCCAAGGCGCGCCGGCGCAGTCGCCGATGGCGTAGAGGCCCTTCACGTTCGTGGCGCAATGGCTGTCGGTCTTGATGTGGCCGCGGTCCAGTTCGACGCCCAGCGCCTCCAGGCCGATGCCGTCGGTGTTGGCGGTGATGCCAACGGCGGAGATGCAGACCTCGGCCTCCAGGCTCTCGGCCTTTCCACCGACCTCGATGTCGACCTTCACGCCGGCGCCCGCCTTGGCGACCCTGGTCACCTTGGCGCCGACCTTGAACTTGATCCCGCGCTTCTCGAACGACTTCTGGGCGGCCTTGGACACCTCTTCGTCCTCGACCGGCATGATGCGATCCACAGCCTCGACGACCGTCACCTCGGCGCCCAGGGCGCGATAGAAGCTGGCGAACTCGATGCCGATGGCGCCCGAGCCGATGACCACGAACGACTTGGGCAGTGTCTTCGGCGCCAGGGCGTCGCGATAGGCCCAGATCTTGTCGCCGTCGGCCTCCAGCCCGATCTGCGGCAGGGCGCGGGCGCGGGCGCCGACCGCCAGCATAACCGACTTGGCCTCCACCGTGCGCGAACCGCCGGCCTTCAGGGCGATGACCACCTTGGGCGCCGCCGCTCCCTTCTCCAGCTTGGCCGAGCCCTCGATCACCTCGATCTTGTTCTTCTTCATCAGGAAGGCGACGCCCTTGTTCATCGTCGCCGCGACCCCGCGCGAGCGCTGGATGATGGCGTCGAAGTCGAACGACGCGCCGGACGCCGACAGTCCGTATTCCTTCAGGTGGCTCAGGCTCTCGAACTTCTCGCCCGATTTCAGCAGGGCCTTGGTCGGGATGCAGCCCCAGTTCAGGCAGATGCCGCCCAGGTTCTCGCGCTCGACGATGGCGACCTTCAGGCCCAACTGGCTGGCGCGAATGGCCGCGACGTAACCGCCGGGGCCCGAGCCGATGACGACGAGATCGAATTCAGCAGCCATTAGATCAACTTCTCGATGTCGGCCTTGATGGCCTCGGGTTCAGTCTGCGGGGCGTAGCGGGCGACGACCCTGCCCTCGCGGTCGGTCAGGAATTTGGTGAAGTTCCACTTGATCGCCTGGGAACCCAGGAAGCCGCGCTTCTGCTGCGTCAGCCAAGCGTAGAGCGGATGCCGGTTCGGCCCGTTGACCTCCACCTTGTCGAACAGCGGAAAGGTCACATCGAAACTGGTGGCGCAAAAGGCGGCGATCTCCGCCGCCCGTCCGGGTTCCTGATTTCCGAACTGATTGCAGGGAAAGCCCAGCACCTCAAACGGCCTGTCGGCGAAGGTGCGGTGCAACTTTTCCAGCCCATCGTATTGGCCGGTGAAGCCGCACTTCGACGCCGTGTTGACGATCAGCAGCGCCTGGCCCCGCCAGCGGTCCAGCGAGACCTCTGCGCCGTCGATGGCGCGGGCGGAGAAGTCATAGACCGAGGTCATGACCCCTCCCCTCCGCATTTTCAGCGCATGATCCTATCCGAAAACCGCTGACACTTTTCCGGATCATGCGGCTACGCCAGCATCGCGACGGGATCTTCGATCAGCGGCTTGAACGCCTGCAGGAAGCGGGCGCCGGTCGCGCCGTCGACCACGCGGTGATCGCACGTCAGGGTCACGGTCATGACGGTGGCCGGCACGATCTGGCCGTCCTTGACGACCGGACGCTGCTCGCCGGCGCCCACGCTCATGATGCAGCCCTGCGGCTCGTTGATGATCGAGGTGAACTGCTTGATCCCGAACATGCCCAGGTTGGACACCGAGAAGGTGCCGCCCTGGAACTCCTCCGGCTTCAGCTTGCGGTCGCGGGCGCGCTTGGCCAGGTCCTTGGACTCGGTCGCGATCTGCGCCAGGCCCTTGGTCTCGGCCTTCCTGATGATCGGGGTGATCAGGCCGCCGTCGATCGCCACCGCCATGGAGACGTCGGCGTTGTGGTGCATGGCGATTCCTTCGGGGGTGTAGGAAGCGTTCGCCTCGGGCACCATCTTCAGGGCCAGCGCCGCGGCCTTGATGACGAAGTCGTTGACGGAGACCTTGATCCCCTGCGGCTCCAGCATCTTGTTGACCTTGGCGCGCACCGCCATCAGTTGGTCGATCTCGCAGTCGATGAACAGCGGGAAGTGCGGCACGTTCTGAACGCTGTCGACCATGCGGCGCGCCACGGCCTTCTTCATGCCGTCCAGCGGAATCAGATCGTAGCTTCCATCGGGAATGCCCATCTGCGCCAGGGACAGAGCCTTGCGCGGCTCCACGCCAGCGGCCGGCGCGGCGCCCGTCGCGGCGGGCTGGGCCGCGCCCTTGGGCGCCCCTTCCACGTCACGCTTGACGATGCGGCCGTGCGGGCCGGTGCCCTTGATCGACTTCAGGTCCACGCCGTTCTGGGCGGCGATGCGGCGCGCCAGGGGCGAGGCGAAGATGCGCTCGCCGCCGTCGGATTTCGGCGCGGCCGGAGCGGGGCTCTGAGCCGCCGGAGCGGCGTCCTTCGCGGGCGCCGGCGCGGTCTCGGCCCTGGGGGCCTCGTCGGGCTGGGCGGTCGGCGCGGCTTTCGGCGCGGGCGCCGCGTCGTCGCCGGCCAGACGGGCGATGGGCGTGTTGACCGGGACGTTCTCGGTCCCTTCCGGAACCAGGATCTCCAGCACTTCGCCCTCGTCGACGGCCTCGACCTCCATCGTGGCCTTATCGGTCTCGATCTCGGCGATCACGTCGCCGGCGGAGACGACGTCCCCGACCTTGACGTGCCATTTGGCCAGAACGCCCTCTTCCATCGTCGGAGACAGCGCCGGCATCAGGATATCGGTCATTGGGCAGTAGCTCCTTCAGCGGAGGCGGCGGCGCGGGCGTGGGCCGCGCTCCAGCTGTCGCAGATGGCCTTGAAGGCCGTCGCCTGGTCCAGGCCGCGATGCTCCGCATAGGCGTGGGAATAATGCCAGGCCAGTTCGGCCAGGACGACTCCGACGGCGCCCGGCTCGGCCAGGGCCGGACGGATGTTCATCAGCGGACCGTTTCCGTTCCACCACACGCGCGCCAGCTCGATCACCTGATCCTCGGGCGCATCGAGTCCGTCCGGGATCGGCAGGGCGCGTTGTTCCAGGGCCTTGGCGTCCATCACGCCATCACCTGCTTCACGGCCGCCACGATCTTGTCGGCGCCCGGCAGCGACAGGGCCTCCAGATTGGCGGCGTAGGGCAGCGGCACGTCTTCCTGGTGCACGCGCAGCGGCGGGGCGTCCAGATAGTCGAAGGCGTGTTCGATCACCCGGGCCACGACCTCGGCGCCGACGCCCATCGGTCCCCAGCCTTCCTCGGCCGAGACCAGGCGGTTGGTCTTCTTGACGCTCTCGACGATGGTCTCGTGATCCAGCGGACGCAGGGTGCGCAGGTCGATCACCTCGGCCTCGATGCCTTCCTCGGCCAGTTTCTCGGCGGCCTGCAGGGCGAAGCCGACCATGCGGCTGTGGGCCGTGATGGTGACGTCCTTGCCCTCGCGGCGGACCTTGGCCTTGCCGATCGGCAGGACGTAGTCCTCGACCTCCGGCACGTCGAACTCCAGGCCGTACATCATCTCGTGCTCGAGGAAGACGACGGGGTTCGGGTCGCGGATGGCGGCCTTGAGCAGGCCCTTGGCGTCGGCAGCGTCATAGGGCGCGACGACCTTCAGGCCCGGCACCTGGGCGTACCAGGCCGAATAATCCTGGCTGTGCTGGGCCGCCACGCGGCTGGCCGCGCCGTTCGGGCCGCGGAAGACGATGGGCGCGCGGATCTGGCCGCCCGACATGTACAGGGTCTTGGCCGCCGAGTTGATGATATGGTCGATCGCCTGCATGGCGAAGTTGAACGTCATGAACTCGACGATGGGCTTCAGCCCCGCCATCGCCGCGCCGACGCCCAGGCCGGCGAAGCCGTGCTCGGTGATCGGGGTGTCGACCACGCGCTGGTCGCCGAACTCCTGCAGCAGCTCGCGGCTGACCTTGTAGGCGCCCTGGTACTGGGCGACTTCCTCGCCGATCAGGAAGACCTTGTCGTCGCGGCGCATCTCCTCGGCCATGGCATCGCGCAGGGCGTCGCGAATGGTCGTCTTGACCAGCTTGGCGTCGGCGGGAATTTCCGGGTCGCGCAGTTCGACCTTGGGCGTCGAGGTCTGGGCCGGCGCCTTTTCCGGATCGCCCGTCTTGCCTTCGGCGGCTTCCTTGGGTGTGTCTTCGGTCTTGGCGGCGTCCGCCTTCGGCGACGGGGCGGCCGCGCCGTCCTCACCCGCCAGGCGGGCGATGGGCGTGTTGACCTTCACGTTCTCGGCGCCTTCCGGCACCAGGATTTCCAGGACCTCGCCCTCGTCCACGGCCTCGACTTCCATCGTGGCCTTGTCGGTCTCGATCTCGGCGATCACCTGGCCGGCCGACACGGTGTCGCCCGCCTTGATGTGCCATTTGGTCAGCGTGCCCTCTTCCATCGTGGGGGACAGCGCCGGCATCAGGATGTCGGTCATTTGTTATCCTTGCCAACAAGCGCGACTGGCATGTTGAGCCCTTGGAGCTCGATCATGGCTGCTTGAACCTGAGCGAACTGAATATCGGGCGTTCCGCGAAGAAACACCGCTTTTCCCTCAGCTGCGCGCCGGACCGCATCCGGGTCAGCCGCGACGCCGTCGATTGAGAACGAACCATCAGGTGCGATGTCCACCAAAAGGCTTCCGCCGGTCATGCGGATACCTCCACGTAGACGTCGGTGTAGAGCTCGGACGGATCGGGCTCCGGGCTCTCTTGAGCGAATTGCACAGCTTCGGCGACGATCGCCTTGATTTCGTTGTCGATGGTCTTCAACTCGTCCTCCGTCGCCTTGGCGGCCTGGAGCAGCATCTTGACGTGATCGATGGGGTCGCGGGTCTTCTTGACCTCGTCCACCTCTTCCTTGGTCCGGTATTTGGCCGGGTCGGACATGGAGTGGCCGCGATAGCGGTAGGTCTTCACTTCCAGGATGTAGGGCCCTTCGCCGGCGCGGGCGCGCTCGACCGCCTTCTTCACCGCGTCGCGCACGGCCAGGACATCCATGCCGTCGACCTGTTCGCCGGGGATGCCGAAGCTGGCGCCGCGCTGGCTAAGCTGGGTCGTCGCCGACGAGCGTTCGATGCTCGTGCCCATGGCGTACTGGTTGTTCTCGATGATGTAGATGGCCGGCAGCTTCCACAGCTGGGCCATGTTGAAGCTTTCGTACACCTGGCCCTGGTTGGCCGCGCCGTCGCCGAAATAGACGAAGGCGACCGAATCGTCGCCCCGGTACTTGCCGGCGAACCAGACCGGTGCCCAGCGCCACCTGGGCGCCGACGATGCCGTGACCGCCGTAGAAGCCGGTCGGCACGTCAAACATGTGCATCGAGCCGCCCTTGCCCTTGGACGAGCCGCCGATGCGGCCGGTCAGCTCGGCCATCACTTCCTTCGGGTCCATGCCCGCGGCCAGCATGTGGCCGTGGTCGCGATAGCCGGTGATGATCTTGTCGTGGCCCTGCTTGACGCTTTCCTGGACGCCGACGGCCACGGCCTCCTGGCCGATGTACAGGTGGCAGAAGCCGCCGATCAGGCCCATTCCGTAGAGCTGGCCCGCCCGCTCCTCGAAGCGGCGGATCAGAACCATCTCGCGATAGTAGCGAAGGAGGTCTTCCTTGGACGCGGAAGGGGCGTTCGGAATCTTGTCAGATACGGTGTTCTGCGTGGTCTTGGCTGGGGCTTTCGCCATCCGGCATCTCCCGGCTTGGGCCCCGGGAACCGAAGCCTACTTATCGTTACGGAAGGCGGCTTTAGCAGCCTTCGTTCCCGAAACGCAAAGCGGCCCCGCCAAGCTGTAACAATAGTTCAAGACGGGTCAGGAATGGGCCTGACGGGCCGTCGCGGGGGCCGTCTCGCTCGAGACCCGGATCACATAGTCGCGCGGATCGGAAAAGCCCAGCACGGCGCGCGCGCGTTCTTCCAGCAGATCCCGCGACAGACTGTCCGCGCGCAGATAGCGCACCCGGGTTTCAAGGTCGCGCCGCTGTTCCGTCAGGCCGGCCAACTGGGTCTCGCGCTGCGTCAGCAGTTCGTCGCGTGCGCGACCGCTCAGCAGGCCCCGCTCTCCGGTCAAGGCCTGAACCCCCAGGTAGGCGACCAGCAGCAACAGGACGGCGGACAGGCGGTAAGGTTTCATCCGTTCAGGCAACACCAACGCTCCTTCTGAGCGCGAGAGACACAGTTTCCAAACCATGCCTGGGAATGCCTAACGAATCGTAGCTTGACCGTAAGATTCGGCCAGCTTTGCATTGAGAAATTTGAGGGAATCCGATCCGACCACCGGATTGAGAGGATGCGGGAGGACGGCCGAGCCGCCCTCCCGGCGCAGACCTCAGCGGCTCAGCAGCATGCCGTCGCCGAAATAGACGCCCTGGTCGCCCAGCATCTCTTCCAGGCGCAGCAGTTGGTTGTACTTGGCGACCCGGTCCGACCGCGCTAGCGAGCCGGTCTTGATCTGCCCGCAGTTGGTGGCGACCGCCAGGTCGGCGATGGTCGAATCCTCGGTCTCGCCCGAGCGGTGGCTCATGACGGCGGTGTAGCCCGCGCGGTGCGCCATATCGACCGCGTCCAGGGTCTCGGACAGGGTGCCGATCTGGTTGACCTTGATCAGGATGGAGTTGGCCAGCCCTTCGCCGATGCCGGCGGCCAGGCGGGCGGGATTGGTCACGAACAGGTCGTCGCCGACCAGCTGGACCCGGTCGCCCAGCCGTTCGGTCAGCAGACGCCAGCCGTCGAAGTCGTCCTCGGCGCAGCCGTCCTCGATCGAGACGATGGGGAAACGCTCGACCAGATCAGCCAGGTAGCCGACCATGCCGTCGGCGTCGACGGTCTTGCCCTCGCCCGCCATGACGTACTTGCCGTCCTTGAAGAATTCGGTCGAGGCGACGTCCAGGCCCAGGTGGAAGTCCTCTCCCGCCAGATAGCCGGCCGCCTGGCCCGCCTTGGTGATGAAGGTCAGCGCCTCTTCGGCCGAGGCCAGGTTCGGGGCGAAACCGCCCTCGTCGCCGACGTTGGTGTTGTGGCCGGCGTCCTTCAGCTGCTTCTTCAGGGCGTGGAAGATCTCGGTCCCCATGCGAAGCGCGTCGGTGAAGGTCTCCGCGCCCGTCGGCAGGATCATGAACTCCTGGATGTCGATGGGATTGTCGGCATGGGCGCCGCCGTTGATGATGTTCATCATCGGGGTCGGCAGGACACGCGCCGAGACGCCGCCGAGATAGCGATACAGCGGCAGGCCGGCCGAGATGGCGCTGGCCTTGGCCACGGCCAGCGACACGCCCAGGATGGCGTTCGCGCCCAGACGCGCCTTGTTGGGGGTGCCGTCCAGGGTGATCATCGCCTCGTCGACGCGACGCTGGTCCTCGGCGTCCATGCCGGACAGGGCGTCGAAGATCTCGCCATTGACCGCGTCGACGGCCTTCTGGACGCCCTTGCCGCCCCACAGGTCCTTGTCGCCGTCGCGCAGTTCGACCGCCTCGTGCGCGCCGGTCGAGGCGCCGGACGGCACGGAGGCGCGGCCGAAGGACCCGTCGTCCAGCACCACATCCACCTCCACCGTCGGGTTGCCCCGGCTGTCGAGGATCTGGCGGGCGACGATGTCGGCGATGTCGGTCATGGCTTGGCTCTCTGGCTCAGGCGGGAGGATGGTCACGGCGGTTTAGACGGCCCGCCGCCAAACGCCAATCCTGAGCGGGATTCAGCCTGGGGCCAACCCCGGCCCGCCACGGGCCGCGCCGACCGAACCCGCCTAGGCGCAGCCCTCGACCAGCTGGATCGACGGGCCGCCGGCGTGGATCATCTTGACCTTGCCGTCGGAACCCACCTCGTAGCGAACGCCCCGCGCCGAGGCGTCGTCGACGTACTGGCTGGACCCGCCCCGGGTCCAGGCGAACAGGTCCTCGGCGGGCGCGGCCTCGTACTTGTGGGGCTGAGCGACAAGGGCGTCGCCATAGGCCCGCGTCACCGCGGCCGCCTCATCGCCGACAGCGACGCCGCGATCCGTCCTTGTCGCCGCGTTCCGCATCAGGGTGATTCGCGTCAGCACGCCGTTCTGGATCATCACATTGACGCCCTGGGGCGCCTTGGCCGGATGGAACTCGTCGCAGGTCTGGGGATCGGCGCCCCCGACCGCGCTGGGGTTGGCGTCCGCGCCCCATACGGCCGTCAGTTCGGCCAGGGTCATGCCGATGCGCGCCTGTCCAAGCCCTTCGGCGGTCAGGACGTCGTCCCCGACCGTGGGCGCCGAGGGCGAGGCGGATCTGGCGGCCTGATCGGCGGCGGGCGCCGGAGCGGAGGCGGCGGGCCTGTCGGAACCCTCGCACGCGGCAAGGGACATCACAGCCAGAGCGGTTGCGGCGACGAGACGGATCATGGGCGGCGTTCTCTAACAGGGCATGCTGTCCCGAACGCACGAAAACGGCGCGCGGGTCACCCGCGCGCCGTGAAAACCATCGTCCGGCCGAGGCCGGAAGTCGCCGAAGACTAGTCTTCCTTCGGCGTCAGGACCTGGCGACCACGGTAGGTGCCGGTCTTCAGGTCGATGTGGTGCGGGCGCTTCAGTTCGCCGGTGTCCTTGTCCTCGACATAGACGTTCGAGGACAGGGCGTCGTGGGCGCGGCGCATGTTGCGACGCGAGGGAGATACTTTGCGCTTCGGAACGGCCATGTCCGTCTCAATCTCTAGGTCGGGCGCCGCCCAGGGCCGAGGCCTGTCAGGCGCGAAAACAATAGCGGCGGCCCGATAGAGCCGCCACGCGAGGCGCGGCTTATGCATGAACCGCGCGACGATTTCAAGGCGTTTAAGCGGGGTTCAGACGCCGAACGATCTTGGCCGGATTGCCGACGACCACGACATCCGGCGGCACGTCCTTGGTCACCACAGCGCCGGCGCCGACGACCGCACGGTCTCCGACCGTAATCCCGGCCAGGACGATGGCGCCGCCGCCGATCCACACGTCGTCGCCGATGACGATGGGCCGGGCCGTCTCCTTGCCGCGCCGCTCGATCGCATCCAGCGGATGTTCGGGCGTGAGCAGTTGAACGCCCGGCCCGGCCTGGAAATTGTCGCCGATGCGGATTTCGGCGCAATCCAGAAAGACGCAGTTGGCGTTGGCGAAGGCGTTGGCCCCCATGTGGATGTTGACGCCGTAGTCGCAGAAGAAGCCGGGCATGATGACCGCCGCCCCATCCGCCGCACGGACCAACCGGTTGACCAGGGCCCGGCGCCTGTCGCGATCCGGCTCGGCGTTAATGGCGACGGTCAAGGCCACCGCGCGGGCGCGCCCGTCTCGCAGATCGGGGTCGCCCGGATCGTAGGGCAGGCCCGCCAGCATCTTCTCGCGTTCGGTCATGCGGCCTCCGTCAAGGCGGCGGCGACCGCCTCACCCACGGCCAGGGAACTGGTCAGGCCGGGGCTTTCGATGCCGAACAGGGCCATCAGGCCATCGACGCCGTGATGTTCGCGGCCGTGCAGCTGGAAATCCGGCTGCGGTTCGCCCGGTCCGTGCAGCTTGGGCCGGATGCCGGCGTAGTCGGGCGTCAGCCGCTCTGGCGTCACGCCCGGCCAGAAACGGGCGATGTAACGGGCGAACGCCTCCGCCTTGGCAGGGTCGACCGAATAATCCTCGACCTCCACATAGGCCAGGTCGGGTCCGAACACGCCCTGCCCGCCCAGGTCCTTGCGGTAGTGGGTGCCCAGGGCGCCCGGGATCGGCGGCGGATAGATCAGACGGTTGAACGGCGCCGGTCCCGTCAGCCGGAAATAGACGCCCTTGCCAAGATGGCGCGCGGGGATGTCGCCGGCCGGATAGCCTTCGATCAGGGCCGCGACGGATTGGGCCGACAGGCCCGGAGCGGTGACCAGCAGGCGGCTGGTCAGGGTCGTCGCCCCCTCCCCGCCGACGCGGATGGAGAAGCCGCCGCCCTGCAACAGCTCGGCGCCCTCGAACGGCGCGCCGGTGACGACCGAGCCGCCCGCGTCCTCGATCTCGCCCTGCAAGGCCAGCATGTAGCCATGACTGTCGAAGACCCCGCTCTCGGGCGACAGGATGGCGGCATGGGCGTTCAAGGCGGGCTCAAGCGCCCGCGCCTGGTCCCCGGTCAGATGTTGCAGCCCCTCGACGCCGTTGGTCGTCGCCTGCTGGAAGATGGCCTCGATCCGCTCGACCTCAGCCTCCTCGGTCGCCACGACCAGCTTGCCGCACTTCCAGTGGTCGATCTTATGACTTTCCAGAAACGCGTAGAGGGCGCGCCGTCCTTCGACGCAGAACCGCGCCTTCAAGGACCCGGTCGGATAATAGAGGCCGCCGTGGATGACCTCGGAGTTGCGCGAGGAGACGCCCTGGCCGATGTGGCCTTCCTTTTCCAGCACCAGGACCGTCAGCCCGCGTTTCGACAGCGCCCGACCGCAGGCCAGGCCCACGGCCCCGGCGCCCACGACCGTCGCGTCGAAATCGAAACTCATTGGCCGCCGTACCTCCGCTGCGCCTCGGCCTCGAAACAGCCGATCAGCTTCTCCACCGCCCGGTCGAAATTGGCCTGCAGCATCAGGTCCAGCATCCGCGACTTGAAGGCGAAGTCGATCATGAACTCCAGCCGCGCGCCTTCGGGGTGCGGAAAGAACTCCCAGCGGTTCTTCAGGTGTTTGAACGGTCCGCGCAACAGGCCGACCTCGACCTTGGGCGCATTGCGGTCGTGGCGCACCCAGGTGGAGAACCGCTCCTTCAAGAAGGAAAAACCGACGGACGCCTCCGCATCGACGACGCTGACGCCCTCGGCTTCCGGGCGTTCGTTCCAGACACGCATCGAGGTGACCCACGGCACGAAGTCCGGATAGGCGCGCACGTCGGCGACAAGATCGGCAAGCTGCTGGGGCGCATACGGAAGGATGCGCGTGACGCGGTGGACGGCCATGCGGGGCTTAGCGACGCAGCTGCGCCTCGCGCGCGGCCTTCAGCCGGGCGAAGTCGTCGCCGGCGTGGTGCGACGAACGCGTCAGCGGCGAGGACGACACCATCAGGAAGCCCTTGGCCCGGGCGATCGCCTCATAGGCCTTGAACTCTTCCGGCGTGACGAAGCGGTCGATGGCGGCGTGCTTGCGCGTCGGCTGCAGATACTGGCCGATGGTGATGAAGTCGACGCCGGCGGAGCGCATGTCGTCCATGACCTGCATGACCTCTTCCTTGGTCTCGCCCAGGCCGACCATGATGCCGGACTTGGTGAACTGGTTGGGGTCGCGCTCTTTGACCATCTGCAGCAGGCGTAGGGAGTGGAAGTAGCGAGCGCCGGGCCGGATCTTCAGATACAGGCGCGGCACGGTTTCCAGGTTGTGGTTGAAAACGTCGGGCCGGGCGTCGATCATCACCTCGGCGGCGCCGTCCTTCCTCAGGAAGTCGGGCGTCAGGATTTCGATTGTGGTCTGCGGCGCCTGCAGGCGGATCTGGCGCACGACTTCGGCGAAGTGCGCCGCGCCGCCGTCGGACACATCGTCGCGGTCGACCGAGGTGATGACGACATGGTTCAGGCCCATCTGCTGGACGGCCAGGCCGACCTTGCCCGGCTCTTCCGGGTCCAGCGGCTGGGGCAGGCCGGTCTTGACGTTGCAGAAGGCGCAGGCTCGCGTGCAGGTATCGCCCATGATCATCAGGGTGGCGTGCTTCTGGCTCCAGCACTCGCCGATGTTCGGGCAGGCCGCCTCCTCGCAGACGGTCACGAGGCCCTTGGAGCGGACGATCTCCCTGGTCGCATTGTACTGGCCCGAACCGGGCGCCTTGACCCGCAGCCAGTCCGGTTTCTTCAGGACGACCGTCTCCGGACGGTTCTGCTTTTCCGGATGGCGCAGCTCCGACGGCTTGCGCTGAAGGGTGTCGATCAGGGTGACCATGGCCGGTATTTCGGCTTTCCGGGGCCGAAGGCAAGGCACAGGCGGTTACAGATCGCCGCCCTTGCCGGAACTCACGCGCGGTAACACATCTTTTCAAGATCGCGCGGCGTCATTAATGACGGTCGCCCTGACAACAGAGAGGGCCGGTCGCGCCCTCCGTAGGAGACGCGCTTGCGCCAGGCCCTGGATCCCTCGCTTTATCAAGAGTCGCTGATCGACGCCCTGATCGAGGCCCGGTCGCGGTTCGGCGACAAGGAGATTCTGGAGGATCAGGACAGACATCCCCTCACCTACACCGGCCTGATCCGCGCCGCCTTCGTTCTGGGCCGCAAGATCGCGAACATGACCGAGAGGGGCGAACGGGTCGCCATCCTGCTGCCGTCGTCGATGGGGGTGGTGGTGACCTTCTTCGGCCTGCACGCCCACGGCCGGGTGCCGGTGATGCTGAACTTCACCGCCGGCGAGGCGAACCTTAAGGCCGCGATCCGGACCGCCGGCGTCAAGAAGGTGCTGACCGCCAAACGCTTCATCGACCAAGCCAAGTTGGACGACCTGATCGAGGAGCTGAAGACCGGCGCGGACATCGTCTGGCTGGACGATGTCCGCAAGACCATCGGCCTGGCCGACAAGCTGTACGGACTGGCCGCCGGCGCTGCGCCGAAGCGGTTCCGCGTGAAGACCGATCCCGATGCGCCGGGCGTGGTGCTGTTCACCTCGGGCAGCTTCGGCACGCCCAAGGGCGTGGTGCTGAGCCAGCGCAACCTGGTCGCCAACGCCCGTCAGGTGGCGGCGCACATCGACCTGAAGCCCGAGTGGGTCATGTTCAACCCGCTGCCGACCTTCCACTGTTTCGGCCTGACCGGCGGGGTCATCCTGCCGCTGCTGCAGGGGATGAAGGCGTTCGAATATCCGTCGCCGTTGCACGCCAAGCAGATCACCGACCTGCTGCCCCAGGTGAAGGCCTCGATCCTGTTCGCGACCGACACCTTCCTGAGCCAGTACGCCCGCGTCGCCGAGCCCGACGACTTCGCCACCCTGCAGTTCGCCGTCGCCGGGGCCGAGAAGGTGCGCGAAGAGACGCGCGCCCTGTTCAACACCAAGTTCGGCGGCGTCGAACTGCTGGAAGGCTACGGCGCGACCGAGGCTTCGCCCGTGGTCGCCGTCAACCACCCGGACCGCAACGCGCCGGGCACGGTCGGGCAGATCCTGCCCGGCATGGACTGGAAGCTGGAGCCGGTCGAGGGCATCGAGGGCGGCGGGCGGCTGTTCCTGAAGGGTCCGAACGTGATGTCCGGCTATGTCACCGGCGCCGAACCGCTGGCGTGGGAGCCGGTCGAGGACGGCTGGCTGGACACCGGCGACATCGTCGACGTGGACGCCGAGGGCTATGTCACCATCAAGGGACGCGCCAAGCGCTTCGCCAAGATCGGCGGCGAGATGGTGTCGCTGACGGCGGTCGAAGGCATCGCCGGCGCGGTCTGGCCGGAACAGCGCCACGCCGTCGTCTCCATCCCCGACAGCCGCAAGGGCGAGAAGCTGGTGCTGGTCACCGACCACGCCTCGGCCGAGGTCGCGCCGCTGGCCGAATGGGCGCGCGAGAACGGCGCCCCGGAACTGGTCGTGCCCAAGAAGATCGTCAAGGTCGCCGAAGTGCCCGTCCTGGGCACCGGCAAGACCGACTATGTCGCCATCCAGAAGATGGTCGAGGCCGCCTGACCTTCAGCCGATCCGCACGCCGGTCATCGAGATCGAGCCGCCGTCGATGTGGTCGTTGAAGAAGCTGACGGGTTCGCCCTCGTGCTGCTGGGCGGCGACGTAGAGGACGGGCAGGAAATGCTCGTCGGTCGGCACGCTGAGCTGAGCGTTCTCGGCCAGGCCGACCCAGTCGATCAGGGCGTCGTGGTCGCCGATCAGGAGGGCGTGCTTGACCGCCTCGTTGAACCCGGCGGCCCAGGCGTAGGGTTCGGCGCCCGCCTCGCGCTTCCAGGTGCGCAGGTTGTGCACGAAGTCGCCGGAGCCGGCGACGACGACTCCCTCGTCCCGCAGCGGCCGCAGGGCCCTGGCCAGATCGTAGTGCTGGCGCGGCGTGAGGTCGCGATTGAGCGACAACTGAACCACCGGCACGTCCGCTTGCGGCCAGACATGGGCCAGCACCGACCAGGTTCCGTGGTCCAATCCCCATTGCAGGGTCTGGACCGCGCCGGTCAGTTCGGCCACCCGCGCCGCCAGTTCGGGCGAACCGGGGGCGGGATATCGCATCTCGTGAAGTTCGCGCGGGAAGTTTCCGAAATCGTGGATGGTTTCAGGCTTGTCCTGCGCCGTGACGCCCAGCCCGCGCGTCTCCCAATGGGCGGAGATCATCGCCACGCCCTTGGGCTTGCCGATCGCCTGGCCCAGATCGCGCCACGCGGCCCCGAAGGGACCGCCCAGCGCGTTCATGGGCGAACCGTGGCCGAAGAAGACGGCGGGCTGGCGCATCGGATCAGCCGTGCAGCTTCTTGGCCAGGTCGGCGATGTGCCGGCCCTGGAACCGGGCGCCGTCCAGTTCGATGGCGCTGGGCATACGCGAGCCGTCGCCGCCGGTGATGGTCGTCGCCCCATAGGGCGAGCCGCCATGGACCGCATCCAGCGTCATCTGCGCCTGGAACGAATACGGCAGGCCCACCACCGGCATGCCGTGGTGCATGAAGAAGTTGTGCAGGCCCTGGAAGGTGGTTTCCTGGCCGCCATGCTGGGTCGCGGTGGCGGTGAAGGCGCCGCCGATCTTGCCGATCAGCGCGCCCGAGAACCACAGGCCGCCGGCCTGGTCCAGAAAGGCGCGCATCTGCGACGCAGCCGAGCCGAAGCGCGTGCCGGCGCCGATGATGATGGCGTCATACGCCTTCAGGTCGTCGATCCTGGCGATCGGGGCCTTCTGATCCAGCTTGTAGCCCGAGGACTTGGCCAGGTCCTCCGGCACCGTCTCGGGAACCCGCTTGATGTCCACGACGGCGCCATCGACCTCGCGCGCGCCCTCGGCGACGGCTTCCGCCATGGCTTCGATATGGCCGTAGGTCGAATGGTAGAGGACGAGGATTTTCGGCATCGGGGAGTTCCTTGGATTGACGGCGACCATTCGCAACAGTCACCGTTCCCATTCTGGGAAATCCCGCCGCCGGATGCAAGGGCGCCGGCCCCTAAAACGGACAGACGCGCGCAAAGAAGACGTCGTCGCCTTCGGTCGACTCGCCGCGGCTTCGACGGAAACGATGCTCCATGACCATCGCCTGCTGCTCGATGTTCAGCGCATCCCACTGGCAGTCGGATGTCGCGGCGTAGGCGTAGCTGTCGCGCCGGTCGCCCGCCTTCAGCTTGGCCCACAGCAGGTTCACGCCCTGCTGCGCCTGCCACACATGCGTCAGTTCGTGGATCAGCACGCCCTGCGTCCGCATCGGCGCGATGGCGAAGTCCTGGCGCATCGCCCGACGGGGCCAGACGATCCAGTCCCGGCCGAACCAGCGCCCGGCGACGAACGCCCGCGCGAACGGCCAGACGATCAGCCGCACCGTGTCCAGGCGCAGGGCGTTCCCGAAGGCCTCCTTCGCCAGCTCGATCTCGCCTTCGGTCAGGGCGCGGACGGCTCTCGCCACGGTTCGACATACTCCCAATGCCAAGGCTCATAGACATAGGGCGTGAAACCGAACCGGCCAGCGTTCTCGACCAGCCAGCGATAGGCCGCGCCCTGGCTCATATGCGCGCGACTGGCCGGGGCCGTCGAATCCACGCCCGAACCGGGCAGACGACCGACATAGAGATCGACCGCCGTTCCGGTGCGATGCGGCGAGCAGATCGCGCGGCGCAGCCCGTCGCAATTGCCTTGCTGGGCGCAGCGTGCGGCGTCCGCTTCCGGGTCGCGGAAGCCGGAGAAGATCTGCAGCAGTTCGGGGTCGGCGGCGATTTCGGGAACCTGGGCGCGCGCCTCCGCGGCCATCCGGCGATAGGCGGCCAGGACGTCCCGGCGCAGCAGGCGGGTCAGGCGGTCGGCGTGTTCCTCGGCTTCGACAAGATAGCCCAGCTGGTTGATCGGCGGTGGCTCGGGACACTCGCCCGCGAGCCGCGCCATGATGAAGGACCGCCGCTCCTGCCAGACGCCCCTGAACACCTGGAAGGTCGCGCTGTCGAACAGGCCGGTGGGGGCCAGGTCGTGCGTCTGCTGGAACGCCGCCAGGTGCGAGGCGAAGATCGGCGTGCCCGCCCCGCAATGGGTGCGAAGTTCGTGCTGGATCAGCGGCAGATAGGTCTCCCACCCCCATTCGGTCGCGCCGAAAGGGGCCCATTCCAGCGAATAGAGCGATATGGCGTTGGCGAACCCCTGCCCGGCCCAGATGTCGGCGTTGGTCTGGCAGGGAGCGACCTGGGCGCGCGCGCCGCCGGCGCTGACCAGGATCGCCAAGCCCGCCAGCACCCCGGTCAGAACGTGCGGGAATCTGCCTCTCATCCGCCCAGTCAGCCCCATGTCGGTCCGCGCGGCAAGGGCGCCCAAGGCGTCGCAAAGCTGCGATGGTGTCGCGGGCCGACTCGCGCCCGGACGGATGATGTCATGACCGCGCCCCGCCGCTCCAACGCCGTCCTGGCGGCCTTCTCCGGGCCGTGCCTGCCGCTGGCGGCCTTCGGCGTCGCCCTGCCGGTGACCCTGCCGGAGTTCTACGCCACCCACGTCGGGCTGGAGCTGGGCGTGGTGGCGGCCGTCTTCATGGCGGTGCGGCTGATCGACATCGCCTTCGACCCCTTCATCGGCTGGGGCATGGACCGGACGCGCACGCGCCTGGGCCGCTATCGCCCGTGGATGGCGGCGTCCGTCCCGATCCTGATGCTGGCCGCCCTGATGATGTTCGTGATGGTGGGGCCGGGCGCGCCGCCGGCCTATCTGTTCGCCTGGCTGCTGGTGCTCTATCTCGGCTTTTCGATCGGGACGCTGGCGCAACTGGGCTGGGCCTCGGTCCTGGCGCCGCAATACGATCAACGCAGTCGCGTCTATGGCTGGTGGCAGGTCTTCAACATCATCGGGGTGATCCTGATCCTGGTCCTGCCGACGGTGGTGATCCAGACGGGCCTGGGCGACTACGCAGACGGGGTGCGGATCATGGGCTGGGCCATCGTCGCAGCCCTGCCGCTGATGTTCGGCCTGGCCTTCCTCGCCGTGCCGGAGCCGGTCAATCCGGGCGCCCCGCCGCATGGAGGGGTGTCGGCCTATCTGGCGCTGTTTCGGCTGAAGACGGTGCGCAAGCTGCTGGCCGCCGACCTGCTGCTGGGCGTCGCGCCGGGGATCACGGGCGCGCTGGTGTTCTTCTTCTTCGGCTGGATCAAGGGCTATGGCCACGCTGAGGCCTCACTGCTGATGCTGGTCTATTTCGTGGCCGGCCTGTTCGGGGCGCCGATCTGGACCTGGTTGGCGGTGCGGATCGGCAAGGACCGGGCCCTGGCGGTGTCCAGCCTGATCTTCGCGGCCGCCTATGTCGGGGCCACCCTGCTGCCGGGCGGAAACTTCGTCCTGAGCCTGGCCGCGATGTTCGTCGCCGGCCTGCCCTATGCCGCCAACCTGCTGCTGCTGCGCGCCATGATGGCCGATGCGGGCGACGAGGTGCGGCTGGAGACGGGCGTGGACCGCACGGGACTGATGTTCTCCATCCTTTCGGCGACGACCAAGCTGGGCCACGTCTTCGCCCTGGTTCCCTACGCCCTGCTGCAGGCCGTGGGGTTCCGGCCCGACGCCGTGCCGGGCGGCAACAGCCCCCAGGCCCTCCTGGCGCTGCAGGTGCTGTTCATCGCCGTTCCGGCCGTGCTGATGGTCGCCGCCGCCTGGGTCCTGAGGGGCTATCCCTTGACGCCGGCGCGCCATGACGCCATCCGCGCCGCATTGGACGCCCGCGACGGAGCCCCCGCTTGAGACCGATCGACCGCCTGCTGGGCGTCATGGAGAAACTGCGCGACCCGCGGGACGGCTGCCCCTGGGACGTGGAGCAGACCTTCGCCACCATCGCGCCCTATACGATCGAGGAGGCCTACGAGGTCGCCGACGCCATCGAGCGCGCCGACCTGGTCGAGCTGAAGGGCGAACTGGGCGACCTGCTGTTCCAGGTCGTCTTCCACGCCCGCATGGCCGAGGAACAGGGGCTGTTCGCCTTCGACGACGTGGCCACGGCCATCGCCGACAAGCTTGAACGCCGGCATCCGCACGTCTTCGGCGACGAGGCCCAGCGCTCGTCGACCCAGCAGACCCTCGCCTGGGAGGCGATCAAGGCGGAAGAGCGAAAGGACCGGAAGAAGCCGGGCGTGCTGGACGACGTGCCCGTCGGCCTGCCCGCCCTGACCCGCGCCGCCAAGCTGACCAGGCGCGCCGGCCGCGTCGGCTTCGACTGGCCCTCGACCGACGAGGTGTTCGACAAGCTGGCCGAGGAGATCGAGGAACTGCGCGTCGAGATCGCCGCCGGCGACAGGGACAAGGCGCGCGAGGAACTGGGCGACCTGCTGTTTGTCGTCGCCAACCTGGCCCGCAAGCTGGAGGTGGAGCCGGAGGACGCCCTTCGCGCCGCCAACGCCAAGTTCGTGCGGCGCTTCGGCTTCATCGAGGCTGAACTGGCCAAGGACGGCCGCACGCCCGACCAGTCGACGCTGGAAGAAATGGACCGCCTCTGGGACGCCGCAAAGGTCGCGGAAAAGCCCGCCGCGTGACCTATGACCTGATCATCTTCGACTACGACGGCGTCGTCGCCGACAGCGAAGTGCTGAACAGCACCGTCATGGCCGAACAGCTGACGGCCCTGGGCCTGCCAACCAGCCTGGATGACGTGCTGGCCGCCTATACGGGCAAGCGCTGGCGCGACAACCGTCCGGTGGTGGAGGCGGCCCTGGGGCGCCCCTGCCCCGAGGATTTCCACACCACCTGGTTCGCCACCTGCCGCGCCCGCGCGCGCCGCCAGCTCAAGCCCGTTCCCGGCATGGTCGATTTCGTCGGACGGCGGACCGAGCGGCGGTGCATCGCCTCGTCCAGCGGTCCGGACTGGATCGGCGTCGGCCTGGACCTGTTCGGCCTGACCGACCATTTCGACGGCGCGGTCTTCACCGGACTGAATGTCGAACGGGGCAAGCCGCATCCCGACATCTTCATCCACGCCGCGCGCCAGATGGACGTCGATCCGGCGCGCGTCCTGGTGATCGAGGACAGCGAGGCGGGCGTCATCGCCGGCGTCGCGGCCGGAATGACGGTCGTGGGCCTGACGGCCGGGGGCCATGTGCGCGACGGCCACGCCCAGCGCCTGGTCGCCCGAGGCGCGCATCACGTGGCGGACAGCTACGCCGCCGTCTCGGCCTTCATGGATCGCTGACGCCTAGAGGTAGCGCAGTTCCTGCAGGTCCACCTCGCGGATCATGCGGCGGGCGGTGACTTCGTCCAGCTGGCGCGCGCGGGCCATGCGTCCCAGTTCGTCCCGCTCGGCGGCAAGGCCGGCCAGCCACAGGCGGCGCTCGATCTCGTCGATCCTGCGCGACAGGGCGGCGTCGTCCTCGTCGGTGCGGGTGTGGGTCTCGATGCGGTGGCGATAGACCTCCATGATCCGGCTGGCGATGTCGGAATAGAGGTCGGGGTTGGGCTTGCCCTCGGCCATCGCGTGCGACACGTCCTCGATGGCGCGCAAGGCGGCCGAGGCGGCGGCCACGCGGCCGCGATCCTCCTCCCGTTCATGCGACGGTTCAGGCGGCAGTTCGACGTTCTTCAGCAGCCGCGGCAGGGCGAAGGTCGCGACCAGCAGGGACACCACGATCACCCCCGCCGCCAGGAAGATGGCCAGGTTTCGCGCCGGCATGGGCGTGCCGTCGGCCAGGGCGAACGGCAGCGTCAGGATGCCCGCCAGGGTGATGGCGCCACGCACTCCCGCCAGCGACATCACCATGGTCAGCCGCAGCCCCACCTTGGGAGGCGGCCCGCGATGACGACGCCGGAACAGGGTCAGGCGCAGCGACGTCCACACCCAGATGAACCGCAGCGCGGCCAGGGCGGCGACGATGGCGAAGACATAGACCGCCAGCCACCAGACTTCGGGCCGGCTGGTGCCCGCCACCACCTCGGCCGCGCGGGCCATGATCGAGGGCATCTGCTCGCCCAGGATCACGAAGATGATGCCGTTTGCCACGAACTGCACCGTGTCCCACACCACGCCGCGACGAATGCGCGTCATGGCCAGCGACTGGCCGCCCGCGCCCCCGCCCCTTTCGGTGAAGCTCATGGTGACGCCGGCCGCGACGGCGGCGAGAATGCCCGACGCCTGAAGCTCCTCGGCCACCAGATAGGCGGCGAAGGGGATCAGCAGGCTGATGAGGATCTGAGCGCCCACGTCCTCGCCCAGCGTCGGCTGACCCAGCCCTTGGCCGTGCTGATCGCCAGGGTCACGGCGATGCCGGACGCCACCCCGGCCAAGGCCAGCCAGGCGAAGTTGACCACCGCTTCTTGCAGCACGAAGGCGCCGGTGGTCGCCGCCGCGACGGCCAGCCGCATGCAGGTCAGGCCGGTCGCGTCGTTCAGCAGCGACTCGCCTTCCAGAATGTGCATCAGCCGCTTGGGGATCGGCGCGCGGGCGGCGATGGCCTGAACCGCGATGGGATCGGTCGGCGACAGGATGGCGGCCAGGGCGAAGGCCACCGCCAGGGGCATCTCCGGGATCATCCACCACATCAGGAAGCCCAGTCCGATGACCGTGAAGATCACCAGGCCCAGCGCCAGTTCAAGGATGATGGCGCGGTCGCGGAACAGGTCTTCCTTGGGGATCCGCCATCCGTCCAGGAACAGCAGCGGCGGCAGGAACAGCAGGAAGAAGATGTCCGGTTCCAGGTCGACCGTCACGCCGGTCACCAGGACGATGACGGCGCCCAGACCGATCTGGACCAGCGGCAGGGCGATGCGCGTCACCCGCGCGATGGAACCAGAGACCACCACGGCCAGGAGCAGCAGCAGGACGGTCTCGATCAGATGCATGGGTCAGCCGGCAAGGTCAGGATACAGGCGTTCGAATCGCCCGAGCGCCGCAGGATGCAGTCGCACGGCGACATGAGTCCGGCCAAGCTCGTCCGTCTCACGATCCGTCACGCGTCCGTGTTCATACAGCCAGGCCAGCGCCTCGCCCTGATCCGGCGCCAGCGTCACCCGCGTCTCGGGATCGTCGTCGATCAGGCGCGCGATGGTTTCGCGAAGACTTTCGACGCCCTCGCCGGTCCAGGCCGAGACCGCCACCGCCGTTCCGTCGCGCTGCTGGCGCTCGGCCTGCCCCAGGACAGCCTCGCGCGCATCGCCGTCCAGCAGGTCGATCTTGTTCCAGACTTCCAGCACGCGACGGGTCTTGCCCTCGGGAATCTCGATCTGCTGCAGCACCGACTCGACATCGGCGGCCTGCGCGTCCGTATCGGCCGAGGCGATGTCGCGCACGTGCAGGATCAGGTCGGCCTCGCCGACCTCCTCCAGCGTGGCGCGGAAACTCTCGACCAGTTCGTGCGGCAGGTCCGAGATGAAGCCCACGGTGTCGGCGATGATGGCCGGACGTCCTTGCGGCAGGCGGATGGTGCGCTGGGTGGTGTCCAGGGTGGCGAACAGCAGGTCCTTGGCGAAGACCTCGGACCCCGTCAGCCGGTTGAACAGCGTCGACTTGCCGGCGTTGGTGTAGCCGACCAGGGCCACCGTCGGGAACGGAACCTTCTGGCGCTGCTTGCGATGCAGGCCGCGCGTGCGGCGCACCTCTTCCAGCTCGGCCTTCAGCTTGACGATCCGGTCGGCGATCAGGCGCCGGTCCAGCTCGATCTGGGTTTCGCCCGGACCGCCGGTCGAGCCGGTGCCGCCCCGCTGGCGCTCCGGTGGGTCCAGGTGCGGACCAGGCGCGAGCGTTCGTAGTCCAGCCGCGCCAGTTCGACCTGAAGCCGGCCTTCCTTCGTCCGCGCGCGCCGTCCGAAGATTTCCAGGATCAGGCCGGTGCGGTCGATGACCTTCACCTCCCACGCCTTTTCCAGGTTGCGCTGCTGCACCGGCGACAGGGCGTCGTCGATGATGGCGACATCGGCGTCGGCGGCGCGCATCAGGGCGGCCAGTTCGTCCACCTTGCCGGCGCCGAAGAGGGTGGCCGGCGTCACCTTGCGGATGCGCACGATCTCCTCGCCCCGGATATCCAGGTCGAGCGCGCGCGACAGGCCGACGGCCTCTTCCAGCCGCTCTTCGGCCAGACGAGGCGAATCCGACCGTCCGTCGGGGTGGATGACAACCGCCTTCTGAACCGGGGCGGCGTGATCAATGAGTTTTGGGTCAATCAGTCTTCTTCGGCGTCGGGCTCGTACAGCTGCACGGGCGCGGACGGCATGATGGTGGAGATGGCGTGCTTGTACACCAGCTGGGACTGGCCATCGCGGCGCAGGAGCACACAGAAGTTGTCGAACCAGGTCACGATGCCCTGCAACTTGACCCCGTTCACTAGGAAGATGGTCAGCGGCGTCTTGGTCTTGCGGACCGAGTTGAGGAAGGTGTCCTGAAGGTTCTGACGTTTGTCTTGCGACATGGCAGGTTTTTCCTGTTCTTGGTTGTTCGTCGCCGTAAGGGAGCGGCGCGGGGCCGGAAGGGCCGGGACGACCTTAAACGGCGCCTCCCCGCCGGAGCAACGCCCTAAATGGCGTCTCTGCGAGCCTGTTCAAGATAGAGCTGGCGCAAGCGCTTGGTGATCGGCCCGGGTTTGCCGTCGCCGATCTTGGTCCCGTCGATCGACACCGCGGGGGTGACGAAGGCGCCCGCGGCGGTGAAGAAGGCCTCGCGCGCCCGCTTGGCCTCCTCGACGCTGAAGGGGCGTTCGTCCAGTTCGACGCCGTGCTCCTTGATCAGCTCCATCAGGGTCGTGCGGGTGCAGCCTTTCAGGATATTGGCCTGGGTGTCGCGGGTGCGCAGCTTGCCGTTCTCGTCGACGATCCAGGCGTTGGTGGAGGAGCCCTCCGTGACCAGCCCCATCTCGTCGACCATCCAGGCCTCGTAGGCGCCGGCCTCGCGGGCCGCCTGCTTGGCCAGGATGTTGGGCAGAAGCCCGACCGTCTTGATGTCGCACCGCCCCCACCGGATGTCGGGTTGGGTCAGGACGGCGACGCCCTTCCTGGCCTGCGCCTCGCCCCGCGCCAAGGGTATGGACTTCGCGGTCACGACCACGCTGGGCGGCGTGCCCGGCGCCGGAAACGGATGGTCGCGGCGCGCCGTGCCGCGCGTGACCTGAAGATAGACGATGCCGTTGACCACCCGATTGCGCCGGATGGTCTCGCGCAGCACCTGGGTCAGGGCGGCGGCCGACATGGGAATGTCGATCCGCAGTTCGTTCAGGCTGCGGTGCAGGCGCGTCATATGGCCTTCGAAGTCGGCCATCTTGCCATCGAAGACCGACCAGACCTCATAGACGCCGTCGGCGAACTGGAAGCCGCGATCCTCGATGTGCACCACGGCCTGGCCGTGCGGGCTGTAGGATCCATTGACGTAGGCGACGCGGGACATCAGGCGGTCTCTTCCTCTTCACCGCCGCGGGCGGGGGAAACGCCCAGCGACTTCAGCTTTCTGTGCAGCGCGGACCGCTCCATGCCGATGAAGGCCGCGGTGCGGGAGATGTTGCCGCCGAAGCGCATGATCTGGGCGGCCAGATACTCGCGCTCGAACACCTCGCGCGCCTCGCGCAGCGGCAGGGCGATCGTGCGTTCGGCGCCCAGCGACCCGGCCGACCCGTTCGACGTCGCCACCTCCTGCGGCAGCATGTCGGCGGTGATCGGCTCGCCAGGATCGCCCGTGGCCAGGATCAGCAGCCGCTCGATGTTGTTCCTCAGCTGGCGGATGTTGCCGGGCCAGGGGTGGACCTGAAGGACGGCCACGGCGTCGTCGCCGACGACGCGCCGGGGCAGGCCCTGCGAGGCGCTGATGGTCTCCACGAAATACTCCACCAGTTCGGCGATGTCCTCGCGGCGTTCCGACAGGGCCGGCACGCGGATCGGCACGACGTTCAGCCGGTGGAACAGGTCCTCGCGGAACCGCCCTTCGGCGATCTCGGTCTTCAGGTCGCGCGAGGTGGAGGTGACGACCCGCACGTCCACCTGAACGTCCTGTTCGCCGCCGACCCGGCGGAAGCGCTGATCGACCAGGACCCGCAGAACGCGGCTCTGGCTTTCGCGCGGCATGTCGCTGATCTCGTCCAGGTACAGGGTGCCGTTGTGGGCGCGCTCGAACACGCCGATCTTGCGCGGCCGACCGTCCTGGCCCTCCTCGCCGAACAGTTCGACATCCAGCCGTTCGGGGGTCATGCCCGCCGCGGAGATGGCCACGAATTCGGCCCGGGCGCGGGGGCTGCCTTCGTGGATCTGGCGCGCCACCAGTTCCTTGCCCGAGCCGGGCGGACCCGAGATCAGCACCCGGCTGTTGGCCTGGGCCACCTTGGCGATGGTGCCGCGCAGCGCCTGGGCCGCCTGCGATTTTCCGATCAGGCCCGACGGCGTCATCGTCTGGGCGCGCAGTCTGCGGTTTTCGCGCCGCAGGGTCGCCGCCTCTATCGCGCGTTCGACCACCACGACCAGCCGGTCAGACTTGAAGGGCTTTTCGATGAAATCGTAGGCGCCGCGCTTCAGCGCCGTCACCGCCGTCTCGATGTTGCCGTGGCCCGAGATCATCACCACCGGCAGGTCGGCGTCGATCTCCTTGACCACCTCCAGCAGTTCCAGCCCGTCCAGGCCGCCGCCCTGCATCCAGATGTCCAGGATGGCCAGAGACGGCTTGCGGGCGCGGATCGCCGCCAGCGCCTCGTCGGAGTTGGCGGCCAGGCGCACCGCATGGCCCTCGTCCTCCAGCAGGCCGGAGACCAGATCGCGGATATCGGCCTCGTCGTCGACGACCAGAATGTCGGAACCGGTAGGTCGCATCTTGCCTCGCTTATTCGGCGGCGATGGTCTGGAGCCTGCGCTCCATCGCTTCGCCGGTCCTTCCGGGGGTTTCAGGGGGAAGATCAGGCACACGCGTGCGCCGCGCAGCGTCTCGGCGTCGCCCAGCCTCAGCTCGCCGCCGTGGTCCTCGCAGATGCGCTTGACGATCGCCAGGCCCAGGCCGGTGCCCTTTTCGCGCGTGGTCACATAGGGCTCGGTCAGCCGATCCCGGTCGGTGGCGGGCAGGCCCACGCCGTCATCCTCGACCACGAACATCGCCTGGCCGTCGTGGACGTCCAGCGAAGCCTTCACGCCGGTGTCTTCCGAGGCCGCCGCCTCGCCGTCCGCCAGACGGCGCGCGGCCACGGCCTCGCCCGCGTTCTTCAGGATGTTGATCAGGGCCTGGCCGACCATGCGGCCGTCGCAAGACAGGGTGGTTTTCGGCAAGGGTTCGTCCATGTCCACGACGATGTCGGGCGCCGCGACACGCTGGGCGAACACCGCCTCGCGCAGCATCTCGGCCGGATTTTCGGGCGCGAAACGCGGAGCCGGCATCCGTGCGAAGGACGAAAACTCGTCCACCATCCGGCCGATGTCACCCACCTGGCGAATGATCGTGTCGGTGCAGCGGTCGAATATCTCCACCTCGTCGACCTTGGAGCGGTACTTGCGCTTCAGCCGCTCGGCGGACAGTTGGATCGGCGTCAGCGGGTTCTTGATCTCGTGGGCGATGCGCCGCGCCACGTCGCGCCAGGCCGCGTTTCTTTGGGCCGTGACCAGCCGGGTGATGTCGTCGAAGGTCAGGACCATCTCGCCGCCCTGCCCGCCTTCGATGCGGACGCGCAGCCTTCGCGTCTCTCCCGCGCGGCTGACGTCGATGTCCTCTTCGATATGGGCCTCGGCCCGACGCACAAGGTCGCTCAGCTCCGGCGACAGCGTCGCCAGCTCGTGGCCCAGCACCTCGTCCTCGGCGATGTGCAGAAGCTGGATGGCGCTGTCGTTGACCGCCGACACCCGCCCCCGCCGATCCAGGCCGATCACGCCGGCGCTGACCCCGGACAAGACCGTCTCGATGAAGCGGCTGCGACCCTGCGCCTCCTCGCTTGCGGCGCGCAGGGCGGTCTGTTGCGCCTGGAGATCGCCGGTCATCCGATTGAAGGCGTCGGACAGGGTCGCGATCTCCGCCGGCGCGCGATCCACCTCGACCCGCGCGGAAAAGTCGCCGCCGGCCACCTGGCCCGCCGCCTTCACCAGACGACCGATGGGCGCCGAGATGCTGCTGGCGGCCGACATCCCCATCCAGACCGCCCCGACCAGGACAAGCAACGCCGTCTCCAGATAGCTGAGCAGGAAGGCCGATTGGATGCGCGCCCGGCTTTCGCTGGCCTCCCGGTAGGCCTGGATGGCTGCGTTGGAGGCGTTCATCCGCGCGTGATCAGCCCGTCCTGCAGAGGGCGCACCAGATAGAGATAGGCGTCGCCGTACGCCGGCAAGGCGATCAGGGACCGCACGGTGTCGGGATGCTGGGTCACGTCCGTGGGCGGCTTGCCGCCCTGGGCGGCGTCTTCCAGGTAGGCGCGCGGCGGCAGCAGCAGGGGCGGCGCGCCGGGCTGTTCGGCGCGGGCCAGGATCTCGCCCTCTCCGTTCAGTATGTAGATGGCCGGATAGCCGAAGATGTCGCCGACCTGGGCCAGGGCGTCGTTGAACCTGATCCGGTCGCCGAACAGGCCGCGCGCGCTGGACAGCTGATCGGAGATGATCATCAGGTCCGAGTCCATCGAGCGCGACACGTCCTCGATGTAGGCGCGTCCGACGACGGCGCCGTTCTCGACCGAGGCCTGGACGTTGTCGCTGAACCACTGGTCGACGCCGCGGTTGACCAGGACGCCGAACACTAGGGCGATCAGCACGGCCGGGATCACCGCGACCATGGAGAACAGAGCCACGAAACGCAGGTGCAGGCGGGATCCCGCCTCGTGCGCGCCCCGGGCCAACGCCAGGACGCGCCGCCCGATCACGAACGCAAGGCCGGCGATAAGCGCCAAGTTGGCGACCAGGACGACCAGGGCGATCTGGCCGGTCGATCCGCCCGCTCCGCCCGCCCGCGCGCCCGGCGCGATGACGGTCAGCCAGACGGCCGCCGCGGTGGCGACCACCGCCACGACATAGGCCACGCCGAAGATCGACCGCGCCCGGTCGCCGTCAAGTCGGCCCCAGAACGGCTCATCGCCCGACGCGGGATCGGGCAAGGCGGCCGAAACTGGAGGCGTATCCGTCATGCAACGGCACTGTCCACAAATCGTGACCCGGTTTCAACAACGGAGTTGTCGACCCGCGCCAAATTTGATCGCCAAAGCTCCGCCATAGCCGCCTCGACGGCCTCCGGCGTCTCGATCCGGCAAATTCTTGCCTTGGCTTCACGGCGGTGTTGCGGATCGGCCGGCCAGGGGCCTGTTCGACATACCAGCCCAGGTGCTTTCGGAACATGCGCAGTCCCAGCGGCAGGCCGTAGAAGGCGACCGAGGCGCGCAGGTGTTCCAGCACGATCGCCAGGCGCGCCTGCGGACCCGGCTCCTCCATCGCCACGCCGTCGATCAGCGCCCGTTCCAGATGCGCCGCCAGCCAGGGCCGGCCATAGACGCCGCGTCCCAGCATCAGGCCGTCGGCCCCAGACCGATCCAACGCCTCTCGCGCTTGGTCCGCCGTGACGATGTCGCCGTTGACGATCACCGGCACGGCCACCGCCGCCTTGACCTCGGCCACGGCGCCCCAGTCGGCCTGGCCCGTATAGAACTGCTTGCGCGTGCGGCCGTGCACTGTGACCGCCTTGACCCCGATGGCTTCGGCGCTGCGCGCCAGTTCGGCGGCGTTGCGGCTGTCGTCATCCCAGCCCAGCCGCATCTTGACCGTGACCGGGCGGGTCGTCGCCCCGACCGCCGCCTCCATGATCCGGCGCGCCAGATCGGGCGTGCGCATCAGGGCCGACCCCGCCGCCGCGCCCGTCACCTCCTTGGCCGGGCAGCCGAAGTTCAGGTCGACGATGTCGGCGCCGGCCGCCTCGGCCATGCGCGCGCCCTCGGCCATCGCGGCCGGATCGCGGCCGACGAGCTGGATCACCGTCAGGGGCAGCCCCTCGCCCACGGCCGCGCGGCGCACGACGTCCGGCCGCGCCCGCGCCAGTTCGCGCGCCGCCACCATCTCGGTCGCGACATAGGCCGCGCCCAGCCTGGAGGCCAACAGCCGGAACGGCAGGTCGGTCACGCCGGTCATCGGCGCCATCAGCACCCGCCCGGGCACGCACACGTCCCCGATCTGCAAACGGTTCGTCATCCGGGCCTTTCGCCGCATTACGGCGGCGTTCGTCAAGCACGACCGCGGCGCTTTGATGGTTTCGATGTCGCGGGCGGAAAAGCGGATGACACGTCTTCGACGCGCGCTCTAGAAGGCGACATGACGTTTTCAGGCATCATCGTCGCGGCCGGGTCAGGCGCGCGCGCGGGCGGCGATAAGCAGTGGCGCGACCTGGGCGGCCAGCCTGTCCTTCGGCGCTCGGTCGAAGCTCTGCTGGCGACTGGCGCGCAAGAGATCGTGATCGTCGTAGCGCCCGGCGCCGAGCTGCGGGCGACGGAAACGCTGGCGGGCCTTGACGGCTGGCGCGCGGCCATCGGCGGATCGACCCGGGCCGCTTCGGTCCAGGCGGGTCTGGCCGCCCTGACCTGTCCTCCGGACCAGCCGGTCTTGATCCATGACGCGGCGCGGCCGCTGTTGCCCAGGGCGGTCGTGCAACGGCTGCTTGACGCGCTGGAAACCCATGACGGCGCCCTGCCCGCCTTGCCGGTGGCCGACAGCCTGCGTCGCGGGCGGCAAGGGTTCATGGACGGCGTCGTGGACCGCGACGGCCTGTGGCGCGCGCAGACCCCTCAGGCGTTCCGGCGCGGCGTCGTCGAACAGGCCTACGCCGTCTGGACCGACGATCACCCGCCCGCAGACGAGGCCGTGGTCGTGCAGCAACACGGCGGCCGGGTGGCCCTGGTCGCCGGCGACCCGCGCCTGATGAAGCTGACCTATCCGGAGGATTTCGCCATGGCCGAGGCCCTGCTCCCCCGCCAGACCCGTGTCGGCTCGGGCTACGACGTGCATCGCTGGGGGCCGGGAGGCTCCGTCTGGCTGTGCGGGATCGAGGTGCCGCACGACCAGACCCTGATCGGTCATTCGGACGCCGACGCCGGCCTGCACGCCCTGACCGACGCCCTGCTGGGCGCCATCGCCGACGGCGACATCGGCGATCACTTTCCGCCCAGCGATCCGAAATGGAAAGGCGCGTCCTCGGACCGTTTCCTGGTCCACGCCGCCGAACGGGTGAAGGCGCGCGGCGGGCGCATCGTCAATGTGGACGTCACCCTGATCTGCGAACGCCCCAAGGTGAAGCCGCACCGCGACGCCATGCGCCAGCGCATCGCCGACCTGCTGGCGTTGCCGCTCGACGCCGTCAGCGTGAAGGCCACGACGTCCGAGGGGCTGGGTTTCACCGGGCGCGGCGAAGGCCTTGCCGCGCAGGCCGTCGCCACCGTCGACCTGCCCGCCTCAGCCTGACGTCGCCGGATGGGCGGCCTCAACAGGGGCTTGGGTGTCTCCCGTCATCGGTCGCTGGTCGTCGCTGCCCTGGCTGCGCAGGAAGGCGGTGGCGGCGACGCCGACGTAGAGCAGCACGAACACACCCAGCAGCACGCCCAGCAGCTTCAGCAGGCGACGAGGGTTCTTCAGGACAGGCGGCTTGTCTTCGGTCATCCGCACCTTAACGCTCGTCTAAGGCGCGGGCTCCCTCACCGCACGGAATAGCGCCACTGGCGCATCAACGCGCCGAACAGGTTGACGTAGTCGTCTGTCCAGGGGCGCACGTCGGTCGGCTGCAATTGACGCCAACGACCGTCGTCGTCGATAGGGCGCGATGCCCGCCTCGGTCGGGGAGATGATCATCGCCTCGGTCGACGCCTCGGCCATCACCGGCGTATCGTCGCGCTCGATGTATATCTGATGCAGGTTCGGGACGTCGAGCGCCTGGGCGGCCGCCTCGGCCGGCAGGGTGATCTCCAGGTTCCGGTTCGACAGGTGCAGGACCACGACCCCGTTCGGCTTCAACAGCCGCAGGTAACCCCGGATCGCTTCGACCGTCAGCAGATGGGTCGGCACCGCGTCCGAGGTGAAGGCGTCGATGACGAGCAGGTCGTACGAACCGGCCGCCTCGCGCGTCATCGTCAGGCGCGCGTCGCCCAGCACCGTTCGAACCGGTCCGTCGGCGCAACCGTTGATGAAGCTGAACCAGCGCGGATCGCGTGACATCCGATCCACCATCGGATCGATCTCGAAGAACGTCAGCCGATCCTGGGCCCGCTTGTAAGCCGCCATGGCGCCCGCCCCCTGCCCCACCACGCCGATCACGGCGCCCTGGGGATTTAGGCTCTGGGCCTGCAGCGCGGCCTGCCCCAGCGGCGTCGAGGTCGCGTAATAGAGGGTCGGCCTGCACCGATGACGCGCCGCCTGGGCCTGGGCGCCATGAAGCGTGGTGCCGTGCATCAGCACATGGACCGGACCGCCCAGCGCCGGATCGGGCGTGGTCGCCACCCGCATGACGCCGAAGAAGCTGCGCTCCGACAGGTCCCAGTCATAGCCGCGAGAGATATGATAGCCGGACCAGACCATGGTCGCGATCACCACCGTGAACAGCACCGCCCGGTCGCGGATCAGGAAGGCGAACAGGGCGGCCACGCCCAGCGCCGCCTGGGCCATTCGCACCATGTGCTGTTCAGGCACCTGCGCGCGGAACTCCGGGCTGTAACGCATCGCCTCCAGAACGCCGGGCGGGGTCAGGGCGATCGCCACGCCGGCCAGCATGCAGGCCACTTCCCACCTTTTCAGGGGACCGCGCCCCCAGGGCCGGAACAGGCCCACCAGGATCAGGACCAGCGGATATTCCCAGACCATGTTGAAAATCGCCGGCGCGACCAGGGCGTTGAACACCCCGCCTACGACGCCGCCCAGCGACAGCAACAGGTAGAATTCGGTCAGCCGGTCCGGGGCCGGCCGTCGCGCCGCCAGCAGTTGATGGCACATCAGCGCGGTGAAGAAGAAGGTGGCCAGATGGATGGCGAAGATCACCGCCCATTCTCCGGTCCGGAAGGCGATCAGCGCCGCGCAGGCGGCCGATGCGCAGCCCTGGATCGCCAGGGTGAGGGGCAGGCCGATCGCCGGCCTGGCTTCAAAGGCGATCACGAAGGTCAGCAGATACAGCGCCAGCGGCGCCACCCACAGGAAGGGCGCCGAGGCCACGTCGGTCGACAGATGCGCGGTCACCCCCAGCATCAGGCTGGACGGCCCGGCGGCCAGCAGGATCAGCATGCCGCGTTCACGCCAGGTCATCGGAGCGCTGGCGGCGAGGCTGCAGGGTCGACCGCCCCGCCCGCCGTTGATCGACGTCGCCAAACGAGGAGCGCCAGACCCGCCACCAGCAGCACGAACAGACCATAGCCGCCGCTCCACCCCCATCTCTGGCCCGACAGGCTGGCCAGCGGCTCGATCAGGATGGGATAGGCCAAGAGGGCCAGAAAACTGCCCAGGTTGGACGCGGCGTAGAGGACGTAGGGGTTCTGACCGTCCGCATGGCCGGCGCGAACGCGCGCGAACCATGCCTGGAGCAGCGGCGCCGTCGCGGACAGCACGGCGAAGGGCGCCCCGACCGAAACGACCAGGGTTCCAAGCAGCCACAGGGTTGGCGCCGAAGGATCGGGATCGCCCAGCGCGCCGCTGATCCGCAACGGCAGGAACAGCGCGGCCGCCGCCAGCAGGACAAGGTGGATCGCGACCTGCGTCCGCAGCGCCGTGACGCGTTGCAGCAGATGCGCATAGCCGTAGCCGACCAGCAGCGCGGTCTGGAAGAACACCATCGAGGCGTTCCACACCGACGGCGACCCGCCCAGCGTCGGCAGCACCAGCTTGGCGACCATCGGCTGAACCGTGAACACCAGGCAGGCCGAGGTGAAGATCGCCACGGCGAACATCCATGGCGTCGCCTTGTCGCGCTTGACGTCGGGACGAGGCGAAGCGGGGTCGACGGCGAGGGTCATCGCCTCTGGTTAGAGCCGGACTCGCGGCCTATGAAAAGATCATGTTCCCCGAAGACATACGCGCCCAGGCGCAACAGATCGTCGCAAGCGCCGCCGCGCGCGGCCTGATGGTGGCCACGGCGGAAAGCTGCACCGGCGGCCTGGTCGCGGCGGCCCTGACCGAGATCGCCGGATCCTCGGCCGCCCTGGATCGGGGCTTCGTCACCTACAGCAACGCCGCGAAGGTGCAGATGCTGGGCGTGCCCGAGGCGACCTTGGCCGCCCACGGCGCGGTGTCGCGGCCCACGGCCGAGGCCATGGCGCGGGGCGCCGCCCACCAGGCCCAGGCCGCCGTCGCCGTCTCGATCACCGGCGTGGCCGGCCCAGGCGGCGGCTCGCCCGAGAAGCCGGTCGGGCTGGTCCATTTCGCGGCCGTCGGGCCCCGGGGACTGGTCCATCGCGAGGAACGGTTCGGCGACATCGGCCGCGACCAGGTGCGGCAGGCCGCCGTGCGCGTGGCGTTGACCCTGTTGGCGGACCAGTTGGCGTGAGCCGACCCCCGGTCGTTGTCGACGCGCGGGGTCACCGCTGCCCGACGCCCAGCCTGAAACTTCAGAAGGCCATGCAGGGCTTGGCGGAGGGAACGCGGCTGGTGCTGCTGGCCACCGACGCCATGGCCAGGATCGACGCGCCCTATCTGATGGGTCAGGTCGGCGGACGGCTGGTCTCGATCGAGGAGACGGACGGGGTGCTGCGGATCACAGTCGAGACCGGTCCCGCGAGGCCCGACGCTCCGACAGGCTGACCACGCCCGCGGCGGTCTGCTCCAGCCGCGCTTCCCGCCGGGCGGCGATCTCCATCTCGGTGGCGAAGGCGCCGCCGTAGAAGATGGCGTTGACGTTCCACGACAACCAGATCAGCAGCACCACCACCGCGCCGACCGAGCCGTAGGTGGCCCCCAGCGGCGCGATCTGTTCGACGTAGATGGCGCAAAGCCAGGACGCCACCACCGACATCAGCGTCGCCACCAGTCCCCCGACCAGCGAGGGCAGCCACGCCACCGGCGACCGATGGCTCATGGCGTAGCGATAGAGCAGCGTCAGGCCCAAGGCCAGGCCCAGCGCCGGCAGCAGGGTGTCCAGCGGACCCAGCCCGCCGCCGCTCTGCGCGCCCGCCGGGGAGGCCGCGTGCGCCAGGATCCGCACCGTCACCACCGCGCCGGACACGATGGTGAACAGGGCGAAGGCGAAGATGGCCACGAAGAAGGCCAGGAGGTTGAATCGAAAGAAGCCGTGCGGCTCCGTTTCATCGTGAATCAGGTTCAGACCGGCCAGCAAGGCCTTGAATCCCCTGTGGGCGGCATAGGCGCCGACCAGCAGGGCGAAGGCGCTCTGGGCCGAAACGGTGCGGGCCGAGGCGTTGGCCAGCCGGCTGATCTCGTCTTCGAATATCCCCTGCGCCGCAGCGGGAAGAAGGTCGGCCAGCGCCGCCGCCTGCTCGCTGACCTGACCGATGGACAGTCCCAGCTTGTAGAAGCCGATCAGGATGGCGATGGCGGGAAATACGGCCAGCAGGGCGAAGAAGGACACCCCGCCGGTGTAGAGCATGACGTCGCGGCCCCAACTGCGGGCGAACGCCCGTACCGCCAGTCGGCCCCAAAAGTCCGGCGCCTTCAGCACCGTGCGGCTAAGATGCGCGCTCAACCGGATTCTCTCGACCGCCTCGACAAGCGGGGGAAACTAACCGATTTGCCCGACATGGGAACCCTTCCCGTCCCGCCCCGGATTTCCCTCGGCCCATCAACCTGCAGCGTTGCCTGACATGCCCGCCCGTCGCTATGCTTGCCGCGCCTCGCGGGGCCAAGGATGCGGCGAAGCCGCAAGGGGAAAGACCGGTTTGGAATTCGATACGCGCGTACTGGTTCTGGCGTCGAACGACGAACGGGTCGATCGTCTGACGGCGGGGCTGGACGCCTTGGGCTGGAGAACCGTCACGGCCCGCACGGTGGAAGCGGCCCAGGCCACGCTTGGGGACTTCCCGCTGGAAGCCGCCATCGTCGACGCCGACAACTTCACGCCCGAGGTTCTGGCGCGCCTTCGCCACGCCGCCGAACCGCGCCGTCTGCCGGTGATGGTGGTGGGCGCGCGCCCGGAGGCCGCGCCTGGCGCCGACCTGGCCATGTCCAAGGCGCCGCACCCCGTCCAGGCCTCGTTGCGGCTGGAACAGTTGATTCGCGCGGCCATCGCCGAGGAGGAGTTCCGGCTTCGCGCCTCCACCTTGGCCGCGCGCGGCGTCGGCCTGGACACGCGCGCGTCGGACGACCCGCCGCTTCGCATCATCCTCGCGGCCGGCGCCGCGGATCGGCGCTTTCTGGCGCTGTCGAACGCGCTCGCCGCCGGGGGGCTGAAGTGGTGGCGGCCCCCACGCCCTACACCGCCTTCGATTTCCTGCACGAGAGCAGCTTCGACGCCGCCGTCCTGTGGGGCGCCGACGACCATGCGCCCGCCCTGTCCATCGCCTCGGGCATGAAGCGCAACACGCGCCTCTATCACATCCCGCTGATGCTCTATCTGCGAGGCAAGAACGAGATAAATCTGGGCGAGCTGTTCCATCGCGGCTTCGCCGACGTCGCCTCCTCCGACACGCCCGAGATCGAGACCGCCGAGCGGGTTCTGGCCCTGGCCCAGTCGCACCGTCGCCAGCTGACCATCCGCAAGGCGCTGGATTCGGTCCGCAGCCTGGAAATCATGGACCCTTCGACCGGCCTGTTCACCGCTGAACTGTTCGCCGCCCATCTGGGTCGCGTCGCCGAGGCTTCGCGCGCGCGCCGCCGGCCCCTGTCGGTGTGCGTGCTGCGGGTGCGCGAAGGCGACGCCGTCACCCTGGCGCGTCAGGGCGGCTGGCTGGACCGCGCCATGCCCCAGATCGGCGCCATGATCTCGCGTCTGGTCCGGGTCGAGGATACGGCGGCGCGCCTGGCCAAGGAGGTCTTCGCCTTGGCCCTGCCGGCGACGCGGGGCGAGGCGGCCCGTCTGGCGGCCGAGCGGATCGCGGCGGTCATCGGCTGCACCGCCTTCGACGCCGGTCCCGACCGGTCGCCCTTCGTGGCCGAGTTCGACGTCGGCGCGGCCGAGCTCAGGCCCGACGAGACGCCGGGCCTTCTGCTGGAGCGCGCGTCGACCGACCTGTTCGCCAAGGTCGGTCAACTCTGACGATCAGGCGGCCGCCACGCGCGCCAGGTCTGCGGTGATCCGTTCGGCGACCTTCAGTCGATCCTCGGCCGAGGGCCATTCGCCCGACACCACGATCTTCTGATCCGGCCGGATCTTCCAGAAGGCGTGGTTCTTCTGGATCAGGCCGATCAGCCCCGCAGGATTGGGGAAGGTGTTGTCGCGCAGCGTCAGGACCGCGCCCTTGGGCCCGATGTCGATCTTCTCGATATTGGCCCGGCGGCAGTTGGCCTTGATGCCGACGATTTTCAACAGCTGCCGCGCCTCGTCCGGCAGGGGGCCGAAGCGGTCGATCAGTTCCGCGGCCAGGGCTTCGCGGTCCTCGCTCTGCTCGGCGTCCGACAGGCGCCGATAGAGGCTGAGACGAACGTTCAGGTCCGGCACGTAATCTTCCGGAATCAGGACGGAAGCACCGACATTGATCGCCGGCGACCAGCCGCGGTCGACCGCGCCGCCCTCACCCTTCTCCTTCAGCTCGGCGACGGCGTCCTCCAGCATCTGCTGGTACAGTTCGACGCCCACCTCGCGGATGTGGCCCGACTGTTCGTCGCCCAGCAGATTGCCGCCGCCGCGCTGGTCCAGGTCGTGGCTGGCCAGCTGGAAGCCGGCGCCCAGGTTGTCCAGCGACTGCAGGACCTGCAGCCGCCGCTCGGCGGACGGGGTCATCGGCTTGACCGGATCGGTGGTCAGATAGGCGAAGGCCCGCGCCTTGGAGCGGCCGACCCGGCCCCGGATCTGATAAAGCTGGGCCAGGCCGAACATGTCGGCGCGGTGCACGACCAGGGTGTTGGCCGTCGGAATGTCCAGACCGCTCTCGACGATGGTGGTGGAGACCAGCACGTCGTATTCCCCGTCGTAGAAGGCGCTCATCACCTCCTCCAGCTGGGTCGCGCTCATCTGGCCGTGGCCGACGACGAACTTCACCTCGGGGACCTGTTCGCGCAGGAACCGCTCGATGTCCGGCAGGTCTTTCAGGCGCGGCGCGACATAATAGGCCTGTCCCCCGCGATACTTTTCGCGCAGCAGGGCCTCGCGCACCAGAACCGGATCCCACGGCGTCACATAGGTGCGGACCGCCAGACGATCGACCGGCGGGGTGGCGATGATCGACATCTCGCGAATGCCGGTCAGGGCCATCTGCAGGGTGCGCGGGATCGGCGTGGCGGTCAGGGTCAGCAGATGGACGTCGGCCCGCAGCGTCTTCAGCTTCTCCTTGTGCTTGACGCCGAAGTGCTGCTCCTCGTCCACGATCACCAGGCCCAGGTTCTTGAACCCGACCTGTTCGGACAGGACGGCGTGTGTGCCGACCACGATCTCTATGGAGCCGTCCTTCAGACCGGCGCGCGTCTCTGAGGCTTCCTTGGCCGGAACCATGCGCGACAGCTGGCGCACATTGACCGGCCAGCCGGCGAAACGTTCCTTGAAGGTCTTGAAGTGCTGACGCGCCAGCAGGGTCGTGGGCGCGACGATGGCCACCTGCTGGCCCGACAGGGCCACGACGAAGGCGGCCCGCAGCGCCACCTCGGTCTTGCCGAAGCCGACGTCGCCGCAGATCAGCCGATCCATGGGCACGCCCTTGCCCAGGTCCTCCAGCACGTCGCCGATGGCGTTCAGCTGGTCGTCGGTCTCCTCATAGGGAAAGCGGGCGCAGAACTCGGCGAACAGACCCGGCGGCGGGGTGACGGCGTCGGTTTCGCGCAGGGCCCGCTTGGCGGCCAGGGCGATCAGGCCCTCGGCCATGGCGCGCAGCCGCTCCTTGGCCTTGGCCTTGCGCGCCTGCCAGCCCGCGCCGCCCAGCCGGTCCAGCTGAACGCCGTCGGAATCCGACCCGTATCGGGTCAACAGATCAATGTTTTCAACGGGAAGATAGAGCTTGCTCTCACCCGCATAGAACAGTTCCAGACAGTCGTGCGGCGCCGACTGGATGTCCAGGGTCTTCAATCCCTCGTATCGCCCGATGCCGTGATCGACGTGGACGACCAGGTCGCCGGTCGTCAGGGCCGAGGCCTCCGCCAGGAAGTTCGCCGCGCGACGTTTCCGGCGCGGGCGCGCCAGCCGGTCGCCCAGGATGTCGGTCTCGGAGATCACCGCCAGGTCGTCGGTGACGAAGCCGTGCTCGACCGACAGGACGCCGCGCAGGTACACGTCCTTGGGGGCGTTCTGGACGTCCTTCCATTCGCGGACGGCGACGACATGCTCCAGTCCGTGGTCGTTCAGCATGGCGGCCAGGCGCTCTGACGAGCCCTCGGTCCAGCTGGCGAACAACACGCGGCGACCTTCCGCCTTCAGCGCCTCGGCGTGCTTGGCCACCGCCCCGAACAGATTGACGCTGTCCTGCGACCGCTCGGCGGCGAAGCTTCGCCCCAGCCGCCCGCCCGCATCGTCTCGGCCGCTTGCGAACGGCGAGAAACGGCGCACGTCGCGCCCGGCCAGCGTCTGGTTCCAGTCGCCCTGGTCCAGATAGAGCTTCTGCGGCGGCAGGGCGCGGTTGGCGATCGCATTGCCCTTGGTCTTGGCCGCCTCGGCGCGCGCCTCGTGGGCGTCGGCGATCAGGTCCCAGCGTTCGGCCCGCGCGGCCTCCACCTGATTGTCGAAATACAGCTGGGCCGCATCGGGCAGATAGTCGAACAGCGTGTCCAGCTGGTCGTAGAACAGCGGCAGCCACTGCTCCATCCCCTGGCGTCGCGCGCCCTCGCTGATGGTGGCGTACAGCGGATCGTCACCCGGCGCGCCGAACAGGTTCAGATAGCCGGTGCGGAAGCGCGAGATGGCGTCCTTGTCCAGCAGCACCTCGGACACCGGCGCCAGGGACACCGCCTTCATCTGGCCGGTCGATCGCTGGGTCTCGGGATCGAAGGCGCGGATCGATTCCAGTTCCGAGCCGAACATGTCCAGCCGCACCGGCGCCTCGAACCCCGGCGGGAAGACGTCGATCACCCCGCCGCGCACGGCGAACTCGCCGCGTTCGGACACGGTCGACGCCCGCACATAGCCGTTGGCGGCGAAGTAACCTTCCAGCGCCGCGATATCGAGATCCTGGCCGACCCGAGCGTCGAAGCCCGCAGCCGTCGTCACCGATCTCGGCGGCGTGCGCTGCATGGCCGCGGCGATGGTCGTGACGACCAGCAGGGGCTTGTCGCCGGCCTTGCGGCCCGCCAGCCGCGTCAGGGTCGCCATGCGCTGCGCCCCGATCGCCGCCGTGGGGCTCAGACGGTCGTAGGGAAGACAGTCCCAGTTCGGATATTCAAGGACTTCAACGTCCTGCGAGAAAAAACCGAACGCCTGAATGAAGGCCGAGGCGCGTTGATAATCCCGCGCCACGAAAAGGCCGACGCCGGCCTTGCCGGCCGCCTTCAGCCGTTCGGCGACGATCAGGGCGTCCAGTCCCTCGGGCGCGCCCCCCAGTTCGGCGTCGGCGCGGTGTTCGACCTTGGCGTCCATTCAGCCGATCCCCCGCCCGACCTGCGCCGCCACGTGCGCGCGCATATAAGCGCGGACCTTGTCCATCACCGGCCCGTCGAACTCGGCCGGCGTGGGGTCGCGTTCGATGATCCAGCCGTAGAGATACTGGTCTTCCTGGTCCAGCAGCGCCTCGAACGCCGTCAGTTCCTCGTCACTCATGGTCGGCGCCACGGCGTCCGCGAACGGCCCCAGCACCATGTCGGCCTCGCGAAAGCCCCGCCGCCAGGCGCGGAACTGGATGCGGCCCAGCCGGGCCTTGCGTTCGTCGGAGGGGATTTCGCCTTCGGGGCGCGCGTCGATTTCGGTCACAAGAATCCTTGCCCGGTCCAGACTTTCAAACAGGTCGCGGGAGATAGCGTTCCTGAGGCGACTTCGCCACCCGTCGCGGTCCCGCTATGTTCTCGCTCCCATGCGGCCGCCGATTCTCTTTCCGCTGTTCGCCGAGGTGGCCACGCTGAAGGGCGTCGGCCCGCGCGTCCTGCCGCTGGTGCAGAAGGTGGCGGGGCCGCTGGTGCGCGACCTGGTCTTCCTGGCGCCCGCGGGCCTGATCGTCCGCCGAGCTATGCAGGCGGCCACGGCGACCGAGGGCGAGGTCGGGGTGTTTCAGGTGACGATCGACCGGCTGTTTCCGCCGGGCCGCCCTGGCGCGCCTCTGAAAGTCCGGGCCGCCGACGAGACCGGCTTCGTCCACCTGGTCTGGTTCGGCGGATCGCCCCAGCATATCGACCGCCTGCTGCCGCGCGGGAAGACGCGGCTGGTGTCCGGCAAGGTCGAGCGTTTCAACGGCGAGGTCCAGATCGTCCACCCCGACATCGTGGCGGTGGACAAGGCCGACGACCTGGCGATGTCGGAGCCGGTCTATCCCGCGACGCAGGGGCTGACGGCCCGTCAGGTGCGAAAGCTGGTCCAGGCCGCCCTGCCCGCCGCGCCCGACCTTGCGGAATGGCAGGACCCCGCCTGGCTGGCCAAGCAGAAATGGCCCGGCTGGCGCGCGGCGCTGGAGGCCCTGCATTCGCCATCGACCGAGGCCGAGCTGGCGCCCGACGCCCCCGTACGCCAGCGCCTGGCCTATGACGAGTTCCTGGCCCACCAGCTGGCCCTGGCCCGCCGTCGTCGGGCGCGAGAGATCAAGCCCGCCCCCGTCATCGCGCCGGGCGCCGCCTCCGACCACCTATTGGCCGCCCTGCCCTTCGCACTGACGAACGCCCAGGCCCAGGCGGTCGCCGAAATCCGTCGCGACCTGGCGTCCGGCAAGCAGATGGGCCGCCTGCTCCAGGGCGACGTCGGATCGGGCAAGACGGCGGTGGCGGCCCTGGCCCTGGCCGATGCGGCCGCCAGCGGCTTCCAGTCGGCCCTGATGGCGCCGACCGAAATCCTGGCCCGGCAGCATTTCGAGAAGCTGGGCCCGCTGCTGGAAGCCGCCGGCGTGCCATCCGTCCTGCTGACCGGCCGCGACACGAACGGCCAGCGGCGCGAGAAACTGGCCGCCCTCGCTTCCGGTGCGGCCCCGGTCGCCATCGGCACCCACGCCCTGTTCCAGGACGCCGTCCGCTTCGACCGGCTGGCCCTGGCGGTGATCGACGAACAGCACCGCTTCGGCGTCGGCGAACGCCAGCGCCTTCAGGCCAAGGGCGATCCGCGCCTGGGCGCCGTGCATCTGCTGACCATGTCGGCCACCCCCATCCCGCGCACGCTGGAGCTGACCCAGTATGGCGAGCTGGAGGTCAGCCGCCTGACCGAAAAGCCGCCCGGCCGCACGCCGGTGACCACAGCCGTGCTGCCCCTGACCCGCATCGGCGAAGTGGCGGCGCGCCTCAAGGCGGCGGTCGAAAGCGGCGCCCAGGCCTATTGGATCTGCCCGCTGGTCGCGGAATCCGAGGCCGTCGACCTGGCCGCCGCCGTCGATCGCGCCGACGACCTGCGCCGCCTGCTGGGCGTGGAGGTCGGCCTGGCGCACGGCCAGATGCCCGGCGCCGAGCGCGAGGCCGTCATGGCCGACTTCGCCGACGGCCGCCTGCCCGTGCTGGTCGCCACCACCGTGGTCGAGGTCGGCGTCGACGTGCCCAACGCCTCCATCATGGTGATCGAGCACGCCGACCGCTTCGGCCTGGCCCAGTTGCACCAGCTGCGCGGCCGGGTCGGGCGCGGCGCCAAGGCCAGCGCCTGCATCCTGCTGTACGGCGGCCAGGACGGCGCGCTCGGCGAAACGGCCAAGGAGCGGCTGGAGACCCTGCGCCGCACCGAGGACGGCTTCGTCATCGCCGAGGAGGATTTCCGGCTGCGCGGCGGCGGCGACCCGCTGGGCCTGAAACAGAGCGGCTTTCCCGCCTATCGCTTCGCCGATCCGATCCGCCAACGCGCCCTGATGCTGGCGGCGGCCGACGACGCCCGCTTGGTGATGAACCGCGATCCCGACCTGGCGTCCCCGCGCGGCCAGGCGATCCGGGTGCTGGAGGAACTGTTCGACTGGAAGGCCCACAAGGCCGGTTCGGACTGATAGGGTCGCCCGATGGATCTCGCCAAACGCGCCTATGACCACGGCTTTCGCCTGGACCCGATCGTCCGCAGTCTTCTGGACACCGACTTCTACAAGCTGCTGATGCTGCAGCTGATCTGGCGCGAACATCGGGATGTGCCGGTCACCTTCCAGGTCATCAACCGTACGCGCTCGGTTCGGTTGGCCGATGACATCGACGTCGGCGCGCTGCGCGAACAGCTGGACCACGCCCGCACCCTGCGCTTCTCCAACAAGGAACTGGTCTGGCTGGCCGGCAACAGCTTCTATGGCGTCAGGCAGATCTTCTCGCCGGACTTCATGGCCTGGCTGGCCGATTATCGCCTTCCCGATTACGACCTGCGCATCGAGGACGGCCAGTATGTGCTGACCTTCTCAGGCCCCTGGACCGAGGTGACGTTGTGGGAAATCCCAGCGCTCGCCATCCTGAACGAGCTGCGATGCCGCGCGGGCCTGCGGCGGCTGGGCCGGTTCGAACTGGACATCCTCTATTCGCGGGCCAAGACCCGGCTGTGGTCCAAGCTGGAGCGGCTGCGCGCCCTGCCCGACCTGGCCCTGTCGGACTTCGGCACCCGGCGCCGTCACGGCTTCCTGTGGCAGCGCTGGTGCATCCAGGCGCTGCAGGAGGGGCTGGGGCGGTCCTTCATCGGCACCTCGAACGTGCTTCATGCGATGGAGAACGACCTGGAGGCCATCGGCACCAACGGCCATGAGCTGCCTATGGTCATGGCGGCCCTGGCGCCCGACGACGACGCCCTGGCGGCCACGCCCTACGCCGTGCTGGACGAATGGCGACGCCACTACGCGGGAAATCTGCTGATCGTCCTGCCCGACGCCTTCGGCACCGAGGCCTTCCTGGACCAGGCGCCGGACTGGGTCGCCGACTGGACCGGCTTCCGCCCGGATTCCGCGCCGCCGATCGAGGCGGGCGAACGGCTCATCGCCTGGTGGAAGGGCCGCGGGCGCGATCCGGCCAAGAAGCTGCTGATCTTCTCGGACGGCATGGATGTCGAATCCATCGAGGCGGTCCATGCGCGCTTCCACGGCCGCGCCCGGCTCAGCTTCGGCTGGGGCACCAATCTGACCAACGACTTCCGCGACTGCTCGCCCGCCCCGGCGCCGGAACTGGAGCCGATCTCGCTGGTCTGCAAGGTGGTCGAGGCGGGCGGCCGTCCCGCCGTCAAGCTGTCGGACAATCCGGAAAAGGCGGTCGGCGAGCCGGGCGAGATCGACCGCTATCGCCGGGTCTTCGGCGTGCGCGGCGCGGTGGCCCAGCCGGTCCGCGTCTGAAACCCGCCCTTAAGGCCGCACGTGGCACAAGGCCGGCATGAGCGCCTTCATCGACAAGATGCGCCGCCGCGCCGGCCGCTACCTGGACGTCCGCCCCGTGACGATCCGCCCGCCGCGCGGCGTGCTAAGCCTGTCGTTCGACGACATTCCCCGCTCCGCCTGGACCGAGGCGGGTCCGATCCTGGCCCAGCATGGGATCAAGGCCACCTACTATGTCTGCGGCGGCCTGTCGGGGGCCGCAACCTGGACCTGCCGCAGTTCGAGGTGGAGGACCTCCAGACCCTCCACGCCGCCGGTCACGAGGTCGGCTGCCACACCTATGGGCACGTCTCGACCCTGGGCCTGTCGCCCGCCGAACTGGAGGCTGACCTGGGCCGCAACGCCGCCTGGGTCGCCGAACGGCTGGACGGCCATGAGATGCGCACCTTCGCCTATCCGTTCGGGGACTGCGCGCTGCGCGCCAAGCCGGTGATCGACCGCCGCTTCCTTTGCGGGCGCGGCGTGCGCGACGGGATCAACGCCGGCCGCGCCGATCGCAATCTGCTCCAGGCCATCGGCCTCGAAAGCCGCCGCCTGCCCGGTTACGACCTGGAGAAACTGGTTCAGGACACCGCCGACGCCCACGGCTGGCTGATCGCCTATGGCCACGACGTCAGCGACAGTCCCACCCCCTACGGCTGCCGCCCGGAGGACATCGACCGGCTGATAGGCTTGGCCAAGGCCGCCGGGCTGGACATCCTGCCGGTCGGGGCGGCGTGGGCGCGGGCGGCGCGCTAGGCGACGTCGGACTTGCGCCGATCCGCCCAGGCGATCAGTTCCTTGCGCGGCCAGACCATCAGCCACGAGCGGGCCGTGTAGTCGCCGCTGTCGATCAGCGCCTTGCGGCTGGCCGAGGCCGCGCCGGCGCGCAGGGTGTGGATTTCGCCCGGCCCCTGGTGAACCATGAAGGCCCCGCCCTTCAGCGGATTCAGGCGCAGGTGGGCCAGGCGGGGGCTGATCTCGATCAGGGGCGGATCATAGAACCAGCTGGAGCCGATCATGCCCGCCAGTTCGGGTCGCGCGCGGCACAGTTCGGCCGCCGTGGCCCAGGCCTCGTTCCAGCCCTCTTCGTTGAACCCGCGCAGCCAGCGGCTTTCGGTGTGCACCTCCAGCCAGGGTTCCTTCCTGGCCCCGGCCGCCAGATAGCGCAGCAGCGGCCCGAACCCGCGTCCGTCCAGCGCGTGTTGCAGCATCTGCTTGGGCCCCAGCGGCGAAGACAGGTCGATCACCTGGCTCTTGGCGCCTGGCACGCTGAGCGCCAGCGAGAAGCGCACGTCCTTGGCCCAGTGGTCGAAGTCGTAGACGCCTTCGGCCTTGTCCAGGAAACCCGCGACCTGCTCGATCCAGTAGGGGTAGAGGTCCGTCACCGCCGGCGGCAGCTCCAGCGCCGTCACGCGGCCGGGCAACTGCAGCATCCAGGCGGCGACCAGGCCGCGCCGCACGTCGTCGGAGGTTTCCGCACCCAGGGCGGCGTCCACCGCCTTGGCCGGCATCTCGAAATCCCAGTGGGACGCGGCCTCCGCGGCCTTGGCTGCGGCGGGTGCGGCCATGGCGTCGACGCGGGCGCGGTCCTGGGGCGACAACCGGGCCAGGACGCCCTCGAACACCGGCTGATGAGAAGACGGTTGCATATCCATGACCGCATCATCGCATGATGCGGTTGGCGAACGCTTAAAGCGCCGGCGACGGGTGACGCGGGGCTTGCCGCAGGCTAGACCGCCGCCCAGATCAGAGGAGCATTCCATGACCATCGACGCCCGCATCGCCGAACTTGGCATCACCCTGCCGGAACCCGCCAAGGCGGTGGCCAACTATGTGCCCTTCGTCCAGACGGGGAGCCTGGTCCACATCTCGGGCCAGCTGTCGAACGACGCCTCGGGCGGGGTGAAGGGCACGGTCGGCGCCGACGTGACGCCGGAACAGGCCAACGCCGCCGCGCGCCTGTGCGGGATCAACCTGCTGGCCCAGATCAAGACCGCCTGCGACGGCGACCTGTCACGCGTGGTCCGCGTGGTCAAGCTGGGCGGCTTCGTCCAGGCCGGGCCGGACTTCGACGCCATCCCGGCCGTCATCAACGGCTGTTCGGACCTGATGGTCGAGGTGTTCGGCGACGCCGGCCGGCACGCCCGCTCGGCCGTCGGCGTCTATCGCCTGCCGCTGGGCTTCGCCGTCGAGGTCGACGCAATCGTGGAGATCCGTTGACCTTCCAGATCACGGTTCACGACGGGATCGCCGACATCGGCCAGGCCGCGTGGGACGCCTGCGCGGACCCGACCGGCGATCCCTTCGTTTCCTACGCCTTCCTTCACGCCTGCGAAGGGTCGGGCAGCGCGGTCCCGTCCCAGGGCTGGGGACCGCGTCACCTGGCGCTAAGGGGCGAGGACGACGCCGTCCTGGGCGTCATGCCCCTCTATCTGAAGGGCCACAGCCAGGGCGAATACGTCTTCGACCACAGCTGGGCCGACGCCTATGAACGCGCCGGCGGCCGCTACTATCCCAAACTGCTGGGGGCGGTGCCCTTCACCCCCGCGACCGGGCCGCGCTTCCTGGCCCACCCGGACGCCGACCTTGCGAACGTGCGCCAGGCCCTGATCCAGGGCGCCCTGACCCTGACCGAGCGGCTGGGCGTGTCGTCGCTGCACGTCAACTTCCCGACCGAGCCGGACTGGCGGGCGATGACCGAGGCGGGCCTGCTGGCGCGCCAGGACATGCAGTTCATCTGGCGCAACGACGGCTATCGGACCTTCGACGACTTTCTGGGCGCCCTGTCGTCCAACCGGCGCAAGACCATCCGGCGCGAGCGGCGCGACGCCCAGGCCGGGCTCGACATCCGCATCCTGACCGGCGCCGACCTTACCGAGGACGCCTGGGACGCCTTCTTCGCCTTCTACATGGACACGGGCGACCGCAAATGGGGGCGGCCCTATCTGACGCGCGCCTTCTTCTCGATGGTGGGCCAGACCCTGGCGGACCGCATCGCCCTGGTCATGGCCTATCGCGACGACGCCCCCATCGCCGGGGCGTTGAACTTCATCGGTCGCGACGCCCTCTACGGCCGTCAGTGGGGAACGCTGGAGGACGTGCCCTTCCTCCACTTCGAACTTTGCTACTACCAAGCCATCGAATTCGCCATTTCGCGCGGCCTGTCGCGCGTCGAGGCCGGCGCCCAGGGCGAGCACAAGATCGCCCGCGGCTATCTGCCCTCGCCCGTCTATTCGTCCCACTTCATCGCCGACACCGCCCTGCGCGGCCCGGTGGCGCAATATCTGAGGCGCGAAGGCCCGGCCGTGGAGGCCGAGATCGCCGCCCTGACCGAGGACCAGTCGCCGTTCAAGAAGGCATGAGGTCCAGGGGTCTCACGCCTTCTGACCCCACAGCTGATACATGCCGGCGAACAGGGTCGGCTGGGCGGCCTCCAGCCGGTCCCACAGCTCCATGTCCAGCGGATCGGCCGCCCAGAAGGCCTGCCGGAACGCGGCCTGCGCCTGGAACGGCGGCTCGAAGCCGACCAGTCGAAGCCCCGCCTGGGCCAACAGTTCGACCAACTGGGGCGGGGTGTAGCGGTGCTCCTGCACGTGGAAGACCAGATCGCGACAGCCGCTCAGGCTATAGAAGTCCTCGCTGGTCCTGAGGGCCGCCAGCGGGTCATCGTTCGGCAGCGCCAGGACATGGGCGCGAAAGGCGCGGATGTCGGCCGCGCTCGCCGTCCAGCCGCGCTCGCGGATCAGCGCATGGGCGCGCCGGATCGGAGCGCGCGCCCGTTCGCTGTAGAGCGCCAGCCGGACCACGCCGCCAGAGCGCAACACACACCGCCAGCCGCGCCAGACCGTCCTGCGGCCGCGCCATGTGATGCAGGACGCCGGTGCTGACGACCACATCGAACGGCCCCATGTCCGGCTCCAGCGCCAGGATGTCGCCCTGCACGAACCGCACACGGTCGAGGCCCAGTTGCTCCGCCACGCGCGCGCCATAGGCCAGGCTGGCGCGGCTCAGATCCAGGGCCGTGATCGCCAGGCTGGGATCGGTCCGGGCCAGGTCGATCGGCTCGAACCCCGTGCCGCAGCCGGCCGCCAGAACCGTCCGCGCCCGCCTTGCGAAGGCCGCTTGGTCCAGCCGGGGCAGCGCCTCGATTTCCTGCGACAGGACGCGGCGCGGCGGTTGGGGCGGCGCGGCCCAGCGCGGATAGGGATTGCCCTCGTATTGCGCCCGCACGGCTTGGGACACGTCGTCGCCCGTGTCCGGCGTCAGCCGCTCGACGGCTTGCGCCAGTCCCATTTCCCGCGCCGGCTCCTGAATGGTCTTTCGCACCAACAGGTCCGTCAGGGGGCCTTGCCAGGTCATCATCACATCGTCGGCGCGCGGCGACCTGAACAGGGGCGAAACCGGCGCCGAATCTTCCACCCCCTCTGGCTCGTCGTCCAGATGCTCCGCCAGATAGCCATTCAGGGCCAGGGCCTGCGCCAGCGTGCGCCAGCCCTCGCCGCCCCGCCCCTGCGTCGCCGTCAGCGCGTGGCGCAGGGCGTCGAGGCGCGCCTCCATCGCCGCATCCACGTTCAGGCACCGCGACAGGAAGGCGATCCACAGGGCGTCGCCGCCCAGCGCCTCCAGGGCTTCGGCTGTCTCTTCGAACCTCGGTGTCTTCAGCAACAGGACACGCGCGGTCGTGCGCGCCAGGACCTGCGGATCGACCGAGGACTCGCCCAGCAGAGCCGTCAGGTCCGCGTCCAGCACCGGATGCCAGCGGCTGGGGGTCAGGCCCGCCAGCAGCTGCGCCAGGGCCGGCGCCACGCGCGCCCGCGCTTGCGGCGTCTCGGCGCCCCCCAGGGCGCGGCTGAGAACCTCGGTCGCCTGGCCGGGGTCGCCATGCGCGGCCAGGAACAGCCCCATCGCGGCCAGCGCGCCCGGATGATTTTGGTCCACGGCCAGAGCCGCCTTCAGCAGTTCGAACCCGGCGTGAAGGTCGCCGGCCGCCAAGCGCGCTTCGGCCTCGCCCACGCGCCCCGCCGTTTCGTCCTGCCCCGCCTGTGACCGCATCGGCGCACTATGGCCCGGCGTCGCGCGCCGCGCATGAAAAAAGGCCCGGGCGTCGCCGCCCGGGCCCGATCTCGGATCGGCGGGCGCCGATCAGGCCGTCTCTTCCTCTTCCGACTTGGCCGGAGCGCCCGAGGGGCCCGTGATGTCGAAGTCGATCTTGCCGTCCTTCAGCTGGACCTTGACGTGTCCGCCGCGCGTCAGACGGCCGAACAGGATGTCGTCGGCCAGCGGCTTCTTGATCGAGTCCTGGATGACCCGGGCCAAGGGGCGCGCCCCAACAGTTCGTCGAAGCCGTTCTTGGCCAGCCAGTCGGCCGCCTCGTCGGTCAGCTCGATGGTGATGTTGCGGTCCGCCAGCTGGGCTTCCAGCTGCAGCACGAACTTGGTCACGACCGAGCGGATCGTTTCGGCGCTCAGCGGCTTGAAGGCCACGATGGCGTCCAGGCGGTTCCTGAACTCCGGCGCGAACAGGCGCTGGATGGCCTTGTCGTCCTCGCCCTCGACCTTGCCCCGGCCGAAACCGATGGAGGCGCGGGCGTTGTCGGCGGCGCCGGCGTTGGTGGTCATGATCAGGATGACGTTCCTGAAATCGACCTTCTTGCCGACCGCGTCGGTCAGCATGCCGTTGTCCATCACCTGCAACAGGATGTTGTAGACGTCCGGGTGCGCCTTCTCGATTTCGTCCAGCAGGATGACGGCGTGCGGATGCTGGTCCACGGCGTCGGTCAGCAGCCCGCCTTGGTCATGGCCGACATAGCCCGGAGGCGCGCCGATCAGCCGGCTGACGGTGTGGCGCTCCATGTATTCCGACATGTCGAACCGCTGCATCTCGATCCCGAGGGTGGAGGCCAACTGCTTGGCCACCTCGGTCTTGCCGACGCCGGTGGGGCCGCTGAACAGGAAGCTGCCGATCGGCTTGTTCGGATCGCGCAGACCCGCCCGCGCCAGCTTCATCGCGGCCGAGACCTGCTCGATCGCCTGTTCCTGACCGAAGACGACGCGATTCAGGTCGGTCTGCAGTTCCTTCAGGCTCTCGGTGTCGGACTTGGAGACCGACTTGGCCGGAATGCGCGCCATCTTGGCGATGACGGCCTCGACCTCCTTCTGGCCGATGACCTTCTTGCGCTTGGATTCGACCACCAGCATCTGCGAGGCGCCGGCCTCGTCGATCACGTCGATCGCCTTGTCCGGCAGCTTCCGGTCGGTCATGTAGCGGGCCGACAGTTCGACCGCCGTTCGGATGGCGCTGTCGGTGTAGCGGACCTTGTGGTGCTGCTCGTAATAGGTCTTCAGCCCCTTCAGGATCTTCACCGAATCCTCGACCGTCGGCTCATTGACGTCGATCTTCTGGAAGCGACGCACCAGGGCGCGGTCCTTCTCGAAGTGCTGGCGATATTCCTTGTAGGTCGTCGATCCCATGCAACGCAGCGACCCCGACGCCAGGGCGGGCTTCAGCAGGTTTGAGGCGTCCATCGCTCCGCCCGAGGTCGCGCCCGCGCCGATCACCGTATGGATCTCGTCGATGAACAGGACAGCATTGTCGTGGTTCTCCAGTTCCTTGACGACCTGCTTCAGCCGCTCCTCGAAGTCGCCGCGATAGCGGGTGCCGGCTAGCAGCGCGCCCATGTCCAGGCTGTAGATGGTCGCGTCCTTCAGGACGTCCGGCACGTCGCCGTTGACGATCTTGCGCGCCAGGCCTTCGGCGATGGCGGTCTTGCCGACGCCGGGGTCGCCGACCAGCAGCGGGTTGTTCTTGGTGCGGCGGCACAGGATCTGGATCGAGCGCTCGACCTCGGCCTGACGGCCGATCAGCGGATCGACCTTGCCCTGGCGCGACTTCTCGTTGAGGTCGACGCAATAGGCTTCCAGCGCCTCTCCGCCCGACTTGACGGCCGATGCGTCCTCGGCCTCCTCGGGGCTCGAACCCTTGGCGGGCCGGGTTTCGCCGGCGCCCGCCTTCTTGGCGATGCCGTGAGCGATGAAGTTGACCGCGTCATAGCGCGTCATGTCCTGCTCCTGCAGGAAATAGGCGGCGTGGCTCTCGCGTTCGGAGAAGATGGCGACCAGCACATTGGCGCCCGTCACCTCCTCGCGGCCCGAGGACTGGACGTGGATGACCGCGCGCTGGATCACGCGCTGGAAGCCGGCGGTCGGCTTGGCGTCCTCGCCGTCGGCCGTGGCCAGGGCGGCCAGGTCGTTGTCGACATAGAGGGTCAGCGCCGTCTTCAGGGCGGTCAGTTCGACATTGCAGGCGCGCATGACCGCTGAGGCGTCGGGTCGTCCGTCAGCGCCATCAGCAGGTGTTCAAGGGTGGCGTATTCGTGCCGGCGCTCATTGGCGTAGGCCACCGCGCGGTGCAGGGTTTCTTCGAGAGGACGGGAAAATGAAGGCATAGGGAGGCTCCTCTCAGTCCTTTTCCATCGTGCATTGCAGCGGATGCTGGTGGCGGCGCGCGGTCTCGATGACCTGGGCGACCTTGGTCTCGGCGACTTCGTAGGTGAAGACGCCGCACACCCCGACGCCATGCTGGTGCACATGCAGCATGATGCGGGTGGCTTCCTCGCGGCTCTTCTGGAAGAACCGCTCCAGCACATAGACGACGAATTCCATCGGCGTGTAGTCGTCGTTCAGGATCAGCACCCGGTACAGCGAGGGCTTCTGAAGCTTCGGCTTGGTTTCGGTGACGGTGGCGGCGCCTTGGCCGCCGCCCGTTTCACCGGGCCTTTGAATGGGCATTCGTATTCCGTAATCGGGGAGTCGTCTTGGCTCTCAGATAGGGAATGATGGCCTGATTTGAAGCGGCGTCCAGTCACGGCTTTCGTGAGCAGGCCGGGTGAACAAAGTTTCACGCGACTTCCGCGTCGCCAGGCCGCACCACGGTGCGACATTCCGTTCGACAAGGACGCCCCGCCATGCTGCTGACATCCGCCCTCGCGGTCCTGACACTGGGCCAATCCGCGACCGGCCCCGCCGCCTTGCCCGATCCGGCCGAACTGACGACGATCGTCGCCGCGCGCGACGCTGACCTTTTCGCAGTGATGTTCGACCGCTGCGATCCGCAGGCCCTGTCGGACCTGGTGACGGAGGATCTCGAATTCTACCACGACCGGGGCGGCCTGACGGCGACGCGGACCGCCTTCGTCCAGGATTATCGCCAGGCTTGCGAAGCCGCGACGGGTCCGCAAGCCTATCATTCGCGGCGCGAACTCGTACCCGGCACGATGCGCGTTTACGCCATCCCCGGCGTCGGCGCGGTCGAGGAAGGCCGCCATCGTCTATGAACGCCAGGGCGACGGCCCCGAACGCCTGGTCGGCCAGGCGCGGTTCTCGGTGCTGTGGCGGCTGGAAGGCGACGGGCGCTGGCGGTTGGCGCGCGCCTTCAGCATCCACCATGAGGCGCTATCCCCACAGGTCGCCGAGCCAGAAGCCAAATGAAAGGCGTATCCGTATTTGACAAACCCATACGAAATGGTAGGTTGGTCTGGTAAGGAGAAACCCGCCGTGTCCGTTCTGTCCAAGCCCTATTTCCACGATGAAGCCGCTGCCTTCGCTTACGTCGAAGGTATCATCTGGGGTTCGGAGCCGACGTGCCCGCATTGCGGCGTCGTGGGTCGGGCCTATGCCCTAAAGAACGTGCGCTCGAAGCCCTCGAAGAAGAACCCGGAAGGCGTGGTTCGCCACGGCCTCAAAAAGTGCGGCGCCTGCCGTGGCCAGTTCACCGTTCGCAAGGGCACGATCTTCGAGGAAAGCCACCTCGAAATGCACAAGTGGCTACAGGCGATCTACCTGATGTGCGCCTCGAAGAAGGGCATCAGCGCCCTACAGCTGCAACGCACCCTCGAAGTCCAGTACAACACCGCGTGGTTCCTGGCCCACCGCATCCGCGAGGCCATGCGCTCTGGTGATCTGGCTCCCTTCGGTCAGGGTGGCGGCGCTGTTGAGGTCGATGAAACCTACATCGGCCGCGAACCCGGCAAGCCGGTCAAGCGCGCCTTCCACCACAAGATGAAGGTGCTCTCGCTGGTGGACCGCTCCACTGGCCAAGTCCGTTCGGTCGTGGTGGACAACATCCGCCCCGCCACCATCGCCCCCATCGTGCTGGACAACCTGCACCGCGAAGCCCGCCTGATGACCGACGAAGCCGGTCACTATCTGGCGGTCGGTCGTCAGTTCGCGGAGCACGGCATGGTCCGCCACGGTCAGGACGAATACGTCTCGACCGACGACCGCACCATCCACACCAACACCATCGAAGGCTACTTCTCGATCTTCAAGCGCGGCATGAAGGGCGTCTATCAGCACTGCTCGAAGAAGCACCTGCACCGCTATCTGGCGGAGTTCGACTTCCGTTATTCCAATCGCTCGGCCACTGGCTGCGAGGATCAGGAGCGCGCGCTGCGCGCCGTGCTGGGTGGCGTCGGCAAGCGCCTGACCTACCGACGGACTGACATCCGGGCCGCGACCGCCGCCTAGTGGCAAGAAGCGAAGGGCGAGGTGGAGGTCAAAGTAAGATCGACTTGCGGTAGCTCGTCCGCCCGACCTAACGTTGTCGCATGGGAGGGGCACAATGCTGACTTTGGTGGACATTATCCGCGCGCCAAAATCCAATGTGCAGATTGGGCCGTGGAAGTCTGGGAAGGTGCCCAATGCTGCATTGCCGCTGGGGCGCGCCCTTAAATACGGCCCATCTTGGGATTGGCGGCTGGTGGAGTTTGACGCGCTGGGTGAGCACTACCGCGTCCTGATCCTTCTCAGCGAAGAGACAGAACGGTTCTCGGCAGTACTCGCGTTGGACCATCAGAAGGGCTGCTTGGTTCTGTGTCACCATGAACTACACACATCGCACAAGCTCTGGCACTGCCACCTGATAAAGGGTAATGTGTGGGAAACTTTTCCTAACGTGCTTCGCGATAAAAACCGCATGGTGGGGTGGCCCAAGTCCGGCGGTAAACGTTGGAGTGAGGATTTTCCGGTCACAAAGGCCAACGCTCTTTCCATCGCAGCCAAGCGTTATCGCTTCGAAGAACAGGGAGGCTTGTGTTGAATATTCAGGACGACATTTGCGAAGCCCTCTGTGGGGGATTTGAAGTTCGCAGGTTGAAAATGGGGTACGCAATCCGTTCCCCATTTACATGGTTTACCGGCGACGCCCTCACGTTCTACGCGCGCCTTGACGGCGGTCGCGTCCGTATCGAGGACGACGCCGCCTCCTATGCGGAGCTTGAGGGAGCGGGGGTAGACTTCTCTACCGACACCCGCCTCGGAATCCTCAGCGGCTTGATGGAAGAGCACGGGGTCGAGTTCGACCAAGTGGCGATGCGTTTCCAGACGGCTTGGTTGTCGGGGCAGCAGGCCGGTGAAGGAGCGGCACGCTTCCTCGCCTTTATGCACCGCCTGCAGGACATGGTCTTCACGACGCGCGACAGGGTCGCCAGTACGTTCCGCGATGATCTCGTAGCGGCGCTGGCGGACAGGTTCGGGGCGGAGGCCGACATCGGCGTCGACGAGCCAGCGGCTGAGGGCCTGAAAGATTACGTTGTCGACGTTTTGGTCAAGCATAAGAGCGGGCGACGCGTAGCCATCTTTGCCGGGATAACCGAACACCGCGCTCTTGAGGCGGTCCTCCTTTCGAAGGAGCTGGAGCTGAAGGGGGAGGAAAACGTGATTCCGTTCCTGATCTATCAAGAGACGAACACGAAGCGTGTGAGCATACGAACCCAATCGAGAGCAATGAACAGCGACCTAGAGCTTGGCACTTGGGATGGTGCGAGGGTCCTGGTCGAAGTCTTGGACAAGGTGGCGAAACGTGCGACCCGACGCTGACCCCAAGACCCAGGCGGACAAGTTCCGCGAACTTGCGCGCGAGCTAGAGTGCGACGAGGACGAAGCCGCCTTTGAAGAGAAGGTGCGGCGGGTAGCGACCGCGCCGAAGCCGGAAGCCGAAAAAAAGCCGTGAGCGGGTTTAGCGACAAAGAGCGCGAGGCCGAGGCCGATCGACGGAAGGCGGCGGACCTGGCGAAAGACGTTAGGCCGAGGAGTTGCGTCGGCCCAACAGCAGAGTGCATCCATTGTGGCCGGTCGTTCCCGCTACATGAGGGCCACATTGGCGAAGTTAGCCTCTGCGACCACTGCCTCCACCGCGACTAGCGGTCCACAGGTTTGTCAAATACGCATACGCCAAATGAAAAGGCCCCGGCGATTCCGCCGGGGCCTTGGTCATCCGATCGAGGATCAGGCTCAGCGCGCGGCCTGGAAGGTCTCGACCGAGGCGGTCACGCGCTCGTTGATCGGCTTGAAGCTATCCTTGACGGTCGTGGTGACGATCTCGTTCGTCTTGGACAGTTCGGCGACGTAGCGTTCCATCGCCTTCTTGGCCCAGGTGGTTTGCAGTTCGAAGAACTCCTGCACCGAACGGGCGCCAGACAGGTCCTTGCTGGCGGCGACGCCGTCTTCCCACGAAGCCTTGGCGAAGCCCATCGCCTGTTGCGACAGGGCCTCGGCGCCCTTCTGGGCCACGGCGGCCGACTCGACCAGGGCGTCCAGGTTCTTCTTGCCGTGCGCGTTCAGTTCGCCCATCGACGCAACCGACTTGTCGATGCCTTCGCGAAACGCGTTGGCGCCGGCGGCCTGAAAGGTCTCGGCCTGAGCCTTGGCCTTGGCGGCGGCCGAGGTCGCGGCGGCGGTCGCCTGGTCGGCGGTCTTCTTCACGGTCTCAGCGGTGTCAGCCATTGTCTCGTCTCCGTCTGTAAGGCCCGTCGGGGCGCGGGCGTCGGAAGTCTGATGGCGGCCTTATGCTGCAAGTGCGAAGTGCGGTCAATGAAAAATTGTGCGCCGCACAATATGATCGCTGATAACCTTGTCGAGGCTTCAAATTCCCGTTGACGGTCGGTTAACCACCATGAAACCCCGGCGGGCTATGCTAGCCTCCTCGACGCGTCGGCTGGGGGCCTGCCGCAAACCCTGCTTACCGAGGGCGTATGCTTATGATTGAAGTTCTCCGTCGCAGCCTCCTCGCCGTCCTGGCCTTGACGGTGCTCTGGCTGGGCGCGGCCCAGCCCACCCTGGCGCAAGAGAACACCCGCTACGCGGCCATCGTCGTCGACGCCGAGACCGGCGAAGTGCTTTTCGCCCGCCACGCCGACAGCCGCCGCTATCCCGCGTCGCTGACGAAGATGATGACCCTCTATCTGACGTTCGAGGCGTTGAACGAGGGCCGGGTCCACCTGACCGACGTGCTGACCATCTCGCCGCGCGCGGCGTCGCAACCGCCGTCCAAGCTGGGGCTGGCCGCCGGCCAGACCATCACCCTGGACAACGCCATGCGCGCCACGGCCGTCCGGTCGGCCAACGACATGGCCGTCGCCATCGGCGAACACATCGGCGGCTCCGAGGCCCGCTTCACCAACATGATGACGCTGAAGGCCGAGCAGTTGGGCATGACCCAGACGCGCTATGTCACCGCCAACGGTCTGCCGGACGCCCGCCAACTGACCTCGGCGCGGGACCAGGCCATCCTGGCGCGGGCCATCATGCGCGACTTTCCCCAGTACTACAGCTATTTCGGCCTGCACGACTGGGCCTACAACGGCCGCGACTATCGCAACACCAACGGCCTGCTGGCGACCGGAAACGGCTACGACGGCATGAAGACCGGCTACACCAACGCCTCGGGCTACAACCTGGCCGCCTCGGCCGTGCGGGACGGCAAGCGGCTGATCACCATCGTGCTGGGGGGACGCTCCACCGCCAGCCGCAACGCCCATGTCGCGGAACTGATGGACACCGGCTTCGAGGTCGAGCGCCGCCGCGCCCAGGGCGAGGCCATTCAGGTGGCGCAGTTGTTCTTCGAGCAGCGCGGCTTCGGCGTCGGCGGCGACCTGTCTCCGAACGCCCCGGTCGCCTACGCCTCTGTGGCCGAGGACGCCGACATCGGCGGAGAGGCGACCCAGGTTTCCTACACCGCCGCGCCGGCGCCGGCGGCCCTGCCGACGCGGGTCGCCCCCTCCCCGTCCGAGCGCGTCGCGGCTTCCCGGCCGCAAACCCTGACCGCGGCGCTGAACGCCACGGCCGGAAGCCGTCTTTCGGCGCCGCCGCCCTCGCGCGAGCCGGCGCGGGCGTCCTCGGGCGGTTGGGCGGTCCAGGTCGGCGCCTTCCGCGAGGAGAAGATCGCCAACGACTGGCTGACCGAGGTGCACCGCCGCTTCCGGTCCCAGTTCGCCGGCGCCGAGCGCAACGTCCAGGCGGCGGGCGAATGGTATCGGTCGCGCTTCGTCGGATTGACGGAAGTCGGCGCCAAGGCCGCCTGCGACGCCCTGGCCGAACGTCGGGTGACCTGCATGGTCATACGTCCGAACTGAGCGCGCTCGCCGCCGACCGGCCTGAAGGACGCGTTCGGCGCGCGCCGATCATTGCCCAAACTTAATCGGGGACAGCGTCGCAAAGCCTTGTGAGATCGGCGTTCGCGGGCCAAGCTCGACGGCATGGAAACCGTCATCGAAACCCGCGGCCTGACCAAGACCTATGGGACAGTGAAGGCGCTGGACGGGCTGGACCTGTCGATCCCGCGCGGCGGGGTGTACGGCGTCCTGGGGCCCAACGGCGCCGGCAAGTCGACGCTGTTCCGCACCTTGCTGGGCCTGATCCGCCCGACCGGGGGTGAGGCGATTGTCATGGGCGGCCGCATAGGCGACGCGGCGGCGATGCGGCGCATGGGCTCGATGATCGAGACGCCGCGCTTTCCGCCCTTCCTCACCGCGCGTCAGGTCCTGGAATGGCTGGGGCGGGCGCACGGCGGCGTCACCCCAACCGACATCGCAGGCTGGCTGGACCGCGTCGGCCTGGCCGAGGCGGCCGATCGGCGCGTGCGCGGCTTTTCCGTCGGCATGCTGCAGCGGCTGGGCGTCGCCGCCGCCCTGATGACCCGTCCCGACCTCGTCATCCTGGACGAACCCACCAGCGGCATGGATCCGCCCGGCATTCAGGAGATGCGCGCCCTGATCCGCAGCCTGGCCGACGACGACGGCGTCACCGTCATCCTGGCCAGCCACCAGTTGCAGGAAGTCCAGCGCGTCTGCGATCGCGTCGCCATCTTCAACAAGGGGCGGGTCATCACCGAGGGTCGGGTCTCTGACCTGACGGCGTCGGGCGAACGGCTTCGACTGTCGGTGACGCCCCTGGCCAGGGCCCTGGGCGTTCTGGGCGACCGCGCCAGCCTGGACGGCGACGCCGTGGTGGCCGCCATCGCCCGGTCGGAAACCCCGGCCGTCATCCGCGCCCTGGTCGAAGCCGGGGTGGAGATCGAGGAGGCCCGATGGATCGGCGCCGACCTGGAAGACGTCTTCATGACCGAGACCGGCTGGACCGGCGTGCAGGCCGGCGCCGCGAAGGGGACCGCCCATGCTGGTTGATGCGATCCGCGCCGAATCCTATCGCCTGTCCAAGAACCGCACGGCCCTGTTCTGGAGCCTGCTGTTCGTGCCGGTCGTCGGCCTGCTGATTTCGGCCGCGACCTTCATCTTCGCCAAGGTCAACGAGGCCAAGCTTGCCGGCAAGCTGCCGCCCGAGCTGGGGCTGAACAGCGCTCCGCTGGACCTGGGCGCGGGCCTTGTCGCCAGCGCGGCCGAGTTCGCCAATCCGGCGGTGCTGATGTTCGTGCTGATCGGCGCGGCCACGGTCTTCGCCGGCGACTATCGCTGGGAGACGTGGCGTCTGACCACGGCCCGCAACCGCCGGCCCAACCTGTTGCTGGGCAAGGTCGTGGTGGTGGTCGGTCTGACCATCGCCGCGACGATCGCGGTGCTGATCGGCGACATCGCCTCCAACTTGGTCAAGGCGGTGGTGTTCGAACGCGCCCTGACGTTCAGCCTGACGGGCGCCCAGACGGCCGACCTGGCGTGGCTGACCCTGTTGGGCTGGGGCCGCATCGTCCAGTTCGTCATGCTGGGCCTTCTGGCGGCGGTGACGACCCGCTCGCTGTTGGCGGCCCTGTTCGTGCCGCTGGTCGTCGGGGTCGGCCAGTTCTTCCTGCCCAAGCTGCTGGCGTCCATGGGCGTTTCGCCCGATGGCTGGCTGACGCCGCTCTTGACGCCCGGCATGGCCGCCGATCTGCTGAAGGCCGTCATCCTGGGCGGTGCGGCCGCCGGGGACCTGCCGCCCCAGGCGCTCGCCAAGGGCGTGTTGGGTCTGGTGTCCTGGACCCTGGCCCCCCTGGTCGGCGCCATCGTCTGGTTCCAGCGCCAGGACCTGTCCAAGGAATAGGCCTAGAGCCGCTTTTCCATGAAGACGTCGGCCCGCGCATAGGGCGTGGGCCGCGCCGGCAGGTGGATGAAACCGACGCTTTCGTACAGGGCGATCGCAGGCGCCAGGCCGCTGTTGGTTTCCAGATATAGCCGCTTCGCCTGCGTCTGCCGCGCCGCCGCCTCGCAGGCGTCAAGCAGCCGCCGCGCCAGTCCCCGTCCCCGCGCGGCCGGCGTGACGGTCATCTTCGACACCTCGAAACCGTCCTCCAGCCGGATCAGGGCGCAACAGCCGACCGCCGCGCCGTCCCGTTCGGCGATGAAGATGCGGCCGCCGGGGACCAGGAAGACGCCTTCCGGATCGTCGATCGATCGCCGGTCCTTCGCCTCGATCGCAAAGCCGCCTTCCGCCAGCCAGGCTTGGTTCAGTTGCGCCCAGGCTGCGGCGTGCCGGGGATGGTAATCGACGATATGGACGGGGCTCTCGGCGTTCATGGCGTGCTTCATGGCCCAGCCCGCGCCAAAGAAAAAGGGCGGCCGGATCGCTCCGACCGCCCTTTCGGCGTCTGGGTTCGAACGGGTCGACCCTTATTCCTCGCCGTCGTCGAACGACAGGACCGGACCGGAGTCCTTGCCCTTGGCCTCGACGTCACGATCGACGAACTCGATCACGGCCATCGGGGCGTTGTCGCCGTGACGGAAGCCGGCCTTCATGATGCGGATGTAGCCGCCGTTGCGCTCGGAATAGCGCGGAGCCAGGGTCTCGAACAGCTTGCCGACCTGGGTCACGTCGCGGACCTGGCTGATGGCCTGACGACGGGCGTGAAGGTCGCCCTTCTTGCCGAGCGTGACCAGCTTCTCGACGAAGGGACGCAGTTCCTTCGCCTTGGGCAGGGTCGTGGTGATCTGCTCGTGCTTGATCAGCGAAGCGGCCATGTTGGCGAACATCGCGGTGCGGTGGCTGGTCGTGCGACCGAGCTTACGATAGGCGGCGCCGTGGCGCATCGTGGTCTCTCCTACTCCGGTCCCGGTATCTCCCTTGAGGAGACCTAGGCCCGTATCCTTCTAACCGCCCCGACTCTCTCCCAGCGGGAGACGGGCGGAGGGTTGAACTCAGATCTGGTCGTCGAACTTCTTGGCCAGGTCTTCGATGTTTTCCGGCGGCCAGTTCGGCACGTCCATGCCGAGGCTGAGGCCCATGGTCGCCAGCACTTCCTTGATCTCGTTCAGCGACTTGCGGCCGAAGTTCGGGGTGCGAAGCATTTCGCCCTCGGTCTTCTGGATCAGGTCGCCGATGTAGACGATGTTGTCGTTCTTCAGGCAGTTGGCCGAGCGGACCGACAGTTCCAGCTCGTCGACCTTCTTCAGCAGGGCCGGGTTGAACGGCAGGTCCGGCTTGCCTTCCGAAGCCTCGACCGCCTTGGTCGGTTCCTCGAAGGTGATGAAGATCTGCAGCTGGTCCTGCAGGATGCGCGCGGCGTAGGCCACGGCGTCCACAGGCGACACGGCGCCGTTGGTCTCAACTTCCAGCAGCAGCTTGTCATAGTCCAGCGACTGGCCCTGGCGGGTCGGCTCGACGCGATAGGCGACGCGCTTCACCGGCGAATACAGGGCGTCGACGGCGATCAGGCCGATCGGCGCGTCTTCCGGACGGTTGAACTCGGCCGCGACATAGCCCTTGCCGTTCTGGACGGTCAGTTCCATGCGGACGGACGCGCCGTCGTCCAGCGTGCAGATGACATGGTCGGGGTTCAGAACCTCGATGTCGGCCGGAACGTCGATCTGGCCGGCGGTCACCGGGCCGGGGCCCGTGGCGCGCAGGGTCATGCGCTTGGGACCTTCGGCATGCATGCGAAGGGCCAGTTGCTTGATGTTCAGAACGATGTCCACGACGTCCTCACGGACGCCTTCCAGCGACGAGAATTCGTGAACGACGCCGTCGATCTGGATGGCCGTCACCGCCGCGCCTTGCAGCGAGGACAGCAGCACGCGGCGCAGGGCGTTGCCGAGCGTCACGCCGAAACCGCGCTCCAGAGGCTCAGCCACCAGACGCGCCTTGCGCTGGGCGTCGGAACCGGTCTCGATCTGCGGCTTCTCGGGACGGATCAGCTCTTGCCAGTTTCTTTCGATCATTTGGTCCCTCGAACGGGTTTCGTCGGTTCCGGCCTTGTCGACGAGGCCATGGTGGAACCGACGGAGATGGGGGTGCTTTCCGTCGGCGTCGCGTCTTAGACGCGGCGGCGCTTGGGCGGACGGCAGCCGTTGTGCGGCATCGGGGTGACGTCACGGATGGTGGTGATCGTCAGGCCGACGGCCTGCAGGGCGCGCAGGGCCGATTCACGGCCGGAACCCGGACCCGAAACGTTGACTTCCAGCGTCTTCAGGCCGTGCTCCTGGGCCTTCTTGCCGGCGTCTTCCGCCGCCATCTGGGCCGCATACGGGGTCGACTTGCGCGAACCCTTGAAGCCCATGTGGCCGGCCGACGACCAGGAAATCGCATTCCCTTGCGCGTCGGTGATGGTCACCATGGTGTTGTTGAAGCTGGCGTTCACGTGGGCGACGCCCGAGGTGATGTTCTTGCGTTCGCGGCGCTTTACGCGACCCGGTTCCTTAGCCATCGGATCAGCCCTTTCTTACTTCTTCTTGCCGGCGATCGGCTTGGCCGGACCCTTGCGGGTGCGGGCGTTGGTGTGCGTGCGCTGACCGCGGACCGGCAGGCCCTTGCGGTGACGCAGGCCGCGATAGCAGGCCAGGTCCATCAGACGCTTGATGTTCATCGACGTCTCGCGGCGCAGGTCGCCCTCGACGGTGTGATCCTTGTCGATGGTCTCGCGGATCTGCAGGACTTCGGCGTCCGTCAGCTGGTTCACGCGACGCGCCGGCTCGATGCCGACCTTTTCGGTGATGTCCTTGGCGGCGGCGGGGCCGATGCCGTGGATGTACTGAAGCGCGATTTCAACGCGCTTGTTGGTCGGGATATTGACGCCAGCGATACGGGCCACGAAATTCTCCAGATACGCGTTAGTCAGACGCAACAAACGCTCCGGTCAACAGACCAGGAGCGTGGCGCCCTTCGCGGGAAGGCGCCCTTATACAGATGATTCACCGGGCGTCAACGGTCGTGACCGCGCTTGCGGCGCACAGCCAGCAATCCTGATCGCCGATGGGGCTTCCCGGCGGCACGGCGACGGGGTGGCGGCGATCCTTCAACATCTGCTCCAGCCGCTCGCGATCCGCCAGCAGCGCGCCCAGCCAGCGATCGTGCGCCCGCTGCACCGGATCGGCGGCGCGCGAGCCGCGCAGCCTCTGGCCCGTCGTCGCCAGGTCCTGGTCGATCAGGGCGGCGGCGGTGGTGGACAGGCCGCCGCCGCGCCTCAGCTCCGCCAGCGTCAGCACATAGCGCGCCTGCACACGCCGCGCCGCCTCGGACGGCCGCCCCTCGGCCGGGGCGAAGACGACGGCCGACGTCCGCGCCAGAACCTGCGGCAGTCCCAAGGCGCCGGGATCGCGCGCGGTCGCCTCGATCAGGCGATTGACCCGCTCGCGCGCGAACAGGGCCGACAGGGTGACCTCGGCGGCCACGTCGGCGGCGGCCCCCGCGTCGAACCCGCGGCCCGTGTCGGCGGGGAAGACCTCGATCTGGTGCTGGACGTCCGTATCGCCGGACTGCTGGGCGGCCAGCAGATCCAGCAGCGGAACCGGCAGGGTCAGGGCCGCGGGATCCAGCGTCGTCAGCAGCGCCTCCAGCGCCTGGGACTGGCGCTCGGCCGACACCGGCGCGGCGCTCTCGCGGCCGTCGCCCACGATGGGAAAGCCATAGTCGACACCGCCGATCAGCTTGGCGGCCGCATCCACCTGATAACGGTGGAACAGGTAGATGGGGACCAGGCGGCGGCGCAGGTCGTTCACCGCCGACCCGGCCGGCAGGACGTTCAGGCCGAAGCGCGACAGGGCGATGCGCCGCACCTGCATCGCGTGGCCCAGCGCCTGCACCGGATCCGCCCCCTCGTCCCACAGGCTGCCCCACGGCTGGCCGTCCCAGGCGTTTCGCGCGTCGGCGTCGGACACGAACCGCAGGCGTGCGGCCCCTTCCCTGGCCTTGCGGTCCAGGGTCGCGGCGTCGGCCGGCGCGTACAGCCAGTCGATCGCGAAATCGTCCCACGCCCCCATGCCCACCGCGTAGGCGTCCGAGAAGTCCAGCGTCTGGTCCGGCCCGATGGCGATGCGCGGCGTCGGATAGTCCATCACCGAGGCCCGGTCCTGGGTGGAGGCGGCGAAGTTGTGCATCAGGCCGATGGCGTGGCCGACCTCGTGCGCCGCCAGCTGGCGAATGCGGGCCAGGGCGATGCGCTGGGCGTCGTCCTGGGCGCCGCTTCCGGTCTGGGCCGCTCCGGCCAGGCCTTCCAGGATCATCATGTCCTGGCGCACGCGCAGCGAGCCCAGCAAGACCGATCCCTTGACGATCTCGCCCGTGCGGGGATCGATCACGCTCTGGCCGTAGGACCAGCTGCGCGTCGCCCGGTTGACCCAGTTGATGACGTTGTAGCGGGCGTCCATCGGATCGACGCCTTCCGGCAGGACCTCGACGCGATAGGCGTCGATGAAGCCTGCGCGGTCGAACGCCTCGCCCCACCAGGAGGCGCCCTCCACCAGGGCCGAACGGATCGGCTCGGGCGCCGCGCGGTCGACATAGAAGACGATGGGCTGCCTGACCGTCGACCGCGCGGCGGCGGGATCGGTCTTCTCCAGGCGGAAGCGCGCGGCCAGTCGCCGGGCGATGGGCGCGTCCAGAGGGGCCGAGAAGTCGTGCACCACCTGGTTCATCGCCCCCGTGCGGGGATCGAAAGGCCGGACCTCGTATCCGGCGTCCGGCAGTTTGACGAAGCTGTGGTGCACGGCGAAGCTGACCAGCCGGCCGTCGGGCGCGATCCGCGACACCTCGCGCCCCGCATCGTCGGACGAGAAGGTCAGCAGCGCCTCCAGTTCCAGGTTCTCCGGGAACACACGCGCGGCCGAGGCGTCGACCAGGCTCAGGTCAGCGACGGGCTTGAAGGCGCCCTGCCCCGCCTGCTTCAGCGCGGCGGCGATGCCGGTGGAGTCCCAGGTCAGGAACTTGCCGATGTCGACCACGGCGCCGCCGTCCTCGGTGCGGCGGTCGATCGGGCCGGACCAGACGACCGAGCGCAGGAAGGCGTCGCGCGCGGCGGCCTGCTCGTCGCCAGACCCGGCCTCGGCGCGATAGGTCGGGTTCTCGTATTCGATGACCACCCGGTCGCCCATCCTGCGGAACACAAGGATGTGCGTCGGCCCGATCTGGGCCCGGTCCAGGCCCGTCACCGCCGATCCGACCCCTGTCCTCAGGGTGGTGAAGTGGATCACCCGGGCCATGACGCCGTCCGCGCCCGGCGCAGGCAGTTCGATCTTCACCGCGCCCTCGTCCGCATCGACGATCAGGGGAAACAGGCCGTCCGTCCGCTGTTCCGACGCCGCAGGGGCCGGCGCCGTCGCCGCCGGGGCCGGCCCCGTCGCGCCGGTCGCCAGCACAAGGGCCAGCGCCGTCGCCGTCATCAGTCCGCGGATCATCGTGAAAGCCCCCTCGACACCCCCTGGACTGAAGCGGCTGGAGCGGTCCGGTGTCAACGTCAGCGCGGCCGCCCGAAGTCGATCCCCACCGTCACCCTCTGCCCGTCCAGGGATCGGCCGTCCTCGGTCGGGGGCTGAAAGCGGAAGTTGACCACGGCGCATTGTCCCGCCGCGCCGAAGCCCAGGCCGGGAGGATCCTCGCTGACCACCCGACACGCTTCCAGCCGCCGATCGGCGCGGATGACGCAGGACAGTTCCGCGCGGCCGTATCGGCTACGCGCATTCCGCGGATGGCAGGCGCGATCTGGCCAATCGTGGGCCCCGTGATCAGGCGCGGCCCGGTCGATCCCCGCCCCGGCCCGTCGCCGGCGCCCGATACCGCGCCCGCCCCCGTTCCCTCTCCGCCCTGGCCGAAACCGGCGGAGGGCGACGGCGACGGCGCCGCGCCCACGACGATGGGGTCAGGCTGCGGCGCGGGAACGGGCGGCGACGGGATCGGCGAGGGCGGCGGCTGGCGGGGCGGCGGCGACGGGGCATGCACGCGCGACGGCGCGGCCGGGGCCCCTCCCCCGCCTCCGGCGACGGGGGCTCCGACGAGATCGGCGGCGGGGGATCGTACAGCACGACCTCGAAGGCGGGCGGCTCCTGCACGGCCGGCGGGCGCATCCCGCGCACCTGCCCCAACAGCAGAAACAGCCCGATCTCGGCTGCGGCCACGCCGGCGAATATGGCGAAGGCGCGCCAGCGTCTGCGGGCGCGCCTTGCGGTCATCCTGAGGGGCTCTTTCGTCATCAGGCGATCAAACGCCCGAAACCGGCTTTCAGGCCAGGGCCCCGTCGATCGCCCCATCGATCGCCCTGGCGACGGAGGCGATGTCGCCCATGCCGTCCACCTCGGTCAGCTTCCCCTGCGCCTCGTAATAGGGCAGCAGCGGGGCCGTCTGCTTGTTATAGACGGCCAGCCGGTCCTTGAAGGTCTCGGGATTGTCGTCCGGGCGGCCCTGGTCGGCGAACCGCTTGGCGATCCGTTCGGTCAGGGCGGCGTCGTCGACCTTCAGCCGGACCACGGCGTCGATCCGGGCTCCGCGCTTTTCCAGCATGGCGTCCAGCGCCTCGGCCTGGGCCACTGTGCGGGGAAAGCCGTCGAAGATGGCGCCGCCGGCGGCCTCGGCCTCGGGCAGGCGATCCTCGATCAGGGCGATGACGATCTCGTCGGTGACCAGGTCGCCACGGGCCAGCACGTCCTTGACCTTCAGCCCCAGTTCCGAGCCCGAGGCGATGGCCGCCCGCAGCATGTCGCCGGTGGAGAGCTGGACCATGCCCTTCTCCTCCACCAGCCGCTTGGCCTGGGTGCCCTTGCCCGCCGCCGGCGGTCCGAACAGAATCAAGTTCACGCGTCAGCCCTCCCCGAGGCCTTGAAGTCTATGCTCAGCGACGGACCGGCGCGGGCGCCCCGCGACCGCCGCGACCCCGCAGCTTCGCCTTCTTGATCAGCCCCTCGTACTGGTGGGCCAGCAGCTGCGACTGGATCTGGGCGACAGTGTCCATCGTCACCGACACCACGATCAAGATAGACGTTCCGCCGAAGTAGAGGCTGTTGCCCATCTGGGCGACCAGGAACTCCGGCAGCAGGCAGACGGCGGTGATGTAGGCGGCGCCGATCACCGTCAGGCGGGTCAGGACATAGTCCAGATACTCGGCCGTGCGCTTGCCCGGACGGATGCCCGGCAGGAAGCCGCCGTACTTGCGCAGGTTCTCGGCCGTGTCCTCCGGATTGAAGGTGATCGAGGTGTAGAAGAAGCAGAAGAAGATGATCAGCGCGGCGTACAGCGCCATAAACAGCGGCTGGCCGTGCGTCAGCTGCGCCGTCACCAGCGGCAGCCAGCTCATCCAGGGCGGCAGGTCGGCGTTGGCCGTCATGGTCGCCACCGTCGTCGGCAGCATCAGCAGCGACGAGGCGAAGATCGGCGGAATGACGCCGGCGGTGTTGACCTTCAGCGGCAGGAACGAGCGTTCGCCCCCCGCCATGCGGTTGCCTTCCTGGCGCTTCGGATACTGGATCAGCAGCCGGCGCTGGGCGCGTTCCATGAAGACGATGAAGACGACCGTGGCCACCGCCAGCACGGCGATGAACAGCAGGGCGAAGGCCGACATCTGCCCCTGTTGGGCCAGGCCCAGCAGGCGCGCCACCGTGGACGGCAGCACCGCCACGATGCCGGCGAAGATGATCAGCGAGATGCCGTTGCCGACGCCGCGCGCCGTCACCTGCTCGCCCAGCCACATCAGGAACATGGTCCCGCCGGTCAGGGTCACGACCGTCGAGGCGATGAAGAAGATGCCCGGATTGTCGACCAGACCGGCCGTGCTGTTCAGGCCCACGGCGATGCCGAACGATTGCGCCAGCGCCAGGAACACCGTCAGATAGCGGGTGTACTGGTTCAGCTGCTTGCGGCCGCTTTCGCCGCCTTCCTTCTTCAGCTTTTCCCACGGCGGATACACCGTGCCCATCAGCTGCACGATGATGGACGCCGAGATGTAGGGCATCACGTTCAGCGCGAAGATGGCCATGCGCTCGACCGCGCCGCCCGAGAACATGTTGAACATGTCCAGGATGCCGCGCGACTGATCCGGGTTCTGGAAGAACTGCAGGAAGGCCTGGGAGTTGATCCCCGGGATCGGCACATAGGTCCCGATCCGATAGACCAGCAGCGCGCCCAGCGTGAACAGCAGGCGCTTGTGCAGCTCGGTCGCCTTGGCGAACGAGCCCATGTTCATGTTTGCGGCGAGTTGTTCAGCGGCCGAAGCCATTATGCGTCCCCACGACTGACAGAGTCGTCAGATAGGCGGAAAGCGGCGCTCTTGCGAGGCCGCTTCCGTTCTTTCGTCGTCACGATGTGCTCAGACCACGGTCGAACGACCGCGACGACGCGGTGATCAGGCCTTGGCGGCGGTGCGCTTGGCGCGGGCCGAGACCTTGTTGGCGTCGCCCTTCGGCGCCTTGGGGGCCGGAGCCTTGCCCTTGGCGGCGTTGCGCTTCTCGACGCGCGCGGCGGCCTTGGCTTCGGCCTCGATGCGTTGCTCGGTCAGCGAACCGCCGGCGGCTTCGACAGCCTTCTTGGCGCCCGACGAGGCCGACCAGACGACCAGGTTCAGCTTGGCCTTCAGTTCGCCCGTGCCCAGCACGCGCACGCCGTCCTTGGCCCGACGGATCACGCCGGCGGCGACCAGGGCCGCGCCGTTGACTTCAGCCTTGGCGTCCAGCTTGCCGGCGTCGACCGCTTCCTGCAGGCGCCACAGGTTCACCTCGGCCAGCTTCAGGGCGTTGGGGTTGTTGAAGCCGCGCTTGGGCATGCGCATGTACAGCGGCATCTGGCCGCCTTCGAAGCCCAGCAGGCTGACGCCGGTGCGGGACTTCTGGCCCTTCACGCCGCGGCCGGAGGTCTTGCCCTTGCCCGAACCGGGGCCGCGGCCCACGCGCATGCGCTTCTTGTGCGCGCCCTCGTTGTCACGGATTTCGTTCAGCTTCATGTGCCTGATCCTTTCGGGTTCTAGCGCCTGGCCGGGGGCCAGACTCGGCGTTGAAAAAATGAAGGGCCGCTTCTAGGCGGCCCCTCGGAATTTTACAAGCAAACGTATCGGCGAAAAAGCGAAACGCCCTCCCCCAAACCGGGAGGGGGCGAAACGTCTTACTTTTCGACGATCTCGGTCAGGTGGGCGACCTTGGCGATCATCCCGCGAACCGACGGCGTGTCTTCCAGCGTAGACTCGCGGCCCATGCGGTTCAGGCCCAGGCCCACCAGGGTGGCGCGCTGGTCGCCCTTGCGGCGGATCGGCGAACCGATCTGCTTGACGGTGACCGTCTTGGCTTCAGTCTTGTTCGTGGCCATGACTTAGGACTCCACGGCTTCCGGCGCCGAGGCGCCGTCGTTGCGGCGGCCCATCAGATCCGCGACCTTCTTGCCGCGCTTGGACGCGACCTGACGGGGCGAGGACTGGACCTTCAGCGCTTCGAACGTCGCGCGGATCATGTTGTAGGGGTTCGACGAACCGGTCGACTTGCCCACGACGTCCTGGACGCCCAGGGTTTCGAGCACGGCGCGCATCGGACCGCCCGCGATGACGCCGGTCCCGGGAGGGGCGGCGCGCATCATGATCTTGCCGGCGCCCCAACGGCCGTTGCCGTCGTGGTGCAGGGTGCGGTTCTCGCGCAGCGGAACGCGGATCATGGTCTTCTTGGCTTCTTCGGTCGCCTTGCGGATGGCTTCCGGCACTTCGCGCGCCTTGCCGTGACCGAAGCCGACGCGGCCCTTGCCGTCGCCGACGACCATCAGGGCCGCGAACGAGAACCGGCGGCCGCCCTTCACGGTGGCGGCGACGCGGTTGATGTGCACCAGCTTTTCGACGATGTCCGAATCCGGACCTTCGACGGGCGGGGCGTTGCGGTTGTCGCGACGATTGCGATCGCCGCCGCCGCGTTGGGGTTGTTGCGCCATCTGTCGCGTCCCTTAGAAGTTCAGGCCGGCTTCACGCGCGGCTTCCGCCAGCGCCTTCACCCGTCCGTGATAGATGTACTCGCCCCGGTCGAAGACGACGTCCTTGACGCCCTTCTCGATGGCGCGTTCGGCGATCAGTTTGCCGATGGCCGAGGCCGCGGCGATGTCCGAACCCTTCTTGCCCTTGCCGCCTTCCAGCGACGAGGCCGAAGCGACGGTCACGCCCTGGGCGTCGTCGATGATCTGGGCCGAGATGTTCTTGTCCGAACGATACACCGACAGGCGCAGACGGCCGTTGGCGACGGCCTTCAGGCGGCGACGGGTGCGCTCGGCGCGGCGCTTGGCTTGTTGTCGAAGAGAGAGAGCCATGACTTACTTCTTCTTGCCTTCCTTGCGACGCACGGTCTCGCCGGCGTAGCGCACGCCCTTGCCCTTGTAGGGCTCCGGCGGACGCAGCTTGCGGATGACCGCGGCGACCTGGCCGACGGCCTGCTTGTCCGAGCCCGAGATCTTGATCTCGGTCTGCTTAGGCACGGCGAAGCTGACGCCGGCCGGCGGGTCGATGTCGACTTCGTGCGAGAAGCCCAGCTGCAGCGACAGGGCGTTGCCCTTCATCGCAGCGCGGTAACCCACGCCGACCAGTTCCAGCGACTTCTCGAAGCCCGAGGTGACGCCGGTGACCATGTTGTCGACCAGGGTCCGCGACAGGCCCCACATCGCGCGGGCGCGCTGGGTGTCCGACCGCGGGGTCAGCGACAGTTCGTCGCCTTCCTGCTTGATCTCGACTTCTTCCGCGACGGTCCAGGCGCGTTCGCCCTTGGGACCCTTCACGGAGACGTTCTGGCCGTCGAGCGTGACAGTCACGCCCTTCGGCACGGTGATGGTTTTCTTGCCGATACGGGACATATCAGTAGACCCTGCAGAGGACTTCGCCGCCGACGTTGGCGTCGCGGGCGGAGGCGTCGGACATGACGCCCTTCGAAGTCGAAAGGATCGAGATGCCGAGGCCGTTCTTGACCGGCTTCAGGTCGCCGATCGCCGAATAGACGCGGCGGCCCGGCTTGGACACGCGGCTGATCTCGGCGATGACGGGCTGGCCGTCGAAGTACTTCAGCTCGATCTCGAACTGCGGGAACTCACCCGGGTTCTGAACCAGGTTGTAGCCGCGGATGTAGCCTTCGTCCTGCAGCACGTCGAGGACGCGCTGGCGCAGACGCGAGGCCGGAGTCAGCACCTTGGAACGCTTGCGGGTCGCCGCGTTCTTGATGCGAGCGATCATGTCGCTCAGGGGATCGTTGATCATCATGTCTGTTCGCTCCCCTTACCAGCTCGACTTCGTCAGGCCGGGGATCTGCCCCATGTTGCCCAGTTCACGCAGCGCCACGCGGCTCATCTTGAGCTTGCGGTAGTAGGCGCGCGGGCGACCGGTCACTTCGCAACGGTTGCGAATGCGGGTCGGCGCGGAGTTGCGCGGCAGGGCCGCCAGCTTCAGGCGCGCGTCGAAGCGCTCCTCCAGCGGCAGGCTCTCGTCGTTCGCGGTCGCCTTCAGGGCGGCGCGCTTTGCGGCATACTTCGCAACCAGGGCCTTGACGGCTTCGTTGCGGTTTACGGCGCTTTTCTTAGCCATTGATCTCTTCCCTTCCCGCTCAGTTCACGAACGGGAACTTGAACTCGACCAGGAGAGCCTTGGCTTCCTCGTCGGTCTTGGCCGTGGTGCAGACGACAATGTCCATGCCCCACATCTGGTCGATCTGGTCGTAGTTGATCTCCGGGAACACGATGTGCTCCTTCAGACCGGTGGCGTAGTTGCCGCGACCGTCGAACGAAGTGCCCTTCAGGCCCCGGAAGTCCTTCACGCGCGGCAGGGCGATCGTGATGAACCGGTCCAGGAATTCGTACATCTGGTCGCCGCGCAGCGTGACCTTGCCGCCGATGACCATGCCTTCGCGCAGCTTGAAGCCGGCGATGGAGTTACGGGCCTTGGTGGCGACGGCCTTCTGGCCGGCGATGGCGGTCAGGTCCTTGAGGGCGGCGTTCGCCTTCTTGGAGTCGGCCACGGCTTCGCCGATGCCCATGTTCAGGACGATCTTGTCCAGCTTGGGCACCTGCATCTCGTTCGTGTAGCCGAACTTTTCCTTCATCACCTGGCGGATGCGCGCCTGGTACTCGCCCTTGAGGCGAGGGGTGTAGGTCTCGGTAGCCATCAGATGACGTCTCCCGTCGTCTTGGCGATGCGGACCTTCTTGTCCCCATCGATCTTGAAGCCGACGCGGCTCGCCTTGCCGTTGGCGTCGGCGATGGCGACGTTCGACAGGTGAAGCGACGCTTCCTTGTTCTTGATGCCGCCTTGCGGGTCAGCCTGGCTCGGGCGCGTGTGGCGCTGAACCATGTTGACGCCTTCGACGACGACGCGGTTTTCGGCGGGCAGGACCTTCAGCACGTTGCCCGTGCGGCCCTTGTCCTTGCCGGTCAGGACGACGACGCGGTCGCCCTTCTTGATCTTGGCGGCCATGGTTACAGGACCTCCGGGGCCAGCGAGATGATCTTCATGTGGTTCTTGGCGCGCAGTTCGCGGGGAACCGGGCCGAAGATCCGCGTGCCGACCGGCTCGTTCTGCTTGTTGACGATGACCGCGGCCGACTTGTCGAAGCGGATGACCGAGCCGTCCTTGCGCTGGATGTCCTTGGCGGTGCGCACGACGATGGCGCGAACGACGTCGCCCTTCTTCACGCGGCCGCGCGGGATGGCTTCCTTGACGGAGGCGACGATGGTGTCGCCGATCGAGGCGTAGCGGCGCTTGGAACCGCCCAACACCTTGATGCACATGACCCGGCGGGCGCCCGAATTATCGGCCACTTCCAGGTTAGTTTGCATCTGGATCATAAGATCAGATCCTTCTGATTACGAGGCCGAGGCGGGGGAAAGGACTTCCCAACGCTTCAGCTTGGACTTGGGGGCGCACTCGACGATGCGAGCGACGTCGCCGACCTTGAGCGCGTTGGCTTCGTCGTGCGCGTGGTACTTCTTCGAAAGACGCACGGTCTTCTTCAGAACGGGGTGCAGCAGGGTGCGCTCCACCTTCACGACGACGGTCTTCTCGCCCTTGTCGGACACGACCACGCCTTCGAGAATTCGCTTGGGCATCTTCGTTTCCTTACGAGGCCGCACGCTTCTCGCGCAAAAGCGTCGAGATGCGGGCGATGTCCTTGCGCACTTCCGAGACCCGGTGGGTCTTTTCCATCTGGCCGGTGGCGGCCTGGAAGCGCAGGTTGAACTGTTCCTTCTTGAGCTTCAGCAGCTCGTCGGACAGCTGGTCGGCGGTTTGCGACCGGAGATCGGCGATCTTGGTCATTACGCGGCTTGCTCCGTGACGATGCCGGCGTCCAGGCGGGTCACCACCTTGGTGCGGACCGGCAGCTTGGCGGCGCCGAGGCGCAGCGCTTCACGCGCCACGTCGTCCGGCACGCCGTCGATTCGAACATGATGCGGCCCGGAGCGACGCGCGCGGCCCAGTGGTCCACGGCGCCCTTGCCCTTGCCCATCCGCACTTCGGCCGGCTTGCCCGTGACAGGCAGGTCGGGGAACACGCGGATCCACACCCGGCCCTGACGCTTCATCTGGCGGGTGATCGCGCGGCGGGCCGCCTCGATCTGACGCGCCGTGATGCGCTCGGGCTCCATGGTCTTCAGGCCGTAGGAGCCGAAGTTCAGCGAGAAGCCGCCCTTGGCCGAGCCGTGAATCCGGCCCTTGAAGGCCTTGCGGTACTTGGTCTTCTTCGGTTGCAACATGACTTAGTTCTCACGTCCCCGGTCGCGACGCGGACCGCGGTCGCCACGGGGGCCGCCGCGTTCGCGGCCTTCGTTCGAGGACGGGCCCGAGGCTTCCTGGGCCCAGCGCTTGTCCTGGGCCATCGGATCGTGCTCCAGGACCTCGCCCTTGAAGACCCAGACCTTGATGCCGATGATGCCGTAGGTCGTCTTGGCTTCGTAGAAGCCGTAGTCGATGTCGGCGCGCAGGGTGTGCAGCGGCACGCGGCCTTCGCGATACCACTCCATACGAGCGATTTCGGCGCCGCCCAGACGACCCGAGACGTTCATCCGGATGCCCTTGGCGCCCAGACGCATGGCCGACTGGATCGCGCGCTTCATCGCACGGCGGAAGGCCACGCGGCGCTCCAGCTGCTGGGCGATGTTCTCGGCGATCAGCTGCGCGTCGGTTTCCGGCTTGCGGACTTCGACGATGTTCAGGTGAACCTCGCCTTCGGTCTGGGCCGAGATGTCCTTGCGGAGCTTCTCGATGTCGGCGCCCTTCTTGCCGATCACGACGCCCGGACGGGCGGCGTAGATGGTGATGCGGCACTTCTTGTGCGGGCGCTCGATGATGATGCGCGACACGCCGGCGGCGGCCAGGCGTTCCTTCAGCCACTCGCGCAGCTTCAGGTCCTGGTGCAGCAGGCGGGCGTAGTCGGCGCCGCCGGCGAACCAGCGGCTGTCCCACGTGCGGTTCACGCCGAGGCGCAGACCGATCGGATTGATTTTCTGACCCATCAGGCGGCCTCGCCGGCTTCGCGGACCACGATGGTGATCTCGCTGAACGGTTTCAGGATGCGCGACGAACGACCGCGAGCACGGCTCGCGAAACGCTTCATCACCAGGTTCTTGCCCACGAAGGCCTCGGCGACGACCAGGTTGTCGATGTCGAGGTTGTGGTTGTTCTCGGCGTTCGAGACGGCCGAGTACAGGACCTTGCGGACGTCGGTGGCGATGCGCTTGCGGCTGAATTCCAGCTCGTTCAGCGCCTTCTGGACCGGCATGCCGCGGATCGAGGCGGCCACCAGGTTCAGCTTCTGCGGGCTGATGCGGACGTTGACCAGCTTGGCGCGGGCCTCGGTCGCACCGACGCGACGGGAGTTCTTGGTCTGGGCCATCGGTTACTTCCTCTTGGCCTTCTTGTCCGCCGCGTGGCCCGGGAAGTTCCGGGTCGGGGCGAACTCGCCGAACTTCATGCCGACCATCTCTTCCGAGACCGACACGGGAACGTGCTTCTGGCCATTGTGCACGCCGAACGTCAGACCGACGAACTGCGGCAGGATGGTGGAGCGGCGCGACCAGGTCTTGATCACGTCCTTGCGGCCCGACGATTGAACGGCGTCGGCCTTCTTGAGCAGATACCCGTCGACAAACGGGCCTTTCCAGGAGGAGCGGGCCATTCTTAGCGAGCCTTCTTCACGTGACGGCTACGGATGATGAACTTGTCCGTCGCCTTGTTCTTGCGGGTACGAGTGCCCTTGGTGTCCTTGCCCCACGGGGTGACCGGGGTGCGACCGCCAGAGGTCCGGCCTTCACCACCACCGTGCGGGTGGTCGATCGGGTTCATGGCCACGCCGCGGACGTGCGGGCGGAAGCCCATGTGACGCTTGCGGCCGGCCTTGCCCAGGTTCTGGTTCATGTGGTCGGGGTTCGAGACCGCGCCCACCGTGGCGATGCAGCCGTCCAGGACCATGCGCAGCTCGCCCGAGCCGAGACGGATCTGGGCGTAGCCCTGATCGCGGCCGACCAGCTGGGCGTAGGCGCCGGCCGAGCGGGCCAGTTGGGCGCCCTTGCCCGGCTTCATCTCGATGTTGTGGATGATCGTACCCACCGGCATCGAGCGCAGCGGCATGGCGTTGCCCGGCTTCACGTCGACCTTTTCGCCCGCCACGATCGTGTCGCCCGCCTTAAGGCGTTGCGGCGCGATGATGTAGGTCTTCTCGCCGTCCTCGTAGGTCACCAGCGCGATGAAGGCCGTGCGGTTCGGGTCGTATTCCAGACGCTCGACCGTGCCGACCGCGTCGAACTTGCGACGCTTGAAGTCGATCTTGCGGTACAGGGTCTTGGCGCCGCCGCCGCGGAAGCGAACGGCCACGCGACCGCCCTGCCCGCGACCGCCCGACTTGGTCAGGCCTTCGGTCAGCGACTTTTCCGGACGGCCCTTGTGGAGCTCGGACCGGTCGACCAGCACGAGGGCGCGGCGGCCCGGCGACGTCGGATTGTAGGTTTTCAAGGCCATCTGATCAGAGCCCCGTGGTGACGTCGATCGACTGGCCTTCGGCCAGCGTCACGATCGCTTTCTTGATGTCGACGCGACGACCGAGGATGCCCCGGAAGCGCTTGGTCTTGCCCTTTTGAACCAGGGTGTTGACCTTGACGACGTTGACCTTGAACAGGCTTTCGACCGCCGCGGCGATCTCGTCCTTGGACGCCGTGTCGGCGACGCGGAAGACGACCTTGTTCTGCTCGGACAGGATCGTGGCCTTCTCGGTGATCACCGGAGCCAGGATCGTGTCGTAGTGCTTGGCGGTAGGTTGAGCGGCCATTACGCGGCTTCCTTATCGCTGAAGCGGGCTTCGATCGCCTCGACGGCGGCCTTGGTCAGCACCAGCTTGTCGGCCCGCAGGATGTCATAGACGTTCAGGCCGGCGTTCGGCAGCACGTCGATGTGCGGGATGTTGCGGGCGGCAAGGCCGAAGTTGGCGTCGACTTCCGGACCCGCGATGATCAGGGCCTTGGTCCAGCCCAGCTTGCCGAACGTCTCGCGCAGGGCGGCCGTCTTGGCTTCCTTGACTGACAGGGCGTCGACCACGACCAGCTCGCCGGCCTTGACCTTCGAGGACAGGGCGTGACGCAGGGCCAGGGCGCGGACCTTCTTGGGCAGGTCGTAGCCGTGGTCGCGGACGACCGGGCCGAAGGCGCGCGAACCGCCGACGAACTGCGGCGCACGGCGCGAACCGTGACGAGCGCCGCCGGTGCCCTTCTGCTTGTACATCTTCTTGCCCGTACGAGAGTTCTCGTTGCGGGTCTGGACCTTGTGCGTGCCGGCGCGGCGCTTGGCCAGCTGCCAGTTGACGGTGCGGGCCAGCAGGTCGGCGCGGATGTCGGCGATGCCGAAGACGGCGTCCGACAGTTCCACGTCGCCGGCGGCCTTGCCGTCGAGCTTGATGACAGAGAGTTTCATTACGCTTCACCGCCTTCGGTCGCTTCGACGGCCGGCGCTTCTTCAGCGGGCGTCTCGGCGGGTTGAGCGGCCCCATTGGACTTGCCAGCCGACTTGACGGCGCCCGGGAACGGGGCGTCGGCCGGACGGGCCTTCTTGATGGCGTCGCGAACCTTGACGTAGGTGCCGTCGTGGCCCGGGACGGCGCCCTTGACCAGGATCAGGCCCCGCTCGGCGTCCACGCGGACGATGGTCAGGTTCTGGGTGGTGACGATTTCCGTGCCGTAGTGGCCGGCCATCTTCTTGCCGGGGAAGGTGCGGCCCGGGTCCTGACGGTTACCCGTCGAACCGTGCGAGCGGTGCGACACCGACACGCCGTGGGTGGCGCGCAAGCCCCCGAAGTTCCAGCGCTTCATGGCGCCGGAGAAACCCTTACCGATGGTCTCGCCCTGGATGTCGACCTTCTGGCCGACCAGGAAGTGGTCGGCCGACAGTTCGGAGCCCACGTCCAGCAGAGCGTCCGCGTCGACGCGGAACTCGGTGACATAGGCCTTGGGTTCGACCTCGGCCTTCGCGAAGACTTCGCGTTGGGCCTTGGCCGTGTTCTTGGCCTTCTTTACGCCAGCGCCCAGCTGGAGAGCGACGTATCCGTCACGCTCCTGGGTACGTTGGCCGACGACTTGGCAGCCGTCGAGCTGCAGCACAGTGACCGGAACGTGCGCGCCGTCATCGGCGAACACGCGGGTCATGCCCAGCTTCTTGGCGATCACGCCCGTGCGCATCGGATCCCGCCTCTTTCTTCTTTAGATCTTGATCTCGACGTCCACGCCGGCGGACAGGTCGAGCTTCATGAGCGCGTCCACGGTCTGCGGGGTGGGGTCGACGATGTCGAGCACGCGCTTGTGCGTGCGGATTTCAAACTGCTCGCGCGACTTCTTGTCGACGTGCGGCGAGCGGTTCACGGTGAACTTTTCGATCAGGGTCGGCAGCGGAATCGGACCGCGAACGGTCGCGCCGGTGCGCTTGGCGGTGTTGACGATCTCGCGCGTCGAAAAGTCGAGGACGCGGTGATCAAAGGCCTTGAGCCTGATGCGGATGCTTTGATCCATATCGGTGCTTACTTCCAATGCGGTCGGAGGACCGCGTCCCTGTGAACCATTTCAAAGACCGAAGGCCTTCGGGCACGAGGCCCTCAGGGTACGCAATCCGCAAAAACGATCGGCCCACGCAGTCGCCCGCGAAGGCCGTGAAGTCCCAAGAAGCTGCAAAGAACAGGTACTTAGGTCGTTCCTGCGAACCGCGTCTGCACCGAAGTGCACAGCCGGTCCAACAAGAGTGGCGGCTTATGCCTACCGATTCCGATTTCGTCAAGCGCCGAAAGCGAGGCCCCATCGGGAATTCTCAGGCCGCGATCGGCGTCGGTCGCCCGCCTTCGTCCACCGCCACCATGACGAACTCTGCGGCGGCCGCGCGGCGTCGTTCGCCGGTCCGCAGGTCCTCGCCCCACAGCTCCACCTCGACCGTGACCGAGGTGCGTCCGACCCGCGTCGGGCGCGAGGCCATCTCCACCATGTCGCCTTCTCTGATGGGACAGGTGAAGTCGATCCGATTAGTCGCGGCCATGACGATGACGCGGCGCGCGCGACGCGTGGCGCAGATGAAGGCCGCCTTGCCCATCAGCTTCAGGGCGTCCCCTCCGTAAAGCGTGCCGTAGTGATTGGTCCAGGCGGGAAAGACCATTTCGGCGGTCCTGAGCCACCCCCGTCCTCGGCCGCGTCATGCCCCGCGAGGGGCGGCAGGTCGCCCTGCCCCGCCTCTCGCGGCGCCACCATGTTGAAGACGCCGCGCGTGCACAGCCGGCGCTCGCCGCTGACCGGCGCCTCGGCCCACAGTTCGACCTCCACGCCCATCGACGTGCGGCCCACGCGCGCCACCCGGCCGGTGGCCTCCGCCATCTCGCCGATCCGGGCGGGCGCGGCGAAGTCGATCCGCTCGCAGCCCGCCGTCACCGTCGGTCGGCGGGCGTGGCGCGCCGCGGCCAGGAAGGCGACCTTGTCCAGGTGCGCCAGTCCGACGCCTCCGAACAGGGTGCCGTGATGGTTGGCGTCTCCCGGGAACACCATGTCGATCAGGGTCACGCTCACGTCGTCGCGGCCCGGGCGGGTTCGGATGTTTGAAAGGCGGTCATTCTTCGAAGCCTGTGCTGATGGCGAGGCTTCAGGCAGGGACGCACGAACGCCGGCGCGGACGATCGATCCGGCGGCGCACAGGCGGCCTGACCGGACACCCCGCCGGAGGACGTTATCTGTCGGGGCAGGTCTCCTGGCTCGCGGGTCACGGCTTCCGGTCCGGCCTTCCCGGGGCGAACCCCAGTGACACGAGATGGACCTTCGGCTCGCCGCTCACAGTTGCGGGGGCAGCGCCGGCGTTGATGCACAAAGGCGTCGCACCGGCTTCCCTCTTAGCTCCACGCAGTCCGAAAGCCGCGCGCAGAACCTCGACGCGGCCATCACACATGATCGCCGGCCGCGGTCAAGCTCGGCCGCCAAGCAAGGACAATGCGCCGGATTGCCGGCCTTTAACCGTTTCGCCCGAATAACCCCGAAACGGGAACACCTCTTGGCCACAATGCGTGGCGGATCGACAACATCCGTGCACGAACAATGTAGCCGGCGCCGATTCAAGGCACAGCTTCGGCCGCGGCCTGATAGCAGCCGCCTCCCCGAGCTCCCACTCGGGTCAGACTTCCAAGGAAAAAACAATGAAGACGCTCTTTCTCGCCTCGGCCGCCGCGGCCGCCCTGTTCGCCGCTCCGGCCCTGGCTCAGGACGCCGTCGGTTCGGTCGGCCTGACCTATTCGAACCCGTCGGTCGAAATCGCGGGCGACGACTTCGACGCCGACGTCTGGACCGTGGACGGCACGGTCGCCATCCCGGCCAACAACTGGACCGTGACCTTCAACGGCGCCATCGACTACGCCAAGGCCTATGGCGAGGACGACACCACCGGCGCCGCCGCCGCCCACCTGACCACCCTGGTCGCCGGCGACGTTCGCGTCGGCGGCTTCGTGGCCGGCAACGGCATCGGCTCGGGCGACACCGTCTATACGGTCGGCGCCGAAGCCCAGAAGTATCTGGCCGGTTCGACCCTGACGGGCGTGGTCGCCTACACCTCGGCCGACGACCTGGACGCCGACATCTGGACCGTCGGCGGCGACGCCGCCTTCTACGTGATGCCGAACCTGCGCCTGAACGCCGGCGTCAGCTACAACAACGTGGACGCCCAGCTCGGCGACGTCGACGCCTGGACCTACGGCGTGGGCGGCGAATACGAGTTCACCGGCACGCCCTTCTCGGTCGCCGCCGGCTACACCCGCGCCGACATCGACTCGATCGACGTCGACACCTGGTCGCTGGGTCTGCGCTACAGCTTCGGCGGCGGCCTGCAGGCGCGCGATCGCGCCGGCGCCGGCCTGAACGTCTCGTCGATCGCGAGCGTCCTGGGCGGCCTGTAAGCCTCGGCTTCGCCAAGACCTGAAATGTCACGGCCCCGGCGGAGCGATCCGCCGGGGTTTTCCTTTGCCCGCTTCGCGCCGCGCATGAAAAAGGCCCCCGGGGTTCCACGACCGGGGGCCTTTCCTCTCGCGGCGGAGAGACTCGGGTTCTAGCGCCCGATGTTCACGGTTCCCGACCCCACCACCGTTCGGGACACCTGTCCGGTGGCGGCGCCGACGCTGACGTCGCCCGATCCGGCGATGGCCACGCTCAGGTCGCGCGTGGTCCCGCCGAAGCGCACGTCGCCCGAGCCGCCGATGGCCACTGAAAGATCGCTCATCCGGCCCTCGCGGACGGTCACGTCGCCCGAGCCGCCGATGGAGATGTCGCCGGCGCCGTCGGCTCGCGCCACCAGCACGCTGCCGGACCCGCCCACGGCGGCGTCCAGGTCGCCCGTCGCCCCGGCCAAGATCGAGCCCGAGCCGCCGACCTTGGCGTCCAGCGACCGAGAGGTTCCCGCCCGGATCGAACCGGATCCCCCGACGCTCAGCGCCACCGCGCCGTCGGTGTTGGCCACGGTCCAGTCGCCGCACCCGCCGCTGCCCAGTTCGACCGAGCGCGCGCCGCGTCCGACCGCGCCGTAGACGGCGCCGCCGGCGCTGACGTCGACGTCGCGCGGGGTCCGCAGGACGATCAGCGGCGCGTCTTCCAGCCGGATGCGGCCCAGATCGCGCACCTCGACCACCGCGCCCTCGCCCGGCTGGCGCGCGCTGGACGGGCCGTTGTCGCAGCGGCGCACGCCGTCGTTCGAGCCGAACACGCCGCCCCGCCGCAATCCGCCGTCGATCCTGACGTCGCGTCCGCGGCGCTGGACCTCGATGCGAGGCAGGCGAGAGGCGCCTTGGGTGACTTCGACCCCGACGTCTTCGCGATCCTCGACGATGACGACGACGCGGGCGACCGCGTTGCGGATTTCGACCTCGGCGGCGGTCGCCGGCGCGGCCGCGCAGGCGGCGACGACGGCGGACGCGGCGGCGGCGAACAGTGCGGATTTCATGACGGCTTTCCCTTCCCTGATGTGAGGAAAAGGTGCGTCACCCCGCCGGCCCTGTCATTTTAACTCGAGGTCATGAACTCGAATTAACGCGCGTCTATCGGCCCAGCGCCCCTGCGCCGTCCGCCGCGCCGACCTCCGGCTCGAAGTCGCGCTCGAAGTGCGCGATCCGGCTTTTCAGCGCCCCCGCCCGCTTCAGGGCCAGAGAGGCCGCCCACCGCGCGGCCAGTTCCGGCGTGGCCATGCCGTCGGTGAAACGCGGGGCGCCGCCCCGGCTGCGGATGACCGCATTGGTGAACAGCGCCCCGTTTCGGAACCGCGACGGCCAGGTCTGGAAATCCATCGACAGACTGACGCAGAAGCGGTCCAGGTTCTCGACGCGGTGCGGCGCATAGAGCGGCCAGGTCAGCGCCCGTCCCGGCTCCAGATCCATCACCTGGGCGTCGCGCTCGAACGCGCCAGATCGTAGGGAAGCTCCTCGGTCGTCTGGCGCGCGACCACCTGCTCCATGTTGCGCTCGGGCAGATGCGCCTCGTCGCCCGGATAGACGAACAGCCGCTTTCGCCCCCGCAGATGGAACAGAACCACCCCCGCCGCGTCAAAGTGATAAGGCACCCGCGCCTTGGGCGACGACAGGATCAGCTGACCCGCCGTCTTGACCGCCCGCATCCCGGGATAGGCGGCCTGGATGGCGGCGAACTCCTTCATCGCCGCCTTCCACAGTTCGGGCCATCCTGTCTCGACTTGGCGCAGGTTGACCCACAGCCGCCCCTGCTTGATAGCCTCCAGAAGCTCGGCGCCCGACAGCCGGCCGCGCGCGCCCGTCCGCAGCGACACCTGCCCCGCCTCGTCGTAGTCGTACAAGTTGATGTCGAACAGTTCGGGCGGATAGCGGTCAAGGGTCGCCGCCAGCGCCGCGTCCTCCGCAAAGCCCTGCTCGACCAGGGTGTGGGGATGCGTCGCGGCTTGCGTGATCGGGCCGGGATAGCGGGTGCGACGGTCGGTCATGATCGTTCCTCAGGCGTGAGCGACGCGGGCGGGCGCCTTGCGGCGCGCCGCGATCTTGACGGCGGCGGAACGGGCGGCGACGGCGGCCCCGCGCAGACGCCCGGCCGGCGTGGCCTCGCACGCCTCGATCGTCGCCCATCGCCGCCGCAACGACGCCCTGATGGCTTCGCCGCGAACCCCGGTCCGGTCCAGGGCCCCGACCAGGGCGTCGGTCGCGACCCGCCCCAGTCCCGGCCGCATCACCACGGCCTCGCGCACCGTCTGGGTCTGGTTGACGAAATACTTCTTGTAGTGCTCGCCCTCGAAACCGAAGTCGAAGGTTCGGAACCCTTCCGCTCCGGCCAGACGCATCGTGTCCATGCTCAACAGTATGCCCGGCGAGCAGCGCGCCAGGCTGGGCTCGTAGGCGGGGAACCAGAAATGGTAGTGCCGACCCGCGTGCAGCGAGAACTCGATCGCGGTCAGCTTGTCGCCGCCGTGCATGGTCGCCAGGGAGGCGCCGAAGTCGGGCCGCGCCTCGGCCATCAGCGCGTGCAGCAGATCGCGCGTCCAGCCGCAGGCGAAGATGTCGTGCAGGCCCGAGCGCCGATACTGCGCCGCCTTCAGGTCGATCAGATGATCCAGAAGCGCCGGATCGCGCAAACCGTGCGCCACGGTGATCGGCCCCAGTTCGGCCTCCAGGCTGCGCCGCGCCCGCTCCTTGTCCTTGAAGAACTTGCCGAAGGTCGTCCGCCTTTCGGCGTACCAGGCGTCGAAACCCTCTTCCGGAAGCGCCGCCTGGACCGTGGTGCGCGCCTCCCCCGTCTGCGCCGCGCCGATCCATCCCGGAACGTTCAGCCTGCGCGCCTTCAGCAGGCGCGCCACGTCCTCCAGGCCGATCTCCTCGCCGATCGGCGCGATCACGCCGTGATAGTCGTTCATGGGCGCGCCCAGGGGCTGCACCGAGCCGCCGCGCCGCTGATGCGGGAAGAACCCCGCCGTCTCCCTCCCGCGACGGAACACCGCCACCGCCGCGCCGGGACAGACCCGCGAGGCGATCTCCGCATAGTCCCAGCGAAAATAGGGGCTTCTCAGCGCCGGATTGCTTGTCGACCAGGCGCGCCACAGGGCGGTGTCGGCGGCGTCCAGCGCCTCCGCCTTCACGATCTCGACCTGCAGCGTTTCGGCCATGCTCTTTCCTTCTGCAGCCCGCGCCAGCAAGAGCCGTTCCGTTGTCGCATCCTGCCGACGGCTTGTTTCGGCACGGTTCATTGACATGGTGAACGCGTGTTGACGGGAGCCTGCGCCGATCCGGAGCGTTGCACGGGGGCGGACGCCGCTGCTCCGCTTTGCGAGACACGACCATGACCGACTCCCGCCCCGACGACCGCAAGGTGGAAAACGAGAACCAGCGCGCGCCCGCGCGCGAGGGCGAGCCGCCCCGGCCGGCGACCGAGCCCCGCGGATCGGAGGGCTCCAGCAACTCCGGCGAGACCCGCACCGACCCCGCCACCGGTCGCGAAAACTGATCCGTCCGCCAATTCCGCTGTCCACAGTTCAAGAGTCGCCATGATCTCCCGCCTTCCCCTCCTCGCCGCGGGCGCGGTCGTTTCCCTGTCCGCCGCGGGGCTGTCCGCCTGCAGCCCGTCGTCTCCGCCGCCCGCCGAACAGGCGATGCCCGGCGAGACCGGGCCCTTGTCGCGCGACGCCATCGAAAACACCGCCTATTCCCCGCCCGCCGTCCGGGGTCAGCCGCCGGCCGACCCAGCCGATGCGCCGGCCCAGCCGAACCCGGCCCTGATCCGCGCTCAGGTCCTTCTGGAGCGCGCGCGTTTTTCACCGGGGGCCATCGACGGCCTGGCCGGTTCCAACATGAGACAGGCGGTCGCCGCGTTCGAGAAGGCCAACGACCTGCCGGTGGACGGCGAACTGGACGCCGAGGTCATGGCCCGCCTTCGCGCGGGCGGCACGGGCGCCGTGACCACCACCTACGCGATCACGCAACAGGACGTCGCCGGGCCCTATCTGGGAACCGTGCCGACCGACCTGGCCCAGCAGGGCGAGGCCCCGCACATGGGCTACGCCAATGTGGTCGAGGCCCTGGCCGAGCGGTTCCATGTGACCGAGGCGCTCCTGCGCGCGATGAACCCCGGCGCGGACTTCACGCGCGTCGGGCAAAAGCTGCTGGTGCCGGCGGTGGACAACACCCCGCTTCCGGCCGATGTCGACCACATCGACGTCGACAAGGCCGAAGGCTCAGTCAGGGCGTTCGCCGCGGACGGGCGGCTGCTGGCCTACTACCCGGCCACGATCGGCAGCGGGGACAATCCGACCCCGACCGGCACGGTCAAGGTCAACGGCGTCGCCCGCAATCCGGACTACGTCTATGACCCGTCCAAGCTCAGCTACGGCGATCTGGACCACAAGGTGGTGGTCAAGCCGGGGCCCAACAATCCCGTCGGCGTGGTCTGGATCGACCTGAACAAGCCCAGCTACGGCATCCACGGCGCGCCCGATCCCGAGACGATCGGCAAGACCGCCTCGCATGGCTGCGTCCGCCTGACCAACTGGGACGCCTGGGAATTGGCCGACAAGGTCAAGCCCGGCGTGACGGTGCGCTTCCTCTAGGGCGCCGCGGCGCCGAAGGGCGTGCCGTCCCAGAACGCGCACTGGTGCCGTTGGAAGAAGGTGTCGTCCAGATGGTCGCCATCGGGGGCGAAAACCCGGATCGGTCCCGCGCCCTCCACGCGGGGCCAACCGGGGCCGAAGTCGGATTGGCCGAACTCGGCCCACAGGCGGCGCATCCGTTCGGACAAGGCCGCCTGTTCCGGCGTGAAGCGGCCGACGTCGGCGAAGATCCAGCTGGTCCCGAACACATAGGCCAGTTCGCTGGCGTGATAGGCGCCCAGATCCAGTCCCACCAGCCATTCGGGCAGGCGGAACGGCGCGTTCCGGTCCGCGAACTCATAGCCCCATACCGGAGCATGGCGCGCGATCAGCCGACGCAGGGCCTGCGACGGACAGGCGAACCGCTGGGCCGTGAAGTTGGCGGCGATGGCGTAGGCCGGCCCTTCCTCCCCGACGGGATACCGCTCCAGCACGCGCGGGCCGATGTCGCCGTACATCCAGACCGTCTCCTTTCGGTAGCGGTCCATGTCCTTGACCTCGTTGGCGAACAGCCGCCCCTCGTCCAGGTTCGTCCCGATGATGGCGGGCACGCGCGCGAACCGTCCCTCCGCGAAGGCGACGGCCGGGTTTTCAGGCACGACGGCGTCGCTGTGGACCGGCCCCCACGACCCCGGCCCGTTGATTCCGGCCCTCAGCGAAGCCGCCCGCGACAGCCGCCAGGCCGGCAAGGCCCTCAGGCAGGCCACGGCGGCCTCGCCCTTGCACCCCAGCCGCTCGGCGAAGGCGGGACCGCCTTGCGCCGCCGCCTCGGCGCTGACCAGCGACGACGGTTCCAGGCAGCCGCCGCTCTGCAGGATGACGCGCTGGAACAGTCCCCTCGCCTGGGGCGCCGTCATCAGATAGCAGGCCGACCACGCCCCGGCGCTCTCGGCGAACAGGGTGACATTGGCCGGGTCTCCCCCGAAGGCGGCGATGTTGTCGCGTGTCCAGCGTAGGGCGGCCAACTGATCCATCAGGCCGAAGTTTCCGCCGAAGCCTTCGCCGTCGGCCTGAAAGCCGGGATGCGCCAGCCAGCCGATCGCGCCCAGGCGATAGTTGACCGTGACCACCACCCGGTCCTGTTCGCGCGCCAGCCGGCTGGGATCGTAGTTGGCCCCGCCGCCCACGGTGAAGGCGCCGCCGGGAATGTAGAGCATGACCGGCCGGCCCTGCGAGCCGCCGGCAGGGGCGTAGATGTTCAGATAGAGACAGTCCTCGGAGCCGACCGCCACACCGCCGCCGCCGCCCAGGATGGCGCGCTTGCCGATGGCCTGGGTGCAGTCCGGGCCGATCCGCGTGGCGTCGCGCTCGCCGCGCCAGGGCTCGACCGGCTGCGGCGCCCGCCAGCGCAGGGTCCCCACCGGCGGCCGCGCGAAGGGCACGCCCAGGAACGCCCGCACCCCGTCGCCTTCGACGCCCCTCAGGTCGCCATCATGCGTCGTGGCGGTCACGGTCCGCGCATCGGCGGCGAAGCGCACGTGGTCCACGGCGCCTGGATGCACCGCGCAGGCGCCCAGCGCGAGGAGACAGGCCAGCAGAAGAATCAAACGCATGGGCGACCAGGATCGGGAGGAACCGTCACAATACCTGAGCCGCCCCTCGGTTTCCTTCCCCGGACGCAGAAACAGCCCCCGGATCGCTCCGGGGGCCGCTCTTATGCGATTGTCTCGTCTGTCTCTCTCGGCCTCAAGCAGCGCGAAGCGCGTCAGGCCGAGAGGGGCGTTACTCGACGATCTTGGCCCCTGCGGGAGCATGGCTCCCGCAGCATCGCAAGGATGCGTGGCCTGGGATCGTCGATTACTCGACGATCTTGGCCACGACGCCGGCGCCGACGGTGCGACCGCCTTCACGGATGGCGAAGCGCAGGCCCTGGTCCATGGCGATCGGGGTGATCAGCTCGACGTTCAGCTCGGCGTTGTCGCCCGGCATGATCATCTCGACGCCTTCCTTCAGGTGCACGATGCCGGTCACGTCGGTCGTGCGGAAGTAGAACTGCGGGCGGTAGTTGGTGAAGAACGGCGTGTGGCGGCCGCCTTCTTCCTTGGTCAGGATGTAGGCCTCGGCCAGGAACTTGGTGTGCGGGGTGATCGAACCCGGCTTGCACAGGACCTGACCGCGCTCGACGTCCTCACGCTTGGTGCCGCGCAGCAGCACGCCGACGTTGTCGCCCGCCTCGCCCTGGTCCAGCAGCTTGCGGAACATTTCCACGCCCGTGCAGGTCGTCTTCTGGACCGGACGGATGCCGACGATCTCGACTTCCTCGCCGACCTTGATCACGCCCTTCTCGACGCGACCCGTCACCACGTGCCGCGGCCCGAGATCGAGAACACGTCTTCCACCGGCATCAGGAACGGCTGGTCCACCGGACGGGCCGGCTGCGGGATGTAGGCGTCGACCGTCTCCATCAGCGCCAGCACGCGCTGCTCGCCGATCTCCGGGTTCACGCCGTCGGTCGCGGCCTTGGCCGAGCCCTTGGTGATCGGGATTTCGTCGCCCGGGAACTGGTAGCTGCTCAGCAGCTCGCGCACTTCCATCTCGACCAGCTCCAGCAGCTCTTCGTCGTCGACCAGGTCGACCTTGTTCATGAAGACCACCAGCGCCGGCACGCCGACCTGACGGGCCAGGAGGATGTGCTCGCGCGTCTGCGGCATCGGGCCGTCCGCGGCCGAAACCACCAGGATCGCGCCGTCCATCTGCGCCGCGCCCGTGATCATGTTCTTCACATAGTCGGCGTGGCCCGGGCAGTCGACGTGGGCGTAGTGACGGTTGGCCGTCTCATATTCCACGTGCGCCGTGTTGATCGATGCCGCGCGCCTTCTCTTCCGGCGCCGCGTCGATGTCGGCGTAGTTCATCGCCTTCGCACCGCCCGCCTTCGCCAGCGTCATCGTGATCGCCGCCGTCAGCGTCGTCTTGCCGTGGTCGACGTGACCGATCGTGCCGATGTTGCAGTGCGGCTTCGTGCGTTCGAACTTTTCCTTGGCCATGGCCAAAACTCCTCGAGGCCCTGGTCCGTCAGCGGAGGGGCGCGATGCTGATCAAAAAACCTGGAGCGGGTAGACGGGATCGAACCGACATCCTCAGCTTGGAAGGCTGCTGCACTACCATTGTGCTATACCCGCGCGGAGACTGCGGAAGTTCTTGGGGAACGCCGCAGCCGGTTCCTCTCCGTCGTCCTGATCCGTCGTGTTCGAAAGGCGCGTGGTGGGGGAAGTAGGACTCGAACCTACGAAGCTTACGCAGGGGATTTACAGTCCCCCCCTTTGCCGCTCGGGACATTCCCCCAACGCGCTCTGTCGAACCGCCGGACCCCTCGTTCCGCCCATCAAGGGAAGCGGGACGAAACAAAAGCCTTCGGCTTGCCGCCTCCTCTGCGATAGAGGGGGCGCCCAGACCCGAAAGCCCCTGGGGCTCCAAATCGGAGGGCGTCTTATAGTGTCGTCGAAATCAGAACGCAACGACCGTAAAAGCGGTAAAAAACAGGCCTTCGCCGGCCGCCCCGGCGCGCCTCGAGACCGGGCAGAAAAGCCCGCCGGCAAAGGGTTTGCGGCCCGCGAAGAGGCGCCGCGTCCTGCGCGCGGCGCCGAGCGAGGCCGGGCCGACGCCGACAATTTCCTCTGGGGCCGGCACCCCGTCCTGGCCGCTCTGGCGAATCCCGCCCGGCGCGGGACCGGCCGGCTGCTGGCCACGCCCGAGCGCGCGGCCGAGATCGAGGCCGGCGATCTGGCCCACGGCCATCGCATCGAGACGATCGATCCCCAGGCCCTGACCCGCATGCTGCCGCCCGGGGCGGTGCACCAGGGCCTGGCCTTCAAGGTCCAGCCGCTGGAAGGCGTGGCGCTGGAGGACCTTGCCGAACCCGCGCAGGGCGTGATCGTCATGCTGGACCAGCTGACCGACCCCCAGAACGTGGGAGCCATCTTCCGCTCGGCCCTGGCCTTCGGCGCGCGCGGGATCGTGGTGCAGGACCGTCACGCCCCCGCCCTGGCCGGCGCCCTGGCCAAGGCCGCGGTCGGCGCCACCGAACGCCTGCCGCACGCCCGCGTGACCAATCTCAGCCGCGCGCTGGAACGGCTGGCGGACCTGGGCTGGCGCGCCGTCGGTCTGGACGGCGCGGGCGAGCAGACCCTGGAAGAGGCCCTGGACGCCCAGCCGACCGTCCTGGTCATGGGCTCGGAAGGCGACGGCATCCGCCGCCTGGTGGCCGAACACTGCGACGTGCTGGCCAAGATTCCCATGCCCGGCGGCTTCGAGAGCCTGAACGTCTCCAACGCCGCCGCCGTGGCGCTTTATGAGGCGGCGCGCGCGCAACGCGGCTGACAGATTGCCGCACCGGCGCTAGAGAGCGGGCATGGACGTCCTCTCCTCCCCCGAACTCGTCAGTCAACTCACCGCCCTGGGCCAGGTCCTGCTGATGGACCTGGTGCTGGCCGGCGACAACGCCGTGGCCGTGGGCCTGGCCGCCGCCGCCCTGCCCCAGGACCAGCGCAAGAAGGCGATCCTGGTCGGCCTGGCCGCCGCCGTGGTCATGCGGATCGGCTTCGCCCTGATCACGGTCCAGCTTCTGGCGCTGGTGGGTCTGTTGCTGGCCGGCGGCCTGCTGCTGCTCTGGGTGTGCTGGAAGATGTGGCGCGAACTGCGCGAGCAGGCGACGCACGATCAGGCCGAGGCGGAGGCCGAGCTGCAGCTGGCCCTGAGCATCGAGCACGGCACGGGCCCCTCGCCCGAGGAGCTCGGCGTCAAGCGCAAGTCGTTCGGCGCGGCGCTGGTCCAGATCATGATCGCCGACATCACCATGTCGCTGGACAATGTGCTGGCCGTCGCCGGCGCCGCGCACGAGCATCCGTGGATCATGGTCTTTGGCCTGATCCTGTCGATCGCCCTGATGGGGGTGGCCGCCACCTACATCGCCAAGCTGCTGCACCGCTTCCGCTGGATCGGCTACGTCGGCCTGGTGGTGGTCCTGTATGTGGCCCTGCACATGATCTGGGACGGCGCGCGCCAGGTGGTGGTCCGCACCGGAAACACCGAGCAGTTCAACGCCTCCGCCCCCGCCTTCCTGGAGATCGGCCCCGAAGAGGCCGCCCACCACCTGGGCCGACAAGGCGCCGGGGACGGTCACGCCCCCGCCCCGGCCGAACCGGACGCCGCCCGATGAGCGTGGCGACGGTCTCGGTCGAGGAGGCCGCCGCCTGGCTCCAGGCGGGCGAGGCCGTTCTGATCGACGTGCGCGAGCCGGACGAATACGCCGCCGCGCGCATCGAAGGCGCGATCCTGGCCCCGCTCAGCCAGATGCCGGCCGCCTGGGACGCGCTGGACCTGCCGGCCGACAAGAAGATCGTGGTTCAGTGCCTGAAGGGCGGACGCAGCCACCAGGTCTGCGCCTTCGTGGGCCCGACCGCCGCCGACGGCCAGCCGGTCTTCAACCTGACCGGCGGCATCCAGGCCTGGCACGCCGCCGGCCTGCCCGTGATCTTCGCCGAATCCTAGGCCGCCTCGGCGAACTGATCGAAGGCGCGCAGGGCGTCGGCCGCGTACATGAGGGCCGGCCCGCCGCCCATATAGACGCACATGGCCATGACCTCGGCGATCTCGTCGCGCGTCGCGCCCAAGTCCGTCAGCGCCCTGGCGTGAAAGCCGATGCAGCCGTCGCATCGCTGCGCGACGCCGATCGCCAGGGCGATCATCTCCTTCGTCTTCTTGTCGACCGCGCCGTCCGCCGTCGCGCCCTTCGCCAGGGCCGAGAACGCCTGCATGGGCTCCGGCTGGGCGCGGCGAAGTTCACCGATGTAGGTCGAGATGTCGCGTGTCAGCGCCGCATAGTCCCTGGCCACGGGAGCCTCCTTTTCAATTTATATTTTTATGATATGATCAAATCATGAAATGTAAAGACGCCCTCGTCATGGAGCTGACCGACGCCCTGCCGCCCCGCGCGGACGAGGCGGCGGCCTTCCTTAAAAGCCTGGCCAATCCCCACCGCCTGCTGATCCTGTGCGCCCTGGCTCAAGGCGAACGGAACGTCTCGACCCTGATCGAGGAGACCGGCGTGGCCCCCACGTCGATGTCCCAGCACCTGTCGAAGCTGAAGGACGAGGGCGTGGTCGACTTCCGTCGCGACCATCGCACCCTCACCTATTTCATCGCCCATCCGGCGGCGGTCGAGATCATGACCGTTCTCTACGCCCATTTCTGCGCAAAGGACTGACCACATGGTCGACACCGTCTCCCCCCGTCAGGCGATGGCCTTGCTGGTCTCTGGCCAGGCGGTGCTGATCGACGTGCGCGAGCCGAACGAGTTCGCCGCCAGCCACATTCCCTACGCCTTGTCGGCGCCCCTGGCCCGGACGGCGGCGATCCTGCGCGACATGGACCTGCCGGCGGACCGCGCGATCGTGTTTCAGTGCCAGAAGGGCGCGCGCGGCGGCCAGGCCTGCGCCGCCATAGGCGCCGTCGCGCCCGGCGGTCAGCCCGTGTTCAACCTGGATGGAGGGATCGAGGCTTGGCGCCGCGACGGCCTGCCGATCGTCGAGGCGGCGCCCGGCGGCCCGCCGGTCTCGATCTTCCGCCAGGTGCAGATCGTCGTCGGGACGCTGGTGACGCTAGGCGTTCTGGCCGGCTTCGCCATCCATCCCGCCGGCTTCGTCCTTGCCGGCCTGCTGGGCGCGGCGCTGGCGGCCGCGGGCGCGACCGGCTGGTGCGGCCTGGCGATGCTGTTGGGCCAGGCGCCCTGGAACAGACGCTAGGCCGTCAGCCTTCCGCGCCGCCGAAGCGGTTGGACCATTCCGCGACCTGCGCATCCTCGATCTTGGCGAACAGCACGCCCTGGGCCTGGACCACGCCGCCGACCGGCAGGGTGTTCAGCAGGTCCTCGGCTGCACCCGGCCACGACAGATCGGTCGATCCGACCGAGGCCGCGATCCTCGGCGCGGTGAACGGCAGGATCGGCGCGGCCAGGCGCGCGAACAGGGCGACCAGGTTCAGGCCGGTGCGGACGCCGACGGCGGCGCGGTCGCGGTCGGTCTTCAACGCCGTCCACGGCGCGGCTTCCTGCAGATATTCGTTGCCCAGCACCCAGGCGGCGCGCACGGCCTGGGCGGCCTTGCGGAACTCCATCGCCTCGAACTGCTCGGTCGCCTCGGCGACCGCGGCGCGGAGGTCGGCCTCCAGCTTGGCTTCGACCGGTCCCGGCTCGCCGCCCTCGGGCACGACGCCGTCGAACTTGGACTCGGCGAACTTCACGATGCGGTTGACGAAGTTGCCCAGCACGTCGGCCAGGTCCTTGTTGGTCGAAGCCTGGAAGTCCTCCCAGGTGAAGGCCGAATCCGCGTGTTCCGGGCCGTAAGCCGTCAGGCGCCAGCGCCAGTAGTCGGCCGGCAGCAGCTCCAGCGCCTGGTCCATGAAGACGCCGCGCTTCTGGCTGGTCGAGAACTTGCTGCCATACCAGTTCAGCCAGTTGAAGGCCTTCAGCTGGTCCACCGTCTTCCACGGTTCGCCCGAGCCGATGATGGTCGCCGGAAAGGAAACCGTGTGGAAGGCGACGTTGTCCTTGCCCATGAACTGGACGTAGCGGACGTCTTCCGCCCCCTCGTCCAGCCGCCACCAGTCGCGCCAGGTGCGGCCCGTCGCCTCGGCCCATTCCTCGGTCGCGGCGATATATTCGATGGGGGCGTCAAACCAGACGTAGAAGACCTTGTCCTCCATGCCCGGACGGGGGAAGCCGTCCTTGGTCACCGGCACGCCCCAGGCCAGGTCGCGGGTGATGCCGCGGTCGATCAGCCCCTCGTCCAGGTGCTTGTAGGCGATGGACTTGGCCAGTTGCTGCCAGCCGGTCTTGCCGTCCACCCAGGCGCGGATTTCCGGTTCGATCTTGGTCTGCAGCAGATAGAGGTGGCGGGTGTCGCGCACCTCCAGGTTCTTCGAGCCGGACACCGCCGAATACGGGTCGATCAGGTCGGTGGGATCCAGCAGCCGGCCGCAGTTGTCGCACTGGTCGCCGCGCGCCTTGGGATAGGCGCAGTGGGGGCAGGTCCCCTCGACATAGCGGTCGGGCAGGAAGCGGGCGTCGTCGATCGAATAGATCATCCGGTCGACCCGCTCCTCGATCAGGCCGTTGTTCTCCAGCGCCTCGGCGAAGTGCTGGGTCAGGCGATGGTTCTGCGGGTTGGAGGAACGGCCGAACCAGTCGTAGCTTAGGCCGAACGCCTCGCCCGCCTGCTTCTGGATCAGGTGCTGCTCGTCGCAATAGGTCCGCACGTCCTGACCGGCGGCGGCGGCGGCCAGTTCGGCCGGGGTGCCGTGCTCGTCGGTGGCGCAGATGTAGAGGACCTCATGCCCCTGCGCCCGCTTGAACCGCGCCCAGACGTCGGCCGGCAGCATCGAACCCGCCAGATTCCCCAGGTGCTTGATGCCGTTGATGTAGGGCAGCGCCGAGGTGATGAGGATGCGGGCCATGATCGTCCAGGAGTTCGGGGAAGCGCAGGGATATAGAGCGGCGCGGCGCTTTCCTCAAACGCCTTGCGGCAAGCGCCGTGCGATGCGGACGAACCGGCCGGCCAGCAGGGTCGAAGACGTCAGGCTGGCCACGATGATGGCCCAGACCAGACCGTTGACGCCCATCTGGCGGGCCAGCACCCAACCCAGCGGCATCATGACGGCGCCATAGGCGGTGAAGTGCATGATCGTCGGCCACCAGACGTCGCCCGCCGCGCGATTGGCCTGGGCCGCCACCACCTGCACGCCGTCCGCAACGAAGAACAGCGTCGCCAGGACCAGGGCCGGCGCGGCGATCGCCAGCAGCGCCGCGTCCCGATTATAGGCCCCCACGATCAGGTGCGCGCTGGGCCAGACGACCAGGGCCACCACGAAGGTCAGCGCCGTCACCACGCCCAGTCCCGCCAGCCCGGCCCTCAGCACGCCCCGCCCGTCGCCCGCGCCATAGCTCCGCCCCACCAGCACCGCCGTCGCCGACGAGAGGCCCATGGGGATCATGAAGACGATGGCCGACACGTTCAGCACCACCGCCCAGGCCGCCGTCTCGGCCGCGCCGATCTGGCCGGCGAAGAAGGTGAAGCCCGAGAAGGCGCCGACCTCGATGAAATAGGACGCCCCGGCCCCCAGGCCGACCTTGACCTGGTCCCGCGCGCCCTGCGGGTCGCGCTCGGGCTTGTCGAACACGCCCAGGGCCCGCGCCTCGGGCAGGCGCAGGATGTAGACGACCAGAAAGATCGCCAGGGCCGCGCGCGCCCCGAACGTCGCCCAGGCCGAGGCGAAGGCGCCGTCGAAGCCGACGCCGAGCAGGTCGGGCACCAGCACCAGGTTCAGCGCCAGGTTCACGCCATTGGCCACCCACATGGCCGCCATGCCGGGCTTGGGCCGCCCCAGCGCCTCCAGGAAGAACTGCCCGGCGACCGAGATCAGATAGAAAGGCATCGACAGGGCGAAGACGACCAGCGCCGGTCCGGCCCCTTGCGCCAGCCCGTCCTCAAGCCCGATCCGACCCAGCCCCCACGGCCCGACCGCGATCAGGGCGATCATCGACACCACGCCGATCTGCACGGCATAGACCATGCCCCGACGCAGCACCGCGCCGACCGCGTGACGGCGCCCCTCGCCCAGCATCCGCGCGGTCATCACCTGCACGCCCAGCATCAGCCCGACCGCCGTCGTCACCACGATCGACGTCGGCGCCCACGCCAGGGAATGATAGGCCAGTTCCCGGCTGGAGTAGTTGCCCACCACGATGGCGTCGGTCAGCCCCATGGTCATGATGCCCAGACGCGCCAGGATCACCGGCCAGGCCAGGGCCAGCAGGTCGCGCAACGCGGTTCGGGATGTAGGGCTCAGGAACGACATCGGACGCGGCACAGGCCACGCGTCCACGCCGGGGTCAACTCCCAAAATCTTTGTGGATCTGGGCTACCAGGCCCCGAGTTCACGCAGCTGTTTCACCAGCTCTTCGGGCGCCTCGCCGGCCTCCAGCGTATCCAGGTCCGCCGGCGCGTCCTTGGCCTCGAAATAGCGCCAGCCCTGGAACGGCCGCCGCCCCATCGGCGCGGTGCGAATGACCTTGGGCTCCAGGGTGATCTCGCACCGGCTGGCCTTGCCCTCGCCCAGGGTCGAGATGTCCAGCACCGGCTGGCGGCAGACGATCGTCCCCTTCACCACCCAGAACAGCGAACCGCCGTCCTCGACCTCGGCCGCGCGCTTGGGGGTCATGCGCGTATGGACCACCAGCGGCCCGCCCTTGGCGGCGCGCCGCTCCAGCCATTCGACGTCCGGCACGCCGACGCCCAGCTTGATGATGTGAAGGGGCATGGCCGCGATCTAGGCGTCCGCCTTCACCACCGCCAGCACGGCGGCCTCGCTCACCTGCTCGCCGACGACGGCGACGCTCTCGACCACCCCGTCGAACGGCGCGGTCAGGGCGTGCTCCATCTTCATGGCCTCCAGCACGACGACCGTCTGGCCCTTGGCCACCGGGTCGCCCGCCTTGATCGGCGCGGCCACGATCTTGCCCGGCATGGGCGCCCGGAGGGAACCGTCAGAAACGGCCCCGGCGCCGCCGCCGACGGCCGCGCGATAGGGCGTGACCCGTTGCGCCTCGCCGTCGACGAACAGGACGAAGCCGTCCTCGACCGCCTGATAGCCGAACAGCCGCTCGCCCGCCTGCACCTGGTCGAAGCCCACGTGCGCCACGGCGCCGCCCTGCGCTCGCCAGCCGGTCTCGACCGGCGTCACCGGCGCTGAGACGCCGCGCCCGTCCAACTGCGCCCACACCGTTGCGGCCGGCGGCGCGTTCAGCCGCACGCCATACGACAGACCGGGTCGCCCGCCCCAGGGGCTGAACCGGTCGGCCCCGCTCTCCACCCGATCCGCCGCCGCCTCGGCAACCAGCGTCAGCGCCGCCAGCGTCGCCTCGTCCGACTCCGCCGGCTGCAGCGCCGCCTCCTCCGCCGCGATGAACCCGGTATCCACGTCCCCGGCTGTGAAGCGCGGGTGTTCGAGGCAGCGTTTCAGGAAGCCGGCGTTGGTGCGGACAGGCCAGACTTCCACCTCGCCCGCCGCCTCGGCCAGTTTCGCCGCCGCCGCCTCGCGCGTGTCCGCGTGGACGATCAGCTTGGCGATCATCGGATCGTAGAACTGGCTGACCTCGCCGCCCTGCTCCACGCCGGTGTCGACACGGATGTCGTCGGGCAGAACGAAGTGCTCCAGCCGGCCGATGCTCGGCAAAAAGCCGTTGGCCGGGTCCTCGGCATACAGCCGCGCCTCCATGGCCCAGCCGTTCAGCTTGATCTCGTCCTGCTTCAGCGGGATCGGCTCGCCCGCCGCCACGCGGAACTGCCATTCGACCAGATCGACGCCGGTGACGCTCTCGGTCACGGGGTGTTCGACCTGCAGCCGGGTGTTCATCTCCATGAACCAGACGCCGTCCGCCTTCAGCCCGTCCGAGGCGTCGGCGATGAACTCGATGGTGCCGGCCCCGACATAGTCGACCGCCTTGGCCGCCTTGATCGCCGCCCCGGTCACCGCCGCCCGCACGGCCTCGCTCATGCCCGGCGCCGGCGCCTCCTCGATCACCTTCTGGTGGCGGCGTTGCAGGGAACAGTCTCGCTCGTACAGGTGCACCACGTTGCCGTGCCGGTCGCCGAAGACCTGGACCTCGATGTGGCGGGGCCGGGTGATGTAGCGTTCGATCAGCACCCGGTCGTCGCCGAACGCCGCCGCCCCCTCGCGCTTGGCGCTGGCCAGGCCGGCGGCGAAATCGGCCGGATCGTCGACCCGCTTCATCCCCTTGCCGCCCCCGCCCGCGACCGCCTTGATCAGCACCGGGTAGCCGATCCGCGCCGCCTCGGCTGTCAGCGTCTCCTCCGACTGGTCCGCGCCCTGATAGCCCGGCGTCACCGGCACCCCGGCCTCGATCATCAACTGCTTGGCCGCGTCCTTCAGCCCCATGGCTCGGATCGACTTCGGGTCCGGCCCGATCCAGACCAGACCGGCCGCCGTCACCGCCTCGGCGAAGTCGGCGTTCTCGCTCAGGAAGCCATAGCCGGGGTGGATCGCCTCCGCCCCCACAGCCTTGGCCGCCGCCAACACCTTGGCCCCGTCCAGATAGCTTTCGCGCGCCGGCGCCGGCCCGATCAGCACCGCCTCGTCGGCTTCGCGCACGTGCAGGGCGTCCGCGTCGGCCTCGGAATAGACGGCGACGGTGCGAATCCCCATCCGCTTGGCGGTGCGGAAGACACGGCAGGCGATTTCGCCGCGATTGGCGACCAGGACAGACTTGAACATGGAAGGTTCTTAGCCGGACGTGCGCCGGAGGCGAGCGGCCCTGCACGGACCTTCTCAACCGCCGCCCAGGAGTCTAAGCCGGTCCCATGTCCCTGCGCCCCCTCTTCGTCACCCAGGTCTATGAAGCCTCCCTCGCCGACGGCCGGGGCTGGGCCGACTTCAACGCCCAACTGGTCGACGTCTGCCGCATGATGGCCCAGGAGGACGAGGCCGGCCGCCGCTGGTGCCGGGCCAACGCCTATCGCGGCTACACCTCCTACGGCTCACTGAACGACCTGCCCCAGCGCTTCCCTGAGTTCGCCGAACTGAAGCGCCACCTGGACCGCCACGCCGTCGCCTACGCCAAGGCGCTGAAGTTCGACCTGGCTCGAAAGCCGCGCCTCGACAATCTGTGGGTCAACATCCTGAAGCCCGGCGGCGGCCACACCGGCCATCTCCACCCGCACGCCTTCCTGTCCGGCACCGTCTATGTCGACATCCCCGACGGCGCCTCCTCGCTGAAGCTGGAGGACCCGCGCCTGCCCTTCATGATGGCCCGCCCGTCCGTGACCGACGACGCACCCGAGGCTGAGCGCCCCTTTGTCTATCTGCGGCCCCAGGCGGGCACGGTGCTGATGTGGGAAAGCTGGCTGCGCCACGAGGTGCCGACCAATCAGGCCAAGTCCGACCGCATCTCGATCAGCTTCAACTACGCCTGAACGCGCGGGCGCCCGTCAGTCCACAGGCCGCGCCTCCGAGACCGGTGCGAAATCGAACCGCCCCGTTCGCGCGTCCCACGCCAGCGGACGGCGGCACCCCTCGTATTCGGCCCGCGCCAGTCCTGCAGTCTTCTGGCCGCACATCTCCCCGCCGACCATCAACCACAGGCGTCCGCCGTCGATCACGGCCCCAAACGCGCCATGGGTGAAAGGCTCCGAGGCGCCGCCGTCCCGCCGCCCAGCCCAGACGCTGACCTGGGAGCCGCCCGACCCGCCGAACAGGCTGGCCGCGCCCTCGCAGACATAGGCGCCCTCGTCCAGAACCCAGTCCGCGACGCCGTCGCCGTTCAGGTCCGCCGCGCGAAGCAGGCCGCTCTTGTCTCCGGGCGTGCCGAATTCCCGGCACATCGTGTCCATCGCCTGCACCGCCGCCAGCACGGGCGCCGGCGGTCGCCCCTGGGCCTGCGCGACGCCCGCCGCCATCAAGGCGACAACCAGCGCCGCCGCGCGCGTCCGATAGCGCATCACGCGTCCCTGCTCCTCCGCGAATGATCGAACACCGGTCCGCGAAAGACCAATAACATCGCCGCGACCGGCGGCCGAAGGGACGGCCGGCTCCTCGCCTCATTTGCCCTCGGCCCTCAGGATCGCTACATCCGCGCGAACCTCCCCATCCGACGAACCCCAAGGGCGAAACCGCACCTCATGGCGCAGCAATATATTTTCCAGATGCAGGGTCTGACCAAGACCTTTCCCGGCGGCAAGAAGATCTTCGAGAACATCTGGCTGAGCTTCTACAACGACGCCAAGATCGGCGTGGTCGGCGTCAACGGCTCGGGCAAGTCCACCCTGCTCAAGATCATGGCCGGCCTGGACACCGAATTCTCCGGCGAGGCCCGCGCGGCCGACGGCGTCAAGCGCGGCTATCTGGAGCAGGAGCCCCAGCTGGATCCCGCCCTGAACGTCCGCCAGAACGTCGAGGCCTGGTGCGAGGAGAAGCAATGGGTCAATCGCTTCAACGAAGTCGCCGCCGAACTGGGCGAAAACTACACCGACGAACTGATGGAGGAGATGACTTCTCTTCAGGAAAAGATCGACGCCGGCGACGTCTGGGACATCGACAGCCGCATCGACCAGGCGATGGGCGCCCTGCGCTGCCCGCCCGACGACTGGGACGTCACCAACCTGTCCGGCGGTGAAAAGCGCCGCGTGGCTCTGGCCCGCCTGCTGCTGTCCAAGCCCGACATGCTGCTGATGGACGAACCGACCAACCACCTGGACGCCGAATCCGTCGCCTGGCTGCAGCATCATCTGGAGAACTTCCCCGGCTGCGTCATCCTGGTGACCCACGACCGCTACTTCCTGGATCAGGTGACCAAGTGGACCCTGGAGCTGGACCGCGGCCGCGGCCATCCGCACGAAGGCAACTATTCTTCCTGGCTGGAAGCCAAGCAGAAGCGCGTCGTCCAGGAGCAGTCGGAATCCGAAGCCCGCCAGCGCGCCCTCACCCGCGAACTGGAGTGGGTGCGCTCGGGTGCCAAGGCCCGTCAGGCCAAGTCCAAGGCGCGTCTGGCCGCCTATGAGCGGATGGTCGAGGAGCAGGAAAACAGCCGTCAGGCCCAGTCCTTCGCCGTCATCCAGATCCCGCCCGGCCCGCGCCTGGGCAATGTCGTGCTGGAAGTCGAGGGCCTGCAGAAGTCGTATGGCGACAAGACCCTGTTCGACAACCTGACCTTCAAGCTGCCGCCCAACGGCATCGTGGGCGTCATCGGCCCGAACGGCGCCGGCAAGTCGACCATGTTCAAGCTGATCACCGGCCAGGAAAAGCCCGACGGCGGCACGATCAAGGTCGGCGAGACGGTCAAGCTGGCCTATGTCGACCAGTCGCGCGACGACCTGAAGCCGGACGAGAGCATCTGGCAGGCCATCTCGGGCGGCACCGACATCATGATGGTCGGCAAGCGCGAGATTAACTCCCGCGCCTATGTCGGCAGCTTCAACTTCAAGGGCGGCGACCAGCAGAAGAAGGTCGGCCAGCTGTCCGGCGGCGAGCGCAACCGCGTCCACCTGGCCAAGACCCTGGCCTCGGGGGGCAACCTGATCCTGCTCGACGAACCGACCAACGACCTGGACATCGAGACGCTTCAGAACCTCGAAGAGGCGCTGGAGGAGTTCGCCGGCTGCGCCGTGGTCATCTCCCACGACCGCTGGTTCCTGGACCGTCTGGCCACCCACATCCTGGCCTTCGAGGGCGACGGCCACGTCGAATGGTTCGAGGGCAACTTCGAAGCCTACGAACAGGACAAGATGCGCCGCCTGGGCGCCGACAGCATCATCCCCAAGCGCATCCAGCACCAGAAGTTCGGCCGCTGATCCGACCGCTCAGGCCCGGACGAGCCGCAACCGCTCCCCGTCCGGGCCCCGGCCTTCGTAAGCCGTTCCGTTTCGATTCAAGAACACCACCAGGGAGCCATCGTCCCTGAGCAGGGCGATGCCGTCCGGACTGGGGCGCCAAGCCCTCACCTCGCCCAAACCCATCGGCGTCAGGCGCCGCGTGGCCGCTGTCAGGTCATGAGCGGGCGCCTGGGCCCCCTCGAACCGCATCACGCTCGCATCCAGCACAAGGTCGCAATCCAGGCCGCCTTGCCCCTCAATTCGCCAGTCGCCCGCCAGTTCCGTGGCGTCTGGCAATCGCGGCATGCTTGTCCGACCCATGACGGCCTGCTCCCTGTCCATCCTTGCTGACGACGACATTTCTCCGCCTAGAAGGAGAAACGTGGCTGCAACAATCGACCAAAACAAGTCCAGCACCATCCGAGCCATCGCAGTCTTGGGTTGCCAAACGGGCGCCCGCGTGCGTGTTTGGTGTCAATCCAGATACAGTCAGAGTCGTGGAACATAAGTCATGTGGTCTGAACGGTCCTTCCCAGGCGAAGTTTCCCGCACGGTCGATGAAAGCGCGACGTCCGACACCGACGGCGTCCGCTGCGCCTGCCCACTGTGCCTGGGCCTGACCATTGAAAACCCCACGACCGGAGGTCCCTACGACGCGAACGCCGGTGATCGCGGCGGCTATGTGACCCCGGGCGGCCTGCCGTCCTATACGATCGAGGGCGCGGCCTTCGAGATCGCCCGCGCGGGCGTGACGTGGGGGCCCGGCGCGGTCGTAACCTTCTCTTTTCGCGATACGGCGCCGGCGACCATGCCGGACGACACCACGGGCTTCACCCGTTTCACCGAGGTGCAGATTCAGCAGACTCTGTTGGCGCTCCAGTCCTGGGCCGATGTTGCGAACATAACTTTCGTTCGGGTCGGTGCGGGCTACTCCAATGACGCGACCATGGTGTTCGGCAACTATTCCAGCGGATCGGACGGCGCCGCCGCATTCGCCAATTTCCCGGGCAGCACGTCGGCGGATTCCGTGTCCGGGGACGCTTGGTTCAACAGCAGCCTGAGCTACAATGCCAACCCCGCCTATCTGAACTACGGCCGTCACACCCTGACGCATGAAATCGGCCATGCAATCGGCCTTCACCATCCTGGCAACTACAATGCAGGAGACGGTGATCCCACCTATGCAGATTCCACCTATGCGGAGGACACTCGACAGTATTCGATCATGAGCTACTGGTCGGAAACCAACACCGGCGCCAATTTTGGCGGCTACTACGCCGCGGCGCCGCTGCTGGACGACATCGCGGCGATTCAACTGCTGTATGGCGCCAACATGTCAACCCGAACCGGCGATACGACCTACGGCTTCAACTCGAACGCTGGTCGCGATTTCCTGACGGCGACAAGCGCGACGTCGCCACTGATTTTCGCCGTATGGGACGCCGGCGGCTACGATACGCTGGACTTCTCGGGCTACAGTCAAAGTCAGGTTATCGACCTTCGTCAGGGGCATTTCTCGAACGTCGGCGGCCTGCGCGGCAATGTCGCTATCGCCCAAGGCGCAGTGATCGAAAGGGCGATCGGCGGTTCCGGATCTGATACGATGTATGCTCAGGCCTACATTGCGCCGATCGCGATCGCCGACCTGTCGAAAGCTCAGGCTCAGAATATCGGATCGCGGGAAACAGCGCTTTCGCTCGATGGCTCCTTTGATCGCGAATTCGATCAGGAGATTATCTCTTCGACCGCCGTTCCTCATACGACTGTAAACGCCACCGCGACCGGAAACGGGTACGAATATTATTGTTTCACCGGCACGGCCGGCGAGACGGTGACGATCGACATCGATCGCGCCTCCCCGGAATGGATCCCGTCATTCGCCTAATCGGCGCGAATGACGCAATCCTCGCTTCCAACGACGACGGCGCCCGCGACGTGGGCAGCAGCGCGGCGCAGGACTCGTCGCTGACCTTCACCCTGCCCGCCAGCGGCGTCTTCTATATCGCGGTCGGCCAATGGACGACGCAATCTGACTACGCGCCCCTGACGGCGGGCCGAACCTACACGATCAATGTGTCGCTGACGGGAGTCAGCACGCCGGGCGGCGCCGTCATTGGGTCCACTCTGGACGGCGGCGCGGGGGATGACATCCTTTACGGAAACGTCGGCGACGACATCCTGATAGGCGGGGCCGGTTTCGATCGTTTGGACGGTGGCGCGGGTACCGACATTGCAGACTATCGCACCGCCTCGACTGCGGTCACGGTCAACCTAGCGACGGGTCAGGCCAACTCGGTCGCGCACGGGATCGACACTCTCGTCTCGATCGAGGGCGCCTACGGCACAGCCTTCAACGACACCTTCATTGGCGATGCGTCGGCCAACATCTTCGCCGCGGGCGCGGGAAATGACACCCTGACCGGCGGGCGGCAATGACCTTCTGGACGGCGGCGCGGGCGTGGACACGGCGCTCTACGCCTCGGCGCGGCGGATGTATGTGGCCGACAGCACCTCGATCTCTGGGGCCGGCGAAGGGACCGATGCGCTGGTCTCGATCGAGAACCTGCGCTTCGTCGACGGGACCCTGACGTTCGACGCGGCCAGCCAGGCGGCCCAGGTGATGCGGATGTACGACGCCGCCCTGGCCCGCCAGTCCGACCAGGGCGGCTTCGAGAACTGGCTCGACCGGCTGGAAGGCGGGCTGACCCTGACCCAGATGGCGCAGGCCTTCCTGGATTCCGCCGAGTTCCAGTCTAACTTCGGCGGCCTGTCCAACCAGGATTATGTCGCCCAGCTGTATCGCACCACCCTGCGGCGCGAGCCCGACGCCGGCGGCCTGGCCAACTGGACCGCTCGCCTCGACAACGGCTCGCTGAACCGCACCGACATGCTGGTCGCCTTCTCCGAGAGCGCCGAGCACGTCAACAACACCGCCTCGGTGCTGAACCGCGGCCTGTGGGTCGCCGACGACCAGGCCAAGATCATCGCCCGTCTCTATGACGCCACCTTCGACCGCCTGGCTGACGTCGGCGGCCTGGCCGTCTGGACCCAGAACCTCAAGGACGGCACGGCCCTGATCGACATCGCCGCCGCCTTCGCCTCGGCCGCCGAGTTCCAGCAGAAGTACGGAAACCTGTCGAACGCCGACTTCGTGGCCCAGATGTACCGCTTCACCCTGAACCGCGAACCCGACGCCGGCGGCCTGGCCCACTGGACCAGCCAGTTGGACAGCGGCGCATCGAACCGCGCCCAGATGCTGCTCAACTTCTCCGAAAGCGCCGAGCACGTGGGGCTGACCGCCGGCCTGTGGCTGGGTGGGATTCAGGTCGCTGGCGGGAACAACGGCGCCCTGGCCGCCGCCGAGCCGGGCAAGGCGATCCTGGCCCCCGAAGACTTCCGCGATCCCATCGTGATCGGTTCGGACAGCCTCGACGACGACGCCTTCGTCCTGGCCGCCGACCTCGACCTGACCGGCCAGGTCATGCCGACGTTCGACGCCCACAAGGCGCCGGCCCCGGACATCGCCGCCGTCGACACCCTGCCGCCTGCCTGGTTCGACGCCCTGCACGCCGCCGACGCCGGGCCCGACCTGGCCGACCTCCACCGCATCCCCGCCAACGACATCGACCACATCCGCCAAACCCAGGACCACGCCTGGATCGTCTAGAATCAGCCGGCCATGAGGATCGGCGCGGTCTGCCAGACCACGCCGATCAGGCCGGCCAGGGCGCCGGTCAGCCCGACGCCGATCGTGAACGGCGCCAGGCCCTCGTCGTCCGTGACGCGGGCGCGCCGCGCCAGGAGCCAAAGCACGGCGCCCTCCGCGACCAGGCAGGCGCCGCTGAAGACCAGCGCCGCCCCGCGCCAAGCCGGCGCATCCGCCGTGGCCGCCACATCGCCCAGGCTGGAAATCAGATAGACGCCCAGGAAATGGGCCGCCCAGACCAGCAGCCCGCCGGTCATCATCAGCCAGCTGCGCATCTCAGCCCCCGGGAACAGGCGGGTCAGCAGCAGGACGAAAGCGCCCTGCCCCGCCGTGAAGGCCAGGAACAGACCGATCAGTTCGAAGGTGGCCGGTTGCGCCGCCGACGCCAGCCCGAACAGCCAGCGCGCCACGGCGAAGACGCCCATGATCGCGCCGATTCCGACGAACAGCGCCTGCCAGCTCATCAGAGCGAAGACCGTGGCGCCCTGGCCGGACGCCTGCGGGTCCAGCCCCGCCCCCATCCAGGTCGTGAAGTCCGTGGCGCTGGCCGCGACCAGGGCGGCCGCGCCGACGAACAGCAGGACGGCCGCGATCACGCCGCTGCGCGGGCGGTCCAGCTTCAGCGCCGCCGGCCCTCCCCAGGCGCACAGGCCGGCGACCGCCAGCAGCCCCACCCCCTGGATCAACCCGGACATGTCGGGCGGCGCGATCCACAGGTCCGGGCGTCGGCTCCACAGGAAGACATAGGCGAATCCGGCCAGGAGGCAGACCATTCCTCCGACGATCAGGGTGATGACCATCGCCCACCAGCCGTGGCTGGACGGTCCCGACCGATAGGTCGGAACCCGCACGCCGCCGCCGATGTCCACGCTGGCCTGCGCCATCGGCCGATCCATGTTCCAGCACCATTTGACGATGCAGTAGATGGCCAGCAGGCCGCTGATCACCGAGGCGGCGTAGGCCTGGACGGTCAGGATCAGAAAGAAACCCGCCGTGAAGATCGCCCCCCACACGTGCCAGCTGGAGGGGCGCGGCATCCGTTGCAGATACTGCGGCTCGGCGTTCAGCGGGCTGGTGACGATCGTCTCGCGCTCGCCGCGGGGCGCGCCGGGCAGGAAATAGCGGCCGGCGGCCACGTCGCGGGCGAGGTCCGGCTGGTCCCATACCGGATACAGGCTCTTGATCACCGGGATCGACCGCAGCGAATAGAGGCCGTTGGGCAGCCATTCCAGCCCGGGGCCGTCGTAGATATTGCCGGCCTCGCGCGCGCCGAAGAGGCGGAAGTTGCGCATCATGTCCACGATCCACAGCAGCACCGCCAGGCCGAACATGAAGGCGCCGACCGTCGATATGACGTTCAGCAGGTCCCACCCCCGCCCGGGCAGATAGGTATAGACCCGGCGCGGCATCCCCATCAGCCCGGTCAGGTGCATCGGCAGGAAGGTGATGTTGTGCCCGGCGAACATCAGCCAGAAGATCCAGCGCCCCCACCGCTCGCTCAACGGCCGGGCGCTGGACATGGGCAGCCAGTAGTAGATCGCCGCGAACAGTGGGAACACCATGCCGCCGATCAGCACGTAATGCAGGTGGGCGACGATGAAATAGCTGTCGTGCGCCTGCCAGTCGAAGGGCACCATGGCCACCATCACCCCGGTCAGGCCGCCCATGACGAAGATCACCAGCCCGCCGACCGCGAACAGGCCCGGCGTGTTGAAGCGCATCCTTCCCGCCGCCAGCGTGGCGATCCAGGCGAAGACCTGCACCCCCGCCGGCACGCTGACGGCCATGGACGCGGCGCTGAAATAGTTGATCGACAGGCGCGGCATCCCGATCGTGAACATGTGGTGGGCCCAGACGCCGAAGCTGATGAAGCCCGTCGCCAGCATGGCCATCACCACCATCCGGTGCCCGACCAGACGGGTGCGCGCGACCACCGGGATGATCGTCGACATGGCCCCGGCCGCCGGCAGGAAGATGATGTAGACCTCGGGGTGGCCGAAGAACCAAAACAGGTGCTGCCACAGCACCGGATCGCCGCCCCGCGCCGCATCGAAGAACGGCCAGTCCAGCGCCCGCTCCAGTTCCAGCAGCAGGGTCGACAGGATCACCGACGGAAAGGCGATGATGATCATGCAGGCGAAGATCAGCATGGCCCAGGCGAAGATGGGCAGCTTGTCCAGCGACATCCCCGGCGCGCGGGTCTTCAGCACGCCGACGATGATCTCGATGGCCCCGGCGATGGCCGAAATCTCGATGAAGCCGATGCCCAGCAGCCAGAAGTCCGCGTTGATCCCGGGCGAATAGGTCATGGACGTCAGCGGGGGGTACATGAACCAGCCCCCGTTCGGCGCCAGGCCGAAGAACAGCGAGCAGAAGAAGGCCAGCCCCCCGACCAGATAGGCCCAGAAGGCGTAGGCGCTCAGCCTGGGGAACGGCAGGTCGCGCGCGCCCAGCATCTGCGGCAGCAGCAGCACCCCCAGCGCCTCGACCGCCGGCACGGCGAACAGGAACATCATCACCGTGCCGTGCATGGTGAAGATCTGGTTGTAGGTCTCCTGCGGCAGGAAGCCGTTCAGCGGCAGGGCCAGCTGCGTCCGCATCAGCAGCGCCAGCACCCCCGCCAGCACGAAGAACAACATGGCCGCGCCGACGTAATAGACGCCGATGAAGTTGTTGTTGATCGCCGTGATCCACTCCCACGGCCGGCGCGGTCCGCACCAGACGTCCTCAAGCTGCTTCAGCTCGCCCTCGGGCCGCTTCTCCTGCGTGGGGAAGCGTTTGTAGAGTTCGGGATCGAACCCGGTTTCCGAACTCATTTCAGGCTTTCCAGATAGGCGGCGACGGCGCGCAGGTCCTGGCCGGTCAACACGGGATAGGACGGCATCCGGTTGCCGGGCTTGATGCCCTGGCTGTCGGAGATCCAGCCCGCCATCGTTCCCTGGTTGTTGGGCAGGATGCCCGCGCCCAGGGTCTGGCGCGATCCGACGTGGGTCAGGTCCGGCCCGGCTAGCCCGTTCGCCTCGGTTCCGCGAATGGTGTGGCACGCCCCGCAGCCCGAGGCGGCGAACACGGCGCGTCCCTGATCGATCAAGGCCAGCGGCGCCTGGGCCGAAACGACCGCCGTGGCGGCCTGCGCCTGACGCGCGCGCCAGGCCGCATAGGCCCGGGGATCATGCGCGACCACGACCAGCCCCATCAGCGCGTGGGGACCGCCGCAATATTCGGCGCACTGCCCGCCATAGGTCCCGGGCGCATCGGCCTGCAGGCGCAGGAAGTTGCGCCGCCCCGGGATCATGTCGACCTTGCCGCCCAGACGCGGAACCCAGAAGCTGTGGATCACGTCGGCGCTTTCCAGTTCGAACACCACCGTCTGGCCGGTGGGAATGTGCACCTCGTTGGCGTCCTGGACCACCTCGCGGCCGTCGGCGTCCAGATAGGCCACGCGCCACCACCACATCTCGCCGGTGACGCGCACCCGCATCTCGCCGGGTTTGGGCTCGGCTGCGACCCGCGCGCCGGTGGCCAGGCCATAGATGAGCAGGCCGGACAGCACCACCACCGGGAACGCCAGGCCGCCGATCCACACCAGCCGCTCGCCGCCCACACGCCGCTTCCACTTTCGCGGCCCGAACAGGGCGACGCCCAGCGCCAAAAGGACGATGGCCAGGACCACCGCCGCCATGACGAACAGGACCCAGGCCACGACCTGGATCGGCCCCGCGAAGGGACCGGCCGGATCGAGCACGGGCGGGGGCCAGCCGGACAGTCCGGGCGCGGTTTCAGTCGTCATCGAGCTCATACAGATAGGCCGCGACATCGCGGGCTTGGGCTTGGGTCAGGGGCATGGGCGGCATGGCCGTTCCGGCGTCCAGCGAAGGCGCGTCGATCAGCCAGCGCACCAGAACGTCCGGCTGGTTGGGCAGGCGGCCGGCGATCAGCGGCCGGGCACCGAACCCCGCCAGGGCGCCCGCGGAACGGCCCTCGGGCCACGCGACGCCCGGGATTGCATGGCAGGCGGCGCAGCCGACCTGTCGGATCACGTCCAGGCCGCGCGCCGGATCGCCCTGGGCCACGGGTCGCGGCAGATCGGCCTTGTCGACACACCCTGCCAGTCCGACCAGCGCGAAGGCGAACAGGCCCGGCAGGCTGCGCCTCATGTCTCGCCGCTGATGACGCAACGCCGCATCCCCGTCCCCTAAGCTTGACCAGACCAACCCCGACCCCGCCGGCGGTTCCCGGCTGCGACACGTCGTCCCCAGGCGAATGCGGTGGAACCTTCGCCATAAGCGCGGGTTGGATCGCCGTGCGCGCGATCCTTCCGACCCTTTCCCTTCTGGCCGCCATCGGGGCTTCGGGCTGCGACGCCACGCCTGGGCGAACGGATCGCGCCTTTTCCGAGACGGGCCAGACCATCGCCATGAGCGGCGGCCCCGGCGGCGCGGCCAACGCCTGCTTCACCTGTCACGGCCTGGACGGTCAGGGCGACGGCGTCGCCGCGCCGCGACTGGCGGGGCTGGATGCGGGCTATCTGCAGAAGCAGATGGAGGACTACGCCTCTGGCCTGCGTCAGGACGCTCTGATGACCCGCGTGGCGAAGGGTCTGGACCCGAACGGCCGGCGCGCGGTCGCGGCCTATTACGCCAGCCTGCCGGTCCCCGCCGCTGCGCCCGTCCCCGTGTCGCCGGCGCCCGCCCTCTACAGCCGGGGCGATCCCGCGCGCGGCGTCGTCGCCTGCGCCGCCTGCCACGGCGACCGGGGCCAGGGCGCCGGCGACGGCGGCAATCCCCAGATCGCCGGACAGCCCTACGCCTATACGCTGGAACAGCTTCAACGCTGGAAGACCGGCGCCCGCCGCAACGACCCGCGCGGCGTGATGGCCGCGGCGGTCAGGCCGCTTTCGGACCCAGAAGCCCGCGAAATAGCGCTTTGGCTGTCGCGCCAACCCGCTTCTCCAGCGCGCGCCAGCGCCGTTGCCAGCGGGTCCGCTTCCGTCGACGCAGCGGCACGACCGGCAGCATCGCGTGAAACACGTCGTCCCGATCGATCAGATGGTGCTTGAGGGCTGCGCCCGCGTGGATGGGAATCATCAGCAGCAGCGTGACGACCAGGCCCCAATGCATCCATTCCGCCGCCGCCTCGATCGCCCATAGCTGGGTGTTCGACAGGTCCTGCAACGGCAGCAACGGCCACGGGATGAACCCCAGCGCCTCCAGCTGTCGCATCCGGTCGGTGGCGGAAATCATCGCCCAGCCGCTCAACGGCAGGCCGAACAGGCAGATGTAGAAGACGTAGTGGGTGATGTGGGCGGCGGTGCTTTCCCAGCCGGGCTTGTCCGCGTCGTTGATCAGGTTCGGCGCCAGCAGACGCCAGGACAGGCGCCCGATCACCAGGATCAGCATGAAGACGCCGACCGCGAAATGCACGTCATAGGCCGCGACCATCGCCCCGCCCACCGGCTGACGGCCCATCCACCAGCCCCAGCCCAGCTGGAAGAAGACCAGCGCCGCCATGACCCAGTGAAAGGCTATGCCCACGGGCGAGTAGCGCCCTTCGTCGTGGTGCCCGGCGGCCCACTCCAGGGCCTGGCGAAACAGCTTTTCGATCACGCGGCGACCTCCGCGCGCGGCGTCAGCAGCCGCGCCATCCGCCACAGGGCGACGACCAGATAGACCGCCGCCGCCGGCGCCCACATGATCAGGCCGGCCGCCTGCTGGTCTTCCAGGGGCGTCAGGCCCCATGCCAGGGTCGTGGCGAAATGCGGCGCATAGATCGGCTGGCCGGCGAAGGCGATCAGGGCGCCCAGCAGCCCCATCCCCAGCATCACCGCCAGCAGGCCCGCGATCGCCGCCGGGGCCGAGGCGGCGCGCACCGCCGACCAGAACCAGATCGCCGTCGCCAGCAGGCTGGCCTGCATCGCCCAGTAGGTCGCGTCGTTGGACAGGGCCGCCGCATAGGCGCCCGGCGCATGCCAGGCCCACAGGACCAGCAGGTGCAGGGCGGCCGCCGGCAGCAGTCGTGATCGCTTCGGCGTCGGCAGCGCCAGCGCCAGCAACGGCGCCGCGGCCAGGATCAGCAGCAGGTGGTGCAGCGTCCGCGCGGTGAACAGCGCCGAACTCAGGGCGCACAGCGGCGAGACGAAGCTGATCGCCAGCACGCCTGCAGCGGCCGCCAGCATGATCCGCTGGTCGCGCGCCCGTCCTCGCCACAGCAGGGCGAAAGTCACCGCCATCACCGCGATCAGCACCGGGTCCAGGTTCCATCGCGCCAGCCAGCCCGCCGGGGCCGGGGCCGCGCCGCAATAGGGTGTCCAGATCCGCTCGTCCATGCCGTCAGCCCCCGTTTGCTCGCGCTTCTCGTGATGGCAACGCTTGAAACGCCATGAGGTTGTCGCGCCAAGGCGGAATCGCGCCTAAAGGGAAGGTCATGGCCAAGCCGCGCCCCGATACGCTGGAACGCGCCCTCGCGCGGATTTTCGAGGGGCGGATGATCGATCGCGCCAGCTGGTTCGCCCTGACGGGCGGCGAGCCGCTGTTCCTGGCGGGCGAGCCGGCCGACACCCTGTATCTGGTCCGTTCGGGCCGTCTGGGCGTGTTCCGGGTCGAGGACGCCCAGCCGGTCCAGTTCCTGGGCGTGGTCCGCGCCGGCGAACCGGTGGGCGAAATGGCCATGCTGGCCGGCACGCCGCATACCGCCAGCGTCGTCGCGCTGCGCGATTCCGAGATCCTGGCCCTGCCGCGCGACGCCTTCTTCGAAGCCGCGCGCTCTGAGCCCGACCTCATGGTCGAACTGTCGCGGTTGATGATCCACCGGGCGCGGGAGCGCACCGCCGGCGCGGCCGAGCCCAGCGTGTTCGGCTTCGTCTCGGCCCGTCCCCGCCCCATCCGCGCCTTCGTCGAGCGTATCGCCGCCGCCATCCAGGCCCTGGGCTTCAGCTGCAAGGTGATCGACCAGTCGGCCCTGACCTCGGCTGCGGAATGGTTCAATCGGGTGGAGGACGACCACGACTATGTCCTCTACGTCGCCGAACTGGACCAGCCCGCCTGGGCGGCGCTTTGCGCGCGCCAGGTCGACCGCCTTTTCGTGGTGGGCAGCGGCCTGCTGGCGCCGCCGCGCAATCTGCCGCACCGCACGGGCTTCGGCGACGGACGGCAACTGACCGACCTGATCCTGCTGCGCGATCCGCGCATGACGCGGCCGGCCAACACCCGGGTGTGGATCGACGGCGTTCGTCCCGACCGCTGGTTTCATTGCGTGGAAGGCGTGGCGTCGGACGCCCAGCGGCTGGCCCGCGTCGTCACCGGAACCTCGGTCGGCCTGGTCCTGTCGGGCGGCGGCGCGCGCGCCTACTGCCACATCGGCGCGGTCCGCGCCCTGCATGAGGCGGGCGTTCCGCTGGACTTCATCGGCGGCGCCTCGATGGGGGCGGTGGTCGGGGCGGGTCCGGCGCTGGGCTGGTCGGACCAGGAGCTGGACCAGAAAATCCGCAAGGCGTTCGTTCAGTCCGATCCGCTGTCGGACCTGGCCTTCCCCCTGGTCGCCATGACCCGGGCGCGCAAGGTCGCCGGCCTGCTGGAAGACGCCTACGGCGACATCGACATGGCGGACATGCCCCTGCCCTTCTTCGCCGTGTCGTCGAACCTGACCTCGGGCAAGCTGGAGGTCCACCGCACCGGCCTGCTGCGGCGGGCCATGCGCGCCTCCATCGCCATTCCCGGCGTCATGCCTCCGGTGGTGATGGACGGCCAGGTTCTGGTCGACGGCGCCGTGCTCAGGAACTTCCCCACCGGCGTGATGCGCCAGCTCAACAGCGGCCCCATCGTCGGCGTCGACATGTCCCAGACGCGCGGCGTCGATCCGGAGACGCTGCAGAACCCGCCGTCCTGGTGGAAGTGGGTTCTGTCGGGCGCATGGAAGCGCGGACCGCCCATCGTGTCGGTGCTGATGCGCTCGGCCACCCTGTCCACCGACGCCGAGATGGAGCAGGCCCGCGCCCAGGCCGACGTTCTGGTCCTGCCCGATCCGGGCGGCGCCGACATTCGCGACTGGAAGGTCTATGACCAGCCGGTGGCCGCCGGCTACGACGCCATGCGCGCGGCCCTGGCCGACCTGCCCTGCCCCGTCTCGGACCTGCGCCACTGCGCAAAGGACGCCAAGGGCGGTTCAACGACCCAGACGCCCGCGGCATAGGCGCCTTGCGCTCGCGATGAGCGGCTATCGGTTCACAGCGGCGCGCACGCCTGCGCCAGCCACGTCTTCGCCTCGCCGTCCAGCAGCGGTCCGACCTTGGCCAGCGTCTCGGCGTGATAGGCGTCGACATAGGCCCGTTCGTCCGGCCTCAGCAGGCCGACCTCGATCAGCCTGCGGTCCAGCGGCGCGAAGGTCAGTTGCTCGAAGCCGTGCATCGGCCGTTCGCCGCCTTCGGGAACCACGGCCGGCGTCACCACCTGAAGCGTCTCGATGCGGATGCCCCAATGGCCTTCGCGGTAATAGCCGGGCTCGTTGGACAGGATCATCCCCTCCAACAACGGCTGGCTGGTGCCCCATTTGGCGATTCGCTGCGGCCCCTCGTGGACGCCCAGATAGCTGCCGACGCCGTGGCCCGTGCCGTGGTCGTAGTCCAGGCCCGCGTGCCACAACGGCGCGCGCGCGATGGCGTCCAGCGCCATGCCGCTGGTTCCCGGCGGGAAGCGGATGGTCGCCATGGCGATGTGGGCCTTGAGCACAAGGGTGAACATCCGCCGCTGGTCAGCCGACGGTTCGCCGACCGCCACGGTGCGCGTCACGTCGGTGGTGCCGTCCAGGTACTGGCCGCCGCCGTCGACCAGCAGCAGCGACCCCTTCTCGATCCGCCGGATGGTTCGCGTGACGGGCTTGTAGTGCGGCAAGGCGCCGTTCGGCCCGGCCCCGGCGATGGTGTCGAAGCTCAGATCCTTCAGCGCGCCGGTCTCCTCTCGGAACCGCTCCAGCGCCTCCACCACCTCGCGCTCGTCGGGAAGGGTCTGCTGCGCCGTCGTGTCGACCCAATGCAGGAAGCGGCTCAGCGCGGCGCCGTCGCGGATGTGGGCCTGGCGGCTGCCCTCGATCTCCACCGCGTTCTTGACCGCGCGCGGCACGGCGCAGGGGTCGGGCGCCCGCACCGCCGTCGCGCCCGCCTGCTCCAGCCGGTCGAAATACCAGGCCGAGGACAGCGCGGGGTCGATCATCACCCGCCGCCCGGCCAGGCGTCCAGCGCTTCGGCCAGCCGCTCGGGCGCCTCGATCTGCACCTCGTCGCCCAGCCACGCCGGCAGGGCGTTGGTGACCTTGGCCGAATCCAGGAACAGGCGCGCGCGGCCATCGGCCTGCAGCAGGGCCTGGCCGATCGGCAGCGGCGAACGGATGACGTCCCCCCCGCGCACGTTGAACAGCCAGGCGATCGACGACGGCGCCGTCAGCAGGGCTGCGTCGGCGCCGGCCTTGGCCACCGCCTTGCCGATGCGGGCGCGCTTGGCGGCGTGGCTCTCGCCGGAATAGTCGTCCGGATGCGGGACCACCGGCGCGGCGGGTTGCGCGGGACGGCCTTCGCCCCAGGCCTGGTCCAGCGGATTGACCTCGACCGGCTTCAGGGTCGCGCCCGCCCTGGACGCCGCCTCTTGCAGCTGCGCCAGCGCGTCGGGGCTGTGCAGGCGCGGATCGTAGCCGATCACGGCGCCCTGGGGAGCGCCTTCCAGATAGCGGGCGACATCGCCCAGGTCGAAGCGCTCGAACAGGGCCGGATCGGTCTGGGCCTTGACCTGGACGGTGTAGCGGCCGTCGGTGAACATGGCCGCGCGGTCGCGCATCACCACCGCCGCCCCGGCCGAGCCTGTGAAGCCCGTGGCCCAGGCCAGCCGCTCGTTGGCGTCGGGCAGATATTCGTTCTGATGCTCGTCCTCGTGCGGGATCAGGAAGCCGTCGAGGCCCTGCTCGGCCATGCGGGCGCGCAGCAGGGGCAGGTGTCGGGCTCCGAAGGACGGGTCGGTGGTTTCGTCGAAGGTCTGGCGCATGGCCTTCACCTAGGCCCAGGCCGCGTTCCGCTCAACCCGTCGCGGGGCGATCAAAATCTGCTGATGGAACGGGGCGGCGGCGGTCCGGTTGTGCCCGCAACCCCCGATGCAGCAAAAGGAGCACAGCATGAGCCGCTTTTCAGGAAAGACCGTGATCGTCACCGGCGGCGGGTCCGGCATCGGTCAGGCCGCCGTCCGCCGCTTCGCCGGCGAGGGCGCCAACGTCCTGGCCGCCGACCGGGACGAGGACGGCCTGGCCGAGACCCTGTCCGGCCTGGACACCTCCCGCGTGATCACCCGGATCGTCGACGTCTCGCGTCAGGACGACGTCGAGGGCATGGTCCAGGCCGCCGTCGATCGCTTCGGCGCCCTGGACGTCATCCACAACAACGCTGGCGTCGGGTGCGACGGCACGGTGCAGACCATGACGCTGGACGACTATCGCAAGGTCATGGCCATCAATGTCGACGGCGTGCTGTACGGTTGCCGCGCCGCCTATCCTCACCTGAAGAAGAGCCGCGGCTGCATCGTCAACACCGCCTCGATCTCCGGTCTGGGCGGCGACAGCCAGATGCTGGGCTACAATATCTCGAAGGGCGCCGTGGCCAATCTCACCCGCGCCCTGGCCCGCGACAGCGGCAAGGACGGCGTTCGCGTCAACGCCGTCGCGCCCACCCTGGTCCACACCGGCATGACCGCCGAGATGGAGGACGACAAGGCGCTGATGCAGGAGTTCGCCAAGCTGATCCCTATGGGTCGCGGCGCCCAGCCCGAGGAGATCGCCGCCGTCGTCGCCTTCCTGGCCAGCGACGACGCCAGCTTCGTGCACGGCCATGTGCTGTCGGTGGACGGCGGCCTGGCCGCCTCGACCGGCCAGCCGGACTTCAGCCTGTTCTGATCACGCCATCCGGCGCAGCACCAGGGCGCTCCAGGCGTCGTGGCGAATGCGCTTTTCCAGCCGGAACCCGCGCGAGGCGTAGGCCGCCGTCACCCGGCGCTCCTGCGTCCGCAGCAGGCCCGACAGGATGGCCACGCCGCCCAGGTTCAGCGCCATCTTGATATCCTGCGACAGGGCCACCAGCGGCGGCGCCAGGATGTTGGCGAACACCAGGTCGTAGGGGCCGTGCCGGCGCACCCGCTGGTCGTTCAGGCCCGAGGCGTGGACGAAGGACGCCTTGGCCGCGTTCAGTTGCGCGTTCTCGTTGGCGATCCGCACCGAGGGCGCGTCGATGTCGGTGCCGACCGCCACGCGGCTGCCGGTGCGCGCGGCGGCGATGGCCAGCACGCCCGTGCCGCATCCGACATCCAGCACCCGTTCGAACCGCTCGCGCTTCAGCAGGTCGTCGAACGCCTCCAGGCAGCCGACGGTGGTGCCGTGGTGGCCGGTGCCGAAGGCGGCGCCGGCGTCGATCTTCAGGGCCACCGCGTTGGGCGGCACCCGCCCCTCGTCATGGGCGCCATAGACGAAGAACCGCCCCGCCCGCACCGGCGGCAATCCCGACAGGGACATGGCCAGCCAGTCGGCGTCCGCCAGCTTCTCGACCGAGACGGTGACGGGGTGATCGGCCAGCCGCGCCTTCAGGCCCTCCACCTCGTCTTGCGAGGTCGGAAAGGCGTCGATGCGCCAGATGTTGCGGTCCTCGTCCTCCTCCAGGATGGAATAGGTCGCGCCTTCCAGCAGCGGATCGGCGTCGATGGCGGCGGCGGCGGCCTCGGCGGCGGCGCGCGGACCGCGCGCGATTAACTGAATTGCGGACTCGGACATTTCTCAAACACCGCTATCATGGCGAATCGTTGCGGCCCGGCGCTTTCGCCTGAACCACGCCGCGTCGTCTAAACCGAGGGGTCGGGGAAATACATGGCTAAAGCACCGTCTACGTCGAAACCCGCCGCCGCCAAGCCGGCGGCCGCGAAAAAGCCCGCCGCGCCGAAGGCCGCCGCCGCCAAGACGCCCAAGCCTGTGACGGCCAAGGCTCCGGCCGCCGCGAAGGCGGCGCCCAAGACGACCGCGCCAAAGACGACCGCTCCCAAGACCGCCGCTTCGAAGACGGCGACCAAGACCGCCGTCGCCAAGACCGCTCCGGTCAAGTCGGCCGCGCCGAAAACCGCTGAAGCGAAGGCGCCGGCCGTCAAGACCGCCGCCCCGAAGGCCGCGGCCCCGAAGCCGGCCGCTGCGAAGGCCGCCGCCCCCAAGCCCGCCGTCAAGGCCCCGGCCGCCAAGACGACCGCCTCGAAGCCCTCGGCGCCCAAGGCCGCGGCGCCGAAGCCTGCGCCCGCCCCCAAGGCTGCGGCTCCCGAGCCCGCCGCCGCCGCCGCGGTTGCGCCCAAGCCGGAACCGGTCGCCGCGGCCAAGCCCGCGCCGGCCCCGACGGCCGCCCCGGCGCCCGCCGCCGAGAGCAAGGGCTTCTTCGCCAAGTTCGGCGACCTCATCTTCGGCAAGCGCTGACCCAACACTGAACCCAGTCGCAGGATCGCCGGACGGGCCGCCCGTCCGGCGATTTTCGTTTGGGCCCTCTCGCGCCCTTCATGCGTTCATGGCGACGCTGAAGGAGGTACGGCCATGCGCGGCGAACTCGACACCTATCGCGGCAAGCGCGACTTCGAGAGCACGCCCGAGCCGCGCGGCCGCAAGGGTCGCTCCAATCGGGGCCGGCTGCGCTATCTGATCCAGCGACACGCCGCGACGCGTCTTCACTACGATTTCCGCATCGAATGGGACGGCGTGCTCAAGTCCTGGGCGGTCACCAAGGCGCCGTCGCGCGACCCGTCCGTCAAGCGGCTGGCGGTCGAGGTCGAGGACCATCCCCTCGACTACGGCGACTTCGAAGGGACCATTCCCGGCGGCGCCTACGGGGCCGGCACGGTGCAGATGTGGGACACGGGAACCTGGACCCCCCAGGACGAGGATGTCGAGGCCGCCTTCAGAAAGGGCGTCCTGAAATTGACGCTGGACGGCGAGCGCCTGAAGGGCGGGTGGGCGCTGGTGCGGCTGAAATCCGATCGCGGCAAGCCGTCGAAGCGCAACAACTGGCTGCTGCTGAAGGAAAAGGACGACCAGGCCGTCGAGGGCGAGGGCGACGCCCTGGCCGAGATCGATGCGTCGATCACCACCGGCCGCTCGATGGCCGAGATCGCCGGGGTGCGTCTCGCTGGACCCGCTCGCGGCCCACCACGCGCAAGGCCCCGCCCAAGCCCAAGCCGACCCGCGCCGCCGCCTCCAGCTCGTCCCGACCCCGCGCCTTCACGCCCCTGCAGTTCGCCAAGGTGGTCGACCATCCCCCGGCGGCGCCGGTTGGGTGCACGAGATCAAGTTCGACGGCTATCGCATCCAGATCGCGGTCGGCGGCGGCCAGGCGGTCCTGCGCACGCGCAGCGGTCTGGACTGGACCGATCGGTTTCCCGCCCTGGCCGCCCAGGCCGCGACCTGGCCGGATGGCGTGATCGACGGCGAACTGTGCGCGCTGGACGCCGACCACACCCCCGACTTCTCCGCCCTCCAGGCCGCCATATCGGACGGCAAGACCGACAGCCTGGTCTATTTCGCCTTCGACCTGCTGTTCGAGGGGGACGAGGATCTTCGCGCCAAGCCCCTGTCGCATCGCAAGGCGCGCCTGCAGGCCTATTGCGACCGCGTCGGCAAGGCCGGTCCGAACCTGCGTTTCGTCGACCATTTCGCCTCCTCCGGCGAGGCGGTCCTGCTCAGCGCCTGCCGCATGGACCTGGAAGGGGTCATCTCCAAGAGGCTGGACGCGCCCTACAAGGCCGGCCGCACTGTCACCTGGGTCAAGTCCAAATGCCGGGGCCGCGATGAGGTCGTGATCGGCGGCTGGTCGTCCGAGGGCGGGTCGCGGCTGCGCTCCCTGTTGGTCGGGGTGAAGGACAAGGGCGGGCTGCGTTACATGGGTCGCGTCGGCACCGGCTTCTCGGCCGCCCTGACCAAGACCCTGCTGCCCGCCCTCAAGAAGGCCGCCGCGGACGAGAGCCCCTTCGCCGGCAAGGCCGCGCCCAAGGGCGGTCGCGACATCCACTGGCTGAAACCCGTCCTGGTGGCCGAGATCGAACACGCCGGCCTGACCGAGGCCGGCTCGGTCCGCCAGGCCTCCTACAAGGGCCTGCGCGAGGACAAGGCGGCGCGCGAGGTGACGGCCCAACCCCAGCCCCCGCGTCCGCCCCGACGGCGGCGAAGGCCGCGAAGGCTCCGGCGCCGCGCGGCGGCAAGGTCGTGGTGGCCGGCGTGACCCTGTCCCACCCGGACAAGGTGTTGTGGCCGGCCCAGGGCGGCCGGCCGGCGGTCACCAAGGCCGACCTGGCCCGCTATTACGAGGCGGCCGCCCCGCGCCTTCTGACCCACGTCGCCCAGCGGCCGGTGTCGATCGTGCGCGCGCCCGAGGGGATCGACGGCGAGCGCTTCTTCCAGCGTCACGCCATGCCGGGCCACAGTCCCCGCCTTGCGTTGATCGACGTCAAGGAACGCAAGCCCTACGTCGGCGTCTCCGACGCGGGCGGCCTGGTCGCCATCGGCCAATCCGGCGGACTGGAGCTTCATCCGTGGGGTTGCCGTCCCGGGGACCCCGAAACGCCCGACCAGATCACCTTTGATCTGGACCCGGACGAGGGCCTGGACTTCGGCGACGTCATCGCCGCCGCACGGATGCTGAAACCCTATCTGGAGGGCCTGGGCCTGACGCCCTTCGTCAAGACGACCGGCGGCAAGGGCCTGCACGTCGTCGTCCCGATCAAGTCCGACAGCCGCAGCCGCGTCGAATGGGACCAGGCCAAGGCCTTCGCCAAGGCGGTGTCGGAGGCCATGCGCAAGGACCATCCCGAGCGCTTCACCACCACCCTGGCCAAGAAGGCGCGCGGCGGAAAGATCTTCCTCGACTATCTCCGCAACGGCCGCATGGCCACCGCCGTCGCCCCCTGGTCGCCGCGCGCCCGGCCGGGCGCGACCATCGCCTTCCCCCTGTCGTGGGGACAGGTGAAGGCGGGCCTGGATCCCCGCGCCTACACCATCGCCGACGCCGCCGCCCTGCTGAAGAAGCCCGATCCCTGGAAGGACTTTCGCAAGGCCGAGGCCTCGCTGAAGCCGGCCCTCAAGAAGATGGGTCTCTAGCCAGGCCCCGTCACCTCAGCCGTTCGACCAGGAAATCGACGAACACCCGCACCCGCGCCGGCGTGTTGGCGCCGCCGACGAAGACGGCGTGGATCGGCTCCCGGTCGCCGGGATTGAACGCCTCCAGCAGCGGCACGAGGCGGCCCTCGGCGATGGCGTCGCCGACGCTGAAATGCCCGACGCGGGTCACGCCGACACCCGCCAGCGCCAGTTGGGTCAGGGTCTCGCCGTTGTTGGCCTCCACCGGCCCGTGCACCGTCAGGGCGTAGTCGCGCCCGTCCTTGCGGAACGGCCAGACCGGCTCGGCCCGGCGGAAGTTGAAGTTCAGGCAGTCGTGGTCGTGCAGGTCCTCGGGCGTGCGCGGCGTCCCCTTGCGCGCCAGATAGTCCGGCGAGGCCACGATGGTCCGCCCCGTCTCGCCCAGGCGCCGGGCGGTCAGAGGACTGTCGGCCAGCGGCCCGAACCGGATCGCCACGTCCGCCTGCCCCGCCGCCACATCGACCACCGTATCGGTCAGGTTGATGTCCACCAGGATGTGCGGATAGCGCCGCACGAACGCGCCCAGCAGCGGCACCACCTGTTGGCGGCCGTGCGCCAGCGCCGCGCTCACCCGCAGCCGCCCCTCGGCGCCCCCTGGTCGGCGACGCCCTGTTCGGCGTCGTCCAGGTCGGCCAGGATGCGCCGCGCGGCGGCCAGATAGGCCTGGCCTTCCGCCGTCAGGGCCAGGGCGCGGGTCGTGCGCAGCATCAGGCGCACCCCCAGCCGCGCCTCGATCCGGTCCACGGTCCGGCTGACCGCCGACGGCGTCAGGCCCAGCCTTCGTCCGGCCGCCGAGAAGCTGCCGCCGGCCGCCACCGCCGCGAACACCTCCATCTCTCGCGCGCGGTCCGCGCCTGACGCCTGCATCTTTGCGTTCATGTCAAAAATCCTTGGCCTGCCGACGCCCTACCCCGGCGTCGTCTCCCCGTCCATCTGTGCGTCGCACCGGATCGAAAGGGATTGTCATGGAATATCGTCAACTGGGCGCATCGGGCCTGCGCGTGCCGGCCCTCAGCTTCGGCGCGGGGACCTTCGGCGGCTCCGGCCCCTGTTCGGGGCCTGGGGAAACAGCGACGCGGCTGAGGCGCGCAAACTGGTCGACATCTGCCTGGAGGCCGGGGTCACCCTGTTCGATACGGCCGACGTCTATTCCGACGGCGCTTCGGAAGAGGTGCTGGGCCAGGCGATCCAGGGCCGCCGCGACGCCGTCCTGATATCGACCAAGACCGGCCTGCCGACGGGCGACGGCCCCGGCGACTGGGGCGTGTCGCGCGACCGCCTGATCCGCGCGGTGGAGGCCGCCCTGCGCCGCCTGGGGACCGACCGCATCGACATCCTGCAACTGCACGCCTTCGACGCCTCGACCCCGGTCGAGGAGTTGCTGTCCACGCTCGACGTCCTGGTCCGCGCGGGCAAGGTGCGCCACGCGGGCGTCTCCAACTATCCCGGCTGGGCGCTGATGAAGGGTCTGGCCGCCGCCGAGCGCCACGGCTGGCCGCGCTTCGTGGCCCACCAGGTCTATTATTCGCTGATCGGCCGCGCCTATGAGGCCGACCTGATGCCCCTGGCCGCCGACCAGGGGGTCGGCGCTCTGGTCTGGAGCCCGCTGGGCTGGGGCCGCCTGACCGGCAAGATCCGTCGCGACGCGCCGATCCCAGAGGGCAGCCGCCTGCACGAGACGGCCCAGTTCGCCCCGCCGGTGGACGACGAACACCTTTATCGCGTCGTCGATGCGCTGGACGCCGTCGCGGCCGAGACGGGCAAGACCGTGCCCCAGGTGGCGATCAACTGGCTGCTGCGTCGCCCGACCGTCGCCTCGGTCATCATCGGCGCCCGCAACGAGGATCAGCTGCGCCAGAACCTGGGCGCGGTGGGCTGGAGCCTGACGCCCGAACAGGTCGCCGTCCTCGACGCCGCCAGCGACGTCATGCCCGCCTACCCCCACGCCCCCTATCGCCAGCAGGAAGGGTTCGCCCGCCTGAACCCGCCGCTGGTCTGACCGCCCCAAGTCGAAGGCCTCCTCCCATGAAACTCAATCCTCCCCTGCTGGCGCTGGCCGCCGGCGCCTTCGGCATCGGCGTGACCGAATTCGCGCCGATGGGCCTGTTGCCCGTCATCGCCACGGACCTGGGCGTGTCGATCCCCTCGGCCGGCCTGTTGATCAGCGCCTATGCGCTGGGCGTCATGCTGGGCGCGCCCCTGATGACCCTGACCACGGGCCGCGTGCCGCGCCGAACCCTGCTGATCGGACTGGCGGTCATCTTCACCGCGGGCAATCTGCTGGCCGCCATATCGGACAGCTATGGGATGCTGCTGGCGGCGCGGGTCGTCACCTCGCTGAACCACGGCGCCTTCTTCGGCGTCGGCTCCATCGTCGCCGCCGGCCTGGTCCCGCCGAACCGCCAGGCGGGTGCGGTCGCCGCCATGTTCATGGGCCTGACCATCGCCAATGTCGTGGGCGTGCCGCTGGCGACCTGGGCCGGGGACGCGCTGGGCTGGCGCGCCAGCTTCTGGGGCATCGCCGGCGTCGGCGTGATCGTCATCGCCGCCCTGCGCCTGACCCTGCCGAACCTGCCCGCTCCGTCCGGGGGCGACGGGATCGCCGAGCTTCGCGCCCTGGGGCGCGGCCCGGTCCTGGCCGCCCTGGCCCTGACGGTGATCGGCTCCAGCGCCATGTTCACCGTCTTCACCTATATCGCGCCGATCCTGCGCGACGCGACCCACGCCTCGGTCGGCTTCATCACCGCCATGCTGGTGACTTACGGCCTGGGCCTGACCGTCGGCAACTGGCTGGGCGGAAAGTTCGCCGACCGCTCGGTCGATCGGACCCTGATCGTCACCCTGGCGAGCTTGTCGGCCATCCTGATCGCCTTCGCGTTCGCCATGCCCTTCGCGATTCCGACGTCGGTCCTGGTCTTCCTGTGGGGCGTGGCCAGCTTCGCCCTGGTGCCCCCGCTGCAGGTGCGGGTCATGGCCGCCGCCTCGGACGCGCCGAACCTGGCGTCTTCGGTCAACATCGGCGCCTTCAACCTGGGCAACGCCATCGGTGCGGCCTTGGGCGGCGCGGTCATCGCCGGCGGCCTGGGCTATCCGGCCGTGTCCCTGGCCGGGGCCGGCGCCGCGGGCCTGGGCCTGCTGCTGGTGCTGGTCCTTGCGCGCCGCGGCGCGTCGACGCCGGTCCCGGCGGCCGGCTGATCAGGCCGCCGTCTTTCGGGTCGTCTTCTTCGCAGGGGTCTTGCTGGCCGTCGTCGCGCTTTTCTTGGCGGCGGCCTTCTTCGCCGGGGCCTTCTTGGCGCCGCCGGCCGACCCTTTCAGGCTGGCGCGAAGCGCCTCCATCAGGTCGATGACGTTGGTGTCCTCGGGCTCTGGCGCGGCGACCACGCCCTGCCCCTTCTGTTTGGCCTTGATCATCTCGCGCAGGGCGTCGTCGTAGCGATCCTTGAATCCCGAGGGATCGAAGTCGGCGTCCTTCTGGGCGATGATGCGTGCGGCGATCTCGACCATGTCCTTGTCCGCCTTCACCGTGGGGATGCCGTCGAAGAATTCATCGGCGTCGCGCACCTCGTCGTGCGGTCGCAGGGAATAGGCCACCAGCCCCTTGCCGTGCACCTCCAGCGCCAGCTGCCGCTCGCGTCCGCGCAGGACCAGGCAGCCGATGGCGATCTTGCCCGCCTTCTTCATCGCGTCGCGGATCACCGCGAACGCCTCGGCGCCGGCGCCCTTCTCGGGCACGACGAAGAAGGGGTCGTCCCAATACAGGCGATCGATCTCCTTCTCGTCGACGAACTGGTCGATCGAGATCGTCTTGGTGCTTTCCAGCCGCACCTGCTCGAAGTCGGCGTCGTCGAACAGGACGTATTCGTCCTTGGACACCTCATAGCCCTTGACCAGGTCCGAGCGCTCGACCGGCCCCGTGTCCGGATCCGTCGGCACCATGCGGATGCGGTTGTTGGTCTCGGGATTGATCAGATGGAAGCTGACGTGGCTGGACGACGCCGTCGCCGTGTACATGGCGACCGGACAACTCACCAACGACAGCTTCAGATGCCCCTGCCAGGTAGGACGCGCGGCCATGACGATTCTCCTTCGTCGCCACAACGTCATTCCGCGGCCAAGGTTCAGAGGCGCGGGCTCAGTGGAAGTCGCGCGACCCTGGCAGGATGCGCACGTCGCGCGGATGGCGGCCGGTCGGCGACCGCGGCGCCTGCGGGTATTTCACCGCATCCGCCCGCGACAGTTCGACCTGAAGGTCATAGTCCTCCGACAACCGCCTGAGCTCGGCCGAACGGTCGAAGACGCGCCGGACCATGACGTGCAGCACGCCCTCGACGCTCTTCTCGACCGTGCCCTCCACCTCCATCAGCCGCGCGGCCATGACCTCGCGCCGGAAGGTCTCGAACAGCCGCGCCCACAGCAGGGCGTTCACCACTCCCGTCTCGTCCTCCATCGTCACGAAGATGGCGTTGCCGGTCCCCGGCCGCTGCCGCACCAGCACCACCCCGGCCGTGCGCACCAGCCGCCCGTGCTTCTGGGCATTGACCTCTTCGGCGCTCAGCACCCCCTCGGCCCGGAACACCGGCCGCAGGATCTGCATCGGATGGCCCTTCAGCGACAGGCGCGTGGTCTGATAGTCGGTGGCGATATGCTCCTTCAGCGGCATCAGCGGCAGGTTCGCCGCCGCCTCGACGCCCAGTTCCCTGGCGCCGTTCTTCACGGAATTGGCGGCCTGGAACAGCGGCAGCGGCTCGTCGTCCGGCAGGCGCCGCACCGCCCACAGCCCCTCGCGACGATCCAGGCCCAGCGACCGGAACGCATCCGCGTCGGCCAGCTTGCGCATCGCCGCCGCCTCCAGCCCCGTCCGCCGCGCCATCTCCTCGACATCGGAGAAACCGTCGCCGCGCGCCTCCGCCAGCTTCACGGCCCAATCCTCCCTGAACCCGTCGATCTGCCGCAGCCCCAGCCGCAGCGCCAGGCCGCGCGCGCCGGGTTCCAGCGTGTTGTCCCAGACGCTGTGGTTCACGTCGATCGCCCGCACCTCGACCTTCTGCGGGCTCTCCTGCGCATCCCGCACCAGTTGCGCCGGCGCATAGAAGCCCATCGGCTGGCTGTTCAGCAGCGCGCAGGCGAACACCGCCGGATGATGGCATTTGATCCACGACGAGATGTACACTAGCTTGGCGAACGACACCGCGTGGCTCTCGGGAAAGCCGTAGGAGCCGAAGCCCTTGATCTGCTCGAAACAGTTGCGCGCGAAGTTGGGGTCGTAGCCGCGCTCGATCATGCGATTGACCATTCGGTCTTCGTACTTCCAGAGATTGCCGTCCCCTCTGAAAGTCCCCATCGCTTTGCGCAGGCCGTTGGCCTCACCGGATGAAAACTCAGCCGCGACCATAGCCACCTTCATCGCGTGTTCCTGAAACAGCGGAACACCGAGCGTTTTCCAAAGAATCGCCTTCAACTCATCGGGATCATGCGGCGGCTTCGGCCCAGCGTAATCCGGCTCCTCGAGCCCCTGCCGTCTTCGGAGATAGGGGTGGACCATGTTTCCTTGGATTGGCCCGGGCCTGACGATCGCGACCTGTATCGCCAGGTCGTAGAATTCAGCGGGCTTCAGTCTCGGCAGCATGTTTATCTGCGCCCGGCTCTCCACCTGAAAAACGCCGATTGAGCGCCCCTCCTGGAGCATCCGGTAAACGTCCGGGTCTTCGTCTTCGAAGGAATCCAACTCCAAGCGTCGAGCATGATGCTCATGGATCAGGTCGAACGCCTTTCTGATGCAGGTCAGCATCCCCAGCGCCAGTACATCGACCTTCATCAATCGCAGTGCGTCGATGTCGTCCTTGTCCCATTCGATGAAGGTGCGGTTCGGCATGGCCGCATTCCCGATGGGGACCAGTTCATCCAACCGGTCCTGGGTCAGGACAAATCCGCCGACGTGCTGGGACAGATGTCGCGGAAACTCCAACAGACGCCGGGTCATGGCGACAGCACGGGTCACCGTCAGATTTCCGACCTCAAGCCCGGCCTGTTCCAGGTGTCGATCGGGAATGTCCGATCCAAAGCTGCCCCATTGGCTTCCCGCCAGACGGGCCGTGATATCCTCGGTCAGTCCCATGACCTTACCGACTTCGCGAATGGCGCTGCGTGGACGGTATCTGATCACGGTCGCGGCGATGCCGGCGCGGTGACGGCCATATCGCTTGTAGATGTGCTGGATGACCTCCTCGCGTCGCTCGTGCTCGAAATCGACGTCTATGTCAGGCGGCTCGTTCCGATCCGTCGACAGGAACCGCTCGAACAGCACATCGTGCTTGCTGGGATCGACCGAGGTGATCCCCAAAACATAGCAGACGGCCGAGTTCGCCGCCGACCCGCGGCCCTGGCAAAGGATGCCTTCCTTGTTTGCGTAACGAACGATGTCGTGAATCGTAAGAAAGTAGTGAGCCAGTTCGCCGTCAGCGATGAAAGCCAGTTCCTTATCTAGAATATCCCGAACCTTGCCGGGCACGCCTTCCGGATACTTCCGCTGCTCATAGGCAGCCACCAGTTCGACCAGGCGATCTTGCGCCGTCATGTTTGGGGGACCGGCTCTTCGGGGTAGTTGTAGCGAAGATCCCCCAGATCGAACGCCACGCGCGCCAGGAAGTCCTGCGTCTCGGCCACCGCCTCGGGCGCATCGGCGAACAGGCGCGCCATCTCCTGGGCCGGCTTCAGATGGCGTTCGGCGTTCTGGTCCAGACGGCGCCCGGCGGTTTCCAGCGTCACGCCCTCGCGGATGCAGGTGACGACATCCTGCAGGTCGCGCTGCTCGGCGTCGTGATAGAGCACGTCGTTGACCGCCAGCAGCGGCGTGCCCGTCGCCGCGCCCAGCGCCTTCAGCCGCGCCAGCCGACGCCGGTCGTCGCCCGTTCGGCGCATGGCGACGCCCAGCCAGACGGCGCCGGGCGCCGCCGCGTTCACCTGGCGCAGCACCGCTTCCAGCCCGTCCAGCCGGCGCGGCGGCGTCACGATCAGCAGCAGCCCCTCCGGCGCCCGCAGCAGATCGGAAGGCCGATCTCGCACTGGCCCTTCTTCGCCCGGCGGTTGCCCAGCGTCAGCAGGCGGCACAGCCCCGCCCAGCCCTGCCGGTCCTCGGGATAGGCCAGGATGTCCGGCGTCCCGTCGTTGAACCGCAGCCGCGCGCCCAGGATCAGCTTGAAGGCCTTGGCGCGCGCCTTCACCATTTCCCGGTCGATGTGCTGGAACTCGGGATCCTCGACCCAGACGAACTCGCCCGGGCCGCCCCCTTCCCGCTTCTTCTCGGGGGCCCAGCCCTCCTCCCGGAAGTCCCTCAGCGCGCTCCAGGCCCGCACCACGCCGGCCAGGGTGTTGCGATCCGCCAGCCCCAGTCCCGTGTGCCCGCGCAGGATGGCGCTCAGCACCAGGTGCTTCGGATGCGACGCCCCCTCCAGGAAGGAGAAGTTGCTGCGCGCCGCCAGTTCGGCGTAGGCGGTCATGCGAAGACGCCGTGGACGAACCAGCGCGGCGCCGGCTCCTCGCCGTAAGCCGGAGCGGAACAGCCAGAAGCGGCGGCCCTCCTGGTCCTCGACCCGGTAATAGTCGCGCGTCGGCTCAAGCGGCGTCTCCAGCCGCCGCCACCATTCGGGGGCGATGCGCTCGGGCCCTTCGACGCGCACCAGGCGGTGATCCAAGCGTCGCCAGATGAAGCGGTTCGGCGGATGATCCGGCACCTCGGCCGTGGCCAGAACCGGCTGGGGCGGATCGAACACCTGCAGCGGCCGCAGCGGCGGGTCGGCCGGGTCCGGTTCGGGCCACCCCTCTTCGGCCCGCACCGGCAGGGCGGCGGGCGCCAAGGCTGCAGGGATCAGGCGGACCGCGCGTTCCGGCCGGTGCGACGCCACCGGCTCAAACCGGCTGACGGCTTCCGGGCCCAGGCGGGCGGTCAGGCGGTCGACCAGCCGCCCCAGATCTTCCGCCCCCGGCGGGGTTTGCTCGAACCCCCGCTGGCGCGACGCCAGGCGGTCCGCGACCGGCACGGACGGACAGGCGCAGCTGGTCGAAGCCGAAGCCCGGGTCCAGCGGCCGCGCCAGCGCCGCCAGCCGTTCCTTGAACAGGCGCAGCACCCCGGCCGCGTCACGGCTGGGCCGGCCGGTGCGGACCGTGATGCGCCGCACCTCCCCGTCCACGCGGAAGAAGGCCGCCTGGAACGCGCGCCCGCCCTGGCCGCGCAGGTCCAGCCGGTCCATGGCCTCGGCCAGCAGGTCGCCGATCACCGCCTCGATGTCGGCCGTCTCGGTGATCGGCTCGACCAGAACCCGGTCGACCGACACCATCAGGGTCGGCCGTTCGGGCCGGATGCGCACGTCCTCACGCCCCAGCACCCGGTTCAGCCGCGTCGCCGCCGCCGCGCCGAACCGGGCGGCGATCGGCGCCGTGGGCCGGTCGTCCAACTGCGCCAGGGTCTTCAGGCCCGCACGGGACAGGGCCTGGGTCTCCTTGTCCGACAGCTCCAGCGCCGCCACCGGCAGGCGGCGCAGCGCCGCGCGCTGGCCTTCGCCCTGATGGATCCCGCCGCGACCGAACCGCGTCAGCGCCCGCGCCGCCTCGGGCGCGCCCGCCATCGCCGTGCGGATCGCCAGGCCGATCCCGCGCGCCCGCGCCTCGACCGCCTTCACCAACCCGGCCTCCCCGCCGAACAGATGGGCGCAACCGGTCACGTCCAGCGCCAGGCCGTCCGGCCCGTCGGTCGCCGCCATCGGGGTGAAACGGCCGAAATCCAGCAGCACCCGCTTCAGCAGCGCCGCATCCGCCTCGGGCCGGTGCGCGACCACGCGGATGTCGGGCGCCCGCGCCCGCGCGTCGGCCAGGGTCATTCCGGGCGACAGGCCCAGCCCCATCGCGCGCGGGTCCGCGGCCGCCAGCCGCAGCGCGCCCTTGACCTTTTCGACCAGGACGACGGCGGCCTCAGCCGAAGCGTCGGACTGCCCCTCCTCCCGCCGCAATCGATCGGTCGGCAGGAACGGAAACCACACCGCCAGATACCGCCGGCCGTTCGAGCCGTTCCTGCCCGCCATTCTGGAAGACTCCGCGCTCACGATTCCACTCCATGATCCAGGATCTCGGCTGCGCGCCCAGCCGATGCCGCAACAGTTCGACCTCGAAGGTCGGATGACCGGGCGCCTCGGCTTCCAGCGCCCGCGACGGGGCGGCCTTCACCCGCCACCGGCTCTCGGCCGCGCTGGGCTGGGGCGGGGCCGCCAGCCGCACCAGGACAGCCGTCGCCCGGCCCTGCGCCGCCGCCAGCGACAGCCGCCGGCTGGCCGTCAGGCTCATGGTCTTGGCCTCGCCCCACGCCGTCAGCAGCACCGCCCCGACCGCCCCGCAGGCCAGCGCCTCCTCCCCCGCCGCCAGCAGGTCCTTCGTCTCCTTGACCCGCACCAGCACCACCCGGTCGGGGTCCAGCCCCAGCTCGCGCAGCCCCGGCCCGTGGATGTGGCCCGTCTCCAGCCCCGCCATCGCCTGCACGCCCCACACCAGCGCCTTGTCCGGCGCCGCGCGTCGCGCCAGCCCCAGGGCGAAGCCCAGGGCCGCCGTCGCATCGGGCGTCGTCGCGGCATGAACCTCGTGCAGGGCATGGACCGCCAGTCCGCCCAGATGCCGGTCCGCCGCCTCGTGTCCCAGGTCGAAGCGCGCGGAATCGACCGGATGGCCGTCGGCCTCCAGCATCTTCAGGCGTTCGCGCAGGGCGTCGATGTCGCGGTCGGGCCGCACGTCAGTTCTCCTTTTGTTCTTATATGCCGCCTTCCCAACCCCGGGAGTCAAGCGGCGTTCCAGCTTGGCCATAGGAATTCATTCCGCGGCGACGACCGATCCGGAATACTTGACTTTTACGCAGGGACTTCTATATCGCCCCCAGCCTCGGGACAGGTCTGCGATCCGCGCCGCCCGCTCGCCCACAGAGGGGCGGTTCCGTCGCTGCTATGCACGCAGACGCTTTCTCTCCCAAGGATTCATGACCGAATTTTCCCAACTGGGCCTTTCGCCCACGACCCTTCAGGCCGTCGCCGCCACCGGCTACACCACCGCCACCCCCATCCAGGAGCAGGCTATTCCGGTCGCCCTGGCCGGCCGCGACGTTCTGGGCATCGCCCAGACCGGCACCGGCAAGACGGCGGCCTTCACCCTGCCCCTGGTCGAGCGTCTGGCCTCGGGCCGCGCCCGCGCCCGGATGCCGCGCGCCATCGTCCTGGCCCCCACCCGCGAACTGGCCGACCAGGTCGCCGAGAGCTTCGGCAAATACGCCAAGGGCACCAAGCTGAACTGGGTGCTGCTGATCGGCGGCGTCTCGATGGGCGACCAGGTCGCGGCGCTGAACAAGGGCGTGGACGTCCTGATCGCCACTCCCGGCCGCCTGCTGGACCTGTTCGAACGGGGCAAGATGCTGCTGACGGGCGTCGAGATCATGGTCGTCGACGAGGCCGACCGGATGCTCGACATGGGCTTCATCCCGGACATCGAGCGTATCTTCAAGCTGACGCCGCCGCGGCGCCAGACCCTGTTCTTCTCGGCCACCATGCCGCCCGAGATCACGCGCCTGACCACCGCCTTCCTCAAGGATCCGACCCGGATCGAGGTCTCGCGCCCGGCCCAGACGGCCGACACCATCACCCAGTATCTGGTGCGCATCCCCACCAGCGATCCCAAGGCCAAGCGCACGGCCCTGCGCGCCCTGATCGAACGGGCCGACGTCAAGAACGGCATCGTCTTCTGCAACCGCAAGTCCGAAGTCGATATCGTGGCCAAGTCGCTGCAGAAGCACGGTATCGACGCCGCCCCGATCCACGGCGATCTGGACCAGTCCTACCGCATGAAGACCCTGGCGGCCTTCCGCGCCGGGGAGCTGAAGATCCTGGTCGCCTCCGACGTCGCCGCGCGCGGCCTGGACATTCCCGACGTCAGCCACGTCTTCAACTACGACGTCGCCCACCACGCCGACGATTACGTCCACCGCATCGGCCGCACCGGCCGCGCGGGCCGCACCGGCGAGGCCTTCATGATCGTCACTCCGGCCGACGACAAGTCGCTGGACAAGGTGCTGAAGCTCATCAAGAAAACGCCCGAGGAACTGGTCCTCGACGGCATCGACTTCAGCGAGATTCACGATCGTCCGCGCGATGATCGCAAGCCCGCCCGGGGACGCGAGCGCACCCGCGGCGGACGTTCGCGCGTCGCGGACTCCGCGCCGGCGGCCGTCGAGGCCACGCCCGCTCCCGTCGAAACCGTCGAGGCCGCGGCGGATGACAAGCCCGCCCGTTCGCGCAGCCGCCGCAAGAAGGCCGAGCCGGTCGCGGAAATTCCGGTGGCCGAGACGCCGGTTTCCGTCGTCGATCCGATGGAGCCCCAGCTGCTTCAGTCCGATCGTCGCGGCGAGCCCCGCCCGACCCGGTCCGAGCCCCCCGCCAGGGCGGCGTGCGCGGCTTCGGGGACGACATCCCGGCCTTCCTGCGCCGTCCGGTCGTGGTTCCGGCCTGAGCCGGGTCGCCGTTTAACCCGGCGTTACGGAACATCCCGTAGTCTTTTCCCTCGACGGACCTCGGCGCGGGGTCCTTTGGGGGAAGCGGATGTCCAATCAAGTCGAAACGGCGGTGCGAGGCCCCCAGGCCTATGCCTTGGCGCGCGACGTCATCGATGAGATGGAAAAGGCCCGCGTGTGGCCGACGCCCCTGAACTTCGAGATCTGGCTGCACTATCTCGGCGATCCCGACGGCGCGCTGGGCCGCGAAATTCGTCGGATGCTGGCCGAGAACCTGCCGATCACCGAGGAGACCTCGGAGATGCTGGCCGCCGAATTCCTGCCGCGCGGCCGCCTGTCCGACGAGATTCGCGACGCCGGCGCCGTGCTCGACCGCGAACTGGCCAGCGTCGCCTCCGCCATCGCCCGCGCCCACAAGACCCAGTCCGACTACGGCCAGACCCTGGCGGGCGCGTCGGACTCCATCGACACGGCCACGGACGGCGACGCCCTGAAGACGGTGATCGGCGGCCTCTCCACCGCCACGCGCAAGGTTCGGCGCGAAACCGCCGCCCTTGAAAAGCGCCTGGAGGCCTCCAACAACGAAGTCGCCCGCCTGCGCGACCATCTGGAACAGGTCCGTCGCGACGCCATGACGGACGCCCTGACCAACCTGGCCAACCGCAAGGCCTTCGACGAACGCCTGGCCGAGGTCTGCGCCGAGGGTCAGAAGGCGCCGCTGACCCTGGCCCTGCTCGACATCGACCATTTCAAGCGTTTCAACGACACCTGGGGCCATCAGACGGGGGATCAGGTGCTGCGCTACGTCTCCACCGTCCTGTCGCGCGTCTGCGTCGGCCAACGCTTCGCCGCCCGCTTCGGCGGCGAGGAATTCGCCATCATCTTCCCGGGCGAGAGCGCGGGCGCCGTGATGGCCGCGCTGGAAAGCATCCGTCAGGAAGTCGCCTCCCGCTCGCTGCGGCGTCGGTCGACGAACGACGAGCTGGGCGCCGTCACCCTGTCCGCCGGCTTCGCCGAGCGCCGGCCGGACGAGCCCTGCGCGGCCCTGCTGGAACGCGCCGACGCCGCCCTCTACGCCTCCAAGCGCGCGGGCCGCAACCGCATCACCGGCGCCCCGGCCGTCGACCGCGCCCCCGGCCAACGCGCCGCCTGACTCAGGCCCTGGTCCGGCGCGACGCCGCCGTCCTCAACGCGACCTCCAGCGACCGCCGCGCCCAGGCCAGCGCTTCGTCGGGGTCGTCCAGGACGCTGTCGGGCAGGGTCCAGTATCCCATGCTCATCGACCGCCCGTCCTTCGTCGGATAGGTGAACTGGCGGCTGCCCGCCTCTCGCAACGCCGGCGCCAGCGCCTGGTCCGCCTTCAGCCACACCACGCCGGCGTCCAGCAGGGCGAACATCACGCCGGACGCATAGACGCCGGCCCCGCCGAACATCCGCTTGATCTCCAGCGGTCCCAGCCCCTCGAAATGTTCGCGGACCCATTCGCCGAAGTCCGCGTCATAGGCCATGTCAGGCGCTGGCGGCCGGCACGATGGTGACGCTTTCGCCGCAGCCGCAGGCGTCGGTCTGGTTCGGATTGTTGAACACGAATTTGGAGGCCAGCCGGGTCGTCTCGTAGTCGATCTCGGTGCCGATCAGGAACAGCACCGCCTTGGGCTCGATCAGGATGGTGACGCCCTTGTCCTCGACCACCTCGTCCATCGGCCCGATCTCGTCGGCGTAGGCGAAGGTGTATTCCTGCCCCGCGCAGCCGCCGTTCTTGACCCCGATCCGCAGGCCGATGTGGTCGTTCTCGGCGTTGTCCAGGATCTCGCGCACCCGCTCGGCGGCGGCGTCGGTCAGGGTGACGGCCTTGGGGCGCGGCCGGCGCGGGCGGGATGTGGTCTGCAGGTCGGTCATGGTCGGAACCTGTCCATCAGAACATATTCAGGGCCAGCTTGGCCTCGTCGCTCATCTTGGAGGCGTCCCACGGCGGGTCGAACACCAGGTTGGCCTTGGCGCTGCGCACGCCCGGCACCTTCTCCACCGCCGTCTCGACCCAGCCGGGCATCTCGCCCGCCACCGGACAGCCCGGCGCGGTCAGGGTCATGTCCACCACCACGTCGCGGTCGTCGCTGACATCCACGCGGTAGATCAGCCCCAGCTCATAGATGTCGACAGGGATTTCCGGATCATAGACCGTCTTCAGCGCCTCGATCAGGTCCTCGGTCAGCGTGTCCAGCTCGGCCTGCGACAGGGCGCTCTTCTGGGGTTCGTCCCAGGCGGCCTTGAAGGCGTCGTTGTCCTGAATCGCGTCGTCGGTCATGGGGCCTTACACAAAGAAGTTCCGCGCCTTGATCAGCGCGTCCACGAAGGCGTCGGCGTCCTCCACGGTGTTATATAGGGCGAAGGAGGCGCGCGTGCTCGACGTCACCCCCATTCTTTTGGCCAGCGGCTCGGCGCAATGCGTGCCCGCCCGCACCGCCACGCCGTAGCGATCCATGATCTGGGCCACGTCATGGGCGTGCGCGCCCTCGACGGCGAAAGTCAGGATGGCGCCCTTGCCCTCCGCCTGCCCCAGGATCCGCAGCCAGTCCTGCTCCGCCAGCCGGTCGGCCGCGCGCCGGTACAGGGCGTGCTCGTGCGCCTGCACCGCCGCCCGGTCGTACTGCGCCAGCCAGTCCAGCGCGACGCCCAGGCCGATGGCTTCCAGGATCGGCGGGGTGCCGGCCTCGAACCGATGCGGCGGGGCGGCATAGGTGACGCGGTCCTTCTCGACCACGCCGATCATCTCGCCGCCCCCCTGATAGGGCGGCAGCGCCTCCAGCGCCTCGGCCTTGCCGTACAGGGCGCCGATGCCGGTCGGGGCGAACAGCTTGTGGCCCGTCAAAACATAGAAGTCGCAGCCGATCGCCTGCACGTCCGGCGCCGCATGGACCGCGCCCTGACAGCCGTCGACCAGCACCTGCGCGCCCGCCGCATGGGCCAGTCGGGTGATCTCCGCGACCGGATTGATCGTCCCCAGCACGTTCGACATATGGGTGACCGCGACCATCCGCGTCCTGGGCCCCAGCAGGTCCGCATAGGCGGCCATGTCCAGCGAGCCGTCGTCCAGGACCGGGATCCACTTCAGCACCGCCCCGCGCCGCTCGCGCAGCAGATGCCACGGCACGATGTTGGAGTGATGCTCCATCTCAGAGATGATGATCTCGTCGCCCGGCTGGATCGACAGGCCCAGGCCGTTGGCGACCAGGTTGATCGCCTCGGTCCCGCCCTTGGTCCAGACGACCTGTTCCGGCGTCTCGGCGTTCAGGAAGCGGGCCACGATCTCGCGCGCCTTTTCGAACGCCTCGGTCGCCTCGTTCGACAGGGTGTGCAGCCCGCGGTGGACGTTGGCGTAGCCGCCCTCCATCGTCGCGACCAGGGCGTCGATCACCGCACGCGGCTTCTGGGCCGAGGCGGCGTTGTCCAGATAGACCAGCGGCTTGCCATTCACCTGTCGCGACAGGATCGGAAACTGCACCCGCACGGCGTAGGATCGAACAGGGTCACAGGCGCGCCGTCAGCCATTCCCGCACCACCTCTCGCGCGCCTTCGTGCTCGATCCGGTCGACGACCTCGATCAGGAAGGCCTGGGTCAGCAGGGCGCGGGCCTCGTCGGCCGGAACGCCGCGCTGCTGCATGTAGAACAGGGCGCTTTCGTCCAGCGCCCCCACCGTATTGCCGTGCGCGCACTGCACGTCGTCGGCGTAGATGATCAGTTCCGGCTTGGCGTCGATCTCGGCCCGCTCGCTGGCGATCAGGGCATGGTGCCCCATCCGCGCGTCGGTCCCGTCCGCCCCGCGCTCGACCACGATCTTGCCCTGGAAGACGCCGCGCGCCGCATCGCGCGCCACGCCCTTGATCAGCTGGCTGGTCGTGCCGTCCCGGTCCAGGTGGCGCACCACGCTCGTCAGGTCCGCCTGGCGTGCGCCGTTCAGCAGATACAGGCCGTCCGCCTGCACGTGCGCGCCGCGCGCGTGATGGTCGACCCGCGTCTCCACCCGTTGCAGCCTGGCGCCGGTGGCGATCACGGTCTGACGGAACACCCCGCCCGCCTCGACCTTGACCTGGGCCTGGGCGATCGACAGCGCGTCCTCGGGCTCCTCGACCAGGACGATGCGCGTCACCTCGGCGCCGGCCGCCACGTCCAGCTCCAGGGTGTTGTGCGCCACATAGGCCGAGCCCGCGCCCTCGTGCGTCTCCAGCAGCAGCAGCCGGGCGCCCGCCCGCGCGGCCACCCGGGCGCCGGCCGAATGCCCGGTGCCCACGGCGTCCGAGATGTAGCGCAGCCGCAGCGTCTGGTCGCCCGAGGCGATGAAGTCGGTCACGCCCACCGCGCGTCCGTTGGCGAAGACGATCGCCTCCCCGCCCAGGTCGTAGAACGGCCCCGGCGCGCCGATCGCCGCCGTCGGCGACGGCTGCGGCGCTTCGCGAAGATAACGCTTCAGGTCACTGTATTTCCACGCCTCCGTCCGCCGTGACGGAAAGGTCGAGGCGTCCGCCAGGTCGATATCGAACAGCGCGCTCATCCGATCCTCCCCGTTCACGGGGGAGGGGGACCATCCGAAGGATGGTGGAGGGGGCGGACCCGAAGCCGGTGTCTGGGGTCGCCCCCTCCACCGCTTCGCGGTCCCCCTCCCCCGCTGCGCTTCGCTTGCTGGGGAGGATCATCGTCAAGCCGCCGCCGGAAGGTATTTGTCATAGCCTTCCGCCTCCAGCTGCAACGCCAGCTCCGGCCCGCCCGACGCCACGATCCGACCCGCGGCCAGAACGTGCACCCGGTCCGGTTTGATGTAGTCCAGCAGGCGCTGGTAGTGGGTGATGACCAGCATCGACCGCTCGGGCGACCGCAGGGCGTTCACCCCGTCGGCGACGATGCGCAGGGCGTCGATGTCCAGGCCCGAATCCGTCTCGTCCAGGATCAGCAGCGACGGCTCAAGCAGCGCCATCTGCAGGATCTCCATCCGCTTCTTCTCGCCGCCCGAGAAGCCGACGTTCAGCGGCCGCTTCAGCATGTCGAAGTCCATCTTCAGCGCCTTGGACGCCGCCTTGACCAGCTTCAGGAACTCGGGCGCCGACACCTCCTCCTCGCCGCGCGCGCGGCGCTGAGCGTTCAGCGCCGTCCGCACGAAGGTCAGGGCCGGCACGCCGGGGATCTCGATCGGATACTGGAACGACAGAAACACGCCCTTGGCCGCCCGCTCGGCCGGATCCAGGTCCAGCAGGTCCGCGCCGTTCCATTCGACGGACCCTTCGGTCGCCTCATAGCCCGGCCGTCCCGACAGGGCGTAGCCCAGCGTCGACTTGCCCGCCCCGTTCGGCCCCATGACGGCGTGCACCTCGCCGGCGGGAACATCGAGCGTCAGCCCCTTGAGGATCGGCTTGTCGCCGACGGAAACGTGGAGGTTGGAGATAGAGAGCATTGTCATTCTTCGTTCAAGGGAGCGCGGACCTCCAGGTCCGCAGTCGATGGCGAGGCGGACCTGGAGGTCCGCGCTCCGGTCGGCGTCATCACCCCACGCTTCCCTCCAGGCTGATCGCCACCAGCTTCTGCGCCTCGACGGCGAATTCCATCGGCAGTTCCTGCAGCACGTCGCGGACGAAGCCGTTGACCAGCAGGGCCACCGCCTCCTCCTCGCTCAGCCCGCGCTGCTGGGCGTAGAACAGCTGGTCGTCCGACAGGCGCGTCGTCGTCGCCTCATGCTCCAGCTGGGCCGAGCCGTTGCGCGCCTCGATATAGGGGATGGTGTGCGAGCCGCAGTCCTTGCCGATCAGCAGGCTGTCGCACTGGGTGAAGTTGCGTACGCCCGTCGCCTTCGGATGCACCGAGACCAGGCCGCGATAGGTCGAATCCGACTTCCCCGCCGACACCGCCTTGGCGATGATCCGCGACTTCGAATTCCTGCCCAGATGGATCATCTTGGTGCCAGTGTCGGCCTGCTGATGTCCGTTGGTGATGGCGATGGAATAGAACTCCCCCGAGCTCTCCTCGCCCTTCAGGATGCACGACGGATATTTCCAGGTGACGGCCGAGCCCGTCTCCACCTGCGTCCACGACACCTTCGACCGGTCGCCCCGGCAGTCGGCCCGCTTGGTGACGAAGTTGTAGATGCCGCCCCGCCCTTCGGCGTCGCCCGGATACCAGTTCTGGACCGTCGAATATTTCACCTCGGCGTCGTCCAGCGCCACGATCTCGACCACCGCCGCATGCAGCTGGTTCTCGTCGCGCATCGGCGCCGTGCAGCCTTCCAGGTAGCTCACATAGCTGCCCTTGTCGGCGATGATCAGCGTCCGTTCGAACTGGCCCGTCTGGCTGGCGTTGATCCGGAAATAGGTCGACAGTTCCATCGGGCAGCGCACGCCCGGCGGAATGTAGACGAACGACCCGTCCGAAAAGACCGCGCTGTTCAGCGCCGCGAAATAGTTGTCCGAGACCGGAACCACCGACCCCAGATATTGCCGCACCAGATCAGGATATTCGCGCAAGGCCTCGGAAATGGGCATGAAAATCACGCCCGCCTTGGCCAGCTCCTCCTTGAAGGTGGTGACCACCGACACGCTGTCGAACACGGCGTCCACGGCCACGCGCGGCGCGCCCTCGACGCCCGCCAGCACCTCCTGCTCCTTCAGCGGGATGCCCAGCTTCTCATAGACGGCCAGCAGTTCGGGATCGACCTCGTCCAGGCTTTTCGGCCCCTCCTTCTTCTTGGGCGCGGCGTAGTAGAACAAGTCCTGGTAATCGACCGGCGCGTATTTCACCGCCGCCCAGGTCGGCTCCTCCATCGCCTGCCAGCGCTCATAGGCGGCCAGACGCCATTCCAACATCCACTCCGGCTCGCCCTTCTTCTCGGAGATGAAGCGCACGATGTCGGCGTTCAGGCCCTTGGGCGCGAACTCCTGTTCCACGTCGGAGGTGAAGCCGTACTTGTACCGCTCCAGCTCGGCGACGGCGTCGATGGTTTCCTTGACGGCGGCCATCAGGCGACCTCTCTCACGCGCGCGGCGGCGCGTGCCTTGTGCTTGTCATACGCGGCGACCCAGGCGTCGGCGAACCGCGCCCAGTCGCCCTCGGTCGTGCCCCAGCCGCCGGAGACGCGCACGCCCCCGGTCGCCAGCGCGTCCAGCCCCATGGCGCTGATGGTCTTGGACGGCTTGACCTTGCCCGACGAACAGGCCGATCCCGCCGACACCATGACCCCGGCCAGGTCCAGGGTGATCAACTGTTGAGGGCTGTCCCAGCCCTCGACCGCCATGAACAGGGTGTTGGGCAGGCGGTCGGCGCCTTCGCCGATGATGGTCGCCCCGGCCGTCTTCACCCGGGTCTGGGCGGCGTCGCGCCAGGCGGCGTGAGATCCCATGGCTTCCAGGTCACGCACGGCGCAGTCGGCGGCCACGCCGAAGCCGACGATGCCCGGCACGTTCTCGGTGCCCGCGCGCAGCCCGCGCTCCTGACCCGCGCCGTGTAGGATGCGAACGCCCGACACGCCTTCCTTGAAGACCAGGGCGCCCACGCCCTGCGGCCCGCCCAGCTTGTGCGCCGACAGGGTCAGGCTGTCGGCGTCCAGCGTCCGAATATCGACCGGAATCTTCCCCGCCGACTGGATGGCGTCGACATGCAGCCAGCCGCCCGCCGCGCGCACCAGACGCGCCGCCTTGGCGATCGGCTGGATCACGCCGCTCTCGTTGTTGGCGTGATGGATGGCGACCACGGCGCGTCCCGGCCGCTTCAGCGCCGCGTCCAGCCAGTCCAGGTCGATCACGCCCTTGGCGTCGACGGGCAGAACCTCGACCGGCGCGCCGGCGTTCGCCGCCGTCTCGGCCACGCACGGATGTTCGGTCGCGGACACGATCAGCCTTTCGCCGCCCGCCGCCAGGGCGCTGGCGACGCCTTGCGCGTTCGCCTCGGTCCCGCCGCTGACGAACACCACCGCCGTCGGGTCCGCCCCGACCAGTTCGGCGACCTGGGCCCGCGCCGTCTCGACCCGCGCCCGCGCGCGCCGCCCGGCCGCATGGACCGCCGACGGATTGCCGTTGTCGGCCAGGGCCCGGGTCATGGCCTCCAGCACCTCGGACCGCACCAGGCCCGAGGCGTTGTAATCCAGATAGATCGCGCTCATGCCGCCACCCCCACGGCCGCGCCGTCGTCGGCCGACAGGGCCGCGCGACGCCGCGCGCCGGTCCGCCGCATCACCACGTCCTCCAGCGACACGCCGGCCAGATAGCGGTGGATCTCGTCGCCCAGGTCTTCCCACAGGTCGTGGGTGATGCAGCGCTCGCCGCCCAGCATGCAGCCCTTGGGCGTGCCGTGCGCCACGCAGCGGGTTGCGCGGATCGGTTCGTCCACCGCCAGCACGATCTCGGCCACCACCGTCTCGTGCGCGCCCTTGGCCAGCCGATAGCCGCCGCCCGGCCCGCGCACGCTGCGCACCAGCCCGCTCTTTCTCAGACGGGCGAACAGCTGCTCCAGATAGCTCAGCGAAATTTCCTGGCGCGCGGCGATCTCGGCCAGCGATACGGCCCGGCCTTCGCCGCCGTCGCCGCGCCCGTTCTTGGCCAGATCGGCCATCGCCATCACGGCGTATCGTCCCTTGGTCGACAGACGCATCGCGCACCCTCAAAAATTGCGCTTTTCGGGGCTCCTGTGCTAGAACCCGCGCCTTCGCAAAGGCGGCGGCGCGCCGGAGGGACTTAGAAAGTCCTACCCTGGCGGTCAAGTATTACGCAGCCGCGAAATGACAGTTGAACGGATTGCAGAGCCGACATGCCTGAAGTCATCCTGCCCGGCGCGGCCGGCCGCATCGAAGGCCGCTATTCTCCCGGCAAGCGCCCCAATGCGCCGATCGCCCTGATCCTGCACCCGCACCCCAAGGCCGGCGGGCACATGAACAATCCGGTGACCGTGACCCTGCACCAGCTGTTCCAGCAGCGCGGCTTCGCCACCCTGCGCTACAATTCCCGCGGCGTGGGCAAGTCGCAGGGCGAGTTCGATTCGGGCATCGGCGAACTGGCCGACGCGGCGACGGCCCTGGACTGGCTTCAGGCCAACAATCCCGCCGCCACCCAGACCTGGGTCGCCGGCTATCAGTTCGGGGCCTACATCGGCATGCAGCTGCTGATGCGCCGGCCCGAGACGGACGGCTTCATCTCGGTCTCGCCGCCGTCGAACATGTACGATTTCAGCTTCCTGGCCCCCTGCCCGGCGTCCGGCCTGTTCCTGCACGGCACGGCCGACACCATCGTTCCGCCGGTCGAGGTCGAGCGTGTGGTCAACAAGCTGCGGACCCAGAAGGGCATCGTCATCGACTACGAACTGGAAGAAGGCGCCAGCCACTTCTGGCAGGACCACCTCGCCGCCGTCGATCGCCGCGTCGGCGCCTATCTGGACAAGCGTCTGGAAGAGAACCCGGCGTAGAGCCTGTATCGGGATCGTGCTAAACTGACCAACCAACTGGTCAGGAAGCGATCGTGGAACGCATCAATCTCGCCGACGCCAAGGCGCACTTGAGCGAACTGGTCACCCGCGCCTCCAACGGCGAGGAGATCGAGATCGTCCGGCGCGGTAAATCTGTCGCCCGTCTCCTGCCGCCTGAAAAGCCTCGCAAACCCTTCGATTGGGACGAGCTGGAGCGGGTGACCAGCGCCATGACCCCTCAGCCCGAAAGCGCAGGCGACTTCATGCGCAAGCTCCGCGACAGCGGCTATTGATGCACTATCTCGATGCGTCGGTCCTCGTCGCCGCCGTCACCGAAGAGATAAGCCGCAAAGCGGTCCAGAACTGGCTACGGCCGCGAGAGGACGATCTCGCATTCAGCCATTGGACCTTGACGGAAGTCGCCTCCGCCCTGTCCATCAAACTGCGGACGGGCCAGATCGACGAACATGCGAAGGCGGCGAGCGCCCGGCAGCTTGAAGAGATGCGAAACACCTTCCTCGTTTCCACCCCGATCGATGAAACCCACTTCTTCGCGGCTCGTAAATTCGCCGACAAGCATGAGACCGGCCTGCGCGCCGGAGACGCCCTTCATGTGGCGATCGCCGCCGATTTCGACATGACGCTCGTTACGCTCGACAAACGTATGGCGGCTGGCGCGGCCATGCTGGGCGTCAATGCCGTTCTGCTTCCAATCGCTCCCGGCTCGTGATCGGGGATCTCTGATGCAGCACGACATCGTCATCATCGGCGGCGGCGCCGGCGGGCTTGAGCTGGCCGCCCGTCTGGGCCGTCGCTTCGGCCCGCGAGAGGGACGCCGCCGCGTCCTGCTGATCGACCGCTCCATCTTCCACCTGTGGAAGCCCAGCCTGCACGAGGTCGCCGCCGGTTCGCTGGACAGCCACCAGGAGGGCCTGTCCTATCCCGTCCTGGCGCGCCGCAATCACTTCAGGTTCGCCTTCGGCGACCTGACCGGCCTCGACCCCGAGGCGAAGACAATCTCCCTGGCGGAAATCCGCGACGGCGACGGCCAGGTGCTGGTCGCGCCGCGCACCCTTTCCTACCGCACCCTGGTCCTGGCGACCGGCAGCGGCTCCAACCTGTTCGACACCCCCGGCGCGGCCGAACACGCGCACCTGCTGGAAGACGTCGCCGACGCGGAAGGATTCAACCGCCGCCTGACCTCGGCCTTCCTCGCCGCCGCCTATTCGGACGAGCGGACGCTGAACATCGCCATCGTCGGCGCCGGGGCCACCGGCGTGGAGCTGTCCACCGAACTGATCGAGGGCCACGACGAACTGTCCGCCGGACTGACGCCCGACCAGCGCTTCGACCTGAACGTGACCATCGTCGAGGCCGCGCCGCGCATCCTGGGCGGCCTGCCCGAGCGCGTTTCCGACAAGGCGGCCCGCGCGCTGGAGGCCAAGGGCGTGCGCCTGCTCACCGACGCGCAGGTCCAGGCCGTCCATCCCGACCGTCTCGACACCAGCCGGGGCCCGGTCCCCGCCGACCTGATCGTCTGGGCCGCCGGGGTGAAGGCGGACGACCGCAATCGCGCCTTCGGCCTGAAGACCGGCCGCCTGAACCAGTTCGTCGTCGACGACCGCCTGCGGACCTCCGCCCCAGACATCTACGCCCTGGGCGATTGCGCCGAGGCGCCCGGCCCCGACGGCCGCCCCGTCCCCGCCCGCGCCCAGGCGGCGGCGCAGCAGGCCGCCTATCTTGCGAAGGCCCTATCCGACCCGGCGCGCGATCCCGGTCCCTACGTCTATCGCGACAAGGGCTCGCTGGTGTCGCTGGGCGACGACAAGGGCGTCGGCTCCCTGATGGGCGGCCTGGGCGGTCCTGACTTCCTGATCGAGGGCCTGCTGGCCAAATGGGCCTACATGGCCCTGCACCTCGACCACCACCGCGCCATCATCGGCGTGCGCCGCACGGCCCTTCTGGCCCTCTCGCGCCTGCTCCACCGCCGCGTCTCCGGACGGCTGAAGCTGCATTGAGCCCGCCTTCCGCTCATCCCGGCGAAAGCCGGAATGAGCGGAAACGAAACTTAAGCCGCCTCCGTCGCCTCTTCGGCCGGGACGGTGCGGATCAGGTAGTCGAAGGCCGACAGGCCGGCCTTGGAGCCCTCGCCCATGGCGATGACGATCTGCTTGTAGGGCACGGTCGTGGCGTCGCCCGCCGCGAACACGCCCGGCTGGGACGTCTCGCCGCGATGATCGACCTCGATCTCGCCGCGCGGGGTCAGGGCCACCGCCCCGTGCAGCCATTCGGTGTTCGGGACCAGGCCGATCTGGACGAACACGCCTTCCAGCTGGACCTCGTGCACGGCGTCCGAGTTGCGGTCCTTGTAGACCAGGCCGTTCACCTTCTCCCCGTCGCCTAGCACCTGGGTCGTCAGGGCCGAGGTGACGATCCTGACGTTCGGCAGGGTCGCCAGCTTCCTTTGCAGCACGGCGTCGGCCCGCAGTTCGCTGTCGAACTCGATCAGGGTGACATGGGCCACGATGCCGGCCAGGTCGATGGCCGCCTCGACGCCCGAGTTGCCGCCGCCGATCACCGCCACCCGCTTGCCCTTGAACAGCGGCCCGTCGCAGTGCGGGCAATAGGCCACGCCCTTGTTCCGGTACTGGTCCTCGCCCGGCACGTTCATCTGCCGCCAGCGCGCGCCGGTCGACAGGATCACGGTGCGCGCCTTCAGGCTGGCGCCGTTCTCCAGCTGGACCTCGTGCAGCCCGCCCGGAACCTTGGCCGGGATTAGACGCGACGCCCGCTGCAGGTTCATGATGTCCACTTCATACTCGCGGACGTGCTGCTCCAGCTGGGCGGCCAGCCTGGGCCCCTCGGTGTGGGGCACGGAGATGAAGTTCTCGATCGCCATGGTGTCCAGCACCTGGCCGCCGAAGCGCTCGGCCGCCACGCCGGTGCGGATGCCCTTGCGCGCGGTGTAGATGGCCGCCGCCGCGCCGGCCGGACCGCCGCCGACCACCAGCACGTCGAACGGGTCCTTGGCCTTGATCTTCTCGGCCGCCTTGGCCTCGGCGCCGCTGTCGATCCGGGCGACGATCTGCTCCAGCTCCATCCGGCCCTGCCCGAACAGTTCGCCGTTCAGGAAGACCGTCGGCACGGCCATGATCTTGCGTTCCTCGACCTCGTCCTTGAACAGGCCGCCCTCGATCGCGACGTGCTTGATGCGCGGGTTGATGACGCTCATCAGGTTCAGGGCCTGCACCACGTCGGGGCAGTTCTGGCACGACAGCGAGAAATAGGTCTCGAACAGATAGTCGCCGTCCAGGTCCTTGACCTGCTGGATCACCTCCTGCGCCGCCTTGGACGGATGGCCGCCGACGTGCAGCAGGGCCAGCACCAGCGAGGTGAACTCGTGGCCCAGCGGGATGCCGGCGAAGCGCACGCCGATGTCCGTTCCCTTGCGGCGGATCAGGAAGCTGGGCTGGCGCACGTCGTCGAAGTCGCGGCCCATCTCCACCTTGCCGTGCGAGACCGAGACGATGTCCTCCAGCAGGGCCTTCAGCTCCTGCGACTTCGGGCCGGCGCCCAGCGAGGCGACCAGCTCGACCGGATGCACGATGTTCTTCAGATAGCCTTCCAGCTGGGTTTTCAGATTGGCGTCGAGCATCGGGATCCTCACAAAATCTCGGGTGGAACGCGCCGTCCTCCAGCCGCTGCGGGCGAGGACCGGACGCAAAAAGGCCGCGGGGACGGAAACACTACATGCACCCCGCGGCCTCTGCGGACGCCCGGCGGACCGGGCGCCGTGAACCGGCGGCGAAAACGCGACGCGCCGCCGGTCTGTCTGGGTCGTCGGGCTTAGATCTTGCCGACCAGGTCCAGCGACGGGGCCAGGGTGGCTTCACCCTCTTCCCACTTGGCCGGGCAGACTTCGCCGGGGTGCGAACGCACATACTGGGCGGCCTTGACCTTGCGCAGCAGTTCCGAGGCGTTGCGGCCCACGCCTTCCGAGGTGATCTCCATGAACTGGATCACGCCGTCCGGATCGACCAGGAAGGTCGCGCGGTCGGCCAGGCCCACGCCCGGACGCATCACGTCGAAGTTGTTGGTGATCGTGCCCGACTGGTCGCCGACCATGTAGTAGTCGATCTTGCCGATCGCCGGCGAGGTGTCGTGCCAGGCCTTGTGGCTGAAGTGGGTGTCGGTCGAGACCGAGAACACTTCCACGTCCAGGCCCTGCAGGGTCGGATAGATGCCGGCCAGGTCTTCCAGCTCGGTCGGGCACACGAAGGTGAAGTCGGCCGGATAGAAGAAGAAGACGCCCCACTTGCCCTTCACGTCGGCGTCGGAAATCTCGACGAACTTGCCCTGCTTGTAGGCGGTGGCCGTGAACGGCTTGATGGTCGTGTTGATGAGGGCCATGCGAAATCCATAGGCTGGAAGTGATTGGGGAGGAGGTCCTTCTAACCGACTCGAACGGATAAGCCCAATCACTTATTTGCAGATGCACAATAAACTGCGTTTATACAAAAAAGCGCAGGATGTTCAGAGACAACGATCCGCCGGACAGGCCCTTTGGCACGCCGCCGCCCTCCGTCGCTTCGCGATCGCAGCAAATCTTAGGCGCAGGGCGCCGAAGCGGCGAACCGCGCCTCGTACTCCGCCATCGTCCATCGGAAGCCCATCTCGCGGCGGCGCGTCTCCACACGCTCGGGCTCTTCCAGATTCTCGACCACCCATCGCCCGTCGCGGCAGGTCATTTGGGTTCCATAGCGCTGCGGGCGGCCCTCGCTGACGGCCAGGCGGTCGTACATCAGGCCATATTCCTCTCCGTCCACCTCGCCTCTCGCCACCAGCGGCTCCAACACCGGCACGAACCGTCGCCAGTGCTCGGCCCCGGAATGCTGTACGATCAGGAAGGCCGAGCCCGCAGCCTGCTCGCCATACCGGCTCTTCAGGAACCAACCCTCCGGCGGAACCATGGTCAGCAGTTCCGCCATCAGGGCGCGGTCATTCTCGCCCAGCACGCGCCAGATCGCCGCGCGCGCGGCCGACCGCTCCTCGGGCGGCAGGCGGCTGTAGTCCACGCTGTTCAGCGCATGGCGGCCAGCCTGATCCAGCACGCCCATGCGCTCCAACCGCTCGCGGTCGCTGGCCGCCGGGGCCAGCGCGGCCTGACGCGCCTTCTCGGTCTCCAGCGCCTGGACGACCGGCTTGATCGCTTCCCGAGCCTCGACACTCAAACCGTCCGGATTCGGTTGGCTCATCGAGAGAACCACCGCCATCGCCAAACCCAGCATCACGCCTCCTCCGCACAGGCCGGCGATCCATCGTCGCATCATCCCGAATGCCCCGCTGTTCAGTACAGCAGATGGGGACGCCGAATCTCAATCCAAGATTGCTCGTCCGACAAGGCTGGCGCGTCCAGGTCCCCCGCGCCGCCCCCGTCGTCGACCCATTCGCGCAGCCCCGGCCCGCCGTTGATGGTGTCGATCGGCAGCCGCCCGAAGGCGTACTCATACGGAAAGTCGCGCCACAGGTCGTAATCCGGATACAGCCGCCGGATCGCCTTGAACCCGAGCGCCTGCACCCGCCACGGCCGGAACGCCGCATGGTCGTAATGCGGTCCCTCGACGTGGATCTGCACGCCGCTGCACAGTTGGCCGACATGCTTGTGGAAGGTCGGCTGGAACCAGCATTCGCGCAGCACGCACCCCGTCAGCCACTCCGGCGCCAGCGCCTGCATCTCGAAGATGACCGCCCGCGCGTCGATGTCCGGCGCCCCGAACAGCTCCAGCGGCCGCGTCGTCCCCCGCCCTTCCGACAGGGTCGCCCCCTCCAGCATCACCGTGCCGGCATAAGTCCTGGCCATGCTCAGGTTCGGCGCGTTCGGACTGGGATTGACCCAGGCCCGCTCGAGCAGCGGCCAGCCGTACCCCGGCCCCTCGTCCGGCCGCCAGCCCTCCATCTCCACCACGCGGTAGTCGACATCCAGCTTGAAGCGGTCGACGAACCACAGGCCCAGTTCCCCCATGGTCATGCCATGCCGCATCGGCATCGGCCCGGCCCCGACGAAGCTCTCGAACCCCGGCTTCAGCGTCATGCCCTCGACCGGCCGTCCCGCCGGATTGGGCCGGTCCAGCACCCACACCGCCTTGCCGTGCTTCGCCGCCGCCTCCAGCACATAGAGCAGCGTCGTGACGTAGGTGTAGATGCGGCACCCCAGGTCCTGCAGGTCGATCAGGATGACGTCGAACGTCTCCATCCACGCGTCCTTCGGCCGCCGCACCTCGCCGTACAGGCTGAACACCGGAAAGCCGTGGACCGGATCGCGATAGTCCGGGCTCTCCATCATATTGTCCTGCAGGTCGCCCTTCATCCCGTGCTGCGGCCCGAAGGCGGCGCTCAGCGTGATCTCGGGACAGGCGGCCAGGGCGTCGATGGCGTGCGTCAGGTCCTTCGTCACCGACGCCGGATGCGCCAGCAGCGCCACGCGCCGCCCCTTCAACTGCGCGCGCAGGGCGTCGTCGGACAGCAGGCGATCGAGGCCGAAATTCATGTCAGGTCCAGCGCGAGGGAATCGGAATGATGAAAGTCCGGCTTATCCGACGGATGGGTCAGCGCCCAGTACAGGATCGACCCGTCCAGCCGCTCGATCACCGCCGTCAGGCCCACCGCCCCCGTCGCATCGTCCGGCAGTTGCACGTCGACCGTCAGCACGAACCGCCCCGGCGCCGTCCGCGTGACGATGAAGGGCGCCGGAACCGCCAGGTTGCGCATCCCCGCGCGATAGCCGTCGAAGCCATAGGCCGCCCACGCCCCCGACGGCGACAGATTGTATTCGACATAGCCCCCGGCCGTCCGCGCGAACGCCTCGAAACAGGTGGTCCGCCACAACTCGTCCGTATGCGCCCGCGCCGCCGGTTGGGGCCACCGCACCGTTTCCACCGCCCCGCCCAGCGTATATTCCAGGCTCAGCCCCCGGCCCTCTCGCCGCGCCTCGACCTCCAGCGTCAGGCCGTGCACGGCGGCGGTGGTCGGGTGCGGGATCAGGGGCAGACGCATCCGCCACTGGTATCGCACGCGGACGCCGGGTCAAAGTCGGCTCGACGGTGCCTTGCGCCGTCGCACGCGCATTGCCTCCCGCTTTTCCTTTGAAAAACAACGACGGCGCGGCTCGATCAGCCAATCGACCTCGCACCCCTCGGGGCTGGTGTATGATGCGGGCCCCTTGGTCGGCCGCAGCCGCGCACCGACCAGGGGTATGCGCCTACCGGATTTCACACGATTCACACTATTCACACTGTGTTTTTCGCCCTGACCATCGCCCGTCCGTCGCGCTTGTCCCCCGAAGGGGAAGACGACCGAGGGCAAGCCTGCTAACGACCCACCGCCATGACAGACCCAGCCTTCAAGTCCGACTTCCTCCGCACCATGCAGGCGCGGGGATACATCCATCAGATCACCCACCCGGCCGAGCTCGATCAGGCGGCGGCCTCGGGCGTGGTCACGGGCTATATCGGCTTCGACGCCACGGCGCCGTCGCTGCACGTGGGCCACCTGATCCAGATCATGCTGCTGCGGCGTCTCCAGCAGCAGGCCGGACACAAGCCCATCGTCCTGATGGGCGGCGGCACCACCAAGGTCGGCGACCCCTCCTTCAAGGACACCCAGCGCCCCCTGCTGACCGAGGCGCGGATCGCCGAGAACATCGCCGGCATCAAGGGCGTGTTCGAGAAGTTCCTGACCTTCGGCGACGGCCCGTCCGACGCCATCATGGTCGACAACGACGAGTGGCTGTCGAAACTGGGCTATCTGGAGTTCCTGCGCGACTACGGCACGCACTTCACCGTCAACCGGATGCTGAGCTTCGATTCCGTCAAGCTGCGCCTGGAGCGCGAGCAGCCTCTGACCTTCCTCGAATTCAACTATATGCTGATGCAGGCGACCGACTTCCTGGAGCTGAACCGCCGCTATGGCTGCGCGCTCCAGATGGGCGGATCGGATCAGTGGGGCAACATCATCAACGGCGTCGAACTGACCCGCAAGGTGGACCAGAAGGCCGCCTTCGGCCTGACCACGCCGCTGCTCTCGACCGCCTCGGGCCAGAAGATGGGCAAGACCGTGGGCGGCGCCGTCTGGCTGAACGCCGACGCCCTGTCGCCCTATGACTACTGGCAATATTGGCGCAACACCGAGGACGGCGACGTGGGCCGTTTCATGCGCCTGTTCACCGATCTGTCGGACGCCGAGATCGCCGGCTACGAGGCGCTGGAAGGCGCGGCCATCAACGACGCCAAGAAGGCCCTGGCCGACGCCGCCACCGCCATGCTGCACGGCGCCGACGAAGCCGCCAAGGCCCGCGCCGCCGCCGAAACCGCCTTCGAAAAGGGCCAGGTCTCGGCCGATCTGCCGACCGTCGAACTGCCCGCTTCCGAGGTTTACGGCGCCATGATCGCCGCTGTCGTGACCAAGGCCGGCCTGACCGCCTCGAACGGCGAGGCCCGCCGCCTGGCCCAGGGCGGCGGCCTGCGCCTGAACGATGTGGCCGTGTCCGACGGCGCGCAGCTGCTGAGCGAGGCGGACGTCGCCGACGGCGTGATCAAGCTGGCCGCGGGCAAGAAGAAGATCGTGCTGGTGCGCCCCGTTTAACCCGCTCGGAGATGTGAGATGCCCGAAGTCGGCCGCCCCGCCCCCGCCCTCGACCTGCCGACCGACGGCGGCGGCCGCGTCTCCCTGGCCGCGCTGAAGGGCCGGCCCGTGGTGGTCTATTTCTATCCCAAGGCCGACACCCCCGGCTGCACCAACGAGGGCAAGGACTTCTCCGCCCTGCTGGACGACTTCGCGGCGCTGGATGCGACCGTCGTCGCCGTGTCCAAGGATCCCGTGAAGAAACTCGACCGCTTCAAGGCCAAGCACGACCTCAAGGTCGTCCTGGCCTCCGACGAAGCCGGCGCCGCGTGCGAGGCCTGGGGCGTCTGGGTCCAGAAGAGGCTCTACGGCCGCGAATACATGGGGATCGAGCGCGCGACCTTCCTGGTCGGGCCGGACGGGAACATCGTCCGGGCCTGGCGCAATGTCCGCGTCCCCGGCCATGCCGAGGCCGTGCTGGCGGCCCTCAAGGCTCCGTGATCGGCGAGCGGGGTTCGAAAGCGGTGCTTGACGTTCGCCCTCCCCGCCCCCTAAATCGCGTCCGAGGGCTTTGGGGTAAGGGCCGGCCTTGGCTGGCAGATGCGGAGCGCACCATGTTCACCAAGAGCAAACCCAACGACAGCGGCGGCATGGGCATTCCCCCCGCCCCGGACCCCCAGCCTGCGGCTCCTAACCCGGCTCCGGCGCCCGCAGCGGCCGCGCCCGTCGCCCGCGCGCCCGAACCGGCCCGCCCCGCGGCCGCGCCGCGCTCCACCAGCCTGTCGACCCTGTCGGCGGGCGTGAAGTACGAGGGCAACATCTCCGGCGCCGGCGACCTCCAGATCGAGGGCTCGCTCAAGGGCGACGTCCGCGTCGCCCGCGTCACCATCGGCGAAGGCGGCTCGGTCGAGGGCACGGTCCACGCCGACGTGCTTGACGTGCGCGGCCGGGTCACCGGCGCCATCGTGGCCAAGCAGGTCCGCCTCTACGCCACCTCGCGCGTCGAGGGCGACATCACCCAGGAACAGCTGTCGGTCGAACAGGGCGCCTGGTTCCAGGGCCGCTGCAACCAGGCCAAGCGCGACACGCCCGGCGCGTCGATGCTGGAGCCGCCGGCCGACAAGAAGGCCGACGCCAAGGAAAAGGCCCCGGCCTGATCCGAAAAGGGGCGGTCCGCCGGACCGCCCCTTTCCTTATTCCGCCGTCGATCCGCGCGTCTCGCCGACCCGCGCGGCCAGCGCCGCGCCCATGAACTGGTCCAGGTCGCCGTCCAGGACCCCTTGGGTGTCGGACGTCTCCACCTCGGTCCGCAGGTCCTTGACCATCTGGTACGGCTGCAGGACGTAGGACCGGATCTGGTGGCCCCAGCCGATGTCGGTCTTGGCGTCCGCCAGCGCCTGGGCCGCCGCCTCGCGCTTCTGAAGCTCAAGCTCGTAGAGGCGCGCGCGCAGCATCTTCCAGGCCTGTTCGCGGTTCTGGTGCTGCGACCGCCCGGCCTGGCAGGCCACGACGGTGTTGGTGGGCACGTGCGTCAGGCGCACCGCCGAGTCGGTCTTGTTGATGTGCTGCCCGCCCGCGCCCGAGGCCCGGTAGGTGTCGGTGCGGACGTCCGCCGGGTTGATGTCGATCTCGATCGCGTCGTCCACCACCGGCGACACCCCGATGGAGGCGAAGCTGGTGTGCCGCTTGGCGGCCGCGTCATAGGGGCTGATGCGCACCAGGCGGTGAACGCCCGATTCCGACTTCAGCCAGCCATAGGCGTTGGGGCCCTTCACCTGGATCGTGGCGGACTTGATGCCGGCCTGTTCGCCGCCTTCCTCCGCCTCGATCTCGACCTCATAGCCGTGCGCCTTGGCCCAGCGCGAATACATCCGCAGCAGCATGCCGGCCCAGTCGTTCGACTCGGTGCCGCCCGCGCCGGAGTTGACTTCCAGATAGGCGTCGTTGCCGTCCGCCTCGCCCGACAGCAGGGCTTCCAGCTCGGCGCGCGCGGCGCGGTCCTTGATGGCCTTCAGCTGGGCGCGGGCGTCTTCGAGAGCGGCCTCGTCGCCCTCGTCGTCCGCCATCTCGGCCAGCATGACGCCGTCCTCCAGCCCCTGCTCCATCTCCCTGACGGCGTTGACCTGGCCTTCCAGGCGCGAACGGTCGCGGCTGACGGCCTGGGCCTCGTCGGGGTTGTCCCAAAGGGTCGGGTCCTCGACCCGCGCGTTCAGCTCGTCGAGCTTCCTTAGAGCGACATCCCAGTCAAAGTCGCCTCCTGAGCAGAGCGACGCTCTGCTCGATGTCGGCCTTCATGGCCTCGACATCCGGTCTCATCGCGATCTCCAGCGATACGTAAAGTGAGGGGCGGACATAGAGGCCCCGCGCCGAAAGGGAAAGGGGCGATCCCGATCAGGGCCACAGCCGGGTCTTGCGCCAGCCGTCGCCGTCGCGATCGAACCGCATCCGGTCATGCAGGCGGAACGGCCGGTCGCGCCAGAACTCCACCGACGACGGAACGACGCGCCATCCGCTCCACCGCGCGGGCCGGGGCACGTCCTGGCCGTCGAACCGCGCCGTCTCGCGCGCCACCGCGGCTTCCAGCGCCGCCCGGTCCGGCAGCGGGCGCGACTGGTCCGAGGCCCAGGCGCCGATGCGGCTCTCGCGCGCGCGGCTGGCGAAATAGGCGTCCGCCTCATCGGCCGTGACCGGCTGCACCGCGCCGCGCACCCGGACCTGGCGGCGCAGCGACTTCCAGTGAAAGGTCAGGGCCGCGACCGGCCGGGCGTCCAGCTCCAGCCCCTTGGCGCTCTCGCGGTTCGAGTAGAAGGTGAAGCCGCGCCCGTCGACGTCCTTCAGCAGCACGATCCGCGCGTCCGGCAGGCCCTCGGCGTCGACGGTCGACAGGGTCATGGCGTTGGCGTCGTTGACCTCGTGCGCGCGGGCGTCGGCCAGCCAGTCGACGAACAGGCCGACCGGCTCGGCCCGCTCGAAGGCGGCGTCGTCGCTGTTGGCGGCCAGGGCGGCGGCGTAGTCGCGGGCGTATTCCTCGCGCGACGGGCTGGGCGGGATCACGGGGGCGGTCATGCCGTCGGTCTAGCCCCTTCCCCGCATCGAGGAAATGATGCGGATCAAAGGCGGCTTTCCGCCATCGCGGTTAACCGGCTCTTGACCATGTCGCGCCACAGTCCGGGCCATGCGCGCGTTTCCTTCCGTGTCCGATCCCGCCGTCCGCGACGCCCTGGCGTTGCTGGGCCTGGAGAGTGCGGAGCACGACGCCGCGTCGTTGAAGACGGCCTTCCGCAACGCCGTGAAGACGGCGCGCCCGGATCGGGCCGGCGGCGACGCCGAGCGTTTTCGTCAAGTCATCGCCGCCTATCGGCTGCTGCAGGCGCAGGGTTCGGCGCGGCTGGCCCTGGCCGCGCCGGTGGTGCGCGCCGCCCCGCCGCCCGTCGCGACCCTGACGCCGCGCCAGGCCGTGAACGGCGCCCGGATCGACATTCGGCTGGGCGGCCGTCGCCTGCGCCTTTCCGTTCCCGCCGGGATGCGAACCGGCCAGCATCTGCGCCTGAGGGGCGCGGCCCCCGACGGCGGCGACCTTTACCTGCGCGTCCTGATCCGTCCGGCCGAGGGCCTGTCGGTCATGGGCGACGATCTGTTCATGACCGCCCCGGCCAGCGAGCGCATCCTGGCCGACGGCGGGCGCCTCGAAATCCAGACCCACGCCGGCCTGCGCTCGGCGTGGATCACGCCGGGCTTGCAGTCGCCCGTGCGCCTGAGCCTTCGCGGCCTGGGCCTGCCGGCGCGCGGGTCGCGACCGGCGGGCCGGCTGATCGTCACCCTGGAGCCCTGCGAGGACACGCCGTCCGCGGCCGAGGACCTGCTGATGCGCTTCAACCGGGTCTGGACGCCGGAGCGTCTGGCGGCCTAAGTCGGGCCATGTCGCACAACACCTTCGGCCATCTGTTCCGCGTCACCACCTGGGGCGAAAGCCACGGCCCGGCGATCGGCTGCGTGATCGACGGCTGCCCGCCGCGGATCCCGCTGACCGAGGCCGACATCCAGCCGTGGCTGGACCAGCGGAAACCCGGCGGCTCCCGGTTCGTCACCCAGCGGCAGGAGAGCGACACGGCCCAGATCCTGTCGGGCGTGTTCGACGACGGCGATGGTCCGGTCACCACCGGCACGCCGATCTCGATCCTGATCCGCAACGAGGACCAGCGGTCCAAGGACTATGGCGAGATCGCCCGCGCCTATCGGCCGGGCCACGCGGACTTCGCCTATCAGGCCAAATACGGCGTGCGCGACCATCGCGGCGGCGGGCGGTCGTCGGCGCGCGAGACCGCCAGCCGCGTCGCCGCCGGGGCCGTGGCGCGACGCATCCTGGGCGACGGCGTGCAGATCCGCGCCGGCGTGGTCCAGATCGGCCCGCACCGGATCGCGCCCGAAGCGATCGACTTCGACGCCGTTCCCGGCAACCCGCTGTTCGCCGCCTCGGCCGAGGTCGTGCCGGACTGGGAGGCCTATCTGGACGGCGTCCGCAAGGCCGGCTCCTCCATCGGCGCGGTGGTGGCGCTGGAGGCGACCGGCGTCCCCGCCGGCTGGGGCGCGCCTCTGTATGGCAAGCTGGACGCCGAACTGGCCGCCGCCCTGATGTCCATCAACGCCGCCAAGGGGGTCGAGATCGGCGCGGGCTTCGGCGCGGCGGAACTGTCGGGCGAGGACAACGCCGACGAGATGCGGCTGGACCTGAACAGGCAGCCCGTCTTCCTGTCGAACCAGGCGGGCGGCGTGCTGGGCGGCATCTCGACCGGACAGTCGGTGACGGCGCGGGTGGCGTTCAAGCCCACCTCCTCCATCCTGACGCCGCGCCAGACCATCACCCGCGACGGCGAGGAGACGGACCTGCGCACCAAGGGCCGCCACGACCCGTGCGTCGCTCTGCGCGCCGTGCCGGTGGTGGAGGCGATGGCCGCCTGCGTCCTGGCCGACGCCTTCCTGCGGCATCGCGCCCAGGTCGGCTGAGCCGTCACGTCAGGGCGATGCGCGCCAGGTTGCGGTCGCCGGCGCGACACGCCGGCCCGTCTTCCGCCGCCACCGACACGCCCGTCGCCGCCAGTTCGGCCAGGAAGCGTTCGCGCGCGTCCGGCGGGGCGGTTTCGCCCTCCCCGACCGCCGGGGCCGGATCGGGCCGGCAGAACCGGAGGCGAGGCCGCGCCCGCCAGCGCGCCAGGGCCCAGGCGGCTTGGGCGCGGGCGTCGGCGTCGGCCAGATCGACCGTCTCCATTCCCTCCAGCGGCGGCGTGACCCAGACGTCCACGCCCTCGAACTTGGCTCTCAAGGCCTTCTCCAGGGCGAAGGCGCTGGACAGGTCCAGCCCCGCGTCGGGCCGCAGCAGCACCACCGCCCGGCGCCCCTCCCCGTCCACCATAAGGGCGTCGGTGGCGAAGGGGACCGAGTCCGACAGCCGGCCGCGCAGGGCCGCCACCGGGTCCGGCGCGGAGGCGGCGCTGGCCTGGACGGCGCGGGCCGCGGCCTGGGGATCGGCGACGACGATCTGGTCCAGCGTCGCCTCGACCGGCACGTGCAGCGCGGCGGTCAGCCGTTCCTGCAGACGCGCCTGGGCGTCGGCGACCAGGGCGCGCGTGCTGACCAGGGCCGAGACCGTGACCTTGTCGCCGTCCGCCCGCGCGTCCAGCAGAGTCACGCGCGAGTCGGCGCCGGAGAAGATGTCGTTGACCGCCAGCCGCGTCTCGGCCGTGGCCCGGCTCTCCAGCCCGATCGAGCGCAGCGACAGCGCCAGCGGGATCGACAGCAGCACGAAGACCACCACCACCGCCACGCCCCGCCACGGCGCAGGCCGTTCCAGCAGGCGGGGCCGAAAGCCGTAGAAGCCCGCCGTCAGCGTCGCGGCCAGGGCGATGGCCACCAGGTTGGTCATGAACAGGAAGACCGCGCCGCCCGCGATCCGCAGGTCGCCGGTGCCCAGGCCGAACCCCACGGTGGCCACCGGCGGCATCAGGGCGGTGGCGATGGCCACGCCGATGATGGTTTCCCCCTTTGCCGGATCACGGCGTAGGCGCCGGCGACGCCCGAGAAGACGGCGATCAGCAGGTCGAAGAAGTTGGGCCGCGTCCGCGCCAGGATCTCGCTGGTCGGCTCCTTCAGCGGCGACAGCAGGGTCAGCAGTATGGCCACCGCCAGGGCCAGGCCGACGCCGACCGCCAGCGCCTTGACCGCCCGCTTCAGCTCTTCCCAGTCCAGCAGCGCCAGGGAAAAGCCCAGCGCCACGATCGGCCCCATCATCGGCGAGACCAGCATGGCCCCAATCACCACCGCCGGCGACCCCAGCATCAGCCCCAGCGCCGCGATCGCCGCCGAGATCACCGTCATCATCAGATATCGGCCGGTCAGCCCGCCGTTGTCATAGACCGACAGGGCGACCACCGAATGGTCCACCCCCAGGCGGGCGGCGGCCAGGGCGCGTCGCGCGATGTTTCGTTTTCGCGGGCGGAGGCGGATTCGGTCTTCATGCAGCCAGACTAGCGAGCTTCGTCCGTCGGATCGCCCCCGGGCTTGTCGTCGTCCGATTTCGGCTTGCGGGCCGCCATGCCCGCCGAGCCGAGGCCCGCGCCGATGGCGACGCCGAGCGCGATCCCCAGCGCCAGATTGTCCAGCGCCAGGCCCAGGGCCACGCCGATGGCGACGCCCATGCCGATCCCGCCCGCGAAAAACGCCCCGCCCCTGTTCTTCATCCCCGACTCCTTCGTGACTGCGGCGACGATAGCATCGCGCGAAGCGGAATCAGCGCCTAAATAGGCGCATGAGCACGCCCCGTTCCGTCCGCCTCGCCATCATCGGTTCCGGCCCCGCCGGCTGGACCGCCGCCATCTACGCCGCCCGCGCCTCGCTGAACCCGGTGGTCATCGCCGGCCTGCAACCCGGCGGCCAGCTGACCATCACCACCGACGTGGAAAACTATCCCGGCTTCGCCGAGACGATCCAGGGGCCGTGGCTGATGGAGCAGATGCGCGCCCAGGCCCAGCATGTCGGGACCGAGGTGATCCACGACATCGTCGTGTCCGCCGACCTGTCCCAGCGGCCCTTCCGGCTGAAGCTGGACGGCGGCGACGAACTGCTGGCCGAGACGGTCATCATCTCCACCGGCGCCCAGGCCAAGTGGCTGGGGCTGGACTCCGAGGCGGCCTATCAGGGCTTCGGCGTCTCGGCCTGCGCCACCTGCGACGGCTTCTTCTATCGCGGCAAGGAAGTGGTCGTGGTCGGCGGCGGCAACACCGCCGTGGAAGAGGCGCTGTTCCTGACCAACTTCGCCTCCAAGGTCACCGTGGTCCACCGCCGCGACGAGTTCCGCGCCGAGAAGATCCTTCAGGACCGCCTGTTCGCCCATCCCAAGGTCGAGGTGATCTGGAACCATGCGGTGGAAGAGGTTGTCGGCGTCGTCGACGGCGTGGCCAGGAACGTCACCGGCGTGCGGCTGAGCACGTCCAGGACGGCTCCACGCGCCAAGTCCCGGCCGACGGCGTCTTCATCGCCATCGGCCACGCCCCGTCGTCGGAACTGTTCAAGGGCCAGCTGGAGACCAACAGCGGCGGCTATCTGCGCGTCACGCCCGGCACGGCGGCGACGGCCATCGAAGGCGTCTGGGCCGCCGGCGACGTGACCGACGACGTCTATCGCCAGGCCGTCACCGCCGCCGGCATGGGCTGCATGGCCGCGCTGGAAGCCAGCCGCTTCCTGGCCGAGGAAGACCACAAGAAGCAGGGCCATCCCATCAGCCACGCCGAGGCGGAGAAGATCGGGGTCTGGTGAGCCTGCCCCCGCCGCGCCGACGGTCGATCAGAAGCGGAAGTTGATCCAGGCGGTCAGATAGTCGGAACTGGCGTAGCCGGCGTCCTTCAGCACCGGTCCCGCCGCCAGATGTTCGTAACGGCCGATCAGGCTGGTGCGCGCCGAGACGTTGTGGGCCGCCTGCACGCGCCAGACCTCGCCGACGCGACGGCCGTCCACCGCCTGGGTCCCCGCATAGGGCAGGTCCGTGGCGCGATAGACCGCATCGCGCTCTGACGCCCGCCAGGTTCCCTGCACCTCGCCGCTCAGGGTCGTTCGCCCGCGGCGGATCGAGATGTTGGGCGCGACGGCGATCATGTTCACCGGGCCGAACACGTTCTGATAGCTGTAGAAGGTCGGCACCCCCTGGGGCGTGACCGCCGCGCGCAGGGTCCCATCGCCGTAGGACCCGCCGCCGGAGCCATAGTCGATCCTGACGCCCAGACGCGGCGCGCCGGCCCCGTCGCCCAGGCTGACGCTCTGCTGGGTGAAGACGTGCAGCGCCTCGATGCGCCGGTCGCCGAACCGTCCGGTCTGTCTGGCCACGGCCCAGTCGATGTTGGCGGGCCCCATCTCGCCCCACAGGCGGGCGCCGACATAGTCGCGCCTCTCGCGCGCGGTTTGCGCGCCCCACCGTCGATCGGCGTCGGTCGTGCGCCACACGAAGGGATCGAAGAACAGCTTGGACCCGCCGAACCAGTCGCGGGGGACCACCATCCCCGCGGTCACGCCCTGGAAGCGACGCGCATCGTCGGTGCGGTCGTCGTCGACGCCCCCGGTCCCCAGCTGCGTGGCCTTCAGGTCGAAGACGTCCGCCCTCCACCGGGCGCCGCGGACCCAGGCCCGGGCGCCGTTGAACGGCGTCAGGATCGTGGCGCCGTTGCGGGTGCTGATCAGATAGGGCGATCCGTCGATGAAGAATTGGCGCCCCAGCCGTGCGCCCAGTTCCAGGCCGCCAGCCTCGCCGCTGACATCGACGAACGCCTGCTGCACCACCAGGTCGTTGCGGATGGCCCCCACCGGATTGGGATCGTTGCGGCCGCCGGAGCCGCCATGCGCCACTTCGCCATAGGCGCGCAGGTGACGCCCCAGATGAAGGTCCGCGCCCCCGACCAGCCGCAGGGTGTCCAGGCGCTGGTCCGGCCGATCCAGCAGGCCCGGACCGGTCGTCAGCGCCGTGCGGGCGCGCATCTCGCCCGAAAGGCTCAGCCACACCGCGCCGTCTGCCGACAAAGGAATGAACTTCAGCCGGTCCAGCGCATCCTTGCGTCGGGCGGGATCGGCGTATGCGGACCAGTCCTCGGCCCAGCGCGCCTCGGCGTAGCCCGCCGCAACCGGTCCCACGCCGATCCCGGCCCGGGGATAGGGCGCCGCCGCAGGGCCCGCGCTCTCCTGCGCCAGGGCGGGACAGCCGATCAGCGGCAGGCTGGCGACCGCCAGGCCCAGGATCGGACGGTGGAACCGACGCGCGCGATCGCGCGCCGTGAAACGGAGAAGGGTCGTCTTCATGATGGAGGCCTTGAAAAGGGCCGCGCGCCGGGATCGTCGCCGGCCCAGCCGGGGCGACAGGCGGCGCGCGGGGATTCGGGTTCGCCGGTCGCCCGGCTCGACGTCAGCCGCCTGTCGCGCCGGTCAGTTTCAGCACCAGCAGAACGGTCGAGGCGCAGATCGACGCCAGGCCGACCGCCGCCAGGATGTTGTGCCACCACCGGTTCTTCAGCGCGCCCATCAGCCGGTTGTTGGCGGTCAGGACCAGAAGGACGCCCAGCAGGGGCGCCACCAGCACCGTCATGGCCTGGGCCAGGATGATCAGCTGAACCCGCGATCCCGGCGCAAAGGCCACGATCAGCACGCCGAACAGCAGCACCAGGCCGACCAGCGCCTTGGTCCGCAGGGACTCGAACGATCCGCCCCAGCCCAGGCCGTCGGACAGCAGGGTTCCCCCCGCCGTGGCGTTGGCGAGCATGGACGAGAAGGCGGCGCCGAAGAAGCCCAGGGTGAAGACATAGTAGCCGACCTGCCCGGCCAGCGGCTCGAAGATGCGCGCCAGTTGCGGCAGGGTCTCCACCCGTTGCCCGGTCTGTCCCAGGACCGCGGCCGCCACCATGATGACCAGCGCGGTCATGATCCCCGGCGCGACGATGCCGGGAATGGTGTCGGTCAGGGTCGCGTCCCGATATTGATCCGGCCGGGTCTTGTGGGCCTGGGTCGCATAGCTGGTGAAGAAGGCCGCGTTGATCGAGAAGTTGGTCCCGACCAGGGCGACGATCAGCAGTTCGCTGCCCGGCGGAAAACTGGGCATTCCGCCCGCCAGACCCGCGACCCAGTCCGGCCGGGCCATGAAGGCGCTGGCGACGAAGCCCACCGCCATGGTGGCCACCAGGCCGATCAGCAGGCGCTCGACCGTGCGAAACACGTTTCGGGCCAGCAGGATGAAGCCCACCGCCAGGCTGACCATCACCGTCCACAGCACGGCGTTGCCGCCGAACAGCATCGACAGCGCCAGGCCCGAACCGGCCGCGTTGCCCACCGAAAAGCACAGGGTGATGAAGAAGACGCCGAACCCGGCGGCGACGCCGGTCGGCTTGCCCAGGGTCTGTTTGATCGTGCCGATCATCGACAAGGGCGAGGCGATGCCGATGCGCACGCTCATGTCGGTGAAGGCGATCATCAGCACCGTCGACAGCACGATGACCCAGATCAGGGCGTAGCCGAAGGCGCTGCCGGCCTCGATCGCCGAGGTCAGATTGCCGGGCCCGAACTGCCAGGCGCCGGCGATGAAGGCGGGGCCGACCAGGGCCAGCTTGGCCAGCAGCGTCCTGGACGGGGCCTTGCGGGGCTCCGCCACGGCCGCGGCCTCGGGGAGCACGTCACGATGCGACATGACTTTACCTTTCTGGCGGGGTGGCCCTCGACCATCCTCGCCGGGTGTTTCTTCCCAGGCGCCGTGACACTTCTGACGGGGCATCGGCGCGGTGATAGGCTTGTCGGGCCCGGTCACGCCAGGCCTGAAAGCGAAGCAGCCCCCGCGCCGGACGACGCGGGGGCTGATCCTTATTCGGCGGCGATCGCGGAGGATCCGACCGAGCCGACGCCGGCGGCGTCGAACGCTTCGAAAATCTGGCGCTCGGCGGCCTCGCCCAGGTTCTTCAGCGGCTCGCGGATCGTGGCGTGATCCAGAACGCCGCGCTTCACCAGGCCCAGCTTCAGGGCGACGGTGCCCTCCATATGCGAGCCGCGGTGATACACCGCCCTGGTGATCGGCAGCAGCTGCTCGAAGATGCGGCGCGCCTCGGGATAATCCTGCGCCTTGCCGGCCGCGATCAGTTGGACCAGCAGTTCCGGCGCGATGTTGCCATAGCCGACCAGCAGGCCGTCGACGTCGAACATCGTGGGCAGCAGCCATTCGTCGTGGCACGACAGCACCTGTAGTTCCGGCGCGGCCTTCTTCAATTCGGGGATTTCGACGTACCAGCGCTTCATGTTGCGCACGCCGTTCTTGGTGGCGACGACGCCCTCCTGGGTGGCGATGTCGATCTGAGTGTCCAGGTCATAGGACGCCTTGGTCGCGTCGGGATACTGGAACAGGATGCATTGCAGGCCGGACTCCTGCCAGATCGCCTTGTAGCGGTCCTGCGGCGCGCCCTTCTGAAGCCGAAACGCAGCCAGCCGTGGTTCGGATAGACCAGGGCGCCGGTCGCGCCCGCGGCCTTGCACGCCTTGGCCTCTTCGGCCGCGACGCGGGTGCCCTCGCCGGTGATGTCGAAAAGCAGCGTGTCGCGGTTCCTCGACGAAGGCTCTCCGTCCGATACCGAGGCCGCGCGCCTGGTGCGCCGCGTCGCGACGGAACTGGGCTATGTCCGCGACGTCTCGGCCGCCAACCTGCGGCGCGGGTCCACGGGCACGATCGGCGTGATCGTGCCGCGCCTGACCGACACGGTCATGGCGATGCTCTACGAATCCCTCGCCCATGCCGCGGCTCAGTCGGGGCGGTTCACCATCGTCGCCACGACCAATGACGATCCGGTCGCCAATCAGCGGGCGGCGGAGATGTTGATGGCGCGGGGCGTCGACGGCCTCGTCCTGGCGACGACACGAACCGGGGATGGCCTGGCCGAACGGCTTGCGGCCCAAGGCGTCCGCTTCGTTCTCGCCCTTCGGACCGATGGGGTGCACCCCTCCTCCGTCGGCGACGACCGCCTGGGCGGCTATCTGGCGACGCGCCACCTGATCGACCTCGGCCACAGCCGGATCGGCGTGGTCGCGGGCCCCAGCGACGCCTCCAGCGCGGCGGGGCGGGTGGAGGGCTATCGCGCGGCGATGGACGAGGCCGGCCTGTCGGTGCGCCCCGAGTGGGTCGTGCCCTCCAGCTTCAGCCTGGAGGCCGGCAACCTGGCGGCGCGTGAGTTGATGACCCTAGCCGATCGGCCCACCGCCCTCTTCGCCATCAACGACAACACCGCGCTGGGCGCCCTGTCAGCCCTGGCCCAGCAGGGGCTGTCCGTTCCCGGCGACATTTCCGTGGTGGGCTACAACGACATCCCGCTGGTCAGCCACCTGCCCACGCCGCTGACCACGGTAAGGACGCCGTTCGGCCAGATCGCCGCCACGGCCATGGAACTGCTGACCCAGGCCGACACGCCGGGCGCCCCCGCGGTTCGCCGCGCCACCCCTTCGCTCATTCCCCGCCAGTCGACGCGCCGCCTTTAGGCCCTCGCGCGTCTCACGCTCGCGTCGTCGTCCCTCGCCTTGACGATTGCGGTCTCAGGCCTTTCACGCCAGCTCCGGCAATCGATCCAGATACTTGTCCAGGGTGACGGGATATTCGCGGATTCGCACGCCGGTTGCGTTATGGATCGCATTGGCGACCGCCGCCCCGACGCCGCACAGGCCCAGCTCGCCCACGCCCTTGGCCTTCATCGGCGAGGACAGCTCATCCGCCTCTTCGAGGAAGACAACCTCCTGGTGCGGGATGTCGGCGTGCACCGGCACCTCATAGCCCGCTAGGTCGTGGTTGACGAAGAAGCCCAGGCGCTTGTCGACGACCAGTTCCTCCATCAGGGCGCCGCCGACGCCCATGGTCATGGCGCCGATGACCTGGCTGCGGGCGGTGGTCGGATTGAGGATGCGGCCGGCCGAACAGACCGCCAGCATGCGGCGGATCTTGGTCTGGCCCGTGTACATGTCGACCGCGGCCTCCACGAAATGGGCGGCGAAGGTGCCGTACTCGTACTGCTGGGTGAAATCGCCGAACTCGATGGCGTCCTCGGCGACGATTTCGCCGTCGCGCGCGGCGCTGGCCAGGGTCGCCGACCGGCGGCCGTCCCGGACCCGGCCGTCGCTGAAGACGGCGCCGCCGGGGTCGTAGCCCAGCTTCTGCGCCACGGCTTCGCGCAGCTTGACGCAGGCGGCGTATGTGCCCGACGTCGAACTGTTGGCGCCCCACTGGCCGCCCGATCCGGCGGCCGACGGGAAGGCGGAATCGCCCAGTCGCATCTCCACCCTATCGAGGGGCACGCCCATCGTCTCGGCCGCAGTCTGGGCCATGATGGTGTAGGAGCCCGTGCCGATGTCCGTCATGTCGCTCTCGACGATGATCCGGCCCTCCGGCGTCAGGCGGACCCGGGCGCCCGACTTCATCGTGGGGCTGCCGCGATAGCCGCCCGCCATGCCCAGGCCCACCAGCCAGCGCCCGTCGCGCGTGGCGCCCGGCGCGGCGCGGCGCGACCAGCCGAACCGCTCGGCGCCCTGGGTCAGGCATTGAACGAACTGTCGCTTCGAGAACCGCTTCTCGGGGTTCATCGGATCGACCTGGGTGTCGTTCATTATGCGGAACTGGACGGGGTCGATCCCCAGCTTCTCGGCCATCTCGTCCATGGCGATCTCCAGCGCCATCAGACCCGGCGCCTCGCCCGGCGCGCGCATGGCGTTGCCTTCGGGCAGGTCCAGTTCGGCCAGCCGGACGCGGGTGCGGATGGCGTCGCTGGCGTAGAACAGTTTGGTCTGGGCGGTTCCGTTCTCGGGGCCGCCGCCGGGAAGATCGCCGCTCCAGTTGTCGTGCCCGATCGCCAGGATCTTGCCGTCGCGGTTCGCGCCGATGCGGATCCGCTGGATGGTGGCCGGGCGGTGCGTGGTGTTGTTGCCCATGAACGGGCGCGGAAGCGCGACCTTGACCGGCCGTCCCACCTCGCGCGCCGCCAGGGCCGCCAGCAGCACGTCCGCGCGGAGGAACAGCTTTCCGCCGAAACCGCCGCCGATGTAGGGCGACGAGATCCGGACCTTTTCGGCCGGCACGCCCAGGGTGCGCGCCAGATCGCCCTTGCCCCAGGTGATCATCTGGTTGGAGGTCCAGACGAACAGCTCGTCGCCGTTCCAGGTCGCGATGGAGGCGTGCGGCTCCATCATGGCGTGGCTCTGATCCGGCGTGTGATAGGTCTCGTCCAGCTTGACCGGGGCGTCGGCGAAGGCGGCGTCGAAGTCTCCCGTTTCGGCGTCCTTGACGTCCTTGGCCTCGGTCGCGGTCTCCCGCTGGGCTTCCAGGTCGAAGCGCCCGCGCGCGCGGACGTAGGAGACCTTCAGGCGGGCGGCGGCTGCGCGCGCCTGCTCGAACGTCTCGGCCACCACGACCGCGATCGCCTGGTGATAGTGCTGGATATCGGGTCCGCCCAGCAGACGGGCGGTGTTGTACTGGCCCTTCTCCAGCTCGCCGGCGTTTTCGGCGGTCACCACGCCAAGCACGCCAGGCGACGAACGCGCCGCCTGGGTGTCGATGGCGCGAATGCGACCCTTGGCGATCGCCGAGCCCACGACATAGCCATAGGCGGCGTTCTCGACTCCTCCCGATGCTCATAGGCGTAGGGCGCACGGCCCGTCACCTTCAGCGCGCCCTCCACGCGGGAATGGGGACGTCCGACGACCTTCATCTGGTCGATGGCGTTTGTTTCGGCGGCCCGTTCGAACTTCATGCCCTCGCCTCCGCCAGCACGCCCGCCAGGGTGCGTTCGGCCAATGTGATCTTGAACCCGTTCTGATCGGTGGTCTTCGCGCCTTCGAACACGCGCGACGCCACCGCCTTGGCGCCGGACGGCATGGCCGCCTCCGCCGCCTCGACCCGCCACGGTTTCGGCGCGACGCCGCCGAAGGCCGCGCGGCCGGACCCGTCCGGCTGGACCACGGCGGCGACGGACACCAGGGCGAAGGCGTAGGACGACCGGTCCCGGACCTTGCGATAGACCTGGCGGCCGCCGATGGGCCGCGGCAGGACGACCGCGGTGATCATCTCTCCTGGCTGCAGGTTCGTTTCCAGGTGCGGCGTCTCGCCCGGCAGGCGATGCAGGTCCGCCACGGGCAGGCGGCGCGTCTCGCCTTGGGGCGTGACCGTCTCGACCGTCGCGTCCAACACTCGCATGGCCACCGCCATGTCGCTGGGATGGGTGGCGATGCAGGCGTCGCTGACGCCGACCACGCCCAGCTGGCGGGTGAAGCCGCCGATGGCCGAGCAGCCCGAGCCGGGCTCGCGTTTGTTGCACGCCTGATCGGTGTCGTAGAAATAGGGGCACCGCGTCCGCTGAAGCAGGTTGCCGCCGGTGGTGGCCTTGTTGCGCAACTGGCCCGAGGCGCCCGCGACGATGGCGCGGGTCAGCACACCATAATCGCGGCGGACACGCCGGTCGCTGGCCAGGGCCGTGTTCGACACCAGGGTCCCGATCCGCAGACCGCCGTCGCGCGTCTCCTCGATCCGGTCCAGTCCGGTGTCCTGCACATCGACCAGATGGACCGGCGTCTCGATCTCCAGCTTCATCAGGTCCAGCAGATTGGTGCCGCCGGCGATGAACTTGGCGCCGGGCCGGGCCGCCACGACGGCGGCGGCCTCCTGCGGCGTGCGGGCGCGCTCGTAGCTGAAGGCTCTCATGCCCGGACCCCCGCGACGTCCGCCATGGCCTCGGCGATGTTGGAATAGGCGCCGCAGCGGCAGATGTTGCCGCTCATGCGCTCGCGCATTTCATCGGTGGTCATCGGGGGCCGACCGGCGATGTCGTCCTGGACGTGACTGGGCACGCCGTCGCGCATCTCCTGCAGCACGGCCACGGCCGAGCAGATCTGCCCCGGCGTGCAATAGCCGCACTGATAGCCGTCATGCTTGACGAAGGCCGCCTGCATCGGATGCAGATCCTCGGGCGAGCCCAGGCCCTCGATGGTGACCACCTCGTCGCCCTGGTGCATCACCGCCAGAGACAGGCACGCGTTGATGCGCTGTCCGTTGACGATCACCGTGCAGGCCCCGCACTGACCATGATCGCACCCCTTCTTGGCGCCGTTCAGATCCAGGTGTTCGCGAAGGGCGTCCAGCAGCGTGGTTCGCGTGTCTAGCTGCAGCGACATCTCCCGACCGTTGACCTGGAAGCTGACCGGCAGGGTGGTGGCGGCCACCGCTGGCGTCGCCGAGGCTTGCGCCTCCTGGGCGCCGGCGGGCATGGCGGCCAGGGCCGCGGTCCCCGCGCCGCCCAACAGAATGCCGCGTCGCGAGACGTCCGGCTCCAAGATGTCACGCATAAGCATCAGCCCTCCAGAAGCCGCTTCCTGATATTCCATCGCGCCAGGCAACCCCGATGCGAGTTGCGAATGGTTATTACTTGCCAAATCTACTGGCCCATCTGCGCGAGAACTTGCCGACCATAATGCACAGCTCGGCAAATCGTCTCACACGCAACCATGATCATCGCCCAATGCTCCCATGAGAGCGCCTCATGAGATCAGCGGGGTTCAGACGCGCAGCAGAGTCTTGATCGCCCGTCGCTCATCCATCGCCTTGTAACCTTCCGACACATCGGCGATCGGGATCTGCAGATCGAAGACCTTGCCGGGATCGATCTCGCGACGAAGCACGAGGTCCATCAGATGCGGCAGGAAACGCCGCACCGGCGCCGGACCGCCCAGCATGTTGCGCTGGGCGAAGAACAGCTGCTGTCCGTCGAACGTCACGCCATGCGGAACGCCCACATAGCCGATCGACCCGCCGGGCCGCGTGCTCTCCAGCGCCTGCGACATGGACTCCTGGGTGCCGACGCATTCCAGCACGGAGTCCGCCCCGACGCCGCCGGTGAGATCCTTGATCACCCGGGCTCCCTCGGCCCCGCGCTCGGACACGATGTGGGTCGCGCCGTATTCCAGCGCCAACGCCTGCCGGGGCTTGTGGCGGCTCATGGCGATGATGCGTTCGGCCCCCATCTGCTTGGCCGCCAGCACCCCCATCAGGCCGACCGCGCCGTCACCGACGACGACCACCGATGACCCGGGCCGAACCCGCGCGGCGTCCGCCGCATACCATCCGGTGCCCAGCACGTCGGAGACCGCCAACAGACTGGGGATCAGATCGTCGTCGGGCATGCCGTCCGTGGCGACGAGGGTGCCGTCCGCCAGGGGAACGCGGGCATACGGCGCCTGGGCGCCGGTCATGAACTCGACCTGTTCGCAGGACGACTGGAAGCCGTGGCGACAATGCGGACAGGTGTTGTCCGAAAGGCAGAAGGAGCCAACGACGAACTGCCCCGGCTTGACCGTCTTCACCGCCTCGCCGACGGCGACGACGACGCCGCAATATTCATGGCCCATCTGCAAGGGCTGCGACACGGCGTTCAGCCCCCGATAGGCCAGAGGTCCGAGCCGCAGATGCAGCTCGCCGACAGCTTGATGATTGCGTCGGTCGGCTTCTGGATGACGGGTTCGGGGACATCCTCGTAACGGACATCGCCCGGTGCATGGAGCACGGTGGCCAGCATGACGGTTCCTTTCGTGATGAAGCGCCGATCGGGCGGCTCGGTCGAGCGATCCTAGGCCCGCGCCTCTGTTGCGATTAGTCAATCAACAACGCAGGCCGCTATGAGCAGCATTCATAATGGACGGGCTGGTTCCATGAGCCGTGCTTCTGGCTCCATGCAGTTCCGCGTCTCTAAACCGAGCGGCCCACCGGCCCTAGATTGAGGGCGTCAGCCGGAGGTCACCATGAAACTGTTCGCCGCCCTCGCCGCCGCCGCGGTCTTCTCTCCCGTCGAAGGCGGGGCGCAGCCGCGCCGTCCCAGCGTCGCGCCGCCCCAGGTCCACGACGTGGCGCCGGCGTTGGCGCAATACACGGACGTCGTCCTGTTCGGGGACATGTGGGAACGCGAGGCGCTGTCGAAGCGCGACCGCAGCCTTGTCACCGTCTCCGCCCTGGTCGCCGGCGGCCACGTCGACCAGATGCGCAGCCACATGGGAAGGGCGCTGGACAACGGCGTGACGCCCGTCGAACTGTCCGGGGTCATCACCCACCTGGCCTTCTACGCCGGTTGGCCGCGCGCCATGTCCGCTGTCGGGGTCGCGAACGGCCTGCTGACGGACCGGGGCCTGACGCCGATTTCGCCCGGGACCGAAAAGCTCCCGTTCGATCCCCAGGCCGACGCGCCGCGCGCCGCGTCGGTGCAGGCCTCGACCGGACCGGTCGCGCCGGGCCTTGCCGCATACACCAATGAAATCCTGTTCGAAGACCTCTGGCTGCGCACCGATCTGACGCCCCGCGATCGCAGCGTGGTCACCCTGGTCGCGCTGATCGTCAACGGTCAGGCTGAGCAACTGCCTTTTCATCTCGACCGGGCGCTCGACAACGGCGTGACCCGCTCCGAGGTCGGAGAGATGATCACCCACTTGGCCTTCTACGCCGGATGGCCCCGGGCGATCTCTGCGGTCAACGCGGTCAGCGCCGTTTACGACACGCGGCCAGAGTAGCGCCGTCAGACCACCCGTCCGTCGCGCAGTTCGACGACATGGTCGGTGAGTTGCTCGACGTCGCGGGCGTCGTGGGACACCAGGATCAGCGGCACGCCGGTCTCGTCCCGCAGGCGCTGAAGATTGCCTGTCAGCCGGGCTCGCCGCTCGTCGTCCAGGCCGGTGAAGGGCTCGTCGAGCAGCAGCAGCCGGGGGCGGGGCAGCAGCGCCCGGGCCAGGGCCGCGCGGCGCGCCTCGCCCCCCGACAGCGAGCGGGGCCGGCGGTCTTCGAAGCCGGCGAGATCGACCAGCGCCAAGGCCTCCGCCGTCGACATCGGCGCGGCGGCGTACCGCGCGCCGAACGCCACATTGGCTCCGACGGACAGGTGCGGGAACAGCCGACCGTCCTGGAAGACGTAACCCACCCCGCGCATGAGCAGGGGATCGAGGCGCGTCGCCGTATCGACCACCGCGCGCCCGTCGACCGCCAGACGGACCTCGGCGCGCGGCGCCAGCCCCGCCAGCGCCTGAAGCAGCGTCGTCTTGCCGGCCCCGGAGCGCCCGACGATCGCGAGCGTGGACGACGCCGCCTGGACCTGGACGTCCAGCTCGAAGTCGTCCCGGCGCGCGCGTACGCGAAAGTCCAGGCCGCTCATCGACGGCGCTCCAGCAGACGGCGGTTGATGGCCTCCGTGACGAACAGGGCGACCACCGAGATCACGATGGACAGGATCGCCAGCCGGAACGCGGCCCCTTCCCCGCCGGCGCGCTGAAGGGCGATGTAGATGGCCACGGGCAAGGTCTGGGTCTCGCCGGAGATGGCGCCCGCGAAGGTGATGGTGGCGCCGAACTCTCCGAACGCCCGCGCGAAGCCCAGCAGGGCGCCGGACACCAGGCCCGGCATGGCCAGCGGCAGGCTGACGCGAACGAACACCTGCCACGGCGGCGCGCCGAGCGTGGCCGCCGCCTGTTCGAGGTGCGGATCGATCGCCTCGAAGGCCAGGCGCAGCGGTCGCACGACCAGCGGCAGGGCCATCACGGCGGCGGCCACGGCGGCGCCCGTCCAGTGAAAGGCCAGCGTGACGCCGAACATCGCCTCCAGCGCCCGACCGACGGGGCCGCGCGCGCCGAACACCGTCAGGAGGACAAGACCGACCACCACCGGCGGCAGCACCAGGGGCAGGTTGATCATCGCCTCCACCAGCCATTTGCCCGCAAACCGCTTGCGCGCGAGAACCCAGCCCAGGGCGGCCGCTGGAACGATGACGCCAAGCAGGGCCGCGCTCGCCACCCGCAAGGAAAGCGTCAGCGCCTCGATCTCGAAGGACGACAGAGGCGCGATCACGGCGCCGCGACGGGCTCGAAACCATGCGCGCGAAAGATCTGGCCCGCCCGGGGCCCGCGCAGATACTCCAGGAAGGGTCGCGCCGCCGCCGCGCCCTTCGGCGTCAGGGCGGCGGGATAGACGATGTCCGGCTGCTCCGCGGCGGGGGGCTCCAGCAGGACGCGCAGATCAGGCGTCCCCTCCGCGTCGCTGCGATACACGATCCCCAGCGGCGCCTCGCCCCGCTGGACGAACGTCCGCACCGCCCGCACGTCGGTCGCGGTGGCGAGCCGGGGCTGCAGCGTCTCCCAAAGCCCGCGGCCCTGCAGCCATTCCCGTGCATAGGCGCCGGCGGGCACGCTGTCGGGATCGCCGATGGCCACCCGCCCCTGCCCCTCCGCCAGGGCGGACAGCGGATCCCCCATGTCCGGCGCGTCGGCCCGCGCGATCACCACGAGACGATTGCGGAGCAGGTCGATGCGGCTGTCGCGTTCGATCCGTCCCGCGTCCGACAGGCGATCCATCCACGGCCGGTCGGCCAGCACCACGGCGTCCGCCGGGGCGCCCGCCTCGATCTGTCGCGCGACCGACCCGCTGGCGGCGAAGGAAAAGCGCACCGCTTGCCCCGTTTCGTCCTCCCAGGCGCGGCCGATCTCGCCAAGCGCGTCGCTCAGCGACGCCGCGGCGAAGACGGTCAGGGGCGGCCGCTCCGCCGGCTGGCCGGGCGAACACGCGGCCAGAGCCAGCAGGCCCGCCAGCAGGATGTGGTGGAAGATGCGCAAGGAACCGTCCCTTTTCTTCCGGCTTTCCGGACCGCCAATCTGACGCGTTCGTCGCCGGTCGCCCATGCCGCCGTTCTGAACGCCGCCATGAGACCGCCTCATCACCGAACCCGATGACGCAGGGCGTCGACCACCGCGACAAAGGCGGGCGAGGCCTGGCGCCGACTGGGATAATAGAGGTGAAAGCCCGTGAACGGCTCGCACCAGTCAGACAGCACGCGCACCAGCCGACCGGCGTTGATGTCCGGCTGTACGATATCCAGCGGGATATAGGCCAGTCCGAACCCGTCCAGCGCCGCCTGGCGGATCTGCTGTATGCCGTTGAAGACAAGCTGACCCTCCACGCGCACGTTGACGCTCTGTCCGGCCTTGTCGAACTCCCAGGCGTAAAGGCCGCCATAGGTCGGCATGCGCATGTTGATGCAGTTGTGGGCCAAGAGGTCCTGCGGGTGGCGGGGCGGATCGCGCCCCTTGAGATAGTCCGGCGAGCCCACGATGCCGATCTCGGCGTCCGGGCCGATGCGGACGGCGATCATCTCCTTGGCGATGGCCTCGCCATATCGAACGCCGGCGTCGTAGCGCTCGGCCACGATGTCGGTGAAGCCGTAGTCGACGATCAACTCGACCTTGATTTCCGGGTACTGTTTCAGCACCGGCTGCAGCTTCGGCCACAGCAGGCTGTCGATCGCGTGATCCGATGCGGTGATCCGGACCGTGCCGGAGGGGCGATCGCGCAGAGAGCCCAGGGCGGCGATCCCGGCCTCGATCTCCTCGAAATGGAGCCCGACGGACTCGATCAGCCGCTCGCCGGCCTCGGTCGGCGCGACGCTGCGGGTGCTGCGGGTCAAAAGGCGCAGGCCCAGGCGCTCCTCCAGGCCGCGGATGGTGTGGCTGAGCGCGGACTGGGTGACGCCCAGCTGGGACGCGGCGCGGGTGAAGTTGCGTTCGCGCGCCACCGCCAGGAAGGCGGCGATGTCGCTGAGGTCGTTACGGCGTGGCATTCATGAAGCCTACTCACAAAGGCAAGCGCGATCCATGGCCTAGTCGTCGCACCGATAGCCTGAGACCCTTCCCGCCAAGGAGATCCGCATGTCCCATCGCCTGTCCCTAATCGCCGCCGCCGTCCTCGGCGCCGCCACCCCCGCCGTCGCGCAGGAGGCGTCCGACACCGTCACGGTCAGTCGTCCCGGCGACCGTCCATCGACACGGGGGCCCGCCTCCCGCTTCACCGGGGCGGTGCGGGTGGACCCGGCCTTCGAGCCCCAGGGGGCGGTCCGCGTCTCCGGCGCCTATGTCACCTTCGAGCCCGGCGCACGCACGAACTGGCACGCCCATCCGCAGGGTCAGACCCTGGTGGTCACGGCGGGCCGGGGCTGGGTCGCCGCGTGGGACGGCGCGCCGCTCGAGATCCGCACCGGCGACGTGGTCCGCATTCCGCCCGGCGTCAAACACTGGCATGGCGCCAGCGCCGGCGCGGCCATGACCCACCTGGCGATCCAGGAAAATCCGGAAGGCGAGGACGTCGACTGGATGGAGCCCGTCGATGACGCCCGATATCCCAGGTCCGCCGAAGTCGACCGCTGACACGTCCCTCCGCGCGTATTAGGCTGACGCTGGATGACTGACTGGTACCCGGCCGGGCTTGAGGACGACATGCGTCCGCGCATGTTCGCGGCGGCCGACGCGGGCCAGCCCTTCGCCCTGGTCACCATCGTGGCGGCCCAGGGCGGCGGGCCGCGCGGCGTCGGCGCCCAGATGGTGGTCACCGCCGACGACATGGGCGGCTTCCTTTCGGGGGCTGCATCGAAGCCGACGTGGCGCTGCATGCCCGCGACGTCCTGGAAAGCGGCCAGGTCGTTCGGCTGGTGTACGGCGAAGGCAGCCCGTTCGTGGACACCCGCCTGCCCTGCGGCGGCCGGCTTGACCTTCAGGTGGAGCGGTTCACGCCGGACGACCCCCTGCTGGCCGACCTGCGAGCGGCGCGGGATCATCGCCGGCTGGCGACCCTGACGTCGGACCAGGGGCGTCGCGATCTCGTTCCCGGCGACGTCCAGCGCCCCGACCGTCTGCGGGCCTATGCGCCGTCCCAGCGCCTTATCGTCATCGGCGCCGACGCCTTCGCCCTGGCCATCGCGGAGGAAGGCGCGCGCCAGGCTGGGAAACGGTTTTCGTGCGGCCGAACGGACCGGAAGCGCCCCCGCCGCTCGCCGCCGCCTATCTGCGCGACGCCCCGGCGGCGGCGCTGGAACGCCTCGGCTGCGACCGCTGGACGGCCGTCGCCATCGCCACCCACGACGCCGATCTCGACCACCAGGCGATCAAGGCGGCCCTGGCCACGGACGCCGGCTATGTGGGGGTGCTGGGCTCGCGCCGCCGCCTGCCCGATCGTCTCGATCGGCTCCGGTCCGACGGCGTCCCCGACGACGCCCTGGCCAGGCTGAAGGCCCCCATCGGCCTTCGGATCGGCGCGCGCGCGCCACGCGAAGTCGCGGTGTCCGTGGTCGGCGAGATCATCGGCGCGCGCGGGTGAGCCGCCACGCCATCGTTCTGGCGGCGGGCGCGGGGCGGCGCTTCGGCGGCGGCAAGCTGGTCGCGCCGTGGCGGGGCGAGCCCTTGATCCGGCGGCCCGTGCGCACGGCGCTGGCCGCCCGCGTCGCCGATGTCGTGGTCGTGCTGGGCTCGGGCCGCGAGGCGGTCGCGACCGCCCTGCAGCCCCTTGCCGATGCGCGCCTGCGCGTCGTCGTCGCCGACGACTGGTCGACCGGCATGGCCGCATCGCTGCAAGCCGGCCTGCGCGCCCTTTCCCGAAAGCGCGACATCGGTCTGCATCCTGCTCGGCGACATGCCCGGCGTGCCCGCCGGCCTGGTCGACGCCCTGCTGGACCGCATCGACGCCGGCGCGCCCGCGGCGCGACCCGTCCATCCGGACGGCCCCGCCCATCCCGTCGCCTTCGCGCGCTCTACGTTCGCCCAGCTGATGACGCTGAAGGGGGACGCGGGCGCCCGGTCCGTGCTGCAGCGCCTGGGCGGCGACCTCGCCCTCGTGCCGATCGACGACCCCGGCGTGGTCTTCGACATCGACCGGCCGGACGATCTGGACGCCGCCGTCAGCTGGGTCGGATGACCTCGACGATCTCGCCGGCGACCGCCGCCGGCGCACCCGGCGGGCGCCGCACCAGGGCGTCGGCCTGGGCCATCACGCTGACCAGCGACGAATCCTGATTCGAGAAGGGCCAGGCCAGCAGGCGTCCCTCGGCCCCGACCTCCAGCCGCGCCCGCATATAGTGGTCGCGCGGCCCATTGGCGGGCAGATCGACCGCCAGGGCGGCGCTGTCGCGTCGCGGCGTCGGCGCCCCGCCCTGCAGACCCGCGATCAGGGGCGCCAGGAAAAGCTCCGCGCAGACAAGGGCGGAGGCCGGGTTGCCCGGCAGCCCCAGCACGATCCGGCCGTCGGGCAGAACGGCGAACCACACCGGCTTGCCGGGCCGCATCGCGCACCCTTCGACGATCATTTCGGCGCCCAGCGCGCGCAGCGCTGGCTTGACGCGGTCATGGTCCCCGACCGAAGCGCCGCCCACCGCCACCAGAAGATCGAACGCCGCGCCGGTCACGGCCGAACGGATCGCCGCCTCGTCGTCCCTGGCCGGCGGCAGGGCCGTCGGGCGCGCGCCGCAGCGGGCGGCGAAGGCGGCCAGCGCCGGGCCGGCGGAGTTGAAGATCTGGTGATCCGCGATCGGCCGACCCGGCTCCACCAGCTCGTCGCCGTTGGGCAGCAGGGCGACGCGCGGCCGCCGGCCGCAGCGGACGGCGCCGACGCCCGCGGACGCGGCCAAGGCCAGCCTCCAGGGATTCAGCCGCACCCCGGCCGACAGCAGCACGTCTTCCGCCTTGAAGTCCCCGCCGCGCGGCCGCACCCAGGCGGGATCGGCGCCGGCTTCGCCCAGGATCACCGCGTCGCCCTGGCGGGTCGCCTTCTCCTGAATGACGACGGCGTCGGCCCCCTCGGGCATCGGCGCGCCGGTGAATATCCGAGCGGCCTCTCCAGGGTTCAGCCTGAAATCGACCGACCCGCCGGCGGCGCTTTCGCCCACGATGCGCAGGCGCGCGCCGGGTCGGACATCCGTCCCCCTCACCGCCCATCCGTCCATCGCCGAGGCGTCGAACGGCGGCTGGTCGCGACGGGCCGCGACCGCCTCGGCCAGCCACCGCCCATCGGCCTCGCCCAAGCCCACCGTCTCTTCGTCCAGCGGCGCTGTCCGCGCCAGCATTCGGGCCAGCGCCGTATCGACATCCGGCAGGGTCACGGACGAACCCAATCGCCAGACGCGCCGCCGGACTTGCTGACCAGGCCGACGCCCTCGATCGTCATGCCGCGATCGACGGCCTTCAGCATGTCGTACAGCGTCAGCAGGGCCACGCTGACGGCGGTCAGGGCCTCCATCTCGACGCCGGTCTGACCGGATGTCTTCACCCGGGCCGTCGCCTGCAGGCCCGAGCCGTCGTCGAGCGGCTCCACGCTGACCTTGACCGACGTCAGCATCAGCGGATGGCACATCGGGATCAGGTCGCCGGTCCGCTTGGCCGCCATCACCCCGGCGATTTCCGCCACGGCGCGCACGTCCCCCTTCTTGCCGCCGCCGGACAAGGCGGTCTGAAGGGTTTGCGCCTGCATCCTGAGCCGCCCCGCGGCCACGGCTTCGCGCGCTGCTCGCCTTGTCCGACACGTCCACCATTCGGGCGCGGCCGTCGGCGTCGATATGAGTCAGGTCGGGCATCAGCGTTCCAACAGGCGGGGCATGATCTCGACGAGATTGCAGGGCTTGTGCCGGCTGTCGAGCTGCCAGCGGATGACCTTGTCCCATCCGTCCCGAACCGCGCCGTTCGAGCCCGGCAGGCAGAAGACGAAGACTCCGCCGATCACGCCCGCCGTCGCCCGCGACTGCAGGGTGGACAGGCCGATCGACTGGTAGCTGACCTGATGGAACACGACGGAGAACCCTTCGATCCGCTTGTCGAACAGCGGCTCCAGGGCCTCGGGCGTGACGTCGCGGCCGGTCAGGCCGGTGCCGCCGGTGGTGATGATCGCATCGACCCCTCCGCCCTCGATCCAAGACCGCACCTGGGTCCGGATGGCCTCCACGTCGTCGGGGACCAGGGTCTTTCCCGCCACCTCGTGACCGGCGGCCTCGATGCGTGCGGCCAGGATGGCGCCGGAGGTGTCGCTGTCCTCGTCGCGCGTGTCGGACACGGTCAGCACCGCGATGCGAACCGGCCGGATGTCGCCTTCGATCAATCGTCCGCCGGGCGCCGGCAGGGTGTCGGTGTTGGTCATTCGTCTTCCTTGTCCGTCCAGCGTTCCAGATCGCGATGGTCCTGGTCCCGCGCCTCGATCCAGCGCGCGCCGTCCGGCCCCTCTTCCTTCTTCCAGAAGGGTGCCCGGGTCTTGAACTGGTCCATCAGATAGTCGCAGGCCTCGAAGGCCGCCCGGCGATGCCGCGCGGCCACCGCCACGAAGATGATCTGCTCGCCCACGCCCACCGCGCCCCACCGGTGGACCGCCAGGATGTCCTGGACGTCGAAACGCTGCCGCGCCTCGGCCTCGATTTCCCGCATCACCGCCTCGGTGAAGGTCGGATAGGCCTGAAGCGTCAGTCGATCCACGGCGGCGCCGGGCGCCCCGCCCGCGTCAGGCCCACGAAGCTGACCACCGCGCCGGTCTGGTCTCGATCCTTGCAGAAGGCGTCCAGCAGGCGGCCGACGTCCAGCGCGTCTTGGGTGATGGAAATCATCTTCAGCCGCCGCTGACCGGCGGGCCGAAGGCGACCTCGTCGCGCGGCGCAAGGAGATGGTCGTCCGGACGCAGGCTGTGCGGCAGGAGCGTATCGTTGACGATGACCAAGGTGCTCGGCGACGACAGACGCGCCGCAAGACCTGGGTCGGATCCCGCGACCTGGATCCTCAGCGCGCCCAGCGTGTCCGCCGCGACCTCGCGCTCGGTCCAGCCGGCCATGTCCCCGAACGCGCCGAAAAGCAGAACTCGCGCCATCTCAGCCTCCGGTCATCGACATGGGTCGGGCGACGGCCGGCGCCGCGCCGCGCCGCTCGATCCGAAAATCGTGGCCTTCCGGCTTTAGGCCGATTCCCGAACGGATCGCCGCCCGCAGAGGCCGGTCGTCGTCGGGGTGATCGCGCAGGGCGTCGCGCAGATCCACGGCGTGATCCTGACCCAGGCACAGATACAGCCGCCCCGTGCAGGTGACGCGCACGCGATTGCAGCTTTCGCAGAACATATGACTGAGCGGCGTGATGAACCCCAGCAGGCCGCCGGTCTCCGCAACGCGGACGTAGCGGGAAGGCCCGCCTGTCCGGTGCGCGACGGGCGTCAGGGTCCACGTCTGCTCCAGACCGCGCCGCACCTCCGCCAGGCTGAGATACTGATCCATGCGATCGGCCTCGATCTCGCCCAGCGGCATGGTCTCGATCAGGCTGATGTCGATGTCGCGCTCATGCGCCCACCGGATCATGTCGGGCAGTTCGTCCGCATTGTCGTCGCGAAGCGCCACGGCGTTCAGCTTGATCCGCAGGCCGATTGCACGGGCGGCCTCGATCCCCGCCAGCACCTTGCCCAGGTCGCCGCCGCGCGTGATCCGGCGATAGGCGTCCGGGTTCAGGGTGTCGATCGAAACGTTGACGCGGCGGACGCTGGCGCGGAACAGGCCCTCGGCATGGTCGGCGAGGAGCGTTCCGTTCGTCGTCAGCGTCAGCTCCTCCAGGCGCCCCGACCTCAGATGCCGGCCCACGCCCTGGACAAGATCCATGAAGCCCCGGCGCACCAGGGGCTCTCCCCCGTCAGCCTGATGCGGCGAGCGCCCAGGTCGACGAAGGCCGTGCACAGGCGGTCCAGCTCCTCGATAGTCAGCAACTCGGCCTTCGGCAGGAACGTCTGCCGCTCCGCCATGCAATAGACGCAGCGCAGGTCGCATCGGTCCGTCACCGACACGCGCACATAGTCTATGGCCCGGCCGAACGGATCGACCAGCCTGTCGCGGACGGCGGTGGCGTGCTGCGCATTGATGATCAAGGTCATTCCGAGACACATAACGCGCGAAGCCGCCATTCGTCAGGGGCGACCTCCTGATCGGCGTCATGAGCCGCCTTCACCATGGTTCGGGCGTCTTTCATGAGCAGGATTGATGAGCGCAAGAAGCTTCAGGCGCCTAACGCATGCATGAGCCAGCGCTCATCTTGGCCTCTTGGATATCGCAGGAGAACGCCATGAAAACCCGCACGCTGGGCGCCGCCGGCCCCGAAGTGTCCGCCCTCGGCTTTGGCTGCATGGGCCTGGACTTCGGTTACGCCCACAAGGTCACCAAGGCCGAAGGCGTCGACCTGATCCGCCAGGCGGCGGATCTGGGCGTGACCTTCTTCGACACCGCCGAGGTCTATGGCCCCTTCACCAATGAGGAGATGGTCGGCGCGGCCCTGGCGCCGGTTCGCGATCAGGTCGTGATCGCCACCAAGTTCGGCTTCGACATCCAAGACGGCAAGCAGGCCGGCTTGAACAGCCGTCCCGAGCACATCAAGGCGGTGGCCGAGGCCTCTCTGAAGCGCCTGGGCACGGACGTGATCGACATCTTCTACCAGCACCGGGTCGATCCGAACGTGCCGATCGAAGACGTGGCCGGGGCGGTCAAGGATCTGATCGCCGAGGGCAAGGTGCGTCACTTCGGCCTGTCGGAGCCGGGCGCCGAGACCGTGCGTCGCGCCCACGCCGTCCAGCCGGTGGCCGTGTTGCAGAACGAATATTCGCTGTGGACGCGCGGCCCGGAAACGAACGGCATCCTGGAAGCGTGTGAAGAGCTGGGCATCGGCCTGGTGCCCTACAGCCCGCTCGGCAAGGGTTTCCTCACCGGCGCCATGTCCAAGGACACCCGGCTTGACGAAGGCGATTTCCGGGCGGGACTGCCTCGGTTCCAGGCGGAGGCGATGGCGAAGAACCAGGCCCTGGTGGATCTGATCCGCCGGATCGCAGGCGCGCACGACGCCACGCCGGCGCAGGTCGCCCTGGCCTGGCTGCTGGCGCAGAAGCCCTGGATCGTGCCGATCCCCGGCACGACCAAGCGGCACCGCCTCCAGGAAAATCTGGCCGCGGCCGATCTGGAGCTGACCGCCGAAGACGTGGCCGAATGGGTCGCGCCGCCGACGAGATCGGCGTCGAGGGAGAGCGTTATCCGCCGCACCTGATGGCGATCGTGGGTCGCTAGGCGGATCCGTCAGAGCCGGCGCGCGCGACAAGCGCGCCGGCGGGCTGAACCCGACCGTCTCGGCGTCGTTTCGCAAGGCGGGACGCCGTCGTCCCGGGATCAAAGCCAAGGAGGCCGGTCTTGGCCATCCTCATCAACGCCCAGGCTGTCTCGGCGCCCGACGACCCCCGGGTCTCCCTGCTCGATCTGTTGCGGGAACAGCTTCATCTCACCGGCACGAAGAAGGGCTGCAACCAGGGCGCCTGCGGGGCCTGCACGGTCCTGGTCGACGGCGAGCGCGTCCTGTCCTGCCTGGCCCTGGCCGTCCAGTACGACGGACGGCAGGTGACGACCGTCGAGGGCCTGGGCGCGCCCGGCGACCTCCACCCGCTGCAGGCCGCCTTCGTCGAGCATGACGGCTTCCAGTGCGGCTACTGCACCCCGGGACAGATCTGTTCGGCGATCGGCATGGCGGCCGAGGCGAGACGCGGCGTGCCCAGCCATGTGTCGCCCGATCTGGAAGCGGACGCGGTTGACCTGACCGCCGAGGAGGTGCGCGAGCGCATGAGCGGCAACCTGTGCCGCTGCGGCGCCTACAACGGCATCGTCGCGTCGATTCAGGAGATTTTCGGCGAGGCGGCGCAGTGACGCCGTTCGCCTTCAGCCGCGTCGCCAGCGCCGACGAGGCGGTGCGCCTGGGCGCCCTGCCCGGCGCCAAATATCTGGGCGGCGGCACCAATCTGGTCGATCTGATGCGCGAGACGCTGGAGCGGCCGACATCGGTCGTGGACGTCACCGGCCTCTCCAGCGACATCGGCGAGACCGACGACGGCGGGCTGAGCCTGGGCGCCGCCGCCCGCAACACCGCCGTCGCCGAGCACCGGCTGGTCCGGCGACGCTATCCCCTTCTCAGCCGCGCCATTCTCTCCGGCGCCAGCGGCCAGATCCGCAACATGGCCACCGTCGGCGGCAATCTGCTGCAGCGCACCCGCTGCGCCTACTTCTACGACGACGACGGCGCGCGGTGTAACAAGCGCGCGCCGGGTCAAGGCTGCGATGCCGTCGGCGGCTTCAACCGGATTCACGCGGTGCTGGGCGCCTCCGAAGCCTGCGTGGCGACGCATCCGTCGGACATGTGCGTGGCCCTGACGGCCCTGGACGCCCAGGTCCATCTGCGCGGGCAGGACGGCGGGCGCACCGTGCCGATGGTCGATTTTCATCGCCTGCCGGAGGACCGGCCCGAGATCGACACGGTGCTGAGGCCCGGCGAGTTGATCACCCATGTCAGCCTGCCCCCGCCCCTCGCCGGCCGGTCGGCCTATCGAAAGGTGCGCGATCGCGCCAGCTTCGCCTTCGCCCTGATCTCGATCGGCGCAGTGCTGACGGTGGAAGACGACCGCGTGGCCGACGTCCGGCTGGCCCTCGGCGGCGTGGCGCACAAGCCCTGGCGCGCATTCAAGGCGGAGGCGGCGCTTCGCGGCGGTCCGGCGACCGAGGCCGCGTTCGGCGCGGCAGCCGAGGCGGAACTGGCCGACGCCCGGCCGCTCGAACACAACGCGTTCAAGATCGAACTGGCCAAGCGGACGATGGTCGCGGTCCTTGGCGAGCTGGCCAAGGGGCAGGCGTCATGAGCATTCTGGACGAAGCCAAGACCCGCGCCCAGGGCCTGATGCAGGGCCTGATGGGCAAGGCGGTGGCCCTGGCCCCGGACAGCTGGGTGCCCGGCGGCCATCCGGACCCGCTGATCCGCCGTCAGCACGGCCATATCGGCAAGCCGGTCTCCCGTCTGGATGGTCCCTTGAAGGTCGCCGGCCAGGCGCGGTTCGCCGCCGAATTTCCCATGGACGGCATGGTCTATGCGGCGGTCTTCTACAGCACGATCGCCAAGGGCCGGATCGTGGAAATCGACGCCGAGGCCGCCCGGGCCGCGCCGGGCGTGGTCCTGGTGATGACCCACGAGAACGCGCCGAAGCTGAAGCCGACGCCGATCTTCCTGACCGATCCCAAGGCGGCCGGGGGCGACGGCCTGCCCGTGCTTCAGGACGACCGGGTGCACTGGAACGGCCAGCCCATCGGCGTGGTCCTGGCCCGGACCCAGGAAGAGGCGGATCACGCCCAGTCCCTGATCCGCGTCCGCTATCAGGCGGAAGAAGCCGCGACCGACTTCGACCAGGTGAAACAGGCCGGCGCCCGCCAGGCCCAGTTCATGGGTCAGCCGCTGCACAATGAGATCGGCAAGGCGGAACAGGCGTTCGCCGAGGCCGAGGTGAAGGTCGAGGCGACCTATGTCACGCCGCGCCACAACCACAATCCGATCGAGCTGCACGCCGTGACCCTGGCCTGGGACGGCGACAGCCTGCGCGTCCACGACGCCCAGCAGGTGGTCGCCCATGCCGCCTGGACGCTGGCCAAGGTGTTCGATCTGAAGGAAGACCAGGTGGTCGTCACCTCGCCCTTCGTCGGCGGGGGCTTCGGCTCCAAGACCCTGTGGCAGCACCAGATACTCGCCGCGGCGGCGGCCCGGCTGGCGGGCGTTCCCGTGCGGCTGGTGCTGTCGCGCGAGGGCGTGTACCGCACCGTCGGCGGACGCTCCATGACCGAACAGCGGGTCGCGCTGGGCGCCGACCGAAGCGGCAAGCTCCAGTTCGACCTGCTGGACGTCGAGCAGCATGGTCTCGGCGCCATACACGCTGCGGGTCGGCAGGATGAAGGGCTCGGGCATGATGTTGTGCGGCGTCTTGGCCGTCACCCCGGTATGGATACATGATCGGCAACACCTTCATGCGCGCGCCGGGCGAGGCGGTCGGCACCTTCGCGCTCGAGGTCGCCATGGACGAACTGGCCGAGGCGCTCGGCATGGATCCGATCGAGTTGCGGCTGAAGAACGAGCCGGAAAAGGATCCGACGCAGGGCCTCCCCTTCTCCTCGCGCGAAGTGGAGAAGGCTTTCCGCGACGGCGCCGAACGGTTCGGCTGGAGCCGGCGCGATCCGCGTCCCCGCGCCCGCCAGGAAGGCGAGTGGCTGATCGGCATGGGGTGCGCGACCGGCACCTGTCCCTACTACCGCATGCCGGGCGGGGCCGCCCGCCTGACCCTGACGCGCGACGGACAGGCGATCGTCGACGTGGCGGTCCATGAGATGGGCATGGGCACGGCCACCGTTCAAACCCAGGTCACGGCCGAACGGCTCGGCCTGCCGATGGACGCCGTCCGGTTCAACTATGGCGACTCCACCCTGCCCGGCCTGATCATGGCGGGCGGCTCGCAGCAGACCGCGGCCATCGGCGCCTCGGTGATCGCCGCCCACAGGACGCTGGTGGGGGAGCTGCTGAAGCTGGCGGGCAATGACTCGCCGCTAGCCGGCCTGAAGGCCGACGAGGTCGCCTGCCGTGACGGCGGCCTTTGCGGGTTGGAGGACGAAACCCGTTTCGAGAGCTACGCCTCCATCCTGGGCCGGGCCCAACGCAAGAGCGTCTGCGTCGAGGCCGAGCCGCCTCAACCGATGGAGACCATGCACTGGTCGATGCACAGCCACGCGGCCATGTTCTGTGAGGCGGCAGTCATGTCGTTACGGGCGAACCGCGGATCCGCCGCTTCCTCGGCTCGTTCGACTGCGGCCGGATCCTGAACCCGAAGACGGCCGCCAGCCAGTTCCGCGGCGGCGTCATCATGGGCCTCGGCCTGGCCCTGATGGAAGAGACCCAGGTCGACCCGCGCAACGGCCGCATCATGAACCCCAGCCTCTCCGAGTACCACGTCCCGGTTCACATGGACGTGCCGGACATCGACGTGATCTGGACCGACATTCCGGACCCGCATGCGCCGATGGGCGCGCGCGGGGTCGGCGAGATCGGCATCACCGGCACGGGCGCGGCCGTGGCCAACGCCATTTACAACGCGACCGGCCGACGCATCCGCGACCTTCCGATCACCCTGGACAAGCTGCTGGTCCCGTCTCTGGGCTCATAGCCGCCGGGGCGGCGTTTGTCGTCCAGGGCGCGGGGCGTATTCCAGAACGCAGAAAACCCCACGGTCTGGGACCGTGGGGTTGATCTGGGTGCGGGAGCAGGATTTGAACCTGCGACCTTCAGGTTATGAGAACGATTTTTAGAGTTTTCACTTCTCGCGACGGCGCTTCTTATTGAACGCTAAACCCCTACTATGCCTGACTTTCTGTTGACGCCCCAGCCATTCTGACTCACCGTTTCTGCGATCTATTTCGCCCTGCTTTTCCGCCAACCGCTTCCATATTGCTTCCACGGAACAACCGGCTTGAAACGCGGCGACATCGTCAGAAAAGGACTTGGAGATGGCCAGCGAGAAGTTGAGCAAGCGCGTGGTGGACCGCCTCGAGGCTCGCGCCAGAGATTACATTATTTTCGATGGCGAGTTGCCGGGTTTCGGCGTCCGCGTGATGCCAAATGGCAAACGCTTCTATCTGATCCAGTATCGGCGGCACGGCCGAACGCGACGCATGGCGCTGGGCCAGCATGGCGTCGTGACGGCCGAGATCGCGCGACGAGAGGCCAACCGGATGCTGGGCGCCGTTCGCGGCGGCGGGGCCGATCCAGCGACGTTGCGCGACATGGAGCGTCAGGCAGCGACGGTTCAGGAGTTGGGAGCGCGCTTCCTCAAGGAACATGTCGCCGTGCGCTGCAAGCCGACCACCGAGTACGAGTACAAGCGAGCCATTCAGTTCTTCATCAATCCGTTCTTCGGCAAACAGAGGGTTCGGACAGTGACCTCTGCCGACGTGGCGGAGTTGCATGGGAAGTATGCCCATACCCCCTACCAATCGAACCGGGTCCTAGGCGTTCTCTCCAAGATGATGAACCTGGCCGAGGTCTGGGGCATGCGGGACAAGCGCACCAATCCATGCGACGACGTGAAGGCCTTCCCCGAGCGCAAGCGAGAGCGCTTCCTGTCGCCCGAAGAGATCGAGCGCCTGGGCGCGGCCCTTCAAGAGGCCGAGCGCACAGGCGCAGAAAGCCGTTTCGCCGTCGCCGCCTTCAGGCTGCTGCTGCTCACCGGCTGCCGCCTGCGCGAAATCCAGACATTGAAGTGGAGCTATATCGACTTCAGGGCTGGCCGCTTCCGGCTGCCGGACAGCAAGACCGGAGCGAAGACGGTCTACCTGGGCGACGCCGTCGTCGAACTGCTGCGCAAGCTGCCTGAGGTGGACGGCAATCCCTACGTCATCGTCGGCAAGTTGGAAGGAAGCCACCTCACCGATCTCCAGCATCCGTGGCGGCGCATTCGTAAGACTGCCAACCTGGAAGACGTTCGCATTCACGACCTTCGCCACACCTATGCGTCGGACGGCGTCTTGGCGGGCGAAGGCTTGCCGATGATCGGCAAGCTATTGGGACACACTCAGGTTCAGACCACCGCCCGGTATGCGCACCTTGCCGACCACCCGGTGAGAGAAGCGGCGACGCGGATCGCGGGACGGCTGGCGTCAGCGCTGGGGTGAAGCTGGGCCACCTCCAGATAGCCCTCTCACCTCGATTGACGGTCGCCCTGGCGATGTCAGAGAACGCCGATCAACATCGTAACGGCCGCTCAACCTTCAGCGAGCATCGTGTGCTGATGCGCCGAAAATCGCCCCATAGATCTCACCGGCAAGCGCCCCCTGCTCGCCCCTTCCAGCTACCTTTTGCTGCCGTCGTCGGCCTAACCGCTGTTGTGGCTTTTGCCCTGACCTGGTTCGCGATCACGCCATCAGCTCCTCGCGCAGCAGTCGCGTCATATGTCAAAGTGCGCACGACCGATCAGCATTACAGCGGCTGCACGGCCGTGCGGGCAGCCGGCCGAAAAGACATCCCCAGTTGGGATCCCTCATATCGCTCCTGGATGGACGGCGATGGTGACGGCCTCGCCTGCGAGCCGCCGCGTGGCGGCTATTGATCCGCTTTGCGCCAGTAGCGGTCATTCACTCACCGCCGGAAACCGGACCTCGGCAACACACCTAGGTGAGCGTCCGCAACGGGTCGAGGCTGTGTGAAAACGCCTCCAGCTTGAGCAAATTCGTTTAACCTTCCTGATGTCAGCAGGAGGTGGGTATGAGCCGCTTCGTTCAGGGTGCCGATCGCCGGCAGCCGACGCTGCTTCCCGAATGTCTCGACGACTATGTGGCCGAGGATAATCCGGTTCGGGTCGTCGATGTCTTTGTCGATGAGTTGGACCTCAGGGGCTGGGCTTCGTCGGCATGACGCCGGCGACGACGGGCCGGCCGGCCTATCACCCGGCCATGCTGCTGAAGCTCTATGTCTATGGCTACCTGAACAAGGTGCAGTCCAGCCGGCGGCTGGAGCGCGAGGCGCAGCGCAACGTCGAGCCGATGTGGCTGACGGGGCGGCTGGCTCCGGACCACAAGACCATCGCCGCCTTCCGCCGCGAGAACGGCCCGGCGATCCAGGCGGCTTGCGTCCAGTTCGTGGTGCTGTGCCGGCAGCTGGGCCTGTTCGGTGCGGCCCTGGTCGCCATCGACGGGTCGAAGTTCAAGGCAGTGAACACCCGGGATCGCAACTTCACCGCCTACAAGCTGAAGCGGCGGATTGAGCAGGTTGCCGAGCACATCACCGGCTATCTGCAGGACCTGGACACGGCGGATCGTCACGAGGGCGAGGCCGCCGAGGCGCGGTCCGGACGGCTGGTCGAGAAGATCGATCGGCTGCGCGCCCAGATGGCGATGCTCAAGACCATGGAGGCCGAGGTCGAGGCGTCGCCGGACGGCCAGGTCTCCCTGACCGATCCCGACGCCAGATCCATGGCCACGTCGGGCCGGGGAGCGGCATCGTCGGCTACAACGTCCAGTCCGCCGTCGAAGGCGAGCATCACCTGATCGTCGCCCACGAGGTGGTGATGACGGGAAGCGACCGGGAGCAACTGGCCTCCATGGCGGCGAAGGCTAAGGACGCCATGGGCGTGGAGACGCTCGATGTGCTGGCCGACCGGGGCTACTTCTCCGGCGAGGAGATCCTCGCCTGCGAGACCATGGGCGTGACGCCCTTCGTGCCCAAGCCCCTGACGTCAGGCGCCAAGGCGGCAGGCCGCTTCGGCAAACAGGACTTCGTCTACCTGTCCGATCAGGACGTCTACCGCTGCCCGGCCGGCGCGCTGCTGCCGCGCCACATGACGCCCGTCGAGAAGGGCATGACCCTGCACCGATACGGGGACCGGGCCAGTTGCGCCGGCTGCTCGCTCAAGAGCCAATGCACGCCAAGCATTGAGCGGCGCGTCACCCGTTGGGAGCATGAGGGCGTGATCGACGCGCTTCAGGCCCGAACGGACCTAGCCCCGCGCGCCATGCGCACCCGACGACGGCTGGTCGAACACCCGTTCGGAACGATCAAGGCCTGGATGGGCCACACTCACTTCCTGATGAAGCGGTTGCCCAACGTGAAGACCGAGATCAGCCTCCACATCCTCGCCTACAACATGAAGCGCGTGATGGCGGTGCTGGGAACCAAGCCCCTGATGGAAGCGATCAGGGCCTGAGAGAAGGAGATACTTCGCGCCTTGAGGCCTCCGCCGTTCCCTCCCAGCTCGGCGCGTTTTTACACGGCCTCGACCCGTTGCGGACATAGTTAGATCAGTTCCGCTATAGATGGCTTATGACCACCACCACTCCAACGCGCGATGCCGAAGCTACCCGACACGCGATCCTTCGGGCTGCGCTGGACCTCTTCGCTGAGGAGGGTTTCGAGGCGGTCGGAGTCCGCTCTATTGGAGCGCGCGCGGGCGTCGACTATTCGCTGATCAGCCGATACTTCGGTGGAAAGGACGAGCTTTTCGTCGAAGTGATCAAATCTGGGAGCGTGAACTGGCAGCGTCGCTGGGGAGATCGTGAGAGCTTCGCTGAGCGCGTGACGGATGATGTTCTGGCGGTTCCAAATGGCGGAAGGGTGCTGCGCGACTTGCTCGTTCTGATGCGCTCCGCTGGATCAGATAAGGCCAAACGCCTCATCGATGAAGCGTTGGGTGACCAAGGCTTTCGCGACCTTGAAGCATGGATCGGGGGCGAGGACGCAGATGTCCGTGCGCGCCTGCTTATGGGCTTTCTCGCCGGTATGGCCATCACCCGCGATCTGAACAGTAAGTTTGACCTCAGCCACGAACGCGCCGTCGTAATGCGCGAGCAACTCCGTTCAGCGGTTGCTGCTTTCCTCATGCCAGCGACTTGAGAACGCCAGTCCGCTTTCCACTCTTAGCGGACGAACGCCGGGTCCGCTGAGCCGCCAGGCGCGACGTCACTGACGCGGAGCTTCACCAGATCACAGGCTCTGAGCTTTGCATCCAGTGCACAGTTAAACATCGCAAGGTCGCGTAAGCGGATGCGGTCCTTACCGATCACGATTGACAAAATCCTGGACTGATTAACCGAAGTCAGCATCCACCGTGCCGGGTCAATACCCAGCCTCAGCCATTCTCCGGTTCCTAGTCTGGCTTGTAGGTGGGCTTTGCTGGCGGAACGATGTAGCTCAACGTCACGATCCCCGCGGCGATCAGTCCAGCACGCCAATTCCAGAGTGCCAAGCCGAATGCCGCCCAATAGGCAGCGGCAGTTAGGCCATATTTGATGGTAAGGCGGCGAAGATAAGCCTCGGTCAGCCTTCGATCGGGAAGACCTCTCGCGGTGGCGTATACCCAACGAAGAAACCACCAAGTCGCCGGTGTCGCTGCTACGCCCAGATACCATAGGGCGGCGGTGGTACTCTCCGCATCTCCGCCGAGGTGTTCGACCAACGGTCGCGCAGGAAACGGAGTGATGCTGACGGCAGCCAGAAAGCCGATGCTCAGCAGATTGTAGCCGTGGTCGGTCTTCTCCAGCAGCTTGCCACTGAAATGGCTGTACGCTCAGTAGAGGCCGATCAGGACCACGCTGAGAACGTAGGCGCCGTACTCCGGCGCCAACTTCAGATACGCCGCTGCGAGGTCGCCCTCCTCCGGTTTCGGCGCGTGCAACTCGACCACAGGAAGGGTGAACGCGATCGCAAGTACCGCGTCCATGAACGCCTCAAGGCGATCCGATTTGCGTTCGGTTCCTTCGAGAGAGAAGATCGCCATCTGCCGCTACAGCATTTCGAGCGGGCGTCGGTCCGCTGGGCGGGGAAATGCCGCGTCGAGTGTCGCAATGTCGGCGTCTGAGAGGACGATATCCGCGGCCGCGCGGTTCTCCCGCACGTGTGCGATCGAACTCGCTTTCGGGATGGCGATGAGGCCATCGTGCCGCAACGTCCAGGAGAGTGCCACTTGGGCAGGGGTTGCACCGACCTCGGCTGCGATCTTTTCGAGAGCGGGATGGCTTGAGAGTCGTCCCTGCTCGACGGGACTATACGCCATCGCTGGCACTTTATGCTCGGCGAGCCACGGCAACAGGTCCAACTCAGGGCCTCGACGGACGAGATTGTAGAGGATCTGATCGGTCACGCAGCCATCTCCGCCCGCAGCGACAAGCTCGTCCATATCGTCGGTATCGAGGTTGCTGACACCCCAATGCCGAATCTTCCCTGCCGATTTCAGCGCCTTCATTGCCTCCACCGTCTCAGCGAGCGGCACCGATCCCCGCCAGTGGAGCAGATAGAGGTCGAGCCGATCAGTGCCGAGCCGCTTCAGGCTCGCCTCGCACGCACCGGTAAGGCGGGAGCGCGATGCGTTCTGTGGATACGCCTTGCTGACGAGGAACAACTCGTCGCGACGGTCGCCGAGCGCTTCGCAGATCAGCACTTCCGCCGCACCGTCGCCGTACATTTCCGCTGTATCGACGAGCGTCATACCCAGCTCGACACCGGCGCGCAGCGAGGCAATTTCATCGGATCGCCGCTCGGCACGCTCACCCATCTTCCAGGTGCCTTGACCCATTGAAGGAACCACTTCCCCGCCGGGCAATGTCACGTGTTTCATGTGCATCCGTCCTATTAGATCAGTTCGACTGTTCGGTCGCGGGAGGCGGATTGGCAGATGACCACCATGTAACGGTCATATCGCGGCAGGCCATCGATCGAGTGCCATTTTGGCGATGGAGAGCAGTTCGTTGATCGTAGCGCCGTCGCGCGCCTGAACGGACATGCCTTCCATGACAGTATTGATGAATTTGCCTAGCACGGCCGGATCGGTGTTGGCCGCGAGCTCGCCCTGCGCGGCGCCGCGTTGCAGACGCTCGATCAGGAGGGCCTCCGCCGCGATACGCTTGTCGCGCAGCAGGCATTCGATGGCGGCGGACGCCGGCGAAACGGCTGCCGCTGCCGAATACATGAAGCAGCCGGCCGGCGTTCCAGGTTCCGAGAATGATGACGCCGCTCGATCCAGCAGGCCTTTGACGGCCTCGTAGGTGGACAACGCCGGATCGTTGATGGGTGCGTAGAGGTGGACGCTAAACGTCGCAGCGTAGCGCTCGATCACCGCCGCAAACAGCCCCGCTTTGTTGTCAAACGCTGCATAGAGACTGGCGGCGGCGACGCCAGTCTCCGCCACCAGATCGGCCATCGATGTCGCCTCGTAGCCGCGCTGCCAGAACAGCCGCACCGCCTTGTCGAGCGCAGCGTCAGTGTCGAACACACGTGGGCGACCTGCGCGGCGACGGGCTTTCGTCTCTGTCATCTCTGGTGCACGATATGGAACGATCGATAAATAATATCTTGAAACTGGTGGTCCGCTACCTTACAGAACGGTCATTCAATAATCAAGGAGTCTCCCATGAGCCGCATCGTCCGTATCCACGAATATGGCGACGCCAGCGTCCTCAGGATTGAAGATGTGGCAGTCCACGCGCCCGCGGCCGACGAAGTGCAGATCGCGGTGAAGGCGATAGGCATAAACCGCGCCGAGGTGATGTTCCGCAACCATGCCTACCTTCAGGAAGCCGAGTTCCCGAGCCGCCTTGGCTATGAGGCTGCCGGCACTGTCGCTGCGGTCGGTGCGGACGTTACCGGGTTTGCGGAAGGCGAAGCCGTCAGCGTCATTCCCCCACTCGATATCGCGCGCTGGGGCACTTATGGCGAGGTCGCAAACGTGCCCGCCCGCCTCGTCGTCAAGCATCCTGCGGCGCTGTCGTTCGAGGAAGCGGCGGCCGTATGGATGCAGTATGTCACCGCCTGGGGTGCGCTGGTGGAGCAGGCGAAACTCGGCGAGGGCGATTTCGTCATCGTCACTGCTGCCTCCAGCAGCGTCGGCCTTGCTGCCTTCCAGATTGCGCGGATGGTCGGCGCGACGGTAATCGCGACGACGCGTACCGGCGCCAAGCGCCAGGCCCTGATCGATGCCGGTGCACATCATGTCGTCGCGACCGGGGAAGAGGATCTGGTAGCGAGGGTGATGGAGATAACCGATGGTCAGGGTGCGCGCGTGGTGCTCGATCCCGTCGGAGGCCCGTCGTTCGAGCCGCTGACCGAGAGCATGGCACGCGGCGGCATCCTGCTCGAATATGGCGCGCTCAGCGGCGAACCGACGCCGTTCCCGTTGTTCTCCGTGCTGGGCAAGAGCCTCACGCTCAAGGGGTATCTCTACAGCGAGATTGTCTCGGACGATGCCGCCCTCGATCGCGCCAAGGCGTTCATCGTGGCGGGTCTGGAATCGGGCTCGCTCAAGCCGCGGATCGCGCGCACTTTCCCGCTCGACGCCATCCAGGACGCTCACCGCTTCCTCGAATCGAACGACCAGATCGGCAAGGTCGTCGTTACGGTCTGACCGGCATACCGGGGAGTGAGCGATCGCTCCCCCTTCCCCGACAGAGAATCGGACCCTCGGAGCCCATGCCAAAGCTGCTCGTGGCGAAGGCTTGAGAGCATGACCGCAACCTCGCCCGATCAGAAAAACGCCCAGCTCTGTGCAGGATTGAAACTCCCCCTGTATAGTATGCTGGAGCGATTTCTCGGGAAAACGCGATGCCACATTCATCAGAGGACAAGAAGCGAGCCATCACACGCTTGCGGCGCATCAAGGGTCAGGCGGACGCTCTGGAACGCGCGATCGAAGCGGGGGCCGATTGCGCTCCCCTGCTGCAGCAAATTGTCGCCATGCGCGGTGCGACAAATGGACTGATGGCAGAAGTGATGCAGAGCCATCTCAGGGAAACATTCGGTGCGGGCGCGGATCGGGCCGTCGGAGGCGCAGGTGGCGAGCACGATGACGGCGTGGAGGGCGTAATGAAGATTCTGCGTACTTATCTCAAATGACGATTTCAGGCTCATTTTCCTGCCCGTGTCCTCCCGCACTCAGAAGCCAGCCCCTGCTGCCTTCTCTGGTTTGAGATCCTCGTCAGGACACCTCTTGTATACTGCTGGGGAGTATGATAAACATACTCCCTGCCAGTATGAGAATGTCGACGAATTTGCGCTGACGCAACAGCCTCGCGCCAGCAATCAGTTTAGTCCAACGAGGGTATCCCAACATGAAATCTCGCGCCGCTGTAGCCTTCGAGGCGGGCAAGCCACTCGAAATCGTCGAGATCGATGTCGCCCCACCCCGGAAAGGCGAAGTCCTCATACGGGTGACGCACACCGGTGTGTGCCACACCGACGCGTACACGCTGGCGGGGAGTGATCCGGAGGGTGTTTTCCCGGTGGTTCTGGGCCACGAGGGCGCGGGCATCGTTGTCGAGGTCGGCGAAGGCGTCACCAGCGTCGTGCCGGGCGATCACGTGATTCCGCTCTACACTGCCGAGTGCGGCAAGTGCGACTTCTGCCTGTCGGGCAAGACCAACCTGTGCGTCGCTGTCCGCGAAACGCAGGGCAAGGGCTTGATGCCCGATGGGACCACCCGCTTTTCGTACAATGGTCAGCCTCTCTATCATTACATGGGCTGTTCAACCTTCAGTGAATATACTGTCGTCGCCGAAGTCTCGCTCGCCAAGATCAATCCCGAGGCAAACCCCGAACATGTCTGCCTGCTCGGCTGCGGCGTCACGACCGGCATCGGCGCAGTCCACAATACCGCCAAAGTCCAGCCCGGAGACTCGGTTGCCGTGTTCGGCCTCGGCGGCATCGGCCTCGCGGCGATTCAGGGTGCGCGCCAGGCGAAGGCGGGTCGCATCATCGCCATCGACACCAATCCGTCCAAGTTCGAGCTGGCGCGCCAGTTCGGCGCGACCGAGTGCATCAACCCCAAGGACCATGACAAGCCCATCCAGCAAGTGCTGATCGAGATGACGGGCTGGGGCATCGATCATACCTTCGAGTGCATCGGCAACGTCCACGTCATGCGCGCCGCGCTTGAATCAGCGCACCGTGGCTGGGGTCAGTCGATCGTGATTGGCGTTGCCGGCGCGGGCGAGGAAATCTCCACCCGCCCATTCCAGCTCGTCACGGGCCGCGTATGGAAGGGGTCCGCTTTCGGTGGCGTCAAGGGACGGACTGAGCTCCCCGGCATGGTCGAGGACGCGATGAGAGGCGATATCGATCTGGCCCCGTTCGTAACCCACACGATGGGTTTGGAGGAGATCAACGAGGCCTTCGAACTGATGCATCAAGGCAAGTCGATCCGCTCGGTCATTCACTACTGACCCATCGATCCAAAGCGGCGCGAAGCGCTCGATCGACAACTCGCCCGTCATCATGGCCCGACCCCGGCCATGATGACGCGCGCTCTGGCAAATGGGCAACGCGTCGCGATGCGGTAACAGGGGCCGAAGTGCGGTCGTTACATGCCGATAGCGGCACTGACCAGGTCCGCCTGGCCCAGGCGCTTACCAGCGGAGTGTGTGTGGTCTCGTCGCGCGACCCAACGGGAAAAATGGTTTTGTCGTAACCGTTGTCTGATGCTGAAAAAATATTTCAAAGGTGCCGAACATCGGGCCAGCCTGGCCGTTGGACGTATTGAGTCGGAAATGCATTCATCTGTCGCCCGACTGTGATGAACCACGGGGCGCACGGGCGTATAGGGCAGGAAGACTGAATTGAAGAGCAAGGATATTCACGCGAGGACGCCGGCCACCGATCATGGGCATACGGGGCCGCCCGCTTGCGTGCAGGTTCGCGGCGCGCGCCAGAATAACCTCAAAAATATTGACGTCGATGTACCGCGCGACGCCTTCGTGGTGTTCACCGGCATATCGGGCTCGGGCAAGTCATCGCTGGCTTTCGGCACGCTCTACGCCGAAGCGCAGCGGCGTTATCTGGAATCGGTTGCGCCCTATGCCCGTCGCCTGATCGACCAGGCCGGCGTGCCGGAGGTCGACGTGATCGACGGTTTGCCGCCTGCGGTCGCGCTGCAGCAGCAGCGCGGCTCGGCCAACGCGCGATCCTCGGTCGGCAGCGTGACGACGCTCTCCAGCCTGGTGCGGATGCTCTATTCGCGCGTCGGCGAATATCCGCGCCATCAACCCATGCTCTATGCGGAGGATTTCTCCCCCAACACGGTCGCGGGGGCCTGCGCGACCTGCCACGGCATCGGCCGCGTATATGACGCGACCGAAGAGACAATGGTTCCTGACGACAGCCTCACCATTCGCGACCGGGCGATCGCCGCCTGGCCGACCGCCTGGCATGGGCAGAACCTGCGCGATATCCTCGTTTCGCTCGGCTATGACGTCGACACGCCGTGGCGCGACCTGCCGAAAAAGGATCGCGACTGGATTCCTTCACGGAAGAGGCGCCGACGGTGCCGGTCTATGCGGGTCTGACGCCCGAACAGACCCGGGCGGCGCTCAAGCGCCGCATGGAGCCGAGCTACCAGGGCACCTTCACCGGCGCGCGCCGCTATGTGCTGGAAACCTTCGCCAACACTAAAAGCGCGCTGATGAAGAAGCGCGTCTCGCAATATATCATCGGCCGCGATTGCCCGACCTGCGACGGCAAGCGCCTGAAGCGCGAAGCCTTGTCGGTCAAATTCGCCGGCCTCGACATTGCCGAGTTCGGCGACCTGACGGTGCTCAAGCTGAAGGACTTGCTGATGCCCGTCGCGCATGGCGCGTATGGGGCGGTCTCAGCCCCCTCAAAGGGCCATGTTCTGGAAAAAGCGGCCCGCGATGCAGCGGTCGAACAACGGGTTGCGGCGGGCGGCTCTGCGCACAAGAGCGCGCCCGACGTACGCCGCACGCCCAATCTCTCCGACGAGAAGCGGATCGCCGCCCAACGCCTTGCCTGCGAATTGATCGAGCGGCTGGACCCGCTGATCGATCTTGGCCTTGGCTACATTTCGCTCGACCGCAGCACGCCGACGCTCTCCTCCGGAGAGCTGCAGCGCTTGCGGCTTGCCACGCAATTGTCGTCACAGCTTTTCGGGGTGGTCTATGTGCTTGACGAGCCTTCGGCAGGGTTGCACCCGGCAGATGGCGAAGCCTTGCTCACCATCCTCGAGCGTCTCAAGGCGGCGGGCAACTCCCTGTTCGTCGTCGAACATGATCTCGACGTGATCCGCCGCGCGGAATGGCTCGTCGATGTCGGGCCAGGAGCCGGGGAAAAGGGCGGTGAAGTCCTCTACAGCGGGCCGATAGAGGGGCTTGCCGACGTCGAGAGTTCGATCACCCGCCGCTACCTGTTCGCAGAGCCGGTCCGCAGTGAGCGCACACCGCGCGATCCCAAGGCATGGCTACGCCTGGAAGGGATCAGACGGAACAATCTCCATGGTCTCGACGTCGAGTTTCCCATCGGCTGCTTCACCGCTGTCACCGGCGTTTCGGGATCGGGTAAATCCAGTCTTGTCAGTCAGGCGCTACCCGAGCTCGTCACGGAACACCTCGGCGGCTCCCCCGCGGCTGATGAGGAGGATATCGATCCGCTGCTCGATGTTGCGCAGAACGACACTGAAGGACGCATTGTCGCAGGCATGGAGCATGTTCGCAGGTTGGTGCGGGTCGATCAGAAGCCGATCGGCCGCACGCCGCGCTCGAACCTATCCACCTACAGCGGCATGTTTGACCATGTGCGACGGATCTTCGCTGATACGCCGCTCGCCCGCCGGCGGCACTACAGCCCGGGAAGGTTCTCGTTCAACGTCGCGCAAGGCCGCTGCCCTGTGTGCGAGGGCGAGGGATACGTCATGGTGGAGCTGCTATTCCTGCCGAGCGTTTTTGCCCCGTGCTCGACCTGTCATGGCTCGCGCTACAACCCGCAAACGCTCGAAGTCGAATGGAACGGGCGCAATATCGCCCAGGTGCTCGAACTGACGGTCGACGATGCGTGCGATTTCTTCGCTGGCGAGGCATCTGTAATGCGCTCCCTCGACGTGTTGCGGGAGATCGGTCTTGGCTATCTGAGGCTCGGTCAGCCGGCGACCGAGCTGTCTGGCGGGGAGGCGCAGCGCATCAAGCTGGCGACTGAACTGCAACGTGCTCAACGCGGCAACACGATCTATATCCTCGACGAGCCAACTTCGGGGCTTCACCCCTCCGATGGCGACCGGCTGATGCAACACCTGCAGGGCCTCGTAGACGCCGGCAATACCGTCGTAGTCGTCGAACATGACATGCGCGCCGTCACGCAGGCGGACTGGATCATCGACCTGGGACCGGGGGCTGGAGAAGATGGGGGCCGTATCGTTGCCAGCGGCGTCCCTGGCGTCGTTGCGGAAGCGAAAGGCAGTCTCACCGCCCGCTATCTCAAGGCGGCGCTGTAGGTCGTAAATCTGGCCGAACGCACGTTCGACCAGGTGCATCTCAACCACACGGCGGAATGGGTCGGATCTGGAAGCGGGAGCCGGCGATGTGTCACCGCGGTTGACGCGGCTTAGGGTTTGAATGCCCGCCAGGTGCGCCGTGTCCGTGTGCTACGCAGCGTGGCGGACGGCCAATCGCTGGCCACCCGCAACGCTTGTTTTGTGCGGACCTTCTCCAGGGAGAGGGTCCTCACATGGTTCGTCGAAACGCCCCGTCTTAACTCCCTGCTGGGAGCGCTGCGCCCCCACCTTCTGCGATTTCTTCAACGAGTTTGGTACAGAAGGCGGGCAGATCATCGGGATCGCGGCTGGTAACAAGGCCTTTGTCGACCACGACTTCCTCATTGGTCCATGCACCGCCAGCGTTCTCGATATCGACCTTCAGCGTCGAGTAGGACGTCAAGGTGCGACCCTTGAGTACGCCCGCCTCGATCAATGTCCAGGGTGCATGGCATATAGCCGCGACAGGTTTCTTCTGATCGAAGAAAGCCCGGATGAAACCAATCGCCTCGTCGCTGCCGCGCAGCTTGTCGGCACCGACAGTCCCTCCGGGCACAACAAGCCCGTCGAAATCGTCGGCTTTGACCTCGGAAAACGTCTTGTCGATAGTATAGCTGCCGCCCTCGTCAAGATCGCCATTGACTGTGCGAGCCTTGCCCGGTTCAAAACTGACCACGGTAACTTTGCCACCAGCGTCCTCGACAGCTTGCTTGGGCTTCGAGAATTCTGGTTCTTCCGTTCCACGAGGTGCGATCAGAATAGCAACTGATTTGCCTTTCAAAGTCATAATTTATTTCCTATCCGTCGAAAGTCAGGCACCCGGTTTGAGCACGACCTTCGTCCAACCAGCATCGCGTTCGTCGAAATGCTTGTAGGCGTCTGGTGCCTGATCAAGCGGCAGTCGGTGCGAGATGATTTGGGCAGGATTGGCCCGGTCTCGCTCGATAAGCTTCATCAGTCGCCGGTTGTAGTGCTTTACATTACTGGCCGGTGCCGATCTTCTGGCCCTTGAACCAGAAGTTGCCGAAGTCGAACGCCATCTTGCCTTCCTTCTGGAGATCGTCGGGCGCGTTCGGGTCTTCCGGAATGAACACGCCGACGACGCCGATGCCTCCGGTGGCCTTCGTGCTTTTGACGAGGCAGTTCATCGTGTAATTGCTGCGCTCCTTGCCGTGGCGATCGCAACACTGATACCCGACCGCCTCGACCCCCCGGTCGGTCCCGAGGCCGCCGGTCGCGTCAAGGATCTGCTGGGCGGGATCGCCCTTGCGCATGTCGATCGGAATAGCGCCCATCGCCTCGGCCAGTTTCAGGCGGTCATCGTGAGAATCGACCACGAAGATCTGAGAGGCGCCGCGGATTTCGGCTGAGTGCGCGGCCATCAAGCCGACCGGACCGGCGCCGTAGATCGCGATGCTTTCGCCCGGCTGGAAACCCGACAGTTCGACGCCATGCCAACCGGTGGGGAAGATGTCGGAGAGCGACATAGTCATCCTCCTTCTCCTCAGCGTCCTCAGGCAGCTTCAGACAATTGAAGTCCGCATAGGGAACGCGCATCAACTCGGCCTGACCACCCTGCCACGGACCCATCTCGGCAAAGCCATACGCTGCGCCGGCGGTTCCAGGGTTGGTCGTGAGGCAGAAACCCGTCAAACCGCGTTCGCAATTTTCGCAGAAACCGCAACCGACGTTGAACGGCATGCACACGCGATCGCCCTTCTTGATGCGATCTACGGCAGCGCCGACTTCGATGACCTCGCCAAGGTTTTCGTGACCGAAAACTTTGCCCTTCTCAAAGCTGGTGCGGCCCTCATACATGTGAAGGTCCGACCCGCAGATATTGGTCGTGGTCAGCCGGATGATAACATCGGTCTGCTTTTCGATCTTGGGATCATCGATGGTATTGACGGAAACATCTTTGGGCCCGTTGTACACGACAGCTTTCATGGATCTTTTCCTTTCGCAGCTCTTCTCAACGCGTCATCAAATCGAGAGCTTGGTAATGATCCGGTCCATCGCAACGGCGGAGGACATCGCACCCTTCGAAGTGATCTCAGTTTCCTGAACCATCTGCTACCTGAGAGGTTCCTTCCCGTAGAGCCATCCCGGGATCGATTCACGGCGGTTTTCTGAATGACCGGACCAGAACCGCCCAATAACGCGCCAAACGGAAGCGACCCGCGCCGCGCGGGAGGCGCGCCCGGCGCCCGAGCCGCCGCCGTCGACTGAACCGCCGTGACGGAGCCAGCGCCGTCGCGCCCGGCACCGCGCTCCAAAGCTCAGCCGCCCGCCAACGCCTGCGCCGCCGCCTCGGCCACGCCCTGGTCCTGCTTGCCGGTGCCGCCCGACACGCCCACCGCGCCGATCACCGTCTCGCCCTCCTTGATCGGCACGCCCCCGGCGAAGATCATCACCTTGCCGTCGTTAGAGGCATGGATGCCGTAGAAGTCGGCGCCCGGCTGGGCGAGCTTCGCCAGCGCCTTGGTCTCGACGTCGAACGCGCGCGCCGTCCACGCCTTGCCGATCGCGATGTCGACGCTGCCGCGCCACGCGTCGTCCATCCGCGCGAACGCTAGGAGGCAGCCGCCCGCGTCCACCACCGCGATGTTCATCGGGTTGCCGATCCGCTCGGCCTCCGCGATCCCCACATCGATGATGGTCCGCGCGTCGTTCAGGTCGAGCGTTTGGGTAGTGCGCATGGTGTGTCTCCGTGGTCAGTTCGTGGAACACCGCTCAACGCACGCCGCCGCGCCCGGGTCCACCCCCCACGCGGGCGATGAGAGCGACGCGCTAGGGTGCCGATCGCTCCGCTATTTCGCAGCCAGCAGAGTGAACTTGTGAATCTGCGGCGGTTCAGAGAACAGTTCTTCTGCCTTCTCCATCAGTGCGGCGGCAACCTTGCCGTCAAGATGGGCCTGCCGATCCTCCTCTGTGTCGAACGTATCGAAGATCGCGTACGCACCGGGACCTTCCTCGATCGCATACCAGGTCAGAGTGCCCGGCTCAGCTTGAACGAGCGGCAATGCCGAGGTCAGGAAATCGACGACATCGCGCTCTTTTCCGGGCTTGGCCTTCAGCGGTACATACAGGGCAAGTTTGGGCATAATTGACTCCTCGAGTAAAACGGACAGATATCATTCGGCAAAGTAACGGACGAGCGGGCCGGTACGTTCCCCATAGGCGGAGCACACGCGGCCCCGCCTCCTCGTCGAAATCAGAACTCCTGTGCGGTCGGCCGGATGACGATCGCGTTGACGTCGACGTCATCAGGTTGTTCGACAGCGAACGCGATAGCACGCGCCACCGATGCCGCCGGAATGGCCTGCTTGTAGAAGTCCAGCACCGTCTCGGCAGCCGTGCCAGAGGTCGTGAACTTCAAATCGCTTTCGACAGCTCCTGGCTCGATTGACGTGACCCGGACCTTTTCCCCCACCTCGTGGCGCAAGCCCTCGCTGATCGCGCTGACGGCGAACTTGGTGCCGGAGTAGACCGTGCCGCCTGGTGCGAAGACCTTGATGCCCGCAACCGAGCTCAGGTTGATGATGTGGCCGCTGCCCTGCTCGAGAAAACCGGGAAGGGCCGCCGCGATGCCGTAGAGCGTACCCTTCAGATTGACGTCGATCATCTGGTCCCACTCGTCGGTGTTGACCTCGGCCATCGGACGGATCGGCATCAGCCCGGCGTTGTTGATCAGCACGTCGAGGCGGCCGAAGTCGGCAATGATTGCGGCGACGACGGACTGGACCGCCGACTTGTCGGTCACGTCCAGCGCGTACCTACGTGCCGTGCCGCCGTTTGCGGCGATGTCCGCGACGACCTCATCGAGCCTGTCCTTGCGCCGTGCGGCGATGGCCACCTTCGCGCCGCGTTCCGCGAGAAGACGCGCGGTTTCTGCGCCGATGCCGGTGCTGCCGCCGGTGATGAGAACGACCTTACCTTCGATACCCTTGGTCATGACTGTATTCCTTCAAGTCAATTGTTGATTTTCGCCGGATCGCGGCTCCGCGGGAGCCCGCCCGGCCTGGTGGGGTCACCGCGAGCGCAACAGGACGGGAGCGGCGCCCACCTTGATGCGGAGCAGCTCGTAGGGCTTGCGGCGCAGGTCTCGGCCGCCGTGGAAGCCGGGCTGGCGGTGGAGCTGGTTGGCGGTGAAGTAGAGATATCCGTCGGTGCCGATCGACAGCGTGTCGGGCCAGCTGATGCGCGGGTTGCTGACCACCGTCGTCCAGCGGCCCTGGTCGAGCACGCGGATTGCGTTGTTCTCGTAATCGCCGGCGAACACGCGGCCCTTGTCGTCCTCGGCTATCCCGTCCGAGGCGCCTTTGCGCCCCAGGCTGCGGACCGCGCGGCCCAGCTCCTCCTCGGACACCGCGGGATCGCGCAACAACGCCGTGGGCACCGCGTGAAGCGTGCGACCCGACAGCGGACCATAATACAGCAGGCTGCCGTCGGCGCTGAGCGCAATCGCGTCGCTTGCGATCGTGACCGGCGTCGTGGGGCCGTCAGCCGGGCGGTTCATGAGCACCGCGCCATCGACAACCGGGGTGAAGCCGGGCTCGGGGTTGGTCGTCGCATGGTTCGACAGGCGCCGGATCGCCCGCCCGCTTGCGATATCGACGACGATGATGCCGCCGATCCCCTCGTTGCTGCTGTCGGTGATGTAGGCGACGCCCTCGGCGCCCTGACGCAGATCGAAGCGCACGTCGTTGAGGTAGGTCGTGGGCAGCACCACGCTGGGCGGCAGGACGATCGTCTTCACCACCCGGTCGGTCGCAAGGTCGATTGCCACCAGCTTTGCACCGCCGGCCTGTGGTTGAGAGAATTTGGGCGCCGCCGTGTCGAGCACCCAGAGGCGATTGGCGCCGTCGGCCACCACGCTCTGCACCGAGATGAAATGCCCAGCCGGGTCGGCCGGATCGGGCTGGTTGGTCGCGGCGTCGGGATAAGGCACCGCCTTGCCGTCGACCAGCTCGGCAACCGTGAACGGCGCGTTGTCGCCCCATTGCGGGAAGTTGACGAAGATGCGCCCGTTGGGGGCGACGGTCACGCCAGTCGGCATCGCGCCATCGAAGGTCGCGACCTGTTCGATCTGGGGCGCGGATGCACCCTCGCGGGTCGTCGAGCAGGCGGCAAGCGAGAGGGCAGCGCCAGCGGCAAGAAGCAGTTTGACGGAGGTTTTCATGGGGTCATTTCCTCGAGGATGCGGCCCGCTTCGTGGGGCTCGGACCGGAGATATTGCGGGGGCGCCTTGACCGATGCGCCAAGCGCGGCGGCGGCGTGCCAGGGCCAACGCGGCTCCCACAGCGCAGCGCGGGCTATCGCTATGGCGTCGGCATGCCCGTCTTCGAGGATGCGCTCCGCCTGGTGCGGATCGGTGATCATTCCGACCGCCACGACAGGCATGGAGACCGCGTCCTTGACCGTCCGCGCCAGCGGCACCTGATAGCCGGGACCGACAGGGATCTGCTGGCGCGGGTCGAGGCCGCCGCCGGAGACGTGGATTGCCGAACAACCGCGCCGCTCCAGCTCCTGTGCAAACAATGCGGTTTCCTCCGCTGTCCAGCCGCCTTCAACCCAGTCGGTCCCAGAAACGCGGACGGTCACCGGGCGGTCGGCCGGAAACGCTTCGCGCACGTCATCGAACACTTCGAGCGGGAACCGCATCCGGTTGTCGAGGCTGCCGCCGTATTCGTCGCCGCGCCGGTTGGAGATCGGCGAAAGAAACTCGTGGAGCAGATAGCCATGCGCGACGTGGATCTGGATGGCTTCGATGCCGAGCCTGCCGGCGCGCCGGGCGGCATCCGCGAACGCCTCCCGGATGCGGGCAAGCCCTGACTTGTCCAGTTCGACAGGGGGATTGTCGTCCGGAGCGAAGGGAATGGCGCTGGGTGCCACGGTCTGCCAGCCATTCTCCGCATCGGGGGCGATCTGCGTTCCGCCTTGCCACGGCTTGGCGCAGCTCGCCTTGCGGCCGGCATGGGCCAGCTGGATGATCAGCGGCATGTCCGACCAACGGCGCACACTTTCGAGCACGCTTCGCATCGCCGCTTCGGTACGGTCATCGTACAGGCCGACGTCACCGTAGGTGATGCGCCCTTCCGGGCTGACCGCGGTCGCCTCTATCGTCAGCGCGCCCGCGCCCGAGAGCGCCAACTGGCCGAGATGCATCTGGTGCCAGTCGGTCATCGCGCCGTCGACTGCCGAATACTGGCACATCGGCGCGATGACGATGCGGTTGGCGAGCCGCAGCCCGCCAACCTCAATCGGTTCGAACAATTTCGCCATCACCATTCGCCCGTGTTGGGCATGGAGGCCCAGGGTTCGGCCGGAGCCTTGTGTTCGCCCTTCTGCAGCAGTTCGATCGAGATCCCGTCCGGCGAGCGGACGAACGCCATGTATCCGTCACGCGGGGGCGATTGATCGTCACGCCGCCCGCCTGCAGCCGCGCGCACGTTTCGTAGATGTCGTCGACCCCGTAGGCGAGATGGCCGAAGTTTCGGCCGCCCGTGTATTTCTCGGAAGCGCTGCCATCCTCCGGCGGCCAGTTGTACGTCAGCTCGACCTCGGCATCGCCCTGCTCGCCGTCGCCGCGGAAATCCTCGTCGGCGGCAAGGTAGATCAGCGTGTAACGCCCGGCCTGGTTCTCCATGCGCCGGGTTTCCTTGAGACCCAGCAGCGTGAAGAAACGGATCGCCGCCTCGGGATCGGCGACGCGCACCATGGTGTGGAGATAGCGCATGATCAGGCGACCTTGTCCTTGAGGGCTTCCATCACGAGCTCCGCGGTGCGGGTAGCGCTGGCGGGGTTCTGGCCGGTCACCAGATTGCCGTCGCGCAGGGCGAAGGGGGCAAAATCGGGGCCGCCCTCGTGCTTGCCGCCGAGTTCCTTGAGACGCGTTTCGAGCAGGAACGGCACCGCCTGATCGAGGCCGACCGCGCGTTCCTCGCTGTCGGTGAAGCCCGCGACACGGCGATCGGCGACGAAGAAGGCGTGCCATCGGCCTTTTCGCTGAGACCAGCCCCGCCGGTCCATGGCAGACGGCGGCGACGATCTTGCCTTCGCGGTCGAAGCGTTCGACCAGGCGCGCCAGTTCGTCGCTGCCGGGGTAATCGAACATGGTGCCGTGGCCGCCGGGCAGGAACAGCGCGTCGTAGCCGGCGGGATCGATGCTTGTGAATACAGGGGTGCTGGTAACCTCGGCCTTCAGGGCCTCGTCCTTAAGATAGCGCTCGACCGAAGCGTCGTTCTCGCCGTCGGCGTTGACGCTGCGCTGGTCGACGGGGATGGCGCCGCCCTTGATCGAGGCCAGCGTCACCTCGGCGCCCGCATCGCGGAAGGCATAATACGGGGTGGTAAGTTCCTCGAGCCAGACACCCGTCGGTTCGGTGCCGGGAATCATTCGGTCGGCGGAGGTGGCCACCATGAGAATGCGGGTCATCGTCAACTGTCCTTTTCCATTGATGTCGGGGACACGAGCAAACGCAACCGGCGCAGCCGCACCCGCCACAAAGACAGCGGTGAGTGCTTTCAGCAGTTGGCGGCGATTTTGCATTCAATCGTTCCTTTCGGCGGCTTAGATACGCAGGGAACGGCATCATGAAATCCAGCGGGAATGGCGGACGGCCATAAATCCGGTTATGGAACCGGAATGTCTCTCCTGCAGTTGCGCACCTTCGTCGAAGTCTACCGCCGTCGTTCACTGAGCGAGGCGGCCCGGGCAATCGGCATCACCCAACCGGCGGCGTCGCAGCACATCGCATCGCTCGAGGCGCAACTGGGCCGTCCCTTGTTCGATCGCCATTCGCGCGGCGTCCGACCGACAGCGATCGCCGACGATCTCGCTGCTTCAATCGGAAGCAGCCTCGATACGGCGGAATCGGCACTGGCCAGCGCGCGGGCCCGTTCGTCCCGCATCTCGGGCACGGTCCACATCGCCGCGCCGTCGGACCTGCTGGGCGAAATGATCACGCCCCGACTGGCTCCGCTGCTGGAAGCAGGGCTGGACCTGCGGCTGCATATCGGCGGGCGCGAGGCGCTTTATGCCATGCTCCTCGAAGATAAGGTGCACCTGGCCGTCACCGCCTCGCAACCCGAAGATCCGCGGTTGGCCTTCCATGCGCTGGGCGAAGAGCATCTGCGCGCCGTAGCCTCACCCGCCGTGGCCATGCGGATTGCCGAATTGCCGCTTGCCGACGGGCTCAACCGGACGGCCCACCTCGCCTACGACCTCGACCGGCCGCTGCTGCGAACCTGGCTCCATGCAAACCAGCTCGAGCTGACGAGCCAGCCCGCGTTGACCGCGCCCGATTTGAGAGTATTGCGATCGGGATTGTGCGCGGGTCTCGGCTGGACGGTGATGCCCGGCTATCTCACCCGCAGCGAACGCGCTGCCTGCACGCTGATCGAGATACCCGCCCCGGTCACGGTGCCGCGCAACGCTTACTACCTCGTCTGGGCACGCTCATCGCTGCGACACCCGCGCGTGGCCATGGCTCGGGACGCGCTGATTGCTGCACTCCGAACATAATGGTGGCCACACCTGTTGGGCCGTGAGCGCAATGTCGGGTCTGAACCAGTTGAGCGCTGGCGGAACAAAGGGCGGCTTTCGGGATCGTCGGCGACAAGGCCGAACGGCCGGATGTGGGGCACAAAGCGCTCATCCTAGGAATGAAAAGGTTGTGTCGTCCCCTGCCCCAAAGTCGGCCACCTCTGTTCGGATCCTCAGGCGGGACTCGAACTCACGTTAAATAATTGGGATCTTTCCGACCAATCCCGTTGCGGAAGGGCTGGGGCACGCCGTTGCACTAGCGTGAGAATCCGGCTGTGAGCCACAGATCGCGGCTGGGGTCTTGCCTGATTTCGCACTGCCCGAGGATACCCCAAAATACCCCCATAAAGGCCCCGGCTTCAAGCGAACACTGCCGTCAACCAGCTGACTCTTAATCAGCGGGTCCCAGGTTCGAGCCCTAGCGCGCCCACCATATTTCCCTTATTCATCAATCAGATACAGATCCAGCGCCTCACATCAATGGGTCCTGAACCTAAGAGCCCGAAGCTGACCGAACCATATCCAAACGCCCCGCAATTGCAGCGGTAGTCCAGTCTTCAAACCCTGGAAAATGCTGGGAGCCCGAGATGTGGGCCAATGAGTCCAACTTTCTGTGTCGGAGTCTAGCCTGCTGTGTCGTCCGACACTTGCGTCGCGCTCGAAACGATTCGAACGTCCGATCTTCAGATTCGTAGTTGGATGCCGTCAGCGGACGCTCCCAAAGTCCGATATGAGTCAAATAACGTCCTTTGCCATTTAGTGACATCGGTGATTTGGCGGGCAGGCTGTCAGCAATGATCGCTAAGCCCAGCCCAATGTCAGACATCATCAGGGGCACCGCGCGAGCAATCCGCGCCAAGGCTTCCGCCAGATGGGCCTGAACCACGGTGCGCTTGATGCCGAGTTGTTGGCCGATCTCTTCAAAGGACAGCCCCGCCATCCGGTGCAGCAGGAACACGTCCCGCAGATCGGCCGGGAGTTGGAGGATCGCCTTGGCTAGGGCGCGCTTCTGATCAGCGGCAGTTGAGCGCCTTAAAATGCGTCGTGGTGAGGCCTTCTGGCGGTTCATGTGTCTGCCTGCCCGTTGTCATCCATGGCGGTTGCAACAGCCGATAGAAGGCCGCCGACCACTTCCTCTGCAGTTTCCGGCGTCATCAGGAGCACGGGCTTGCCCTGCCCAAAGGATAATGCCCCTGAAGCATAGAGCGGGCTGAGGGTGGCGATCAGTTGAGGAAGTCCGTCTGGCAGATGACGTAGGCCTGCCATACGAGCGCATCTCAGCGCCTTGTTCAGATCATGCCGCAGATGGATGCGGTTCCAGTTGTCCGTGATCCCGCACTGAAGAAGATAGGCCTTCAGAGCCAGCTCAGTGGCGATAGCCAGATAGTAGGCGCGAGACCCGTCAATCTCCGAGTTTCCGGCTTGTGCTATTTCCTTGAAAGCCCGGGCGTTCCCCGCAAGTACCTGGGCCAAACGTCTATCGGGGCGCCAACGAGCGCGTGTCACGACGGATGCTTCAAACGTGAGAGATCGCGGGCGGCCCTGACGATCAGTCCATGCACGATGCGGTTTTCTTCCGGCGCCAGGAGGCGTTCAGCGACTTGCAGGTTCGCAATGACGCCCTCGATATCCTGAGCCGGTACCTTGGGCAGAAAGCGTAACCAGCGGCGAAGGCGGCGGTCCATCAACCGCAGGCGGGTGTTTGTGTCAGTAAGTCCGCAGGCCCGCTCCGCCCTATCGCGATCCGCGTCTGACAGGGCAAACCAACCCGGCTGGCGCTCAAGCCGCGCCAAGGCCACCGCCCAAGTGTCTAACTGCCGGGCATACTCGTCATTGAGCGCCAGCCATTGTTGGTGCCAAGATACCCTCTGGAAATCAGGCATGCGGAACCTCCCGCGCAAACGCTCGGTCGCCCAGTCATCGCTGAACGGTGGAGTTTGATGGAATCTCCATTACACTCGACCGAATTTCAGCGACGATGTCAACGAAATTCCATCATCAAGAGAGGAATTTCAGTCATGATGCATGCTGTGCAGGTTCGTATGGCCCGTGCTGCGCTCGGATTAGCGTTCGCGAGTTGGCAGAACGATCCGGTGTCGCGGACTCCACCATCCTGCGATTTGAGACCGGCAAAGGCGCAATCCTCACCACCAATATGGCGCGGATTCAGAACTCACTCGAGGAGGCTGGTGTCGTGTTCATTCCAGCAGACGCTGCTGGCGGACCAGGCGTTCGACTGAAGGCCTGATCTTCACCAGCGTCGTTATGGCGGACCCACGCCGGGCCGCGAAAGGCCTGTCAGGGGTGAGCGCGGCACGTGCTCATCGCTCCGCGACGGCGCAGCCGCCCTTGACCGGCCGAGAGCGGCCCGGTCCGCTCAGACAGCCAAGACGCACAGAAAAGGCGCGATTTACCGCGCCGCTTCAAAGAGATGACCGCCAAGGCAAGGTGCACGCTCGGCGCACGCCTTGACCTATCAAGTTGAAATACGACGAGGAATCATCACCCCACCCCCGCCGCACCTTGTGGCTTTTATCTTGCCCTCTCTGTTTTGGCGTCTTTGTTGCCTCGATCGCCCGGTATCGGACCTTGGCACCATTGAGGGATCCGCACCAAGCGAGCGCGCGGGCAGCAGTCAGCATCGCACCCAGACCCGCCAGGAGTTGTCCTGCGGTGGCTCGGGCCCGCACCAATAGCGACCGACCTTGAGTCTCGCACACTTTACCGTTCAACTTGTCGTAGAGGGCCCGAACCTCCAACATCGGGAAAAGTCAGGGGTGAGGCGATGGATTGGAAACCGCACTGTTACAGGGCCGGCTCGCACCTCGATGCCGTCGACGATCTGCCTGCGGGTGAAGATCTTGAGAAGTTCATTGAGCGGTCCCGACGCTATATCGAACCTTGGTTGTCGGCCGTCTTCCAAGCCGAGCATCTGAATCTGGTGCTGGGCAGCGGGTTCACATCAGCGGTCGCTTTTGCCGCTGGCGGCCGAGCGGCAGACATGGGCCAGATCGCCTTCGGTAGCGCCTATGATGCAAGTATCAATCGGCACGCTGAGACCACCGCTCAATCAATGGGCCGAGGGGCGGCAAACATCGAAGATCAGTTCCGTAGCGCCCTCGCCGTTCTTGAGGGGCTGACAGTCACAGACGAGGCAGCTGCAACGGCGTTCAAGAGGCAGATTGATGCCAAGATGTTGGATTTCCTGCGCAGCATTCTGGCGACGGAACGGGCCATATCAGGGGCCCACCAAGATGGTCGGCTGAAAGCTGAAAGCCTCCTCCAATCCTTCCTCTTGAGCTTTGCCAGTCGTTCGGCGTCCCGCGAGCGCCTGCACGTCTTCACGACGAATTACGAGCGGTTGATCGAGCACGGCTGCGATCTTGCCGGTCTTCGGATCGTTGATCGTTTCGTCGGTGCGCTCAATCCGCTTTTTCGATCATCGCGGGTCGAACTGGATATGCACTACAACCCGCCAGGAATTCGAGGCGAGCCTCGGTTCATGGAAGGCGTCGTGCGGGTGTCGAAACTGCACGGGTCGATCGACTGGCAGTTCGATAAGGCGTCGAAAGTGATCCGGCGAGTCGGCATTCCTTTCGGTGCTGCCGACGACCACACGGACATTCCGCAAAGTCCAATCGATACGGTGATGATCTATCCCAACCCTGCAAAGGACGTGGAGACCACCGCTTACCCTTACGCCGAGATTTTCCGCGATATGGCGGCAGCCGTCTGTCGCCCCAACGCCGTTGTTGTCACCTACGGCTATGGGTTCGGAGACGATCATATCAATCGCGTGTTGCTCGACATGCTCTCGATCCCGTCCACGCACATCGTCATCATAAGCTATGGCGTCGATGATCGGCTAAAGAACTTCTGCAAAAAGGTCCGAACGGCCCAAGTCTCGCTTCTTTGCGGATCGCATTTCGGCGGCCTCGAAAATCTCGTCGAACATTATCTGCCGAAGCCGGCGCTCGACTACATCACCGGCCGCCTGTCTGACATCCTTCGACGGCGGCCAGATATCGCTCCGGTCCGTGAAGCAGCAGTCGATCAACCTGGACCGGACATCGCCGGCGGTGGCGGAGAAGGAGCGCAGGGATGACCAGCGCCATCGAACGCCTTGCTGAACTCGTCATCGGTTCAGTCGAGTCGGTTGCGCCCGGTGAGATACGGATCCAGCTCGAGCTTGAGGCTCCGCACACAACAGCCCTCAATACAGGGACGCCGTCGTCGTTTCCGAGGCTCAACAGCTATGTCGTCATCCCGAATGAAGCTGGCGCGACCGTCGCCTACGTCCACTGGATCGGGATCGAGCGTTCTCCGTACCCGAAACGGGCAGGCCTCAAAGACTTTGGCCTCATCGACCTTCCTTTCCCGCTGAGGAAGATGTGGGTGGCCCCCGTTGGCACTCTTCGGTCGCGACGCGACAGCGCGTCAGGTACGGTAAAATACGAACTGTCGCGAGGGGTAAGCGCCTTCCCTTCTGTCGGCGACCAAGTTCTGATTCCGACGCCCGAACAGATCGACGCTATTGTCGGCGGAAAGGACTCGGAGAAACGCGTCCGGATTGGCGCATCACCGCTCGCGGCCGATGCAGCGATCAAGGTCGATCCAGACAAGCTTTTTGGGCGCCACCTCGCCGTCTTGGGAAATACCGGCAGCGGAAAATCGTGCAGTGTTGCCGGCCTCATTCGCTGGTCACTGGAGGCAAGTAAGCGAGAGATTGGTGGCGAGAATCCTACGCCGAATGCGCGCTTCATTATCCTGGATCCGAATGGAGAATATTCCAAGGCCTTCAACGATCTGGGTGGGCAAACGCGTGTCTTCCGTGTCCCTCCGGTAGCCGACGACGTTCGACCGTTAGACGTTCCAGCGTGGCTTTGGAGCGGCCACGAATGGACTGCCGTAGCCCACGCGCAGCCTGGTGCTCAGCGCCCACTTTTGATGCAGGGGCTTCGTGAGCTAAAAGGGGGAATATTCATGGTGTGCCAAGAGAGGCCATCGTTCGAAGATACCTTGGATCGTATGTAATCCGGATCGTGGCGCTTCTAAATCAAGGCGCTCCAGCGTTCAGCGGTAGCGTGCCAGCTCGCTTTTCTGCAGCCCGACTCCTTGAAGGAATACGAGACGACACGCTGGCGTTCGTCGATGATATGGACGTCGCCTATCACGACCCACTGCGCGAGATTTCAGTCGCGGCAGGCGAGGTTCTAGACAACCGTAGCTCCGGCAATGGCTATTTCAACGACTTCAGCTTCGATGACCTTGAAGGCGTGCGCGATCAAATCCAGGCGCTAATTCGCGACCTTCCGGAAGCCGTCGAACTCATCGGCACGAGCGAGGATTCCCCTACATATTTCGACGTGAACCAACTGCCTGCTCATCTTGAGCAGATCGCCACCGAACAAGGAGGCAATCTGGCGGCGTTCATCTCGACGCTGGGTCTTCGGATTAAGAGCATGCTCGCGGACCAACGGCTCGGCCCTGTCATCTCCCGCGACCCGCCCACAACCTTCGAGGACTGGCTGAAAGACTATGTGGGCGATGATGGCGCTAGCAACGGACCGCTTGCGGTCATTGACCTTTCGCTCGTGCCCGCCGAAGTCGTTCATATCGTCGTCGCCGTCACAGCGCGGCTGATCTTCGAGGCGCTCCAACGATATCGACGCGTCCATCCTGAAGGGAAGACGCTGCCGACGGTCCTGGTACTTGAAGAGGCTCATTCCTTCATCAAGAAGGGCGGCGATATCGATGCCTTGTCACCGAGTCACCTTTGTCGAGAGACGTTCGAGCGCATCGCTAGGGAAGGCCGAAAGTTCGGATTAGGTCTCGTGCTGTCCTCGCAGCGGCCATCCGAGCTATCTCCGACGGTGCTGGCTCAATGCAATACGTTTCTGCTGCATCGCCTCGTCAACGACGCCGACCAAGGCCTCGTGTCTAAGCTCGTGCCCGACAATGTAGGGGGACTTCTCAAAGAATTGCCGAGCCTGCCTTCGCGACAAGCTATCCTTCTTGGGTGGGCGACGCCCATCCCGATCCTCGTTGAAATCGATGAACTGCCGGATGCGCACCAGCCGCAATCGAAAGACCCCGATTTCTGGGATGTCTGGACACAGAAATCGCCGCGCGAATTGAACTGGCAGGACGTCATCGCTGAATGGATGCCTGCGCAGCCTGGTGGTGGACCCCCAATCGCTGACGGGGAGATGGTCCCGCCGGGCCTGACGCGCCAGATCCCCTGCTCGATATCGTAGGCGATTGATCGAGTCCCTCCGATCAGTCGCCGAAGATCACAGCCGGTCGCGTTCCGAGCCCCTTCGCTTAGTCTAAAAGAACGCTCAGCAGATGGAACAGTCGATCTCGCCATGCCTGATGCGCGATCAGTCATGCTGTCCGATTTGAGTGCAGTGCGCTGGAGCGACGGTTGGGCTCAATAGATTAGGATTCGTCCATCTGAGCTGCCTCACGCGCCAGCCGCTCAGGCGTGTCGAACAGAATGGTCTCGGGCCGGCCCATCTGGAGGTAGCTGATCGCGCTTGATCCCGCGATGGCCATCTGAAGTTCGCGCTTGGCGCGTTTCTCATCGAGGCCAAGCTCGACAACCTTCGCCTCGATGGTCGCGAACGGGTCGGGATCGCCCAGATTGATCGCGCGGTTGCTGGCCTCACCCAGCTCGATCATCTGGGCGTCGGTGATGAGGCGCTTCTTGAGCAATTCATGACGCAGATCTGTGGCGGCCTGCATGCGGATCATACCGGAGCAGATTTCGGCCCAGGTCATGGCCCTGCCGACCGCATTGATCATGGGCGGCACGAATTCGGCGAGCCGGTACAGAAGCCGTGCCGCAAACGTCGCCGCATTCATGGCCTCCAACGGGAAGACCGACGCCAGAACGGTACGGCAGCCCAGCATCAGGAAGCCGTTCGCGGTCGTCGCGTGATTGCGGTCGGCTGCATGCGTATCGCAGGCGCTAAGGATCATGATCGGCGGAGCGCGTTTGATCCGAGCGCGCAACGACCACACATCGCATGCCTCGTCCTTGAGCATGAGCACGGCCGGCTTGTCGCGGTCATGCGTGCCATGCCCGTCAAAGATCGCGATGGCGCCGTCGAACGCGTTGATCGCGTCCGCCAGTTGGTCGGCGCTGCCGACCTCCTTGAAGGTGATTTCGAACCTGTCCTTCCAGAGTTTGCCGAAGGTCACGAAGGCAGCCTCGAACATGCCTCGGATTTGGTCTTCGGATTTCAGGGCGCTCAGGACGAGCACGCGCTTGAAGGTTTCGGGCACGATCCGGATCGGCTGTTGTGCGCCGATCTGTGAGACGAACAGGTTTCCAGGCGTCACCGACACCCGCGAAACCTGCTTACGCAGGCACAGCGGCAGGCCATCGACCTCAAGCCATTCCAGATGTGCGTCGGCGACGATACGGATTTGATCGCCGCCATCGCGAATGAGGTCCAGAAACTCGGGCGGCACCGCCTGGGAAATGCGCGCCTGCACGGCCCGAAAATCAGCCAGCGTCTCGGCGTCGGACCGATTGGCCATGCGGTAGTGGTTGGAGAATTGACGCACCGCCGATCCGGTCCGATTGATGTCGTTTGGAAGGCGCGCGACGGCCGAGATTTCCGAGGCCGTCAGAATCTCCATCACGGCCGTTGTGAGCTGCAATTCAATCTGACGGGCCTGCATCAACACGTTGGGTTTGAACGTGCCCGTCCCCGACTTCGCCTCTTCGACCGTCATGCCGGTCAGGGCTACGTTCTGGGCTTCGGTCGTGATGTCGTACGCATAGCCCCGCTGACGCTGAATCATGTTTTTGATTATGCGGAAGTTCCGGCGCTCAAGCTTGTCAGCGTTCGCTACCGGCTTCAGGGCGTTCACATGCGGGTACACCGCCGGCGCAAAGAGCGTGAGCGCGGGTGGCCTAGGAAAGCTGGGTTCGGGCAGTGTCTCCGGCACCGCCGCCCGTTCCTCGAGCACACTGCGCGTCGTTTGCACGATCTGCGCGACATACGGCTGTATGCCGTCGCCTGTCGCTTTGAACCGCCCCGTCACGGGGCTGTCGAACCCCAGGACGGACAGCGCGATCAGATTGGGCGTCACCGTGGCGTGGCCGCCCACTGTGTAGTCCAGCCTGCGCACCGCAGGCGGAGACCAAGACCCGATACAGCGCTTGGTGTCTGCAACGGCCTCACTGGGCGACAACGCCATCATGGCGTCGCACGTAGCGAGCAGCGCTTTCTGGAGGCCGTCGACATCAAATTCCGCGTAGCTAAGCGTTCCGTCTTTCTCGGCGACCACAACGGGCTTGATCGGGCAGCTTGCCAGCCACGTTTGATAAGGCGCGACGCTTTGCCCAGGTCCAAGAATGATGACCGAGAATGGCGCTTCCAGCGGCATCGGCTCGGACATGATTGCGCGAGGAGATTGCGGGAAAAACTGGATGGCCGATGTGCCGCAGACGCGGCTGGCGATGCGCCCCAGGTGATACTCGGGGCACAGCTCGTAGACATTAGCAGGAAGAAGAGCGACGCGCCGGATCAGTTCGCTCGACAAGGCCAACCGAGGCGAGAAGCCCGCTAGAGGGGTCGTGTCTTCCGGCCGCCAATCCGGCGTGGCGACGAGGTAGTGAATCTCTGTGAGGAAGCCATCGGCCATAGCCGATCCTAGCTCGGCATGAATGTGGTCGCCAATCCGGTTCGGAGAGAGCAGAGCCGCGAGGGAATTTGGTAGTTCAATGGATCTCAGGGAGACGTGGATACCCCCAGATTGCGAGTGGAAATGGGGACTTCCACCGGCAGTGTCCCCCGTTGAGCGGCTCGGCTCCGGGGAAGACCATGAACGACCTATCGCTTGTCTTGGAGACGGTGACGGCCAACGAACCGAAGGCGATGGCGTGGACACTTTCGGTCGCTCCCGATCAGGCCAGGTTCGCACAGATGGCTTTCGACCACTTCGCCACCTGTCTGGCGTCGGTCGATAAAGGACAGATGTTTTTTCAGGGCATCTACGTTCACGCCCGAAAGATGGCCGGGCTGTCCGTCCTGTCCGCCCTACGCCAACATCGGATCGAGAGTGGTCAGAACCTCCGACAAGTCATCGAGGCGACGTCGCTGATGGGCTACCACGCGATTCACCCCGGCACGCCCGAAGACCTAAACCAACCCGACATGTCGGCCGACGAATTCATGGCCGCCAACGAAGAGGGATTAAAGCGTGCGTTCAGATGGATCGGCACCGCCTATCCGCCCCTAAGCCGCGACCTGAAGCACAACAAGGATCACATCAACCGGCACCTCTCACACGCGACTGTGCTGGGGTCGGCTTTCGTCTTCGACTATCTGGCCAATACCGACACCGATCGAGGGTTCTTCGACCACCCGAATGAGGATGAGACGCGGATGAGCCTTTACCTCGCCGGTCAGGTCATCATGCTGGCCATCACCATGCTGGGCACCGCTGCGAGGGACGCCCAAGGTATCAAACTGCAACCCGGCTTCGGAGCGGCATACGATGAGTTGATCGATGTCGCGATGACGGTTCGGCAAGGGTTCTTGGCCTGATGGGTGCCCAAGTCGTTCCTGACCATCGCATCCAGCTACTCGCGGCACAGGAATCGGAGATGATCGAGTGGACCGCGAAGCGGGCCGGTATCTACGGCGTCTTCGCCCACGGTGCCTTCTCAGTCATGGACAGCATGGTGACCGACCTGCCGAAGTCACACATGCTTTTCGCCGGAGCGTGGGCAACGGTGCGATCATTCGCCGGTCAGGCACTTCTATCCGCCATGCGGCAGCACCGCATTCAGATGAACCTCTGCATCCGTCAGGTTCTCGAAGGTACCACGCTCGCAGCGTATCTTCTCGCCCATCCCCAGCCAGATCACCGCACCGAGGACGATCAGGGCAACATGGTCGAACCCAAGTTGCTGATGACCAAGCTCGTCTACCCGTGGTTCAAGACAACGTTCCCCGATGAGAACGCTAAGATCAAAGAGCTAAAGGACCAAATCAATCTGTTGAGCGGCCACGCTAACCTGATCGCGACGTCGGCGGTCTTCGACTACGGCCAGAAGGCCGGCATGCAGATCACGGCGGATTTCTTCGACCAACCCATCGACCAGATGGTCTGGGCAAACTTCTACGAAGTCGGCGAAGCAATCACGCTGGCGATCGAGGTCATTTTGCATGCCAACATCACCGCGACCGCTTTCCGACTCCGGCGGACGATCGTGGAAGAGTATGCAGCACTCGATGACTTACATCGTCGGGCGACCATCCAGTTCAACACCGACTACGACGCCGCCCAGGTCTAAAAAAAGCCGACGAAGCAACACTGGCACCTGTTGCGATCAGGGATCATCGGCCTCACCGCCGGTGACCTCGAACTGCGCCTTCCCAACATCAACCGAGAAGTCCAACATCGGCGGGATAGTTCTCGGATTTACCCAGGGCGGCGCGCCGCCGTGGAAGACGGCGAGAACTACGCCGACGCGGTGGCTTGGGCGGCTTAAGCCAGGTCTGAACCAGGCGTCATTGTCCCATTCTGAACCGAGAGCGGCCTTCGGTGGGGCCATCGCCCAGACTAGCGGGGCTCATTACGTGGTGCGATGATAACGCGGGTCCGCAGGGTACCTTGCACTCCTTCAAGGTCGTCCTCGATGCCACGCGGATTGTTGATCAGACCATCAGGATCGTAGACGAAACATACGAGTGTGTCGCAGCCGGGATGCGCTTGGTAGCGCGCGCGATCGACGATCAGTTCTTCGCCGAGAGCAGCAGCCTTTAACGACGGGCGGGTCTTTTTCACCTCGACGACGAGCCGTTCGGCTTTGAGCAGAAAGTCGATGCGAGACCCTCGTCCGGCGTAGCTCGGTGAATGCTCCTCTGGCCGCACATCGTCGAAGTGAAGGCGCAAGATCGTGTGAAGCAGGTCTTGGACGTCATATTCGTCAGCGATGGTGAGGGTAGGCCGATCGCCGTGACGGTGCCTAAGCTGACGGGCCGCTGCGTGGAAGCGGAGGCATAGCTTCTCGATCAAAGCGAGAGCGTCCGGAACCTCAGTCGCTGCTGCCTCCCCGGCAGGCCATACTCGGTGATCTCGTCGATCATGGAGTCCAGAATGGTGGCCGCATGCCTCAGACCATCGCGGCGGGCCTCCGCGAAGACGTAGTCGGGCGTATCCGTCGTGAAGATGCCGAGGGAATATCGGACGTCCTCGTAATCCGACATGTGGCTGCTCTGTGATCCAAAGATGCGCTCGATGGCGACCTTGGTATCGCGGTGCCACTTGCTGAACTCGGGCACATCCTTGTCCCCACGCGCCAAGGAAATCGCGGCCCCGGACTGGCGTTTAAGGATATCTATGGCTTTGACGCTGTTCATGAACACGGTTTTGCATAGGAATCGGTCCGCTTGCCAGCGCTTAACCATGAGGCACGGTTGCACAGGCGTCGCCTTCGGCTTTAGCCTCCCCGCCATGCGTACGGGTGCCATCCATTTCCAGTTCAACATCGCCAATGTGCTGGCCGATGTTCGCCGTTTACCTCGGGTGGGCCTCGATGCCGTTCCGATTTCCCTGCCGTTTGTGACTGTCATGTCCCGTGCGAGCGAAGCCGATCGCCTAATCGCGGCGGAATTGGTCACTCGGCTGGCTGACCGGCGCGTCCTCAACTCTCAAGAGTGTTGTGACAGTTGTATCGACGAGGCCTTGGAAGCTTTCCAGGAAATCCGTGCATCTCTGCTCGAGGTCAAAGTCCGATTGATCGGTTCAACTGACCCTGTGCTCGCGAATCTCATCGAGCTCATGCTTGGGCCAATCCGGCAATTCCTAACCTTTGAACAATCGCTTCGCCAGCAGACCCCTACAAGTGGCGAGGATGGCCGCTACCGTTCCCACGAGAGTAGGCAGGTCTACTTCGATGCGCTTGAACAGCTTAGGGCACATCTAAGCCGCTGCATCGGTCAGTTGGCTGTCATCGCCGGTCTCCCGCAGCCTTTGGACGGTTATCACAGCCAATATAGTGGCGGATGGGATTTGGACGCCTACCGGGCTAGTTGAACCGACTGCCGCTGAGCTGGTGCGCGGCGACCAGAAATCCGCAATCAGCTTCCCCTTTAGGATTTTCTGAAGGTCCACCCAAAGCGTCAGATGCTGGCTTGATCGAACGCACGCGCAACACTTCGTAGAAACGGCGGCGGTGCGCCGCTGTAGATGGAAACATAACCAGCCAGCCTCAAGCACTGCACACCGGTGCCTGCCCGTGTCGCCTTCAGGACGCTCGTTTGGCCCTCTGCTTCGGAGGCGTGCCTTTTCGTTTAGCCCCGAGCCCGATCGCCTTGGCTTGGGCGGATCTTACGGCCGAATAGCCGGGCGCCACGATGGGATAGTCGGCCGGCAGTCCGAACGCTTCACGATAGCTGTCGGGCGTATAGCCCCGCGTGCTGAGGTGTCGTTTCAGCGTCTTGTACATTTTGCCATCCAGGAAGGAGACAATCCCCTCCTCCGTCACCGACTTCCGAATAGCAGCGCGGCCGGGCGTTTCGGGACCTGTCTCTGCGGTCGCTTCGGCCGGTGCGGCCGTTAGCCGGACCAGGGCCGAATGAGTGGCGCTGATGACCTCAGGGACCGCAACGGGATCGACCTTGTTGTTGGCCAGGAACGCCACGACGATGTCGGCGGTGAGGACAGCAGATCGGCTGCGCCGGCATGTTCGGTCGGGGTGTCGGTCATCAAGAGCTCCTAGGTCGCGCGAAGCGTCGCATTTGGCTCTGGCGAGAGCAACCGCTGTCGCCGCGTCGTCTCTCAGCATCGTGATCCAAAGCCCCGCTGTGCCTGCATTTGCGCGCCGGGTGCTTCCACGAGGCTTCCACGGGCGGATTTGGGGTGGGGAATGGCCAAAGAAAAACCCGCTATCCTGTTGGAATAGCGGGTTAAAACTGGGTGCGGGAGTAGGATTTGAACCTACGACCTTCAGGTTATGAGCCTGACGAGCTACCGGGCTGCTCCATCCCGCGGCGAACGGTAGGATCGTGAGGAAGAACGGTTCGAGCCTGGCCTCAAGTCGCGCGAAGCGCGGTAGGCCAAGGATAATCGCTTCATTCGGCTGTCCGCCTGGTAGACCCGGCGGCGACCTACTCTCCCGCGCCTTAAGACGAAGTACCATTGGCTCTGGAGGGCTTAACGACCGAGTTCGGAATGGGATCGGGTGGGAACCTCCGACATAGCCACCAGGTCAACGAGGCGGACAGCGGAATGAAGAGAAGACATTGTCTGAGATTGCTTCGGTCAAGGAAGCAATCATCGAATGAGTTTTGCTGAGAAACGATCAAACCGATCGGATTATTAGTACCAGTAAGCTACACGCGTCGCCGCGCTTCCACACCTGGCCTATCAACGTGGTAGTCTTCCACGATCCTCAGCGAAGCCTTGTTTTGGGTTAGTTTCCCGCTTAGATGCTTTCAGCGGTTATCTATTCCATACTTAGCTACCCTGCTGCGCAGCTGGCGCCACGACAGGTCCACCAGAGGTATGTCCATCCCGGTCCTCTCGTACTAGGGACAGATCCTCTCAAGCTTCGAACACCCACGGCAGATAGGGACCAAACTGTCTCACGACGTTCTGAACCCAGCTCACGTACCACTTTAAATGGCGAACAGCCATACCCTTGGGACCTGCTCCAGCCCCAGGATGTGATGAGCCGACATCGAGGTGCCAAACTTTGCCGTCGATATGGACTCTTGGGCAAAATCAGCCTGTTATCCCTAGAGTACCTTTTATCCGTTGAGCGATGGCCCTTCCACGCGGGACCACCGGATCACTATGGCCGACTTTCGTCTCTGCTCGACTTGTCAGTCTCGCAGTCAGGCGAGCTTATGCCATTGCACTCGACGAGCGATTTCCGACCGCTCTGAGCTCACCATCGCGCGCCTCCGTTACACTTTGGGAGGCGACCGCCCCAGTCAAACTACCCACCACGCCATGTCCCGGGACCGGATAACGGCCCTCGGTTAGACGTCAACGACAGTAAGGGTGGTATTTCAAGGACGACTCCACCGAGGCTGGCGCCCCGGCTTCATAGTCTCCCACCTATCCTACACATACGGTCG
>NZ_CP097298.1:885000-2887500 GCF_023503965.1 Brevundimonas albigilva | reverse complement strand
CGCCTGGGCGCCGTCGCGCGCCAGGGCGCGAACCACGTCGCGTTCGGAAAAGACGCCGGCCACGCGCTCGCCGTCGCAGACGACCAGCGCCCCGACCCGCCTTTCCTCCAACTCGGCGCAGGCGCGCGCCACGCTCAGATCCGGCGCAATGGAGAAGACGGCGTTTCCCTTGGTCTTGAGGATTTCGGCGACGAACATCGCGGCTCCTTCTCTCTGTGGAAGAGACGACCGCGGGGCCGGGATGGCGACAGGGCCGCTCGCGACCGATGATCGCTCAGTCCGATCGGGGAATCAAACCTGCGCGGCGCCCGGCGATTCGGGTCCCTTGCCGAACAGGCGCGCCAGGGGCCGATCGCCAGGATCCCGACCACGAAGCCGACGGCATGGGCCTCCCAGGCGATCCTGGCGCCCTGAACCCCGGGCGCATAGCCGATCAGCCCGACCACGACGTTCACCGCCATCCACGCCGGGGAGGCGCTGAGCACGCGGCGGTCGGTCAACGGCAGCACCCTGCCCTGCCCGCCCATCAGCCGCGTCGCCGCCCCGATCAGGCCGAACACCGCGCCGGATGCTCCGACCATCGGCTGGGTCGAACCCCAGTGGACCAGCCCATAGCCCAGGGCCGCCAGGGCGCCGCACGCCACATAGAAAAGCAGGAACACCGTTGGCCCGATCCGGTCCCCGAACAGCCGCGCGACCGGCGCCCCGAAGGCCAGGGCCGCGATGGCGTTCATGATCGCGTGCGCCCATCCGCCGTGCAGCAGCATGACGGTGAACAGGGTCCCCCATCGTCCCTCGGCCAGGTCGGCGGGCGCGAAGGCCATGCCGGCCCCGCCGTCAGGCAGGCGCTGCTGGAAGAAGAACAGCACCGGCATGGACAGGGCGATCAGCACCACCGTCAGCGGGGCGTTGAACATCCGCTCCCGGGCCGGCGGCGGCGCATCGATCGGCCTTGCGGATCGGTCATGCCCCCAAATGCGCAGCGACCGCCGCAATCTCAAGCGCTTCTTAATAACCTTAACCGACATTAGGCGCGGGCCGACGACACGGCCGCATCCCTATTCGTGCGCCAGGAGCGTCCAGAAGCCATGTCCGCAAAGACGCTGATCGCCGCGAGCGCCCTCGTCGCGGGACTGCTGGCCCCCGCCCTGGCCGGGGCCCAGACGGCCGGTTCCGGGGGGGCCTCGCAGTTCCAGCAGGGCTATGGCTCGGCGCGGTCCAGCACGACCAGCGGCACGACCGGCTCCACCCGCGATTCCAACGGCAACCGCCTGATCGTGGACGGCATCATCCAGTCCGGCGCCTCCTCCTATTCGCGCCAGACCGGCGGCGTGGCCAGCGCCTACAGCGGGGCCGGCTACGGATCGCGCGCGGGCACGACCATCGGCGGCTCGACCGCCATCGGCAACCAGCTCAACGTCGTGGTCCAGGGCAGCTGGAACACCGTGATCGTCAATTCGAACCAGACCAACAACGGCGACGTCACCGCCGGCACGGCCCTGAACGGAACCCTCGACCTGCCATGAGCCGCACACACACCTCTTCCCGTCTCCGCGCGCGCGCGGCGGCCGTCGCGTCGGTCGCCGCCCTGGCCCTGGCCGGCTGCGTCAGCCCCACGGCGGGACCGTCGGGCCTTTACGCCACGCCGATCGGCAATGCGCCGGTGACGTCGAACCCGACGCCCTACTCCACGGCCCTGTACTGCCTGGCGGACTACGCCCGGCGCTACAATCTGCCCTCGCCGCGCATGGCGGTGGGGCGGATCAGCGACTACACCGGCACCGTCTCCTCGGACGGCGGCCGCCAGATCACCGGCGGCGCCTCCCTGATGGCGACCTCGGCCCTGGCCAAGGCCGGCGCGCGGATCGTCGAACGCTACGACACCTCGGTGTCCGAGCTGGAGCTGCGCTACGCCAACAACAAGCTGATCGGCGACCAGGCCCCGGACGCGCCGGAGGACACCCAGTACCGCCGCATCCTGGCCGGCCAGGTGCCGGGCTCGGACTTCTACGTCGTCGGCGGCGTGACCGAGGTGAACTACAACATCCGCTCGGGCGGCTTCGACGTCGCCGGCGGCGAGGTGGACAGCGACACCCCCGGTTCGGGCATCGTCACCCACCGCGTCTTCGTCATGAACATCGCCATGGATCTGCGGTTGGTCCAGACCACCACGTTAGAGGTGGTCGACGTCGTCTCCTACCAGAAGCAGATCATCGGCCGCGAGATCTCGGCCGGCGTGTTCGACTTCCTCAACGGCAACGTCTTCGACATCTCGGCCGGCACGGGCGGGTTCGAACCCGTTCAACTGGCCGTGCGCGCCCTGGTGGAACGCGCGACGGTGGAGTTCATGGCCAATCTCTATGGCGCGCCAGGCCCCGAGATCTGCCTGAACCCGGCGAACGATCCCCTGGCCGATTCCACGGTCGGCCCGACCGGCGGCTACTACCCCGCCTATCCCAACACGGACACGAACAATGGCCAGACACGCGCCGATCCGTCTCGCTGGCATGATCGCCGCGACGGCGACGTTCGCGGCAGCCGCTACTGAGGCGTCCGCCCAGCAGGCGGCGGTCTGCGATCCGCTGACCGGCGCAGCCTGTTCCAGCAACCAGGTCCAGACCGGCGACGTCCTGTCGTCGGTTAATCTCGACGTGGCCGTCGGCCAGCTTCAGGTCTCGGTCGAGACCCAGGGAAATGTCCTGCGCGGCGGCGTGGAGGGCGCGTCCGGGGCCATGATCTCGCGCCAGGACAACCGCGGCCTCGTTCGCGGCGACGTGGTCGTGGCCGTGTCCGGCGCCGAGAACGGCGCGGCGGTCGACACCCACGTGCGGGGCAATAATTTCGAGGCCTATACGGGCGACGCCGTCTTCACCGTGGACGCGGCCCAGGTCGCCGCCGGCCCGGCCGTCCAGGCCAGCACCGATATCCAGGCCGGCGACAGCGCCATCACCGGCGGCGGCTATGTGTCCACCTCGGCCACGGCCAACAACGTCGCTGTCGGCGGCCCCCGCTCCCAGGTGCTCGGCGCCATCGACCAGACCGCCCAGACCACCGTCTTTTCCGAAACGGTCGCCGACATCCGCTACGTCCCGGCGACGGCCTCCTTCTCCAGCCGCGCGACCGCCAACTCCGCCCAGGCCGGCACGACGGGTTCGTCGCACCAGAATCTGTCCATCCGGCAGGAGAACCGCCCCTCGACTACCGTCGCGCAGACCGACGTCTATATCGACAACGCCTGGGACGTCTCGGCCGATGCTCAGGCCCGCGGCAACTACGCCAACGCCGGCAACGAGGGCGGTTCGATGGTGATCCGGGCCGACCAGTCCAACGCCGGCGCGTCCGGGCCGAGACGCGCCTGCGGACCGACCTCTACGGCGCCGCCGTCGCCTCCGCGCGGGCCGTGGCCAATGAGACCGTCGCCGGCAACGACGACATCTACCTGTCGCTGGACAACACCCAGATCAACACCGGCGGCGTCGAGGCCGTCGCGACCTTCCAGGGCAATACGGGATATGACGCCTATGTCGGCGCGGACGCCATCGGCAACGCCGTCAGCGGCTACGTCTGCTCCACCTGCGGCGGAGAGGTGAACGTCGCCAACACCCAGGTGAACTCCGGCGACGTCTCGGCCGTGGTCAACGTCGGCGCGGGCCGGACGGGCGGAAGCCGCGCCGCCGTCGTCGGCGCCAACGCCGCGGGCAACAGCGCCACCTTCTACGTCTCGCGACCCGGCGGCTGATCGGCGCCGTCGTTCGCGACGATCCACGGCGCGCTTGCCGCCGTCCGTCGTCTCGCCTACTCCCTCAGGGCCGCTCCATCGGGGGTTGCGGCCTGGGGAGTGAACTGATGCGTTCTGCACGCCGCCTGCTTCTTGTCGCCGTCTCGGGCTTGGCCCTGACCACGGGAGCCTTCGCGGCGCCCGCCTTCGCCTTCGACCAGGCCGCGCCCGCCGCCGCGACGACGGCGCAGGTCGCGCCCTCCGACCCCTGGCCCCAGGCGGCCAGCGACATTCCCGCCGACCCCGCGGTGCGATTCGGCCTGCTGCCGAACGGGATGCGCTACGCCCTGCTTCGCAACGCCACGCCGCCGGGTCAGGCCTCGTTCCGCCTGCGGATCGACGCCGGCTCGCTGATGGAGACCGACGAACAGAAGGGCCTGGCCCACTTCATGGAGCACATGGCCTTCAACGGCACCAAGGACATCCCCGAGAACGAGATGCTGCGCATCCTCGAACGTCTCGGCCTGGCCTTCGGCGCGGACACCAACGCCTTCACCAGCTTCGACCAGACCGCCTATGTGCTGGAACTGCCCAACACCAGGGACGAGACGGTCGACCCTCCCTGCACGTGCTGCGTCAGATGATGGGCGACGCCCTGATGGCGCCGGACGCGATCGACGCCGAGCGCGGCGTCATCGTCGGCGAGGAGCGCACCCGCAACACCCCGCAACTGCGCGTGCTCAAGACCCAGCTGGGTCTGCTGGCGCAGGGCCAGCGCCTGGCCGAACGTCTGCCCATCGGCGACCTGGACATCATCCGCACGGCCCCGCGCGAGCGGTTCGTCGCCTTCTATGACGCCTACTACCGTCCCTCGCGCGCGACCTTCATCGCCGTCGGCGACTTCGATGTCGATGCGATGGAAGCCAAGATCCGCCAGGCCTTCGGCGACTGGACGCCCAAGGCGGCCGACGGCCCCGAGCCCGACCTGGGAACCGTCGCCCCGCGCCAACCCGAGACCGCCATCATCGTGGAGCCGGGCGTGCAGTCGACGATCCAGATCAACTGGATCAAGGCGCCCGACCTGACGCCCGATACGGTGGCCCAGCGCACCGTCGACCTGCGCCGCAGCCTGGGCCTGGCCGTGCTGAACCGCCGGCTGGGCGAGATGGCGCGCGCCGACAACCCGCCCTTCCTCGGCGCCGGCGGCTCGTATCAGTCGCTGTTCAACAGCCTGGACGCCGGCACGATCGCCGTCAGCTTCAATCCCGGCGAATGGAAGCGCGCCCTGGAAGCCGTGGAGCAGGAGGGCCGCCGTCTGGCCGAGCACGGCGTCACCGACGCCGAACTCCAGCGCGAGATCACGGACTATCGCACCGCCCTGCAGAACCAGGTGGCCGCCGCGGCCACGCGCTCCACGCCCGCCCTGGCCAACAGCCTGCTGGGCGCCGTGAACGACGACGAAGTCTTCACCACCCCGCAGGAAAGTCTGGCCCTGTTCGAGGCCGGGGTGAAGGATCTGACCGCCGCCCAGGTCAACGCCGCCGTCGCGCCGGTGTTCGAGGGCCAGGGGCCGCTCGTCCTGTTCTCGTCCCCCGTCCCGGTCGAGGGCGGCGAGGCCGCCGTCACCGCCGCCTTGGAGGCCTCGCGCCAGGTTCCCGTCAGCGCGCGCGCCGAACAGGCCGCCCTGGAATGGCCCTACACCGACTTCGGCGCCGCCGGCGTTCCCGCCGAACGCACCGAGGTCGCCGACCTGGGCGCCACCCTGGTGCGCTTCCCCAACGGCGTGCTGCTGAACATCAAGCCGACCGACTTCCGCGACGACCAGATCCTGGTCAGCGCGCGCACCGGCATCGGCGAACTGGGCCTGCCCGCGGACCGGGTCACCGCCCTGTCCCTGGCGAACCCGGTCCTGACGCCCGGCGGCGTGGGCAAGCTGACCCTGGACGAGATGACCCGCGTGCTCAGCGGCCACGTCTATAGCGCCACGGCCCAGCTGGGCGGCGACGCCTATGTCTTCAGCGGCGCCACCCGGCCCGAGGACCTGCAGCTTCAGATGCAGGTCCTGGCGGCCTATCTGACCGATCCCGGCCTGCGCGCCGCGCCGTTCGAGCAGATCAAGGCCTTCTTCCCGCAACTGCTCCAGCAGTTGAGCGCGACCCCCGCCGGCGTGTTCCAGCGCGACGGCTCCGGCCTGCTGGCGTCGGGCGACCGTCGCGAGACCCTCCCGACCGCCGAGGAGGTCGCGGCCATGAGCATCGACGAGCTGCGCGCCGGCGTGCCCGCCGCCCTGGCCCACGGCCCGATCGAGATCACCGTTGTGGGCGATGTCGACGTGGACGCCGCCATCGCCGCGGTGGCCTCCACCTTCGGCGCCCTGCCCGCGCGCGGCCCGGCGCCGACGCCCGCCCCGGCCTCGGCCCAGCGCCGCTTCCCGGCGCCGGACGCCGCGCCGGCCCGGCTGACGCACGACGGCCCCGCCGACCAGGCCCTGGGCTTCGTCGCCTGGCCGACCACCGACCAGATCGGCGACCGCACCGCCGCGCGCCAGCTGTCGATCCTGTCCGACGTCCTGCAGCTGCGGCTGAACGACGAGATCCGCGAAAAGCAGGGCCTGGCCTGGCCTATTCGCCCAACGCCGGCTCGAACAGCTCGGACATCTATCCCGGCTATGGCTATGTCTCGGTCACGGCCCAGACGCCGCCCGAGGCCCTGCCCAAGCTGTTCGAGACGGTGGACGCCATCGCGGCCGACCTGCGCGACACGCCCGTCAGCGAGGACGAGCTGAACCGCGCCCGCCTGCCCGCGGTCGAGCGCATCCGCCGCAGCATGGCCGACAACGCCTACTGGCTGCAGCAGCTGTCCGAAGCCCAGTCCGAGCCCGCCTCGCTGGACCAGACGCGCAACCAGATCGCGGTGCTGGAGGCTGTCACGGCCGCCGACCTGCAGCGGCTGGCCCGTCAGTACCTGACCCCCGCCGCCGCCTGGCGCCTGGAGGTCGTCTCCGACAAGGCGGGCGCCGCCCCGGCTCAATAGGCGACGCACGAAAAAGGCCCCGGTCCAGCGCGGACCGGGGCCAGTCTTCAGGATCGTCGACGGAGAGCCGACGGTCGCATCCTCTCATCCCGCGCGTGAGCCGGGCCTGAACGACGCCGTTCGGCTCCGGTTCAGAAAACCCGGCCGCCGACGCCGCCGTCCAGGGTGATGGTGCCGGTCATGACCGCCGTGCCCTGCACCTGCTCCTCGCGGTATTCGGTGTATTCCTCCTCGCGGTACAGCGTCAGGATCTTGATCCCCGCGCCGTAGCGCCGCAGCAGCGAGCGCTCGTTGCAGTCGCGCTCGGGCTTCTCGGGCCGGCATTCCAGCTTGCCGCCGGCGCCGAACCACAGGGCCTCGTGCTTGCGGCACGTCAGCGTCTCGCCGTGGTCGAAGCTGACGTCGCCATCGTAGTCGGCGATGGTCGCCTGCAGCCAGGTCCCGGCCAGGCAGCGGTACAGTTCGCCCTCGTAGCCCTCGCCGACCTCGCGGTCGGGCCGGACCTGCGAGGCCGGATGCGGCACCTGGCGGTCGTCGATGCAGACCGCCTGGATCACCACCCGCTTCATCATGCTGCGAAAGGCCGTGTAGGGCGTGCGCACGGTCTGCATGGCCATGCCTTCGACCGCCAGACCCTGGATGGTCGTCGGCGCGGGCGATTCGACGCTGACATAGGCCGAGCCCCCGCCGTAGCCGTAGCCATAGCCCGAACCGAAGCCCCGGCTGCTGCTGAATCCGCCCGCGCGCGCATTGACGTAGGAGCTGGCCCCCGCATTGGCGTTGGCGTAGGCCCCGGCGTTGACGTTGACGTTCACGTTCACATTGCCGCCGCCGGGCGGATAGGTCGGCGGATAGGGCGTGCAGCCGCCGTCGCACGACGGCGGGGGCGGAGGAGGCGGCGGTTCGCAGCACGGCGGCGTCGGCGGCTCGCAGCCGGAATCGCACTGCGCCGCCGCGGCGCCGGCCGTCGCCGTGAAGGCGAATCCCGCCCCCAGCGCCAGCATCCAGTTTCTGATCCGCAGCCTCATGGGCAGGGCTCCCGAGCGTGTTCAAGGCGTCGGCCAGGCGCAACCCGGCCGATCATCGTTTAACCAAAACGCCAAAAGCCTTTCGTTTCCGTTGAGACGCCGCCGCTTTCCGGGATGGCGCAATGCCGCACGGGTCTGCTAGACCGCCCGCACAATGACCGTCCGCGTTTTCCTTCGCCTGATTTCGATTAGCCGCCCGGCGTAGCGCCGCAGGGCCTGGCCCAGCGCACGTCGGGACGACCGCCCACCGGGCGAATGAAACAGCGAATGCTCACCCTACGCCGAGACCCTTCATGGCCGACGCCACCGACACCCCCTCTGGCCGCGACTATCGCGACACCGTCTTCCTGCCCGAGACGCCCTTCCCCATGCGCGGCGGCCTGCCGCAGAAGGAGCCGCTGATCCTGGAACAGTGGGGCGACCTCTACGGGACCCTGCGCGCCGAGCGGCAGAAGCAGAACGCCCCTCTCTACGTCCTGCACGACGGCCCGCCCTACGCCAACGGCGACATCCACATCGGCCACGCCCTGAACAAGACGCTGAAGGACTTCGTGGTCCGCAGCCGTTTCCTGCTGGGATACGACGTCGACTACGTCCCCGGCTGGGACTGCCACGGCCTGCCGATCGAGTGGAAGATCGAGGAGCAATTCCGCGCCAAGGGCCGCCGCAAGGACGAGGTGTCCAAGGACGAATTCCGCGCCGCCTGCCGCGACTACGCCGGCAAGTACATCGACCTGCAGCGCGACCAGTTCCAGCGCCTAGGCGTCGTCGGCGACTTCGTCAACCGCTACGCCACCATGGACTTCGCGTCCGAGGCGGCCATCGTCGCCGAATTCCACAAGTTCAAGAACTCGGGCCAGCTCTATCGCGGCTCCAAGCCGGTCATGTGGTCCCCGGTCGAACGCACCGCCCTGGCCGACGCCGAGGTCGAGTATCACGACCACGTCTCGCCCACGATCTGGGTCAAGTTCCCGGTCACGGGCGCCTCGGACGACCATCCGGACGATCTGCTGTCCTTCCGCAGCAGCACCCCGTCCATCGTCATCTGGACGACCACGCCCTGGACCATCCCGGCCAACCGCGCCATCAGCTACGGCCCCGACATCGCCTATGGCCTCTATGAGGTCACGGCCATGGAAGAGGGGCTTGAGTTCGAGCCCTGGGCCAGGCCGGGCGACCGCCTGATCGTCGCCGACAAGCTGGCCGAGGACGTGTTCAAAGCCGCCAAGATCGCCGCCTGGACGCGCGTCTATGACATCAACCCCTCGGGCCTGGAGACCGCCCACCCGCTGGCGGCGCTGGACAGCGGCTACGGCTTCTCCGTGCCGCTCTTGGCCGGCGACCACGTCACCGACGATGCGGGCACCGGCTTCGTCCACACCGCGCCGGGCCACGGCGCCGACGACTTCGAGGTCTGGAAGGCCCACGGCCATCACGAGGTGCCGGACACGGTCGACCCGGACGGCGCCTATTATCCGACCGTCCCCCTGTTCGCCGGCCTCAAGGTGCTGGAGACCGAGGGCAAGAAGACCGGCAAGTTCGGCCCCGCCAACGGCGCGGTGATGGAAAAGCTGATCGAGGCGGGCAATCTGCTGGCGCGCGGCCGTCTGGAGCATTCCTATCCGCACAGCTGGCGCTCCAAGGCCCCCATCATCTTCCGCAACACCCCCCAGTGGTTCATCCGCATGGACGAGCCCTTGAAGTCGGGCGACACCCTGCGCGAGACGGCCCTGAACGCCATCGACGCCACCGCCTTCCACCCCGCCGGCGGCAAGAACCGCATCCGGAGCATGGTCGAGGGCCGCCCCGACTGGCTGGTCAGCCGACAGCGCGCCTGGGGCACGCCCCTGGCCATGTTCATCGACAAACAGACCGGCCAGCCCCTGCATGACGACGCGGTCGACGCCCGCATCGTCGCCGCCGTCGCCGAACACGGCGCCGACGTCTGGTTCACCGCCCCGGACAGCGACTTCTTGGGCGCCCACGACCCGGCCCGCTACGAGAAGGTTCAGGACATCCTGGACGTCTGGTTCGACTCCGGCTCGACCCACGCCTTCACCCTGGACCCGCGCACGGCCGAGCACGGCTACAGTGGAAACCGCCCGGCCCACTGGCCCGCCGACCTCTATCTGGAAGGCTCCGACCAGCACCGCGGCTGGTTTCAGTCCTCCCTGCTCGAGGGCTGCGGCACGCGCGGCCGCGCCCCGTTCAAGGCGGTCCTGACCCACGGCTTCACCCTGGACGAGAACGGGGAGAAGATGTCCAAGTCGCGGGGCAACACCACCGACCCCCTGACCATCATCACGGAGAGCGGCGCCGACATCCTGCGCCTGTGGGTCGCCCTGGTCGACTATTCGGACGACCAGCGGATCGGCAAGCAGATCCTCCAGACCACGGTCGACGCCTATCGCAAGCTTCGGAACACCGTCCGCTATCTGCTGGGCGCCCTGGCCGGCTTCGACGAGGCCGAGCGTCTGACCGACTACGACCAGTTCCCGCCGCTGGAAAAGTTCATCCTGCATCGCCTGTGGGAGCTCGACGCCCAGGTCCGCCAGGCCTACGCCGAATACCGCTTCCAGGACGTGGTCCGCCCGGTGCTGGAGTTCTGCTCGGGCGACCTGTCGGCGCTCTATTTCGACATTCGCAAGGACGCCCTCTACTGCGACCGGCCCGATCGGTCCGCCGTCGCGCCGCCCGCACCGTGATGGACGAGGTCTTCGCCCGTCTGACCGCCTGGCTGGCCCCGCTGACGCCCTTCACGATGGAAGAGGCGTGGACCACGCGCTTCCCCGACGCCGGGACCAACTGCGCCCGCGTCATCCCGGAAACGCCCGGCCAGTGGCGCAACCCCGCCGAGGCCGAACGCTGGGCCGGCGTGGAGACCGTTCTGGAGGTCGTCAACGAAGCCCTGGAGGCCGCTCGCCGCGACAAGATCATCGGCGGCGCCCTGGACGCCTGGCCGACCGTCACCGCCCCGGCCGAGCTCCTCGCGCCGTTCGACGGCCTGGACGCCGCCGAGGTCTTCCGCACCTCCGGCGCCGAACTGGTCACGGGCGGCGAGGCGGTCACGGTCGCGGTCAACCTCGCCGACCACCCCAAATGCGCCCGCTCCTGGCGCCGCGTCCCCGACGTCGGCTCCGATCCCGCCTACCCCGACCTGTCGGCCCGCGACGCCGACGCGGTGCGCTTCTGGGACCAGACGCACTAACCGCTCGACGCATCCCCTCTCCCCACAGGGAGAGGGGCTCAGGCGCAGGCGGGAGCGTGCGAGGTCGATGTCGCCGACCCCTCAGCAACGGCGGACATGACTCCAACGATTTCAACCGATTGCCTGATTGTCGTCGTCTTCAGCCCGCCTGGGTTGGAAACCGTGCCATCCTCCCTTGTCCGGTCGCGCCAGAGGGCTCGTGAAGCATGGTTCACCCTGAGGAAAATCCACGCCCATCGCATTCCGGCGACCCAAGGGATGCTAGGCTCGCGATCGCGCGCTTCGGCGCGGCGGCGCGCATCCGCTCGCCGATTTCACACTATTCATACTGTTCATACCCTCTTTTTCCGCCGCCTGGCCCGATTGCCTTCCCCGGCGACAGCCCGCTATCCGTAGCGAAACGAAACCCATAGGAGACGCCCGTGGCCATTCCCGCTTCGCTGCAGAAGGGCCTGACCCTGCCGGTCATCGCCTCGCCCATGTTCCTGGTGTCCGGCCCGGACCTGGTGGTCGAGACCTGCAACGCCGGCGTGATCGGCACCTTCCCGTCGCTGAACCAGCGCACGACCGAGGGCTATCGGGAGTGGGTGCGCGACATCAAGGCCCGGCTGAAACCCGAGGCCGCGGCCTTCGGGGTGAACCACATCGTCCACCCGACCAATCCGCGCCTGATGGCCGACATGACGGTGTCGGTCGAGGAGCAGGTGCCCCTGATCATCACCTCGCTGGGCGCCGTGCGCGACGTGGTCGATGCGGTGCACGGCTATGGCGGCGTGGTCTTCCACGACATCGCCAATGTCCGTCATGCGCGAAAGGCCGCCGAGGCGGGCGTCGACGGCCTGATCCTGGTCGCGGCCGGGGCCGGCGGTCACGCGGGGATCGTCAATCCGTTCGCCCTGATCAACGAGGTGCGGTCCTTCTACGACGGGACCATCATCCTGGCCGGCGCCATCTCGACGGGCCAGGACGTGGCCGCCGCCCTGATGATGGGCGCCGACTTCGCCTACATGGGCACCCGCTTCATCAACACCACCGAGGCCCTGGCGCCCGAGCCCTACAAGCAGATGATCGTCGACAGCGGCTCGGCCGACATCGTCCATACGCCGGCCGTCTCGGGCATTCCGGCCAACTTCATGGTCAAGTCCCTGGTCGAGAATGGCGTCGACCCCAAGCACCTGCCCGAGCACAAGCTGGACATGGGCGACGAGGCCAAGGCCTGGAAGACCGTCTGGTCGGCCGGCCAGGGCGCGGGGGCCATCCACGACGTCGTGCCGGCCGCCGCGCTGGTGGAACGCCTGCGACATGAGTTCGCTCAGGCCACGGATCAATCGCCATCAAGGCCGGAGCGCGCTAAGGGCACCCGCGCGCCTTTCGCGCGTTGGAGGCTCCATGACCAAGACCGCCCTGCTCTGCCTGCCCGCCTTCGCCCTCGCGACGCTGGCGGCCGCCCCGGCCCTGGCCCAGTCCGCCAGCCCCTGGTCCTTCGAGGTCGGGGCGGGCACCGACAACCGTTCCAAGGGCACGTCCAAGTCGGGCAATGACCCCTATGTCTTCGGCTCGGCGACCTGGGAAAGCGCGGACGGCCGCTTCTACGTCTCGCCCGCCGCCGAGACGATCGATCTGGGCGGTTCGGACGTGGAGGCCGAGATCGCCTTCGGCTATGCGCCCGAGGCCTATGGCTACGTCTTCGACTTCAACGTCGCCTACAAGAACCGGCTGGACGCCGAGGCCGGCTATGACGAGGACACGGTGGAGGTCTCCGGTTCGGCCAGCCGCTCGATCGGCCCCGCCAGCGGCCGGCTTCTGGTGCAGTATTCGCCCGACGCCGCGGGTTCGACCGAGGCCTTCACCTGGGTCGAGGGGCGCGTCGGCTGGTCCTTCACCAACCGCCTGGACGCGACCGTCGCCCTGGGCCGCCGCGAGCAGGACAACGCCCCGGACTACACCGCCTGGAACGCCGGCGTGACCTACGGCCTGACCGACGCTCTGGACCTGGACGTGCGCTGGTATGACACCGACGCCCGCGAGTTCGGCGACCAGTACAAGAGCGCCCTGGTCGCCCAGATCGCCTACGCCTTCTAGGCCGCGCGCAGGGTCTCCAGGGCGCGGGCCACGTCGGCCCCGCCCGGCTGCTGGTACAGGCCCAGTCCGAACTCGGGCAGGATCGCCAGCAGGTGGTCGAAGATGTCGGACTGGATCGCCTCGTACTCGCCCCACGCCACGGTGGAGGTGAAGCAGTAGATCTCCAGCGGCAGCCCCGTCTCGGTCGGCTGCAGCTGGCGCACCAGCAGGGTCATGTCCTTGCGGATGCGCGCGTGGTGGGTCAGGTACTGCTCCACATAGGCGCGGAAGGCCCCGATGTTGGTCGAGCGGCGCATGTTGACCGGATCGCGGCCGTTGGCGACCAGCTCGGCGTTCCACCGCTCAAGCTCCGCCGCCTTGTCGGCTAGGTAGTCGTCGATCAGCAGGAAGCGGCGCATCCGCTCTCGCTCCTCCCCGTCAGGAAGCGCACGCTGGTCTGGTCGATCAGCAGCGACCGCTTGATCCGCCGCCCCCCGCTCTCCTGCATCCCGCGCCAGTTCTTGTAGCTCTCGTTGATCAGCCGCCATGTCGGGATGGTGGTGATCGTCTTGTCCCAGTTCTGGACCTTGACCGTGTGCAGGGCGATGTCGATCACGTCGCCGTCAGCGTTGACCTGAGGCATCTCGATCCAGTCGCCGACCCGCAGCATGTCGTTGGAGTTCAGCTGCACCGACGCCACCAGCGACAGGATGGTGTCCTTGAACACCAGCATCAGCACCGCCGCCAACGCCCCCAGCCCCGACAGCAGCAGCAGCGGCGACCGGTCGATCGGTCGCGATCACCAGGATCGAACCGATGGCGTAGAAGGCGATCTTCAGGACCTGAAGATACCCCTTGATCACGCGGCGGTGCCCGCGCGGCGAGCGCGAATACAGGGTGTTGACCACGTCCATCGCCGCCGCCAGCGCCATCACCACCACGACGATGGCGAAGGCGTTGGCCACATTCTGCGTCAGCTTCACCATGACCGGCGCCAGGTGCGGGACGGCGGCGATCCCCTGATGAACGATGATGGCCGGCGCGATCCGCGCCAGCGTCCCGACCGCCGGCTTCAGCAGGTCGTCCATGTCGGTCCGCCCGCCCCGGTCGATGACCTTGAGCAACAGGCGAATGAGCACGCGTCGAACCAGGAAGTCGGCCAGGAAGGCGGCGAATAACAGGAGACAGAGCCCGATCAGCGTTTCCGCGACCGGGTGCTCCGCCAGGCGATCCCGCATGGCGTTGAAGTCAGGCATGGCCACAGCCTAGGCAATGCCGCCGCGGATTTGAACCCCGTCGCGGCGATGCGCCGCCCTCAGCCCAGCGCCTGGTCCAGATCGGCGATCAGGTCCGCGACATCCTCCACGCCCACGGAGAGGCGGATCAGGCTGTCGGTGATCCCGCCCTTCTCGCGCACGTCCTTGGGCACCGAGGCGTGGGTCATGATCGCCGGGTGGTTCACCAGGCTCTCCACCCCGCCCAGCGATTCCGCCAGGGTGAAGACTTGGACCTGTTCAAGCACCCGCTTTGTCCGCTCCAGGTCGCCGTCCAGGATCACGGTCACCATGCCGCCGAAGCCGCCGTGCATCTGGCGCGCCGCCAGCTCGTGCTGCGGGTGGGCGATCAGGCCGGGATAGATCACCTTGGCCACCCCCGCCCGCGTCTCCAGCCAGCGGGCGATGGTCAGGGCGTTCTCGCAGTGCGCCTTCATCCTGAGCGCCAGCGTCTTCAGCCCCCGGTTGGCCAGGAAGGCGTCGAACGGCCCCATGACCCCGCCGACCGAGTTCTGCAGGAACTTGATCCGCGTCGCCAAGTCCGGATCGGCCGTCACCAGCGCCCCGCCGATGATGTCCGAGTGGCCGTTCAGGTACTTGGTCGCCGAATGCATCACCACGTCCGCGCCCAGGCTCAGCGGCTGCTGGCAGAAGGGGGTGGCGAAGGTGTTGTCGACCACCAGGATCAGCCCGTGCGCCTTGGCCGCCTTGGACAGGGCGGCGATGTCGGCCAGCTTCATCAGCGGATTGGTGGGCGTCTCGACCCACAGCATCTTGGTCCTGGGCGTGATCGCCGCCTCGACCGCGGCGATGTCGCTGAGGTCCACATAGGCGAAGTCCAGGCCCATCGACCGACGGCGCACCCGCTCGAACAGCCGCCACGAACCGCCGTAAAGGTCGTCGCCCGTGACCACGTGGTCCCCTGCGTCCAGCAGTTCCAGCGCCGTCGAGGTCGCGGCCATGCCCGAGCCGAAGCCGAAGCCGTGGGTTCCGCCCTCCAGGTCGGCGATGCAGGCCTCGAACGCCTCGCGCGTCGGGTTCTTGCCGCGCGCATACTCGTACCCCTTGTTCACCCCCGGGCTTTCCTGGGCGTAGGTCGAGGTGGCGTAGATCGGCGTCATCACCGCGCCGGTGGTCGGGTCCGGATGCTGACCCGCATGGATGGCGCGGGTGGAAAAGCCTTGGCTGTTCTTCTTGTCGGCCATGATCTTAGCGGTTCAGGCTGAGGTGGTTGATCAGGTCGGTGCGGGTGATCAGGCCGACGAACGTCTCTCCATCCAGCACGATGGCCACGCGGTCGCGGTCGAAGACGGGGATCAGCGCGTCGAGAGACTCGGACGCCTGGACCGTATCCAGATCGCGCGTCATGGCCGACGCCACCGGCTTGGCGAACCGTTCCTTGCGGGTGATCTCGTCGGTGTTCATGATGTGGACGATGTCGCTCTCGTCCAGGATGCCGACAAGGCGGCCGTCCTCGATGATGGGCAACTGCGACACGTCGGCGCCGCGCATCCGCTTGAACGCCGTGTCCAGGGTGTCGCCCGGTCCGGCCGTGACCACGTCGCCCTTGGCGTATTTGCGGGTGATCAGGTCCGAAAGGTCGCCATGCAGCTCACGCTCGCCCAGCCCCTGATCGGCCAGCCAGGCGTCGTTATAGACCTTGGACAGGTACTTGGCCCCCGTGTCGCAGACGAAGGTGACGCAGGTCTTGGGCTCGGTCTGCTCGCGGCACCAGCGCAGCGCCGTCGCCAGCAGGGTGCCCGACGACGAACCCGCCAGTATGCCTTCCTTCAGCAGCAGCTCGCGCGCGGCGCCGATCGCCTCGGCGTCCGGAATCGAATAGGCGCGGTCGATCAGGCTCATGTCGGCCGTATCGGGCACGAAGTTCTGACCGATCCCTTCGACGGCGAAGCTGCCTTCGGGGCTGGGCACGCCGTCGTTGACGACGCCCGCCAGGGTCGATCCGACCGGATCGGCCAGGATGATCTGGGCCTTCGATCCCTGGCTTTTCAGATACCGCGCCGTGCCGGTGATGGTGCCGCCCGACCCGATGCCGGCCACCAGCGCGTCGATCCGGCCGCCGGTCTGCTCCCAGATTTCCGGCCCCGTGGTCTTCACATGGGCCTCGGCGTTCGACGGATTGGCGAACTGGTTGACGTAGAAGCCGTCCGGCAAGGCCTGCGCCAGCCGCTCGGCCATGTCGGTGTAGTATTCCGGGTGCCCGTGCGGCACGTCCGAGCGCGTCAGGCGCACATCCGCCCCCATCGCCCTGAGATGCTGGATTTTTTCCTTCGACATCTTGTCCGGGATGACCAGAAGCACCTTATATCCACGCGCCCGGCCCACCAGGGTCAGGGCAAGACCGGTGTTGCCGGCGGTGGCCTCCACGATGGTCCCGCCGGGCTTGAGGAAGCCCTCCCGCTCGGCCGCGTCCAGCATCTCCACCGCGATCCGATCCTTGATCGACCCGCCGGGATTCTGAGACTCCAGCTTCAGCAGCAGCCGGCACGGCCCGGTGTCGATCCGCGTCACCTCCACCATCGGCGTCTTGCCGATCAGATCGAGCGGCGACGAGACGATCGCGCTCAGGGCGGGGGCGTTGAGGGACATCGGAGACTCCATTGAGGCCGGCGGAAGCTGAGGCCTCGCATTCATATGGTCAACCTGCGCAAGATTTGACCCAAGGGCGCGGTTCCGCGCTACGAAAGACGCAATGACAAAATCATCCAAGAGGCCGCCCGCCGGTCTCCCCGACAAAGACACGCTGCTCGCCTATCTGCGCGAGACCGGTTCGGCCGAGAAGACCGACATCGCCCGCCACTTCGGCCTGAAGGGCGGCGACCGCCGCGCCTTGCGCGAAATGATCCGCGAGCTCGAGGCCGAAGGCCGGCTGGGCAAACGCGGCCGCAAGGGCTTTTCCGAGGCCGGCGCCCTGCCCCCCGTCGGCGTGGCCGACGTGATCGAACGCGACGGCGACGGCGAACTGTATGTCCGCCTGGTCGAGGCCAGCCCTGACGCCCCGCGGGCCCTGCTGATGCCGGACAAGGGCAAGCCTGGCCCGGCCCCCGGCCTGGGCGACCGGCTGCTGGTCAAGTTCTTCCGTTCCGACGACCAGTGGGAGGCGCGGCTCATCAAGAAGCTGGACGCCGGGACCAATCGCGTCCTGGGCGTGATCCGCAAATCGGCGCGCGAGACCCGCGTGGAGCCGGTCGACCGTCGCTCCAAGGACGTGCTGCTGGTGCCCCAGGCCCAGTCCGGCGACCTGCGCGACGGCGACCTGGTGCTGGCCGCCATCGAGAAGGGCGAGCATCGCTATGGCCCCAAGCGCGGCAAGATCCTGGAGCATATCGGCAAGGAGGACGATCCCCGCGCCGCCTCCCTGATCGCCATCCACGCCCACGGGGTGCCGACCGGCTTTTCCGAGGCCGTCGAGCGCGAGGCCGAGGATCAGGCCCTGCCGACCCTGAAGGGCCGCGAGGACCTGCGCGAAATCCCCTTCATCACCATCGACCCCGCCGATGCGCGCGACCACGACGACGCCGTCTTCGCCCAGCGCGACGAGGACCCGAAGAACCCCGGCGGCTGGATCGTCTGGGTCGCCATCGCCGACGTCGCCGCCTATGTGCGCCCCGGCACGGCGCTGGACCGCGAGGCGCGCGAGAAAGGTAACTCCACCTACTTCCCCGACCGCGTCGAACCGATGCTGCCCGAGGTGCTGTCGAACGGCCTGTGCAGCCTGAAAGAGGGCGAGAATCGCGCCTGCATGGCCGTGCGGATGGTGTTCGACAAGGACGGCCGAAAGACCGGCCACAGGTTCGTGCGCGGCCTGATGCGGTCGCACGCCAAGCTCAGCTACGAGCAGGCGCAGGCCGCCATCGACGGGCCGGAAAAGGGGGATGGGCCGGATGACGTGACCGGCCCGATCATGCAAGCGATCCTTTACCCGCTGTGGAACGCCTACCACACGATGCTGAAGGGCCGGCTGAAGCGCAGCCCGCTGCAGATCGAATCGGCCGAGCGCCGCATCCGCATGACGCCGGACGGCGGCATCGCCTCCATCGAAAAGCGCACCTCGCTGGAGGCGCACCGGCTGATCGAGGAGATGATGATCCAGGCCAACGTCTGCGCCGCCGAGACGCTGGAGCAGAAGAAGACGCCGCCGATCTACCGGATCCATGACGCGCCCAGCCAGGAGAAGATCTTCAACCTGGCCGACTTCCTGTCGACCATAGGCAAGCCCTGGAACAAGGGCGAGCCGGGCACGACCAAGCGGTTCAACAAGCTGCTGGACGAGACCCGCGACGGCGAGCACGCCGAGGTGGTCAACGAGGTCGTCCTGCGCACCCAGATGCAGGCCATCTATTCGACCGAGAACGTGGGCCACTTCGGCCTGAACCTGGACCGCTACGCCCACTTCACCTCGCCGATCCGGCGCTATTCCGACCTGATCGTGCACCGGGGCCTGATCCGGGCGCTGGGGCTGGGCAAGGACGGGCTGACGGACCGCGAGATCGCCGAACTGCCCGCCATCGCCGAACAGGTGACCGCCACCGAGCGTCGCTCCATGGCCGCCGAGCGCGACGCGATGGACCGCTACATCGCCGCCTTCCTGGAGGACCGCGTCGGCGCGACCTTCACCGGCCGCATCACCGGCGTGACGCGCTTTGGCCTGTTCGTGCGGCTGGACGAGACGGGGGCCGACGGCCTGGTCCCGGTCTCGACCCTGGGCGGGGAGTATTTCACCCACGACGACCGCGCCCACGCCCTGGTGGGCGAACGCACGGGCCAGCGGTTCACCCTGGGCCGCCGGGTCGAGGTCAAGCTGATGGAGGCCACGCCCGTCACCGGCGGCCTGGTGTTCGAGATGCTCAGCGACCCCGAGCCGCGCGATCCCAACGCCCCCGCCCCTCGCCTGGGGATGCGCGGCCGAGGCGGCGACGGACCGGTGAAGCGCGGCCAGAAACGGCCCGGCGGTCCCAAGTCCCGCAACGGCTCCAAGCCCTCCGGCGGCCTGAAGGGCGTCAGGAAGGGCAGGCGGAAGTGACTCAAACATCCGCTCATCCCGGCGAAAGCCGGGACCCAGTTCTTTGGGCGATAGGCGTTCGAGCTGATTTGCGAGCCTTGATCCCAGTCGCCAGTGCGAACGAAAGCACTGGGTCCCGGCTTTCGCCGGGATGAGCGGGATGAGGGAGCAGCCCTTCGACGCCGCGCAGGATCTGACCGACGCCCCGCGTGTCGGCGGCACCCAGCGGCCCAGGGACGCCGCCACGCTTATTCTGACGCGAGGAGGATCACGGCCCGAGGTGCTGATGGGGCGGCGCGCGCCGGGTCATGTCTTCATGGCGTCGAAATGGGTGTTTCCGGGCGGGCGGATCGACCGAAGCGACTTCACCGCCGCCAGCGCCGGCGACCTGGCCCCTGGCGTCGCGCGCCGCCTGGAGGGGGAACTGCCCGCCCGACGCGCCCGCGCCCTGGCCCTGACCGCCGTGCGCGAGACCTTCGAGGAGACCGGGCTGGTTCTCGGCCGCGCCGCGCCCGCCGCGTCGGTCGCCGGACCGTGGCGCGAGTATCGACAGGCCGGCGCCCTGCCCGATCTGTCGGTGCTGTCCTATGTCGCCCGCGCCATCACGCCGCCGGGCCGCAGCCGCCGCTTCGACGCCCGCTTCTTCATGGCGCCGGCCGAGGCCCTGCTGTCGCCGGAGCCGACCGCAGGGTCCGGCGAACTGGACGAGATCGCCTGGCTGCCGCTGGACCAGGCCCGTGCCTTGGACTTGCCGGCCATCACCCGTTTCGTGCTGGGTGAACTGGCCGAGCGGCTGGATCATCCCGACCGTCCCCTGCCCTTCGTCCGCATGGTGCGCGGACGTCACGTCGTGGAGCACAGGGACTGAGGCCCTAGTCGGCGACCGGCTTCGTCAGGTCGAACTCGACGCGGAAACGCCGGTTCGCGCGGCGCAGTTCATAGGCGAACGTCTGGCCGGGACGGACCTCCATCGCCCAGACATTCGTCGTCGACACCGAGGCGTCGTTGGCGTTGAACAGGGCGATCGATTCGGCGTCGACCGGGAATTCCTGCCGCTCGGCCGTTCCCGCGCTGGCCGTGTCGCCGCCGTACCAGTGAAGGACGTGAGGCGAGCCGTCGTCGTGGCGGTGATCATGCTTCAGCCGCAGGCCTGTTTGCGTGCGCGTCACCACCCAGGTCCGCGACCGATCCGGGCCCACCCAGAAGGGAATGCGCACCTCTTGCGCCGAACAGTCGCGCACCTGCATCAGCAGGCGCTGGTTGGCGAAGCCGGCGTCGGCGGGATCGGTGGTCACGACCCGCCCCTCGAAGCGCTGGCCGCACAGGGCGTTCAGACGGCCCATGAAGGCGTCTTGCGCAGCGGGCGTCTGGGCCTGGGCGGCGCCCGCCGCAGCGGCGGTCAGGACGGCGGCCGACGCCGCCAGGGACAGGATTTTCATGCCCGTGAACCTAACGCCGCAAAACCGCGCCACAACGCGGCATCGCGCCCGTTGACTTTGGAGCGCGCCTGAGTATGTTCCGCGCCTCTTATTTTAGCGGCTTTCGCCGTCGCAGAGGTAATTCCGATGGCCAAACCGGCTTCCATCAAGATCCGCCTGAACTCCACGGCCGACACCGGCTTCTTCTACGTCACCAAGAAGAACGCCCGCACCATGACCGAGAAGATGGTCGTCAAGAAGTACGACCCGGTCGCGCGCAAGCACGTCGAATTCAAGGAAGGCAAGATCAAGTAACCACTTGATCGGCTGAGAAATGGAAACGCCCGGCTGTCCGCAGCCGGGCGTTTTTCGTTGCGCGGGAGGCCGCTTCTAGAATTACGGCTAGAAATACGGCTCCGGGATCAGGCGCTGCGACACCCACCAGATGTTGCCCGCAGTGTCGCGAACCCCGCCCTGCCGATCTCCATAAGGCATATCCGCGACGTCCATGATCCGTTCGGCGCCGGCGCGCTCCGCGGCCTGAACGGCGGCGTCAGCATCGGCGACATAAAGAAGATAAAGCGCGGCGCGACTGGCCGGAAACTGGGCCGAGGCTTCGCTGATCATGATGGTCGCCGAGCCGAACCGAAGCTGGCTATTGGCGATCCGCCCGTCCTTGCCGACGCTGCGGCCCGTTTCGTGCGCGCCGAACGCGGATTCGAGAAAACGCACATAGTCTTCGGCCTTCTCCACGAAGATGTAGGGCGTTACGACCGCGAACCCTTCTGGGACATACATCGCATAGCTCCGAGCGTCGGAGACAGACTGCTCGCGCCCGCAGACCAGATCAAGACGCAAAACGTCGGTATCAGGCCGCCTTGGCGATGACCTTGTTGCGGCCGCCGGCCTTGGCCTCATAGACGCCCTCGTCCGCCCGCTTCAGCAGCAGATGGGGCGTATCGCCCTCGCCGGTGGTGGCGGCGACGCGCGATCGAGATGGTGATCGACAGGCTTTCGCGTCCGCCCATGATGCGGAACGGCGCCGCGGCCACGTCGCGGCGTATGCGCTCGGCCACACGCTGGGCGTCCTCCAGCGCGGCGCCCGGCATGACCACCACGAATTCCTCGCCGCCCATGCGGCACGGCAGGTCGACGGCGCGGACGTTGGTGGCCAGGCGCACCGCGAATTCGGTCAGCACCTCGTCTCCCGCGTCGTGGCCGAAGCTGTCGTTCACCGACTTGAAGTGGTCGATGTCCATCAGCAGCACCGCGACAGAACTGCCGCCATGCACAGCGCGATTGACCAGCGCCTGAAGCTGACCGGCCATGTAGCGGCGATTGTGCAGGCCGGTCAGGGCGTCGGTGACGGCCATCTCCAGGCTGTTGTCCAGCTTCTCGCGCAGGAAGTCGCTGTAGCGCTTGCGCCGGATCTGCGTGCGGGCCCGCGCCGACAGTTCCTCGACGTCGATCGGACGCGGCAGGATGTCGGTCGCGCCCAGTTCCAGCGCCTTGACCATCCGCGCCCGCTCCGTGGGCTCGACCACCGCCAGGATCGGCGCGCGCCGCGCGTCGCCGGACTTGGACAGGGCCACGACCCGCAGTCCGTCGAACGCTTCCGCCGCCACATTGACGATGATCAGGTCCAGCGGCCCCTTGATCGCCGCCAGGGCCTTGTCCGGGTCGGTCTCGACCGTGACGCGGTGTTCGCGCGCCAAGGCCTCGGCGATCACCGCCGCCTGACGTTCGTTGTCGTCGACGATCAACACCCGCCCGCCCTCGGCGCGCAGACGCCGCGCGCCGTCGCCGCCGACGCCCATGCGCCGGCTGCTTTCCTCGCGCTCGCGCAGTTCGTCCATGACCTGCTTCAGACGGGTCAGCGACCGCACGCGGGCGAACAGGATCACGTCGTCGATCGGCTTGGTCAGGAAGTCATCGGCGCCCGCCTCCAGCCCCCGGATGCGGTCCTCGCGGCCGTCCAGGGCCGTGACCAGGACCACAGGGATGTGGCGCGTCTCGGCCTGGGCCTTCAGGCGGCGGCAGGTCTCGAACCCGTCCATGCCCGGCATCATCACGTCCAGCAGGATCAGGTCCGGCTGGCTCTCGGCCGCCAGTGTCAGGGCGGTCTGACCGTCCTGGCACGTCAGGACGTCGAAATACTCTATCGTCAGTTTGGCTTCGAGCAGACGGACGTTGGCCTCGACGTCGTCCACGACCAGGACGCGCGCGCTCATGTCAGGTGCTTCCTCACGGTTTCGAGGAAGTGCATCACCGAGATGGGCTTGGAGATATAGGCCTCGCAGCCGCCCTGCCGGATCCGCTCCTCGTCGCCCTTCATGGCGAAGGCGGTGACGGCGATGACGGGGATGTGGTTCAGCTCCTCGTCGTCCTTCAGCCACTTGGTGACTTCCAGGCCGGAGATTTCGGGAAGCTGGATGTCCATCAGGATCAGGTCCGGCTGGTGCGCGCGCGCCAGCGCCAGCGCCTGCATCCCTTCGCGGGTCTGCAGCGTCTCATAGCCCTGGGAATCGAGCAGATCATGAAAAAGCTTCATGTTCAGCTCGTTATCCTCGACGATGAGGACCTTCTTCGACATCATCACCCAGCCCGCGCGTCCCTGAACGTGGGGACGGCTTCCTTGATGCGATACTGGCCGACCAGTCTTAAGTTGGGATGAAGCCAAACTTACGGAGAGCTTAAAGCGTGGCCATCAAGGCCGTCTGCCGCGACTGTCTGTGGACCGGCCAGGACCCCGCCGGGCCGCCGGATCGGCGCTGTCCGACGTGCGGTTCGCGCCGCATCGTCGCGGACCCCGAACTGGACCAGCTGTCGATCGCCCACATGGACTGCGACGCCTTCTACGCCTCGGTGGAGAAGCGCGACCGGCCCGAACTTCGTGACAAGCCGGTCATCGTCGGCGGGGGCAAGCGCGGGGTGGTCTCGACGGCTTGTTATGTGGCGCGCCTGTACGGCGTCGGTTCCGCCATGCCGATGTTCAAGGCGCTGAAGGCCTGTCCGGACGCGGTCGTGATCAAGCCGGACTTCAGCAAATACACCTTCGAATCGAAGCGTATCCTGGGCGCGCTGGGCCGTCTGACGCCGCTGATCCAGCCGCTGTCGCTGGACGAGGCCTGGGTCGACCTGTCGGGCACCGAGCGCCTGAACGGCGGTCCGCCCGCCGTGCAGCTGATCCGCTTCCAGAAGGCCGTCGAAGACGAGACCGGCCTGACGGTTTCCATCGGCCTGGCGCCCAATCGCTTCCTGGCCAAGATGGCGTCCGAGATGGACAAGCCGCGGGGCTTTTCCGTCATCGGCCGCGCCAACGCCCAGGCCCTGCTGGCCGACAAGCCCGTCACCGCCCTGCCCGGCGTCGGACCGGTCTTCGGCCGGGCGTTGCGCAGCGACGGCTACGCCCTGATCGGCGACCTGGCCAGGGCCGACGTGCGCGATCTGGTGAAGCGCTACGGGGAATCGGGTCTGCGCCTGCACGACCTGGCCCACGCCCGCGACGCGCGCGCGGTGAACCCCGAACGCGACCGCAAGGGCATGAGCGCCGAAACCACCTTCAACGAGGACCTGGCCGACCAGGAGGCGCTGGAAGCCGAACTGTGGCCTCTGTGCGAGAAGCTGGCGGCCAAGGCCCGCCGCGACGGGGTGGCCAGCCGCGTCCTGGTGCTGAAGCTGCGCCGCACCGACTTCAAGATCGTCACCCGCCGCGTGACCCTGTCCGAGCCGGTCCAGACGGCGCGCGCCCTGTTCGCCGCCGGTCGCGATCTGCTGAAGCCCGAACTGGGCCGGCCCTATCGCCTGATCGGCATCGGCATGGCCGACATACAGGACGCCGAGGACGCCCCCGCCGGCCTTTTCCAGACCGCCGAGACCCGCGCCCTGAAGACCGAGCGCGCCATCGACAGGCTGCGCGAGAAGTTCGGCGACAAGGCCGTCGTGGCCGGCCGGGCCCTCAAGAGCTGACGCTCAGTCCAGCCGCGCGGTCCAGCCGTCGAAGGCGACCTCCACATGGGCCGGCAGCTGGGCCGACAGGGTGCGATAGTCCATATCGATGTGCAGGTTGGTCAGGACCGCGCGCTTCACCTCGGCGGCGGCGATCCATTCCAGCGCGCGGTCAAGATGCGCATGGGTCGGGTGCGGGGCGTAGCGCAGGGCGTCCACGATCCACAGTTGACAGCCGCGCACGGCGTCCAGCGCCGCCTCGTCCAGGTCCGACACGTCGCTGGAATAGGCCATGTCGCCCAGCCGATAGCCGACCGAGCGGATCGGTCCGTGCGCCTGGTCGAAGGTCACGACCGGGACGGCGCCGCCGGCGCCTTCCACGCTCCAGGGCTGGCCGTGCGGCGGGATCACCCGCGCGTCCAGCAACGGCGGGTAGCCCAGCTTCATCTCGAAGATGTAGTCGAACCGGTGGGTCAGCGAGGCCTGGGTCGCCGCATCCATCCAGGCGGGTATGCGCCGACGCGACCGCGCCGCGAAGGTCCGCAGATCGTCGACGCCATGCGTCTGGTCGGCGTGGTCGTGGGTGTAGAGCACCGCGTCGACATGGGTCGTCCCGCTGGCCAGCATCTGTTCGCGCAGATCCGGCGAGGTGTCGATCAGGACGTTGGTGACGCCCTCCGGCCCGGTCTTGCGCGCCAGCATCGTGCAGCGCGTGCGCCGGTTGCGGGGCTCGGCCGGGTCGCAGGCGCCCCAGTCGCCGTCGGCGCGCGGCACCCCGCCCGACGAACCGCAACCCAGGATGACGACCTCCAGGCTCATGCCGCCGGCCTCGGGATGCGGTCGAACAGGGCGAAGAAGGCGTCGGTGGTGCGTGCGTCGGCCTCCTCGGCGCTCCAGCCCCGGATTTCCGCCAGCTTGTCCAGCACCAGGCCGACATAGGCCGGCTCGTTGCGGCGCCCGCGATGCGGGATCGGCGCCAGATAGGGGCAATCCGTCTCGACGATGATCCGGTCGGCCGGCATGTCGCGGATCACCGCCCTGACCTCCTCCGCCGCCTTGAAGGTGGCGATGCCGGACACCGAGAACCACGCCCCGAGGTCCGCCGCCGTCGCGGCCAGCTCGGCCCCGCTGGTGTAGCAGTGCATCAGCATCCGGAACGGCCCGGCGGCGTATTCCTCCCGCAGGATCGCCGCCATCACGTCGTCGGCCTCGCGCGTGTGGACCACCAGCGGCAGGCCGGTCTCGCGCGCCGCCTTCACGTGCTGTCGGAACACCGCCGCCTGAACCTCGCGCGGGCTCAGGTCGTAGTGGAAGTCCAGGCCGCACTCGCCGATCCCGACCACGCGGGGTCGGCCGGCCAGGTCGATCAGCGTCGCCGCCGTCAGGTCCGCCGCGTCCTTGGCCTCATGCGGATGGACGCCGACCGTGCACCAGATGTCGTCGTTGGCCATCGCCAGGCCGTGCGTCGCCTCAAAGGTCGTCAGCCGGTCGGAAATCTCGACCATCAGACGCACTCCGGCCGCACGGGCGCGCTCAATCACGGCGTCGCGGTCCTCGTCGAACTGGGGGGCGTGCAGGTTCACATGGCTGTCGATCAGCATCAGCCGGCCGCCTCCGTCTGGGCGCGAGTCCGCCGGACGTCGGCCAGCGCGCCGGCCAGCACGTCGCCGCGATCCAGGTTCAGGCCGGCTGCACGGTCGGGCAGCGGGCTCAGCCGCTCCCACAGCTCGGCCCAGCGGTTCCCGGCGCCCGGCGCGGCGTCCAGCGCCCGCACCCGCACCGCCGCGATCAGCCGGTCCATCAGGGTCTCGAACCGTTCCTGCCCCTCGGCCCCGCGGAACTTGTCGGCGACGGCCAGGGCCTCGGCCCGGTCGATGTCGCCCGACACCCACTGGCGCGCCAGCTGGTCCATCTCGAAGGTCGCGCCAGACGCCAGGGCCAGGGCCGCGCCGGGCGATCCGCCCGCCATCGCCGCCGCATGGGCCGCATCCCCGGGCTCGGCGCCCGTCCGGTTCCGCACCAGCGCCTCAAGTCTGTCCTGCGGCCAGATCGGAAAGCTCAGGCGTCGGCATCGCGACCGGATCGTGGCCAGCAGCCGCCCCGGCGCATGGGTGACCAGGAACAGGACGCCGCGCTCGGGCGGTTCTTCAAGAACCTTCAGCAAGGCGTTGGCGGCGTTGACGTTCAGATCGTCGGCCGCATCGATGATCGCCACGCGGTAGCGCGCCTGCGACGGGCTCTTGGAAAAGAACTCCGGCAGTTGGCGCGCCTGATCGACCGAGATCGACTTCTTGACCTTGCCGCCCTCGACCGCCCGCTCGAGCACCAGCAGGTCGGGATGGGCCTGGGCCGAAATCAGGCGGCTGACCGGATCGTCCCTCAGCGCCCCCAGCGGTCCGCGCGACGGATCGGCCGTCGCTCCCATCAGACGACGCGCGGCGCGATAGGCGAAGGTGGCCTTGCCCGCCCCCTCGACCCCGCACAGCAGCCAGGCGTGATGCAGCCGGCCGCGCGTCCAGGCGTCCATGAAGGCCGTCTCGGCGGCCACGTCGGGAACCAGATCGAACCGGTCGCGGGGGTGATCCTCGCTCACAGCAGCCGCTCCTGCACCGCGCGCCACACCCGCTCCTCGACCGTGTCGAGGTCGCCCACGGCGTCGATGCGGACGCAGCGGGCCGGGTTTGTCTCGACGATCTTCAGGAAACCCTCGCGCAGCCGCTGGTGGAAGGCCAGGCCCTTGGACTCGAACCGCGTCTCGAACAGCCCCCGCCCGAAGGCCCGCTCCAGCCCCACCTCGACCGGCAGGTCGAACACCAGGGTCAGATCCGGCTGGTCGTCACCCACCACGGCGGCGTCGACCTGTTCGATGAAGCCCGGCGCCACGCCCCCGCCCGCGCCCTGATAGGCGCGGCTGGAGTCGGCGAAGCGGTCGCACACGACCCAGTCGCCCGCCGCCAGGGCCGGCCGGATGGTGTTCTCCAGATGGTCGGAACGCGCCGCATACATCAGCAGGGTCTCGGTCATCGCCGACCAGGGCTCGGCCTCCGTCGCCACGACCAGGTTGCGGATCACTTCCGCGCCCTTGGAGCCGCCCGGTTCGCGGGTGCGGACCACCGCGCGTTCGTTCAACAAGGGTTGCAGCCGGGCGACCAGCCGACCGACCTGGGTCGACTTGCCGGCGCCCTCTCCGCCTTCGAAGGTGATGAACTTGCCTCGGGACACAGGGCTTCATGGCGCCCCGGCGCGCCCGGACGCAAGCCCGCGCGACGATCAGCTTCCCGATATCAACAGGGCGTCGGCGTAACCCCGCGCCACCACGGCCTGGCGGCCTCGCTCGGCGGCGTTGGCGTCGTCCCACGGCCCCACGACGACGCGGAAGCGCGCCGCGCCGGCGTCGGCCCGGACCCAGCCGCTCAGCCTGTCGGCGATTCGCCGCGCCTCCCCGGCGTCTGAGAAGCTTCCGGCCTGGACCCAGAACGGCCCGGCCTGGGCCGACGAGACCGACGCCGCAGGCGCGGAAGACGTCGCCAAGGGCGTCCCCGCCTCGGCCGTCAGCACCGTCCCGCCGCCGCCCAGACGCGGCGCCCGGCCCAGATACCGCACCCGCACCCGCCCCACGCCCTTGGCCAGAAGGCCCAATTCGTCGGCCGCCTCCCGCGATAGGTCGATGATGCGCCCCTCCGCGAACGGGCCGCGGTCGTTGATCCGCACCACCACCCGCTGGCCGGTCTCCAGGTTCGTCACCTCGACCAGGCCGGGCAGCGGCAGCGTCTTGTGCGCCGCGGTCAGGGCGGTCATGTCGAACCGCTCGCCAGTCGAGGTCGGGCGCCCGTCGTGGGCCGAGCCGTACCACGAGGCCATGCCGACCTCGTCGTAGTTCGGCTGCTCCTCGGGCCGATACCAGCGCCCGCGCACCTGATAGGGCCGCATGGTCCCCGAAACGATCGGCGCCGGGTCACGCACCACCGGCGCCTGGGATGCGGGCGGACGCGCCGAGGGCCGCGCTCCGCCCACGCTGGAACAGGCCGCCAGAAGCGCGACGCCGGCCAGCGCCAGCACGCCGCGCATCAGGTCGCGCGCCCTCATCGATCGTCTCGCCGCCGCTTTCATCCGCTCAGGATGCCGCCGGACATTTCCCCTTTGGTTAATGCCGGGTTCGTTTGCTATGGCGGGCGCGCCGCGGGTGGTTGGCAGAGCGGTTTAATGCACCGGTCTTGAAAACCGGCGAAGCTGCGAGGCTTCCGAGAGTTCGAATCTCTCACCACCCGCCATCCTCTTCCGGTTGTTGCACAGCGTGATCGCCGTTACGCGGACGCGTCGTTGTGAACGTTCTCATTTCATGCTTCAAAGCGACTCGAGAAGGGCGTCAGACTCTTCCGCTCAGGGAGGAATATCGAAGCGACGGATCGGGCCGGCGGCCGGATCGGTGCGCTTCACCAGGCCGCACACCCGTCGCCGCGCGACGCGGCGCGGCTGTTTCTCCTGACAACTGAAGGCCGCGAGGGGCGGTCTGTCGATGTCTTCAGGGGAGTTTCCATGCGTTCTCGTTCGCTTCTGCTCGGCGTTTCCGTCTTCGCCGTCGTCCTGGCGACGACGCCGTCCGCCTGGGCCCAGGCGCAGCCGTCGCCGGCCGCCTCCCACGTCCAGAGCGCGGAACGGGCGGACGCCCTGCTGGCGCGGATGACGAAGGACGAGAAGCTGCAGCTGATCCACGGCTATTTCCCGCCGCTGGCCGAGCGGACGCCGGGCGCGCCGGTCGAGGACATGATCCCGTCGGCCGGCCATATCCCGGGCATCCCGCGCCTGGGCATCCCCGACATCCGCGAAAGCGACGCCAGCCTGGGCGTCGCCAACCAGGTCGAGCAGCGCAAGGGCGACGTCGCCACGGCCCTGCCCGCCAGCCTGGCCACCGCCGCCAGCTTCGACCCCGAGATCGCCTACGCCGGCGGGGCCATGATCGGCGCCGAAGCGCGCGCCAAGACCTTCAACGCCCTGCTGGCCGGCGGGGTCAACCTGACGCGCGATCCTTGGGCGGGCCGCAACTTCGAATATCTGGGCGAGGATCCGCTGCTGGCCGGCGTGCTGGCGGGCGAGCATATCCGGGGGGTCCAGTCGAACGCCGTCGCTTCAACGATCAAGCATTTCGCCTTCAACTCCCAGGAGACCGGGCGAATGATCATGGACGCCCGCCTGGACGAGGCGGCGCTGCGCGAGAGCGACCTCCTGGCCTTCCAAATCGCCATCGAGCGGGGCGACCCCGCCTCGGTCATGTGCGCCTACAACAAGGTCAACGGCGACTGGTCGTGCGAGAACGACTTCCTGCTGAACCAGGTGCTGAAGCGCGACTGGGGCTATGAAGGCTGGGTCATGTCCGACTGGGGCGCGGTCCATTCCACCGTCAAGGCGGCGATGGCGGGTCTCGACCAGGCTTCGGGCCAGGAACTGGACAAGGCTCTCTACTTCGACGCGCCGTTCCGGGAAGCGCTGGAAGCCGGCCAAATTCCGCAGGCGCGGCTGGACGACATGGTCCGTCGCTTCCTGACCGGCCTGATCGGGGCGGGCGTGCTGGACGCGCCCGTGGTGACCGAACCGCAGGACATCGACTACGCCGCCCACGCCGAAGTCGCCCAGCGCGCCGCCGAGGCGGGCATCGTCCTGCTGAAGAACGAGGGCGGCGTCCTGCCGCTGGCGACGAACGCCCGCACCATCGCCCTGATCGGCGGCCATGCCGATGTCGGCGTCCTGTCGGGCGGCGGGTCGTCCCAGGTCCGCTCGGTCGGCGGCGCGCCCGTCGAGGTGCCGCTGACGTCGGGGGCGGCGGCCTCTTTCGCGCGATACACCTATCATGCCTCTTCGCCGCTGAATGCGATCCGCGCGCTGGCCCCGCAGGCGACGGTGAGCTTCGCCGCCGGTGATGATCTGGAGGCGGCCCGCGCGGCGGCGGCGGCGGCCGACGTCGTGGTGGTCTTCGCCACCAAATGGAGCACCGAGGCGGTCGATTCCGAAAACCTGGACCTGGCCGCCGAGCAGAACGCCCTGATCGCGGCGGCCGCCCAGGCCAATCCCCGGACTGTCGTGGTGCTGGAGACCGGCGGCCCGGTGCTGATGCCCTGGATCGATCGGGTTCCGGCCGTCATCCAGGCCTGGTACCCCGGACAGCGCGGCGGCGAGGCCATCGCCCGCATCCTGTTCGGCCAGGTCAATCCGTCGGGTCGCCTGCCGATCACCTTTCCCGCCGCCGCCGACCAGCCGCCCCGTCCGGTCCCGCCCGGCCTGGACCTGCTGAAGGCGGCCGACAGCGCCGCCGCGGACGCCGCCGCCAACCCCGGCGCCCCGCCCGCCCCCGGCATGCAGGACTTCGCCGTCGACTATGTCGAAGGCGCCGACGTCGGCTATCGCTGGTACGAGCGTCAGAGGCTGAAGCCGCTGTTCCCGTTCGGCCACGGCCTGTCCTACACGAGCTTCGCCTACGACAAACTGGCCGTTTCGAACGACGACGGCCTCAGCGTCAGCGTCGACGTCACCAACACCGGCCGCGTCGCCGGCGTCGACGTGCCCCAACTCTACGTCCGCCCTGCCGGCGGCGAACGCCCGCGCCGCCTGGCCGGCTGGTCGCGACTGTCGCTCCAGCCCGGCGAAACCCGACGTGTGACCATCAAAGCCGAGCCCCGCATCATCGCCGACTACGACACCAGCCTGCCCGGCTGGCGCATCGAGGCGGGGGAGTACGCCGTCGCCATCGCCCACGACGCGGGCGATCCCGGCCTGACGGGCCGGACCACCATTTCAGGGACCACCACAAGGCCCTGAGAAATGCCGCCAACGCACGCGGCGCTGCAAAGAGGGACGAAGAGACAATGAGACTACACCAGCGACCCCTGGTCGCGGCCCTGCTGGCCAGTTCGGCGCTCGTCGCGCCGGCCTACGCCCAGACGGCGGACGCGCCCCAGGAACAGGTCCCGATGGACCAGAACGTCGCCGAGGTCGGCGAGATCGTCGTCACCGGCATCCGGGCGTCACAGGCCCAGTCGATCGACATCAAGCGCAACGAGACCGCGCTTGTGGACGCCATCTCGGCCGAAGACATCGGCAAGCTGCCCGACGTCACCGTGGCCGACGCCCTTAGCGCATTCCGGGCATTCAGGTGCAGCGCACGGCGGGCGAAGGCTCGACCGTCAACATCCGCGGTCTGCCCCAGGTCATCACCCTGCTGAACGGCGAACAGTATCTGGCGCCCGGCAACCTGGGCACGGCCCAGCCGAACCTGAACGACGTGCCGTCGCAGTTGATGAGCTCGATCGTCGTGTTCAAGTCGCAAGACGTGTCGAACGCCCTATCGGGCATCTCGGGCACGATCGACCTGCGCACCCGCCGGCCGATGGACTTCGACTACGGCCCGACCGTCTTCACCGCCGCCGAGTATCAGACGGGCGAGCGCACCAGCGAGTCCGACTATCTGTTCAACGGCCTGCTGAACTGGCGCGGCGACCGCTTCGGCGCGATGCTGTCCGGCGTCATCAGCAATTCGAACCTGGGCAACAACTACTCCGGCATCAGCCAGAGCGTGCTGGGCAACAACGACTGGGGCGGCGGCGGCGACAACTGGATTTCGCCCCACGGCTACGACAGCTTCAGCCGCGTGGTCGAACGCGAGCGCGAGAGCCTGAACGGCGCCTTCCAGTTCGACATCGAGGACGGCATCCGCCTGACCGGCGAGGTCTTCTACACCCACCAGCAGGAATACAACCGCGCCGCCGGCCTGAACATCTCCAATCGCTGGAATGGGCTTGGCTGGACCACCCCGACCGACTTCGTCGAGACCGGCGTGACGAACCCGAACCAGGAGATTCCGCAGCCCTGGCTCAACGTCAGCGAGTACGACCTCGACGTCTGGTGGATGAACTCCTTCACCGTCAACCGCGCGACCGAGAACGAGTCGATCAACTTCAATCTGGAGTTGGACTACGACAAAGGCGGCCCGTTCACCTTCAGCGCTCGAGCCATCAAGGCCGAAGCGAGCCTTGAAAGCATCAACGGCCAGGTCCAGGGCGACCTTTCGAACTGGCAGTACGGACCCGACCGCGCCTTCACCCGGTTCCGCCAGGCCGGCGACCGAACACGGGGCACCTTCTATCCCGCCGAAATCGCGGCGATGTATCCCGCCTCGCGCTATTCGAACGGCGTGGTGGGCAGCCAGGGCGGGCGATATATCGATCCCAACCCGTTCGGCTACGGCGCCGATCCGCAACTGCACATCAACCTGACCGGCGACAGCCTGGCCTGGAGCGGTTTCGACACGCCCCTGCCCGGCGGCCTCGGGACCGTGCCGCTGACCGACTACATGTCGAACCTCGACAGTTACACGGTCGGCGCCTATTCGTCCGAAAGCAACCAGCGCAACAATTCCGACCTGACGGTGGTGCGCTTCGACGGCTCGTACGAGTTCCAGGACGCGCCGTTGTTCGGCGTCATCACCCGTGTCGACGGCGGCGTGCGCCACAGCGCCCGTGAAGTCGAGATCCGCAGCTTCCACCTGTTCTCGGACTTCTACGCCGGTCAGGGCGCGGGCAATCAGGCCGGCTGCTCGGCTCAGTGGAAAGCCATCGACGTCGTGATGGACAACTCGCTGTGTCGGTCGGGCGAGTTCGTCTCCAACCCGTCGTTCGACCCGACCCTTCCGATCGTCGATCCCACAAGCTGCACGGGCGGCACGCCGGGCAACGCCCCGACCTGCTTCCAGGGCTATACGGTGAACCGCCCGACGCTGCTGCGCGAGAACAACAACACCTATTTCCTGACCGACTACGGCTCGATCACCTCGGGTCTGCCGGGTGTTTGGGTCGCCGATCCCCGGGACTTCGACGACGCTCGCGCCTTCCAGGAACGCGTGTTCGGCAACGCCTATGAGGTCATCATCCCGGGCAACACCTATGACGTGGACCTGTTTGAGGACGCGGCCTACGCCAACTTCGTTCTGGGATACGGGAACCTGTCCGGCGATGTCGGCGTGCGCATGGTCCGAACCGAACTGCGCGCGCGTCAGAACCTGACCGATCCGACGCCGCGTCCCTATGGCGACACGAACAACGATATCGGCGACGTCACCTCCAGCCGCAGCTACACGGACTGGCTGCCGACGGTGAACCTGCAGTATGACTTCAGCGACAAGCTGAAGCTGCGCTTCGCCTACGCCAAGACCATGATCCCCCTGGATCTGGGCAACTACGGCGGCGGCGTTTCGATATCGACTGTGGATTCGCAAGGACCTACGGACGAGGATCCGACCGCACCCCGGTCGGCGTCAGACGCGTCACCGGCGCCAGCATCGGCGGCACGGTCGAACTGAATCCCTGGCGGTCGGACAATTACGACCTCGCCCTGGAGTACTATTTCGGCCCCGCCACCATGTTCAACGTCGGCATCTTCCGTCTGAACATCGACAGCTTCGTCACGCGGGAAACGGTGCCTCTCAGCGGCGAATATCCGGACGGCGACGGCGTCGTCCGTCGTCTGGTGGATGTGAACCGGCCGGTTCAGGGCGAGGGCGGCGAACTCCAGGGCGTCGAGGTTGGGGCCAAGGTCGGCCTGTCTGACTTCATCGACACGCCCATCTGGAGGGACTTCGGCTTCGACGGCAGCTACACCTATTCCGACAGTTCCCAGAACGCGCAGAACCTGTCGGGCGAGGATCTGCCGTTCCCGGACAACTCGGAACAGTCGATGAATGCGGCCGTCTGGTACCAGGGCGACCGTCTGCAGGCCCGCGTGGCCTGGAACTATCGTACGCGGCGCCTCTCGGCCACCTACGGCGCAATCCCGATCTATCAGGATGACGCGCAGTACGTGGACGCCAACATCACCTACGACATAACCGACATGGTGACGGTCTACGCCAACGGCTCGAACATCTTCGGAGAGATCGAGGATTACTTCTTCGAGTTCGAGCCGGGACAGGAACAGTTCCACAGCCGCAATCAGTTCGAGCCGCGATACTCCGTCGGTATCCGCGCTCGCTTCTGACCCTTTCCTGAGCGACTGGGCCGGCGACGCATCCGTGTCGCCGGCCGCCTTTTCCGGTTATTCAGGATCAGACATGCAAGACCATCGCATCCGGTCTGTCGTCATCGTCGGCGGAGGAACCGCGGGCTGGATGACGGCCGCCGCCCTGGTCCAGCACTTCCGCTCGACCCCGGTGAGCATCACCCTGATCGAGTCCTCCGAGATCGGCGCCGTCGGCGTCGGCGAAGCGACCATCCCCACCATCCGCCGCTTCTACGCCCAGTTGGGCATGACCGACGACGCGGTGATGCGGGCGACCCAGGCGACCTGCAAGCTGGGCATCCGCTTTCTGGACTGGAGCGCGCCGGGCTCCGACTTCATCCATCCGTTCGGCCACTACGGCCAGGACGTGCGAGGGACCGGCTTTCACCACTACTGGCTGAAGCAGCGGCAGGCTGGCGACGACACGCCCCTGGCCGCCTATTCGCTGGGCGCCGCCCTGGCCGCCGCCGGCAAATTCGCCCTGCCCGCCCCCAATCCGCCGACCCAGTTGTCGGTGTTAGACTGGGCCCTGCATTTCGACGCCGCCCTGTTCGCCCAGCACATGCGGGCCTATGCCGAGGCGGGGGCTGCACGCGCATCGACGCCCGCATCCGCTCGGTGGAACAGCGGCCGGAGGACGGCTTCATCCGCGCCGTCACCCTGGACGACGGCCGCGAGGTCGAGGGCGACCTGTTCGTCGACTGCTCCGGCTTCCGCAGCCTGCTGCTGGGCGAGGCGCTGGGCGTGCGCTTCGAGGACTGGGGCCGTTGGCTGCCGTGCGACGCCGCCTTCGCGGTGCAGAGCCGCAACCGCCCCGGCGACGCCCCCGCCCCGTTCACCCGCGTCACCGCCCGCTCGGCCGGCTGGCAATGGGGCATTCCGCTGCGCCACCGCGCCGGCAACGGCCTGGTCTTCTCCAGCGCCCATCTCAGCGACGATCAGGTGCTGGCCGAACTCATGCCCCATCTGCTGGGCGATCCGCTGACCGAGCCCCGCCGCATTCCCTTCCGCCCCGGCCGTCGCGCCCAGGCCTGGTCCAGGAACTGCGTCGCCATAGGCCTTTCGGCGGGGTTCCTGGAGCCGCTGGAAAGCACCAGCATCGCCCTGATCGAAACCGGCGTCGCGCGGCTGAAGCAACTGTTCCCCGACCGCCGCTTCGCCCCGGCGGTGATCGACGAATACAACGACCAGAGCGCGCGCGAGATGGAGCGGGTGCGCGACTTCATCATCCTGCACTACAAGCTGAACCGGCGGACGGATTCCGCCTTCTGGCGCGACTGCCGCGAGATGACCGTGCCCGACACCCTCCAGCGCAAGATCGACCTGTGGACCGCCCGGGGCGAGTTCGTCCGCTATCGCTGGGAGATGTTCCATCCCGCCAGCTGGCTGGCGATCTATGACGGCTTCGGCGTCCATCCGGACGACTACGATCCCGCCGTCGACGCCATGACCCCCGCCGACCTGGAACGCGGCCTGCGGGACATGCGCGACAACATCGCCCGCCTGGTCGCGTCCACGCCCGACCACGCCCAGTATCTGGCGGCCCTCGATCGCGGACAGGCCGCATGACAAACCCAACGAGCCCTTCCATGGACCAGTCCCGCCGCCCCCTGAAGAAGATCTGCATTATCGGCGGCGGCTCCGCCGGCTGGATCGCGGCGGCGCTGATGTCGGAGCATTTCAAGGGGAAGCTGGCCGAGATCGAACTGGTCGAATCCGACGACATCGGCATCGTCGGCGTGGGGGAATCCACCATCCCGCCCTTCCTGCAGATGCTGACCCGCCTGGGGATCAACGAGCAGGACTTCCTCAAGGAGGTCCAAGGCTCGTTCAAGCTGGGCATCCTGTTCAAGGACTGGAAGCTGAAGGGCGACGATTACATCCACCCGTTCGGCCGTTTCGGCGTCCCGGTGGAGATGGACGACCTCTATCAGGTCTGGCTGAGGGCGCGGGCCCAGGGCTACGACGGCCCGCTGCAAGCCTTCGCCGCCGCCTCGGTCATGATCGAGCAGGACCGCTTCACCCTGCCATTCAAGGCCCCGCGCACCCCGGTCGCCTCGGCCGCCTACGCCGTCCACATCGACGCCCGCCGCATGGCCCGGTATCTGCGCCGCTTCTCCGAAGCGCGTGGGGTGACGCGCACCGAAGGCATCGTCGACCAGGTGGTGACCCGCCCCGACGGCTTCGTCGAGGGCGTGGTGCTGAAGGACGGCCGCCGCATCGACGCCGACTTCTTCATCGACTGCACGGGCTTTCGCGCCCTGCTGATCGGCAAGACGATGGGCGTTGGCTATCATGACTGGTCGTCCTGGCTGCCCTGCAACCGGGCGGTCGCGCTTCAGGTGACCAACCCGACGCCGCCCGGCCCCTACACCCTGGCGCACGCCCAGGACCACGGCTGGTGCTGGCGCATACCCCTGCAGCAGCGCAGCGGCGTCGGCTACGTCTTCTGCGACCGCCATGTCAGCGACGACGAGGCCCTGGCCAATCTTCTGGCCCAGGCCGAGGGCGAGCCGATCGTCGATCCCTGGATCATCCCCTTCAAGACCGGCATGCGCGAGCGGCTGTGGGAGAAGAACGTCCTGTCGCTCGGACTGGCCGGCGGCTTCATAGAGCCGCTGGAATCGACCGCCCTGCATCTGATCTACCGGGGCATGGACTTCTTCCTGCGGTTCCTGCCGGACGCCGACTGCGATCCCGCCCTGATCGCCGAATACAATCGGCGGATGACCCAGGACTACGAGGAGATCCGCGACTTCGTCATCATGCACTACGCCACGACCCAGCGGGACGACAACGACTTCTGGCGTCAGTGCCGCACGATGGAGATGCCGGAATCGCTCAAGAGCAAGATCGAGCTGTTCCAGGTCAACGGCACGGTCCGCGAGGGCGTGGACCTGATGTTCCGCAGCGTCAGCTGGCAGTCGGTGCTGGAAGGCATGGGCGTGCATCCCCGCGCCTATCATCCCCTGATCGACCGCATCCCGTTCGAGGGCATGCCCGCCTATCTGGATCAGGCGGCGACGGCCATACGACGCGCGGTCGAGGGCCTGCCCCGCCATGCCGACTTCCTGAAGGATCACTGCACCGCCCCGTCGCCGGATTGGGCGGCGCCGGTGTGACGGCTTCCCCTTGCTTCGAAACGGTCAAGGCTGACACAATGGCGTCGGGGTGCAGAGGACCATCGGCTTGCGGCGCGCGGTAACCATCAAGGACGTCGCCGCCGAGGCCGGCGTCTCCCTGCAGACGGTGTCGCGGGTCATCAACGACGGACCCAACGTGCGGGCCGAGGTCAAGGCGCGCGTCAACGCCGCCATCGCCAAGCTGGGCTACACTCCCAGTCTGGCCGCCCGCCGCATGGGGGGATCGCGGTCCTATCTGCTGCTGGCCCTGAACGACCGTGACCGCACGATCGAAGGCTGGACATCCGGCGAGGGCACGGACTGGGTCGACCAGATGCTGATGGGCGGAATGCTGGAGTGCGCCCGACGCGGTTACCGCATGATCTTCGAGCTGGTCGACACCCATTCCAGCCATGTCGAGCGCGAGGTCGCCGGCGCCCTCGCGGCCCTGAATCCCGACGGGGTGATCCTGACGCCGCCGCACTCGGACAATCCGCTGATCACCGATCTGCTGGAGCGCCGCGGCCTGCCGTTCGCCCGGATCGGCTCCCAGACGCCAGGGGCCGGCTTCGCCATCGCCATGGACGACGCCGAGGCCGCCCGCGTCGCTGCCCGGCGGCTGATCGACCTGGGCCACCGGCGGATCGGCTTCATCACCGGCAGCGACGAATACGCTCTCAGCGCCGCGCGCCTAGACGGTTACGCGGACGCGCTGAAGGCGCACGGCCTGTTCGATCCCGCCCTGGTGACGCCCGGCGATTTCAGCTTTCAATCCGGCGAGGCCGGCATGACCGCCCTGCTCGCCCTGGCCCAGCCGCCGACGGCCGTGGTGGCCAGCAACGACCAGATGGCGCTGGCGGCTCTGCGAGTGGCGAATGGGCGCGGCCTGTCGATTCCGCAGGATCTGTCCATCATCAGCTTTGACGACACCCCGATCGTGCGCTTCAGCCACCCGCCGCTGACGGCCATCCGCCAGCCCGTCGCCGCCATGACCGCCCAGGCGGCGATCTGCTGATGCGGGCCAAGGCCGGAGAGACGGACCTTCCCATGGGCCGCCTCGTGCCCTTCTCCCTGATCGAACGCGCCTCCACCGGGCCCGCCCCGGCGTGAGCCCGCTATTCCAGCAGCCCGCGGCGCTGCATGTCGACCACCACGGGGTCGCTGAGCGCGGCGATGACTTCCAGGTCATAGGCGTCCTCGGCCTGGTCGCGGTCGTCGAACAGCCAGACTCCGTGGCGGCGCAGGGTCGAGACGCTGAACTGGAGCGCCGCCTTCTGGCGCGCGCCCAGCCGTTCGATCCGCTGCAATCGGACCCCGGCCTCGGATCGGATCAAGGTCTTGCGCGTCGGCATTCGATCCCCCCTTCGCCTGCATGCTTTCACAGAAAACAGAGGTTGGGAGTCGGCCGGCGGCCGGCGTCTTCACATCTGCGTAACCTTTCGCGCGCGCAAAAAAAGGCCCGGCGAAGAGGGCCGGGCCGATGAAAGGTTCGGTGATGGTGGCCTCCAATACGCAGAGGTCGCCTTCTTCCTTAACTGAATTGGTGAACGAACCCTTAAGTCCTCAGTCCGGCAGCCAGGATTCCTGCCGGCCCTGGGGCGGCGTCGGCCAACCGATCCGCCAGCCGTTGCCCGCGCGCGCCAGGGTGGTCCCCTCCGGCGCGCCGACGCCCGGATAGGCGTAGGTCCGGCCGCCGACGACGATCGAACGCGCGCCCCCGCCGCTGACCAGCACGCGCCAGCGCCCGTCGGACAGCCGCGTCACGGCCTCGGGCGCGCCGTCGACTACGACCGTCGGCGGCGCGCCCTGCGGCGACGCCCGCCCCACGATCTGAAGCGCGGCCCCGTCGGAATCGATCGCGTCCAGCGGACCGGCGGCGTCGAGCCGCCGCGTCGCCTCCCCCGCCGCGATCAGGGCCGCCGGGCCGCCCGGTATCAGCACCAGTCGATCCGGCGAGACCGGCGTCTTCCCCGATCTGAACCTCGGGCGTCAGCAGCACGGGGGCGCTGGGGGCGGGGATCCTCAGCTCGAACCGCCCTTTCGAATCCGCCGCGGCCGCCACGGCCTCTCCGTCCGCGCCGCGCAGCACCACGCGCGCGCCCGGCCCCGCGGCGCCGCGCACCAGGCGATCCGTCCCGTCGGCGGCCAGGGCGTCGATCCGGGGCGGCTGAATCCACGCCGAGGCGGCCGGCGCCTCCGACGCCTGCGGCGCCGCCTCGTCCTTGCCCGAACACGCGCCCGCGCCGGCGACCAGCACGGCCATGATGACGATCCGAAGTTCCATCCCGCGCCTCGACGATATAGGACTGGCGACCCAGCGTTCGGCTCGTGTTAGCTCGACCGCCGCCGGTTTGGCCATGCCTGCCGCGTCCCATCCAGTTCCAGAGGCCCCATGTCGCTGCCCGACGTCTCCATCCAGCCGTTCGCCGGTCCCTCCGTCTGCCTGTTCTGCGCCTCGTCCGACGGCGCCGATCCCGCCTATCTGCAGTCGGCCCGCGATTTTGGAGCGGCGACGGCGGCGGCGGGCTGGCGGTTGGTCTATGGCGGGGGCGGCGTCGGCCTGATGGGCGCCTCGGCCCGCGCCGCGCACGAAGCGGGCGGCCGCGTGCTGGGCATAATGCCGGCCTTCCTGCGCAGCCGAGAGCGGCTGTTCGACGACGTGGAGACCATCGTCGTCACCTCGATGCACGAGCGCAAGCAGCTGATGTACGACCAGTCCGACGCCTTCGTCGTGGCCCCTGGCGGCATCGGCACCCTGGAGGAGATCGTCGAACTGCTGTCGTGGAAACGGTTGGACCTGCATCACAAGCCGGTCGTCTTCCTGAACATCAACGGCTTCTGGAACGGCTTCTTCGAACTGATGCGTCACAGCGTGGCCGAAGGGATGACCCCGGCCAGCTTCCTTCAGGCCTGGACGGTGGCCGACACGGTCGAGGACGCCATGGCCCAGCTGGCCGCCAGCGACGACACGCCGCAGGTCCGACATGACCTGCGATAACTGAACGCCGATCATTCGGCATTGACAGTTTTCTAAAAAGACGGTGAGAGGCGGGAACGATCGGCAAGCGATCGTCCCCGTTTGGAGATTCCCATGCGCGCTCTCATTCTCGCCGCCGCCCTGCTGGCCGCTCCCGCCGCGGCGCAGTCGCCCGCCCCGACCAGCCTGCCTCCGACCCGCCTGACCCTGGCCGACGCGGCCGACGCCCCGTCGCGGCCGCTGATCCTGGACGGCGCCCGCTGGGCCTGCGAAGGCGCGGTCTGCACCGCGTCGGGCGGGTCCGAACAACCGGCGACCCGCGCCTGCCGCCGGGTGGTCCAGCGTCTGGGCCCGGTGACCGCCTTCTCCTGGAAGGGCGTGAGCCTGACCGACGAACAGATCGCCGCCTGCAACGCCTGACCGGGCGCGAGGCGGCCGTCAGGCCGTCTCGCCTCTCAGACGGCGAACGATGGTCTCTCGGCCGATCAGCGGGGCCAGGGCGGCCATGTCCGGCCCATGCGCCTGTCCGGTCAAGGCGAGGCGCAGCGGCATGAACAGCGCCTTGCCCTTGGCCCCGGTCTCGGCCTTCACCGCGCCGGTCCAGGCCGACCAGGCGGTCTCGTCGATGGTGTCGGGCAGCAGGCCCAGCGCCGTCTCGGCGAAGGCCGCATCCTCGATCACCGGCGTGATCGGTCCCTTCACGATCTTCGCCATTTCGACGACGTCGGCGAACTTGTTCAGGTTGGGCCGCACCACGTCCCAGAAGGTCTCGCCCAGGTCCGCGTTGACCGCCGCCAGACGCGGCCGCGCGGCCTCATAGGACAGGGCGTGCAGCGCCTGGGCGTTCAACCGGTCCAGGTCCGCCGTGTCGTATCGCGCCGGCGAGCGACCCATCTTGGAGAAGGCGAAGCTTTCGCCTAGCGCCTGGACGGAGGCGGCGACTTCCAGCGGGTCCGACGTGCCGATGCGGCCCAGATGGCTGGTGATGGCGATGGGCTCGTAGCCTTGGTCGCGCATCTCGCTGATCGACAGCGAGCCCAGCCGCTTGGACAGGGCCGCGCCGTCCGCGCCGACCAGCAGCGGCATGTGGGCGAAGCCGGGAACCGGCGCGCCCAGCGCCTCGAAGATCTCGATCTGGGCGCCCGTATTGGTGACGTGGTCCTCGCCCCGGATGATGTGGGTGATCGCCATGTCGATGTCGTCCACGACGGACGGCAGGGTGTAGAGGAACAGGCCGTCCTCGCGGATCAGCACCGGGTCGGACATCGACGCCGTATCCACCTCGGCGTGCCCGCGCGCCAGGTCTTCCCACGACACCCGCTTGCCTTCCAGCTTGAAGCGCCAGTGCGGGCGACGCCCTTCGGCCTCGTAGGCCGCCTTCTGCGCGTCAGTCAGGTCCAGCGCGGCGCGGTCGTAGATCGGCGGCAGGCCGCGCGACAGCTGCACCTTGCGCCGGCGATCCAGTTCCTCGGCCGTCTCATAGGCCGGATACAGCCGCCCCGACGCCTTCAGGCGCTCGGCCGCCTCCTCATAGCGGTCGAACCGCTTGGACTGGTTGTAGCGCTCGTCCCAGGTCAGTCCCAGCCAGGCCAGATCGTCCTCGATCCCCTGCTCGAACGCGGCGGTCGAACGCGCCAGGTCGGTGTCGTCGATGCGCAGCACGAACGATCCGCCCTGCCCTTTCGCGAACAGCCAGTTCACCAGGGCGGTGCGGACGTTGCCGACGTGCAGCTTACCCGTCGGCGACGGGGCGAAACGAACCTTGACGGACATGAAGACCTAGACCTCGAAAGCGAGGCGGCTAGGTCGCGCCGCAACCCGGCGAAGTCAAGGCGCGGCTTGGCAGGCGGCGGCGAAACCCGGCGCGAACGCTCGCGTCGCCTTCGACAAAGATCGCCAGACCGACCAAGGCGACGGTCTCGCCTGCCCCGCCGAGCCAGGATCAGCGGTGACGACCTGGCGCGAAAGACGCCGGTCGGGCGCCCGACGCCGATCAGTCGTCGCGGTGCACGCGCTCGCGGCGTTCGTGGCGTTCCTGGGCCTCGACCGACAGGGTCGCCGTCGGACGGGCTTCCAGTCGGCCCAGGCCGATCGGTTCGCCGGTGTCCTCGCAATAGCCGTAGGAGCCGTCCTCGATCCGGCGCAGCGCGTCGTCGATCTTGGAGATCAACTTGCGCTGGCGGTCGCGGGTCCGAAGCTCCAGCGCGCGATCCGATTCCGACGACGCGCGATCCACCAGGTCGGGGTGGTTCTCGGTCTCGGCCTTCAGATTGACCACCGTCCCGCGCGACTCGCGCAGGATGTCGTCCTTCCACGCCAGCAGCTTCTTCTTGAAGTAGGCAAGCTGCCGTTCATTCATGAACGGCTCGTCGTCGGATGGCCGGTACGCAGCCGTTTCGTCGGACATTACGGACGCCAATGCGTTCATCGCACTCACGCTCTAATAGCACGCCCCCCTGTGGCGTAGGGGCCGTATAGCACCCGCGCGAGTCGCGGCAACGCGGCTCGCGATTCCGTGATCGCAATTCCGCCGACAGGCGTACGGGCGTGACAATTGTCACGCAATGCAAAGGAGTTACGATCTCGTACGCGGGTCGGCCCGGCGCATCTCGGCCTTGGCCAGTTCAACTGAGGCTCGAAGATCGATCTCGTCCAGGACGGCGTTCAGCCCGGCCTCTTCGCCGGCCTCGGGGCGCTCCTCCTGAAGCGCGCGGGAGAGACGCCGGAGCGCGGCCTCGTCGGCCTCGCCGCCCAGCAGCGCCAGCTTCAGCTCGTCCAGCCGATCCAGCAGCCCCCGCCCCTCCGGACCGCCCGGCGGCGACGCTCCAGCGGGCCCTCCACCCCCTGCAACGCCATCAGGGCCGAGACGTCCGAAACGCCCGAGGTCGAGGCGGTCGGCGCGGCCGCGCCGGTCGCGCTGGCGCTGGGCGCGCTCCCCAGCGAAAAGCCCGAGGCCGGACGGGAAGGTCGGGCGCTGGACGAGGCGCCGGGCGCGGCGGGGCCGGTGATCTTCATGCGACTCTCCGGATCATGATCCGATGTTTCGCCGCCCGACATGAGCGTTTGGTTAACGACGCGGCAAAACTTGCCGCAAGGACGCGGGACCGACGGGCGGGGTCATTGCTTTTGCTGAGCATTTTTTCCGGCACGATCTTCGCAACGAACGGGGCGAATTGCGTACGGACCCCGCACCCATGCAGAAAATGCTCGGCCGACTCATCGCCCCGCTCGTCCTGGCCGCCGCGTTCGGCGGCGCAGCCGCGCCGGCGATGGCCCAGTCGCGGATCAAGGACATCGCCGCCGTGGAGGGCGTCCGCTCCAACCAGCTGGTCGGCTACGGCCTGGTGGTCGGGCTGAACGGCACCGGCGACAGCCTGCGCAACTGCCCCTTCACCCGCCAGTCGCTGGAGGGCATGACCGAACGGTTGGGCGTCAACATCCGCGGGACCAACGCCAACTCCAAGAACATGGCCGCCATCATGGTGACGGCCGATCTTCCGGCCTTCGCCACGCCCGGCTCGCGCATCGACGTCTCGGTCTCCTCCATGTGCGACGCCAAGAGCCTGCTGGGCGGCACCCTGCTGGTCACCAGCCTGCAGGGTGCGGACGGCCAGGTCTATGCGGTCGCCCAGGGATCCATCCAGACGGGCGCCGTCTCGGCCTCGGGCGCCTCGGGCTCGTCGGTGACGCGCGGCGTGCCGACCGCCGGCCGCATCGCCTCCGGCGCCACCGTCGAACGCGAGACCGGCTTCCAGCTGACCAATATGAACGAGGTCCGGCTGACCCTGCGCAACCCGGACTTCACTACGGCCCAGCGGGTCGCCGGCGTGATCAACGGCGCCTATCCCGGTTCGGCCCTGGCCGAGAACGGCTCGGTCGTGGCGCTCCGCTCGCCGGGCCAGATGGGCATGGCCGGCTTCATCAGCCAGATCGAGAACCTGCCGATCACCGTCGATTCTCCCGCCAAGGTGATTATCGACGAGGTCAACGGCGTGATCGTCATGGGCGAGGCGGTGCGCATCTCCCAGGTGGCCATCGCCCAGGGCAATCTGACCATCTCGGTCGACGAACGTCCCTTCGTCAGCCAGCCCGCCCCCTTCAGCCAGGGCCAGACCGCGGTCGTCCCCGACAGCGGCGTCAGCGTCGAGGAGGACCTGGGCACCCAGATGCGGCTGGTCGGCGGAGCGGCCAACCTGTCCACCCTGGTCAACGGCCTGAACGCCCTGGGGGTCAGCCCGCGCGACATGATCTCCATCCTTCAGGCCATCAAGGCCGCCGGCGCGCTTCAGGCCGACATCGAGGTGATGTGACCATGGCCGACCTGACCCTGCCCACCGACCTGCTAAAGCCCGTCGGCCAGGCCGTCGGCGCCGTCTCGGATAAGGCGCGCGAAACCGCCGAGGCGTTCGAGGCCACCTTCCTGGCCCAGATGATGAAGCCGATGTTCGAGGGGCTTTCGACCGACGGCCCCTTCGGCGGCGGCAGCGCCGAACAGACCTGGCGCAGCTTCCTGGTCGACGAAATGGCCAAGAAGACCGTCGCCGCCGGCGGCATCGGCCTGGCCTCGTCGGTGATGAGCGAGATGCTGAAGATGCAGGAGCAGTCCCAATGAGCGACGCCGACCTGGCCCGGGCGCGCGTGCGCCAGCTGATCGACCTGACCCGCCGGCTGGGCGAGCGCCTCTCGGCCGAGACCGAGGCGCTGGAAACCCATCGCCCGCGCGACATCGCCGCGGGCCTGGCCGACACCCAGGAGATGGCCAATCTCTACCGCCGCGACACGGCCCAGGTGAAGGCCGATCCCGGGCTGCTCTCGGCCGCGCCGGCCGCCGACAAGCGCGAACTGGCCGAGGCCACCCGCGTCTTCGACGGCGTCCTGAACCGCCACGCACGGGCCGTGGAGGCGGCACGGACGATCTCGGAGGGGCTGGTGCGCACCATCGCGCACGAGGTCGCGGCGTCGCGCACCCCCGCGGCCGCCTACGCCGCCGACGGCCGCGCCGCCCAGGGCGACGGCCGCGCCGTCGCCTTCAACCGCACGGCCTGACCCGACGCCCCGCGCCGGCGCGTTGCCGATTTTTTAAGCGCGCGCGTGCTCAATGGGGTCATGACCATGACCACCCGTCTGCTGGGCCTCGCCTTCGCATCCGCTGATGCGTTGATCGAGGTCGATTCAGGCGGGACGATCGCCTTCGGCATCGGCGTGGGGCCGGTGTCCGGCCAGGACGCCGCCGCCTGGACCGGCAAGGCGCTGGGCGACCTGCTTCACGAGGGCGGCGCCGTGGTGGCGACCGTGCGCGCGCTCCAACCCGGACAGAGGACGCCCGCCGTCTCGGTCTTACTGCGCGCGGGGCCGGACCGGCTGCGACGCGCCACCCTGCGGGCGTTCGTGCTGCCGCAACTGGCCCCGGCCGTCTCGTGCGGCCTGACCTATGAAGGCCCCGCCTTCATGGCGTCCGAACTGCAGACGCGTCCGCTGGTCGACGCCGAGACCTTCATGGCGGAAGCCGCGCCCGTGGTCGAGAGCGCCACGGGCCTGGCCCTGGCCTTCCTGGACGTCCAGGGTCTGGAAGGTCTGACCGACGACGTGGCCGCGCGGATGAACCGGCGCATCGAGGCCACCCTTCAATCCGCCGCCGTGCAGGGATCCAGCGCGGCCCAGCTGACGCCCGAACGCTTCGCCCTGCTGCGCGCTCCGGACGACCGCCGCGATATCGCCGCCGAGATCGTCGAGGCGGGCCGCGCCGAAGGCGTCGATCTTTCGGCCCGCAACTTCGCCTCGGAAGTGCCCAAGGGCGCCGAATCCCTGTGCGTGCTTCGCGCCATGCGTTTCGCCATCGAGGGCTGCCTGAAGAACGACGGCCTGGCCAATCCGCAGCTGGCGTTCGCCGACTCGCTGAAACGCACCTTCCGCGAGGCCGAAACCTTCCGCACCCTGGTCAAGGCGCGAGAGTTCCAGGTCCACTACCAGCCCATCGTCCATCTGGATTCGCGCGCGGTGCATCATTTCGAGGCCCTCGCGCGCTTCAGCGCCAACAGCGGTCCCGGCGAGGCGATCCGCATGGCCGAGGAGCTGGCCCTGATCGAATCCTTCGACCTGGCGGTCGCCGAGAAGGTCCTGAAGCGGATGCGCCAGCCCGGCGCCGGGCTGCTGAAGATGGCGATCAACGTCTCGGGCGGTTCGCTGGGCGACGACGCCTATGTCGAGAACCTGCTGCACATGACCAGCGGCGCCACGGCCGAACGGAAGCGGCTGATGGTCGAAGTCACCGAGACCGCCGCCCTGGCCGATCTGGAAGCCGCCGACCGGCGCCTGGGCGCCCTGCGCGAGGCCGGCATCAAGGTCTGCATCGACGACTTCGGCGCCGGCGCGGCCTCCTATGACTACATCCGTCGCCTCTCGGTGGACGCGGTCAAGATCGACGGCGCCCTGATCCATGATATCGAAACCGACGAACGCTCGGCCACCATGCTGCGCAGCATCGTGGAGCTGTGCCAGTCCCTGAAGCTGGAGATCATCGCCGAGATGATCGAGACAGAAAGCCTGGCCAAGGCGCTGCAGGGCATGGGCGTCCAGTTCGGCCAGGGATGGCTGTTCGGCCGCGCGGAGGCCGAGCCGCGCACCCAGTTGGCCTCCGTCGCGCCCGTCCGCCGACGCGGCGCCGTCGAGGCCTGGGGCTAAAGGGCCAGCGTCCGCTCCACGCCCACCGCGGTCAGGAAGTCGGCGTCGTGGCTCACCACCACCAGCGCGCCGTCGTAGCCCGCCAACGCCCCCTCCACCGCCTCGACCGAGGCCAGGTCCAGGTGGTTGGTCGGCTCGTCCAGGATCAGCAAAGGCGGCGGCTCGGCTCCGGTCATCACGCGCGCCAGCGCCCCGCGCAGCCGCTCCCCGCCCGACAGGTCGCCGACACGTCGATGCGCCGCCGCGTTGCGGAACAGGAAGCGCGCCAGCGCCGCCTGGGCGTCATTGAGCCGGCCCGCCGGGTTCAGCCTCAGCCACGCCTCCGCCAGGGTCTCCTCGGGCCGCAGGATGTCCGCCTGCTGATCCAGCATGACGCCCCTGACCGGTCGTTCGACCGTCCCCGACGTCGGCTCGATCCGCCCGGCGATCAACCGCAGCAGCGTGGTCTTGCCCGCGCCGTTCGCGCCGGTCACCGCGACCCGCTCCGGGCCGGTCAGCCCCAGGGAGATCGGCCCCAGCACGACCCGTCCGTCAGGCGCCGCCCAGGTCGCGTCGCGCAAGGTCGCCACGGTCCGGCCCGGCGGCAGGCGGGTCGGCGGCAGGGCGATGGACAGGGCCCGCACCCGCTCGACCCGGGACCGCGCGGCCGCCAGGGCGGCTTCGGCCGCCTCGGCCTGGCGCGTCGCCAGCCGATGATCGCGCGCGCCGCTGTTTTCCGCCTGCTCGGCCCGCGCGCCGATCAGGATGCGGGGCATGTCGCCGCGTCCGGCCTTGCGACGGCCGGCGGCGTCGCGCCGCGCCTTCGCCTCGACGCGGCGCTGCGCCTCCGCACCCGCGCGCGACACGTCCCTTTCCGCCTCGGCCAGCGCGCGCTCGGCCGCCGTCCGCGCGTCGGCCTTTCGGGCGGCGTAGAGGTCATAGCCGCCGCCGACGATCTCCACCCCCAGGCCCGAGACGTCGACGATCCGGTCCATCCGGCGCAGCAGATCGCGGTCGTGGCTGACGACCACGACGCCGCCCTCCCATCGCTCCACCATCTCGGCCACCCGCCGGCGCGCCTCCTGGTCCAGGTGATTGGTCGGCTCGTCCAGAAGGATCAGATCGGGCTTTTCCAGCATCAGCCGCGCCAGTCGCAATCGCGTGCGTTCCCCGCCGCTCAGCGCCGCGGTCTGGCGCGACATCGGCAGGGCGGCCAGCCCCACCGCCGCCAGCGCTTCGTCGATCCGCGCCTCCAGCGTCCAGTCCGCCTCCGCCAGGTCGTCGCCGGCGGCATCGCCCGCCAGGACGCGCTCGATCAGGCGCAGGCCCTTCGCCGCGCCCAGGGCGTCGGCCGCGCTTTCGCCGGGCGGACCTTCGGCGCGCTGGTCCAGCACGCCGACCGAGCCGGCGCGTGCGACCACGCCTTCGGCCGGCGCCTGACGGCCCGCGATCAGGCGCAGCAGGGTGCTCTTGCCCGCGCCGTTGCGACCGACCACGCCGGTGCGTTCACGCGCGAACGTCAGGCTCAGATTATCGAAGAGGGTGACGCCTTCAGGCGTCCGTGCGGCGACCTTGTCGAGCGTCACGAGCGCGGACGCGGACCCGCTTGGGCTTGGGCTGGTTGGCATGGAGGATCACGAGCAGCATGGCGGACAGGGCGGAACCGGTTGCCAGTGCGATGATCATGATCGTCGAGCCTCCTTGCTCAAGTGCTCAGGGAACTGAGGATGGCGTGTCCGGGTCCGCCGCGCAAGGGCGAGACCGCACACGGGCGCGTGAACATGGGCAAGTCGTCCAGTGGATCGCCCGCGCCGGACAGCCTACATGGAGCCTCATGCAGCCCCCGTTCCGTGTCGAGGATTCCGCCGGCGCCGCCGAACGCCGCGCGGCCGCCGTCCAGCGACAGAGAGAGATGACCGGCGTGGACGAGGCCCTGATCGATCGCGTGGTCGAGGCCTTCTACGCCCGTGTCCGCGACGACGCCCTGATCGGCCCGATCTTCGCCGATCGTGTCGGGGATTGGGGACCGCACCTGGCCCAGATGAAGCGGTTCTGGTCGTCCGTGGTCCTGGCCAGCGGCGTCTATCAGGGCCGTCCCATGCCCAGGCACCTGCCCCTGCCCATCGACGCCCGCCATTTCGACCGCTGGCTGACGCTGTTCCAGGACACGGTGCGCGACCTGTGTCCGCCGCAGGCGGCCGCCGCCTTCATGGAGCGGGCGCGCCGCATCGCCGAAAGCCTGGAACTGGGCGTAGCCAACGCGCACGGCGTCCTGCTTGCGCCCGGAGAGCGCTTTCGCGCCCCTTCCCCGCCCTGGACCGAGGACGCCTGACGCCGATCCGGCCCTACGCCTTGTCCGTCGACGCTTCGAGCAGGGCGCGCCACACGGCGTCGCGGTCGATGGAGGCCGGTGCCACGAACTCGGCCATTCGGTCGTGCAGGGCGACTGGCTTCAGGATCTCCTCCACCGGGTGGTAGGTCGGGCGGCCGGCGTAGTCGTCGAACAGGATGCGCGTTCCGGGCCAGGCGAACAGCAACGAGGCGTAAAGGCACGCCCGGCGGAAGCGCCCGTCGATCAACACCAGGTCGGGAACCAGACCGCGCGCCCGGCACGTCTCCCAACCCAGCAGCGGATAGGCGTGCCAGCGGCGCCACTGCGCCTCCGACACGGGATGCCCCCATTCCCCCGTCGGTCCGATGTCGGCGTGAAGCAGGATGCGTTCGCCGGCCGCGCCGTCCAGCGCCTGTCGTAGCGCCGCCAGCCAATCGCCGTCGCTCTCGACGCTGACGGTGAAGGGCGCTCCCATTTCGCCGGCCATCACCGTGGACCCGCCCGAGCCGTATTCCAGATAGCCCCGACAGCCGTCCAGCAGGCCGCGCAGGCGGGCCGCGGCGGCCTCCGGCAGGTGCGGCGTGCGCGGGATCGCTGGCGAAGGCGTCGTCATGGCGGTCTCCGCCAGCCGATTGGAGCGATCAGGTGACAGGAGGCGGGGCGTCGCGTCAACGGACGCCGTCGCGCACGTCCCGGTGGCGGGTTAGCGTTCCTTATTTGTTCTTGCTTAAATCCCGCAAATCATCCCCATATACCGCTGTCGCTCCGGAGCCGCCGGGGCCTCCCCGCGTTCCCGATCAGGCATGACCGAAAAACACAACTTCATCCGCGTTCGCGGCGCCCGCGAGCACAATCTCAAGGGCGTGGACGTCGATATTCCGCGCGAGCAGCTGGTGGTGATGACCGGCCTGTCGGGCTCGGGCAAGTCGTCGCTGGCGTTCGACACCATCTACGCCGAGGGCCAGCGCCGCTATGTCGAGAGCCTGTCGGCCTACGCCCGCCAGTTCCTGGAGCTGATGGGCAAGCCGGACGTGGACCTGATCGAGGGCCTGTCGCCGGCCATCTCGATCGAGCAGAAGACGACGTCCAAGAACCCGCGGTCCACCGTCGGCACGGTGACCGAGATCCACGACTATATGCGCCTGCTCTGGGCGCGCGTGGGCGTGCCCTATTCGCCCGCCACCGGCCTGCCCATCGAGAGCCAGACCATCAGCCAGATGGTCGACAAGCTGACCGCCCTGCCTGAGGGAGAGCGCATCCTGCTGCTGGCCCCGGTCGTTCGCGGGCGCAAGGGCGAATACAAGAAGGAAATCGCCGAATGGCAGCGCCAGGGCTATCAGCGGCTGAAGATCGACGGCCAGTTCTATCCGATCGACGAGGCGCCGACGCTGGACAAGAAGTTCAAGCACGACATCGACATCGTCGTGGACCGGATCGTCACCAAGGACGGGCTTGAAGGCCGCTACGCCGACAGCCTGCAGACGGCGCTGGGCCTGGCCGACGGCCTGGCCACCGCCGAATGGGCCAGCGTCGCCGAAGGCGAGACCGCGCCGCGCACCCTGGTCTTTTCCGAACGCTTCGCCTGCCCCGTCTCCGGCTTCACCATCGCCGAGATCGAGCCGCGGCTGTTCTCGTTCAACAACCCCTTCGGCGCCTGCCCGGTCTGCGACGGCCTGGGGGTCAAGCTGGCCTTCGACGCCGACTTGGTGATCCCGGACCGCGACAAGAGCCTGCACAAGGGCGCGGTCGCTCCCTGGGCGCGCGGGCCCTCGCCGCTCTACACCCAGACGCTGCAGTCGCTCGCCCGCCACTACGGCTTCTCGATGGACAAGGCTTGGCGCGACCTGCCGGCCCAGGCGCACAAGGCGATCCTGCACGGCACCGGCTCCGAGAAGATCAAATTCACCTACGACGACAACGCCCGCAAGTACGAGGTCTCCAAGCCGTTCGAAGGGGTGCTGCCGAACCTGGAGCGCCGCTGGCGCGAGACCGACAGCGCCTGGGTGCGCGAGGAACTGGCCCGCTATCAGTCGGAAACCCCGTGCGAGGCGTGCGGCGGCAAGCGGCTGAAGCCCGAGGCCCTGGCGGTCAAGGTCGGCGGCGAGGACATCGCCGACATCTCCATGCTGTCGATCTCCAAGGCCTATCTCTGGTTCTCCACCCTGGAGCAGAGCCTGACCGACAAGCAGATGGAGATCGCCCGGCGCATCCTGAAGGAGATCACCGACCGGCTGCGCTTCCTGAACAATGTCGGCCTGGATTATCTGAACCTGTCGCGCTCCTCCGGCACCTTGTCCGGCGGCGAGAGCCAGCGCATCCGCCTGGCGTCGCAGATCGGCTCGGGCCTGACGGGCGTGCTTTACGTCCTGGACGAACCCTCCATCGGCCTGCACCAGCGCGACAACACCCGCCTGCTGGACAGCCTGAAGGGCCTGCGCGACCTGGGCAACTCGGTCCTGGTGGTCGAGCATGACGAGGAAGCCATCCTGACCGCCGACTACGTCATCGACATGGGTCCGGCCGCCGGCGTCCACGGCGGCTCGGTCTGCGCCGAGGGCACCCCCGAGCAGGTCATGGCCAACCCGAACTCCCTGACCGGCAAATATCTGACTGGCGAGCGCGAGATCGAGATACCCGCCGACGGCCGGCGCCCGGTCGACCGCAAGCGGATGCTGAAGATTTCAGGCGCCAGCGGCAACAATCTGAAAAGCGTGACCGGCGAGATCCCCGTCGGCGTCTTCACCTGCATCACCGGCGTGTCCGGGGGCGGCAAGTCCACCTTCACCATCGAGACGCTCTACAAGGCCGCGGCGCGTCGCCTGAACAATGCGTCCGACGCCCCCGCCCCCTTCGACCGCATCGAGGGGCTGGAGCATTTCGACAAGGTCATCGACATCGACCAGTCGCCCATCGGACGCACCCCGCGCTCGAACCCCGCCACCTATACCGGCGCCTTCGGCCCCATCCGCGACTGGTACGCCGGCCTGCCTGGAATCCAAGGCGCGCGGCTATGGTCCCGGTCGGTTCAGCTTCAACGTCAAGGGCGGCCGCTGCGAGGCCTGCCAGGGCGACGGCGTCATCAAGATCGAGATGCACTTCCTGCCCGACGTCTACGTCACCTGCGACGTCTGCAAGGGCAAGCGCTACAACCGCGAGACCCTGGAGATCGTGTTCAAGGGCAAGTCCATCAGTGACGTGCTGGACATGACGGTCGAGGAGGCGGCGACCTTCTTCAAGGCCGTGCCGCCGATCCGCGACAAGATGCTGACGCTGGAGCGGGTGGGCCTGGGCTACGTCAAGGTCGGACAGCCGGCGACCACCCTGTCGGGCGGCGAGGCCCAGCGGGTCAAGCTGTCCAAGGAACTGTCCAAGCGCGCGACCGGCCGCACCCTGTACATCCTCGACGAGCCGACCACCGGCCTGCATTTCGAGGATACGCGCAAGCTGCTGGAGGTGCTGCAGGAACTGGTCGAGGCCGGCAACACCATCGTGGTGATCGAGCACAATCTGGATGTCATCAAGGTCGCCGACTACCTGCTGGACTTCGGCCCCGAGGGCGGCGACGGCGGCGGCGAGATCGTCGCGGTCGGCACCCCCGAACAGGTCGCGGCGAACAAGGCCAGCTGGACCGGCAAATACCTCAAGGAGGTGCTGGATCGGCACGAGACGCGGCGCAAGGCGCGCGTGGCCCAGCTGACGCCCGCCAGGAAGACGCGCGCCAAGGCGTCGGCCTAGGCCGACGGCTCGGTCGGTTCCGCGATCACCCCATGATCGCGGCTGCGGCCGCGCACGGCCAGGACGATCGAGCCGACCAGCAGCACGACCGTGACGACCACGCTGCCCTCGGGTCCGAAGGCGGCGCCGGTCATCCACCACGGCAGTTCCGGCCGCGTCGCCAGGTCGACCACCAGCGGCGGGGCGTCGATCACCTGGCCCGAGACCTCCAGCCCGAACCCCAGCCCCAGCAGCCAGTTCCAGGCCGCGTGCCAACCCGCAGACGCCCCACAGCGACCCCTCGCGCGCGGCGTACAGGCCGATGAAGACCCCGAACAGGGTGACGTTGGTCACCCCCATGGCCAGGGCCGGCGACGGATCGATGTTGGCCGCGTGCAACAGGCCGAACAGCGCCGAGCTCAGCCCAACGCCCCACGCCAGGCCGTGTCGCGAGGCGATGACCTGCATCAGCCAGCCGCGCGTGACGATCTCCTCGGTGGAGCCCTGGATGACGAAGCCCGCCATCAGCACCAGGATGGGAACCAGCCCTGCGGCGGCCGAAGGCCCGGAGAACACGCCGCCCCCCTCGATGCGATAGCCGCCCAGGGCCGCGATGATCCCAACCACGCCTACCAGGAAGGCCAGCCCGATGGCGTAGCCGCGCGCGAAGCGCTTCAGGCCCGAGCCGTTGAAGCCGATGGTCGCCAGGCTCCGCCGCTCGAACAGCGTCACCCAGCCGATCACGATCAGGGCGATGAAGGCGAAGCCCGCCAGCGTCCAGGCCGTGCCCAGCCAGCCCACATCCGCGCCGTCGGGCGTCATCAGCCCCAGCAGCATCCCCGGCACGAAGGCCAGGGTCTGACCCACGGCGATGAAGACGATCGCCAGCACCAGGGCGGCGGCCGTCCAGGTGCGGCGATGTCGCGCCCGACGCGGCGCATAAAGCTCGATGCCGGCCATGTCCCTGGTCCTTTCCGTCGAGCGACGCGCCTCAGCCGTCGCGCAGGCCCTGCCAAGCCGCCGAGAACGGCGCATAGAGCACCGCCAGCTGCAGCGCCGACAGGATGGCGTTGATCACCGACCAGCTGATGATGGCCACCCACGACTGCTGCAGCATCTCCGCCGCCGACGCGCCGTCGAAGGCCGCCAGGCTGTTCAGGCCGCCGGTCATCAGGGTGATCGGCATGGCGACGATGGATCCCAGCAGGCTGACCACCATGGTCATGATGAAGACGATCACGCTCATCCCCAGCAGCGGCCAGAACCGGCCGCGCGTGGCCTTGAAGGACTCGAAGATGACGATCCGGCCCTGATCCAGGGTCATCGGCACGGCCAGGCTCAGCCGCACGGCCAGCCAGATCAGCCCGGCGGCGAGCGCCAGGCCCAGCAGCAGGGCGATCAGGAACAGGACGGCCTGGCCCGAGGCGGCGCCCGCCCCGCCGATCATGCCGATCACGACGAAGCCGACCGCGCCGGACAGCCCGAACAGCAGGCTGATCACGACGCTGACCGCCACCACCCGCAGCTCGTCCTTGCCCAGCCGCAGATAGCCCCAAGCGTCCTGGGCGGGCCTCAGCACCGACCGGGCGACCGCCGCGCTGAGCACCGCGCCGACGACCAGGCCCACCGGAATCAGCCAGCTCATGCCGGCATAGGCCATGCCCAGCTGGCGCACGTCCTCCATCGACGGCTCGGCCGACTGCTCCACCGCCTGAGCCAGAGCCATGATCCGCGCGAACGAGCCGGCGCCCACGCCGAACATCGCCAGAAACATCGCCGATAGACCGCCCCCCACAGCAGCACCACGACGGGTTTGCGGCGGACGACGCGGAAACCTTCGAATGCGGCTTCGGTGGCGGAAAAACTCATCGACGGGCTCCGGAACGACTCGTCACGCTTCTAGCGCACCTTGCGGCGAACCATCGAGCAATTGTCGACAGGCCGAGGCGAAGGGCGCGCACAGTAAGGTCATCACCGCCCCGTAGAGGAAGGCCCCCGGCCCCAGCAGCAGGACCACCAGGCCCGCCAAGACGCCTGGCGACGGCATCAGGTCGCGGAACGTCAGGGCGTCGCCCGCCGCCTGCATATGGGCGAAGACGCCGCTGGCGAAGAATCCCAGGATCGCCAGGAAGGCGATGACGAAATACATCGCCATGTAGATCAGCCAGGTGCAGACCAGCAGGCCCAGCAGCGATCCCATCCGCCCCTTGGCCAGGGTCCAGCCCTCCACGAAGGCGAACCGTTCCAGGATCAGCGTCGCCGGCGCGATCAGCGACAGCGCCCATGGCGTAGATCACCGCCGCGATCAGCCCCAGGACCATGACGAAGCCCAGCACGACCGCCAGCGCCTCGTTCGCCTGCCACGCCACCGCGCCGATGGCCACGCCCAGCAGCACCAGGACGATCACGGCGATGTAGGCGCCGACGAACAGGGCGATGCCCACCACGCCCACCCGCAGTTCATCCATGCCGGCGCGCATGAAGAAATACCGGTCGGGGCGGCCTATCCTCAGGGCCGCCCGCATCGTCGCGGTCCAGATGATCACGCTGAGGGCGAGTTGGCCGAGATTGGCCAGCATCGACACGCCCTGGAGGGCCATCATCCGCCCTAGCAACTCGGGCGACGCCTCGGCGCTTCCGTCGGCCGTCAAGGGCAGGTCGGCCAGCGACCCGAAGATCAGGCCCGACAGCACCAGGCTGAAGACCACCATCGTCAGGCCCCAGACAAACACCGCCAGCGGATGGCGCCGGATCACGCGCACGGGCGCAGCCAGGGGCCTCGCCGATGGAAAAGGTCTCAGCCATGCGCGTTCTCCCGCGGCGAAATCGAAACGAGCTGGCGATAGGCCGCGCCGAGGAAGGCCAGGGTCAGCGGCGCCTGGACGCCGTTCACCACGACCGCCCAGACGATCCAGCCCGCCTCGCCCCTCAGCACGCCCAGCCCCCAGCCCACGACCAGCGCCAGCTTGGGCGCCGCCGTCACGATCACTCCGCCCAGCAGCGGCCAGAATCCGCGTTTGGTCAAGCCCATGACCTGCAATGACACGATGCGTCCCTCGGCCGCCGTGGCCGGGACGAACAGCGACAGGCGCGCGGCCAGGGCGACGACGGCGTACAGGGCCGCGGCGGTGATCGCGCCCAGCAGCGCCAGCTTCCACGGCGCGCCGACGCCCGCCCAGTCGCGCGCCCGGATCGCCTCGGCGTCCAGACCGGCCAGGCCGTAAAGCGCCAGCAGGGCCAGCGCCGCCACCGACAGGATCATGGCCATGAACACCCCGCACAGGGCGAAGCCCGCCAGCAGCCGCATCTCGGTCGCCCCGAACTGCAGCCCCGCCGGCCCCAGGCCCAGCGTTCGCGCGCCGGCGACGTCGTTCGAGACGGCGATGCGCGCCAGGGCGCCCGCCAGCACGAGGGTGCAGAGCGCGGCCGCCACGGCGGCGACGCCCGTCGGCAGGAAGGGCCAGGCGCTCCAGGCCAGCGCCGACAGCACGACGGCGCCCGGCGCCTCGCGCCGGCCGCGCACCAGGCCGCCGCCGGCCTGCGCCAGGACCCCGCCCCATCCCGATGCGTCGCGCGCCTGCCCCAAGGCCTGAACTCCCCAACCCGCCCGCGCTATAGCAGGGGATCATGACTTGCGGCCAGACGGGCGCTAGAAGGCCGCGATGACTTCCTCCCCCGCTTCCGTTTCCCCCGTCCACGTCATCGGCGGCGGCCTGGCCGGCTCCGAGGCCGCCTGGCAGATCGCCCAGGCCGGCGTGCCCGTCATCCTGCACGAGATGCGCGGCGTCCCGGGCGTGAAGACCGACGCCCACCAGACCGACGGCCTGGCCGAGCTGGTCTGCTCCAACTCCTTCCGTTCGGACGACTGGGAATACAACGCCGTCGGCCTGCTGCACGCCGAGATGCGCGCCCTGGACTCGATCATCATGGCCTCGGGCGACGCCAACCAGGTGCCCGCCGGCGGCGCCCTGGCCGTCGACCGCGACGGCTTCTCCCAGGCCGTCACCGCCCGTCTCGAAGCCCACCCCCTGATCACCATCGTCCGCGAGGAGATCGCCGGCCTGCCGCCGGAGGACTGGGACAATGTCATCGTCGCCACCGGCCCCCTGACCTCCCCCGCCCTGGCCGACGCCATCCTGAAGGCGACGGGCGAGGAAAGCCTGTCCTTCTTCGACGCCATCGCCCCCATCGTCCACGCCGATTCGATCGACTTCGACATCGCCTGGCGGCAGTCGCGCTATGACAAGGAAGGCCCGGGCGGGGACGCCGCCGCCTACGTCAACTGCCCGATGGACAAGGCCCAGTACGAGGCCTTCATCGACGCCCTGCTGGACGGCCCCAAGGCCGAGTTCAAGGACTGGGAGAACGTCCCCTATTTCGACGGCTGCCTGCCCATCGAGGTGATGGCCGAACGCGGCCGCGAGACCCTGCGCCACGGCCCGATGAAGCCCGTCGGCCTGACCAATCCGCGCGATCCGAAGGTAAAGCCGCACGCCATCGTCCAGCTGCGCCAGGACAATGCGCTGGGCACCCTGTTCAACCTGGTCGGCTTTCAGACCAAGCTGAAGCACGGGGCCCAGGCCGAGACCTTCCGCATGATCCCGGGCCTGCAGAACGCCCAGTTCGCGCGACTGGGCGGCCTGCACCGCAACACCTTCCTGAATTCGCCCAAGCTGCTGGACCGACAGCTGCGGCTGAAGGCCCTGCCCCGCCTGCGCTTCGCCGGTCAGGTCACGGGGGTCGAGGGCTATGTCGAGAGCGCGGCCATGGGCCTGCTGACCGGTCGTCTGGCCGCCGCCCAGGCGCTGGGTCGCGACCTGTCGGCCCCCCGCCCGAAACCGCCATCGGCGCCCTGGTCGAGCACATCACCGGCGGGCATCTGGAAGGCTCCAAGTTCCAGCCGATGAACATCAACTACGGCCTGCTGCCGCCGCTGGAGGCCCCCAAGGTGGATGAGGACGGCAAGCGCATCCACCCGAAGGAAAGGGGCCGGGCCAAGAAGCGGCTGCAGAGCCTGCGGGCGCTGGACAGCCTCAAGGCCTGGCGGGACGCCTAGATCCGTCCCCGCAGGCTGGCCCAGAGCAGGCGCAGCCGCTTGACCGGCTCGGGCTCGTCCTGACCGATCAGGGTTGCGGGCGCCACGGCGGGAAAGGCCGCCGTCGGCAGTCCCTTCAGGGCCGCGTTGGCGCCCGCGCGCGCCGCCTTGGCCTCGTCCGACCGGCCCACCTGCGCCATGCCCCGAACCCGTCCGGCTCCGACCGCCTTGTCCGCATGGCCTGGCCCCGCCAGGATATGCGTCGCGACCTGCATCGGCCCGACGTAGAAGGCGTCCAGGTCGTGCGGTTCGCCGTGAACCCGGCCGATGTGCGCCTCGATCAGGGCGTCGAACGGCGCCCGGTCCAGGCCGCGCCGCGCCACCATGTCGGTCAGGGCCTCCAGCACCGGGTGCCCCTTGCGCGCGACGCCGGCGAAGACCCCGTCCATCTGTTCCGCCCACCAGGTGTAGCGCATCTCGGCCAGCAGCGGCTGGGTCACCCGCGTCGGGATGGCCATCAGCTCGGCCTCGAACGCATGGAGCGCGATCAGGTCGGCGCGCGCGCGCGCATCCGAGACCAGGCGGCTGGACAGCCAGCGGTCCAGGTCTGCGTCCCGGACCTGTTGGTCCAGCAGCGCGTCGGTTGAAGGGGCGCCCTCGGTCAAGCCGCGCGCGACACCGCGAAGTCGGCCAGGTCTTCCAGCGCCGTGCGCCAGTCCGACGCCGGCAGGGCCGACACCGCCGCCTTGGCCCGGTCGGCGTAGTCTCCGGCCAGGTCCAGCGTCGCCCCGATGGCGCCCGATCCGACGATCAGTTCGCGCGCCCGGCCGAAGTCCTCGGGCGTGCGTTCGCCCTTGGTGATGGTGCGCTCCCAGAACGCCGCCTCGCGCCCGCGCGTGCGCGCCGCGCCCAGCAGCAGCGGCAGGGTGGCCTTGCCCTCGTTGAAGTCGTCGCCGGCGTTCTTGCCCAGGGCCTCGGCCGTCGCGCCATAGTCCAGCGCGTCGTCGGCCAGCTGGAAGGCGATGCCCAGCGCCATGCCGTAGTCGCGCAGCGCCTTGACCGCGGCGGCGTCGGCCCCCGCCCCGACCGCGCCCGCCTCGGCCGCGGCGGCGAACAGTTCGGCGGTCTTTGCCGAGATGATCTGCAAATAGACGTCCTGGTCCAGGTTCAGGTCGTGCGCCCGCGTCAGCTGCAGCACCTCGCCCTCGGAGATGACCCGCGACGCCTCGGCCAGGATGCCCAGCGCGCGCATCGAATCCGTCTCGACCATCAGCTCGAAGGCGCGGGCGAACAGGAAGTCGCCGACCAGGACGCTGGTGGGCGCGCCCCAGATCAGGTGCGCCGCCACTTTGCCGCGGCGCAGTTCCGAGGCGTCCACGATGTCGTCGTGCAACAGGGTGGCGGTGTGGATGAACTCGACAGCGGCGGCCAGCTTCCTGGGCGCGTCGATGTCGTCGCTGGCGCCGGTCGCGCGGGCGGCGGCGACGGTGATCAGCGGACGCAGCCGCTTGCCCCCGCCGAAACCAGATGCTCGGCCAGCTTGGGGATGATCGGCACGTCCGATTGCATCCGGTCCAGGATCAGGGCGTCCACGGCGGCCATGTCGGTCTGGGCCAGCCGGACCAGGGCGTCGACGTCCCCTTTCGGGCGGGCAGCGGCGGCGATGGCGACGTCCAAGGGAGAGACTCTTTCACAGGGGCGCGCGGTGGTCCGCGACAGGCGAAGGCGGGCCGACGACTTGCCGGATCGCGATGCGGCGCACAATGGTGGTCGGCCCCTTGAGGGTCAAGGAGATTGAGGCTTGGACCAGCCCGCCCCGGCGTCGCCGGACATCGTCGATAACGGCCTGCTGAACGGCCGCGTGCGCCTGCGCCAACCCGCGCGCGGCTACCGCGCGGGTCTGGATGCGGCCCTTCTGGCCGCCGCCGTCCCGGCCCTGCCCGGCCAGCGCGTGCTGGAGGCGGGCTGCGGCGCGGGCGGCGTGCTGATGCCGCTCGCCGCGCGACGGCCGGGCGTCACCCTGACCGGGTTGGAGCGCGACCCCGCGATGGCCGGCCTGGCGCGGGAAAACGCCGCCCTAAACGGGGTCCAGGACCGCACGACGATTCGCACCGGCGACGTCGCCGCCGGCTTTCGCACCCTGGACCTGCCGCCGTTCGACTGGGCCGTGTCCAATCCGCCCTTCTTCGACGACGCCGCGACCCTGCGCGCCCCGGCCGAGGGCAAGCGCGGCGCCTGGATAGCCGACGACGGCCTCCAGGCCTGGACGGCCTTCCTGCTGAAGGCGGTGCGCGAGGGGGGCGCATCGTCGTCATCCACCGCGCCGATCGGCTGGCCGACCTGCTGTCGCTGCTGGGCGACAAGGCCGGGGGCTTCGCCGTGCGCCCCGTCCACCCCTTCGCCGACCAGCCGGCCAAGCGGGTCCTGGTCCACGCCGTCAAGACCGGCCGCGCGCCCTTGCGCCTTCTGCCGCCCCTGATCCTCCACGACCGCTCGGGCGCCCAGCACACGCCCGAAGCCGACGCCATCCTGCGCGGCGACGCCGCCCTGGACTGGTGAGGCGCCGGCGCGTCCCGCCGTGGCGCGAATCCCCCGCGCGCCCTATCTTCGACGCCTCATGCCCATTCGTCGCCTCCCGCCCGAGACCGTCAACCGCATCGCCGCCGGCGAGGTGGTCGAGCGGCCGGCCAGCGCCATCAAGGAGCTGGTCGAGAACGCCCTGGACGCCGGCGCCGCCCATATCGAGATCCAGGCCGACGGCGGCGGCCTGTCGCGCATCCTGATCGCCGACGACGGCAAGGGTATTCCGCGCGACGAACTGCCCCTGGCGGTCGAGCGCCACGCCACGTCGAAGCTCGAGGCCGACGACGCCGGCGACGTGGACCTGCTTCGAATCCACACCCTGGGCTTCCGGGGCGAGGCCCTGCCCTCCATCGGCTCGGTCGCCCGCCTGTCGATCACCACCCGCGCCCGCGACGAACGCGACGCCTGGGCCATTCGCGTGGAGGGCGGCGATCACCGCCCCCTGGCCCCCGCCGCCTTCCCCGGCCCGCACGGCGCGCGGGTCGAGGTGCGCGACCTGTTCTACGCCACCCCCGCCCGGCTCAAGTTCATGAAGTCCGAACGGGCCGAGGCCATGGCCATCTCGGAAGAGATCAAGCGCCAGGCCATGGCGCACGAGGCCGTCGCCTTCACCCTCTCGCTGGACGGCAAGACCACCCTGCGCCTGCCGGCCGAACATCCCGGCGACGAGGGCCGCCTGAAGCGCCTGTCCGCCCTGCTGGGCCGCGACTTCGAGGCCAACGCCCTGCTGATCGACCAGGAACGCGACGGCGTGCGCCTGTCGGGCTACGCCGGCCTGCCGACCTACAGTCGGGGCAACGCCGCGCACCAGTATCTGTTCGTCAACGGCCGCCCGGTGAAGGACCGCCTGCTGCAAGGGGCCCTGCGCGGCGCCTACGCCGACTTCCTGGCGCGGGACCGTCACCCGGCGGCGGCCCTGTTCCTGGACATCGATCCGCTCTTCGTCGACGTCAACGTGCATCCGGCCAAGGCCGAGGTCCGCTTCCGCGATCCGGCCCTGGTGCGCGGCCTGATCGTCGGGGCCCTGAGGCACGCGCTGCACGCGGCCGGCCACCGCGCCTCCACCACCGTCGCCGCCGACGCCCTGTCCAGTTTCCAACCCCGCAGCGGCGCGTCGACCGCCCCGGCCTACAGCCCCAGCAGCCCCTCGGCCCAGGGTTTCAGCGGCTGGACCGGCTGGTCCCAGCCCGCCGCGGCCGCCCAAGTCCTGCCCGGCCTCAACGAACGCAGCGCCCGCGTGGAGCCGGCGTGGGACGGCCCCGTCACCAGTCATGACTTACGAGTCACGCCATACGACCCGCCCCTCGACCCCATCGACTACCCGCTGGGCGCCGCGCGGGGCCAACTCCACGCCAACTACATCGTCGCCCAGACCCGCGACGGCCTGGTCATCGTCGATCAGCACGCCGCCCACGAGCGCCTGGTCTATGAGCGGATGAAGGCCCAGATGGCCGAGGGCGCCGTGACCCGCCAGGCCCTGCTAACGCCCGAGGTGGTCGACCTGGACCCGGCCGAGGCCGAGCGCGTCGCCTCGCGCGCCGACGAACTGGCCGAGATGGGCCTGGTGGTCGAACCCTTCGGCGCCGGCGCCGTCCTGGTGCGCGAGACCCCGGCCATGCTGGGCGACGCGGACGTGCAGGGCCTGATCCGCGACATCGCCGACGACCTGTCCGAACACGGCCAGGCCCTGTCGCTCAAGGAGCGCCTCGCCGCCATCTGCGGCACGATGGCCTGCCACGGCAGCGTCCGCTCGGGCCGCGTCCTGTCCGCCCCCGAGATGAACGCCCTGCTCCGCCAGATGGAAGCCACCCCCACTCCGGCCAATGCAACCACGGCCGTCCCACCTATGTGGAGCTGAAGCTGCACGACCTCGAAAAGCTGTTCGGGCGGCGATGACGACCGCGCTCAATCGTCGGCCCCCGACCCCCTCCATCCTCTTCGTCTGCCTCGGCAACATCTGTCGCTCGCCGCTCGCCGAGGGGGCCCTGCGTGCGGACGCCGGGCGCCTCCGGCTCGATCTGATCGTCGATTCCGCCGGGACCGGGAACTGGCACGCGGGCGAGCCGCCGGACCCGAGGGCGCAGGCGACGGCGCGGCGGCACGGGGTCGACATCTCGGGCCTGAAGGCGCGGCAGGTGACGCCGGCGGACTTCCGCCGCTTCACCCACATCGTCGCCCTGGACCACGACAATCTGGCCAACCTGCGCCGCCTGGCCCCCGTCGACGCCGCCGCCGAACTCAGCCTGCTGCTCGACCACGTGCCCGGCCGCGAGGGCCAGGCCGTGGCCGACCCCTATTTCGGCGACGACGACGGCTTCGAGGTCACCTGGGCCGAGGTGACGGCCGCGGCCCGGACCCTGGCGCTCAGCCTGCGCGGCCGGTGATCTTGCGCCAGATGCGCTTGCGCGCCTCGACCACCGACACGCCCAGCAGGGCCGCCACGGTCCAGAAAAGGGCCTCGGTCGCCACCGCCGCGACGATGGCCAGGGTCAGGCGCGTCCCGCGCGGGACGTCCAGATAAAGCCCGATGCCCAGGGACGCCCACGCCCCGATGGCGGCGACCAGCAACAGGCCGGCCAGCACCTTCAGGAACCCTTTTCCCCGCGCCAGCGCGCCGGCCTTCGGTTGGTCCTCGACATCGCTCTGGATGGTCATGGCGAACTCCTCTCGTTTTTCGACGCCTGACCTGAAAGTCTCGGCCGACATCGGAGTCTTTCATCCCGACCGACGATTTTTCCGGAGAGCGCCGCGCTGGGACGCGACCAGACCTTCGAAGCCCTGCTGGCCGAACACGGCGCCATGCTGCGCCGCATCGCCTCGGCCTATGAGGCGGACCGCGAGCGGCGGCGCGAACTGGAGCAGGACATCCTGCTGGCCGTCTGGCGCGCCCTGCCGAAACATCGCGGCGACGCGCCGCTGCGCCACTTCATCGCCCGCGTCGCCCACAACCGCGCCGTCACCCATGTGGCGCGCGAGGCCGCAGAGCCGCGCCGCCAGCCTCTGGACGAGGCCGCCCCCAGCGACGCCCCCACCCCGCACGAGGCGGCCGAGGCGCGCGACCTGCACGACCGGCTGGCCGACGCCGTGCGCGCCCTGCCCCTGCCGCTGCGCCAGCCCGCCCTGTTGACCCTGGAAGGCTTCCCCGGCCGAGATCGCCGAGATGCTGGGCCTGAACGCCAACGTCGTCTCTATCCGCCTGACCCGCGCCAAGGCCGCCCTGCGCAAGGCCATGAACCCGGAGGCTCGGTCATGAGCACGCCCCCGAAGACCACGCCGACGACTGGACCGACCTGACCCGGGCGTGGAGCGCCGCGCCCGACGACGGCCCGCCGCTGGACGCCGCCCTGATCCGGTCGCTGCGCCGTCGCGACCGGCTGGCCCGGTTGAACTTCATCTCCGAGATCGTCGGCGGCCTGGCCGTCGTCGGCGTCATGGGCTGGGCGCTGTGGCGCGGCGTCGACCTGCCGGTCGTCCTGGCCGCCCTGGGCTTCGCCGTCTTCGCCCTGGTGATGACCTTGTGGTCGCGGCGCGGCGATCCGGGCCTTCTGACCGACACGCCCGAGGCCGTGCTGCGCTCGGCCCTGGGCCAGGCCCGCACGGGCTACCGCTGGGCCCTGGCCGGGGTGGCGATCAGCCTGGCGGGCATGGTCTTCCTGATCGTCATGCTGTGGGTCGCCGAACCGGTCGCGGAGATGCGCGGCCCGATTCTGGCGGGCGCCGGCCTGTTCCTGGCGGCCTGCATCGGCTTCTACCTGCGCCATGCGCGACGCTGCCGACAGCGCATGGCGGCGCACCGCGCGGCGCTGGAGGCGCTGCGGGACGGCCGCGCCTGAGCCTTGTTCAGACGCGGCGCCTCATTCGGCCCGCAGGAACAGCACCCGCGCCGCGCCATAGTCGCGCGCGTCCAGCCGGTCATAGCCCGGCGTGTCGATCTCGGGCTCGTCGGACCCGCGCTCGAACACCACCAGGGCCCCCGGCTTCAGCCAGCCGCCCTCCTTCAGCCGCGCCAGCGTCTGTTCCCCCAGCCCCTTGCCGTACGGCGGGTCCAGAAAGGCGATGTCGAACGCTTCGGCGACGGGACCCGGCCGCACGCCCAGATCGGTCGCGCTGCGCCGATGCACCCGCGTGCGCCCCATCAGGCCGTAGGTGTCGGCGTTCTCGCGGATGGCGCCGCGCGCGTCGTCGTCGATCTCGACGAACAGGCAGAAGGCCGCCCCCCGGCTGATCGCCTCGAAGCCCAGGGCGCCCGAGCCCGCATACAAGTCGATGACCCGCGCCTCGTGCAACGGCTCGGCCCAGGCGGCGTGCTCCAGCACGTTGAACACGGCCTGGCGCGCGCGGTCGCTGGTCGGGCGCGTGCCCCGCCCTTCCGGCGCCACGATGGCCCGGCCCTTCAGGCTGCCGGCGACGATCCGCACAGCTTTCAGGCCTCGGGTGGGGCGAACTGGGCGTAAAGTTCGGCCGTGGTCAGGCGCGGCCGATCCCCCGCTAGGGCGTAGGTCTCGGGCTTGCTCTCGATGCAGAACTCGTCCTCCAGCACAAAGCTGGACGCGTTATCGAACGCCTGGGCCGAGACCATGGTGATTCCCCCATCGTTGGCGCGCCAGAACAGGCCGGTCCCGCACGCCGGGCAGAACTGGCGCGTCCCCATTCGGACGAGGTGTAGGTCGCCACATCTCCCCGCACCTGGACGCTGTCGCCGCAATCCACGCTGAACAGGATCCCGCCCGACAAGCGTCGGCACGTGCCGCAATGGCAGGCGTGCATCCCGCCCTTGGGCGTGGCGCTGAAGGTCACTGCGCCACACAGGCATCGGCCGGTCTGGACGGTCATGGTCTCGCTCCTCCGCTAAGGGCGATCAGCGCGGACCCCGCGGCTTGCCGCCGGGGCTGCGTCCGCTGGTTCCCGACGGGCCGGCGGGCTTGCCGCCCGTGCGGGGCTTGAAGTCGCGCCCGCCGGGCTTGGCGCCCGCGCGCGGACCCGGCTTGGCGCCAGAGCGGCCCGCGGGCTTGCGCCGGTCGTCGATGAACTGGTCGTCGCGGGGCTTGAAGGGGCGCTTGGGCCGGTCGCCATCCGTCCGCGCCGGGCGCTCGCCCTCGGGGGCGGTGCGTTCGCGCGGCTTGAAGGTCTTGGCGTGCTCGAACTTGGGCTTGGCCTTGGCCCAGCCGTCCTTCTTCGGCGCCCGCTCACGACGCTCGACCGCCTCGGCCTGAGCGCTCTCGGCGGCGCGGACGCGGCTGGGCTTCCTCGACGGGTCGGACATGGCCGAACCCGAGCGGCCCTTGACGATGGGCGTCGAGATGCGCCTTCCGGGGATCGGCGCGGGCGTCTCGACCGTATTGCCGGTCGGCAGGTTCTCGGGCCGGATGTGCTCGCCCAGCAGCTCGCGGATCACGCGGGGCCCCACCTCCTCGACCGACCCGACCGGCAGGACGTCCAGCCGGAACGGACCATAGGCGAGGCGGATCAGGCGATTGACCGTCAGGCCGATCGACTCCAGCACCTTCCTGACCTCGCGGTTCTTGCCCTCGGTGATCGAGACCGAGACCCACAGGTTGGCCGGCGCCTTGCCATCGTCGGATTTCGACTCCTTGGCCTTGTCCAGCGTCGCCTCGATGGGGCCGTAGGACACGCCGTCCACGACCACCCCGTCCTTCAGCTTGTCCAGGTCGGCCTGGGTGATCTTGCCGCGCGCCCGGGCCCGGTACTGGCGGACCAGGGCCGTCGACGGCAGCTCCAGCGCCCGGCTCAGCTCGCCGTCGTTGGTCAGCAGCAGCAGCCCTTCAGTGTTCAGGTCCAGCCGGCCGACCGAGATCACCCGCGGCAGGCCCGCCGGCAGGGCGTCGAACACCGTCGGCCGCCCGGCCGGGTCGTTGTGGCTGGTCAGCAGGCCCGCCGGCTTGTGATAGCGCCAGACGCGCGTCGCCTGGGCCGCGCCGATCGGCTTGCCGTCCACGGTGATCACGTCGTCGCGCGTCACCAGGGTGGCGGGCGTGTCCAGGATGCGGCCGTTCACCGCCACCTTGCCCAGGCCGATCAGCCGCTCGACCTCGCGGCGCGAGGCGATGCCGGCGCGGGCCATGGCCTTGGCGATCTCGCTCGCTGCGGACCGGGGCGGCGTCGGCCTTGCCGGACTTGGGGGCGGCTTGCCGTCCTTGGCGGCGCGCGGACGATCGCCCGTGGGCTTGTCGCCAAACGGCTTTCTCGGCCTGTCGCCGAAGGGGGCCTTCCCGTCGCCGCTCTTGCGGGGACCGGAGGATTTGAAGGGCCGGGGCGACCGTTCGTCTTGACGGGCGCGGGGCTTCTTGTCGTTGTCGTCTGTATGGCGGACCATGATGAGCGGTTCATGCGCATGGCGCTGGACCAAGCGCAAGCGGCGGCGGACGCGGGAGAGGTCCCGGTGGGCGCAATTCTGGTCGATCCGGCCACGGGAGAGGTGATCGCCAGCGGCGCCAACGGCCCCATCGGCGCCCACGACCCGACCGCCCACGCCGAGATCGTGGCCCTGCGCCGCGCCGCGACGGCGCTGGGGAACTACCGCCTGACCGGCCTGACCCTCTATGTCACGCTGGAGCCCTGCGCCATGTGCGCCGGGGCCATCAGCCACGCCCGCATCGGCCGGGTCGTCTGGGCCGCCGACGATCCCAAGGGCGGCGCCGTGATCCACGGTCCGCGCCTGTTCGAGCAGCCGACCTGCCACTGGCGCCCGGCGACCGACTCGGGTCCTCTGGCGCAGGAGGCGTCCGCCTTGCTCCGCTCCTTCTTCCGTTCGCGGCGGGGAACGGCCGCGTCGGGCGCACGTTAGGACGCCGCGCCAAGCGGCGCCGTGGGAGGGACGACTGCCTTGATAAAGCTGGATCCGCCGCAATCCATCCTGTTCGCGGGCCTGGCGGCCCTGACCGTGATGACCGCCTGCGGCCCTGACCCGTCGCGCGCGCCCACCACGGGCGACGAGGTCAAGGAACGCGCCATCGAGGCCCAGACCGCCCGCAAGCGCACGGGCGCCGAGCTGCAGGACCGCATCCTCAACAACGTCGTCCACGCCGTCTATCTGTGCGACAACGGCGAGCGCCTGACCGTCGACTTCGACAATCCGCGCGAGATGGCGACCGTGCGCAACTCCTCTGGCGAGGCGGTCGACCTTTACCAGCAGCGCGCCGCCGACGGCATCTGGTACCGCGCCTCGGGCGTCGAACTACGCGGCAAGGGCGTCATGGCCACCTGGTCCGTCGAAGGCCGCCAGTCGACCGACTGCCGCGCGGTGGATTAACCCGCCGCACCTTCCTCGATCAGGAAGGCCCTGACGCTGCTCGCATCGACGCCCTTGGCCACGAAGGCCTGGCCGATCCCGCGCGCCAGGATCAGGGTCAGCGCGCCCCCCTCGGCCTTCTTGTCGCCGGCCATCAGGGCCAGCAGGCGATCCGCGTCGAACGTCCCCGCCTGGTCCAGCCGCGTCGGCAGGCCCGCCGCCGCGATCACGGCCTCGACCCGCCGGGCGTCGGCCTCCGGGCACAGACCCTCGCGCGCCGAATAGCGGAAGGCCAGGCAGCACCCCAGGGCGACCGCCTCGCCGTGCGCCAGGGCGGCCTTCTCGAAGCCCAGCTCCGCCTCGACCGCATGGCCGAAGGTGTGGCCCAGGTTCAGCAGGGCGCGACGCCCCGCCTCCTTCTCGTCCTCGCTGACGACGGCGCTCTTGATCTCGACCGAGCGCACCACGGCCCGCTCCAGCGCGGCCGGATCGCCGCACGCGCCGCCCGCCCCGTCGCCCGCCAGCCAGTCGAAGAAGGCCGCGTCGCAGATCAACCCGTGCTTCAGCACCTCGGCCCAGCCGGAACGCAGCTGCTTGTCGGGCAAGGTCGCCAGCACGTCGATGTCGGCCAGCACCAGGCGCGGCTGATGAAAGGCGCCGACCAGGTTCTTGCCCCTCGGCGTGTCGATGGCGGTCTTGCCCCCGACGGAGGAATCCACCTGCGCCAGCAGGGTCGTCGGGACCTGCACGAAGTCGATCCCGCGCATGTAGAGCGCCGCCGCCAGACCGGCCAGGTCCCCCACCACCCCGCCGCCCAGGGCCACCACCACGTCCTTGCGGTCCAGCCCGATCTCCAGCAGCCGGTCCAGCACCCGCTCCAGCTGAGCAAAGGACTTGGACGCCTCGCCCGCCGGCACGGTGATCGTCTGGGTCCGCACCCCGGCCGCCTCCAGCGACGCCGACAGGGCCTGGCCGTGGATCGCCGCCACCGTCTCGTCGCTGACGATCACGGTCCGTCCCTTGGCCAGCGGCGCGATGCGTTCGCCCGCGCGCGCCAACAGGCCGCGTCCCACCACCACGTCATAGGGCCGGAACCCCTGGCCGCCCACGGTAAGGGTCGTCATGTCTTCGTCTCCGCGCATCGCTTGCGCCGCCAATGCCGGCGCAGTTCGCGATGGATGGCGTCCACCGCCTGGCCGTGAGACCCCTCGCCCACGTCCACCGTCAGGTCCGCCTCGGCGTAGAGGGGGTAACGCGTCTCGGCCAGGCCTGTCAGCACCTCCCGCGGATCGCGCCCCCGCAGCAGGGGTCGCGTGTCGCGACGGGCCACCCGTTCCGCGATGACGCCCAGGTCGGCCCGCAGCCACACCGTGTCCGCCCGTTCGCGCAACAGCGCCCGGGTCTCGGCGTTCATCATCGCCCCGCCGCCCGTGGCCAGCACGATCGGCGGCCCCTCCAGAAGGCGGCGCATCACCCGGGCCTCTCCGGCGCGAAATCGCCCTCGCCCATGCTGGCGAAGATTTCGGCGATGGTCATGCCGGCCGCCGCCTCGATCTCCACGTCGCCGTCGGCGAAGGGCAGCTTCAGCCGGTTGGCCAGCCGGCGCCCGACCGAGGATTTGCCCACCCCCATCAGCCCGACCAGCGCTATGGTGCGTCGCGGCGGCGGATCGCGCGTCGTCTCATCCGGGCGCACCGGCGAACAGACGTGGCAAGAAGGCGGCGAGGCGGGCGGACATGATCGACCAACCCTCTACACGATGCGCCGCCCCGCGCCATACGCCGCGGCGCCGGATCGTCCGATGACGCCCCAGATCGAGGCCTTTCTGGAGATGATGGCGGTGGAGCGCGACGCCTCGCCCCACACCCTGGCCGCCTACGCCCGCGACCTGGCGACGCGGAGACGGCGACCGGCGGCCTGATGCAGGCCGATGCGGAGGGGCTGGAAACCTGGTTCGCCGACCTGTCGCGGCGGGGCCTCTCGGCCGCCACCGCCGCGCGTCGCCGTTCAGCGGTGCGTCAGTTCTATCGCTTCGCCCTGGCCGAGGGCTGGCGCGGCGACGACCCGTCGCGTCGCCTGGACGCGCCCAGGCAGGGGCGCGCCCTGCCCAAGGTGCTGTCGCGCGACGAGATCGACCGGCTGCTGCAGGCCGCCGCGCGCAAGGACGCGGCCGCCGGCCTGCGCCTGGTCGCCCTGGTGGAGCTGGCCTACGCTTCGGGCCTGCGCGTGTCGGAGCTGCTGGCGCTGCGAGTCGAGGCCGTGCGGCGCGATCCGGCCTATCTGATCGTGCGCGGCAAGGGCGGCAAGGAACGCCTGGCCCCCCTCAACGGCGCGGCGCGCGAGGCGGTCAAGGCCTGGCTGGCCGCCCGCGACGAGAAACGTAAGCCCGAGACGCCCGACAGCCCCTGGCTGTTTCCGTCCTCGGGCCGAACCGGCCGCCTGACCCCCCGCCGCTTCGCCCAGCTGCTGGACGAGGCCGCCCTGGCCGCCGGCCTGGATCCCGCCCGGGTCAGCCCCCACGTCCTGCGCCACGCGTTCGCGACCCATCTGCTGGAAGGCGGCGCCGACCTTCGCGTGGTCCAGACCCTGCTGGGCCACGCCGACATCGCCACCACCCAGATCTACACCCACGTCGCCACCGACCGGCTGACCCAGGTCGTCCGCCAGAACCACCCCTTGGCGCGCGACGACTGACGGCGCATATTCGCCGGATGGCGCACTCGTTCTACGTCAAGGCGATCTGGGACCCCGAAGCCGAGGTCTGGTGCAGCGAATCCAACATCCTCGGACTGGTATTGGAAACGGCGACTCTGGGTGAGTTTGAATCGCTAGCCCGCCATTTCGCGCCTGAGCTTCTGGCGGAAAACCTAGGAATCCACGGCGAAGTACCCGTTCGTTTCGAGGCCGTCGGCGGCTTCGACGTTGTCGCCGCATGATCTGCCTGTGCGTTGAGAACGCACGCCTCGAATCCATCATGAGCCATCTCATCTGATCGAGGCGGGCGTGCCCAAGGACTTCTATCCGCAACTCACCGCCCTCCTGTACGCCGCCGGTTGGCGACGCGTCGCGAACGCCAAGGGCAGCCACGAGAAATGGCGACATCCTGATCAGCCGCACGCCATCACTGTTCCTCGCTCCAAGAGCCGGCACACAGCCAACGAAATCCTCAGACAGGCCGGATTGCCCAAGGCCTTCTGAACCCCCGCTTGCCGGGCGGCGTTGACGTCTCTAGGTTCCGCCGCCTTCCCTTGGGTCGCCCCGCGCCCCGCTGTTCCGGACGCCTTAGATGGCCACGCACTACCTCGACTTCGAAAAGCCCATCGCCGATCTGGAAGCCAAGATCGCGGAGCTGTCGGCCCTGTCCGAGAGCGCAGGCTCCTTCGACGCCGAGATCGCTGGCCTGCGCCGGAAGGCCGACCAGCTGCGCAGGAAGACCTACGCCGGCCTGGACCCCTGGATGAAGACCCAGGTCGCCCGCCATCCCCAGCGTCCGCACTTCGTCGACTACGTCCAGGGCCTGTTCACCGACTGGAACGAGCTGCACGGCGACCGCCAGTTCGGCGACGACCAGGCCATCCTGGGCGGCCTGGCCCGGTTCCGCGGCCGGCCGGTGGTGGTCATGGGCCACGAGAAGGGCCACGACACCGACACCCGCCTGCGCCACAACTTCGGCATGGCCCGGCCCGAGGGCTATCGCAAGGCCGTGCGCCTGATGGACATGGCCGAACAGTTCGGCCTGCCGGTGCTGACCTTCGTGGACACCGCCGGCGCCTATCCCGGCCTGGGCGCCGAGGAGCGCGGCCAGGCCGAGGCCATCGCCCGTTCGACCGAGCGCGGCCTGACCCTGGGCGTTCCTTCCATCGCCACCATCACCGGCGAGGGGGATCGGGCGGCGCCATCGCCATCGCCGCCGCCAGCCGGGTGCTGATGCTGGAGCATTCCATCTATTCGGTCATCTCGCCCGAGGGCGCCGCCGGCATCCTGTGGCGCGACGGCGCGCGGGCCAGGGACGCGGCCATGGCCATGAAGATCACCGGCCCGGACCTGATTCAGCTGAAGATCGTGGATCGCCTGATCGACGAGCCCGTCGGCGGCGCCCACACCGAGCGCGCGGCGGCCATCGCCACGGTCGGCGACGTCCTGGCCGAGGAGCTCAAGACCTTCGACGGCCTGACGCCGCAACAGATCCGCAAGGCGCGCGCCGACCGCTTCTACGCCATCGGCGCCCTGGCCTGACCGCCGTCAAAGCCGCCTTGGGCGAACAGCGTTAACGCCCTGTCCACCCGGAATTGCGACCTTGGCGGCAGCTGACGGGGAATCGAGCATGATCCGCACCACGGGATCGACAAAGCGCGGGCACGCATGACCACGCTGGGCGATTCCCTGCGCGAAAGCGCCGTGTTCAACCTGGGCGGCGCGGTCACCATGATCGTCGACGATTCGCCGTTCTCCCTCACCCTGACGGCCAACGCCCTGGCCGGTTTCGGCATCCGCCCGGCCTTCACCGTCGGCAGCGGCGGGGACGCCAAGCGCATCCTTCAGGAAAAGCCCGTCGACCTTCTGGTGGTCGACACCGACATGCCCGACATCGACGGCTTCGAACTGGTGCGCTGGCTGCGCCGGTCGGGCCTGAACCCCAACGCCTTCTCTCCGGTGATCATGACCGCCAGCCACATCCGGCGCGGACGCCTGAACCAGGCCCGCGACTGCGGCGCCAACTTCCTGGTCACCAAGCCCTTCAGCGCGGCGATGCTGCTGGAGCGCATCCTGTGGGTCGCGCGCGACAACCGCCCCTTCCTGGAGGTGGGCGACTATTTCGGTCCCGACCGTCGCTTCCGCGACGAGCAATGGGACGGCCCCGAACGCCGCGCCGACCGCATGGGCGCGACGAAGGCCTCCAACACCGTGGAGATCGCATGACCGTCATCACCCACGTCCAGCGCAAGTCGCGCCTGGCCCAGATGGTCGACAAGCCCGGCGGGATCAGCGTCGGGGTCGCCCTGGCCCAGGCCAAGGCCAATCTGGACGGCCTTCAGGACCAGGCGATCGCGCTGATCGCCCAGAACATCGCCGCCCTGCTGGCGCCGCCCACGCCGGGCCTGCCGGAGAAGATGCGCCTGGAGATGGCCTACGCCTCCTCCAGCCAGATCATCGACGCGGCCAGCCCCTTCGCGATGGACGACCTTTGCATCGCGGCGCGGGGCCTGTGCGACCTGCTGGACGCCGCGCCGCGCGACGGCGGGTTCGACTGGCGCATCCCCACGGTCCACGCCCAGGCGATGAAGCTGCTGCTGGCCCTGCCGGGCGACGCGACCGAGGCCCGCCAGGCCATCGTCGACAATCTGCGCGAGGTGCTGCGGCGCAAGCTGGGCGCCGGTCAGGCGGGCTGACCCGCCCGGCCCGCGCGGGTCTGCTTCTTCCACAGGGCCGCGTATTCGCCGCCCACGCGGGCCACTAGTTCGTGATGGGCGCCCCGCTCCACGATGCGGCCGGCCTTCAGCACCAGGATCTGGTCGGCGTCGGCCACGGTCGACAGCCGGTGCGCCACCACCAGGGTCGTGCGCCCCGCCCTGGCCTTTCGAAGCGTCTTCTGGATCGCGGCCTCGGTGCGGCTGTCCAACGCGCTGGTCGCCTCGTCCAGGATCAGGATGCACGGATCGGCCAGCAGGGCGCGGGCGATGCCGACCCTCTGGCGTTCGCCGCCCGACAGCTTCAGCCCCCGTTCGCCCACCTTGGTCTCCAATCCCTCGGGCAGGGCGCGGATGAAGTCGGCCAGTTCCGCCGCCTCGGCCGCCGCCCAGACGGCTGCGGCGTCGGCGTCCGGCCGGGCGAAGGCGATGTTGGCGGCGATGGTGTCGTTGAACAGCGCCACGTCCTGCGGCACAGGGCCACCGCCGACCGCAGCGAGGTCTGCTTCACCGCCCGCACGTCCAGGCCGTCGATCAGCACCCGCCCCTGCTGCGGGTCAAGCAGCCGCAGGGCCAGCTTGACGATGGTGGACTTGCCCGCGCCCGACGGCCCGACCAGGGCCGTGGTCGTGCCCGGCGCCGCGAGGAAGCTGACGTCCTCCAGCCCGTTCGCCCGCGCGTCGTGGCGGAAGCCCACATGATCGAACGCCAGGGCGGCCCCGCGCGCGTCGGCCGGCCGCGGCAGGGCGACGGCGTCCGGCGCGTCGGCCACCTGCGGCGTCTGGCGCGTGACCTTCAGCATCTCCTCCATGTCGATGAAGGACTGACGGATCTCCCGATAGGCGAAGCCCAGGATGTTCAGCGGCGCGTACAGCGAGATCAGGATCAGCACCGCCGCCGTCACGTCGCCCGGCCCCATCCGTCCGGCCGCCGCCTCGAAACCGGCCATCACCGCCATGACGCCCAGGCCGACTCATTCATGATCAGGGCCTGCATCCCGTTCAGCAGGTTCAGCGAGGTGTTGGCCTTCAGCGCCGCCTCGGTGTAGTCGCCCAGCGCCTGGTCATAGGTCCGCGCCGCCCGCGCCTCGGCCCCGAAGGCCTTGACGGTCTCGTAGTTCAGCAGGGCGTCGACCGAGACGCCGGCCGCCTCGGAATCGGCGGCGTTCATCACCCGCCGATGTTCCAACCGCCAGTTGGACATGGCGAAGGTGGCGATGGTGTAGATCACCACGACCACCACCGCCACGGCGGCGAAGCGCCAGTCGTATTTCCCGCCCAGGACGAAGGCCGCCAGCAGCAGCTCCAGCGCCGTCGGGATCAGGTTGAAGGCCAGGATGCGCAGCAGGAAGTCGACCGCGCGCGATCCCCGGTCCAGCGTCCGCGACAGGGCGCCGGACCGCTTGGTCTGGTGGAAATCCATCGACAGCCCCAGCGCGTGGGCGAAGGCCTCGGCCGCCGTCCTTCGCTGGGCCGCCGCGCGCACCGGGGCGAACACCACATCCGAGACCTGCGGCGCCGCCGACGAGAGGAACCGCACCAGGGCCCAGCCGATCGCGAAGGCGGCGAAGCCCCAGCCCACGGCGACCGCCGCATCCTGTCCCGCCGCCAGCCGGTTCACCGCGGCGCCCAGCATCAACGGCGCCAGCACGCCCAGCCCCTTGCCGGCCAGCGTCAGGCCGATGGCGGCGGTCAGCCTGAGACGAAGTTGCGGCGCGCCCGAGCGCGCGACCAGCCGCACCAGGTCCGCCAGCGCCTTCAGCGTCGGCGGCCCTTCCACTCCGTCTTGTGAACTCCCTGCCTGCTGCGCCTTCACCAAGGGATCGCGTCGGCTTCCGGAGCGCTCTCCGCGCATGGCCATGCGGGGCATATGGGCGGGCGATGCGGCGACGAAAAGGCCTATTCCAGCCCGGCGACCGCCTCGATCAGCTCGTCCACAGCTTCGGTCGTCGTGGCCCAGGAGCAGACGAACCGCACCGAGCCGTCGTCGAAGGCGTAACAGGCCCAGCCCAGGGCGTTCAGCCGGGCGTGCGCCTCTGCCGGCATCCGCACGAAGACGGCGTTGGCCTCGACCGGATGGGCCAGGACGAAGCGCGATCGCGTGGCCACGCCCTCGGCCAGCCGCTGGGCCATCAGATTGGCGTGGGCGCCGCCCGCCTCCCAATCGCCGCTTTCCAGCAGACCCAGCATCGGCCCGGCCAGAAAGCGCGCCTTGGACGCCGTCTGCCCGGCCTGCTTCAGCCGGTTGTCCAGCCGCCGCGCCAGGCTCTTGTCGAACAGCACGATGGCCTCGGCGCAGTTGGCGCCCGCCTTGGCGCCGCCGAACACCAGGACATCGACGCCCAGGCGCGCGATGTCCTTCAGATCGAACCCGGCCGCCGCCGCATTGGCCAGCCGCGCCCCGTCCAGGTGCACGCCATGACCGCGCAACTTCACCGGCTCGATCAGGTGACGCAGCTCCTCCTCGGAATAGACGGCGCCGTATTCCGTCGCCTGGGTCAGGCTCAGCGCCGCCGGCGGCTGGCGATGGCCGACTTCCGGCTCGTCCAGCTGAGCCTTCAGCGCCAGCGGGTCGATCTTGCCGGAAAAGCCCGGCAAACCGATCAGCCCCAGCCCGTGGCCGAAGAAGCCGGGCGCCCCGGTCTCGTCGGTGCAGACGTGGGCGGCGTTGTGGGCCAGCACCGCCTCGAACGGAAAGGCCAGCATCGACAGGGCGATGGCGTTGGCCGCCGTGCCGCTGAACACGAACCGAACCTCGGCGTCCGCGTCCAGCCGCTGGCGGATCTGGTCGGCGGCGCGCGCGGTGACGTCGTCGGCCCCATAGGCGCGCGCGAACCCGTCGTTGGCCCGGACCAGCCCCTCCACCGCGCTCGGCGCCATGCCGGCGGTGTTGTCGGACCCGAAATCGTAACGCATCACTTGTCCCCGTCGACCGGTCCGACCGCCTTCAACTGGACCAGGGGCACGACGTCCTCGCGATAGGGCACGGCCACCTGGTGCGGGAACGGAATCTCGATCCCGGCGGCGTCCAGCGCCTCCTTGCCGGCCTGCATCAGGTCCGCCTGGGTCTGCCACCAATCCGAGACCTCGACCCAGGCGTGCAGCGTCACCTGAACCGCGCTGTCCAGCAGGCCCGTGACCCCGGCCCACGGCGCGGGGTCGTGCAGCACCTTGGCGTGCGCCCCGGCCACGCCGGTCAGGACGCCGCGCGTCTGGGTCAGGTCCTCGCCATAGCCGACGGTGAAGTTGATCTCGATCCGCCGTGTCTGCTGGCCGGTGATGTTGGTGACCGTGTCGCCCAGCACCTTGGCGTTGGGGATGACGATCTTATGGTTGTTGGCGTTCGACAGTTGCGTGGTGAACAGGTCCAGCCGCTGCACCGATCCGGCGATCCCGCCCACGTCGATGACGTCGCCGACCTTGTAGGGCCGCAGGATCAGCAACATGATGCCGGACGCCACGTTCGACAGCGTGCCCTGCAGCGCCAGGCCCACGGCCAGGGACGCCGCGCCCAGCACCGCGATGATCGACGTGGTCTGCACCCCCAGCCGCTGCAGCACGGCGATCATGCCGATGACGATGACCACCACCCGCACCACCTGGGTGGCGAAGCTGAGCACCGTCGGATCGTGGCGGAAGCCGCGAACGCGCGACAGCCCCCGCCGCGCCGCCCCCGCCGCCCACTTCGCGGCGAACAGGGTGACGACGAAGATCAGCACCGCGACGGTCAGGTTGATGGCGAAGTCGCCGGCCAGATCGATCAGCTTGGCGACCAGGGCGGCGTCGACGGCGACAGCCTGTCGACCCGCCGCGACGGCTTCGGCTATGGGCGTGGGATTGGACATGCGGCGGGTCTAACGCCTCAGCGGGGGATTGGAACCCCGTCGCGGAAATTCTGCTGCTTCGTCATGGGCGCGCGACACCGCGCCGCCTTGCCGAATCGCCAAAGCGCCCCCAACTGCGAAGCATTCCCAACGCGACCCCCGCCCGCGACAGGAGCCCCGATGCCGCATGCCGACAGCCTGATCCTTACCCTGGTGGGGGGCTTCGTCCTGGCCTTCGCCTTCGGCATGTTGGCTCATCGACTGAAACTGTCGCCGCTGGTCGGCTATCTGGTCGCGGGCGTCGTGGTCGGTCCCTATACGGCCGGTTTCGTCGCCGACACCGAACTGGCGCCGCAGTTGGCCGAGATCGGCGTCATTCTGCTGATGTTCGGGGTCGGGCTTCACTTCTCGCCCAAGGACCTGATGCAGGTCCGCAAGGTCGCCGTTCCCGGCGCCCTGGGCCAGATCGCCGTGGCCACCGTCCTGGGCTGGGCGCTGGGACGGTTCGTGCTGAAGCTGACGGATGTGGAGGCCCTGCTTATGGGCTTCGCCCTGTCGGTCGCCTCCACCGTCGTCCTGCTGCGCGCGCTGGAAGAGCGCAAGCAGGTCAAGGGCGAGATCGGCCGCATCGCCGTGGGCTGGCTGATCGTCGAGGACCTGGTCATCGTCATCGCCCTGGTCATGCTGCCGATGGTGGTGGTGCCCGCCGGCACGCCGATGGACCTGGGGGCCCTGGGCGCCAACGTCGGCTGGACCCTGCTGAAGGTGGCGCTGTTCGTCGGCGTCATGCTGGTCGTGGGCGGCCGCGTCATGCCGTGGCTGCTGATCCGCATCGCCCACACTAAGTCGCGCGAGCTGTTCACCCTGGGCGTCCTGGCCATCGCCCTGGGCATCGCCTGGGTGGCCTATTTCCTGTTCCACTCGTTCGCGCTGGGCGCCTTCCTGGCCGGCCTGGTGATGAACGCCTCGCCGCTGGGCCACAACGCCGCCGAGCGGTCGCTGCCGCTGCGCGACGCCTTCGCCGTGCTGTTCTTCGTGTCGGTGGGGATGCTGTTCGATCCGATGATCCTGGTGCGCGAGCCCTGGGCCGTGCTGGGGGTGCTGGGCATCATCATCGTGGGCAAGTCGGTCGCCGCCCTGGCCATCACCAAGCAGTTCGGCCTGGACCGCCGCACCGGCTTCACCGTCGCCGCCAGCCTGGCCCAGATCGGGGAGTTCTCCTTCATCCTGGCCGCGCTGGGCGTCAGCCTGGGCGCCCTCAGCCGCGAGACTCACGACCTGATCCTGGCCGCCGCCCTGCTGTCGATCTCGCTCAATCCGTTCGTGTTCAAGCTGACCGATCGCCTGGGCGGCAAGCCCAAGCCCCCCAGGGGCGCCGAGCCCGAGGCCGCCGACGGCCCGGTGACGGACGCCGTCAGCCCGCCCACCTCGGCCTGAGGCCCCTTGCGGGCGGCGCCGGCCGCGCTATCGTCGCCCCATGGACACCACAGCGACCGAACCCGCGACCCTTCACTACGGCGACGGCGAATTCGCCGTCCTGAAGCCGGGCCGATTCGTGCGGTGCGCCGTCACCGACAAGGCCATTCCCCTGGAGGCCCTCCGGTACTGGAGCCCGACGCGGCAGGAAGCCTACTGGGGTCCGGGCGAGTTCATCTCGCGGCTGAATCCGCCCGGCTGAAAGCGTCGTATGGCGAAGCTTGAACACCGATCTTCAACGGTTCGGCGTCACCGTGGCGGTCCATAGACTGAGCCTTCCATGACCGCCGCCCTGCAATCGCTCAACGTCCTTCTGGTCGATGACAACCAGCACATGCGCGCCATCGCGTCGGCCGTGCTGCATTCCGCCAATGTCCGCAACGTGCGCGAAGCCCCGGACGGCGCCTCGGCCTTCGAACTGCTGCGCCAGTATCCGATCGACCTGGCGATCGTGGACTTCAACATGTTCCCCCTGGACGGCGTGGAGTTCACCCGCCTGGTGCGCAACAGCCCCGACAGCCCGAACGTCTATCTGCCCATCATCATGATGACCGGCCACGCCGAGAAGAAGCGCGTGACCGAGGCGCGCGACGCGGGCGTCACCGAGTTCGTGGTCAAGCCGATCACGGCCAAGGCGGTGCTTGACCGGCTCAATGCGGTGATCTTCAGGCCCCGCGCCTTCGTCAAGACCGACGGCTATTTCGGCCCCTGCCGCCGCCGTCGCGACCTGGAGGGCTACGCCGGGCCGTTCAGGCGATCCGCCGACGGACGATCCAGCGCCGCATAAACCTTGTCGGGCCAGCGCTTGTGGACCCAGAACCAGTCCACGGGATGCTCCCGCACGCGGTCCTCGACGAAGCGGTTGGCGGCCTGCACGCCGGCCAGCACGTCGGCGGTCTTGTCCGGGGTTTCCTCCACCACGATCGGCTCGTGCGCGGTCACGCGGAAGCGCACGCCCGGCAGCCGCGTCACCGACAGCGGCTGCATGATGGTTCCGAACTTCAGCGCCAGGCGCGCCGCGCCGGGCGAGGCGTTGACCGGCTGGCCGAAGAACTCGACCTCCGGCCCCTGATTGTATTTCTGGTCGACCAGCAGGGCGATGGAATCGCCGCGCTTCATCCCCGCCATCAGCTCGCGCGTGCCGTCGCCCTTGGGCGCGAACAGGCGGATGCCGTAGCGCTCGCGGCTCTGGCGGATCAGGGCGTCGACATAGGGGTTGTTCGCCGCCCGATAGGTCACCTGGCACGGCACGCCCGAGGCCATGATCACCGCCGCCATCACCTCGAAGTTGGCCAGGTGGCCCGAGATCAGCACCGCGGGCCGGCCGCTGTCGCGAATGGCGTGCAGCCGCTCCATGCCGACCACTTCGACCCGCCCGCCCTCGGGCGTCAGCCGGTCCATCACCGCCAGCTCCGCAAAGGTGCGGCCGGTCTGGTCCCACTGGTCCAGCGCCAGCCGCTCGCGCTCGGCCGCGCCCATGTCCGGAAAGGCGATCCGCAGGTTTCGCATCACCGTCTTCTGGGTGCCCGTCAGCGGCCCCAAGGTCCGCAGCAGCCAGCCGCCCAGGCCGGACGCCCGCTCGACCCCCAGCAGCCGCAGAAAGGCGAACAGCGCCCGGAAGGCGAACGCCTCCAGCCGCCAGACGACATCCTGCCGAACGTCTTTCGCGCTACCGCCCTTCGGGCTGCTTGAGCGCGGATTTTGCTCTGCGCTATCGCCCTTCGGGCTGCTTGAGCGCGGATTTTGCTCTGCGCTATCGCCCTTCGGGCTGCTTGAGCGCTGTTGTTCACCAGGCAATCGTCAGTCCGCCGTCCACCACCAGGGTCTGGCCGGTCACATAGGCCGACGCAGGGCTGCACAGATAGACCGCCGTGCCCGCGATTTCATCGGGCTGGCCGATCCTTTTCAGCGGCGCGGGTTCGGTGACCGTCTTCAGCAGCTCGGGGTTCTCCCACAGGTATTTGGCGAAGTCGGTCTGCACCAGGCCGGGCGCGATGCAGTTCACCCGCACGTTCGACGGCCCGTATTCCACCGCCAGGTTGCGCGCCAGCTGCATGTCGGCGGCCTTGGAGATGTTGTAGGCGCCGATCAGGGCGTTGCCGCGAAGCCCGCCGATCGACGAGATGATCAGGATCGCCCCCTCCTTGCGCTCCAGCATCTGCGGCGCGACCATCTGGATCAGCCAGTGGTTGGAGATGACGTTGTTCTGAAGGATCTTCTCGAACTGCTCGTCGGCGATCCCCGCCATCGGCCCTGCATAGGGGTTGGTCGCGGCGTTGCAGACCAGGATGTCGATCCGGCCGAAGGCGCTGTTGGTCTCGTCCACCAGACGCTGCAGCTCTTCCTTCGAGGCGATGTTGGCGGGAACGGCGATGGCCCGGCCCTCGCCGTGCTTGCCGTTGATCTCGGCGGCGACCTCGTCGCACGGCCCGGCCTTGCGCGACGAGATCACGACCCTGGCCCCATGTTCCGCCAGCCGTTCGGCGATGGCCTTGCCGATTCCGCGTGACGAGCCGGTGATGACGGCGACCTTGCCGGTCAGATCGAACAGTTCCATGCGCTTCCCCTTGTTTCCGGCGGGGATATTTCCCGCGCCGCTCTAGCCGAACGTCCTTGATACCCCGATACTCGGGCGATTCCATACGGGAGCGACAAGCGCCACGATGCGCACCATCACCTCGGGCTTCCTCTATTTCGCCTATCTGTTCCTCGGGCTGACCGTGGGCGCCTTCCTGTGGCGCGCGGGGCTAGGGATCGGCGCGGGCGTGGCGGGGACGCTGGGGGCGCTGGGCCTGCTGGCCGCCTTCCACGGCATCGTCACCGGCGTCGCCGCGCGGCGCGCCCTGAAGAAGGAGATCGCCCAGGTCCGCGAGGCGCACCGCCTCTTGGCCGATGCCATGGAATCCACCCAGGGCGCCCTGACCGAACTTGCTGAGGCGATCGAGACCGGGGCCCTGGCCGGCGCCGACCAGCTGACCGGCGAGGTGCGGATGCTGGAAAGCCTGGTCCAGCAGATGAGCGACAGCATCGACCAGCGCCTGTCGGCCGCGCCGACCATCGGCCTGGACACCTTCGAAGGCCGCCGCCAGGCCCAGTCCAACGTCCTGCTCCAGACCATCCACGAGGCGCTCAGCGAGAACCGGGTCGACCTGTATCTGCAGCCGGTGGTGTCCCTGCCCCAGCGCCGGACCATCTTCTACGAAAGCTTCACCCGCCTGCGCGACGCCTCGGACCGCGTCATGATGCCGGCCGAATATCTGTCGGTGGCCGAGGGCGAGGGCCTGGTGCCGGCCATCGACAACCTGCTGCTGTTCCGCTGCGCCCAGATCGTGCGCCGTCTGGCGCGCCAGGACCGCAAGGTCGGCGTCTTCTGCAACGTCGCCCTGACCAGCCTGGGCGACGAGGCCTTCTTCCCCAAATTCCTCGACTTCCTCAGCGAGAACCGCGACCTGAACCAGGCGCTGATCTTCGAATTGGGCCAGGCCACCTTCGACGCGCGCGGCGCGGTCGAGGCGCGCAACATGGCCAAGCTGGCCGACCTGGGCTTCCGCTTCTCGCTGGACAAGGTCCAGACCCTGGACCTGGACTTCGCCGACCTGCAGCGCTCGGACGTCAAGTTCATCAAGGTCTCGGCCGACCTGCTGATCGAACAGTTGCTGGATCTGGACGGCGGCGCCCCTTGCGTTCCATGCCCGACATCCAGGCCGCCGACTTCGCCGGCCTGACCCGCCGCTACGGCGTCGAGGTCATCGCCGAGAAGGTCGAGAACGAGCGCCAGGTGGTCGACATCCTGGAGCTGGACGTCGGCATGGGCCAGGGTCACCTGTTCGGCGAGCCGCGCGCCATCAAGGAGCAGGTCCTGGCCGAGACCGATCCCCCGGCCGAATTCCTGCGCTCCACCCTGCGCAGCGCGGAACAGCGTCGCCGCTTCCACTGAGTTTCGTCATCCTCCGGCGAGCGCAGCGAGACCGGGGGACCCAGCGGCGCCACAGGCGAAATCCATCCGCCACACGATCTGAAGACCAAGTCCGCGACAGGTTCGCGCTATCGCGCGCCGCTGGATTCCGGGTCTCCGCTGCACTTCGCCGGGAATGACGAAGATTGAACGCGGGCGGGCGGCCTTCTCCCTCTTCGACAGACCGGCTAAGACCCCGCGCATGACCCTCCCCCATCCGCTTCCCCATCTCGGCGAGATCGCCGGCGACTACGACATCCTGCTCTGCGACGTCTGGGGCGTGATCCACAACGGCCGCGAAAGCTGGCCGGCGGCCTGCCAGGCCCTGACCCGCTTCAACCAGCGGGGCGGCCATGTCGTGCTGATCTCCAACTCCCCCCGCCCGGCCACGGACGTGATCGCCCAGTTGGACGGCCTGGGCGTGCCGCGCGAGGCGTGGAAGGCCTTCGTAACCTCCGGCGACGCCACCCGCGCCGAACTGGCCAAGCGCGCGCCCGGCCCGGCCTGGATCGTCGGACCCGAGCGTGACGACGCCCTCTACGCCGGGCTGGACCTGAACCGCGCGACCGGCGCCGCCGACGCCGCCTTCATCTCCGTGACCGGCCCGGTGGACGACGACACGGAAACGCCCGAGGACTATCGCGACCGTTTCGCCGCCGGCGCGGCCCGCGGCCTGGAGCTGATCTGCGCCAATCCCGACCGCGTGGTCCAGCGCGGCGACAAGCTGATCTACTGCGGCGGCGCGCTGGCGGACCTGTACGATCGCTGGGCGGCCGCGTCGTCATGGCGGGCAAGCCCTACGCCCCGATCTACGACCTGGCGATTCGCGAGGCCGAGACGCTAGCGGGCGGTCCGGTCGATCGTTCGCGCGTCCTGTGCATCGGCGACGGGGTGGTGACGGACGTGATGGGCGCCAATGCGCAAGGCCTGGACTGCCTGTTCATCGCCCAGGGCATCCACGGCGACCAGGCCAAGGGCCCGGACGGCGCCCTCGACCCCGCCCGCGCCGCCGACCTGCTGAAGGCGGAAACGACCTACGCCCGTTACGCCGCGCTGGAACTGGCGTGGTGAGGATGGCCATTTCGTCGCACCCCCGCTAAAGCCGTCCGATGGTCGATCTGGTTCAGCAGCATCCGTCCGGGGGCTATATCCTGGATGAACTTCACGTCGGCATGGCCGCCGAGAAGATCGTCGTGGCGACGGAGCAGCGCATCCAGCTGTTCGCCGAGGCGTCCGACGACTTCAATCCCGTGCATCTGGACGAGGCCTTCGCCTCCAAGACCGCCTATCGCGGCCGCATCGCGCATGGCCTGCTCAGCGCCTCGTTCGGCTCGGCCGTGGTCGGCACCATCCTGCCCGGCGCGGGCTCGATCTACATCTCCCAGACCCTGGCCTTCCACCAGCCGGTGCGGATCGACGACGAGGTGCGCATCGTGATCACCGTGATCGAGATCGAGCCGGACGCCGCCCGCGTGAAGCTGAGCTGCGAGGGCTTCGTCAACGGCGCCCTGATCATGGACGGCGTCGCGGTCGTCCGGGTGCCGCGCCGGCGCAAGCCCTCCGCCCGCTGATGCGGATCGTCCGGGACTGGCGCGGACTGTCCGACGCCGACCGGGGCGCGGCGGTCGCGGTCGGCGCCTTCGACGGCGTGCACCGGGGCCATCAGGCGGTCATCGCAAAGGCGCGCGCGGCCGCCGAGCGCCTGGGCGTTCCGCTGGGCGTGGTCAGTTTCGGTCCCCACCCCCGTCGGTGGTTCCAGCCCGACGCCGCCCCCTTCCGCCTGATGACGGCCGATCAGATGGCCCAGGCCCTGGCGCCGCTGGGCGTCGACGTCCTCTATCTCCTCCCCTTCGACGGCGAGATGGCGGGCATGGGCGACGCCGACTTCGCCCAGCGCGTCCTGGCCCAGGGTCTGGGGATCCGCCACGCCGCCGTCGGCTTCGACTTCACCTTCGGCAAGGGCCGCTCGGGCTCGCCCGAGGCGCTCAGGACCTATGGCGAGCGCCTGGGCTTCGGCGTCTCGGTGGCCCAGCGGATCGACGACGCGGACGGGCTGAAGCTGTCGTCCAGCGCCGTGCGCGAGGCGCTGAAGGCCGCGGACATGGCCCGCGCCGCCGCCATCCTGGGCCGTCCCTTCGCTATCCGGGGCGAGGTGATCCACGGCGACAAGCGCGGCCGCACCATCGGCGTGCCCACCGCCAACATCGACCTGGGCGACTATATGCGGCCGGCCTACGGCGTCTATGCGATCCGCGCGCAACTTCCCGACGGCCGGACCTTCGACGGCGTCGCCAGTCTGGGCGTGCGGCCCATGTATGCGCTGCAGACGCCTCTTCTCGAGGCCTGGCTGTTCGACTTCGACGGCGACCTGTACGGCCAGACGCTGGACGTCCAGTTGATCGCCTGGCTGCGCGGCGAGCAGACCTTCGACGGCCTGGACGCCCTCAAGGCCCAGATCGAGCGGGACGCCGCCGCGGCGCGGGCGGCGTTGACGACTTCCTGACTTCGTCATTCCGGGGCGTCCGCAGGACGAACCCGGAACCCAGCAGGACAGCGCCGGCGCCAACGACGCGGTATGGATCGCGATTGCGGTCCTGGGTTCCGGGTTCCTCGCGCGAAGCCCCGGAAGGACGATCAGAGCGGGCGCAACCCCGCCGCATACCGCTTCCAGTTCGCCACATAGTGGTCGGCCGACATCTTCAGCACCGCCACATGGTCGGGATCGCGCTCGCGCACCACCTTGCCGGGCTGCCCCACGACCAGGCTGTTGTCGGGGATCACCTTGCCCTCGGTGATCAGGGCGTTGGCGCCGATGATGCAATTCCTGCCGATCTTCGCCCCGTTCAGCACCACCGCCCCGATGCCGATCAGGCTGTAGTCCCCGACCTCGCAGCCGTGCAGCATGGCCTGGTGCCCCACCGTCACCCCGCGCCCCAGCGTCAGCGGCGAGCCCGGATCGGTGTGCAGCACCGCCCCGTCCTGAACGTTCGAGCCCTCGCCCAGGGTGATCGCCTCATTGTCCCCTCGCAGCACCGCGCCGAACCAGACGCTGGCGTCGCGATGAAGAATCACGTTCCCTATGACCACAGCATTCGGCGCGATCCAGTATTCGCCTTCCGGCGGAAGCTGAGGACCTTTGTCGTCAAGCGCGTAAACAGTCATCCGAACACCGATCATCTTCGAAAAAGAACGCTTTAAGCGTTTGGAAACCACGTTAGCATCAGAGTGTTGATGCGATTCGAGACCGACATATCGGCCCCGAATCCGAAGCCGGATCAAGCCCGGTCCGGTCAGTGACGGAGCTTCGCGTGGCGCGTTGGGATCCGGGTGCGGTCGTCAGGCGGCGGGACATCCCCGTTGCGGACGGCCCCGCTGTCGATCCGGGCGGCCATTCGGCAGGCTTCGACTTCTTCCTTCCCAAGTCCACCCAAGGCGGCGCCCACGCGGGTCCGCCTTTTTCATGCCCTGGAGGCGTCCATGACCAAGCGTGCGGCGATCAAGCGTCAGGCCCGTGAGCACGGGATTCTCGATTCACGGGACTTCATGGAGGAATCCAAGGTTCGGCGGCTCCATGCCCATGAGCAACGCGCGGATCGGGGCGGCTGGTCGCCCTACCCGTCCAACGACGACCGCGACCAGGCCTATCTGAAGACGCTGAAGCCCAAGTCGGACGGCCAGGCCGAACTGATGACGGCGATCGACCACCACAACCTGGTCATGGCCCTGGGCCCGGCCGGCACCGGCAAGACCTATCTGGCCGTGGCCAAGGCGGTCGAGGCGCTGGAGGCGGGCAAGGTCGGCCGCATCGTGCTGAGCCGCCCCGCCGTCGAGGCCGGCGAATCGATCGGCTTCCTGCCCGGCGACATGGAGGACAAGCTGGCCCCCTATCTGCGCCCCCTCTACGACGCCCTGTCGGACCGCCTCAGCATGAAGCGGGTCAAGGCGCTGATGGCCGAGGGCCTGATCGAGATCGCCCCTATCGGCTACATGCGCGGCCGCACCCTGAACAACGCCTTCATCGTCGTGGACGAGGCCCAGAACTGCACCTACGTCCAGCTGAAGATGCTGCTGACCCGGCTGGGCTGGCACTCCACCATGGTCGTCACCGGCGACCCGCACCAATCCGACCTGCTTCCCGGCGTCTCGGGCCTGGCCGACATCTCGGCCCGGCTTGAGGCGGTCGACGACATCGCCGTCGTCCGCCTGGCCGAACGCGACATCGTCCGCCACCCCCTGGTCGCCTCGATGATCGGGGTGCTGTAAAGCGATCGTTCGGCGCCGGCCATGAACGGTCGGTGCCGAACAGCACCCCATTGCGATAACGCCGGCTGACGAACTTGCCGATTCCCAGAGCGTGGCTGTAGGCTCCCCTCGTCTCCAAGGGAGTTTCTGATCATGCCGCACTCCGAAGTCGTCATCCGATCGGGCGACCCGCTCATCGATGGGATGTTTCTGGGCACGCGATGGACCGATGCGCGCCTGACCTACGCCTTCCCCGGATCCTCCACCGCCTACAACGGCGGGCAGCCAGGCTACCCCAGCGACTGGCACCTGCAGAACTTCCAAGCCTTCTCCGCAGCCTGGGCGACCCACGCCGTGGCCTTGCTGGATGAGATCGCCACCTTCACCACCCTGACCTTCGTGGAGGGCGACCCAGCCGCCTCACAGTTGCGCTGGGGCCGGTTCGACGATCCCGGAAACGGGGCCTACGCCTACGGCCCGGGAGACTTTCAGCAGAACGGTGATCAGTGGTTCGCCAACAACGCCAACGCCGATCCGGTCCTAGGCGATACGGTCTCGCACATCCTGCGTCACGAATTGGGTCATGCGCTGGGCCTGTCGCACCCGCACGAGGGCCAGTGGGGTCCCATCCCTCTCGCCTATGACTCCATCGAATATTCGACCATGTCCTACCGGCTGCACACCACGCAGCAGGACGGCGACTACAGCGGGTCGCATCACGAGCAGAGCTTCATGATGCTCGATATCGCCGCGCTGCAGTATCTGTATGGGGCGAACTTCGCTTTCAATGCGACGGACACCACCTACGTCTTCGACCCGGCGACCGGTCAGATGGTGGTCAATGGGGTGGGCGGAGCTGTTCCAGCCTATGACGTGGTGTTGCGGACGATCTGGGACGGCGGCGGCGTCGACACCTATGACTTCAGCAACTTCGACCGCGATCAAGTCATCAGCCTGCAACCCGGTGAGTGGTCGACCTTCGATTCCTCCATGCTCGCGACACTGATCCAAAGGGCCGATACACCGGGCGGCGCCCTCCGGCCGATCTATGCGGCGGGCAATCTGGCCAATGCGCTGCTCTATCAGGGCGACATCCGCTCGCTGATCGAGAACGCCATCGCGGGCGATGGAGACGACATCGTCACAGGCAACGTCGCCAACAACATCCTGAACGGCAATGGCGGCCACGACGATCTGCGCGGGATGGAGGGCGACGACGTTCTGATCGGGGGAGCGGGGAACGATCGTCTGGACGGTGGTGCGGGTCTGGACATGGCGGACTATCGCACCGCGCCGAATGCGGTCACGGTCAACCTAGCGACGGGTCAGGCCAACTCGGTCGCGCACGGGATCGACACTCTCGTCTCGATCGAGGGCGCCTACGGCACAGCCTTCAACGACAACTTCATTGGCGACGCCGCCGCCAACATCTTCGCCGCGGGCGCGGGAAATGACACCCTGACCGGCGCGGGCGGCAATGACCTGCTGGACGGCGGCGCGGGCGTGGACACGGCGCTCTACGCCTCGGCGCGGCGGATGTATGTGGCCGACAGCACCTCGATCTCTGGGGCCGGCGAAGGGACCGATGCGCTGGTCTCGATCGAGAACCTGCGCTTCGTCGACGGGACCCTGACGTTCGACGCGGCCAGCCAGGCGGCCCAGGTGATGCGGATGTACGACGCCGCCCTGGCCCGCCAGTCCGACCAGGGCGGCTTCGAGAACTGGCTCGACCGGCTGGAAGGCGGGCTGACCCTGACCCAGATGGCCCAGGCCTTCCTGGATTCCGCCGAGTTCCAGGCCAACTTCGGCGGCCTGTCCAACCAGGATTATGTCGCCCAGCTGTATCGCACCACCCTGCGGCGCGAGCCCGACGCCGGCGGCCTGGCCAACTGGACCGCACGCCTCGACAACGGCTCGCTGAACCGAACCGACATGCTGGTCGCCTTCTCCGAGAGCGCCGAGCACGTCAACAACACCGCCTCGGTGCTGAACCGCGGCCTGTGGGTCGCCGACGACCAGGCCAAGATCATCGCCCGTCTCTATGACGCCACCTTCGACCGCCTGGCTGACGTCGGCGGCCTGGCCGTCTGGACCCAGAACCTCAAGGACGGCACGGCCCTGATCGACATCGCCGCCGCCTTCGCCTCGGCCGCCGAGTTCCAGCAGAAGTACGGAAACCTGTCGAACGCCGACTTCGTGGCCCAGATGTACCGCTTCACCCTGAACCGCGAACCCGACGCCGGCGGCCTGGCCCACTGGACCAGCCAGTTGGACAGCGGCGCATCGAACCGCGCCCAGATGCTGCTCAACTTCTCCGAAAGCGCCGAGCACGTGGGGTTGACCGCCGGCCTGTGGCTGGGTGGGATTCAGGTCGCTGGCGGGAACAACGGCGCCCTGGCCGCCGCCGAGCCGGGCAAGGCGATCCTGGCCCCCGAAGACTTCCGCGATCCCATCGTGATCGGTTCGGACGGCCTCGACGACGACGCCTTCGTCCTGGCCGCCGACCTCGACCTGACCGGCCAGGTCATGCCGACGTTCGACGCCCACAAGGCGCCGGCCCCGGACATCGCCGCCGTCGACACCCTGCCGCCTGCCTGGTTCGACGCCCTGCACGCCGCCGACGCCGGGCCCGACGTGGCCGACCTCCACCGCATCCCCGCCAACGACATCGACCACATCCGCCAAACCCAGGACCACGCCTGGATCGTCTAGGGATCAGCCGGCGGGCTTCAGATGCTGAAGTCCGTCGGCGGTTCGGCCTGGTCCAGCCAGGCGGCGATGCGTTCGGCGGCCTGTTCGGCCGTCATGGTGGTGGTGTCCACCACGATCTCGGGCGCTTCGGGCGCCTCATAGGGGCTGTCGATGCCGGTGAAGTTCTTCAGCTCGCCGGCGCGGGCCTTCTTGTAGAGGCCCTTGACGTCGCGGGCCTCGGCCACGGCCAACGGCGTATCGACGTGCACCTCGACGAACTCGCCCGGCGCCATCAGGTCGCGGGCCATGCGGCGCTCGGCCCGGAAGGGCGAGATGAAGCTGACCAAGACGATCAGGCCGGCGTCCACCATCAGCTTGGACACCTCGGCCACGCGGCGGATGTTCTCGACCCGGTCCTCCTCGGTGAAGCCCAGGTCGCGGTTCAGGCCGTGGCGGACGTTGTCCCCGTCCAGCAGATAGGTGTGGCGGCCGTCGGCGTGCAGGCGCTTCTCGACCAGGTTGGCGATGGTCGACTTGCCGGCGCCGGACAGGCCGGTCAGCCAGACGACCCGGCCGCGCTGGTTCTTGATCGCGGCGCGGGCGGCCTTGTCGACCGACAGGTCCTGCCAGTGGATGTTGTGGGCCCGGCGCAGCGCGAAGTGCAGCATCCCCGCCCCGACCGTGCGGTTGGAGATGCGGTCGATCAGGATGAAGCCGCCCAGGTCCCGGTTCGCCGCATAGGGATCGAAGGCGACCGCGGCGTCCAGCGACAGGTTGCACACGCCGATCTCGTTCAGCTCCAGCCGCTTGGCCGGGCGCTGCTCCAGGGTGTTGACGTCCACCTTGTGCTTGGGCTCGGTGATCGTCGCCCCGACCAGCCGGGCGCCGACCTTCAGCAGATAGGGCCGGCCCGGCAGCATGGCCTCGTCGTCCATCCACACCAGGGTCGCCTCGAACTGGTCGGCCGCCTCGGGCGGGGCGTCGGCCGCCGCCAGCACGTCGCCGCGCGACACGTCGATCTCGTCGGCCAGGGTCAGGGTGATCGACTGGCCGGCGACCGCCCGGTCCAGGTCGCCGTCGGCGGTGACGATGCGCGCGACAGTCGAGGTCTTGCCCGACGGCGCGACCCGCACGGGGTCGCCCGGCCGCACCGTCCCCGCCGCGATCAGGCCGGAGAAGCCGCGAAAGTCCAGGTCGGGCCGATTGACCCACTGCACCGGCATCCGGAACGGATCGGCCGACAGGTCGTCGTCGACCGGCAGCGTCTCCAGCAGGGTCATCAGCGGCGGCCCGGCGTACCAGGGCGAGCGGCCGCTGGCCTCGGCGATGTTGTCGCCGCGCAGGGCCGACATCGGCACGGCGTGGAAATCCTCGACCCCGATCCGCTCGGCGAAGGCCGAGAAGTCGGCCACGATCTCGTCGAACACCGCCTGGGACCAGCCCATCAGGTCCATCTTGTTGACCGCCAGGATCACGTGGCGGATGCCCAGGAGGCTGACCAGATAGGCGTGCCGCCGCGTCTGGGTCAGCACGCCCCGCCGCGCGTCGATCAGGATCACGGCCGCGTCGGCGGTGGAGGCGCCGGTGACCATGTTGCGGGTGTACTGCTCGTGTCCCGGGGTGTCGGCGACGATGAACTTGCGTCGATCGGTCGAGAAGAAGCGATAGGCCACGTCGATGGTGATGCCCTGCTCGCGCTCGGCCGCCAGGCCGTCGACCAGCAGGGCGAAGTCGATGTCGCCCCCTTGGGTGCCGACGCGGCGGCTGTCCGCCTCCAGCGCCGCCATCTGATCCTCGAAGATCATCTTGGAATCGTAGAGCAGCCGCCCGATCAGGGTCGACTTTCCGTCGTCCACGCTGCCGCAGGTGATGAAGCGCAGCAGGCTCTTGTTCTGGTGCGCATCCAGATAGGCCGCGATGTCAGCGGCGATCAGGTCGGACGCTTCGTAGATCTTGGCGGCCATCAGAAATAGCCTTCCTGCTTCTTCTTCTCCATCGAGGCGGACTGGTCGTGGTCGATCACCCGGCCCTGGCGCTCGGACGTCGTGGTCAGCAGCATCTCCTGGATGATGTCGGGCAGGGTCGCGGCCGTGCTCTCCACCGCCCCCGTCAGCGGATAGCAGCCCAGGGTGCGGAACCGGACCGAACGCATCCGCGGCGTTTCGCCGGCACGCAGCGGGAAACGGTCGTCGTCGACCATGATCAGGGCCCCGTCGCGCTCCACCACCGGCCGCTCGGCGGCGAAATACAGCGGCACGATGGGGATGTTTTCCAGGTGGATGTATTGCCAGACGTCCAGCTCGGTCCAGTTGGAGATCGGGAAGACACGGATGCTTTCGCCCGGCCGCTTTCGCGTGTTGTATAGTCGCCAGAGCTCGGGCCGCTGGTTCTTGGGATCCCAGCGGTGCTCGGCCGTGCGGAACGAGAAGATGCGCTCCTTGGCCCGCGACTTCTCCTCGTCGCGCCGGGCGCCGCCGAAGGCCGCGTCGAAGCCGTGCAGGTTCAGCGCCTGCTTCAACCCTTCCGTCTTCCACAGGTCGGTGTGCAGGGCCGAGCCGTGGTCGAACGGATTGATGCCGCGCGCGAGGGCGTCGGGGTTCCGGTGCACCAGCAGCTCGAAGCCCAGTTCGGCCGCCATCCGCTCGCGCATCTCGTACATGGCGCGGAACTTCCACGTCGTGTCGACGTGCAGCAGCGGGAACGGCGGCCTGGACGGGAAGAAGGCCTTGCGGGCCAGGTGCAGCATCACCGCCGAATCCTTGCCGATCGAATACAGCATCACCGGGCGCTCGGCCTCGGCGGCCACCTCGCGCATGATGTGGATGCTCTCGGCCTCCAGGCGCTGCAGATGGGTGAGCCGCTCGCGCGACACGGCGGGGGTCAGGGATGCGGCGGGACTGACAGGCAAGGCGTTCGCTCGTTCAAAGGCGGCCCACTCACCGCAAAGCCATGCCGGGCGCAAACGATTGATACTATGACCGCCGAGCAGAAATCATCCCCGCATCTTCGTCGTCGGGGATCATTGCCCGATTTCGGCCACAAACGAACCAGCCATGCCGTGAATCCACGCCGTCCCTGTGGACGTTTTGAAAATCCGTCATTTTGTGATAGGTTCTGTTTCATTGGATCGGGCGGTCCGCGGAATCTTCGCGCCGCCCGTGTTTGCGACAGAATCCCGTCCATGAAGGCGGGATCGGCCAGAGGTTTGGTGATCCGTTTCCGCATCTGACGCCTGCATCTTTTCATCCAGCGGCCCCGCCGGTGGACGAGAACCTGTCTGCGTTCGACGCGCCTTCGCTTCGCCCGGCCCTGACCGGGAAAGGACGATTATGACGAGCAAGACGGGTCTGGAGTTCAAGGTCGGCGACGCGGTCGTCTATCCGGCGCACGGCGTCGGCAAGGTGGCGGCCATCGAAACCCAGGAAGTCGCGGGCATGAGCCTGGAGGTCTATGTCGTGACCTTCGACCACGAGAAGATGACCCTGCGCGTCCCGACCAAGAAGGCCAAGACCGCCGGCCTGCGTTCGCTGGCCGCCGACGACGTCGTGACCAAGGCCCTGACCACGCTGAAGGGCCGCGCGCGCATCAAGCGCACCATGTGGTCGCGCCGCGCTCAAGAGTACGAGGCCAAGATCAACTCGGGCGACCTGATCTCGATCGCCGAGGTCGTCCGCGACCTGCACCGCGCCGACACCCAGCCGGAACAGTCCTATTCGGAGCGCCAGCTCTATGAATCGGCCCTGGACCGCATGGCCCGCGAAGTCGCCGCGGCCAACAAGATCGACAAGGACGCGGCCGTCGAACTGCTGGCCAAGTCCCTCAGCGCCAAGAAGCCGATCCCGACCGCCGAAGCGGCCTAATCGCGCCCCATCGACGAACAATCGAAAGGCCCGGGAGCGATCCCGGGCCTTTTGTTTTGCGTGGTCGACCCGCCTTTAACGATTGTCCCTGAGGCTGGTCCGGACGTCGCCGGAGGAGATGAGCATGAGAGCGATGGCCATCGGGGCGGCGCTGACGCTTTTGTCCTTCGTGGCGGCGGGCTTGTTCCTGCGACTGCCGTTCCTCAAATCCCGAACCGCCATCCCTCACGATCCGCTCGCGGAGGACCTGACCGAATGGCCGGGCCTGATAGGCCTGATGCTCAAGCCGCGATGGCGACGCATCTACAACGCCATCGTCCTGGCGGGCGTGCATCTGCTGTTTCTTGCGTTTCACGTCTTCGTTGTCGTCAGCGTCAGTCGAGACCCTTCCGGGCTGGGCTTCGGCGTCCTCCTCGTCACGCTCATCTTGGCGTCGGGCATGTTCACGATCTGGGGCTCGGCCTTCCGGAATACGCAAGCACTCAAGAGCGGACCGGCTCAGGAAACCACCAGGTGAAGATCGACAAGGCGTGGGCGCTGATCTACGCCTGAACCCTCTCCCCCTCAGCTCAAGACCGCGCCCATGCCTTCCGGACTCATCGCCCTGCTCGACGACGTGGCGGGGATCGCCAAGCTGGCGGCGGCGTCGATCGACGATGTGGGGGCGGCCTCGGGCAAGGCGGCGACCAAGGCGGCCGGCGTGGTGGTCGACGACGCGGCGGTGACGCCCCGCTACGTCACCGGCCTGTCGCCCAGCCGCGAACTGCCGATCATCGCCAAGATCGCCGCCGGCTCGGTGCGCAACAAGCTGCTGCTGATCCTGCCCGTCGCCCTGCTGCTGACCAGTTTCGCGCCCTGGGCCATCACGCCCATCCTGATGTGCGGCGGGACCTATCTGTGTTTCGAAGGCGCCGAGAAGCTGATGGAGATGTTCGGCGGCGCGGGTCATGGCGAGGCCGCGCCCGCGACCGGCGACCCCGCCGCCCTGGAAGCCGCCACCGTCTCGGGCGCGGTGCGGACCGACCTGATCCTGTCGGCCGAGATCATGACCATCGCCCTGGCCGACGTGTCCGACGCGCCCCTGCTGACCCAGGCCGGCGTGCTGATCGTGGTGGGCCTGGCCATGACCGTGGCGGTCTATGGCGCGGTGGGCCTGATCGTGAAGATGGACGACATCGGCCTGCATCTGGCCGAGCGGCCGTCAGGCGCGGCCCGGGCGCTGGGGCGCGGCCTGGTCAAGGCCATGCCGGTGGTGATGAACGCCCTGTCGGCGATCGGCACCTTCGCCATGCTGTGGGTCGGCGGCGGCATCCTGCTGCACGGGTCGCACACGCTGGGACTGGCCTGGCCGGCTGAGCCGGTGGAGCATCTGTCCCACGCCGTCGCCCAGGCGACCGGGCCGCTGGGCGCCGTGGCGGGCTGGCTGACCACGGCGGCGATCTCGACCGTCATCGGCGTGGTGGTGGGCGGCGCCGTCGCCTTCGCCCTGCATCAGGTCATGCGGCTTCGAAAGGGCGGCGGGGCGCACTGATACTGCGCCCTGCGCCACGCCTGGCCTCAAGCCTGGGCCTGGGCCCACGCCTGGCGGGTCGGAAAGTCAGAAATATTCCGCATTGGCCGGGCACTGGGCGCTGATTCGCCGGGCGGTGATGCTGGCCGGGATATAGGGCGTGCCGCGCAGCAGCTGCGCGCCGCCGCTGAAGCGGAAGCTGGTCGTCTCATAGGTCCCGTTCAGCCGCACATTGACCCGGCGGCCCTTGTGGTCCTGGCACGTGCCCTCGAAGCGGGCGTTTCCGTCGCCCACCACCCGCGTCGGATAGGTGCAGCGCCACCGCTTGGTCGACAGGCCGCCGAAGAAGCGGTTGATCTCGCTGGGGCGCACGCACTTCTGTTCGGTGTCGCGCTGGCCCAGGGCGCTGGTGGTGTATTCCCAATAGCCGGGCAGCACTTCCGACTGGGCGGCGGTCTGGGCCGGCGCCATGGCGGGCGCGGCCAGCATCAGGCCGCCGGCCAGGAGCGGCGCGGCGATCGCGGCGGCCTTGCCCGGCGCGCGGCGGATCGGGGAAAGGATCATGGAAAGGCTCTTGGTCATGGTCATGATATGGATATGACGCCCGGCAATTGAATACAGGCTGAACGAGACGCGCGTCGCGGCGTTCGGCCGGCGCGGACTCAGGTTGACGCCCGCGCCCCTCTCCCTTATACGCCCCCTCTCTCGCGCGGGACCCGTTTCCGCGCGCACCTGTTTCATGCGTTCGCGTCCATTTCTCGGGCCGGGCGCCGCACCTTAAGGATCTGACGATGTCGCGTCGTTGCGAACTCACTGGTATCGGCCCGATGGTCGGCCACAGCGTGAGCCACTCGAACATCAAGACCAAGCGCCGCTTCCTGCCGTCGCTGAAGACGGTCAAGGTCACCTCGGACGCCCTGGGCCAGACCTTCAGCCTGCGCATCTCCAACGCCGCCCTGCGCACCCTGGACTACAAGGGCGGCCTGGACGCCTTCATCGTCAAGGCCCGCGACGAGCAGCTGTCGACCGCCGCCCAGCGCATCAAGCGTCAGGTCCGCGCCAAGCTGGCCGAGCAAGCCGCCGCCTGATCGGCGTCGCAAATCGATTTCGGGAAAAGGCCGGCGTTTCCGCCGGCCTTTTCTTTGCCCATCCCTCTCCCGCTTGCGGGAGAGGTGGCCCGTCGTTCGCGAAGCGAACCAGGGGTCGGAGAGGGAAGTGTCATCCAAAGAAGACACTCCCCCATCGTCAGGCGTGTCGCTTCGCGCCACGACCTGACACTTCCCCCGACAAGCGGGGGAAGGTCTTCGCGTCATCGCCTCAGGCCGCTTCCACCGTCACCGACTGACGCACCATCTCGCAGCGGTCCTGGGTGGTCAGAAAGGCGATGTCGGCGGCGTCGCGGCCGCAGGCGATCCGCACCAGCCCCCCGGACCGGCGCCAGGCCCGTGGGGTCGACCAGCCACCAGCCGTTGTCCAGCCAGACCTCGAAGATGGCGTGGAAATCCGGCGGCTCCAGCTGGTGGGCGAAGGCGCTGACCGCCCGCGCGGGAATGCCCGACGCCCGGCACAGCGTCAGGCCCAGATGGGTGAAGTCCCGGCACACCCCCGCCCGGTCGATGAAGGTGCGCGCCGCCGTCGTCTCGGTGTCCGACACCCCGTGCTCATAGTCGATGTTGGCCTTGATCCAGTCCAGGATCGCCAGCACCCGCGCCCCGCCCGACGTCTCGCCGAACGCGCGCGTCACGAAACGCCCGAACTGGTCCGACGGGCAGTATCGGCTGGGCGACAGATAGGGCAGCACCTCGGCGGGAAGATCGCCCCAGTCGTGCTGCGACACGTTCAGGGGCAGCCCCCTCAGCACGCCGTTGTCGACCACCGCCCCATAGGTCAGCGTCACCTCGCCCGACATATGGCAACGCAGCGCGCGCGGGCGCCGAACTCGGCGTCCTCGTCCTCATGGGCCTGGATCGGCGGCGAAAAGGTCAGCCGCTCCTCCAGGATGTCCTGGCCGGGCCAGTGCGCGACCTGGATCTTGTAGATGGCGTCCGTCGGCGGATCGAAGCGATAGACGAGCTCGGCGCGAACGCGCAGTTTCATGAAGGGCACCGGTTTTGAAGGTTTGGCTGGCCGCTCAACGCCATGAGACTGCGGCTGTTCCGTGACCCCGGGGCGCGCGGATGCAAAACGTACGGCGGCGTACACAACAGGCGAAAATCGACAAGCGGTCTCAATATGTTAGGATCGTCATTCATGTCGGCCTCCCCCGCCCTATCCGCCCTTCGCCGAGCGACCGCCGCCGACCACTCCGCGCTTGAGGACGAGGCGGCGATCGAGCGCCGCCTGGCCGATCCGGCCGCCCGGGCGCAGATGGTCCTGGCCTTCCATCGTTTCCACTTCGGCGTGGAGGCGGCCGCCCATCCGCTGGTCGCCTCGCTGGCGGGCGCGTTCAAGCCGCTTGCACGATCCGAAGGCGTCGCTCGCGACCTGGCGGACCTGGGCGTCGTCGCGCCCACGCCCGCCGCGCCGCCCCCGTCGCGACGCCCGGCGCCGCCCTGGGCTGGGTCTATGTCGCCGAGGGGTCGATGCTGGGCGGCCGCATCATCCGCCGCCGCCTGGCCGCCGCCGGGTGCGATCTGGCGGGCCTGTCCTTCCTCGATCCCCACGGCGACCAGACCGGCGACCGCTGGCGCGCCTTCCAGACCTTGCTGGAGCAGGCCTGCGCCGATGGCGCGGCCTCGGTCGAGCAGATCGTGGCCGGCGGCCTGCAGGGCTTCGCCTACGCCCGCGCCACGCTGGCGCCGCTGTCGCAAAGGGCAGCCGCATGACCGATTCCGCCATCCGCGACGAGATCGACCTGACCGATTGCGATCGCGAGCCGATCCATGTTCCCCAGGCCGTCCAGCCTCACGGCTTCCTGCTGGTGCTGGACCTGAAGCCCAGGTGGTGCTCAAGGGCGCCGGCCCCATCGAGGGCCTGACCGGGCGCGACGGCTGGCTGGATCGCCCGGTCGCCGACCTGCTGGGCGATTCCGTGGCCCGACGCGTGCGGGACATGGCGCGGCTGGAGGACAAGGGCTTCTGCGGACGCTGGCGCGCCGCCAACGGGCTGGAATACGATGTCGTCGTCCACTACGCGACGCCGTCGATGTCGGGCGAGGCGCCGCGCGTCGTCGTCGAGGTGGAGCAAAGCTCCCAGCAAAGCCGCCCGGGCGTGGAACTGATCGCGCGCCTCGACGCCGCCGGCGCCGACATGGAACGGGCCGGCACCCTGCAGGGCGTCAGCGACCAGGCGGCCGAGGCCTTTCGCAAGCTGACCGGTTTCGACCGGGTCATGATCTACCGCTTCCTGGACGACGAGGCGGGCCAGGTCGTGGCCGAGGCGCGCGGCAACGGCGCGTCCTCCTTCCTGAACCACCACTTCCCCGCGACCGACATCCCGCGTCAGGCGCGCGCCCTTTATCTGCGCAACCCCGTGCGGGTCATCCCCGACAGCCACTACACCCCCCAGCCGCTGCGCCCCGTCGATCCCGACGAGCCGCCGCTGGACATGAGCGACGCCGGCCTGCGCTCGGTGTCGCCCGTTCACCTTCAGTATCTGCGCAACATGGGCGTGCGGGCCTCGGCCTCGGTGTCGATCATCGTCGACGACGCCCTGTGGGGCCTGGTCGCCTGCCACAGCGCGGCGCCGCAGTTGATGCCGTACGAGATTCGCGTCGCCTGCACGACGCTGGCCCGCAACCTGGCGCGCCAACTCAAGGCCAAGGCGGATGCGGAACTGTACCGCGAACGGGTCCGCCTGCGTCGTCTCGAGGACGAGCTGGTCGCCCGGCTGCCCGCCGAAGCGGCGCTGGACGAGGCGCTGGCGGCGCGCTCGGCGCAGTTGATGGAACTGGTCGACGCCGACGGCCTGGCCCTGATCGGCGACGGGCGCGTCGTCCGCTTCGGCCATACCCCGCCGGAAGAGGGCGTCGCTCGCCTCGGCGCCTGGCTGGAGGGCCTGCCCGGCCTTCGTCCCGTCTCCTCCAGCGCCCTGTCCAGCATCCTGCCCGAGGCCGAGGCGTGGCGCGCCCACGGCAGCGGCCTGCTGGCCGTCCGCCTGACCGGCCGCGCGCCGGTCTCCATCCTGTGGTTCCGCTCGGAAATCGTCGAGACGGTGCGCTGGGCGGGAAATCCCGAGACGGCGGTGAAATCCGGCGCGTCCGGCGCCCTGAACCCGCGCGCGTCCTTCGAGGAGTGGTCCCAGACCGTCTCGGGCCGCGCGCGCCGCTGGTCCGCCGCCGCGGTGGAGTCCGCCGCGCGCCTGCGCGACGCCCTGGCCGACTTCGCCGCCGTCAGCCAGCTGCGCAGCCTCAACCAGTCGCTTCAGACCCGCCTCAACGAGCGCGACCTGCGGCTGGAGCAGCAGCAGTATCTGATGCGCGAGGTCAATCAATCACCGCGTGCAGAACAGTCTGACGCTGGTGTCCAGCTTCCTGGGCCTGCAGGCGCGCGACCAGGCCGACGGCCCCGCCGCCGTCGCCCTGCAGGAGGCGCGCCGCCGGGTGCGCGCGGTCTCCACCGTCCACAGCCGCCTCTATCGGGGCGACAACACCACCACCATCGACCTCAGCCGCTACATCGGCGAACTGGTGACGGATCTGGGCGGCAGCATGGGGCCTGATTGGGCCGCCGCGATCCAGACCGACCTGGCGCCGGTCTGCGTCGACGCCGGTCGGGCCGTCACCCTCGGCCTGATCCTGACCGAGCTGATCATCAACGCCCAGAAGTACGCCTATGACGGCCAGCCGGGTCCGCTGTTCATCACCCTGGCCGAAGCCGACGATCAGCTGCGCCTGACCGTCGCCGACGACGGCAAGGGCGGGCACCAGGCGGGCAAGGGTTTCGGCTCCATGATGATCCGCAGCCTGGTCGGCCAGCTGGACGGCCAGCTGGCCTACCGCGACCGCAAGCCGGGGCTGGAAGTGACGCTGAAGGCGCGCATCGACCCCCTGGCCTGACGCCCGCTCTGGCTGGCCGCCGATCCCGATGGCGCGGTCGCGCGGCGCGGCCTAAACAGCCGCCATGACCGCCCCCTCCCCCGAACGTCTCCGCTCGCGCCGGCCCTGGCGGTGCTGCTGGTCGCGGCCTGCGTCCTGGGCCTGGCCCCGATCCTGGTGCGCCTGACCGAGACGGGGCCGGCGGCGGCGGGCTTCTGGCGTTTCGCCTTCGCCCTGCCGCTGCTGGCGGTGCTGGCGGGGCGCGAACCGGGAGGCGTGGCCCGGCCGTCGAAATGGGCGCTGCTGGCCGGCCTGTTCTTCACGCTCGACCTCAGCTTCTGGCACTACGGCATCGTCATGACGTCGGTGGCCAACGCCACGGTGCTGTGCAACCTGACGCCGGTGGTCGTGACCCTGTTCGCCTGGGTCGTGCTGAAGGAGAAGCCGCGCCGGCTGTTCCTGCTGGCCCTCGCCCTGGCGATGGGCGGCGCCCTGGCCATGGCGGCCGGGGCCGACGGCGGCCAGGGGACCAACCCCTTGCTGGGCGACCTGTTCAGCCTGTCGGTGGCGGTCTGGTATTCCGGCTACTTCCTGGCGGTGAAGGCGGCGCGCGCGACGGCCGGCGCGATGCGGATCACCTTCTGGGCCACGCTGCTGGGCGCGCCCCTGCTGTTCCTGGTCGCGCTGGGCCTGGGCGAGGACGTTCTTCCCGCAACCCTGGCCGGCTGGGCGGCCTGCGTCGCCATGGGCGTGATGCACGTCTTCGGCCAGGGCGGCGTGGCCTGGGCGCTGGGCCGCCTTCCCGCCTCGGTCACCGCCGTCACCATCCTGGTCCAGCCGGTGGTCGCGGCCCTGCTGGGCTGGCTGGTCTTCGGCGAGACCCTGACCCCGGTTCAGGCCGGCGGCGGCGCCCTGGTCCTGGTCGCCGTCATCCTGGCCCAGCGCTCGAACCGAGCGCCCGCCGCGCCCTTTTCCGGCCTGGCCGCCGAGCCATCCGCAACCGCCGGACCCCCGCAGCGCGAAGCGCGGTAGCCCAGGCAACATGGGCTCAAGCAGCGCGAAGCGCGGTAGCCCAAACAACATGGGCTCAAGCAGCGCGAAGCGCGGTAGCCCGCCCTAAAAAGAAAACGGGCGCGGAGGATGCCCCCGCGCCCGCTTCCCAGCCTGTTCGGCTGTCGACTTAGAGGACCTTGAGGTCCACGGCCGAGGTCTTGCCGCGCTGGGTTTCCAGCTCGTATTCGACCTTGGCGTTCTCATCGAGGCCCTGAAGGCCGGCCTTCTGAACGGCGGTGACGTGAACGAACACGTCGGACCCGCCGCTATCGGGCTGGATGAAACCATAGCCCTTGGTGGGGTTGAACCACTTGACCGTACCGGTCGCCATGTCTGCGTCTCCGTAAACGCGCTTTCCAGGCGGGCCCCTTTTCAGAGGGACCCGTCAGTCCATCTGGAACAAGCTCGTTCAGGCGAAGGAGCGAGACGCGGGTGTGGACCCCACGCAAAATCCGGACTGCGCCCGTGTTGTCACCCGCCTTTACGGGCCGGTCAACAGCAAAGCGATTCCACAAATCGGCGTTAGGTGGTTAATCGAACCTTAGCCGCACACCCCGCGCGGGGCCGCGTCCAGATGCAGATGGTCGGCATGGGCGGCGTTGTACTCGGGCGTCAGGACATTGGAGAACAGCCGGCAACCGCCCTGCCCCACGCGCTTCAGGAAGCGCCCGCCCTCGGCGCCGGCCGGCCCCTGCCCGGCCCAGTCGGCCTTGACGCTGACCCGGCGCCCGTCGGCCAGGGTCACCGCCGCGACGTCCAGCGCATTGGCGCGCGCGTGTTCGCTGGGCCGGTCGCCGGTGTCGGTCGACCCATAGATGCGACGGCACGAGTAGGTCCCGAAATTCTCCACCCGCGCCACCGGAGAGCCCAGCACGTCCCGCGCGGCCGGTTGCAGCACCTGGCGGTCCCAGAGGACGTAGCGCAGGGCCAGCGGGCACTGCATCACCACCCCGGCCGGCGCCAGGGGCGTGGCCCCGCCGACGATCCGCACCGCGCCGCGCACCTGGCAGAAGCCGCCGTCGTCGCGATCGGGCGCCCGCTCCACCTGCACGCCGGCCTCGCGCAACAGCCTCATGCAGGCCTCGGTGGGCGCCGCGACCTGTTCGGGCGTGGCGGCGCGGGGCAGGTCGAAGGCCGCCACCTTGGTCGCCGTCGCCCGCCCGATCGGCCGATCCAGGTCCAGCGGCTTCCACGGCAGGTCTTGCGGCGGCGCATAGGCGTTCAGCAGGGCGAAGGCCGCGCAGACCAGCAGCGCCGCCTCCCACAGCAGGTTCCAGAAGTCCGCGAAGTCCCGCCTCATGCCGCCCCGCGTCCTCCCTGCGCCCCGCGCCGGGCCGCAACGGCCCCGCTTCCCAACGCACCGGGGGGCCGATCCGTTCATCGCGATCGACCGGCCGACGCGGCCCTATCCCAGCGCGCGCACCAGTCCGGGCATCAGGCCGTTGGCGGCGCCGGCCTCGACGCTGACGTTGGCCAGGCCGATCAGGGCGACGCCGCGACGAGGCGCGACCGCCGCGACGGCGTGCCACAGGGTGTTCGACCCCTCGTGCATCAGGGCGGGACCCCCGGCCCAGGGAACGGCGGGCGGCGCGATCCAGCCCAGGGCGTAGGGCTGGCCCTGGCCTGCGCCCGCATCGCTCAGGACCGCCACGCTCTCCGGCTTCAGCCAGCCGCCCCCGTCGTTCAGGAACACCCGCAGCCACGTCGCATAGTCCGCCAGCGTCATGTGCGCGGTGCCCGCCGGCCCCAGAGCGGCGGGGTTGTCGGCGCCGGGATCGGCCGGATCGACCGGCGTGTGCGTCTGCCCGCCAGCCCAGCGATGCCCCCAGGCGTTGGCCCCGCCATGAACGTCGTGGACCGGCGCGCCGAAGCCCGCCGACGCCAGGCCCAGCGGCCCGAACATCTCCGCGCGCGTCACCTCCTCCCATGACTGGCCGGTCAGGGTTTCGATGGCCGCCCCCGCCAGGATGTAGTTGGCGTTGGCGTATTCATATCCGCCCGGCGTACCGGTCGGCGGCGTCGACAGGATGCGTTCGGCGATCGCGCGGCGCTGTTCGGGCAGCGGCCGGGGATCGGCCCGCGCGGTCATGTAGAAGACCATGCCCAGGGCGTCGGCGTCCTTCACCCCGGCCCGGTGGCGCAGGAAGTCGCGGATCGTCACGGCCTCATAGGCCGGATCGACCGTCGCGGCCGGGAACAGGACCGACAGGGGCGCGTCCCAGTCCGCCCGTCCCTGCTCGACCAGCCGGGCGTAGAGCGCCGCCGTCATCGCCTTGGTGTTGGACCCCAGGTGCCAGCGGTCGTCCAGCGTCGCCGGGTCGTCCCCGCCGAACCGGCGCACCCCGCGAACCCCGGACCAGGCCAGGCCCTCGCGCGTCACCACCCCGCCGGCCAGGGCCACCGGCCGGGTCTCGGCGAACACCGCCTCCAGCACGGCCTCATAGGCGGCCGGATCGGCGCCGATGTCCGCCCGCGCCGGCAGGGCGGCCAGCCCGGCCACGGCCAGGCTTCCGGCCAGGACGGTTCGGCGGTCGGTCTTCATGGCGGCGCTCTCCCTGTATTCGGCGACAGCCTAGCGTCCCGGCGGCGCGAACGCACGGCCCTTGCCCTGTCCGCCCGCGCCGGTCACTGTCGGCGCATGGGAAAGAAATCCGACGCCTACGACGACGAACTGGAGCAGCTCCAGCTCGCCATGGTCCAGACCCAGGCCTGGACGATCGAACACGGCCTGCGGGTCGTCATCGTCCTGGAGGGGCGCGACACCGCCGGCAAGGACGGCGCCATCAAGCGGCTTACGGAATATATGTCGCCGCGCCAGACGCGCGTGGTCGCCCTGCCCAAGCCCAGCGACCGCGAATCCAGCCAGTGGTATTTCCAGCGCTACGTCGCCCACCTGCCGGCGGCGGGCGAGACGGTCATCTTCAACCGCTCCTGGTACAACCGCGCGGGCGTCGAGCCGGTGATGGGGTTCTGCACCCCCGCCCAGTACGCCCAGTTCATGGCCGACACGCCGCGCTTCGAGCGGATGCTGACCGACGACGGGATCGTCCTGATCAAGCTGTGGCTGGACATCTCGCGCGAGGAACAGGCCCTGCGGCTGAAGGAACGCCGCAAGGACCCGCTCAAGAAGTTCAAGCTGTCCTCGCTGGACGCCGAGGCCGAGGCCCGCTTCGACGCCTATTCCGACGCCCGCGACCGGATGCTGGCCGAGACCGACCGCGACTTCGCGCCCTGGACCATCGTGGCCACCGACGACAAGAAGACCGCCCGGCTGAACATCATCCGCCACATCCTGGCGGTGCTGGATCATGTTCCGGGCGAGGTGAAGAAGCCCGATCCCGACATCGTCTTCGGCGCCGAGGAGGCCAGGAAGCGCCTGGCCCGCTGATCCGCCTCACATCCTGAACAGGCCGAAGGTGGTCTCCGGAATCGGGGCGTTCAGGCTGGCGCTGATGGCCAGGCCCAGCACGTCGCGGGTCTGGGCCGGATCGATGATGCCGTCGTCCCACAGGCGGGCGGTGGCGTAGTAGGGATTGCCCTCGTCCTCGTACTTCTGGCGGATCGGCGCCTTGAAGGCCTCGGCGTCTTGCGGCGTCCAGGTCTCGGCGTCGCGGTGCACGGTGGCCAGGACGCTGGCGGCCTGCTCGCCGCCCATCACGCCGATGCGGCTGTTGGGCCAGGTGAACAGGAAGCGCGGCGAATAGGCCCGGCCGCACATGCCGTAATTGCCCGCGCCGAACGATCCGCCGATCAGGACGGTGAACTTGGGAACCTCCGCCGAGGCCACCGCCGTCACCAGCTTGGCCCCGTCCTTGGCGATGCCGCCCGCCTCGTACTTTCCGCCGACCATGAAGCCCGAAATGTTCTGCAGGAACAGCAGCGGGATCTTGCGCTTGCAGGCCAGTTCGATGAAGTGCGCCCCCTTCTGCGCGCTCTCCGAGAAGATCACCCCATTGTTGGCCAGGATCGCCACCGGATAGCCCCAGATGCGGGCGAAGCCGCACACCAGGGTCGAACCGTACAGCGTCTTGAACTCGTCGAAGTCGGAGCCGTCGACGATGCGGGCGATCACCTCGCGCACGTCATAGGGCGCTCGCACGTCCTCGGGGATCAGGCCGTACAGCTCCTCGGGGTCGAAGGCCGGCGCGCGCGGTTCGCGCACATCCATCTCTACCGGCTTGGTCGTGTTCAGATTGGCGACGATGGAGCGCACCACCTCCAGCGCGTGCTCGTCGTTCTCGGCCACGTGGTCGACCACGCCGGACCGACGCCCGTGGGTCTCGGCCCCGCCCAGCTCCTCGGCGGTGATCACCTCGCCCGTCGCGGCCTTCACCAGCGGCGGCCCGGCCAGGAAGATCGCGCCCTGGTTCCGGACGATGACCGTCTCGTCCGACATGGCGGGCACATAGGCGCCGCCAGCGGTCGACAGGCCCATGACGCAGGCGATCTGGGCGATGCCCTTGGCGCTCATCCGCGCCTGGTTGAAGAAGATGCGGCCGAAATGGTCGCGGTCCGGAAACACCTCGGCCTGGTGCGGCAGGTTGGCCCCGCCGGAATCGACCAGATAGACGCACGGCAGGCGGTTCTGCTCGGCGATCTCCTGGGCGCGCAGGTGCTTCTTGACCGTCATCGGGAAATAGGCGCCGCCCTTCACCGTCGGGTCATTGGCGACGATCATCACCTCGCGGCCCGAGACGCGCCCGATCCCGGCGATCACCCCGGCGCCCGGCGCCTCGTCGTCGTACATCCCGTTCGCCGCCAGCTGCCCGACCTCCAGGAAGGGCGAGCCAGGGTCCAGCAGGCGCTCTACCCGGTCGCGCGGCAACAGCTTGCCCCGCGAGACGTGCCGCTCGCGCGCCTTGTCCGACCCGCCGCGCGCGGCCTGCGCCACGCGCTCGCGCAGGGTCGCGGCCAGGGCGCTGTTGTGCGCGTGCAGGGACTTGTAATCGGGGCTTTGCGGATCGACCGCTGACGTCAGCTTCGGCATGGGGACGGTTTAGGCGGGGAGCGCGGCGGGGAAAGCCTCTCCCTCCCCTTCATGGGGAGGGTGGTCGCGAAGCGACCGGGTGGGGGCGGCCCGGCAGGGTCGCACCTGCTTGATGAAGTCCAGGTCTGTAGGGCGTCGCCGCGCCCTCCCCGCCCTCCCCGCCCGACCTCCCCGCGGGGGAGAGAGAAATGTTGCGCTCCCGCCCCTTTTCCCCTATACGCGCCCGCTTTCCAGGGCTTCGGTCCTGACGCGGACCACCAAAGGGACGGACGCTCGGTCCGGCCGCCGCGCCAGGAGCCATCGTGGAGATCGACTTACCCGGTCGTTTCCGCGCCGACGCCCGAAAAGGGAGACTACCGCATGGCTCTTTACGAGCACACGGTCATGACGCGCCAGGACATCTCGGCGCAACAGGCCGAAGCGCTGAATGACACCATCAAGGATCTGATCGTCGCCGGCGGCGGCTCGGTCGCCAAGATCGAATACTGGGGTCTGCGCAACCTGACCTACCGCGTGAAGAAGAACCGCAAGGCGCACTATTCGCTGCTGGCCGTCGACGCCCCCCCGGCCGCCATGGCCGAGGTCGAGCGTCAGCTGTCGATCAACGAAGACGTGCTGCGCTGGCTGACCGTCCGCGTCGAGGAACTCGACCTGGAACTGTCGCCGCTGCTGGCCCGCCGCGAGCGTGAACGCGAGCGTGAGCGCGAGCGCACCCCGCGCGACGACGCCTCTTCCGACGCCGAATAAGGAAACCGGACATGACCGATACGACTGCCCCCACTCCGGGCGCTCCGGCCGGCTCCGGCCCGGCCCGCCGCCCCTTCTATCGTCGCCGCAAGGTGTGCCCGTTCTCGGGCGCCAACGCGCCGAAGATCGACTACAAGGACGTGAAGCTGCTGCAGCGCTACGTCTCCGAACGCGGCAAGATCGTGCCTTCGCGCATCACCGCCGTCTCGCAGAAGAAGCAGCGCGAACTGGCCAAGGCCATCAAGCGCGCCCGCTATCTGGCCCTCCTGCCGTACGTGGTGAAGTAAGATGAAGGTCGTTCTGCTGGAACGCGTCGAAAACCTCGGCGCCATCGGCGACGTCGTGTCCGTCAAGGACGGCTTCGCCCGCAACTTCCTTCTGCCGCGCGACAAGGCCCGCCGGGCCACCGCCGCCAACCTGAAGGCCTTCGAACTCGACCGCGCCGCCATCGAGCAGCGCAACGAGAAGAACAAGGCCGACGCGCAGAAGGTCGCCGACAAGATCGACGGCGAAACCTACGTCATGATCCGCCAGGCCGGCGAAACCGGCCAGCTGTACGGTTCGGTCGCGGGCCGCGACGTCGCCGAGGCCATCCAGGCCGAAGGCGGCAAGGTCGAGCGTTCGCAGGTCGTGCTGAACACGGCGATCAAGACCCTGGGCGTCCACGAAGTGCTGGTCCGCCTGCACGCCGAGGTCCGCGCCACGGTCAAGGTCAACATCGCCCGTTCGGCCGACGAAGCCGAGCGTCAGGCCAAGGGTGAAGACGTCATCCGCAGCCAGTTCGACGACGAGCGCCAGGCCGCCGAGCAATCGGCCCAGGAGCTGATCGAGGGCGGCGCCGGTCAACAGGAAGGCTTCGGCGACGAAGCCTGATCCGACCGGATCGACGACAAGGACAAGGGCGCGTTCCGCACGGGACGCGCCCTTTTTCCTGCCCGCGGGCCAGCCCCCGCCGGCCCGCCGCGTAAGGATTTCTAAAGACGCGGCCAGAAAATCTGGCGCATGGCCCGGATTGACGCGCCCCGATGCGGTCTCAATATCGCCTCTGCCGCGACACGCCTCCCCTGTGCCGCGCCTGGAGGGGCCTCATGCGCCGCAACCTGTTCCGAAACGCCTGTCGCGCCCGGCGATGTCGCCGCGGCTGAGGCCGCCGCGCGTCCCCTTTCCGATCCCGACCTTTCCCAACCGGCGGCGACCCAAGACCGCCGGATGCTCTCCCGCGCCTTCAAGAAGGATTCCTCCATGACCTCCCGCCTGTCCGCCCTGCTGGGCGCCGCTTCCGCGATCGCCCTGTTCGGCGCCGCCCCCGCCCTGGCCCAGACCGCGCCTGAGGCCGACCCGAACGACATCGTGGTCACCGGCACGCGCGTGCCCAACCGCTCGCGCCTGGACACCCTGGCCCCCGTCGACGTCGTGACCAGCGAGACCCTGCAGCAGCGCGGCACCACCGAGTTCGCCGCCGCCCTGTCGCAGACCGTGCCCTCGCTGACCTTCGCCCGCCCGACCGCGGTGGACGGCACCGACTCGGTGCGGCCGGCGACCCTGCGCGGCCTGTCGCCGGACCAGACGCTGGTGCTGCTGAACGGCACGCGCCGCCACGCCTCGGCCCTGGTCAACGTCAACGGCTCGATCGGGCGCGGCTCGGCCGCCGTGGACCTGAACGCCATCCCCACCGGCGCCCTTGACCGCGTCGAGGTGCTGCGCGACGGCGCCTCGGCCCAGTACGGCTCCGACGCCATCGCCGGCGTCGTCAACCTGCGCCTCAAGGAGGCCTCAAGCGGCGGCGGCGCCAGCGTCACCTACGGCCAGTACGTCACCACCGTGGAGACCGCGCGCGGCGAACGCGACGAGAACGACGGCCAGACCGTCACCGCCTCGGCCTGGCAGGGCCTGGCCCTGGGCTCGGACGGCTATCTGACCCTGTCGGCGGAATACCTCCAGCGCGACCCGACCAACCGCTCGGACTACGATCCGCGCGCCGCCGCCAACGGCGCCGTCACCGCCCGCGCCGGCGACCCCGAGGTCGAGCAGTGGACCGTCTTCGCCAACGCCGGCAAGCCCCTGGGGAACGGCTGGGAGGCCTTCGGCTGGGCCGGCTATCAGGATCGCCAGAGCGAAAGCGCCGCCTTCCCGCGCCTGTCCGACAATGTGAACAATGTCGCGGCCATCTATCCGGACGGCTTCCTGCCCAAGATCGGCGTGGACAGCCAGGACGTGTCGGCCGCCGGCGGCGCGCGCGGCCAGCTGGGCGGCTGGGACGCCGAGATCAGCCTGGTCTATGGCCGCAACGCCCTGGATTTCGAGACGCGGGAGTCGCTGAACTCCACCTATGGCTCGGCCTCGCCGACGACCTTCGATTCCGGTTCGCTGATCTATGACCAGCTGGTCCTGGGCGCCGACTTCAGCCAGGCCTTCGAGGTCGGCCTGTCCGGCGGCCCGCTGAACTTCGCCTGGGGCCTGGAGCAGCGCTGGGAGACCTACAAGATCGAGGCCGGCCAGCCCGAGAGCTACAACCGCGGCCCGCTGGGCGCCAACACCGCCCTGGCCGGCGGCGCCCAGGGCTTCGTCGGCTTCCAGCCCTCGAACGAGATCGACGTCGACCGCGACAACTTCGCCGCCTACGCCGACGTGGAGATCCCGCTGACCGAAAAGCTGACGGTCGAGGGGGCCGTGCGGTCGAGGACTATTCCGACTTCGGCGACACCCAGACGGGCAAGTTCAGCGCCCGCTACGACTTCACCCCCGCTTTCGCCCTGCGCGGCTCGATCTCGACGGCCTTCCGCGCGCCGTCGCTGCAGCAATCCTTCTTCACCTCCACCGCCTCGGTGATCCAGGACGGCGCCGTGGTCGAGACGGGCACCTTCCCGGCGACCAGCGTGGTGGCGACGGCCCTGGGCGGCCGCCCGCTGGAGCCCGAGACCTCGACCAACTATTCGCTGGGCGCGGTGGTGCGGCTGGGCCGCTTCGACCTGACGGTGGACGCCTACAAGATCGACATCGACGACCAGATCGTCCTGTCGGAACTGATCCGCAATCCGGCGGTGCTGGGTCCGCTGGGCGTGCAGGCCGCGCGGTTCTTCCTGAACGGCGTCTCGACCGAGACCGAGGGCGTGGACGTGGTCGGCCGCTATCGCCTGCCGACCGAGGCGGCCGGCGACTTCGACTTCACGGTCGCGGCGAACTTCAACGACGTGTCGCTGAGCACCGACCTCTCGCCCACCCTGTTCGCCCGCCAGCGCATCCTGACCATCGAGGAGGGCACGCCGGCGACCAAGGTCTCGGCCTCGGCGGACTGGCGTCTGGACCAGTGGGGGGCCACGCTGAAGGCCACCTACTACGGCGACGTCCTGCAGCCCGGCTCGACCGCCGCCAGCGACTATTCGACCGGCGCCAAGACGGTGGTGGATCTGGAAGGCCGCTATCGACTGACCGACCGGGTCGGCCTGGCCGTCGGCGTGGACAACGTCTTCGACGAATATCCGGACTATGTGCCGGCCAGCCTGAATTCCAACGGCGTGCTGGGCTTCCCCTACTATTCGCCCTTCGGCTTCAATGGCCGCTACGCCTATGCCCGGGTCAGCCTGAACTGGTGACCCGGCCCCGCGCCTGACGGCTCAAGGGGGCGTTCCTTCGGGAGCGCCCCTGTCGTTTCGCGCCCCGTCCACAGCCTATCCCCGTTCATCTTCGGACGTGCGTCGGATTCCGTCCGCATCCGACGCAGGGCGGCGCTAAAGCCTTAACCGACATGAACGCCTTCGCCCCGCTGCCCTTTTCCGCCTCGCCGACCGATCACGGCGGCGTCTCGTCGATGCCGCACAATCTGGAGGCCGAGCAGGCGCTGCTGGGCTCGCTGATGTTCGACAACGCCGTGTTCGAACGGCTCAGCGACCGGCTGCGCGGCTCGCACTTCTACGAGCCCTTCCACCAGCGTCTGTTCGAGGCGATCGAGGACCACATCCGCCAGGGGATGCTGGCCGAGCCCACCATCCTGATGGAGCGGTTCAAGCAGGACCCGGCGTTTCAGGAGTTCGGCGGCCTGCGCTATCTGGCCGACCTGGTGGACCGCGCCCCGCCCGCCGCCAATGCGCCCGACTACGCCCGGGTCGTCTATGACCTGGCCCTGCGTCGCGACCTGATCCGCATCGGCGGCGACATCATCAAGGAGGCGCCGAACCCCGAAACGCCCGCCGACGAGCAGATCGAACAGGCCGAGCAGACCCTGTACTCCCTGGCCGAAACCGGCAAGCCTTCGTCCGGTTTCGTCAGCTTTTCCCACGCCTTGTCCGGCGCGGTTCAGATGGCGGCCGAGGCGTATCAGCGCGACGGCAAGCTGGCCGGCCTGGCCACCCACCTGAACGACCTGGACTCCAAGCTGGGCGGCCTGCACCCGTCCGACCTGTTGATCCTCGCCGGCCGTCCGTCGATGGGCAAGACGGCGCTGGCGACCAACATCGCCTTCAACGTGGCGCGCAACTATCAGTGGGAGCCGACGCCGGAGGGGCGCAAGACCGTCAACGGCGGGGTCGTGGCCTTCTACTCGCTGGAAATGAGCGCCGAACAGCTGGCCATGCGGATCCTGGCCGACGCCTCGGGCGTGTCCTCCGACAAGCTGCGCAAGGGCGAGATCGACGCCACCGACTTCGGCAAGATCCGCGACGCCGCCGTCGAGATCGGCGAAAGCCCCCTCTACATCGACGCCACCGGCGGCCTGTCCATCTCCAAGCTGGCCGCGCGCGCGCGGCGGCTGAAGCGGATGGAGCACGGCCTGGACCTGATCATCGTCGACTACCTCCAGCTCGTGACCACCGGCGAGAACAGCCAGAAGAACCGGGTGCAGGAGGTGTCCGAGATCACCGGCGGGCTGAAGGCCCTGGCCAAGGAGCTGTCGGTGCCGATCATCGCCCTGTCGCAGCTGTCGCGCCAGGTCGAGCAGCGCGAGGACAAGCGGCCCCAGCTGTCGGACCTGCGCGAATCCGGCTCGATCGAGCAGGACGCCGACTGCGTGATGTTCGTCTATCGCGAGAGCTATTACCTGGGCCGCGCCGAACCGCGCGAGGGCACCGAGGAACACCTGCAGTGGCAGCAGGACATGGACCGCCTGCAGCACCAGGCCGAGGTCGTCATCGGCAAGCAGCGCCACGGCCCCATCGGCATCGTCAAACTGGCCTTCGACGCCGACACCACCAAGTTCGGCAACCTGGCCCACGACGGCCGCTACCAGGACAGCTACGAATAGGGCCGCACGGCGGGCGCGTCGCCTCGGCCATCCCAATTTCTGAACATTTCCGTTTTCAGAACAACGCCATACGGTGACGGTCCGGCGATCGACCTTTCGCACCTTCGCGATCGGTTATGATCGCCGCCCCCCCGGCCTGCGGGGCGCCGCGACCGGATTTCACACCATTCATACTATTCACACTGTCTTTTTCGCGAACCGTGCGGTCGCGGCGTCGCTTCCGGCCCGGATTTCACACTATTCGCACTCTTCGCACGGTGTTTTTCCGCACGGCTCGGGCTCGCCGCCCTTCCATTGCAAGAAACTTGCGTCATAAGAGCCCGATGCCCTCCCCCGCCACGCTTTCCGTCGATCTCGGCGCCCTCGCGCGCAATTTCCACGCGCTTCAGGCCCTGACCGGCGCGCCCGTGCATCCTGTGGTCAAGGCCGACGGCTACGGCCTGGCGCCCCGGCCTGCGCGACCCGCCTGATGGCCGAGGGCGCGCGGACCTTCTTCGTGGCGCGCGCCGCCGAGGGCCAGGCCCTGCGCGCGGCCCTGGGCGCCGAGCCGACCATCTATGTGCTGGACGGCTGCCATGAGGGCGCGGCGGCGGAACTGAAGGCGACCGACCTGCGGCCGGTGCTGAACCAGCCGCGCCAGATCGACGCCTGGCGCCAGGCCGGCGGCGGCGCCTGCGGCCTTCAGATCGACACCGGCATGAACCGGCTGGGCTTCCGGCCCGAGGACGCCCCCGAAACGTTCGACGGCGTCTCTTTGGTGATGAGCCACCTGGCCTGCGCCGACGAACCGGCCCAGCCGATGAACCGCCGCCAGCGCGACCTCTTCGCCGCGGCCGCCCAGCGCTATCCCGGCGCGATCCGCTCCTTCGCCAACTCCGGCGGCTGTTTCCTGGGGCCGGACTTCGCCTTCGACGCCGTGCGGCCGGGCATCTGCCTCTACGGCGGCGGGCCCGAGGGGCGGACCGACGACCGGATCGCGCCCGTCGCCACGCTCTGGGCCGAGGTGCTGCAGGTGCGCGAGGTTCCGGCGGGCGAGAGCGTCGGCTATTCGCGCGGCTTCCGGGCCGACGCGCCCGTGCGGGTCGCCACCGTGGCGGCCGGCTACGCCGACGGCCTGCTTCGGTCCTACAGCCCGCGCGGGGCGGCCTGGGTGGCGGGCCAGACGCGGCCGCTGCTGGGCCGGGTGTCGATGGACGTCTGCGCCGTGGACGTCACGGGCCTGGACGTCGCCGTCGGCGACCGGGTCGAACTGTTCGGCCCCAACCGCCGGCTGGACGACGCGGCGGCGGCGGCGGGCACCATCGCCTACGAACTGCTGACCTCGATCACCCCCGCGTCCCGCGCGCCTATGTCGATTGACGCCGGCGGGTCAGAGACCGGCCAGGCCGCTCATCGCCGCCGTGCTGGCCACGAACATCATGCTGATGCTGCCGATCACGGCGCTGATGATGAAATAGACCACGATGCTGAGGATCAGCGTGACGATGAAATAGCCGACCTTCTTGTCTTCCGGCGTCTTCATCAGGATCGGCAGGCCGACGAACAGCAGATAGAAGGAGTAAAGGCCCAGGATCGCCAGCACGCCCAGCATGGGAATCAGGCCGAACACCCCGGCCAGCCAGGCCGCCGTCCACGAATAGACCGCCACCTTCATCGCCTGGATCTTGCTGGGGACCGAGCCGAAGCTGGGGGCCAGGGCGTTGATGATCAGGCCCAGCAGGAAGACGCCCAGCAGCGACAGCAGATAGCTGACCACGGCCACCACCAGCGCCGCGGTGATCGGCATCCGCATTCCGAAGATCGGCAACAGCTGGCCGCCCAGCAGGCTGCACACCGGGCCGATGGCGGCCAGGATCATGGCGTAGCGGGTGAACAGGGTCTGGGTGGTGGCGAACTCGCCGTCGATCCGCTCCCACTCCGCCCGGGGCTGAAGCAGGATGCCCTTGACGCGCGCCACCAGGGCGGGATCGACGGCGGGTTGGCTCGGCTGGTCGGTCATGGAGGGCGCTCGGGGGCTGGGAGAACAGGGTGCGGCATACTGACCCCGGCTTGGCCATAGATGCAAGATGCTGAGAGTCAGTCTCATTTCCACACCCACGTCAGTTCCGGTCGCAGACGGGCGGCGGGCGGATAGCCCCCGCCGCGGCATCTGCTAGACAGGCCCACATGGCTCGCGACACCGCCCTCTACGTCTGTCAGTCCTGCGGGACGGTCCACGGCAAATGGTCCGGCCAGTGCGGATCGTGCGGCCAGTGGAACACCCTGAGCGAGGAGAGCCGATCCGCCCCGCCCGGCGCCATCAAGCCGGCCGCCTCGGCCGCCGCGCGCGGCCGGGGCCTTCAGTTCGAGACGCTTCAGTGCGACACGCCCGAGCCGCCCCGCATCGCCACCGGCGTGGCCGAGTTCGACCGGGTCTGCGGCGGCGGGGTCGTGCCGGGATCGGCCATTCTGCTGTCGGGCGATCCGGGGGTGGGCAAGTCGACCCTGTTGCTGGAGGTCGCGGCCAAGGCCGCGCTGCGCGGCGCCAAGGTCGCCTACATCTCCGGCGAGGAGGCGGTCGAGCAGATCCGCGCCCGGGCCAAGCGGATGGGGCTGGCCGACGCGCCGGTCGATCTGGCCGCGGCCACGGCGCTGCGCGACATCCTGGGCACGCTGAAGCGCGAGACGTTCGACATCGTCATCGTCGATTCGGTGCAGACGCTATGGTCCGACGTGCACGAGAGCGGGCCGGGCTCCATCACCCAGGTGCGGGCCTGCGCCGGGGAACTGGTGCGGCTGGCCAAGAACGGCGGCCCCGCGGTGGTGCTGGTCGGCCACGTCACCAAGGACGGCCAGGTCGCCGGCCCCCGGGTGGTCGAACACATGGTCGACGCCGTCATGACCTTCGAGGGCGAGCGCGGCTATCCCTTCCGCATCCTGCGCGCCGGCAAAAACCGCTTTGGCGCGACCGACGAGATCGGCGTCTTCGAAATGGGCGACAGCGGCCTGCGCGAGGTCGCCAACCCCTCGGCCCTGTTCCTGGGCGAGGGCAAGGACCGCGCGCCGGGCGCGGCCGTGTTCGCCGGCATCGAGGGTTCGCGGCCCGTGCTGGTCGAGATGCAGGCCCTGGTCGCGCCCTCGGCCTACGGCACGCCGCGCCGGGCCGTGGTCGGCTGGGATTCGGGCCGGCTGGCCATGCTGCTGGCGGTCTTGGAAGCGCGCTGCGGCCTGGGGTTCGGGGACAAGGACGTCTATCTGAACGTCGCGGGGGGCCTGCGCATCAACGAGCCGGCGGCGGATCTGGCCGCGGCGGCGGCGCTGATCAGCTCGGCCCTGGACGTGCCCCTGCCGCAGGGTTGCGTCGTCTTCGGCGAAATCGGCCTGTCGGGCGAGGTCCGCAGCGTCGGCCGCGCCGAGGCCCGTCTGCGCGAGGCCCAGAAGCTGGGCTTCGACCAGGTCCTGTCCCCGCCCCTGTCGGCCAAGACCAGGGGCGTGAAGACCACGGCGGCCACGCGCCTGTCCGAAGTGGTCGAACGAATCTCGCAGAACCGGTATTAGAGAGCCGTGAGCCCCGCCAGGAACCCCGCCGCGTGACCGGATACGACGTCTTCGTCATCGTGGTTCTGCTGTTCTCGGCCGCCGCCGGCTGGGTGCGCGGGGGCGTCCGCGAGATCGTGACCCTGCTCAGCGCGCTGCTGGCCGCCCTGGTCGCCCTGATCGCCCTGCCCTTCACCGCCATGGCCGGGCGCGCCGTGGTCGATCCCGACTGGGCCGGCACGGTGCTGGCGGCCATCCTGACCTTCTTCGTCGTCTATTTCGGCCTGCGGATCGCCGGATCCCTGCTGTCCAAGAGCGCCAAGGCGCATCCGTCCCTGGGCGGCCTCGATCGCGTGCTTGGCCTTGCCGTGGGCGCCGTGCGCGCCCTGATCCTGATCGGAGCGGTCCATCTCGTCATCGTGGCCGCCTTGCCTGGCGAACGCACGCCCCGCTGGCTGAACGGCGCCCTGACCTATCCGGTCAGCGCGCTCGGCGCGCGGGCGATCCAGATGGTCCTGCCCGGCATCGGCCGGGGCGTCGACGCCATCTCCCCCGTGGTGGATTCCTCCGTACGCAAAGGGTTTTCCGATCGGGAAGCCTTGCCCCAGCCGCAATCCGGGACTACTTCGCCGCGCGAAGCCGCCCCCTAGTGTCCCAAGTCCCAGGTCATCGGAGCCCGACGATGCGCCACCATATCGCCGATCCCGTCGTTCACCGCGAACATTGGCGCGAGCCGGAGGACGACCAGCTTCGCCTGGAATGCGGCGTCTGCGGCGTCTGGGGCGCGGAAGAGGACGAGGGCTCGGCCGTCGTCGCCCTGGGCCTGCACGCCCTGCAGCATCGCGGCCAGGAAGCCTGCGGCATCGCCAGCATCAAGGACGAACGCTTCTACACCGAACGGCACCAGGGCCTGGTGGGCGAGGCCTTCGGCGGCGCCGACCTGGCCGGCCGGATGCCCGGCCGGGCGGCCGTGGGCCATACCCGCTATTCCACCGCCGGCGGATCGTTTCTGCGCAACATCCAGCCGATGTTCGCCGATCTGGACCAGGGCGGCATCGCCATCGCCCACAACGGCAACCTGACCAACTTCAAGTTCCTGCACAGCCAGCTGGTCGGCGAAGGCGCCATCTTCCAGTCGACGTCGGACTCCGAGGTCATCCTCCACCTGATCGCGCGCAGCCGTAAGGCCAAGATCGTCGATCGCTTCATCGACGCCCTGGCGCGGATCGAGGGCGGCTACGCCCTGGTCGCCCAGACGCGGCACAAGATGATCGGCGCCCGCGACCCGCTGGGCATCCGTCCGCTGGTGCTGGGCCGGGTCGGCGAGGCCTGGGTGCTGGCGTCCGAGACCTGCGCCCTGGACATGATCGGCGCGACCTTCGTGCGCGACGTCGAGCATGGCGAGGTCGTCGTCATCGACGAAAGCGGCCTGCGCTCGCTCAAGCCCTTCCCCGCCCGCGCCGCCCGCCCCTGCCTGTTCGAATATGTCTATTTCTCGCGCCCCGACTCGGTCGTGAACGGCCGCTCGGTCTATGAGGTCAGGAAGGAGATGGGGCGGGGCCTGGCGCGCGAATTGGGCGTGGAGGCCGACATCGTCGTGCCGGTGCCGGACTCTGGCGTGCCGGCGGCCTTGGGCTACGCCCAGGAGAGCGGCATCCCCTACGAGATGGGCATCATCCGCAGCCACTATCTGGGCCGCACCTTCATCCAGCCCAGCCAGGGCGCCCGTCAGAAGGGGGTGCGCATGAAGCACAGCCCCAACAAGTCGGCCCTGGCCGGCAAGCGCGTGGTGCTGATCGACGACTCCATCGTGCGCGGCACCACCTCGCTGAAGCTGGTCCGCGCCGTGCGGGCGGCGGGGGCGACCGAGGTCCACCTGCGCTCGGCCAGCCCGCAGATCCTGTTCCCGGACTTCTACGGCATCGACATGCCGGAACGCGCGCAGCTGCTGGCGGCCAACAAGACGCTGGAAGAGATGCGCGACATGCTGGAGGTCGACAGCCTGGGCTTCCTGTCCATCGACGGCCTGTACCGGGCGATGGGCGAGACGGGCCGCGACAAGGCCAACCCGCAGTTCACCGACCACTATTTCACCGGCGACTACCCGACCCGCCTGCTGGACCGGGAGATCGAGGAAGGCGGCCGCGAATTCGGCGCCCGGCAGTTGTCCCTGCTCGTCAGCGCCTGAAGCCAGGCGGACGGCGCCGGGCGAATAGCGGCTTGGCGGGCCGGCCTCGCGCGCGCTATCAGGCGCCATGTCCGAACTCCCCCTTTCCGGCCGTATCGCCCTGGTCGTCGGCGCCTCGCGCGGCATAGGCTATGAAAGCGCCCTGGCCCTGGCCAAGGCCGGCGCCCACGTCATCGCCACGGCGCGCACCCAGGGCGGCCTGGAAGAGCTGGACGACGCCGTCTTCGCCGCGACGGGCCAGCACGCCACCCTGGTTCCCTTCGACCTGGTGGACGGGGGCGCCATCGACCGGCTGGGCGGGGCCATCTTCGAGCGGTTCAAGAAGCTGGACATCTGGGTCCAGGCGGCGGCGACCATGGGGCCGTCGGGCCTGACGCCGGTGTCCCACGCCGACCCGCGCGAGTTCGCCAAGGTCGAAAAGACCAACTTCACCGCCGTCTATCGCCTGATCCGTTCGCTGGAGCCGCTGCTGCGCGCCTCCGACGCGGGGCGCGCCATCCACCTGACCACCAGCGTGGCGGCCAGGCCCCGCGCCTTCTGGGGCATGTACGCCGCCACCAAGGCGGGCGCCGAAGCCCTGGTGAAGGCCTGGGCCGACGAGATCGAGAGCACGCCGGTCGGCGTCAGCATCGTCGATCCCGGCCGGATGCGAACCCAGATGCGCGCCCAGGCCTATCCGGGCGAAGACCCGCAGGGCCTGCCCCATCCGTCCGAGATCGCCCCCCTGATCGTCGAACTGGCCCGCGGCGACCTGACGCCGCCGCTGACGGTGTCCTTCAGGGACTGGAAGTCGGAGCCGTCCCCGGAAGCCCTGGTCTAATCGCGAAGATCGTCGAGGAGATCGGGCAGTTCGGCGGGCCAGATCGCCTCGGTGGAGGCCCGGATGTCGGCCGCCGTCCACCAGCGGTGCTCGACCAGGACGCGCCGCTCCTCTTCCGTCCAGCCCCCGGGCGCGACGACGAAGCGCTCGGCGCGCAGCAGGAAGAAGCGCTGATCCACGTCGGCCATGCGGCCGTCAGGCAGGCGAAAGGCCACGCGGACGCGGGCGACCTGGGGACCGGGATCGGCGACGGACAGGCCCGTCTCCTCGAACAGTTCGCGACGCGCGGCGTCCTCGAAGCTTTCGCCCGGCTCGCAGCCGCCGCCGGGCGTGGCCCAGAAGACGGTTCCGGACAGCGGCCCCTCGGCGAAGACGAAGCGGAACAGCAGCACCCGGCCCTGCGGGTCCAGGATCAGCCAGCGGGCGGTCGGCCGCGCGGGAAGCGTCGCGTTCCCCTCGCTCATGGGCGTCAGCGCTTGGCGCCGCCCTTCTGGCCGCTGCGGACGCGGCCCGAGCGCGAGACCTGACGGGCGCCGCCACGCGCGCCCTTGCCGACGATGGCGTTGGTCCCGGACTTCTTGGAGGCGCTGGCCTTCAACCCGCCCAGAGGCTTCACCTTGGGCTTGATCCCCGCCTTGGCCTTCTGCTCCAGCGCCTTGCCCGGCAGATTGGACAGCCGCTCCTCGGCCTTTTCGGCCTTCTGGATGCGGCGCGGCGCGGTCTTGGCCGCGCCCTTGAACCGCTCCGGGCCCGACTTGGCGCCGCCGTCGACATAGGGGTTGGCCCCGCTGGTCTTGACGTTCAGCCGGATGGGCGTGCCCGGCAGGTCGAAGCTCTCGCGGATCGAGTTGATCAGATAGCGCTTGTAGTGGTCGGGCATGGCCGAGGCGCGGCTGGCCATCAGCACGAACGTCGGCGGACGCGCCTTGGTCTGGGCGATGTACTTGGGCTTGATCCGCTTGCCGTCCACCGCGGGCGGCGGATGGCGCTGGGTGGCCATGGACAGCCAGGTGTTGAGGTCCTTGGTCTTCACCTTGACCGACCAGATGTCATAGGCCTGGAGTACGGCCGGCATCAGGCGGTCGACGCCGCGGCCGCTGTGCGACGACAGGGCGACGAAGGGCGACCCCTTAAGCTGGGGCAGCTTGTCCTCGGCCAGCCGTTTCAACTCGGCCAGGCGCGCCTGCGGCTCCTCCTCCAGATCCCATTTGGAGGCGACATAGACCAGGGCCCGCCCCTCGCGCTCGACCAGGTCGGCCAGCTGCAGGTCCTGGGTGTCGAAGGCGTCGTCCTTGTCCATGACCAGGATGACCACCTCGGCGAAGGTGATGGCGCGGATGGTGTCGGCGACCGACAGCTTCTCCAGCTTCTCCTGAACCCGGGCCTTGCGCCGCATCCCCGCCGTGTCGATCAGGCGGATGTTCTTGTCTTCCCACACCCAGTCGACCGAGATGGAATCGCGCGTGATGCCGGCCTCCGGCCCGGTCAGCAGCCGGTCGTCGCCGATCAGGCGGTTGATCAGGGTCGACTTGCCGGCGTTCGGGCGGCCGATCACGGCGATGCGGATCGGCTTTTCCGGCTCGTCCTCTTCCTCGATGAAGATGTCTTCGGACGCGGTGACGATGGCCTGATACAGGTCGGCCATGCCCTCGCCGTGCTCGGCCGAGATGGCGACCGGCTCGCCGAAGCCCAGGGCGTGCGCTTCTCCGACACCGCCGCCCGAGGCCTGGCTTTCCGATTTGTTGGCCAGCAGGATCACCGGCTTGTGCTGGCGGCGCAGGCGTTCGGCGAAGATGCGGTCCAACTGGGTCACGCCCTCGCGCGCATCCATCATGAACAGGATCAGTTCGGCGTCGTCCAGCGCGGCCTCGGTCTGCTCGCGCATCCGGGCTTCCAGGCTTTCGTCGGTGACGTCCTCATACCCGGCCGTGTCGATCAGCGTCAGGTCCATGTCGCCGATATTGCCGTCGGCGTAGCGCCGGTCGCGGGTCACGCCGGGGCGATCGTCGACCAGCGCCAAACGCTTGCCAACGAGGCGGTTGAACAGGGTCGACTTGCCCACATTGGGGCGGCCGACAATGGCGACCTTCAGAGCCATGTCGGCCTTCTAACCCAGTTTGCGACGAAACGTCAGCGGATGCAGATCAGCTGACCGGAATCCGTCAGCACATAGAGGGCGCCGTTATAGGCGCTGGGGGCGATGAAGGCGGGCGCGCCCAGCTTCAGGGTCGCCTGCGGCGCGCCGGTCTTCGGGTCGAAGGCGACGGCCTCGCCGAACGAGTTGACCATCACCAGGCGGTTCGACGCCAGGATCGGCCCCGACCATTGCGGGCGAAGCTCATGATCGAAGAAGCCCAGGAAACCGCCTTCCTTGCGGACACGCCCCTCGTTCAGCTCGCGCGTCCAATAGACCTGGCCGGTGTCGCGGTTGGCGGCGATCAGTTCGCCGGCCTTGGAGACGACATAGACCGCGTCGCCGACCGGCAGCGGGGCGTTGACGCCGACGATGGGCAGCCGCCAGCGCGGCTGGCCCGAGCGGATGTCGATGGCCGCCATCTGGCCCGAATGGCTGACGCCATAGACCATGCCGCGGCTGATGACCGGACGCCCGGCGATGTCGCGCACCTCGGACAGGGCGCTGGTGCGGCTGGTGTTGGACAGGGTCTCTTCCCACACCGGCTGGCCGTTGTTGGTCCGCAGGGCGACCAGCTGGCCCGAGGCGAAGGGGGCGATCACCGTCTCGCCCGTCACCGCCGGGCTGGAGGCGCGCAGGACCCGCGCCGGCTCGCCGATGCCGCGATAGGCCCAGGCCTGGGCGCCGGTGGCGGCGTCGAAGGCGAACATCTGGCTGTCGACATCGACCACGAAGACGCGGCCGCCCGCGACCGTGGGCGCGCCGTGCACCGGGGCGTCGACGTTCTGGCTCCAGACCACGGCGCCGCTGTTGGCGTCCAGCGCCGAAACCACGCGCGTTCCCGACGAGACGAACACCCGCCCGCCGGCCACGGCGACGCCGCCGCCGAAGCCGTTGTCGCGGCCGCGATCGCGACCCTCGGGCTTCACGTCGGCCTTCCACAGCACCGCGCCGGTGTCGGCCGAGACGGCCGTGACGGTCGAGCGGCCGTCCAAGACGAAGATCTTGCCGTCGGCGGCGACCACCGGGGACATGACGTCGCCCGGATTGGCCGAGCCGGCGCCGATGTCGCGGCGCCAGGCGATCTGGAAGTTCGGCGCGGCGATGACGTGCTCGACCAGGTTCTCGGGCGTGCCGCCGGGCTGGGTCCATGCCGTCACGGCCTGCGGGCCGGGCAGGAAGATATCGCGGCCGGCCAAGGCCGCCGAGGGCGCCAGCTGCTCGTCGAAGGCCAGCACCGAAATACGCTGCCCCTCCGTCGCCGTGGCCTGGGGCTGGTCGCTGCGACCCAGGCCGAACGGCAGGGACCGGCGCACGGCGCCGCACGACGCGACCGTCAGGGCGACGCCGCAGACCAGCGCGACTTTCAGAGCTCGGTTCATCGAAGGCGTCCTGTCCGGTGACGTCACTGTTGGGTCGGCGCAGCGGCCGGGGCCGGGGCCGAGGCCGGGGATGCAGCCTGCGATGCGGGCGCGACTTGCGGCGCGGCGGGCGGCGGCGCGGCCTTGGCGGCGTCGACGATCTTGGGCAGGGCGGCGACCGTGCCGGAATCGATCATGGCGATGGCCGCCTGGGCCTGCTGGCGGATGGCGTCGGGCACGTCCTGGCCCAGTTGCAGCACCACCAAAGCCGAGCGGGCCTCGGCCGCCTTGCCGTGCTGGAGGCGGGCCAGGGCCAGCGCATGCTGGGCGAAGGCGTGCAGCGGGCGGTCGTCCTCGGCCAGCGGGGTCAGGCGGCTTTCCAACTCGGCCAGCGGCGCGGTGTCCATCAGCAGCCACGCGGCCTTGAGCGAAGCCGTGTCGGACAGGATCGGGTCGCGCGTCGCCTTGGCGGATTCGTCGAACAGGCGCACCGCGTCGGGAACCTTGTTGGCGTCCAGGGCCTGGGCGGCCTGCTGCTGAAGGGCCAGGGCCTTATAGGCGCCGTTGCCCTGCTCGACCGCTTCCTGGAAGGCGGCGCGGGCGTCGGCGGGCTTGCTTTCGCGCAGGGCTTCCAGGCCGCGATCATAGGCCTCGGCGCCCTTGGCGGCGCGATTGGACTGATAGCTGTCCCAGCCCCACCAACCCAGCGCGCCGATCAGCGCGACGATCACGACCACGGCCGCGACGGGCAGCCAGGTGCGGGCCAGGCGCTTATACCGGTCGGAGCGGAGCTCCTCCTCGACCTGCTCGAAGACATCAACCACGGAAACGTCGCCCCAAAAGATCGCTGCACGGAATCCGGCGGACCCTAGAGGGTCGCCCTCACGCCCGCAACGAAGCCGTTACGGCGAAGCCGGTTTTTTCGAGAAGTAGGTCTCGACTTCGGCAGGAAAACGGCGGGACTTCACGTCAGAGGCGAAGGCGGCGGCGGCGCGGTCGATCTCTCCGCGCAGATCGGCGTACTTGCGGACGAATTTGGGGGTCCAGTCGAACATTCCCAGCATGTCGTTGACCACCAGGACCTGGCCGTCGCAGGCGGCCGAGGCGCCGATGCCTATGGTGGGGACGTCGATGGTCTGGGTGATTTCGCGCGCCAGGGATTCGGCCACGCCCTCGATGACGATGCAGAAGGCGCTCGCCTCGGCCACGGCGACAGCCTCGGCCAGCACGCGCTCGCGTTCCGCGTCGGTTCGGCCCTTGGCCTTGAAGCCGCCTTCGGCCAGCACCGCCTGGGGGCGCAGGCCGATGTGGCCCATCACCGGAATGCCGCGCCGGACCAGGAACCGGACGATGGGCGCCAGCTCCGCGCTGGTCTCCAGCTTCACCGCCTGGGCGCCGGTTTCCTTCATGACCCGCGCAGGCGTCGTAGGCGGCCTGCTCGCCGCCCTCGTAGGCGCCGAACGGCATGTCCACCACCACCAGGGCCCGGCGCGAGCCCCGGACCACCGCCTGGCCGTGCAGGATCATCATCTCCAGCGTGACGCCGACGGTGTTGGGAAGGCCGTGCACCGCCATGCCCACGCTGTCGCCCACCAGCAGCACGTCGCAGTGGGGGTCCAGCAGGGCCGCCATCGGCGCGTCATAGGCGGTCAGGCAGACGATCGGTTCGCCGCCCTTTCTCGCCGCGATGTCGGGCACGGAAATGCGCCGGACGGTCTCCTGGGCGTGAATGGACATCGGCGGGCCTCCTGTCTGATCGGCCGTCAGATAGGCGCCCGCGCCGCCCGAGTCACCCTAGATGTCCTGAGAAAGCCGCACCGCGCCGGCGGCCAGCAGCGCGACCAGCGCCCCGGCGACGATCCAGAACGCCGCCATGCCCGACCCGCTCATCAGGTCGATCGAGCCCAACCCCAGGGAGTCCAGCCCCAGACCGCCCAGACCGGACTGGACCGCGCCTTGGGCCGTGACGGCGACCGCCTGCGCGCCCTGGCCCAGCGTCGTCACCTCGGCCTCTCCGCCGGTGAAGTTCAGATTGATCCCTTCGCGCACCGCGATCAGCCCGCCGATCAGCCCCGCGCCGGTCAGGGCCACGCCGCGCCAGCGCGAACGCTTCTCCAGCCGCGTGCGGAACTCGGCGACGAACAGGGCGTCGTCGGCCATCCTGGGGGCGCGGGCGAACAGTCGCTCGATCGCCGGGTCGAATTCGTCAGCCGACATGAGCCGACCTCCCGCCTGAAGCCGCCGGCTGAAGCCGAGCGCGGAGTTTATCCAGACCACGTTTGACATGGGATTTCACCGTTCCGAGCGGCAAATTCATGGCCGCGGCGATTTCCGGATGGGACATGCCGGCGCCGTGGCACAGCGACACGCACACCCGTTCGGTCTCGTTCAGCGCCTTCAGCGCCTCGTCCAGGTCCAGCGCGCCGGCCTGGTCGACCGGCGTCGCCGCCTCCTCGGCCTCGATCTCGGCGACATAGCGGGCCTCGCGGGCGACGCGCTTCAGATAGAGGCGCGCGGCGATCTTCTTGACCCAGCCGGCGAAGGTCCCCTGCCCCCGAAACTCGGCGCAGCGCTGGAAGCCCTGCAGGAAGGCGTCCTGGGCCACGTCGTCGGCCAGCGACGGGCTGGCCCCCATCCGGCGCAGCAGGCCCCGGACCGCCGAACCGTGCCGGCGCACCAGCTCGCCATACTCCCGCCGCCCGCCGGCGGCCGCCTGGGCCGCCAGCTCGACGTCGTGAAGATCGTGCAAGGATGTCCTGTTCATGACGGTTTCCCCCGATCGGTCGCCGTCAGTCCTTGTTCGGGTTGAAGAAGCTCAGGACGATGAAGGCGATCCCGATGACGGCGGGAATGCAGGCGATGCCCAGCAGGCCGTTGTCCATGCCGCCGTTCCAGCCGTTTCCGCCCAGGTCGCTGACGACGCCGAAGGCGGCGACGCCGATGCCGACCGCCAGCCAGATGATGCCGCGGCGGATGTCCCGGGTGCGCGACGGCAGGGTCTTCTGCACGTCCTTGGTCATGGCGTCGATCAGTTCGGACGGCAGGTCCTGGCCCTTGTCGACCGCGTGGCGGACGGTCTCCTGCATGTCGCGCTTCTCGCGGTACTTCAGGAAGGTCGGGCCGACGATGATGGCCGTGATGGTGCCGAAGACGGCGAAGATGGCGAAGATCGGAATGAAGTCTTCCATGGCGATACCCCTGTGATCCCTTGCGGCCCAGCCTGATGCGGCGGCCTTCTGATCACAAGAGGCCGCCAGGCGCCCCCACGGATGCGAAGCCTTTGGTGAAATCTTCGTAAGGTCGGCCGCGCCGGCGTTCGGCGTCGCTGGAATCGGTTTCGGGCGCCGCCGGTTCGCGCTAGCGTCCGCCGACATTTCCAGAAAGGCATTCCCATGAGCCATGTCACCTATCGCATCGTCGAACACGACGGCGGCTGGGCCTATCGGTCGGGAGACACCTTCTCCGAGACCTTCGCCAGTCACGATCTGGCCCGGGCCGCCGCCGTGCGCGCCGCGCACGAGCAAAAGGTCCCGGATGAAACCGCGATGATCGAATACGAAGGGCCTGACGGCGAATGGATCACCGAGCGGGCCGACGGCCACGACCGCCCGGCCACTGACGTCGAAGGCTGAGCATGGCCAGTCGCGACCTGATCGTCTTTTCCGCGCTGAATGGAGCGCTGGCCGTAGCGCTGGGGGCTTTCGCCGCCCACGGCGCGGGTCTGCAGGTCAAGACCCTGCTGACCACGGGCGCGCATTACCAGCTGGCGCACGCCGTCTTCGGCCTGGCCTGCGCCCTGTGGACGGGCGGGGGCCGTCTGGCGCGCCTGGCCGGCTGGCTTGGGGCGGCGGGCGGCCTGGTGTTCAGCCTGGCTCTGGCCTTCATCGCGCTGCTCAGCCTACCCGCCATGGGCGCGGTCGCGCCGGTCGGCGGGGTTCTGATGATCGCCGGTTGGCTTTGCGTCGCGTTTGCGGCATTGCAAGGCCGCTCCTCTTAAGGCCAAGTTTCGCCTTCTCAGAAAGACCGTTCGATTCATGGCCTTCCCCGCGCCTGCCGATCCCCGTCGTGAGCTCTATCCCGAGATCGAACCGTTCGCCTCGGGCTGGATGGAGACCGACGGTCCTCACCAGATCTATTACGAGGAATGCGGCAATCCGCAGGGGCGCCCGGTCCTGGTCCTGCATGGCGGACCGGGCGGCGCCGTCAATCCGGGCATGCGGCGCTATTTCGATCCGGCCAAGTACCGCATCGTCCTGTTCGATCAGCGCGGCTGCGGCAAATCCCGCCCGAACGCCTCGCTGGAAGACAACACCACCTGGACCCTGATCGAGGATATCGAGCGGCTGCGCGCCCGTTGCGGCGTGGACAGGTGGGTGGTGTTCGGCGGCTCCTGGGGCTCGACCCTGTCGATGGCCTACGCCATCACCCATCCCGAGCGGTGCCTGGCGCTGGTGCTGCGCGGCATCTTCCTGCTGAGCCGCAAGGAACTCCACTGGTTTTACCAGGACGGCGCCTCGATGATCTTCCCCGATGCGTGGGAGCGGTTCGTCGTGCCCATCCCCGAGGCCGAGCGCGGCGACCTGATGGGCGCCTATTACAAGCGACTGATCGGCGACGACGTGGCGGAACGCGAGCGCTGCGCCATCGCCTGGTCCAGCTGGGAAGGCGAGACCGTCAGCGTAGAGGGCCCCGACGCCCGGCCCGACAAGTTCGCCGAGCCCGAGTTCGCGGTCGCCTTCGCACGGATCGAGAACTGGTTCTTCACCAACGGCGGCTTCTTCCCCGAGGAAGACTGGATCCTGAAGAACGTCGACCGGATGCGGGACATTCCTTGCTGGATCGCGCAAGGCCGCTTCGACGTGGTCACGCCGATCTCGGGCGCCTGGGCGCTGCACCGCGCCTGGCCCGAGGCCCGGCTGGACATCGTGCCCGACGCCGGCCACGCCTCGTCCGAACCCGGCATCATCGACAGCCTGATCCGCGCCACGGACTGGGCGGCGACCGTCTAGCGATTAATCGCTCTTCAGCTCTATCCGAATGGCGCGGAATACGCCGTCGCCGGCGTTATAGATGGCGTGCGGCCCTTCTGGCGGAAACCATAGCGCCTCGGGCGGCGGTCCAGGCGGTAGGGGCGTGCGCCGGACCTCGGCAAGACCGTCCTCGCCCCTCTCGTAGAGGATATCGACCAGCGGCTGCGCCGATTGGATGTGCATCACGCTGGACCAGCGGTGAACGTGCGGCGCCTCTGTCTCGCCCGGCTGCACAGTCACCCTGAGAACGCGGACCCGATCATTCTCTAGGATCACCACGTGATTTTCCGGCGCGGCGACGACCGCATCCAGCGGGTCCAGCTGCAGACCGCTCAAAGCAGCGACGACAAAGGCGAGGATCATGGCGCGTCTCCATCGAAACCGAACCGTGTCACGCCGCGCCTCGGAAGGATAATGAAAAAGGCCCGGCGGTTTCCCGCCGGGCCTTTCGATCTTCAGCGGACGCTGAAGCCCAGATTACTTGATCTGGACCTTGGCGCCGGCTTCCTCGAGCTTCTTCTTCAGCTCTTCGGCGGCTTGCTTGGAGACGTTCTCGACGACGTTCTGCGGAGCGCCTTCGACCAGGTCCTTGGCTTCCTTCAGGCCCAGGTCCGAGCGAGCGCCGCGAACTTCCTTGATGACGTTGATCTTCTTGTCGCCGCCGTCGACCAGGACGACGGTGAACTCGGTTTGCTCTTCGGCGGCTTCAGCCGGAGCGCCGCCAGCGGCGCCGCCAGCCGGCATGGCCATGGCGACCGGAGCGGCGGCGGAAACGCCCCACTTTTCTTCCAGCAGCTTGGAGAGTTCAGCGGCTTCCAGAACGGTAAGCGCGGACAGGTCTTCGACGATCTTGGCGAGGTCGGCCATTGTCAGTTTTCCTTCGGAGGATTGGTTTCAGAGAGGGATGCAGAGATGAAAGGGTCCGCCGCTTACGCGGCTTCCTTGGTGGCGTAGGCGTTGAACACCCGGGCCAGCTGACCGGCGGGCGCTTGCAGCACGCCGGCGACCTTGGTCGCGGGCGCGTTGAGCAGGCCGATGAGTTGGCTGCGGACTTCGTCCAGCGTCGGCAGCTTGGAGAGCGCCTCGACGCCCTTCTGGTCGACGACGGTTTCGCCCATGAAGCCGCCGACGATCTTGAAGCGATCGTTAGCCTTGGCGAACTCGGTGGCGACCTTGGCGGCCGTACCGGGGTTCTCGGCGTAGGCGATGCCCACGGGGCCCTTGAACAGGCCGTGGTAATCGCTGCCTTCTTCGGCTTCGAGCGCCTTCAGCGCCAGGCGGTTCTTGACCACCTTGAACGCGCCGCCGGCGGTACGCAGCCGGCCACGCAGGTCTTCCATTTCCGCAACGGTCAGACCCAGGTTGTGGGTCACGACCACGGAGCCGGCGTCGGCGAACACGCCCTTGAGCGTCTCGATCGACTCGGCCTTTTGTGCGCGGTCCATTGCGGTCTCCAGTCTTGGCATTCGCCGCCGGGCTTATTCCCGACGACGGATTTGGCCAAAGCGTCGCGCGTCGCCGCGAGACGTTCAGGCCGGTCGTATTGTCCGAAGGAAGCGACTGACGGCGTCCGTCCCGGAATGCGGGCCGACATCTGCCAGTTTGCGTCCCCATCTCCCCACGGCGCCAGGGGGCTCCCTGACGGTTACGGCGCGGGTGGCCCCCACGCCCCGAAGTTCTCGGACAGGACCGTCAAAGGCGAACCTTCGACGGGAAGCGGCGCTCATACAGGGACAGGTCCGATAAATCAAGGAGCGTGACGCATGGCCTATGAACTCTATTACTGGCCGACGATCCAGGGGCGCGGAGAGTTCGTCCGCCTGGCGCTGGAGGCGGCCGGCGCGGACTATGTCGACGTCTCGCGCCAGGACGACGGCGAGGCGATGATGCGCCTGATGAAGACGGCCGACACCCCCGCCTTCGCCCCGCCCTTCCTCAAGCTGGGAGAGCGCACCATCGGCCAGGTCGCCGCCATTCTGGCCTGGATCGGTCCGCAGCTGGGTTTGGCCCCCGACGGAGACAGCGACCGCGCCTGGGTCAATCAGGTCCAGCTGACGCTGGCCGACCTGGTCGTCGAGGCGCACGACACCCACCACCCTGTCGACCTGGCCGCCTATTACGACGAGCAGAAGCCCGAGGCCGCACGGAGGGCCAAGGGGTTCCGCGACCAGCGCATCGGCAAATTCCTGGGCTGGGCCGAACGCGTCCTGGAACGCAACCGCGCCGGTTCGGACTGGCTGGCCGGCGACCGCATGACCTATGCGGACCTGTCCCTGTTCCAGGTGGCGGAGGGCCTGCGGTACGCCTTTCCCCAGGCGGCGGCTCGGGTGATGCGGGACACGCCCCGCGTCGTCGCCGTGCGCGACCGCGTCGCCGCCCTGCCCCGCATCGCCGCCTATCTGGACAGTCCGCGTCGCATCGCCTTCAACGAGGACGGAATCTTCCGGCGATATCCGGAGTTCGACGGCTAGCGGGTCGGCTTGGCCGCCGCCTGGCCGCCGACCGCGTCACAGTCGAACTCGGCGCAGAACTTCGCCTCGAACTCGGTCATCATCGCCAGGACGGCGGTCTGAAGCACAGTTTCCTGGCCCGTCGCCAGTTCGATGGTCTTGGCCGCGATCTGTCGACCGACCGGCGAGCGGAAGAAGGCGATCTGCGCCTCAAGCTCCTCGATCGTGAAGGTGTCGGCGTACACCGGCGCCAGGTCCGCCATGATGCGGTTCGTCATCCGGCCGATCATGGCGGGCATGTTGGCGCGCACCCATGCGGCTTCTTCGTCATCCTGACCCGCGATGGTCTTCTCCATCTCGGCGGCGGCGTAGCCTTCGACGGACTTGGCCAGGTTGGGGCCGGTCGAGACGGCGATCAACTCGCGCGACAAGATCAAGCGTTGTTCCCGCCCGGCGTCCTGCGCCGCGGCGGGGCCGCCCGCGGCCAGCGCCGCGCTGAAGACGGCCAAGGCCGCCAGCATCATGATCCGCATGGCGGCCTCCTCCTGACCGCCTCTTATCGGGTCGCGGCGGGGCCGAGACCAGCGAAAACCACTTGCGGTTGCTCAATCCGCCAGGGGCGTGGCGTCGAAGTCGCGGATCAGGGCCGCCAGATCCGGCTCATGCACCGCCTCGGCGGCTTCGGCGAAGGTCATCCACCGCCGTTCGCGCTGATGGGCTTCCGGCCAGGCGCCGAGTTGGATCAGCACCTCCAGCGGATAGACGGAGACCACGCAGCGCCGCTCGCTGTCGTCCTTGAGCCGCTTCAGATACCGGAAGACGCCGATGGACTGGTCATGCACCTGCCCTTTCACGCCGGCTTCCTCCAGCGCCTCCTGGGCCGCCGCCTCGGCGTCCGTCAGGCCGACCATTCGCCCGCCCTTGGGAATGACCCAGCGCCGTGTCTCACGCGACGTGATCATCAGGATGCGACGCCGCCCGTTTTCCAGGCGCCACGGCAGGGCGGCGACCTGCCGGGTCTCGGACCGCGCGGTGCGCTTTACTTGTTCGCCCGTCACCTGTCGCTCCCTGCGGCGCCTGCGACCGAATTCATCCGCCCTGGGACGACCTGCCCACCGGCAAACGGGATCGCGAGGCCTGCGTCAAGTCGTCTCGCTCCGATCGGAACGATTATCGCTGTCCCGGCGCCCGGGCGTCCGGATCCTTCAGCACGTCCTGGCGGTAGAGCATGGTCACCAGCGTGTGCAGCACCAGCGCCAGCGGCGTGGCGAACAGCACGCCCAGCGGGCCGAACAGGGTGCCGATTCCGACCACGGCGAAGATGCCCAGCACCACGGGCAGGTTCGCCACGTTCTTCTGCACCATCGGCGTGATGAAGTTGCTCTCCAGCTGTGAGACCACGACATAGAGCGCCAGGGTCATCAGGGCGGTCTCCCATCCCTGGGTGGCGCCCACCAGCACGGCCGGCACGGTGGAGACGATGGGTCCGACGATCGGCACGAACTGCGCCAGCCCGGTCAGCAGCCCCAGACCCAGGGCGGACGGCACGCCGATGACCGCCAGACCGACGCCGGTCAGGGTGCCGACAAGAACCATCGAGAACAGTTGCGCCTTCAGCCAGCCCTTCAGGGCGTGACCGCAGCTGTCCAGGACTTCCCGCAGACGCGGGCGGTGCTGCATGGGCGCCAGGGCCAGCAGTCCTTCGCGCGACTTGGCCGGCTTGATGGCTAGGAACACCCCCGCCACCACCACCAGCACCAGCGTCGTCACCCCGGAGGCGAAGCTGAGGGCGAAGCGCTGCGCCACCTGCAGGGCCTGGCCCGCGCGATCTCCCAGCCCCTGCAGCTGCTCGAACAGCTGGCCGGCGTAGGGCTGGGCCTGGATCCAGGACTGCACCTGCGCCCAGCCCTGGGGCACGACCGCGGACAAGGCCGCCACCTGCTCGACGATCTGCGCGCCGAACAGGGTCAGCACCCCCGCCAGCACGGCCACCACGATCAGCAGCGACAGAAAGACCGCCAGGGGATCGGGCGCCTTGAACCAGCGGACGATGGGGTCGGCCAAAGCGCGCAGAATCACGGCCACCACCACGGCGCCGAAGATCAGCAGCCACAGCGTCTGCAGCGTGATGACCAGTTGCACGGCGAAATAGGCCGCCACCAGCACCACGGCGCCGAACGCCAGCCTGCCCTTCCACGGATCGCCTCCGCCCGCCGCGCCCACGCCGCCGCCCCGTCTTCCCAGTCCGAACATCGTCACATCCCCAAAGGTCGCGGACAGAACGCACCCCCAGCGTGACCGTTCGCCGCCGATGGAAAAAGAAAACGGCCCCGGAGATTGCTCTCCGGGGCCGTCTCGATTCAGTCGCGAACCGGGGATCAGGCTTCCAGCGAAGCCGGATCGACTTTGATGCCCGGGCCCATCGTCGAGGACAGGCGATGATGCGCTTGACGTAGGTGCCCTTGGCGCCCGACGGCTTGGAGCGGTTCAGGGCGTCGACGAACGCCTTGACGTTGGCTTCCAGCGCGTCCTGCGTGAACGAGGCCTTGCCGATGCCGCCGTGCACGATGCCGGCCTTCTCGACGCGGAACTCGACGGCGCCGCCCTTGGCGTCCTTGACGGCCTGGGCGACGTTCGGGGTCACGGTGCCGACCTTGGGGTTCGGCATCAGGCCGCGCGGACCCAGCACCTTACCCAGACGGCCGACCAGGGCCATCATGTCCGGCGAGGCGATCACGCGGTCGAACTCCATGAAGCCGCCGTTGATCTTCTCGTACAGGTCTTCGGCGCCGACGTGCTCGGCCCCGGCCGCCTTGGCTTCCTCGGCCTTGGCGTCCTTGGCGAAGACGGCGACGCGGACGTCGCGGCCGGTGCCGGACGGCAGGTTGACCACGCCGCGGACCTGCTGGTCGGCGTGACGCGGGTCGACGCCCAGGTTGACGGCGATCTCGATCGACTCGTCGAACTTGGCCTTGGCGTTGTCCTTGACCAGCTTGATGGCGTCGGCGAACGGGACCAGGTCCTGGGTGACGCCGGTGCGGGCCTTCTGAGCCTTGGTTTGCTTGGCCATGTGCTTAGCCCTCCACCACTTCGAGGCCCATCGCGCGGGCGGAGCCTTCGATGATCTTGGCCGCAGCGTCGAGATCGTTGGCGTTCAGATCCTTCATCTTCTTTTCGGCGATCTCGCGCAGTTGCGTCTGCGTGATCTTGCCGGCGATCTCGCGGCCGACCAGCTTGGCGCCCGACTTCAGGCCGGTGGCCTGCTTCAGGTACCAGGTCGCCGGCGGCGTCTTGGTCACGAAGGTGAACGACTTGTCCTGATAGACGGTGATGACGGTCGGAAGCGGGGTGCCCTTGGCTTCCTTCTCGGTCCGCGCGTTGAACTCCTTGCAGAAGCCCATGATGTTGACGCCGCGCTGACCCAGGGCCGGGCCGATCGGCGGCGAAGGCGTGGCCGAACCGGCCGGCACTTGCAGCTTGATATAGCCGAGAATCTTCTTGGCCATTGGTCTCTCCTATGAATGATCCCCGGACTTCGATCCGGGACCGGTGAGCCGTGGTCCGGCATGGCGGCCTCCCACGGATTTGCCGCACCGCGAACCGAGGTCCGCCGAGCGAAGGCGCGCGTGTATCAGAGACGCGGGGTCGAGGCAACGTCTTCTCCCTTTCCGTCCGGGGAGGGAGGTCGAAGCGAAGCGGAGACCGTGTGGGAACGGCAAGGCCCGTCAGGCTCAGCCAGCAAAAAGGCGGCCCGTCGACGAGCCGCCTCCAACCGGTCGCTGCGCGACCTGCTCTCCCCGGACGGGGGAGACTTCCAGCCTCAGCCCGCGACCTTCTCCACCTGGCCGTATTCTAGCTCGACCGGCGTCGCGCGGCCGAAGATGGAGACGGCGACGCGCAGGCGGGCGTTCTCCTCGTCCACGCTCTCGACGGCGCCGTCGAAGCTGGCGAAGGGACCGTCGGTGACCTTGACCTTCTCGCCGATGTCGAAGCGAATGGTGGGCTTGGGACGCTCGACGCCCTCTTCCACGGCCCCGATGATGTTCTGAACTTCGCGTTCCGAGACCGGCAGGGGCTTGGTGCCGCCCGCGGCGCCCAGGAAGCCGGTGACCTTGGGCGTGTTCTTGACCAGGTGATAGGCCTGGTCGGTCATCTCCATCTTCACCAGGACGTAGCCCGGGAAGAACTTGCGCTCGGAGTTCACCTTGCGGCCGCGACGGATCTCGACGACGTCCTCGGTCGGCACCAGGATTTCGGAGAAGGCGTCTTCCAGCCCCTGCTGACGGGCCTGTTCGCGCAGCTGCTCGGCGACCTTCTTCTCGAAGTTCGAATAGGCGTTGACGATGTACCACTTGTGCCGCGGGTTGGCCGGCTTGGCGGGCGCTGCGTCGGTCATGGGGGCGTCTTTCTTACGAGCCGAGAGCGATGATGTAGCGGAAGGCGAAGCCGAGGCCGGTGTCCACCACCCAGAAGAAGATCGAGGCGATCAGCACCATGATGAAGACCATCACCGAGGTAATCCAGGTCTCCTTGCGGCTGGGCCACACGATCTTGCGGCCCTCGGCGCGCACCTGGCTGAAGAACTGAGCCGGGCTCGTCTTCTTCTTGGGCTCGGTCGCCTCGACGGCGATGGTCTGGCCCGCCGGTGCGGTCTGCAGCTTCGAGCCCATCTGCGGGCGCTTGCCGGGGTTCTTGGCCTTGGCCATCAGATGCTCTTCAAACAATTGATCCTGTCGCCCCAGATGGGAAGTCCCATCCGGAAGCGACAGGGGGAAATGGCAGGAGTTGGGGGACTCGAACCCACGACCCCCGGTTTTGGAGACCGGTGCTCTACCAGCTGAGCTAAACTCCTAGACAAAGGCCGCCCGCCATCGGCAAGCGTCTTCGCCAGAGGGGCGCGTATGCCTGACGCGGCCCGGCATTTCAAGGGCGGATGTGGCGCGCCTATTCCTCTTCCAGGTGCGCGGCGACCGCCTGCTTCTCGTCTTCGGCTCGGACCAGTTCCTTGAAGATCAGCTTGTCGATCCGGCGATCGTCCATGTCGACCACCTCGACCTCGTAGCGCCCGACCTGCAGCACCTCGCCCTCGTCGGGCACGCGCGACAGCTGGTGCAGGATCAGGCCGGCGACGGTGTGGAAGCCTTCATGGTCGCCGAAATCCTCGCCCAGGGCGTCGGCCAGTTCGTCCAGGTCGGTCTGTCCGTCGACCAGCCAAGAGCCGTCCTCGCGCTGTCGCAGATAGGCCTCTTCCTCGTCGTGCGATTCGTTGAAGTCGCCGGCGATCATCTCCAGCAGGTCGGTGGCGGTGATGACGCCTTCGAAGGCGCCGAACTCGTCGACGATGAAGGCCATGTGGACCTTGGAGCCCTTGATGATCTCCAGCGCCTTCAACACCGAGGTCGACTGCGGGATGAAGGCGGGCTCCTGCACCAGGCGTTCGACGTTGAACTCGCCATTGTCCAGCAGGCTGTCCAGCAGGTCCTTCTTGTGGACGACGCCCAGCGGATTATCGACGTCGTTGTCGCGCGCCACGACGATGCGGGAATAGGGACAGGTCCGGATTTCCTCGCGCAGTTGCTTCTCGCTGTCGTCCAGGGCGATCCAGAACACCTCGTGACGCGGCGTCATGGCCACCCGCACCGGACGGTCGCCCAGCCGCAGGATCTCCTCGATCATCTCCTGCTCTTCCGGCTCGATAAGGCCGGCCGAGGTGCCCTCGGCCAGGATGGTCGCCACCTCTTCCTGGGTGACGTCCGACCCATCCCGGTCCTTGACGCCCAGCAGCTTCAGGATGCCGGACGTCGAGGCCGTCAGCAGCAGGACGAAGGGCTTCATCACCAGCGCCAGGCTGGAGATCGGCTGCGCCATCTTGGACGCGATGGTCTCCGGAAAGATCAGCGCCAGACGCTTGGGCACCAATTCGCCGACGATCAGCGAAACATAGGTGATGCAGATGACGACCACGGCGGTGGAGAAGAATTCGGTGTAGGCGGCCAGGGCCGGAAAGCTGGTTTCCAGGATGCGGTCCAACTCGCCGGCGATGGTCGCCTGGCCGTAGGCGCCCGCCAGAATGCCGATCAGGGTGATGCCCACCTGCACCGCCGACAGGAACTGCGTGGGCTCCTCGGACAGCTTCAGGGCCTTGCGCGCCCCGCGATCCCCCTTCTCGGCCCGGCTTTGCAGCTTGGATTTCCGGGACGACACGACCGCCAGTTCGGTCATGGCGAAAAGGCCGTTGAGCACCACCAGGAGCAGAACGACGACGATAGCGATGAGTAACATCTAGGGGGTTATAAGGACCGACGCGGCGCGACAAACGGCGTCCGCAAGGACGACAGTAGGCGACAATCGCCCTCAGCGCCACGATTTCCTTGAAATCAGCCCGTGCGGCCGGCCTCGACGGAGCCATAGGCGCCCGAAACGGGGCGTCCCTGCGCGTCGTATTGCGTCGCGCAGGCCGACATCCCGATCAGGGTGCCGATGAACAGACCGATGCGAACCGCGCGAAACATAGGGTTACCAAATCCTTAACGTCCACAGCCGAACGTAGATGGGGGATTTGGGTTGCGGGCAAGCCCTCACGCCTGAAAGGCGAACATCAATGCAGAAACGGCCCCCGGATCGCTCCGGGGCCGCTCTGTACGCTACGAATGGCTTGTCAGCCGCAAGGCCGACGCGCTCAAGAAGCGAGCGATCGCTTCACGCGCGTTAGCGCATCAGAACGTCGATTACTCGACGATCTTGGCCCCTGCGGGAGCATGGCTCCCGCAGCATCGCAAGGATGCGTGGCCTGGGATCGTCGATTACTCGACGATCTTGGCCACGACGCCGGCGCCGACGGTGCGGCCGCCTTCACGGATGGCGAAGCGCAGGCCCTGGTCCATGGCGATCGGGGTGATCAGCTCGACGTTCAGCTCGGCGTTGTCGCCCGGCATGATCATCTCGACGCCTTCCTTCAGGTGCACGATGCCGGTCACGTCGGTCGTGCGGAAGTAGAACTGCGGGCGGTAGTTGGTGAAGAACGGCGTGTGGCGGCCGCCTTCTTCCTTGGTCAGGATGTAGGCCTCGGCCAGGAACTTGGTGTGCGGGGTGATCGAACCCGGCTTGCACAGGACCTGACCGCGCTCGACGTCCTCACGCTTGGTGCCGCGCAGCAGCACGCCGACGTTGTCGCCCGCCTCGCCCTGGTCCAGCAGCTTGCGGAACATTTCCACGCCCGTGCAGGTCGTCTTCTGGACCGGACGGATGCCGACGATCTCGACTTCCTCGCCGACCTTGATCACGCCCTTCTCGACGCGACCCGTCACCACGGTGCCGCGGCCCGAGATCGAGAATACGTCTTCCACCGGCATCAGGAACGGCTGGTCCACCGGACGGGCCGGCTGCGGGATGTAGGCGTCGACCGTCTCCATCAGCGCCAGCACGCGCTGCTCGCCGATCTCCGGGTTCACGCCGTCGGTCGCGGCCTTGGCCGAGCCCTTGGTGATCGGGATTTCGTCGCCCGGGAACTGGTAGCTGCTCAGCAGCTCGCGCACTTCCATCTCGACCAGCTCGAGCAGCTCTTCGTCGTCGACCAGGTCGACCTTGTTCATGAAGACCACCAGCGCCGGCACGCCGACCTGACGGGCCAGCAGGATGTGCTCGCGCGTCTGCGGCATCGGGCCGTCGGCGGCCGAGACCACCAGGATCGCGCCGTCCATCTGCGCCGCGCCCGTGATCATGTTCTTCACATAGTCGGCGTGGCCCGGGCAGTCGACGTGCGCGTAGTGACGGTTGGCCGTCTCATATTCCACGTGCGCCGTGTTGATCGTGATGCCGCGCGCCTTCTCTTCCGGCGCCGCGTCGATGTCGGCGTAGTTCATCGCCTTCGCACCGCCCGCCTTCGCCAGCGTCATCGTGATCGCCGCCGTCAGCGTCGTCTTGCCGTGGTCGACGTGACCGATCGTGCCGATGTTGCAGTGCGGCTTCGTGCGTTCGAACTTTTCCTTGGCCATTCTCTAGCTCCTAGGTCCCCGAACCGGGGTTCCTTTTGGTTTGGGGGTTAAGGACGCCCGGCCTGTGACCGGCCGGGCGCTTTTAGGTCCGCTTTCCGAAAAGGGAAAGCTTAGGCGTACTTCTTGATCACTTCGTCGGCGACGTGCTGCGGCACCGGCTCATAGTGGTCGTACTGCATGGTGAACTGGGCGCGGCCCTGCGACATGCCGCGCAGCGTGTTCACATAGCCGAACATGTTGGCCAGCGGCACGAAGGCGTTCACCACCGTGGCGTTGCCGCGCATGTCCTGCCCCTGGATCATGCCGCGACGGCCGTTCAGGTCGCCGATGACCGAACCCAGGTACTCTTCCGGCGTCACGACCTCGACCGCCATGATCGGCTCGAGCAGCTTGGGGCCGCCCTTCTCACGCAGTTCCTTGAAGGCGGCGCGCGAAGCGATTTCGAACGCCAGCACCGAGGAGTCGACGTCGTGGAAGGCGCCGTCGACCAGGGTGGCCTTGACGTCGATGACCGGGAAGCCGGCCAGCAGGCCGTTGTCCTTGGCCGACTTCAGACCCTTCTCGACGCCCGGGATGTATTCCTTGGGCACCGCGCCGCCGACGATGGCGGACTCGAAGACGAAGTCCGAACCCGGCTCGCCCGGCTCGAACACCAGCTTGACGCGGGCGAACTGGCCCGTACCGCCGGTCTGCTTCTTGTGGGTGTAATCGATCTCGGCCTTGCGGCTGATGGATTCGCGATAGGCCACCTGCGGCGCGCCGATGGTCGCTTCGACCTTGTAGGTGCGCTTCAGGATGTCGATCTTGATGTCCAGGTGCAGCTCGCCCATGCCCTTCAGGATCGTCTGGCCCGACTCGTGGTCGGTCGAGACGGTGAAGGACGGGTCTTCCGACGCCAGCTTGGCCAGGGCGACGCCCAGCTTTTCCTGGTCGGCCTTGGTCTTGGGCTCGACGGCGATCTCGATGACCGGGGCCGGGAACTCCATGCGCTCCAGGATGACCGGCGACTTGATCGGGTCGCACAGGGTGTCGCCGGTGCGGGTGTCCTTCAGGCCGGCCAGGGCGACGATGTCGCCGGCGTAGGCTTCCTTGATGTCCTCGCGGTTGTTGGAGTGCATCAGCAGCATGCGGCCGACGCGTTCCTTCTTGTCGCGGGTCGAGTTCAGCAGCGACTGGCCGGTTTCCATCTTGCCCGAATACAGGCGGCAGAACGTCAGCGAGCCGACGAAGGGGTCGTCCATGATCTTGAACGCCAGGACCGACAGCGGCTCGTCGTCCGACGCCTTGCGGACCACGGGCTCTTCCGTCTTGAAGTCGATGCCCGGGGTCGGCGGGATGTCGATCGGCGACGGCAGGTAGTCGACGACGGCGTCCAGCAGCGTCTGCACGCCCTTGTTCTTGAAGGCCGAGCCGCACAGGATCGGATAGAAGGCGCCCGTCAGCACCGCCTTGCGGATGCACTTCTTGATGGTTTCTTCCGAAGGCTCGTTGCCTTCCAGATAGGCTTCCATCGCCTCGTCGTCGAGTTCGACGGCGTTGTCGATCAGATACTGACGCGCTTCATCGGCCTTGGCCTTCAGGTCCGCGGGGATTTCCTCGTCGCGGAAGGAGGCGCCCAGGCCGTCGTTGTCCCAGATGACCGCCTTCATGCGGACCAGGTCGACCAGGCCCGAAAGGTTGGATTCGGCGCCGATCGGGAACTGGATCGGCACGGCCTTGGCGCCCAGACGGTCGCGGATCGACTCGACCGACTTGTCGAAGTCGGCGCCGATCTTGTCCATCTTGTTGACGAAGACGATGCGCGGAACCTTATACTTGTCGGCCTGACGCCAGACGGTCTCGGTCTGCGGCTCGACGCCGGCGTTGCCGTCCAGCACCGTCACGGCGCCGTCCAGGACGCGCAGCGAACGCTCGACTTCGATGGTGAAGTCCACGTGGCCGGGGGTGTCGATGATGTTGAGGCGCTTCTCTTTCCAGAAGGCGGTCGTCGCGGCGGACGTGATGGTGATGCCGCGTTCCTGCTCCTGGTCCATCCAGTCCATGGTGGCGGCGCCGTCGTGCACTTCGCCGATCTTGTGCGACTTGCCGGTGTAATACAGGATCCGCTCGGTCGTCGTCGTCTTGCCCGCGTCGATGTGGGCCATGATGCCGAAGTTGCGGTAGTCTTCGATTTTATGCGTGCGGGGCATGAGAGCGTCCCTTGGGGGCTTTGGCGGACGCCAGGGCGCCCTCGGAAATGTCGGATAAGGCGGCGCGGGCGATTTAGCTCAAACCGCCCGCGCCGGATAGTCTCAGATAGTCATCGTCGATGACGCTTTGAAGGCGTTACCAGCGATAGTGGCTGAAGGCGCGGTTGGCTTCGGCCATCTTGTGGGTGTCTTCGCGCTTCTTGACCGCGGTGCCGCGGTTGTTCGAGGCGTCCAGCAGCTCGGCGGCCAGCTTTTCGGTCATCGTGTTTTCGCCGCGGTTGCGCGCGGCGTTGACCAGCCAGCGAATGGCCAGGGCGCGGCGACGGTCCGGACGGACCTCGACCGGCACCTGGTAGGTGGCGCCGCCGACGCGGCGCGAACGGACTTCGACCGACGGGGCGACGTTGTCGAGCGCCGAGTGGAAGGTCTCGACCGCGGTCTGGTCCTTCTTCTTGTCGGCCAGGATGTCGAAAGCGCCGTAAACGATGTTTTCGGCGACGGCCTTCTTACCTTCGTACATCACGTAGTTCATGAACTTGGTGACGATCAGGTCGCCGAACTTGGGATCCGGCAGGACTTCACGCTTCTGGGCGCGGTGACGACGGGACATGGATGTATCCTCTTAGAATCTGATGACGCGCAGGGCGGCTTACTTCGGACGCTTGGCGCCGTAGTGCGAACGGCGCTGCTTGCGGTCCTTGACGCCTTGCGTGTCCAGCACGCCGCGCAGGATGTGGTAGCGAACGCCCGGCAAGTCCTTCACGCGGCCGCCGCGGATCAGCACGACCGAGTGTTCTTGCAGGTTGTGGCCTTCGCCGGGGATGTAGCACACGGCTTCGTAGCCGTTCTTGGCCAGGCGCACCTTGGCGACCTTACGCAGAGCCGAGTTCGGCTTCTTCGGGGTCGTCGTATAGACGCGGGTGCAGACGCCGCGGCGCTGGGGCGAGCCTTCCAGGGCCGGAACCTTGTTGCGGACGGGCTTGGGCTTGCGCGGCTTGCGGATCAGTTGGTTGATCGTAGGCATTGAGACAGGTCTCGACTTCTGTGGGGGGCGTGTGTCTTTCGACCGAGGCGCCCCGCGCCTTCTTTTGTGAACGAGGGACCATTCCCCCGCCCGGGTTGTCATCGAGACCGAGACGCTGTCCTCAAACAGAAAAACCGGAACGCGCGCTTCGGGCGTTCCGGCGGCGCACAGGCCGTCCGTTCGATTGTGATCGTCTCAGCGGACGGCGAACCGGCCACGCCTCGAAAGTGGGCGGCTTCTACGCGCGATGGGCGTTCGGGTCAAGCGCATCCCCCGTCCCGCCGCGTTTCGGGGGACCGACGCACAGCCGCGACGCGAACAAGTCGCCGCGCCGCCTGAAAGCGGCCATGCTTGCCGCCCAGCTTGGCGTCGAACCGGGAGGGGCGGCGTGACGGGCGACGGGCGCATCGACACCAGGCGCAAGGCTGCACTGGCCCTGGGGGCCGTCGCGGTCAATGGCGGCCTGATCCTGGCGCTGTCGCTGAACGCCCTGGGGCCGCGCAGGGTCGCCCGCCCCGAGCCCCCGCTTATCCTGCTGGAAATCCAGCCCCGCCCCCTGCTGCGCGACGAGCGCCCGCGCCCGCCCGTGGCGACGACCGAACCCGACGCGCCGATTCAGGGCCGGGCGCGCGACGACGCCGCCCCGCAGGCGCGCCGGCCCGATCCCGCCTATGAGGGCCGTCCGGCGCCCGTCCAGCCGCGCCTGGCCGTCCAGCCCCCCGCCGGCGCCCCTGCCCCGGACACGGCCTGGCGGGTCGATCCGACCGACCGGCGCGGGGCCATGTCGCGCAGCCTGCGGCTGGGCGCCGCCGGCTGCGCCTCGCCCGAACTGCTGAACGAGGACGAACGGCGACATTGCCGCCAGCGGTTCGGCGAACGCGCGGCGGCGGCCCCGCCCATCCACGGCTCCGGCGATCCCGAGCGCGACGCCGCCTTCGCCCGCGAGGGCGCCCGCCGGCTGCAGCAGTGGGAGGCCCAGCGTCGTCCGCTGTCGGGCGGCGTCGGCGTGGTGGGCCCGGCCGACTGCATCGGCTCCAACTTCGGCACGGGCTGCGCCGGCGCGCATCTGGATCCGTCGCTTGCGCCCGACTCCTCGCGCAACGTCCGCACCCGCCGCGACGGCCCGCCGGCCTCTGGCGCGCCGCTGGTCCCCGGGGCCTCCGGGCCTGGGCGCGAACCTCAATAGAAAAGGGCGGCGCCGTCGCCGGCGCCGCCCTTCTCAGGTCTTCGCTCCGAAACCGGAGATCAGCCTTCGCTGCTCTCCAGCTCCAATTGCAGGTCGGCCGGCAGCGGCTCGACCGCGTCTTCGCGGGCCTGGGTCAGTTCCGCGTCGCGATCGTTGGCGATCTTCTGCAGGCTGCGCAGGTAGGCGCCCGTGCCGGCCGGGATCAGGCGGCCGACGATGACGTTTTCCTTCAGGCCTTCCAGCGTGTCCTTCTTGCCGTTGACCGAGGCGTCGGTGAGGACGCGGGTGGTCTCCTGGAAGGACGCCGCCGAGATGAAGCTGCGGGTCTGCAGCGACGCCTTGGTGATGCCCAGCAGAACCGGCTGGGTGATCGCCGGACGACCGCCGCGCTTTTCGACCTTGGCGTTCTCAAGCGCCGCCTCGGCCACTTCGACCGTGTCGCCCTTGATCAGGGTGGTCTCGCCGGAGTCGATGACCTCGACCTTCTGCAGCATCTGGCGAACGATCACCTCGATGTGCTTGTCGTTGATCGGCACGCCCTGCAGTCGATAGACCTCCTGCACCTCGTTCACCAGATACTCGGCCAGCGCCTCGACGCCCTGGATGCGCAGCAGATCGTGCGGATCCGGGTTGCCGTCGATGATGTAGTCGCCCTTCTGGATCAGGTCGCCGTCGTGGACGGAGATGTGCTTGCCCTTGGGGATCAGGAACTCGACCGGTTCGCCCTGGACGCCGTCGGCGTTGACTTCCGGGGTGATCTTGATCCGGCGCTTGTTCTTGTAGTCGCGACCGAATTCGACGCGGCCGTCCATCTCGGCGATGACCGCGCAGTCCTTGGGACGACGGGCTTCGAACAGCTCGGCCACCCGCGGCAGACCGCCGGTGATGTCGCGGGTCTTGGCGCCTTCGGTCGGGACGCGGGCGACGATCTCGCCCGGCTTGACCTCGTCGCCGTTCGCCACGGACAGAACCGCGCCGACGGGCAGCAGATAGCGGGCGTCGGACCCCGACGACAGCTTGGCATAGGCCTCGCCTTGGGTGACCCCCAGAGCCGGACGCAGGTCCGAGCCGCGCGGGCTGGCGCGCCAGTCGGTGACGACGCGCTGGGCGATGCCGGTCGCCTCGTCGGTTTCTTCCTTGACCGACAGGCCGTCGACCAGGTCCTCGAAGCGGACCACGCCGCCCACTTCCGTCAGGATGGGGGTGGTGTAGGGGTCCCACTCGGCCAGGCGCTGGCCCTTCTTGACCTCGCCGCCGTCCTTGACGCGGATGCGGGCGCCGTAGGGGGCCTTGTGCGTCTCGCGGTCCTTGCCGTCCACGACCACCGTCACGGTGACGTTGCGGCTCATGGCCACCAGGTCGCCGTGCGGCGCGACGACGGTCGGGCCGGCGATCTTGGCCGTACCGGCGTTGGTCGCCTCCATGAACGAGGTTTCCGCAACCTGCGCCGTGCCGCCGATGTGGAAGGTCCGCATCGTAAGCTGGGTGCCCGGCTCGCCGATCGACTGGGCGGCAATGACGCCGACCGCTTCGCCGATGTTGACGTTGGTGCCGCGCGCCAGGTCACGACCGTAGCAGTGACCGCAGATGCCGGCTTCGGCCTCGCAGGTCAGGGCCGAACGCACCTTCACCGACTGCACGCCGGCGGCCTCGATCGCTTCCACGACCTCTTCCACCAGATAGGTGTCGGCGGGGAACAGGACGGTGTCCGCGCCCGGCTCCTTGATGTCCTCGGCCGCGTAACGGCCCAGGATGCGGGCGCCCAGGGACACCAGCACGTCGCCGCCTTCCATGACCGCGCGCAGGGTGATGCCGCGCGTCGAGCCGCAGTCGTCCTCGGTGACGATGGAGTCCTGCGCCACGTCCACCAGACGACGGGTCAGATAACCCGAGTTGGCGGTCTTAAGCGCGGTGTCGGCCAGGCCCTTGCGGGCGCCGTGGGTCGAGTTGAAGTATTCAAGGACGGTCAGGCCTTCCTTGAAGTTCGAGGTGATCGGCGTCTCGATGATCTCGCCAGACGGCTTGGCCATCAGGCCGCGCATCCCGCCAGCTGCTTCATCTGCGCCTGCGAACCGCGGGCGCCCGAGTTGGCCATCATGAAGACCGAGTTGATGTCGGGGTTCTCGCCCTCGATCAGCACGCGCGGCTGCGCGATCTCGCCCATCATGGCGTCGGCGATCCGGTCCGTGGCCTTGGCCCAGGCGTCGACGACCTTGTTGTACTTCTCGCCGCGCGTGATCAAGCCGTCGGCGTACTGTTGCTCGTACTCCTCGACCTGGGCGCGGGTCTCGTTGACCAGCTCGACCTTCTTGGCCGGGATGACGATGTCGTCCTTGCCGAACGAGATGCCCGCCTTGGCGGCCTCGCGGAAGCCCAGACCCATCATCTGATCGGCGAAGATGACCGTCGCCTTCTGACCGCAGTGACGATAGACCACGTCGATCAGGTTGCCGATCTCCTTCTTGGTCAGGTTCTTCTCGAGCAGGCGATAGCCGACGTTCGGGTTCTGCGGCAGCAGGGCGGCCAGCTTCATCCGACCCGGGGTCGTGTCGATCACCTTGGTGACCAGTTGCCCTTCGGCGTTCATCTCGGTCCAGCGGGCCTTGATGCGCGTGTGCAGGGTGACGACCTTGGCGTCCAGGGCCGCGTCGATCTCGCCGATGTTGGCGAACAGCTTGCCCTCGCCCGGCTCGCCGTCCTTGACCAGCGACAGGTAGTACAGACCCAGGACGATGTCCTGGGACGGCACGATGATCGGCTTGCCGTTGGCGGGCGACAGGATGTTGTTCGTCGACATCATCAGGACGCGCGCTTCCAGCTGGGCCTCGAGGCTCAGCGGAACGTGCACGGCCATCTGGTCGCCGTCGAAGTCGGCGTTGAAGGCGGTGCAGACCAGCGGGTGCAGGCGGATGGCCTTACCCTCGATCAGCTTGGGCTCGAACGCCTGGATGCCCAGGCGGTGCAGCGTCGGCGCGCGGTTCAGCAGCACCGGGTGCTCGCGGATCACCTCGTCCAGGATGTCCCAGACGGCGGGCTGCTCGCGCTCGACCATGCGCTTGGACTGCTTGACGGTGCCCGACAGGCCCTTGGCGTCCAGACGCGCGTAGATGAACGGCTTGAACAGCTCCAGCGCCATCTTCTTGGGCAGGCCGCACTCGTGCAGCTTCAGTTCCGGTCCCACGGTGATGACCGAGCGGCCCGAATAGTCGACGCGCTTGCCCAGCAGGTTCTGGCGGAAGCGGCCCTGCTTGCCCTTCAGCATGTCGGCCAGCGACTTCAGGGGCCGCTTGTTGGCGCCGGTGATGACCCGGCCGCGACGGCCGTTGTCGAACAGGGCGTCGACCGATTCCTGCAGCATCCGCTTTTCGTTGCGGATGATGATGTCCGGCGCCCGCAGCTCCATCAGGCGCTTGAGGCGGTTGTTCCGGTTGATGACGCGGCGATACAGGTCGTTCAGGTCCGACGTCGCGAAGCGGCCGCCGTCCAGCGGCACCAGCGGGCGCAGTTCCGGCGGGATGACCGGCACGATGGTCAGGATCATCCACTCGGGCTTGTTGCCCGATTCCAGGAAGGCCTCGATCAGCTTCAGGCGCTTGGACGCCTTCTTGGCCTTCATTTCCGACGGGTTGTCGGCCAGTTCGGCACGGTGCTTCTCGGCTTCGGCGTGCAGGTCGATGCCCATCAGCAGGTTGCGCACGGCCTCGGCGCCGATCTCGGCGGTGAAGCCGTCGTCGCCGAACTCTTCCTGATAGCGATAGAATTCGTCTTCCGTCAGCAGCTGGTTCTGCTTCAGCGGGGTCAGGCCCGGCTCGGTGACGATGTAGTTCTCGAAGTACAGGACGCGCTCGACGTCCTTCAGCGCCATGTCCAGCATCAGGGCGATGCGCGACGGCAGCGACTTCAGGAACCAGATGTGGGCGACCGGCGCGGCCAGTTCAATGTGGCCCATCCGCTCGCGACGGACGCGGGCCAGGGTAACCTCCACGCCGCACTTCTCGCAGATGATGCCCTTGTACTTCATGCGCTTGTACTTGCCGCACAGGCATTCGTAGTCCTTGGTTGGGCCAAAGATACGGGCGCAGAACAGGCCGTCACGCTCAGGCTTGAACGTGCGGTAGTTGATGGTTTCCGGCTTCTTGATCTCGCCGAACGACCACGACCGGATCTTCTCCGGCGAGGCCAGGGCGATCTTGATCTGGTCGAAGGTCGGGGTGACCGGGACCGGGTTGAAGATGTTCAGGACTTCCTGGTTCATCTTGGTTCCTTGCTGCGGCAACCGCCGCGAAAAGTATTCAGAGGGAGAACTGCGCCGTGATTGGTGAGTGGTGAGTCGTGACGAGCATCGGCCCATTCACGACTCACGCGTCACGCCTCACGAATTCTCCAGCTCCACGTTCAGACCCAGCGAACGCATTTCCTTGATGAGCACGTTGAAGCTCTCGGGAATGCCGGCCTCGAAGCTGTCGTCGCCGCGGACGATGGCCTCGTAGACCTTGGTGCGGCCGGCCACGTCGTCGGACTTCACCGTCAGCATCTCCTGCAGGGTGTGGCGGCGCCGTAGGCTTCCAGCGCCCAGACCTCCATTTCCCCGAAGCGCTGACCGCCGAACTGCGCCTTGCCGCCCAGCGGCTGCTGGGTGACCAGCGAGTACGGGCCGATGGAGCGGGCGTGGATCTTGTCGTCGACCAGGTGGTGCAGCTTCAGCATGTAGATGTAGCCGACCGTGACCGGACGCTTGAACTGCTCGCCGGTCTGGCCGTCGTACAGGATCGACTGGGCCGACTTGTTCAGCCCCGCCTCTTCCAGCAGGCGTTCGATGTCGCCGATGTGCGCGCCGTCGAAGACCGGGGTCGCGAAGGGCACGCCCTTGGACAGGTTCTTCGCCAGTTCGACCAGCTCTTCCTCGTCCTGCGGCAGGGGGGTGTCTACGCCGTAAATCTCGGTCAGGCGCTCGACCAGGGCCTGCTTCTGACCGCCGTGCTGCCAGGCTTCCAGCAGACCGGAGATCTGCTTGCCCAGGCCCGCGGCCGCCCAACCCAGATGGGTCTCGAAGATCTGGCCGATGTTCATGCGCGACGGCACGCCCAGCGGGTTCAGCACGATGTCGACGTGGGTGCCGTCTTCCAGGTGCGGCATGTCCTCGATCGGCAGGATCTTGGAGATGACGCCCTTGTTGCCGTGACGGCCGGCCATCTTGTCGCCCGGCTGCAGCTTGCGCTTCACCGCGACGAACACCTTGACCATCTTCATCACGCCCGGAGGCAGTTCGTCGCCGCGTTGCAGCTTCTCGACCTTGTCCTCGAAGCGACGGTCCAGCGCCTTGCGGGCGTCCTCGAACTGGCGCTTCATGGCCTCCAGCTCGCCCATCGCCTTTTCGTCGTCGAGCGCGATCTGCCACCACAGGCCGCGGCTGACCTCGGCCAGCTTCTCGTCGGTCAGTTCGCCGCGACCGATGCCCTTGGGACCCGACACGGCGTTCTTGCCGACCAGCAGGGGCTTCAGGCGGCCATAGACGTTGCGCTCCAGGATCTTGAGCTCGTCGTCGCGGTCCTTGCCCAGGCGTTCGATTTCGGCGCGTTCGATGGCCAGGGCGCGCTCGTCCTTGTCGACGCCGTGACGGTTGAAGACGCGCACGTCGACGATGGTGCCGGCCACGCCCGGCGGCAGACGCAGCGAGGTGTCGCGCACGTCCGAAGCCTTCTCGCCGAAGATGGCGCGCAGCAGCTTCTCTTCCGGAGTCATCGGGCTTTCGCCCTTCGGCGTCACCTTGCCGACCAGGATGTCGCCCGGCTGGACCTCGGCGCCGATGGCCACGATGCCCGCCTCGTCGAGGTTGCGCAGGGCTTCCTCGCCGACGTTGGGGATGTCGCGGGTGATTTCTTCCGGCCCCAGCTTGGTGTCGCGGGCCGCGACCTCGAACTCTTCCAGGTGGATCGAGGTGAAGACGTCGTCGCGCACGATGCGCTCGGAGATCAGGATCGAGTCCTCGAAGTTGTAGCCGTTCCAAGGCATGAAGGCGACCAAGGCGTTGCGGCCCAGGGCCAGTTCGCCCAGGTCCGTCGACGGACCGTCGGCGATGACGTCGCCGGCCTTCACCGCATCGCCCACGCGCACGATCGGGCGCTGGTTGATGCAGGTCGACTGGTTCGAGCGCTGGAACTTCGACAGGCGGTAGATGTCGACGCCCGAACGGGCGGCGTCCACGTCGCCGGTGGCGCGCACGACGATGCGGGTGCCGTCGATCTGCTCGACGACGCCGTCACGACGGGCGACCACGACGGCGCCGGAGTCCACGGCCACCACCGCTTCCATGCCGGTGCCGACCAGCGGCGCGTCCGACTGCACCAGCGGCACGGCCTGACGCTGCATGTTGGCGCCCATCAGCGCGCGGTTGGCGTCGTCGTTTTCCAGGAACGGGATCAGGGCGGCGGCGACCGAAACGACCTGCTTCGGCGACACGTCCATCATGTCCACAGCGTCCTTGTTCAGGAGCTGGGATTCACCGTTGATCCGGCCGGGGACCAGATCCTCGACGATCTGGCCGTCTTCAGTTCGATGTTGGCCTGGGCGATCGTGTACTTCGACTCCTCCATGGCCGAGATGTAGACCACCTCGCCCTGGGCCTGGCCGTCCTTCACGCGACGATACGGGCTCTCGATGAAGCCGTACTTGTTGACGCGGGCGTGGGTGGCCAGCGAGTTGATCAGGCCGATGTTCGGGCCTTCCGGCGTCTCGATCGGGCAGATGCGGCCGTAGTGGGTCGGGTGCACGTCGCGGACTTCGAAGCCCGCGCGCTCACGCGTCAGACCGCCCGGGCCAAGCGCCGACAGGCGGCGCTTGTGGGTGATTTCCGACAGCGGGTTGGTCTGGTCCATGAACTGCGACAGCTGCGACGAACCGAAGAACTCGCGCACCGCCGCGGCGGCAGGCTTGGCGTTGATCAGGTCGTGCGGCATGACCGTGTCGATATCGACCGAGGACATGCGCTCCTTGATGGCGCGCTCCATCCGCAGCAGGCCGACGCGGTACTGGTTTTCCAGCAGTTCGCCGACCGAACGGACCCGGCGGTTGCCCAGGTTGTCGATGTCGTCGATCTCGCCGCGGCCGTCCTTCAGGCCGACCAGGATCTGCAGCACCTTCAGCACGTCTTCCTTGCGCAGGACGCGGATCTCGTCGGAGACCTCGGGGGTTTCCAGGCGCATGTTCATCTTGACCCGGCCGACGGCCGACAGGTCGTAGCGCTCGCTGTCGAAGAACAGCGAGTTGAACATGGCTTCGGCGGCTTCCGGCGTCGGCGGCTCGCCCGGACGCATCACGCGATAGACGTCGAACAGGGCGTCCTCGCGGTTGTCGTTCTTGTCGACGCGCAGGGTGTTGCGCATGTAGGCGCCGACCGTGACATGGTCGATGTCCAGCACCTCGATGGTGGTGAAGCCGTTCTGCTCCAGCACCTCGATCGTGGGGGCGTCCAGTTCGTCGCCCGCCTCGGCGAAGATCTCGCCGGTCTCCATGTTGACCGCGTCATTGGCCAGATACTTGGTGACCAAGGCGTCGGCGGCCAGCGACAGCGACTTGACCGTGTCGCCCAGCTTCTTGGCGGCGCGCGCGCTGATCTTCTGGCCGGCCTGGGCGACCACCTCGCCGGTGTCGGCGTCGATCAGGTCGAACTCGGGCTTCACCCCGCGCCAGCGTTCCGGCTTGTAGGGCGTGACCCAGCCTTCGCCGCGCTTCTCGTAGGGGACGGTCTCGTAGAAGGTCTTGAGGATTTCCTCGCCGTCCATGCCCAGACCCATCAGGAAGGTCGAGGCCGGCAGCTTGCGACGGCGGTCGATGCGGACATAGACGATGTCCTTCGCGTCGAACTCGAAGTCCAGCCACGAACCGCGGTACGGGATCACCCGCGCGGCGAACAGCAGCTTGCCCGAAGAGTGCGTCTTGCCCTTGTCGTGGTCGAAGAAGACGCCCGGCGAACGGTGCATCTGGGACACGATCACCCGCTCGGTCCCGTTGACGATGAAGGTGCCCTTGTCCGTCATGAGCGGGATGTCGCCCATATAGACGTCCTGCTCCTTGATGTCCTTGACCGAACGCGCCTGCGTTTCCTCGTCGGTCTCGAACACGATCAGACGCAGCTTGACCTTCAGCGGCGCGGCGTAGGTCATGTCGCGCTGGATGCATTCCTCGACGTCGTACTTGGGCTCCTCGAACTCGTAGGAGACGTATTCCAGGATCGCGCGCTCGTTGAAGTCCTTGATCGGGAAGACCGACTTGAAGACCGCTTCGATCCCCTGCTCCTTGCGCTCGCCCGGACGGACCTCGCGCTGCAGGAACTGTTCGTAGGACGCGCGCTGGACCTCGATCAGGTTCGGCATCTGGATCGCTTCGGGGATGCGCCCGAAGGACTTGCGGATGCGCTTCTTGCCGGTGAACGAGGTGGCGGAGGCGACCTGACCGTTGATGGCGAGATCGTGGGCGACGTCAGTCATTCAGTTTTTCCCAATCCGCGCGGCCCGGGGAAAACCACGCGTCAAATGCGGCAGCCACGGTCCGCCGTTCGGCGTCCGCGACCAGTGTTTTCGGCGTCTGCCCTCGGCCCGCGAACGGACCGGACGCCTGAAATCATTGGGCTCCCTTGGGAAGGAGCCGCGCCTTCGCTCCGGTCGGAGGGCGACGGACCGGGCCTCGGCGCTTTACGCGCAGACTCATGCGGAGTGTTGCGGAACGCGGACATATACGCGCTTCCACGGCGAAATAAAGACCCCGGCGGCGCGTTAAGCGTCTTTTGGGGATTTGTCCCGGCCCCGGCCAACGGGCACAACCCTCCAAGACCGCCTCAAGGAGCCCGATCATGGATCAGACCCGCATGAACGCCATCATCGTCGACGGCGGCAAGGGACCGCCCGAGGCGCTGAAATGGGTCGATACGGACCGTCCCGTCCCGGCCGACGGCCAGTTGCTGATCCGGGTGCGGGCGGCCGGGGTCAACCGGCCCGACCTGCTGCAACGGCGCGGCCTCTATCCGCCGCCGCCCGGCGCTCCCGAAACCCTGGGCCTTGAGGCAGCGGGCGAGGCGGTCAACGACGCCGGCCGGTGGCGCGCGGGCGATCGGATCACGGCCCTGCTGGGCGGCGGGGGTTACGCCGAATACGCCGTGGTCGATGCGCGCCACGCCCTGCCCCTGCCGGCGGGCCTGTCGTTCGAGGACGCCGCCGCCCTTCCCGAGACGGTCTTCACCGTCTTCGCCAATGTGTTCGAGCACGGGCGACTGGCCGCCGGCGAAACCCTGCTGGTGCACGGCGCCAACTCCGGCATCGGCGTCACGGCGATCCAGATGGGCAAGGCGGCCGGCGCGCGCGTGGTCGGCACCTGCAGGGCGCGGCGCGGGCCGAGGCTCTGACGGCGCTGGGCGCGGACCGCGTCATCGATGTCCAGGCCGAAGACTTCGGCGCGGTCGTCGAAGACATGGGCGGCGCCGACGTGGTGCTGGACATGATCGGCGGCGCCTATCTGGAGCGGAACCTTCGCGCCCTGAAGATGGACGGCCGGATCGTCTATATCGCCGCCCTCGACGGCGGGACGCTGGAGGTCCCCGTCATGGCCCTGATGCGCAAGCGCGCGACGCTGACCGGATCGACCCTCAGGAACCGCCCTGCCGACGAGAAGGCGCGGTTGGCCCAGCGGATCGAGGCGACCGTCTGGCCCTGGATCGAGGCGGGCCGGTTCCGCCCCGTCATCGACGCCGTCCTGCCCCTGTCCCAGGCGGCCGAGGCGCACCGACGCCTGGAAGCCGGCGCCCACCTGGGCAAGATCATCCTGAAAGACTGAACAGCCTTCACTCAGACGACGGAAGTAAAAACCTGGGTTCCATTCGGAACCGGCCGGGATTCCGAACGGTTGATCTCCCACAAGCGCAACAGCAGCGGGAAAGGACAACCGATGGAAGGTCAACCGACGCGGGGCTCGGGCGTCTCGAAGCGAGGCTTCGCTTCGATGGACCCAGAACGTCAGCGTGAGATCGCGCGCAAGGGCGGCGCAAGCGTGCCCAGCGAGAAACGCAGCTTCTCCCAAGACCGCAGCCTGGCGGCGCAGGCGGGCCGCAAGGGCGGCGAGGCCTCCCACGGCTCGCGCAAAGATCAAGCCGCGCCGCAACGGCCTCAGGAATAGATCGCCGCTGGTTGGCGAAAGAAAGGGCGGCGCTTTCGGCGCCGCCCTTTTTGCTTGCCGGCCGTCGCCTCAGCTGGACAGCAGCGCCAGGGCCACGCTGGGCTCGGCGGAGGCGTCGAAGCGGACCAGACGCCACCCCGCCTCGGCGGCCATGTCTTCGACCGCCTCGCGCGTGAACTTGCGCGAACTCTCGGTGTGGATGGTCTCCCCCTGCTGGAACCGGAAGGCGCGGCCATCGACCCGCGCCGTGGTCGGCGCCTGGGCCTGAAGGTGCATTTCGATCCGCGACTGTTCCGCGTTCCACACCGCGCGGTGGGCGAACGCGTCCAGGTCGAAATCGGCGCCGAGCTCGGCGTTGGCGCGGACCAGGACATTGCGGTTGAAGGCCGCCGTCACGCCTCGGCTGTCGTCATAGGCGCGCACCAGGACGGCCGGGTCCTTGACCAGGTCGACGCCCAGGACGAACAGCGCCCCCTCCCCCAGCATCCGCCGCGCCGCGCCCAGGAAGCGCACCGCCTCATCGGGTGAAAGATTGCCGATCGTGGAGCCGGGGAAGAAGCCGATCCTGCGCCCGCGCGGCAAATCGCCCGGCAGGGGGGCGAGGTTCTCGAAATCGCCCAGCAGCGGCCTCACCTCCAGACGGGGATAGGCCCGGCGCAGACGCTCGGACGCCTCGAACAGGGCGCTCTCGCTGATGTCCAGCGGCACATAGGCCCCCAGGTCCGGGGCCGCGTCCAGCAGGATGCGGGTCTTCTCGCTGGCGCCCGAGCCGAACTCGACCAGCACCGCGCCCGGCCCGAACGCCGTCGCCAGATCGTCTGCGCGCTCGCGCAGCAGGGCCGTCTCCTGCCGGGTCGGATAGTATTCCGGCAGGTCGGTGATGGGCTCGAACAGGCGCGAGCCCTCGGCGTCGTAGAACCACTTGGGCGGCAACGCCTTCTGCGGGCGCGACAGTCCTTCGACCAGGTCGTCGCGGAAGGCCCGCGTCGTGTCGTCCTCGAAATCGGTCTTGCGCCCGGCGGGCGCATCCTCGGCCAGTCTCACGCCCATGAAGGCCCACCTCTGAAAGGGATAGAAGAAGTTGCGATAGGTCGGCCGGTCGTGGCCTTCGGGCGTGGCGAAGGCGCCGCCGCGCAGGACCATTTGGTTGGCCATGAACTTGCCGTTGTACTCGGCGGCCGTGCCCTGCGTGGGCGTGAACCCCGGATAGGGCGCATAGGCGCTGGACGTCCACTGCCACACCTCGCCCGACAGGTTCGAAAACGCCTCCGGCGCGCTGGTCGCGGCGTGTTCCCATTCGAACTCGCTGGGCAATCGCTTGCCCGCCCAGCGGGCGTAGGCGTCGGCCTCGTAGAAGCTGACGTGACGGACCGCCGCCGAAGGGTCCACGGGCCGGCGCCCGGTCAGGCCCATCACGGTCCAGCCGTCGTCCCCCCGCCGCCAGTAGAGCGGAGCCGTCCAACCCTCGGCCTTCACGGCGGCCCAACCGTCCGACAGCCACAGTTCGGGCCGGCGATATCCGCCGTCGTCGATAAAGGCGATCCAGTCGCCGTTCGTGACCAGGTCATGCGCCAGGGCGAAAGGCTCAAGCCAGACGCGATGCGCCGGCCCTTCGTTGTCGAAGGCGAAGCCCTGGGCGCCATGACCCGCATCGATCAGGCCGCCTTCGAACCGGCTCGCCCCGCCCCGCGCCGGCTCGGGCGGGTGCCGACGCGGCTCCTGGGCGTAGGCCGCCGGGTCCAACGGCGAGCGCGACATCAGGTTCAGCAGGTCCATCAGGAACAGCTCCTGATGCTGCTGGTCATGGTGCAGGCCCAACTCCAGCAGATAGCGCTCTCGCCCGCCCGTCGGCGCCTGCGCGATCCAGGCGGCCATGCGCCGGTCGATCTCGCGGCGATAGGCCAGAACCTCGTCCAGCGACGGTCGGGTCATCAGGCCGCGTTCGGGGCGCGCCACCCGCTCGCCCAGCGCCTCGTAATAGCTGTTGAACAGCTGCTGAAAGCGCGGATCGACCGGACGATAGTCCGGGTCGGCGGGGGCCAGGATCATGGCCTCGAAAAACCAGCTGGTATGCGCCAGATGCCACTTGCCGGGACTGCAGTCGGCCATCGACTGGGCCGAAAGATCCTCCGCCGACAACCCCTCGGCCAGGGCCGGCATGGCGGCGCGGACCGCCCGGAACCGCGCCAGGTCCGCCGTCACCCGTGCGTCGGGCTCGAAGCGTGCGTTCATGATGCGGCGTTCCCTGCGGCGCGGCGTCGCGTCCAAAAGGCGAACGTCACGCCAAGGCTCAGGTTCCCCTCGCACGGGCGAGGGGCGGCCCGATCAGCTTAGTCAACGCGCGGATTTGCCTCCATGTTTGGCGTATTCCAGGCGCGCGATTGTGCGGTTGTGGACCTCGTCGGGACCATCGGCGATCCGCAGGGTGCGAACCCCGGCGTAAAGTTCGGCCAGAGGCGTGTCGCCTGACACCCCCGCCCCGCCGAAGGCCTGGATGGCGTCGTCGATGACCTGCAGCGCCATCTTCGGCGCCGCCACCTTGATCTGGGCGATCTCGGAGCGGGCGTTCTTCGCCCCGGCCACGTCCATCATCCACGCCGCCTTCAGCACCAGCAGGCGGCACATCTCGATATTGGTGCGGGCGTCGGCGACGCGCTGTTCCCACACCGAATGCTCGGCCAGCTGCTTCCTAAAGGCGGTGCGGTTCAGCAGCCTTTCGACCATCAGTTCCAGCGCGCGTTCGGCCGCGCCGATCACGCGCATGCAGTGGTGGATGCGACCCGGCCCCAGGCGCCCTTGCGCGATCTCGAAGCCGCGGCCCTCGCCGGCGATCAGGTTCTCGACGGGCACGCGGACGTTCTCCAGCACCACCTCGGCGTGGCCGATCGGCTTTTCGTCATAGCCGAACACCGACAGCATTCGCTCGACGCGGAAGCCGGGCGTGTCGACCGGCACGATGATCTGCGACTGCTGGGCGTGGGTGGCGGCGTCGGGGTCGGTCTTGCCCATCACGATGGTCATGGCGACGTTCGGATGGCCCATGTTGGTCGACCACCACTTGCGGCCGTTGATGACATAGTGGTCGCCGTCGCGCTCGATCCGGGTCTGGATGTTGGTGGCGTCTGACGAGGCGACCTCGGGCTCGGTCATCAGAAAGGCCGAGCGGATTTCTCCGGCCATCAACGGCTTCAGCCAGCGCGCCTGCTGCTCGGCGTTTCCGTAGAGGTGCAGCACCTCCATGTTGCCGGTGTCCGGCGCGTTGCAGTTGAACACCTCGGCCGACCACAGATGACGGCCCATCAGTTCGGCCAGCGGCGCGTATTCCAGATTGGTCAGGCCCGCGCCGTGGTCGCCGGGCAGGAACATGTTCCACAGGCCCGCCTCGCGCGCCCTGGCCTTCATCTCCTCCATGACCGGCGGCTGGCGCCCGGCGTCCTCGCGCACCTGGGCGAAATAGTCGGCTTCGCGAGGAATGACCTGCTCGTCCAGGAAGCGGCGAACGCGGTCCTGCCATTCGCGGGCGCGGTCAGAAGGTTGGAAATCCATGGTCGTGTCCTCTTGTCCCGATTGCGCCTCTGTCGGACGCTGAAACGAAAACGGCGCGATCCCCTCAGGGACCGCGCCGTCAAGGTGGTGACGTTCAGCGCGTCATCAGCGCTTCAGCAACGGAGCCAGCTTCTGGGCGATCATCATGTCGCCGGCGATCTTCAGCTTGCCCTGCATGAAGGCCATCATCGGATCCAGCTTGCCTTCCGACAGAGCCATGAAGTCATCCCACTTCATCGACACCGTGGCGTCGGCGGGCTTGTCCTCATTGGTGACGGTGTTCGGCACCGACGCGCCGTCGATGAAGATCTTGCCCTCGTCGCCGAGGTCGAGCTTCACGGTCTTGCCAAGGCCGGAGTTGTCGCCGACGGCGCCGCGGATGTGTTCAGTGACTTGAGCGAGATCAGGCATGGGGGCGTCTCCCTTGAGAACGGTTGAAGGGACGGCGTAACCCGCATCGGCCAGGGCGCCAAGATCACGTCGGGTAAAGCTGGCGTCACTTGGGCCCGGCGTTGGACCAGATGCTCCCCCCGCCCAGGGCGCCCATGAAGACGGCGAAGGCGGCGACGACCAGGATGACGACGGGAATGGCGGATTCGGGCATGGGGTCTCTCCTTTGACCGCATGTTGGACGCCGGACGGGTCCGACGCCTTGATCCGCATCAATTCGTCACGTCCCCTCTTTCGCTTCCGGGTCGCCGTCGCGGAAGCGCCACTTCATCGCCAGCACACAGGCCGCCATCACCAGGGCGCAACTGTTGGCCGCCGTCACCGGCCAGGCCTGGGTCATCACGCCGTAGACGACCCACAGGGCGAAGCAGGTGACGGTCAGCGAATAGGTCTTCAGACTGACCGAGGAGGCGTCGCGCTCCTTCCAGATCTTGATCGCCTGGGGCGCGAAGCTGGTCACCGAACAGACGGCGGCCGCCGAGCCGAAGATGTTGGCTATGACGTCGCTCATGGGGCCTCCCCGGCGGCGGCGCCCCAGCGGCCCGCCCACACCTCAAGCCCGCGCCGGCCTCGCCGGTTCCTCAGTGCGGAACCGCACCTGGCGGGCGGCGCGCCTGGGTCGCCCGCTCGAAGGCGTAGCCCAGCGACAGGATGCGGGCGTCGTCCCATTTCTTGCCGATGAAGCTCAGGCCCACCGGCATGCCCCGGTCGAATCCCATCGGCACGGTCAGGTGCGGATAGCCGGCGACGGCGGCCATTCGGCTGGCCGATCCCTCCATGTCATCGTCGTCCTCGGGATCGTTGGTCCAGGCGCGCGAGGTCGTCGGCGCGATCAGGGCGACCAGGCGGTGCTCGCGCATCAGGCGGTCGATGCCTTCGGGCCCCGCCAGGCGCAGGGACGTGGCGCGCGCCTCGATATATTCCGGATCCTCCAGACCCGCCGTGGCCTGCGCCCGCTCGAACAGGTCCTGCCCGAACAAGGCCGTCTCGCGCGGCTCGGCGGCGTTGAAGGCGATGACGTCGGCCAGGGTGCGCGTCTCCACCTGCGTCGGGTCGGTCGAGGCCAGGTAGGCGTTCAGATCGTGCTTCAGCTCATGAAGCAGCACCTTGATCTCGGCCGCGCCCAAGGTCCTGCCGTCCGGGCCCTCGGGCAGATCGACCAGGACGGCGCCCGCGTCGCGCAGGACCTGAAGGTTCTGCTCGAACACGGCCTGGGTCTCGGGCGAATAGCCCTTCAGGAACCGCATCACCCCGATGCGCGCGCCGTGCAGCGCCCCGGCATCCAGGGCGGCGGCGTAGTCGACCTTGCGTGCGTCGGCCTCGGCCGTCGCCGGATCGGCCGGGTCGGACCCTGCGATCGCGGTCAGCACCCGCGCGGCGTCGCGCACGGTCACGGCCATCGGTCCGGCGGTGTCCTGCGAATGGCTGATCGGCACGATGCGGGTGCGCGACACCAGTCCGACCGTCGGCTTGAAGCCCACCACGCCGTTGACGGAGGCCGGGCAGGTGATCGAGCCGTCCGTCTCGGTCCCGATGGCGACCGGAACCAGCCCCAGCGCCACCGCCGCCCCGCTGCCGGAGGACGAGCCGCAGGGTGTCCGCGCGGGGTCATAGGGGTTCAGCGTCTGCCCGCCGACCGCGCTCCAACCGCTGATCGAGTCCGACGCGCGGATGTTGGCCCATTCCGACAGATTGGTCTTGCCGACGATGGCGGCGCCGGCGGCCCGCAGACGCGCGACCAGCGGCGCGTCGCGACCCGGCGCATTGTTGGCGAGCGCCAGCGATCCTGCGGTGGTCGGCATGTCCGCCGTCTCGATATTGTCCTTCAGCAGGATCGGCATGCCCGCCAGCGGGCCGCGCATCGGCGCCGAAAGCGCGTCGTTCCAGCGGATGACGGCGTGCGCGGTGTCGGCCGCGCGCCCGGCTTCCACCACCGCCGCGGGGGCGGGATAAGCGGCCTGCCCGGCCGCGCAGCCCGACAGGGCCAGCGCGGCCGCGACCGCGATCAGTCGGTTTTGGAAACCGAGCGCGGCCCGATCGTGCGGTCCAGGAAGTCGAGATAGGTTCGCCATTGCTGCAGCTGCCTGGGATCGCCACGGACGCCGTGCCGCTGGCCGGGATAGAGCATCATCTCGAACGGAACGCTCTTGGCCTGAAGCGCGTCGATGACGCGCGTGGCGTTAGCGAAGATGACGTTGTCGTCGGCCATGCCGTGCAGGATCATCAGGCGGCCCGTGAGGTCGTCCAGGCGCGGCAGGATGTCCGTCTCGGCATAGCCTTCCGGATTGTCCTGCGGCGTCGACATGTACCGCTCGGTGTAATGGGTGTCGTACAGGCTCCACTCGGTCGGCGCGGCGCCGGCCAGGGCGGCGGCCAGGCCCGCCTCGGGGGCTGGGTCAGGGTCAACAGGCTCAGAAAGCCGCCGAAGCTCCAGCCCATGACCGCGATCCGGTCGGGATCGACATAGGGCTGCTGCTTCAGCCACTGGGCGGCCAGGGTCTGGTCCTCGACCGCCGCCAGGCCCAGCCGGCGATAGATGCTGGTCTCGAACCGCTGCGACCGGTCGCCTTCGCCCCGGTTGTCCAGGCGGAAGACGACATAGCCGGCGTCGGTCAGCAGCTGGTTGGTCAGCGGTTGCCAGCTCTTCTGAACGCCCGCCCCGGTGCCGGGCCCGCCATAGACCTGCATCACTACCGGATACTTCTTCGACGGATCGAAGCCGGGCGGCGTGGTCATGCGCCACACCAGCGTCTCGCCGTGGCTTTGCAGCGTGCCGTATTCGGGCGTCGGCAGATGCGAGACATAGGGGCTGAACGGATGGGCGGCGTCCAGCCGGTTCTCCTCGATCCAGCGGATGCGCTGGCCGTCGATGCTGTACAGCGCCGACTGCGGCGGCGTCTTCGGATCGGAATAGTTGCCGACATAGGCGGTCGCCGGTCCGTTGACCGACACGTTCCACCAGCCGCCCGCCGGCGTCACCGCCACCGGCTCGACCGTGCTGTTCAGGCTGGCGCGGAACATCTGCTGCTCGATCGGCAGTTCCTCGCCGTCGCGCATGGAGGCGGTGAAGAAGACGTCGCCGGTCGTCTCGTCCACCCCGTCCAGGTGCTTCACCGGATAATCGCCGCGCGTCACGGGCCGCACCAGGCGTCCGTCGCGGTCGTACAGATACAGGTGCCGCCAGCCGGAATCCTCGTTCGACCACAGGAAGCGGCCGTCCTTCAGCACGCGGAAGTCGTTGTTCAGGTCGACCCAGGCGTCGGCCTTCTGGCTCAGGATCACGCGCGAAGCGCCCGTCGCCGGGTCCACGCTCAGCAAGTCCAGCGTCTTCTGATCGCGCGAGTGGCGCTGGACGTACAGCGTCTTTCCATCGCCGGCCCAGTCGACCCGCGCCAGATAGATGTCGGTGTTTGCGCCCAGATCGACCTTCACGCGCTGGCCGCTCTGCCGGTCCTGCACATACAGTTCGACCAGGGCGTTGGGCCGGCCGGCGCGGGGATAGCGCTGCTGCACCACCGTCGCGCCGTCCCCGCTGATCTCGAAGCGCGGCACCACGTCCACGGGGCTTTCGTCCACGCGCGTCAGGGCGATGTAGCGTTCGTCCGGGCTCCACCAATAGCCGGTGTCGCGGTCCATTTCCTCCTGGGCGATGAACTCGGCCGTGGCCCACGTGACCAGGCCGTCGCCGTCGGTCGTGACCGGCGTCTCCCGGCCGTCGGCCAGGTCATAGACGACCAGGTCCTGGTCGCGGACATAGGAGACGAAGTTGCCCAGCGGCGAGACCTTGGCGTCGATCTCGTCGGCCTCGGTCTCGGTCAGGCGCCGCACCGAGCCGTCCGCGCGCGTCGCCAGGAAGATGTCGCCTTCCAGCGGCGCCAGGATATAGCGGCCCTGCTTGTCCCAGGAATATTCCACCACGCCGCGCGCGCTGACCCGCATCCGCTCGCGCCGCGCCTTCTCGGCCTCGGACAGCTCCCCGGCGTCGGGGACCAGGGCGCGGGAATCGATCAGCTTGTAGGGCTCGCCCGGCCCGACCGGCGCGGCCCACAGGTCCTGGACGTCGTTGTCGTCCTCGCGCGGGCGTAGGAAGGCGACCAGTTGTCCGTCCGGCGACAGGCTGACGCCCCGCGCCACAGGGCCGTTCAGCCCGGGGCTGGAGAAGACGCGTTCGGGCGTCAGGATCGAAGGATCGGCGCTTGCTCCTCCTTGCGTCTGGGCATGGGCCGAACCGGCCGAAAGAAGGATGGTCGAGGCGAGCAGGAGATGGCGCATGGCCGGCAAGCTAGCGGCCGGGCTTACAGCCGTCACGAGGAAATCTCGTCGTGCCCGGCCCGGCTTTTCCTTCCCTGCGAAGGGTTCTCACATTAGATAGCGCGCGATGACCGACGCCGCCCCTCTCCCCCGCCCCCGTGAAGGCCAGCCCCTTCCATGACCTGGAAGTGCTGTGGGTTCGCCACTGGACCGACAGCCTGTTCAGCTTCGGCATCCGCAGGCCCGAGGACTTCCGCTTCCGCTCGGGCGAGTTCGTGATGATCGGCCTGCCGGGCGAGGACGGGGGCAAGCCCGTGCTGCGCGCCTATTCCATCGCCAGCCCCTGCTGGGCCGAGGAGTTGGAGTTCTTCTCCATCAAGGTCCAGGACGGCCCGCTGACGTCCCGCCTGCAGAAGATCCAGCCCGGCGACACGGTGCTGATGGGCAAGAAGCCGACCGGCACCCTGGTGCTGGACGCCCTGACGGGCGGCGAGCGGCTGTTCCTGATCGGCACCGGCACGGGCCTGGCGCCCTGGCTCAGCGTGGCGCGCGACCCAGAGACCTATTCCCGCTTCGGCCACGTCTATGTGATCCACACCGTGCGCAACGTCGCCGACCTGGCCTATCGCGACTTCTTCGGCGGCGAGATCCACGACGACCCGCTGGTCGGCGACGAGGCGCGGGCGCAACTGACCTACTACCCCACCGTCACGCGCGAGGAGTTCCAGACCCCCGGCCGGATCACCGACCGCATCAAGTCCGGCGACTTCTTCCGCGACCTGGGCCTGCCCGAGGGCTTCGACCCGGCCAGGGACCGCGCCATGCTGTGCGGTTCGATGGCGATGATCAAGGAAGCTGGCGAACTGCTGGAGACCTATGGGCTTAAGGAAGGCTCCAACGCCGAACCCGCCGACTATGTGCTGGAGCGCGCCTTCGTCGGCTAAGGGTTGAAAAATCCGGCCATTCCGGCGAAAGCCGGGCCATGCATCACCCTGCCCTTGTCGCCGTCGATCCCCGGGTCGATCCCGCCGAATGCCAGACGATGGCCGAGGTCCGTCAGGGCGTCGACGCCCTGGATCGCGCCCTGGTCGCCCTGATCGCCGAACGCCAGCGCTACATGGACGCCGCCGCCCGCATCAAGCCGGATCGCGACGCCGTCTTCGACCAGGCCCGCATCGACGACGTGGTGGCCAAGGTGCTGGCCTCGGCCCAGGCTCACGACCTGTCGCCCGACATCGCCGAGCCGGTCTGGCGCCTGCTGATCGACCGCTGCATCGCCCACGAATTCGCCACCTACGACCGGACGCGGTCCTAGCGCCTCAGGCCCGCCAGCATCAGTTCATGTCGATAGGCCGCCACGTCGGCCAGGGCGGCGTCCAGAGCGGTCCTGACGCGATCCAGCGCGGGAGCGGCCAGGGCCTGCTCGGCGGCTTCCGCCTGGGCGCAGACCCGCGCCAGTTCGCCCGCGCCGACACCCGCCGCCGCGCCGCGGATCGTGTGCACCGCGTCGCGCCAGCCCTCGCCTTTCGGATCCAGCATGGCGGACCACAGCCCCGCCTGCTCGACGAACAGGCCCAGCACCTCTTCGGACACCGCCGCATCGCCGCCCGTCATCGTTTCCAGCACGGCGAAATCGACCGCGCCGGACAGGTCCCGACGCGCCATCAGACAGCCCCCGCTTGTTCGTGAATCATCGCCTGCGCCTTCCGTCACGTCGCGTCTCGGGTGCGACCATAGACCGGCGAAGAAAGTTTGCGAAAGCGCTTGCCAAGGCCGAACGGGCTGGGTAGTAGGAGCGCCCTTCGCCAAGGGCGCTCGCGCCCTGACGAAGCCAAGACGACCGGTCGGGTGATTAGCTCAGTTGGTAGAGCAGCTGACTCTTAATCAGCGGGTCCACAGTTCGAACCTGTGATCACCCACCATCGTCTTTCCTTTCCTTCCCTGCGGATATCGTCGCCTCAATAGGCTGAGGCGTCCGTAAGATCGGCCAGGTCCTCTTTCGACAGCTGCAGCGTCGCCGCCTTCAGGGTGTCGTCCAGCTGCGCCGTGGAGGTGGCGCTGACGATGGGCGCCGTCACGCCGGGTTGCGCCAGAAGCCAGGCCAGGGCGACCTGGGCCGGGGTCGCCTCGTTCTTCTGGGCCACCGCATCCAACACCGCCAGGATCCGCACGCCCCGCTCGTCGAACTTGCCCTCCAGCATGCCCTCGCGCGCGGTGCCCGCGATCTGGCCGGCGTTCTTGTACTTGCCGGTCAGGAAGCCGCTTTCCAGGCTGAAATAGGTGATGACGCCCAGCCCGTGCTCCACCGCCAGGTCCTGCAGCGCCCCTTCGAAGGTGTCGCGGCTATAGAGGTTGTAGTGCGGTTGGATCGACGAATAGGCCGCCAACCCCTCGCGGGCGGAGATGTCCAGCGCCTGGCGCACCTGCGCGGCGTCGTGGTTCGACACGCCGATGGCGCGAACCTTGCCCGCCTGCACCAACCGATCCAGCGCCCGCAGCGTCTCTTCCTGCGGCGTCTCGGGGTCGGGCCAATGGGTCTGATAGAGGTCGATATAATCCGTCTGAAGCCGGCGCAGAGACGCCTCGACCGCCTTTTCGATCCAGGCGGGCGACAGGTCGTTGCGCCCCTGGCCCATGTCCGAGCCGACCTTGGTGAAGATCTTGACGTCGTCGCGTCGGCCGCGCGCCTGCAGCCACTGGCCGATCACCGTCTCGCTTTCGCCGCCTTCGTGACCCTGGACCCATCGCGAATAGGCGTCCGCGGTGTCGATCGCGTCGAAACCGGCGTCCACGAAGGCGTCCAGCAGGGCGAAGGAGGTCGGCTGGTCGGCCGTCCATCCGAACACATTGCCGCCGAACACCAGGGGGGCGATCTCAAGGCCGCTATCGCCAAGGGCGCGCTTGGTCAGTTCGGTCATGGCAGGCTCCGGTTCGGGGAACCTTCGACATAGGCGCGGCCGGCGCCGCCGCAACCGCTGCGGCCGCCGATCAGCCGAAAAGCTGCAGTCCCGGCGGCGCGTAATCGATCGGCTGGCCCTGGCGTCGGCGCAGCGCATAATCGACCGCCGTCTGCACCGCCCGTTCGTCGGTGGGCTTGGACAGGACGCCGATGGTGCCGGCCACTCCCTGTCGCACCATGCCGGGGTTTGCGGTCATGAAAAGGACGCTGACGCCCATCTCCTGACCCAGGCGTCGCCCCAGTTCGATCCCCGTCGCGCCGTCCGACAGGTGGATGTCGACAAGGGCCAGATCGATTTCCGTCTCGCGCACCGCGTTCAGCGCCGACCTGGCCGTCGCGCAGATGTCGACGACCTCGTGCCCCAGGTCCTCGAGCACGAATCGAAGCTCCATGGCGACCAGGGCTTCATCTTCAACGATCAGGATGCGCGGGCTCATGCGGGGGCTTATGTTCGGGAACGCACATAACGCGATGCGTCGCGATGGGTTTCAGCGTAGCGCCAAATTTAACGCGACTTCTCGGCCGCACGGCGGCGCGATAGCGCAGTCGCCGGCAAATCTGCAACGATCTTCAAGCCTTCCGGGCGCCATTCCCGCGTCAGCCGGCCGCCCAGCTGGCCCTCCACCGACAGCGTCGCCAGCGATGATCCGAACCCGGCGCGCGTCGGCTCGGCCGTGATTTCTGGGCCGCCGCGCTCGGTCCAGATCAGGATGAAGCGATCGCCGTCCCGACGCGTGGTCAGGTCGATCGTGCCGCCGTCTTGCGAAAGCGCGCCGTATTTGGCGGCGTTGGTGGCCAACTCGTGGAACAGCAGCGCGACCGAGGTCGCCGCCTGATCGTCGAACACCGCGTCGTCGCCGGACACGATGACGCGGGCCGCGCCCGTGTGATCGGCGTAGGCGGTGAAAAGGTCGTTCAGGAAGGAATGCAAGGTGGTGGCGCCGACCGTGATGCGCGACGTCTCCGTATGCGGCCTGACGAACTCGTGCGCCCGCGCCAGGGCGTTGATCCGGGTCCTCAAGGAGGCCGCGAAGGCGCGCGCTTCGGGATACTGCCGCGCCGACAGGGCGACCAGGGCGCTGACCACCGCGAAGATGTTCTTGATCCGGTGGCTCAGTTCCTGGCTGACCAGCTCGCGTCCCTGCTCCAGCTTCTTCAGCTCGTCGATGTCGGTGCAGGTGCCGAACCAGCGGGTGATCCGTCCCTCGTCGTCGCGGATCGGCATGGCCCTGCCCAGGGTCCAGCGATAGACGCCCGAGTTGTGCTTCAGCCGGTATTCGATCTCATAGGGTTCGCCGGTGGACAGCGAATGCCGCCAGCGCGACCAGGCGCGATCCTGATCGTCCGGGTGGAACATGTCGTTCCAGCCCTCGCCGTCGGTCGAGCCGAAGGGCGCGCCGGTGAACTCGTACCACCGCGCGTTATAGTAGTCGTGCAGTCCGTCCGGCGTCGTGGACCAGACCATCTGCGGCATGGCGTCGGCCAGGGCGCGGAATCCCGCCTCGCTCTGCCTCAGCCGGGCGGCGATGGCGGCCAGATCCTCGTCCTTCTGCCACCGCGCCGTGATGTCGACCGCCACGCCGGGGAAACGCACGGGCGCGCCGTCCTGATCGAAATAAACCTGCCCGCGCGCCAGCATCCAGCGCACCGAGCCGTCCGGCCTGGCGATGCGGTATTCGCTGGCGAATTCGCCCTGCCCCTCGATCGCCGCAGAGACCTCGGCGCGGACGCGTTCGGCGTCGTCGGCGTGGATGTGGCGCATGAACTCCGCGATCGGCGAGCCCTCCGCCGCCACGTCGGGGGCGACGCCGTACATCGCCGCAAAGCGTTCGTCGGCGGTAACCCGGTCGGCGACGATGTCCCATTCCCACGCGCCCACATATTCGGACACCGCCAAAGCCCTTCGCGTGGCGTCCTGGCTCAGGTCGCGCTGCCGCAGGGCCCGGCGCAGTTCCAGCTGGCTCATGACCTGGCCCGCCAGCGTGTCCAGGGTCAGCGCCTGAAGCTCGCTCAGCCCCGCAGCGCGCGACTGCGTGTCCAGCACGGCCAGGGCGCCCAGCGGCAGCCCCTCCGGCGTCGTCAGCCGCCGCCCGGCGTAGAAGCGGATGTGGGGCTCGCCCGTCACCAGCGGATTGCAGTCGAAACGGGGATCGCTCCGAGCGTCCGGCACGACCAGCCCGTCGGTCTCCATCATGGCGAGGGCGCAGAAGGACGTGCTCAGGGGCGTTTCGGACACGCCCAGCCCGATCTCGGCCTTGAACCACTGCCGCCTCGCGTCGACCAGGCTGATGACCGCCATCGGCGCTTCGCAAACCCGCGCCGCCAAAGTCACCAACTCGTCAAAAGCCTTTTCCGGACCTGTATCCAGGATGCCGTATTCCCGCAGGGCGGCTAGGCGGTCGGACTCGTCCCAGGCGGGAAGAACGGCGTCTGGGGCGGTCGTCAAGCGGGGGTCTCCGGAATGGGCGTCGCCCAGCGATAAGGCAGTCAACGCGCCAGACGGATCAAGCGTTGCAACTAGGCGCCGGATCCGTTCGCGGGCTTGCCCACCTCTTCCACGGCCATGGCGGCGGCGCCCGGCACGGGGCGCTGGGCGCGCCTGCAGAGGCCGTCGGCTTGGGCTGCTCGAACGCCTGCAGGCGGGCGTTGATGGCGGCGACTTCCTCGTGAGTGGGCAGACGACGTCCGCCCAGGCTGGCCACGCCGACCACGCGCGGCTGGCCGTCGATCTCGACCGTGCGCATCGGCGCAGCCGGCTTATCGGGATCGGGACCGCCAGTGGCCTCGCCGGCCGAGGCGGCGACCATCCGCGGACGGGCGAAGCGCGCCTCGTCGATCGTCGGCTCGTGGCCGTTATAGACGGCGCGGAAGGCGGCCGGCTCCCCGTAGATGCCCTTCCAGCGGTAGAAGATGTGCGCTCCGATCTGGTTGACCTTGGCCACGGTGGGCGCCCACCAGGGGTGGACGTAATCGGCGTGGTAATGGGTTGCGGTGCCGACGCTCTGGGCCACCTGTCCGGCCAGCGCCCTTTCCGCGACCTTGCGCGCCCGTTCCCAGGCCCATGCCACGGGCGCCTGCGACAGGGAACCGTCGCAGGTGAAGCTGAACTGGCAGCCGGTGGTGCGCTCGGCGCCCTCGAACACCACGCCGCAGACCGTATTGGCGTAGTTGGGATCGCGAACCCGATTCAACACCACCTGGGCGACCGCCGCCTGACCGGCGTCGGGTTCAAGCGCGGCCTCATAATATACGGCCTGCGTCAGGCAACGCAGCGCCCGTCGGCGATCGTCGGCGTCGCCCTTGAACACGAAGGGCTGGGCGGGCCGCAGGGCGCCCGACGTCACGGGAAGCGCCGCATTCATCTGCTGGGCCTCAAGGCCGACGGCGCCCGGCTCCAGACCCGGCTTGCCCGCCAACGTCAGGCTTTCCCATCCGGGGGTCAGGCCATACAGGGCCGGTCCGATGCGTGTCGGATCGTGCCGCTCGGCCTGGGCCAGCTGCGAAGGGGTCAACCGCGCGCGCAGGGCCGCCAAGCCCTTGGCGGTCAGGTCCCCGCCGGTGACGCGCGCCACCGCCTCGGCCGTGCGGTCCGCGTCCGGGCGCGGCGCCGACCCGGCGGCCATGGCGACGCCCAGCACCGCGCCGGCGGCCGGCATCGCCGCCGCCGAGCGCCTTAGCGCCGTCCAGATCGCCTTCCAGTCCGGGTTCAGCATGGAGTCCTCGCGTCCGCCCTCAGATGAGGACTGCGTCGTCCCACGGCAATGCCCGGACTTATGGGCGGTTTTCGGGCGTTCCGTAAATCGGCGTTATCGGCCGCCCAGGGTCGAACGCAGCATCCAGGCGAACTTCTCATGGGCGCCCAGGCGTTGGGTCAGCAGATCGACCGTCACGTCGTCGCCGTCGTCGTCCGCGACTTCCAGGGCCGCGCGCATCGTCGCGATCAGCGTCTCGTGATCGCGCATCAGTTCCCGCAGCATGTCCGGCGCGTCCTTCTCGGGGTCGCCGTCCCTGATGCTGGTCAGGTTGGCGAAGGTGCCGTACCCCTGCGGCGCCAGCTCGCCCAGCGCCCGGATGCGTTCGGCGATGTGGTCCAGCGCCTCCCACTGGTCGCGGTACTGCTGCTCCAGCAGGTTGTGGAGCGCGAAGAATTCCGGCCCCCGCACGTTCCAGTGATAGCCATGCGTCTTCAGATAGACGGCGTAGGCGTCGGCCAGGACGCGGGTCAGCTGCTCGGCGACATCGCCTCGGTCTTCCGCGGAAATGCCCGTGTCGATAGTGGCGGTCATGCTTGCTCCATGGATGCGAATAGGCCTACGCCGGGAACCCGACGCTTTTGGGTGTTAAGGAACGCCAGTGGGGCCGAAGCGTTGCAACAGAAGCGCACGACCTATCGACGCGCCGGGGAGACGTGGGGGAATGAGCAGAGCGGCTGTCGGCAAGGCCCTCTCCGGCGTCGACGCCTTTTTGATGCGGCTGCCCCGCCTTACGCAGAAATCCACACTCGGCGCCGTCCTGATCGGCGTCGTCTGCGCGGTGATCGGCCTGGCCGTGCGGGCTGCGGCGGCGCGCTACTATGCGGAAATCTCCGGCTTCATCATCCTGCTGCCCGCCGTGATCCTGGCGGCCGTTTCGGCGGGTCGCGCCGGGGGCTGGGCGGCGCTGGCGACCTGCCTGGCGGATGGATGGGCCGTCGTGGTGCTGACCACGCCCGAAGGGCGGGCCATGCCCCCGAACCTGGGCCGGATCGCAACCACCAACTTCTTTCTCGTCGGTCTGTTCTGCACCGAGACGGGAGCCTGGCTGAGGCGCAGCCTGCACCGGCTGGAGGATTCCCTTTCCGAGCTGACGCGCAGCCGATCGGAACTGCAGGCCCTGGTCGACCAGTCGGCCGCGGGCATCGTCCGCCTAGACCGCGAGGGCCGGATCACAGCCATCAATGGACGCTACGCCGAGCTTCTGGGTCTCTCGCCGGAGGAGGCGGTCGGCCGAACCACGTTGGATGTGTCCCACCCCGAGGACGCCGAAAGCACCCTGGCCGCCCTCAAGGCCATCGCCCAGGGACGGTCGGGCGACCAGCTAGTGAAGCGCTATGTCCATCCCGACGGCCGGGTGGTCTGGGCCCTGGTCAGCGTCCGCGCCCTGCTGGGTCCCGACGGCGCCCCGATCGGCTATATCGCCGGCGGCGTCGACATCACCGCCTCGCGCGAAGCCGAAGCGGCGGTCCGCGAGAGCGAGAGCCGCTTCCGCCTGCTGGCCGACATCGCCCCCGCCCCCATTTGGCTGACCGACGCCCGAGGCGGCATCGAGTTCGCCAACGCCGCCCTGGTCGATTTCTGTGGACCGGACAGCGCCGCCCTCGCCGGTCAGGGCTGGCGCAAGCTTGTGCACCCCGACGACGCCGACAGGGTCATGGCCGGCCAGATCCAGGCTCGCGACGACGGCGCGGCCCATGCCTTCGAGGCCCGCTTCCGGCGCCACGACGACGCCTGGCGCTGGATGCGCGTGGTGGTCAAGCCCCGCCTGGACGACGCGGGCGGCCTGCTGGGCTTCGCCGGCATGGCCTTCGACGTCACCGAGACCCGTGAGGCCCTGGACGCCGCGGCCCGCCAGCAACGGCGCCAGGCCTTCCTCCTGGCCCTGGTCGACCGCCTGCGCGACATGACCGATCCGCTGGTCATCATGACCGAGGTGGAGCGCGCGCTGGGCGATCTCATGGAGGTTCACCGCGTCGGCTACGGAGAGGTCGACGAAGACGCCGGCGTGGTGTCGATGACCCAGGACTGGACCGACGGCGTCGTCAGCGCCCACGGGCGCTTCAGCCTGCGCGATCTCGGCGCCCCCTTGATCGCCGATCTGGCCGCCGGCGAGACCGTGCGCGTCGAGGATGTGCGCGACGACCCCCGCACCACGCAGGCCGCGCCCGCCTTCGAGGCCCTGCAGACCCGCGCCCTGATGCGGGCGCCCCTGATCCGCAACGGCCGGCTGCGCGCCTTTCTCTATGTCCACTCGGCCCAGCCCAGACTCTGGACGGACGCCGAAGCCGCCCTGCTGGAAGAGGTCGCCGCCCGCACCTGGGCCGAGATCGAACGCGCCCGCGCCGAGGCCGAGACGCGCGAGAGCGAGGCGCGCTTCCGCGCCGTCGACACCGCCCCCGTCCTGATCTGGGTCACGGCCAAGGACCGCAGCCGCGCCTTCGTCAACCAGGCCTATGTCGACTTCTACGGCTCGACCTATGAAGCGGCCCGGACGGCCGACTGGCGCGCCTGCCTGCATCCTGACGACCAGCAGCGGATCCTTGAGGAATCCTTGGCGGGAGAAGCGACCGGGGAGCCCTTCTCGATGGAGGCGCGGTATCGGCGCCACGACGGGACCTGGCGCTGGCTCAAGTCCTTTTCCCGGCCGCGGACAAGCGGCTCCGAGGTCGTCGGCTTCGTCGGCGTGGCCTTCGACGTCACGGACATGCGCGACGCCCGGATGCGGCTGGAGGAATCCGAGAGCCGTTTCCGCACCGTCGCCGACAGCGCGCCCGTCCTGGTCTGGATGAGCGACGACGCCGCCCAGCTCGTCTTCGCCAACCGCCTCTATCGAACCTTCTTCGGCGTGCGGTCGGAACGGCAGCTGCGCGACAGCTGGCGGCGTCTGATCCACCCCGACGACGAGACCGTCTTCACCGGCGCCTTCATGCGCGCCTTCGAGGCCCGCGACCGCTTCGAGGCGCTCAGCCGCGTCAACCATCCGACGCTGGGCCAGCGCTGGCTGCGCACCGAGGGCGTGCCCCGTTTCGACGCCGAGGGCGCCTTCCAGGGTTATGTCGGCGCCAGCCTGGACGTCACCGAAGCCAAGCGCGCCGAGGACGACCTCAAGCGCATCAACGAGCTGCTGGAGGACCGGGTCGGAGAAGCCCTGGCCGAAAAGGCCCAGGCCGAGGCGCAATTGCTGCACGCCCAGCGCCTGGAGGCCGTGGGTCGCCTCACCGGCGGCGTCGCCCACGACTTCAACAATCTGCTCACGGTGGTGATTGGCGCCCTCGACATCATCCTGCGCAGCGAAGACCCGGCGAAACGCAAGAAGCTGGGCGAAGCCGCCCTGTCCGCCGCGCGGCGCGGCGAAAGCCTGACCCACCAGCTGCTGGCCTTCTCGCGACGCCAGCCTCTCCGCCCCGAGGCCGTCGACCTGAACGCCCTCATCCGCGAAGGCGAGCCCCTGATGCGTCGCGCCGTGGGGGAAGCGGTCGACTTCCAGGTCCGGCTGAAGCGCGGCGGCGCCCGGGTCAATGTGGACCCCGCCCAGTTCGAAGCCGCCTTGCTGAACCTGATCGTCAACGCGCGCGACGCCCTGGGCGATGTCACGGCGGATCGCGACGGCGCGCCGCGACGTCCGGCCCGCGTTTCCATACGGACCCTGTCATGTGAAATCGGGCCCGACGACGAAGGCCCCGATCTTCCCGCCGGGCGTTATGTCTGCGTGACCGTATCGGACACCGGCGCGGGCATGACGGCCGAGGTCATCGACCGGGTGTTCGAGCCCTTCTTCACCACCAAGGCGGTCGGCAAGGGCACCGGGCTGGGCCTCAGCCAGGTCTATGGGTTCGCGCGTCAGTCGGGCGGCGGCGTTCGGGTCGCCTCGACGGTCGGGCGCGGCACGGAGGTTCGTCTCTACCTTCCCCCGCTTGCGGAAGCCGAAGCGCCGACGCGGGCGCCGACGCGCTCGACGCCCCCGCCCGAAACGGCTTTCGCCGGGGGCGCCGGCTTCTGCTGGTCGAGGATGACGCCAATGTCGCCGCCGTGGCCGTCGATCTGCTCGAGGGCTTCGGCTTCGACGTCCAGTTGGCCGAAACCGGCGAGGCCGCCCTGGGCGCCCTGGCCGCGGGCCGCTTCGACCTGATGCTGACCGACGTGGTCATGCCGGGCGGGATGAGCGGCGTGGATCTGGCGCGACGGGCCGCGCGCGACTGGCCGGACATGCGCATCGCCCTGACCAGCGGCTATGTCGGCGACGATGTCGACGGCGTTCTGGCCGATGCGCCGTGGCCCTTCCTGCGCAAACCCTATTCGGCCGATCAACTCCGCCGCTTGGTCGAGGGGACGCCGGCCGCGTCGGCTCGATGACGGATACGAAAAAGCGCGCCGCGGGAACCCGGGCGCGCCTTTGATCGAGATCGGGCCGCGGAGTTAGCGGCGCGCCTTGCGGGCCGCGTAACGGGCGTCGCGACGCGCCTTCTGCTCTTCCTTGGTCAGCTGCTTGCGAGCCTTGCGGTCGGCGCGCTTTTCGGCGTCGATCGCGTCTTGGGCCTCGCGTTCGGCCGCCATCCGCGCGGCTTCCTTCTCGGCCTTCTCGCGGCGCACCTCGGCCTTGGCCAGTTCGTGCTGCTGGCGCAGAGCCTCCTTTTCGGCGGCGCGCTTCTCGGCCAGCCGGTCGAATTCGGGATCGGGGGCGGCGGGCTTGGGCTTGAACTTGGCGAGCAGGGCCTTCTTGGCTTCCTGCTGGGCGGTCAGGCGGTCGGTGAATCCGGTCTTGATGTCTTTCATGCGGGCGAGCGCTGTTTCCTTGTGAGCGGCCGCGACGGCGGCCATCGAGGGTCAGGCGGCGAACGGCGCACGGCCCGAAGCGGCCGCACAAAGCCTAAACCGGCGGCGAAATCAAGGTCCGAAACGGTCGATGGCGAGCATCGGCGCGGGCCGCCTGAACAAGCCGCGCCATGTGTCGCAGATAGGTCGCGCCTCGCCGGATGCAAGGCGCGCCCCCGTAACGAGCGTCAGTTCGGCTTCTGAGCGTGGCCGGCCGCAGTGCCGGCGGCGCCGCCGACCGCGGCGCCCACGGGCCCGGCGGCGACGGCGCCGGCCACGGCACCCGTGGCCGCCTTCTGTTCCACGGTGGCCCCGCAGGCGGCAAGGGCGAGGGCGGCGGCGGTCAGGGTCAGGATGGCGATGCGGGTCATGATGTCCTCCAATGGCTCCGCTTCAAACACCCGTGCGCCGCTCCAGTTCCCCGAGCCGCGCGACAAAGCATCCCAATACCAGATTACGCCTGGCAGGCCCCGTCGGCCACGCCCCATGTAAGCTTAGATCACGCGCCGATGTGCAGTCTATGCAAGTATTCGGGTCTCAGGCCGAAGAGGATCGTCGACGTTCCAATGCTTATTCATCGACCCCGCGTTCAAAATCTCGCCCCATACGCGTCGCAAACGTGAAACTTCAGCGACTTAACCGTCAGCTTGCGAATCGACCACATTAGGGTCACAAACACCGCTATATAGGCCCGTCCTCGACGTCCGGGCCCGTGAGCCGAACGTCGTCTGCAGGCTGGAACGCGACCGTCAGAGTCGCCCGGCCGGCGAGACTACCCCCGGGGGCGGCGTTTCCAGCCCTGCTGACTAGGATACTACGTTGTCGCATTCCTCGCAGACGCGCGCCATTTCGGCTGCCGATCGTGTGGCGAAGGTCAAGCCTGTCCACGCGGCCGCCGCTTTCGGCGGTCTGGTGGGACTGGCGATCGGGGCCGCCTATCTGGGCGGCGTGGCGGCGCAGGAGACGACCCTGCGCGCGCAGGCCGAACGTATCCAGGGCGCCACCGCCGCCGGCTTCACCGAAGAAGCCCTGTCCGCCGCCGCCGGCGGCCTGGATCCCAGCGCGCTTGCGATCGCCCGACGTCACGACCCCTACACCAGCGCAGGCTCGGCCGAGCGCGACCGCCAGGCCGAACTGCTGGCCGCCCGCCTGGAGCAGCTGCGCGCCAACCCCGGCGATCCCAACCTTCGTCGCGCCAGCCTGTCGGCCCCGACGCCCGCCCAGCCCTTCCGCATGGATCACGCGCTGGACGCCAGCCGCGACCTGGATTGCCTGACCCAGGCCGTCTATTACGAAGCGCGCGGCGAGGGCCGCGACGGCATGAGCGCCGTGGCCCAGGTGGTTCTGAACCGTGTCCGCCACCCCGCCTTTCCCAAGAGCGTCTGCGGCGTCGTCTATCAGGGCGCCGCGCGTCGCACCGGCTGCCAGTTCTCCTTCACCTGCTCGGGCGTGATGCGCGGGCGCGTAAACCAGGCCGCCTGGAACCGCGCTCGCGACGTGGCGTCCAAGGCCCTGTCGGGGGGCGTGTACGCCGCCGTCGGCAACGCCACCCACTTCCACACCACCGGCGTGTCGCCGGCCTGGCGCGGATCGCTGGTGCGCGTCAGCCAGGTGGGCAGCCATCTGTTCTATCGGTTCGGCGGCCGCTCCGGCTCGCGCGGCGCCTTCACCTACGCCCCCCGGCCCTCCACCGACGCCGACCAGCCGCGCCTGATCCAGGCCGCGATCAATCCCGTCGAGGCCGCGCGTCAGGCCGGCGAGGCCGTCGCCTATTCGCTGGTTCTGGCCCAGGAAGGCCGCGCTGCGCCCGAGGCCGCCGCCGCGACCACGACCGCCGCTAGGCCTGCCGCACAGCAACGCAGCGCCCCGGCCTCGGCTTCGCAGGCGCAGCCTTCGACGCCGTCGCCCGCCGCCTCCGCGCGCGCTCAGGCCGCGCCGACGCCGCGTGCGGCGCGTCCGGCCGAATCCCCCAAGCCTGAAGCCGCCGCGTCCGCCAACGCCGTCTGACCGCTCCGACGACGGTCGTCGCGAACTTGTCAGGCTCCGTGGGCCCTGTCCGGGGACGGCGCGGGATGGAGGGGGACGCGCTTGAGCCAAAGCTTCAGCGCTTCCCAGTGGATGGCGGCCACCACCTTAAGGGTCAGCAGCGGCATGGCCAGGACGACGCGGAGGATCGCGCTGTCCGTTAGGGCGTGGCGGCGCCCGGTCATCGCGGCGGTGATCAGCAGGCCGTCGCGATCCGTCCCGTCGATCTTCAGGGCCATGTGATCGTCCGGGGCGCGCCCCCGAAACGCATAGCGCATGTCCATCCCCATGAAGGGCGAGACGTGCAGCGCCTTTCGCGCCTCCTGGCGGAACGCCCCGGCCCCCGCCGCCTCGGCGTCGACGGGCAGAACGTAGGCGTGTCTTTCGCCGAAGGTGCTGGAGACCTCGTAGATCACCGCCGCCAGCCGCCCGTCGGCGGCGTGGCAGTAGTAAAGACTGATCGGATTGAAGACGTAGCCCAGAACGCGGGGCATGGTCAGCAGCCGCACGGCGCCGCCGCCGATGTCGACGCCCGCTTGGCGGAGGCGTCCCAGGACCTGATCGCGAAGGGGCGTGGGCGATCCGTCGCCATGATCCCGGTCATGGAATCCCAGCAGGTTGAAGCGATTGCGCGACAGAAGCCGCAACCGCGCATCAATCTGGTCCAGTTCGGCCAGGTCGAGCAGCAGCCAGAACACCCGATAGCGCAGCCTGTGTTCGCGAGGACGAAGGCGCCTGTGCGTCACCTCGCCGTGATACAGGGCCGAGTTCACGCCACGCGCTCCAGCCCCGCATGGCTGGGGATGACGTTGATGCGTCCGCTCTCGTTCTCGACGGACCAAGGACGGCGCACGCCGCCGAGCTGTTCGGCCACCGCCAGACCCGACTGGAGGCCGTCCTCGTGGAAGCCGGCGCCGAAATGGGCGCCGCAGTACCAGACGCCGCCCTGCCCCTGCAGGGTCCAAAGCGCCTTCTGCGCGCGGATCGCGGCCGGGTCGAAGATCGGGTGCTCGTAGACTTCCGTTCGCAACAGCGTTTCCGGGCGCGGCGGGCGCGGCGGGTTCAGCGTGACGAACAGGTCGGGACCCGACAGGCCCTGCAGCCGGTTCATCCAGTAACTGACGCACAGTCCGCCCTCGACGCCGATGTAGTTCCAGGCCGCCCAGGCGCGTCGGCGACGCGGCATCAGGCCCGCGTCGGAATGCAGGACCGTCAGGTTGCGGCTGTAGCGGAAGGCGCCGAGCAGCGCGCGCTCCGCTTCGGTCGGCTGGGCCAGCATCGCCAGCGCCTGGTCGGCGTGGGCGCCGATCACGACGTGGTCGAAGCGGTCCTTGCGCCCCTGGCTGTCCAGCACCTCGACCTGCCCGTCGATGCGCCGCACCTCGACCGCGCCGTTGGCCAGCCGGATGTCCTCGCCCAAGTCCTGCGCCAGACGAGAGACGTAGGCCCGGGCGCCGCCCTGGACGGTGCGCCATACCGGCCGGCCGGTCAGCTTCAACAGGCCGTGGTTGCCGCAAAAACGGATGAAGGATTCCGCCGGATAGTCCATCAGGGTGTGCGCCGGAGACGACCAGATGGCCGCGGCCATCGGCAACAGATGGTCGTCCCTGAAGGCTTCGCTGAAGCCTTCGCGCTTCAGATAGTCGCCCAGGGTCAGACTGGCGTCCGACAGCGTCGCCAACTGCGCCGGCGCGTCTCGATAGAAGCGCAGGATTTCCCGCAGCATGGTCCAGAAGCGCGGCCGAAAGGCGTTGCGCCTCTGGGCGAACAGGGCCGGCGCCGCATATTCGAACCGGCCTTCGTCCAGCGAGACCGCGAACGACATGTCGGTCGCACGGCTGGCGACCCCAAGGTGATCGAACATCGCCACCAGATTGGGATAGGTCGCATCGTTGAAGACGATGAAGCCGGTGTCCACGGGCGTGGTCCCGGCGGGCCCCTGAACGTCCACCGTATTGGTATGACCGCCCAGGCGGTCGGCCTGTTCATAGACCACCACCTTGTGGCGACGGGCCAACAGCCAGGCGCACGACAGGGCCGATATGCCCGACCCCACGACCGCGATCCGCAACGGCCGGGTCGTGTTTTCGGGGCGGTGGGCGATCGGCATGAAGACTCCGGCTTGACTTTAGGCTTCGATACGTCGCGCCGGGAGGTTCGGATGCTGTCATCCGCCGACGTTCCGCCCGCGTAAAAGGACCATGCATGAGACGGTCGCCCTATCATCGGTACGCCGCCCAATGAGCCCTGATCACGCAGCGGGGGACGAGAACGGCCGACTGATCCAGGCGGTCGCGATCCGCCGCGACCGAGAGGCCTTCGCCCGTCTGTTCGAATATTTCGCCCCTCGCCTGAAGGCCTATCTGATGCACGCGGGCGCCCCGGCCGGCGCCGCCGAGGACTTCGCCCAGGACGCGATGCTGACGGTCTGGCGGAAGGCCGATCTGTTCGACCCCAGCCGCGCCAGTGCGGCGACGTGGATATTCACCATCGCCCGAAACCGTCGGTTGGACGTGCTGCGCAAGGAATCCCGCCCCTTGCCCGTCGCCGATCTCAGTCTTCTGCCTGACGAGCCCGATCGCCCGGATGACCTCTGTCAGGCGCCGAAGAGGCGGCGCGTCTGACCGAGGCCATGCGGCGACTGTCGCCCGACCATATCGAGGTGCTGCGCCTGGCCTTCTTTCAGGGCGCCGCTCATTCCGAAATCGCCCGCCATCTCGACCTTCCCCTGGGAACCGTCAAATCCCGCATTCGCAAGGCCATGATCAAGCTTCGTATCGCGCTCGAACCGCTGAGGGGACTAGAATGACCCCGATGCGCCATTCCGTTTCCGACGATCGCCTTCTGGCCTATGCGGCCGGAGCGCTGAGTTCGCCAGAGGCCCTGGTGGTCGCCACGCACCTGTGGATGCGGCCCCAGGCCGGAGCCTTCGCGCGCCGGCTCGAGGCCGTCGGCGGGCGCCTGTTGGAGGACATACCGCCTGAACCCCTCCCCGCCGACGCCCTGGCGCGCGTGATGGCCCGGGCCGAGACCGATGCGGGGACGGTCGAGCCCGCCTTGCCGCTGAACGACATGCCGCAGTTGCCCGAGCCGCTTCGCCGCCACGCGCTGGGCCCGTGGCGATGGATGGGACCCGGCGTGCGCGTGCGCGACGTTCTGGGGCCGCGCGACGGCGCTTGCCGCGTCATTCTGCTGGAAATCCAGCCTGGCCGGGTGATGCCGCGCCACACGCACGGCGGCGTGGAACTGACGTGCGTCCTGTCCGGCGCCTACGCCACCGACGACGAGCGGTTCGACAGGGGCGACCTGGAGGAGGCGGATCAGCACACCCTGCACCAGCCGCGCGTCGTCTCCGACGAGGCCTGCCTGTGCGTGGCCGCGCTGGACGGGCAGATTCTGCTCGACGGCTGGCTGGGGCGGCTGATCCAGCCGTTCATCCGCCTCTAGGGGCGCATCCGGGGCCGCCTTCCTTCGTAGAGACCACGAACGCCGGGAGGGATCATGCTGGTCATCGTCGTCTGCGCCGTCCTGGCCGTCATCGCCCTGTCCATCGCCTGGGTGATCGTGCGCTTCGCCGGCGACGGCGGCTGGACCGATGTGGTGTGGGCCCTGTCGATCGGCGCCATCGGGGCCTTGGCCGCGCTGTGGCCGGCGACCGACGCGATCGACGCGCGCCAGCGGCTTGTCGCTGTGCTGATCGGCCTATGGGCGCTTCGGCTGGGCGGCTACATCGCGGTGCGCACCGCTCGCTCGGACACGCCGGATCCCCGGTATGAGCGCTTCAAGACGCAATGGGGCGGATGGGGTTTCAAGGCCTGGGCGTTTCTGATGATACAGGCGGCGACCGTGGCGGTTCTGGCCGTGTCGCTGCGGGCCGCCGCCATCCGCCCAAACGCCGATCTGGGGTGGCGCGACGCCCTGGCGGCCCTGATCGTGCTGATCGCGGTCGGCGGGGAAGCGCTGGCGGACCGCCAGATGGCCGCCTTCCGTCGCGAGCCCTCCAACAAGGGCAAGGTCGCCGATACGGGCCTGTGGGCCTGGTCGCGGCATCCCAACTATTTCTTCGAATGGACCGTCTGGCTGGCGTGGCCGGTGATGGCGCTGAGCCTTGATCACCCGTTCGGCTGGCTGTCGCTGATGGCGCCGGCGATGATGTGGTGGCTGCTCAATCACGTCAGCGGCGTGCCGATGCTGGAGGCGCAGCTGCTGAAGTCGCGACCGCAGGCGTATCGCGCCTACCAGCAGCGCGTGTCCCGCTTCTTCCCCTTCCGCCCAAGGCCCGCTGACCGGAGGCGTCATGCCCTTATCCGCCCTTCTGCGATCCGCCCAGGACGCCCCCGCGCCGGATTTCATCGTCCGGCCCGCCATCGCCGCCCTGGTGGCGGGCGCGCGCAAGGGACTTCAAGAGACGCCCGACGCCGACGCCCGCTTCGCGCGGGAAATGGCCGGACGCGTGATCGCCGAGCACGTCGAGGCCGCCAACGCCCAGCACTACGAGCTCCCGGCCGAGTTCTTCCGCATCTGCCTGGGGCCGCGCCTGAAATACTCGTGTTGCCTGTACCCCGCCGGAACCGAAAGCCTGGCGCAGGCCGAGGAAGCGGCGCTGGCTGAGACCGCCCAGCACGCCGGCCTCGCGGATGGTCAGCACGTTCTCGAACTTGGCTGCGGCTGGGGCTCGCTGTCGCTGTGGATGGCCGAGCGCTACCCCGCATCGACCATCACGGCGGTGTCCAACTCGGCCGGTCAACGCGCCTTCATAGAGGGACAGGCGCGCGAGCGCGGCCTGTCGAACCTGACCGTCCTGACGCGCGACATGAATGACTTTGACATCGACCGTCGTTTCGACCGCATCGTCTCGGTCGAGATGTTCGAGCACATGGCCAACTGGCGCGCCCTGCTGACCCGCGCGCGCCGGTGGCTGACGCCGGAGAGCGCGATGTTCATCCACGTCTTCGCGCACCGGACGACCCCCTATCGCTTCGAGGCGTCGGACCCTTCCGATTTCATCGCCCAGCACTTCTTCACCGGCGGGGTGATGCCCAGCCATGGCCTGATGCGGCAATATTCCGACCTGTTCGAGGTCGAACAGGACTGGCGCTGGAGCGGCGCCCACTATCAGCGGACCGCGCTGGACTGGCTGGCCGCGATGGACGCCCAGCCCGAGGCCGTGGCCCGCATCATGCGCGACGTCTATGGCGACCAGGCCCGGCTGTGGACCCGGCGCTGGCGGCGCTTCTATCTGGCCACCGCCGGCCTGTTCGGCGACGCCGGCGGTCGCGAATGGGGCGTCAGCCATTATCGTCTGCGCGCCGTCTGAAGGAGACTGTCATGCGCTATCTGCTGGCCTATCTCGGAAGCGGGCTGACCATGGGGGTGCTGGACGCCATCTGGCTGACGCTGATGGCGCCGCGGCTGTATCAGCCCGCGATCGGGGAACTGATGGCGGCCCGCCCCAACATGCGCGCCGCCGTCGCCTTCTACCTGATCTATGTCTTCGGCGTGGTCGTGGTGGCGGTCCTGCCGGCGCTGCGGGAAGGGTCCGCCCTGCGTGCGGCGGGCATGGGCGCCGTGCTCGGACTGGTGGCCTATGCGACCTCGACCTGACCAACCAGGCCACCCTGCGGGTCTGGCCGACCCACATCACCCTGATCGACCTCGCCTGGGGCGTCGTCCTGACGACCACGGCCGCGCTGGGCGGCTACTGGCTGGCCGCCCGCTTCTCGTCCTGACGACGGGCGGGGGCGGCCCGGCGTGGTCGGTCACCCGCTCGCGACGGCGATGCGCCCCCGCCGCTCTCGATGGCGTCCAGAAGATCCATCACGTCGTCCAGCGTGTTGGCTTCGCGCGCGGGCTTGTCCCAACGGATTCGGCTGACGCGCGGAAAGCGCATGGCGACCCCCGACTTGTGCCGGCTGGAGCGTTGCAGGCCCTCGAAAGCGATCTCCAGCACCAGGCCGAAGTCGCGCTCGGCCCGAACTGAGCGAACAGGTCCGAAGCGGTCGACGGTATGGTCGCGCACGAACTTGTCCAACTGCTTCAGCTCCTCGTCGGTGAAACCGAAATAGGCCTTGCCCACCGGGGTCAGCGCTCCCGTCAGTCCAGACGCCGAAGGTGTAGTCGGAATAGAAGCTGGACCGCTTTCCGTGGCCGCGCTGGGCGTACATCAGCACGGCGTCGATGACGTGCGGGTCGCGCTTCCACTTGAACCAGGGCCCCTTCGGACGACCCGCCAGATAGGGGCTGTCCCATCGCTTCAGCATCAGGCCCTCGGCGGCCGCGCCGACCGGGGATCGGCCCTTAGACGACCCAGGGCCTCCCAGCTGGCGTAGTCGACCAGCGGCGACAGCCGCAGCCGATCGCCGGGGTGGGCGTCCACCAGGGCCTCCAGCCTGGCCCGCCGCTCGGCCAGCGGAAGCGCGCGCAGATCCTCGCCGTTCCAGGCCAGCAGATCGTAGGCCAGGACGCCGGCCGGGTGGGCGGCCATCAACTTGGCGTCCACCGCCTTGCGGTTCAGCCGCTGCTGCAGATCCCCGAACGGCGCGGGCCGCCCGTCGCGCAGCACCAGCAGCTCGCCGTCGATCGCGCCGTCGAAGTCCAGCCCCTCCATCACGTCGGGAAAGGCGGCGGAAATCTCGTCGCCGGTGCGGGAATAGAGGCGCGCGACGCCGCCCTCCCGCACCGCCTGGACCCGGATGCCGTCCCACTTCCATTCGGCGGCGTAGTCGGCGGGCGAAAGCTTGGGAAAATCGACCGCCTCGTCGATGGCGACCGCCAGCATCACCGGCCGGAAACGTCCCGGCGCATCGGGACTGGGCCGTTCGGCCCGCCCCTCCAGCCAGGCGAACAGGTCGGCGTAGGGCGGATCGACCGCGTGCCAGACCTCCTCGATGTCCGAAACGTCCACAGCCGTCAGGGCCGTCTGCGCCTCGTCGCCTTCAGGGTCGGGCGGCTGCGCGATCGCGGCGGGCCGGATCATGGCCGCCGCGGTCTTGGCCAGCCGGGCCGACAGACCGATCCGCAGGCCGCCCGTGACCAGTTTCAGCAGCGCCCAGCGCCCCTTGGGTTTCAACGCGTCCAGCCAGCCCTCGATGAGCAGCTGAACCTCGCCGCGCTTGGCGCGCAACAGCGCATCCACCACCTCGGCCAGTTCCGGTTCGCGGTTGGGGCGATAGTCCGCGGGCGACGGCCACAGCAGGGCCACCGTCTCGGCTAGGTCGCCGACATAGTCGTAGGACCAGCCGAACAGCACCGGGTCGACCCGTCCCTCCACCGCCTTGCGGATCAGGGCCGGCTTGGCCGCCGTAAACGTCAGGTCGCCGGTCAGGGCGGCCAGCGCCCATCCGCGGTCCGGATCAGGCGTCGCCTTCAGATAGTCGCGCACCAGCACCAGCTTGGCGTTGCGCGACGCCGTCAGGGACAGGCGATCCAGAAGCTCGGCGAAGGCGCGCATGGTGATCCGTCATCGGCGTCGAAAGCGTCGCCGAGGGGACAACGGGAAACGCCGCTCAGGTTTCCCCCGAAGGCGTGCGTATTCGCCGGGTCGTCGTCTCAGGCGGCGACCGACTGCGCCAACGCCGACGACAGGCCGGCCACGGCTTCCCGCCCGCCGGGGACGCGGCCGATCACGTTCGCCAGGGCGGCGAAGTCGATCGGCTTGTTCAGATAGGCGTCGGCGCCGGCCTGCAGGCCCGCTTCGTGGTCCTCGCTGCGGGCCGAGGCGGATAGGACGACGATCGGCGTGTCGGCGTTCAGTCCGCCCTCGCGGATCAACCGCGTCGCCGTAAGGCCGTCCATCACCGGCATGTTCACGTCCATGACGATCAGGTCGAACGGCTGTTCGGAGGCCGCCTTCACAGCCAGTTCGCCGTTTTCGGCCGTGACGGTGACGTGCGCGGCGGAACTCATCCACGCCTCCAGGATCATGCGGTTCACGGGATGGTCCTCGACCACCAGCACCCGCAGGGAGGCGACGCCCTCGACCTCGGCGTGGATTTCCTCGGCCGGCGCCGGCCGGGCCCATTCGACCACCTCGGCCTCGACCGCGAAGGTGAAGGCTGATCCCTGGCCCAGGCGCGACGTCACCGTGATGTCGCCGCCCATGATGTTGGCCATGCGGCGCGAGATCGTCAGACCCAGACCCGTGCCGCCGAACCGGCGCGTCGAGGAGGCGTCCACCTGGGTGAAGGGCTGGAACAGCCGCTCCAGATCCGCCGGCGCGATTCCGGCGCCGCTGTCGGTCACCTGGAACTCGAACCGCGCGCGCTGGTCTGAAATGCGCTCGCCGCGCACCACGTAGCGGATTTCTCCCGTATCGGTGAACTTGACCGCGTTGGACAGCAGGTTCTGGACCACCTGGCAGACGCGCAGGGGATCGCCGCGAACCACCATCGGCACCTCGCCCTCGAAGGTCGAGACGAAGCCCAGCCCCTTGGCCTCGGCCTGGGCCTCGAACGGCCCGGTGATGCGCTTGTGAAGGTCCTCGATCACGACGTCGACGATCTCGAAGGTCATCTTGCCGGCCTCGATCTTGGTCATGTCGAGGATGTCGTTGAGAAGGCTCAGCAGGTTGTCGCCCGAGTTGCGGATGATCGACAGATACTCCCGCTGGGTCGTCTCCAGCCGTGTGGCGCTGAGCAGCTGGGCCGCGCCCAACACGCCGTTCATCGGCGTGCGCAGCTCGTGGGAGATGACGCCCAGGAAATTGGACTTGGCGTCGTTCGCGGCGTTGGCCTTGTCGCGAGCGCTTTCCAGCTCTTCGATCAGATGCGCCTGGTGCGCCTGGAAGGCCCGGATTGCTCCTCGCGCAGCATGGTCATGGTCACCAGCACGAACAGCCCGGCGGCCGTGAACGGCAGCACCAGCAGCAGGGACCAGAACTCCGGCTGGCCGATCAGGCTCAGCAACATGACGATCGAAGCCGCGCCGTAGGGCGAGGAAATGATCACGGCCTGGCGGGGCGAGCTGCGAAGCTGGGCGAAGACCAGCACATAGCCCGACACCACCAGCGCCACGGCCAGGGGCTGGCCGAACGGCGCCCCGGAAAACCACGCCAGCAACGGCGCGACGGCCCAGGCGCCGGTGGTGACGGTGGCCACGGTCGGGAAGACGAACCCCCAGCCGCCGTCGACCCGCTCGGCCATGCGTCGCTCGAACGCGCCGCGAACGGCCCCGGCGCCGACCGTGCCCCCGAACCACAGCAGGGCCTGCCACCACGGCACCACGCCGAGCAGGCCCAGCGCCCAGCTGGCGATGATCAGATAGCGCAGATACTGCGTCTGCAGGATCGCCGTCAGGGCCTGGGCGGCGTCGCCCGCGTGCTGATCAGCGGTCATCGGCTTCGCGACGCCGTCGGATTCCACCATGCAGCCGTCCCCCACGTTCTGTTTGGTCGCGTGACGCTAAAACGAAGGTTCTAAGACGAAGTGAACGCTGATCTTTTGCGCAATCAGGCGCTGTGCGCCGCTTCCGATGGCGTCAAGGCCTTGATCGACAGGGCGTGGACCGGGCCGGCCATCTCGTCCTTCAGCAGGCCGTTGACCATGCGCTGGCGCTCCACGCGCGACCGCCCCTCGAAATCGTCCGAAACGATCACCAGATTGAAGTGGCTCTCGCCGCCCGGCCGCGCGTCCATGCCGCCTTCATGATGGTGGCCGGCGTGGCGCCAGCTGTCGTCCTCCAGTTCCAGCCGCTGCGGCGACAGGGCCGCCGTCAGCTTTTCCCGGATTTTCGCGGCGACGGGGCCGTCAGACATGATCGTTTCCTTGATGGCGTCCAATTCGGGACTACACTTCGGCTGATGTCCGCTTCCTTTCAATACAAGCCGCGCTTCACCGACATTCGCGTGAAGCCGCCCAAGCCCGAGGAAGAGGCCGCCCAGGCCGACGTCCTGCACCTGAAGCCGGGCGAAAAGCCGTGCCAGTGGCCCGACTGCCGCAAGGCCGCGACCGCCAGGGCGCCCAAGTCGCGCGAGCGGCTGAACGACTTCTACGAATTCTGCCAGGTCCACGCCGGCGAATACAACAAGGGCTGGAACTTCTACGCCGGCATGAGCGAAGGCGAGATCCGCGCCGCCCAGGAGAACGAGGCGATGACCGGCGGCCGCCCGACCTGGGAGATGAAGGCCGGCAAGCTGAGCCGCGAAGCGGCGGCCTTCGCCGCCAAGATGGGAACGGCCAACACCGGCGGCTCGGGCTCCTGGCGCGACAGCTTCGGCCTGTTCGGACGCCGCGGCGACCAGGCGACGGCGGCGCCGGCCGAGGATCGGCGCATCGGGAAGCTGGAGCGCGCGGCCCTGGCGGACCTGGACCTGGACCCCGGCGCCGACAAGGCGGCGGTCAAGGCGCGCTATCACGAGATGCTGAAGCGGTTCCACCCCGACACCAACGGCGGCGATCGCGGCGCCGAGGCGAAACTGCAGCGGGTTATCAAGGCCTGGAAGACGCTGAAGAAGGCGGGCCTAGCCTGATGGGAAACAAAAAGGCCGGTTTCCACCAAGGTCGACGGCCTTCGTTGCGCCCGTCACCCGGTCCTCGGTTGATCCTGTCGGCCTTAACGCCTATTCCGCCGCGCTAACGCCCTCCCCTTCAAGGATCCCGTCATGGCCGAAGTCAAAGAGACGCCGCAACTGCTTCACCTCGTCATCGGCGGCGAACTGCGCCATCTGCACGAGCCGGTGTTCCGCGACCTGTCCCAGGTCGAGTTCGTGGGCGCCTACGGCAGCTACGACGAGGCCAAGAAGGCCTGGAAGGCGCGCGCCCAGGCCACGGTGGACAACGCCCATATGCGCTACTTCATCCTGCACGCCCACAAGCTGATCGACCCGCGCGGCGAGGGCTGATGGTTGCGGGGCGGAACGTCCGCCCCGCCCCGCGCGCTTGCCTGCCGCGATCCAGCGCCGGCCGACCGCCGGCGGCGAAAGGGCGTTGCACATGAACCTCGACGGCCAACAGATATTCCAGCTCGTCAGCCTGCTGTGCGTGCTGGCGCTGTTCATGGTCAATCTGCGCGGCCAGATCCGTTATCGACGCTGGTTCAAGCGCTGGGAGGCCCAGCGCAAGGCCCGGCGCGACGCCGAGCAGGCGCGGGACGGCGGAACCGACGATCGGCCGTCGTCGGGCCCGTGGGGCTGACGCCCTATTCGCGGCGCAGCAGGCGTTCCGTCAGCAGGGTGCCCCACCAGCCGGCCTTGAACTCGGCCCGGATCGCCTTGGGATCATAGGCGTCGCTGTCCACCCAGTCGATGAAGGACACGCCCCGAGGCTCCACCTCGCGCACATACTTCTCCAGCGTGAAGTCCAGCACCCCGGTCAGCCCCTCGCGGTGGTGCAGGTATTTCTTCGACAGCTCGCGCATGGCCAGGGAGATCGGTTCTCCCAAATGGAAATGCCTGTAGAGCACCGCCATCATTCCGGCCCGGTCCGCGCCCGACTTGCAATGGATCAGCGCGGGATATTGGATCGTGCGGAACAGGTCGCGCGCGCGATGGATGCGGTCGCGTCCCGGCGCGTCGCGCGAATCCAGCGGCGCATCGATCATCGTCAGGCCCAGCCGTTCGCAGGCGTCGCGCTCAAGCCAGTAATAGCCTTCGTCGCGCTGGCCGCGCAGGTTGATGACGGTGCGGACGCCCTTCTTCTTCCAGTACGCCAGCTGGCGCGGCGACGGCTGGTTCGTGCGCACCAGGTCCGGCCCCAGCCAGTGCGCGTTGGAGAAGGCCAGGCGAAGGAAGGCGTGGTCGGCCCAGAAATAATGCCAGTGCGCCCGAAAACGCCCCATGCTGGTGGAAAGATCGAAACGCCCCATATCCGCGCCCATAGCGAACCCCAGCGCCCGCGTCATCACCCACGGGTTGACTTGGACCGCCAGCCGTCCGACCGAGAGCCGATGACCGTCCCCGCCGCCCCCGAGTCCCTGCCGCTGCGCGCCCTGCTGGGCCGGATCTGGCGGGACTATCTGTCCCGCAACAAGCTGGCGCTCGTCACGGCCATGATCTGCGCGGGCGTGGCCGGCGCCCTGTCGGCGGTGCTGCTGGGCCTGCTGGAACCGGCGGTGAACGGCCTGTTCGTGCCCGGCGGGGGGCCGGTGCGGCTGTTCAATATGGTCAGTCTGAACGACGCCCAGGCCCTGGCGTGGATTCCCGTCACCATCGTCGCGGTGGCCATGGTTCGGACCTTCGCCTCTGCCGGGCAGTCGGCGCTGATCAACCGGCTGGGCCACGGCATCGTCGGCGACATCCAGGTGCGGCTGTTCGCGGCCATGATCCGCGCCGACCTGGCGCGGCTGCGGGCCCAGCATTCGGGAGCCTTCGTCTCCACCGTCCTCTATGACGCCAACCTGGTGCGCGAGGCCTTCACCTCGGGCGTGGTCAACTACACCCAGCACGGCCTGACCCTGATCGCGGTCATCCTCTACATGTTCTGGATCGACTGGAAGCTGGCGATGGTGGTGATGCTGGGCATCCCGGCCGTCGCCCTGATCCTTCGCCGCTTCGGCCGCAAGACGCGCAAGGCGGCCAGGGGCGCCATGGCCGAGAGCGAGGCTCTGTCCACCGCCCTGATGGAGAATCTGGACGGCGTCCGTCTGATCAAGATCGAGAACCGCGAGGCCGCCGAAGAGGCGCGCGTGGCCCAGGTCGTCGCCCGCCGCCAGCGCCACGTCATCAAGGGCGCCAACGCCCGCGCCTTCGCCGGCCCCGCCAGCGACCTGGTGGCCTATTCCGTCGTCGCCGCGGTGATGGCCTATGCCGGATGGCAGGCGCAGCAAGGCGTGATGGACGTGGGCGAGTTCGCCGCCTTCATCGGCATGTTGCTGGCCGCCGGTCAGTCGCTGCGCCAGGTGACCAATCTGGCCACCGTGATGAGCGAGGGCTTGACGGCGGCGCGCCGGCTGTTCGCCGCCCTGGACATCCAGCCCGAGATCCGGGAAGCCAGCCACGCCGCCGCCCTGCCCCCCGGACCGGTCGAGGTGGTGCTGGACGACGTCTCCTTCGCCTACGCCCCCTCGCGCGAAGGCGTCGCCCCGACCCTGGATCACGTCGCCATCCACATCGCGCCGGGCGAGACCGTGGCCCTGGTCGGCCCCTCGGGCGGCGGCAAGAGCACGATCCTGAGCCTGTTGCCGCGCTTCTATGACGTCACCGGCGGCGCGGTCCGCCTGAACGGCGTGGACATCCGCGACCTGCAACTGCCCGACCTGCGCGACCACATCGCCCTGGTGACGCAGGAGCCCTTCCTGTTCGACGACACCATCGCCGCCAACATCGCCTATGGCCGCACGGATGTGTCCCAGGACCAGATCGAGGCGGCGGCCCGCGCGGCCGCGGCCCACGACTTCATCGTCGGCCTGCCGGACGGCTACGACACCCGCGCGGGCGAGGCGGGGGTGCGCCTGTCGGGCGGCCAGCGTCAGCGCATCGCCATCGCCCGCGCCTTCCTGAAGGATGCGCCCGTTCTGTTGCTGGACGAGGCCACCAGCGCGCTGGACACCGAGAGCGAGGCCCTGGTCCAGGCGGCGTTGGAGCGGCTGATGCAGGGCCGCGCCACCCTGATGATCGCCCACCGCCTGTCGACGGTCCGGAACGCCGACCGCATCTATGTGCTGGACGGGGGCCGCGTGGTCGAACAGGGCGCGCATGACGATCTGGTCGCCCAGGGCGGCCTGTACGCCCGCCTGGCCCGCCAGCAGTCGCTGGACGGAGCGCCCAGCCTGGAGACCGTGGCGTGAGGCCGCTGCGCAACCCGGCCGTCCAATCCGCCCTGGCCTGGATCCTGGCGCAATGGATGCGGTTCTGTTTCGCCACCATCCGGTGGACGCACGAGAACCAGGCCGCCGCCGAACAGGTCTGGGCCCAGGGCGGCGGGGTGCTGTGCGTGTTCTGGCATTCGCGCATCGGCTTGTCGCCGTCCTGCTGGCCGCTTCACCGCGCCCAACCGGCCAAGGCGCTGATCTCGCTTTCGGCCGACGGGGAGTTCATCGCCAAGGCCGTGGCGCGCCAGGGCTTTCCGGCCGTGCGCGGCTCTTCGGCGAACAAGGACAAGGCCGACCGCGCCAAGGGCGGGTCGCAGGCCCTGCGTGACGGACTGAAGCAGTTGAAGGTCGGCGCCCTGGCCATCACCCCCGACGGCCCGCGCGGCCCCGCCAACGTCATGGCCGAGGGGACCACCCTGCTGGCCAAGCTGTCCGGCGCGCCCGTGCTGCTGATCGGCATGAGCTGCCATCCGGCCATACGCCTGGACAGCTGGGACCGCGCCGTCCTGCCCCTGCCGTTCGGCAAGGGCGCCATCGTCTGGGATCGGGTCGACTATCCGGCTGGGGCCGAGCCCGCGGCGGTCGTCGCCGACTGGACCGCGCGGCTGAATGCGGTGGAGGCCCGCGCCGACGCCCTGACCGGCCTGGGCGTGTGAGGCCGCCCGCGTGACGCCGCTTCCCCTGCTCCTCTATCGCCTGGCGACGCGGCTGCTGGAGCCGCTGGCCCCGCGCCTGCTGGACGCCCGCGCCGCCCGCGGCAAGGAGGATCCCGTCAGGGTCGATGAACGCCTGGGCGTGGCCGGCGCGGCCCGCCCACCGGGCCCCCTGGCCTGGCTGCACGGGGTCAGCGTGGGCGAGACCCTGTCCCTGCTGCCGCTGGTGGCGCGCCTTCGCGCGGTGCGTCCGGACGTGACCGTTCTGGTCACTTCCGGCACCGTGACCTCGGCGCGCATCCTGGCGGACCGCCTGCCGCCCGGCGTCATTCACCAGTACGCCCCCGTCGACGGCCCGGGCGTGGTCGCCGCCTTCCTGGACCACTGGCGGCCGGATCTGGCGGTGTTCGTCGAGAGCGAGCTCTGGCCCAACCTGCTGCTGGAGGCGCGCCGGCGCGACGTCGCCCTGGCGCTGGTCAGCGCGCGCCTGACCCAGGCCACCGCCGAGCGATGGGCGCGCTTCCCCGCCTCGGCCCGGCGCGTGACCTGCGCCTTCGACCTGGTCATGCCCCAGGACCGCGCTTCGGCCGAACGGCTGGAGGCCATGGGCGCTCGCGTCGACGGCCTGGTCAATCTGAAGCTGGCGGGCGATCCCCTGCCCTTCGACAAGGCCGCCTTCAGCCGCCTCAGCGCCGCCGTGGGCGACCGCCCGGTCATCGTCGCCGCCAGCACCCATGAGGCCGAGGAGGCCGCCATCGTCCGCGCGCTGGACGCCCTGCCCGGCCGCAACTGCCTGATCCTCGCCCCCGCCATCCGGAGCGTGGCCCCGCGATCGAGGCGGCCCTGCGGCGCGACGGCTATCGCCTGGCCGTCCGCTCGCGCGGGGAACAGCCGGACGGCGACACCGACCTCTACCTGGCCGACACCCTGAACGAGATGGGCCTGTTCCTGCGTCTGGCCGATGTGGTGGTGATGGGCGGCTCCTTCGCCCCCGCCCTGGGCCTGGCCCCCGTCGGCGGTCACAATCCGCTGGAGCCGGCGCGTCTGGCCAAGCCGGCCGTGACCGGGCCGGACGCCTCCAACTGGGCGGCGGTCACCGAAGCCCTGGTGCGCGCGGGCGGGCTGGCGGTCGTGGACGCGCCGTCCGACCTGCCCGGCGTCCTCGGACCTCTGCTGGCCTCGCCCGATGCGGCCAAGGCCATGGGCGAGCGCGCCCGCCGCGCCGCCGCCGAGGCCAACGGCGGTCTGGACCTGCTCTGGAGCCGTCTGTCCGCCCTGCTGCCGCCCGCCGAGGCCCGACGGCGATGAAGCTGAACACGCCCCGCTGGTGGTATCGCCGCCAGCCCGACCACGCGCGCATCTCCCGCGCCTTGCTGCGTCCCCTGGGCTGGATCTGGGCCGGCGTCACCGCCCGTCGCATCGCCCGCGCCGCGCCGGTCGATCCCGGCTGTCCCGTGATCTCGGTCGGCAATCTGACCGTCGGCGGGTCGGGAAAGACGCCGGTGGCGCGCGAGATACTGCGCCTGCTGCGCAGCGGCGGCCTGGACGCCCAGGCTTTGTCGCGCGGCTACGGCGGATCGCTGGAAGGTCCGGTTCGCGTCGATCCGGCCCTGCATCGGGCCGCCCAGGTCGGCGACGAGCCTCTGATGCTGGCGCAAGGGGCGCCGGCCTGGATCGCGCGCGACCGCGTCGCCGGCGCCCGCGCGGCCGTGGCGGCGGGGGCCCAGGCCCTGGTGCTGGACGACGGGCACCAGAACCCGGCGCTCCGGAAGACGATCAGCCTGATCGTCGTCGACGGAGAGACGCGCGACGACGAATGGCCCTTCGGCGACGGCGCCGTCTTCCCGGCCGGTCCGATGCGCGAACCGCTGGCCGCCGGCCTGGCGCGGGCCGACGCGGTGGTGATCATGCTGCCGACGGATGTCGACACGGCCGATCCCGAACTGCTCGCCCTGTTCGGCGACCTGCCGGTCTTCACCGCCCGCCTGACGGCCGAGACGCCGCCGCCGCCCGGTCCGCAGGTCGGCTTCGCCGGCATCGCCAAGCCCTGGAAGGTCGAGCGCTCGCTGATCGCGGCGGGCTGCGACCTGGCCGACTTCGTCCCGTTTCCGGACCACGCCGCCTATCGGCCCGAGCAGCTCCGTTTCCTGCAGGACCGCGCGGCCACCTTCGACGCGGGCCTGGTCACCACCGAGAAGGACTGGGTGCGGCTGCCCGCCGACTGGCGCGCCAGGATCGCGGCCTGGCCGGTCGTCGCCCGCTTCGACGACGCCCTGACCTTCACCGCCTTCCTGACCGGCAGGCTTCAGTCGGCGCGGTAGATCACCCCGCCCTTCATCACGAAGCGCATCCGCTCCAGTTCGGTCACGTCCGTCAACGGATCGCCCGCCACCGCGACGATGTCGGCGGGCCTGCCGGGCGCGATCTTGCCGGCCTCGCCGGAGATGCGCAGATGTTCGGCGGCGCCGACGGTGGCGGCCTGGACAGCCTCCAGCGGGGTCAGGCCGGCGCGGACCAGCAGCGCGAACTCCTGGGCGTTGTCGCCGTGGGCCGAGACGCCGCTGTCGGTGCCGAAGGCGATCCTGACCCCGCCCTCGTGCGCGCGCCGCGCCATGTCCAGCATCCTCGGCCCCGCCTCCAGCGCCTTGGCCGTCTGAGCCGGCGTGAAGAAGTTGTCCGGCCCCGAGGCGATGCGGGCGACGAAATCACCCGCCAGCAGGGTGGGCACCAGCCAGGCGTCATGCTGCTTGAACAGCTGGATCGACTGGTCGTCCAGATAGGTGCCGTGCTCGATGGAATCGCCCCCCGCGCGCAGGAAGGCGTTGATGCCGTCCACGCCGTGGGCGTGGGCGGTGACCTGGCGGCCCATGCGATGGGCGCTCTCGACGATGGCGGCCAGTTCCGGATCGCTGAACTGCTGGGCCAGTCCAGCGGCGGTGTTGGACAGGACGCCGCCCGTGGCCGTGATCTTGATGATGTCGGCCCCGGCCCGCACCTGGGTGCGGACGGCGCGCATGCAGTCCTCGGGCCCCGAACAGATGCTTTCGGACGACAGCAGGTGCATGACGTCCTCGCGGTAGCCGTTGATGTCGCCGTGACCGCCGTGGATCGACACGGCCGAGCCGGCGGCGATGATGCGCGGCCCCGGCACGTCGCCGCGCCGGACCGCCTCACGCAGGGCGAAGATCGCCTCATTGCTCGCGCCCAGATCCGCCACGGTGGTGAAGCCCGCCATCAGGGTGCGCCGGGCGTAGCGGGCGCCGACCATCGCCTGGTCGGCGTCCGACTGGGTCACGTTCTCCAGGCGCGCATTGGGATTCTGCTGGCCGGTCAAGTGGACGTGGCTGTCGATCAGGCCGGGCAGGACGAAGGCCTCGCGCAGATCGACGACGCGGCCCTGCGAGGCGTCGCCGACGAACCCGTCGCGCGTCTCGACGACTTGGTTCCCGCGGATCACGAGAGTTTTATCGCGCTGCACAACGCCGGTTTCCGGGTCGGCCAAAAGCCGCCCCACTTCCAGGAACGTCGTCGTCTGATCGCCGGAAATCGCCGACTGGACGGGGGTTTGACGTGCAAGCGCCGGCGTCGCCGCCGCCACAATCATCGCCGCAAACAAGCCAAGCCGTTTCATGAATCCCCTCCGAATCAATGGCTTCACCGTGCGCCTGGGCGCGTTTCGGCCCAAGGCTCAGGTTGCCTCCCGAGAAACCTTTTGAAACAAATAGCGCCTAAGAACAAACCGCAACGAGGGCGTCGCATGCGGCTATCGAGACGAGGGCTGATCCTTGGCGGATCGGCGATGCTGGCGGGATGCGCCAGCGCCAGGGCCACCCCCATCGTGACCGCGCAGGCCGCGCCTGTAGTCCCGACCGCCGCGCCCAGCGCGGCGCCGGCTCCGGCCATTCAAACCGCCAACCTGACCGCGCCCCCGCTCGATCCACGCGGTCGCGTGCGCAAGGACCTGATGGAGCGCGCCATGGCCGCGCTGGACATCCATCACCGCCGCCTGCCGCTGCGCGACCGGATGTATCTGGTCGATTTCCAGAAGTTCTCGGGCGATGAGCGCCTCTACGAGGTCGATCTGGAAGGCGGCCAGGTGACGGTCCTGCGCACCTGCCACGGCCGGGGCTCGGATCCGTCGCACACCGGCTACGCCCAGCGCTTCTCGAACACGCCCGATTCCAACATGTCTTCGGGTCGGCGCCTACGCCACCGCCGGCGCCAGCTGGGGATCGCAGCAGGGGCCGAACGTGCTGCTGGACGGGCTGGAATACACCAATGACAAGGCCCGCGAGCGCGCCATCATCATCCACGGCGCCGACTACGCCGACCCGGATTTCCTGGCGCGCGAGGGCAAGCTGGGCCGCAGCTACGGCTGCTTCTCGGTCGCCCACGCCGATCTGCCCGACCTGCGCGAGCGCATGGGTCAGGGCCGCCTGCTGTTCGCCTGGGCCTGATCGGCTTGCGGTCCTGGGGCGCCGAGATGCGTCGCGCCGCGTGACCGCGCGATCTCGACCTGACGCTGACGCTCGGCGTAGCCCTGTCGCTGGTCCTGGTCGCGGGTGTCGTGGCAGCGGTCGCAGCAGACGCCTTCGACATAGTTCGCCGACGCTCGGCCCGCCGGGCTGACCGGCATCCGACATCCCCGGCATAGGGTGTGGCGCCCCTGGGCCAGGCCGTGCCCCACGGCCACCCGCTCGTCGAAGACGAAGCATTCGCCGCGCCACAGGCTGTCATCCTTAGCCACCGTCTCCAGATAGCGCAGGATCCCGCCCTCCAGGTGATGCACCTGGTCGACCCCTTCGGCCTTCAGGAAGGCCGTCGCCTTCTCGCAGCGGATCCCGCCGGTGCAGTACATGGCCACTCGGCGCGCGCCGCTCTGTTGCAACAGCGCCCGCCCCTCGCCCCGGAACCAGTCGGGAAAGTCGCGGAAGCTGCGGGTGTTGGGCTGGACGGCCCCCTCGAAGGCGCCGACGTCGCCCTCGTAGTCGTTGCGCGTGTCGATCACGAGCGTCGTGGGATCGGCGATGAGGGCGTTCCAGTCCTGGGCCGCCACATAGACGCCGGCCTGCCGCGCGGGGTCCAGGTCGGGCTGGCCCATCGTCACGATCTCGCGCTTGATTCGGACCTTCAGCCGCAGGAAGGGCGCGACATCCGTGCTGGCGAATTTCACGTCCAGATCGGCGAAGCCCGGCATGCGCGAATGACGGACAGAACCTCGTCCACCCCCGCCGCCGGGCCGGCGATGGTTCCGTTCAGGCCCTCATGGGCGACCAGCAGCGTGCCCCGCACCTCGCCCGCTTCGCAGGCCGAAAGCAGGCGATCGCGCACGGCCTCTCGGTTCTCGATCGGGGCGAACCGGTAGAGGGCGGCGACCCGGAAACCGCCTTGCAGGGTCCCGGCTGGCTCCACTCAGCCCCGCTCCAGCGCGCGCCAACCGATGTCGGTGCGATTGAATCCGCCCGGCCAGTCGATCTTGCGGATCGCGTCATAGGCCCGCTCGCGCGCCTGGGCGATGTCGTCGCCCTCGGCGCAGACGTTCAGCACCCGCCCGCCCGCGGCGCACAACTGGCCGTCGTCGCGCCGCTTGGTCCCGGCGTGGAACACCTGGACATGAGGGCCGAAATCCTGCTCGGCGCCGCGGATGATCGAGCCTTCCAGCGGGCTGTCGGGATAGCCCTTGGCCGCCATGACGACGCAGATGACCGTCTGCGGCTTGAAGCTCGGCGCCGGCAGGCCCGAGACATCGCCGCGCGCGCATGCCAGCAGATAGGGCACGATGTCGCCGGCGAAGCGCATCATCAGCACCTGGCATTCCGGGTCGCCGAAACGGGCGTTGAACTCCACCACCTTGGGGCCGTCATGGGTGGCCATCAGGCCGGCGTAGAGCACGCCGCGATAGGGCGCCCCTTCCTCGGCCATGCGGGCGACGGTCGGCTGGACGATGCGGTCGTTCGCCTGCCGCACCAGGTCGGGCGTGAAGACCGGGGCCGGCGAATAGGCGCCCATCCCCCCGGTGTTCGGGCCCAGATCGCCGTCGAAGGCGCGCTTGTGATCCTGCGCCCCGCCGAACAGCAGGGCCCGCTGGCCGTCGCACAGGGCGAACAGCGAGCCTTCCTCGCCGTCCATGAACTCCTCGATCACCACCCGTGCGCCCGCCGCGCCGAAACGGCCGCCCAGCATCCGCTCGATCTCGGCCTCGGCGTCGGGGCGGTCGGGGCTGATCGCCACCCCCTTGCCGGCCGCCAGGCCGTCCGCCTTGATGACATAGGGCGGCTTGAAGACGTCCAGCGCCGCCTTGGCGTCTTTCACCGTGTCATAGACGCCATAGCCGGCGGTCGGGATCTCGTGTCGCTCCAAGAACGCCTTGGAGAAGGCCTTGGACGTTTCCAGCTGCGCCGCCTTGGCGGTGGGTCCGAAACAAGGCACGCCCAGCGCCGCCAGCCGGTCGGCCAGGCCCGCGGCCAGGGCGACCTCGGGCCCGACGACGACCAGATCGGCCTTGATCTCACGCGCCAGGGCGGCCAGCCCCTCGGCGTGGTCCGCCTTCACCGCGCGCAGTTCGCACAGCGCCTCCATGCCGGGATTGCCCGGAGCGGCGACAAGCCGCGTGGTCAGCGGCGACTGGGCGATCTTCCAGGCCAGGGCGTGTTCGCGCCCGCCCGATCCGACGAGGAGGATGTTCATGCCCCGGACATGACCGGCCCGGATCGGCCGGTCAAGCGCCGGAAACGCTTAACGGGCCGGGGCTTGGGCGGCGCCGGTCGGCATCATGCCGGGCGTCCACGCCGGCAGCGCCTGCAGCTGGGCCAGCGTCAGCTGCGTCGTCAGGTCCTTTTCGCCGTTGCGGTCGACGGACGAGAGGTCGCCGACGGGAACCACGACCTCCAAGTCGCCGGGCCCTTCCAGATCGACGACGATGTGGGTCAGCCGGCCTTGGGCGTCCAGCACCAGCGTCTCGACGTCGCCCAGATCGGTGTTCGCCTCCGACAGCAGGTCCGCGTCCTCCAGCTGTTCGCGCGTCATGCCGAACGCCAGGGCGGCGCTTGTCGTCGCGGCGTCCGCCCGCGTTTCCGAAACGGGTTGCGGGGCGGCGTTGGGCGCAGGCGCCTGCACCACGTCGTCGTCACGGTCGGAACAGGCCGCGGCGCCGACGAGGCACAGGACGGCGGCGAGGGATGTGAGGCGCTGCATATCTCGTTCTTTCCTTTTTCAGAGCACCGCCGAGACGACATAGACGGCCACCCCCAACAGGATGACGCCGAAGATCAGCAGCCAGGGGCTCATGGCTCCGCCCTCGCCGCTTCGGCGCTGAAGACCACGCTCGCGCGGCGAACGGTCCTCGGGATCTGTGCCTTGCGGGTCGACGGGCATGAAGGAGCGAACGGCGAGGCGGCCAAGCCGTTCCCGCGCGGATCGACGCAGGCTAGAGTGCGCGCATGAGCGACGACTCCTATGTGTTCGAAGGGCCGGCCGATCCGCCTGCCCCACGCGACAACAATCCGCCCCTGTCGATTTCGGATCTGTCCTTCGCCCTGAAGCGCACGCTGGAGGAGCGCTTCGGCCACGTCCGGCTGCGTGGCGAGATTTCCAAGGTCAACCGCCATGCCTCGGGCCACGTCTATCTGACGCTCAAGGACGACAAGGCGGCCATCGACGGCGTCGTGTGGAAGGGCACCGTGCGCGGCCTGGGCGTCCAGCCCGAAACGGGCCTGGAGGTCATCGTCACCGGAAAGATCACCAGCTACCCGGCCCGGTCCTCCTACCAGATCGTGATCGAGAGCATGGAGGCCGCCGGGGCCGGCGCCTTGTTGGCTCAGCTTGAACGGCTGAAGGTCCGCCTGCGCGAGGAAGGTGTGTTCGACCCGGCGCGCAAGAAACCCCTTCCCGCCTTCCCCCGCACCATCGGCGTCATCACCAGCCCGACCGGGGCGGTCATCCGCGACATCCTGCACCGGATCGCCGAGCGCTGGCCCTGCCGGGTCATCGTCTGGCCGGTGGTGGTCCAGGGAGACGCCGCCTGCGGCCAGGTGGCCGCCGCCATTCGCGGCTTCGACGCCCTGCGGCCCGGCGGTTCGGTCCCGCGTCCCGATCTGCTGATTGTCGCGCGCGGCGGCGGCTCGGTCGAGGATCTGTGGTGCTTCAACGACGAGGGGCTGGCCCGCACCGTCGCGGCCGCCGCCATCCCGATCATTTCCGCCGTCGGGCACGAGACGGACACCACCCTGATCGACTTCGTGTCGGACCGGCGCGCGCCGACGCCGACGGGCGCGGCGGAACTGGCGACGCCGGTCCTGAACGACCTGCGCTACGCCGTGGCGGACCTGGACCGGCGCCTGGTCCAGGCGGGCGGGCGGCTGATCGAGGATCGCCGCACCCGCCTGCGCGCCGTCGCGCGCGGCCTTCCGGCGCGGCCCGAGGACCTGCTGGCCCTGGCGCAGCAGCGGCTGGACCACGCCGGCAGCCGGTTGGAATCCGCCCTCACCCGCCACGCCGCCGAAAAGCGGCACCGGCTGGTCGGCGTCGCCGCGCGCCTGGGGCCGGGACTGCTGGACCGCGTCATCGAGCGCCGGCGCGACCGACTGACCGCGCTTGAGCCGCGTTTCCGCCCCGCCGTGGACCGCCGCCTGGTTCGCGATCGCGACCGGCTGACCGCCCTGTCCCGCGCCCTGACCAGCCTGGACCCGTCCCGCCCCAAACCCGGTTTCGCCCGCGTCGAGGATGTCGAGGGGCGCTGGGTGACATCGGCCGCGGACCTGTCGTCCGGCCAGGCCGTGTCCCTGGTGTTCGGCGACGGCGCCCGCGCGGCGGTCGTCGACGCGGACCCGCCGTCGGCGGCCCCGCCCGCAGCGCCCCGCGGCGCCCCCCGCGCACGCCACGACCGCGCCCGGCGGCGTCCGGCCAGGGCGACCTGTTCTGATCGGCGGCGATTTCGCCCCTCCCCCGTGCGGCCGCTTCCTGCTAAGCGCGCCTCTTCCGTCGCCCGTCGAAAGCGCAGAATGAAGATTTCCCGCCTCGCCCTGGCCGCCTACGGCTTCGCCCTCGCGGTCATCGTCCTGGATCAGTTGACCAAGGCCTGGATCATCAGCGGCGTCTCGCTGCACGAGGTCGGCCAGGTCCCGGTCCTGCCGCCGATCCTGAACTTTAGCTGGGTCGAGAACACCGGCGTCAGCTTCGGCCTGTTCGGCGGCGGCGAGGCGCGGTGGGGTCTGACGATCTTCTCGCTGGTGGTTTCCGCCGGCCTGGCCTGGTGGGCGCTGAAGGCCGACCGCCGGCTGCTGGTCACGGCGATCGGCCTGGTCATGGGCGGCGCGCTGGGAAATGTCATCGACCGCGTGCGCTTCGGCTATGTCGTGGACTTCATCGACTTCTCCGGCACCGGCGTCTTCCCGTGGGTTTTCAACGTCGCCGACAGCGCCATCACCATCGGCGTCGTTCTGCTGATCATCGACAGCCTGAAGTCCGAACGCGCGGCTCCGGTTGGCGCAGCCCCTGAAAAGTCGTAATCACCCCGTCTTCACTATTGCGAACCGCGCCCGCCGGGCGCCCGCGCAAGCCGAGTCGAGCCTGAATCCATGCGTCATCGCAGCGTCGCCGTCCTGACCCTCGCCGCCTCCGCCCTGGCCCTTTCGGCCTGCGGCAGCATCCGCCAGGGCGTCGGCCTGTCCAAGGTCGTGCCGGACGAGTTCGTCACCGTCTCCACCGCCCCCCTGACCGTGCCGCCCGAGTACGGCCTGCGCCCGCCGGCCCCCGGCCAGCCCCGTCCCCAGGAGCTGGCGCCCGAAAGCGCCGCGCGCCAGATCCTGCTGGGTCAGCGCCAGGCCATCACCCGCACCCCCGGCGAGCAGGGCCTGGTCGCCCAGGCCGGCGCCGACCAGGCCGACCCCCTGGCCCGCTACGTCATCGACGACGAGTTCGGCGACATCGCCCACAAGGACGAAAGCTGGGCCAATCGCGTGATGTTCTGGCGCAAGGACGACGCTTCGACCCAGGCCGCCACGGTCCGCCAGACCGCCGACGGCCAGCAGACCATCGATCCGGCCAGCGAGGCCGCGCGCCTGCAGGCCCTGACCGGCGGTCGCGAAGGCATCACCATTTCGCCCCGCCGCGAAGGCGGCTTCAAGCTGCCGGGTCTGTGATCCCATCCGGGCGGGGCCGCCGCTCCTCCCGCCGTTTGCCGCGCCTCGCTTTAGCCGCTATCAGCGACGAGCGTTGCGCGGTCGGGCGCCGATCGTCGCGCGCCGCCCTGTTCGCTGTCGGAAAAAATAAGCTGATGCGTCGCGCCCTTACCGCCCTGGCCGCCCTGTCTGTCGCGGCCGCTCTCGTCCCCGCCGCCGCCCAGGCCCAGACGTCGCCGCGCGACCGCCAGTCGGGACAGCAGGCGGAACCGGAGCAGCGCTCGCGCGCGCCGCGCATCGCCCCGCTGCGGCGTCGCGCCAACGCCGGCCCCTGCCCCTATGTGAAGGTGCTGTACGACGCCGCCCGCTACGTCGAGCTGGCCGACGACCGGGCGACCATCGCCAACGTCGGCTACACCGGCGAGATCGAGGGCGTCAGCGCCGACTGCGAGTATCGCGAATCCGACCCGATCCGCCTGGACATGCAGATCCTGTTCGATCTGGGCCGCGGCGCCCAGGCGACCGGCGACCGCAAGACCTATCGCTATTGGGTCGCCGTCACCGAACGCAACAGCGCCGTCCTGGCCAAGGAATATTTCGACCTGCCGGTCGACTTCCAGGGTCAGCGCGAGACCTCGGTTCGCGAGGAACGCACCATCGTCATCCCGCGCGCCGACGTCAGCACCAGCGGTTCGAATTTCGAAGTCCTGGTCGGTTTCGACGTCACCCCCCAGATGGCCGAGTTCAATCGCTCGGGCAGCCGCTTCCGGGTGAACGCCGGCGCGCCCCAGACGCAGACGCCGCCGAGCCAGTAAGATGCCTGACCTGAAGACCGTCCTGAGCGAAGCGGTCGGCGCCGCCTTCGCCGCCGAAGGCGTGGACACGGCCCTGGCGCGCGTCACCCCGTCCGACCGCCCCGACCTGGCCGATTTCCAGTCGAACGGCGCCCTGGCCGCCGCCAAGGCGCTGAAGGCCAATCCGCGTGAGCTGGCCGGCAAGGTCGCCGCGCGTCTGGCCGGCGATCCCCGCCTAGCCTCGGTCGAAGTGGCCGGACCGGGCTTCATCAACCTGAAGCTTTCCGACGCCGCCCTGGCCCAGCGCGCCGCAGAGGTCGCCGCAGATCAGGCCCACGCCGGCGCGGCCGTCGTCGCCGATCCGCGCAAGGTGGTCATCGACTACGGCGGCCCGAACGTGGCCAAGCCGATGCACGTCGGCCACCTGCGCAGCGCCATCATCGGCGAGAGCCTGAAGCGGCTGTTCCGCTTCCGCGGCGACCACGTCACCGGCGACGCCCACTTCGGCGACTGGGGCTTTCAGATGGGCCTGCTGATCACCGCATGCGGCGACGAAGGGCTGGCTGACGCCTTCATGGTTCCGGGCGACGGCCCCTTCCCGACCGCCAGTCCCGTGACCCTGGCCGACCTGGACCGCCTCTATCCCCAGGCCGCCGCAAAGGCCAAGGAAGACCCCGCCTTTCGCGACCGCGCCCGCAAGGCCACCGCCGAGCTGCAGGCCGGACGGCCGGGCTATCGTGCGCTGTGGTCCCATTTCGTGGCCGTCAGCCGCGAGGCGCTGAAGCGCGAATACGGCGACCTGTCGGTCGATTTCGACCTGTGGAACGGCGAAAGCGACGCCGATCCCCTGATGGACGAGATGATCGCTCATCTGAAGGCGGCCGGCCTGCTTGTCGAGGACGACGGCGCCCAGGTGGTCCACGTCGCCCGTCCCGGCGAGACCCGCAAGAAGAAGCTGGCCGACGGCTCGGTGATCGAGGCGCCGTCCCCGCCGCCGCTGCTGGTCATCAGCTCCGAAGGCTCGGCCATGTACGGCACGACCGACCTGGCGACGATCCTTGACCGCAAGAAGGCGTTGGCGCCGGACCTGGCGCTTTACGTCGTCGACGAACGCCAGGCCGAGCATTTCGAACAGGTCTTCCGCGCCGCCTATCTGGCCGGCTACGCCGCGGAGGGGTCGTTGGAGCATCTTGGCTTCGGCACGATGAACGGCCAGGACGGCAAGCCCTTCAAGACCCGCGCGGGCGGCGTGCTGAAGCTGCGCGACCTGATTGACCAGGCGACGGAAAAGGCGCGCGAGCGCCTGCATGACGCCAAGCTGGGCGACGATCTACCGGCGGACGAGTTCGAAGCTATCGCCCACAAGGTCGCGATCGCCGCGCTGAAGTTCGCGGACCTGTCGAACGCCCGCACCACCAGCTATGTTTTCGACCTCGACCGCTTCATGAGCTTCGAGGGCAAGACGGGGCCTTACCTGCTGTACCAGGCGGTCCGCATCAAATCGCTGCTGCGCAAGGCCGCCGACCAGGACGTGACCGCCGGCCGGATCGCCATCGCGGAGCCGGCTGAGCGGGACCTGGCGCGGACCCTGGACGCCTTCTCGACCGCCGCTTCGGACGCCTACGACAAGCGCATGCCGCATCTCGTGGCCGAGCACGCCTATCGCGTGGCCCAGTCCTTTTCGAAGTTCTACGCCGCCTGCCCGGTGCTGGTCGCGCCGGACGAGGCCACGCGGCGTTCGCGCCTGGCCCTGTCGGCGGCGGCCCTGCTCCAGCTCGAAAAGGCGCTGGACCTGCTGGGCATAGAGACGCCCGAACGGATGTAGCGGTCAGTCCGACGTTTGGTCTTCGGAGAAGGCGTCGTCCACCTCGTCCTCGGTGATCCGCTTCTTGGGATCGCCCGGCTGGCCCAGGTTCTGCTCCTCGGTGCCGTCGCCCATGACGCCAGGGGTGGTGTTGATCTTCGGCTCGTCTTGTTTGTCAGCCATGACAATGCTCCTGTTGCACCCTGCTGAACGTGCGCTGCGCCGCGCCGTTCCTCCCACGCTCGCGAGTTCCCGATGACCCCATCCGCCGATCTGGACGCCTATATCGCCGGCCTGCCCAAGGCCGAGCTTCACCTCCATATCGAGGGCTCGCTGGAGCCTGAACTGATGTTCGAGCTCGCCCGGCGCAACGGCGTCGCCATCCCCTATGACAGCGTCGAGGCGGTGCGCGCGGCCTACGACTTCTCGAACCTGCAGGACTTCCTGGACATCTATTACGCCGGCGCCGCCGTCCTGCTGACGCGGCAAGACTTCGAGGACCTGGCCTTCGCCTACTTCCAGCGCGCCGCCGCCGACAACGTCCGCCACGCCGAGATCTTCTTCGATCCCCAGACCCACACCGACCGCGGCGTGCCCTTCGGCTTGGTGGTCGAGGGCCTGATTGCGGGAATGGATCGGGCCAAGGCCGAGTTGGGCGTGTCCAGCGGGCTGATCCTCAGCTTCCTGCGCCACCTGACCGAGGAAGAGGCCTTCGCCACCCTGGACGCGGCCAAGCCCTATCTGCACCACTTCATCGGCGTGGGGCTGGATTCATCCGAGGTCGGCCACCCCCATCCAAGTTTCAGCGCGTCTTCGCCGCCGCCCGCGACCTGGGCCTGAAGCTGTGCGCCCACGCCGGCGAAGAGGGCCCGCCAGCCTATGTCCATGAGGCGCTGGACCTGCTGCACATCGACCGGATGGACCACGGCAACCGCTCGATGGAAGACGAAGCTCTGATCGAACGGCTGGCGCGCGAGCAGATGACCCTGACCGTCTGCCCGCTGTCGAACCTGAAGCTGTGCGTCGTCGATGACCTGAAGAACCATCCCGTGCCCCAGATGCTGCGTCGGGGCCTGCACGTCACCCTGAACTCGGACGACCCGTCCTATTTCGGCGGCTATGTGAACGACAACTACAGCCGCCTGGCCGAAGCTGTGGGCCTGACCCACGAACAGGTCACCCAGTTAGCGCGAAACAGTTTCGAAGGCGCGTTCCTGCCCGAGGCCGACAAGGCGGCGCGGATCGCAGAGGTGGACGCCTACGCCCGTTCAGCCGGGGTTCTTGGCTAGAAGGCGTTCAGCAGTTCGGCCGCTTCAACCTCGACCACGCCCAAGGCTGCGAAACGGCTCTGAGCCGCCGCCTCGGTCTGCGGCGCGATCGCGCGGCTGGCGTCGCGGATAACGGCCGCCTCGAACCCCTCGCGCACCGCGTCCTCGGCAGTGAAGCGGACGCAGTAGTCATAGGCCAGGCCGCACAGGAAGACGCGGGCGACCCCGAGTTCGCGCAACAGGCCGCTCAGGCCCGTCGGCGTCCGGCGGTCGTTCTCGAAGAAGCCGGAATAGCTGTCGACCGCGGGATTGCAGCCCTTGCGAATGACGGCGAGCGCCCTGCGCACGGCCGGCGCCGCGTCCGGGTGGAAGTCGGCGCCCGGCGTCCCCTGGATGCAGTGGTCCGGCCACAGCATCTGGCGGCCGTAGGCGACCTCGATCTCGGTGAAGGGCGTCGCGCCCGGATGGTTGGAGGCGAAGGAAATCTGGTCCGGCGTATGCCAGTCCTGAGTGACGATAACCCGCTCGAACCGCTCCGCCAGCCGGTTGATCGCCGGCATGATCCCCGCCCCGCCCTGGACCGCGAGGCTGCCGCCCTCGCAAAAGTCGTTCTGCGGGTCGATGACCAGAAGCGCGTCGTCGGGGCCGATCCTCATGGTCAAACGCCGGCGTAGGCGTCGATCTCGTTGGCCGAACCCAGCGCCACCGGGATGCGCTGGTGCAGCTGCTCGGGTTGCACGTCCAGGATGGCCTGCGTCCCGTCCGTGGTGGCCTTGCCCCCGGCCTGTTCGACCAGCAGGGCCATCGGATTGCCCTCGTACATCAGGCGCAGCTTGCCGGGCTTTTCCGGTTCGCGCCTGTCCCAGGGGTAGAGGAACACCCCGCCCCGCATCAGGATGCGGTGCACGTCGGCCACCATGGCCGCGACCCAGCGCATGTTGAAGTTCTTGCCGCGCGGGCCGTCCGCCCCCTTCAGCACGCCGTCGACATAGCGCTGCACCGCCTCCGACCAGTGGCGCTGGTTCGACATGTTGATCGCGAACTCCTTCGTGTCCGGCGAAACGGCGATGGCGTCATGCGTCAACCGCCATTCCCCGTCCGCCGACAAGGTGAAGCCCTTCACGCCCGAACCCGTCGTCAGCACCAACATCGTCTGGGCGCCGTACAGGGCGTAGAGGGCCGCGACCTGGCTGCGGCCGGACTGCAGGAAGTCGGCCTCGGTCGGCGTCCCCTGCGGCGCCCTCAGCACCGAGACGATGGTCCCGACAGGCGCGTTGATGTCGATATTGGACGATCCGTCCAGCGGGTCGAACAGGGCCAGGTAGTCGCCCGCGTGGTCCGCCGGCTGAACCGTCTCCATCTCCTCGGACGCCACCCCCGCCACGGCGTGACAGGCCAGCAGCGCCGCGGTCAGGATGTCGTTTGAGATGACGTCGAGCTTCTTCTGCTCCTCGTCCTGGACATTCACGGCGCCCGATGCGCCCAGCGCGCCGACCAGCGCCCCTTCCGCCACCACCTTGCGGATGTCGACGCACGCGCCGGCGACGACGCGCAGCACCGTCTTCAGGCCTTCCGGCGCATCCAGCGTCCCTAGGTGATCGTCCAGGCTGATGCGGTCGGTCATGGCGGATCCTGCGTATGGCTGTTGGTTCTTGCGTTCATGGCGGGCCGGCCGCCGGGCGGCAACCGCCGCGCACGAAAAAGGGACGCCCGGGGGCGTCCCTCTCCCGTCTCTCCGCCGTGGCGGATCAGATCGGCAGGATGGCCGTGCCGAAGGCGCGCTTCAGTTCGTGCGCGGCGAAGGTCTGGGCCGCCATGGCGTCGGGCAGGACCTGCGCCATGCCGAAGAACTCGTGCGTCGAGCCGTGGAAGGTCTTCTGACGGACGTCGACGCCCGCCTGCTCCAGCTTTTCCGCCAGCAGTTCGCCTTCGCTGCGCAGCGGGTCGATCTCGGCGCAGATCACCGTCGACGACGGCAGGCCGATCAGGTCGGCGTTCTCGACCAGATTGATGCGCGGGTCCTGGGCGTCGCCCTCGTTCTCGAAGATGTGCTTCACGAACCACTGCATCATCGGCTTGTTCAGCGGCTTGGCCGTGGCGTTCTCGACATAGGAGGCGTTGTCCATGTCCACGCCCGCGACCGGATAGACCAGCACCTGATGCACCGGCGCCGGCAGCCCCGCGTCCCGCGCCATCAGCGACACCGATGATGGCAGGTTCCCGCCCGCGCTCTCGCCCATGACGGCCACCTTCTGCGGGTCGCCGTGGAAGCTCTGGGCGTTGTCCAGGACCCAGCGATAGGCCGCCAGGGCGTCGTCGTGCGCTGCGGGGAATTGCTCGGGCGCCTGGCGATAATGCACGGACACCACGATGACGTCGGCCATCTTGGACACGCCTCGCGGGCCGCCGTCATAGACGTCCAGGTCGGCGATCACGAAGCCGCCGCCGTGGAAATAAACCACGACCGGATGCAGCTTGTCCTCGGAATGCGCGTGCGGCTTGTAGATGCGGGCCTGAAGCGGGCCGGCGGCGCCGGGGATGGTGATGTCGGTCGTCTTCACGCCCAGGTCGTCGGCGGGATCCTTGCCGGCCTTGCGCAGCAGGGATTTCACGGCGTCCGTGGGCGTCGGCTGCCGGCGCGCCTCTTCCGGCGACAGGGTTTCGATCGGCTTGGGGTTCAGGGACGCCAGTTCGTCCAGCACCTTCTTCATCGGCGCGTCGGGCTTGGCGGGATGGTCGCGCGGCGTGTCGGATTCGCCGAACAGCTTGTCAAGGATCGACATTTTGTTTGTCCTGGGTTTCGAGCGGGGGTCTCGGCATGGGAAACCGCCACGCGCCATGTCGTTCCAGTCCCGGCCCGTTCGGCTTGACTTCCGCCCGGAGTCGGTGGCTTAGGTCGGACGCTCTCGCGGGAGAGATCGGGGCCGGCGAACCGGGCTCGACGCCGAAGGCGCAACCGCCCCGGAAACGCTCAGGCAAAAGGACCGCGAAGCGCGATAGACGCTGGAAAGTCGCCGTATGGCGCGCCGACGGAGCAAGGCGGTCCCGACCGCCGGAATCTCTCAGGCTTCAGGACAGCGGGGGCGCGAGACCGGCGGGCGACCGCTCCCACCCGCGACCCCGAGAGTCCGAATGACCGACGACACGCTGAAGACCACGCCCCTCAACGCCGCGCACAAGGCGCTGGGCGCCCGCATGGTCGGCTTCGGCGGCTATGAGATGCCGGTCCAGTACGAAGGCGTCCTGGCCGAGCATCGCTGGACCCGCGAGCACGCGGGCCTGTTCGACGTCTCGCACATGGGCCAGTGCCGCATCTCCGGCGACGACGCCATCGCTCAGTTCGAGCGTTTCGTTCCCGGCGACTATCAGATCCTGAAGGCCGGCAAGCAGAAGTATTCCTTGCTGCTGAACGCGGACGGCGGGATCATCGACGACCTCATGGCTGGCCGTCCCGACCACGACGGCCTGTTCGTGGTCGTCAACGCCGGCAACAAGGACGAGGACTTCGCCTTCTGGAACGCCAACCTCGAAGGCGACGCGAGGCTCACGGTGCTGGACCGCGCCCTTCTCGCCATCCAGGGCCCCGAGGCCGCCGAGGTCATGGCCGCGCACGAGCCGGTGCTGGCCGAGATGGGCTTCATGGAATGCGCCCGACTGATCCTGTTCGGCGTGGACTGCTTCGTCTCCCGCTCGGGCTACACGGGCGAGGACGGCTTGAGATCTCCGTCCCGACGGACCAGGCCGAACGCGTCTGGAACACCCTGCTGGAGGACGCCCGCGTCAAGCCGATCGGCCTGGGCGCCCGCGATTCCCTGCGCCTGGAGGCCGGCCTGCCGCTGCACGGCCACGACATTGACCCAACCACTTCGCCCGTCGAGGGCGCCCTGACCTTCGCCCTGTCCAAGTCGCGCAAGGAACGCGGCGACTTCAACGGCGCCGAACGCATCCTGAAGGAGCTGGCTGACGGCCCCGCCCGCGTCCGTGTCGGCCTGGTCGTCAAGGAGGGCGCCCCCGCCCGCGAAGGCGCCGAGATCGCCGACGCCGACGGCAACGTCATCGGCAAGGTCACCTCGGGCGGCCCCTCGCCCAGCCTGGGCAAGAACATCGCCATGGGCTACGTGCCGCCCGCCTTCGCCGCGCTGGGCACGGCGCTCAAGGTGGTCGTGCGCGGCAAGCCCGCCGCGGCCGAGGTCGTCGACATGCCCTTCGTGGCGCAACGCTATTATCGCAAACCCAAGGCCTGAAGGATCAGACCATGAAGTTCACCAAGGATCACGAGTGGGTCAGCCTGGACGGCGACATCGCCACCGTCGGCATCTCCAAGCACGCCGCCGACGCCCTGGGCGACGTGGTGTTCGTCGAGGTGCCCGAGGTGGGCAAGACGGTCTCCAAGGGCGACAGCTTCGCCGTGGTCGAGAGCGTCAAGGCGGCGTCGGACGTCTACGCCCCCGTCTCGGGCGAGGTGGTCGAGGCCAACGACGCCCTGTCGACCGCGCCTGAAACGGTCAATTCGGCCCCCGAGGCCGACGGCTGGTTCGCCCGGATCAAGGTCTCCGACGCCGGCGAGCTGGACGCCCTGATGGACCAGGCCGCCTACGACGAGTTCCTGAAGACCCTCTGAGTTCCCAGGGCGCTCTTGTCATCCCGGCCGAAGCGAAGCGGAGAGCCGGGGCGGACGAGCCGCCAGCCTTCCTGGTCCCGGAGAGCGCAGCTCATCCGGGACACGCCGACCGCCCTCCCCTTGTCCCGGTTCAGCCCTTCGGGCCGACCGGGACGGACCATTGAAAGCCCATCCCGTCCCGGCTCTCCGCTTCGCTTCGGCCGGGATGACAAGCGGAATGTGAACATTAGATGCGTTACCTCCCCCTGACGCCCGACGACCGCACGGCGATGCTCGCCGCCATCGGCGCCGACTCCATCGACGACCTGTTCATCGACGTGCCCCAGGCGGCGCGGCTGGACGGCCCCGTGGACCTGCCGCGCGTGGCGGGCGAGCTGGAGGTGGAGCGCGCCCTGTCGGCCATGGCGGCCAAGAACGCCACGGCCGGCGCCGTGCCCTTCTTTTGCGGCGCGGGGGCCTACAAGCACCACGTCCCGGCGACCGTGGACCATGTGATCCAGCGGTCGGAGTTCCTGACCAGCTACACCCCCTACCAGCCGGAAATCGCCCAGGGCACGCTGCAGTACCTTTACGAGTTCCAGACCCAGGTCGCGAACCTGACCGGCATGCCGGTCGCCAACGCCAGCCTCTACGACGGCTCCACCGCCATGGCCGAGGGCGTGCTGATGGCGACGCGCGTGACCCGCCGCAACAAGGCGGTGATCTCGGGCGGCGTTCACCCCCACTACGTCAAGGCGACCGAGACCGTGGTCCACGCCGTCGGCGTCGAGACCCAGGTCCTGGCCCCGGCCGTCGACGCCGAGGCCGCCGTCATCGACCAGATCGGTCCCGACACCGCCTGCGTCGTCGTCCAGACCCCTAACGTCTTCGGCACGGCGACCGACGTGACCCGGATCGCCGAGGCCGCTCACGCCGCCGGCGCCCTGCTGATCGTCGTGGTGACCGAGGCCGTGTCCATGGGCCTGCTCAAGTCGCCCGGCGAGATGGGGGCCGACATCGTCGCGGCCGAGGGCCAGTCGATCGGCAATGCGCTCAACTTCGGCGGCCCCTACGTCGGCCTGTTCGCCACCCGCGAGAAGCTGATCCGCCAGAGATGCCCGGCCGCCTGACCGGCGAGACCGTGGACGCCGACGGCGAGCGCGGCTTCGTCCTGACCCTGTCGACGCGCGAGCAGCACATCCGCCGCGACAAGGCCACGTCCAACATCTGCACCAACTCAGGGCTCTGCACCCTGGCCTTCACCATCCACATGAGCCTGCTGGGCGAGACGGGGCTGCGGAAACTGGCCCTGTTGAACCACGAGAAGGCCGTGGCGACGCGCGACGCCCTGGCGGCGATCCCCGGCGTCGAGGTGCTGACCCCGCGCTTTTTCAACGAGTTCGCGATCCGCCTGCCCAGGAACGCGGCCCAGGTGGTCGACACCCTGGCCGGCCACCACATCCTGGCGGGCGTGCCCTACAGCCGCCTGGCGCCCGACGCCGGCATGGACGACGTCCTGCTGGTCGCCGCGACCGAGACAACCCTGGACCACGACATCAAGCTCCTGGCGGCTTCGCTCGCCAAGGTGCTGGCGGCCTGAGCGGGAGACAGACCATGAGCACCATGAACACCGTCGGCCGCCCGACCGCCCCGAACGCCGTCGATCACGACTACAAGCATCCGACCCTGACCGGCGGGCGCGGCCTGCTGCAAGACGAGAAGCTGATCTTCGAGGGCGACGGCTGGGGCAAGACCGGCGTCGATCTGCCGGAACCCAAGACGGACGCCTCGGACCTGGGCGACCTGGTCCGCAAGGATCCGATCGGCCTGCCCGGCCTCAGCGAACCCGAGGCCATGCGCCACTATGTGCGCCTCAGCCAGAAGAACCACGCCATCGACCTGGCCATCTATCCGCTGGGTTCGTGCACGATGAAGCACAACCCGCGCCTGAACGAGAAGATGGCGCGCCTGCCCGGCTTTTCGGACATTCACCCGCTGCAGCCGCAGTCGACGGTGCAGGGCGCGCTGGAGCTGATGGACACCCTGGCCCACTGGCTGAAGACCCTGACCGGCATGCCCGCCGTGGCCCTGTCACCCAAGGCCGGCGCGCATGGCGAGCTGTGCGGCCTGATGGCCATCCGCGCCGCCCACGAGGCCTCGGGCCAGCATGAGAAGCGCCGCAAGGTCCTGGTCCCCACCAGCGCCCACGGCACCAACCCCGCCACCGCCGCCTTCGTCGGCTATTCGGTGGTGGAGGTGGCCCAGACCGACGACGGCCGCGTGGACGTCGCCGACCTGGCCGCCAAGCTGGGCGACGACGTGGCCGCCATCATGGTGACGAACCCCAACACCTGCGGCCTGTTCGAGCGCGACATCCTGGAGATCAGCCGCCTGACGCACGAGGCGGGCGCCTACTTCTACTGCGACGGCGCCAACTTCAACGCCATCGTCGGCCGGGTGCGCCCCGGCGACCTGGGCGTCGACGCCATGCACATCAACCTGCACAAGACCTTCTCGACGCCTCACGGCGGCGGCGGTCCGGGCGCGGGTCCGGTGGTGCTGTCGGAGGCCCTGGCCCCGTTTGCGCCCGCCCCCTGGGTCGTTCACGACGACAATGGCACGCCCTGATCGAGCGGGAAGAGGGCGCCGCCGCCCAGGCCTTCGGCCGCCTGTGCGCCTTCCAGGGCCAGATGGGCATGTACGTCCGCGCCCTCAGCTACATGATGAGCCACGGTTCGGACGGCCTGCGCCAGGTCGCCGAGGACGCCGTGCTGAACGCCAACTACATCAAGGCCCGCCTTCAGGACCTGATGAGCCCGGCCTTCCCCGACGGCCCCTGCATGCACGAGGCCCTGTTCGACGACGAATGGCTGAAGGGCACGGACATCACCACGCTCGACTTCGCCAAGGCGATGATCGACGAGGGCTTCCACCCGATGACCATGTATTTCCCGCTGGTCGTCCACGGCGCCATGCTGATCGAACCGACAGAGACGGAGTCGAAAGCCGAACTGGACCGCTTCATCGAGGCCATGCGTCTGCTGGCCCAGGCGGCGAAGGCCGGCGACGTCGACCGCTTCAAGGGCGCGCCTTTCCACGCTCCCCTGCGGCGTCTGGACGAGACCCGCGCCGCCCGTTCGCCCGTGCTCCGCTGGACCGCGCCCGAAGGCTCCAACCAGGCGGCCTGACCCTATCCGGCGACCCGTCTCAGGGCCGCGAAGGCCTTCCGCCCGAACGTTTCGGGCGGAAGGTCGGGGTTGGCCAGCCAAGCGTCCATGGACTGCTTGATGATGCTGACGGTCGCGCCCGCGACGACGCGACAGGCGACATCGTCATCCGGCAGGCCCTTGCGCGCCGCCAGCGTAAGCGCCAGCAGGCGTTCCACCGCCTCGTACTTGGCCTGGTCGCCGGCGCGGAGGGACGGCGTGGCGGCGATCAGCGCCGCCACCGCCCGCGCCTCCTGCGACCGATGCCGGTCGGCCAGGTCGAACAGGGCGTTCTCCACCATGTCCAGCATAGGCTCGTCCGCGGGACGCGCGGCCACCGCATCGGCCACCCATCGGGGAAAGTCCGCCTTGGTGGAGAAGACGATCTCCTCCTTGGAGCCGAAGTAGTTCAGCAACGTGCGCCGCGAAACGCCCGCGGCCGCCGCCACCTCGTCGAGCGTCGTCGGCTCGAACCCATTGGCCAGGAACAGCCGCATCGCCTCGGCCTGGATGCGCGCATGGGTCGCCGCGCGCTTGCGCTGGCGCAGGCCGGCGTCGGCATGTTTTTCGTTTTGCACTTCTTGCATATTTGCACCGGATGCAGATATGCAAGTCCGGCGCCCTCCGTGGCGACTCTCGAAACGACAGGATAGACCGATGGCGACCTGGACCACAGACGATATTCCCGACCAGAGGGGCCGCCTGGCCATCGTCACCGGCGCGACCGGTGGATTGGGCCTGGAGACGGCCCTGGCGCTGGCAGGCGCGGGCGCCGAGGTGGTGCTGGCGGGGCGAAATCCGCTGAAGGGGGACAGGGCCGAACGGATGATCCGCGACCGTCATCCCCACGCCGAGGTGCGTTTCGGCCTGGCGGACCTGGCGGACTTGGCGTCGATCGCCGCCTTCGGCGATCGCCTGCTGGCCGATGGCCGGCCGATCGACATTCTGGTCAACAACGCCGGCGTTATGGCCCTGCCCCGGCGCGAGACGACGGCCGACGGTTTCGAGCGGCAGTTCGGCGTCAACTACCTGTCTCATTTCGCCCTGACGGGGCGTCTGCTGCCGTTGCTGACGGCGGGCCGCGCGCGGGTGGTTCAGCTGTCGAGCATGGCCCACCACGGCGGCCGCATCCGTCTCGACGACCTGAACCATGCGCACGGCTACCGCCCGTGGCCGGTCTATCAGCAGTCCAAGCTGGCCATGCTGATGTTCGCCGTCGAGCTTCAGCGGCGCAGCGACGCCCACGGCTGGGGCCTGACCAGCGTCGCCGCCCACCCCGGCGTCGCCAACACCGACCTGATGTCGAACGGCCCCGGCGGCCTGACCGGGTTCGGCGCTCGGCTGTTCCTGCCGCTGCTCACCCATTCGGCGGCGGCCGGCGCCCTGCCCAGCCTGATGGCCGCCACCCTGCCTGCCGGATGCGACGCCGGGCGGCTATTACGGCCCGCAGGCGCTTGGCGAATGGCGCGGCCCGCCCGGCCCCGCGCGCGTCGACCCGGCCGCCCGCGATCCAGAGGTGGCGCGCCGTCTCTGGTCCGAGTCGGAGCGTCTCACCGGCGTTCGCTACGGCTGAGCCCTCGTCCGCGTTGCGGCCGGGTCACAGGGCGGCGGTTCTTTTCGACCATGACCAAAGCTTCACCTGTCCGCCACGCATCGGCCATCGACTCCGCGCGTTGATCCGCTGTGGCGCGGTCGCCACGGCCGTCGTTTCCTTTCCCGACAAGGGATCGGGCGGCCGCGGCGGCCGTTGTCAGAAGACGCCCTCCTCCCCACCTGCCGTATCTCGTGACCTACGCTTCCTCCCTCGCCCTGCCCTCGCCCGTCCGATCCCGCAGCCGCCTGCTGCGGACCGCCCGGCGCTGGGCGCTGATGGCCGGCGGCCTGCTGGTCGTGATGTTGGGCATCCTGATCGCGCCGCTGCCGGGCCCCGGCGGCGTCCCGGTGATCGCGGTCGGTCTGATGCTGATCCTGCGCAGTTCCTTCTGGGCCAAGCGTCAATCCATCCGCGCCCAGTACGCCCGGCCGAAGTGGGTCTATCCGTTCCGCCGACTCATGCGTCGAAAGCCCGAGATCGCGCCCGTCTTCTGGCAGCAGGCCCTGCGCGCGGAAAAGATGATGTTGCGTCGTCGCCGCCGTCTTGTGCGCGTGCGTAAGCGAATTCGCCGTTCTTTCAGAAGGCTTTTTCGCCGCGCCTAGGCGAAATCGACGCGCGTCATGCTGCGCCCGCTAACCACGGGAAGTTGAACCCGCGCGACCCCCGACCGGCGTATCCTCCCCTTCGCGTTATCAGAGAACCGTAACAAGCGTTGGGAGGCGCTCAGGTCATGATGTCACGCGTACAAAAGGGCCTCGTCGCCGGCGTCTTCGCCACGATCGCGGCGTCGCTGCTCGAAATCCCGAACATGTTCCTCAACTGGTTCGATCCCTTCCAGGGGGTCATCGCCAGCATCATCGGCATGCCGGGCAACATGGCCGTCGGATGGGGAATCCATCTGATCAGCGGCGTCTTCATCCTGGGGCCGCTGTTCGGCTATCTGTGCCCCCGCCTGCCCACCGACACGCCCGAGACCAAGGGCATCGTCTTCGCGGTCGGCGCCTGGGTGGTGATGATGCTCGGCGTCTTCATGCTGGGCGACTATCGCACCTTCTCCAGCGGCGCGGGCTTCGGCACCGTGGCCTGGCTGCTGATCACCCATGCGGTGTTCGGCATCGTGCTGGGCAATGTCTATGCCCGCTTGGTCGCGCGCGAGAAGCGCGGGGCCACGATCATCGGCGGCGCGCCCGCCCACTGACGTCGCGCACCGCGCATGAAAAAGGCCCCCGGCGTTTCCGTCGGGGGCCTTTGGTCGTTCGGGACCAGTCGATCAGTTCAGCCGGTCGCCGATCTGGGCGATGGCCGCATCCAGCAGCGGGTCCTTGGCCTGGCCGGCCAGCCGGGCCGCCAAGATGTCCTCCGCGGCCTTGGCGGCAAGGTCGGCGGCGGCGGCCTTGACCTCGGCCGAGGCCTGGGCCTCCGCCTGGGCGATCCGGTTCTCGGCCAGCTTCTGGCGACGCGCCAGCGTCTCTTCCAGCTTGGCCTTGGTCTCGGCCTCCAGACGCCGCGCATCCGCCTCGGCGGCGGCCAGCAGGTCCGCGGCCTGGGCCTCGGCCTCGGCCTTCTCCTTGCGGATCTGCGCCAGCATGGCCTCGGCCTCGGCGCGCAGACGCGCGGCCTCGTCCAGGTCCGCCTGGATCTTGGCGCCCTTGGCGTCCAACTGGGCGGCGGCCATCTTCGGCACGCCCGCCGCGATCAGTATGCCGAAGAAGATCAACAGGCCGACGCCGACCCAGATCTCTGCGTTCGACAGGTCCCAGATGCCGTGTTCGAAGATCAGGTTCATCAGGCGGCTCCCTTGACGGCGGCCAGTTCGGCGGCCGTCGCGCCCTTGCCCGTCAGCCGCTCCACCATGGCGGCGGCGGCGTCGGAAGCGATGGTGGAGACGTTGGACATGGCGGCGTCGCGGGTCTTGCCGATGGCGGCCTCGGCCTCGGCGATGCGCGCGTTGACGACCGCCTCTTCCGCAGCCTGACGCGCATTGGCCTCTTCGGTGACGCGCGCCTTGGCGGCGGCGGCGGTGGCGCGCGCGTCGGCGCGGGCCTTGACCACCTCGGCCTGGGCCTGGGCGGCCTGGTCGGCGGCCTCGGCCTGGACCTGACGCGCCGTGGCGACGGCGGTGGAAATGGTGTCGGCCCGTTCGTCCATCACCTTGCGCAGGCGCGGCGCGAAGACCTTGGACACCAGCAGATACAGGACGGCGAACAGGATCAGCAGATAGCCGATCTGTCCGGCCCAGTGCTCGAACTGGGATTGCGGCAGGCCGCCCGAGCCGTGATCGCCGGGCGTCGCCGTCTCGGCGTGCAGGTCCCGTTCGACCGAAGGCGGGACCGCGTCGATGGTGTGGGTGCTGGCCATGAACCGTCTACTGCAGGATCAGATGAGCGGCGCGCGGGCGAACCCCGCGCGCCGTATCGGCTGATATCAGCCGAAGATCATCAGGATGCCGAGCACGAAGGCCAGGATGCCCAGGGCTTCGGCGAGGGCGGCGCCCACGAACAGGTTGCCGACCTGGCCGGCGGCGGCCGACGGGTTGCGCAGGGCGCCGGCCAGGAACTGGCCGAAGATGTTGCCCACGCCCAGGGCCGAACCGATCATGCCCAGGGTGGCGAGACCAGCGCCGATGTACTTCGCGGCTTCAGCGTCCATGATTGTATTCCTAGATTAAGTCGTTGGTGGTTGGGGTGAAGAGGCTGAACCGGCCCTTAGTGGGCGTGGTCCAGGTTGACCACATCGTTCAGGTAGATGCAGGTCAGAACGGCGAAGACGAAGGCCTGGAGGAAGGCCACCAGGAACTCCAGCGCGGTCAGGGCGACGACCATGCCCAGCGACAGGGCCGCCACCGGGAAGGCCAGCAGGCCCACGCCGCCGCCCAGGCCCAGAAGGCCCAGCGACACGACGAAGCCGGCGAAGATCTTCAGCGCCACGTGGCCGCCCAGCATGTTGCCGAACAGACGAAGCGCCAGGGTGATCGGCCGCAGCAGGAAGGAAACGAACTCGATCAGGCCCACCACCGGGCGCAGCAGCAGCGGCGCGCCCATCGGCCAGAACAGCTTGAAGAAGCCCAGGCCGTTCTTGGCGAAGCCCACGACCAGCACCAGGCCGAAGGTGATCAGCGCGAAGGTGGCGGTGATCGCCAGCTGAGACGTCGCCGTGAAGGTCAGGAACAGGCCCAGCAGGTTCATGCCCAGGATCAGCAGGAAGATCGTGAACACGAACGGGAAATACTTGCGGCCGTCGTGGCCGATGATGGAGTCCGCCAGATTGTCGATCAGGCCGAACACGCCCTCGCCGGCGGCCTGCAGGCGGCCCGGCACGACCTGGGCGTTCGACGTCACGGCGGCCAGGAAGCCGACGATCGCCACGAAGGCCGCCGTCATGGCGATGTGCGAATTGGTGATCGCCAGGTCCACCGTGCCCAGCACCGGCAAGGTCACGTCGGGAAGGTCGATGACCTTCTGGATCTGAAACTGATGAATCGGATCGGCCATAGAGCCTTATCGTTCCTCGTCTTCGCCGGCTTCGACATAGGGTTCGGACGGAGCCGTGGTCCCTTGCGCCTTCGCCTGCGCCATCAGCCGGTTGGCCGTGCGGCGCGCCATGTAAATCGACAAGGCGAAGCCCAGAAGGACGCCGCCGATCAAACCCCACGGACGAGTCCCCAGGACCCAATCCGCGACGAAACCGAACGCCAGTCCCACGAAGACGCCGCCGAGCAGCTCGGCGATGATCTTGTAGGCCTGCCCGGCCACCTTCTGGCCGGTCAGTTCGGCGGATTTCTCCGCCGTGGTCCGCGCCTCCAGGTCGGATGCGCTTTGCTGCTGGAGGCGTTTGATCGCCTCTTCACGCGATTCCGTCATAGGGGACAGGGCCTGTGCGCTCAGCGCCCGAACAGTGCGTCCGGGCGGGTCTGAATTCGGCGCGGAAACTAATCGTGAGCGGCCGATAGGTCAAGGCGCGCGACACACGACTTAAGGCTTTGTCTGCATTCGATTTTCTTCACCCACAGGCGCGGCGCGGCGAAGCGTCGCTCTCGATGATGTGAGAATCCCCGCCCTTGCGCGGCCCGCCGCCGTGGCGGGTCCGCATCGGAACGACTAGGTTGGCGCCATGAACGTCCATGCGCCGCCCCCGCCCCCCGAACGTCGCCGGATCGCCGTGCGCCTGGCGACGCCGCGCGGCTTCTGCGCCGGGGTGGACCGGGCCATCCAGATCGTCGAGCGCGCCATCGAGAAATACGGCGCCCCGGTCTATGTGCGCCACGAGATCGTCCACAACCGCCATGTGGTCGAGCGGCTGAAGGCCATGGGCGCGGTCTTCGTCAAGGAACTGGACGAATGCCCCGACGACCGGCCGGTCGTCTTCTCGGCCCACGGCGTGCCCAAGTCTGTGCCGGCCACGGCCCGCTCGCGCGAGATGCTGTTTCTGGACGCCACCTGCCCCTTGGTGTCCAAGGTCCATGTCGAGGCCGAGCGTCACCACGCCGCGGGCCGCCACATCATCCTGATCGGTCACGCCGGCCACCCGGAGGTGATCGGCACCATGGGCCAGCTGCCCGACGGCGCCATCAGCCTGGTCGAGACCGAGGCGGACGCCGAACGGTTCGAACGTCCCGGCGACCAGCCCCTGGCCTACGCCACCCAGACCACCCTGTCGGTCGACGACACCGCCGGCATACTGAAGGTGCTGAAGCGGCGTTTTCCCGAACTGCCCGATCCGCACAAGGAAGACATCTGCTACGCCACCACCAACCGGCAGGAGGCGGTCAAGACCCTGGGCCAGGGCTGCGACCTGGTGCTGGTGGTCGGCTCCAAGAACTCGTCCAACTCGGCCCGGCTGGTCGAGGTGGCGATGCGCGCCGGCGCCCGCGACGCCCGGCTGGTCGACGACGCTTCCCAGGTCGACTGGGCCTGGTTCGAGGGGGTGGACGCCGTGGGCGTCACCGCCGGGGCCTCGGCGCCCGAACCCCTGATCGCCGCCCTGGTCGACGCCATCGCCGCCCGTTTCGACGCCGTCGTCACCGAGGACGCCGGCGCGCGCGAGACCGTCACCTTCAAACTGCCCCGCCTGCTGACGGCCTGAACCGCTTCAGCGGTCCTCGCCGACGAAGTCCTGGGCGAACTCGGGGGCGTCGTCTTCCAGCGGCAGGCTTCCGTCCTCGTCGTCGGCTTCGGACGCGCGCGTCGGATCCGGGACCTCGAAACCGACCGGCAGCGACAGGTCCAGCAGGCCCGCCGCCTTCATCTCCTGGACGCCGGGCAGATCGTACAGGGTGGCCAGGCCGAAATGCTCCAGGAAGCGGTCCGTCGTGGCGTAGGTCACGGGCCGGCCCGGCGTGCGCCGCCGCCCCGCAGGCGCACGAACCCCATCTCCAGCAGCAGGTCCAGCGTGCCCTTCGACAGGCTGACGCCGCGCACGCTCTCGATCTCGGCGCGGGTGACGGGCTGGTGGTAGGCGATGATGGCCAGGGTCTCCAGCCCGGCCTTGGACAGGCGGCGCGGCTCCTCGCGCTCCTCGGTCATCATGAAGGCCAGGTCCGGCGCGGTGCGGAACCGCCAGCGGTCGGCCACGCACTCCAGCTCGACCCCGCGCCCCTCGTAGCGGGCGCGCAGGCCCGACAGGGCGCGCGCCACATTGACGTTGTCCGGCAGGCGGGCGGCGATCTCGGCGGCGCTCAACGGCCCGGCGGCGGCGAACAGCAGGGCCTCCACGCGCCGCTCGATCTCGGCTTCGTCGGGCTGGAACGACAGGTCAGACATAAGAATATCCGCTCATCCCCTCACTTCCAGCGGCTGCCCCGCGCCGCTTCAGATACAGGTCCGCGAACGCCTGCGCCTGGCGGATGTCCATCGCCCCCTCCTTGACCAGTTCCAGACTGGCCGAAAGGGTGGACGCCGTATAGCTGGCCTGACTGGGGCCGTCCTCGTCCTGGCGGTGCGGCGCGACCCGATCCAGCGGGGTCCAGTCGGCCAGTCTGGGCATGATCTCGCGCAGCCAGTCGCGCGCCGCCTCCAGCGGAAAGGCCTCCACGCGCTGGCCGGGGGCGTATCGCCGGGCTTCCTCGCGCCTGCGCTGGACCACATAGGCGCTCATCAGTTCATACAGGCTGGCGTCGATGCGGTCGGATGGAACGATCACCGTCGCCTCCGGATCGCCGCGCGTGAAGACGTCGCGCTTCAGCTGGGGGCGCGCCATCAGCTGCTCCACCGCCTTCCTCATCGCCTCCAGCTTCTGCAAGCGGAACGCCAGGGCGGCGGCCATCTCCTCGGCCGGCGGCTCTTCCGGCTTGCCCTTGTCGGTGCGCGGCAGCAGCAGGCGCGACTTCAGATAGGCCAGCCACGACGCCATCACCAGATAGTCCGCCGCCAGGGCGAAGTTGCGCCGCCGCGCCTCATGCACGAAGGCCAGATACTGTTCCGCCAGCTGGGTGATCGACAGCTTCAGCAGGTCCACCTTCTGCGTCCGCGCCAGGGCCAGCAGCACGTGCAGCGGCCCCTCGTATCCGTCCAGGTCGACCACGAAGGCCTCGCGGTCCTCGACCTCCTCGGCGTTGAAATCCAGGTTGGGCTGAAACGCTTCAGACATTTTCTGGGCCTATCGCGCCTTGCGCTACTTGAGGCCGCGCCGTGCGGATCACGTCTGCGCCTCTCCCACGTCCGGTCCCTTGGCGGCGTCCAGCCGCCCGCCCACGGTGCGGAAGAAGCGGTCGTGCGCGGCCACGGGGTCCAACGGTTCCGGCGTGCGCACGATCCGGGCCAGGGCGGCCTCGGCGCGGCGACGCGCCCCGCCCTTCAGCGGTCCAACGCCCTGGGCGACCTGGCGCATCTCGTCCATGTCGCCGTTCCAGTGGATGACGATGTCGCAGCCGGCCTTCAACGCCTTGTGCGCCCTCTGCGTCAGACTGCCGGACAGGGCGTTCATCACCAGGTCGTCCGACAGCAGCAGCCCCTTGAATCCCAGATGCTCGCGGATCAGGCGGATGGCGGCCTTCGACTGCGTGGCCGGGCGCTTCGGGTCGATGGCGGTGAAGACGATATGGGCCGTCATGCCGATGGGCATGTCCGACAGCGCCTTGAACGGCGCGAAGTCCCAGGCGTCCAGCGTGTCCAGGTCGGCATGGACCGTCGGCAGGGCCTTGTGCGTATCGGCGAAGGCGCGGCCGTGCCCGGGCATATGCTTGATGCAGGGCAGCACGCCCCCGGCCAGCAGCCCTTCCGCCGCCGCCCGGCCCAGGAGGGCGACCGTCTGCGGATCGCGGCCATAGGCGCGGTCGCCGATGATGTCGTGGGCGCCGGGCACCGGCGTGTCCAGGACCGGCAGGCAGTCGACGGTGACGCCGACCTCTCGCAGATCGCGGGCCATCAGCCGCGCGCCCAGCCGGACCGTCTCCCGCGCGGCGTTCACGTCGTTCGCCGTCTTCAGATAGGCGTCGGCCGGGGGGTATTTCGGCCAGTGCGGCGGGCCCATCCGCTGGACCCGCCCGCCCTCCTGGTCGATCAGGACGGGCGCGTCGGGATCGCCCAGCACGGCCCGCATCTCGTCGGTCAGGGCCCGCACCTGGTCCGGCGTGTCGATGTTGCGCCGGAACAGGATGAAGCCCCACGGCCGCGCCTCGGCGAAGAAGGCCTTTTCCGCCTCCGTCAGCCGATGGCCGGCGCAGCCGTAGATGGCGGCCGACGTCACCGGACGATGCAGTCCCGGCCCGCCGCCTTCAGGGCGTTGCAGAAGGCGGTCGCCCGCTCGCGCGACAGGCCCGCGAAGGCGGTGCGATAGAGCGTCGATCCGCTGGACGTCGTCACCTCCGTCACCCGCTTCTGGGCGCCCGAGGCGTATTGGCCGAAGCGTCCCGCCACGGCGGCGTATTCCCGATCCGCGATCTCGGTGGAGGAGAACGCCCCGATCTGGACCGAGGCCGATCCCCCGGCCGCGGCGGGCGCAGGGGCTGGCGCCGGCGCGGCGGGCGTCGAGGCGGCGGACGGGGCGGGCCGCGGCGCAGGCGTGGCCGAGGCCGCCGGGGCCGCTGGCGCCAGCCCCTGGCCGGTCGGGGCCGATGCGGGCGGCGCGGCGGGACGCGGCTGGGGCGCTTCCGGCGGCGGGGTGAAGGTGATCGGCGCGTCGGTCGTCTCGGTCGCCTCGTCACGATAGACCCGAACGCCCTCGGCCGGATCGACCGGCTGGGCGTCGATGGGCGGTGCGGACTTCATCTCGCCCACGGGCTGGCCCACCGCCGGCGGCGCGTCGGTCGAAGCGCGCAGGCCCGAGCGATAGAAGAAGATCACGGCCACGATCAGCAGCAGCAGCACCGCCGCGCTGACGATCAGGGTCACGGGCGGCGTCCGGCCGCCCCCGCCGCCCACGCGCCGGCCGCCGTCGCGCGGATCGAAACTGTTGCGGCGGAAGGGCAGGTCGTCGTCGGTCGGCGGCGTATAGGCGCCGCGGCCAGGTCGGTTGTCGTCATCGAAGGACATGGGGCGCTCCGCCGTCTCAATCCGGCGCGATCGGTGCGCCGATCCGCCATCCTAACCCGCCGCCCCGCGCTTTCGAATCACAGATCGAGCGCCAGGTCGAGGCTGAAGAGCTTCTGGTGCACCTCGATGGCGTAGCGGTCGGTCATGCCGGCGATGTAGTCGCACACCGCCCGCGCCCGCCGCGTCCGATCCTCCGTCATGGCGGGCGCCCCCATTCCGGCGGCATCACCTCCGGCTCGGCCATGAACAGCTCGAACAGCTGCGACAATACCCGCCGCGCCTGGCTTCGCGTGCGGTTGACGCGGTAGTGGCGATACATCCGTTCGAACAGGAACTTGCGCAGCACCGCCGGTCGGCGTGCATGGACCGCGAGAAGTCGACCATCGTGCGCTTGGCCAACCGCACGTCCTCCGTCGAGCCGACCCGGTCGTCCTCGATCCGCCGGGCCGTCTCGGCCAGCACGTCCTCGACCATCACCCCGATCATGCGCCGCACCGCCTCGATCCGCAGCATCCGCTCGTCGATGCCGGGCCAGTCGCGCCGCACCTCGGCCAGGATCGGCCCGATCAGCGGCACCTGATCCAGGTCGCGCAGGGTGAACAGCCCCGCCTGCACCCCGTCGTCGACGTCGTGGTTGTTGTAGGCGATGTCGTCGGCGATCGCCGCGCACTGGGCCTCCAGAGAGGCGAAGGTGCCCAGCCCCAGGTCCCAGTCCGCCTCCCCGCCCTGCCGATAGGGCCGCACCACCGACCAGGCCGGCTCGTCCAGCCGGTGCGCCACAGGGCCATTGTGCTTGATGACGCCCTCGACCGTCTCCCAGCTCAGGTTCAGGCCCTCGAACTGCGGATAGCGCTTCTCCAGCTCCGTGACGACGCGGAAGCTCTGCACGTTGTGGTCGAAGCCGCCGAACTCGGCCATCTGGATGACCAGCTCGTCCTCACCTGCGTGGGCGAAGGGCGGATGACCCAGGTCGTGGGCCAGGGCGACGGTCTCGGCCAGGTCGTCGTCCAGCCGCAGCGCGTGGGCCAGCGACCGCGCGATCTGCGCCACCTCCAGGGAATGGGTCAGGCGGGTGCGATAGTGGTCGCCCTCGTGCGCCACGAAGACCTGGGTCTTCTCCTTCAGGCGGCGAAAGGCGGTGGCGTGGATGATGCGGTCGCGGTCGCGGGCGAAGGGGGTGCGCGTGCGGCTGGGCGGCTCGAAGAAGCGGCGGCCCTTCGTCAGCTCGGGCAGCTCGGCGTAGGCGGCTCTGGGCGTCTGGCTCACGTCATCAACTTTGAAGGCGGGCCCTTTGCGAACGCCCGCGCCCGCCTCATATAGACAGGCGTGAGCACCGTCCAATCCACAGAACCGTCCACACCCGCCTTCTCGGTCGCGCCGCGCGCGCCGGAAGGCATCGTCCTGGCCGCCAGCGCCGCCAAGCGCCTGGCCAGACTGGGCGCGGCCGAGGGCAAGGCGCTGATGCTGCGCGTGGCGGTGGACGGCGGCGGCTGCTCGGGATTCCAGTACCGGTTCGACCTGGTCGAGACGGCTGAGGACGACGACCTGCGCATCGAGGCGGACGGCCAGACCGCCCTGGTCGACCCGGTCTCCATCCCCTTCCTGAAGGGCTCCGAGATCGCCTATGTCGACGAACTGGCCGGCGCCCAATTCGTGGTCAAGAACCCCAACGCCGCCTCCAGCTGCGGCTGCGGCGTCAGCTTCTCGATCTAGGCGGCAGCCCGCCCCGATGCTGGGCGTAGATTGACATTTTATCTAGCATGAGTTGCAATCTTCCCAAAGGGAACAGATTGCAATGAGCAAACTTGACCGTTGTTGGTGTCTAGTTGCCAGCGTGCTTTCGTTGGCCATCGTCTTGTCGTCTCCGGCGACGGCCCAAGAAGGCTCCGAGCCGACCCAACTACCGCCGGTGGAGGTGACCGCCCAAAGACTTAATGAAGTGGTCCGGGCTTTCGTAGCCGACGTGTCCGAAGTCCACGAGCGTGGAGGCCAGATTGCGCGCTTCGACACCCGCATCTGCCCCGGCGTGGTCAACCTGCCCGCTGATATCGCCCAGACGCTCAACGACCGGATTGCATCCGCCGCCCACGTCGCCGGACGAGCCGTCGGCGGTCCCGGCTGCGTTCCGAACGTCCTCGTCATTTTCACCGACGATTCCGACCGCCTGGCCAACGAACTGGCTGACGCCCATCCTTCCGCCTTCTCCTTCTACGTCAGCCTCAATCAGAATGCCGAAAGCGCCCTGACCGCGTTTCGCGCGCCAGGGGAAACAGTGCGTGTCTGGTACATGGCCCGCGAGACCACGGGCATAGAGCAGGCGTTCCGGATCGGCCGTCCCCGAGGCACTTTTGAAATCCGGGCTCCAATAGGACTTTACCCCAACAGCGGGCGACTGAGCGCCGCGCATGAAACAGTGATCACCCGGTCCTTGATCATCGTCGACACATCCCGTCTGGGTCCAGTCAACCCGCACGCACTGGGCGACTATCTGGCTATGATCTCCTTGGCGCGGATCGACATCCACACATCGACCGCGCACCTGGACACCATTCTGAACCTGCTTTCGGACCCCGACGCGCGGCCGGAAGGCCTGTCATCATGGGACAAGGCCTATCTGCAAAGCCTGTATTCCGCGCGCGCGAACAGCGCCAGCACCGGTCTCCACGTTCGAGAGATCGCCAACCGGATGACACGCCGAGTAGCCCAAACACAGTAGGCGCGCTCAGCTTCTTGATCTGACCAGGGCCCAGGCCGTCGCCACGACGGTCGAGGCCAGAAGCGCCGAGCCGATCCAGTCCCAGGCGCCGTCTTCCAGCAGGGCGCCGACCAGGCCCGCCAGGCTCAGCACGAACAGCACGATCGGCGCGCGGAACACCGCCCACAGGCTCAGGTCCTTTCGATTGGCGCGGTGAGGACGGCTCATGCCGGCCTCCGACGCTTGACCAGCCACAGATAGAGGCCCGAGCCCAGGATGACGATGGTCGCCAGGTCCAGCAGCGCCCACAGGATCTTCAGCGCCATCCCGCCGTAGTCGCCGAAATGCAGCGGCTGCGACACCGACAGCGTCTTTACATACCACGGCATCTGCGCCACCGCCGCCAGCTCTCCCGTCCGCGCGTCGATCAGGGCCGGCGTCGTCATGTGCGTCGTCAGCGGCGTGTCCCCGTGGAAGAAGACCGCATAGTGGTGGTCGGTCGAATAGGCCGTGCCGGGAAAGGCCACGAACTGCAGCTGCATGCCCGGCAGGGCCGCCCGCGCCCGCTGCACCGCCGCGTCCAGCGAGCTGCGCTCGCCCGTCGGCGCCGGCGATCATAGGCCGCGGTCAGTTCCTTCAGCGCCGTGTCCTTCCAATAGGCCAGGATCGGCGTCGCCAGGGTGTTGACCACGCCGGTCACCCCCACCACCAGCACCCAGCCGACCGTCACCACGCCCAGCAGGTTGTGATAGTCCAGCCAGCGCGTCCGCGCGGCCTTCTTCACCCGCACCGTGCCGAACGGCAGCCGCCTCATGAAGGGGGCGTAGAGCACCACGCCCGACACCACCGCCGCCACCAGCAGCAGCCCCATCGCCCCCAGGAACAGCATCCCCGGCAGGCCCAGGAACATGTCGGTGTGCAGCTGCAGCAGGAACTCCATCACCGGATGGCCGGCCACCGGCGGCGCGGCCGCCCCCGTGGTCTGGTCGATCGGCTGGAACGTATACCGCCCGGCCGGCCCGTCGGGATCGATGCTGGTGACGTTCACCACCGGCCGATCCTCGTCGAAGCTCATGAAGGCGGGGACCTCTCCGGGCCTTTTCGCCAGGGCGATTTCCAGAACCCGGTCCAGGCTCAGCCGCGGCGCGGCCAGATCGCCCGTCGCGGCCTGGTCGCCCAGCAGCAGTTCGTCCAGCTCATGGGTGAAGACCAGCGGCAGGCCGGTCAGGCACAACATCAGCAGGAACAGGGTCGAGACCAGGCTCGACCATTTGTGAACCCAGGACCAGGCGCGGATCGTCCGCGTCTTCATCCGCCTCAGAACTCCGCGGAGACCGACAGGCGATAGGTCCGCGGCGCGCCCAGCGTCAGATAGTTCGACCCCGGATAACCGCCGACGGCGACCCATTGGTCCTCGTCCGCCACGTTCTCGACCCGTGCCCGCACGGTCAGCGGCTTGCCGCCCGCCTCGAAGGCGTAGCGGACGCCCGCGTCGAAGCGGGTCCAGCTGTCCAGTTCGACCGTGTTGTCGGCGCTCGCGGCCTGCGAGCCGGTGTGGATCGCCCGCCCCTCCAGCGTCAGGCCGTCCAGCCCCGGCACGTCCCATTCGACGTTGGCGTTGATCTGGAAGTCCGGCACGCCGATGGCCGACTTGCCCTTCCAGCGCCGGGTTCAGCGCCTGGTTGATCTCGGTGTCCAGCCACGTCGCGCCGCCGATCAGGCGCAGGCCCGTGATCAGCTCGCCGAACACGGTCAGCTCGACGCCCTGATTTTCCTGTTCGCCACCGTCGCTATAGACGCCCGTGTCCGCGTCGAAATAGGCGGACGGCAAGGTGGTGCGGAAGACGCTCAGCGTGCCGCCGAACGAACCGGCGTCGTACTTGGCGCCGACTTCCATCTGTTCTGCGCGATAGGGCTCGAGCACCTCTCCGGCGTTGACGACCCGCACACCGTTGACCACCGCCGGCGCGGTCGTGCCCGGAACCAGCGCCTCGGCGTAGTTGGCGTAGAGCGAGATGGCGTCGGACGGCTTGTACACCAGGGCGAAGGCCGGGGTCATCGCATCGCTGGAATAGGACGAGAGACCGGCCCCCGTATTATACTCGTAGGACTTGGTCTCGATCTCCTGGTAGCGGGCGCCGATCGTAGCCAGCAGGCGGCCGTCGAACAGGCTCAGCATATCGGCGACGGCGACGGAGGAGGTCTTGACCCGCTCGGTCACGCCCGGATCGTCCAGGTCGCCGCCGACGAAGAAGTCGGGGTTGGGCGCGGGCGTGAACACCGGATTATACAGATCGCTGGGGAAGCCCGAGAAGTCGGAGAAGGCGTAGGCGTTCTCGGACTTGGACTGCACCTGCGAGGCCGAGGCGACCAGCCGGTGCCCCACCGGCCCCGTGGTCAGATCGGCCCGGACGCCGATGTCGCCGGACCACACCGTGTCCTCGCGCACATTGTCGAAACGGTAGGCGCTCAGGGTCCCGTCGGCCTGGGCCGTCGGATTGGCCAGGACGTTGTCCTCCTTGCCCTGCCGGCCGCCGAAGGCCGCCCAGACGGTGACGTCGTCGGTCAGGTCGAACTCGCCGCGCGCGGCGCCGAACAGCTGTTCCTCGTCGGTGTAGGTCCAGGGCTGGGCGAAGTCGACGTCGGCCGACGGCGGGGCCGGATGGCGCCCGCCGGCGTCACGGTCGGACGCGGGGCGTCGATGCGGTGGTCCTGCCAGCCCAGGTCAGCCGAGAAGCGCGCACGATCGCCCCGGCGATCCAGGCCCAGACCGACGACGCGCAGCTGGCCGTCCTCGCCCTCGACCGAACCCTCGCCGTCGCGGCTGACCAGGTTCAGGCGCGCGCCCCATTCGTCGTCCTGGCCGAAGCGGCGGGCCAGGTCGGCGGCGGCGTAGATTTCATCATGGCCCGACACGCCGGCGGTCAGGCGGGTCAGCGGCTGGGATCCCGCCCGCTTGGGCACCAGGTTGAAGGCCCCGCCCACGCCGCTGCCGCCCGGCGCCGCGCCGTTCAGAAAGGCGGTGGCGCCATGAAACACCTCGACCCGTTCGACCAGTTCGGCGGCCACGAACTGGCGCGGCAGCACGCCGTACAGGCCGTTGTAGGTCATGTCGTCCGAATAGACCGGGAAGCCGCGGATGACGTACAGCTCCTGGAAGTTGCCGAAGCCCTTGGACACCCGCACGACCGGATCGTTCTGCAGCACGTCGCCGATGCTGCGCGATTGCTGATCGCGCACCAGCTTCTCGGTGTAGCTGGTCGAGGCGAACGGCGTGTCCATCGCATCCAGATTGCCGAACAGGCCGACCCGGCCGCCCGTGGCCACCTGGCCGCCCGCCGCCGCGCCCGGCAGCCGCACCTGCGATCCGGTCACCACGATCTCGTCCAGCTGGGCGGGCTCCGCACCGCCGGTCTGGGCCAGGGCGGGGGCGGCGACGGTCAGCGCCAGCAGGCTGGCGGCGCAGGCGAAACGGCGGCGGGAGGAGCGAACCATGAATTGCAACGCATTCTCAGGAGGAGGAGGAGACGGCGCTCTCTACGCGCCGTTGCGACTGCTTTGCAATGGCGGAAGGCCGGAATGTTCGAGTCCGCCACTTGTAATTAGCAGTTCTCCTAATTAGGGATGTCGCTATGAACACTCTGTTCAAGGCCCTGTCGCATCCCGTGCGCCGTCGCATCATCGCCATGCTGCGCGCGGGCCCGCTGGCGTCAGGCGACATCGCCGCCGCCTTCGACATGAGCTGGCCCACCATAACCGGCCACCTCAACGCCCTGAAGGAAGCCGGCCTGGTCAGCCCCGAGCGCGACGGCCAGACCATCCGCTATCGCCTGGAAATCTCCGCCGTCGAGGAGGCCATGGCCTTCCTGATGGACATCGCCGGCGCTGGAAGCCGCGCCGACGCCCCCGCCCCGCTCAAACCGCAGGAGACGCCCAAATGACGACCCGCCGCTTGACGCTTCTGGACATCGCCACCGCGATCATGACCGTGGTGATCCTGGCCATGGCGCTGTGGGCCGCGACACGCGCGCCGGACGTCGCCTATCCGATGCATTTCAACACGCGGGGCGAACCCGACCGCTGGGGCGACCGCACGGAACTGGCCGTGCTGCTCGGCTTCATGGCCGCCATGACCGCGATCACCGCCGGCATGATGGGCTGGTACGCCGAGAAGGCGGAGGACCCCGCCCGCCGGCGCAGCCTGCGTATGGGCCAGATGGTGTCCCTGGTCAGCATCGGCGGGGTCACGGGCCTGATCCTGTGGTTCACCGTCGGCGCCATGACGAACGGACAGCCGCCCGCGATCGGCTGGGCCATGGCCGTCACCGGTCTGATCCTGGCTGTGGTGGGCGGCGGCCTGGGCCGTGTCGGCCCCAATCCGATCGTCGGCGTCCGCACGCCCTGGAGCTACAAGAGCCGCCTCGCCTGGGACCGGTCCAACCGCCTGGCCGGACGGCTGTTCTTCTGGATCGGCCTGGGCCTGATCGTGGCCGCCCCGATCGCGCCCCAGCCGGCGGCCTCCATCGCCATGGTCGTGATGATTTTGGTCGCGGCGATCTGGCCCATAGTCGAAAGCTGGCGCGTCTGGCGCAGCGATCCCGACCGCCAGCCCTTCTGACACCCCAGCCTCGACCGCCGGAGAATTCGATCATGCTGACCCTGCTCGCCGCAGCCGCCCTGCTGGCCGGACCGACCGCCGCCGACGTGACCCTGCCGGCCCAGCCCGCGCCGCTGTCGGGAACCCTGCTGAGCCCGGACGGCGCGCCCTCGGCCGTCGTGGTCATCCTGCCCGGTTCCGGCCCCACCGACCGCGACGGGAACCAGGCGCCGGCCATCCGCGCCTCGACCTATCGCCTGCTGGCCGAGGGACTGGCCGCCGAAGGGATCGCCACCGTCCGCATCGACAAGCGCGGGATCGGCGCCAGCGCCGCCGCCGGCTTCGACGAGACGAAGCTGCGCTTCTCGGACTACGCCGCCGACGCCCGCGCCTGGGCCGCCCAGGCCGCGCGTCTGACGAACCAGCCCTGCGCCTGGCTGATCGGTCACAGCGAGGGCGCCCTGGTCGCTCTCCAGGCCGTGCAGGACGGCCCGAGCCCCGACGACGACAGGATCTGCGGCCTGGTCCTGCTGTCGGGCGCCGGGCGCCCGGCGGGGGTGGTGTTGCGCGAACAGCTGACCGCCGTGCCCGAGCCGCTGAAGACCCAGGCTTATGACGCCCTGACCCAGCTGGAGGCGGGCCGCACGGTCGCCGATCCGCCCGCCGCCCTGGCCGCCCTGTTCCGCCCGTCGGTCCAGCCCTATCTGATCTCGTGGCTGCCGCTGGATCCCGCCGCCCTGCTGGCCGCCTACGAGGGGCCGGTCTTCATCGGCCAGGGGACCACCGACATCCAGGTCGGCGTCGTCGACGCCCAGACCCTGGCCGCCGCCGATCCGGACGCGACCCTGAAACTGTGGGACGGGGTCAACCACGTCCTCAAGACCGCCCCCGTCGACCGCGCCGGCAACCTGGCGACCTACGCCGATCCCGACCTGCCGCTGGCCCCCGGCGTGGCGCGGGATGTGGCGGCCTTCATCAAGGCGAACGCCGCCCCCTGATGCTCCCTGGCGCTGGCGTACGTCCACATCGGCCTTGACTCATTTCGACGATTAGCTAATCATCACATCATGAGTTCGGTATTCAAGGCCCTTTCCGATCCTACCCGTCGCCGGGTGCTTCAGCTCCTTCGCCAGGGGCCGATGAGCGCGGGCGAGATCAGCGACCGGTTCGACGTCTCCAAGCCGACCATGTCGGCGCACTTTGCGGTGCTGAAGGAGGCCGACCTGGTCCATGCGGAGAAGGCCGGGAAGTCCGTCCTCTATCACCTGAAGCTGTCGGTGCTCGAAGAGGCGCTGCTGGGCTTCGTCCAGTCATTCGAACCCGGCGCGGAAACGCCCCGGCCCGCGGAGGAGACCGCTCGATGAGACACGACCTGATCCCCAGCCTGATCTGGGCCGGCGGCCTGATCGCCGTGGCCCTGGCCGCCTCGACGGCGCGCGACATGGGCTATCTCGGCGGCGACGCGGTCAATCGCATCGTCCTGGGCGCGACCGGCCTGATGATCGCGTGGTACGGCAACCGCCTGCCCAAGACCTTCGCCCCCAGCGCCCACGCCCGCCGCGTCAACCGCGTCGCCGGCTGGTCGATGGCGATCAGCGGCCTGACCTACGCCGCCCTGTGGGCCTTCGCCCCCTTCCCGGTCGCCCTGATCGGCGGCTGCGGCGCGGTGATCGCGGGCATGGCGGTGACGCTGGCATACTGCCTGTCGCTGCGGGCCGGCGCGCGGGCGGTCTGAGCCTATCCCTCGTCCAACTCCCCCCGCGCCATCTCGGCCAGGGCGAAGAAGCGGTCGCGAACCCCGGCGGCGTAGGGATTGTCGCGTTCGATGGCGTGGAACACCGCCGGGCTGTCGTGGCGCACCATGTCCACCGCCTGCATCAGCCGCTCGAAGCTGGCGGTGGTCATGCGCGTCGGCAGGGGCTCCATCTTCAGCAGCACCCGCGCGATCAGATGCGTCAGCCCCTGCACCGTCGCGGCCTCGCGGTCGTGATCCTCAGGGCTGACCTGAAACACCTTGAGCGTCAGCGCCCGGCGGCAGAAGGCGGCCACGCGGCGGGCGGCCTTGGCGCCCCGCACCTCGCACACCGCGATCCTGAACCCCGCGATCCCGTCGCGCGCGCTCTGCGGCCCGAACAATGGGTGCGTACCCACGATCCGCACGCCAGGCGGCAAGGCGGCCTGCATCGCCCGCGCCGGCTTCACCTTCACAGAGCCGACGTCGATCACCAGGGCGTCGGGCTGCAGGTGGGGCGTGATCGCCGCGAGCGTCTCCTCCAGCGCCCCGACCGGCACGGCCAGGATCACGACCGGACAGGCGGCCGCCGCCCCCAGGTCGGCCAGGGTCGCGACGCCCTCGCCGTCCGTCGCGGCCGGGTCGTGGGCGATCACCTGGAACGACGCCGCCAGATATCGAGCCGTCAGCCGCCCGAAGGCGCCGAAGCCGATCAGGCCGAGACGAGGTTTCGACGCCCCCGCCATCCCCGTCATCCTCGGGCTTGACCCGATGACCGGCCGCAGATCGGGCTGTGCGCCCGCCCCAGGCGCGAGGCGGTCGCCCTTCCGATCCTCGGATCAAGCCCGAGGATGACGACAGTGAACGACATGGAATTCACAGCGTCTCCTGGAACCGCACCGGCCGGCCGTGCGCCGATCCGATCAGTTCGCCGTCCTGCATCACCACCCGGCCGCGCACGAGGGTCGCCATCGGCCAGCCGGTGGCCTCCACACCGTCGAACGGGGTCCAGCCGCAGCGCGTGGCCTGCTGGTCGTGCGTGATGGTCCGCTTGGCCTTCAGATCGACGATGGTCAGATCGGCGTCATAACTGACGGCCATGCGGCCCTTGTTCGCCGTGCCGAACACCCGCTGCGCCCCGCCCGAGGTCAGGTCGATGAACCGCTCCAGGCTCAGCCGGCCGTTCGCGACATGGGTCAGCATCAGCGGCACCAGCGTCTGCACCCCCGGCATCCCGGACGGAGACGCGGGATAGGGCTTGGCCTTCTCCTCCTTGGTGTGCGGCGCGTGGTCGGACCCCAGCACGTCGGCCACGCCCTGCTGCATGCCCCACAGCCACAGGGCGTCCACATGGTCCTGCGACCTGATCGGCGGGTTCATCTGGGCGTAGCTGCCCAGCCGCTCATAGGCTTCCGGCCCCACCAGCGTCAGGTGCTGGGGCGTGATCTCGACGGTCGCGACATCCTTGTGGAAGCGCAGATATTCCATCTCGTCCTTGGTCGTGACGTGCAGCACATGGATGCGCGCGCCCGTTTCCCGGGCCAGGCCGACAAGGCGCCGCGTCGAACGGATGGCGCTCTCGGCGTCGCGCACCTCGGGATGGCTGGTCCAGTCGCCGGTGCGGGCCAGACCGCGCCGCTCGACCAGCCGGTATTCGTCCTCAGAGTGGAAGGTGGCCCGACGGCGCACATTGCTCAGCACCTTGCGAACCCCGTCGTCGTCGGCGATCAGCAGGTCGCCGGTCGAGGCGCCCATGAACACCTTGACCCCGCAGCAGCCGGGCAGCCGCTCCAGTTCGCCCAGATAGTCGGCGTTCTCGTGGGTGCCGCCGATGTAGAAGGCGTGGTCGGTCCACATCCGGTCCTTCGCCCGCGCCAGCTTGTCCGCCATTGTGTCCGGGTCGGTGGTGTTGGGATTGGTGTTCGGCATCTCGAAAACGGCGACGACGCCGCCCAGGGCCGCCGCGCGCGACCCGGTCTCCAGGTCCTCCTTCCACTCCAGCCCCGGCTCGCGGAAATGGACCTGGGTGTCGATCACGCCGGGCAGGACGGTCAGGCCGGTCGCGTCGAAGGGCTCGCCGGCCGAGGCCTGGCTCAGGTCGCCGATGAAGGCGATCTTGCCGTCGATCACGCCGACGTCGGCCATGCCGCGCCCGGCGTGGTTGGCCACCTCGCCGCCGCGCACGATCAGGTCATAGGTCTGGGTCATCGCACCATCCTCGTATCCATCACCGTCATCCTCGGGCTGAGACTCGAGGATCGGACCCTCCGCATCGCGACAGGCGATGCATCGGCGGCTGCTTTCTACCGGACTCCACCGCGCTTGCGGAACCCTCGATCCTCGGGTCAAGCCCGAGGATGACGGCAGGAAAGGTCACCCCTCCCGCAACACCTTCTGCGCCGCCTTCAGCACCCGCTCCCACGGCAGGTCCATCATGTGCTGGATCGCCTGGTTCAGGTTCGGGTCCAGCCTTCGGAACTCCTCGAAGCTGCGCGGTCCGCGCACCGCCACGCCCTTCCAGGGTCCGCGCGTCGCCTCGTCCGACGGCCCGAAGGCGGCGACGACAGGCACGCCCGCCGCCACCGCCAGCTGGGTCCAGATCGAATCCGCCCCGACATACAGCCGCGCCTTCGACAGGGCCGCGACCGTCTGCAGCCGCGTCAGCCTGCCCTGCAGCTCGATCACCCGCGCGCGCGGCACGGCGTAGCGGATGGTGTGGGCCGCCTCGCGGTCGATCTCCTCGCCCACGATCATCAGCCGTCCCCCCGCCAGCGGCCCGTCGTCGGCCAGCAGCTTGGTCGCCACCTTGGCGTAGCGTTCGGCCGGCCAGCGCCTGCCCATCCATTCGACCCCCGGCCCGACCGCCAGGATGGGCCCGTCGCCGCCGCTCGTCGGGATCATCGTCTCGACCTGCGCCGTCGTGTCGTCCGAGACATACAGCCGCGGCGCCGGCGTCTCGTCCGGCTCCAGCTTCAGCACGCGCGCGGCCGCCTCGACCGCGTGCAGGCCCGGCGGGTCCTCGCCCCGGACGGCCCGCTTCTGTCGCCGCAGCTTGCCCGACAGGGCCGAACCGCGCATGTCCACGACCAGCCCCCACTTCGTCGCCCGCACCTGGTTCCACAGCGCCAGCCATTCGAAATGGCCCTCGCGCTCCAGAACCATCAGTTGATCCAGTCGCGGCGTGTCGGCGAACAGCGGCGCCGAGGCGGCGGACCCGACCACGGTGAACCGCGCCTGGGGCAGGCTTTCGACCAGGTGCGCCAGGACGCCCGACGACAGCACGGCGTCCTCGGCGTCCGCCTCGGCGATATACAGGATGGGAAAGCGCCCGATCATCCGATGAACGACTAAAGGGATTCCGCACCGATTTCAGCGCCCGCGTGGGTTTTTCCACCGTCTCGAAGATGCGATACAGCGACGCGATGAAGACCGTCCCCGATCCCGCCGCGACCGCCGCGACCGCCGCCCTGGAACGCTATCGGGACCAGCGCGTCACCGCCATCCACCGGTTGGACCTGATCGCCAGGGGCGCGACCCTCAGCTACGAGGACGGAACGCCGGTCGACATGGCGTCGGAAAAGCGGCGTCTGGAAGAGATGGTCGCCGACAGGGACCGCCGCATCGCCGCCCTCGAGCGCGACCTGGGCCTGACTTGAGCCTGCCGCTCCTGCCGGGTCGGACCTGCGGCGGCTGCGTCGAGTGCTGCCGCGTCATCCCGCTGGACCTGCCGGAACTGGCCAAGCCCACGGGCCAGCTGTGCGCCTATTGCGTCAACGACGCGGGCTGCTCGGTGCACGAGGTGCGCCCCCAGACCTGCCGCATCTGGTTCTCTGTGGCGCGCGGTCGAATTGTCGGACGACTGGCGCCCCGACCGCAGCGGCGTGATCGTCCGCCCCGACGGGGTCGAGGACGGGGTCATCACCCTCTATGTCGTGCGCCCGTCCGACTTCCTGGGCTCGATGGACTTCTTCGCGACCGTCGCGGGCTGGATCGCCGAGGGCGTCGAGGTGGCGCTCAGCATCCCCGGCCCGGTCGGAACCTATCCGGCCCGCGCTGTCGTCACCGGCTGGCTGCGCCCGGCGGTCGAAGACGCCGATCCGGCCGACTTCCTGGCCCGGACCCTGCGCGCCCTGGACCGGCTGGGCGAACACGACTTCCAGCCGGACGGGTTCGAGACGCGCTACGCCGTGGTCTGAGGCGCCATTCAGGGCACGTATGGCGGCGAGACGGAGGACACGGACTTCGCAGCGCCGTGGTAGGATCGTCCCCGTGACATCCACGGACATTTCCACGTTCCGCGCCGGAGCAACGCCCATGACCGTCGAGGCCCAACATCCGCGCCGCGCGCGCCTTCTACGACCTGATGTTCAACCAGAGCCGCCCCCGCGAGGCGGTCGAAGCCTATGTCGGCGACCGCTACGTCCAGCACAATCCGGTCGTGCCGGACGGGAAGGACGGCTTCATCGCCTATTTCGAGCGGATGGCCCGCGACTATCCCGGCAAGCGCGTCCACATCGTCCGCGCCCTGGGCCAGGACGATCTGGTGGTTCTGCACACCCGCCAGGAATGGCCGGGCGACAGCGACTGGGCCGGCATCGACATCTTCCGCTTCCAGAACGGCCGCATCGTTGAACACTGGGACGTGCTGCAACGCGTGCCCGAACAGGCCGCCCACGCCAACACCATGTTCTGACCCGACCCCGCCATACCCTCCACACCGATTTTTGCACGCGGCGCCGTCTGGAGACATTCGCCGCCCGGCCCTATCTAGCGCCCATGCCCGTCGCCCGCCTGTCCAGCCGCGCTCTGATCGCCGTCACCGGCGCCGACGCGCGGCCGTTCCTGCACAATCTGCTGACCCAGGACGTCGAGGGACTGGCGCCCGGCGAACTGCGGTTCGGCGCCCTGCTCTCCCCGCCGGGCCGGCTGCTGTTCGACCTGTTCATCCTCGGAACGGAGGACGGCGTCCTGCTGGACGTCGCCGCCGACCGGCGCGACGCCCTGCTGCAGCGCCTGTCGATGTATCGGCTGCGCGCCAAGGTTCAGATCGCCGCCGACGACCGGCCCGTCTTCGCCGCCTGGCCCGAAACGCCCGCCGGTTTCCTGGCCGACCCGCGCACACCGCTGCTGGGCGGGCGCTTCTATGGCGAGGCTACGGCCGACGCGACCGAGGCGGACTACGACGCCCATCGCCTGGCCGTCGGCGTCCCCGATCCGGCGACCGACGCCCCCGCCGACAAGACCTATCCGATCGAGGCGGACTTCGACCTGCTGAACGGCGTCGACTTCGCCAAGGGCTGTTTCGTCGGCCAGGAGACGACCTCGCGCATGAAGCGGCGCGGAACGATCAAGAGCCGCATGGCGCCGCTGGACTTCGACGGCCCGCCCCCGCTCTTCGGCGCCGAGGTCCTGCAGGGCGATCTGCGCGCCGGCCAGGTCCTGTCCGGGCGCGACGGCTCGGCCATGGCCCTGCTTCGCCTGGACCGCCTGGACGGCGACCTGACCGTGGACGGCCGACCCGTGCGCGTGCGCCGCCCGGCCTGGATGAGCGCCGAGGCCTTCGCCCCGCCCGAAAACCGATCCTGAAGACAGAGCCTCGCCCATGAACATCGCCGACCAGATCGTCCTCGTCACCGGCGGCGCGCGCGGCGTCGGCGCGGCCGCCGTCCGCGCCTTCGCCCGCGAAGGCGCCCGCGTCGTCGTCAACTGGCGCAACAGCGGCGAGGCGGCCCAGGGCCTGGCCGCCGAGATCGGCGCGCGCGCGATCGCGCTTCAGGCCGACGTCGCCGACCGCCCCGCCGTCCAGGCGATGGTCGAAAAGGCCCAGGCGCATTTCGGCGGGCCCGTCACCACCGTCGTCAACAACGCCCTGGACTACAGCTTCAACGGTGACGCCCGCTCGATGCTGGCCGACATCGGCTGGCGCGAGCTGGAAAACCAGTTCTCGACCGTGGTGCGGGGCGCCCTGAACGTCATCCAGGCGACCGCGCCCGGCATGATGACGGTCGGTTTCGGCCGGGTGGTGAACATCGGCACCAACCTGTTCCAGAACCCGGTCGTGCCCTATCACGACTACACCGCCGCCAAGGCGGCCCTGCTCAGCCTAACCCGCACCGCCTCGGCCGACTTGGGGCCGGCGGGGATCACCGTCAACATGGTGTCGGGCGGCCTGTTGCGGACCACCGACGCCAGCGCGGCCACCCCGGACGCCGTCTTCGATCTGATCGCCGGCATGACCCCTCTGCGCCACGTCACCACGCCGGAGGAGTTCGCCGACGCGGTCCTGTTCTTCGCCTCCCCCTGGAGCCGCGCCGTCACCGGCCAGAACCTCGTCGTCGACGGCGGACTGGTCCGCGACTGACCGGCCATCTTCGGCCGCTTTAGGCACGCAGGCGCGCTTCCCTTCCCGCGAACAGATCGGCAACATCGCGCCATGACCGACTCACACGCGCAAGGCCGCTGCGGCTGGTGCGGGACCGATCCGCTCTATGTCGCCTATCACGACCGGGAATGGGGCGTGCCCGAACGCGACGCCCGCGCCCTGTGGGAAAAGCTGGTGCTTGACGGCTTCCAGGCGGGGCTGGCCTGGATCACCATCCTGAGAAAACGCGAGGGGATGCGCGACGCCTTCGACGGCTTCGACCCCGAGATCGTCGCCCGCTACGACGAGGCGGACATCCAGCGGCTGCTTGGCGACGCCCGCATCATCCGCTCGCGCGCCAAGATCCAGGCCGCGATCAACGGCGCCCGCGTGTGGCTGAAGATGCGCGACGAGGGCGAGGATTTCTCGGACTGGCTCTGGTCCTTCGTCGGCGGCCAACCGATCAGAACGACTGGAGCGACTATCGCCAGGCGCCGACCCAGACAGCGGAATCCGTCGCCATGGCCAAGGCCCTGAAGGCGCGCGGCTTCAACTTCTGCGGCCCTGTCATCGTCTATGCCTTCATGCAGGCCGTCGGCATGGTCAACGATCACCAGACCAGCTGCTTCCGTCACGGCCGGCTTCGTGCGATGGCGGGGCATGGCTAAGTCTCCCGCCAAATCCCGGGCCTTCCCGACCCTGGCGCTCGAAACCGTCTTGATCCAGCGCGTCGCCGGCCCGGTCTGCGGCGTGGACGAGGCGGGCCGCGGTCCCTGGGCGGGCCCGGTCTCGGCGGCGGCCGTCATCCTGAACGCCGACGACCTGCCCGCGGGCATCGACGACTCCAAGGCCCTGACCGCCGCCCGCCGCGAAGCCCTGGAGATCGAGATCAAGGCCCGCGCCGTCGCCTGGGGCGTCGGCTTCGCCTCGGTCGAGGAAATCCACGAGTTGAACATTCTGCACGCCACGGGCCTGGCCATGTGCCGCGCGATCGAGCAACTGGCGGTCCGGCCGGTCGCCGCCCTGGTGGACGGCAACTACCGGTTCAAGCTGCCGTGCGAGATCCAGACGGTGGTGGGCGGCGACGGCCTGTCGCTGTCGATCGCGGCGGCGTCCATCCTGGCCAAGACCGCGCGCGACCGTCTGATGATCGAGCTGGACGGGCGCTATCCCGGATATGGCTTCGCCAGCCACAAGGGTTACAACGCTCCGGCCCACCAGGCGGCGTTGAAGGTCCTGGGGCCCTGCCCCGCCCATCGGCGCGGCTGGTCGCCGATCAAGGCCTTGCTGGAAGAGGCCTGACGCCTCAGACGTGCATGAAGCCGCCCAGCAGCGCGCCCATCAGGGCGGCGACGGCCGCCCCCGCGATGGCCAGCATCCAGCGCGGCGGCGGGGGCAGTTGCGGCTCGGCGTCGATCTCTGTCTCGGGCGTCTCCAACGGGGCCGGCCGGCTGTAACGCTGGACGTTGTGGGTGAAGACGTTGCGCGTCTCCGGGCGCGTCTCCGGGCGCGGCGCATCCCAGGTCCAGTCCGCCTCGGCCACGCGCGGCGCCCACGACTTCGGCTCGGCCGTCGGCCGCACGCGATAGTCGTCGGCGCGGGAGGCGGGTCTGACAGGGTGAACGGGCGGTTGCATGTGCGAACAACGGCAGGGCGCGATTCGCGTTCCGTCTCGGATTGTGTTGTTTTCCCGACCTGTAGCGGAAAAACCTCGGCGAGATCGCCCGGTTCGGCGCCCCTGTCCGCACAAATCCCGCCCACGGAGCAATCGCCTCCGATCCGTCACGGCAACGTCGCAGGTCCGAAGCCGCGCCGTCGCCGGCCCGACATTACCAGCGGTTAGTCGTCGCCATTCTTGCCAAGCTTGGGGATGAGACATGGCGATTCGATTGAAGACTCGACTGCTGGCCGCGGCGGCCGCGACCGGCGTGATGGGCCTGGCCCCCGCCGCCCTGGCCCAGGATGCCGAGACCCGGAACGGAACGCCCGCCGAACTGGGCGAGATCGTCGTCACCGCCCAGCTGCGCGAGCAGGATCCGATCGAGGTTCCCTTCGCCCTGACCGCCTATTCCGGCCAGTTCCTGGAAGACCTGGGCGTGCAGGAATTCGACCAGCTGTCGGCCTTCGTGCCCGGCTTCCTGGTTCAGAACCAGTCGCCCAACAATCCGGGCTTCGTGATGCGCGGCATCACCTCCGATTCCGGCGCCGCCACCGCCGAGCCGCGCGTCTCGGTGTTTCAGGACGGCGTCTCCATCTCCAAGTCGCGCGGCTCCTACGTCGAGCTGTTCGACATGGAGCGGATCGAGGTCGCCAAGGGGCCGCAGTCGACCCTTTACGGCCGGGGCGCCCTGATCGGGGCCGTCAACCTGGTCCAGAACCGCGCCCGTCCCGGCCGGACCGAAGCCTACGCCCAGGCCGAGTTCGGCGACGAAGGCTATCGCATGGTCGAGGGCGCGCTGAACCTGCCGGTCGGGGACAACGCCGGCCTGCGCCTGGCCACGCGGATGAAGACCCGCGACGGCTATGTCGACAACCTGCTGGGCGGCGAGGACTATAACTCGATCGAGACCCAGGCCTTCCGCCTGTCGGGCGCCTGGACGCCGTCGGACGCCATGCGCTTCGACCTGATCGCCAACTATCAGACCGACGAGGCCTCGGGCACCTCGTTCAAGTCCATCGCCTATGCCCCGTTTGATCCCGCCACCGGCGCGGTGCTGGGCGATGCGGCTCCTTGGGAGGGCGCGGCCCTGACGCCGGGCGCCGATTTCGACGGCGGCAAGAGCCTGGGCCTGGACCGCGAGGTCTGGGGCGTAACGGGCCTGGCGCGCATCGAACTGTCGCCCAGCCTGACCCTGAACTCGACCACCGCCTATCGCCAGTTCGACTCCTACGAGACCTTCGACGCCGACGGCGTGTCGCTGCCGATCCTGACGGCGGCCGAGGACGCCCACGGCGAGCAGTGGAGCCAGGAGTTCCGCCTGAACTACGACAACGGCGGCCGCCTCAGCGCCTTCGCCGGCGCCGGCTGGTTCCAGGAAGAGGGCTACCAGCGCGCCCCCACCCAGTTCGACGAGCGGTACGCCCTGATCCAGCTGGCGACGGCGCTGGGCGACCAGCGGCTGAAGCTGCCGTATGTCGCCACCCTGCCCAGGGTGGTGGGCGGCGTGCTCACGGGCCTGCTGCCCGGCTCGGCCGCCCCCCTCATCCCCGGCCTGCTGAACAACCTCAAGACCAACCACACCGAGGTCTCGACCAACAGCAGCGACCTGACCTCCTACGATCTGTTCGGCGACGTGACCTATCGCTTCACCGACCGGTTCGAGATGTCGGCGGGCCTGCGCTGGACCCAGGACGAGAAGACCACCGGCCTGTCCAATCGCGTCGAGAACGGCCGGTCGATCGCCGGCGGCCTGATCGCGGTCCAGACCCTGGCCGCGCGCGCGACGGCCCTGGCCCAGGCCGGCGACCTGGCCGGCGCCGCCGCCCTCCAGGCCCAGATCGGCCGACTGCTGCAAGGCCTGGCCACGCCCGGCGCGGCGAACCTGCCCCTGGCCAGCGGCCTGCCCCTGTTCGGCCTGACCGCCCAGCCGACCGCGAACAACGGCGACTTCATCTACCAGGACCACGACGACGACGGCCTGACCTGGCGCGTCACCGCCCGCTACGCCCTGTCGGACGACGCCAGCCTCTACGCCAACTACGCCCGCGGCCGCCGTCCCGAAATCCTCAGCGTCAGCGCGCCCTCGGCCCCGCTGGGCGCGCCGACCTTCAACGTCATCGAGGCCGAGACCGTCGACAGCTACGAGGTCGGCGCCAAGACCGCCCTGATGGACGGCCGCCTGCGGCTGGACGGCGCGGTGTTCCACTACGCCTACGAGAACTTCCAGACCACCGAGCAGGTCGGCACGGCCTTCATCACCGTCAACGCCGGCGAGGCCAAGGCCTACGGCTTCGAGGGCCAGGCCTTCTTTGGCGTCACGCCCGACTTCGACCTGTTCGCCACCTATGGCTACAACCACTCGCGCTTCGAGAGCGGCGCGCGCGACGGCAACCGCTTCCGCCTGTCGCCGGACAACATGGCCTCGATCGGCGCCCTATGGCGCCTGCCCGTCGCCGGCGGCGCGATCGAAATCCAGCCGACCTACACCTGGCAGTCCAAGGTGTTCTTCGACGACGACAACGACCGGCCCGAGCTCCAGACCGGCAACTTCGTCGCCGACCTGGTCCAGGACGAGTTCCAGGACAGCTACGGCCTGCTGAACCTGCGTGTCCGCTATGCCCCGGAGATGGGGAACTGGGGCGTCGAAGCCTTCGGCGAGAACATCCTGGACGAGGAATACATCAAGGACGCCGGCAACACCGGCGACGCCCTGGGCATGCCGACCTTCATCGCCGGCCGCCCCGCCGCCTACGGCGTCGTCTTCAAGCTGAAGCTCTGAGGAACGACCGATGAAACTGGATCGCCGCAGTCTCCTGGGCCTGCTGGGCGCGGGCGCGACCACCGCCTGCGCCACCACGCCGGCCGCCACCCAGGCCGGGCCGGTCGCCTTCCTGCACGGCGTGGCCAGCGGCGATCCCGACACCCGTTCGGCGATCTTCTGGACGCGCGTCACCCCCGCCGATCCGGCGGCGGGCGACGTCGTCCTCGCCCTGGAGGTGGCGCGCGACGCCGACTTCGGCGACATCGTGCGCCGCTCCACGGGCCTGCGCGCCCGCGCGGAACGCGACTTCACCGTCAAGCACGACCTGGACGGCCAGGGGCTGGAGCCGGGAAGCGAGTATTTCTACCGCTTCGTCGCCGGCGAGGCGATCTCGCCGGTGGGCCGCGTCCGCACCCTGCCCGAGGGCGCGACGCCCGACGTGGTCATGGCGGTGGTGTCGTGCCAGCTCTATCCCGGCGGCCTGTTCAACGCCTATGACGCCATCGCCGGGCTGGAGCGGCTGGACGCCGTCGTGCATCTGGGCGACTACATCTACGAATACGGCGCCGAGGCCGACGACTACGGGATGGTCGCGGGCCAGCAGTTGGGCCGCACGCCCCAGCCCCCGCACGAGATCGTCAGCCTGTCCGACTACCGGACCCGCCACGCCCAGTACAAGACCGACCCCGACCTGCAGGCCGCCCACGCCCGCGCCGCCTTCATCTGCGTGTGGGACGATCACGAGGTGGCCAACGACACATGGAGCGCGGGGGCCGAGAACCACCAACCCGCGACCGAGGGCGATTTCGCCGCGCGCAAGGCGGCCGCGCTTCGCGCCTATTACGAATGGATGCCGATCCGCGAGCCCAAGGCCGGCGCGATGAAGCAGGCGATCAACCGCGCCTTCGACTTCGGCGACCTGGCCACCCTGGCGATGGTCGAGACGCGCCTGACCGCCCGCGCCGAACAGCTGTCCTACGCCGATCTGACGATGACGGCCGAGGGAACGCCCGATGTCGCCGCCTTCGAGGCCCGTCGCCAGGATCCCTCGCGCGACCTGCTGGGCGACGACCAGCGGCGCTGGCTGACCGACACCCTGGCGCGTTCGCGGGCCGCCGGCCGTCCCTGGCAGGTGCTGGGCAACCAGGTCGTCACCGCCCGCGTCAAGGGCCCGCAGATCGACGAGATGATGCCGCCCGAACAGGTCGCGGGCCTGCTGGCCGGCCTGCCCGCCGACATCCGCCCCCAGGTCGAGGCCTCGATCCAGCTGTTCAAGCTGGGCCTGCCCTTCAACCTGGACAGCTGGGACGGCTATCCCGCCGCGCGCGAACGCCTGTACGCCGCCTTCCAGGCCGCCGGGGTGGAGCCGATCGTCCTGGCCGGCGACAGCCACGCCTTCTGGGTCAACGAGCTGCACGACGACGCAGGCCGCCGCGCGGCGGTCGAGTTCGGCACCTCGTCCATCTCCAGCCCCTCGCCGGCCGACGCCGTCGGCGGGTTGCCGCTGGGCCTGGCCCTGATGGCGGCCAACCCGCAGGAGGTGAAGTTCTGCGACCAGTCGTCCAAGGGCTTCATCCTGCTGACGCTGGACCGGGATCAGGCCACGGCGGACCTGCGCGCCGTCTCGACCATCATGGCCAAGCCCTACGAAACCCGGACGGTGAAGCGCTACCGCGTCGCCCGCACGGCGACGGGCCTGGGTCCGCTGATCGACGGCTGATCAGGCGCGCGCGGCGCGCGTCGCGCCGACGCCCAGGGCGCTGAAGGCGGCGGCGGCGATCTGGTCGGCGTTCAGGCCCGCGGCCGCATACATGGCCTCGGGCTTGTCCTGGTCCTGGAAGATGTCGGGCAGGTGCAGGGTGCGGACCTTCAGCCCGCCGTCCAGCGCACCCTTTTCGGCCAGCAGTTGCAGCACGAAGGCGCCGAAGCCGCCCATGGCGCCCTCCTCGACCGTGATCAGGGCCTCGTGCTCGCGCGCCAGGCGCAGGATCAGGTCGGCGTCCAGCGGCTTGGCGAACCGCGCGTCCGCCACCGTCGCCGACACGCCCCGGGCCGCCAGCAGGTCCGCCGCCTTCAGCGATTCCTGCAATCGCGTGCCCAGGCTCAGGATGGCGACCGAGGTTCCCTCGCGCACGATGCGGCCGCGGCCGATCTCCAGCGGCGCGGCCAGGTCCGGAATGTCCACGCCCACGCCGTCGCCGCGCGGATAGCGGAAGGCGCTGGGCCGGTCGTCGATCTCCAGGCTGGTGGCGATCATGGCGGCCAGTTCGGCCTCGTCCGACGCCGCCATCAGCACCATGCCCGGCAGCGCCCCCATGAAGCCGACGTCGAACGAACCGGCGTGGGTCGCGCCGTCCGCCCCGACCAGGCCGGCCCGGTCCATGGCGAAGCGAACCGGCAGCGACTGGATCGCCACGTCGTGCACCACCTGGTCGTAGCCGCGCTGCAGGAAGGTCGAATAGATGGCGCAGACCGGCTTCATCCCGTCCGCCGCCAGGCCGGCGGCGAAGGTCACGGCGTGCTGCTCGGCGATGCCGACGTCATAGGTCCGGTCCGGGAAGGCCTGGCCGAACAGGTCCAGCCCCGTGCCCGACGGCATGGCGGCGGTGATGGCCACGATGGACGGGTCGCGCTCGGCCCGCTTGATCAGTTCGGTCCCGAAGACCTTGGTGTAGCTGGGGGCGTTCGAAATGGCCTTGGCCTGCTTGCCCGACACCACGTCGAACTTCACCACGGCGTGCAGCTTGTCGGCGCTGGACTCGGCCGGCGCATAGCCCTTGCCCTTCTGCGTCACGACATGGACCAGAACCGGCCGGTCGGTGATGGCCGCCGCATTCTTCAGGATGGGGACCAGGTTCTCCATGTCGTGGCCGTCGACCGGCCCGACGTAATAGAAGCCCAGTTCCTCGAAGAAGGTGCCGCCCACGATCATGCCGCGCGCATATTCCTCGGCCTTGCGCGCCGCGTCGCGGAAGGGGCGCGGCATATGGTCGACGAACTTCTTCCCGACCTTGCGGATATTGCGATAGGCGCCGCCCGAGACCTGCTTGGCCAGATAGGCGCTCATGCCGCCGACCGGCGGGGCGATCGACATGTCGTTGTCGTTCAGAATGACCATCAGCTGGCCGCTGGTCGCCTCGGCGGCGTTGTTCATCGCCTCATAGGCCATGCCCGCCGACATGGAGCCGTCGCCGATGACCGCGACCACCCGGTTCGTCTCGCCCTTCTGGTCGCGCGCGGCGGCGAAACCCAGCGCGGCGCTGATCGAGGTCGAGGCGTGGGCGGCGCCGAACGGGTCGTATTCGCTCTCGCTGCGCTTGGTGAAACCGGACAGGCCCCCGCCCTGGCGCAGGGTGCGGATGCGGTCGCGCCGCCCGGTCAGGATCTTGTGCGGATAGCATTGGTGCCCGACGTCCCAGATCAGGATGTCCTTGGGCGTCTCGAACACATGATGCAGCGCGACCGTCAGCTCGACCACGCCCAGGCCCGCGCCCAGGTGCCCGCCCGTGACGGACACCGCGTCGATGGTCTCGGCGCGCACCTCGTCGGCCAGCTGCTGCAGCTGGGCCACGCCGAAGCCCCGCATGTCGGCGGGAAACTTGACGGTGTCGAGAAGCGGAGTGTCGGGCATCAGACGCGGAAACCTTGCGAAGTCTTGATCGGTCAACCCGTGAGGTCGAGCGACGTTGCCTATCAGGACCGGCGCTTTAGCACAAAGTCCACGCTGGCTCTGAGGATTTCGGCGTCGTCGCCGAACATGTCCAGGTGGCCGCGCGCCTGGTCGGCCAGGTGCGTGACCCTGTGTCGCGCCTCATCCAGGCCCAGCAGGGTGACGAAGTTGGTCTTGCCCAGGGCCGCGTCCTTGCCGCCGGCCGCCTTGCCCATCTCTTCGGCCGAGCCCTCGGCGTCCAGCAGGTCGTCGACGATCTGATAGGCCAGGCCGATGTCGTTGGAGAAGTTCATCAGGGCCAGGCGATGCGCCGGCTCGGCGTCGGCGATGATGAGCGGGATCTCGAAAGCATAGGCGAACAGGGCGCCGGTCTTCAGCCGCTGCATCCGCGCCACCCCGCCCAGGTCGTCGCGCACGCCCAGCAGGTCGATCATCTGTCCCCCGGCCATGCCGCGCGCGCCCGACGCCTCCGACAGGCGCGCAGCCAGCAGGCAGCGGATCGCCGGATCGTCGTGGGTGTCCTCGTGCAGCAGGATGTCGAAGGCCGCCGTCTGTAGCGCGTCGCCGGCCAGCACGGCCGTCGCCTCGTCATAGGCGCGGTGGACGGTGGGGCGGCCACGGCGAACGTCGTCGTCGTCCATGCACGGCAGGTCGTCGTGGACCAGGCTGTAGGCGTGCACGCACTCCAGGGCGCAGGCGGCGCGCAGCACGGGCCGTTCCTCGATGTCGAACAGCCGCGCGGCCTCCAGGGCGAAGAAGGGCCGCAGCCGCTTGCCCGGCCCCAGGGCCGCATATCGCATCGCCTCGGTCAGGCGCGATTCCGGTCCGTCCGCGCGCGGCAGCAGTTCGTCCAGCGCCACCGTCATCAGGTCCGCGACCTCGGCCACCCGGTCGATCACGGCCTGCTCGGGCGAGTTGGCGGCGACCAGATGCGTCAAAACAGCCGCCCGCCCAGCGGAAGATCGCGGTCCACCCCGACCAGGACGACCTCGCCGTCCGCGTCGGGAAAGCCCAGGGTCAGCACCTCGGACATGACCGGCCCGATCTGGCGCGGCGGGAAGTTGACCACGGCGGCGACCTTTCGGCCCTCCAGCTGGTCGATGGTGTAGTGTTTGGTGATCTGGGCCGACGACTTCTTCACCCCGATCTCCGGGCCGAAGTCGATCAGCAGCTTGAAGGCCGGCTTCCTCGCCTCGGGAAACGGCTCGGCCTTGATCACCTGGCCGATGCGGATGTCGACCTTCAGGAAGTCGTCGAAGGCGATTTGCCCGGTCATTCGAAAGACGCCGCCTCCACGCCCCTGGCCTGGCCGTCCGGGCCGACGACGATCTTTTCGACGCGCAGCTGGGCCGCCTTCAACCGCTCCTCGCAATGGGCTTTCAGCCGCGCGCCCTCTTCATAAAGCGCGATGGATTCCTCCAGCGGGGCCTGGCCGGATTCCAGCCGGGACACGATGGTTTCCAGGCGCTGCAGCGCCTCTTCGAAGCTGAGATCGGCGGACGGGGGGGCAACGTCGGTCATGGGGGCGGACCCTAGAGGGGGCGCGTCCCGCTTCAACAGCGACGAAGGTTCAGCGCCGCTCGTATCGGCGCTGGGACCAGTATTTGAAGCCCTGGTTTTGGACCAGCCGCCAGCCGTCGGCGTTCAGCCGCCGTCCGACCATGTGGTTGAAGTAGCCATGGGCGAAGACCAGCACGTCCTTGCCGCCCGCCGCCCTGGCGATCAGGACCTGGGCGGCCTGTTCGGCGCGGGCCTCGGCCTGTCGGCGCGTCTCCTGCCCGCCATGATGATTGAAGGCGTGCCACCAGAACCGCGACACCACGCCCCACCATTTGGGCGACAGCCTGATCCAGTCCGGGATCGGCGGCGGCGGCAGCGGCGCTTCGATGAACAGGGCGTCGGTCATGGTCTCGCGGCCCGCGGCGACCGCGGCGGCGGTTTCCTGCGCCCTCTGGCGGGTGGAGACATAGATGGCGCCCGCCCCTTCGGCGGCGGCCACCAGTGCGGCCGGCGGGGTCTGGCCGGCGCGCAGGCCGCCGACCTCGTATTGCGCCCACCAGTCGCCGTACTGGCGCGCGGTGATCAGGCATTTTCTCGACAGCGCCGGCTCCCCGTGACGGATCAGCACGATGCCGCCGGGACGCAGCGCGATCGGCAGGCCGGCGGCCTTCGGGGCCGCCTCCGGCGCAGCGTCTTCGGACGATCGAGGGATAGGGCGGGCGATGACATGGCGAACGGACGGGCCTTTGGTTTCAAGGCTTTGGCGTCCTCAGTCCTCCCCAAGCGCTACAGGCGGGCGATCGCCGGCAAGCGCGCCCCTCAAGGTCGTAACCGCCCTCGCGCACGGATACAACCTCGCCCGTGCGTGTCCGTGAGGTGACGCCGACGCGGGACCGCGCTAGAGCCGCCGACCATGACCGACGCCGTGATCCGCCCCGCCCTGCCGAACGACGCTCAGGCGCTGGCCGACTTGGGCCGCCAGACCTTCATCGACACCTTCGTGCGCGGCTTCGCCATCCCCTATCCGGCCAGGGACCTGGCGACCTTCCTGGACGCCAGCTTCGACCCCGCGACGATCACGCGAAAGATGGCCGAACCCGGCGCCGCCTGGTGGGTGGCGGAACGGGACGGCGCGCTGCTGGCCTTCGCCAACGCGGGTCCCAACACCCTGCCCCACCCGGACGCCGGCGCCGCCGACATGGAGCTTCGCCGCCTTTACGTGGCCAGCGCCGCCCAGGGCCTGGGCCTGGGGACGCGGCTGCTGTCGCTCTCTCTGGACTGGATGCAGGCCCAAGGCGCCGGGCCGCTGTGGATCGGCGTCTGGAGCGGCAATCTGAAGGCGCAGAAGCTCTACGCCGCCCACGGCTTCAGAAGGTCGGCGAGTACCAGTATCCGGTCGGCGCCTGGCTGGACGACGAGTTCATCTTGCGACGCGGATAGCCTATATTGGCGCCATGACCCGCGCCGACCTTCTGGAAAAGCTGCGCGCCTTGAAGCCCTGGCTCGAAGAGCAGGGCATCGTCAACGTGCGCCTGTTCGGCAGCTACGCCCGCGACGAGGCGGGACCGGACAGCGACGTGGATCTCCTGGTGGATCTATCCCGGCCAATGGGCATCCGATTCCTGACGATCGAGCGCCTGCTCTCCGAACGATTGGAGAAGCCAGTGGAATTCTGCTCGTGGGAAATCATGCGCCCCCACGTAAGGGCCAAGGTCGAGAAAGACCTGATTCTTGTCTGACGAGGCCGATGCTGACCTGGTTGTCGAGATGCTGGACGCCACCGACCGTGTGCGAACCTACGTCGCGCTGGACGGCCGAAACGGGTTTCTGCGGCAGGGGCTGGTCTATGACGCCGTCTGCATGAATCGTTGCGGATCGGCGAATGCGCCCGATTTCTCAGCGACGAGGTCAAGAACCGGCTTCCGACCATCCCGTGGCCGGACATCATCAGCCTGCGCAATCGCGTGGCGCATGGCTATGAGACGCTCAAGCCCGACGTCTTGTGGCTGATCGCGAGCGAGAGCCTGCCGGAATTGGACGCCGCCCTGCGTAGCCTGGACGAGCGCTGATGCTCCTGCCCTTTTTCACCGCCCTGCGCGACGCCAAGGTTCCGGTGTCGATGAAGGAATGGCTCCATCTGATGGAGGCCCTGGATCGCGACGTGGCCGGCCGTCGGGTCGAGGCCTTCTACCATCTGTCGCGCGCCGTCCTGGTCAAGGACGAAAAGCACTACGACCGCTTCGACCAGGTGTTCGGCGCGGTGTTCAAGGGCGTGGAATCGGTCGGCGCGGGCGAGGACCTGACCACCGACATCCCCGAGGACTGGCTGCGGCTGCTGAACGAGAAATACCTCTCCGACGAGGAGAAGGCCCAGATCGAGGCCCTGGGCGGCTTCGACGCGCTGATGGAGATGCTGAAGCAGCGGCTGGAGGAGCAGAAGGAGCGGCACTCAGGCGGAAACAAATGGATCGGCACGGGCGGGACCAGCCCCTTCGGCCACGGCGGCTACAATCCCGAGGGCGTGCGGATTGGCGGCCCCAGCCGGCACGGGCGCGCCGTCAAGGTCTGGGAGAAGCGCGAGTTCCGGAACCTGGACGACACGGTCGAGTTGGGCACCCGCAACATCAAGGTCGCCCTGCGCCGTCTGCGCCGCTTCGCGCGCGAGGGCGCGGCCGAAGAACTGGACATCGACGGCACGATCGACGGCACCGCCCGCCAGGGCTGGCTGGACGTGCGGATGCGTCCCGAGCGGCGCAACACCATCAAGGTCCTGCTGTTCCTGGACGTCGGCGGCTCGATGGACGGTCATATCAAGCTCGTCGAGGAGTTGTTTTCCGCCGCCCGCGCCGAGTTCAAGAACCTGGAGTTCTTCTATTTCCACAACTGCCTCTACGAAGGCGTCTGGAAGGATAATCGCCGGCGTCACGCCGAGCGCACCCCCACCTGGGACCTGCTTCACAAATATCCCGGCGACTGGCGGGCCATCTTCGTCGGCGATGCGACCATGAGCCCCTATGAAATCACCATGCCGGGCGGTTCGGTGGAGCACTGGAACGAGGAGGCCGGCGCCGTCTGGATGAAGCGGGCCCGCCAGCAATGGGACCGGTCCGTCTGGCTCAACCCGGTCCAGGAGCGATACTGGGACTACACCGCCTCGGTCGGCCTGTTGCGCGAGGTGATGGACCAGCGGATGTATCCCCTGACGCTGGACGGGCTGGACCGCGCCATGCGGGCGCTGACGCGTTAGGTCCGTGACGCGATAGACGGGTGACGCGCCGACAGGGCATGTTAGGGTCGCCGCTCCAGCCGCCGAGGTCCCTGATGCTGTTCACCGCCCTCGCCCATCTGATGCTTCAGTCCCCCGCGCCGGTCCCCGAGATCGCGTGGGACGCTCCCGCGCCCGCGGTTGCGGAGGTCGCGGCGCCCCGGCCTGAGGGCGCGCCCGTTCCGCAATGGGCGCTGACCGATCCGTTCGGCTATGAGCGCGCCCGCTGCAATCCGATGGTGCGGGGCGACACCCCGCTGGACGTCTGCCAGAGCCAGGTCAGAAGCGCCCTGGCCGCGGCTCTGGGCGACGATCTGCCCGACGCCCTGAGACCGCGCGGCATGGCCGGCGATTGCCAGATGGTCGAGGCCGCCGCCGGCGGTTCGGACTACGCCCTGCAATGCGGCGACCGGAGCCGGAACGCGGTCGCCTCCACCGCGCCCCAGGAGATGGATTGTCGTCCCCGCCCCGAGCGCGGCGGCTTCACCTCGGAGTGCCGACCGGCGAACAGCCTGGAGTCGAAGGGCCTGAAGCTGCGGCTTTGGGGCGGCGAGGACTGAGGCACGCAAAAACGCCGCCCGCGACAAGGCGGGCGGCGTTCGAATCGTTTCGCGAGGATCAGTTGCGGTTGTCGCGCAGGCTGTCCTTCACGCCGCCGACGGCGTTCTGAACCTTGCCTTCCACCTGATCGGCGCGGCCCTCGGCCTTCAGCTTTTCGTCGCCGGTCACCTTGCCGGCGGCTTCCTTGATCTTGCCGCCGATGTTCTTGCCGGCGCCTTCGATACGGTCTTGATCGGGCATAAGAATTCTCCTGTCCTGTTCGGCGTCCTGATGACGCAGAGAGGCGCCGAAAGAACGGATCACCCGGGCGCGGAGTTCCGTACGGCTCAGCTGACGTGGCGCATCCAGGCCGCCACCGCCCAGGCGTGGGCGTCGTGGCGCAGGCGCGACAGGGCCACCGTCGGATCCAGCCAGGTCAGGGTGTGATCCGCCTCCTGCTTGGCTTGGGGATCTTCCGACACGATGTCGGCGGTCCAGTAGCCGCCGACATTGTTCACCGCCTCGCCGGTGGTCTTGACGAAATACTGGCCCGCCTCGGCGATCCGCTCGCCGGGGCGCACGGTCAGTCCGGTCTCCTCGACGAACTCGCGCGCCAGGGCCTGGGCCTCGGTCTCGTCTCCGTCCAGGGCGCCGCCCGGCAGGTCGAAATAGCTCTGCGCGCCCCGCTCCACCCTCACGCAGGCCAACAGCCCGTCGCGCAGCACCAGGCCGAAGGCCGTGGGGCGCCGGCGGTGGTCCAGGACGGGATCGGGACGGCCGAATTGCAGCATGATCAGGACAGAACGCGCAACGCGGCTAGAGGTCGAAGACCAGGCGCGCGCGCACGCCCTTGTGGCCCGGGTCGAACTCCACCGCCGAGCGCAGGCCCGACGCCATGGCGGAGATGATCTTGCCGCCCAGGCCGGTGCCCTTGGGCGAGCCGTCGCCAAGGCCGGGCCCGTCGTCCTCGACCGTCAGTATGGCGCGGCCGTCGCTGTCGGACTTCAGGTGCACGCGGATTTCGCCGCCCTGTCCGGGCGCATAGGCGTATTTGACCGCATTGGTGACCAGTTCGGTCACGACCACGCCCAGCGACACGGCCTGGTCCGTCGTCACGCTCATCGGTTCGGCGTCCAGGACCAGGCGCGGCGACCCGGCGTCGGGCCCCACCGACTTGGACAGTTCGTCCACCAGCCCCGTCAGATATTCGTCCATCGCCACCCGGCTCATGTCGCCAGAGGTGTAGAGGCGACGGTGCACGTGGGCCACGGCCTCGATCCGGGCCTGGGACTCGCGCAGCGCGTCCTTGGCCCCCTGGTCCGACACATGCCGCATCTGCAGCGACATGAAGCTGGACACCAGCTGAAGCGAGTTGCCGACCCGATGGTTGACCTCGCGCAGCATGGCCTCCGCCCGGTCGCGGGCCAGGCGGATTTCCTCCTGCGCGGCCTCGTTCTCGCGTTGCAGGCGACGGCGCAGCAGCGCGTCCTCCAGCGCCGCGCGCAGCAGGGAGGTGAAGTCCTCCGACACGTCCTTGATGACATAGTCGGCGGCGCCGGCGCGCAGAGCCGCGACCGCGATGCGGCCCTCCTGCGCGCCCGTCACATAGACGACGGGCGGCGGCTCGGGCAGGGCCATGATGTCCGGCAGGATGTCCAGGCCGTCGCGCGCAGGCATGTAGTGATCCAGCGCGCAGACGTCATAGGCGCCGGCCCGCAGCAGCTCCAGTCCCGCGTCGCCGTCGGACGCACAGGTGACGGCGTAGCCGTGCCGCCCCAGCTCCTTCTCGACCAGCCGCGACAAGCCGCGATCATCGTCGATGTAAAGCAGGCGAATGGTGCCCGGAATTTCGCTCACTCGATCTCCGGAGCCTGCATGACCGACAGGAACAGGCCCAGCTGGCGGATGGCGCCGGCGAAGGATTCATAGTCCACCGGCTTGGTGATATAGACGTTGCAGCCCAGGTCGTAGCAGCGTTGGATCTCGACCTTGTCGTCCGTGGTCGTCAGCACCACGACCGGCGCGCGACGCAGACGGTCGTCGGATTTCACCTTCTCCAGAATGTCAGTTCCCGACATATCCGGCAGGTTCAGGTCCAGCAGGATCAGCAGCGGGCCGTTGGCCAGCACCTCGGCGCTGAAAAGATAGTCCAGGGCCGAGCCGCCATCATCGAAATGCTTGATTTCGTTATTGATGTTCGCGCGGCGAATGTTCTTCTCGATCAGCTTGGCGTGACCGTGGTCGTCTTCGACCATGACGATTTTTACGGGGTGGGTCACAGCGCGGCTCCTGGTTCCGAGACGATCAGTCGTTTGGGGAATTTCAGGATGAAAGTCGAGCCCTTGCCGAGCTCGGACTCCACATCGATGGTTCCCCCCAGGCGACGGACGCTGTTGCGCACGAAGGCCAGGCCCAGTCCCTCGCCCGTCCGATCCTGGCGCCCCGATCGGCGGAACAGCTCGAAGATGCGTTCGTGGTCGCGCGGCGCGATGCCCCGCCCGTTGTCCGCGATCCGATAGACGGTCCAGCCGCCGGGGACCTCCTGGCCGGACACGACGATCTCTCCGGGTCGGTCGTGATCCAGATACTTGACCGCGTTGTCGATCAGGTTGCCGAAGATCTGCTCCATCGACAGCCGGTCGCTTTCCAGCACGGGCAGCGTTTCCACCACGATCCTGGCGCCCGAGGCGTCGGTCTGATGGTGGACGCTGTCTGCGATGTTCTGGGCCATGGCGGTCATGTCCAGCGTCTCGGGCGACAGGTTACGCCGCCCTTCGCGCGACAGCTTGAGGATGGCGTTGATCAGCCGGTCCATCTTCTCGGTCGAGGCGCGGATGAAGCCGATGGCCTCGGGCATGTCCTCGCGCACGGCCATGACCACGTCGGGCTGGACCTCGCGGACCTTCTGGGCCTCGGTGATGGCGTTGTCGATGACCTTGCCCGCCTGCTCCAGCTCGGAGGTGTAGCCCATGACGTTGACCAGCGGCGCGCGCAGGTCGTGGCTGACGATATAGGCGAAGCGCTGGATTTCCTCGTTGGCGCGGATCAGGTCGCCGGTGCGTTCCTCGACCGTCGCCTCCAGCCCCGCGTTCATCTGGTTCAGCTGGTCCCGCGCGCCCTGGATCTCGATCACATAGCGCCGCACCAGCCAGGCGGACAGGCCGGCCAGCACCAGCACCAGCAGGGCCGCCGTCACATTGGCCGCCACGGTGGCCCGCGCCAGCCGCTCCGACGATTCGCTGCGCGCGGCGATGCGGGTGGACTTGAGCTGGTCGAAATCGGCGACGGCGGCCCGCAGGTCGTCCATGACCACCTTGCCCTGCCCCGAACGCACGGCCTGGATGGCCGGCCCGATCCGCCCCTCGCGCGCCATTCGCAGCGTCGAGGCGAGTTCCGCCTGCTTGGTGGTGGCCAGTTCCTCGATGCGACGCACAGAGGGCCAAAGGGACGGGTCGTCCATCGCCGCCCGATGCAGCCGCGCCGTGGCCGGACCCAGAACCTCCTGGGCCTGCCGATAGGGCTGCAGGAACTCGCTTCGTCCGGTCAGCAGGAAGCCGCGCTGCGCGGTCTCGGCGTCAAGGGTGGCGATCAGCACGGTGCGGGCGTCGCGGCGCATGGCCTGGGCCGTCTCGATCTGATCGTTCGTCTGGGCCGTGCGCTGGCTCATGACGAAGGTGACGACGTTGACGGCCAGCAGCAGGGAGAAGGCGACGGCCAGCAACCCCATCACGGATCGCGCCAGCGACGGCGTGCGCAGGAACTCGCCGATGCGGCTCCAGGTCGAACGAACAGAAAGGTCCATGGGAACGGAGCTTTAGCGTGGCCGCACGCCCCGTCAAAGCGATTGTCGTCTCAGACCTGCCCCAGGGTGCGCAGCCGCGCCTTCGGATGGATTTCGTTCTGGCTCATCACCACGGTCTGGCCGCGGAACCGCTCGATGATCGACCGGACGTAGGGACGGGTCTGGGGGCCGGTCAGAAGGACCGCGTTCTCGCCCGACATGGCGATGCGTTCGAAGGTGTCGCGCACCGCGCGGATGAAGTCCTGAAGCCGCGAGGGCGCCATGGCCAGCTGCTTGTCCTCGCCCCCGCCCACCAGGCTTTCGGCGAAGGCGTTCTCCCACTCCGGCGACAGGGTCACGATCGGCACGGCGCCGTCTCCGCCCTGATGCTGCCAGCACAGCTGCCGCGCCAGGCGGGCGCGCACATGCTCCACCAGGGTGGTCACGCTGGTGGTGTGCGGCGCCGCTTCCGCCAGCCCTTCCAGGATCGCCGGCAGGTCGCGGATCGACACCTTCTCGCGCAGCAGCGACTGCAGCACCCGCTGCAGGGTCGTGACCGTCACCACCGTCGGGATCAGTTCCTCGACCAGCTTCTGCTGCTCGGGGCCCAATTCCTTGAGCAGCTTCTGGACCTCGCCGTAGGACAGCAGCTCGGCCATGTTCTCCTTCAGGATCTCCGTCAGGTGGGTGGTCAGCACCGTGGCGGGATCGACGATGGTGTAGCCGCGGAAGGTCGCCTCCTCGCGCAGGCCCTCCTCGATCCAGGTGGCCGGCAGGCCGAAGGCCGGCTCCTTCATGTGCTCGCCGGGCAGTTCGACCTGTCGCCCGGCCGGGTCCATGGCCATCAGGTGGCCCAGCCGCACCTCCCCCGCCCCGGCGTCCATCTCCTTGATGCGGATGGCGTAACCCTGGGTCGGCAGCCGCATGTTGTCCAGGATGCGCACCTGCGGCATGACGAAGCCGTATTCCTGCGCCAGCGACCGACGCAGCGCCTTGATCTGGTCGGTCAGGCGACGCCCCTCCAGGTCGTTGATCAGGGCCAGCAGCGAGTAGCCCAGCTCGATCTTGACCTCGTCGATGGTCAGGATGTTGCTGATGGGCTCCTCGACCTCGGGCTGCGGCTTGGCGGCGTCGAGCTCCTCGGCCGTCGGCTGCGGCTTCAGACGCTCGCGGCCCAAGCGCCAGGCCATGAAGCCCGAACCGATGGCCAGGGCCGCGAAGGGGATCAGCGGCATTCCGGGGATCAGGCCGATCAGGCCCGCCGCGCCCGACACCACGCCCAGCGACACCGGATTGGTCGCCAGCTGCGTCACCAGGGCCTTGTCCGCCGTGCCTTCCACGCCCGCCTTGGACACCAGGAAGCCCGCGGCGATCGAGATGATGATGGCCGGAACCTGCGTCACCAGGCCGTCGCCGATGGTCAGCTGCACATAGGTGTTGGCCGCGTCCATCGCCGGCATGCCGTGCTGCAGCGTGCCGATCAGGATGCCGCCGATGGCGTTGATGAAGGTGATGATCAGGCCGGCCACGGCGTCGCCGCGCACGAATTTCGAGGCCCGTCCATGGCCCCGAAGAAGGTCGATTCCTGTTCCAGCTCCTTGCGGCGCAGCTTGGCCTGATCCTCGGTGATCAGGCCCGAGGACAGGTCGGCGTCGATGGCCATCTGCTTGCCCGGCATGGAATCCAGGGTGAAGCGCGCCGACACCTCGGCGATCCGCGTCGACCCCTTGGTGATGACCACGAAGTTCACCACCAGGATGATGGCGAAGATGATCACGCCGATGATGAAGTTGCCGCCCATCATCAGCTGGCCGAAGGCGTTGATGACCTGTCCGGCGGCCGCGTGACCCTCTTGCCCGTGGGTCAGGATCAGCCGCGTCGAGGCCAGGTTCAGCCCCAGCCGGAACAGCGTCGAGACCAGCAGCACGGTCGGGAAGATGGCGAAGTCCAGCGGGCGCTTCATCATCACCGCCGTCATCAGGATCAGCACGCTGGACACCAGCGAGATCGCCAGCAGCAGGTCCAGCAGCATCTTCGGGACCGGCAGGATCAGCAGCATGATGACGCCGATCACGCCGACCGCCATCAGCACCTCGCCGCGGTTCAGCCAGCCCAGCACGTCGCGTCCCGTGGGGCGCGCCATGCCGTCCTTCATCAGCGGGACGTCAGCCACGGCCCAGCACCTCCAGCGCCCGGCGTCCGGCGTCGGCGATCACCGCGTCGCGCTGGTCGTCCGTCGCCTGGGTCGCGCCGGTCAGATAGACCGCCATCAGCACGGGCGCGCGCGCTGACCGGCGTCATCATGCCGATGTCGTTGGCGGTGCCGTTCATGCCCGTGCCGGTCTTGTGCGCCACGGTCCAGCCTTGGGGCGCGGCGGCCTTCAGCCGGTTCGGCCCGGTCGGCGAGGCGACCAGCCAGTCGTGCAGCAGGGCGTCGTGCGCCGGGCTCAGCCGGTCGCTGAACGCCATCAGCCGAATGTTGGCCAGGGTCTGGGCCGGCAGGCAGGTGTCGCGCGGATCGTCGGCGAGGGCGGTGTTCAGCTCGGGCTCCAGTCGCGAGATCAGGGTCGTGGTGTCGCCGAAGCTCGGCCACCACTGACGCCATACGCCGATTCCGCCCATTTCCCGGATCAGGATGTTCGCCGCGGGATTGTCGCTCAGTTCGACCGCCGCCTGCATCAACTGCCGGATGCTCAGGTCGCGGCCGACGGCCGGCCCCGTGGTCGGCGCATGGGGGATCATGTCCGCCCGGGTGACGCGCACGCGGCGTTCCAGGTCTTCCTCGCCGCGCTGGACCCGCTGCAGGGTCGCCGCCGCCAGGAAGGCCTTGAAGGTCGAGCAGAAGGGAAAGCGCTCCTGGGCGCGCCACAGGGCCTGGCGGCCCGAGGCGACGTCCAGCGCGGCCACGCCCAGCCGCCCGCCATGACGGCCTTCCAGGTCCGACAGATGCAGGTCCAGCGGCTGCGCGTCCGCCTGGGGGTCTCGCGGCGATAGCAGCCGGCCAGCGCCAGCGCGCCCGCGCCGGCCAGCAGGCCTCGACGGTCCGGCGTCCGCGCCATCCTCAGGCGGCGTATCCGGCGCCGGGCGTCCCGCCCGAGACGCCGCTTTGCGGCGCGGGGATGCTGGCGCCCTCGTCGGCGTATTCGTTCAGCTTGTTGCGAAGCGTGCGGATCGAGATGCCCAGGATGTTGGCCGCATGGGTGCGGTTGCCCAGGCAGTGGGTCAGGGTGTCCAGGATCAGCGTCTTCTCCATCGCCGCCACCGTCTGTCCGACGAAGCTGCGGGTCACGGCGTCGGCGGCCTGGGCGGCGCGGGCGGCGGGGCCGGCGTCCAGGGCCGGAGAGGCGACGCCGACGGAGCCGCCGTGCGCACCGGCGTCCAGCGCCAGCGGACGGCCGTCGGGCAGGCGGATGGCCTCCACGTCGATCTCGGCGCCGGTCGCCAGAAGCACCGCGCGGTGCATGGCGTTCTCCAGCTCGCGGACGTTGCCGGGCCAGCGGTGCGCGGTGACCGCCTGGCGGGCGGCGGGCGACAGCGGTCGGGCGGCCACGCCGTTGGCGGCGGCGTATTTCTTGACGAAGTGATCGGCCAGCACGGCGATGTCGCCCGGCCGCTCGCGCAGGGACGGCAGGCGCAGGTTCACGACGTTCAGGCGATACAGCAGGTCCTCGCGGAAGGTCCCTTCCGACACGGCGCGCGCCAGGTCGCGGTTCGAGGTCGCGATGATGCGGATGTCGACCTTGACCGGCTTGGTGCCGCCGACCCGGTCGATGACCCGCTCCTGGATGGCGCGCAGCAGCTTGGCCTGCAGCCGGGCGTCCATCTCGCTGATCTCGTCCAGCAGCAGGGTGCCGCCGTCGGCCTCCTCGAACTTGCCGATGCGGCGGGCCACGGCGCCGGTGAAGGCGCCCTTCTCGTGGCCGAACAGCTCCGATTCCAGCAGGTTGTCCGGAATGGCGGCGCAGTTGACGCTGATGAAGGGCTTGTCCTTGCGGCGCGAATTCTCGTGCAGGTAACGGGCCATCACCTCCTTGCCGACGCCGCTTTCGCCGGTGACCAGAATCGAGGCCTCCGAACGCGCCACCTGGTCGGCCAGCTGGATGACGTGCTTCATCGACGGGTCGGCCGAGATCATCGGCTTCTCGTCGTCGGCCACCGCCGACAGCACCGCGGCGATCAGGTCGGCCTCGGGCGGCAGGGGGATGAACTCCTTGGCCCCGGCCTTGATGGCCGCCGCCGCCTCGCGCGCGTCCGCGTCAATGCCGAAGGCCACCACCGGCACGCTGATCCGCTCGGCCTCGTTCGCTCCGATCAGGCTGGCGATGTCCAGCTTGTAGTCGACCATCAGCAGGTCCGCGCCCTGCCCCCGTCGCAACAGGTCGGTCGCCTGGTCGCATCGCTCGACGTGATTGACCTTGGCGCCGTGCGCCATCGCCATCTTCACCGCCGAGGCCAGTTGCCCGCTCAGTCTGCCAACCACCAGAAGACGCATCGTTCTTCTCCTCTAATCTCTCGCGCGGTCGCCGATCAGGCGCCCGCATCCTCGGTCTTGATGATTTCCGTCATGGTCACGCCCAGGCGGTCGTCGACGACCACCACCTCGCCGCGCGCCACCAGGCGGTTGTTGACGAAGATGTCGATGGCCTCGCCGACCTTGCGATCCAGCTCCAGCACCGAGCCTTTGTTCAACTGCAGCAGCTGCGCCACCGACATGTGCGACTTGCCCAGCACGGCCGAGATGTTGACCGGCACGTCGAAGACGGTGGCCAGGTCGGCGGCGCTCTTCGCCATGATCCTCCAACGCCGGCAGGGCGGCGGGATCGGTGAATTCCTCAAGCGACAGATCGTCGGAAGCCATCAGACGTCACTCCTGTCCAGGACGGGATTTTCGGCGTGCCCGGCTTCGGCGGCCAGGGCGGCGGAAAGGGCCTCGCCCACGCGCCGGGCGGCCTCTTCGGGATCGTAGTCGGCGCGGCCGTCGGCCCACTCCAGCTGGAAGGCGGCCGCGGCCAGCCCCGCTTCGTCGCGAAAGGCGACGGCGCCGGTGAAGCCGGAATCGGCGGCGGCCTGGGCGATCATGGCGCGCGCCGTCTCGTCCAGCCCGGCGCCGCGCACCACCAGGCGGGGCGAGGCGTCGACCTCCTGGGCCAGCAGCTCCAGCGCGGCCTTCAGCGGGGCCTGCGGGAAACGGTCCAGGGCCGCGCCGGCGATGGCCCGCGCCGCCTGCAGCGCCAGATCGGCGGACTGCTCGCGGTGGGCCTGGGCCACGCTCTTGAGGGTGGAAAGCGCGGCGCCGGCGGCCTGGGCGATCTGGCTCAGCGCCAGGGCGCGGACGTGTTCGACCTCGGCCAGGGCCTGTTCGCGCGCCTCCAGACGCGCCTGGGCCACCAGGGCGTCCACCTCGGCCGGCAGAAAGCTGCGCTTGACGGGCCGCCATTGCGACGGGCGCACGACCTCGCCGTCGGCGTCGAACTCGGTGTCGAAGGTGAAGGGCTTGGCGTTCATGTCAGTAGATCAGCTCGTCGTCGGCGCCCTGGCCGGCCAGCATGATGTCCCCCTTGGCCGCCAGGTCCTTGGCCACCTGGACCATCGCCGTCTGGGCGGCGTCGACGTCCTTCAGCCGCACCGGGCCCATGGATTCCATGTCCTCGCGCATGATCTTCGACGCGCGTTCGGACATGTTGGAGAAGAACATCTCGCGCAGCCCTTCCGAGGCGCCCTTCAGCGCCAGGCCCAACTGATCCTTCTCCACCGCCCGCAGCAGGGTCTGGACGCCGCCCGGATCCAGCTTGGACAGGTCCTCGAACACGAACATCAGGGCGCGGATGCGCTCGGCCGATTCGCGGTTGCGTTCCTCCAGGGCGCCGATGAACCGCGCCTCGGTCTGGCGGTCGAAGGCGTTGAAGATGTCGGCCATCATCTCGTGGCTGTCGCGCTTGGAGGTGCGCGCCAGGTTGGACATGAACTCGGTGCGCAGCGTCTGTTCGATCTTGTCCAGGATTTCGCGCTGCACCGGCTCCATGCGCAGCATCCGCTGGACGCATTCCAGGGCGAAATCCTCGGGCAGGCTGGTCAGCACCCGCGCGGCGTGGTCCGACCGGACCTTGGACAGGATCACGGCGACCGTCTGGGGATATTCGTTCTTCAGATAGTTGGCGAGGACCGCCTCGTTCACATTGCCCAGCTTGTCCCACATGGTCCGGCCGGCCGGACCGCGGATTTCCTCCATCAGGCCGTCGACGCGGTCCTTGGGCAGGAAGGCGCTGAGCAGCTTCTGGGTCTGTTCGTAGCTGCCCATGACCGAGCCCGAGCCCGACAGGCCCGAGACGAACTCGATCATCAGGGCCTCGACCGCCTCGGCGGTGACGTTGCCCAGGGTGGCCATGGCCTGCGAGATCTCCTTGACCTCGTCGTCGTCCAGCCGCTCCCACAGGGCGGTGTGCTCCTCGCCCAGCGCCAGCAGGATGACGGCGGCCTTCTCCGGCCCCGTCAGCTTGTTGGGGTCCTCGATCGCGGCCTTCTTGGAGACGAGCTTGGGCATCAGCCTTCCGCCACCCAGGTCCGCAGGATGCCGGCCGCCTCATCGGGGTGGCTCTGGACGAAGTCCGCCACCTTCTTGACCGAAGAGGCCTTCACCTGGCCCTCGATGCGGGCGATGTCGATCTTCTGCTCCATCTCGCTGGGCGGCGGCAGCTGGACCAGCTGGGGCTGGCCGTCCGGGCCGATCACCGTGGTCGTCTGAAGCTGCGTCACCGGCACGCCGTCCGCCCCCGCCAGCGCCGGCACGCCCGCCCCGCCGGTCGCCGTCTTCAGCAGCGGGCGCAGCACGAAGAAGATCAGCAGCACGCCGGTGATCAGCAGCACCAGCAGTTCGATCCCGCGCATGATGTCGTTCTTGGAGAAGTCCAGCATCCCGCCGGCGCCGTCCAGGTCGCCCGCCAGGCCGGCGTCGCGGTTGAAGCGAACGTTGACCACCTCGATCTTGTCGCCGCGCGCCTCGTCGATGCCGACGGCGGCGGCGACGAGGGCCTTGATCTGGGCGATCTCCTCGGCGGTGCGCGGGGCATAGGTCGGCTCGCCCTTGCCGTCGGCGGCCGGGGTCAGCTTGCCGTCGACCGCGACCGCCACCGCCAGCTTGCGCACCTCGCCCGGCTCGCGCGTGGTGGTCGTGGTGGTGTTGGAGATTTCGTAGTTGGTGGTCTCGGTGTTCTCGGCGCTGGTCGAACCGAGCGGCGTGGTGTTCGGCGCCGCGCCGCCGGGGATGTTGTTCGTCGCGGTCACCGCGCCGTCCGGCTGGCCCGTGGTGTCGGACGACTGGGAGCCGTTGGTGGAGGTGGAGCGCACCACCTGGCCGTCCGGGTCGAACTTCTGCTCCTGGGTGGTCGAGCGGCTGCGGTCGATGTCGGCGGTGACCTGAACGCGCGCAGCGCCCACGCCGACCACGCCCTCAACGATGTCCTTGATGCGCGCCTGCAGCTGCGCCTCGGTGGCGTTCTTGGCCTCCAGAGCCGAGGCGGTGGTGAACTCGCCGCCGTCGTTGCCGGCGGCCAGGGTGCGGTTGTTCTCGTCGGCGACCGTGACGCGGTAGGGCTTCAGGTTCGGCACCGACGAGGCGACCAGGTTGCGGATGGCGTTGACCTGGTCGCCGGTCAGGTCGCGCCCGCCCAGGCCGACCAGCACGGCGGCCGTCGGCTCGCCCGCGGCGGCGGTGAACATTTCGCGGCGCGGCATGGTGATGTGGACGCGGGCGGCGGTGATGCCGCGCATCGACATGATGGTGCGGGCCAGTTCGCCCTGCAGGGCGCGCTGCTCGTTCAGCTGCTGCTGGAACTCGGTCTGGCCCAGGACCGACTGGTTGTCGAACAGCTCGTAGCCGACCGAGCCCGAGGTCACCAGCCCCTGGCCGGCCAGCATCATCCGCGCCGTGCCGACCTCGTCGCGGTTGACCATGATGGTCGAACCGTCGCCCTTGGACGAATATTTAATGCCCGCCTGGTCCAGGGCGGCGGTGATCTCGCCGGCCTCGCGCAGGTCCAGGTTGGAGTAGAGCAAGGCGTCGGGCGCCTGGCCCATGCGCAGCATGACGGCGACCAGCACCGCCGCCACGCCCGCGGCGACGCCGAGAATGGCCGCCAGGCGACCGATCCCGAACTTCTTCAACGCCTCGGTGAAACCGCCCACGCGTCCCCGCCCCATACTCGCGGAAGACCCGGACGACCCCGCTAGGCAGAAAATGCCGCCCGGATGGTAAACGCCGCGTTAAGAGACGGTTACGCGCCGTCCCTCAACGCGGCCGCACGGCCTCAGGCCGCCTTGCGGCGGTCCTCGCGCGCGCCGGCGATGCGGGCCTCGGCGATGGCGTCGGCGATCTCGTGCGTCGGGCGCGTCTCGGCCGCGGACCGCTCCAGGATTTCCTCGAAGGTCTCGATCAGGCGCGCCAGCTTCATCTCCACCCAGTTCGGGTCGAAGGCGCCGCGCGTCTGGCGGGCGTTCATCTCCGCCGCGACATTGATGATGCCGCCGCCGTTGACGACATAGTCGGGCGCGTACAGCACGCCGCGCTCGAACAGGATGCGGCCGATCTCGGGCGTCGCCAGTTGGTTGTTGGCCGCGCCGACCACCGCCCGGGCGCTGATCCGCTCCAGCGTCTGCGGGTTCAGCGTCGCCCCCAGGGCGCACGGCGCATAGATGTCCGCCTTGACGTCATAGATGGCGTCCGGCGCCACGATCTGGGCCCCCGTGCGCGCGGCGACCTCGGCCAGGACGGCGGCGTTGACGTCGGTCATCACCAGCTTGGCGCCGGCGGCCGCCAGCTTGTCGGCCAGGTATCCGCCGACGTGCCCGACGCCCTGGACGGCGATGGTCAGGCCGGTCAGGTCGTCCTGCCTGAACAGCCGGCGCGCCACCGCCAGGGTCGAGCGATAGACGCCCTCGGCCGTCACCGGGCTGGGGTCGCCCGACGCTTCCGGCCCGTCCTTGAGGCCCAGAACCCGCGTCGTCTCCTTGCGCGCCTCGGCGATGTCGGCGACCGACACGCCCACGTCCTCGGCGGCGTAGTAGATTCCGCCCAGCGTATCGACGGCGCGGCCGAAGGCGCGGAACAGCTCAGGCGTCTTCTGGGTGCGGCTGTCGCCGATGATGACCGACTTGCCGCCGCCCATCTCCAGGTCGGCGATCGCGTTCTTGTAGCTCATGCCCCTGGACAGGCGCAGCACGTCCTCCAGCGCCTCGGCCGCCGAGCCATAGTTCCACATCCGCGTGCCGCCGACGGCCGGACCGCGCGCGGTCGAGTGAACGGCGACGATCGCCTTGAGACCGGTTTTCTCGTCGAAAAAGGCGTGCACGCCCTCATGATTCGCGAAAGACGGAGAATCGAACAGCGTCATGCCCATGATAGGCGCTCCCTGGGTAATATTCTTGTTGCCCGGCAGATAGGCCGCTCGCCTGTAATGGGCAAGCATGACCGTTTCGCGTCAGCGTTTCGCCAGGGCTTCGAGATGCGGCAGAACCGGCCCGGCGCCCGACGGCAGCGGCCCCGCCGGATCGCGCAGGAAGCCGACCACGTCGCGATAGACCGCCTCGGCGTCCAGGTCCCGGTTCAGCAGATGCCACCCGTTCGGATACCAGGCGGTCCGCAGGGTCGCGTCGGCGGGCATATGCTCCAGCGCCCGGCGCATCGGCCCCTTCTCCACGACCTCGTCATGGGCGCCGTACATCAGGATGGCGGGCGTGCGGATCAGGCCGATCCGCCGCGACGAGGCCTCCATCAGGTCGACCAGGCCGTAGATGGTGTCGAACCGCGTGGAGAGCAGGCTCTGGGGGTCGCGCCCGTTGCGGTAGAGCTCCAGCACATTGGACGAGGCCTGGATGCGGTCCGCGATGAAGCGGGGCGGCTCGACGGCCTTGGACCCGGCCATCCGCGCGGCGATGTTCAGGGCGGCGCTGTTCAGCCAGCCTTGCGTGGTCCAGCCCCAGACGCCCGGCGCCAGCAGCACCACCCGGTCCGCGTCGGGCGGCCGATCCGAGCCGAAGGCGGCGGCCGCCACCGATCCGCCCATGCTCTCTCCGACCACGGCGATCAGGGCGTCGGGATGCGCCGCGCGGGCCAGGGCGACGGCCTCGCGCAGGTCGTCGGTCATCCGCGCCTGCCCGGCCCATTCGCCGCGGCCGGGGGCGGCGCCGAACCCGCGCTGGTCATAGGCCCAGGTCTCGATCCCCTGCTCGGCCCACCACGGCCCGGCCAGCCGGAAAGAGGCGGCGTGGTCGTTCATGCCGTGCAGGGCCACGATCACCGCCCAGGGCCGCTCTCGCGGGGTCCAGCGCATCAGCGGCAGGCGCGCGCCGTCGCTCATAACCAGGGCGCGATCCTGAACCGACGGCCCGGCGAATCCGGCGGACGGCGTCAGCGGCGGCTGGATATGCGGCGCGGCGCACGCGGCCAGAGCCAGGACGGTCAGAACCAGGGCGGAGCGCAGGGCGGCGGGGAGAAGCCTCATGCCCCTCAAATGCGCCTTCGCGGTCATGGTTTCTAGAGACGGCCGGCCGCCTCGTGCGCCAGCAGCCACCGCTTGCGCTCCAGACCGCCGGCGTATCCGGTCAGCGTGCCGCTCGCCCCGATCACCCGATGACAGGGCACGATGACGCCGACCGGATTGGCGCCGTTGGCCAGGCCCACGGCCCGCATCGCCTTGGGCGCGCCGATCGCGGCCGCCAGCTGGCCGTAGCTGCGGGTCTCGCCGGCCGGAATGTCGCGCAGCGCCGCCCACACCCGGCGTTGGAAATCGGTGCCGCCGGTCCTGACCTCCACCGCGTCGAAGGCGGCCAGGTCGCCGGCGAAATAGGCCGCCACCGCCGCGCGCACGGGCTCGGGCGCCCGTCCCGGCGTCAGGACGACCTCGCCGTAATGGCGGCGCAGCAGCCGCCGCATCCGGTCCTCGAAGTCGTGAAAGTCCAGCGCGCGCACGGCGCCGTCGGCGTCGGTCACGACCAGCACCTCGCCCACGGGCGATGCGACGCGGTCCAGGGTCAGGGTCAAGGTTTCGGGGGCGTCATGCGGCCTGGGCATTCAGGGTCTCCTTGGCCAGGGTCCAGTACAGCGCGCCATAGGCCCGCCAGGGCCGCCAGCGTTCCGCGCGCGCGCGCAGCATCGGGTCGTCGGTCGTCAGACGGTCGCTGGGCGGGTCGTCGCCCGCGTCGCTCCACTCGCCCGGCGGCCTGCGTCCCGGATGGGCGGCCACCGCCTCGGCCAGGACCGGATCGGTCGACAGGTCGCGGGCGATGGCGACAGGGTCCGCCGCCAGGTCCAGCACCCGCCGCGTCCGCGCCAGGACCCCCGGCAGGGCGCAAAGCGCGTCGATCTCGACCTCGGCGGTCAGCCGCTCCGACGCCCCGGCGTCCGGCCGAACCGAGATCCGGCCGCGCGCGCCATCGACCTGCGGCGCCAGCATGCGGGTCCAGGCGTCGCCCGACACGGTTTCGGGCATGGCCGACCGGGCGGCCAGCGACGCCAGCATGGCCGGCCAGTCATAGGGGGCGCGGTAGCTGAGGCCTAGCCGGATCGTTCCCCCTGCCTCCCCCGTGCGGCGTCGCCGCAGCGCCGACGGCGGGCGTCCGTACAGGCCCTGGAAGGTCTCGTTGAACCGCCGCACGCTGCCGAAGCCCGAGGCCAAGGCGATCTCGGCCATCGACAGGCCGGTCTCGTGGATCAGCTGCTTGGCCAGGAGCACGCGCCGCGTCTGGGCCACGCTGACGGGGGCGGCCCCCAGGTGCTGGCGGAACAGACGGCGCAGCTGCCGTTCTCCCACCCCCAGCCGCGCGGCCAGGGCGTCGACGTCGCCCCCGTCCAGCGCCCCGCCCTCGATCAGGGCCAGGGCGCGGCTGACGGTGTTGGACGATCCCCGCCAGGCCCCGCCGCGCGGCGCTTCGACGCCGCGCCATCCGGCGAAGTCGGGCGCCGTCTCCGGGCGGCAGCGCAGGCAGGCGCGAAAGCCCCGGCCTCGGCCGCCGCCGCGCTGGGGTGGAAGGTCACGTTCTCGCGCCGGGGCGTGCGCGCCGGGCACACCGGCCGGCAATAGATTCCCGTCGACGTCACGCCGGTGAAGAATCGCCCGTCGAAGCGGGCGTCGCGCGCCACGACGGCGCGCCAGCAGGTCTCGAAATCCAGCGAAGAGTTCATGGGCGGAAGGATGCGCCCGCGCCCCCACGATGTCTCGCGGTTTTCGGACATGGATCGTCAGAACGCCTTGGGCGGCAGGGCGAAGAAGGTCGTGAACCGCTCGGCCAGGTTCCGGTCCCCGGCCAGCCTCAGCACGCCCTCCGCCTCCAGCCCGGCCAGCGGCGCCCCGCCATAGACGGCCCCGGCCAGAACCGGCGGCTGGGTGTCGAACACCACCTCTGCGCCGTCGGCCTGCGCCCGCTCGGCGCTCAGGCCGCCGTCGGCGATGCGAAGGCGAAAGCTCTCGTCGCCGAACCGCAGGCCCACGTCCAACCGGGCGTCGCCGGCCTTGGCCGCGTCGAACATGGTCTCCAGCGACATCACCACAGACACCGGGCTCAGCGGCAGGGTGGGATCGTGCATCGGCGACCGCGCGGCCCAGCGGCCCAGCAGGGCGAAAATGGGCTTCAGCTCCCGCCCCCAGTCCGTCAGCTCATAGACCTGGACCGAGGCCGGCGGCGGCAGCTTGCGGCGACGCACGATGCCCGAGGACTCCAGCCCTTCCAGCCGCTGGGTCAGGACGTTGGCCGACAGGCCGCACAGGTCCTTCTTCAGATCGCCGAACCGCCGGGGCCCGAACATCAGCTCGCGCATGACCAACAGGGCCCAGCGCTCCCCGATCAGGTCCAGCCCGTGCGCCGCCCCGCAGGCGTCGTGATACTTCCGCCCAGGCTTTGCGGTTACTTTTTCTAACTTCATGGTTGACTATCATAATCATCACGCTCACGGTGCGCAAACCTTAGGAGAGGAGAAACGCCGTGCCCAAGATGATCTTCATCAACCTGCCCGTCGCCGACCTGGCCCGTTCGATCGCCTTTTACGAGGCCGTGGGCGCGACGAAGAACGACAAGTTCAGCGACGACACCGCCGCCTGCATGGTGTTGTCGGACGTGATTCACGTGATGCTGCTGACCCACGACAAGTGGAAGGGCTTCACCGACCGCGCCATCCCGGACGCCCACGCCTCGGCCCAGGTGCTGTTGTGCCTGTCGGAGGACAGCCGCGAGGCCGTCGATGCGGTCGTCGGCAAGGCCGCGCAGGCGGGCGGTCAGGCCGATCCGAACGCTGTTCAGGACTATGGGTTCATGTACGGGCGCAGCTACGCCGACCCGGACGGCCACATCTGGGAAACCATGTGGATGGACGCCGCCGCCGTCGCGGCCGGACCGGAAGCCTTCGCCGCCGACCAGCACCAACCGGCCTGAGGCCAGGGACATGACCGACAAGATCGTTCCCTGTCTCTGGTTCGACGGCGATGGCGAGGAGGCAGCGCGCCTCTATGTCTCCCTGCTGCCCGACAGCCGCATCGATTCCGTCAACCGCTCGCCCGTCGATACGCCCTCCGGCCCCGCCGACAGCGTGCTGACGGTCCAGTTCACCCTGGCCGGCCGGCGCTACATGGCCCTGAACGGCGGGCCGAACTTCACCTTCGACGAAGCCGTCTCCTTCATGGTCATGACCGAGGATCAGGCCGAGACCGACCGGCTGTGGGACGCCTTGACCGCGAACGGCGGCCAGGAAAACGTCTGCGGCTGGCTGAAGGACCGCTGGGGCCTGTCCTGGCAGATCACCCCGCGCCGGCTGATGGACCTGACCACCGACCCGAACCGCGCGCGCGCCGAGGCCGCCATGCGGGCCATGATGACCATGCGCAAGATCGACATCGCGGCGCTGGACCGCGCCGTCGCCGACCTTTGACCCCCAAGCCAAGGAGAACGTCATGACCTACGTCAGCGGCTTCGTCACCCCCGTCAAGATCAGCGACAGGGAACGCTACATCGCCAGCGCCAGGGCCGCCTCGCCCCTGTTCAAGGAATACGGCGTCCTGTCCCATGTGGAGGCCTGGGGCGACAACCTGCCCGCCGGCAAGCTCACCGACTTCAGGATGGCGGTGAAGGCCGAGGAGGGCGAGACCGTCGTCTTCTCCTGGGTCGTCTGGCCGGACAAGGCCACGGCCGACGCCTTCGAGGCGAAGATGATGGACGACCCGCGCTTCCAAGAGCTGGACATGCCCTTCGACGGCAAGCGCATGATCTACGGCGGCTTCGAAACGGTTTTCGAAGCCTGATCCGCATCAAGCGGCGGCGACCGCCAGGGCTGGCGTCGGTCGGGGAATCGTCAGGAAGCGGCTCGGCGCCGGCGTCCGGGTCTCCGCCGGCTCGGCCAGCGCCTGGGTCAGGGCCTGGGCCTGGACGATCACCGGATGGGGCGCCAGCACCTCGGGCGTGGCCAAAAGGTCGTCGCCGACCGCCCGCGCCGTCACCGCCGACAGCCAGAAGGCCCCCGCCAGCCCCAGGGCCGGCGGCGCGGCCCACAGCAGGGCGGCCGGGTTCAGCGCCAGGCACAGCCCCGCCAGCCCCAGGCCGAAGGCGAACTCGGCCCGGTGGGCGGCGAAGGCCTCGCTCCAGGACAGGCCGTCCAGGTCGCGCCGCTGCGGCGCCCAGCCCGAATCCCGGCCCGAGAGCACCGACACGACCGCCCGCGTCTGGGCGAACAGGGCCGCCGGCGCCAGCAGGGTCGACAGCGCCGTCTCGATCAGGATGTTCCTGACCGCCGCGTCCGCCCCGCCGAACCGGTCCAGCTCTCCGCGCGCCGTCGCCGCGACCAGGGCCATGAACTTGGGCAGGATCAGGAAGGCCGCCGACACCGCCATGACGCCCAGCAGGGCGCCGGCCGCCGACGGCGAGCCCGCGCCGATCCGCGCGCCCGCCAGCTCGTCCGGGAACACCATCAGCCCGACGCTCAGCGCCAGCAGCGCGATCCACATCGGCGCGGCCAGATAGGTCGAGAAGCCCCGCACCAAGTGGAACCGGCTGACGGGGTTCAACCCGCGCGCCGTCACCACGCCCAGGTGCTGCAGATTGCCCTGGCACCAGCGGCGGTCCCGCACGATCTGGTCGATCAGGCTGGGCGGCCCCTCTTCCCACGATCCGCCCAGGTCCGGCTCCAGCCGCACCCGCCACCCCGCGCGTCGCATCAGGGCGGCCTCGACGAAGTCGTGGCTCAGGATATGGCCGCCAAAGGGCTTTCGCCCCTTCAGGTGCGGCAGGCCGGCGCGTTCGGCGAAGGCGCGGACGCGGATGATGGCGTTATGGCCCCAATAGTTGCCTTCCGTGCCGCACCACCAGGCCATGCCGCGCGCGAACATCGGCCCGTACAGGCGGCTGGCGAACTGCTCCAGCCGCGCGAACAGGGTGCTGGCCCCGATCACGGCCGGGACCGTCTGGATCAGGCCCGCGCGCGGATCGGCCTGCATCAGGCCCGACAGACGGCCCAGCACGGCGCCGGTCATCAGGCTGTCGGCGTCCAGGACCACCATGTGCTCATAGGCGCCGCCCCAGGTCCGGACCCAGTCGGCGATATTGCCCGCCTTGCGGTCGATGTTCTCGGCGCGGCGGCGATAGAAGACCCGCACGCCGCCGCCCAGGGCCTCGCGCAGCCGGCGGAACGCCGCCTGCTCGGCCACGGCGATCATGGGCGCGCGCGTGTCGCTGAGGATGAACAGGTCGAAGCGGTCGGCCAGGCCCTCGGCCTCGACGTCGCGCATCATCGCCTCCAGCCGCGCGAAGACCGGGCCGGGCGCCTCGTTATAGACCGGGGCCAGGATCGCCGTGCGCGCCGTCAGCGGCTGGGTCGTCCCCTCGTCCCGGCGCGGCGCCAGGCTGACCGCGAATCCGGCGAAGACCGAGGCGAAGGCGAAGGCGGTCCAGGCGAACAGGCTGGCGAACAGCACCAGATGCACCACCTCGGCGCCCGTCAGGAAATCGGCGCTGAAGGCGTCATGAAGCACCACCACCGCCAGCACGGTCGTCAGCACGGTGAAGGCGATCAGCGCCGCCCGCCGCGCCCACGGCTGCCCCATCGTCCGGCCGAAATCGCGCACGGGCGGCTGGTCCAGCGCCTGCACCGGCATCGCCAGCGGCGCGGCCGCGGGCAGATCGGAAAGAGGGTTGCGGGCGTCCGGCGCGGACACGTCCGCCTCCCGGAGCGCCGCCGAAACGGACGCCATGGTCGATCCTGATTGTCTGTGGAGCGGGGAGGCTCGACCCACGGAACGACCGAACACCGTTCAGGTTGCGCGTTCCGCGAAAATCTGAGCCGTCCACGTCTCGGTGAGACGCCGCCCGTTCCGCGTTCGAAGCCAGGCTTTCACGTCCGCCGGTTCATCCGATGACGGCGCCACGTCGAAAATGAGGCGCCAGGTGCGCTCAAAGCCGGTCTCGGTCGGATCGGCGGCGACCAGTTCGATGTTGGACACGGCGCCGCGCACCGCGCTCACGGCCGCCCGCGCGTCCTCGGGCCGCAGCCGCGCCAGGTCGGCCCCGCGAAACTCCACCGCCATGCGCCGCCCCTCTCCAGGCGGGGCGCCGGGCCGTCCCGCCCGGCCGGATCGCGTCGCCGTCACCCGGGCCAGGGTCTCCAGGCCCGGCGCATCCCCGTCCCACGTCAACCGATAGCGCAGGGTGCGCGTCTGGCCCGCCGCCGGTCTCGCGGCGGGCGTCCAGAAGGCCACGATGTTGTCCAGCGTCTCGCTACGCGTCGGAACCTCGACCAGCCGCACGCTCCCCCGGCCCCAGCCGCCGACCGGCTCGACCCACAGGCTGGGCCGCCGGTCGTAATACGCCTGGCTGTCCTGATAGCTGTCGTAGTCCCGGTCGCGCTGGATCAGGCCGAAGCCGCGCGGATTCTCGTCGGCGAAGGCGCTGGTGACGACCCGCGGCGGATTGGACAGCGGCCGCCAGATGCGCTCCCCCGCCCCCGTCCAGATCGCCAGCCCGTCCGAGTCGTGGATCTCGGGCCGCCAGTCCTCGCGCGGGCCCGACGTGTTCTCGCCGTACCAGAACATGCTCGTCAGGGGCGCGAACCCCGGCTGGGCGTAGCCGCGCCGGAAGACCAGCATGGCCTCGACCTCCTGCACCAGGCCGTCCCCCGCCCGATCGTTGACGAAACGGTAGGCGCCGACGACGCCCGCCCCCTCCATCAGGGCGTGGATCACCAACCGCCCGCTGGCGTCCGGCCCCAGCCAGAAGCGGGTGAAGTCGGGAAACTCCTCCGGTCCCTCGGCGTAGGTGTCCAGCGCCAGCCCCGCGCCCGACAGGCCGTACTGCCCGAACGGCCCCGGCGAGCGGAAGTAGGAGGCGCCCAGGAACGACAGCCATTCGGCCCGGCCCGGCCCGGCCACGGCCCGGAAGCCCGCGAAGCCGACGTCGTCCGGCAGGGCCCTGAACGGACTGTCCTCGGGCACGATGAAATAGGCGGGATCATAGGTCAGCCGACGGCTGCGGCCGCCCTCGACCAGATTGATCTCCACCGCCCGTCGCGCCAGCACGCCCAGCGACATGAATTGCAGGCCCCAGTCGGCGCCTTGGTCGGCGCCCATCGTCACCGTCCGCTCGGGATCGAAGACGACGCGGAACCCCTCGTCATAGGTGATGGCGTCCAGGTCGCCCGCCGCCTCGGGCCGGGGCGCATGAGGGCGCGCGGCCAGGTCGCGGGCCAGGGCCTTCACGGTTTCGAAGCTGAAGGCCTCGCCCTCCTGGGCCAGGGCCAGGCCCGGCGGCAGGGCGAAGGCGGCGCCCAGGCCGGCAAGGCCCTGAAGCACGGCGCGACGGCGGGGAATCATGCGCGACCTCGTCATGAACGCCCCCGCCCGACAGACTAGAAAGCCGAGCGACCGCTCGGGTTCAACCCTCATCTCGCATTTGCGAAGGACGCGATGTCGCGCCGGCCTCAGCGGCAGAAGCGGGTGTCGGTCGCTTCCAGGTGCAGATGGTCGTGGTGGACGGCGTTGTAGTCGGGGCTCAGCGTCGTGCCGAACACGCGGCAGGCGTCGTCGCGGATGCGGCGCAGGAAGCGCGCCTCGGCCCCGTCGCCGTTCCAGTCGCGCGCCACGCTGATCCGGCGTCCGTCGCGCAGGCGCACACCGGCGAAGTCCAGGGCCGCCGCCTGGGCGTGGGCGCTGATCCGGTTCGAGCCCACGCCGTTATTCACGTTGCGGCAGGCGTAGGCGCCCATGTGGTCGATCTGGACCACGTCCGAGCCCAGGATCTCGCGCGCCGCCGGCTCCAGCGACTGCCGCCGCCAGACGCTCAGCGCCAGCGCCGTCTGGCAGGTCATCTCCACCTCGCCGGGCGCCATGCGCGCCACCGTGCCCATGTCGGCGCCCAGCACGCCGCCCTGGCTCAGGCCGCAGGCGGCGGTGTTCTGGCGATCCGGCACGGGGCTGAAGCGCACCCGCGCCGCCGTCAGCTGGGCCATGCACTGGCCCAGGTCCGCGCCCGCGCGCTTGACCGCCCCTTGCGTGCCCCCGTCGATCGGCCGGTCGATCAGCGCGCCCACCAGCGGCGCGGGCGTCTGCGAATAGGGATAGGCCGGGGGCCGCAGCGGCTCCGGCGGGCGCCGCACGCACCCCGCCATCGTCAGCGCCGCCGCCAGCCCCAGGATCAGGGCGGTCTGCGCCAGGCGAAAGGCGGGCGGGCGGGGTGCGAAGGCGCGCTCGGTCATGGCCCCAGCCTAACCGATTCCGGGCTCGTCCGACGATGGCGCGAAACGGATCGGGCCCGGATAGTCCAGGTCCATGCTGTATGGATCCTTTTGCGCGGAATTCTGGTCCCGCTCCGCGCTGAGGCGAAGATGCTGATCGACCATCATCGCCAGGGGCGTGATCGGCTCCGGCAGGGGCCGCAACCGCCCCTCCCCGTCGAAATAGCGCCGCGCCCAGCCGCCGTCGACCGCATGGGCGAAATAGCAGGCCGTCGCCTCCGGCCCCAGGTGCCGTGCGCGCCAGTGGTACATGAAGGCGGAGTACCGCGCCGCCTCGCCCATCGGCTGGTCCATCAGCATCGCCCAGGCCAGCTTCGTCGCCTGGTCGATGATATCGGCGTCGCGCTCGGCCATGTATCGCGCGATCGCCTCTTCCTCCGACGGTTGGTCCGCGGCGGCGGCGGCGGCCTCTCCGGCGCGCTCCGCCAGCTTGGCCAGGGCCTCGGCCGAGCGGATCAGCGTCTGGGCCTCCGCGCCACGTCCTTGCGCCAACAGGCTGCTGGCGCGCTGCATCGCCGTTTCCACGGCCGTCTGCGGATCGACCGGCGGCCCCTGCGGGACCGGCGGCGGCGCCGTCTCGCGCGCCGGCTCCAGTTCGCCATCCAGCTTTTGCGCGATGTCCTTTCGGGTCCAGCCCTCCAGCCGCGCCTTCTTCCTCAGATTGGACAGGCCGACGTCGAACCGGCGCGCGATCGACGGCCCGCTCTCCCCGCCCTCATAGGCCGCGCGCACCCGCGCCCAGACCTCCGGCCCCCGATATTTCTTCAGGCGATAGTGTTCCATGACGACGGCGTAGCCGCCCGCGTCGTCGAAATCGGACGTAGGCGTCGTTGCGTCGTCCAAGTGGTGCCCGCGCCGTCGTCCAATTCTCTCATGCCGAAAGCGAAGGGGCGGCCCCGTCGGAGCCGCCCCTGCCTTGTCTCAGCTGTCCAGGAAGGACCGCAGCTTGCGGCTCCGGCTGGGGTGCTTCAGCTTGCGCAGCGCCTTGGCCTCGATCTGGCGGATGCGTTCGCGGGTCACGCTGAACTGCTGGCCGACCTCTTCCAGCGTGTGATCGGTGTTCATGCCGATGCCGAAGCGCATCCGCAGCACCCGCTCCTCGCGCGGCGTCAGCGACGCCAGCACGCGGGTCGTGGTCTCGCGCAGGTTGGACTGGATGGCGGCGTCGATCGGCAGGACGGCGTTCTTGTCCTCGATGAAGTCGCCCAGGTGCGAATCCTCCTCGTCCCCGATGGGGGTTTCCAGGCTGATCGGCTCCTTGGCGATCTTCAGGACCTTGCGCACCTTCTCCAGCGGCATGGCCAGCTTTTCGGCCAGTTCCTCCGGCGTCGGCTCGCGGCCGATCTCGTGCAGCATCTGGCGGCTGGTGCGGACGATCTTGTTGATCGTCTCGATCATGTGCACCGGAATGCGGATGGTCCGCGCCTGGTCGGCGATCGAGCGGGTGATCGCCTGACGGATCCACCAAGTGGCGTAGGTCGAGAACTTGTAGCCGCGGCGGTACTCGAACTTGTCGACCGCCTTCATCAGGCCGATGTTGCCCTCCTGGATCAGGTCCAGGAACTGCAGGCCGCGGTTGGTGTATTTCTTGGCGATGGAGATCACCAGGCGCAGGTTGGCCTCGACCATCTCCTTCTTGGCCTGGCGCGCCTCGCGTTCGCCCTTCTGCACCGTCTGGACGATGCGGCGATAGTCGTCGATCGGCAGGCCGGCTTCCAGCGCCACGGCGGCGACGTCGGTGCGAATGGTCGCGATCTGGCTGGCCTCGTTCTCGCTGAACTTGGTCCAGCGCACGCCCATGTCCTTGACGTTCTCGGTCCAGTTGGGGTCCAGCTCGGCGCCGAAATAGGCCTTCAGGAACTCGGGCCGCGAGATGCCGTAGCTGTCGGCCAGGCGCAGCAGCCGGCCTTCCAGGCCGATCAGCCGCTTGTTGATCGCATACAGCTGCTCGACCAGCGCCTCGATGCGGTTGTTGTTCAGCTTCATCGTCTTCAGACGGTCGGAAATGGCCGTCGTCAGCGCCTCGTAGGTCTTCTGGTCCTTGGCGCTCAGGGTCTCGCCCTTCAGCCGCGCCTGCACCAGCTTGTCCTGCAGCCCGCGGAACTCGCCGAAGTCGGCGGCGATGGCGTTCAGCACCTCCATCACCCCATCCCTCAGCTCCGCCTCCAGCGCCGAGATCGACATGCCGCCGCCGTCGTCGAAGTCGTCCTCGTCCTCGTCGTCCGACTCCGGCTTGTCTTCCGCCGATTTTTCCTCGGGCTCGTCTTCCTCTTCGCCCTCGGGCTGGGCGGCGCCCGGCAGGGACGAGGGGTTCAGCACGCCGTAGGTGGCGTCCAGGTCGATGACCTCGCGCAGCAGGATGCGGTTGTTCTCGAGCTCGTCGCGCCAGACCATGATGGCCTCGAACGTCAGGGCGCTTTCGCACAGACCCGAGATCATGGCGTCGCGACCGGCTTCGATGCGCTTGGCGATGGCGATCTCGCCCTCGCGGCTCAGCAGTTCGACCGAGCCCATCTCGCGCAGATACATCCGCACCGGGTCGTCGGTGCGATCATAGGCGGCCTTGGCGGGCGTCTCGGCGACGGCGGTTCCGGCGGCGGCGGCGACGTCGGTGGACTGCTGCTCCTGCGCGTCCTCCTCGGCCTCCACCACGTTCACGCCCATTTCGGACAGCATCGCCAGCGTGTCCTCGATGGCGTCGGGCGTCACTTCTTCCGAGGGCAGAACCTTGTTCAGCTCCTCCATCGTCACATAGCCGCGGGCCTTGGCCTGCTTGATGAACTTCTTGACGCCGGCGTCCGTCAGATCGAGCAGGGGCCCGTCGGTCGAGACTTCGGCTTCCTGCGTTTCGGTCTGTGCGCTCATATTCAGTCTGTCTCCGGTCGAGGCGGTGATCAGGCCCCCGACGAAAATACAATGCCCGGCGGTCCGTAAGGTTACGAGCCCGCGTTGTCTTCCCATATCGTCCCGGCTTTGATCGCACGGCGAAGCGCATCCCGCTCGGCCTTCAGCCGGCGGAACGCCTCATCTTGCCCGGGCACGTCGCGCGCCTGGGCCAAGGCGTCCTCCAACGCGGCGACGCGCGTCGAAGCGTCGAACGCCTGCGACCATCGGACCCTTGCCTCGGCGAGGGGCGCATTTGCGGCCAGGAATGGCGCGCCGGACTTCGCCGCCGCCTTCTCGACCTCGCGCACTAAGGCATCGTGACCCGATTGCGCCAGATGGCGACGCATGGCCGCAGAGTCAAGGGATTGTCCCGACAGACGCAATCGGACCAGCTCCTGCGCCAGCCCGTCCAGGCCCCGGTCGCCGAATCCGTGGGCCGCGATCGCCTCCAGATGGTCGTCCATCCGTTCGGGATCGTCGATGGCCCCGTGGGCGAGGGCCGCCGGCACGGGTTCGATGGCGCGGATCAGCGACTGCATCGCCTGGGCGCCCTCGGCCGTCTGGCCCTGCTTGGGCGGCGGACCGAACCGGCCGCCGCGCCCCTGCCCCGGCGTCCAGGGCGCACGAGGTTGAGATCGCGGGAACAGGGCGTCGAAGCGATCGAACAGGTCGCGACGATACTGCTCGGCCAGGTCGCGATCCTGGATCGCCTGGGCGGCCTGGCGCAGGCGCGCCTTGAACCCGGCCTTGCGCTCGGGCGTGTCCAGAAGCTCGGCGTCCTGCTCGCGACGAAACAGGACCTCGGAAAAGGCGTGGGTCTCGCCCAACGCCTGACGCAGGGCCGGCGCGCCCTTTTCGCGCAGGATGTCGTCGGGATCCTGTCCGCCGCTCAGCAGGGCGAAGCGGAACGACCGCCCGGCCTTCAACAGCGGCAGCGACCGTTCGATGGCGCGATAGGCGGCGCGCAGGCCGGCCGCGTCGCCGTCGAAACACAGGACGGGTTCATGACTGACCCGCCACAGCCGCTCCATCTGCTCTTCGGTCAGGGCCGTGCCCATCGGCGCGACGGCGGGAAGGCCCGCCCGCTGGCAGGCGATGACGTCCATATAGCCCTCGACCACGATGATCGCCTGGTCGCTGCGGCTCTCGGCGCCCAGGATGCGCCGCGCCTCGGGCAGGCCGTAGAGGGTCGCGCCCTTGTGAAACAGCGGGCTTTCCGGCCCGTTCAGATATTTGGCCCGGTCGTCGGGATTCATCGCCCGGCCGCCGAAGCTGACGATCCGCCCGCGCGCGTCCAGGATCGGGAACATCAGCCGGTCGCGGAACCGGTCATAGGGCTGGCCGCCGCCCTCGGGCGCGATCAGCAGACCGGCCTCGACCAGATCGGCGGGGCGCGCCCCGCGCTGGATAAGCGCCTGCTTCAACCCCTCGCGATCGTTGGGCGCATAGCCCAGGCCGAAGCGTTCCCACTGGTCCTCGGGCAGGCCGCGCCTGTCCAGGTACTCGCGCGCCGCCTTGCCCGGCGTGCGGCGCAGATTGGCGGCGAACCACTTCTGGGCCAGGTCCATCCAGTCCGACAGGCCCTGGCGCTTCTGCTCGCGCTCGACCGCCTGGGGATCCTCGGCCGGAAGCTGCAGCCCCGCCTCGCCGGCCAGGCGCTGCACCGCCTCGACGAAGCTCAGCCGCTCGGTCTCCTGCAGGAAGGAGATGATGTCGCCGTGCTTGCCCGAGCTGAAGTCGTGGAAGAAGCCCTTGTCGTCATTGACGAAAAAACTGGGCGACTTCTCCTTCGTGAAGGGCGACAGGCCGACGAACTCGCGCCCCTGGCGCTTGAGCTTCACCGTCCGCCCGATCACGTCGGACGGGCGAAGGCGGGCCTTCAATTCGTCGATGAAGCGTTCGTCGAAGCGCACCGCCGATCCTTAGCCCCCGGCCGGGCCGCGCGCCAGCGGCGGGCGGACTTGTCGAGCGATCCGCGCCGGGCCAAAGGTCTTGCATGGAAACGCGCCGCTTCGCCCTGACCTGCCTCATGCTCGCGGCCCTGGGGGCGGCCGCCTGCCAGACGCTGCCGCGACCGGGGTTCACCCAGGCCGAGCTGGCCGCCGCCAGCCCGCCTTATCGCTACGACTTCTCCAGCGACACGGCCCGGGCGCGGTCGAGGCGGACACCCGGCGCGCCGCCCAGGCGCCGGCCGACGGTCGGTTCGACCTGCTGGCCCTGTCCGGCGGCGGCGCCAACGGAGCGTGGGGCGCCGGAGTGATGACGGCCTGGCCGGATCCGCCGACCTTCGAGGTGGTGACGGGGGTGTCGACCGGCGCCCTGATCGCGCCGTTCGTCTTCGCCGGACGATCGTTCGACCCCGCCCTGACCCAGGCCTACACCGGGGGCCATGCCGACGGTCTGTTGAAGTCGCGGGGGCTGCTGGCCCTGTTCCTGCCGGGCGTGTTCGATCCGGCCCCCTTGCGCGACCTGGTGCTGGACAATGTCGACGAGACGCTGTTGCGCGCCGTCGCGGCGGAGCACGCCAAGGGCCGCCGGCTCTATGTCGCCACGACCAGCCTGGACACCCAGACCCAGATCGTGTGGGACATGGGCGCCCTGGCCAGCCGCGACGATGTCGCGTCAAGGGTGCTGTTCGTGAACGTGCTGATCGCCTCGGCCAGCATTCCCGGCGCCTTCCCGCCGGTGCCGCTGACCTATGATCACGACGGACGGCAGGTCAGCGAAATCCATGTCGACGGGGGCACGGTCGCCAACTTCCTGGTGGCGCCGGAACCGCTGCTGCTGGCGGACAATCTGGGTGCGCGGGGCGAAGGGCGGATCTGGGTGCTCGTCAACGGCAAGCCCGAGCCCAAGTTTCAGGTCGCGACGCTCAGCCCGGCGCGGATCGCCGCGCGCAGTTTCGACACCATGATGAAGGCGATCACCCGCTCGGACCTGGCCAATACGGCGCAGTTCGCCCGCGTCAACGGCATGACCATGAACGTCGCCATGATCGGCCCCGAGACCGAGGAGGACAGCCTGGATTTCGGCCGCGAGAACATGAATCGCCTCTTCCAGGCGGGCCGCGCGGCCATGCAGGCCGGGCAGGCCTGGCGCACCGTCATGGATGCGCAGGGCCGGGCCGCGCCCCTGTTGCCGCCGCGCGCGGAATCCTCGAGCAGCGACACGGTGGCGGCCGCCGGCGAGCGAACGCCGGCCCCATCGCAGGATCAGTGAAAGCGAAGGCGATCAGGCGGTTCGTCCGTCATCCCCCGACTCCGAACGAACCGCCGCATCGCGGAGGCGTAGCCGCCGCGTCCCCCAACGCCTTGGCTAACGAAGTCCTAACGCCTCGCGGACCTGCATCTGACGTCGCGATGCGGCGGCTGTCGAGGGGGATGCGCCGGCCCGTCAAGGAATTGGGCGAGACTGTGTCTTTCGCGCCGCGCCGCGCCGCAACGAGAGGCCTGCTCACCGGCGGCCGAAGGGCACGACCTTGTTGGCCGCGTCGTGGCCGATGTCGGCGGCGCCCAGATAGGGAATGCCCGCGCGACCGCACCAGAAGCGCACGATCTTTTCGGGCGTCTGGCCGAAATCGGGATCGTTGAAGGTCACGTCGGAGACGCGCCCCAGACGGATGCCCGCCACCCGTCGGATCGAGGCCTGACCGGTCAGGTGGAACATCATCCGGTCGACGCGATAGAGCGCCTCCGACACCTCCTCCAGCATCAGGACGTGGCCGCTCAGATCCGGCTCCAGCGCGGTTCCGACCAGCTGGTCGATGATCGACAGGTTGAAGGCGACCGCCGGGCGCGGGTCGCTGAGCAGGGACGGCTCCAGCGAGGCGGGATCGTCCCGCAGGAACCAGTTGAGGGCGCGATAGGCCGTCTCGTCGTGACGGATGGCGTCGGACGCCATCGGCCCGTGCGCCAGATGGGGAAAGCCGGCCTTGTACAGGATCGCCAACAGGCTGCCGGCGTCGGAATAACCCATGTATTTCTTCTTGCGCGCCACCGCCGTCAGGCGCGGCAGAACCGCCTCGGCGATGCGGCAGGCGCCGTAGCCGCCCCGTCCGAACCAGATGGCGTCCAGGCGCGGATCGTTGGCGAAGTCCACAAAGGCGTCGGCCCGGGCCGCGTCGTCCCCGGCGAAGTGGCCGTGCTTCAGAAAGCAGGACGGATGGAACACCACCGAGACCGACCGATCGGGGAAGTGGGCGGCCATCCAGGCGTCGACGGCCTTGGCCCGATCCTTGGAAAAGCGCGAACTGGCGACGACGACGCCGATCTTCATGACAAGTTCCGTCTGGCCCCGGGCATCGCCCGTGCTAGTCAGGCGCGGTCCAGTCCTCCCGGTTTCGCCTCCATGAATCAAGACGCCTCCTACTTCTTCTGCGGCATCGGCGGATCGGGGATGCTGCCCCTGGCCCTGATCGTCCAGGCGCGCGGCGGACGGATCGAGGGCTCGGATCGCGCCCTGGACCAGGGCCGGACGCCCGAGAAGTTCGACTGGCTGCGCGCGCACGGCGTGACCCTGCACCCCCAGGACGGGTCCGGGGTGACGCGGCCCGACCAGATCGTGGTGGCCACCGGAGCGGTCGAGGACACGGTGCCCGACATCGGCGCAGCCCGTCGCGTCGGCGCGGCGATCAAGACCCGCCCCCAGCTGCTAAGCGAACTGTTCAACGCCGCCGAGACCTCGGTCGGCGTGGCGGGCACCAGCGGCAAGTCCACGATCACCGGCATGATCGCCTGGATCCTGCACCAGACCGGTCGGGCGCCGACCGTGATGAACGGGGCGGTGATGAAGAACTTCGCCGACGCGGACCATCCGTTCGCCAGCGCCCTGGTCGGCGACCCGGCGCTGTTCGTGGCCGAGGTGGACGAATCCGACGGCTCCATCGCCCGCTACGATCCGACGGTGGCGGTGGTGTCCAACATCTCGCTGGACCACAAGTCGATGGAGGAGCTGCGCGACCTGTTCGGCGGCTTCGTCGGCCGGGCCCGCACGGCCGTTCTGAACCTGGACAACCCCGAAACCGCCGCCCTGGCCCAGACGCTGGCGCCCGGCAAGGCGATCACCTTCGGCCTGGGCGAAGAGGCGGCCGACCTGTCCGCCCACGACCTGGAGCCGCTGCCGGCGGGCATGAAGTTCCGACTGATCGCGGGCTGGACCGAGTTCGACGTCGTGCTGAACGCGCCGGGCGCCCACAACGTCGCCAACGCCCTGGCGGCCATCGGCGCGGTCCAGGCGCTGGGCGTCCCGGTGGCCGAGGCCGTGCGCGCGCTGGAGACCTTCGCCGGCATCCGAAGGCGGATGGAGGTGGTCGGGACGGCCGGCGACGTCACCGTCATCGACGACTTCGCCCACAACCCCGACAAGATCGCCGCCACGCTGAAGACGCTGCACGCCTTCGATGGCCGGTTGCTGATCCTGTTCCAGCCGCACGGGTTCGGCCCGCTGAAGCTGATGAGGGAAGAGTTCATCCAGGGGTTCGCCGGCCTGCTGCGGCCCGACGACGTGCTTGTGATGCCCGAGCCCGTCTATTACGGCGGCACCACCGATCGCAGCGTGGGATCAGAGGATATCGCCTCGGGCGTGCGCGCCGCCGGACGCAACGCCGAGGCCCTGGCGGACCGCGCGGCCTGCGGCGACCGGATCATGAGCATGGTCCGCCCCGGCGACCGGATCGTGGTCATGGGGGCCCGCGACGACACCCTGTCGGACTTCGCGCGCGACCTGCTGAACCGGCTGGATCAGTCGGCCGGTCGATAGACGCGGACGTAGTCGACCTCCATCCGCTGCGGGAAGGCGGCGTCGTCCACCCCCTCCTCGCCGCCCCAGTCGCCGCCGACGGCGATGTTCAGGATCAGGTGGAAGGGCTTGTCGAACGGCCAGGTTTCCGGATCGCCGCGCCCGTCGTTGGCGAAGCGGTGGATCGGCGCGTCGTCGATCAGGAAGACGATCTCGTCCGCCGTCCAGCGCACCTGATAGAGATGAAAGGCGTCGCAGGCGTCCGCGACCTGGGTGGTCGCCGTGCTCTGGGTGCCGCGCACGTGGTTGTAGGCTTGCGTATGGATCGAGGCGTGAACGACGCCCGGCCGGTGGCCGACGTGCTCCATGATGTCGATCTCGCCGCCGATGGGCCAGCCCGAGGGCGACTGGGGCAACATCCAGATGGCGGGCCAGCTTCCACGTCCGCACGGCAGCTTGGCGCGGGTTTCCACGAAGCCGCCCCGCCAGCCCGCCGTCGAGATCAGCCGCGCCGAGGTGTAGTCCTGTCCGCCCCAGTCGGCGGGCGTCGGCTCCATGCGCTCGCGCCGCGCCTCGATGACCAGCACGCCGTCCTCGACCCGCGCGTTCTCCAGGCGATCGGCGGAATAGTACTGGGCCTCGTTGTTGTACCAGCCGCCGCGATTGGCGTGCGTGTCATAGGTCCACTTCGACGCATCGGGCGCGCCGTCGCGATCGAACTCGTCGGCCCAGACCAGATCATGGCCGGGGGCGCAGGGTCCGGAGACGCCATAGCCAAGGCGGCGGCGAGCATGAACATGATCAGACCTCCCAGCGTCCTTCGCCCTTGATGACAGGGTGTCGGCGGGGTGGAAAACCCTAATAGACGTCGCGGCGGTAACGTCCGGTTTCCAGCAGCTCCAGCAGACGCGCCTCGCCCAGCGCCTGCTGCAACGCCGAATCACCCCCTGCGACATACCCTCCAGGCTGCCGCAGACATAGACGGCGGCCCCACGATCGACCCAGGCGCGGACGTCGGCGGCGGCGGATGAGATCAGGTCCTGCACGTAACGGCCGCCGCCGGCGTCCCGCGAAAAGGCTCGATCCAGCCGGGTCAGCACGCCCGAGGCGAGCCAGGCCTGAAGCTCGGCGTCGAAGAAGGCGTCGTGCGCGCGCGTCCGTTCCCCGAACAGCAGCCAGGCCCCGGCGCCGGCCGAGGCGCGCGCCTTCAGGTGTGCGCGCAAGCCCGCGATCCCGGTGCCGTTGCCGATCAGAATCAGGGGCGTCTCGGCCGAGGGGCCGTGGAAGCCCCGGTTGACCCGCACCCGCATCCCGACCTCGTCGCCCAGGGCCAGGGTCTGGGTCAGCCACCCCGACGCCAAGCCGAGCTGGCCGTCGGGGCGGCGCATCAGCCGGATCAGCAACTCCAGCCGTCCATCCTCCGGCAGGGAGGCGATGGAGTATTCGCGCGCGCCGGGCGCGGGCTGGCCGTCGCGAGCCGGGACCCCGATCTCGGCTATGTCGCCGGCCGACCAATCGGGCGCGGGCCCCGCCGGCTCGAACGCCAGGTGATAGGCCTCAGCGCCTGGCGAACCCGGATTGACCAAGGTTCGCGACGCCAGCCGCCACGGCTCGTAGGCCGGCGGCGTCCAGTCCGGCGCGGACGCGACGCCCGCGATCTGGTTCAGCTGGTGCTGCCAGTGGCGGATGGCGCCGGCGTCGCCATCGTCCACCTCGACCGGATCGAACAGGGGCTCGGCGCCCGATCGCCGCAGCCACCCGTCCACGGCGTGACCGAAGCCGCAAAACCGGTCGTAGGACCGGTCCCCCAGGGCCAACAGGCCGAAGCGAAGATCGGACAGGTCGGCGTTGCACCCCATCGCCCTGCGCACGAAGCCCGCGGCGGCGTCGGGCGGATCGCCCTCCCCGTGGTCGAGACGATCAGCAAGGCGCGGCCGGCCGTCTTCAGCGTCTCAATGTCCATGTCGGAGAAGGACAGCACCCGCGCGCCCACGCCGCCCTGTCCCAGGGCCTTGGCCGTCATCCAGGCCAGCTCCTCCGCAAAGCCCGTCTGGCTGGCGAAGGCGACCAGAACGGCCTCGCTGTCTCCCGCCATCGCCTCGGACCGGGCGCGGGCGCGGGCCCTGGCCCGTCTTTCGCGCCAGACGATCAGGGCGATCAGGGCCAGCCAGAGCAGGATCGCGCCGGCCGCCCACAGCCAGCGGGCAGGATCGAGGGTCACGCCGTGTCGTCGTCCATCATGGCGCGCCAGGCCGGGGTCATGCGCTCGACCAGTCCCCGGTCGGTGCGCTGGACGAAATGCGCCGCCAGGCCGAGGCCTTCCGCGAACTCGGGCCCGTCGTAGGGCCCCATGACGGTCAGGGCGGTGGCGTAGGCGTCGGCTCTCAGCGCCTGGGCGTGCAGCACGCTGACCGAGGCCAGGCCATTGTCCACCGGCTGGCCGGTCGAGCCGTCGATGGTGTGCGGATAGAGCCGACCCTGATGCTCGAACGCACGGCGATAGTCGCCGCTGGTGGCCACGGCCAGTTCGTGCAGGGCGACCACGGTGCGCGGCGCGGGGCTGTCCGCTAGCCGCTCGATCTCGGCCCACCAGGGCTGGGCGTCCGGCTTGACGCCTCTTCCTTCAGCTCGCCGCCGATCTCGACCAGGTGCGAGGTCGCGCCCATCGCCATGAGGCGGTCAGAGACCCGGTCCACCGCATGGCCCTTGGCCAGGGCGGAGAAATCCAGCTTCATGCCGCCCATCTGCATCACCGCGCGGGCGTCGCGGTTCAACCGCAGTTTCTGCCAGCCCGACACCTTCAAGGCGGCGACGATCTCCTCGTCCTCGGGCGTCGGCAACAGGGGCGAACGAGGACCGGGGGGCCGAAGCCCCACAGATCGACCAGGGCGCCCAGGGTGGGATCGACCGCCCCGTTGGTCTCGTCGCCCAGGTCCATGGCGGCGTCCAGAAAGTCCCAGAACGCCTGCGACACCGCCCAGACCCCCTGGGGGGCCGCGTTGAACCGGCTGATCTCGCTGCCCCGCTCCCACGGGCTGAACAGGCGCACGATTTCGGCCAGTTCCGCCTCGATCGCCGACTGGAACGCGGCCTTGTCGGCGCCGGGCGGGGCGATGAGGCGCGCGTTCCAGGTCGTCCCCATCGTCTGGCCGCCCAGCGACCAGACGATGTCGCTGGGCGGTCGCTCGGGAGCCTGCGCCACGGGCGGAATCAGCACGCGGTCGCCCGACCGGTCGGCCAAGGGCGCGGCGTCGCCGATGCTGACGGGAGACGGCGCGGCCCGACTTGCGGGCTGGAAGGGTTTGTCGGTCATCCGACCCGCTTAGGGCAGGACCTCGACCACCGCCACATATTGCGCATTGGCGCCCGGCTGATCGCCCTGGCCCTCGCTGCGCACCGAGGCGTTCAGCCAGTACATCCCCGCTTCGGGCCAGGTGATCGAGAACGTCCCGTCGGCGCCCGTCTTGACGGTCGATTCCTCGGGATTGTCGCGATAGCGCAGGCCGCCCCGCGCGACGGTGACGTCCAGGTCCGCCGCCGGCCGCCCGTCGTTCAGCAGCTTGAACGTCGCCGCCTCGCCCGCCACCAGGTCGTTGGGATGGGTGACCGGGACCATCTCCAGCCCTTCGTTGGTCGGGGCGAAGACCGTGTCGGTCGGATTGTTCAGGGTGACGAAGGTCTCGATGCGGTTCGCGGTGCGCGTGGCCCGCACGTCGGTCGCGCCCTGCGGCAGGGCGGCCGGAAACTCCGCCGCCGATCCGCGCCAGCGCTTCTGCTCGCCGTTCAGGGTGTAGCTGGCCATGAATCCGTTCATGACGTTGGCGACCTTGTAGGTGCCGTTCTGGGTCAGATGCAGATCGAAGGTCGAGCGGTAGCGGCCCTGCATCTGGTTCTCGGCCTGGGCGGCCGAGCCGTCCGGCGCGGTGATGACCAGGCCGTTCAGCCGCATGGCGTTGTGGTCGGGGATGAAGACCCCGTTGGACATTCCGGCGTCGAAGCTGACCCAGCCGTCGTTGCCCGACAGCACGGTGTAGGCCGGCGCCATCCAGGCGCGGTGGGCCTGGGCGGCCATCGGCGCAGCCAGGACGGCGGTGAGGGCCAGCAGGGCGAGGGATTTCTTCATGGCGACGATCCTTTAGCGGGTGACGGCGACGCGCACGGCGCCCAGTTCATTGGAGCCGGAGGCCTGGCCGGTGTTGGGCGCGCCCCAGCGGAACGGGACGCGCACGGATTCACGGCCGCCCAGTTCGCGCGCCGCCTCGACGACGATGTTGTATTGCCCGGGCTGCAGGCCGGCCAGGCGCGCGCCCGGCACGCGGACGGTCTGGGTTCCCGGCGCGCGCGTGGCGCCCGACACGCCGTCGGCCGGCAGGGTCATGGCGCGACCGCCCTTTCTCCACCAGGTGCGCAGATCCTTCAGCCAGTCCTTGCCGTCGCCCTCGTTGTTGCGGGTCTGCTGGTACCAGACCGCCAGGGTGCGAACGGCGGTCTGATCGGGCTGTTCGATCCAGATCGCCACATAGGGGCGGTGGTAGGAGGCCGTGTTCAGGCGGGGGATGTCGACCGAGACCGACAGGTCGGCGGCCAGGGCCGGCGCGGCCGCGGCCAGGCCGGCGGTGGTGACGACGATGGGAAGAAGGCGCATCCGGTACACTCTCGGCGATTGGCTCAGTGAATGAAGATCAGGGCGATGACGACGGGGATCAGCAGGCCGAGGCCCGCCAGGGGCCAGGTCGACGGCCGCCCCCGCGCGTGAAGCCACATCAGGCCCAGGCCGGTGACCGCGAAGATCACGCAGGCCACGGCGAAGACGTCGATGAACCAGTACCAGACCGGGCCGGCGTTCCGGCCCTTGTGCAGGTCGTTCAGGTAGGCGATCCAGCCGCGGGTGGTGTTTTCGTGCAGGGCGTCGCCTGTCGCCCGGTCGATGGTCAGCCAGCCGTCGCCGCCGGGCGTCGGCAGGGCGACGTAGATTTCATCGGGCGTGGTCTCGGTCGGCTTGCCGGCGATGTCGACCGACAACGTCCGGGAGGCCCAGCGCGCGACCGCCTCGGGCGCCGGGTCGGTCGTTTCGTCCGGGAATGACGACAGGCGGTCAAGCAGCGGCTGCGGCAGGGTCGCGGTCTGCTCGACCGTGACCGGCTCGGCCGGGATCTGGGCCGCGTGGTTCAGGGTGATCCCCGTGACGGCGAACAGGATCATGCCGACCAGGCTGAGCGCCGCCGAAATCCAGTGCCAGGAATGCAGCTGCTTCAGCCAGAACGACCGCGCGCCATTCAGCGCCGCCTTCGGCTTGGCGGGCTGAGGCCTGGCGGGCTTGGCGGATTCAGCCTGACGTTGCGGGGCGAGATCGGTCACGCGACCGCTCTGCCACTGTTGCGAACCGTTTTCAATAGCAGTGGCGGCGGCGACGATCAGTAGGCCAGCCGCACGCCCGCCCTCAGCGTCCGCGGCGGGCCGTAACCCGCCACGCCAGTTCCGGTCTCCGACACCTCCACATCGGCGTCGAACAGGTTGTCGGCGGCCAGCCACAGGGTCGCGCCCGCGCGCATCGCCCATTCCGCCCGGACGTCCGCCGTCACCGCGGCGTCCAGCACGCGGCTATTCAGATCGTCGTCGAAACGCTCGGATTCGTAACGCGCCGCGACCGCCAGGGTCAGGCGGGGCGAGATGCGCCAGTCAAGGCCGGCCGTGGCGCTCCATTCGGGCGCCTGGGCCGGGCGCAAGCCGGTCAGCTGGGGCGCCGCCGTCCCGCCATCGACCTCGGCGTCCGTCCAGGCCAGGGCGGCGTCCAGGGAAATCGTCTTGGACAGGCGCGTCGACCCATTTAGCTCCACGCCCCACGCCTTGATGGTCCCCGCATTCTGCCTCTGTCTCAGGACGCCGCCCGCCGGCACGAAGCCCGCGCGCGGGAAGGTCCCCGGCCCCTCGCCGATCGTGACGTTGACGATGGCGTCCTCGATCTCGTTCCAGAAGACGGTCGCGCCCCAGGCCCGCCCGTCCTGGTCGAAGGCCAGGCCGGCCTCCACGCCGCGCAGCGTCTCCGGCTCCAAGGCGGCGTTGGCCTCGGTGATGTCGTTGCCGACGCGGAACGGCCGGTGCAGTTCGTTCAACGTCGCGGGACGGAACCCGGAATAGGCGGCCGCGCGCGCGGCGTAACCCTGGCCCAGGTCGCGCCGCACGGCCAGGCGGCCGCTGACCACTTCACCGTCGCGATCGGCGTCGGTCTCGTCCAGCAGCGCCGCGCCGGTGGCCAGGTCGTACTCGTAGCGGAAGCCGGCGGTGTTCTCCCAATGGTCCCATCGCAGGCCGCCGGCGACCAGCCAGGCCTCGTCGCTCCAGGACGCATCGACGTAGCCGCCGGCCACGGCGGTCTCGCCGCCCGCCTTGCGGCCCTTGGTGAAGCCGGCGCCGGTCGGATTGCTGAACCGTTCGTTGGTCTGGCCCTCGTTGAAGCGGGCGTCGGCGCCGACCTCCCACTCCAACCGCCCGCCCGCGACCGAGGCCGCGCGGCGGCGCAGGGCGGCGTTCACGCCCCACCCCGCGGCCGGGGTCTTATACTGGTCGTTGGCCGGCGTGGTGGTCGCGCGATCCGCGGCGACCGACGCCGAACTGTTGGCGAAATCGCTTTCGATCCTCCAGCCCTGAAGACGCCAGCCATAGTCGCCAGCCTGGGGCGCCCGAGCCAGGGTGGCGCTCAGCGCGTGGCCGCTGGCGTTGGCGCGGGTGTTCGCCAGGCCGGACCCGCGATCCTCCTCCCAGGTCGAGGCGCGCAGGGACAAGGCGGCCGAGCCGACCGGCGCATCGGCCCGCAACGACGCGCTGCGGCTGTCCAGATCCAGGGGCGTGTCCGCCGCCCCCGCCGCGGCGCCGCGCACCGGAACATAGCCGTCGCTGACCTCATAGAGGCCCGAGGCCGTCAGGCGAACCGCGCCCAGCTGGGTCGAGCCGGACCCCGCGGCTCGCGCCCCGCCCCGTTCCGCGACGGACAGGTCCAGCACGCCGCCCGAATCCCGCTCGCGCAGCTGGATCGTGCCCGTCAACGCGCCGGCGCCATAGGGGCCGGCCCCGGCGCCCCGGATCACGTCCACGCCCTCAAGCGCCTCGGGCGCCGCCTGGGACCAGATGACCCAGCCGCCGAACGGGTCGTTCAGCGGCACGCCGTCCAGCGTGACCAGGGTGCGGCCAGCCCCGGACGGGGCGATGGCGCGCAACGAGATCCCCTGGGTGGTCGGATTGGCGGCCAGGCTCGTGGTCCGCCGGAACAGCGACACGGCCGGCACGCTTCGCAACGCCTCGTCCAGGCGGGTGGAACGACCCAGCACCTGGGGATCCAGTCGCGTCACCGAAAAGGCGGCGTCGGCGGCGGCGGGCGGCAGGCGTGCGGCGGTGACCACCACGTCGGAAACCTGGGCGGGCGGTGGGGGGCGGAGCGTCCTGGAACATCAGGGGTTACAATAGCCACGCTTCGATCCGGTTCACCCCCGCGCGGCGAAAAACCTCAGCGTCGCCCGGAAGTCACACCTCGGCCCAACGGCGCAGCAGGTTGTGATAGACGCCGGTCAGCTCGATCACCGCCTGGTCCTTCGGCCCCTTTTCCACGGCCACGCGCTGGGTGGCGACGTCCAGCCGGAACAGCATCTCGCGGTCGCCGTCGTCGCGCACCAGGCTTTGCAGCCACATGAAGGACGACACCCGCGCGCCGCGCGTCACCGGGGTGACGTGGTGCAGGCTCTTGGACGGATAGAGGACCAGGTCCCCGGCCGGCAGCTTGACCGACTGGGAACCGTACATCTCCTCCACCACCAGCTCGCCGCCGTCGTAGTCCTCGGGCTCGGACAGGAACAGGGTGGCCGACAGGTCGCTGCGGATGCGCAAGGCGCCGCCGCCGCGCTGCTGACGGATGGCGTTGTCGACATGGGTCCCGAACTCGCCCCCGCCCTCGTAGCGGTTGAACAGCGGCGGGAAGAGGGTGTGCGGCAGGGCGGCGGCGACGAACATGGGGTTGGCGTGCAGCGCCTGGGCGACCAGGGCCGAGACTTCGCGCGCGACGGCGGAATCCTCGGGCAGCTGCTGGTTCCGCTTGGCGGTCGCCGACTGGTGGCCCGAGGTCATGTTGCCGTCGGCCCAGGGACCGGCGTCCAGCTTGCCGCGCAGGACGGCCACCTCGTCCTTGGTGAAGACCTGGGGGATGTGCAGCAGCATGGCGGGCCTCGCCGAAAAGGAAGACGGCCCCGCCGGGGACGGGGCCGTCAGGATAGGCCGGGGATCGGGCCTTTAGAAGCGTACGTTCAGCTTCAGGATCGCCTGGCGACCCGGCGCCGGGTCGGCGTGGTGCACGCCGTTGGTCCGCAGGATGTATTCCTCGTCGCCGGCGTTCTGGATGTTCAGCTGCAGGCTGGCCCGGTCGGTCAGCTCGTAGCTGCCGAACAGGTCGATGCGGGTGTATTCCGGGGCGAAGACGCGGTTGGCGCCGCCGCCGGCCCCGCCCTGGTTGCCGCCGAACCGGTCGGACACATAATAGACGCCGCCGCCCAGCGTCAGACGCGGCATGACGCGATAGGTCGAGAACAGGCTGACGCTGTGCTCCGGCGTATTGGCCAGCTGCAGGCCCTCGAAGACGCTGGGAACCGGCTCGCCGTCCACGATGGTCACGGGGCCGCGGACCAGTTCGGAGTCCATGTAGGTGTAGCCGCCGAACACGGTCCAGGCCGGGGTGATGTTGCCCGAGACGCCCAGTTCGAGGCCGCGCACCTCGGTCTCGCCCACCTGTTCGGAAACGCCGTCGTCGACCAGGATCAGAGCGTTCTTGCGGGTGGTCTGGAACAGGGCGCCCGAAAGCGACAGACGCTCGCCGAACAGATTGGCCTTCGCGCCCACCTCGTAGCTCTCGGTGTCTTCCGGATCCAGCACGGCGTTGGCCGCCGTCGGCGCGGCGTTCTGGTCGCCGCCCTGAATGGTCGGCGGGGTCGAGGCGGTCGAGAAGGAGGCGTAGACGCTGGTGTTCGCCGTCGGTTTGTAGACCAGGCCGACCTGATAGTTGACAAAGTCCCATCGCGCTTCAGGGATCGCGACGCCTGCGCCGTCCACGCCGTCGACCGAATAGTCGTCCCAGCGTAGGCCCAGGTTCAACAGCCACTTCTCGCCGAACGCGATGGAATCGAAGGCGTAGACCGCCGTGGTGTCGGTCGTGTTGGCGCTGACCGCGCCGCGCACGATCGAGCCGGTCCACGGATCGTTCGGGTTCGGGTCATAGACCAGGGTGCAGTCGAAGCCGGTGAAGCCCGTCGGGCAGGCCGTGCCGCCGGTCGTGGTGACGGTGTAGGAGGCGTTCTTGTTGTCCTCGGTCGACAGCTCCAGGCCGATGTCGAAGCTGTGCCTGATCGCGCCGGTCTGGAACGAGCCGTACAGGTCGGTGACGTTGGCCAGGGTCTCGGTCGGGTTCCAGCGCGACTTCAGGCCCCGCTTCATCCACCATTCGCCGTCGACCAGCCGCGCCGAGCCGCCGTCGCCGGGGTTGGTCACCACATAGTCGTTCAGGGTTTCCGAGTAGCGGGTGATGTTGCGGATCGCCAGGGTGTCGCTGAAGCGGTGCTCCAGCTTCAGGGTCACGCTGTCCACCTCGTTGCGCAGATAGTCGCGCGCCTTCAGGCCGTAGAAGGTGTCATAGGGCACGTCCAGGATGCCCGAGGCGTCGGGACGCGGCGCCGTGGCGCCGCCCAGCTTGGTGTAGAGCGGGATGCCGTAGTCCGGCATGGAATCGCTGCGCAGGCGATAATGGCTGAGGGTCGCGGTCGTGTCGGTTCCCAGGCCGGTGGCGAAGGCCATCGCCAGGCCGTACTTCTCGAAATCCACCGCGTTCCGGTTCGGAACGTCGCCCTCGGTCGCCAGCAGGTTCAGGCGGAAGGCGGTGGTGTCGTTGAAGCGCCAGTTGCCGTCGATGGTGGCGCGATAATAGTCGTCAGTGCCGACCGCGGCGCCGACGCTGACGAAGTCGGTGAGGCGCGGCGTCTTGGAGCCCAGATTGATGCTGCCGCCGCCCGAACCACGGCCCGAATAGACCGAGTCAGGCCCCTTGATGACCTCGACCTGTTCCAGGTTGAAGACCTCGCGCGACTGGCCGCCCGTATCGCGCACGCCGTCCACGAAGATGTTGTTGGCCGAGGACTGGCCGCGGATGAAGGGACGCTCCGCCAGGGGCTGGCCGCCTTCGCCGGCGCCGAAGGTGATGCCGGGCGAGGTGCGCAGCAGATCCTCCAGCGAGGTGGCGGCGGTCTGGGTGATGATCTGCTCGGGAATGATCGTCACCGCGCGGGGCGTGTCCACCAGCGGCGCCACATATTCCGGGCTTTGCGGTTCGCGTTTCTGGACCTGGCCGTTCACGTCGATGGTGCCCAGGTTGGCCGGCTGTTGCTGGTCGGCGGCGGTGACGACGGCCTCGTCAGCCGACGCATCGGCGGCGACGGCTGGGGCCGCCACCAGCATTCCGGCGGCGCTGGAGGCGAAGAGAAGCGCGCGGAGAGAGGAAGCGCGGGTTTCGGACATATTGGTGCGACCTTTTGGCCTGATTTTGCGATGCGCTCGCAATAACCAGCTTCACATTGCCGCACAAGCCGAATTGAGAATTAATCTCAGTCGCGTCAGCTGGCGATCATCATGGTCTTCGCGGCGGGCGGCGTTTGCAGGTCCAGCCAGGTCGGGTCCGGCATGGCGCGGTGCGCCGCCGCCAGCGCCTCGGACCAGCGGCGGCCCAGGTCGCGGAAATAGGGATCGTCGGCGTCGATCCGCCGCTCCATTCCCACCATCTTGTCGCGGGGAATGACGATCAGGTCGAAAGGCGGCCCCACGGCGATGTTCGACCGGATGGTCGAGTCGAACGAGATCAGGCCCAGCTTCACCGCCTCGGACAGCGACGTGTTCGGGCGCAGGGCCCGGTCCAGGATCGGCTTGCCGTACTTCAGTTCCCCGATCTGAAGATAGGGCGTGTCCGGGCCGCATTCGATGAAGTTGCCCTGCCCGTAGATCAGATACAGGCCCATCTTGCCGCCCGCGATCTGGCCGCCCAGCAGCATGGAGGCGGTGACGTTCAGCCCGTCAGCGGTCGGCGTGGGCGGCGTGTTGATGCTGGCGCGGACGCTGGCCAGGGCGTGCCCCAGTATCTGCGCGGCGCGAAACAGGGTCGGCGCCGTCTCCAGGGTTTCGGGCCCGGCCGAATCCGGCAGGGTCACGCCCTCGCCCACCATCGAAAGCGCCGTTTGGGTGACGGACAGATTGCCGGCCGTGGCGACGGCCAGGACGCGCTCGCCGGGCGTCTTGAAGACGTGAAGCTTGCGATAGGACGAGATGTTGTCCACGCCCGCATTGGTGCGGGTGTCGGCGATCATCGCCAACCCCTCGTCGACCAGCATTCCCACGCAATAGGTCATTGCGCCCTATCCGCTCCCCGCGTTGCGAATCGCCTGACGCTAGCAGATTCGGACGACATGGCGATCAGGACCATCCCCGGCTCTGATGTTGCTGCTGGCTCTGTTGCACCGGGCGCACATGCAGGGCGACCGTCAGACTCTCGACGCCGCCGCCGTAGCTGGTTCCCCGGATCGGCGTGGCCCCCAGCGCGTCCAGGCCGATGGCGACCCGAACGTAGTGATCGGTCGGGCAGATGCCGTTCGCGGGATCGAAGCCGACCCAGCCTAGATCGTCGATCCAGGCCTCGGCCCAGGCGTGGGCGGCGTCCTGGTCGTGCTGGCCGTCGGTCCGGTTCAGGTGACCCGATACATAGCGCGCCGGCACGCCCCCGCCCGCGCGCAGGCGATGAAGATCTGGGCGTGATCCTGGCAAACCCCGCGCCGCAGGGCGAAGGCCTCGGCCGCCGAATGCGTCGCCGAGGTGGCGCCCACGTCGAAGGCCACCGCCTGGTGGATGGCCCCCATCAGCCGGTGCATCCGATCCAGCGCCCCGCCCTGCCCCGCCGTGTCGGCGAAGGCGGTCAGGGCCGCGTCCGGGCGCGTCAGCCGCGTCTCGCGCAGATAGACGCTGGGCGACAGCTTCTCGTTCTGCCCCGGATCACGCCGCCCGTGTCGACGGTGGACACCTCGCCCGTGACGCGGATGGTCAGGTCGTCGGTCGGTCGCTCCGTATAGAGGCTGTGGACGATGTTGCCGAAGGCGTCCTCGCTGCGCCGCAGACGCGCGTCCACGTCGGTCTCTATGCGCCAGTCGCGCACCTGCTGGCTCTCGCACGACTTGGGCGTCAGCCGCAGCATCTGCACGATGAAGCGCGCGGGCCGGGCGTAGGCGTAGCGGGTGGCGTGGTCGATCCGTATCCGCATCGTCAGACCAGGTACTGTTCGTGGATGGCTCCGGCCAGGGCGTTGTTCTCGTTCAGGAAGGCCTGGATGTATTCGTGCAGACCCGACTGGAAGATGTCTTCGATCCGGGCCTCGTTGAACTGGGTCATTCGGTTGGAGGCCAGGCGCTGGGCCGGGCCGCGACGGCCGTAATCCGCCGCCAGCTTCTCCAGATAGCTGACGATCATCCCCTGGCACGACGCCAGCGAGCGCGGCATCTGCCGGTTCAGCACCAGCAGATCGGCCACCAGCCACGGCCGGACGGATTCCCGATAGACCCAGCGATAGGCCGTCAACGCCGACACCTCGCGCAGCAGGGTGGTCCACTGGAAATAGTCCAGCTGCCCGCCGACCCGCTCGCCCGGCGGAAGCAGGAGGTGGTATTTGACATCCAGCAGGCGCGCGGTGTTGTCGGCCCGCTCGATCGCCATGCCCAGGCGTAGGAACCAGTAGGCGTCGTTCCGCAGCATCGTCCGCGACGACGCCCCCTCGACCGCCAGGGACGTGGACTTCACGAAGTCCAGGAAGTTGGTGAAGTCGTCGCGCCGGGTCGGCTCGCCCAACTCCTGCAGGCCGTTCCAGGCCCCGTTGATCGCCTCCCAAAGCTCGATCGTCAGGGCCGTGCGAACGGAGCGCGCATTGGTGCGGGCGCGGGTGATGCAGGCCTTGATCGACGTCGAATTGTCCGCGCCGAAGGCCAGATATTCGCGCACCGACTTCTCCGACGGCGTTCGACCCGAGGCGTCGAAGGCGGTCCTGACGCCGGACGACGCGATCGCCCCGGCCCAGGCGGTGACGGCGGCGTGATCCTTGGCCGGCAGGGCGGCCAGGCGAATGGCGGCCTCCAGGATCCGCGCCAGGAAATCGGCCCGCTCCATGTAGCGGCCGGTCCAGTAGAGACTGTCTGCGGTGCGAGAAAGCATCAGTTGTCCAGCACCCAGGTGTCCTTGGTTCCGCCGCCCTGGCTGGAGTTGACGACCAGCGACCCCTCCTTCAGCGCCACGCGCGTCAGGCCGCCAGGCGCGACGCGCACGCCCGCGGGGCTGGACAGGACGAACGGCCGCAGGTCCACGTGACGGGGCGACAAGGCGCCGCCGGCCAGGGTCGGCGCGGTCGACAGGTCCAGCGTCGGCTGGGCGATGAAGTCGTCGGGATCGGCGATCAGCTTGGCGCGGAAAGCCTCGATCTCGGCCTTGGTCGAGGTCGGCCCGACCAGCATCCCATAGCCGCCGGAGCCGCCGACTTCCTTGACCACCAGCTGATCCAGCTTGGACAGCACCTCCTTCAGCGCCTCGGGCTCGCGGCAGCGCCAGGTCGGCACGTTCTTCAGGATCGCCTCCTCGCCGGTGAAGAAGCGGATGATCTCGGGCATGTAGGTATAGACGGCCTTGTCGTCGGCCACGCCCGTTCCGACCGCATTGGCCAGGGTCACGCGACCGGCGAAATAGGCCGACATCAGCCCCGGCACCCCGACCGCCGAGTCGGGCATGAAGGTCAGCGGGTCGATGAAGTCGTCGTCGATGCGGCGATAGATGACGTCGACGCGCTTGGGCCCTTCGGTCGTGCGCATGAAGACGGTGTCGTCGTTGACGAACAGGTCGCCGCCCTCGACCAGTTCCACGCCCAGCTTGTCGGCCAGGAAGCTGTGCTCGTAATAGGCCGAATTGTAGGGTCCGGGCGTCAGCACAACGATGGTCGGATCCTCGCCCGCCCCGGCCGGGGCCGAGGCCTGAAGCGAACGCAGCAGCATGTCGGTGTAGATTTCGACCGGCCGCACGGCGTGTTCGGCGAACAGGTCGGGGAAAAGCCGCATCATCATCTCGCGGTTCTCCAGCATGTAGGAGACGCCGCTGGGCGTGCGGACATTGTCCTCCAGCACGTAGAAGCCGTCCTCGCCCGTGCGGACCAGATCGACGCCGGAGATGTGGCACCAGACGTCGCCGGGGGGCCGGCGGCCCTGCATCTCGGGCCGGTAGTGCGGATTGGTCAGGATCAGCTCGGGCGGGACGATCCCCGCCTTCAGGCAATGCTGCGGCCCGTAGATGTCCCTTAGAAAGGCGTTGATCGCGGTGACGCGCTGCTTCAACCCCTTTTCCAGCGCCGACCATTCGTCGGCGCCGATGATGCGCGGCACCACGTCGAAGGGGATCAGCCGCTCGTTGGACTCTTCGTCCCCATAGACGGCGAAGGTCACCCCCATGCGCCGGAAGAACAGCTCCGCCTGGCGGGAGCGCGCCTGCAGCAGGTCGGGCGGCGCATTCTCCAGCCACGCCGCCAGCGTGCTGTAGCTGTCGCGGATCCTTCCGGACCCACGGCCGGACATTTCGTCGAAAGCCTTCGTCATTCGCCCCCGCCGCGATGAGAAATCACAGAGTGATGGGCAGAGAACGGAAAGCGCAACAGTTTTGTTGCAGTGCGGCGAAGGAAGTCAGCCCGCCGCCACGGCCTTCATCGACACGGTCGGGTCCGCCAGCCTGCCGGCGTCCACCGGGGTCGCCGCGGCGATCAGCTTCTTTCCCGCCATGAACTCGGGCGGGGCGTTGACCGCCTCGACGCAGACCACCGTGTCGCCCGCCAGGTGGAAGACGGCGAAGGCGCCGCCGGCCGGGTCGCCCCTCAGCACTTGGCGGTCCGCCGCGAACGGCAGGCCGGCGATCTGCAGCTTGAATTCGTACTGATCGGACCAGAACCACGGAACCTCCGGGGCGGGACCGGTTCGGCCGACGATGGCGGCCGCCGCCTGCTTGGCCTGCTCCAGCGCGTTCGGAACGCTTTCCAGCCGGTGATGAATCCCGCCATGAACCGGGATGGGCCGTCGCGTCATGTCGCCCACGGCGAAGACGGCGGGGTCGCTGGTTCGCGCCTCCCCGTCCACCACCACGCCGTCGTCGCACAACAGGCCCGCCGAGCGCGCCAGGCCGTCGCTGGCGGCGGCCCCGACGCCGACCAGGACGGCGTCCGCCTGGATCGTCGACCCGTCGGCCAGGGTCACGCCGTCGCGGCCGATGGCCGTCACCTCGGCGCCGGTCAGTATCTGCACGCCGTGCGCGCGATGGCGCTGGGTGAAGAAGTCCGCCAGGGTCTGCGACGCCACCCGCGCGAGGACCCGGGGCGCGCGCTCGATCACGACCGCCTCGGCGCCCAGGGCGCGCGCGGACGCCGCCGCCTCCAGCCCGACATAGCCGCCGCCGACCACCGCCAGACGCCGCCCCGGTCCCAGGACGGCCTTCAGCCGCTCGGCGTCATGCAAGGTGCGGAGCTCCAGGAGGTCCGGGTGATCGCCGCCGGGCACGGGCAGCTTGCGCGCCGTGGAGCCCGTCGCCAGCACCAGGACGTCATAGGTCTCTTCGGTCCCGTCGTGAAATCCGACCCGCCGCGCCGCCGGATCGACCGAGACGGCCTGGACGCCCGGACGGAAGTCGATGTCCTGCTCGGCGTAGAAGCCGAGGGGGCGCAGCAATAGCGCCTCCAGGTCCGCCTCGCCCTTCAGCCAGGCCTTGGACAGCGGCGGCCGCTGATAGGGGGCGCGTCCTCCTGGCCCGCCAGCACGATCGGCCCCTGGTGTCCGTACTGTCGCAGAAAGGCCGCGACGGAGCCGCCGGCGTGCCCGGCGCCGATGATCAGAACCTTGGTCATGGCGGGACAGATAGAGCGGCGAGCGGCGAGTGGCGAGTGGCGAGTTGGCCTTCTCGCCCCTCTCCATCGTCATCCTAGGGCTGGGGCCGAGGATGACGAGCGAAATGGGAGGGCGACGCCCCGAACGCCCTTGACCGTTCCATCGTTACATCATAGTGGAACGCGCCATGACCGCCCCGCCCGCCCGCGCAGCCCTGCATGACGCGCTCCTTTCGATGGAGACGCGCGAGGAGATGGACGCCTTCCTGGCCGACCTGTGCACCCCAGCCGAACTGCGCGCCTTCGCCGAGCGCTGGCAGGTCGCGCGTCTGCTGGACCAGGGCGGCAAGTCCTATCGCGAGATCGCCGCCGAGGCGCACGCCAGCCCCACCACCGTGGTCCGCGTCGCCCGCTATCTGAAAGACATGCCGCACCAGGGATACCGCATCGCCCTGGACCGGCTGAAAGCCTGAGTATTCGAACATGAGCACCGTGCAGGGACGGCTTCGCATCGCCGTCCAGAAATCCGGCCGCCTGGCCGACCGCAGCCTGGACCTGATCCGCGACGCGGGCCTGAAGTGGGTCAAGGGCCACAACGACCTGCTGTACCGGGTCGAGAATTATCCGATCGACCTGCTGCGCGTGCGCGACGACGACATCCCCACCTTCGTGGCCGACGGCGTCTGCGACCTGGGCATCGTCGGCGAGAACGTGCTGGAGGAGGGCAAGAACGGCGGGGCGAACGCCGCCATCGTCATGCCGCTGGGTTTCGGCCGCTGCACCCTGAAGATCGCGACCCCGCCGACCCTGCCCTATGAGGGTCCGACCTCGCTGGAGGGCCTCAGGATCGCGACCTCCTATCCGAAGATCCTGCGCCGCTTCTTGGACGACAACGGGGTCGCCGCCGACATCGTGACCATGCGCGGCGCGGTCGAGGTCGCGCCCCGGCTGAAGCTGGCGGCCGCCATCTGCGACCTGGTGTCGACGGGCGCGACGCTGGAGGCCAACGGGCTGAAGGCCCAGGACACGGTGCTGGAAAGCCAGGCGGTGCTGATCCGTTCGCCCATCGCCCCCGAGCCGGAACTGGCCGAACTGCTGGACAGCGTGATCGAGCGGATGGCGGGCGTCGTCTCCTCGCAAGGGGCGAAATACGTCATGCTGAACGCACCCCGCGCGGCGCTGGACCAGATCACCGCCATCCTTCCTGGCGCCGGTTCGCCCACCGTCATGCCCCTGTCGGGCCGCGACGACGCGGTGGCCGTCCACGCCGTGTGCCAGGAGGCGGTCTTCTGGGAGACGCTGGAGAAGCTGAAGGCCGCCGGCGCCTCGGCCATCCTGGTCCTGCCGATCGAGAAGATGATGTGATGAAGCGCATCGACTGGTCATCGCTGGACGACGCGGGACGAAAGGCCGCGCTGGCCCGCCCCGCGCGCCGGACATCGGGCGACGTGACGAACGTCGTGCGCGACATCCTGGACGACGTGCGCGAACGCGGCGGCGCGGCCGTGGTCGATTGGTGCGTGAGGCTGGACAAGGCCCCGCCCCGCCGGATCGCCATCACCGAGCAGGCCGTCGCCGAGGCCCGGAACGCCCTGCCGCCCGCCGACACCCGCGCGCTTCGTATGGCGGCCGAGAACGTCCGCATCTTTCACCAGGCGACCCGGCCGGAAGACACGCCCTTCGTCGAGACGACCCCCGGCGTGCGGTCGAAACTGGCGTGGCGTCCGATCGCGTCGGCGGGCCTTTACGTGCCCGGCGGCACGGCGCCGCTGTTCTCGTCCTTGCTGATGCTGGCCATACCCGCCGGCGTGGCGGGGGTGGGCGAGCGTGTCGCCGTGACCCCGCCGGGCAAGGACGGAAGCGTCCATCCCGCCATGATCCTGGCCGCCGCCGAGGCGGGCCTGGACGCCCTGTGGCTGATGGGCGGGGCCCAGGCCATCGCCGCCCTGACGTTCGGCGTCGAACTGGAGGACGGGACCATACCGGCCTGCGGCAAGCTGTTCGGCCCCGGCAACGCCTATGTGGCCGAGGCCAAGAAGCAGGCCGCCGCCCTGCCCGGCGGCCCCGCCGTCGACATGCCCGCCGGCCCGTCGGAACTGATGGTCATCGTCGATCGCGACGCCGCGCCCGAGATCGCCGCCGCCGACCTGTTGAGCCAGGCCGAACACGACACCGACGCCCAGGTGATCCTGGTCTCCACCAGCCGCGCCACGATCGACTACGTCCTGGCCGAGGTGGAGGCCCAGGTTTCGACCCTGCCGCGCGAGGCCGTCGCCCGCGCCTCGCTCCAGGAAGGCCGCGCCATTCTGGTGCGCGATCTGGACGCCGCCTGCGAGGCGGCCAACCTCTATGGTCCCGAACATCTGGCGATTCAGGTGGAGTACGCCGAGGAACTGGTGGAGCGGATTCAGGCGGCCGGCGCCGTCTTTGTCGGGCGCTTCGCCGCCGAGACGCTTGGCGATTACGCCGCCGGCCCCAGCCACGTCCTGCCGACCGACGGCGGCGCGCGCACCTTGGGCGGCGTGACGACTGCCAGCTTCATGACCACCATGTCGGTGCAGCAGGTCGATCGGGACGGCGCGCGCCGACTGGCCCCTGTCGCGGCGCGCCTGGCCCGGATGGAGGGCCTGGAGGCCCACGCCCGCGCCGCCGACCTGAGGAGCGAGGCATGACCCTGCCCGCCCCCTATCCGCCGCTGGCGTCGGGCGGCGACGGCCTGGATCGCTATCCGACCGATCCGCGGGCGCTGGCCGCGCGCATGGCGGCGATCTATGGCGCGCCGGTCGACCAGGTGCTGCCGGTGCGCGGCCTGACGCATGGGCTAGAGCTGGTCTGGCGTCTGGCCGCCCGCGACGGCGGCGCGGTCGAGGCGCCCAAGGCCGAACCCTATGACAGCCTGGCCGCCATCTATCCGACGAAAGGCGAGGCGGCGGCCGTCGTCGTCCGCGCCCTCGGATCGCCGGAGGCCGTGGCCGAAATGGCCGCCCGCGTCTTCCCCGCCCTGCTCGTGGTCGATGAAGGGCTGATCGAATTCTCCGACAGCGTCTCGGCCGTCACCGTCGTCGCCGACCACCCCAATCTGGTCGTCCTTCGCAGCCTGTCGCTGGCGTATGGCCTGGCGGGGGCGCGGGTCGGCGCGGCTGTCGCCCGGCCCGAGGTCCTGGCGCGCCTGGCGTCGGTGCGGGAGCCCTACGCCCTGCCCGAGCCGCTGGTTCGCCTGGCGATGCAGGCCCTGGATCCGTCCAGGATGATCGAGACGGGCGAACGCATCGCCTCGGTCCGACGCGAACGTGAACGGATCGCGCGCGAACTGGGCCGACAGATGACGGTCGAGCCGGGCGTCGGGCCCATCGTCATGGCCCGGCCGGAGAATGCGGCGGCGATGCTGGCGGCGCTGCGGACCTATGGCGTCGACGCCGACCTGTCCGGCGACCGGCTGCGCTTGCCGATCTCGATCAGGCCCGAGGTCAACGACCGGCTGCTGGCCGCCTTCGGCCTGACGCCCGCCAAGCGTCGCCCGGCCCGCGTCGGCCAGGCCGTGCGCGACACCAAGGAAACCCGCATCGTCTGCGCCGTCGACCTGGACGCGGCCGGCCCGATCCGCATCGAAACCGGCGTCGGCTTCTTCGATCACATGCTCGAGCAGATCGCCGCCCACGGGGGCTTCTCCCTGCGGCTGCAGTGCGAGGGCGATCTGCACACCGACCCGCACCACACCATCGAGGACAGCGCCATCGCCCTGGGCCAGGCGCTGAAGCAGGCGCTGGGCGAACGCCGGGGCATCGCCCGCTACGGCTTCGTACTGGCCATGGACGAGGCCGAGGCCCACGTCGCCCTCGACCTGTCGGGGCGGCCGTACCCCGTGTTCGAGGGACGCTTCGAGACGCCCTACATCGGCGAATACCGCACCGACCTGACCGCCCACGTCTTCCGCTCGCTGGCCGAGGCGATGGGCGCCGCCGTCCACATCAAGGTCACGGGCCAGGACGACCATCACAAGACCGAAGCCGCCTACAAGGGTTTCGGGCGCGCCCTGCGCCAGGCCATCCGGATCGAAGGCGACGCCGTGCCGTCGACCAAGGGGGTGCTGTGAGCGAGGTCGCCGTCGTCGCCTATGGCGCGGGAAACGTCGCCTCGGTCCAGTTCGCGCTGGAGCGGCTGGGCGCCTCCGTGCGCCTGACCGACGATCCGGCCGTCGTCGCGGACGCCGAGCGCGTCATCCTGCCCGGCGTGGGCGCCGCAGGTTATGCGATGACGCGTCTGGCCGAACTGGGCCTGGTCGAGCCGCTTCGGGCCTTTTCGCGTCCGTTGCTGGGCGTGTGCCTGGGCCAGCAACTGCTGTTCGAGCGCAGCGAGGAAGGCGACGGCGTTCGGATGCTGGGCGTCATCCCGGGCGCGGTCAGGCGACTGGCGCCCGAAGGCGACCTGCCGGTGCCCCACATGGGCTGGAGCCGCCTGACGCCGGATCGGGACGATCCGCTGCTGGACGACGTCGCGGCCGGCGCCTACGCCTATTTCGTTCACGGCTTCGCCTGCCCGGACGGTCCGGCGACCCTGGCGCGCGCGGACTATGGCGGCGCGGTCCCCGCCGTGGTGCGGTCGGCCAATCGCTGGGGCTGCCAGTTTCACCCCGAACGGTCGGCCGACACGGGCGCGACCATTCTCAAGAACTTCCTGAGTCTCCCATGCTGATCTACCCCGCCATCGACCTGAAGGACGGCGTCTGCGTGCGCCTGATGCACGGCGACTTCGATCAGGTGACGCGCTACGACGACCAACCCGCCGCGCGTCTGACGACCTTCGCCGCAGAGGGCGCGCAGTGGATCCACGTCGTCGATCTGGATGGCGCCGAAGCCGGCCGGGCGATGCAGCACGGGCTCATCGGCGAACTGACGAGCGCCATTGACGTCAAGATCCAGTCCGGCGGCGGCGTGCGCGGCGCCAACGACGTGGCCGCGCTGTTGGACGCCGGCGTCTCGCGGGTCGTCATCGGCTCCCTGGCCGTCACGCAGCCAAACGACGTCGCCGCCTGGCTCAAGGGTTTCGGGGCCGAGCGCATCACCCTGGCGTTGGACGTCAAGATAGACGGCGGCGTTCCCATCGCCGCCTTGAAGGGCTGGACCCAGTCCTCTGGCGTCACCTTGTGGGACGCCTTGGATCGCTATCCGAAGGGCGTGGCCAAACACCTGCTGGTCACCGACGTGGGCCGCGACGGCGCCCTGACCGGACCGAATCTGGAGCTGCTTTCGGAGATCCGCTTGAGACGGCCCGACCTGGTGCTGCAAGCGTCGGGCGGCGTCTCGTCGCTGCAGGACATCGCCGCGATCAAGGCTTTGGGGTGCAACGGCGTCATCGTCGGCCGCGCGCTCTACGAAAACCGCTTCACCTTGCCCGAGGCCATCGCGACGGCCCGGCGATCATGACCGCACGGCGCATCATTCCCTGTCTGGACGTCAAGGACGGCCGGGTGGTCAAGGGCGTCAAATTCGTGGGCCATGCGGACATGGGCGACGCCGCCGACCTGGCCGCGCGCTACCGCGACCAGGGGGCGGACGAACTGGTCTTCTATGACATCGCGGCCAGCCCCGAGGGGCGGACGCTGGACTATGGCTGGATCCGGGACATCGCCCGGCTGCTGGACATCCCCTTCTGCGTCGCCGGCGGCATCCGCAGCGTGGAGCAGGCGGCGCGGTGCCTGGATCACGGCGCGGACAAGGTGTCGATCAACTCCCCGGCGCTGGAGCGGCCCGAACTGATCGCCGAAATGGCCGAGCGGCTGGGCGGCCAGTGCGTGGTGGTCGGCGTCGACAGCCGGTTCGAGGACGGCGAATGGGTCGTGCACAAGTACACCGGCGATCCGGACGCCCGTCGCCGCGCGGGCAAGCGCACGCTCGACTGGCTGGACCAGGCGCAGGGCCTGGGCGCGGGCGAGATCGTGCTGAACTGCATCGACCAGGACGGGGTGCGCAGGGGCTATGACATCGAACAACTGGCCGCGGCCCGCGCCCGACTGACCATTCCGCTGATCGCCTCGGGCGGCGCCGGCGCGCCGGAGCATTTCAGGGACGTCTTCAGACAGGCGAACGTCTCGGGCGCGCTGGCCGCCAGCGTGTTCCATACGGGGGCGATCGCGATCCCGGGCCTGAAGACCTATCTCGCAGACCAGGGGCTGGAGATGCGCCTATGACATTCGACCCGGACACCGTCGACTTCGCCAAGGGGAACGGCCTGGTTCCGGTCGTGGTCCAGGACGCCGACACCCTGCAGGTCCTGACCCTGGCCTATATGGACCGCGCGGCGGTGGACGAGACCATGTCTTCGGGCGAGGCGACCTTCTTCTCCCGCTCGCGCGGCGGTCGGTGGCGAAAGGGCGAAACCTCGGGCGACCGGCTGCATGTCGTCTCGATCACGCCGGACTGCGACGCCGACGCCCTGGTGCTGGGGGTGCGCCCGGTCGGGAACGCCTGCCATCTGCACCGCACCAGCTGTTTCGGCGATGGCGACGCTCCGGGCCTGGGCCGTATCGCCCGGCTGGAACAGACCATCCGTCAGCGCGCCGCCGCAGACCCGTCAGAGAGCTGGACGGCGCGGCTGATCGCGCAGGGCCCCAAGCGGATCGCCCAGAAGGTCGGCGAGGAAGGCGTGGAGACCGCCCTGGCCGGCGTGGCGGGGCCGGACGAAGAACTGGCCAGCGAAGCGGCGGACCTGATCTACCACCTGCTCGTTCTTCTCCATGCCCGTAACATGGTGTTTCAGGACGTCCTCGACGTGTTGGCCTCGCGGGCGGAAGCGGGCAAAGGCGCGGGCTAGGCCGTAAAGGCGATCGGTCCCGGCAAATGGGATTCTGGAAGGGAAGACGGCATGGCGGCACTCATTCTGTTCGGCGGCGGCGGCGACCTCGCCATGCGGATGCTGCTGCCATCGCTCTATTTTCTCGAACACGACGGCCTGCTGCCCGAGGGGCTTAAGATCATCGGCGCGGCGCGCTCGGAAGAGACCCCTGACGAATATGTGGCCAAGGTCCACGCGGCGGTGAAGGCGCGCGCCGAGACCGACCGCCTCTGGGACGAACAAAGCTGGTCGCGCATGAAGGCGCGGCTGGACTACCTGGCCGTGGACGCGACCAGCGCCGACAGCCTGAAGGGACTGAAAGCCAAGGTCGGCGACGACGCCGTCACCTCTTTCCTGGCCGTGTCGCCGTCCCTCTACGCCCGCATCGTCACCGCCATGAAGGCGGCGGGCCTGGCCGAACGGAACGCTCGGATCGTGCTGGAAAAGCCGGTCGGCCGCGACCTGAAGTCCTTCCTGGAGATCGACGACGCCGTCGCCCACGCCTTCCGCGAGGACCAGGTCTTCCGCATCGACCATTACCTGGGCAAGGAGACGGTCCAGAACCTGATCGCCCTGCGGTTCGGCAACACCATCTTCGAGCCGCTGTGGAACAATCTGACGATCGACCACGTGCAGATCACCATCGGCGAGACGGTCGGCGTGGGCGATCGCTGGCCGTACTATGACGAGTACGGCGCGCTGCGCGATATGCTGCAGAACCATATGCTGCAGCTGCTGTGCCTGGTGGCGATGGAGCCGCCCAGCGACCTGGACCCGGACTCGGTCCGCAACGAGAAGGTCAAGGTGCTGCGCTCCTTGCGCCCCATCACGCCGGACGAGGCCGAGCGCGTGACCGTGCGCGGCCAGTATGTGGCGGGCGTTTCCGAGGGCAAGCCGGTCAAGGGCTATGACGAGGAGCGCGGCGAGGACTCCGACACCGAGACCTTCGTCGCCATCCGCGCCGACATCGACAACTGGCGCTGGGCCGGCGTGCCCTTCTTCATGCGCACCGGCAAGCGCCTGCCGGAAAAGCGCACCGAGATCGTGATCCAGTTCAAGCCGGTGCCGCACTCCATCTTCGACCGCGACGATCGGGGCGAGGTGCAGGCCAACCGCATGGTCATCGAGCTGCAGCCCGAGGAAGACATCTCCCTGACCGTGATGAACAAGCGCCCGGGCCTGAGCCAGCGCATGCAGCTGCAGCCGATCAAGATGAGCCTGTCGTGGGGCGTCGACGGCAAGGGCGACGCCCCGCCGCGTCGCCGGATCGCCTATGAGCGGCTGCTGCTGGACGCCATGGCCGGCGATTCCACCCTGTTCGTCCGCCGCGACGAGGCCGAGCAGGCCTGGCGGTGGGTGGACGAGGTCGCCGAGGCCTGGGCCGAATCCGGCCAGAAGCCGCATGAGTACGTCGCCGGAACCTGGGGGCCGGACGCCGCGGATATGCTGGTGGCGCGCACCGGACGCGACTGGAACACCGCCGATGCGTGAGGTTGAAATCGAATCCTTCGCCGGCGTCGACGCCTGGGCCGAGGCCATCGCCGCACGGTTGGCGGAGACCCTGGGCGGCGCCCTGCGCGACGCCGGCCGGGCCGTCTTCGCCGGTCCGGGCGGATCGACCCCGCCCCCGTCTATCGTCGCCTTGCCGCGACCGACCTGGACTGGGCGAACGTCGCCGTCACCCTGGTGGACGAGCGTTACGTCCCCGAGACCTCGCCGGACTCCAACGCCCGGCTGATCCGCGACGTGCTGTTGCAGGGTCCAGCCGCCGCCGCGCGGTTCGTGCCCCTCTATACGCCCGAGGTGACGGTGGACCGCGCCGCCGCGGTGGCCGCGCACGCCCTGGCCGATGTCGGCGGTCGTTTCGACGCGGTCCTTCTCGGCATGGGGGAGGATGGCCATATCTGTTCCATGTTCCCGGAAAGCCCCACCCTCAAGACCCTGCTGACGCCCACCCTGAAACCGACCGTGCTGGGCGTGCCGCACGGCCGCGACGGCCTGGCGCCGCCGCAGGAGCGGCTGTCGATCAACCTGCCCTATCTGATGTCGGCCGGGCGGGTGATCCTGGGCCTGAAGGGCGCGACCAAACGCGCCGTCTTCGAAGACCAGGCCAAGGGCGATCCCAAGGTTCAGCCCATCGCGGCCCTGCTGGCCAATGACGTTCCCCTAGAAGTTCTGTGGACGGAGGAAGGCTGACATGGCCCTTCATCCCACGGTCGCCGCGGTCACCGCCCGCATCGTCGAGAAAAGCCGCGAGACCCGCGCCGACTATCTGCGCCGCATGGACGCCGCGCGCGACAGCGGCGCCGGCCGGGCCAAGCTGAGCTGCGCCAACTGGGCGCACGCCTTCGCCGGCCAGACCATCGCCGACAAGCTGACGGCCATGGACGGCTCCAGGCCGAACCTGGGGATCATCACCGCCTACAACGACATGCTGTCGGCCCACCAGCCGTTCGAACGCTTTCCCGGCGTGGTGCGCCAGGCGGTGCGCGAGGTCGGCGCGACGGCCCAGGTCGCCGGCGGCACGCCCGCCATGTGCGATGGCGTCACGCAGGGCCGGCCGGGCATGGAGCTGTCGCTGTTCAGCCGCGACGTCATCGCCATGTCGGCCGGCGTCGGCCTGACGCACGACGCCTTCGACGCCGCCATGATGCTGGGCGTGTGCGACAAGATCGTGCCGGGCCTGTTCATGGGCGCCCTGGCCTTCGGCCATCTGCCGGTCGTGTTCGCCCCGGCCGGCCCGATGCCGTCGGGCATCCCGAACGCGGAAAAGGCCCGCGTCCGCGCCGAATACGCGCAGAACAAGGTGGACCGGCAGACCCTGCTGGAAAGCGAGATCGGCAGCTATCACTCGCCCGGCACCTGCACCTTCTACGGCACCGCCAACTCCAACCAGATGATGATGGAGCTGGGCGGGCTGCACATGCCGTCCACCGCCTTCGTCCATCCCGACACCGGCCTGCGCGACGCCCTGACGGCGGCGGCGGCCAAGCGGGCGGTCGAACTGGCGCGGACCGGCGAAAGCCGCATGGCCGACGTCATCGACGAGAAGTCCATCGTCAACATGATCGTGGCCCTGCTGGCCACCGGCGGTTCGACCAATCACGCCATCCACCTGGTGGCAATGGCGCGGGCGGCGGGGATCCTGATCGACTGGACCGACATGGACGAGCTGTCGTCGGTCACGCCGCTGCTGGCGCGGGTCTATCCCAACGGCTCGGCGGACGTGAACGCCCCAGGCCGCCGGCGGCGTCGCCTTCGTGGCGCGCGAACTGGCCGCCAACGGAAACATCCACACCGATGTGACCACCATCATGGGCAAGGGCGTCGCCGCCTATTTCCAGGAACCGTCAATGGTGGACGGCGAACTGGTCTGGCGCGACGGCGTGACGGAGAGCCTGGACCGCGACATCCTGCGCCCCGCCTCCGACCCGTTCGACAGGGAGGGCGGCCTGCGTCTGGTCCAGGGCGACCTGGGCCGGGCGGTGATCAAGATCTCGGCGGTCAAGCCCGAGAACCGCATCGTCGAGGCGCCGGCCGCCGTTTTCGAGACCCAGGAGGACGCCCTCCAGGCCTTCAAGGACGGCAAGCTGTTCCGCGATGTGGTTGTGGTGCTGCGCTTCCAGGGGCCCAAGGCCAACGGCATGCCGGAACTGCACAGCCTGTCGCCGGCCCTTTCGGTGATCCAGGACCGCGGCTTCAAGGTCGCCTTCGTCACCGACGGCCGCATGTCGGGCGCCAGCGGCAAGACCCCGGCGGCGATCCACGTCAGCCCCGAGGCCCTGGCCGGCGGGCCCCTGGCCCACATCCGCGACGGCGACATCATCCGCCTGGATCCCGAGGCCGGGGTCCTGACCACCGTGGGCGTCGACGACCTGACGGGCCGCCCGCGCGCCACGCGCAGCCCCGCCCATGCCGAGGGCTCGTCCTGGGGCTATGGACGCGAACTGTTCGGCGCCTTCCGCCATGTCGTCACAACGGCCGAGGAAGGCGCCACCGTCTGCTTCGCCGTCAACGGCTCCAGCAGCGTCGTGCACGCCGACACGCCGCCCAATCCCAATGTCGTCGACCGGACCGTGGACGCCTGATCCGCCGAACCGAGCGCAGGAAACGCATCATGAATGACAAGACCCTTCTCGTCGGCGACGTCGGCGGCACCAATGCTCGTTTCGCCGTGGCCCGCATGGTCGACGGCCGCCCGGTCCTGGACCACCACGAGAGCTTTCCGGCCGAACGTTATCCGACCTTCCTGGAGGGGGTGCAGGCCTTCATCGACGGCTGCGAGGTCAAGCCGTCGGGCGGCGTGATCGCCGTCGCCGGTCCGGTGACGGACGGGGCCATCGACCTGACCAACTCGCCCTGGCAGGTGTCGGAATCCGAACTGCAGACCCTGGGTCTGCAGCCAGTCAAGCTGATCAATGACTTCGAGGCGCTGGCCTGGGGCGCGCCCATCGTGCCGGAGGACCAGTTGGAGAGCCTGGGCGGACCCGTCGACGGCGATCCGCACTCGACCGTGGCGGTGCTGGGTCCCGGCACCGGCTTCGGCGTCTCGGCCCTGGTTCGCGACGCGCACGGCAAGGAAATGGCCATGCCGTCCGAGGGCGGCCACGCCTGCTTCCCGCCCGGAGACCCCGTCGAGGACGAGATCCTGCGAATTTTGCGCCGGCGTTACGACCGGGTGTCGATCGAGCGGCTGATCTGCGGCCCGGGTCTCCTGAACATGCACCGCGCCCTGGCCGAGATCGACGGGCGCGAGACGCATATCGAGGATCCCGCCGAGATCACCGCGACGGCGCTCAAGGACCCCAACAGCCCGTGCGGGGCCACTCTGGCGCGGTTCTGCGCGATCCTGGGCGCGGTCGCCGGCGACATCGCCCTGACCACGGGCGCGCGCGGCGGGGTCTATATCGCCGGCGGCATCGTTCCGCGCATCCTGCCTTTCATCAAGGCCAGCCCGTTCCGCCAACGCTTCGAGCGGAAGGGCCGGTTCAAGGAATACATGGCCGACATCCCGACCAAGGTGATCATGCACAAGCACGCCGCCCTGCTGGGCGCCGCGCGCGTGGCCTTCGCCGAAGCCGGAGAGTAACGGCGGGCTCACACAAAAATCACGCCGGCGTGAACCGATCCGGCGCGGCGACGTTTCCTCTGCTCCACAACGGAGGAAGTTCCATGAAGAAGATCGCCATCGCCGCCGTCTCGCTGTTCGCCCTGGCCGGTGTCGCCGCCTGCGGTGAAAGCGCCACCGACAAGGCCGCCGAAAGCCAAGCCGACGCCATCGAGGCGCAAGGCGAAGCGCGCGCCGATCGCTGGAAGCCCAGGCGGCTCAAGCGCCGACCGACGCTCAGTCCGATGCTCTGGACGCCCAGGCCGACCGCGTCGAAGAGAACGCCGACCGTCGCGCCGATCAGGTCGAGCAGCACGGCGGCAACGCCGACGGCGGCATGACCACCCAGAACACCCCGACGCAGCACTGATCGCCTGGTCGAAGAACGAAAGGCCCCGCTTCGGCGGGGCCTTTTTTTGTGGGCGTCAGTCGATGCAGAGGCCGACGTCGGCCTTGCCGTCCTTCACCGTGGTGTGACAGCCGAACCGGCTGCTGGTCGGCTGGCAGACGCCAGTCGCAGGCTGGCCGGGCTTGGGTGGCGCCCCGTCTTCCAGCCAGCAGTCGCCCTGGCATTGATCGCCGTCGGTGCACCGCTTGCCCGCGTCGGCGTAGGTCACCACGCACTGCCAGCTCTGCAGGCGTCCCACGCGCTGCATCGTCCCGCCGCGCTGGGCGCAGGCCGAGGCGTCGGCGCTCTGGACGGCAGTGTCGGTCGAAGCCGTCGACGCGGCGGGCTGGGGCGCGCAGGCGGCGGCCAGAAGGGCGGCGCCGGCCAGAAGAGCGGTGCGAATCAAGAGACCTGTCCTTTTTCAAAGCCGGACCAGACGTCGTCGTAGTCCAGCTGCATCTGGGGCGAGCCTTGCGCCCATTTCGTGACGCGGATCGGCATCCGGGTCTCGAACATGAAGGCCAGGGTGTTCTCGATCTTGTGCGGCTTCAGCTCGGCCTTGACCGCGCCGTCATAACTGGCCTGGTCGGGACCGTGTCCGCTCATGCGGTTGTGCAGGCTGGCGCCGCCGGGCGCGAAGCCGCCGGCCTTGGCGTCATAGGCGCCGGTGACCAGCCCCATGAACTCGCTCATGACGTTCCTGTGGAACCACGGCGGTCGGAAGGTGTGCTCGGCCACCATCCAGCGCGGCGGAAAGATCACGAAGTCGATGTTGGCCGTGCCGGGCGTCTCGGACGGACTGGTCAGGACGGTGAAGATCGAAGGATCAGGATGATCGTAGCTGACCGTGTTGATCGTGTTGAACCGCGCCGTGTCGTAGCGGCAGGGCGCCAGGTTGCCGTGCCAGGCGACGACGTCCAGCGGGCTGTGGTCGAAGCGCGTGGCCCACAGCCGCCCGCCGAACTTCTGCACGCATTCGGTGGGGCGGTCGACGTCTTCATAGGCGGCGACCGGGGCTTCGAAGTCGCGCGGATTGGCCAGGCCGTTGGCGCCGATCGGCCCCAGGTCGGGGATGCGGAAGGGACTGCCGTAGTTCTCGCAGACATACCCCCGCACCGGGCCGTCGACCTCGACACGGAAGCGGACGCCGCGCGGGATCAGGACGACATGGCCCGGCCCGGCCTCGATCACGCCCATCTCGGTCACGAAGCGATGCGCGCCCTGCTGCGGCACGATCAGAAGTTCGCCGTCGGCGTCGTAGAAGACCCGGCCGATCATAGACCGGTTGGCGGCGTAAAGATGGATGCCCGCCCCGGCGCCCGCGTCCGGCTCTCCATTGCCGCCGTAGGTGACCAGGCCCTCCACCCAGTCGGTTGGCTGTTCCGGCGACGGCAGCGGGTCCCATCGCATCCGGTTGGGATTGGGCGGCGTCTCGTCGAACGGTCCCGATCGAACCCGGCCCTGATCGAAGGGCGCGTAGGGCCCGTGCTGGGCCGACGGTCGCAGGCGGTAGAGCCAGCTTCTGCGGTTCTCGGCGCGCGGCGCGGTGAAGGCCGTGCCGGACAGCTGTTCGGCGTACAGGCCCATCGGCGTCTTCTGCGGCGAGTTCTGTCCCACCGGCAGGGCGCCGGGCGCCGCCTCGGTGGCGAAGTGGTTGCCGAAGCCGGACATATAGGCGGGCGCGTTGGATCGCGTCGTCATCGTGTGTCTCCCTTGACGCGCAGGTGTAGGACTTAAGCCGACGCCGGGCTAGGTTCGAGGTCCGACTTTGGGCCTGAGCGCCGGGCGATCCGGCCTGACGCGACCGGCCAGGGCGCGCGGCAGGGGCGACGGAAGGCCCAGGGCCAGCGCCGCCAGATGCTCGCCCAACAGCGGCGCCAGGCACAGCCCTCGCGACCCCAGCCCGCCCAGCATCAGCAAGCCGCCGTCCAGCCGGCCGGCGATCGGCAGACGGTCGGCGGTGGTCGCACGGACGGCGACGCGCGCCTGGGCGCTGGGCGCCGCCTCCACCCGGTCCGCCAGGGCGGGCGCCCGCGACCTGAGCGTGTCGCGGTTGCGGGCGCTGTCTTCCGGACGGACCGCCAGATCGGTGCGGCCGCGATCATGCGTGGCGCCGAACAGCACCCCCTGCCCTGTCGGGGCCGCATAGCCGCCCCAGGCCACGGCGCGGACGCTCGGCCCCTCGACCCAGTCCGCCTGTCCCCGCACGGGGGTCAATTCGGGATGGCGCGACCGATCCAGAAGCGACGCCGCCCCCCACCCCCGGCCAGGATGACGATGTCCGCCTCGGCGATCACCTCGCCGCCCGGCGCGACCAGCCGCCAGCCCTCTTCGGCCCGCTCCAGACGCTCCACCTGCCCGCTGCGACGATCGACGCCGGCCAGCCAGGCGTCGAGCACGGCAAGAGGCCGCACGACCAGCGCCTGGGCCATCAGCAGCCCGCCCTCCTCCATCGGCTCTCCCAGCCAGTCCGACGCTTGGCGGGGGTTCAGGATCGTCATGGCGTCCGGCGGCCAGATCGGCTGGGCGGCGATCCTGTCGAAACGGGCGACGTCGCGCGGCGCCTGGGGCGTCTGCAGCACGCCGCGCGCGACCACCGCGTTCTCGACATCGCCATAGAGCTGGCACGCTCGCTCCAGCGCCTGGGCGTAGAGGGCCGCCACGTCCGCATCCCCGACGTCTAGACGGGGCGTCACCAGGCCGATGGGAAACCCCGACCCGCCCGCCCCCGGTCGCTCGGCCTCGATCACCACCGGCTGGAGGCCTGCCGCCGCCAGCGCCCGCGCGGCCGAGGCCCCCGCCATGCCCGCGCCGACGACCGCGACCCGCGGGCGGGGATCTGCGGCGTCGCTCGCCCCGGCAGCCGAGCTTCCAGCCGTTCGCGCTTGCGCCCATGTCCGGGCCGCTTGTCGACGACGAAGCCGCGTTCGGCCAGGCCTCGCCGCACCGCCCCGGCCACGGTGAAGGTCGCCACGCGCGCGCCGGGCGCCGACCGCGCCTGGATCAGGTCCAGCACCTGCGGTGACCACATCCCCGGGTTCAGGGCGGGCGAGAAGCCGTCCAGGAACCAGGCGTCCGCCTGGCCCCACCAGGCCTCCAGCGCCCAGGCCGCATCGCCGACCGCCAGGTCCAGGACCGCGTGATGCTCCGGCAGGTCGATGCGGTGAAAGCCGGGCGTGGGCGCCGGCCAGGCCTGGATCAGCGCGCTCGCCGCCTCTCCGACCTCGGGCCAGTTCGCCAGGGCGCGCCCAGCCTCCTGGGCGCTCAGCGGGAACCCCTCGATGGAAAAGACGTGCAGCCGGCCCTCCTGGGGCCGCGTCCGCCGCCACAGGTCCAGCAGGGCGGCGATGTTCAGCCCCGTGCCGAAACCCAGCTCGGCCACGGTGAAGGAGCGACGCCCCGCCCAGGCCTCCGGCAGGCCGCACCCCTGCAGGAACACCGCCCGCGTCTCCGCCAGGCCGTCGTCGCGGGAAAAATAGACGTCTCCGAACCGGCCCGAACGCGGCTCGCCCTCTTCGGTCCAGGTCAGTTGCGGCGAAGCATCCTCGGTCGTCATCGCGCCGCTCTAGCACGGGTCAAGAAAAAGGGCCGCCCCGATGGAGCGGCCCCTATCCCGGTTCACGAACCGATCGGCTCAGTGGGCCGGCGCGGGCGTCGGCGCGGTCTCTTCGGCCGGCGGCTGGGCGGTCATGGCGGCGCCGTCCGGGGCGGCGCCGTCCGGGGCGGCGGTGTCGGCGGCGGCCGAGGCGGCCTCGCCGGCGGCGGCGGCGGCGTCGGTCGCGGCCTGGTCGGCGGTCACGGCGGCGTCGGCGGCGGTGTCGGCGGCGGCGGCCGCATCGGCGGCGGCGTCCTGCGCCTTGTCTTCGCTGGCGTTCTGGCAGGCGGCCAGCGCCAGGGCGGCGGCCGAGGCGACGATCAGGGGGGTGATACGCATGGGGAATTCCTCCGGATGCTGTTGCGAGGTCGATGCCTCTGGCGAACGATAACGCCGCCGTGATCGCATGGGCAAGCCAGGATCAGGGCGGCGTCATGTCGCTTGCTCAACGGTCGGCTGGCTTGGCCGTTCCGCGGATCACTCCGTCAGGCTGTTGAGCGTCTCTTCCATTTCCACGAACGAGGGCTGGGCCACCGAGAGGGATGTCGCCCCGGCCGATCTCGACCGAAATCTGCGCCGCATTGCCGTGCAGGTGCGCGACCAGCACGGATTGGATGATCTTGTAGTAGGCGCCGTCCTGCTCGACGATGTCCTTCAGACGGGTCGCGAACGGCCCGATCATGCCATAGGCCAGGAACACGCCCAGGAAGGTGCCGACCAGGGCCCCGCCGATCATCCCGCCCAGGACCTCGGGCGGCTCGGTGATCGAGCCCATGGTCTTGATGACCCCCAGAACCGCGATGACGATGCCCAGGGCCGGCAGGGCGTCCGCCATGTTCTGCAGGGCGTGAGCGCCCGCCTGGGCCTCGTGATGGTGCTTTTCCAGCTGCTTTTCCATCGCGTCCTCGACCTGGTGCGGATCCTCCAGGTTCATGGTCATCATCCGCAGGGTGTCGCAGATGAAATCGACGGCGAAATGGTCCTTCAGCACCTTGGGGTACTTCTGGAAGATCGGCGATTCCTTGGGCTTTTCGATGTGGCTTTCCAGGGCGACCACGCCCTTGGACTTCATCGTCTTGGTCAGCTGGAACAGCAGCGACAGCAGCTCCTTGTAATCCTGCTTCTTCCACTTGGGCCCGCCGAAGATGCGGCCGAAGCCGCCCAGGGTCGCCTTGATCACGTCCATGCTGTTGGCGATCACGAAGGCGGCGACGCCCGAACCCAGGATCCCCATCAGTTCGAACGGCAGGGAGTGCAGGATGACGGCCATCTTGCCGCCGGCCAGCAGATAGCTGCCGAACACCATGCCGAACAGCAAGACGATGCCGATGATCTGGAACATGAGGCGGGAGGGTCCTGACGCGAAACGCCGGAACCATGACCGTTAATGCTTAAGACCCCGTTTCCCGAACGCCGTCCCGCGACGTCAAAGGCGCGTTTCGCCGTCCAGGATCTTTGTGCGGGCCGCCGCCGTCAGCTTGGCGTAACCGGATTTGCCGCCGCGCACGTACAGGGCCGCGCCGGCCTTGGCCGGATCGAAGCGTCGGCCACCAGGTCGGCCTTGCGGTACTTGAAGGTCCCGGTCGTGTCGGCCGCCTTGATCAGGCGCAGGAACACCGGCTGGGCGTAGGCGGGCAGCTTGCCGTCGACGTGGGCGTCGAAGGCGGCGGCGTCGAACTTTCCGTCGACCACCAGCGCGGCCATGCCGGCCTTGCCGTCGTGGCCCGGCACGGTGACCCCATAGACGATCGCCTCGCTGACGCCGGGCGCATCCATCAGCACCTGTTCGACCTCGGAGGTGGAGACGTTCTCGCCCTTCCAGCGGAAGGTGTCGCCCGTCCGGTCCATGAAGTAGAAATAGCCTTCGTCGTCCTGACGCATCAGGTCGCCGGTGCGGAACCAGCGGTCGCCCTTCTTGAAGACGTCGGTCAGGATCTTCTTCTGCGAGGCGGCCTTGTCGGCGTAGCCCGAGAAATCGTGGCGGATGTCGTTGCCGATCTCGCCGATCGCCTCGCCCACGTCCCCGACGCGGACAGGGCGGCAGAAGCCATCGGGGCCGCGCACGGGCTCCTCCGTCTCCACGTCGAACTGGATCAGGCGGATGTTGATCTGCGACTTCAGATAGCTGGGCACCCGGCCGATCGCGCCCTGCTTGCCGTCGAAGTTGAACAGCGAGACGTTACCTTCGGTCGAGCCGTAGAATTCCAGGATGTTCGGGATACGGAACCGGCTCTGGAACTCGGGCCAGACATCAGCGCGCAGCCCGTTGCCGAAGGCCAGACGCAGCTTGTGCGCCTTTTCGTCCGCGTTCGGCGGACAGTTGACCAGATAGCGGCACAGCTCGCCGATATAGACGAACATCGTGGCCTTCGACGCCTTCACGTCGGGCCAGAAACTGGTCGCCGAGAACTTCTTGCGGATGATCGTCCGCGCGCCGTTCAGGAAGCCCGCGCCGATCCCCACCAGGCCGCCGGTGGAATGATACAGAGGCAGGACGTTGAAGACCCGGTCCTCCGGCGTCGAGGCCGTGGCTCCGGCGAAGGCGCGCATATAGGTGCGGGCGCGCGAATGCGGGATGCGCGCGGCCTTGGGCAGGCCGGTCGTGCCAGAGGTGTAGATGAACAGGCAGGTGTCGCGGTTGGTCAGCCCCTCCCGCGCCGACTTCGCCGGCCGCACCGACGAGCCGCCGCGCACCGGGTTGTCCAGTCCGCGGCGATTGCTGGCCTCCTCGTCCTCGGGCAGGCCCAGGACCCACAGCATCAGGTCGCGGTCGATATGGGGACGCGAGTCTTCGACCTGGCGCCAGCAGTCCTCGTCCGCCACCACGTTGAAGCCGCCGGAAATCGACAGGCAGTGTCCCAGCGCCGGCCCCGCCAGGTTGGTGTTGATCAGGGCCGCCGCCACGCCGACCTTGGAAAAGCCGATCCACGCCGCCAGATATTCCACCCGGTTGGTCATCATCAGGGCGATGGTGTCGCCCTTGCGCAGCCCGCGGCTCTTGGCCCAATGGCCGAAGCGGTTGGCCATGGCGTCGAACTCGCGGAAGGTGACGCTGCGCCGTTCGTCCTCGAAGGCCACGTGGTCGGCGAACTTGTCGACCGCCTCCTCGATGTCGTCGCACAGCAGGACGTCGCTATCCAGTTGGATCGGCTTGATACGCTTGAGCAGGCGGAACAGGCCGCGTGCGAACCGGACGTCGCGTCGGATATTCGCCACCAAACCCATGTCCGCCGATACTCCCGGTCTGTCGTTTCGTCCCTGCCCTTCGGTGATGGCCGAAGGCGCCCGTCCGGGTCAACCGCAAGACTTTAGGGCCGCATGACCCTTCATCCGATTGCCGGCGAGCGTGACCCATTTGTTCGGGTGACGTCGGGGAAATCCAGACCCCGCCCCTCGAATTGCGGCTGAAGCCGGTCGATCCGCGCCAATTTGGCGCGGGTTTCGCCCCAGTCGGGGCCACAACGGTGTTTCTTCAAGGTTTTCGCTCTGTTCGCGGAACGGGCGCCGAGGCCGCGCGGTTGGTTGACCAACGTTATGGAGGACATCTTATGTCTATGACCTATCCGACCCGCGAGCCGGCCTCGGCCATCGATACCCAAGACGCCGTCTTCGTGCCCCGCTACGCCCGCACCGCGCGATCCAGCAAGAAGCCGGTGAAGACTTGGATGATCCTGGCCCCGTTGGGCGCCGTGGTGGTCATCGGCGGCGCGGCGGCGATGATGATGGGCGGCGAGCAGACGAGCATCGCGCCCGCTCCGGCCGAACAGCCCGCCGACACCACGACCCCGGTTTCGTCGCAGGCCGCGTCCAGCGCGATGACGGCCGCCGAGACGCCGGTCGCGACCGCCGCACCGGTCGAAGCGGCCCCGCCCGAACCCGCGACCGCGGCGCCGGCGGCGCGCCGCGCCGAGGCGCCCGCCCGTCGCGCGCCCCCGTGGCGGCGCGCCCGGCCCCGGCCCAGCGCGGACAGGCGCCCGCCGAAGAGGCGCCGGCGGTCGAACCGACCGGCCCGCGTCCCTACAGCGCCGAGACCCGCGTGCTGAACAGCGCGCCGGCCACGGCCGCCCCGGCGACGCCGACCTCGACGCCCCCGGCTCCGGCCATCTCGGTCCAGCCCCTGGACTGATCCGACGATAGGAAGCGACGGCCCCGCCTCTCTCCGGCGGGGCCGTTTTTTCATGGCTTCAAGGCGTCGAAGAAGGCGGGCACGGTTCGCGTGGCGGGGCCGTACGCGCCTTCGTCGAACAGATGACGTCCCGCCGTCGGCTCCAGATTGATCTCCACCGTGCGCGCGCCGGCCGCCTTGGCGATCTGCACGAAACCCGCCGCCGGATAGACTGCGCCCGACGTTCCGATCGAGACGAACAGGTCGCAGCGCCACAAAGCCCTTTCGATCCGGTCCATCTCCAGCGGCGTCTCGCCGAACCAGACGATATGGGGCCGCATCACCCCGTGCGGATGATGCGGCGAGGCCTGATCGGGGGCCATGTCGCCGAACCAGTCGCTGACGACGCCCGAACGGGTGCAGCGCGCCTTCAGCAGCTCCCCATGCATATGGATCAGGTCGAATCCGGGCGCGGGCGGCGTGTCCCGGTGCGCCCGGTCGTGCAGGTCGTCGACGTTCTGCGTCACCAGCAGGACATCGCCTTCCCATCGCGCGGCCAGTCGCGCCAGGGCGACATGGGCGGCGTTGGGTTCGACCTGGCCCAGTTGACGGCGGCGCTGGTTGTAGAAGTCCTGAACCAGCGCGGGATCGGCGGCGTATCCCTCGGGCGTCGCGACCGCCTCGACCCTGTGGCCGCACCACAGCCCGTCCGACGCCCGGAAGGTCGGCACGCCGGATTCCGCCGAGATGCCGGCGCCGGTCAGGATGACGAGATTGCGAGAGGACATGGGCCGATTGAATAGGCTGTCGCCGCGAATGCAAGAATCGAGCGGCTTGTCGATGGGCGATGTGACGCCTACCTGGCCGACTTCGGCGCTTGCCGATCGGCGCTCACGCCGTGCGGCGACCAAGGATAAGGTTGGCTGGGGTCTGGGCGCGGATCGCGTAGGTCGCCTTCACCGCATCGGAAAAGGGCAGATCGTCCAGGCTGCCGACCGAATAGTCGTAGGACGCCTCGATGATGATCCAGCGCGGCCGGTAGGGACTGTCGGCCAGGAGCGCGTTCAGGACCTTGATGTCCTCCCCCTCGATATCCAGGGACAGCAGGTCGAAGTCTTGCGGGACCTGGCGTTCGGCGAGGATGGCGTCCAGTTTGCGGACCTCGACCTCCACGCCGCCCCGCAGCGCGCCCCAGGCTTCGGTCGCCGTGGGGTTCAGGGAGGAGATGTCGTCGTTGACGCCCAGGGACAGCGTGGCGCGCCCCTCGAAATCCGACACGGCGCAGTTCAGAAGTTCGAAATCCAGCCCCGCGAAACCGCGCCGTATGTCCGGAACGAGGGCGGGGTTGGCCTCGATCAGCAGACCCCGCCAGCCGAAATGCTTCAGCAGGTCGTAGGAGTTGGAGCGCTCCACGCCGCGCGCGCCGACATCGACCACCCATCCCGCGCCCTGGTGCTCGGCCACCCACAGGCGCAGGAGGTCGAAGGTTTCGCCGTATTGAGACACATCGTTGGTGAAGCGGCCGCCCTTCGCCGCGAACTCGTCGGAGTCCGTGAAGCCGCGAACGACATCCTCGACCGTCGCCGATCCCGAGGTCAGGGCCTCGAGCCACTGACGGCGTCCGACCTCGTCCGCCGGGCGCCTCAGAAGAGCGACATAGAGGGCGTCGACCAGGGCGCCCGGTTCCAGCGACTTCATGCGCGGCATCCGCTTGATCAAGAATTCGGGCCTTCACCCAAGCCGATGCCGCGGGTTCAAACAAGCCAAGATCGGATGACGAAGGGGATCGGGCGTTGCTAAGAGTGCGCAAAGCCTGAGGAGCCCGCCATGAAAACCCGCGCCGCCGTCGCCTTCGAAGCCAAACGTCCGCTCGAGATCGTCGAACTCGATCTGGAAGGCCCCAAAGCCGGCGAGGTGCTGATCGAGATCAAGGCAACGGGCGTATGCCACACCGACGCCTACACCCTGGACGGGCTGGATTCGGAAGGCATCTTTCCCTCGATCCTCGGTCATGAAGGCGCGGGCGTGGTGGTCGAGGTGGGACCGGGCGTCACCAGCGTCGAGGTCGGCGACCATGTGATCCCGCTCTACACGCCGGAATGCCGCCAGTGTAAGTCGTGCCTCAGCCGCAAGACCAATCTGTGCACCGCGATCCGCGGCACCCAGGGCAAGGGTCTGATGCCCGACGGCACCAGCCGCTTCAGCTACAAGGGCCAGGCCATCGCCCACTACATGGGCTGCTCGACCTTCTCGAACTACACCGTCCTGCCCGAGATCGCGGTGGCGAAGATCCGCAAGGACGCCCCGTTCGACAAGGCGTGCTACGTCGGCTGCGGCGTGACCACGGGCGTGGGGGCGGTGGTGAACACCGCCAAGGTCGAGCCGGGCGCCAACGCCGTGGTCTTCGGCCTGGGCGGCATCGGCCTGAACGTCATCCAGGGGCTGAAGATGGTCGGCGCCGACATGATCGTCGGCGTGGACATCAACGGCGACAAGGAAGAGTGGGGCCGTCGCTTCGGCATGACCCACTTCGTCAATCCGAAGGAGGTGTCGGACGTGGTGGCCCATCTGGTCGAGCTGACCGGCGGCGGGGCCGACTACACCTTCGACTGCACCGGCAACACCGTGGTCATGCGGCAGGCGCTGGAGGCCTGCCACCGCGGCTGGGGCGAAAGCGTCGTCATCGGCGTCGCCGAGGCCGGCAAGGAGATCGCCACCCGCCCGTTCCAGCTGGTCACCGGCCGCGTCTGGCGCGGCTCGGCCTTCGGCGGCGCGCGCGGCCGCACCGACACGCCCAGGATCGTCGACTGGTACATGGACGGCAAGATCGAGATCGACCCCATGATCACCCACATCCTGCCGCTGGAACGCATCAACGAAGCGTTCGACCTGATGCACGCGGGCGAGAGCATCCGCTCGGTGGTGGTGTTTTGAGGTCAGTTGCCGAAAGAAACTGACCTCGCTATCCCTTCCGTCCAAACCCACGGAGCCAAAGCCATGTTCACCCATGTCACCGTCGGCGCGAACGACATCGAGGCGTCTCGCCGGTTCTATGACGCGGCGCTGGGAGCGCTGGGCGTCGAGCCGGCGCAAGGGCCGGACCCCAAGGGCCGCTATTGGTGGCGGACGCGGCTGGGCGCCTTCGCGGTCGGCCATCCGATCGACGGCGAACCGGCCTGCCACGCCAACGGCGGCACCATCGGCTTCGCGGCGAAGACCCCCGAGATAGTCCAGGCCTTCCACGACGCCGGCGTCGCCGCCGGCGGCCGCGCCATCGAAGACCCGCCGGGCGAACGCAAGGGCCCGTTCGGCCTCATGATCCTGGCCTATCTGCGCGATCCCTCCGGCAACAAGATCTGCGCCATGCACCGGACGAGCGGCTGATGGAAACCACGAAGACCCACGTCGTCCACGGCGGAACCCTCCGCTATCTGAAGCACGATAGCGCGACGACCGGCACGCCGATGACCCTGTCGGTCTTCGTCCCGCCGGGGGAAGGGCCGTTCCCGGTCGTGATCTGGCTGTCGGGCCTGACCTGCACCGAGGACAACTTCACCACCAAGGCCGGAGCGTACCGCGCGGCGGCCGAGCATGGGCTGATCGTGGTCGCCCCCGACACCAGCCCGCGCGGAGACGGCGTGGCGGACGATCCGGCCTACGACCTGGGCCAGGGCGCCGGCTTCTATCTGGACGCGACCCAGGCGCCCTGGGCGTCGCATTTCCGCATGGAGTCCTATGTCACCGGCGAGCTGATCGATCTGATCGACGCCCAGTTTCCGACCACCGGCGCCCGCTCGATCCTGGGCCATTCGATGGGCGGGCACGGGGCGCTGACCCTGGCGCTGAACCACCCCGGACTGTTCCAGTCCGTCTCCGCCTTCGCCCCGATCAGTTCGCCGACCCGATGCCCGTGGGGGAAAAGGCCTTCACCGCCTATCTGGGATCGGACGACGTCGCGGCCTGGAACCGTCACGACGCGGCCCGGCTGATCGAGGCGGGCGCCGCGCGCGGGGTCTATGACGACATCCTGATCGACCAGGGCGACGCCGACAGCTTCCTGACCGACCAGCTGAAGCCCGACCTGCTGAAGGCCGCCGCCGAAGCCTCGGGCCAGAAGATCACCATCCGGATGCAACCGGGCTATGACCACTCCTACTTCTTCATGACCAGCTTCATCGACGACCACCTGGCGTTCCACGCCGCGCGATTGAAGCATTGATGCGCGACCGTTGGCTCCTGAACCTCGCCATTCTGTTTGGCGTCATCGCGTCAGGCGCAGCCTCAGCCCAGCAGCAGGCCGGAGACCTCGATTGGCGCCCAACCGTCGTTTCTCCGGCGTATCATGGCGAGGCCCCTCTGATCCGGCTGGATGAGGGCCATGGCGGTGTTCCGAGCCTCGCGAACCGGTATGCCGGTTTCGCGGCCTTGATGCGTGCGGACGGCTATCGCCTCGACGCCGCTCACGAACGATTCGATACGCCGGGGGCCTTGGACGGGGTCGCCGTTCTGGTCATCACCAATCCGCAGCCCCTTGATCCGGCGCAGGCGTCCGCCTTCGACGCGGCGGAGATCGAGGCCTTGGCCCGATGGGTGGAAGGCGGCGGCTCTCTGCTTCTTGCGGCCGACCACGCCCCGCATGGTGCGGCGGCTGAAGCGCTGGGCGCCCGGTTCGGCGTGACCATGGGCAAGGGCTATGCGTTTCAACTGGCCGACGCTCGCGTCAACGCCACCCTGACCTATCCTAGGCAGGCGCTGGCTGACCATCCGATCATCGAAGGCCGCAACCCTGGCGAAACGGTCCGCACGGTGCGTACCTTTACCGGCCAATCGCTGAAAGGGCCGCCGGGCGCGACTGTTTTGATCGCGATGAGCAGCGACGCCATGGAGGCGCCCAATCTGGAGGCGCTTGAGGAAATCGCGCGCCGGCTGCGCGCGGGAGAGGCGCCTTCCGCGGTCGTGTCGGAGTTGGCCCGCCCCGCCCTGCCCGCTCAGGCGCTGGCGTTCGACTTCGGGCACGGACGCGTGGCGGTTCTGGGCGAAGCCGGGATGCTGACCGCCCAGATCGTCCGGTTCGACGACGGCCGCCCTCCCGTTCGCTTCGGTCTCAACACCGAGGGCCACGACGACCAGCAGTTTGCGCTGAACCTCATGCACTGGCTGTCACGCCTGGCGCCCTGATGCTAGAGCACCGCAATGACCGATCCCTACGAGCCGATGTTTTCCGCCCTTTGCCGCGAAGTGGGTTTCTGCCTGCACGACAAGGGCCAGAAGCGGGTCGTGGCGGCGCTGCCGAACGGGCTGGACGCGGCGGTCAGGGCGGTGTTCGCGGCCGAGGGCGTGGACGAGCCGAATGCGCCGGGCGACCTGAAGCGGGCCGTGCGCGACTGCCTGAAGGCCCACTTGCCGCAAAGCTGAGCCGTAACGCATAAGGCGGAACGATTCGGGCCGCACGGCTTGGGTTCAGCGAACGGGCGCCTAGATGAGGCGCATCGGAAATCCTTGTCGAACAGGAGCCCATCATGGCCTTCACCCTGCCGCCCCTCCCCTATGCCTACGACGCCCTGGAACCGGCCATCGACAAGGAGACGATGACCTTCCACCACGACAAGCACCACCAGACCTATGTCGACAACCTGAACAAGGCCGTGGACGCCGACGCCTCGCTGCAGGGCAAGTCGCTGGAAGACATCTTCGCCAGCATCTCCAGCGCCCCGAAGGCCGTGCGCAACAACGGCGGCGGTCACTGGAATCACAGCCTGTTCTGGGAGCTGCTGGCTCCCGAGGGCCAGACGGGCGAGCCGTCGGCCGAGCTGAAGGCCGCCATCGACAGCGACCTGGGCGGCATGGACAAGTTCAAGGAAGACTTCAACGCCGCCGGCGCCGCGCAGTTCGGCTCGGGCTGGGCCTGGCTGATCGTGCAGGACGGCAAGCTGAAGATCACCTCCACCCCGAACCAGGACAATCCGCTGATGGACGTCGCCGACGAGAAGGGCGACGTGGTCCTGGGCGCCGACGTGTGGGAGCACGCCTATTACCTGAAGTACCAGAACCGCCGCGCCGACTATCTGAAGTCGTTCTGGTCGGTGGTGAACTGGAACAAGGTCAACGAGTTGTACGCCGCCGCTAAGTAGGCGACGCCTGTCGAACGTGGCGAAGCCCGCCGGGTCGGACCCGGCGGGCTTTGCCTATCTCGCCTGTCCGCCTAGATGCGCAGATCGAGACCGTGTCGGGCGCGGTCGTTCATCCGTTCCGCATGATGCTGGCGAACGGTGCGTCGCTGACGCAGCATTTCATGGATCCCGTCCGCCAGCTCCAGAAGCTGGGCGTCGTTCAGCGGCTCGACCAGATCCACCAGCCGCCGTTTCAGCGTCTCGAGCGCGACGTCCGACACTCCGCTCTGAAAGCTCTTGGCTTCCGGATCCACCTCAAGTCTCCCTCGATCCAGCAATGAGAGGTTGCAGGCTGGATAAGGCGGTGGCGGACAGTCCGTTCCGTTGAAAACGTGCTTAACGCCCGCCGCGCTTGACTCCCGGCCCGCTCTGGCCATAAGCGCCGCCTTCCACGCCTCCGGTCTCCGGCAGGCGGGATTGATGACGGAAGATGCGTGGACCGCCGTTGAGATCGCATTCCCAATTCAGGGGACGCCGGGCCGCATCGTTGAAAAGAGAACAGAATGTCCAAGCGCCATAGCGCCAAGTACAAGATCGACCGGGCCATGGGTGAAAACCTGTGGGGCCGCTCGAAGTCCCCGGTCAACAAGCGTTCCTACGGCCCCGGCCAGCACGGCCAGCGCCGCAAGTCGAAGGTCTCGGACTTCGGCCTGCAGCTGAAGGCCAAGCAGAAGCTGAAGGGCTACTACGGCAACATCACCGAAAAGCAGTTCGCCAAGACCTACGCCGAGGCCGCCCGCCGCAAGGGCAACACCTCGGAGAACCTGATCGGCCTGCTGGAAGCCCGTCTGGACGCGGTCGTCTATCGCGCCAAGTTCGTCCCGACCGTCTGGGCCGCCCGTCAGTTCGTCAGCCACGGCCACGTGCTGGTCAACGGCAAGAAGGTCGACATCGCCTCGTACCGCGTGAAGGCCGACGACGTGGTCTCGGTCAAGGAAAAGTCGCGCAACATGGCGCTGGTGCTGGAAGCCCAGCAGTCGTCGGAACGCGACGTGCCGGATTACCTGGAACTGGCCGACCGCAGCTTCTCGGTGCGTTTCGTGCGCGCCCCGGAACTGGCCGACGTGCCGTATCCGGTGAAGATGGAGCCGAACCTGGTCGTCGAATACTACGCCTCCTAAGCGAAGGCGCGACCGCAAGACTTCAGGGCCCCGGATACGTCCGGGGCCTTTTGCTTTCCAGATGTTCCCTTCCCGCGCGAATGGGGGCATTCTGCGCGAATTGAGGATCCTGGGCATGGGAGACCGCCGGCCGGTGAAGCGAGCCGCCATCGCACGCGCATCCTTGGGCCTCGCTGGCGCAGCGAGCCTGGCCGCCTGCGCCGGAACCGTCGCGCCCAGCGTGTCCACGGCCGGAATGCCGGGCGCCCTGGAGCCGGTGCACGCAGCCGCCTTCACGCGCAACGAGGCCATCTTCTGGGTCAGCTCCAACGGCTGCACCCGCAAGGAAGACCTGATACCGATCGTCACCATCCAGGGCGGCGACGCGGTCATCACCCTGCGCCGCCTGGACGAGGACAAGTGCCGCGATCCCGAGGTCGACGGCGTCGAGGTGAAGTGGTCGTTCGAGGAACTGGGCCTGGCGCCGGGCCAGGCCGTCAGCGTCAACAATCCCTATCAGCTGCCCCAGACCTGACGGCTTAGCTTTTCATTAGCCGTGATCGTCAGCGGCTTGGTCAAGCTTCCTGGGTACGAAAGCGATCCCAAGTCTCCCGTCGGGTATCGTAATGCGCTTCTTTTCCTGCCTGACCCAAGACCATAACCTGTGGCTCGTCGGACTGGCCGCCGCCCTGTGCGTCCTGGGGTCGGTCGTGGCCGCCCGCCTGTTCCAGCGTCTGCGTTACGCCGAGCGCGGGGCCCGGTCGGCGTGGACCTTCATGGGCGCGGTCGCCACGGGCGCCACCATCTGGTGCACCCATTTCGTGGCCATGATCGCCTATGAGCCCGGCGTCGACATCACCTACGAACCGATGCTGACCGGCGTGTCCCTGGTCGTCGCCATCCTGGGCAGCGCCGCGGCGCTGTGGGTGGGATCGAGACATTTCCGCCGCGCCTCGACCCTGGGCGGCGTGATCTTCGGCCTGGCCGTCACGGCGATGCACTACACCGGCATGGCGGCCTTCGCGGCCGAAGCCGTGGTGCACTGGTCCGCCGCCTACATCGCCGCGTCCGTCATCGGGGCGGTGGTCTTCGGCGCCCTGGCCTTCCAGCGCGTCGAGGCGTCGGGCCGCAGCGGTTCGCCGTGGACCGGCGTGGCCCTGATGGTCGTCGGCATCGTGGCGCTGCACTTCGTGGGCATGGCCGCCATGACGGTGATCCCCCTGGCGCCGCACGACGGCGCCGTCACCGCCGACCAGGCCAACCTGGCCATGGCCTTCGCCGTCGCCGGCGTCGGGCTGCTGGTGCTGGGCACCGGCATGTCCAGCCACGCGCTGGACCTGCAGTCGCGCGCCCGCGCCAAGGCCCATATCGAACAGCTGATGGAGGGCAGCGTCGACGGCATGGTGGTCGAACAGGACGGCCGCATCCTGGCCGCCAACGCCGCCTTCGCCGCCCTGATCCAGGTCGACGCCCCGGCCCTGTCCGGCGACAGCCTGTCGCGCTGGATCGAGGGTCTGGACGGCCTGTCGGTCAGCGCCCTGACGCAGACGACGCTCGCCCTGCCCGGCGGCGCCTCCGTGCCGGTCGAGGTCGCGGTTCGCCGCGACGACGTGCAGGGCGCCGAGGCGCCGTTCATGATCTACGCCGTGCGCGACCTGCGCGCGCGCCTGGCCCAGGAGCGGCGCATCGCCCATCTGGCGCGCAACGACGCCCTGACCGGCCTGCCCAATCGCGCCAGTTTCCTGGAATGGCTCAGCCGCCAGATCGGCGAAACCAGCGTGCATCCGCGCGTCGCCCTGCTGGCGATCGATCTGGACCGCTTCAAGGAGGTCAACGACATCCACGGCCACGCGGCGGGCGACCAACTGCTGATCCGCATCGCCGAGCGCATGAAGGCCGCCCTGAAGCCGGGCGAGTTCGTGGCGCGCCTGGGCGGCGACGAGTTCGTGGCCGTCACGCCGGTCGTCGAACGCGCCGACTCCCTCGACCTGGCCTATCGGCTGCGTAACGCCATCGCCGCGCCCGTGGACCTGGATTTCGCCGAGGTCTCTTGCGGCGCCAGCGTCGGCGTGGCGCTGTGGCCGGACGACGCGACCGACATCTCGGCCCTGATCAACGACGCCGACCTGGCCATGTATCGCGCCAAGGCCTCGCTGACGACCGACGTGTGCTTCTACGAGGAAGCGATGGACGAGGCCGTCCGCAACCGCCGCCGCATGGTGCAGCAGTTGCGCGAGGCGCTGGACCAGGACCAGTTCAGCCTGAATTGGCAGGTCCAGGCCTCGGTCGAGACCGGAGAGATCACGGGTTACGAGGTGTTGCTGCGCTGGATCCGTCCCGACGGCGCCTTCATCTCGCCCGCCGACTTCATTCCGCTGGCGGAGGAAAGCGGCCTGATCCTGCCGATCGGCGAATGGGTGCTGCGCAAGGCCTGCGCCGAGGCGGCGGGCTGGGCCGCGCCGCACAAGATCGCGGTCAACCTGTCGCCGGTCCAGCTGGGTCACGTCGATCTGCCCAGACTGGTCCATCAGATCCTGCTGGAGACCGGCCTGGCGCCCACCCGGCTGGAGCTGGAGATCACCGAGACGGCGATGATCAGCGACATGGAGCGCACGACCCATATCCTGCGCCAGCTGAAGGCCTTGGGCGTGTCGATCGCCATGGACGACTTCGGCACCGGCTATTCTTCGCTGTCGACGCTGCGCGCCTTCCCCTTCGACAAGATCAAGCTGGACCGGTCGTTCATGTCCGAGCTGGACGGCGGCCCCCAGTCCTCGGCCATCATCCGGGCCGTCCTGGCCCTGGGCGAAAGCCTGGCGATCCCGGTTCTGGCCGAGGGGGTGGAGACGCTGGAGCAGCTGTCCTTCCTGCGCGACCAGGGGTGCACCGAGGCGCAAGGCTATCTGCTGGGCCGTCCCAAGCCGGTGGCGGACGACTTGATCCAGCTCGAGGCCAGGACCCTCTGGGCGGGAGCCGCGGCCGCCTGAGCGGTCAGACGGTCCGGCCGTAGCCCGGCCAGGTCGTCTTTCCGGCGCGTTCGTACTGGACGGGCAGGTTCTCGGCCTGGCCCAGGGCGACGGCGGCGTGATGGGCCCAGTTCGGATCATCCAGCGCCGCGCGCGCGATGGCGATCAGATCGGCCTGGCCGGACGCGACGATCTGTTCCGCCTGGTGCGGATCGAAGATCATGCCCACGGCCATGACGACGGCCTGAGGCACGGCGACCTTGACGGCCTCGGCGAAGCGAAGCTGATACCCGGGCTCGGCGCCCGGGATGTCGGCGCGGGCGACGTTGCCGCCCGACGTCAGGTGCAGATAGTCGTAACCCAGGTCGTGCATCGCCGCGCCGAAGGCCACGACCTCCTCCAGCGCGACGCCGCCCTCGACCCAGTCAGAGCCGTTGAAGCGCACGCCAAGCGCCTTTGTCCGGGGCCAGGCGTCCCGCACGGCCTTGGCCACGCGCAGGGGGAACCGAGCCCGGTTCTCGGCCGAGCCGCCGTACTGGTCCGTTCGCTGATTGGAGAGGGGCGACAGGAACTCGCACAGCAGATAGCCGTGCGCCGCGTGGACCTCCACCAGATCGAAACCCGCCCGGTCGGCTCGGCGGGCGGCGTCGGCGAAGGCCGCCACGACCCGGTCCATGTCCGCCTCGGTCATCTCGACGGGCGTGTGCCAACTCTCCTTGAAGGCGAGGGCCGACGGGCCGAACGTCGTCCAGGCGCCCTCCTCCTCCGTCAGGGCCTGCCCCCTTTCCACGGCGCCGCGGTCCAGGCCTTGCGTCCCGCATGGGCCAGTTGGACGCCGATCGGCGTGTCGGAATAGGTCCGCAGCCCCTGGATGATGTCGGCGAAGGCCGCCTCCTGGGCGTCGTTCCACAGGCCGGTGTCGTCCGGCGTGATCCGCCCGGCCGCCTCGACGCCCGTCGCTTCGACGATCACCAGGCCAGCGCCTGAGATGGCCAGCCGCCCCAGGTGCTGGACGTGCCAGGGCTGGGGCACGCCATCCACTGCGGAATATTGGCACATCGGCGCGATCGCGATGCGGTTTCTCAAGGCCAGGGGGCCGACGGCGAGGGGCGAGAACAACAGGCTCATGAAAGGCGTCCGGCGTCAGGTAAGGATGACCCTAGCTATGGCCCGCCCCCGTCCGATCAAGCCCGACCTTGCCGATTGTTCATCCAGCTTGCCGTTTTTTCACGTGTGCCCGGCCCTTGGCCGCGCCACAAAAGGGTCAAGCTTCATTAGGGGAACACCAGATGCTTCGTCTCGCCATCGCCATCGCCATCGCCGCGCCGCTGCTCAGCGGCTGCATCATCATCGCCACGGAAAAGCCCACCACCCGCGTCGTGTCCGCCCCGGCCGCAGAGGCGGCCCAATAATGCGCACGGCTCTCAAACTGCTGACCGCGGGGGTGCTGGCGGCGCCGCTGCTGGCCGGCTGCGTCATCTACAGCAACGAGGCGGGCGAGACCGTCCGCGTCAACATGGGAGACGCCAAGGCGCCGGCGGCCGAGGCGATCCGATCGGCGCGGTTCGCGGACGGCGCCCTGGTGGTCCGCGTGGACTCCAACGGGTGCACCCAGGCCTCGGACTTCGAACTGGCGGTGGTGGACGGGTCGCCGGCCGATATCACCCTGAAACGGACGCGCGAGGACCTGTGCAAGGCCTTGGTCGCCGACGGCGTCGAACTGCGCTGGACCTACGCCGACCTGGGCCTGGAGCCCGGCACGCCGACGCGGATCCTCAATCCGCTGAAGTGACCCGGCCGGCCTGGAACGGCCCCAGCAACTCCGCCGGGATCCGGACGGGGCGCAAGGTCCGGCTTTCCACCAGGCACCACTCCGAGACGCCCTGGGCGCAGACGCGGCCCTGGGCGTCCTCGATCCGCACATAGCGATTGAAGCGCGGCCCCTGGGGATCGCCGACCCAGGTGCGGGCCGTCACGTCCTGCGATCCGGGCGGCAGGGGGCGGAAATAGTCGATCTCGTGACGCAGGGCGACCCAGGACCACCGGCCGCGCGTGTCCTCATCGAAGCGCGCGTTCCAGTGCGCCGTTCCGGCATCCTGAAGCCAGCCGACATAGACCACGTTGTTCACGTGGCCGTTGGCGTCGATGTGTTCGTCACGGACCTCAAGGGGAACCGTGAACAGCTCCCGGTCCGCTCGCGGCTCCAGGACCGCGCGCGCCATCAGGCCTCGCCCAGGACCACGCCCTTTTCGGCCATGAGGGCCTGGAGCTCGCCCGACTGGAACATCTCGCGCACGATGTCTGAGCCGCCGACGAATTCGCCCTTCACATAGAGCTGGGGAATGGTGGGCCAGTCGGTGAAGGCCTTGATGCCCTCGCGCAGGGATTCGTCCTGAAGCACATCGACGCCGACGAACGGCGCGCCGACATGATCCAGGATCTGGACCGCCAGGGACGAGAAGCCGCAGCGCGGCTGGTCCGGGGTGCCCTTCATGAACAGCACGACGTCGTGCTGGCCCACGGTGTCGGCGATGAAGGCGTGGACGGGATCAGCGGCTTGGGTCGCGGTGTCGTTCACTGGGAGGCCCTTTTCTACAAGCCCGTCAGCTAGGCGCCGGCCGCCGCCGGGTCAAGGTCAGGCGGCGCGACTGACCCGCGCCATCTCGATCTGGGCCGACAATCCGGGCGGCAGATCGCGTTCCGGCGTGGCCGCCAGGACCTTCAGCCGCTCGACGTCGTCGGCCTGGACGATCACGCTGGAGATGCTGGGGTCGGTCAGCACATAGGCCAGGCAGATCGCCTCGGCCGTCCAGTGCTGCGTGCGGTAGAGGAAGCCGAACGCATCGTCGCCGCCCCTGCGGGCCGGATGCCCCTCGGGCGCGCGACCGAAGCCGAACAAGCCCTTCTTGACCGGTTCGGACGGGCCGCGACGGGCCTTGCGACGGTCGGTGAAGTAGTCGTAGGCGAACACCGCCATGTCCTGTTCGCGCGCCGAGCGAACGCGGTGCCGCACCGGCCAGCCGGAGTTCAGGTCGAACGGCGTCAGCAGGGCGTCGAAGGCGCCGGTCGACACATAGGCGTCCATCACCTCCCCGCCCCCGGCCACGCCCAGCAGCTTGACCCGTCCCGTCGCGCGCATGGCCTTCAGGGCCTCCAGCGACGATCGGGGCAGTTCGTCCTCGGCCGGTTCCTCCAGGGTGGCCAGGTCGATCCAACCCAAGCCGGAATAGTGCAACACCCGGTCGATTGCAGCGGTCATCCCCTGGGCCGAGAAATCCCGTTGCGGCTTCCTGCCGTCGCCGACGCCCAGCGTCAGGGCCACCGACACCAGCTTGCGGTCGACGTGCGACAGCGCTTCTCCCAGCACCTCGGCCACCACGGGATCGGCCGCCTCGAGCCGATAGCTGTTCAGGCCGCATTCCAGCGCCGTATAGAGCAGGTCCAGCGCCGCGCCGCGTCCGCGCGCCAGGGTCTGCTGACCCAGGCTGAGGGTCAGGTTCGAAACGGCGGCGCCGGAGCTTCCAAACGGCCTGTAGCGCATCGCTCACGCCTCTCCGGACGGCGCGCTGGTTTCCAACGCCAGGGCGTGAAGATCGCCGCCCATCTGACCCTTCAGCGCGGCATAGACCATCTGGTGCTGCCGGACGCGCGAAACGCCGGCGAAGGCCGTCGAGACGACGCGGGCGCGATAGTGGTCTCCATCGCCGGCCAGGTCCTCGATCGCGATCTCCGCGTCGGGAAAGGCCTCCTCCAGGTGCTGACGCAAGGTGTCCACGGACATGGGCATGGATGGATACTCTCGAACTCTGTGCGCCGATCCTGTCAGATAAACCTTAACCGCCGCCTACGCCGCCGCCGCGCGGCCGCCGAAACAGGCGCACCGGCGACCCCTTGTAGTCGGCCTCGGCGTAGGGCGCGTAGCCGACGCCCTGGGCCAGCCGGATGGACGGGTCGTTGTCCGGCGAGATCATGCAGACGGTGGCTTCCGCCGCCAGTCGGGCGTCCGCCCACCCCAGCGCGGCCCTGAGCGCCTCGCCGGCGTAGCCCTGCCCCTGGAAGGCGGGCGCGACGCCCCAGCCCAGTTCCGGGTGGACGAACGGCGGATCCAGCGCGCGGCGATAGTCGAACACGCCGACGCTGCCGACATAGGCGCCGCCTTCGGTCAGCCGGATCGACCAGTTGCCATGTCCCTGCGCGGCCCAGTGCCCCAGGTCGCGCAGCAGGCGGAACCACACCTCTTCCTCGCTCAAGCCCCGGCCCATGATGTGCCGGGTGAAGGTCTCGTCGGACCACAGGGCCAGCAGATCCTGAAGGTCGGACGCCGCGACCGGCGTCAACGTCAGTCGCGAGGTGGCCAGGATCGAGCCGTTCACATCAGCCCCAACTGCTTGAAGCTGGCCACGCCGTCGCGGCCGACGACCAGGTGGTCGTGCACCTCCACGTTCAGGGCGCGGCCGGCCTGCACGACCTGTTTCGTCATCTCGACGTCGGCGCGGCTGGGCGTCGGGTCTCCGGACGGGTGATTGTGCACCAGGATCAGGGCGCTGGCCGACAGCTCCAGCGCCCGTCGCACTACCTCGCGCGGATAGACGGGGGCGTGGTCCACCGTGCCGCGGTTCTGCACCTCGTCCAGGATCAGCTGGTTCTTCTTGTCGAGATAGAGCACGCGGAACTGCTCGCGCGGTTCGTGCTGGAGCGCCACACGGACATAGGCCAGCAGCGCCGACCAGGAGGAGATGACCGGGCGCTTGGCCGTCGGCTCGCGCGCGATCCGGCGCGTCACGTCGAAGATCAGTTGCAGGTCCAGCGCCACCGCGCGCGTGGCCTTGCCAAGCGCATAGCCCAGCGAACGCGCCACCTGATCCTCCACCGCCTCGTGGCTGGCCGCGCCGATGCCTTCCAGCCCGCCGAACCGGGCCAGCAGATCCTTGGCCAAGGGCTTGGTGTCCTTGTAGGGCACGCTGCGGAACAGCAGCAGTTCCAGCAACTCATAGTCCGGCAGGGCGTCCAGGCCGCCCTTGGCCGCGCGCTCTCGCAGGCGGTCGCGGTGCCCGCCATGACGCGGCGCGGTCTTCTGCGGTCGCGGTGCGCTCTCTTCCAGCATCCCAGCCCTCCGCTCCGCAACCTAGGCGGAACGGCCAGGCGCCGCCAGAGGCGTCAGAGAGGCTTGAACAGGCCCTTGGGCGAGGCGGTGAAGATTTCCACGCCGTCCTCGGTCACGCCCACCGTGTGTTCGCACTGGGCCGACAGGGACTTGTCGCGGGTCACGGCGGTCCAACCGTCCGACAGCACCTTCACGTGCGGCTTGCCCAGATTCACCATCGGCTCGACCGTGAAGAACATGCCGGCCTTCAGGGTCGCGCCCTCGCCCTTCCGGCCATAGTGCAGGACGTTGGGGCTGTCGTGGAAGACGCGGCCGATGCCGTGGCCGCAGAAGTCGCGCACCACGCTCATGCGCTGGGCCTCGACGAACTTCTGGATGGCGAAGCCGATGTCGCCGAACGTGTTTCCGGGCTTCACCTGGGCCAAGCCCAGTTCCAGCGACTGATAGGTGACGTCGACCAGCTTCTTGGCGCGGGTCGGCACCTCGCCCACGCCGTACATCCGGCTGGAATCGCCGTGCCAGCCGTCGACGATCACCGTGTGGTCGATGTTGACGATGTCGCCGTCCTTCAGCACCCGGTCGCCCGGGATCCCGTGGCAGACCACGTGGTTGATCGAGGTGCAGACGGTCTTTTCGTACCCCTTGTAGCCCAGGCAGGCCGGCAGGCCGCCGTTGTCCAGGGTGAACTCGCGGATCAGGTCGTCGATCTCGCCGGTGGTGACGCCGGGCTTCACGTGATCCGCGATCATGTCCAGCGCCTCGGCGACCAGACGGCCGGCCTTGCGCATCCCTTCGAACGCTTCCGCATCGTGGATGCGGATGGCGCTGGAGCGGACCATGACGTCGGTGTCGAGTTCGGGCGTTTCGTACATGAAGCGTGTCTGCGAAAGTGTGGGGCGGGGCGAAGAGGGACGCCGCAGATGGTCGTTATAGCACAAAACCTCAAGCCCGGCCTTCCCCTGCGCCATTCCGCCCGGTCCGCGCGAAGACGCACGATTTGATCGACGGCGGCCATGTTCGGGCACTGATGTTGCCGTCGCGTAACCTCTCGAAGCCGTGATCGTGTGCGGCGCCGGCGCCACGGTTTCGCCCGTTTCGGAGCAGAGAGCGGCCTTGCATGCAACGTTTTCGTGTCGGAAGCGCTGCGGCACCGTCTCTCCCCGAACCCGCCGCGCGACGGCGGGACTGTATTAGGATTGGTCATGAATCCCAGGAACATCACTCGCCTCGGCGGGATCGCCCTCACGTCCGCTCTGCTGGCCGGCGTCGCCGCCCCGGCCTTCGCCGGCTCCTTCTATGTGCAGGAGCAATCGACCCGCGGTCAGGGTCGCGCCAACGCCGGCGTCGGCGCAGACAAGGGCGTGCAATCGCTGTGGTGGAACCCGGCCGCCATCGCCGGAACCCAGCGCGAACTGTACGTGGGCGCGCACGGCCTGATCCTCGACTCCGACGTCGACGACCGCGGCTCCAGCTTGGCCTACAACGTCCCGGTGACCGGCGTCGGCGTCATCAGCAACACCGAAGCCGTCAACGGCGACCCGCACGTCCACGAAGTCGTCGAAAGCGGCATCGTGCCGAACTTCGCCGTCTCGATGCCGATCGGCGACCGCTTCAACGTCGGTCTGGCCGTCCAGGCCCCCTACAACTTCACCACCAAGTACGAGCCGACCGACTTCGCGCGCTATGACGCCCTGACGTCGGAACTGCGCTCGGCCAACGTCAGCCTGGTCGCCGCCATGTCGGTCACCGACTGGCTGGACATCGGCGCCGGCTTCGACGCCCAGTACGCCAAGGCGACGCTGAGCTCGGCCCTGCCGAACGTGCCGGTGCCCGCCGTGCTGTCGCCGGCCTATGTGATCAACCCGGCCTCGGACGGCCGCAACGACCTGGAAGGCGACGGCTGGGACTACGGCTGGAACGCCGGCGCCCAGATGCACTTCGGCAGGCTGGACCTGGGCCTGTCGTACCGCTCGGAGATCGAGCACGAGCTGGAAGGCTCGGTGAACATCTCGGGCCTGACCGGCCTGCTGGCCGGCGCCAACGTGTCGGCTGACGGCGGCGCCACCTTCACCACGCCCTGGTACGCCACCGTCTCGGCCCGCTACGCCGTCAACGACCGCCTGACCCTGAACGCCCAGGTCAACCAGATCGGCTGGAGCGAGTTCGACGCCATCCGCGTGGCCTACACCGGCGGCGGCTCGACCATCGTCCAGGACTATGACGACGTCACCACCGGCGCGATCGGCTTCGATTACATGATCGATCCGACCATGACGGTTCGCGCGGGCGTGGGCTACGACCCGACGCCGACCCCGGACGACCATCGCACCGCCCGCATCCCGGACGGCGACCGCTGGCTGTACGCCGCCGGCCTGTCCAAGACGGTGGGCAGCATGACGTTCGACGGCGCGGTGACCTACATCGACATCGACACGGCCACGATCAACGACACCCGTGACCTGTACGGCAACGGCCTGGTGGTTTCGAGCCTGCGCGGCGAGGCCAAGGGCTCCGGCGTCGGCTTCTCGCTGGGCGCGACCTGGAACTTCTGAGGACTGTCCCCGGCTGACATGAGAACGGCGGCTCCCTTGCGGGAGCCGCCGTTTTTTCTTTCCTCCACCGCGTAGCGGGTGAGGAACCTGGTCAGCCCTGGGCCGAGCCGTAACCCTTGCCGCCGTTCGACGGACGACGACGGCGCGGCCGGCGCTTCATCTCGCCGACAGGCTTGGGTTCGCGCGGCGTCACATTCTCGCCGGCCATCGGATTGTAGGTCCGTTCGGGCCGGGGCGCCGCCGCGGCCTCTCCGCCGCCGCCGCGGTTGCGACGCTGGCGGTGCGGCTGGCCGCCGCCCTCGGGACGGACGCCGTCGCGATGCGGGTTGCGACGACCGCGACCGCCGCGGCCGCCCTCGTTGCGCTCGCCGCCCTCGCGCTCGGGTAGGGTCGCCTTTTTGCCGACGCCCGAAGCCATGATGGAGGCGTCCAGCTGGGCCAGCTGCTTGTCGTTGCGGCGATCGACGGCCGGGATCTTCTGGCGCGTGACCTTTTCGATGTCCTTCAGCAGCTTCATCTCGTCGCCGGCGACGAAGCTGATGGCAGTGCCGTCGGCGCCCGCGCGGGCCGTCCGGCCGATGCGGTGCACATAGGCTTCCGGCACGAAGGGCAGTTCGAAGTTCACGACGTGCGAGACGCCGTCCACGTCGATGCCGCGCGCGGCGATGTCGGTGGCGACCAGGACGCGCAGCTTGCCCTTCTTGAAGGCTTCCAGCGTGCGTTCGCGCTGGGGCTGAGACTTGTTGCCGTGGATGGCGCCGGCCTCGACGCCGCCCGCTTCCAGATAGGCCGCGACCTTGTCGGCGCCGTGCTTGGTCTTGGTGAAGACCAGGCAGCGGGTGAAGCCCGGATCGCTGAACAGCTCGGTCAGCAGGGCGCGCTTGCGGCCCTGTTCGATGTGCACGACCGACTGCTTGATGCGCTGGACGGTGGTGGACTGGGGCGTGACCTGGACCTTGACCGGGTCCTTCAGCAGTTCGCCCGCCAGCTTGCCGATCTCGGTCGGCATGGTGGCCGAGAAGAACAGGTTCTGGCGGCGCGCCGGCATCCGGCTGACGATCTGGCGGATCGGCTTGATGAAGCCCAGGTCCAGCATTTGATCGGCTTCGTCCAGGACGAAGATTTCGGTCTGCGACAGGTCCAGGGTCTTCTGCTGGATGTGGTCCAGCAGGCGGCCCGGCGCGGCGACCAGGATGTCCAGGCCCTGCTGCAGGGCGCGTTCCTGGGCGCCGTATTTCACGCCGCCGAAGATCACCGCGACCCGGAAGCCCAGATGGGCGCCATAGGCCTTGAAGCTGTCGCCGATCTGGCTGGCCAGCTCGCGCGTGGGCGACAGGATCAGGGCGCGCGTGGTGCGAGGCACGGGCGGGGTGCGGTTCTCAGCCAGGCGATGCAGGATCGGCAGGGCGAAGGCGGCGGTCTTGCCGGTACCCGTCTGGGCGATGCCCAGCAGGTCCTTGCCGGCCATGACGTCGGGAATGGCCTTTTCCTGGATCGGAGTCGGCTTGGTGTAGCCTTCCGACGCCAGCGCCTGGAGAAGGGCCTTGTTCAGGCCCATGGATTCAAAGGTGGTGCTCAAAGCAGTCTGTCTTTCGCGTGCGGCGGCGCGCTCAACAGCCATGGCATGACGCCGAAGGGCCGCGCTCCGCCAGTCCCGACGGGGCTTCGGGATGAAGCCTGCGGGGTGGATCGGGCGCCGCCCCGCGTGTCCGGGCAGCGAATGAACTTGAGGGGCCGGCGGCTGCTACAGACAGGTCTGAAAAGACCCACACGCGCTGGAGACGCCGGAGATCGCGATTGTGCGATGCAGCGCAAATGGGCGCTGGCGCGTGAAAAGTCAAGCCGACCGGGCCGCGCGTCGCCGCGCGGCCCGGCGCAAGGCGGCTCAGCGGTTGACGCGCGCTTCCAGCTCGCCGATGCGGCGGGTCAGATAGGCCGTGTCGTCGCTGGACGCGGCGTAGCGGCCATAGGCGGTGTTCAGCCGCTGCAGATCGCCCAGGGCGACGCGAATGTCGGCGGCTTCGGCGCGGGTGATCCTGGACGCGTTCTCGGCGGTGGTGATCGAGGTCTGCAGCGCCGTCAGGCGCTGGGCCGGGGTCTGGTTAGCGGTCGCGGCCTGACCCGCCGGACCGTCGCCGACCCGCGCGTCCAGGGCGTCCAGCCGTGCGTCCAGATCGGCCCGTTCGCTGGCGCTGATGACGCCGTCGGCCTGATAGCGCGTCTCCAGCTGGATCACCGCCTGATAGTCGGTCTTCAGCTGGGTGGCCTGGGTGCGGGTGATGCGGCGCGCGGTCACGGCGGCGTCGACGCGGCGCTCGAAGTCGGTTCGGCCGGCCGCGACATTGGCGGTCTCGCCATAGCCGGCGGCCCCGGAATCCAGCGTCTGGATCAGGGCGTTGTAGCGGGCGCTCAGATCGGTGCGCTCTTGGGTGGTGATGCCGCCGGCGGAATATTGCCGCTCAAGGTCGACGAGGCTGGCGTAGTCGGCCCTGAGCTTGGTCCCCGCCGCCGAGGACACGGCGCCCGAACGGACGCTGGCGTCCACGCGCGTTGCGAACTGGGATTGCCCGTCGCTCAGGGGACGGCCGCCGCGCAGCCACGCCTGGTCCATGGCCGACAGGCCCAGGCGGTCGCCGAACAGGGCGCCGACCACGGCGCCAAGGCGGTCCTGATTGGTCTGGGTTCCGCTTTGCGCCACGGCGGCGCTGGCGCTGACGCCCAGGATTGCGGCGGCCGAAGTGGCCAGGATCGTGCGGTTGAAAAGGGACATACGATGCGTCTTTCGGGCTGTGTCGGTTGTCCAGAGAACGGGGCTTTCGGGCGATGGTTGCCCCCAATCAACCCCACGCCATCCAGCCCATCCACGCCGCCATCAGCACCATCATCACGTTCTCGGTCAGCGACAGGAAGCCCAGCGGGACGTTGCTGTCGCCCCCGACGCAGGCGCATTTCAGCTCTCGCTTCTGGATGTAGACGGCCTTGAACACCGACCATCCGCCGACCAGGCCGATGAAGGCCGCCGCCGGCGCAGACAGCCAGGTCAGCACGCCCGCGATCATCAGCACGCCCGCGCCCAGTTCCACGAACGGATAGACATAGGCGTAGGGAACCCAGCGCCGCGCCATCAGGTCGTAACCCAGGAACATGGTGGCGAAGCCGTCCAGGTCGCGCAGCTTCAGCATGGCCAGGGCGCACATGGAAAAGGCGATGAACCAGGCGGGCGTCCGCACGGTCAGCAGCGTCCCCGCCGCGAAGGCGGCCGCGATCGCCATCAGGGCGGCGACAGCGAACACCACCAGGACCGGCGTATAGGTCTTGCGATCCTTGTCCGGCGCGGGCTTGCCCAGAAAACGGCGCAGGTCGTCGTAGCCGCCGATCCGCTTGCCGCCGATGAAGATCTGGGGCGTGGTCTTGACGCCGTGTTCGGCCTTGAAGGCGTCGGTCTGCTCGCGCGTGGTCAGCCAGCGGTCGTCGACGGCGTAGCCCTGGCTTTTCAGCAGGTGACGCGCGCGCAGCCCCCAGGGACAGACGTGCCTGTCCATCACCATGCGATAGAGAACGGCGGTCTTTTCTGCGGTCTGTTCTTCGGTCACGGGGGCGGCTCCTTGGACGTTGCGCGAGATGGAACGTCGCCCATGTGGGGTGCGGACCATGGTACGGAGTCAAGGCATGAGCGTAACGATAGCCGGGCTGGCTCGCGCCGGCGGCGTGGGCGTCGAAACGGTGCGCTACTATCAGCGACGCGGCCTGATGCCGACGCCGGACGGGGCCGGCGGCGTGCGCCGGTACGGAGAGGCGGAGGCGCGCCGCCTGCGATTCATCCGCTCGGCCCAGGCGGCCGGCTTCACCCTGGAGCAGATCGGCGAACTGCTGGCGCTGGACGCCGGGCACGACCACGCGCGGGCCCGCGCCCTGGCGCAGGCGCGGATCGCCGAGCTGGACGTCAGGATCGCCGAACTGGAGGCGGCGCGGAACGCGCTGCGGCGGTTGGCGAAACAGTGCGGCGCGGCCAGGGACGGACCGTGCCCGATCCTGGCGGCGTTCGACGGCTGAGATCAGCGGCCGTTCAGGGCCGTGAACACCGCATCCCAGTTTCCACCGCTCTCGGCCTGGCGCAGCGGCTTGACCCGCTCGACCAGGATTTCGCCGCGCGGGGTGTCGCCGCCTTCGATCAGGCCCATGACCTCGGCGATATAGTCGGCCAGGGGCATGGAGTTGGGGTTTTCCGCGTGTCCCGGCATCAGGTCGGTCGCGACGGCGGGCGGGGCCAGTTCCAGCACCTCGACCGAGGTATGGCGGAGCTGGTGGCGCAGGGAGACGCTCCAGCTGTGCATGGCCGCCTTGGTGGCGTTGTAAGTCGGCGTCGCGGCCAGCGGAATGAAGGCCAGGCCCGACGTCACGGTCATGACGAAGGCCGACGGCTGGGCCTTGAGATGCGGCAGCAGGCCGGCGGCCAGACGGATCGGCCCCAGCAGATTGGTGTTGATGGTCGCCTCCGCCGTCGCCAGGTCGAAAGGCTCGGCCGTCAGGTCTTCCGCCTTCATGATCCCGGCGTTCAGGATGACGCCGTTCAGGTCCGGATGGTTCGAGACGATCCGGGCGCAAAAGTCGCGCACGGCGGCCGCGTCCTCGACGTCCAGGACCGCCCAGGCCATGCCGGGATTTTCCTGGGCCGTCTCCTTCAGCACCGCCTCGCGGCGGCCGGTGATGACGATGCGGTTGCCGCGCGCGTGCAGCGCCTCGGCCAGGGCGCGGCCGATGCCGGTGCCGCCCCCGGTGATCAGGATGGTGTTGCCGGTGATGTTCATGGGAAGGCTCCTTTATCTGGTGCGCGCAGAGAGGTAGAGGTGATGCTCTCCAACAGAAAGTAGGCACCGAAAAGCGCCATACTTACTGAAACGAAAGATTTGGACATGACGGCCGTTCCGCCCGCAAGAATCGCTCACCCCGAAACCGGGGCGGTCGCCGATCCGCGCGTGGAGGCGCTGGTCAACGACGTCATCGGCCGGGTGGCGGACAAGTGGACCATGCTGGTGCTGGAGGTGCTGGCCGAACATGGCGAGCTGCGTTTCAGCCGGGTGGGCGATCTGGTCGGCGGGATCAGCCAGAAGATGCTGACCCAGACGCTTCGGCAGATGGAGCGCGACGGACTGGTGATCCGGACGGCGCATCCGGTGATCCCGCCCAAGGTGGAATACAGGCTGACCGACCTGGGCCTGACGCTGGCTGAGGCCTTCTGCGGGGTATGGACCTGGGCCGAGGCGAACATCGAACGGATCGAATCCGCCCGCGCCGCCTTCGACGCCCGCAAGGCCTAGGCGGCCCCGGAACCTCGGCCGTTCGCGCGGGTTGATCCGGTCGAACGGCAGCCAAGGGAGTCTCGCCATGAAGGTTCGCGACGTCATGACCCGCGATGTCCATATCGCCCGCCCCGGAGACACGCTTCGCGAGGTGGCGGAACGGATGGCGCGCGGCGATTTCGGCTTCATCCCCGTGGCCGAGGGCGACCGGCTGATCGGCACGATCACGGATCGCGACATCGTCGTGCGCGCCGTGGCGGCCGGCGCGTCGCCGGATTCGCCGGTGATCGAATACATCAGCCGCGACGCCCAGACCGTGCGCGACGACGCCGATCTGAAAACCGTTCTGGACCTCATGAGCGGCCGCCAGATCCGGCGCGCGCCGGTGGTCGACAAGCACGAGCGCGTCGTGGGCGTCGTCTCGCTGGGCGACCTGTCGACGCGCGTGAAGGAAAAGTACGCGGGCGAGACGCTGGAAAGCATTTCACGCGCTTGAAAGCGGGCGACCAGCCACGGGCGACAGGCGTTCAGCCTTTCTTCACCGCGTCTGCGAACCCCGCGCTAAGTCCGTGTCTTCATCCTGATCGACGGGCGGATCAGGACGAAGGACCAGCCATGGCGCGCGCGCAGTTCCAGAAGGGCCAGAAGGTCTGGGTCGAATGCGTCGGCGCCTGGGCCCATATCGAGAAGGTCCAGCCCGTGTGGGCCAAGGGCTTCGACGAACCGGTGCGCGTCACCTACGACGTCGGCCTGGGGCGGGACTTCGCCGGGGCGGAGCTTCAACTGGCGGTCGACGATCCGGCCGCCAACGACCTGAACCAATGGCGTCTGATGCGGGCCCGCAACAAATGGCAGTCCGAGGACGATTGCCTGCATCACCCCTTCCCCGGCAGCTATCCGGTCGTCGTCACCGACTCGGCGGACTGGGGCGGATGGCGCGTTCCGGGGCCGAATACGACCGGGATCCGGAACGGATCGAGTTCCAGGCGCGCCTGATCGCCGCCACGCCCCGGCTGTTGCATCTGGCGGAACAGCTGATGGTGCTGGTGGCCGATTCCCCGGAGGACGCGCCGCCCCCGTGCTGGCCCTCGCGCGACAGGCGCGAGAGATCACCGAGGCCGTCACGCGCGTGCCGGGAGAGGCGCCGGCGGCGGCCTGAACGCAAAACTCCGCAAACCAAGCCTCGACACGAATCTGCGACGCAGCCTAGATTCCCCTGGCAGAGGAATTGGGGTCGGGAGATCGCCTTGCCAGGCAGTGAGCGGCGCGGACAGACGCCGGGGCGACGCGCCTCGGATCGCGCCGCCGGCACGCCCGCCTGGCTGAGGGTCGCCGTCCTGGGCATGGCGCTGGCGGCCGCAGCCTATGTGCTGTTGGCCGCGCGCGAAGTCGGACGACCGGCCCGCGAGGCCGAAGCGCTCCGCGACGAGACCGTAAGCCAGGCCGCCGCTCTCCTGGCCGCCCAAACCCGTTTGCGGCTGGACGCGGCCCAGGCCGGGCTGAACGCGGGGGCGGCGAAGCTGAACGCCGGCGGCGCGCCGCTCGAGGCGGTCGAGGCTGCGCGGCGGGCGGCCCCGACGACGGCCTTCATCGTGCGCGACCCCGCCGGACGGCCCCTGGCCGTGACTGGCGCCGAGGCCCAGGCGTTCGAAGCCCGCGCCGGGACCGGCCCGATCCGCGCCGCATCGGACGGCGCCCTGCTTGTCGTCGGACCGCGGCTGAGCGCCCGCATCGTCCTGTCGCCGCCGAGCCCCGGCGCAGCGACCCTGCGGCTGGCCGGCGCGGACGACCTGATCCTGGCCTCGACCCAGTCGGACGAAACGGGCCAGCCGGCGTCCGCCGTGATCGGCGCCGCCCCAGCCGAACTGGCGGCCGGGGGGCAGCCCCGCTCGCTCGCCGTCGAGGGTCGGTCCGCGGCCACGGCGGCGGCGGCCGTCCCCGGCGCAGGCCTGTTCGCCGTGGCCGCTCGCCCTGCGCCGCCGGCGGGCGTCGCGGCCCTGCTCAGCGACGCCTGGGTTCTGGCCGCCCCGCTGCTTCTGGGATTGGGCGTCCTGGCCCTTCTTCTGTTTCAGCGCTGGCGGCGCGCGAGAGCCAGCCGCGACATCGCCTCGGCCGAAAAACGCTTCCGCATCGCCGTGGAGGCCGCCCGTTGCGGGGTTTGGGAATGGGACCTGGACGGCGACGAAGTCACCCTGTCGGACTATATGGCCGCCATGCTGGGCTTCGCGCAGGGCGGCGTGGTCGATACGGCCGCGGTCATGGAGCGCATCCACCCGCGCTATCGCGACGAAGTGGCCCACGCCCTGCGCCAGGCCGCCGCCTACGGCGCCTTCGAAGTGACCTTTCCCGTGCCTCTGGAGCGGGGCGGGGTGCGCTGGATCGACGCGCGCGGTCAGGCGCGCGGCCAGCGGAACGACGACGGCTTCTCCGCCATCCTGGGCGTGGCGCTGGACATCACCGAGGCGCGCCGCGCCAAGGTCCGCGCCGAAGCGGCGGAGAGCCGGCTGCGCGACGGGGTGGAAAGCATCTCGGACGCCTTCGTCCTGTTCGACCGGCAGGGCCGGCTGATCCTGTGGAACCAGGCCTTCATGGACGCCTTCGGCTTCGAGCCGGGCGTGGTCCGGCGCGGCGCGATGAAGGACGAACTGAACCGCATCGCCGCCCTGGCGATCAAGGCCGACCACCCGCCGGTCGACAACCGCGCGGGACGGCGCGAACTGGAACTGAACGACGGCCGCTGGCTGCAGATGAACGAGCGCTTCACCTCGGAAGGCGGTTCGGTCGTCACCGCCGCCGACATCACCGCCATCAAGCAACAGGAGGCCGAGCGGAACCGCGCCGCCAACCACCTGCGCCAGATGGTGGATCAGCTGGAGATCAGCCGCGAACAACTCAGCCTGCTGGCGCGCAAGTACGAGGTCGCGATGACCCGCGCCGAGGCGGCCAACCAGGCCAAGTCCGAATTCCTGGCCAATATGAGCCACGAACTGCGCACGCCGCTGAACGCCATCAACGGCTTCTCGGAGATCATGGCCGCCGAGATGTTCGGGCCGCTGGGCGACGCCCGCTACAAGGGCTATGCGGGCGACATCCTGAAGTCGGGCCAGCACCTGCTCAGCCTGATCAACGACATTCTGGACATGGCCAAGATCGAGGCCGGCAAGATGACGCTGCACTACGAGCCGGTGTCGCTGAAGGAGGTCTGCGAGGACGCGGTGCGGCTGATGCGGGGCAAGGTGCAGGAGGCGGGCCTGACCATCGCGGTCCGCGCCGCCGATCTGCCCGACATCGAGGCCGACTACCGCGGGGTCAAGCAGGTGCTGCTGAACCTGATCTCCAATGCGGTGAAGTTCACGCCCGAGGGCGGGTCGATCACCCTGACGCTAAGCCCCTCCGTCGGCGAGGACGGGGAGCAACGGGTCCGCGCCGCCTGCACGGACACCGGCATCGGCATCGCGCCAGAGGACCTGGTGCGTCTGGCCCGCCCGTTCGAACAGGTCGAGGGCCAGCATTCCAAGACCACCCAAGGCACCGGCCTGGGCTTGGCCCTGACCAAGTCGCTGATCGAGATGCACGGCGGCGCCATGCGGATGGAAAGCGCGCCCGGCGAAGGCACCACCGTCAGCTTCGACCTGCCCGTCCGCCGTCCGGCGACCCAGGCGGCGCCGATGCAGGAACGCGCGGCGGCCTAGCCGCCCATGGCCACGAACGGACCGTTCAGGAAGCGGGGCTTGCCATAGGCCAGGCGCTGGCCGTCGTCGGCCAGAACGCGGCCGCCGGCGGCTTCCAGCACCGCCTGGCCGGCCGCCGTGTCCCACTCGGACGTCGGGCCGGAGCGCGGATAGGCGTCGAAGCGCCCCTCGGCGATCAGGCAGAACTTCAGCGAGGAATCGGTCCCCTGCCAACGGGTGCAGCCGTGCCGCGCGGCCAGGCGGGCGGCCTCCTCGTCGGTCACGCTGTGGCTGAGCAGGGCCAGCCCTTCCTGGGGCCGGTCGCGCACGCGGATCGGCCGCCATTCGGCGCCGGCGTGGGCCTCGCCCTCCTGGACGTCTCCGAACTGGCGGCGCAACGCCCCGCCGCCGGGCGCGTCGGCGCGCCAGGTCGTGGCGGTGGCGGGCGCGGTCACGACGCCGGCGACCGGGTAGCCGTCATGGATCAGGGCGATGTTGACGGTGAAAGCCTCGCCGCCGCGGATGAAGCCCTTGGTGCCGTCCAGCGGGTCGATCAGCCAGAACCAGCCCTCGGCCGCGTCGGGCGCGCCCTCGGCGGCGACCGCCTCTTCCGCCACGGTCTGCACGCCCGGATAGGCGGCGGCCAGGCGTTCCAGGATCAGCGCCTCGGCGGCGCGGTCGGCCTGGGTGACGGGGCTGTCGTCGGCCTTGGTCTCGACCGTCGCGCCGTTGCGCCAGAAGGGCAGGATCACGCGGGCCGCGTCCTCGGCGATCTCGGCCAGGGCCAGGGACAGGGCGCCGGAGTTCAGATCCTGGGCCAGCTTGTTGTCGGAATGGGTCGTCATCGGGCGGTCGATAGAGCATCGCGGCGGTTCCATGAACCGACAAATCACGTCAGGTTCGCGCCCGACACGAACTGTGACCCGAACGCCCCGGACCGCGCCCATGACCGACGTCGCCCCTTCCGCCCACGAACCCATGCCCGCCGAGGGGACCGAACTGGCGACGCTGGTCGCGGCCAAGCTGTGCCACGACTTCATCAGCCCCTCGGGCGCCATCGTCTCGGGCCTGGACCTGCTGAACGATCCGACGGCGCAGGACATGCGCGACGACGCCCTGGGCCTGATCGCCCAGAGCGCGCAGAAGATGGTGGCCCTGGTGCATTTCGCGCGCGTCGCCTTCGGCGCGGCGACGACCAGCGAACGCTTCACCGCCCGGGAGCTGAAGGATCTGGTCACGGGCATGACCGACGGCGGACGCGCGACCCTGGACTGGCGCGTGGCGGAAGGCGATTTCAGCAAGCCCCAGGCCCGCGCCCTGGTCAATCTGGCCTATCTGACGGTCGCCGCCCTGCCGCTGGGGGGCGAAGCTGTGGTGCAGAGCCGCGTCGAGGACGGGCGTCTTCACCTGGAAGGATTCGCTGTAGGCGCGCGCGCGCGATTGAAGCCGGAGGCGCTGGCCGGCCTGAAGGGCGAACGCCTGACCGAGGGGCTGGCGGGCCAGTGGATCCAACCCTACTGGCTGTGGCTGACGGTCAGGGAAGCGGGCGGCGAATTGCATCTTGAGGTTGAGGACGGCCGCGTCGTCATGGTCGCCCGGATGCCGGCCTGATAGGATTTCCCAACGACTCGTTAACCGCCGAACGGACATAATCTTGCGGTGCGTTGGTTCGGCGAGTCGACGCGCGCCGTCTTCGGGAGCATCTGGCCTTGGACCTCACCACCTGCCTCATCGTCGATGACAGCCGCATCATCCGCAAGGTGGCGCGCCGGATCGTCGAGGGCCTGGGCTACGAGGTCGACGAGGCCGCCGACGGCGCCGAGGCCCTGGCCTATTGCACCGGCGCCATGCCCGACGTGCTGCTGATCGACTGGAACATGCCGGTCATGGACGGGCTCAGCTTCCTGCGGCTGCTGCGCGGCCTGCCGGGCGGCGACCGGCCCAAGGTGCTGTTCTGCACCATCGAGACCCGGCCCGACCGGATCGCCGAGGCCCTGGCCGCGGGCGCGGACGACTATGTGATGAAGCCGTTCGACGGCGAGATCCTGCAGTCCAAGCTGGCGGAGGTCGGGGCCATCGCCGCATGACGCCCGAAGACTTCGACAAGCTGCAGACGCTGATGTCCACGCGCGCCGGATATCGGCTGAGGCGTGAGCGGATGCAGCTGGCCGAGCACCGGCTGGGGCCCATCGCGCGGCGCGAGGGCTACGCCAATGTCGAGGCCCTGCTGACGAACCTGTGGGCCCATCCCGTCGCTTCCCTGGGCTGGGCGGTGATCGAGGCGCTTCTGAATCCCGAGACCTGGTTCCGACGCGACCGGACGCCCTTTCGGGTGTTCGAGCGTGAACTCCTGCCCGCCCTGGCCTCGGCGCGGCCCTCCGGCCAGGTGCGGGTGTGGTCGGCGGGATGCTCCACCGGCCAGGAGGCCTGGTCCATCGCCATGGCCGGCCTTGAGACCGGCGCGCGCATCGAGGTGGTCGCCACCGATCTGTCGCATCGCGCGGTCGAGAAGGCCCGACTGGGCCGCTACACCGGCTTCGAGATCCAGCGGGGCCTGACCGCCAAGACCATGCTGCGCTGGTTCGAACCCGAAGAGGACCAGTGGCGGGTCAAGCCGGACCTGGCCCGGGTGGTCAGTTTCGCGCGCGCCAACCTGTTGGACGAACCTGTGGACGACGCCCGCCATGACGTCATCTTCTGCCGCAACGTCTTGACCGACATGGAGCCGGCCCGGCGCGCCCGGGTTCTGGACGGGCTGGAGCAACGACTGGTCGACGACGGCTGCCTGTTCCTGGGCGCCGACGAACGGCTGGAGGGCGAGACCGTGGCCTTCCGTCCGGTCAGCGGCCGCCCCGGCCTGTACGTAAAGGCCCCCTCCTCCCTGCGCCGCGCCGCCTGAGGCGCTTGCGTCCGGCGCGGCCCCCGGGCCATTGTCTAGGCCAAGCGTCACGGGGAACATCATGCGCCTGGTCCTTCTGATCGCCGCCCTGGCGGCCGCCCTCGGCCTTGCCGTCGTGACCAGCCAGTCGCCCCGCCCCGCATCCCTGTCCACGCCCGCGGTCGACTTCTCGGCCGAGCGCGCCATGCCCGACGTGCGCCGCATCGCCGCCCGGCCGCATCCGGTGGGCAGCCTGGAGCACGCCCTGGTCCAGGCCTACCTTCTGGGCCGGATGACCGACATGGGCCTGCAGCCGACGCTGCAGGCGGGCGTGCTGTCGCCGGCGGCCGTGGCCAGGATCGAGAAGCGCGGCGACAGCGCCCGGGGGCTGCGCGCGGTCAACATCGTCGGCGTCCTGCCCGGGCGCGACCCCGCCCTGCCCGCCGTGGTGATGATGGCGCACTACGACAGCGTGCCCGGATCGCCCGGCGCCGCGGACGACGCCTCGGGCGTGGCGGCCATCCTGGAAGCGGTGCGGGCGATCAAGGCGCGCGGTCCGGCGGAACGCACCCTGGTCGTGCTTCTGACCGACGCCGAGGAACTGAACCTGGACGGGGCGCGGGCCTTCTTCAGCGAGCATCCGCTGCGGGACCGCGTCGGGGCGGTGGTGAACCTGGAGGCGCGCGGCGGCGGCGGCCGGGCCATGATGTTCGAGACCGGCCCCGGCAATGCGGAGACGATCGCCCAGTTCGCCCGCGCGACCCGCGACGCCAGCGGCGGGCCGTCCAGCGATTCCCTGGCCGTCTTCGTCTATCGGCTGATGCCCAACGGCACCGATTTCACCATCGCGGCGCAGCGCGGGCTGGCCGGGGTCAACCTGGCCTTCATCGGCCGCCCGGCGCAGTACCATTCGCCGACTTCGACCCCCGAGGCGCTGGACCAAGGCAGCCTGCAGCACATCGGCTCGCTGGCGCTGGAGACGGCGGATCACTTCCTGCGCGTGGACGCGCTGCCGCGGGCGACCCAGAACGCGGTGTACGGCGACCTGTTCGGCCTGGCGGTGGTGCGGTACGCGCCCGGCGTCGGCTGGCTGCTGCTGGCGCTCGCGGCGGGGCTGACCGGGTTCGCCGCCTGGCGCGCGCGCCATGCGACGGGGCTACGCTGGGCCGATGTCGGCCGGGGCGTCGCCGGCGGGCTGTGGCTGGTGTCCAGCGGGCTGGTGCTGGCCCAGGCGGTGCGGGTTCTGGGCGGGCCGATCGGACGCCGGATCGATCGCCCGAGACCTATTACACCCTGCTCAGGCGGCTGCCGTGGATGGAGGCGGGGGTGGGCCTGGCCCTGCTGGCGGCGGTGCTGGTGCTGCTGGCCGGACGCGCCTGGATCGGGCGGCGGCTGATCGCGGGCGTGCTGATCGTCGCGGGCGTGCTGGCCGCGATCCTGGGCGGTTTCGATCCGGTCGGCGCCGGCGCCCTGGTCGTCGCCCTGGCCCTGACCTTCTGGCCGCGTGGAGAGGACGAGGGACATTGGGGCGGATGGCTGGGACTGATCGGCCTGGTCCTGCTGGCGGGCGCGCTCGCCCAGGCCGCCGCGCCCGAGGCGGCCCATCTGCTGATCTGGCCGGGACTGGCCGCCGCCCTCGCCGCCGCCGCCAGCGCCCTGATCGGGGCGCGCCTGACGCGGCGGGCCGCCCTGGCGCCGCCGGTCGTCGCCGCCGTCTTGGTCGGCGGCTGGCTGCTGGGATACGGGCATGGGATCTTCCTGGGCGTGGGCATGGACCTGCCCGGCGCCCTGGGGCTGATCGCCCTGCTGCTGGCCATGCTGGCCCGGCCCTTGGCGCCGGCTGCGCCGTCGGCGCGAGGCACCCTGGCCGCGGCGGCCGGAGCCGTCCTGCTGCTGGGATGCGGCCTGTCGCTGGCGGGCCGGGCCGCCGAGCCGCCGCCGGCGGCGGACGCCGTCGTCGTTCCCTGAATAAGGACTTCGACCCGGCGCCGCTTCCGGGTTATGGCTGAGACAACGTCCGACTGAGCCTTCCGCTTGCACCACCATCCGATCGTCAGCCTGTTCTTCACCCTGTCCCTGGCGGTCGCCGTCCTGGGCGCGTGGACGGCGCTGGACCTGTTCAATCGAATGCGGGCGCACCTGGGCTCGGCGCGGTTGCGCTGGCTGGCGGTGGCGGCGCTGACGCTGGGCGCCAGCATCTGGTCGATGCATTTCATCGCCATGCTGGGGTTCGATCCGGGCGCGCCCGTCTCCTATGACGTCGGCCTGACGCTGGCCTCGTTCCTTCTCGCGACAGCGGGCACGGCGGTCGCCTTCCTGACCGCCGCCCGGCGCAGCGCGGGCTTCGTTCGGTTGGCCGCGGCCGGCCTGGCCATGGGATCGGCGATCGCCGCCATGCACTATGTCGGCATGGCGGCGATGCGCACGGCCGCCGTTCTGGACTACCGTCCCGGCCTTGTCGCCCTGTCGGTGCTGATCGCCGTCGGCGCCTCCATCGCCGCGCTGTTCGCCGCGCGCGAAGACCGGACCCTGCGCTGGCGCGCGCTGGCGGCCGGGGCGCTCGGCACAGCCATCGTGGCGATGCACCACACCGGCATGGCCGCCCTGGTCCTGACCCCGGCCGAGGCGGCGCCCGGGGCCGCCGGCGCCTCTCCGCTGATGCTGGCGGTCGCGGTCACGGCGGGATCGGTCGCGGTGCTGTTCCTGGCCCTGGGCGCCTCGGTCTTCGACCAGCGGACCAATGTGCTGTCGGCCGTCGACGCGGGCGGGGTCGGTTTCTGGGAGGCGCAGCTGCCGCTGAGGCCGCCGGTCGTCTCGGCCCGCGCCCGCCAGATCATGGGCATCGCGCCCGACGCCAGACTGACCGCCAGCGAGATCGGCGACCGCCTGTCCGATCAGGACCGCGCCGCCCACCGCGCCGCCCTGGCCCGCGCCATGGCCGGAGAGGAAGACTATGACCAGGAGTGGTTCATTCCCGGCGTCGGGCGCTGGATCCATCTGCGCGGTCGGCTGATCCGCAGCCGTTCGGGCCGGCCCTTGCGGATGTCGGGGGTCATCACGGACATCACCGACCGGCGCCAGGCCTTCGCCGCCCTGGCCGACAGCGAACGCCAGCAGCGCGTGCTGATCAACGAGCTGAACCATCGCGTGAAGAACAGCCTGGCCACCGTCCAGTCCATCGCCCGCCAGACCGCGCGGCGCGCGCCCGACCTGGCCAGCTTCATTCCGCTGTTCGAGGCGCGGCTCCTGGCCCTGTCGAACACTCAGAACCTGCTGACCGCGGGACGGTGGGAAAGCGTCCGGCTTCGCGATCTGCTGCACCAGGAACTGGCCCCCTTCGCCGAGGAGCAGGTGCGCCTGAGCGGGCCGGACGTGCGACTGGATTCGCGCCAGACGCTCAGTCTGGGCCTGGCCTTTCACGAACTGGCGACGAACGCGGCCAAATACGGGGCCCTGTCGACCCCCAACGGCTGCGTGCGCGTGGACTGGTCGGTGGCGGATCGTCACCTGCGGCTGGACTGGGTCGAGACGGGCGGCCCTCTGGTCGCCGCGCCGGCGCGGCGCGGCTTCGGCTCCCAGCTGATCGAGGCGGCGATCAATCGCGACCTGGACGGCTCGGCGGCCCTCGCCTATCCGCCCGAAGGCTTCACCTTCAGCCTGCGCCTGCCGTTGGCCGACACGTCAGAAGCGGACGCCTGAAAAGGAATGTTCTCGTTTTGATCAAGAGAACATCTTGTGAACACGAACAAACCGTGCACATAGTCGTCTCACCACAACGGGGGCGGGTCCATGGCGGGTCTCTCCCAGGCTTCAGATGGGAATCATGGCAAGGGAGACGGGTAAGATGGCTTCACAGGCGGCATTGAAATTGGTGGGCAAGGAAGACGGCGACAAGCAGCGCGCGCTGGAGGCGGCGATCGCCCAGATCGACCGCGCCTTCGGCAAGGGCTCGGTGATGAAGCTGGGCAAGGCCGGACAGGTGGCCGAGATCGAGAGCGTCTCGACCGGCTCGCTGGGCCTGGACATGGCGCTGGGCATCGGCGGCCTGCCGGTCGGGCGGGTGATTGAAGTGTTCGGTCCGGAATCGTCGGGCAAGACCACCCTGGCCCTGCACACCGTGGCCGAGGTGCAGAAGAAGGGCGGCGTGGCCGCCTTCGTCGACGCTGAACACGCGCTGGATCCGGTTTACGCCCAGAAGCTGGGGGTGAACCTGGACGACCTGCTGGTGTCCCAGCCGGACGCGGGCGAACAGGCGCTGGAGATCGTCGACACCCTGGTCCGTTCGGGCGCGGTCGACATCGTGGTGGTCGACTCCGTCGCGGCGCTTACGCCCCGCGCCGAGATCGAGGGCGAAATGGGGGACAGCCTGCCCGGCCTTCAAGCCAGATTGATGAGCCAGGCGCTGCGCAAGCTGACCGCGTCCATCTCCAAGTCCAAGTGCATCGTCCTGTTCATCAACCAGATCCGCCACAAGATCGGGGTGATGTACGGCAGCCCCGAAACGACCACAGGCGGCAATGCGCTGAAGTTCTACGCCTCGGTGCGCCTGGACATCCGCCGCACCGGCGCGATCAAGAACCGCGACGAGGTGGTCGGCAACACCACCCGCGTCAAGGTGGTCAAGAACAAGGTCGCCCCGCCGTTCCGCGAGGTCATCTTCGACATCATGTATGGCGAGGGCATCTCCAAGCTGGGCGAGGTCATCGACCTGGGCGTCAAGGCGGGGATCATCGAGAAGTCGGGCAGCTGGTTCAGCTATGACTCGACCCGGATCGGCCAGGGCCGCGAGAACGTGCGCGAGTTCCTGAAGCAGAACCCCGACATCGCCGACCAGATCGAGAAGGCCGTGCGCCAGTCCACCAACAAGATCGCCGACGACATGCTGGGCGCGCCCGAGCCTGACGAAGGCCAGGACCTGGAAGGCTAGGTCCTCTTCACCGACACTCCGCCGTCGCCCTCGCGACCCGCCACCGACCCCGCGAGGGTCGGCGGAGCCGGCCCGCTCGACCCCCATGTCGGGCGGGCCATCTTTTGATCCTTCGTCAGCCGCCGTATGTCGCGCGCAGCGAGGCGATCGAACGGTCGATCAGTTCGCGCAGGACCGCCGGATCCGCGTCGGCCAGCCGGTTCAGATAGAGGCAGGAGCTCCCCGCCCTGTGCTTGCCCAGCCGCACCAGCAGGTCCGCGTGCTCGGCGAAACCGGGCATGATGTAGAGGACCAGATTGGCCTTGCGCGGCGAGAAGCCGACCAGGGGCCAGTCGCCGGTCGGGCCGCGATAGCGGCCGAAGCCGACGATCGACGGCCCCCACAGCACCGGCGGTTCGCCCGTCGCTTCGGCCATCAGGGCGCAGATCGCCTCGGCGTCCGCGCGTCGCGTCGGGTTCTCGAGCGCGGCGATGAAGTCGGGGACCGAGGCGTCCGTCGGGCGCGTTTTGGGTTCGGCCGCCATCGCTAGAGCCCCTTCACGATCCCCTCGACCATCTTCTTGGCGTCGGCGAACAGCATCATGGTGTTGTCGCGGAAGAAGAGCTCGTTCTCGACCCCGGCGTAGCCTGAGCCCATGCCGCGCTTGATGAACAGGACGGTTCCGGCCTTCTCCACGTCCAGCACGGGCATGCCGAAGATGGGCGACTGGGGGTCGGTCTTGGCGGCGGGGTTGGTGACGTCGTTGGCGCCGATGACGAAGGCGACGTCGGCGGTGGAGAACTCCGAGTTGATGTCCTCCAGCTCGAACACCTCGTCATAGGGGACGTTGGCCTCGGCCAGCAGGACGTTCATGTGGCCGGGCATGCGGCCGGCGACGGGGTGGATGGCGTATTTCACCTCGACCCCCTCCTCCTTCAGCTTGTCGGCCATTTCGCGAAGCGCGTGCTGGGCCTGGGCCACGGCCATGCCGTAGCCGGGCACGATGATGACCTTGGAGGCGTTCTTCATGATGAAGGCGGCGTCCTCGGCCGAGCCCTGCTTGACCGGCCGCGTCTCCTTGGTCCCTCCCGCGCCGGCGGCGACATCCCCGCCGAAGCCGCCCAGGATGACGCTGACGAAGCTGCGGTTCATGCCCTTGCACATGATGTAGCTGAGGATGGCGCCGGAGGACCCGACCAGGGCGCCGGTGATGATCAGGGCGATGTTCTCCAGCGTGAAGCCCAGCGCCGCCGCAGCCCAGCCCGAGTAGGAGTTCAGCATCGACACCACCACCGGCATGTCGGCGCCGCCGATGGGGATGATCAGGGTCGCGCCCAGGATCAGGCTGAGCACGAAGACGCCCCAGAAGGCCCAGGTCGCCGTGCCGCCCGAACCGATCATCACCCCGATCAGCAGCACCAGCGCCAGGCCGAGCGCGATGTTGATCAGGTGGCGCGCCGGCAGCAGGATCGGCGCGCCGGACATGTTGCCGTTCAGCTTGGCGAAGGCGATGACCGAGCCGGTGAAGGTGATGGCCCCGATGGCGACCCCCAGGCTCAGCTCGACGATCGACAGAGTCTTGATGCCCGTCCCGTCGGCCGAGAGGATGCCGAAGGCGCCCGGCGCATAGACGGCCCCGATGGCGACCAGGCAGGCGGCCAGGCCGACCAGGCTGTGGAAGGCCGCGACCAGCTGCGGCATGTCGGTCATGGCGACCTTGCGCGCGATCAGGGCGCCGGCGCCGCCGCCCACGATCACGCCGCCCGCGATCAGGGCCAGCGTCAGCCCGTCCAGCGTCCCCGTCGTCCCCAGCGTCAGCAGGGTGACCGCGATGGCCAGGGCCATGCCGACCATGCCGAAGGTGTTGCCCCGCCGGCTGGTCTCCGGGCTGGACAGCCCGCGCAGCGACAGGATGAACAACACCCCCGAAACCAGATAGGCCAGCGCCGCCAGCGAAGCGTTCATCGTCCGTCTTCCCCCGAAACTCTCATTGCGTCCGCGCCAGCCGCCACAGGGCGGCGGCGATGAACAGGGGGCCGATGAACATCAGCGCCCATTCGAACACGCCCAGCGGCCGCCCCTGCATCACCACCCGCACCAGTATGGCCGAGAAGACCAAGACGATGCCGCAGTCATGCAGCCGCTGCCGCTGCAGCGGAACCTTGGTCCCGAACCAGCTCCACAGCCACAGGCCGATCCCGATCGCCGTGGCGATCCAGGAGGCGACGACGGCGACGTGGGCGGCGTCGGTCATTTCGCCGGCCGTTCCTTCTTCCTGTACATGGCCAGCATTCGCCGCGTGACCATGAAGCCGCCGAAGATGTTGACGCTGGCCAGGGTCACGGCCGCGACGCCGGCGCCCTTGGCGACCCAGGCGCCGGGGCCGGTCGCCTCTCCCGCCATCGCCGCCGCCGCGATCAGGCCGCCGACGATGATGACGCTGGAGATGGCGTTGGTCACCGCCATCAGCGGCGTGTGCAGGGCCGGCGTCACGCTCCAGACGACGTAGTAGCCGACGAAGATGGCCAGCACGAAGATGGCCAGGCGGAAGACGGTGGGATCGACGTGTTCCATTATGCCCTTTCTCCCTCCCCATCTTGGGGAGGGTGGCTGACGCGCAGCGTCAGACGGGTGGGGACGGCTGGGGACGCGGCCTGCGGCCGCCCCACCCGGTCGTCGCTGACGCGCCGACCGCCCTCCCCAAAATGGGGAGGGAGAAGTTGGGCAGCATCCTCATCCTTTGACCCCCTCATGCACCACGGCGCCGCCGTGGGTGACGACGGCGGCCTTCAGGATCTCGTCTTCCAAGTCCACCGTCAGCGTGCCGTCCTTGACCAGAAGGCCCAGGAAGGCGGTCAGGTTGCGGGCGTAGAGGGCGCTGGCGTCGGCGGCGATGCGGCCGGGCAGGTTCGACCAGCCGACGATGGAGACGCCGTTCGGCGTGGTCACGACCTCGTTCAGCTTCGAACCTTCGACGTTGCCGCCCGCCTCGACCGCCAGGTCGACGATGACCGAGCCGGGCTTCATCGAGGCGACGTGGGCGGCGGTCAGCAGCTTCGGCGCCGGGCGGCCGGGGATCAGGGCGGTGGTGATGACCACGTCCTGCTTGACGATGTGGCCGGCGGTCAGTTCGGCCTGTTTGGCCTTGTAGTCGTCGGACATCTCCTTGGCGTAGCCGCCGGCGGTCTGGGCGTTTCGGAACTCCTCGTCCTCGACGGCCAGGAATTTGGCGCCGAGCGATTCGACCTGTTCCTTGGTGGCGGGGCGGACATCGGTGGCGGTGACGACGGCGCCCAGGCGGCGAGCGGTGGCGATGGCCTGCAGCCCGGCGACGCCCACGCCCATGACGAAGCATTTGGCGGCCGCGACGGTGCCGGCCGCCGTCATCATCATCGGGAAGCCCTTGCCGTAGGCGTAGGCCGCCTCGATCACCGCGCGATACCCGGCCAGGTTGGCCTGGGACGACAGCACGTCCATCACCTGGGCGCGGGTGATGCGGGGCACGAACTCCATGGCGAAGGCGGTGGCGCCCGCGCCGCGCAGGGCCTCGACCGTCGCCTTGTCGCGATAGGCGTCCAGCATGGAGACCACGACGGCGCCCGGCTTCAGGGCGCTGGTCTCCTGGGCCGTGGGGCCGCGCACCTTGAGCACGATGTCGGCGCCATCCAGCACCGCGCGGGTGTCCGGCTTCACCGTCGCCCCGGCGGCCGCGTAGTCGGCGTCCGGGATGGAGGAGCCCAGGCCGGTCCCAGCCTCGACCGCCACGGTCGCGCCCAGGGCGATCAGCTTCTTGACCGACCGTCTCAGGCGTGACGGCGCAGCGTGTTTCTCCCTCGCGACGTTCGCGGGTGACGGCGACAGCGACAGCCAAGCAATCCCCCTCGTTCTTCTTTCAGAACGAGGTTAGGCCCGTCGGAGGCGGCAGGTCAAAGCGCGAGCGTCCGGCGCCGGACCCGGCGCCTGGAAAAACACCGTATGAATAGTGTGAATCGTGTGAAATCCCCGTCCCGCGCGCGACCGATCCGAGCCTAGCAGACGCCCCCGGTCAGGCGCGCAGATCGCGCCGGCGAGCGATCAGAGACCGGAATTCAAAGGCGATCTTGCGCGGAATTGGGAAGGATCAGTGGCTCTGGGGCTTGGACTTCAGGGCGACCCAGCCGACCACCGCCAGGACGACGGCGCCGATCAGGCCGGCCATGAAGCTGCCGCCCGGATGGAACCACATGACCAGGAAGACCAGCAGGACGGCCACGCCCAGCGAACCCCACTTGGTCATCGCCATGAACAGATCGAAGGTCGAGGCCTGCTCGTTGATGGCCATTTCGCCGTGGACATAGGCCTTGGCGTCGGCGTCGGCTTCGGCGGTGGCGGGATTGTGCGGCTCGGCCATGAGATTCCCCAGTCGTTCTAGGCGGACTTATAACGGGGCGGGCGCGACGCTCAAGCCCGGGCGCGCAATCAGAGACACGCCCCGCCCCGTCATCCTCGGGCTTGATCCGAGGCTCGGAGGAGAACGCAGCAGGTGCGAGGAAGGCGAGGCCGCCTATCGCCCAAGGCCCGATCCTCGGGTCAAGCCCGAGGATGACGAAGAGAGGGAACACGAAGACGGCGGCGGACGGCGCCTTCCGATCACCCCAGCGCCTCGAACTGATCGACCAGGCGTTCCAGACGCTGGCAGCCCACGCTCCAGAAGGCGGGGTCGCGCGGGTTCAGGTCGAAGGGCTTGAGCGCCTCGACATAGGTGCGGGTTCCGCCGCCGGCCAGCAGGTCGCGGTACAGCGGCGTGAAGCCCGCCGGATCGGCGCGGCGCGCCTCCATCAGGGCCGCGACCAGCAGGTCGCCGAAGGCGTAGGCGTAAACATAGAAGGGCGAATGCACGAAGTGGCTGACATAGCTCCACCAGTGTTCGTAGCCGGGGTTCAGCGTCACGGCCGGCCCCAGGGAGGCGCCCATTTCCTCCAGCCACAGTTCGTTGATCCGCTGCTGCGGCACCTCGCCCTTCTGGCGTTCGTCGTGGAAGCGGGTCTCGAAGCGGTGGAAGGCGATCTGGCGCACCACGGTGTTCAGCCCGTCCTCGATCCGGCCGGCCAGCAGGCCGCGCTGTTCGGCCTTGGGCGCGGTGGCCAAGAGGCGGTCGAAGGTCAGGCCCTCGGCGAAGATGGAGGCGGTCTCGGCCAGGGTCAGGGGGGTGTCGGCAAGCAGGGTGCCCTGCTCGGCGGCCAGGGTCTGGTGCACGCCGTGGCCCAGTTCGTGGGCCAGGGTCAGGACGTCGCGCCGTTCTCCCATCCAGTTCAGGAAGACATAGGGGTGGCGGTCGGCGGTGACCGGGTGGGCGTAGGCGCCGGATTGTTTGCCCGGCCGGGCGCGGCCGTCGATCCAGGGCTGGTCGAAGAAGCGGCCGGCGCGCTGGGCGAAGTCGCCGCCCAGGTCCGAGAAGCTGTCCAGCACGATCTCGCGGCCCTGGGTCCAGGTGAAGGCGCGCGGGGCGGCCGTCTCGATCGGGGCGTTGCGGTCCCAATGGTCCAGCCGCGTCTTGCCCATCGCCCTGGCCTTCAGGGCGTAATAGCGGTGCGACAGGCGGGGATAGGCGTCGGCGACCGCCTGGGCCATCGCGTCGACCGCCTCTCCGTCCACCTCATTGGCCAGGTGGCGGCTGTCGGCCGGGCGCTTGAAGCCGCGCCAGCGGTCCTCCATCGCCTTGTCGGCGGCGACGGTGTTCAGCACAAGGGCGATGGTGGGGGCGCGGGCGGCCAGGGCCTCGGACAGGCCCTCGGCGGCGGCCTTGCGGCGGGCGGGCTTGGCGTCGGACAGGCGGTTCAGCGCCTCGGCCAGGGTCAGGGTCTCGCCACCCGCCACACCTCGTCCGGTATGGGCGCGCAGGGCCGCCATCTGCTCGTCGAACAGGCGGGGCCACTGGGCGGTGATGGGGCCGCGCTCGGCGATGAACGTCTCAAGCTGAGCCGACAGTTCGTGCGGCTTCATGGCGCGGACGCGACGCAGCCAGGGACGCCAGCGGGCGGCGGCGGGATGGGCGGCCAGGGCGGCGTCCAGCTCGGCGTCGTCGATCTGGTTGATCTCCAGCGTCAGCCAGACGGTCGGGGTGGCGATGGCGGTGATCTTCTCGCGCACATCGGCCTCGAACCCCTGCGCGCCCGCGTCGTCGCGCGCGGTCGAGGCGGCCAGGAAGGCGTAGGCGCCCAGCGCCCCCAGCCGGTCCGAGGCCTGTTCGTACAGGGTGATCGCCCGATCCAGCGTCGCGCCCAACGCCGACGGATCGGCGCGCTGGGCCGCCAGACGCCCCTTCAGGCCGTTCAGGTCGTCGACCAGGGCGCGCGCCTGGGTCATGTCGGCGGCGAGGCGGGCGTCGTCGCGCGAGCCATAGAGGTCTGACAGGTCCCACAGCGGGGCTTCGGTCTCGGGCGTCTTGAAGGGGGCGTTCATGGCCTCTGTTGTGGGGACCTTCGGGCGGCGTCGCAACCGCGAGAGGCCTTCGCGCGACGCTTTCGTTGTGCCAGCCTGTCGCAAAGGAGAGACGGATGGACCTGACGCACGACAGCGGACGCATCGGCCTGGGCGGCGAGCGGCGGCTGTTCGCCGCGCGGCTGATCACCGGACTGATCCAGGGCCTGGCGCTCTATGCGCTGTATTTCGCGGGCGAGCATGGCCTGTGGCCGCGCACCCAGCCGGCGGTGTTCGGGGCCCTGGCGCTGGCGGCCGGCTATGCGCCGGTGGTGGTGCTAGCGGGCGTCGGGCGGCTGTCGCCGCGCACCCTGGCGACCTGGACGGCGTCGGCGGCGCTGCCCTGGCCCTGCTGGGTTGGCACGACGTGGACCGGCGGGTGCTGGACAGCTGGACCCAGCCGCCGTTCCTGAGCTTTCCGACGATGGCGTTCGGGGCGGCGGCCCTGTTCATCGCCCATCACCTGATCGCGCCGGCGGCGCGGGCCGGGCGCTGGATCGCGCCCTACGCCGACTATTTCGACACGGCGTGGAAGGCGGGGGTTCAGCTGGCGATGTCGCTGGCCTTCACCGGGACGTTCTGGCTGCTGCTGCACCTGGGGGCCTCGCTGTTCGGGGTGATCGGGATCGACGCCCTGGGCGACCTGCTGGGCCAGGCGTGGTTCGCCATGCCGGTGCTGTGCCTGGCCTTCGCCACGGCGGTGCAGCTGACCGACGTGCGCGACGGCCTGATCCGGGGCGTGCGGACGGTGGCGCTGATGCTGCTGTCGTGGTTGCTGCCGGTGATGGCGGTGCTGACCGCCGGCTTCCTGGCGGCCCTGCCCTTCACCGGGCTGGAGGTCTGTGGGGCACGCGCAGCGCGACGGCCCTGGTGCTGTCGGCGGCGGCGGCGCTGATCGTGCTGATCAACACCGCCTATCAGGACGGGCGGCCCGACAATCGGCCGCCGACGGCGCTGCGCTGGACGGCGCGGGTCGGGGGCGTGCTGCTGGTCCCCCTGGTCGGCCTGGCCTTCTGGGGCCTGATGCTGCGGATCGGCCAGCACGGGCTGACGCCGGACCGGATCATCGCCCTGGCCTGCGCCGGGGTCGGGGCGGCCTATGCGGCCGGCTATCTGCTGGCGGCCGTGCGGCGGGGCGACTGGATGAAGCCGCTGGAGCGGACGAACCTGGCCGCCGCCGTGCTGTCGGTCGCGGTCATCCTGGCCCTGTTCAGCCCCCTGCTGGACCCGGCGCGCCTGGCCGTCGCCGACCAGACGGCGCGGCTGGAGCGCGGCGCGGTGGCGGCCGGGGATTTCGATTTCGACTTCCTGCGCTTCGAGAGCGGCAAGGCCGGCCGGGCCGCGCTGGACCGGCTGACGCGATCGGGAGATGCGCAGGTGGCCGGGCTGGCCCAGGCGGCCAAGCAGCGAGACAGGCGCGTGTTCGACAGTCCCGCCGAGCTGCGGCGCCAGGCCCGAGACGTGCGCCTCGTCGCCGTCGACGGCCAGACCGTGCCGGAGAGCTTCGCCGCCCAGACGCAAGCCCTGTCCGACCTGCTGATCTTCTGCGGCCGCGAGCAGGCCTGCGTGCTGCGCCGCCTCGATCTCGACGGCGACGGCGGGGACGAGGTCCTGGTCGCGACGGCCCGCATGGTGATGGCGTTCGGCCAGGGCGAGGACGGACGGTGGCTGGCGCTGGGCCGGTACGCCTCCGCCTGCGATCCTGGGGCGCGCGACGGGATCGAGCCGGATTTCCGGAAGGGCGTCGCCACGGCCCCCGGGGCCCTGCCCGACCTGGTGGTCGGCGGGCGGCGGATGCAGCTGCAACCGGAAACCCGCTGCGAGAAGGCCGATTAACCCGCCGGTCACCACGCCCCACAACGCCATTTTCACCTCGTCGCCGTAGAAATCGTCCCGAAACGAGCCAGGCCGTCCGAGGCCGGCCGCCGGTGATGACGAGGTTTCCATGGCCAAGACCGTTCTGGTCGTCGACGATGATCCGACCCAGCGCCGCCTGATCCAGGCGGTGCTGGAACGCGACGGCTATGCGGTCGTGCACGCCTCCGGCGGGGGCGAGGCCATCGACCGGATGACGCGCGGCGGCGGCGCCGACGTGGTGCTGCTGGACATGGTGATGCCCGAGATGTCGGGCATGGAGTGCCTGGCCGAACTGCGCAGCGCGGGAGTGACCACGCCGGTGATCGTGCTGACCGCCAACGCCGGGGTCGAGGCGGTGGTCAAGGCCATGCAGGCCGGCGCCCAGGACTTCTTCGTCAAGCCGGTCAGCCCCGAGCGGCTGCTGATCGGGGTGTCCAACGCGCTGCAGCTGACGCAGCTGAGCGCCGAGGTCGGCCGCCTGACCAAGAAGGCGCAAGGGCGCGCCAGCTTCGACGACATCGTGGGCGACAGCGCGCCGATGCGCCTGGTCAAGGCGCTGGGCGCGCGGGCGGCCAAGTCGTCCATCCCCGTGCTGATCACCGGCGAGAGCGGCGTCGGCAAGGAGGTCATCGCCCGCGCCCTGCACGGCGCCAGCGACCGGGCGGGCAAGCCGTTCGTGGCGGTCAACTGCGGCGCCCTGCCCGCCAATCTGGCCGAGTCGATCCTGTTCGGTCACGAGAAGGGGGCCTTCACCGGGGCGGTGGAGAAGACCCTGGGCAAGTTCCGCGAGGCGGACGGCGGCACCCTGTTCCTGGACGAGATCGGCGAACTGCCGCTGGACCTTCAGGTCAAGCTGCTGCGCGCGCTGCAGGAGGGCGAGATCGACCCCGTCGGCGGCAAGCGGCCGGTGAAGATCGACGTGCGCATCGTCTCGGCCACCAATCGCGATCCGGACCAGCAGGTCAAGGACGGCGCCTTCCGCGAAGACCTGTTCTACCGGCTGAACGTCTTTCCGATCGAGGCCCCGTCGCTGCGCGACCGACGCGAGGACATCCCCGCCCTGGTCGAGCACTTCATCGCCCGCTTCAACGCCGAGGAGGGCAAGCGCGTCGCCGGCTGCGCGCCCGAGACCCTGGCCATGCTGCAGGGGTTCGACTGGCCCGGAAACGTGCGCCAGCTGGAGAATGCGGTGTTCCGCGCCATCGTCCTGGCCGACGCGCCCTTCCTGCAGCCGCACGACTTCCCCGCCATCTCGGGCGTCGCCGCGCCGATGCCCCAGGTCCAGGTCCAGGTCCAGGCCCAGTCCCAGGCTCAGGCCCCGGCGCCGGCGCCGGCCTATGGGGACCTGCCGCCCCTGCCCGACCAGCCGATCCGCATCCTGGACGACCGGGGCCATCTGCGGACCCTGGACGACATCGAACGCGACCTGATTCAGCACGCCATCGAGGTCTATTCCGGCCACATGAGCGAGATCGCCCGCCGCCTGGGGATCGGGCGCTCGACGCTGTACCGCAAGGTGCGCGAACAGGGGCTGGAGGGGCAGCTGAAGGAGGCGGGGTGATTACTCCCCCGGTCTAGGCCGCTTCTAAAAACGCCTGCACGCTCCCAACTCCGTCATCCTCGCGGTCCGATCCTCGGGTCAAGCCCGAGATGACGGAGAGGGGCGTCACTCGTCCTTCTTACGCCCCCGCCGACGCTTCGGCTCCTCGCCCTTGGCCTTGGCGGTGATTTCCTTGAGCTTCCTGCCCTGCATGGCCGACAGCGCCTGGCCTGGCGCGCCCTTTTCGGGGTCGGCGAAGGCGCGGCCGTGGGTCTTGACGCGGTCGCTGACGGACTCGAGGAACTCGCCCTCCCATTCGGACAGCGAAACGCCCGCCTTCTCGGCCGAGCGGCGGGCGCGTTTCAGGGCGTTGAGGGCGGCGCGTTTGGCGGCTTCGCGTTGCGCCTCGAAGGGGCTGGGCGGCGTCTTGGAGCCGCCCCCCTTGAGGCCGCCCGGGCGCGAGAGGCCTCCGCCTGGCTTGAAGGGCGTGCGCTTCAAGCCCGGGCGCCTCAGACCTCGCCAAGGGCGGAGAGGTAGAGGTCCAGGATCGCCTCCTCCTCCTGGCGCTTGGCCTTGTCCTGCTTCCTGATGCGGATGACCTTGCGCAGGACCTTGACGTCATAGCCCTCGCCCTTGGCCTCGGCGAAGACCTCTTTCATGTCGGTCATGACGGCCTGCTTGTCCTCCTCGAGCCGCTCCAGCCGCTCGATGATGGTGCGCAGGCGGCCCTGGGCCGTGGCGGTCAAGACGTCGGGCGAGGCGTCGAAGGCGGCGTCGTCGGCCATGAGGGAGAACTCCAGAAATCAGGCGCGGACGCTAACCATGCCGGCCCGCGCGGCTCAACCGCGAACACGAAAAAGGCCGCGGACAACATCCGCAGCCTGTGGATCGTCAGCGAGATCCCGTGCGCGCGCGCCGCCGAAGCGGCGCACGGAAACAGGGCTGATCAGCCCTGCTTGGCCTTGAAGCGCGGGTCGGTCTTGTTGATGACATAGACCCGGCCCTTGCGACGCACGACCTTGCAGTCGCGGTGACGGGTCTTCAGGGACTTGAGCGAGCTGCGGACCTTCATGGTCGGACGTCCTGAGAGAAACCAATAGAAAAGCCGCTGACCCGTGGGATCGCGGCGGAGGCGGTGCGTATAGAGAGGCGACTCCCGCGCGTCAAGCCGAAAGGGCGTGAATCCCGCCGTCCTTCTCCCTCCCCGCTTGGGGAAGGCGAAGCCGGGTGGGGAGGGTGGAGGGGCCCGACCTGCCGACGATCCGTCGCGCGGCCTGCCGGCCGGCCCCACCCGGTCGCTGCGCGACCACCCTCCCCGGACGGGGAGGGAGATTCAAGACGTGCTCCAGCAGCCGGAGGGGCGTTAGCACGCCCAACGTGCTCAAGTAGCCCGAAGGGCGATAGCACAAGAAAATATGGAGGCCTGACCTCCGAGTCGAACGGAGGGTTTACGGGGTTGCACGCCCGTCGCGTCGCCACTCCGCCATCAGGCCGTCAGAGGGAACGGTGCGCTATTACGCCGCAGCGACCCAACAGGTCGAGAAAATTCAGGGTTAACAACGGCAAATGGGGAGGCGGGACGCACGATTTCGCGCGTCAGGCGTTTGACGGCCAAAGCGCGGCCTTCGCGCGGTTGTCATTTCCCCTGATGCGCGAGCCGCTTTAAGTTGATTCCCATGCGCTTTTCCTCCCGCCTGCTTCTGATCGGCTGCGTCTCGGCCTGTGCGCCCATGCTGCCGGAGCCGCCGCTTCCGACCCTGCCCGCCACCGCGCCGTCGCCCGCGTCCCAGACGCCTGCGCCCCAGCCGGCGCCCGCCCCGACGACGCCGCCCCTGGCCGCCTATGACCAGCAGGGGTTCAACGGCTGGAAGCAGAGCTTCCTGGCCCGCGCCAGCAGCGCCCGGCGCGAGGCCTACGCCCGCGAGATGGAGGGGCTGACGCCCGATCCCAGCGTGGTGCGCCTGGACCGCAACCAGCCGGAGTTCTCGCGCCCCGCCGGCGTCTATGTGCAGAACGCGGCCACGCCGGTCCGCATCGCCCAGGCCAAGCAGCGCATCGATCGCGTGCCGTGGTCGGTGGTGCAGCGGTTCGGCGTGCCCAGTGAGATCCTGGTCGGGATCTGGGCGCAGGAGAGCGCCTTCGGCCAGGTGCAGGGCGACTATGACGTGATCCGCTCGCTGGCCACCCTGGCCTATGACGGGCGCCGCCGCGAATGGGCCGAGGGGCAGTTGAAGCACGCCCTGGACATCGTCGTGGACGGCCGGCGCGAGCGCGCGGGGCTGAAGGGCAGTTGGGCCGGGGCCATGGGCCAGACCCAGTTCATGCCCGACAACTATCTGCGGCTGGGCGTCGACCAGGACGGCGACGGCCATGTCGACATCTGGGGCGACGACGCCGACGCCCTGGCCTCGGCCGCCAACCTGCTGGCCCAGGCCGGATGGAAGCGCGGCCAGACCTGGGGCTATGAGGTGACGCTGCCGGCGGGGTTCGACTACGCCGAGGCGGAAGGGCCCAGGCACGACTGGGCCTACTGGGCCGCCAAGGGCGTGCGCCTGGCCCAGGGCGGGACGCCGAACGGCGCCGAGGCGCGCGAGGAGGCGACGATCCTGTTGCCCCAGGGCGCGAACGGTCCGGCCTTCCTGGCCCTGCCCAACCACTATGTGATCCGCCGCTACAACAACTCGGTCTCCTATGCGCTGGCCATCGGGCTGATCGCGGACGGAGTTCAGGGCAAGCCCGCCCTGACCAAGGCGTGGCCCAACGACGCGCCGCTGACCCGCGACCAGCGCATCGGCGCCCAGAACGCCCTGACGCGGATGGGATACGACACCAAGGGCGTCGACGGCGTCATCGGCGCCAACACCCGCGCGGCGCTGCGTCGCTGGCAACTGGCCAACGGACGGACGGCCGACGGCTATCTGACGGCGGATCTGGCGGACGAGCTCATCCGAAAGGCGGAATAGGCGCGCGAAAGCGTCCCCGCCGTTCCGGGCGGAGTTGTTGGAGGGCTGGGCGGAGCGCCGGGCCTTCGCCCGGAGGTCTGTGTGTTGATTACCGTTTCGACGAAGTTCGACGCTCCGCGCGGATGATTTTGGCTACAAGCTCGGGGCGCCGAGTGGTGGCGGTCTTATCGCCTAACCCCATAAGCCTGCGGCGGGCCGGCGGTCTCTGCGAAGACCGTCCGGGTGCGGCCGAGTATCCCCCTCGACCCTCCAGGCGCTCTGGTATCGGTATGCCGATTGTGCGCCGTTTGGCGCGGGTCGTTGCAGACCCGCCCCCGCTCCATCCGCTCCCGCCGCCGCAAGGTCGCAGGCCTTACGAGCCCTCCGGTGCGACGGGACGGGGAGGATCATACGGCCGTTTCCAACCCAGGCGGGATGATTGGGGCGAGAATCGGGGAAGGGGCTGGAATCGTTGGGATCGGACCAGCGTCAGTAGGAGAGTTGGCGGGTTCAACCTCGCATTCCCGCTCATCCCCTACCCCGTCATCCTCGGGCTTGACCCGAGGATCGGAGGTTCAGCCGCTGGCGCCATGAAGGCGACGCACAGACCGATCCGCGCCCGATCCTCGGGTCAAGCCCGAGGATGACGGAGGGAGGGTGCGAGAGGATGACGGGAGGGAGTGGAGTCCGCCCCTCTCCCTCCCCTTCATGGGGAGGGGCGGTCGCGTCAGCGATCGGTGTGGGGCCCGAAAGGGCGTGAGCGGGGTCTGACGCTTCCCCACCCGGGCTTCGCGTCGCTCCGCCGTCCCTCCCCATGAAGGGGAGGGAGAAGGATGTACGAGCTTCATGAGCCCTCCATCACCCATCGCAGGCGATGGGGAGGAGACGGGTGGCCTACCCCTTCGCGCGCCAGGTCGCGCCGGTCGGGCCATCCATGACGACGACGTTCAGTTCGTTCAGGCGGTCGCGGATGCGGTCGGCCTCGGGCCAGTCCTTGGCGGCGCGGGCGGCGGCGCGTTGCTCCAGCAGGGCCTCGACCTCGACGCGCAGGGCGTCGGAGACCTCGCCCTCCAGCCAGGCGCCGGGATCGGATTGCAGCACGCCCAGGATGTCGGCGCAGGCGACCAGCCGTCCCTTGGCCTGGGCCACGGCGTCCAGGTCGCCGGCGGTCATGGCGCGCTCGATCTCGCTGGACAGGGCGAACAGGGCCGCCATGGCGCCGGGGGTGTTCAGGTCGTCCTCGATCGACTTCAGGAAGTCGGCGGGCGGGTCGAGGTCGGCGGCCGGGACCGCGGCCGAACGGTGCAGGGCGCCGTAGAGCCGGTCCAGCGACTTGCGGCTCTGATCCAGCAGGGCCTGGTTCCAGTCCAGCGGCTGGCGGTAGTGGGCGCTCAGCAGCGCCCAGCGGACGACCTCGCCCGGCATGGCCTGGACCAGGTCGTGCAGCAGCAGGACGTTGCCGATCGACTTGGACATCTTCTCGGCGTCCACGGTCAGGAAGCCGTTGTGCATCCAGTAGCGGGCGTATTCGTCGTGGGCCCGGTCGCCGTGGGCGTGGCCGTGGGCGCAGACGCCCTGGGCGATCTCGTTCTCGTGGTGGGGGAAGACCAGGTCGATGCCGCCGCCGTGGATGTCGATCGGCAGGCCCAAGGTCTGTTCGATCATGGCCGAGCATTCGATGTGCCAGCCGGGGCGCCCGTCGCCCCAGGGCGAGGGCCAGGACGGCTCGCCGTCCTTGGAAGGCTTCCACAGCACGAAGTCGTGGGGGTTCTTTTTATACGGCGCGACCTCGACGCGGGCGCCGGCGATCATGTCGTCCAGGTTCCGGCCCGACAGGGCGCCGTAGGACGGATAGGAGGAGACGTCGAACAGCACATGACCCTCGGCCGCATAGGCGCAGCCGGCGTCGACGATGGCCTGGATCTGGTCGACGATGGCGGGGATGTAGTCGGTGACGTGAGGCGCAAGGTCGGGCGGGCTGACGTTCAGCAGGCCCATGTCGGCCAGATAGGCGGCCTCGTAACGGGCCGTGACCTGGCCGATCGGCACGCCTTCCTTCGCGGCCTTCTGATTGATCTTGTCGTCCACGTCGGTGACGTTGCGGGCGTAGATCACCTTGTCCGCGCCATAGGTGCGGCGCAGCAGGCGGACCAGCACGTCGAACACCACCGGCGGACGGGCGTTGCCGATGTGGGCGTAGTCATAGACCGTGGGGCCGCAGACATAGAGGGTCACCCGGTTCGGATCGCGCGGTTCGAACAGGCGCTTTTCACGGCGCAGGGTGTCGTGGATGTGCAGCGGCATCAGGGAAGTCTTCGCAGGTTTTCTTGCGAGACGGAGGGTCCGTCCCATATAGCGGCCTGATATACAGTCCCGACGGATTGTAGAAGGTAAACCGGGCGGCACCGCCCGACCGGCCGGAAATCAGGTTCAATGAGCGTCACGCCCGCCAAGCCCGTCCTCGTCAGCGACGAGAACCCCAAGCGCCCCAGCCGCGAACAGGCGCTGGAGGCGGTGCGGACCCTGATCGCCTGGGCCGGAGACGATCCCGAACGGCCCGGCCTGGTCGACACGCCCAAGCGCGTGGTCGACGCCTATGGCGAATGGTTCGACGGCTATGACGCGGATGCGGCCAGGGAGCTGAGCCGGACGTTCGAGGACGTGCAGGGCTATGACGACATGGTCATCCTGCGCGAGATCGAGGTGGAGAGCCATTGCGAGCACCACCTGGCCCCGTTCCTGGGCAAGGCCTACGTCGCCTATCTGCCCGGCGAGAAGGTGGTCGGCATCTCCAAGCTGGCGCGGGTGGTCGAGATCTTCGCCCGGCGCCTGCAGAACCAGGAGACCCTGACCAACGACATCGTGGCGGCCATCGAATCGCACCTGCAGCCGCGGGGCGTGGCCGTGATGATCGACGCGGCCCACCAGTGCATGACCACGCGCGGCGTGCATCACCGGCACGTTTCGACCGTGACCACCCGCTTCACCGGGGCGTTCCGGGACGATCCGGCCCTGACCGAGCGCTTCCTGAAGCTGGCCAAGGGCTGATCCAGGGCCGGGGCGAACGAAAATCGCCGCGGCGGAACCCGTGAACGTCGAGAACCGCTTTACAAGCGCGCATCGGGACGCCAAGAGACCAGCACGCCTTCGGGCGACAGGACACGCCGGACGAGGTCCGGCCATCATACGGAGACGCACATGGCGGCGAAGCTGAGTGGACCGGGCGGCAACGGCGGCAAGACCATCGAGCAGAACTCGGAGATCAACGTCACGCCGTTCGTGGACGTGATGCTGGTGCTGCTGATCATCTTCATGGTGGCCGCGCCGCTGGCGACCGTGTCGATCCGTCTGGACCTGCCGCCCCCCGTGCCGAACCCCAACGACCCGAACCCGAAGGAGCCGGTGTACGTCACCATCCAGGACTCGGGCTCGCTGTTCATCGCCGACCAGCAGACCACCATCGAGACCATGGCCGCCGATGTCTGCACCGCCCTGGGCGGCGGCGCCTGCCGCGAGGAGCGCGTCTTCATCCGCGCCCAGCCGGAAGTGAAGTATTCGCAGTTCATGGAAGTCATGAACAACCTGCAGGAAAACGGCTTCTTCCAGGTCGGCCTGCTGAACGAAGACATCACCTGAGCCCGAACGGACCAGGACGAGATCAAGAGGCCGCGCCCTTCGGGACGCGGCCTTTTTCTTTGGCCTGAGGCTTGCCGGGACGGCGAAGGGCGGCCTTGATACGGTCCGGCTGTTCGAGGAGTCCGCCCATGCGTCGCCGCACCTTCCTGTCCGCACTACCCGCCGGGGCGCTGGCCGCCGCCGCAGCATCCCAAGGCCAGGCCCAGACCCAGGTCCAGACGTCCGGAGAGACCCAGTCGCCCACGGCGGCGGCGCCCGCCCCGGCCCGCCCGGCCGACCCCTACGCCGGCGTCGGCATCGGCGACCGGGTGACCGGGCCGAAGTTCATGGGCCGCTCCACCGTGTGGGGCGCGAACGGGGCGGCGGCGACGGCGCACCCGGTCGCCAGCCTGGTGGGGATCGACACCCTGCGGCGCGGCGGCTCGGCCATCGACGCGGCGATCGCCGTCAATGCGGCGCTGGGCTTTCTGGAGCCGGTCGCCAACGGCATCGGCGGCGACGCCTTCTGCATGCTGTGGGACCCCAAGCAGAAGAAGGTCGTCGGCTTCAACGGGTCGGGGAACAGCCCGCGCGGCCTGAGCCTGGAGACGGCGCGGTCCCGGGCCATCGACGGCTATCTGCCCCGCTATGGCGCGGTGACGGTCAATGTGCCGGGCACGGTCGACGCCTGGTGGAGCGCCCACCAGCGCTACGGCAAGCTGCCGTGGAAGGAGGTCCTGCTGCCGGTGGCGGAGCTGTGCGAGCAGGGCGTGCCCGTGCCGCAGGTCATCGCCTACTATCTGGAGCGGAACATGGCGTCCTTCGACCGGGGCCGGATCCCGATCGAGGAGAACGACAACCGCAAGCGCATCTGGGCGCCGGGCGGCGAAACCCCGAAGGTGGGCGAGGTCTTCGCCAACCCCTTCCTGGGGCGGACGCTGCGGATGATCGCCGAGGGCGGGCGCGACGCCTTCTACGACGGGCCGATCGCCGACAGCATCGAGGCCTATTTCAAGCGCATCGGCGGCTGGATGACGCGCGCCGACCTGGCCGCGCACCGCACCGACTGGGTCGAGCCGATCCGCACCGAATACCGGGGCGTGGGGGTCTATGCGCTGGGGCCGAACACCCAGGGGCTGTCGACCAACCAGATCCTGAACATCTGCGAGCAGTTCGACCTGAAGGGCATGGGCTTCCAGTCCGCCGCCGCGCTGCACGTCCAGGCCGAGGCCAAGCGCCTGGCGTTCGAGGACCGGGCCCGCTACTTCGCCGACCCGCGCTTTGGCGAGATTCCGATCGAATGGCTGAACTCCAAGGCCTATGCGGCCGAGCGGGCCAGGCTGATCCGGCCGGACCGGATCATGGACCGGGTGATGCCCGGCGACGCGCCGCACCAGGGCGACACCACCTATTTCAGCGTCGCGGACAGCGACGGCATGATGGTCAGCTGGATCCAGTCCAACTATCGCGGCATGGGCTCGGGCCTGGCGCCAGACAACGGCTCCGAACCGCTGGGCTTCATGTTCCAGGACCGGGGCGAGCTGTTCGCCCTGACCGACGGCCATCCGAACGTCTATGCGCCGGGCAAGCGCCCGTTCCAGACCATCATCCCCGGCTTCGCGACCAAGGGAGACGACCCCTGGATGGCGTTCGGCGTCATGGGCGGGGGCATGCAGCCGCAGGGTCAGGCGCAGATCATCATCAACATGGTCGATTACGACCTGGACCCGCAGGCGGCGGGCGATGCGCCGCGCTGGCAGCACTACGGCTCGTCCGAGCCGACCGGCCAGCCGCAGGAAGGGACCGGCGTGCTTCACCTGGAAAGCGGCGTGCCCGAAGCGACCAAGACGGGGCTGCGCGCCCTGGGCTGGACCCTGGGCGAGCCGGACGGCGGCTTCGGCGGCTATCAGAACGTCATGATGCAGCAAAACCCCGGCGGCCGCTGGACCTATGGCGCAGCGACCGAAATGCGCAAGGACGGCATCGCCATCGCCTACTGAGGCGCCGGCCGCCATGACCCACGACGAGGTTCGCGCCCTGCTGCTGTCGTTTCCCGGCGTCGAGGAGGGCGTGTCCTATGGCCAGCCGTCGTACAAGGCGGCGGGGAAGTTCTTCACCTGGATGTGGCCCAAGGCGCCGGAAGGCTGCATCGTCGTTCACCTGGACAATCGCGACGAGCGCGACCTGCTGGTCGAGATGGACCCCGCGACCTTTCACGTCACCGAGCACCACCGGGACCATCCGATCGTGCTGGCGCGCATCGCCTCGGTCGATCGGACGTGGCTGAGGGCGGCGCTGGAGCGGCGATGGCGCCGCGTCGCGCCCCGGCGGATGGTCAAGGCGTTCGACGCCGCTTGACCTGACGCGACGGAAGCCGCCCATGGTCCGTCCGCAATAAAAACGAACAGGGCGGAAACAGCGGTGAAGGTGGAGGATCGCATCGTCAAGGCGGCGGACGGCTGGCCGCTGGAGGCCACCCTGTTCCGGCCGGAAACGCCCAGGATGGCGGTGCTGGTGTCGGCGGGGACGGGCTTTCCGCGCGGCTTCTACGGCCGGTTCGCCCGCTGGATGGCCGGGCGCGGCGCGACCGTCCTGACCTATGACTATCGCGGCATCGGCGGATCCCGGCCCGAGGACCTGGCGGCCATGACGATGGACTATCCCGACTGGGGCCGGCTGGACATGCCCGCGGCGTTGAAGGCGTTGAAGGCGGCCGCGCCGGGCCTGCCCCTGTTCCATGTCGGGCACAGCGTCGGCGGCCATTTCGTGGGCTTCATGCCCAATCACGACCAGATCGCGCGACACGCCTTCGTCTCGGTGGGCACGGGCTGGTGGGGCGGCCACCACCGGACCTACAACCCCGTCGAACTGTTCTTCTGGCTGGGCCTGGGGCCGGCGCACCTGAGGCGGCACGGCTATGTGAAGTCGGGCGGCGGCTGGCGCGGGACGGACCTGCCGCGCGGGGTGTTCGAGACCTGGCGGCGGTGGTGCCTGAAGCCGACCTATTTCCTGGACGAGTTGAAGACCGGGCGGCTGGAGCCGCAGCATTTCGACCAGGTGCGCGCGCCGATCCGGTCGTGGGTCTTTCCCGACGATCCCATCGCGACGCCCCGCACCGCCGCGCGGCTGCTGGAAGCCTATCCCGCCGCTCCGGCCGAGATCGCGACGCGAACGCCCCGCGACTTCGGCGTCCGGCGCATCGGCCACGAGGGCGCCTTCCGCAAGGGGATGGAGCCGTTGTGGGAAGAAATTCTGGATTGGTTCGACGCCGACCTTTCGGGCGGGGGCGAGGGCGCCTAACTGAGCCGCCCCGACGGATTCAAGGAGCCCCGCATGCCCTATGGCGACCAGCCCACCGCGAAGGTGGACGACATCGAGATTCCGCTGCTGGGGTTCGGCACCTGGCAGCTGGAGCCGGACGACGCGCGCCGCATGGTCGCCGAGGCCCTGCGGATCGGCTATCGCCACATCGACACCGCCTGGATCTACAAGAACGAGAAGGCGGTCGGCGAGGGCATCCGGGATTCCGGCGTTCCGCGCCAGGACATCTTCCTGACCACCAAGATCTGGGTCGAGCATTTCGATCGCGACGGCCTGCTGAGACAGGCGAAGGAATCGGCCGACAGCCTGGGGACCACCCCCGACCTGCTGCTGCTGCACTGGCCCAAGCCCACACCGTCGTTCGAGGAGACGTTGGGCGCCCTGAATGAAGCCAAGGACCAGGGACTGACCCGGTCGATCGGCCTGTCCAACTTCCCGTCGGCCCAGTGGCGCCAGGCCCAGGCGCTGTCGAAGGCCCGGCTGGTGACCAATCAGGTCGAACACCACCCCTATCTGGGGATCGGCGCCCTGGTCGCGACAGCCCGGGACCTGGGGTCGTCCATCACCGCCTGGTCGCCCCTGGCGCAGGGCAAGATCGCCGACGACGCCACCATCGGCGAACTGGCCCGCGCGCACGGCAAGACGCCCGGCCAGATCACCCTGCGCTGGCTGATCCAGAACGGGATCATCGCCATTCCCCGCACCACCAAGGAAAGCCGCGCGCGCGAGAATTTCGACATCTTCGACTTCGAACTGACGTCGGAGGAGGTGCAGCGGATGGATGCGCTGGACCGGGCCGAGCGGCTGGGCGACTGGCTGGATCCGGCCTACCGCTGGGACGATCCGGAAGGCTGAGGCGAAGCGCTGGCGTTCGCGGCGGAAGGGGTTAGAAGCAGAGCCCATGACACCTTCCGCCGCCGCACCCTCCGCTCCCGCCGGGCCGAAACCCTACGACCCGGCCAAGCTGCTGATCTCGCTGCACATCCCCAAGACGGCGGGCACGTCGTTCCGAACGATACTCGGCGGCTGGTTCGGCGAGCGGCTGCACAACCATTATCCGGGGTGGCACGCCCCTGACGCGCACCGAGGCCCAGGCCGACGCCTGCGTCCACGGCCACTTCACCCGCCGCAACAACTCGGCCATCCGCCAGTATTATCCCGACGCCGAGCAGGTCATCACGGTGATGCGCGATCCCTTCGACCGGATCATCTCGGAGTGGCGGTTCAAGAACATGCTGAAGACCGCCGGCGACCCGGTGGACGAGATGGACGACGATCCGTCCTTCGACACCTGGTTCGGCCGCCGCGCCGATGAGGTCGCCGAACAGCCGATCACCCGCCTGATGATGCAGATGCCGAACGACCTGACGCCGGAGACGGCGCACACGGCGTTCGACCGCGACTTCGTGGCCGTGGGCGTCAGCGAGCGCTTCCCCGAGACCCTGCGCCTGTTCGCGGCCGTGCTGGGCAAGCCCGAGGCGGCGGACGAACGGACGAACGTCACGACCTACGGCCAGGCCAGCGACTACGAGGCCTATCGCAGCCGCCACGAACAGGTGTTCCATTCCGACCACGCGATGTACGCCGCCGCGCGCGCGATGTTCGAGCGGCAGATCGCCGACCTGGGCCTGTAGGATGCGGCGGACCCCGCCCGCCCGGCTCTGGCGCGCCACGTTCGCGGTCGTCGGCTGGGCGGCGCTGGCCCTGCAATATGTGCTGATGGTCGGCCCGGCCGAGCCGGGGGACGTCGCGGGCCTGACCGTCAACTTCTTCAGCTTCTTCACCATCCTGACCAATGTGCTGGTCGCGGCGGCCTTCACGGGGCCGCTGCTGAGCCCCGGCTCGCGGCTGGCGCGATGGTCCGCCAGCGAGGGGGTGCGGGCCGCCGTCGCCATGTACATCGTCGTGGTGGGGGTGGTGTACCACCTGCTCCTGCATCCCTACTGGAGCCCGACCGGCTGGTCGCTGGCGGTCAATGTGGTGCTGCACTACGTCATGCCCGCCGCCTTCGTGCTGGACTGGCTGTGGTTCACGCCCAAGGGCCGGCTGCGCTGGATCGACCCGGTCAAATGGCTGGCGTTCCCGCTGGTCTATGGCGGCTGGACGCTGGTCCACGGGCTGGCGACGCATTGGTGGCCCTATGGGTTCGTCAATGTGGATCAGCTGGGCCTGGGCCGCGTGGTCGCGATCTTCGGCGGGCTGCTGATGTTCTTCCTGCTGGTCGGGTTGAGCCTGACGGGGCTGGACCGCCTGTTCGCACGCGCGGCGCGTGACAGTTCCGCCTCGGCGCTTTAGGCGGGTCGCATGGCCTACAAATCCCTGCGCGACTTCATCGATCAGCTGGAAGCCCAAGGCGAGCTGGTCCGGGTGACCGAGCCCGTGTCCACCGTGCTGGAGATGACCGAGATCCAGACCCGGCTGTTGCGCAACGGCGGGCCGGCGGTCCTGTTCGAACGGCCGGTCATGCCGGACGGGACGATCAGCCCCATCCCCTGCCTGGCCAATCTGTTCGGCACGGTGAAGCGGGTCGCCATGGGGGTGACGCTGGAGGGCAAGTCGCGCACCACGGCGGGCGAGCTGCGCGAGGTCGGGGAGTTGCTGGCCTTCCTGCGCAATCCGACGCCGCCGCGGGGCCTGGGCGATGCGATGGAGATGCTGCCGCTGGCGCAGACCGTCATGTCGATGCGGCCCAAGACGGTGAAGAAGGCGCCGGTGCAGGAGGTGGTGCTGAAGGGCGACCGGATCGACCTGACGGCCCTGCCTGTCCAGTCGTGCTGGCCCGGCGAGCCCGCGCCCCTGATCACCTGGGGCCTGGTGGTGACCAAGGGGCCGTCGGACGACCGCGAGGACGACTTCAACCTGGGCATTTATCGGATGCAGGTGCTGGGCAAGGACAAGGCGATCATGCGCTGGCTGGCGCACCGCGGCGGGGCGCAACACTACGCCCGGCACAAGAAGGCCGGAAAGCGCGAACCCCTGCCCTGCGCCGTCGTGCTGGGCGCCGATCCGGGGACCATCCTGGCGGCGGTGACGCCGGTGCCGGACACCCTGTCGGAATATCAGTTCGCGGGCCTGATGCGCGGCGCCAAGGCCGAACTGGTCGCCTGCAAGACCGTGCCGCTGATGGTCCCGGCCCAGGCCGAGATCGTGCTGGAAGGCCATGTCCTGCTGGACGAGTTCGAGGACGAGGGTCCCTACGGCGACCACACCGGCTATTACAACTCGGTCGAGAAATTCCCGGTGTTTCAGGTCAGCGCCATCACCATGCGGCGCGACCCGATTTATCTGACCACCTTCACGGGACGGCCGCCGGACGAGCCGAGCGTGCTGGGCGAGGCGCTGAACGAGGTCTTCATTCCCCTGCTGCGCCAGCAGTTCCCCGAGATCGTCGACTTCTGGCTGCCGCCCGAGGGGTGCAGCTACCGGATTGCCGTGGTGTCGATGAAGAAGGCCTATCCGGGCCACGCCAAGCGGGTGATGCTGGGCGTGTGGAGCTACCTCCGCCAGTTCATGTACACCAAATGGGTCATCGTGGTGGACGACGACATCGACGCCCGCGACTGGAAGGACGTCATGTGGGCCATCTCGACCAAGATGGACCCCGCGCGCGACATCACGGTGATCGAATCGACGCCGATCGACTATCTGGATTTCGCCAGTCCCGAGAGCGGCCTGGGGTCGAAGATCGGCCTCGACGCCACCGACAAATGGCCGCCCGAGACCAAGCGCGAATGGGGCGAGGAAATCCGCATGGATCAGGACGTGATCGAGCGGGTGTCGGAGATATGGGACCGGCTGGGATTGCCGGGTGACGGCGCGCCGATCTGGAAATAAGCTCGGCCTTTGACCGCCGGGGGCGATTTGAGCGCGTTCGAATTCTATTTCAGCTTCTACGGTCTGGCGCTGGGCCTTTCGGTGGCGGTGATCGCCACCGGCCTGGCGACGGCCATCCAGCATCGCAAGGCCATCCGCATCGGCTGGCTGACGCCGCTGCTGGCGCTGTTCGTCGGCCTGGACATCGCCACCTTCTGGGATGCGGCCTGGCACGCCTTTCGCGACGCGCCGTTCAGCTATGGGATGCTGGTGATCGGCCTGGCCATCGCCCTGGTCTATTTCATCGCCGCCTCCCTGGTGTTTCCCCACCAGATCGAGGACGGGCTGGCGCTGGACGAGCATTTCTGGGCCAACAAGAAGATCGTGCTGCTTCTGACCACGGCCGCGAACACGATGATGGTCGCCGTCTCCGCGTTTCAGGTGCTGGGCCAGCCGGGCGCGGGGATGATTCTTCTCAACTACGCCATCGCCTATCCGCTGTATCTGATCCTCATCGTCCCGGCGGCGCTGACGCGCAGCAAGCGGTGGTTCGCAGGGCTGGTCGGCCTTCACGTGCTGATCTATCTGGCGATCGCCTGCCTGCCGGCGCCGCAATCGCCGCCCGCGCAAGACAGCCAGGGGCCCGCCGCCGCGACCGCGCCCTGACCGGACCCTGCCTTGCCATGAAGGACCGCTCCATGCGTCATGCCCCGATCTTCGCCGCCTTGTCCGTTCTGATTGCGAGCCCCGCCATGTCCCAGCCGCCGTCCCTGCCCAACGCCGCCCCCTGGGATCAGGCCTTCCTGCCGCCGGCGCCCGCCTGGGACGGCGCGTCGAAAGCGCTGCTGCGTGACGCCTCCGACCCGTGGGTCACCGCGTTCGAGGCGGATGCGGCGCACGATTTTTCGCCGAACTATGTCGACACCCGCGCCTGGTTCGACCGGCTGGACCAGGCCAGCGAGTTGATCCGCATCGAACAGTTCGGCGTCTCGCCGGAGGGGCGGCCGATCTATGCGGTGATCGCGTCCAAGGACGGAGCCGCCTTCGATCCGGCCAAGCCCGTTCTCATGATCCAGGCGGGCATCCACCCCGGCGAGATCGACGGCAAGGACGCGGGCATGATGCTGCTGCGCGACATCGCCTTCTACGGCAAGGACGGGCTGCTGGACCGGGTCAACCTGATCCTGATCCCGATCCTGAGCGTGGACGGGCATGAGCGGGCGTCCGCCTATTCGCGGCCCAACCAGCGCGGCCCGCGCATCCAGGGCTGGCGCAACACGGCGACCAACCAGAACCTGAACCGCGACTATCTGAAGCTGGACCAGCCCGAGATGCGGGCCGTGCGCGGCCTGATCCTGAAGTACCGGCCCGATCTTTACGTGGACGTCCACGTCACCGACGGCATGGATTACCAGTACGACGTCACCTATGGCTTCAACGGCGAGGACGGCGCGTTCAGCCGGTCGCCGAACAGCTCGGCCTGGCTGGATTCGGTGTTCAAGCCGGCGATGAACGCGGCGCTGGAGCGCGAAGGCCATATCCCCGGCGAGCTGGTTTTCGGCATGGACGACGACGACCCCCGGGCGGGGCTGAACGACGGCGGCCTGGGCGAGCGCTTCTCCAACGGCTGGGGCGCGGCGGCGCATGTGCCGACCATCCTGATCGAGAACCACAGCCTGAAGCCCCACGAGCAGCGGGTGCTGGGGACCTATGTCTTCATCGAGGCGGCGCTGAGGCTGCTGGCGGACCAGGGCGCGGCGCTGCGGGCGGCGACCGAGGAGGACAAGGCCCTGCGCCCCGCCGAGATCCTGGCCAATTTCGAGCAGGAGGACGCCCCGTCCTCCACCCGCGCCTTCAAGGGCATCCGCTACGAGATGGTCGACAGCGCCGCGTCGGGCCGCAAGGAAATCCGCTGGCTGGGCGAAGCCGATCCGGAAATCTGGTCCCTGCCCTTCTATGGCTCCAGGCCGACGCTGACGCTGAAGCGCCCCGCCGCCTACTGGGTCCCCGGCTATCGCGCCGACATCATCGAGCGGCTGAAGGCGCACGGGATCGAGATGGAGGCGGTGAGCGAACCCCGCACCATCGCCGTCTCCATGCTGCGCTTGGTCGATCCCAAGCTGGCGACCCGCGCCAACGAGGGCCACGTCCAGGCCTCGGTCGAGGCGGTCGAGGTCGAGGCTCGCGACTGGATCTTCCCCGCCGGTTCGGTGCGGGTGTCCACCGACCAGCCGCTGGGCGACATCGTCGTGCTGCTGCTGGAGCCGCAATCCAGCGAGAGCTTCTTCGCCTGGGGGATGTTCCCCGAGGTGCTGAGCCGGGTCGAATATATCGAGCCCTACGCCATCGCCCCGCTGGCGGACCGGATGCTGGCGGCCGATCCGGCGCTGAAGGCCGAGTTCGAGGCCAAGCTGGCGGCCGAGCCGGGCTTCGCGGCCGATCCGCACGCCCGTCTGGCCTGGTTCTATGAGCGCACGCCGTTTTACGACGACCGCTATCTGCTCTATCCGGTCGGGCGCGAGGACTGATCGATGATGACCGAAGCCTTGATGCACGCCCTGCAGGCCGCGGCCCTGTGGAGCGGCCTGCTGATCCTGATGCTGCTGGTGCTGTCGGGCATGGTGGTCAGCGGGAGACGGCGGCACATGGTGTCGTTCGGCGATGGCGGCCATTCCGACCTGCTGGCCGCCAGCCGCGCCTTCGGCAACTGCGTCGAATACGCCACGCCCGGCATGGCGGCGATGGCGCTGCTGGCCTGGTCAGCGGCCAGGCGTGGATGGTCCATGCGGTGGGCGCGACCCTGCTGGCGGGCCGCATCCTCCATGCGCTGGGCCTGATGCTGCAGACGGGCCCGTCCATCGGCCGGGTGCTGGGCATGGCGCTGACCTGGATCGCCCTGCTGTCCGCCGGCGTCGGCCTGATCGCCTACGGGGTGCTGTGACGCCGGTTGCGGCGACCGGAGGGGTCCGCCATATCGGGGCATGACCGAAGTCCTGTCCGGCGCCCCGGCGTCCGTTTCTCCCGAAATCCTCAACGACATCGTCCAGGCCGCGCTGACGGCCGGCGCCGACGCGGCCGAGGCGGTGACGGCCGACCGCCAGTCGCTGTCGGTCGGGGTGCGCAACGGCCGGCTGGAGGACGTGGAGCGCGAGGAGTCGCGCGACCTGGGCCTGCGGGTCTTCGTCGGCAGGCGCCAGGCGACGGTGTCGGCCTCCGACCTGTCGCCGGCGACGCGGGCGCGGCTGGTGGAGCGGGCCGTCGCCATGGCGCGGCTGGCGCCGGAAGACCCCTATGCGGGCCTGGCGCCGGAGGAGCGGCTGGCGCGCGGGCCGTTCGCGGACCTGGACCTTTTCGACCCGACCGAGCGCGGCGCGGCCGATCTGGAGGCCGCCGCGGCCGAGGCGGAAGGCGTGGCCCTGGCCGTGCCGGGCGTGGCCAAGTCGGAGGGAGGGCACGCCTCCTGGTCGTCCAGCCGCTGGCGGCTGGTGACCTCTGGCGGCTTCGACGGCGCCTATCAGGGCTCGGCCTATTCGCTGGGCGTCGGCGTGATCGCCGAGAAGGACGGGGCGATGGAGCGCGGCGGCGAGAGCCGCACGACGCGGCACCTGTCCGACCTGCCCGGCGCCCCGGCCATCGGCGACTTCGCCGGGCGGCGCGCGGTCGCACGGGTCGGCGCGCGCAAGATCGCCTCGACCACCGCGCCGGTGATCTTCGAGAACCGCGTGGCCGGGCAGATCGTCTCCCCCGTCGTGGGGGCCATCGCCGGGCCGTCGATCGCGCGCGGCACCTCCTTCCTGAAGGACCGGCTGGGCCAGCGGGTGTTCGCGCCGGGGGTCGATCTGATCGACGATCCGTTTCGGCCGCGCGGCCTGGGCTCCACCCCCTTCGACGACGAGGGCGTGGCGGTTCAGGAACGCAAGCTGTTCGACGACGGCGTCCTGACCACCTGGCTGATGAACACGGCCTCGGCGGCGCAGCTGGGCCTGGCCAGCACCGGCCACGCCTCGCGCGGGCTGGCGGGACCGTCGGGCGTCTCGACCCACAATCTGCACATGGCGCCGGGCGAGCGGACGCTGGCGCAACTGATGGCCGATGCAGGGACGGGGCTTCTGGTCACCTCCATGTTCGGGCCGTCGCTTAACGGCAACACCGGCGACTGGTCGGCCGGGGTGTCCGGCTTCTGGTTCGAGGAGGGAGAGATCGCCTATCCGGTCAGCGAGGTGACGGTGGCCGGCAAGCTGACTGACCTCTATCTGCGCCTCCAGCGCGGCTCGGACCTGGAGTTCCGGGGCGCCTTCAACGTGCCCAGCCTGATGTTCGACGCGGTGGCCATCGCGGGCAAATGACGGACTGGAGCGCCGATCTCGAACTGATCCGGCAGGCCGCCGTCGATGCGGGCGCCCTGGCCCTAGCCGAGCGCGAGGGGGGCTGAAGATCGAGGCCAAGCCGGGCGGGTCGCCCGTCACCAGCGGCGACCTGAAGGTCGACGCCCTGCTGCGCGAACGGCTGCTGGGCGCGCGGCCCGACTATGGCTGGCTGTCGGAGGAGACGGCGGATTCGCCCGAACGGCTGTCGAGACGACGCATCTTCGTGGTCGATCCCATCGACGGCACGGTGGCCTACATGAAGCGGACGCCGTGGTGGTGCGTGCCCATCGCCGTGGTCGAGGACGGCGAAGTGGTCGCCGCCGTGATCCATGCGCCCGAGGTCGGCGAGACCTATGCCGCGACGCGCGGCGGCGGCGCGACGCGGAACGACCGGCCCATCGCGGCGTCCGACGCCGATGCGCTGGAAGACGCGTCCTTCCTGGGCGACGCGCGCCTGATCGAGGGGCCGCACTGGGCCGAGCCCTGGCCCAGCGTGCGGTTCGAGAAGCGGAACGCCCTTGCCTATCGCATGGCCCTGGTGGCGGCCGGCGCCTTCGACGCGGCCATTGCGCTTACGCCCAAGTGGGACTGGGACGTGGCGGCCGGCAGCCTGATCGCCCAGGAGGCCGGCGCCGCGGTCAGCGACCACCATGGCCGCCCCTGGCGCTTCAACCGCCCCGACCCGCGCCAGGCCAGCCTGGTCTGCGCCGCCCCGGCGCTGCATCCGCAGATCGTCAGGCGGTGCCGCGACGTGCCGATGGGCGGCTGATCTTCGTCCTTCCGGGGCGTCCGCAGGACGAACCCGGAACCCAGGAGGCATGCATCAAGCGCTCAATGTCGCTGGCGGCGTGACTGGAGCCCTGGGTTCCGGGTTCCTCGCTGCGCTTGGCCCCGGAATGACGACCGTCTTTGCGACCTAACCCAGCGCCGCCGCGTAAGCCTCTGGCTTGAAGCCCACCAGGCGGCGGTCGCCCAGGTCCAGGACCGGGCGCTTGATCATCGAGGGCTGGGTCAGCATCAGGGCGACGGCCTTGTCGCGGTCAAGGTCGGTCTTGTCGGCGTCGGGCAGCTTTTTGAACGTGGTGCCGGCGCGGTTCAGCACCGTCTCCCAGCCGTGCTCGTCGACCCATTGCTCCAGCTTGGCGCGGTCGGCGCCGGCCTTCTTGTAGTCGTGAAAGGCGTAATCCACGCCGTGCTGGTCCAGCCAGACGCGGGCCTTCTTGACGGTGTCGCAATTGGGGATGCCGTACATCGTGATCATCCCCGCCTCCTAGCCGCTCAGAACCGCTTCGTCAGCCCCACGCTGACCACCCGGCCGCGCGGGTCGGCGACGACGGGGTCGTAGCCGAGGGCGAACTGGGCCAGCGGCGGGTCCTCGTCGGTCAGGTTACGACGCCCAGCGACAGGTCGAGGTCGGCGCCGACCGCGAGGGTGTAGAGCAGGTCCATCGTCGTCTGGCTGGCGATGTCCGGGTCGGTGACGCCGCTGCGGTCGTTTTTGTAGCCGGAGGTGTAGTGGACGAGGGCCGTCAGGCTGTTGGCCGCATCGGCCCACGACAGGGCGAACTCCCCGCGATCCTGGGGCAAAGAGCGGCCGAGGGTGTTCAGATTGGTCGAGCCCAGGCCCGAGGTGGCGGCGGCGCCGGGCGTCAGGCGGATGTCGTAGCGGTCGACATGGGTCCAGGTGGCGGATGCGCGGGCGACGCCGCCCAGCAGGTCACGCGAATAGCGGGCCGAGAGGTCGAGGCCTTGCGTCTCGATCGACGAGGCGTTGGTGAAATAGAGCTGGACAAAGGTCAGGGCGCCCGCGCCGGAGCGGGTGACGCGGGCTTGCGCCGGCGTGCCGGTCAGGCCCGCCGCGTCGTCGGCGGCGGCCTGGTCGATGATCGCCTGGGCCGATTCCTTGACCACCAGGTTCGTGTAGTCGAAGCGCCAGGCGTCGAGGCCGAGCTCCAGCCCGGGCAGCGGCCGCCACAGGGCGCCCAGGGTCAGGCTCTCGGACTCCTCCGGCTTCAGGTCCGGATCGCCCGAGGTCAGGGTGTTGACGAAGACGAAGGCGCCCCGGTCGAACACCGACGGCTGCGACGCCTGGGCGCCGGTCAGGGCGTAGACGGAGGGGGCGCGGAAGCCCTGGCTCCATGAGGCGCGCAGGGCCAGGGCGTCGTTCGCGTCCCAGCGCACGGCGACCTTGGGGCTGAGCTTTCCGTCGTCGCCGTCGTAGGATTCATGGCGCGCGGCCAGTTGCGCCTCGATACGATCGCCCAGATGCACGCGGGCCTCGGCGAAAGCGGCCAGGGCTTCCTGATCGCCGTCGAAGTCGGGGGAGTAGCCGGCGGTCAGCAGGTCGCCGGCGTTGACCCGGTCGCTCCAATCGTGGCGGAAGGTGCTGCGGCGGTACTGAGCGCCCAGGGCGACGTCGATCGAGCCGCCGGCCCAGGCCAGGGCCTGGCCGCCGGTCGAGGCGTCCAGGGTGATCAGGCCCGCCGCGCCGCGCAGGCCGACGGAGCCGATCAGGCTGTCGACCAGGTCGGCGTCATTGGCCGTGCCGGTCCCCAGATACGCGCTGCCGAAAGGGTTGAAGTAGCGGCAGGCGCCGGCGCCGGGCGTTCCGGTCGTCGGGTCGCAGCCGGGGCCGCCGAGACCGTTCAGGGCGTTCTGCAGGGCGCTGCCGATGGCGTCGGGCTTATCGTAGGCGACGTGCTGGCGGCTGGCGGTGGCGGACACATCCCAGGTCCAGCCGGTGGAGAAGTCGCCGGACAGACCGCCGGCGACGCGCCAGGTCTCATAGACGAAGTCGGCGACCGAGGCGCCGGCCTCGGCGCCCAGCAGGCGGCCGCGGAACAGCACGGCCTCGCCGAACGGATTGTCGGGGTGCGAGGCCGGCACCGTCAGGCTCTGCGCCAGGATCGGCAGGGACGGCGACTGGCGCGCGACGGTCTCGGTCGAGGACCAGGCGCCCTGGAGCCACAGTTCGGCGCCGGCCAGCGGACGGCGGTAGTCGGCGAACAGCTGCGTGCGCGTCTCCTCCGGGACCAGGTCGAAGAAGTCGGAGTAGTCCAGGCGGCAGAAGCTGTCGGTCGGGCTGTTGCGATAGGCCTCGGCGAAGGCGGGATCGTCGCAATCGGGGTCGGGCGCAAAGCCGCCCGTGCCGGGGCGGAAATAGGAACCGGGCTGGCCGTAGCTGGTCACGGCGGTCCACGGCGCGCGGCCGTAGGTCTCGGCCTGGGTGAAGGCGCGCTCGTCCGAGCCGAGGGCCGACCGGTGGAAGTGCGAGGCCGCCAGGGTCAGGTCGCCGCCCAGCAGCGACAGGCCGCCGATGGCCTCGATGACCGATTCCTCGGAACCGTCGGCGACGGCGTATTTGGCGCTGATCTCGGGGCGGGTCACGCCTTGCGGGTGATGAAGTTGACCACCCCGGCGACGGCGTCGGAGCCATAGACGGCCGAGGCGCCGTCCTTGACCGCCTCAATCCGCTCCAGCGCGATCATCGGCACCAGGGAGTTGATGTCGACGAAGGCCGAGCCGTCGGTGGCGACCACCGCGCTGTTGGTCCAGCGCTGGCCGTCGATCAGGACCAGGGTCGAGCCCAGGCCGAGATTGCGCAGGTTGAACTGGGCCGTGCCCGAACTTTGCGGCTGGTTCAGCTGGTCGACCTGGGCCTCGGAGCCCGAGTTGGCGGTCAGCAGCCGCACCAGTTGCGAAGCGTCGGAGACGCCGGCGGCGGCGAAGGTCTGACGGTCGATCACATCGACCGGGGCCAGGCGGTCGCCGCCGGCGATGCGCGAGCCGGTGACCACCACCTCGTCCAGGGACGCCGGTTGCGAAGTCTGGGCCCGGGCCGGCTGCGCCAGAAGGCAGGCGGCGATCAGGCCGGCGGAGGCCGCGCTTCCCTTAAGAGCCAGGCGTCGATGCATGAGGTCCTCCCGTCGAATCCGGAGGCGGCTTCTAGACAGGCTTCGCCGTTTGCGAAAGTGCAAAGAGTCGATTTTGCAAATCCGCCGCGCTTGACAAGCGACCACGACCGCCTCACGGTTATCTTTTCTAACCACGACGAGCGCCGACGATGAAACTCTATGCCCATCCCTTCTCGTCCTACTGCCAGAAGGCGATCGTCGCCTTCTACGAAACGGACACGCCGTTCGAACTGCGCCACCTGGAAGCGCCCGGCGCGGCTGAAGAACTGGCGGCGCTGTGGCCGTTGAAGCGGTTTCCGGTGCTGACGGACGGCGACGCGACCATCGTCGAGGCCACGGCCATCATCGAATATCTGGCGGCGACACGGCCCGAGGCGGCGTGGCTGATTCCGGCCGATCCGGTCGCGGCGGTCGAGGCGCGGATGATGGACCGGATCTTCGACAACTACGTCAACGGCCCGCAGCAGGCCTTCGTCTATGACGCCCTGCGACCGGAGGATCAGCGCCACCCGGCCAGCGTGAAGGAGGCGGCGGCGATGTTCGACCGGATCTATCCGTGGCTGGACGAGCGGATGAAGGGCCGCGCATGGGCGACCGATCACGGCTTCACCCTGGCGGACTGCGGGGCCGGGCCGGCGCTGTTCTACGCCGACTGGACCTATCCGATCCCGGAGAAGTTCGAGGCGCTGAGGGCCTATCGCGCGCGGCTGCTGGCGCGGCCGGCGACGGCGCGAGCGGTGGACGAGGCGCGCAAGTATCGCAGCTACTTCCCGCTGGGCGCGCCCGACCGCGACTGAGCAGGTGAGGACGGGCGCGCGACCTGCTAAGGTTCAGTCCATGACCCTGCGATTCCTGGCCCTGAGCGCCTCCGCCCTGATCGTCGCCGCCTGCGGGCACACGCCCGTCAGTTATGAGGAGACGTCGCTGGCCGCCGCGCGCGCGGCCGACAATGTGTCGACGCCGGGGACGCAGGAAGGCTGGGACGCCGGCAACCGCGCCTATCTGGAATGGAACGGCGCGCGTCGCGGCTGGACCACCACGGAAAGCGGCCTGCAGTATCGCCGCGTCGGCAGGGCCCATCCGGACGCGCCCCAGCCGAGCGCGACCGATACGGTCAAGGTTCACTATCGCGGGACCTTCATCGACGGACGCGAGTTCGACAGCTCGTATTCGCGGAACGAGCCGGCGTCCTTCCCGCTGAACCGGGTCATCAAGGGCTGGACCGAGGGCGTGGCCCTGATGCACGTCGGCGAGACGTTCGAGTTCGTGATCCCGTCGGACCTGGCCTATGGCTCGCGCTGGGTGGGCGGCGGCGAACTGCCGCCGAACTCGACCCTGCGGTTCACCGTCGAACTTCTGGAGGTGAATCCGGCCGGCTGACAGGACAGTCGGTCGCGGCGCGGAACGGGCGCCGGGCGGCTATCGTTGGCCCGTCATGATCCGCGCCCTCCTCCCCGCCGCCTTCGCCGCCTTGATGTCCCTGCCCGCCGCCGCGCAGGACCGGCCGACCTATGGCCCGCGGCTGGAGGGCTACGACTATCCGCATCCGGTCAGGGTCCACGCCTTCGACAGCCAGCGCCAGCCGCTGGAGATGACCTATATGGACGTGGCGCCGACCGGCCCGGCCAATGGGCGCACGGCGGTGCTGCTGCACGGCAAAAACTTCTGCGCCGCCACCTGGGCGCCGACCATCGCGGTGCTGGCCGAAGCGGGCTTCCGCGTCGTCGCCGTCGATCAGATCGGCTTCTGCAAGGCGTCCAAGCCCACCGGATACCAGTTCAGCCTGCCGCAGCTGGCGGCGAACACCAAGGGGCTGCTGGACGCGCTGGGGGTCGAGAAGGCGGTGGTGATCGGCCATTCGATGGGCGGCATGCTGGGCGCCCGCTTCGCCATCCAACACCCGGAGGCGGTCGAGCGGCTGGTGCTGGTCAATCCGATCGGGCTGGAGGACTGGCAGGCCGAGGGCGTGCCCTATGCGACGCTGGACGCCGCCTTCGCGGGCGAGCGCCGGACCACCTTCGACAGCATCAAGGCCTATCAGCGGCGCTTCTACTACGATGGCGACTGGCGGCCCGAATACGATGCGCCGGTCGAGATGCTGGCGGGCTTGTACGCCGGGCCGGGCGGCGAGATCGTCGCGTGGAACCAGGCCCAGACCTCGGACATGATCTTCACCCAGCCGGTTGTCCACGAGTTCGACCGCATCAACGCGCCGACGACCCTGATCATCGGCGGGACCGACCGCACCGCGCCGGGCGCCAATCGCGCGCCGGAAGCGGTCCAGGCGCGGCTGGGCCTCTATCCCCAGCTGGGCCGACGGACCGCCGAGGCGATCCCGAATGCGCGGCTTGTCCTGTTCGACGACCTGGGCCACGCGCCGCAGACCGAGGATCCGGACCGCTTCCATCAGGCCCTGCTGGAGGCGCTGGCCGAACCTGAGGGTTGACGCCGGCGGGGGTGCGGCGGACTGTCGCGCCTTTCGCGTCAGCCTGAAGAGTATCCCATGTCCCGATCCCGCCTGAGCGCCGCCGGCCTGGCCCTCCTTCTGCTCACCTCGACCGCGCCGGCCGCGCTGGCGCAGGATGGACCGGGCGCCGCGCCGCCGGCCCTGCCCATCAGCCTGCCGCCGATCCCGGCGGTGCGGGACGTCGCCTATCCGGGCGTGATCCGGCTGGACGTCGATGCGACAAACCTGAGCCAGCACATCTTCGACGTGACCGAGACGATCCCGGTCGCGCAGACGGGGCCGATGACGCTGTTCTTCCCCGAATGGCTGCCGGGCAACCACGGGCCGGTGGGACCGATCGCCCAGCCGGCGGGACTGGAGATCACCGCGAACGGCCAGCGGGTGGAGTGGGTGCGCGACACCCTGCACCCCTTCGCCTTCCACATCGACGTGCCGGCCGGCGCGACCGAGATCGTGGCGCGGATGCAGCACCTGTCGCCCACGGCCGGCGCCCAGGGGCGGATCACCATGACGCCCGAGATGCTGAACATCCAGTGGGAGAAGATGCTGCTGTACCCGGCCGGCCACTGGTCGCGGAACATCACGCTGCAGCCCAGCGTCAAGCTGCCGACCGGCTGGGCCTTCGGCACGGCGCTGGAGCCGGAAACCAAAGACGGCGACGTCCAGACCTTCAAGCCGGTGAACCTGGAGGTGCTGATCGACAGCCCGATGTTCGCCGGGCTGCACTATCGCCAGATCGACCTGGATCCGGGCGGCCGCTCGCCGGTGCGGGCCAACTTCGTCGCCGACAGGGCCGCCAGCCTGGAGGCCACCGACGAGCAGATCCAGACGCTGCGGAACCTAGTGACGCAGATGGACCGACTGTACGGCGCGCGGCACTTCGACCACTACGACTTCCTGATCGCCATGACCGACAAGCTGGGCGGCATCGGCCTGGAGCACCACCGCAGTTCCGAGAATTCGGTCGATCCGGAGTTCTTCACCGGCTGGGACACGCATCTGGGCGACCGGGACCTGCTGTCGCACGAGATGAACCACTCGTGGGACGGCAAGTGGCGCCGCCCCGCCGACCAGTATGTGCCCAACTTCAACACGCCGCTGCAGAACAGCCTGCTGTGGGTCTATGAGGGCCAGACGCAGTATTACGGCCAGGTGATCGCGGCCCGATCCGGCCTGCTGACCAAGCAGCAGGCGATGGACAGCCTGGCGATGACGGCGGCCACCTACGACACCCGCGTCGGACGCGAATGGCGGGCGATGCAGGACACCACCAACGATCCGATCATCAGCCAGCGCCAACCCAAGGGCTGGCTGAGCTGGCAGCGGGACGAGGACTATTATTCGGAAGGCCAGCTGATCTGGCTGGATGTGGACACGACGATCCGCGAGCGGACCAATGGGCGCAAGTCGCTGGATGACTTCGCCCGGGCCTTCTACGGCATCGAGGACGGCAGCTATGACCCGAAGCCCTACACCTTCGAGGACGTGGTGGCGGCGCTGAACGGCGTGGGAGAACGACTGGGCGACGTTCCTGCGGACGCGGCTGGACGGGCACGGGCCCGGCGCGCCGCTGGACGGCCTGGCGCGCGGCGGCTGGCGGCTGACCTACGCCGAGACGCCCAGCGACTATCAGAAGACGCTCTACAAGGAGCTGAAGCGCAACGACTTCACCTATTCGCTGGGCTTCCAGACGGGGATTCGAACAACATCCGCAGCGTCCAGTGGGGCAGCCCGGCGTTCAAGGCGGGACTGGCGATCGGCATGGAGATCGTGGCGGTCAACGGCCGCGCCGCCGACGCGGACGGCATCGCCGAGGCGATCACGGCGGCCAAGGACCCGGCGACGCCGGTCGAGCTGATCGTGAAGGACGGCGACCAGTACCGCACGATCCGCTTCGACTACCACGACGGCCTGCGCTATCCGCGGCTGGAGCGGATCGAGGGGACGCCGGACCGGCTGGGCGACATTCTGACGCCCCGTCGGCGCTGACCGCGGGTTGACGAAGGGGAGGCGCGCGCGGTCGAGGTTGCGCCTCCCCTGTTTCAGTCCGGATGCCTCGATGTCGCGTACACGCCTGACCGCCGCCTGCCTCGCCGCCCTGATCTGCGGCGCCGCCTCGCCGGTTCTGGCGCAAGACTTCCGGTCCACGCCGGTCGTGACCGATCCCAGCCAGGCCGCCCTGGCCCTGCCCCGGCCGCAGCCGGCGATCCCCGCGCCGGCGGACCGGGCCTATCCCGGCGTGATCCAGTACCGCGCCGACGTCAGCGACCTGGACCGCCGCATCGTTCAGGTGGAGCAGACCATTCCGGTCGCCCAGGCCGGGCCGCTGACCCTGCTGTATCCGAAATACCTGCCGGGCAACCATGCCGCGACGGGACCGATCCAACTGCTGTCGGGGCTGACGGTCACGGCGAACGGCCAGCGGTTGGACTGGGTGCGCGACACCCTGGACCCGTACGCCTTCCATCTGGACATCCCGGCGGGGGTCGCCGCCATCGAGGTGCGGTTCCAGTGGCTGACCCAGCCGCCGGGACAGTGGCGGGTGACGCAGGCGCCGTCGATGCTGAACCTGCAGTGGGAGAAGGCGATCCTTTACCCGGCCGGCCATTTCGCCCGCCGCATCGCCGTGGCGCCGTCGGTGCGCCTGCCCGCCGGCTGGACCCAGGCCTCGGCTCTGGCCGCGACGCCGGGCGAGGACGGCTGGGTGCGGTTCGCCGAAACCGACCTCTACACCCTGATCGACAGCCCCGTGTTCGCCGGGGCGCATCACCGGCGGATCGACATCGACCCCAGCGGCGACCACGTCTGGCTGAACCTGTTCGGCGACGAGGCGAAGAACATCCAGCCCAGCGCGGAACAGCTGGGCTACTACGAGGCGATGGTGACCCAGGCCGACCGCCTGTTCGGCGCGCGCCATTTCGACACCTACGAGTTCCTGTTCGGCCTGACCGATCAGATGGGCGGGATCGGGCTGGAGCACCACCGCAGTTCCGAGAACACCTCGGCGCCCGACTTCTTCAGCGCCTGGAACAAGAGCGCCGGCGACCGCGCCCTGCTGCCGCACGAATACACCCACTCGTGGAACGGCAAGTTCATGCGGCCGGCTGACGAGCTGACGGCCAACCACAACGTCCCGACGCAGAACACCCTGTTGTGGGTCTATGAGGGCCAGACGGAATACTGGGGCGACGTGCTGGCGGCGCGCTCTGGCCTGCACTCGCCGGACGAGGCGGTGGCGCTGCTGGCGACCATCGCCGCCTTCTACGACAACCAGCCGGGCCGCGAATGGCGGCCGCTGCAGGACGTCAACAACCACAATCTGCTGGGCTATCGCGTGCCGGGGCAGTGGACGTCGTGGATGCGGGGCACGGGCGACTATTATCGCGAGAGCCTGCTGATCTGGCTGGACGCCGACACCCTGATCCGCGAGGCGACGAACAACCGCCGCTCGCTGGACGACTTCGCCAAGCGCTTTTTCGGGCATGACGACGGGTCGTGGGCGCCGCAGGGCTATACGTTCCAGGATGTGGTCGCGGCGTTGAACGCCGTGCATCCGCACGACTGGGCCGGCTTCCTGCGCGAGCGGCTGGACGCGGCCGGGCCGGAGGCGACGGCGCCGCTGGCCGGGATCGAGCGGGCCGGATACCGCCTGACCTACGTCGACGACCTGACGGCCACGGAGAAGGCGGTTCAGAGCGGCTGGGCCAACGACTTCCAGTATTCGCTGGGCTTCACCCTGTCGGGCGACAAGATCAACGCCGTGCGGTGGGGAAGCCCGGCCTTCGACCAGGGGATCGGCGCGGGCTGGACCCTGACGGCGGTGAACGGCCAGGCGGCCTCGGCCGAGGTCCTACGCGAGGCGGTGACGGCGGCGAAGGGGACGGACGCGCCGATCGAACTGCTGGTCAGGAACGGCGAGCGCTATCGCACCGTCGCCTTCGACTACCACGACGGGCTGCGCTATCCGCGGCTGGAGCGGATCGAGGGGACCCGCGACCGGCTGGCCGACATCTATGCGCCGAGGCGGCGGTAGGGAGGACTTTCGCCCCCACCGCCGTCATCCTCGGGCTCGACCCGAGGATCGGAGGATCCGCCGCTTGTGCGAAGACGGGGAGGTCCGTCGCCTCAACGCCCGATCCTCGGGTCGAGCCCGAGGATGACGGAAGCAGGGGTGCGCGCTCCTGCTTCCGATCAATGACCTCAGCGCTTGTCCAGGCTCCACGCGCCGGGGCCGGCGGTGAAGATGTACAGGAAGACGAAGCAGAACAGGATGGCCGCGTCGCCGCCGTTGGCCGCCGGATAGGGGCTGGAGGGGAAGTGGAACATCCAGTAGGCGACGGCCATCTGGCCCGAGGCGATGAAGGCGGCCGGGCGGGTGAACAGGCCCAGCATCAGCAGCGCGCCGGTGACCAGTTCGATGATCGCGCCGACGCCCATCAGCGAGGCGATCTCGACCTCGCCGGGCTGGGCGCCCTCGGGAAAGCCGAACAGCTTGACGACCCCGTGGGCCAGGAACAGCAGGCCCGCGACGATGCGCAGGGCCGCCAGGGCGCGCGGCGACCAGCCGCTGACCGATCTCGCCATATCGATATCTCCTTACCCGGATCGCGGACGCCCGCACGGGTCGTCCGGCCAAGCCAAGCTTGACCGGACAGGTTGATCCCAAAACTCAGGCTGCGTCCACCAGCACGATCTCGGCGTCCGACAGCGCCTTGACGGTGACGACGTCTTCCTGGGCGATGGCGGCGCCGTCGCGGGCGTTCAGGCGCACGCCGTTGACCTCGACCTCGCCCTTGGCCGGGACCAGATAGGCGCGGCGGGTCGAGCCCAGCGGATAGTCGGCGCTGTCGCCGGCGTTCAGCGTGGCGGCCACGATCCGCGCGTCGGTGCGGATCGGCAGGGCGTCGTCATCGCCTTCGAAGCCCGAGGCCAGGACCACGAACCGGCCCGACCGCTCGCCCTTGGGGAAGGGCTTGGAGCCCCAGCTGGGCGCCTCGCCGCGCCTGGTCGGCTCGATCCAGATCTGGAAGATGCGGGTCAGGTCGGGTTCGGCGTTGTACTCGGCGTGGCGGATGCCGGTCCCCGCGCTCATCACCTGGACGTCGCCGGCCACGGTGCGGCCCTTGTTGCCCAGGCTGTCCTCGTGGGTGATGGCGCCGTCGCGGACATAGGTGATGATCTCCATGTCGGCGTGGGGATGCGGCGGGAAGCCCGTGCCGGCGGCGATCTCGTCATCGTTCCAGACGCGCAGATTGCCCCAGCTCATCCGCTTGGGATCGTAGTAGTTGGCGAAGGAGAAGTGGTGTTTGGCGTTCAGCCAGCCGTGGTCGGCGCCGCCCAGGCCTTCGAAGGGTCTGCGTTCGATCATGGTTCAAGTCCTCCGCGCCGGACCGTTCCGGCGCTGTTGCTTGACGCCAAGATAGCGATCGGCTTCGGTTCAGAAATAGAAACGCTCGAAACTCATCGTTTCCGGAGAAGTCATGTCGCGCCTGCCCGATCTCGAGGCCCCTGGCCGTCTTCGCCAAGGTGGCGGAGGCCCAGTCCTTCTCGGGCGCGGCCGAGGCGCTGGGCCTGTCGAAAGCCACGGCGTCCAAGGCGGTGACGCGGCTGGAACAGCAGTTGAAGACGACCCTGCTGCACCGCACCTCGCGCCGTTTCGCCCTGACCGACGCGGGGCGCACCCTGGCGGCGCGGGCGGCCCATATGCTGGCCGAGGCCGAAGGGGCGGTCAGCGAGGCGCTGGACATGTCTGTGACGCCGCGCGGCCTGGTGCGGCTGGCCGCGCCGATGTCCTTCGGCATGGGCTATGTCGCGCCCGCCCTGCCCGACTTCCTGGCGCGCCACCCGGATGTCTCGGTCGATCTGCACCTGTCGGACGAGGTGATCGACCTGGTCGGCGGCGGATTCGATTGCGCGCTGAGGATCGCGGCCCTGGCGGACTCCTCGCTGACGGCGCGTCGCCTGCGGCCGGTGGAGCGGTTCCTGGTGGCCTCGCCCGACTATCTGGCCCAGCGCGGGCGGCCGACGCGCCCGGACGACCTGAGCCGCCACGCCTGCCTGGGCTACGCCTATATGCCGACGCCGGACGTCTGGCGGTTCGTCAACGACGACGGAGAGGAGGCGGCGGTGCGTCCCGCCGGGCCGCTGCGAGCCAACAATTCCGACGCCCTGATCGCCTCGCTGTGCGCGGGCCTGGGCCTGACGCCGCTGCCGGACTTCATCTGCTGGAGCCACGTCGCCGAGGGTCGGCTCGAACCGGTGATGACCGATTGGCGCCTGCCGCCCATCGCCCTGCATCTGGTGGCGCCCAGCAGCGGGCCGCGACCAGCGCGGGTCACGGCCCTGATGGACTTCCTGGCCCGGCGGTTCAGCGGGCCGTTGTGGCCCGGCGACACGGTCGGCCGCTGAGGGTCAGCCGCACTTCACCTCGCGCACGACGCCGGTGGATTCCTCATAGACGAAGTTCACCCGGTTCTCGCGATAGTCCATCGTGGCCGCGCAGGTGGTGCACAGGACGCGGAAGGTCTGGCCCGCGGGCGCCGCCGGAATGGTCGAGCGGTTTCGGCCGACGTAGCTTTGGTAATCCTCAACCTTGCACGGCTTGAAGGCGGTCTGGTCGCCCGGGCCGGGCATGGGATCGGCCCCCTCGACCGGGGCGCAGGCCGACAGGCCCAGCATGCCCGCGCTGAAGAGGGACGTCAGGATCAAGGCGGTCTTCATGGCTGTTCTTCCTTCGTTGTCGCGCCGCGTCAGCCGCAACGCACCTGTTCGATGATCCCGGTCTCCCGGTCGTAGAAGATGTTGAGCCGATAGGCCGAGAATTCCTCGGTGATGGCGCATTCCGTGCAGGTCACGCGGCGGTTGACCACATCCACCGGAACGGGGATCTCGCCGCGCGGTTTCCCGACCAGATACTGCATCTCTCCGGCCTTGCAGAGGTCGGCGGTCGGGGCGGTGGGCATCCGGCTGCCGACAGGCGGGGTCAGTTGCGCCTTTTCCACCGTGCGGGGCGCGGTTTCGTCGGCGGCGGGCGTGGAGGAGCAGGCGGCCAGCAGGGCCGCGCCGGCCAGGACGATCAGGCCGCCTTTTCCCAGCGCCCCTCGTCGGTCTGACGCCAATAGGCCAGCGGCGCGCCCTGGTCCTTCAGCGTCTTCCAGCGGCCGCGCGCGTGCTGCAGCGCCGGTTCGTCCCGACCGTCGAAAATGATGAAGCATCGTTCGAACCCTTCCGTGGCGCCCAGTTCTGCATCGTCGAGAATGAACAGCGCCTGAGCGCCGTTCAGGTTCTCGCCCGTGTCGCTCAGAAGCACGGGCTGGCGCGCGTCATGGGGTCCGCCGGCCTGGCCGTGCGCCAGGAAACCGTCGTCGCGATAGGTCCAGAGCGCCTCGTCGACCGCCTCCAGCCGGGCCGGGCCGGCCTTGACCAGCGCCCGCCAGCCCCGCTCGAGCGTCTTCTCGAGCAGGGTCGGCAGCACCTGATCCAGCGTCGACCGCTCCAGGTGATAGAACCAGACTTCGGGTTTGGTCGTCACGCCCTTCCCCCTTGCGGGGGAAGGTGGCTCGCGCCAGCGAGACGGATGGGGGGTGACGCCCGGTGTTTCCGCAGGGCCGCGGCGCGCACCGCGTCCAGCACGACGTTCGGATTTCGGCCCGCCGCCTCGTTCGGAAACCTGAGAACTTCAAAGCCCTGCTCTCCCAGCCACGCGTCGCGCGCGGCGTCGCGCTCTTCTCGCAGGCGATGAACGCCGCCGTCCAGTTCGATCACCAGCTTCAGCGCGTGGCAACAGAAGTCGGCGACATAGGGCCCAAGCGGAACCTGTCGTCGGAACCGCAGACCTTCGAGCTGGCGCTCCCGCAACAGACGCCACATGGCGCGCTCGCTCAGCGTCTGCGCCTTGCGGAGGTCGCGGGCCAGAGCATGAGCGCGGTCGTGATGGTGGATGGCCACGGGACGAGGGTATTCCGGCCGAGACCGGGATACACCCCCATCCGACCCGCTGCGCGGGCCACCTTCCCCCGCAAGGGGGAAGGAATCAGCCTTCGTACTTGTCGGCCACCATGCGGTCCAGGGTGCGGACGGCGAAGCCGACGCCGCCTTCGGGCACCGTGGGGCTGGGGCTCTTGTTGGCCCAGGCGGTGGGGGCGATGTCCAGGTGGGCCCACGGCACGCCGTTGGTGAACTTCTGCAGGAACAGGGCGGCGGTGATGGAGCCGCCGGCGCGGCCGTTGCCCATGTTTTTCAGGTCCGCGATCTTGGATTCGATGTGCTGGTTGTAGCGATCGGGGATCGGCATCCGCCAGAAGTTCTCGCCCACCTTTTCGGAGGCGGCCAGGATGTTCTCCGAAACCTCGTCCGAGTTGGAGAAAATGCCCGCATAGTCCAGGCCCAGCGCCACGATCATGGCGCCGGTCAGGGTGGCCAGATCGATCATGAACTTCGGCTTGAAGCGGTCCTGGGTGTACCAGAGGGCGTCGGCCAGCACGAGGCGGCCTTCCGCGTCGGTGTTGATGACCTCGACCGTCTGGCCCGACATGGACACGACCACGTCGCCGGGGCGCTGGGCGTTGCCGTCGGGCATGTTCTCGACCAGGCCCAGCACGCCGACGGCGTTCACCTTGGCCTTGCGGCCGGCCAGGGCCATCATGGTGCCGGCCACGGCGGCGGCGCCGCCCATGTCCCACTTCATGTCCTCCATGCCCTCGGCGGGCTTGATGGAGATGCCGCCGGTGTCGAAGCAGACGCCCTTGCCGACGAAGGCGATGGGCTGCTCGCCGGCCGCGCCGCCGTTCCACTGGATCACGGCCAGCTGGCTTTCGCGGCGGCTGCCCTGGCCGACGGCGAGCAGGGTGTTCATGCCCAGCTTTTCCATCTCGGCCTCGCCCAGGATCTCGACGGTCAGGCCCAGGCGCTCCAGATCCTTCACCCGGCGGGCGAACTCGGCCGGATACAGGACGTTGGCGGGCTCGGACACCAGGTCGCGGGCGAACATCACCCCGTCGGCCACCGGCGACAGGGCCTCATAGGCGGCGTCGGCGGCGCGGATGTCGGACGTGACGACGCGCACGGTCTTGATCGAAGGCTTCTTGTCCGCCGTCTCGGTGGTCCGGTACTTGTCGAAGCGGTAGGCGGCCAGGCTGGCGGCGAAGGCGGCGCGGGCGGCCTGTTCGGGCGTCAGGTCGGACGCGTCCAGGGTCAGGACCTCGGCGCCGGACATCTTGGCCGCGGCGTAGGCGTTGGCGCCGAAGGCCTCGACCGCCAGGTCGTCCAGCTTTTCAGCGGCGCCGGCGCCCACCAGCAGGATGCTGTCGGCCTCCACGCCCGCGGGCGCGGCGACGGACAGGGTCTGCCCGGACTTGCCGGTCATGCGGCTCTTGGACAGGGCCTTGGCCAGCGCGCCGCCGGCCGACTGGTCCAGCCCAGGCGCCGCCCCCGCCAGCGCGCGGTCCTCGTGGACCGGAACGGCGAGGATTTCGGCGGAACCGGCGGCGGCGACGAATTCGATCTTCATGCGGCAACTCCAGCCAGGCCCCACCTGGCGTCAGCTTGAAAAAACACAATGGCGCGTCCGCTTGTCGCCGACGCGCCCCGATGTGCTACTAGATGCGCCTCAATATCGCCGCCTGCAACCGGGCGAAGTCCAGCCGCCCATGACTCTGATTCAGCGTTACCTTTTCCGACAGATCTCCCTGCCCGTCGTGGCGGCGTGCGCGGCCCTGGCCGGCATAGGCGTGCTGAGCCAGAGCCTGGACCAACTGGAAGTCATCGTCGAACGCGGCCAGAGCGTGTGGGTGATGATCAAGCTGACGCTGCTGGCCCTGCCGCAGCTGCTGGCGGTGATCCTGCCCATCGGCCTGTTCATCGGCGCCCTGATCGCCCTGACCCGGCTGCAGCGCGAGCAGGAGATGACGGCGGCCTTCGCGGGCGGGATGACGCGCTGGCAGGTCATCGCGCCGACGGCCCGTCTGGCCCTGCTGGTCGCCGTCCTGGCGCTGTTCATCAATCTGTTCATGCTGCCGTGGGCCCAGCACGAGGTGCGCCGCCAAGCCTTCGCCATCCGCACCGACCTGGCCGCCCTGCTGGTCGAGGAGGGCCAGTTCGTCCAAGGCCCCAACGGCCTGACCGTCTATGTGCAGCAGATCGAGCAGAGCGGCCTGCTGGTGAACCTGTTCGTCTATCTGGTCGACGGCGACGAGGTGACGACCTGGAACGCCGGCGAGGCCCGGTTCGGCCGCGACGCGACCGGCCAGCCGATCCTGACCATGATCGACGGCTCGGCCCAGCGCTATTCGTCAAACGGCGTGCTGGAGACCCTGTCGTTCCAGCGCTACGACTTCTCGCTGGCGCCGTTCGCCGACGTGGCCGAAACCATTCGCTACAAGCCGTCGGACCTCTATCTGCGCCAGTTGCTGAATCCCTCGCCGCGGGTGCTGGAGAGCGCCGGATCGCGCGGCGAACTGCTGGCCGAGGCGCATTCGCGGCTGTCGTCGCCCCTGTATGTCCTGGTCGCCATGGCGATGGCCCTTGCGGCCATCCTGGGCGGCGCCTTCAGCCGCAGCGGCTACAGCTGGCGCATCGCCAAGGCGGCGGGCTTCTTCCTGCTGGCCCGGGTGATCGGCTATGGCCTGGTGGCGGCCAGCGCCTGGAACGGATGGATGAACGTGCTGCAGTACGTCGCGCCGCTGGTCGCCCTGGCCATCGCCATGAGGGTGCTGTTCCGCGCGCTGAAGCCGCGCCGCAGCCGGCTTCGGCCCGTCGCCCGTCGCCTGAAGGCGAGGTTCGCATGACGCTGGCCCTGCCTTCCCTGCCCGCGGCGCGCCGTCTGCCCCGCATCGGGCGCATCGAACGCTATGTGCTGATCCAGCAGCTTCGCTCGCTGGCCACGGCCCTGGCCGTGATTTCGGCCCTGGTGATGCTGATCGACTTCGTCGAGGTGTCGCGCGGCGTCGGCTCCAACCAGGACCTGTCGGCCCTGCGCATCCTGGGACTGGTGGCGATCAAGTCGCCGGCGGTGATCGTGCAGCTGTTTCCCTTCGTCTTCCTGTTCGGGACGCTGGGGGCCTACATCGGCCTGAACCGGCGCAGCGAACTGATCGCCATGCGCGCGGCGGGGGTTTCGGCCTGGCGGTTCGTGCTGCCCTCGGCCGGCATGGCCTTTCTGCTGGGCGTGCTGACCGTCACGGTCCTGGGGCCGATGGCCTCGGCGGGGGACGCCATGTGGCAACGCGAACGCGCCCGCATCTCGGGCACGGCGCCCGGCGCGGGACCGCCCGAGGCCATCTGGCTGCGCGAAGGCGACGACCAGCGCCAGATGATCATCCGCGCCGGCCGGCAGGACCGGGCCAACGCCCGCCTGCTGGACGTGACCTTCTTCATCTACACGACCCAGCCCGGCGGCGGGCGCACCTTCTCGGAACGGATCGACGCCCAGTCGGCCGCCCTGAGCGCGGGCCGCTGGCGGCTGCAGGATGCGACCGGCGCCACGGTGGGCCAGCGGGCGGTGACCTATTCCACGCTGGACCTGCCCTCCAGCCTGGCCGACGAGGAGGCGTTCGAGCGGTTCGCCCGACCGCAGTCGACGCCCTTCTGGTCCCTGCCCAACCAGATCCAGCGCATCGAGAACGCGGGGTTCAGTTCGACGGCCTACCGGCTGCGCTTCCAGCAGCTGCTGGCCACGCCGCTGGTGTTCGCGGCCATGTCCATCCTGGCGGCCGCCTTCTCGCTGCGGCTGATGCGGCTGGGCGACATGGCGCGGATGAGCGTGGCGGCGGTGGTGCTGGGGTTCGCCTTCTTCTTCCTGAACCAGTTTTCGGCGGCGATGGGGTCGGCCGAGGTGGCGCCGGCCTTCGTGGCCGCCTGGCTGCCGCCGATCCTGACGGCGCTCGCCGCCTTCACCTTGCTGTTCTATACCGAAGACGGCTAAGCGGACCGCCCGCTCCTCCAACAGGCTCCCAACCACGGATGGCATATGCAGGGTGATCGCCGCGAGCGCCGCTCGAATGTCCTGAGACACAGGCTGCTGGCCGGCGCGGCCCTGATCGCCTGCGCGCCTCTGGCCTCGCCCGCGCTGGCTCAGACGGCGGCGGGGGCCCCGCAATCCGCGCCGGCGGCGGACGGCCTGGCGCCGGACGCCGTCTATGTCGAGGCCGAGAGCGCCCGCCGCGACGGCGATGTGGTGACTGCCCAGGGCGGGCCCGACGACCGCGTCTATCTGCGCACGCGCGGCCATACGCTGCGCGGGGAAAGCGTTTCCTACGACCTGGCGGCCGGGACGGCCGCGGCGCAAGGCCAGGTGGAGGCGACCGCGCCGGACGGCACCGTGGTCCACGCCAGCCGGCTGGAGCTGGACCAGAACCTGAACGCCGGCGTCGCGGTCGACTTCGCCACCCGCACGCCGGACGGCGCCAGCCTGATGGCCGCCACGGCCGTGCGTCGCAGCGAGACCGCCAACGAAATGAACTACGCCATCTTCACCCCCTGCCCGATCTGCGACGCCAACGGCCCCAAGACGCCCAGCGTGTCGATCCAGGCCGAAAAGGTGGTCCAGGACGAGGAGCTGCGGGCGATCCTTTACCGCAACGCCGTGTTCCGCATCGGCGGCGTGCCGGTGTTCTACACGCCCTTCTTCGCCCATCCCGATCCGACGGTGGAGCGGGCTTCGGGCCTGCTGGTGCCGATCGTCAACTATGACGAGGGACGCGGCGTCTCGGTAGAACTGCCCTATCTGATCGTGGTGTCGCCGTCCGAGGACTGGCTGATCAGCCCGCAGATCAACACCGAGGTCGCGCCGCTGCTGAACCTGCAATGGCGGCGGCGGTTCGTGAACGGCCAGGTCGTGGTGCGCGGCGGCTACACCTACGAGCGCAATTTCGGCGACTTCGACCTGAACGGCGACGGCGACTTCGAGAGCAACGTCCGCTTCGGCGACAGGGACCACCGCAGCTATCTGCTGTCGCACGGCGAGTTCGACCCGGAAGGGCCGTGGCGGTTCGGCTTCACCGCCGAGCGCACCTCGGACAAGACCCTGTTCGACCGCTACGACGTCCGCGATCCCTATCAGGACAACGGCCTCTATTACGGCGATCGCCGCCGCCTGATCAGCCAGGTGTACGCCGAGCGCCAGAGCGAGCGGTCCTACCTGTCCGTCGCGGCCTTCTCGATCCAGAGCCTGCGGCTGGACCCGCGCTTCGCCGACACCGACTTCCGCGACGCCGACGGCTTCAAGGTGTTCGAGGACGACGACACCCTGCCGCTTGTGGCGCCCCTGATCGACGCCCGCTGGGAGCCGGAAGGCCCGGTTCTGGGCGGGCGGCTGCGGCTGAAGGGATCGGCGGTGTCGCTCTACCGCGACGCCTACGTCGGCTCGCCCGTGCTTCGCCCCGAACTGCTGCCGACGACGACGGTCGGGGCAGGCGGCGTCGACACCCGCCGCGTCACGGGACAGTTCGAATGGCGTCGCGCCCTGATCTCGCCCCTGGGCGTGCGCTGGGAGCCCTTCGTCGACGGCCGGGCCGATGTCTATTCGGTCGGCGACTTGCCCCCGGTGCTGGGCGTCGATCCGGACGACGCCACCGTCAGCCGCACGCGCCTGAGCGCCGGCGTCGACGTCAGCTATCCGCTGATCCGGCGCACGGCCGAGGCGGACATCATCCTGGAGCCGGTGGCGCAGCTGTCGGTGTCGACGGACCCGGACCTGGATCCGCGCATCCCCAACGAGGACGCCCAGATCGTCGAGCTGGACGAATCCTCGCTGTTCCGCATCGACCGCTTCTCGGGCTACGACCTGCTGGAGGGCGGCGCCCGGTTCACCGCGGGCGGCCGGGCCACCATCCGCTGGGCCGAGGGCCGCAGCGCCAGCCTGTTCGTGGGCCGCAGCCACCGCTTCGACCAGGAAGACGCCTTCCGCACGCCGATCCCCGACGATCCGACGCGGCTTTACGATCCCACGGGCCTGGCTTCGGAGACGTCGGACTGGGTGGTCCAGGGCACGTTCTCGCCGTCCGACCGCATCCGCAGCTGGGGCCACGCCACCATCGACGGCTCGGGCGACATCCGCCGGGCCGAGGCGGCCGTGGACGGACGCTGGGGGCGACGCAACCTGGCCAGCATCAGCTACATCGTCGACCGTTCCGATCCGCTGTACATCGAGGACCGGCCCGACCCCGCCAATCCGGGCGGGCCGCCGCTGGGGTCGCTGAACCGCAACTACGAATTCATCCAGCTGGCCGGCCAGCAGTTCGTCTATCGCAACTGGGGCTTCACCGTCGCGGGCATCGCGGACCTGGAGCGCGACGTGATCACCCGCTCGGAAGTGGGCCTGCTGTTCGACGACGACTGCTTCCGCTTCGAACTGGGCTTCCGCCGCGACAACACGCGCGTGCGGCCCAGCGGCCCCTCCGAAGGGGTCTATGTGCGCCTAAACCTCGCCACTTTCGGAGGTTCAGGTTATGGACAGAGCGAAATGCGTTGAGCATGAGGCTTGACGGGGCGCGGTCATGGCGACGGCCGGGCGGCCGGGTGGACCGCTTTGAGGAATCAGGACGACCGATGGGTTTGATGCGTTATTCGACGGGGCTGCGCTCGCGGCGGTCCTCCTCGCCGGTTCGGCTCATGGTCAGACAGCCCCGTCGCCGGCGCCGGCGCAGCCGCCCGCAGCCGGCGCGCTCAATCCCGCCGCCGAGGAAGCGCCCGCCCGCCAGGCCGCGGAGCCGCAATTCGAGATGGCCGACGGCATCGTCGCCACCGTCAACGACCGCATCATCACCGGCTATGACCTGCGCCAGCGGATGCTGATGCTGATCGCCTCGTCCCAGGTGCAGCCGACGCAGGAGAACCTGCCGGCGATCCAGCAGGCGGCGCTGAACGCCCTGATCGAGGATCAGCTGAAGGCCGGGGAGCTGGCGCAGTTCGCCGACCAGCTGCAGGTCACCGACGCCGACGTCGACGAAGAGATCGCGGCCATGGCCCAGTCCTCGGGAACGACGCCCCAGGCCTATCTCGACTATCTGCGCCAGGGCGGCATCCAGCCCGACGCCTTCCGCCAGAACATGCGCACCGACATCGGTTGGAGCCGTCTGGTGGGCGGCCGCTTCGGCAGCCGCGCCCGTCCGACGCCGGCTCAGGTCGATCAGGAGATGCGTCGTCTGAACCAGGCGGCCTCGCAGCCCCAGTATCTGATCGGCGAGATCTACATCGAGGCGGCGCGCGTCGGCGGCCAGCAGGCGGCCATGAACGGCGCCCAGCAGCTGGTCCAGCAGATCATCCAGGGCGCCCCGTTCCAGGCCGTGGCGCGGCAGTTCTCGGCCGCCCCGTCCGCCGCCGCGCGCGTGCCGGGCGACGCCGGCTGGCTGGTCAAGGGTTCGGTCCAGCCGGCGCTGCAGACGGTGTTCGACCAGCTTCAGCCGGGCCAGCTGTCGAATCCGATCGCGGTCGATGGCGGCGTGTACATCATCTACATGCGCGACAAGCGCGACGGCGCCGCGGCCAGCCTGGTGTCGATGAAGCAGGTGATGGTCCAGTTGCCCGAGACGGCGACCGAGGCGCAGGTCGCCGAGGCGACCCGCACCCTGGAGGGCCTGCGCCAGGGCCTGACGTGCGACAACATCCTGTCGCAGGCGCGCGCGACCCAGGGCGTGCTGGGCGCGGACCTGGGCGAATCGGACGTCGGCGACCTGGCGCCCCAGTTCCAGCAGTTCGCCCGCACCGGCGAGATCGGCACGGTTTCGACGCCGATCCGCACGCCCCTGGGCCTGCACCTGGTCGCCCTGTGCGGCCGCCGGGTCGGCGGGCCTGAAGCGCCGTCGCGCCAGCAGGTCGAAGGCCGCCTGCGTTCGCAGAACCTGCAGGTCCTGGAGCGGCGCTATTTGCGCGACCTGCGCAACGACGCCCTGATCGAGTTCAAGTGACCCGGCCTCTGGTCCTGACGCTGGGCGAGCCCGCCGGCGTCGGGCCGGAGATCATCGCGGCCGCCTGGCGCGCGCGTTCGACCGACGCCCTGCCCTTCGCCGTCATCGGCGACGCGGACCTGCTGCGCCGTCAGGGAGCGCCGATCGCCGAGGTCTTCGCGCCGGTCGATGCGGCCGAGGCCTTCCCGCGCGCCCTGCCCGTGATCCATCGGCCGCTGCCCGCGCCGGTCGTGGTCGGCCGGCCCGATCCGGCCAACGCTGCCGCGGTGGCCGACGGCGTCGAGGAGGCGGTCGGCCTGTGCCTGGCGGGCCAGGCGTCGGGGGTGGTCACCGCCCCCATCGCCAAGGCGCCGATGTACGCCTCGGGCTTCCGCTTTCCCGGCCATACGGAGTTCATCGCCGAACTGACCGCGGACGCGCCCTATCCGGGGACGCGCGGCCCGGTGATGATGCTGACGGCCAAGGATCTGCGCGCCTGCCTGGTGACGATCCATGTGGCCCTGGACCAGGTGGCCGAACTGCTGACGGCCGAGCGGGTGGCCCGCACCGCCCGCGTGGTCCACGAAAGCCTGAGGCGCGACTTCGCCATCGCCCGCCCGCGCCTGGCCATGGCCGCCCTGAACCCCCATGCGGGCGAGGGCGGCGCCCTGGGCCTGCAGGAGATCGAGACCCTGATTCCCGTGGCCGAACAGCTGCGCGGCGAAGGGATCGACATCACCGATCCCAGACCGGCCGACACCCTTTTCCATGAGGACGCGCGCGCGACCTATGACGCGGCGATCTGCATGTATCACGACCAGGCGCTGATCCCGGTCAAGACGCTGGACTTCTGGGGCGGGGTGAACGTCTCGCTGGGCCTGCCGATCATCCGCACCTCGCCCGACCACGGCACCGGCTTCGACATCGCCGGACAAGGGATCGCGCGGCCCGACAGCCTGATCGCCGCGATCCGACTGGCCTCGGAGATGGCGGCGGCGCGCGCCGCGCGCTAACAGGGCGCGGTGACCGACCTGCCCTCCCTCCGCGAAACGCTCGACGCCCACGGCCTGTCGGCCAAGAAGAGCTTCGGCCAGCATTTCCTGCTGGACCTGAACGTGACGCGAAAGATCGTGCGCCTGGCCGGACCGTTCGACGGCCGTGCGGTGATCGAGGTGGGTCCCGGCCCCGGCGGCCTGACCCGCGCCCTGCTGGAATCCGACGCGGGACCGGTGGTGCTGGTCGAGAAGGACCCCCGCTTCATCCCCCTGCTGTCCGAACTGGACGACGGCTCGGGCCGCCTGTCGATCGTCGAGGCCGACGCGCTGAAGGTGCGAGAGGCCGAACTGGTCCAGGGCCCGGCGCACCTGGTGTCGAACCTGCCCTACAACGTCGGCACGGCGTTGCTGATCAAATGGCTGACCGGGCCGTGGACGCCCTGCGCCCTGACCCTGATGTTCCAGAAGGAGGTCGCCGAGCGGGTCGTGGCGGCGCCCGGCGACGACGCCTATGGCCGGCTGGCGGTGATCTCCCAGGCGGTGTGCGCGGCGCGGATCGTCATGCATCTGCCCGCCGCCGCCTTCACCCCGCCGCCCAAGGTGGCCTCGGCCGTCGTGCATTTGGTCCCGCTGGAGCAACGCCCGTCGCCGGAGCGGCTGAAAAGGCTGGAGCGGGTCACCGCCGCCGCCTTCGGCCAGCGCCGCAAGATGCTGCGCTCGAGCCTGAAACAACTGGGCGGGGCGGCCCTGTGCGAGGCGGCCGGGATCGAGCCCGACGCCCGCGCCGAGACCATCGACATCGCGGGCTTCCTGCGGCTGGCGGACGCGCTTTCGCAATGACCGTCGAGCCGTTCCGCGCCATCGCCATCAGCCGCCTGGCCCATCGGCTGAAGACCGAGGGCCGGTCGATCATCCACATGGAGTTCGGCCAGCCTTCGACGGGCGCGCCCGCCGCCGCCATCGCCCGCGCCCACCAGGTGCTGGACGCCGACGCCATGGGCTATTGGGAAAGCCCGGCCCTGCGCGAACGGATCGCCCGGCTCTACGACCAGCGGCACGGCGTGGCGGTGGACCCGGACCGCGTCGTGCTGACCAACGGCGCATCCCCCGCCCTAGTGCTGGCGCTGACGGTCCGGTTCCGACCGGGAGACCGCGTGGCCCTGGCCCGGCCCGGCTATGTCGCCTATCGCAACACCCTGCGCGCCCTGCATCTGGAGCCGGTGGAGATCGCGTGCGGGGCCGAAAGCCGCTTCCAGCTGACCGCGGCCCATCTGGCGGCGCTGGACCCGGCCCCGGCGGGCGTCATCATCGCCAGCCCCGCCAATCCGACCGGGACGATCATCCCTGACGCCGAACTGGCCGCCATCGCCGAGGTCTGCCGCCGGCGTGGGATCGCCATCGTCTCGGACGAAATCTATCACGGCCTCAGCTACGTCGGGCCGACGGCCTCGATGCTGCAGTTCGCGCCGGACGCCTTCGTCATCAACAGCTTCTCCAAATACTGGAGCATGGCGGGATGGCGCTTGGGCTGGCTGGTCACGCCGGCCCCGCACACCGAGACGGCGCGCGCCCACATCGGCAATCTGTTCCTGACCCCGCCCAGCCTGAGCCAGCACGCCGGCCTGGTGGCGATGGACGCGCACGACGAACTGGAAGGCCACGTCCGCACCTATGCGCGCAACCGCGACCTGATGCTGGACGCCCTGCCGTCGCTGGGCCTGAGGAAGATCGCGCCGCCGGACGGCGCCTTCTACATCTGGGCCGACATCGGCCATCTGACCGACGACAGCCTGGCCTTCTGCGAGCGGATGCTGCGCGACACCGGCGTGGCTGCGGCGCCCGGCGTCGACTTCGATCCGGTCGAGGGCCGCCGCTTCATCCGCTTCAGCTTCGCCGTCTCGACGGACGAGGTGCAGGAGGCGCTGGACCGGCTGCGCCCCTGGTTCGCCGCCCTGGGCTAGCCGTCCTTCCTCACCCGTCCCGCCAGCCGGGCCAGGCGCGGCGTGGTCAGGGGGATGGTCAGCATGGTCGAGCCGACCGCCATCAGCAGCAGGGCGGTGAAGGTCTCGTTGGTGATGATCTGGCGGTCCAGCAGGATGTTGGCGAAGATGATCATGATCAGGGCCTTGGTCTGCAGCAGCCACCCCACGACGGAGGCCTCGCCCTTGGGCCATTTCAGGAGGCGGCCGGCCAGGTGGACCCCCGCCAGCTTGCCCGTCACCGAGGCGACCAGCAGGGCCGCCGCCGCGCCGAACACCATCAGCCCCCCGACGCCCCACTGGGTCCGCAGGCCGGTGCTGAGGAAGAAGACCGGCATGATCGCCAACAGGACATGGGTGCGGAACAGGTCCATCCGGGCCTGGTCGAACCACCGGGCGTCCAGAACCGCTCCGGCCAGGAAGGCGCCCACCATGAAATGCAGGCCCGACCAGTCGCCAGCCAGTCCGCAGGCGGCCAGCCAGATCAGGGCGACGTACCACCGATCGCCTTCCGGAATGCGCTTCATGATCCAGCGGACGGCCCAGGCCGCCACGGCGAACCCGATCAGGAAGGCCGCCTGCCGGCCGACCCGCTCCCAGTCGAGCAGGATCAGCGCCAGCACGCCCCAGATGGCGATGTCGTCCAGGCTGGCGTAGCGCAGGATGCGTTGGCCCAGCGGCTGGCGCAGGATGTCCAGCTTCTCCATGAACAGGACCAGGATCGGCAGGGCGGTGACGGCGCAGGCCATGCCCACGCCCAGCACCAGTTGCCAGGTCTGGCCCTGCGGTCCGATCCAGCCGGGGAAACGGATCATGCCCAGCGCCACCACGGCCCCGAACAGCAGCGGCGTGGCCAGGGCCAGGCCGGCCGTCACCCCGGTCTCGGCCTTGCGCTGCCAGGCCTGACTGAGGTCCAGTTCCAGCCCCGCCACGAAGACGAAGATCATCACCGCCCACCAGGCCACGCCGTTCAGGGCGGTGATCACGTCGGGGGTGAAGACGGTCGCGTAATAGGCCGGAAAGGCCGCGCCCAGGACGCCCGGCCCCAGCAGGACGCCGCCGATGATCTGCACCACCACCAGGGGCGCGTAATAGTCGGTCCTCAGCCCGCGCCAGATCAGATAGGGCGCGCTGAAGATGATCAGCAGCATGGCCGCCAGATAGAGCTCGGTCGTGGTCACGCCGTGATGCATCGCTTCCCCCGTTTTCGGCGAGCCTAGAGCGTGACGCGTCGAGAGGAAATCGCCGATCTGCGCCCGGTCAGGCCGCCCGTTCGACCGCCTCGGCGCCGGCCGCGGCGCGTTGCAGGGCGTCGTACAGACGCCGGGGCTCCAGGGGCTTGGCCAGCCAGTCCGTCATTCCGGCGGCGTAGCAGGCCGCGACCTGTTCGGCCTCCGTGCCCGCGCTGAAGCCGATCACGGGCGTGGCGGCGTTGGGTCCGCCCGAGGCGCGCAGGCGGCGCGTGGTCTCGTTGCCGTCGATGCCGGGCATGTTGACGTCCATCAGCACCACGTCGAAGGCGCGCTGGTCCAGCAGCGACAGGGCGATATGGCCGTCGGAGGCGGTCGTCAGGTCCACGTCCAGCGGCTGCAGCACCAGGGCGATGGTGCGGCGGTTGATCTCGTGATCGTCGACGGCCAGGACGCGGATGCGGCGCATCGGTGCGGGCGGCGCGGCGTCGGAGGCGTCCTCCGGCGCGACGGGCGTTCCGGGGGGCAGATCGACGCACAGGGTGAAGGTCGCGCCCTGCCCCTCGACGCTGGTGGCGGTCAGATCACCGCCCATCAGACGGGCCAGTTCGCGGCTGACCGTCAGGCCCAGACCCGTGCCGCCATAGGTGCGGGCCACCTCGGCGGACCCTTGCGCAAACGGCGAGAACAGCCGCGTCATCGCCTCGGCCGAGATGCCAGCGCCCTGGTCGGCGACGGTCAGGGTCAGGCAGCGCCGCCCCTCGCTGACCGGGGCCTGGGCGCGCAGGCGGATCACGCCCGAGGGCGTGAACTTGATGGCGTTGGAGATCAGGTTGTTGACCACCTGGCGCAGCCGGTAGGGGTCGCCGCGCAGCCAAACCGGATCGCTGTCGACGCCCGACGCCTCCAGCCTCAGGCCCTTCTCGGCGGCCGGGGCGGCCCAGAAGCGCACCGCGTCGCGGATGAAGTCGCCCAGCTCGAAGGCGCGCGCCTCCAGCAGCATGGCGCCCGCCTCCATCTTGGAGTGATCGAGCAGGTCGTTCAGCATCCCCGTCATCAGCCGGCCGGCGTCGATGATGAGGTCGGCCGTTTCCTCGCGCTGGTCAGGCAGCGTGCCGTCGCGAAGGACGTGGGCGCCGGCCAGGATGGCGCTGACGGGGGTGCGCAGTTCGTGGCTGACGATGGCGGCCATGGCGGCGCGATCGGCCATCGCCGCCTGCGCTTGCTCCACGCGCCGTTCCGATTCCGCCAGGGCCTGGATCTCGGCGCGACGCGCGGCGTGCACCCGCCAATAGACGTTCAGGATGGCGCCGGCGAACAGCGCCGACGCCAGCGACATCACCACCACGCCCTGCAGGTCGCCCTGGACGATCTTGACCACCGGCATCAGGGCCAGGACCACCAGATAGGGCGTGGCGCCGACGAAGAAGACGGTGCGCGAGCCGATGCCCGAGGCCACATTGGTCAGCAATCCGCCGGCCAGGGTCAGGGCGGCCAGGGTCACCAGGGCGGGATAGTTGGTGGACCAGATCGCCAGGCCGACGCCGCCATAGGCCGTCGCCATCAGGGCGGTCGAGGCCAGGGCCAGCCCCATCAGCCGCGGATCGTCCGAAGGAACGGCTCGCCGAAACGGCGTCATGGCCAGATATTCGAACAGCTGCACCAGGGCGGCCAGGCCCAGCCACGGTCCGATCCACCCGCCCAGGCCGGCCGCGTGAAGGGCCCAGGCGACCACGCAGGCCAGCAGTATCCGCACCGGAACCTGTTTCAGCCTCTCCCGCGCGCTGGCCGCCAGGATCGGACCGAGAGACTTCAGAAAACGCATTAACCCACCCCGTTCGCCCTACCCTTAGGTCAGTTTCGCGAACGGCTTATGAATCGCCGGCCAAGGAACGGCGATCTAGGGGGTCTCCCTTAGTCGGCTGTTTACCCGCTGGAAGCGGCGAGACGCGAAACCGGACCCGTGAGTAGCGTAGCGTAGAGTAGAGTACCGAGGCGGCGCCGCACCCCCGCGGCGTCGCCTTCAGACCACCTCGCGCAGCAGGGCGTCCTGATACTGGCGGACCCACAGGTTGCGGAAACGCCTCGACCGCTCGGCGTGATAGATGTGCGCCAGCTCGGCGTAGGACCGGTCGAAGTCCTCGTTCACCAGCACATAGTCGAACTCGCCGCAGTGCTCGATCTCGCCCTTGGCGTTGGCCACGCGGCGTTCGATCACGTCCTCTGCGTCCTGTGAGCGGGTGACCAGGCGGCGACGCAGCTCGGCCAGGCTGGGCGGAAGGATGAAGACGCGCACGGCGTCCTCCGGGCATTTCTCGGCCACGTCGCGCGCGCCCTGCCAGTCGATATCGAACAGCACGTCGCGCCCCTCGGCCAGGGCGCGGTCGACCGGCGCGCGCGGGCTGCCGTAGCGGTTGCCGTGCACGTCGGCCCATTCCAGGAAGGCGTCGGCGTCGATCAGCCGCTGGAATTCCTCGTGGCTGACGAAGTTGTAGTCGCGGCCGTGCACCTCTCCGGGCCGGATGTCGCGCGTGGTCATGGACACCGACAGCTCCAGCGCCCTGTGGTCGGCCATCAGCCGGCGGCACAGGCTGGTCTTGCCCGCGCCCGAGGGGCTGGCGACGATCAGCAGGACGCCGCGGCGGGGGGTGTGTTCATTCGACATTCTGGACCTGTTCACGCAACTGCTCGATCACCGCCTTCAGCTCCAGGCCGATTCCGGTCAGGGCGGTGGTAGCGGATTTCGAGCACAGGGTGTTCGCCTCGCGCATGAATTCCTGCATCAGGAAGTCCAGCTTGCGCCCCGCCGGCGGCTGGCCCAGCAGTTGGCGGGCCGAGGCGACATGGGCGGTCAGTCGATCCAGCTCCTCGCGCACGTCGGCCTTGGCCGCCAGGGCGGCGGCTTCCAGGAAGATGCGGTCCTCAAGGCCCGGCGCGTCGGGCGCCAGTTCGGCGATGCGACGGGTGAAGCGCTCGCGGATGGCCTCGACCTGGCCCTGGGCCTCGGCCTCGGCCTGACCGACCAGGGTCTCGATCCGGGCGACGAAATCCTGCAGCAGCGGCGCCAGCTGCGCCCCCTCGCGCTGACGAGAGGCCTTCAGGGCGTCCAGCGCCGCCTCCAAGGTTTTCGCCATTTCGGCCTGGACGGCGGCGCGCGTCTCGGCGTCGTCCTCTTCCTCCGGGGCCTCGATGACGCCCCGCAGCGCCAGCATGCCGTCGGCCGACGGCGGCGTGGCCCCGTCCTCCGCCAGCTGATTGGCGAGCGAGAGATAGCGCGCCAGCAGGGGCTCGTTGACGACCACGGCGACATCGGCGGCCTGGGCGCGGCGCGCCTGCAGGCCCAGCGTCACCTGGCCGCGCGCGAACCGGGCCTGGGCGGACGTCTTGGCCAGCCGCTCCAGTTCGTCGAAGCCGTTGGGGCCGCGATAGCGGACCTCCAGATTGCGGCCGTTGACCGAGCGGCCTCGACCGACCAGGTCCAGCCGTCCGCTGCGCCATCGGCGCGGCCGAAGCCGGTCATGCCCGAAATCTGTCCGCTCACCGGTTCGGCCCCTGGCTGGCGCCGGCCGGCAGGGTCAGCGTCGCCTGGCCCGGCGGGGCCGCAGCGGCGGGCTGGCCGGCGGGATCGGTCATGGGCGCCGTCGACATCCCCGGCGCGGCCGGAGCCGGCGCCTCGGGCGGCAGGCCGGCCTTCTGGCGTTCGATCTGGCGCCAGCGGGCGACGTTGCGCAGGTGCTCCTCGTAGGTGTTGGCGAAGGCGTGGCCGCCCGTGCCGTCGGCGACGAAGAACAGGGCCGGGTCGGCCGGCGGGTTCAGCACCGCGCGCAGGGCCTCGCGGCCCGGATTGGCGATCGGCGTCGGCGGCAGGCCGTCGATCAGATAGGTGTTCCAGGGCGTGGCCTGGGTCAGTTCCGAACGGCGGATGCCGCGCCCCAGGGGCCGGCCCTTGGTCAGGCCATAGACGATGGTCGGGTCGCTCTCCAGCCGCATCCCCTGGCGCAGCCGGTTGGTGAAGACGGCGGCGACGCGCGGGCGCTCGGCGGCGACGCCGGTTTCCTTCTCGACGATCGAGGCCAGGATCAGCGCCTCCTCCGGATTGCGCGCGATGGTCCCGGGCGCGCGCTGCGCCCACAGGACGCGCAGGTTGTCGCGGGCGGCGACCTGCATCCGCTCGATCACCGACTGACGGCTTTCGCCGCGGGTGACCTCATAGGTCTCGGGCCACAGGGTCCCCTCTTCGGGCGTCTCCTCCACCGATCCGACCAGGACCGGCTGGCGCATCAGGATGTCCACCGCCTGGGCCGAGGACCAGCCTTCGGGCAGGGTCACGAAGTGGCGCACCACCCGCCCCTCGACCATCAGCTTCAAGACCCCGGCCAGCGAGGTTCCAGACGGCACGTCGTACTCGCCCGCGCGAAGCCGCCGATCCGCCCCGGTCAGCGACGCCGCCGCCTTGAAAAGGTCCGGCGACCGGATGACGCCCGCCGCCTTCATCTGGGCCGCGATGGCCGAGACGCTGGACCCGCTGGGCAGGGTCACGACGGTCGAATCGCCCTGCCGCGCGGCGGGGCCGGGCGCGTAATAGACCGCCCAGATCGCCGCCAGGGCCACGATGAGGAACAGGGCGAAGGTCGCCGAGCCCGTCAGCAGGGCGACGGTCAGGCCCGATCGCTTCTCGACCCGTCCGCGCCCGAACATCTCAGTCCACGACCTTCTTGAAGATCACCGAGGCGTTGGTGCCGCCGAAGCCGAAGCTGTTGGACATGGCCACGTCGATCTTCATCGGCTTGCCCTTGTGCGGGACCAGGTCGATCGCCGTCTCGTGCTCCGGGTCGTCCAGGTTGATGGTCGGCGGGGCGATCTGGTCGCGGATGGCCAGGACGCAGAAGGCCGCCTCGATGGCGCCGGCCGCGCCCAGCAGGTGGCCGGTCATCGACTTGGTCGAGGAGACGGCCAGATCCTTGGCGTGGTCGCCGACCAGCCGCTCGATGGCCTTCAGCTCGATCCAGTCGGCCATCGTCGAGGTGCCGTGGGCGTTGACGTAGTCGAGGTCGGAGGGTTGCAGCCCGGCGCGCTTCAGCGCCGCCTTCATGGCCCGCTCGCCGCCCTCGCCGTCCTCGGACGGGGCGGTGATGTGATAGGCGTCGCCGCTCATGCCATAGCCGACGACCTCGGCGTAGATGGTCGCGCCGCGCGCCTTGGCGTGCTCGTATTCCTCCAGCACGAAGATTCCCGCGCCCTCGCCCATGACGAAGCCGGCGTGGCCCCGGTCGTAGGGGCGCGAGGCCGCCTCGGGCGTGTCGTTATAGGCGGTGCACAGGGCCTTGCAGGCCAGAAAGCCCGCGATGCCAATGGGCACGATGGAGCTTTCCGCCCCGCCGCACACCATGACGTCGGCGTCGTCCAGGGCGATCATCCGCGCCGCGTCGCCGATGGCGTGGGCGCCGGTGGCGCAGGCGGTGACGACCGCGTGGTTGGGCCCCTTCAGGCCGTGGCGGATCGAGATCTGGCCGCCGGCCAGGTTGATCAGGGCGCTGGGAATGAAGAAGGGGCTGACGCGGCGCGGACCCTGCTCCTTCAGGATGATGGCGGTGTCGGCGATGGGGCCCAGGCCGCCGATGCCGGCGCCGACCATGACGCCCGTGCGCTCGCGCGCCTCGTTGGTCTCGGGTTTCCAGTTCGCGTCGTGCAGGGCCTCGTCGGCCGCCGCGATGGCGTATAGGATGAAGTCGTCGACGCGCTTCCTGTCCTTGGCCGACATGATCTGGTCGGGGTCGAAGTCGCCCTCGCCGCCGCCGCCGCGGCCGTCCACGCTGGGCACCTCCCCGGCGATGGTGCAGGCGTAGCCCTCGGTGTCGAAGGCGGTGATCGGACCGATGCCCGAACGCCCCTCGACGATGCCCTTCCAGCTCTTTTCGACGCCCCAGCCCAGGGGGGTCAGCAGGCCGATTCCTGTCACACGACGCGGCGCATGGCGTTCGCTCCTTCGCTCTTATCGCTTCATCGCGAATCCCGAAGCCGGATTCGCGGGTCAGAAACAGTAAAGGCCGCCGGGCGTCTCCGCTAGGAGCGCCGGGCGGCCCTGACTATCGCCGATCGGCGGCTGAAATCAGCCGGCCGACTTTTCGTCGATGTACTTCACGGCGTCGCCGACCGTCTGGATGTGTTCGGCGGCGTCGTCGGGGATTTCGATGTCGAATTCTTCTTCGAAGGCCATCACCAGCTCGACGTTGTCGAGCGAGTCGGCGCCCAGGTCGTCGATGAAGCTGGCCTTTTCCGTGACCTTGTCCGGATCGGCGTCCAGGTGGTCGATGACGATCTTGCGAACGCGCTCGAGGGTGTCGGACATGAGTGTCTCTCTGCCTGTTTAAATGCGCCGTAGAGGCGGGGTCTCATCAAAAATCGCCGTCTCACGGCAGCGCCGGCGACGCAAGCCCAAAGGGATCGAACCGCCAATGCATACCGCCCTTTAGCACAGCCGTCGGGGCGGGAAATAGTCTGTTGCGTGTCGTGATCGCGGTCAGATCATCGCCATGCCGCCGTTGACGTGCAAGGTCTGGCCCGTGACATAGGCGGCCTCGTCCGAACACAGATAGACGGCGGCGGCGGCGATCTCGTCGCCCGAACCCAGGCGACCGGCGGGGATCCGGGCCAGGATGGTCTCGCGCTGCTGCTCGTTCAGCACGTCCGTCATGGGGCTGGCGATGAAGCCCGGCGCGATGCAGTTGACGGTGATCCCGCGCGAGCCGACCTCCTGGGCCAGCGACTTGGAAAAGCCGATCATGCCGGCCTTGGACGCCGAATAGTTGGTCTGGCCGGGGTTGCCGGTCACGCCGACCACCGAGGTCACGCCGATGATGCGGCCGGCGCGGCGCTTCATCATGCCCTTCACCGCCGCGCGGGTCAGGCGGAAATAGCTTTCCAGATTGACCTTGAGCACGTGCTCGAAGTCCTCGTCCTTCATCCGCATCAGCAGGCCGTCCTTGGTGACGCCCGCATTGGCCACCAGGATGTCCAGCGGCGCGCCCGCCGCCGTTTCCGCCGCATTGACCAGATTGTCGACCGACTCGCCGTCCGACAGGTTGGCCGTGGCGAAATGCGCCCGCTCGCCCAGTTCCCTGGCCAGGTCCGCCAGCACCGCCTCACGCGTGCCCGACAGCACCACGGTCGCGCCCTGGGCGTGCAGCGCCCGCGCGATCGCCCCGCCGATGCCGCCCGTCGCGCCCGTCACCAGCGCAGTCTTGCCTGCGAGATTGAACATCCGTGTCTCTCCTGTTCCGTCATCCTCGGGCTTGACCCGAGGATCAGGCGCCGTGCGGCGCCGATGTCGATGATGGCGCTCGCTCTCTAACGCCGAAGTGCGGATGGTCCGATCCTCGGGTCAAGCCCGAGGATGACGGCGATCGGGCGATCAGAGGCCCTTCGCGAACGCTTCCAGGTCTTCCGGCGTGTTCAGCGGCAGGCTTTCGGCCTCCGGCGCGATCCGCTTGGCCATGCCGGTCAGCACCTTGCCCGAGCCGACCTCGACGAAGCGCGTCACGCCGCCCTCACCCGCCATCCATTCCATGCTCTCGCGCCAGCGCACCCGGCCGGTGACCTGTTCAACCAGCAGGCGGCGGAGGGTCTCCGGGTCGGTCTCCGGGCGGGCGGTGACATTGGCCACCACCGGCACGGCCGGCGCCAGGATGGCGGCCGAGGCCAGGGCCTGGGCCATCTCGTCGGCGGCCGGCTGCATCAGCGGACAGTGGAACGGCGCCGAGACGTTCAGCGGGATCGCCCGCGCGCCCAGTTCCTTGGCCTTTTCGATGGCGCGGTCCACCGCCGCCTTGTCGCCCGAGATGACGATGTTGCCGGCGTTGTTGTCATTGGCGACGACGCAGACGCCGACCTCGGCGCCCGCCGCGGCGGCGGCCTCGGCCAGGGCCAGGTCGGTCCTGGGTCCGATCAGCGAGGCCATCGCCCCCCTGCCCACCGGGACGGCGCGCTGCATGGCCTGGCCGCGCAGCTTCAGCAGGCGCGCGGTGTCCGGCACGCTCAGCGCGCCCGCCGCCGCCAGGGCCGAATATTCGCCCAGCGAATGCCCGGCGACGAAGGCCGCCTGGGCCACGTCCACGCCGAACTCGGCCTTCAGCACCCGGATCACGGCCAGGGACACGGCCATCAGGGCCGGCTGGGCGTTCTCGGTCAGGGTCAGCTGGTCCTCCGGCCCCTCGCGCATCAGGACCGACAGCTTCTGGCCCAGGGCCTCGTCGACCTCGGCGAAGACGTCGCGGGCGGACTGGAAGGCGTCGGCCAGCGGCGCGCCCATGCCGACGGCCTGGCTGCCCTGTCCGGGGAAAAGAAGCGCGAGCGTCATGGGCGTTTCGTCCGTCATCGTCCTGGAATCGAGCCGGGAGGGGTAGGCGAAAGCCTCCCCTACGGCAAGCCAGACCGAAAACAGGCCGAAAACACGCCCCCGATCAGTCCTTGATCTCGGCCGTGCAGGGACGGTCGTCTGGTCCGGCCTCGCCGTCGCAACGACGGGCAGCCAGCAGGGTCTCCTCCGTCTCAATCAGCCGGTTCAGACCGTCCTCGCCCTTGACCAGGGTGAAGGCGTCATACAGCCGCCCCGTGGCGGTGAAGGCGCGGAAATTCAGGCGATCCGCCTCGACATCGACCAGCTGGTACAGCTCGGTGTTCTCGGCGGCGCGGACCGGCTGCGCATCCGCGCGGTCGTTCAGACCGTACATCTTCGAGCCCGTGACCGAGACGACATAGACCGGCCCCTGCGGCCGCCCGGCGTCGCTGTTGGCGCGCGAGGCCTCGGCGCCGGCCGGGTCGGAGACCCGACCGTAGCAGTGGTCGTGCCCCTGCAGCACCAGGTCGATGCGGCGCGCGTCGAAGATCGGCTTCCAGGCCGTCTTCAACTCCTCGGTGTCCTCGGGCCGGGCGCAGGTGTAGATCGGCTGGTGGAACAGGGCCACGTTCCAGCGCGCGGGGCTGGAGGCCAGCGTCTGGTCCAGCCAGCGGGTCTGGCTCTCGGAGGCGCCCAGGTCGATGGCGGCGGTGCCGTCCAGCACGATGAACCGCACGCCCTGATAGTCGACGAAATAACTGGTCTGCTCGGCGCCCGGCGCGCCATTGGCCGGCAGGGCGAACTGCAGCGGCCAGTGCGGCCCCAACAGGCGCGACTCCGTGCCGTCCGGCAGGATGTGGTCGACGTATTCGTGATTGCCCGGCGCCGGCAGCTGCGGCGTCATGGCGAAGGCGCGGCCGCCGGCCTCGGTCCATTCGCCCCATTCGTCGTCGTGGACCTTTGTCTCGCGCTGGGCCACCAGGTCGCCGGCGTGGACGACCAGGGCGGCCGGTCCCGCCTCCTTCAGCGCCGAGCGGATCACCCGCGAGCCGATTTCCAGGATGTCGTTCTGGGTGTCGCCCAGATAGATGAAGCGGAACGGCGCGAAGTCCGCCGCGGCCGTGCGAAACGGCAGCCATTCGCTCCAGCCGTCGGCGGCGCGGACGCGATAGACGTAGCGTGTGGCGGGCTGCAGATCCTCGAAGCGGACCTGGTGATACAGCGCCTGGCCGTTCTCGTTCTGGATCGGGGCGGTCGTCCCGGCGACGGTGCGGGCGAAAAAGCCCAGCAGCGGGCCGTCGATCTCCTCGGCGATCTGGGCCTCGGCCGAGGTCTGGCGGACATCGGTGCGCCAGGCCACGGCCGCGCCGCGCGCGGCGTCGGCGGCGGGGCTCAGCACGATGCGGTCGGCCCAGCCCCTGGCCGCCCAGCGTCCGTTCGGCGCATGGGCCGGCGGCGGCGCGGGATCGGGGTCCGGCGGCGCCGTCACCTGGGCCAGGGCCGGACCGGCCGACAGTGCGACGGCGCCCATCAAGGCCGCGACGAAGGTCTTCATGCTGCTTCCCCCGAGGTCGATCGAACGCTGCCTAGCGGGGAACGGTGACGGTTCGTAGAGGCCATTGTGACGCTGCCTCCACGTCCTGACCGTTCAGGGGCGGATCAGGCCGACCAGTTCGTTGCCAGCCAGCGCCGCGAACAGCAGCGCCGCCGCGCCCAGAAGCAGATTCGACAGCCAGCCGTTGCGCCACGCGCGCGGCGTTCTGTCGCTGTTCAGCAGCCAGATCAGCGTCCCCGCCAGGAAGGGCATGAACAGGCTGCCCAGCACCCCATAGGCGACGATCAGGCCGAAGGGCCGGTCCATGAACAGCAGGACGATCGGCGGGAAGGTCAGCCACAGGGCGTAGGCGCGGAACGGCCAGGTCCTTTCCACGGGGCCGTCCCCTTGATTCCGTGCTCCAGCCCGCGCGAGCGGCCCGCGACATGGCCGTAGAAGTCGGCGAACATCAGGCTGACGCCCTGCCACACGCCTATCAGGCTGGAGAAGGTGGCGGCCCAGAAGCCGACCAGGAACAGGATGGAGATCGGCCGACCGAAGCGGTCGCGCAGGACCTGATCCAGGTCCAGCAGCCCCCGGTCGCCGCTGCTGAGCGCGATGCCGGCGGAATGGAGCAGTTCGGCCCCGACGATCATCATGGCGATGACGAAGACGCCGGTGACGACATAGGCCACGCCGTTGTCCAGCCGCATGACCCGCATCCAGCCCGGACCGCGCCAGCCCTTGGCGTTGGCCCAATAGCCGTAGGCGGCCATGGTGATGGTGCCCCCGACCCCGCCGATCAGGCCCAGGGTGTAGAAGACGGACCCTTCAGGCAGGCGGGGCCACAGGCCGGTCGCCAGCGCCGGCAGGTCGGGCGCCACGATGACGGCCAGGCCGACCACGGTGACGAACATGACGCCGACCAGGGCGGTCATCACCTTTTCGAACAGGCCGTAACCGCCCATCCACACCAGGCCCAGGCCCGCCACCCCGCTGGCCACGCCCCAGGCCTTCAGATCACCGCCGAACAGGGCGGCCAGCGGCAGGGCGGCCGCCGTCATCGCGGCCGCGCCGTAAACGAAGCCCCAGACGACGACATAGAGGCCGAAATAGAGGCCCGCCCAGTTCAGCCGCCCCCCGAACCAGCCGCCGCCCAGCGAGGACCAGCCGTCGAAGATGGTCCGCCCGCTGGCCAGGGTCCAGCGCCCCACCCCCTCGGCCAGGGCGATCTTGATGACCGTGCCGGCGACCGCCGCCCACAGCAGGGCGTAGCCGAAGCGGGAGCCCGCGATCAGGGTGGCGACCAGGTCCCCCGCCCCGACGCCGGTGGCGGCGACGACGATGCCCGGTCCGATCAGGGACCAGCGGGCGGCGGGAGCCTGGGGCTCGTTCTCGGGGCGCGACATGACGCCAGCCTAGCCGTCCGCCCCGAGGACGTCACCTTCGCACGCGACGAAGGCGGCCGCGCTTGCTAAAGCGGCGTCGTTGAACCCTTCGAGGAACCGCCTTGCCCTTTCCCGAATTCGATCCGGTCCTGATCCATCTGGGGCCGTTGCCGATCCGCTGGTACGCCCTGGCCTAGTGGCGGGCATCGTCCTGGGGTGGTGGTACGCCACCCGTCTGGTCAAGACCGACCGGCTGTGGGGCGGCCGTCCGCCGATGACCCCGGCGCAGCTGGACGACCTGGTGCTGTGGATCGTGCTGGGCATCATCCTGGGCGGGCGGCTGGGCTACGCGCTGTTCTACAAGCCGGTCATGTACGCCCAGCTGTTCACCGGCGACACGCTGGGCGAACGGTTCGAGCTGTTCCAGCTGTGGACGGGGGGCATGAGCTTCCACGGCGGCTTCCTGGGCGTGGCCCTGGCCATCGTGCTGTTCTCGCGCGCGCAGAAGATCGACATGCTGCGGATCGGCGACCTAGTGGCCCCAGTGGTGCCCATCGGCCTGGGCTTCGGCCGGCTGGCCAACTTCATCAACGGCGAGCTGTGGGGCCGCGAGACGACGGTTCCCTGGGCCATCCGCTTCTGCAACGACCGCATCCAATCGATGTACGGCTTCTGCCCGGCCGGCGACGCGCCGCCCATCCCAGCCAGCTCTATGAGGCGGGCCTGGAGGGGATCGTCCTGTTCGGCCTGCTGTCGCTCGCCGTCTGGAAGGGTCGCCTGCTGATGAAGCCGGGCTATGTCACCGGCCTGTTCCTGGTCGGCTATGGCGTCTGCCGCGCCCTGCTGGAGAATGTGCGCGAGCCGGATTACGGCATGCCGGACTTCCCGCTGGGCCTGACCATGGGGATGATGCTGTCGATCCCGATGATCCTGGTCGGCCTGTGGCTGATCTGGCGGGCCCGGAGCCGCCCGCCCGTCGTCGCATGAGCCTGAAGGCCAGGCTGGCGCGCGAGATCGCCCTGACCGGGCCGATGACGGTGGCCGACTATGTGACGCGCTGCCTGCACGACCCGCAGGACGGCTATTACGCGACCCGGCCGGCGCTGGGGGAAGGCGGCGACTTCATCACCGCCCCCCTGGTCAGCCAGATGTTCGGCGAACTGATCGGCCTGTGGGCGGTGGAGACCTGGAATCGCCTGGGCGCGCCCGAGCGGCTGCGACTGGTCGAGGTCGGGCCCGGCGACGGCGCGCTGATGAGCGACGTGCTGCGCGCCGCCCGCCTGGCGCCCGGCTTCCTGGAGGCGGTCGACCTGATCCTGATCGAGCCCAGCGGGCCGTTGCGCGATCTGCAGGCGCGGGCGCTGGCGGGCGCCGACGTCGCCCCGCGCTGGGTGCGCGACCTGACCCAGGTCGAGACCGACGCGCCCGTGATCCTGATCGCCAACGAGGTCCTGGACTGTCTGCCGGCGCGCCAGTTCATGAGAACCGACGACGGCTGGTTCGAGCGGCGCGTCGGCGTCACCGACGACAACGACCTGGTGTTCGGCCTGTCGGCCGTCACGGGCGGCTTCATTCGTCCGGCGTTCGAGGTCGCGCCCGGCGGCGTGGTCGAGATTTCCGAGCAGCAGGCCGCCTTCGGCCGGGACCTGGGGGCCTTGGTGCGCGCGGCGTCCGGCGCCGCCCTGCTGATCGACTATGGCCGCGCCCGGCCCGAGGCGGGCGACACGCTTCAAGCCCTGCGCCGCCACGCCAAGGTCGATCCGCTGGACGCGCCCGGCCAGGCCGATCTGACCCAATGGGCCGACTTCCCCACCGTGCTGGAAGCGGCCGTCCGCGCCGGGGCCGACGTGACCGGATGCCTGGGCCAGGGCGAATTCCTCAGGCGACTGGGGATCGAACACCGCGCCGAAGCCTTGAAACGGGGACGGCCCGACGCCGCGCCGGTGATCGAGCGCCAGCTGAACCGCCTGACCGCCGAGGACCAGATGGGAACCCTGTTCAAGGCCGCCGCGATCTTCTCGCCCCGTTCGCTGGTCGTGCCGGGGTGGGACGCATGAGCCTGGTGGAACCCGTCACGCACCCGCTGCTGAGCGCCGCCGGGATCGCCCACGGCTTCTTCACCCGCGCGGGCGGAACCTCGACGGGCCTCTACGAAGGGCTGAACACCGGCGTCGGCTCCAAGGACGACCCGGCCGCCGTGACCGAGAATCGCCGCCGCGTGGCCGAGGCGATGGGCGCGGACCTGGATCACCTGAACGGCTGCTATCAGATCCATTCCGCCGTCGCGCGCGTGGCCGAGGGGCCGTGGCGGGGCGACCGGCCCGAGGGGGACGCCGTGGTCACGGCCGAGCCGGGCGTGCTGTGTTCGGTGCTGACCGCAGACTGCGCGCCGGTGCTGCTGGCCGATCCGGAGACGCGCATCGTCGCCGCCGTCCATGCCGGCTGGAAGGGCGCGCTGGGCGGGGTCGTCCATTCGGCCGTCGCGGCGATGGAGGCGCTGGGCGCCGAGCCGCGTCGGATGCTGGCCGTCGTCGGCCCCTGCATCGCCCAGGACAGCTACGAGGTCGGCGAGGACTTCCAGGCGCGCTTCACCCACCATGATCCCGGCAGCGACCGCTTCTTCCGCCCCGGGGCGACGGCCGACAAGCGCCAGTTCGACCTGCCCGGCTTCGTGCTGTGGCGGCTGCAGCAGGCCGGCGTCCGCCAGGCCGTCTGGACCGGGCACGACACCTGCGCGGACGAGGACCGCTTCTATTCCAACCGCCGCGCCTTCCAGCGCGGCGAAGCGGACTTCGGCCGGTTGATCTCTGTGATCCGGGTTTGAGTTTAAACCGCTCATCCCGGCGAACGCCGAGATGAGCGGAACGATTGTCAGCCTGCTTCCGCCATCTCCGGCACGCGGGCGACCTCGCGCCAAGCGTGCGGCGCGGCCAGCAGGGCGCGGACCAGCTTGTTGTTCAGGGCGTGACCGGCCTTATAGCCCTCGTAGCGGCCCAGGATCGGCGCGCCCAGCACATACAGGTCGCCGATGGCGTCCAGCGCCTTGTGCCGCACGAACTCGCGTTCCATGCGCAGGCCGCCGGGGTTCAGGATGTCGTCGCCGTCGATGACCACGGCGTTCTCCAGCGAGCCGCCGCGCGCCAGGCCGGCCTGGCGCAGCGCCTCCACCTCATGGGCGAAGCCGAAGGTGCGCGCGGCCATGATCTCGGTGCGGAAGGTCGTCTCGTCGACGACGAAGTCCACCACCTGGTTGCCGATGGCGGCCGACGGGAAGTCGATCTCCATGCGCATCTCGTAGCGGTCGCAGGGCAGGAGCGCGGCGTGCTTGTCGCCCTCCTCCACATGGATCGGCTCCTGGATTTCGATGTAGCGCACCGGCGTCGGCTGGCGGCGGAAGCCCGCCCGATCCAGCAGGTTGACGAAATCCCGCGCCGACCCGTCCAGGATCGGCAACTCGGGACCGTCCACCTCGACGACGGCGTTGGACACGCCCAGCGCCGAGAAGGCCGCCATCAGATGCTCGATGGTGGACAGACGCACGTCGTCGCCGTTGGCGATCATGGTGTTCAGGCGCGCATCGACCACCGCCTCGCCCGAGACAGGGATGCGGTTGTCGCGGTCCGTCACGTCGGTCCGCACGAAGACGACGCCCGTTCCGGCCGGCGCCGGACGCACGGCCAGGCGCACGCGGCGGCCCGTGTGCACGCCCACGCCGGCGATGATCGCCGGCGCGACGAGGGTGCGTTCGTGATGGTCGTTGATGACCGGCAAGCTCAAACTCTCTGTCTGCGCGCTTCCGCCTCTGCGTGCGGATTGCGCCTCACCGCTGATCTAGCGGCGCGTTCGCAAGGAGAAAATGAAAGTCGGGTTTCGGATTGTTTCCGAGGCCACGGCGCGGCGGCGACGGCTTGCGAAAACGAGAAAGGGCGGCCCTTCGGCCGCCCTTCCCAAATCAGACGTTCACGCCCTAAGGCCTAGTTCGCCAGCCGTCGGAGAAAAGAGGGAATCTCCAGGTCGTCGTCGGCCTGACCGGCCTCGGGCTCGGGCGCCGGCTGGGCGGCCGCGCGGGCGCCGGAGGTCGGACGAGGCGCATAGGTCGGCTGCGGGGCCTGCGCCCGCTTGCGGCCGAACAGGCTCCAGCCGCTGCGGCGATGATCCCGGTCGTCGTAGTCGTCCATCGGCTCGGCGCGATCGTACAGGTCGGCCTGGGCGGCCGGCTGCGACGGCGCGGGCTTGCGCGTCGTCTCGTACTCCTCGACCCACGGATCGACGATCGGATCCAGGTTGCGGGCCTGGGGCTGCTCTTCGGCCACGCGGATCACCGGCTCGGGGCGGACCTCGATGCGCGGCTCGGGCGCCGGGGCGGGCTCGGGCGCACGGGCGACCGGAGGCTCGTAAGCGGGCGCGGCGGGCGCGACGGTCGGCTCCGGCGCACGCGTCGCCTCGGCGCGGGTCGGCTCGCGCCATGTGTCGCGGGCGGGCTCCGGACGTTGGGCGGCCGTTCCGTACAGGCCGCCGGCCGAACGACGGGCGTCATGGGTCGCCAGCGGCGAACCGGTTCCGGTCGCGGGCGCGATCGGTTCGATGCGCTTGACCTCGCCCTCGTCCATGCCGGTGGCGACCACCGAGACGCGGATCTTGCCTTCCAGCGCCGGATCGAAGGCGGCGCCGAAGATGATGTTGGCGTCGCCGTCCACCTCGGCCGAGATGGCGTTGGCGGCCTCGTCGACCTCCAGCAGGGTCATGTCCAGGCCGCCGGTGATGTTGACCAGCACGGCCTTGGCGCCCTTCAGGCTGGTCTCGTCCAGCAGCGGGTTGGCGATGGCGTTCTGGGCGGCCAGCAGGGCGCGGTCGTCGCCCGAGGCCTCGCCCGTGCCCATCATCGCCTTGCCCATCTCGGACATGACGGCGCGGACGTCGGCGAAGTCGAGGTTGATCAGACCCGGCAGGATCATCAGGTCGGTGATCGAGCGCACGCCCGAGTGCAGCACCTGGTCGGCCATGCCGAAGGCGTCGGCGAAGGTGGTGCGTTCGTTGGCGACGCGGAACAGGTTCTGGTTCGGAATGACGATCAGGGTGTCGACGTAGCGCTGCAGCTCGGCGATGCCCGCATCGGCCAGGCGCATCCGGTGACGGCCTTCGAAGGTGAAGGGCTTGGTCACGACGCCGACGGTCAGGATGCCGCGATCGCGCGCGCACTTGGCGATGATCGGCGCGGCGCCGGTGCCGGTGCCGCCGCCCATGCCGGCGGTGATGAAGACCATGTGCGCGCCTTCGAGATGCTGATGGATCTCGTCGGCGGATTCCTCGGCGGCGTTCATGCCGACCTCGGGGTGGGCGCCCGCGCCCAGCCCCTGGGTGATGGTCTCGCCCAGCTGGATGCGACGGTCGGTCTTGGCGAACGACAGATGCTGGGCGTCGGTGTTCGCGACGACGAACTCGACCCCTTCGAGGCCCGCGTCGATCATGTTGTTTACGGCGTTGCCGCCCGCCCCGCCGACGCCGAACACGACGATCCGGGGCTTCAGTTCAGTGGCTTGAGGCTTGACCAGCGAGAGTGACATTCTTTTTCCGACCTTCCGACCCTGCCCTCGGAAACCATGCGAACGCCCCGCCGAATCGCATTGGTTATGAGCGTGTTAAGGAGTGCGCCCATGAGGGTTAAGAGAAGGTTACGGCGATAATGTGAGTCGGTGCTACGGAAAGGTCCTTATTCCAGCTTTGCCGCAGATTTATCGGCCCGACCGGTCGATAATCACAGGTTATCCCTCAGCCACCCCGCCACGCGGCCCACCACATTGCCGCGGTGGATCCTGGGGGCGTCGGCCGCCGTGATCTGGCGGGCCATGAGCTTGCGGGCCGAGACCGCTTCGCGCGGGCCGTAGGCGGCGCGGAGGAGGACGCCGGAGGTGGCGCAGAAGGCGGGGCCGGAGGCGGCGTCGGCCAAATGTGGCGCCCGTTGGGGCTTTCCAAGGCGGACGGGGCGGTCGAAGACGCGCACGGCCAGTTCGCGCACGCCGTTCAACTGGCTGGCGCCCCCGGTCAGGACCAGGCCCGCGCCCGGCTCCAGGCCCACGCCGGCGGTCTTCAGCCGGTCGCGCAGCAGCTCCAGCGTCTCTTCCACGCGCGGGGCGATGACGGTCTTCAGCATGGCGCGCGGCACCACGACGGGGCCGGCCGACGGGTCCTCGCCGCGCGGCGGGGCTTCCAGCATCTCGCGGTCCTCGTTGGCGCTGGCCATGGCCGAGCCGTGCAGGGTCTTGAGCCGCTCGGCGCCCGCCTTGGAGGTCGACAGGCCGCGCGCGATGTCGGAGGTGACGTGATCGCCCCCAACGTTCAGGCTCTCGATGTGCAGCAGGGACCGGCCGCCCCAGACGGCGGCGCTGGTCGAGCCGCCGCCCATGTCGATGCAGACGCAGCCCAGGTCCATCTCGTCGTCTTCCAGCGCGGCCAGCGAGGAGACGACCGGCGCGGCGGCGACGCCCTGCAGATCCAGGTGCGCCAGCTCCAGACAGTGGCTCAGGGTGGTGAAGACGCTCTCGGACATGGACACGACCAGCAGGTCCAGGCCCAGCGACCCGCCGCGCATGGCGCGCGGGTCGTGCACGCCGCGCGCCCCGTCCACCGACCAGGCGATGGGCAGGACATGGATCGGCCGGCGGTTGGGCAGGCGGATCTGGGCCAGGGCCATGCCGATGGCGCGCGCCAGGTCGGCGTCGCCGATCGGGTTGGCGCCCAGGGATACGCGCGCCTGGACGCGGTGGCTGGCCATCTGGCCCATGGCGGTGGTGACGACGACGCCCGAGACCGGGCTCTGGGCGGCGCGCTCGGCGCGTTCGACGGCGTGGCCGATGGCCTGCGCGGCCTCGTCCATGTTGATGATGGCCCCGCCCTTGACGCCCTTGGACTGGACGTGGCTGGCGCCCGCCACGCGGATGGTGCGGTCGGCGTGTCGCACGCCGTCGGGCTTCATGATGAAGCAGGAGACCTTGGAATGGCCGATGTCCAGGGCGGCGACCACGGGCGCGCGTCCGCCGCGGGGATCCATCCCCCGGCCCTGATCGTTCGCCGCCATCCGTTGCTTGCCGCCCATGCCGGTCGTGTCCCTTCGTCAGACGTCGCCGGTCGGCCGCACCGCGACCGCTTCAGGCGTTCTCAGATCGACCCGGGCGAACCCCAGGTCCAGCAGCCGCTCGCGCTGGTCCAGCGCGTCCAGCCGGATAAGCGCCGCCTCCTGTTCGACGGCGGGCAGCTGGATCAGGCCGCCGTCCTTGAGCCGCAGGTCCCAGCGGCGCTCGTCGACCCGCACCAGGGCGTCGATCCGGCCCATCAGGCGCGGACGCTGGCTCAGCAGCGGCAGGATTTCGCCGGCCGCCACGTCGGCGCCGCGCCCCACCACCAGCGGCAGGACGGGATAGCGGCGCGCGTCAGCCCCCTCGATCACCTTGCCGCCCGCGTCGATCACCTTGATCTGGCCGTCGACCTGCCAGACGGCCAGGCGGTCGTGCTCCTTGACCTCGACGATCAGGGTGTCGGGCAACAGCCGCACCACCCGCGCCTCCTTGACCCAGCCGACCGACTGCACCCGCTGGCGCAACACGTCCAGGTCCAGGCCGACGATGGGCTGGCCGGCGTGAAGACCCAGGGCGCGCTGGATGGCCGGCTCGGCCTCGGCCGAGGCGCCGGTCACGTGCACCCGCTTCAGGGTCAAGCCCATGCCGGCCGTCAGACGATCCACGCCGCCCGAGACGGACTGGCCGATCCGCTCGGCGCGCGCGCCGGTGGCCAGCACGCCGGCCACGACCAGGGCCCCGGCCGCCAGGGCGATCACCACCGCGCGGGGGGACAGGTCGACGCGGCCGATAGCGGCCATCTTGCCGGGAACGGTCCCGCCGCCCGGGCGGGCGCCGCCGCGCCCCCGGCCCTGCGCGGAGCCTGCCGCGCGCCGGGGGGACTGCGCCGAACTCTGTCGCCGACCGCCGCGAACTACCGCGGGCATGAGGCGTCCTCCACCATCCACCGAACCAGGTCTTCGTAGCTCATTCCGACATGGGCGGCCTGCTCGGGGGCGAGCGAGGTCGGGGTCATGCCGGGCTGCGTGTTGACCTCCAACAGGACCAGATCGTCCTTAACATCGTCATAACGGAAGTCGCTTCTGGACACGCCTCGGCAACCCATCGCCGTGTGCGCCTGCTCGGCCTGGCGAAGCGCCGCCTCGAACACGTGCGGCGGCAGGACGGCGGGCAGGACGTGGATCGACCCGCCCTTCGCATACTTGGCCTCATAGTCGTAGAAGCCCTTGACCGGGGTGATGTCGGTGACGGTCAGGGCGCGCGGTCCCGCGGCTTCGCCCAGAACGGTGACGGCCAGCTCCTTGCCCGGGATGAAGGGCTCGACCATCACCTTCTCGCCATAGGTCCAGTCCGGGGCGGCGACCTCGCTGGCGAAGTCGTTGGCGCCCTCGCGCACCAGATAGACGCCGACGGAAGAGCCTTCCGCGTTCGGCTTGACGACATAGGGCGGGTCGATGACGTGACGGGTCGCCACCTGGCGTCGGTCGAACAGGCCCCCGCCGGGAACCTTGAGCCCCGCGGCCTTCAGCACGGCCTTGGACTTGTCCTTGTCCATCGCCAGGGCCGAGGCCAGGACGCCGGAGTGGGTGTAGGGGATCCGCAGCGTTTCCAGCACGCCCTGGACGCAGCCGTCCTCGCCCCAGGCGCCGTGCAGGCAGTTCAGCGCCACGTCGGGCTTGATCAGGCCCGACAGCACATTGGCCAGGTCGCGGCCCGCGTCGATGCGGCTAACCCGCGCGCCCTGCCGCTCAAGGGCCTTGGCGCATTCCTCGCCCGAGGACAGCGAGACCTGCCGTTCCGCCGAAATTCCGCCCATCAGGACGGCGACGTGAAGGTCGGAAAGGGGGCGGTTCATCTTCAGCTCCGGACTGTCCGCAGCGATGGCCCCAAGGTCGTTAACAGCGCGTCAACCAAAGCCGGGCGGACGAGCGATCCTAACCCTTTCTCCCCATGCGCGCTGCGCCGTTCAGGCGGGGCGGCCGATGCGCCGGATTTCCCAATCCAGCTGAACGCCGGTCTTTTCCAGAACGTCCGCGCGCACGGCCTCGCCCAACCCCTCGATGTCGGCGGCGGTGGCCTCTCCGGGGTTGATCATGAAGTTGGAATGCAGCTCGCTGAACTTGGCCGCCGCCGCCCTGAGGCGAAGGCGCGGCGTGCAGCTTTCCGCGCCAGCCCGCCTCGTCCACCAGCTTCCACGACGAATGGCCGGGCGGGTTCTTGAAGGTGGAGCCGCCGGTCTTTTCGCGGATCGGCTGGGTCTGCTCGCGGCGGCTGGTGATCTCGGCGATGCGGCCGGCGACGGCGTCCGTCGCATCGGCCGTCCCGCGATAGGTCGCCTCCACCCAGATGATGTCGGCCGGCGCCTGGGAATGGCGATAGGTGTAGCCAAAATCGGCCAGCGCATAGTCCACCCGCTCGCCCGCGCGATTCAGCCCCCAGGCCGAGACCAGGACGTCCTTGGTCTCCGCCCCGTAGCAGCCCGCGTTCATGGTCAGGGCGCCGCCGATGGTGCCCGGAATGCCGGCGTAGAATTCCAGCCCGGCGATCCCCGCCTTTGCGCTGGCCTTGGCGACCATGGAGTCCAGCGCGCCGGCGCCGGCGGTGATGGCGTCGCCGTCCGTCGTGACCTGCGCCCAGGGCCGTCCGGCCAGGCGGATCACCACGCCCTCGACCCCGCCGTCGCGGACGATGACGTTGGAGCCGACACCCAGCACGGTCACCGGAACGGCGGGGTCGAGCGCCTTGAGGAATTCGGCCAGGTCGTCGGCGTCCGCCGGAATGAACAAGGCCTCGGCCGCCCCGCCGACACGGAACCAGGTGTAGGGCGCCAGGGGCTCGTTCAGCAGCAGCTTGCCTCGAACTGCAGGGAAGGCGTCAACCACGAAAATTCTCGTCACTTGTGCCAGTTTCAAACCAGATGCAGCAGTCTTCGGCAGAGGAGATCGACGTCTCGACCTTCACTTCGACCGCATAGGTCTCCCGGATCCACCTCGTCCAGACCCAGCCGATCGCGGCCGCATTCGCGCGGGCGATGGCGATATCAAAATGCTGCTGGTCATCCTCCGCCGCCAACGAGACCGCGTTGACATACTGTTCCGCCGTTGCGACGGCATTGTCGCCCGCATCGAACCTCGATGCGTCGAGGATGTCGTTTACGATCTGCTGATCGAAATGGCTCTCGATGAACAAGCCGCCCCGATAGCTGATCAACTCGGGAAACAGGATGCGGTAGTGAGCCAGGGCTTCACGAAGGTTTCCGCCGAGATAGCGGATTTCGTGATCGAGGCCCGCAACGCCGTCAGGCGTCACCGCCGCGAGCAGATGCCGGCTCTCTTCACTCAAGCCAACCCCTCCAGCTGCGCCGGCAGGCCGTAGGCCCAACTGGTGATGTCGCCGGCGCCCAGCAGCACCACGACGTCGCCGGCCTTGGCCTCGTCCTTGATCAGGCGGGGCAGGACGGCGGCGTTCTCCAGCGCCTGGACGCTGCGGTGGCCGAAGCGGCGCACGCCCTCGACCAGGGCGTGCTTGTCCACGCCCTCGATCGGCGGTTCGCCCGCCGGATAGACATCGGCCACGATGACGCTGTCGGCGTCGGAAAAGGCGGTGGAGAAATCATCCATCAGGTCGCGCAGGCGGGTGTAGCGATGCGGCTGGACCACGGCGATGACGCGCCCCTCGGCGACCTGGCGCGCGGCCTTCAGCACGGCGGCGATCTCGACCGGATGGTGGCCGTAGTCGTCGACGATGCGCACCCCGCCCACCACGCCGGTGGTGGTGAAGCGGCGCTTGACGCCGCCGAACCCGGCCAGGCCCGTCCGGATCGCCTCGTCCGACACGTCCAGTTCGCGCGCCACGGCGATGGCGGCCAGGGCGTTGGAGACGTTGTGCCAGCCGGCCATCGGCAGATGCAGCTTCTCGATCCGGTGCTCCTCGCCGTTCCTGATCACCACGTCGAAGCGGGCGCCGTCGGGGCCCATCTGGCACCCCTCGGCCCGCACCATCGCCTGGGGGTTCAGCCCATAGGTGATCAGCCGGCGGTTATCGATGCTGGCGACCAGCCGCTGCACCTCGGGGTGATCCAGGCACACGGCCGCGAAGCCGTAGAAGGGGATGTTCTCCACGAAGTCGCAGAAGGCCCGGCGCACCGCGTCGAAGTCGCCGTAATGGTCCAGGTGCTCGGGATCGATGTTGGTGACGACCGCCACGGTCGACTTCAGGCGCAGGAAGCTGCCGTCGGACTCGTCCGCCTCGACCACGATCCAGTCGCCGTCGCCGACCTTGGCGTTGGTGCCGTAGGCGTTGATGATGCCGCCGTTGACCACGGTGGGATCCAGGCCGGCCGCGTCCAGAAGGGCCGCCACCATCGAGGTCGTGGTGGTCTTGCCGTGGGTGCCCCCCACCGCGATGGAGAACTGCAGCCGCATCAGCTCGGCCAGCATCTCGGCCCGGCGGACCAGGGGGATGCGGCGCGCGCGCGCGGCCTTCATCTCCGGATTGTCGGCCTTCACCGCGGTGGAATAGACCACGGCCGAAACGCCTTCGCCGACATGGGCCGCGTCGTGGCCGATGAAGATCCTGGCGCCCAGCTTTTCCAGCCGTTCGGTGTTGGCGCTGGCCTTGGCGTCGGAGCCCTGAACCGAATAGCCGATCTTCAGCATGATCTCGGCGATGCCGCTCATGCCGATGCCGCCTATGCCGACGAAGTGGACGGGGCCGAGGTCGAACGGAACGGGGCGTAGGCGCGCGATCATCGTCGCCTCATAGCCGCCGCCTCGCCCGCTGCGAAGGGCGCGGCGGACCGGAAACGAACTTTTTGTGACCCGCCGCTGTGCGCGGCTTCGCGCAGAACCATCGTCATCCGGCGACGTTAGCAGGAAGACGCGCGCCACATGGTGTGGACGCCGCTTTCCCAAAAGGTTGCCCGATGGCCAAGACCCCCGACCGCGCCCCCGCGTCCCATGTCGGCGACGGCGGCGAGACTCATCAGACCGCCTCGGCGCCCGACGCCCGCCTGACCACCAATCACGGCGCGCCGATCAGCGACAATCAGAACTCGCTCAAGGCGGGGCCGCGCGGCTCCACCCTCTTGGAGGATTTCATCCTTCGCGAGAAGATTCAGCTTTCGACCATGAGCGCATTCCCGAGCGCATCGTCCATGCGCGCGGCTCGGCCGCCCACGGCGTGTTCGAGCTGACCGACAGCCTGTCGGACTACACCACCGCCCGGATCCTGACGGCCGTGGGCGAGAAGACCGAGGTGTTCACCCGCTTCTCCACCGTCGCGGGCGGCGCGGGGTCGATCGACACCCCGCGCGACGTGCGCGGCTTCGCGGTGAAGTTCTACACCCGCGAGGGCAATTGGGACCTGGTGGGCAACAACATCCCGGTCTTCTTCATCCAGGACGCGATCAAGTTTCCGGACCTGATCCATTCGGTGAAGATGGAGGCGGACCGCGGCTATCCCCAGGCCGCCAGCGCCCACGACACCTTCTGGGACTTCATCGGCCTGACGCCCGAGAGCACCCACATGATCATGTGGGCCATGTCCGACCGGGCCATTCCGCGCAGTCTGCGAATGATCGAAGGGTTCGGCGTCAACACCTTCCGCCTGCTGAACGCCGAGGGCGTCGCCACCCTGGTCAAGTTCCACTGGCGGCCCAAGCTGGGCACGCAGTCCACCTGCTGGGACGAGGCGGTCAAGATCGCCGGCGCCGATCCCGACTATCACCGCCGCGACCTCTTCGAGGCCATCGAGCAGGGCGACTTCCCCGAGTGGGAGCTGGGCGTGCAGCTGTTCAGCCAGGAAGAGGCCGACGCCCTGCCCTTCGACATCCTGGACGCCACCAAGCTGATCCCCGAGGAGGACCATCCGATCCGCGTCATCGGGCGCATGACCCTGAACCGCAACCCGGACAACTTCTTCGCCGAGACGGAGCAGGCCGCCTTCCTGCCCACCAACATCGTGCCGGGCATCGACTTCTCCGAGGATCCGCTGCTGCAGGGGCGGCTGTTTTCCTATCAGGACACCCAGCTGTCGCGCCTGGGCACGGTCAACTTCCACCAGATTCCGATCAACCAGGCCAAGGGCTGCCCGTTCCAGAACTTCCAGCGCGACGGCCACATGCAGACCCAGGTCTTCAAGGGCCGCGCCAACTATGAGCCCAACAGCCTGGCTCAGGCCGGCGAGGACGGCGGCCCGCGCGAGGACCCCAAGGGCGGCTTCCGCACCGCGCCTGTTCCGGTCCAGGGCGAAAAGGTCCGCCTGCGCGCCGAGACCTTCGCCGACCACTACAGCCAGGCGCGGCTGTTCTTCCGTTCTCAGACCGAGATCGAACAGGCCCACCTGGCCAGCGCCATCGTCTTCGAACTGTCCAAGGTGTCGCTGCCCCATGTGCGCGAGCGCATCCTGGCCAATCTGCGCAACGTGGACGAAACCCTGGCCCAGCGGGTGGCGGACGGCCTGAACCTGCCGCTGCCCGAGGCGTCGCAGGCCGCCGTGGCCCCGATCGACCTGGAGCCGTCGCCGGCCCTGCGCATCGTCGGCAAATATCCAGACACGCTGAAGGGCCGCAAGGTCGCCATCCTGGTCGCCGACGGTTCGGACGGCGCGGTCGTCGATGCGGTGCGCGCGGCGGTCGAAGGCGACGGCGGCTCGGTCTTCATCGTCGCGCCCAAGGTCGGCGGCGCCAAGCTGAAGGGCGGCAAGCTTCTGGCCGCCGACGGCCAGCTGGCCGGCAGCCCGTCGGTGCTGTTCGACGCGGTCGCCATCGTCCTGTCCGACGAGGGATGCGCCGATCTGCTCAAGGAAGGCGCGGCGGTCGATTTCGCCAAGGACGCCTTCGGCCACCTCAAGGCCATCGGCCACACGCCCCAGGCCCAGCCCCTGCTGGACAAGGCGGGCGTCGAGCCGGACGCGGGCGTGGTCGACCTGTCCGCCGACGCCGACGCCTTCCTGGCCCCGGCCCGCACGCGACAGTGGGATCGCGAACCCAAGGTCCGCATGCTGGCCTGATGCGATGGAGCGACCGGCGCGATCCGTCGCGCCGGTTACGCCACCTTAACCACAAGGATTCACCATCGCGGCTCTCATTGTACGGGGCCGCGTTTCCATGTCCGACTTGCAGACACCTGTCCTGGCCAGGGACGTCATCCATCGCGGCGACTGCATCGCGGTGCTGAAAGGCCTGCCGGACGCCTCGGTGGACATGGTCTTCGCCGACCCGCCCTACAATCTGCAGCTGGGCGGCGACCTGCTGCGGCCGGACAATTCCAAGGTCGACGCGGTCGACGACGACTGGGACAAGTTCGCAAGCTTCGCCGAATACGACGCCTTCACCCGCGCCTGGATGGCGGAATGCCGTCGTGTCCTGAAGCCCGAGGGTTCGATCTGGGTGATCGGCAGCTATCACAACGTCTTCCGCCTGGGCTCGGCGATCCAGGACCTGGGCTTCTGGGTGCTGAACGACATCATCTGGCGCAAGTCCAATCCGATGCCGAACTTCAAGGGCACGCGCTTCACCAACGCCCACGAGACGCTGATCTGGGCCGCCAAGTCGCGCGACCAGAAGCGCTACACCTTCAACTACGACGCCCTGAAGGCCTTCAACGAAGACACCCAGATGCGCTCGGACTGGACCTTCGCCCTGTGCACCGGCGAGGAGCGGATCAAGGACGCCGATGGCAAGAAGGCCCATCCGACCCAGAAGCCCGAGGCCCTGCTGCACCGCGTGCTGCTGGCCGCCACCCGTCCGGGCGACGTGGTGCTGGACCCCTTCTTCGGCACCGGCACGACGGGCGCGGCGGCCAAGCGGCTGGGCCGTCACTATGTCGGCATCGAGCGTGACGAAACCTACGCCCAGGTGGCCGAGACCCGCATCGCCTCGGTCATCCAGGCCAACCCCGAGGACCTGGCCGTCATGGGCTCCAAGCGCGCCGAGCCCAAGGTGCCGTTCGGCGCCCTGGTCGAGGCCGGCCTGCTGCATCCGGGCGACCGCCTGTATTGCCCCAAGGGCGAGCGCGAGGCGCGGGTTCGGGCCGACGGATCGCTGGTCCACGGCTCGCTGACGGGGTCGATCCACAAGCTGGGCGCCCTGCTGGAGAACGCGCCCGCCTGCAACGGCTGGACCTATTGGCGCTTCAAGACGGATCAGGGGTTCAAGTCCATCGACGCCCTGCGGGCCGAGGTGCGCGCCACGCTCTGACCCCTGCGACAGGCCGTCGCATGAGCAACAACAAGGGGTTAGCGCCGGCGACGGCGGATTATGCGCGGTTACGTACACTCAGCTTCGCCATAACCCACCGAAACTCCTGCGAAATTTCGTCCTGACCCAACGGAACTTCGCAGGTGCGAAATCATTGTGATCCAAGCCCCTGGCGCAGGACGGGGGCCGGAGCACACATCATGAAGATCGCCCAGGTCACTCCCTTGTACGAAGCCGTGCCGCCTCGGCTCTATGGCGGAACTGAACGCGTGGTCGCCCATCTCACCGACGCCCTGGTCGACCTGGGCCACGACGTCACCCTGTTCGCCAGCGCCGACGCCCAGACCAAGGCGCGGCTCGTGCCCGTGCGCGACCAGGCGATCCGCCTGGACCCGGCGCCGCTGAAGTCGGACCTGGCGGCCCACATCACCATGCTGACTGAAGTGCTGGACCGGGCGGACGACTTCGACGTCATCCACTTCCACACCGACATGATCCACTTCCCGCTGTTCCGTCAGTATGCGGACAGGACCATCACCACCCTGCATGGCCGGCTGGACATGAAGGACCTGCCTGGCGTCTATCAGCGCTGGAACCAGTACGGCCTGGTCTCGATCTCGGACGACCAGCGCAAGCCCCTGTCCTTCGCCAACTGGAAGGCCACGGTGCACCACGGAATGCCGGGCGAGCTCTATCGCTTCGCTCCCAAGTCCGAGGGCTATCTGGCGTTCCTGGGACGGATTTCCCCGGAGAAACGCCCCGACCGCGCCATCGAGATCGCCACCAAACTGGGCAAGCCCCTGAAGATCGCGGCCAAGGTCGACGCGGCCGACAAGCGGTACTGGGAAGAGGTGATCCAGCCGCTGGTCGTCGGCAATCCGCTGGTCGAGTTCGTCGGCGAGATCGGCGACCACCAGAAGTCGGCCTTCCTGGGCGGGGCGGACGCCCTGCTGTTCCCGATCGACTGGCCCGAACCTTTCGGTCTGGTGATGATCGAGGCGATGGCCTGCGGCACGCCGGTGATCGCCTTCCGCTGCGGCTCGACGCCCGAGGTGATCGAGGACGGGGCCACCGGCTTCCTGGTGGATACGATGGAACAGGCCGTCGCCGCCGCAGGCCGCGCGCATCTGCTGGACCGAGAAGCCATCCGCGCGCGGTTTGACCTGCGGTTCTCGGCCACCGCCATGGCGCGGCGATATCTGGACGTCTATGGCGATCTGCTGGCCAAGCGCCCCTTCGCCGAGACGCCGTTGCCGGACGTCGTCACCCCGCTTCGCCCGATGGACGAGGAGCGAAGCTTCGCCGCCCTGGCCTGACCGGCCGCCAGAGGTGAAAATTCAGGCGGCGGGGGTGAACCCTCCGCCGCCTTCTTCATTTGCATGGCAAGCGGCCATTCAGCGCCGCATTCGGGTGGAATCTCGTATCGGCCTTTCAACAAGGGGAAGACCGCATGGACGACGCCTATTCGACCCAATTGACCGCCGGCGAGAGCGTCGAGGCGTCAGGCCTGGAACAGCTGATGGCGCTGAAGGAAGGCGACACCTTCCTGGTCGCCGACGGCTGGGGCGACATGAGGGGCGGCGCCGACGGGCTGTTCGCCGGCGACACCCGCGCCCTGTCGCGATGGGTGATGAGCGTGGGCCAGCTGCGACCCTCGCGCCTGTCGTCGGGGGTCAGCCAGGACAACGTCTTCTTCTCGTGCCACACCACCAACCGTCCCCTGCCCCCGATGGGCGGCCGCTCGGCCCCCGCCGGCGTGCTCCACATCGAGCGCCGCCGCTTCCTGTGGGGCCGGCGGATGTTCGAGCGGGTGCAGATGACCAACCACGGCGTCGAGGACGTCCTGCTGCCGCTGTCGTTCGAGTTCGGGGCCGACTTCGCCGACATCTTCCAGGTGCGCGGCACGCCCCGCCCACGGCGCGGAACCATCCATCCGCCCGAGATGGACGGACGGCGCGTCACTTTCCGCTACACCGGTCTGGACGCGGTCGAGCGGCGCAGCTGCCTGGCCTTTTCCGAGCCGCCCGCCCGCCTGACCGCCACGCGCGCCGACTTCATGTTCAGCCTGCCCAAGGGCCGCCAGGTCGAGCTGTTCGTCGAATGCGGCGTCGACAGCTGCGAGGCGCCCGATCCGACGCGCTGGCGGCTGAACGCCATCCAGGCGCGCCTGGCCATGCGGGCCAAGCGGCGCAGGGGCGCGACCGTGCGCGGCCCCCGCAGCCCGCGCTTCAACGACTGGCTGGACCAGTCGCGGGCCGACATGGCGCTGTTGACCACCGACCTGCCGACCGGCCCCTACCCCTACGCCGGCACGCCCTGGTTCTCGACCCCGTTCGGACGCGACGGCATCATCGCCGCCTGGCAGATGCTGTGGCTGGATCCCTCGCTGGCCAAGGGCGTGCTGACCTATCTGGCGTCGCGCCAGGCGACCGAGACCAGCGCCTTCCAGGACAGCCAGCCCGGCAAGATCATGCACGAGACGCGCGGCGGCGAGATGAGCGCCCTGGGCGAGGTGCCGTTCGGCCTCTACTACGGCGGGGTCGACACCACCTGCCTGTTCATCGCCCTGGCCGGCGCCTACGCCAGCCGCACGGCCGACCTGGACCTGATCCGCAGGCTGTGGCCCAACCTGATCGCGGCGGCCGACTGGATGCGCGACTATGGCGACAGCAACGGCGACGGCCTGATCGACTATCAGCGCGGGGCCGACACGGGCCTGTCGAACCAGGGCTGGAAGGATTCCGAGGACTCCATCTTCCACGCCGACGGCCGCTTCCCCAAGGGGCCGGTCGCCCTGCTGGAGGTCCAGGGCTACGCCTTCGCCGCCTGGCGCGCCCTGGCCGACCTGGGCGAGCGCCTGCACGACGACCGCGCGCCCGAATGGCGTATGAGGGCCGAACAGGTCCGCGCCCTGGTCGAGGAAAAATACTGGATGGAGGACCAGGGCTTCTACGCCGTGGCCCTGGACGGCGACGGTCAGCCCTGCCGCGCCATCGCCTCCAACGCCGGCCACCTGCTGTTCACCGGCCTGCCCTCGGCCGAGCGCGCCCGCAAGGTCACCAAGCGTCTGCTGTCGGCCGAGTTCCGCACCGGCTGGGGCATCCGCACGCTTGAGCTGGGCCAGGCGCGCTACAATCCGATGAGCTATCACAACGGCTCGGTCTGGCCCCACGACACCGCCATGGCCGCCGCCGGCATGGCCAACTACGGCGAGCGCGCCGCCGTAGCCGAGATCCTGAGCGAGATCTTCGACGCCGCGACCCACTTCCATCTGCGCCTGCCGGAACTGTTCTGCGGCTTCGCGCGGACGCCGGGCGAGCCGCCCATCGCCTACCCTGTCGCCTGCCTGCCCCAGGCGTGGGCGGCCGGGTCGGTGTTCCTGATGCTGCAGGCGGCGCTGGGCCTGTCGATCGACGCCTGGACCGGCGCCATCGACATGGCGGATCCCGTCCTGCCCGACGGCCTGGAACGGCTGCTGATCCGCGACCTGACGGTCGGGGACGCGACCGTCGACCTGGCCATCCAGCGCGTCGACGGCCGCTCGGTGGTCATCCCGCGCAAGGCGCGCGGCCAGATATCGGTGCGGACCCTGCGCTAGGCCGCGCGGCGCGCCAGCCAGTCGCGCAGGGCGTCGTTCATCCGCGTTTGCCAGCCCGGTCCGTCCTTCTTGAACGCGGCCAGCACGTCGGCGTCGAAACGGATGGTGGTGGAGACCTTGTCGGACCCGCGCGGCCGCCCGCGCCGCACCAGGCTTCCGCCGCGATAATGGTCGGCCTTCTCGAACCAGGCGTCGTCCAGTTCGGGCGCGTCGTCCGGGTCAACCCAGGCGGTCTTCGAAGCGTCTCTGTTCCCGCTCATTGGCCTTCCTCATAGAAATCACGTGCCGCGCGTCGCCTCGCGGCGTCCACACCAGCACCACCATCCGCCCGGCCAGGCGCCCGACGCTGATGAAGCGGGGCTCGCCGTAATCCTGGCGCTCATCCGGAAACGTCAGGTGGTCGCCGACGAACACCTCCGTCGCCGATGCGAAGTCCAGTCCCCGCGCTTCCAAGGTTCGGTCGCGTTTGGCCGGATCGAAGGTGATGCGCACATTTATTTGTTACTACAAAAATAAGGCCGGCGCCAGTCCCCGATCCAGGGCCTTGGCGAAGACGGTGGGCAGGGCGGAGCGGGCTTCCGCCGCCGGCCGCCAGTCATAGGCTCCGAGGTGGGCCGCCTGCGCCGTGCGCACGTGCAGCGTCAGGGCGAAGTGGGTGAAGACGTGCTCCACCGCCCCGGCGTCGCGCCAATCGCCGGGGAACGGCGGCGTGCGAGCCTCGGGGACGGTCGACCAGTCGCTGGTCGGCAAGCCCAGCATGCCGCCCAGCAGGCCCTTGTCCGGCCGCCGCTCCAGCGCCACCCGTCCCCGCGCGTCCAGATGACCCAGGCCACGCCGTGGCGGCGGGGCTTGTCGGCCTTCTTCGCCTTGAGCGGGAACCGCTCCGGCGCGCCCGAGGCGAAGCCGGCGCAGTCGGCGGCGAGGGGGCATTGGCCGCACAGGGGCGACCTTGACCGGCATACCGTCGCGCCCAGATCCATCAGCGCCTGGGCCCAGTCGCCGGGCCGATGGTCGGTCACGAAGCGCGCCGCCAGCCGCCTCAGTTCGGGCCGCGCGGCCGGAACAGGCGTCTCCACCGCGAACAGGCGGGCCATGACCCGCTCGACATTGCCGTCGACCACATTGGCCGGGCGGTCGAAGGCGATGGCGGCCACGGCGGCGGCGGTATAGGCGCCCACCCCCGGCAGGGCCAGCAACCGCGCCTCCGTATCGGGAAAGACGCCGCCATGATCGCCCGCCACCGCCCGGGCGCAGGCCAGCAGATTGCGGGCGCGGGCGTAATAGCCCAACCCCGCCCAGGCGGCCATGACCTCGGCGTCCGGGGCGGCCGCCAGGTCGCGCACGGTCGGCCAGCGCGCGGCGAAGTTCAGGAAATAGGGCGTGGCGTGCGCCGTGGTGGTCTGCTGCAGCATCACCTCCGACAGCCAGACCCGATAGGGGTCGATCCCGCCCGCCTCGCCCGGCGGCGCGCGCCAGGCCAGCGCGCGCGCATGGGCGTCGTACCAGGCCAGCAGCCGGGACCGGATCGAAGCGACGTCGGGAGAGACTGGCGGCATGGGTCGGGCTATATAGGCCCATGCGCCGCGTCCTGCCCACAGAAGCCGAAGCCCGCGAGATCCTGTCGCGACGGCGCACCCGGCCCGCGCCCCGCCCGGCGCCGCGCGCAGGCAAGGCGCTGACGCCGCTGATCAAGAAGCTGGACGCGCAGTTCGGACGCGGCGCCGGCGCCCTGGAGCCCCGCTGGCGCGAGATCGTCGGCGACCGTCTGGCCCGCGTCACCCGCCCCCAGAAACTGACCAAGGGCCGGGGCGCCCCGGCGTCTTGGAATTGCGCGTCGCCGGCGCCGCGGCCCTGCTGGTCCAGCACCAGTCGGAAGACATCCTGGCCCGCGTCAACCTGTTCCTGGGCGAGGGCGCGGTGGGGAAACTCCGGATCGCCCAGGGCCCGGTCAAGCCGCTGGCCGAACCGGCCCAGCGCCCGAAATCCAGCCGCACGCCCGCCCCCTGCCCGCCGCGGCCGAGGCGGAACTGGCCGCCTCCATCGCCCAGGCCCCCGAGGCGCTGAAGGCCGCCCTGGCGCGGCTGGGCCGCGCGGCGATGTCGCGGACGAAGGGCGACGATTGACAAACCTTCGCCGCACCTGTTCTCGAAAAGTCTTGGATTGCGTGGTTCCGGGGGAATCGCGCGATCATCCGTCATAGCTCCGACCAAGGACGTCCCATGGCCTCGACCGAATCCCGCTTCGCCCGCATGAGCCGCCGCGCCGCCATCACCGGCGCCGCCCTGGCGACGATGGCCCTCGCCGCCTGCAACGGGGCGCCAAGGGCGCGGCCGAGGGCGACATGGCCATGGGCGCCCCGGAAGGCGCCAAGGTCACGGTGGTCGAATACGCCTCCGTCACCTGCCCGCACTGCGCCCTGTGGCAGAAGAACACCTGGCCGGGCTTCAAGGCCAAGTACGTCGACACCAACAAGGTCCGCTACGTCTTCCGCGAACTGCCGACCCCGCCGATCGACGCCGCGACGGCCGGCTTCCTGGTGGCCCGCTGCGCCGGCGACGACAAATATTTCGACGTGGTCCACCAGTTGATGGCGACGCAGCAGGAGATGATCACCACCTCGCCGCGCGACTGGCTGCTGCGCACCGCCCAGGCGGCGGGCCTGTCGGAGGACCAGTTCAACCAGTGCATCACCGACAAGGACGCGATCGCCGCCATGGATCAGCGCATCCAGGCCGCCCGCGCCCAGGGCGTGACCGGAACCCCGGCCTTCTACGTCAACGGGACCCAGGTCATCACCCCCGGCGGCGAAGGCGCCAGCCTGGCCGACCTGTCGACCGCCATCGACGCCGAACTGAACAAGTGAAGACCGGCATGATCCGTTCGACCCTGATGGGCCTGGCGCTGCTGGCCGCCGCGCCCGCCGCCGCGCTGGCGGCCGAGCCGGCGGCGGTCACGGCCGCCGACCGGACGCTGGGTTCGGCGGACGCCCCCGTCACGGTGATCGAATATTCGTCCCTGACCTGCCCGCACTGCGCCGCCTGGACCAACACCGTCCTGCCCGCGTTCAAGACGCGGTTCGTCGACACGGGCCAGGTCCGCTTCGTCTATCGCGACCTGCCGACCGCGCCGGCGCCCGTGGCGACCCTGGCGGCCAAGGTCACGCGCTGCGTCGCGCCGGACAAGGCCTTCGCCGCCATCGAGCTGATGATGGCCCAGCAGGAGGCGGCGCGCCTGATGCGCTATCCGGCCGGCTGGTTCCTGAACGCCATCGACGTCGGCGGCCGCACCGCCGAGGAGGTCGGCGCCTGCGTCGAGGACCCCGCCACCCAGACGGCGCTGGACGCGCAGATCGCCGACGCCCAGGCGGCCGGCGTCACCGGCACGCCCAGCTTCTTCGTCAACGGCAAGCGGGTCGAGGACACGACGCTGGACGGCCTGGCGGCGGCGATCGAGCCGCTGCTGCCCTGACCCCTGAGCCGATGCAGTTCCAGCGCCTCCGGCTCGTCGGGTTCAAGTCCTTCGTCGACCCGGCCGAGGTGCAGATCGAGGCGGGGCTGACTGGCGTCGTCGGACCCAACGGCTGCGGCAAGTCCAATGTGCTGGAGAGCCTGCGCTGGGTCATGGGCGCCAACTCGGCCAAGGCCATGCGCGGCCAGGGCATGGACGACGTCATCTTCGCCGGCGCCGCCGGGCGCCCGCCGCGCAGCCACGCCGAAGTCCAGCTGACCATCGACAATGCGCAGCGCCGCGCGCCCCAGCCCTTCACCGACGCGCCGGTGCTGGAGGTGTCGCGCCGCATCGACCGGGGCCAGGGCTCGACCTACCGCATCAACGGCAAGGAGGTGCGGGCGCGCGACGTGCAGCTGCTGTTCGCCGACGCCTCGACCGGCGCCAACTCCCCCGCCCTGGTGCGCCAGGGCCAGATCTCCGAACTGATCGCCGCCAAGCCGCAGAACCGCCGCCGCATCCTGGAAGAGGCGGGCGGCGTCGCCGGCCTTCACACCCGCCGCCACGAGGCCGAACTGCGCCTGAAGGCGGCCGAGGCCAATCTGGACCGGCTGGACGACATCGGCCGCGAACTGGAGACGGCGCTGAACCGGCTGAAGCGCGAGGCGCGGCAGGCCGAGAAGTACAAGAAGATCTCCGCCGAGATCCGCGCCCTGCAGGCCGCGCTGCTGTTCGTCCGCTGGAACGACGCCAGGGTCGCCGCCGAAGCCGCCGCCGCGGAACTGCGCCAAGCCGACCAGGCCGTGGCCGAGACCACGACCGCCGCCGCCGCCGCCCAGACCGCCGCCCTGGCCGCTCAGGAGGCCTTGAAGCCCGCGCGGGAGGAGGACGCCGTGGCCTCGGCCCTGCTGCACCGCGCCAGCCTGGAGCGCGACCGCCTGGACATGGCCGAACAGGCCGCCCGCGCCGAGGTGGACCGGCTGAAGGCCGAGGCCGCCCGCATCGCCGCCGACGCCGAACGCGAGGAGGGCATGGCCGCCGACGCCCGGCGCGAACTGGACCGGCTGGACCACGAGCTGGACCGGCTGAAGGCCGAGATCGCCGCCGCCCCCGAACGCGGCCCCGAACTGGACACGGCGCTTCAGCTTGCGGAAGACGCCCGCAAGGCCGCCGACGCCGAGGTCGAGCGGCTGGCCGGAACCCTGGCCGCCGTCGAGGCGCGCGCCAACGCCGAGACCGCCCGCAAACGCGACGCCGAGGCGCGGCTGGCCCGCGTCGTCGCCCAGCACGCGCAGGCCGGGCGCGAGCGCGAGGCGTTGGGCCCGCTGGAGACGCCCGAGCTTGAGGCCGCGCGTCAGGCGCTGGCGGGCGGCGCAGGCCGACCTGGCGTCCGCGCGCGACGCCGTCGAGGCCGCCGAGGCGAAACGCGGCGACCTCGCCCGCGCCGAACAGGACGCCCGCACCGCGGCGCGGAGCGCCGAGGACCGGCTGGGCCGCCTGCAGACCGAGGCGCGGGGTCTGGCCCAGCTGCTGGTCACCGGCAAGCGCGACCACCCGCCCGCCCTGGACAAGGTTCGCGCCGACAAGGGCTATGAGGCCGCCCTGGCCGCCGCTCTGGGCGACGATCTGGACGCCGCGCTGGACCCGAAGGCCGCCGCGCACTGGGCTGGAGCGCGGGCGTCCACGCCCGCCTGGCCCGCCGGCGTGGAGCCGCTCGCCGACCATGTGCAGGCGCCGGATCAATTGGCCGCACGCCTGGCCCTGTGCGGCGTCGCGCCCCGGGCCGACGTCGGGCGTCTGGCCCAGGCCCTGCCCGCCGGCGCGCGCCTGGTCACGGTCGAGGGCGACCTTTATCGCTGGGACGGCTTCGTCAGCCGCGCCGAGGCGCCCCGCCCCGCCGCCGTGCGCCTGGCCCAGCGCACCCGGCTGGCCGAACTGGAGACCGACATCGACCAGGGCAGGCCGGCGCTGGAGGCCGCGCAGGCCGCGCAGAAGGCCGCCACCGAGGCGTTCCGGGCCGCCGAAGACGAAGTGAAGGCCGCCCGCCTTGCGCCCTTCGCCGCCGACAAGGCCGCGACCGCCGCCCGCGACCGGGTCGAGACCCTGGCCCGCGACCAGGCCCGGCGCGAGGCCCGCGCCCAGGCGCTGGACGACACCGTGGCCCGGCTGGCGGTCGAGGTCGCCGAGGCCCAGGCCGCCTTCGACGCGGCCCAGTCTGTCGAGGCGCCGTCCGAGACCCTGGCCGGGCTGCGCGACGAACTGGCGGCCGCGCGCGGCGCCGCCGAGGCCGCGCGGACCGCGGCCCAGACCGCGCGCTCGGACCGCGACGCCGAGGCGCGCGACCGGCAGAGCCGCGAACAGAGGCTGGGCGCCCTGACCCGCGCGCGCGACGGCTGGATCGCGCGCTCGAAGGACAGCGCCGCCCGCGTGGCGTCCCTGGCGCGGGATGCGGACAGGACCGCCGCCTTGCTGAAACAGGCCGAGGTCGCGCCGCAGGGCTTCGCCGAGCAGCGCGGCAGGCTGCTGGACATGCTGAGCGAGGCCGAGCGGCGCAAGCGGGCCTCTTCCGACGCCATGGCCGCAGCCGAGACCGAAGCGACCGAGGCCGACCGCGCCGCCCGCGCCGCCGAGGCCGCCGCCGCCCAGGCGCGCGAGGCCCGCGCCGGCCTGGCCGCCCGCGCCGAAGCCGCCGCCGAAAAGCTGGCCGAGGCCGAGACCACCGTGCGCGAGACGGCGCAGATGTCGCCCGAGGACCTGGGGCGCAAGCTGAGCGACGACGCCGTGGCCCGCCCCCCGACGCCGCCGGGGCCGAGAGCCTGCTGTTCGGCCTGGAGCGCGAGCGCGAGGCCCTGGGCGCCGTCAACCTGCGCGCCGAGGACGAGGCGGTCGAATACGGAGAACGCCTCAGCGCCATGAAGACCGAGCGCATCGACCTGACCCAGGCGATCGCCAAGCTGCGCGACGGCATCGACGAGCTGAACGCCGAGGGGCGCGAGCGCCTGCTGGCCGCCTTCGAGGTCATCAACGAGAACTTCAAGGCGTTGTTCGAGGCCCTGTTCGGCGGCGGCCAGGCCGAGCTGAAGCTGGTCGAGAGCGACGATCCGCTGGAGGCGGGCCTGGAGATCTACGCCTGCCCGCCCGGCAAGCGGCTGTCGGTCATGAGCCTGATGTCCGGCGGCGAGCAGGCCCTGACGGCGGCGGCCCTGATCTTCGGCGTCTTCTTGGCCAACCCCGCCCCCGTCTGCGTGCTGGACGAGGTGGACGCCCCGCTGGACGACGCCAACGTCGACCGCTTCTGCCGGATGCTGGACGAGATGAGGAAGCGCACCGACACCCGCTTCATCGTCATCACCCACAACCCGGTCACCATGAGCCGCATGGACCGCCTGTACGGCGTCACCATGCCCGAGCGCGGCATGAGCCAGCTGGTCTCGGTGGACCTGCACCAGGCCGAGACGCTGGTCGCGTGACGATCCTCCCCGAGAAGCGCAGCGGAACGGGGAGAGGGGGACCGCGCGCAGCGTGGTGGAGGGGGCGGATGGCGCTCAGATGCTGCCGTTGCGATCCCGATCCCTCTCCCACGCCCGCCGCCCCTGCGGCGTCCGCCCCCTCCCCCGCTTCGCGGTCCCCTCCCCCGCCGTGCGGGGAGGATCTGGGGCGTCGCGGGGCTGCTGTTCGCCTCGCCCGCCCTGGCGGAGCCCCAACTGGTCGAGACCGGCGTGGGGCGGTTCGCGCAGTTCGCGGACGTGGCCTCCATCGAACGCGAGGGCGACGTGGCCCGGATGCGGAGCCTGCAGGTGGCCGAGGAAGGCTTTCGGGTCGGCGAGGCGCTGTACGTCGGCGGCTGGTCGCGGTGGGCGTTCGACTGCCGGGCGAGGACGGCGGATCGGCTGGACTTCGCCTCGCTGCGCGCCGACGGGGTCGAGGGGCCCGCGACGCCGGAGCCCGCCCCGGCCTACGACGCCGCGCCGGGCGGGGATGCGGCCGAACTGCTGGCCGTGGCCTGTGGGGAGGCGCGGCCGGAGACCGTCCTCACGCTGGACCAGGCGATCGAGCGGGGGCGATCGGCGCTGGCGGACTGATCGACGCCCCCTCCCCCTGCGGCCATTCCACGCGGTCGCGGGGCAGGGCCTCGCGGCATTCGTCGCGCATGAAGGCCATCAGCTTCTCGCGGATCTCGCAGCGCAGGTCGAAGGCGATGCCGGCGTTGCGGGCGCTGGCCAGGCAGCGGACCTGGAGCACGCGCTCGGTGATGTCGGTCACCTGCATGACCTGGACGTCGCCGTCCCAGTGTCTGGACGCCCTGACGATCCCCTCGAAGGCCGCGCGCAGCCGGTCGATCGGCGCCTCGTAATCGACATAGAAGAAGGCCGAGCCGATCAGGCGGGCGTTCTCGCGCGTCCAGTTCTGGAAGGGGGTGGTGATGAAGTAGCTGAGCGGCAGGACCATGCGCCGCCAGTCCCAGATCTTGACCACGACGTAGGTGGAGGTGATCTCCTCCACATTGCCCCACTCGCCTTCCACGATGACGGCGTCGTCGATGCGGATGGGCTGGGTCAGGGCGATCTGGATGCCGGCGACCATGTTGGTCAGGATCGGCTGCAGCGCCAGGCCGGCGATGATGCCGAGCACGCCGGCCGAGGCCAGCAGGCTGACGCCCCACTGGCGGAAGCCCGAGATGGTCATCAGGGCCAGGCCGACCGTGACGATGAACAGGATCACCTTGGCCACCCGCTGCAGGATGCGGGTCTGGGTCAGGTGCTTGCGGGCCAGCAGGTTGTCCTCGACGGCGACGTTGTACCGCTTGAGGTGCATGACCGACCACATGTCGAGCACCCCCGACGCCAGCCAGCCCAGCGTCAGGATGAACAGGAAGACCAGGACGTCGCGGATGTCGGCCGACGGGCCGGGGTCCATCGGCGAGACGGTCACGCCGATGCCGACGCCGATGATGATGATCAGGATGCGCAGCTTCAGCCGCGCCCGCTCGACCACGCCGCGCCAGAAGACGTCCTTGTCCTTCACCAGGCGGCGCAGGATGGCGAAGGCGATCTTGTGCGTCAGCCAGCCGCCGCCGACGAAGACCAGCAGCACCAGGGCGATCACGGCCCATTCCGGCAGCCAGTCGAAGCGGCGCCACAGCGCGACGATCTCGCGGGTGAGGTTGGTGATCTCGGAAGGCATCGGTTCCTAACGCATCACGGCCGGGGCGGTTGTCATTCCCTCGCTCCCCGTCCGGGGGAGGGAGAGGCGTTGGCCGTCGCCTCGACCAGGTCGGCCAGGCGCTGGGCGGCGTCGGGAATGGCGACAGAGCGGGCGGCGGTCGACATGGCCGACAGGCGCGCCGGGTCGGACAGGACGCCGTCCAGCGCGGCGGCCAGGCGGTCGACGGTCAGGTCGTCCTCCAGGATCACCTGGGCGGCGCCGGCGTCGACCAGGGCCTTGGCGTTCAGGCGCTGGTGGTCGTCGGTGGCGATCTTGAGCGGGATCAGGATCGACGGCACGGCGGCGACGGCCAGTTCGGCGCAGGTCGAGGCGCCGGAGCGGCCCACCACCAGATGGGCCCGCGACAGCCGCTGGGCCATGTCGCGGAAGAAGGGGGCGACCTCGGCCTCTATCCCCGCCTCCAGATAGACCTGGCGGGCGGCCTCCAGCGTTTCGGGCCGCGACTGCTGCTGGACCTTCAGGCGGCGGCGCAGGGGGTCCGGCAGGGCGGCCAGGGCGCGCGGCGTGGTCTCGGACAGCAGGCGGGCGCCCTGGCTGCCGCCGGTGACCAGGACGTGGATCGGGCCGTCCCCGGCCGGGGCGACATAGGCGCGGTCGAACAGGGCGCGGATGTCGGCGCGCACGGGCGAGCCGACCACGTGGGCGCGACCCTGGACCGCCGCCGGAGCGCGCTCCAGCGTCGGGAAGGACGAGGCGACGGCCTTCACATGGGGCGCCAGGGTGCGGTTGGTGCGGCCCAGCACGGCGTTCTGCTCATGGATCACGGTCGGCCGGGCCGAGACGACGGCGGCGACCAGGGCCGGCGCCGACGGATAGCCGCCGAAGCCGACCACCACGTCCGCGCCCAGCCGGTCGAAGGCCGACCGGGCCTGCATCACCCCCCGGAAGATGGCGACGCCCGCCTTGACCAGGCCCAGCGGGCCCGAGCCGGTCGCCGCGTCCAGCGCCAGCCGCTCCTCGGCCGGAAAGGCGTGGGCGTACTGCTCGCCGCGATGGTCGGTGGCCAGGACCACGCGCCAGCCGCGCGCGGCCATCTCTCGCGCCAGGGCCTCGGCCGGGAACATGTGGCCGCCGGTGCCGCCGGCGGCGACGACGCAGAGCTTGGTCATGGAGGGCTCCGAAAAAACACCGTCTGAATAGTGTGAATTGTCTGAAATCGGGACGGGGGAGCGGAAAAAGAGAGTCTGGATAGTGTGAAAGGTGCGAAATCGGGCGGTCCGGTTCCTCCTGTCGTCATCCTCGGGCTTGACCCGAGGATGACGGGTTTGGGGCGTGGGGTTGGGATAATCGCACGGTTCTGGAGCGTGTCAGGCAAAACGGCGATCGGGCGCACCGAGGCGTTGATTTATCTCGACTTTGCCCGCTGAGTTGTGATGGCCGACCCTTTGCTCGTCATCCTAGGCCTTGTGCCTAGGATGACGGGAAGTAGAAGGCGGAAAGCGGTACAAGACGTCAGAGCAGCCGCCGCCGCGTCGCCAGGGTGGCGCCGGGTTCGTAGGCGCCGGGGCGGCGACGGGTCAGGGCCAGGGCGAAGCCCATCGTCAGGCCCATCGCCAGCATGGAGGAGCCGCCGTAGCTGATGAAGGGCAGGGTCATGCCCTTGGTCGGGATCAGGTTCAGGTTCACCGCCACATTGATGCAGGCCTGAAGCCCGATCAGCATGAACAGGCCCGCCGCCGCCGTCTGCTCGAACGAGTCGGTCAGCTTCATCGCCCGGCGCATCCCCCGGATGACGATGAAGGCGTAGAGGCCGATCATCAGCAGGCTGAGCACCAGGCCGAACTCCTCGGCGCCGACGGAATAGATGAAGTCGGTGTGCAGGTCGGGGACGTGGCGCTTCATCACCCCCTCGCCCACCCCGCGGCCCAGAAGGCCGCCGGCGCGGATGGCCTCGGACGCCGCGTCGATCTGGTGGGTGTCGGTGCTGTCGGGCGAGAAGAAGCGGCTGAGGCGGTCGCGCATATGGCCGAAGACGAAATACAGCGACACCAGCCCCGCCATGCCCAGGCTGGCCAGCACCGCCATCCACTTGAACGGCACCCCGGCCATGAAGAAGACGGCCATGAAGGTGGTGGTGATCAGCAGCGTCTGGCCGATGTCCGGCTGGATCAGCAGCAGGCAGACGGTCAGGGCGTAGAATCCGAAGGCGATGGTGACGCCGGGCACGCCCTGGCCCTTCTGCGCCTCGGCGAACATCCAGGCGGCGAAGACGATCAGGCCGGGCTTGGCGAACTCGCTGGGCTGGAGGCTGAACGGGCCCAGGTTCACCCAGCGCGCGGCGCCCTTCACCGTGTCGCCGATGAACGGCAGGGCCATCATCACGACGATGGCGCCGGCCAGGGCCAGCAGGGCGATGCGCCGAACGCCGCGCGGCGACATCAGCGAGGTCGTCAGCATCGTCACCAGGCCCGCGCCGGCGAAGACCATCATGCGCCAGGAATAGTGGAAGGGGTCGGTGATCGATTCATCCGCCAGGATCGCCGCCGGGCTGGAGGCGAAGCTGAGCGCCACGCCCAGGCCCATCAGCGCCAGGGCCGCGCCGAGCAGGCCCCGGTCGACGGTCCAGAACCAGCGCGCGACCAGGCTCTGGTCGTTGCGGGAGAAGGCGGGGGTGTAGGCGGCGCTCATGACGCGGTCTCCGGCGTGGCGCCGAGGTTGAGGGCGGCGGCGCGGAAGGCTTCTCCGCGCGCCTCGAAGTCGGGATACTGGTCGAAGCTGGCGCAGGCGGGCGACAGCAGCACGATCTGGGGGCCGCCGGCCGAGGCGGCGTCGCGCGCGGCGGCGGCGACGGCGGCGTCGATGGTGTGGACGATCTGGTGCGGCGTGTCGCCCAGCGCGGCGGCGAAGGCGTCGGCCGCCTCGCCGATCAGATAGGCCCTGGCGATGCGGGGGAAGAGGTCGGCCAGGTCGTCGATGCCGCCGTCCTTGGCCCGGCCGCCGGCGATCCAGAAGACGGACGGATAGCTGGACAGGGCCTGGCGCGCGGCGTCGGCGTTGGTGGCCTTGGAGTCGTTGATGAAGCGCACCGGGCCGATATGACCGATCGCCTCCATGCGGTGGGCCAGGCCGGGGAAGGTGAGCAGGCCCTCGACGGCGGCGTCGTGCGACACGCCCAGGGCGCGGGCCGTGGCGTAGGCGAAGGCGGCGTTCTGGGCGTTGTGGCGGCCCGGCAGCGAGCGGGCGGTGGAGAGGTCTATGCCCGGCCCTTCATCGATCTCGATACGGCCGGGGGCGGCCCGCACGATCCCTTCCCCCTCGCGGGGGAAGGTGGCTTGCGGAGCGAGACGGATGGGGGGGCTGTTTGCGACGGATCGGCTGGCAGGGCGTCCTGTTCCGACAGCCCCCCCATCCGGCCCTTCGGGCCACCTTCCCCCGCGAGGGGGAAGGGGATGCGGTGCGAACCTCGACCGCGGAACGGCCGTCCGCGCGCAGGCCGGCGAGGATCTCCCGCCCCCACCGCTCGTCCACGCCCACCAGCGCTGTCGCATCCGGCCGCTGCGCCTGGAAGATGCGCCGCTTGGCCGCGACATAGCCCTCCATGCCGCCGTGGCGGTCCAGGTGGTCGGGGCTGATGTTGGTCAGGATGGCGACGTCGGGGGCGAAGGTGGTGGTCAGGTCCAGCTGGTAGCTGGAGACCTCGATGACATAGACCGCCTCGGGCGTCGGCGCCGGCAGGGCCAGGACGCCGATGCCGATGTTGCCGCCGACGTGGACCGTCAGCCCGGCCTGTTTCAGCACCCAGCCGATCAGGGCGGTGGTGGTGGACTTGCCGTTGGTCCCGGTGACGGCGACGACCCTGGGGCGCTGGCCCTCGGGCAGGGCCGCGACGGCGCGGGCGAACAGTTCGACGTCGCCGATGACCGGCACGCCGGCGTCGCGCGCGCGGTCGACCGTCCAGTGCGGCTTGGGATGGGTCAGGGGCGCGCCGGGCGACAGGACCAGGGCCGCGAAACCGGACCAGTCGGCGGCGGTCAGGTCCTCGACGGGAAAGCCCTCGGCCTCGGCCTGCATCCGGCCCGAGACGCCGTCGTCCCACAGGATGGGGACGGCGCCCCCGGCCTGGAGCGCGCGCGCGGCCGTGATCCCCGACCGTCCCAGGCCGAAGACCGCGACCCGCCGGTTCTCGAAGCCGGGGACCGGGATCATGCACGGACTCCGTCATCCTCGGGCTTGTCCCGAGGATCCAGATTCCCGGTGTCAGACGTCAGGGCCGGACGCCCGAAGACCGGGAGTCTGGATCCTCGCCACAAGGGCGAGGATGACGAATGAGGGGTGGTCCTCATCTCAGCTTCAGCGTCGACAGGCCGACCAGGGCCAGGGCGCCGGCGATGATCCAGAAGCGGATGACAACGGTCGATTCCGGCCAGCCCATCTTCTCGAAATGGTGGTGGACCGGGGCCATCAGGAAGATGCGCTTCTTGGTCAGCTTGTAGTAGCCGACCTGGATCATGACCGAGGCGGCCTCGGCCACGAACAGGCCGCCGACGATGCCCAAGACCAGTTCGTGCTTGGTGGTGACGGCGATGGCGCCCAGGGCGCCGCCCAGGGCCAGCGAGCCCGTGTCGCCCATGAAGATCTTGGCCGGCGGGGCGTTGTACCAGAGGAAGCCCGCCCCCGCCCCGATCATGGCGGCGCAGAAGATGGCCAGTTCGCCCGTTCGCAGCCGGGCACGTGGTGGATCTGAAGATACTCGGAAAAGACGAAGTTGCCCGCCAGATAGGAGATCACCCCGAAGGCGGCCGCCGCCATCATCACCGGCACGGTGGCCAGGCCGTCCAGCCCGTCGGTCAGGTTCACGGCGTTGGAGAAGCCCACGATGGTGAAGGCGGCGAAGGCCACGTAGAACCAGCCGATATTCAGCAGCACCGCCTTGAAGAACGGGAAGGCGATCGAGGTCTCCAGCCCCGGCGAGGTGGGCGAGCGGGTCATCCACAGCACGGTCAGGACGCCGGCGATCACCGCCACCAGGGTCTGGGCGGCCAGCTTCTGCTTCGACGTCAGGCCGGCCGAGGTCTGTTTGGTGACCTTGGCGTAGTCGTCGATGAAGCCCAGCACGCCGAAGGCCGCCGTCACGCCGGACACGATCCAGATGTAGGGATTGGTCAGGTCGCCCCACAGCAGCACCGCCACGCCGATGCCCGCCAGGATCATCAGCCCGCCCATGGTGGGGGTGCCGACCTTGGACAGGTGCGAGACCGGGCCGTCGTCGCGGATCGGCTGGCCCCGGCCCTGCTTGGCGCGGATCCAATTGATGAAGCGGCTGCCCATCGCCACCGCCACGATCATCGCCGTGGCCATGGCCAGGGCCACGCGCACGGTCTGATACTGGATCAGGTTCAGCAGCGGATACTGGTGCGCGACGTCGGCGTAGTAGAGATAGAGCAGGTAGAACATTCTTCTTTTCCCTACCGCGCCGCCCGGGGGCGTCGCTGCCTGAGGGGCGCCTTCGGCGTTTTGGAGATCGGCCAGGGCCTGGGCGACCAGCGAGGCCTTCGATCCGTTGGAGCCCTTGACCATGACGACGTCGCCGGGACCGGCCAGCAGGGCGGCCTCGGCGGCCAGTTCGGCGGCGGTCTCGCGCCACAGGCCCCGGCGCGAGGCCGGCAGGGCGTCGTAGAGCCAGCGCATCTGCGGCCCGGCGGCGTGGACCAGGTCCAGGCCCGCCGCCTCGATCGGACCGGCCAGACCCTCGTGCAGGGCGCGGCTGTGCTCGCCCAGCTCCAGCATGTCGGTCAGGACCACGACGCGGCGGCCGGGCGCGGCGCGCGCGCCCAGGGTCCGGAAGCCGGCCGCCATCGACAGGGGATTGGCGTTGTAGCTCTCGTCGATCAGGGTGAAGGCCCCGCCGGGGACAGCGACCGTGCGGGTCTGGCCGCGCCCGGCCAGGGGCTGGAAGCCGGCCAGGGCCTGAAGCCCCGTCTCCAGCGGCACGTCCAGGGCGTCCAGCATCAGGAGGACGCACAGGCTGTTCAGGCCCCAGTGGGCGCCGGACTGGGCCAGGCGGTAGTCCAGCGGCCGGCCGAACAGCTCGGCCCGGACCGTCGCGCCCTCCGCGTCCGGGCGGAAGTCGATCAGGCGGGCGTCGCAGCCGGGGCCGGCGCCGAACACGGCCAGGCGCGCGCCGACCGACCTGGCACGGTCGCACAGCAGGCCGGAGAAGGCGACGTCGCCGTTGGCCACGGCCGTTCCGCCGGGGACCAGGCCGTCGAAGATCGAGGCCTTCTCGCGCGCCACGCCCGCCTCCCCGTCCGCAAAGGCCTCGATATGGACCGGGCCGACGGTGGTGACGCAGGCGGCGTGAGGAGCCACGAAGCGCGACAGGGGGGCGATCTCGCCCGGCGCGTTCATGCCGATCTCAAACACGGCGCGTTCGGTTTCGACCGGCATCCGGGCCAGGGTCAGGGGCACGCCGATATGGTTGTTGTAGCTCTTGATCGAGGCGTGGGCGGGACCGGCCAGGTCCAGGCCGGCCTTGATCGCCTGGGTCACGCTGGTCTTGCCGACGCTGCCGGTGACGGCGCCGCGGCGGACGTGCGGGGCGCGGTCGCGCGCGGCGACGCCCAGCCGCTCCAGCCCCCGCAGCGTGTCCTGGACCATCACCGTGGGTCCGCCGTCGACCGGGCGGTCGACCAGGGCGGCGGCGGCGCCCGCGGCGAAGGCGGCGGCGGCGAACTCATGCCCGTCGCGCGCGCCGTGCAGGGCCAGGAAGAGGTCGCCGGGGGCGATCTCGCGGCTGTTGTAGGTCAGGCCGCCGATGGGGGCGTCGTCTCCGGCCAGCACGCCTCCCGTGGCGGCGGCGACTTCGGCGGCCGTCCAGAGCGGGCGGGCGGCGTTATCAGGCATGGATCGACAGGGCCTCGGACGCGACGGTGACGTCGTCGAACGGGTGGGTCACGCCGCCGACGATCTGACCCTGCTCATGCCCTTTTCCGGCGATCACCACCACATCCCCGTCGCGCATAATTTCGACGGCGGCGGCGATGGCGGCGCGGCGGTCGCCGATCTCCATCGCCTGCGGGCAGCCGGCCTTGACCTGGGCGCGGATGGCGGCGGCGTCTTCCGAGCGGGGATTGTCGTCGGTGACGATGGCGACGTCGGCCAGGCGGCCGGCGATGGCGCCCATCTGGGGCCGCTTGCCCCGGTCGCGGTCGCCGCCGGCGCCGAAGACCACGATCAGCCGGCCGGTCGCGTGCGGGCGCAGGGCCGTCAGCACCGTCTCCAGGCCGTCGGGGGTGTGGGCGTAGTCGACATAGACCTCTCCGCCCCGCGCGCCGCCGCCGACGCGCTCCAGCCGCCCGCGCGCGCCGGTCAGGCTTTCCAGGGCGCCGATCACGGCCTCGGGCCGGTCGCCCGCCGCGATGCACAGGCCCGCCGCCACCAGGGCGTTCGACGCCTGAAAGGCGCCGGCCAGGGGCAGCAGCACCTCATGGACGTCGCCGCGCGCGTCCAGGGTCAGGCGCTGGCCCTCCGGCGTGGCGACGCGGCCGATCAGGGTCAGGTCGCGGCCGCGCTCGCCCACCCCCATCACGCCCAGGCCGGCCATGATGGAGGCGGAGGCGAAGGTCGAATAGGCGTCGGAATCGGCGTTCAGGACCGCCGTGCGCCCGCGCGGCAGCAGGGTGTCGAACAGGCGCAGCTTGGCGGCGCGATAGGCCTCCATGTCGCCGTGATAGTCGAGGTGGTCCTGGGTCAGGTTGGTGAAGGCCGCCGCCTTCAGCGCCACGCCGTCCACGCGGCGCTGGTCGATGCCGTGCGAGGACGCCTCCAGCGCCAGGTGGGTGACGTCCTTGCGCGCCAGTTCGGCCATCAGGCGGGCGGCCTCGGCGGCGTCGGGGCTGGTCAGGCCGGGGCCGGTCAGGGCGTAGGTCTTGTCGCCCTTCTGGCCGACCAGGCCCAGGGTGCCCATGCTGGCCGACTTGTGGCCGATGGCGGCCCAGATCTGGCGGCAGAAGGTCGCGACCGAGGTCTTGCCGTTGGTGCCGGTCACGGCCACGCAGGTCCGCGGCTGGGTCCCGTAGAAGCCGCGCGCGGCGATGGCGTAGGCCCGGCGCACGTCGCCCGAGGTGACCAGCACCGGCGCGGCCTCGGCCGGGGTGTCGGCCGGGGCCAGGACGGCGGCGGCGCCCTGGGCCAGCGCCTGAGGGATGAAGGCCCGCCCGTCCGCCGCCGTGCCCGGCAGGGCGACGAACAGGGCGCCGGGCCGCACCTGGCGGCTGTCGGCGGTGACGGCGGTGATGACGGGATCGGCGGCGACGTCGCGCCGCAGCAGGGCCGACAGCCGCATGGGCGCGGCGACGTCGCTCATCGCCCGTCCCCTTCCACGTCCTGGTAGGCGGCGATCTTCTGGCCGTCGGCGGTGCGCCAGTGGTCGGCGCGGCGCTCCACGCCCAGGAAGCCGGCGATGCGGTCGGCGATGTTGCGCACGGCGGGCGCGGCGACATAGGCGCCGGTGCGCGGATATTTGCCCGGCTCGTCCATCACGATCAGGATGGCGTAGCGCTTGGCCGTCAGCGGTCCGTCGACCGGGAAGACGGCGGCGAAGGAGCCCACGGCGTGGGTCGGGTCGTAGCGGCCGTTGACCAGCTTGTTGGCCGAACCGGTCTTGCCCCCGACCCGCAGGCCCGGCGCATCGGCGAAGCCGCCCGAACCCTTGACCACGTTGCGGCGCATCAGGTCCAGGATGGTGCGCGAGGTGTCCTCGGTGACGATCTGGCGCGGATGGGCGTTCAGGGCGCCGCCGCGACGCAGCGACAGGGGCACCATGCGGCCGCCGTTGGTCAGGGCGCCCATCGCCTGGATGACCTGGGCCGGCGTGACCATGATGCCGTAGCCGAACGACAGCGAGGCCAGGGTGGAATCGCTCCAGTTTCGCGGCACGACCGGGCGGGCCGATTCCCGCAGTTCGACGGACGAGGCGCTGAGCAGGCCCAGCCGCTCGAAATAGTCGCGCATCCGCTCCGGCCCCATCTGCAGCGCCAGCTGCGAGGTGCCGATGTTGGACGAGTGGAGATAGACCTCCTCCAGCGTCATGACGCGGTTCTGGGCGTGGAAATCCTTGATCCGGCGATTGCCGATCTGCAGCGCCTGGGAGGCGTCGAACAGAGTGTTCATGTCCGCCAGGCCCTGGTCCAGGCCCGCCGCGACGGTGAAGGTCTTGAACACCGAGCCCATCTCGTAGTGGCCCGAGACGGCGCGGTTCAGCGTGGCCCCGTCCGGCGCGGCGCCGCGGGTCTGTTGGGTGAAGGTCGGCCAGCTGGCCATGCCCAGGATCTCGCCGGTCTGGACGTCGGTGACGATGCCGACCGCGCCCTTGGCCTGGTTCTCGATCGCCGCGGCCGCCAGTTCGTTCTCCAGCACCCCCTGGACCCGCAGGTCGATCGACAGGGGGAAGCTCTCGCCGCGCTGGCCGGCGGCGCGGATCTCGTCGTTGAAGGCCAGTTCGGCGCCCGAGACGCCCTGTCCGCCCGTGTCGGCGTCGCCGATCAGGTGGACGGCCGAACTGCCCAGCGGATAGGCGCGGCGGTCCTCAGGCTCGAAGGTGACGCCGCCCAGGGCCAGGGCGTGGACGGCCGACTTCTCGCCCGGGGTCAGGCCGTTCAGCACAATCAGGCGGCGCTCGCCGTCCATCACCTTCTTCAGGCGCGCGGCCGAGACGCGCGGCAGGGCGCGGCGGATCTGGCGGGCGGCCAGGTCGCGGTCCCAGACCTCGCGCGGGTCGATGTAGAGGCCGTAGTGGATGATGTTGGCGGCCAGCAGCTGGCCGTTGCGGTCGGTCAGGTCGCCGCGCACCAGGGCGTTCGGATTGGCCCCCGCCCAGCGGCCGCCCGCCTCGGCGAACAGGGCGCGGTAGCTGGCGCCGACGGCCAGGGCGGCGAAGACCACCGAGAAGACCACGGCGATCAGGAAGATGCGGACCCGCGCGTCGTCCTCGGGCCGGGCGTCGGCGCGGGCGCGCTCGAAGCCGTGCTCCAGGCGCAGCACCAGTTCGGACAGAGCGCGCCAGAACGGCGAAAGCCGACCCTGCAGGTCGACGTTCGGCTGGGGGCGATAGGCGCGGTGATCGTGGTCCTGGACGCTCACTGGGCGGCCTCCGCGACAGGGGCGGCGGCGGGCCCCGGAGCCGGAGCCGTCGCGGGGGCGGCGGGCGGAACGGGAGCGGGCGCGGGGGCCGCCTCGACCTTGAGCTCGGGCAGGTCGTCGGCGTCGGCCTGTTTGCGGACATCGACCGGGCCCAGGCCCATCTGGCGCGACAGGGCCTCCAGCCGGGCGGGCTGCTCCAGGCGGGCGGCCTCGGCCTTGAGCAGGCGCACGCGCTGGGCGTTTTCGCGGATGTCGCGTTCCAGCTCGGCGATGCGGCTGCTCTCGCGCGCGGCGGCGGCCTTGGCGACATAGACCGACATGACCATGACGGCGACCAGGGCCACGCCGATGATCTCGATCCAGCGCACGCCGCGCACCTTCCAGTCGAACAGGCGCTGGAGCAGGCTCTTGCGATAGGCGAAGGGGTTGGTCGCGGTCATGCCGCCGCCCTCCCCGCCATCGGAGCCCAGGCCGGGGCCTGGGTGCGGACCGCCGCGCGCAGCTTGGCCGAACGGGCGCGGGGATTGGCGGCGCGCTCCTGCTCGGTCGCCTCGCGCGCACCCTTGAACTGAAGGGCGAAGGTGGGCTTGCGCGTGTCCGTCGCGACCGGCGCGTGGCGCGATCCGCCCGGCGCATTGCCGCTGCGCTGGGCCAGGAAGGCCTTGACGATGCGGTCCTCCAGCGAGTGGAAGGTGACGACCGCCAGCCGGCCGCCGGGCGCCAGGGTCGCCTCGGCCGCCTCAAGCCCGCGCTCCAGCTCGCCCAGTTCGTCGTTCACCGCGATCCGCAGGGCCTGGAAGGTGCGGGTGGCCGGATGGATGGGCGCGCCGCGACGGCCGCCCAGGGCCTTTTCCACCGTTTCGGCCAGGTCCAGGGTGCGGGTGAAGGGCTGTTCGACCCGGCGGCGCAGGATGGCGGTCGCCACGCGGCCGGACTGACGCTCCTCGCCGTACAGTTTCAGGATATGGGCCAGGGGGCCGTGATCCCAGGTGTTGACGATGTCGGCCGCCGTTTCGCCCTCGTCGCTCATCCGCATGTCCAGCGGGCCGTCGCGCATGAAGGAGAAGCCGCGCTCGGCCTGGTCCAGCTGCATGGAGGAGACGCCGATGTCGAAGACGGCGCCGTCCAGCCGGTCCGCGTCGCTGCCGGCGAACGCCTCGGCCAGGCCGGAGAAGGGGGTGCGGACCAACTGGAACCGGCCGGGGAAGTCGGCGGCGACGGCGTCGGCGTGCGGCTGCACCGTCGGGTCGCGGTCCAGGGCGATGACGCGGGCGCCGGTCTTCAGGAGGGCGCGGGTGTAGCCCCCGGCGCCGAAGGTGGCGTCGATCATGACGTCGCCGGGCGCGGGGGCCAGGGCCTCCAGGACCTCTGCCAGCAGGACGGGGGCGTGAGGGGCGCTGGTCACGATCCGCCTCCCGCCAGCTTCATCTGGGCCGCCAGCTTCAGGGCGCCGATCTGGGCCATGCCGGCCTTGGCCAGGGCGCGCTGCTCGGCGCGGCGGGCGGCCCACTTGTCGCGGCTCCAGATCTGGAAGCGGTCGTTCAGGCCGACGATGACGACGGTGTCGTCCAGCCCCGCCTCGGCGCACAGGCCCTCGGGCAGGGTGATGCGGCCGCCGGAATCATAGGCCAGGCGCACCTGCTCGCCCATCACCTGCCATTCCAGGGCCGAACGCTCTTCGGAGCCGAACGGCAGGGCTTCGATCATCTCGGCGTAGACGGCGAACAGGCGGTCGCCGCCCGCCTCCAGGCAGTCGGCCTCGATCGAGGGAAAGATGAAGACGCCGCCGGCGGCGCCGTTCTCGGCCGTGCGGAAATCGTTGGGGATCAGGAGACGGCGCTTGCCGTCCAGCTGCTTCTCGTAGGTCGAGAGAAACACGCCCTGCCCATCGGACCCTTCGGCCCGTCCCTAGATGCCTTGGCGCACGCCCGCCGCGCACGCCTCTCAGCCCCATCTCATGAGGATGGGATATCATGGGATGAAATGGGTCTCAATGGGATTGAAGGCTTTACTTAACCATGTCGTCGGGCTGTGGCGGCGGCAACACTGGCTCAACTGAGAACATACACGGAACAATGCAAGTATTCACAGCCTGTGAGCCACTGTGAATCAGCCCGCCCCTACAGCGGGTTAACGCCCGACCGGCCGCAGATGACGGCCCAACCTTCAAATCATGGGGACAAACGGCCTCAAGCAGGCCGAAAGGGAGAGCCTCAAGCAGCGCGAAGCGCGGTAGGCCAAAGGGGAGAGCCTCAAGCAGCGCGAAGCGCGGCAGGCCAACGGGAAAGAATGCCAGACGGCCTGTAAGCCGGGTTCTGTTCCGTCCGAAAACGGCGACGATCATTCCTCTGGACCGCCCATTGCTGAGCGGTTCTCGCGACCTACCCGGACGTCTGGGGCGGTGAACCCTGCGGCCGAAACCGCGCGACGTCCCTATTTGGTCTTGCTCCAGGCGGGGCTTGCCATGCCGTCCGCATTGCTGAGGACGCGGTGGGCTCTTACCCCACCCTTTCACCCTTGCCGGACCCGAAGGCCCGGCGGTTTGCTTTCTGTGGCGCTGTCCCTCGGGTCGCCCCGGGCGGAGGTTATCCGCCGCCTTTTCACCGTGGAGCCCGGACTTTCCTCGACGGGCGCGAAGCCCGCCGCGACCGCCCGGCCGTCTGGCGAGGCGCTAGATGCGCGCTCGCTCCGCGCGGGTCAACCGATGGATGCGTAGGGCGGGGGAATGGGCTATGATCCGGTCATGGCCGAACCCGCCGCCAGAGCGACGACCGAAAGCGACGAGCAGCGCGCGCGCCGCCTCGCCTGGGAACGCGCCCGCATCGCCGAGGCGGACGAGGACATCGCCGCCGGACGGGTCATCAGCGGCGATGAGGCGCTGGAATGGCTGGATCGCTGGGCGGCCGGCGAAGACTTGGAAGAACCCGACCTTCGCGGATGAACGTCGACTGGTCCGTCACCTTCACCGCGCGCGCCCGTTCCGACCTTCTCGCGGTGAGGCGATGGCTGAACCAGCCCGGCAGCGGCCTTCGCGCCCGACTGCGGCTTGCACGGATCAATCGGGCGCTGGTGGAACTGCGCCTGGCGCCCGGCGATGGCCCGTCGGCGACGGCGCCGGGGTGCGCGAGCGGCCGGTGGAGGGACACCGCATCTTCTATCGCGTCGACGAAGCGGCCCGCGCGGTGACGATCCTGCGCGTGTTCGGCCCTTTCCAGGACCGGTCCGACGTCTAGTCCAGCACGCCCGTGACGCTTTCGACGCTGGCCAGTTGCAGCAGGCCGACCAGACGGGCGCGGGTCTCGCCGTCGGCCACGCCGTCGATGCGGGCGGGCCGCCAGTGGCGCTGGAAGGCGCGCACGGCGGTTTCCGTCTCGGCGTCGTAGTCGCCGCCGGGCTGGAGGCCGTAGCCCAGGCGGTGCAGGCCGGCGCGCAGCACGACCACGCCGACGCCCTGGTCGCCCTTCTGCAGCAGACCGCCCAGGGCCTTGATCCGCTCGGCCGCCGGTTCGAACCACAGGCCGTGCCCCGCCTCGGCCAGCCGCTTCCAGGGGAAGAGTTCGCCGGGATCCTCCTTGCGGTCGGGGGCCAGGTCGGAATGGGCGATGATGCGGTTGTCGGGGATGGTCCAGCGGGTGCGGATGTCGCCGACCAGGGCGATCAGCGATGCGATCTGGGCGTCGGGAAAGGCGCGATAGCCGAACGCGTGGCCCGGATTGACGATCTCGACGCCGATGGAGGCGGCGTTGCAGTCGGTTTCCCCCGCCAGACGCCGCGCCCCGCGTGCCAGGCCCGGCGTTCCTCGGGGACCAGGCGGAAGACGCGGCCGTCCTCCTCGACCAGATAGTGGGCCGAGGCCTTGACCTCGGGGTCGCAAAGGCGCGCCAGCGCGGCCTCGCCGGTCGCCATGCCGGTGTAGTGCAGCACCAGCATGTCGGGCGGGGCGCGGCGGGCGTCGAAGTTCGGCGACGGCGCCTCGATGACGTCGATCATGGCCAGGGCGGCCTCAGCGGCCGTGACGTTCCCAGCCGTAGGCGACCCAGGTGTCGCCGACCTTCTGCGCGTCGATGACCTCGGGATCGGTCGAACGGAACGGCGGCGCAGGATCATGTTGCGGCGCGCCCGCAGCGCCAGGCCGGCCAGGAAGACCAGCACCCCCGCGATGACCGCGATCACGGCCACGGCGGCGGCGGTGAAGACCGCCAGGATCGCGCCCACGGCCATCGCCGCCACGCCCGCGATCAGGCCGCCCAGCCACATCACCGAGGCGACGAGGCCGTTCGGACGGCGGCGCGGCGTGAAGCCGACGGTGACGAGACGTTCGGGCTGGAACATGGATCGATCCTCTTCGGGCGTTTCTTGAAACGCCGAACCCCCAATGTCGGTCCATCGCCCCGCCGGGTCAAGGACGCCGCCCCTCACGCCTGCGTGCGGCATTTTGGCGGCCCTACCGCGCTTCGCGCTGCTTGAGGGCGTCGCGCTGCTTGAGGGCGTGGTTGCTCGCCCTATCGCGCGTCGCGCTGCTTGAGGGCGACCCTGCTCCGCCGGCGCGGGGAGGATCGTTTACAGCGGCTGGTCGGCCAGGACGACGGCGCCTTCGCTGCGCATCCGCTCGCCCTGGATGCGGCGCATCACCGCCTGGGCCTGGGGATCGGCCATGACGCCGCCGATGGTGACCAGGGCGCGGGCGGCCTCGGTCTGGACGCCGAAGGCCTCCGACAAGGCCTCCCAGGGCGAGCGGACCTTGGGGAAGTGCTTGAAGCGCACCGGCTGGTCGGCCGGCAACCTGGCCAGTTCCTTGGCCTTGACGACGGCCTCGGTCAGGCCGCCCAACTGGTCGATGAGGCCCAGCGGCAGGGCCTGGGCGCCGGTCCAGACGCGGCCGCGCGCGATCTCGCGCACCCGGTCGGCGGGCAGCTTGCGGCCGGTCGACACCCGGGTGATGAAGTCGTCGTAGATGCGGTCCATCGAGGCCGAGAAGTCGGCCCGCTGTTCGGGCGTGAAGGGCTGGGTCGGCGAGAAGGCGTCGGCGTACTGGCCGCCGACCGACAGGCCGCGCATGTCCACGCCGAAGCGACCCAGCGCCTCGGCCACCACGAACTTGCCGCCGAACACGCCGATGGAGCCGGTGATGGTCGAGGGCTGGGCCACGATCCAGTCGGCCTGGGAGCTGATCCAGTAGCCGCCCGAGGCGGCGTAGTCGCCCATCGACACCACGACCGGCTTTCCGGCCGCCCGCGCCGCGCGCACGGCCGCCAGGATCTGCTCGGACGCCTCGGGCGAACCGCCGGGCGAGGAGACGCGGAAGACGATGGCCTTCACGTCCTTGTCCTGAATGGCGTCGTAAATGGCCTCGGCCGTGTCGTCGGAATGGATCATGGCGCCGCCGCCGAAGGGGCTGGCCGAGCCGCCGCGCCCGGTGACGATCGCTCCCTCGCCGCCGACGATGGCGATGGCGTTGCGGCCCGAGCCCGCGCGCGCGCCCTTGTCGGAGGCGTACTTGGCCAGTTCGACGATCTCGGCCCCGCGGCCGGCGCGCGTCTTGATCGCGGCCTCGGCCTCCTCGACCTGGCCGATCTTGTCCACCAGGCCGTTGGCGCGGGCCTGCTCGGCCGAATAGGGGCCGGCCTCGACCAGCGCCTTGACCGCCTCGGGCGTCGATTTGCGATCGCGCGCCACATGGGCCAGGGCGCTGTCGTAGAGGGCGGTCATCCAGGCGGTCTGCGCCTCGCGGTGGGCGGGGGTGTAGTCGCTCTGGGTGTATTCGTTGACGGCGTTCTTGTACTCGTAGCGCTGCTCGAAGTCGGCGCGCACGCCGTATTTCTCGAAGGCCCGGCCCAGGAACAGGTTGTCGGTCGCCAGGCCCGTGGCCTGGAAGCCGGCGGTGTTCTGCATCCACAGTTCGGACGCCGCCGCCCCGATCATGTAGGACGAGATCGCGGTCCCGGCTGGCATGAAGCCCTGGCTGTGGGCGATCACCGGCTTGCCCGACGCCTTGAAGCGCACGATGGCCTGGCGCAGTTCGTCGGCGGCGGCGGGGGTGATGCCGGCCTCGGGCAGGCGGATCAGAAGGCCCTTCACGCTGCGGTCGTCCTGGGCCTGGATCAGGGCGTCGACGACCTGGAGGGTGGACAGGCCGCCCCCGGCGAAGACGGCGAACGGGTCGGTCGAGGGCTGGTCGCTGATGCCCTCGCGCAGGTCCAGCTCCAGCACGGTGGCGGCCGGCGTCGCGGGCTTGGACGAACCGGCTGCGATGGCGAAGGTCAGCAGCACCACCGGCACGACGACGAGGAACAGCACCAGCCCGGTGAAGACGCCCAGGACGGTCAGGAAGAACTGTTTCAAAGGAGGGGATCCCGCAGACGGCCGCCGTTGGCCGCGCGCCAGCATAGAGAGGGGCGCGTCGCCGTCAAATGAACGTCCGGCAATGGTCGGCCGGCCGCGCCGCGCCGCGCCGCAGCACGGCCCCGCTGCGGCGCAGCAGGGACGATTGATAGGCCCGCGCGAAATCCCTATATGAGCCGCCTCAGAGCGAGGGCCTGTCGCCCCGCGCATCCGTTCGGGAGACCCGCCGTGCTGGTCACCATGATGAAGTCCAAGCTGCACCGCGCGACGGTGACGCAGGCCGACCTCGACTACGAGGGCTCGATCGCCATCGACCGCGACCTGCTGGACGCGGCCGGCATCTTTCCCAACGAGCAGGTCGACGTGCTGAACATCACCAACGGCGCGCGCTTCACCACCTACGCCATCGAGGCCCCGCGCGGGTCGAAGGTCATCGGCGTCAACGGCGCCGCCGCGCGCCTGGTGCAGAAGAACGACAAGGTGATCGTGGTCACCTACGGCCAGCTGGAGCAGGAAGAAGCGCGCCAGTGGGAGCCGAACGTCGTGCTGCTGGACGACCACAACGCCATCAAGCGCGCGGCCTGAGCCACCCCTCTCCGTCTCCTCGGGTCAAGCCCGAGGATGACGAGGAAACAACACGCGACGCTCAGGCCGAACGCTGCTTCAGCGGCGCCGTGCCGTCGGCCAGGCTTTCGGCCAGATAGACCTCGGCCTCCTGGGCCGGCAGAGCCTGGGCGTAGCCGAAGCCCTGGCCGTAGTGGCACTGGGCGTCCAGAAGCAGGCGGGCCAGTTCGGCGTTCTCCACCCCTTCGGCCACCACTTCCAGGGCCAGGTCGCGGCCCAGGTTGACCACCGACTTGACGATCTTGGCCGAGCCCTCGTCCTTGTTCATCGTCAGCACGAAGTAGCGGTCGATCTTCAGCGTGTCGAACGGCAGCTTGGCCAGGTAGGACAGCGACGAGAAGCCGGTGCCGAAGTCGTCCAGCGCCAGCGAGGCGCCGACCGCCTTCAGCTGCTGCAGCACCTCGGCGGCGCGCGTTGTGTCGCGCATGATGTCGCCCTCGGTCACTTCCAGCTTCAGGGCGCCGCGCGGCAGGTTGCTGTCCTTGATGATCCGCTCGACGTCCTCGACCAGATGGCGGCGCTCGATCTCGCCGACCGACAGGTTGACGCTGCAGAACAGCTTGCCGGCCAGGGGGTGGCGGTCCAGCCATTCGGCCAGCTGGCGCGCCGACTGGGTCATCATCAACAGGCCCAGGTCGTTCATCATGCCCAGGTCGTTGGTCAGGCCCAGGAACTCGTCCGGCGGCACCAGGCCGCGCCGGGGGTGGCGCCAGCGGGCCAGGGCCTCGAAGCCCGCCACCGCGCCGGTCTTCAGATTCACGATCGGCTGGAAGAAGGGGGTGATCTCGCCGCGCACGAAGGCGTTGCGCAGGTCCGCCTCCAGCGCCAGGCGGCTGAGGCTGTCGCTCTCAAGCGCGCGGCCGTAGGCGGCCGAGCCGCCGCGCCCGGCGCCCTTGGCCGATTCCACCGCCAGTTCGACGCGGCGCAGGATCTCGGCCGGGTCGGGCGCGTCGGGGCCGCCCTCGACCACCACCGCGCCGATGGAGACGGTGGGATAGATGTCGAAACCGGCCACGCGCAGCGGCTGCTCCAGCGCCTCGCGCACACGGTAGCTGACGTGGGCGCCGGTCTTGGGAACGATGATGGCGAACTCGTCCTCGCCGATGCGGGCGGGGCTGGCCTCCTTGGCGAAGGCGGCGGCCAGGCGCGAGCCCAGGGCCGACAGCACCAGGTCGGTGCGCTCGTGGCCCAGCGCCTCGTTCAGGCGCCGAAGCCGGTCCACGTCGCCGACCACCAGTTCGTATTCGCCGGGCTGGATCAGCACCTCGCCGACCCGGGCCAAAAAGCCGCGGCGGTCCAGAAGGCCGGTCAGATTGTCCCGGTCGCCGCCGGCGAACTTGGCCTCCAGCGCCACCACCCCGGCGGCGCGCAGCCCATCCTCCAGCCAGACGCCGCGCCACAGGCAGGTCTCGGCCCCGCGCATCCGCAGGCGCACGGCGACCTCGGTTCCCTCGTCCTGGGGCTTCAGCATCTTCTCGGCCAGGGCCCGGTCCTGGGGCATGGCCGAGGCGACGAAGCCCGCGCCCGAACATTCCGGCGCCAGCGGCCCCAGGCCCAGCGGCCGGGTTGCGCCGGTGAAGCGGATCTGATCCTCCGACGGGGTCCACACCCACAGCGCGGTGTCGGCCGCCGCGAGCGCCTCGATGGCGGTCGTGGCGTCCCAGGCCAGCGATCTGGGTCGCGTGTTCAAGGCGTTCAGGCCCCCTTCAGGACGACGTTCGGCCGCCGCGATCGACCTCGTCCTCGACAAGACCGAACAGCAGATGGTCTGCCCACTCCCCGTTAATTTTCAAATAAGCGCGGGCGTATCCTTCCTGGCGGAAGCCGGATTTCTCCAGCACACGGCGCGAGCCGGCGTTGGTCGGCAGGCAGGCGGCCTCCAGCCGGTGCAGCTCCAGCCGGTCGAAGGCGTAGCGCACCAGGGTCCGCACCGCCGCGGTGGCGACGCCCCTGCCGGCATGGGGACGGCCGATCCAGTAGCCGATGGTCCCGGTCTCGGCCACGCCGCGCCGGACGTTGGACAGGGTGACGGCGCCGAACAGGGTCTCGCCGTCCTCGCTGAAGACGAAGAAGGGCCAGGCGTTGCCCAGCTCCATCTCGCGCGCATAGATCGAAAGGCGGCGCTTGAAGGCGGCCTTGGTCAGGTCGTCCTCGGGCCAGGCCGGCTCCCACGGCTGGAGATAGTCGCGCGATCCCTCGCGCAGCCGCGACCAGGCGGAATAGTCGGACGCGCGCGGCGGCCGCAGGCGCACCCCGTCGCCGCGGACCATCGGTCCGGTCGCGTCGATCATCCAGTCCAAGAGGGCCATGACGCGGACCCTAACGCGCGAACCGGCGATTGGCGACGGGCGGCACGCGAACTTGATTTTCGCGCCGCGACAGAGCATCAGGGCGGCCTCACCTTGGACCCGCCCCTGCACGCAGGCGACGGGTGGCTATCCCGGCCGCCGATCCGCCGGGAAACCGAGCCGCCGAACCCGAGAGGTCGGGCGCGGCTCATCCAGATGAAAACCGAATGTCCATCATCGCCTCCGCGCGCCAGCAATGGCTCGCCAATCCTCGCCGCGACCTGCTGGCGGGGACCGTCGTGGCCCTGGCCCTGATCCCCGAAGCCATCGCCTTCTCCATCATCGCCGGGGTCGATCCGGCGGTCGGGCTCTACGCCAGCGTGGTCATCGCCGTGACCATCGCCTTCGTCGGCGGCCGCCCGGCCATGATCTCGGCCGCCACCGGGGCCATGGCCCTGCTGATGGTCACGCTGGTGCGCGACCACGGGCTGGAATATCTGTTCGCCGCCTCGATCCTGTGCGGGGTGATCCAGATCGGCGTCGGCCTGCTGAGACTGGGCCGCTACGTCAAGTTCGTCAGCCGCAGCGTCATGACCGGCTTCGTCAACTCGCTGGCGATCCTGATCTTCCTGGCCCAGACGCCGGAGCTGATCGGCGCCAACTGGCAGACCTTCGCCCTGGTGGCCGCGGCCCTGGCGGTCATCTACGGCCTGCCGCGCCTGACCAGGGCCGTGCCGTCGCCCCTGGTCGCCATCGTCCTGGTAAGCGCCTTCGTGATGATGACGGGGCTGGACGTGCGCACCGTGGGCGACATGGGCCAAATGCCCGCCGCCCTGCCCGCCTTTCACCTGCCCGCCGTGCCGCTGACGTGGGAGACGTTCGTCATCATCGCCCCGATCTCGGCCACCCTGGCCTTCGTCGGCCTGCTGGAAAGCCTGCTGACCGCCAATCTGATCGACGACATCACCGACACGCCTTCCGACAAGGATCGCGAGACGCGCGGCCAGGGGATCGCCAACATCCTGTCGCCCCTGTTCGGCGGCATGGCCGGCTGCGCCATGATCGGCCAGTCGATGATCAATGTGACCTCGGGCGCCCGGGGCCGGCTGTCCACCCTGTGGGCCGGCCTGCTGCTGCTGTTCCTGATGCTGGCGCTGCAGGACTGGGTGGCGCGGATCCCGATGGCGGCCCTGGTGGCGGTCATGATCATGGTGTCGATCGGCACCTTCGACTGGGGATCGGTGCTGAAGCTGCGCTCGACGCCGCTTCAGTCCTCGATCGTCATGATCGCCACGACCGTGACGGTGGTGGCCACCCACGACCTGTCCAAGGGCGTCGTCCTGGGCGTTCTGCTGTCGGCGGTCTTCTTCATGCGCAAGCTGGGCAAGACGCTGAGCGTGACCGAGATCCAGACGCCCGAGCCCGGCGTGCTGCGCTATCGCGTGACAGGCCAGCTGTTCTTCGCCTCGGCCGACCTGTTCGCCGCCAGCTTCGAGCACCACGGCCATCCGAAGCGGGTCGAGATCGACATGGCCGAGGCCCACCTGTGGGACCTGACCGGGGTGGCGGCGGTGGACAAGGTCGTCTTCCGCTACCGCCGACAGGGCGCCGAGGTCGTGGTCACGGGGATGAACGCGGCGGCGCGCACCCTGGTGGATCGGGTCGGCCGGTTCGAGAAGCAGCACCTGCCCGAGACGGCCGGCGCCCACTGAGCGACGGAACCGGCGAGGTCGCGCGTTACAGGAGGGACGGGGGAACGGAGACGTCCCATGGCTTCATCCTCGATCGACGCGGCCATCGCCCTGACCCGGCTGGGAATGGGCGCGCGACCGGGCGAGATCGACCGGGTCGCCGGCGATCCGCGCGGTTGGCTGCGCGCGCAGATCCGGCCTGAAGGCGCGCCCCTTCCGGCGGGCGAACGCCCCGACACCGCTCAGCGCATGACGCAATACGTCGCCTATCAGTCCGACGGGGGCGCCCGGCGAAACGCCGCGACGGCGGACGCCGAGGCCCGGCGCGAGGCCCGGCAGGCGGGGCGCCGCGCCCTGGCCGACGATACGGGCCGCGCCTTCCTGGCCCGAGCCGACCTGGCGGCCACGACCGACCAAGGCTTCGCCGAGCGCTGGGCCCTGTTCTGGGCGAACGCGCTGAGCGTGTCGTCGACCAAGTTCGCCGCCGGCGTCTTCCTGGGCCAGTACGAGGCCGAGGCCATACGCCCCCGCGTCTTCGGCCGTTTCGAAGACCTGGTCCTGGCCGCCGAACAGCACCCCGCCATGCTGCTCTACCTCGATCAGGCCCGCTCGGCCGGACCGGACAGCGCGGCGGGGGCGCGCCGCGGCGGGACTGAACGAGAACCTGGCCCGCGAAATGATGGAGCTGCACACCGTGGGCGCCGACGGCGGCTACGGCCAGGCCGACGTCACCGAACTGGCGCGCGCCCTGACCGGCTGGTCCGTGCCGACCGCCCGTGACGCACGGGCCGGGCGCGGAGGCGAGCGCGCGGCGACGGCCGAAGGCGACGGCTTCGTCTTTCGCGCCAATCTGCACCAGCCGGGCGCGCGGACCGTGATGGGCAAGACCTATCCGGCCAGCGGACGCGGCCAGGACGGGCGCAGCCAGGGCGAGGCGATCCTGCGCGACCTGGCCCGCCACCCGGCGACGGGGCGGCGGCTGTCGCGGCGGCTGGCCGCCCATTTCGTCGCGGACGATCCGCCCGCGGCCCTGGTCACGGCGCTGGAGGCGGCCTGGGCGCGCTCGGGCGGCGACCTGGCCGAGGTGGCGCGCGCCCTGATCGCGGCGCCCGAGACCTGGGACCCCCGGCCGGCCAAGATCAAGACGCCCTACGAGTTCGTCGTCTCCGCGCATCGCGCCCTGGGAACGCGGCCGCGCCGCCTGCCGCCGCTGCGCCAGGCGCTGGCCGGCATGGGCCAGCCGATGTTCGCCCCGCCCTCTCCCGAAGGCTGGCCCGACACGGCCGCCGACTGGGCCGGGCCGGACGCCCTGGTCAAGCGGCTGAACTGGGCCAAGGTCGCCGCCGAGGCGGCGATGCAGGACGATCCGAGCGCCGTCGCCCTTTCCGCACTGGGCGAGCGGCTGGGCCAGCGCACCCGCCTGGCCGTGGCCCGCGCCGAGAGCCGACCCGAGGCCCTGACCCTTCTTCTGATGTCGCCGGAGTTCCAACGCCGATGACCGCCCCGCCCCTGAATCGACGCACGCTTCTGGCCGCCGCCTCCGCCGGGATCGGCCTGGCCTTCGCCGGCCGCGTGGCCGCCCAGGCCGCCGGGCCGCGCAACAAGCTGGTGGTGGTCATCGCCCGCGGCGCGATGGACGGCCTGTCGGTGACGGTCCCCTACGCCGACGCCGACTATGTTCCGCTGCGCGGCGGCCTGGCCGTCCCGCCGCCGGGAGAGGCGAGCGGCGCGCTGGACCTGGCCGAGGGCTTCGGCCTGCATCCGGCGCTGTCGGGGCTGCACGCCCTGTACGGCCAGGGACAGGTGCGGTTCGCGCCGGCGGTGGCCCTGCCGGTGCGGGTGCGCTCTCATTTCGACGCCCAGGACGTGCTGGAGAACGGCGGCGAAGGCCTGCGCCAACAGACCGACGGCTGGCTGAACCGGGCGATGGCGGCGGCGGGCGGGACGACCCTGCGCGGCCTGTCGATCGGGGCGCAGACGCCGCTGATCCTGCGAGGCGCGGCGCCGGTCTCGTCCTGGGCGCCCGGCGGCCAGGTGCGCGGCGAGGACCGCATCGCCTCCCTGTTGCAGGATCTCTATGTCGAGGATCCGATGCTGGGCCAGAACCTGGCGCGCGGCCTGGCGACCGAGGCCTTGGTCGCCCAGGATCAGGACATGGAGGGGGCGCCCCCGTGCGCCGCAACGACGTTCAGGGCCTGGGTCGCGCGGTCGCCCGGCTGATGAGCGGAGACGAAGGGGCGGACGTGGTGGCCGTTTCCCTGGACGGGTGGGACACCCACGCCGGCCAGAAGGCGCAGCTGCAGACGCGGCTGACCGGGCTGGATCAGCTGGTCGCCGGATTGAAGGACGGACTGGGAAACCAGTGGGACCGCACCGTCGTCGTGGTCGCGACCGAGTTCGGCCGCACCGCCCGCGCCAACGGCACCCAGGGCACCGACCACGGCACCGGCTCCTCGCTGCTGATGGTCGGCGGCGCGCTGAAGCCTGGCGGACCGATCGGCGACTGGCCGACCCTGGCCGCGAGCCGGCTGTTCGAGGATCGCGACCTGGCGCCCACCCTGGACGTCCGCTCGGTGTTCAAGGGGGTGCTGCGCGACCACCTGGGCCTGGACCGGGCCGCGCTGGACCAGAGGGTCTTTCCCGGCAGCGCGGCGGAGGCGCCGACGCTGGACGGCCTGGCCTGACCGACCGATCCCAGGGAACCGCCGCGCGCCCGGATCGCTAAGGACTCAGGAGGTCCCCATGGACGACAAGCAGAGCGAAGGCCGCAAGGACAACGGCGCCATGCCGGGCGGCAAGCCGGAGGCCGCGACCTCCGACAAGGCGGTGCGCGAGACGGGCCGCAAGGAGACCCGGAGCGCCGGTCCCGACGGCCCGGACGCCCGCGCCGTCGGCGACACCTTCAAGCGCTGACGGTTCGCCTATTCGGTCGGCAGCTTGCACAGACGGTTCAGGTCGGCGCGGATCGAGGCGCCCTGGAAGTGCGAGATCTCGGCGCCCGAATAGCCTTCGGCCGACAACGCCTTAACGACGTCCCCGGTGTTCTGGCAGTTGGGCGTGCGCGCCAGCTGATAGGCGCGTTCGACGACGTGAATCTGGTTCATGGTGGGCTTCCTCGCTGACAGGGTAAACGTCCCGGAGGCTTGGCCGTTCCGCCGCAACGCTTGCGTTTCGCGCCAAGACCTGCGCAATGGGCGCGTCGATCTCTCTGCGTAACGCCCCTCTCTTTGCGAACGCACCGAGTTCTGGCCGATCCATTCAGACCCGACAGGCCGCAGGGACGTTCCCTCGGTCAACTTCTAACGGAGGTCTCATCATGGCTACCGGCACTGTTAAGTGGTTCAACGCGACCAAGGGCTACGGCTTCATCCAGCCGGACGACGGCGGCAAGGACGTCTTCGTCCACATCACGGCCGTCGAAGCCGCCGGCCTGCGCGGCCTGGACGAAAACCAGAAGGTTTCCTACGAGCTGGAGCGCGACAAGCGCTCGGGCAAGGAATCGGCTGGCCAGCTCCAGACCGTCGGCTGAGTTCAGCTCACGCCTGATACGGAAACGGCGGCTCACGACGGAGCCGCCGTTTTCAATTGGGCCGGCGCAACGGCCCCGCCGCAGGGCTCAGTAGTATCGATAGTCGCCCCGGCGGGGCACGCGCGTGTAGCCGTAGCGACCGTCGCGGTTGTAGCCGCCAAAGCCGTAGCCGCAAGGATCGTCCCGTTCCGACAGCTGGTTGCCCAGCAGGCCGCCCGCCAAGGCGCCGATGGCCGCGCCCTGTTCCCGGTCGCCGTCGCCGGCGATCGCGGCGCCCGCCAACGCGCCCAGGGCCGCGCCGCTGGCCGTCGCATACTGGCGGTTCTGCGCATAGTCGCGCTCGCATCGCGAGGCGTAGCCGTCCGTCGTGGCGCAGCCGGTGGCGATCAGCCCGCATCCCGCCACCGCCGCCAGGCTCAAGAACATCCGCATGCGATCACCCTCTCCTGAACAGGTCCCGAACCGCAACGCTGCGGCCAGGGGGACGTTCCGGGATCGGGACGACCGATCTGCTGACTTTGCGCGATCAGCCCCTGGTCTTGTCGATCCAGTCCGCGAAGGCGTCGGCGAAGGTCTTGAGGAAGTCGCGAGTGCCTTCGTTCGTCAGCCGGCCCTCGTCGTCCAGCAAGGCCTCGACGTTGCCGACATAGGCCTCCGGCTGCTGCATCACCGGCATGTTCAGGAAAACCAGCGGCTGGCGCAGATGGTGGTTGGCGCCGAACGCCCCGATCACGCCGGGCGAGACGCTGACGATGGCGGCGGGCTTGCCCTGCCAGACGCTGTGGCCATAGGGGCGCGAGCCGACGTCGAGGGCGTTCTTCAGCGCGCCGGGGATGGAGCGGTTGTATTCCGGCGTGACGAACAGCACGGCCTCGGTCGCCGAGACCTCCGCCCGGAACCGTCGCCAGGGCGCGGGCGGCTGGTCCGTCTCCAGATCGGGATTGTAGAGCGGCAGGTCCCCGATCTCGACCGGGACCAGCTCAAGCCCCGGCGCGGCCAGGTCCTTCAGCGCCAGGGCGACGGCGCGGGAATAGGAGCCTTCGCGCAGGCTGCCGACGATAAGGGCGACGCGGACGGACATGAGGGTTCTCCCGGGTTTCGACGCGTCACGACAACCGTCGCCGGGCGGGAGCGGTTCCGGCCGTCAGCCGAACAGGGCCGCCTCGAAGGCCTCGCCCGCGCCGCCGGCCGCCCTGGGCCCCAGCACGGCGCTGGCCGCCTTGCCGCCGGCCAGCAGTCGGGCGCCGACCGCGCGCACGTCCTCGACCGTCTGGGCCTCCAGCTGTTCGGTCATGGCCTCGCCGGACAAAGGGCGTCCGAAGATCAGGGTCTGGGCGGCATTGCGTCCCGCGCGGCTCATCGGGTTTTCGTCCGACATCCACAGGCCGGCCTTCATCACGGCCTTGGCCCGCGACAGCTCGGCCGTCGTCGGCCCGGCCTCGGCCAGCGCGCGCACCTCGGCCGCCGAGACCTGGGCCAGCTCCTTGGCCCGGTCCGCCGCCGCGCCGGCGTAGATTCCCAGCACGCCGGCGTCGGCGTAGGGCTCCTGATAGGCGTCGATGGCGTAGGCCAGGCCCCGCTCCTCGCGCGCGCTCTGGAACAGGCGCGAGGCCATGCCGCCGCCCAGGATTTCGGCGAACAGCCGCAGGGCCGGCAGTTGCGGATCGGTCGCGCCCAGCGCGGGCAGCTGGAAGACCAGATTGGCCTGCTCGATCTTGCGGTTCAGCCGGGCGTGGCCGCCGACGAAGGCCGCGGTCTCGGGCGCATCGGCGGGCATGGCCTTGGCGTCGCCGAACCCGCGCTCGGCCAGGGCCAGCAGCTCGGCCTCGTCCACCGCGCCGGACGCGGCCACCACCATGCGGTCGGGCGAATACAGCCGGGCGCGCCACGCCTCGACCGCCGCCCGGTCGGCGGGCTTCAGGCTGGCGACCGAGCCCAGGATCGGCCGGCCCAACGGCTGGCCCCGGAAAGCGCGGGTCTGGACCATTTCGAACACATGGTCGTCGGGGGTGTCGAAGGCCTCGGCGATCTCCTGGGCCACCACATCCTTCTCGCGCTCGATCTCGGCGGGATCCAGCGTGGGGCGGAACACCAGGTCCGACAGCACCTGCATGGCAAGGGGCAGCGAGCCGTCCAGGCCGCGCACCTCGAAACTGGTCCGTTCATAGCCGGTGGCGGCGTTGATGGTGCCGCCCTCGGCCTCGATCCGCTCGACGATCTCGCGCGCGGCCATGTCGCCAGCGCCCTTGAACACCAGGTGCTCCAGCAGGTGCGACCAGCCCGAGCGGTCCTCCGGCTCCCACCGCGCACCGCCCTTGACCGCCACGACGACGGCCAGGGTCTTCAGCCCCGGCATGGGATCGCAGACGACGCGGACGCCGTTGGACAGGGTATGCAGGGAGGCGGTCAGGAGGGGTCTTTCTCAGTTCGGCGGCGAAGGATCGCCACATAGAATCCGACGAGCGCGATCGCCAGTCCGAACCACGTCAGGGCGTAGCCGAAGTGGTTGTTGGAGAAGGCCGCCGGCGGGGCCGAGGGGACCACGGCCGAAACCTCGGGATTGATCGCGGTCAGGGCGAAGACCGTCTCGGGCCGCACCGGGCCGGTCACGCCCAGCGCCGTCGCCATCGCCGCGTCGTCGCGCGCGTAGAAGCGGTTGTTGGCGGGCGGTGGCGCCAGGGCGGGCGGCGGCGGCGTGACGCGCAGTTCGCCCACCAGCACCAGCGGCAGGGTCGAGGCCAGGACGCGCGGCCGCCCCCCCTGCCCGTCCGCCACGAAGCCGCGATCGACCAGCAGCACGTCCTGGCGTCCGGCCGGACGGCAGGCCGAGATCAGCCGCACCCCCGGCTGGCCGTCATGGATGCTCTGAAGCTCGACATAGGGGGCGGTGGCCAAGCCGGGGCAGACCATCAGGGCCTTGCGGAACTCCACGTCGCCGCCGGCCAGCACGGCGTCCAGCGGTTCGGGCGGGCGGGTGGAGGCCGCCTCGGCCTTCGCGATGAGCCCTTCCTTCCACCGCAGCCGCTGCACCTGCCACACGCCCAGCCCGATCAGCAGGGCGATGGCGGCGGTGGTGAGGACGGTCAGCATCCACGGGAAACGCTTCATAGATCCTCCCCGAGAAGCGCAGCGTAACGGGGGAGGGGGACCACGAAGTGGTGGAGGGGGCGACCCGCGCACCGCTCTTTGAAGTCCTGGACGGATCAAAAGCGCCGACCGTCCGTGCGACGTCCGCCCCCTCCACCACCCTTCGGGCGGTCCCCCTCCCCGCGTTGCGGGGAGGATCGCAAAACGGCGACGGCGCGGGACGATCCCTCGCCCCGCGCCGCCCCAACCGTGTCGTGAGAGCCTTGGATCAACCGAAGACGACGTAGACGAAGGCGAACAGGAACAGCCACACCACGTCCACGAAGTGCCAGTACCAGGCCGCCGCCTCGAAGCCGAAATGCTTCTCGGGCGTGAAGTCGCCGCGCAGCAGGCGGATCAGGCAGACGGTCAGGAAGATGGTGCCGACCAGGACGTGGAAGCCGTGGAAGCCCGTCGCCAGGAAGAAGACCGAACCGTACAGGCCCGAGTTCAGCGCTTCCTCGTTGAAGAACAGGTGCTCGTGGATGATGTGGTGGTACTCGTACGCCTGGACGCAGGTGAACAGCACGCCCAGCACCACGGTGATGATCAGGGCGATCTTGGCGCCCTTGCGGTCGCCGACCTGCAGCGCGTGGTGGGCCCAGGTCACGGTGCAGCCCGACAGAAGCAGGGTCACGGTGTTCAAGAGCGGCAGTTGCCACGGGCTCAGCACCTCGACGCCGGCGGGCGGCCAGGTCGACCAGGCCTTGGCGGTGTCGGCCCAGGTGCCGATCTCGGGCGTCAGGGCGCGCGATTCGGCGAACAGGGCCATGTCGAAGAACATCCAGAAGAAGGCGGCGAAGAACATCACTTCCGAAGCGATGAACAGGATCATGCCGTAGCGCAGGCCGATCGAGACGACCGGCGTATGGTCGCCCGCCTTGGATTCCTTGATCACGTCCGACCACCAGCCGAACATCGACACCAGCACGCCCGCCAGGCCGGCGAAGAACAGGCCCTTCCTGCCCTCGGCCAGGAAGGCGGCGCCACCGGCCCGGCGTCGGCCGAGACCAGGCCCTTCATCCAGACCACGGCGCCGATGAACATGATGCAGGCGGCCATCGAGGACACCAGCGGCCACGGGCTGGGGTTGACCAGGTGATAGTCGTGGTGCGGAGCGGCGTGGGCGTCGGCCATGAATCGCGTCTCTTTGGTCGGCGAGAGTCGGTTATGACAGCGGCTATAGCGTCCCCTTTTCCACGACGCCAGAGCCCCGCCGCCTTTCGGCCTTTATCGGCGCCGGGGATCGGGCTGAGACGGGATCAGCTGTTCCGGGTCGGCGGATCGGCCGGCGGCTCGTCCGCGCCGCCGCCGCCCATTCCCATGCCCATTCCGCCCATGCCGCCTCCTCCTCCTCCTCCGCCGGCGCCGCCTCGGCCGGACGCCGCGTCGCGCCCGCCCTTGCCGCCGGCCGACGGACGCGCCGGGCCCTGGGGCGGCAGGGCCAGGTCGGCGGGCATGGGCTCCAGGTCCAGCGCCTTGCGGATGAAGTTCCGCAGCGACGTCACCAGATCGTGGACGTGGACGGGCCGGCCCGCCGCCAGTTCGCGCGCGGCCCGTTCGGCCAGCCGCACCTGCTCCTCAGTGCCCAGCAGAAGAATATCGGACAGGGCGCCCTCGACGGCGTCTCGCACCTGGCGCGTCCGGTCCGACAGCCCCGTCAGATCCAGCGGCTGCGCCCCCGCCTCAAGGGCCTCGGCCTGGCGCCGCCTGAGGTCGCGCATATGGGTGGGGTCGACCGCCAGGTTTCCGGTGAACGAGCCGCCCAGGGTCTTGTAGGCGGCGATCAGGGTGCGCAGCCGTTCGTTGATCTGGCGGTTCATCCGCTCGCGGCGCTGCTGGATGGTGAACATCATCACCAGCCGGATGCCCATGCCGATCAGGGTGACCAGCGCCAGGCCGATCAGCGTGACCAGCAGACTGTGCCATGAACTGAAGTCCAGACCGCGCATCGTCGTCTCCTGCCCCGCCGACGACAGTAGGGGCGCGTCGACGAGAAGGCGACCGGCATTTGCCAGGACCGTCCGCCTGGGGCACTGTCGAGCCGCAACCCAGGGGAGGTCGTCATGCGTCTTTACATGTTTGTCGCCGGAGCCCTCGCGGCGGGCCTGGTCGGCGCCGCCCAGGCGGAGGAGCCCGCCCAGGACTATTCGGCGGCCCTGTCGCGGATGCTGACCGCGACGGCGGCCGGAACCTGTCCCGAGGACGTCATGGGGCCGGGCCTGCTGGCCGCCTGCCGGCAGCAGGTCGAGGCGATGGCGGCGGGCCTGAGCCGCCTGGGGGCGGTCGAGACGCTGACCTTCATCCGGGCGGAGGACGGGACCTACGGCCGGGTCGAGTTCTACACCGTCAGGTTCGCCGGCGGCCATTCGATGGTCTGGGCCATCGGCGGCCTGAGCGACGGCAAGTTCGAGGTCGCCTACAGCAACGGCTGACGTCCAGGCCGGGCCCTACCCTTGCGCGGCCGGATCGTCGGCCGGGTAGAAGGTGTAGCTGAGGGTGATCTCGCGCGCGCCGCGCGCCTCGCGGTCGGTGGCCAGTTCGGGGGCGATGAAATACTGCACCGGGAACTGGCGCGTCTCGCCCGCCGCCAGGGTCTGGGCGGTGAAGCAGAAGCACTGCAGCTTCTGGAAATACGGCCCGGTGTATTCCGGCACGACATTGTAGCCGGCGCGCACGTGGATCGGCTGGTCCGAGGTGTTGGTCACGTCGAAATAGGCCAGGCCCGTCTCGCCGATCCGCACACGCTGGGTCGTCTGCTCCGAGACGAACTTCATCGGCACGCCGCGCACATTGGTGTCGAAACGCACCAGGACGGTGCGGTCCAGCACGGTGTCGGGCGCCTTGTCGGCCTTGCGCACCGTGCCGTCGAAGCCCGTCACCTGGCAGAACATCTGGTACAGCGGCACGGCCGCGAAGGCCGCGCCGGTCATGCCCATCACGCCCAGGACGCAGGCGATGGCGATGGCGTTCTTGCGGTCCTTCCTCATCGGGCCGCGGGCTCCGCCTCGATCACGCCGGGTCCCTCCAGCGCCGCGCGGGCGTCGGCCTGGTTCTGCTGCAGGCGCAGCACCGTGGTCAGGAAGACCAGGATGATGAAGGCGACCAGGCCCAGGGCGATGAACAGGTTGCGGCGCTTGCGCGCGTTCAGTTCGTCGGGCGTCAGACGCATGGCTTTACGCTCCCATACCGGACAGGGCCTCGACCAGCAGCGCCGCGAACAGCGCCATCAGATAGAGGATGGAGAAGGCGAACAGGTCGCGCGCCGGTTTGGCCTGGGCGCGCACGTCGTACAATGCGGCCTCGCGCCCCACCGCCTCGACCTTGTCGGGCTCGTCGCCCGCGCGCGAGCGATAAAGGCGCAGCGCCAGGCCCAGGAAGCCCAGGCCGCCCAGCACCGACACCGCCAGATAGACCGGTCCGCCCAGGCCGACCACGGCCGGGGCGATGGCGACGGGCACGAAGACCAGGCTCAGATCAGGATCTGCAGGCGGGTGGACCGGGCGCCGCGCACCACCGGCATCATCGGAATGCCGGCCTTGGCGTAGTCGCCGGCCGAATAGAGCGCCAGGGCCCAGCTGTGCGGCGGCGTCCACAGGAAGATGATGGCGAACAGCAGCCACGCCTGCCACGGCGCCTGGCCCGTCGCCGCCGCCCAGCCGATCACGGGGGAAGGCGCCCGCCGCGCCGCCGATGACGATGTTCTGGGGCGTGCGGCGCTTCAGCAGCAGGGTGTAGAAGCCGGCGTAATAGACGATGGTCAGGGCCAGCAGCCCGGCCGCCAGCCAGTTGGCGTTCATCCCCAGCAACATGACCGAGAACAGGCTCAGGATCACGCCGAAGGCCATGGCCTCGTTCTTGCGCACCCGGCCGGCCGCGACGGGACGGCCCCGCGTGCGCCGCATCAGGGCGTCGGTCTCGCCCTCCAGCGCCATGTTCAGCGCCCCGGCGGCGCCCGCGCCCACGGCGATGCACAGCACGGCGATGGCCGCCACCAGCGGGTTGACCGCGCCCGGCGCCACCACCAGGCCGGTCGCGGCGGTGAACACCACCAGCGACATGACGCGCGGCTTCAGCAGCTGGAAATAGTCTTCCGGCTGGGCGGTGGACAGGACGGGGCGGGTCTGGGCGTCGGTCATGGTCGCGCGCGGCTTAGCATACCCAAAAGCGGAAGGCCGCCCCTTCGTCGGAAGAGGCGGCCTTCTTTTTCAGCAGGGACCGAGGCTCAGTGCTCTTCGGCCTTGACCACCGGCAGCTCGTTGAACTGGTGCTGCGGCGGCGGCGAGGACAGGGTCCACTCCAGGGTGGTGGCGCCTTCGCCCCAGGGGTTCGGAACGCCCTTGCGGCGACGGATGGCGGCCTCGGCCAGCATGACCAGGAAGACCACCACGCCCACCACGGTGATGGCGTAGCCGATCGAGGAGACGTGGTTCCACAGGGTGTAGGCCTCGGGATAGTCGATGTAGCGGCGCGGCATCCCCTGCAGGCCCAGGAAGTGCTGCGGGAAGAAGATCACGTTCACGCCGACGAACATGATCCAGAAGTGCAGCTGGCCCAGGAACTCGTTGTACTTCACGCCGAACATCTTCTCGAACCAGTAGTAGAAGCCCGCGAAGATCGAGAAGATGGCGCCCAGCGACAGCACATAGTGGAAGTGGGCGACCACGTAGTAGGTGTCGTGCAGGCTGTAGTCGATGCCGGCGTTGGACAGGACCACGCCGGTGACGCCGCCCAGGGTGAACAGGAAGATGAAGCCCATCGCCCACAGCATCGGCGTCTTGAAGGTGATGGAGCCGCCCCACATGGTGGCGATCCAGCTGAAGATCTTCACCCCCGTCGGCACCGCGATGATCATCGTCGCGGCCACGAAATAGGCGCGCAGGTTGATGCTCATGCCCACGGTGTACATGTGGTGCGCCCACACGATGAAGCCGATGAAGCCGATGGCGACCATCGCATAGGCCATCGCCAGATAGCCGAAGATCGGCTTGCGGCTGAAGGTCGAGACGATGTGGCTGACGATGCCGAAGCCCGGCAGGATCATGATGTACACTTCGGGGTGGCCGAAGAACCAGAACAGGTGCTGGTACATCACCGGGTCGCCGCCGCCGGCCGGATTGAAGAAGCTGGTGCCGAAGTTGCGGTCGGTCAGCAGCATGGTGATGGCGCCCGCCAGGACCGGCAGCGACAGCAGCAGCAGGAAGGCGGTGATCAGCACGCCCCAGGCGAACAGCGGCATGCGGTGCAGGGTCATGCCCGGCGCGCGCATGTTGAAGATGGTGGTGATGAAGTTGATCGCGCCCAGGATCGAGCTGGCGCCCGCCACGTGCAGCGAGAAGATGGCCAAGTCGAAGGCCGGGCCGGTGTGGCCGGTCGTCGACAGGGGCGGATAGGCCGTCCAGCCGCCGCCGAAGCCGCGTCCCGGTCCGCCGTCCACGAACAGCGACAGGCACAGCAGCACGAAGGCGAAGAACAGCAGCCAGAACGAGATGTTGTTCATGCGCGGGAACGCCATGTCCGGCGCCCCGATCATGATCGGCACGAAATAGTTGGCGAAGCCGCCCATCGTCGCCGGCATGACCACGAAGAACACCATGATCAGGGCGTGAGCGGTGACGGTGACGTTGTAGCCGTGCTTGGAGGCCTCCACGAGGCCCAGCTGCTGGATGATGGTGCCTTCCTTGAACAGCTGGATGCCGGGCTCGGCCAGCTCCCAGCGGATCAGGCCGGACAGGGCGCCGCCGATCAGGCCCGCGAAGATCGCGAAGCCCAGGTACAGCAGGCCGATGTCCTTGTGGTTGGTGGACAGGAACCAGCGGGTGAAGAAGCCCATCTTGTGACCGTGGTCGTGGTCGTGGGCGGCGGCTGCGGTGGCCATGCTCGTCTCAGCCTCTCGCGATTACTGAGCCGCCGGCGCGGCGGCCGGGGCGGGTTGGGCGGCGGCGGCCGGAGCCGTCGGGGTCGTGGCGGTCTGGGCGGTCGGATCGAGGTTCCGCCGGCCTCGGGGCCGGTGGTGGCCTGTCCCACGACCGGGGCGCCCGTCGTGCCGGCCTGGGCCTGGGCGGCGGTGCCGCCCGCGGCCGCGACGGCCGGCGGGGTCATGGAGCCGCCCTTGGAGGCGACCCAACGCTCGAACTCGGCCTGGGTCACGACGTTGATCTGGATCGGCATGAAGGCGTGGTCGACGCCGCACAGTTCCGAGCACTGGCCATAGAAGACGCCGGTGCGCTCGGCCTTGAACCAGGTCTCGTTGACCTTGCCGGGGATGGCGTCGGTCTTCAGGCCGAAGGCCGGCAGACCGACCGAGTGGATGACGTCGGCGGCGGTGATCAGCAGGCGCACGGTCTTGCCCACCGGCACGACCATCGGCTCGTCGGCGGCCAGGCGGTAGGGGACGCCGCGGGCCCTGGCCTCGTCTTCCGGCAGCATGTTGGAGATGTATTCCGAGACGCTCTGGTCCGGATATTCATAGGCCCAGTTCCACTGGTTGCCCGTGACCTTCACCGTCACGTCCGGCTCGGGCATGTCGTGATAGGCGAACAGCAGCCGGAACGAGAACAGCGAGATGAACAGCAGGATCACCACCGGCGCCACCGTCCAGATGATCTCGATGGTGGTGTTGTGGCTCCACCGGGCGGGGGTCGGATTGCTGCGCTTGTTGTAGCGGATGACGATCCACACCAGCAGGCCCAGCACCAGCAGGGTGATCAGCGTGATGATCGGCAGCAGGATCACGTCGTGGAAGAAATGCGCGTCGTGCTTCAGCGGCGAGGCGGCCGGCTGCAGGCCGATGCCCCCCGGCGTCGGCTGCCCCATCAGATCCTGCGCCCAGGTCGGCGCGGCGGAAAAGATCGCCAGGCCGGCGCCAAGAACGGCCGTCGCGACGGCGCCCTTGAGCGTTCCTCGGGCTCCCGTGCCCATCCCCATAAGAGAAGTCCCCATAAAACCGTTATGCAGCAGACACTTGCGAATGAATCGCAAGTAATCACGCTGGCGCGATTCCCACGCCCGGCGCTGTGGCGTCCCTATCGGATCGTTTTCGGCTTGCCAAGCAACAACACCCGCGCCGGCCGCAAACCCGCCGTTCGACGGCCACGATTAAATCGCTGTCATGTTTTCACAGCTACCTTGCGTCGCCAGATACCTTGCCGTATCCAATCTCCATCACAGGAGAGATCGAGGTGCCTGAAACCATCGAGATACAGCTGAAGAAGGGGGTGCTGGGACTGTGCGTCCTGGCCCTGCTGAACCGGGCGGACAGCTACGCCTACGAGATCGCCAGCCGCCTGTCGGACGCGATCGACATGGGCGAAGGGACCATCTACCCGCTGATGCGCCGGATGCAGGGAGACGGCCTGGTGGAGACCTATCTGGTCGAATCCTCGTCCGGCCCGTCGCGCAAATACTACCGCCTGACCGAGGCGGGACGCGCCGCCCTGGCCGCGCAGAGCGCCGAATGGACCGCCTTCACCCGCGCCGTCGACGCCGTGGTGGCCGCGCCGGACGCCGCCCCACCCCATCAAGATCAACCGGAGGGAGCCCAATGACGCGCGCGGAATTCATCGCCCGTCTGAAGAACGGCCTGGTCGGCCTGCCGACCACGACCGCCAACGACATCGTCGCCGACTACGAAACCCATTTCGAGGACGGCCTGGCCGCCGGACGCACCGAGGCCGAGGTGGCCGCCGCGCTGGGCGACCCCGCCCGCCTGGCCCGCGAACTGAAGGCCGAGGCCGGCATCCAGCGCTGGGCGCAGGAGAAGAACCCCTCGGCCGCCGCGGCCGCTGTGTTCGCCGTGCTGGGTCTGGGGGCCATCGACATCCTGATCCTGCTGCCCCTCCTGATGGGCGTGGTGGGGACGCTGTTCGGCTTTTTCATCGCCGCCATCGCCCTGTTCTTCGTCGGCGGCGGCATCATGGTCGCGGGGCCGTTCGTCGGCTTCCCCGGCGGGCCGCTGGCGGCGATCCTGATGGGGCTGGGCCTGATGGCCGGGGCGATCTTCGTCGGCGCCCTGCTGACCATCGTGACCGTCTGGCTGGTCAACGGCCTGGTCTGGTTCGCCCGCCTGCACTACCGGCTGCTGAAGCCGGCGCTGGAACCTGAAACCACCCCATCCGTCACGGGAGCCTCGGCATGATCCGCACCCTGTTCATCATCGCCGGCGCCGCCCTGGTGCTGTGCGTCGCGGCCCTGGGCGGCGCGGTCGCCCTGGGCGGCTCGGACCTCCAGCGCCACGGCTGGGCCTGGACGGTCCGCCACGACGACAGCGGAAGCGTCCGCATCGAGCGTGTGCGCGGCGGAACCGCCGACCTGGGTCCCGTCGTGACCCGCACCCTGGCCTGGGACGGCGAACGCACGCTTCGCGTCGATGCCGCCATAGACGTCGACTATGTGCAGGGCGACGCGGCCAGCGTCGTGATCACGGGCCCCAAGGGCGTCGCCGACCGCGTGCGGCTGGAGAACGGGCGGCTGTTCCTGGCCGACGGGGCGGAAAGAGCCATCGTCACCTGGAACCGTCACGGCGTGAACGGACGCTCCGAGAGCGACGCGCTGCGGGTGGTCGTCACCGCGCCGGACGTGGACCGGTTCCAGGTCAACGGCTCCGGCGACCTGTCCATCGCCGGATACGACCGCCCCGCCCTGGCGATCGACATCGCCGGCTCGGCCGAGGTCCGGGCCTCCGGGCGCACCGACGCCCTGGACCTGGACATCTCCGGATCCGGCGACGCCGACCTGGAGGACCTGGCCACGGGAACCGCGAAGGTGGACCTGTCCGGCTCCGGCGACGCCCGCATCGCCCCGACCGGCGAGACCGCGGTCAGCATCTCGGGCTCGGGCGACGTGGCCCTGACCGACCGGCCGTCCAAGCTGACCACCGACATCGCCGGCTCGGGCGACGTCTATCAGGACTGAGGCGCGGCGCCCCCTCCCCTCCCCTTCGCGGGGAGCGAGGGGGCGGCGAACGGCGAGGGGGCGGTCAGGCACGCCTTCACCCCCTCGGCCATTCCGGCTAAGTCATCGGCCATGACCTTCGCCCCCTTCCCGACGCCGGCGCCAACTGGGTGGACCGGCACGCGCCCGAGGGGATGAAGCCGTGGCTGAAGCTGGGGCGGTTCGACCGGCCGATCGGCGTCTGGCTGCTGCTGCTGCCCGGGTGGCAGGGGATCGCCCTGGCCCTGGCCCAGTACCGCCAGCCGCCGGGCCCTTATCACCTGTGGCTGTTCGTGGGCTTCGGCGTCGGGGCGTGCCTGATGCGGGCGGCGGGGTGCGCCTTCAACGACATCGTCGATCGCGATTTCGACGCCAAGGTCGCCCGCACCGCCCAGCGCCCGATCCCGTCGGGGCGCATCAGCGTGAAACAGGCCTGGGCCTTCGTGATCGGCTGCAGCCTGGTCAGCCTGATGATCCTGCTGACCCTGCCGGCGGCGGCGATCGGGCTGGGCGTCGCCTCCCTGGCCCTGGTCGCGGCCTATCCCTTCATGAAGCGCATCACCTGGTGGCCCCAGGCCTGGCTGGGCCTGACCTTCAACTGGGGCGCCCTGATGGGGTTCGCGGCCGCCCTGCCTCTGGCCGCCGCCGCCCTGCTGCCGCCCGAGATGGCCGGCGAGTTCCGTCCCTTCCTGTGGTCGCCGCCCTCGGACAGCGATCACGCCGTCGCCCTGGCCTGGCAGGCCTATATCCCCGCCGTCCTGCTGTGGGTCGGCGGCGTCTTCTGGACCCTGGGCTACGACACCATATACGCGCTGCAGGACATCGAGGACGACGCCATGGTGGGGGTCAAGTCCTCGGCGCGGCGGCTGGCCTCGGCGGTCCGGCCGGGCGTGGCGGTCTTCTACGGCCTGGCCGTCGTCTTCGCCGCCCTGGCCGGCGCGGCGGCGGGACTGGGGCCGATCTTCGCCCTGGGCGTCCTGGCCTATGCGGTCCATCTGGCGCTGCAGGTTCGGCGCATCGACCGCGACGACCCGGCCCTGGCGCTGCGCCTGTTCAAGTCCAATCGCGAGGCCGGGCTGATCCTGCTCGGCGCCGTCGCGCTCGGTTTCGTCGGCCTGTCATGAAGGAGTTTCGCATGACCCTCCCCGTCCGCACCCTGATCCTGACCGCAGCCGTGGCGGCGAGCCTGGCCGCCTGCCAGCGACGCGAGGACAAGGCCGACGCCCCGCCCGCGCCGGCCGCCGCCACGACCCCGGCGGCCGCCGGCGCGCCGATGGCCTTCGACGACAAGACCCAGTACGCCAGCGTCAAGCTGACCCTGCCGGCGGCGGTCAAGGGACAGCCTGACCTGCACGCCCCCATCTATGCGGCGGCGGTGCGCGACCTGAAGCAGTTCGAGGAAGGCGCCCAGGCCGACCTGACCGAGGCCGGCGGCGGCCCCAACCCGTACGAGAAGTCGATCGCCTATGCGCCGGGGGGCGAGACGGCGCGGCTGTTCAGCCTGTCGCGCACCGATTTCGAATACACCGGCGGCGCCCACCCCAACACCAGCTTCTCGGCCGTGCTGTGGGACAAGACGCAGAAGAAGCGGCTGGGCTTCGCCGACCTGTTCCGTCCCGGCGCCGACCTGTCGGTGCTGGACAAGGCCCTGTGCGACGCCGCCAACGCGGCCAAGCAGGCCCGCTCGCCGGGGTCCGAGCGCGCGACCCAGGACGGCAAGATGTGGACCTGCCCCAAGGCCGTGGCCACGCCCTTCGTCCTGGCGCCGGGCCAAGCGCCCGGGCAGGCAGGCGGCGTGACCTTCCTGATCGGCGCCTATCAGATCGGCCCCTATTCGGACGGCTACTACTGGGTGACGGTGCCGCAGGACGCCTTCCGCGCCCTGCTGAACCCCGCCTACGCCGACCAGTTCGGCGGCGCGCCCGTCAAGGCCGGGGACGTGACGCCCCGGAACGGCTAGTCGGCCAGGAAGGCGTCCAGCGCCTCGGCGAACCGCTGGGGCTGGTCGGCCATGATGAAGTGGCGGCTGCCGTCGATGCGGACCAACTCCACCCCCGGCAGGGCGGCGTATTCCCGGCTCCATGTCGCATCGGCCAGGGCGGCCGGCGCGCCGCCGTCGGCGTCCGCGGCGTAGAGCGCCGTCACCGGCGTGGTCATGGCCGCAAGGCCCGGGCGCGCATCGGTAGTCATCACCTCGCGGATGGCCGTCGCCATCGCCCGGCGGTCGCCCGCCAGGCTCCACGCCACGATCTGCGCCTGCGTCGCCGGGTCGCGGCTGAAGCCGGCGGCGGACGCCGCCTGGGCGGCGCGGAAGTCGTCGTCGGACGTCTCCAGGATGGCGGCCCCCGCCTGATCCGCGAAGGGCGCCGCGCTCTGGGCCGTCACCTGCGGGCCGAACAGGGCGGAGAAGAACGGCAGGCTGTCCACGCTCATCAGCCGTCCGACCGCGTCGGGATGCTGTTGCGCCAGGATCAGCCCGATCAGGGCGCCCATCGAATGGCCGACCACGGCGGGACGCGACAGGCCCCGTTCACGGACATAGCGGTCCAGGTCGTCGACGACGGGCTGGACGAACGGCCCGTCGCCGTGGCGCCAAGGCTCGCCGGCGAAGCCCGCCAGCTGGACCCGATGGACGCGGTGGGTCGCCTTCAGCCGATCGGCGGTCGCCCGCCACACCTCGCGCGAAGAGCCGAAGCCGGGGATCAGGATCACGTCGGGGCCCTGACCCTCGACCTCGACCGACAATCGGTCCGAGACGAAGGCGGCGGCCGGAGCGGCGTCCTGGGCCAGGGCGGCGCCGACGCCGACCGCCAGCGACGGGGCGCAGATCGCCAGGCCGAACAGGACGGCGCGCAGGCGCGGGCGCGCCTTGAAGAAGGCGTTGAACATCGGATGTCTCCTGGGTTGAAAGGGGACCGCCCGCGCTCAGGCGTGCGGGTTCTCGAATATCTCTTCGACCGGCCGATCGAAGGTGGCGGCGATGCGATAGGCCAGGTCCAGCGAGGGGTCGTGCCGCTCGGTCTCCAGGGCGATCACCGCTTGGCGCGACACCCAGCGCCTGACCCAGCTGTTCCTGGGTCCAGCCGCGCTCGACCCGCAGCAGCTTGAGGCGGTTCTTCATCGGCTTGACCGTATGAAGGCGGATGCGATCCCGAAGAAGAACCACATCGTCGCATACGCCAGCCACCCAGGCAGATGATAGGCGCCGCCGAATGTCTCCAAGAAGCCCCATACCGACCATACGGCGAAGGTCAGGCAGGCGGCGACAATGAAGCGTTTGGCCATTACGGCGCGGACGAATTCGTCTGCTCGACGAAAGAAATCCAGGGTGAAGCCAAGTTGGGCGGCGATCGCCAGCCCAGGCACGAGCGCAGCGACATACAGCATCCACCCTTTCAGCCAACCGTAATTCACGCCGACGCTGACGCCGGCAATGGCCAGGCCATAAACTGTCATGGAGGCGAAGGTGCCAAACCCATATCGGGCATCTGCGTCACCTCCCCAAATTTTGTCGATCCGCATCGGGCCGCTCCCTCTTTGTAAGGCCTACCTTACATCCTCGTGATGTCATGTCAACCTGACTTTTTGTCAGGTCATCCGCACATCGATTCTCGCTGCTTCACCGGAGGGGCGCGAGGCCCTAAAGGGGCGCATGGCCATCGCCGATCCCGCCGCCTTCATCCGCGAGAACACCCGCCTTCAGACCGTGCCTCACGCGCCGGAAATCGCGCTGTGGCTGGCGGACGAGATCACGCCCATCTGGAGGCTGACGGAGGAGGAGCTGGGCGAGATCGGTCTGCCGCCGCCGTTCTGGGCCTTCGCCTGGGCCGGCGGCCAGGCGCTGGCGCGCTGGCTGCTGGATCATCCGCAAGAAGTCGCGGGCAAGCGCGTGCTGGACTTCGCCGCCGGCTCGGGTCTGGTCGGGGTGGCGGCGATGAAGGCGGGCGCGGCGTCGTGCCTGTGCGCCGACATCGATCCCTTCTGCGAGGCCGCCGTCGCGGTCAACGCCGGCGCGAACGGGGTCTCGCTGCGGTTCGCGGGTCGCGACCTGCTCTCGGCGCCGCCGCCCGACGTCGACGTCATCTGCGCCGGCGACATCTGCTATGAAAAGCCGATGACCGAGGCGGTCCTGGCCTGGCTGGGCCAGGCGCGCGGCCGAGGCGTGCGGGTTCTGATCGGCGACCCCGGCCGCACCTATTTCCCGCGCCAGGGGCTGGAGTTCCTGGCGGAATACCGGGTGCCCACGACGCGGGAGCTGGAGGACCAGGAAATCAAGCGATCCTCCGTCTGGGCCATGCCCTAGAGCCCGACCCGTTCAGGTCGGGCTCCAGGCGATCATGACGTCAGTGCGTCGCGGGACGGGCCTGGTCGGTCTTTTCGGCCTGGCCGCGATGACGGCCCTCGGCGAATTCCTCGACCATCTTGGCGTTGAAGGCGGGGATGTCGTCGGGATTGCGGCTGGTGACCAGGCCGTCGTCGACGACCACTTCCTCGTCCACCACGGTCGCGCCGGCGTTGCGCAGGTCGGTGCGGATGCTGGGATAGCCCGTCAAGGTGCGCCCCTCGACCACGCCGGCCTCGATCAGCAGCCAGGGCGCATGACAGATGGCGGCGACCGGCTTGCCGGCGTCGAAGAAGGCGCGCACGAACTTCACCGCATCCTCGTTCGCCCGCAGCTGGTCGGGATTGGCCACGCCGCCCGGCAGCATCAGCGCCGAATAGGCCGAGGCGTCGACCCCGGCCACCGCCTTGTCGGCCGTGACCTTGTCGCCCGGGGTCAGGTGGTTGAAGCCCTGGAAGTCGCCGGCCTTCAGCGAGACGATCTCCACCACGGCGCCGGCGTCCTTGAGCGCCTTGACCGGCTGGGTGAGTTCGACAAGTTCGACGCCATCTGTCGCCAGAACGGCGACGGTCTTTCCGGACAGGGACTGGGCCATGGGATCTGCTCCATCGTTTCGGGGGTGAGGGCTGATGAACCCGCGGGCCGGGCGGCGGTTGCGGCCCCGCTTGGCGGAAAAGGGCGTCGCGCCCATATGCGGTTCATGAAGACCGCCCTGATCCTGACCGGCCTGATCGTCTGCGCCGCCGCTCCGGCCGCGGCCCAGACCTGGCGTCAGAGCCAGCCGCCCTACGCCGCCTATCCGGGCGGGGCGCCGGCGGCCATCGCGGACCAGCATCGCTACGAGACCGAGCGGCTGCGCAACCAGGCCCAGGCCAATGCGGCCCTGGCCCGCCAGCAGGCGCTGGAGAGCCGCATCGAACGCCAGCGGATCGAGGCCGCGCGCCAGATCGCCGCCCCGCCGGCCGCCGCCGCGCGCCCGCTGTATTCCGCCGAGCAGGAGCGGACCCTGCGCGAAGGGGCCGCCGAACGGCGCGCCCGCACCGCCCAGGGCGTGGGCCAGATCGACGCCTGGCTGGATCGCCCGAACTGACGCATCCCTTCCCTTCCCTCCGCGTTCCGGCCTAGCTTGGCGTGAAACGGAGGCGCGGACATGCGGTGGCAAGGCGGAAGAACCGGCGGCGGCGGGATCGAGGATCGCCGCGGGCTGGGCGGCGGGGCCATCGCCGGAGGCGGGATCGGCGTCGGCGTCCTGGCCATCATCGGCTATCTGGTTTTCGGCATCGACCCGTCGACCACCACCCAGCTGGCCAGTTCGCTGGGCGGCGTCGGCTCGCAGGAGCAGCAGGGCCAGGTCGGCACGCCAGAGGACCAGGCCGGCCGCTTCGTCGATGTGATCGGAACCAACATCAACGACGTCTGGACCCAGAAACTGCGCGGCTATCAGCAGCCCAAGGTCGTCATCTACGAACAGGGCACCCCGACCGGCTGCGGCTACGGCCAGGCGGCGATGGGCCCGTTCTATTGCCCGACGGACCGGACGGTCTATCTGGACCTGGGCTTCTGGCAGGAGCTGGACCGGCTGGGCGGATCCGACGCCGACTTCGCCAAGGCCTATGTCATCGCCCATGAGTTCGGCCACCACGTCCAGACCCTGACCGGCACGTCCGACCAGGTGCGCCAGGCCCAGCAGCGCGCGCGGGGCGAGGCCGAGGCCAACCAGTATTCGGTGGCGCTGGAGCTGCAGGCCGACTGCTACGCCGGGGTCTGGGCCGCCAACGCCTCGGCCGCGTCGAACGGCGCGGTGGCGCTGGAGCCCGGCGACTTCGAGGCCGGCATGAAGACCGCCCAGGCGATCGGCGACGACGCCCTGCAGAGCGGCGCCGGCCGCCGGGTCTCGCCCGAAAGCTTCACCCACGGCTCCTCGGCCCAGCGGGTCGAATGGCTGCAGCGCGGCTACCAGTCCGGCGACCCCGCCGCCTGCGACACCTTCAGCGGGGCGTGACGGGGGCCATCCGGAACAGCGCCGCCGCGCCCAGCCACATCAGGCTGAAGAAGGCGGCCGGTCCCAGCGCCAGGCCCCAGCCCATCACCGCCGCAATAATCGCCGGCGCCATCTGCGCCGCCGCCGTGACGACGAGCACCAGGCTGAACGGCTTCGGCCTGAACTGAACCAGGACACCGCCGATAAAGGCCACGACCAGCGGCGTCCAGAACATCAGGTTGACCGGATCGTCCTCGCCGCCCACCAAGCCCACCGCCAGATTGGCCCAGGTCATCAAAAAGCCCGTGCCGATGGTCAGGGCGAAGGCCGCCTGACGCGCCAGATCGCCGCCCATCCGCGTGGCCAGATCAAACAGGGACGCGGCGATCGCCAGCATGGCCCCGAAGACGGCGAAGTCGAACACGCTCCATCGCACTTCATTCGTGAACTGCATCGCCACGAGCGGCGCCAGCCACAGCAGGGCCGCGCCGCCCCACGCCGCCATGCGCAGCGCGCCGGGTTTCAGGGTCTTCTCCATTGCCTTCTCTCCATCCATGAGGGAGCTTCGGCATGGCCCGATCGCCGCTGAGCGGCATGAGCAAATCCTGAGGAACCGCTGAAAAGTGTCGCGCGAGGTCTTCCGCTTCGAGAATTTCACGCTCGACCCCGATGGTCGTCGCCTGTCGCGGGACGGAACCCCTGTGGAATTGAACGCCCGCTATCTGGACGCCCTGATCCTGCTGGTGCGCGAGAAGGATCGGCTGGTGTCGAAGGATCGCTTTCTGGAGGACGTCTGGCGCGGCGTGCCCGTCACCGACGAAGCCCTGACCCAGTGCGTCACCACCCTGCGCCGCCGGCTGGGCGACGACGCGGCGCGTCCCCGTTTCATCGAGACCGTACCCAAGCACGGCTACCGTTTCATCGCGCCGGTCGTTCGGGAGACCGAGGCCGGCAGCGTTCCGCCTCCGCTGCGGCGCTGGGCGCTCGAGGATGTCACGCGAACCGGCCGCTCCGGCCTGATCGGAGGGGCGCTCGCGGGGCTTATCGGCGGGTTATTCTACGGTGTCACCGCGGCGCCCGGAGGCGGCGGCGTATCGGCGCTGATCGTCATGGCCGTGCTGACGATGGTGATCGGCGCCCTGGGCGGCAGCGCGGTCTGTTTCGGGGTGGCCTCCGCAGCCCTGCTGCCCGGTCATCGCGGTTTGCTGACGGTGCTGGGCGGCGCGGCGGGCGGCTTGCTGATCGGCGCGGTGGTGGAGCTGGTGGGGCTGGACGCCTTCGACCTGCTATTCGGCCGTGCGCCCCAGGGCGTCACCGGCGCGCCCGAAGGCGCCCTGCTCGGCGCGGCCATCGGCCTTTCGACCCTCCTGATCGTGCGCCGCGGCCGGTCGCGGACGCTGCGGATCGCGGGCTCGGGCGTCCTGACGGCGCTCGCGGGCGTGCTGATCACCGCGCTCGGCGGCCGGCTGATGGGCGGCAGCCTGGCGGAGCTGGCGATGCAGTTTCCCGCCTCCACCCTGCGACTAGACCGGATCGGCGGCTGGCTAGGCGAGAACGGCTTCGGCCTGGCCAGCCGTCTGGCGACGAGCGCGGCCGAGGGTTTTCTGTTCGGCGCCTGCATCGCCACGGCCCTGATCATCTCGCGCGAGGGGGCCGCTCAGCGCCCTTCCGGCCCGCCCACGGTGATGTCCAGGGCGCGCGAGGCGAACAGGCGGGGTCCGCCCAGGTCCAGGGCCAGGCGGCGTCCGGCGAAGGCCTCCATGCCGATCAGGGCCTTGGGAAAGCCGGGCACGGCGACGTCGTCGTAGATCGCCACCTCGGCGTCGCGGTGCAGATCGTCGCCGATGGTCAGGGTCCGCGCCACCACCGTGTCGGCGCGGACCACGCCGCCCAGGACGATGCTCTGGCCGGGGCGGCTGTCGCGGCCGTCCAGCAGGCCGACGGCGCGGGCGGTCTCGCGCGTGACGGCCAGGACCGCCGAGGCGCCGGTGTCGACCACCGCCTGCACCTCCGCCCCCTCCACCGTGATCGCGGCCTGCAGGGCGCGGCCGTTGCGGGTGACGGCGATGGGCCGCACCTCGGCCGGCGGGGTCCAGCCGTCGCGCGCCGAGAACCGAAGCCGCCGCTCCGGCGCGTCCAGATCCAGCACCAGGTGGCGCAGCACGTCCTGACCCAGGATCAGCGGCGCGGCCAGGCCCTGCGGCCCCGCCAGCGGCCCCAGGCCCAGGATCGCCGCGCGCAGCCCCTCCAGCCTCAGTCCGCCGACAGCGACGTCCAGCGTCACGCCGCGCCCGACCTGGGCGTCGCCGCCGACGCCATAGGCCACCATCGGCAGGCGGAACACGTCGGTCAGGCCCAGCGTCTGGAACAGCGACCGGTCGATGACCGAATACTGCGCGCCCGAATCGATCAGGGCGCGGACGGGCGTCCCGTTCACCGTCGCGGCCACGGTCGGGGTCGTGGCGCGCGGCTCGGCGTAGGGCAGCCAGCCGGTGTCGCCCGCGCCGGGCAGGACGATCTCCGGCTCGCGCCACAGCACATAGTCGCGGAACCACCAGGCCCCGCCGGCGGCGGCTCCGACCAGGCCCAGGCGGATCAGAAGGTCACGACGTCTCATGTCTCTGACATGGACCGTCCCCGATCGGATCGCCAGAGCCGTCGAGGTCGCAACCCGACGCCGCAACATCCGTGCGCCCGGCGGCGCCCTTGGGCGGGGATCATGAAAAAATCATCCAGAAACGGGATGACGGCCGGCGCCGTCATGGCTACGAACCCCGCATGAGCACCTCCAGCGCCCGCTATGTCTCGACCCGGGGCCAGGCCCCCGAGACCGACTTCTCCGACGCCCTGCTGCGCGGCATCGCGCCCGACGGCGGGCTGTATATGCCGTGCGCCTGGCCCGCCCTGTCGCCGCAGGCGATGCGCACCACCGACTACAAGACCCTGGCGCTGGAGGCCGTGTCCCCGTTCATCGGGGACGCCCTGCCCGCCGGCGCGCTGGATCGCGCGCTGGACCGGCTGACGGCCGGGTTCGACCACCCAGCGGTGACGCCCCTGGTGGAACTGGAGCCCGGCCTTTTCGTGCTGGAGCTGTTTCACGGGCCGACGGCGGCGTTCAAGGACCTGGCCATGCAGCTGGTCGCGGCGCTGACGGACGAGGCCCTGGCCGCCTCCGGCGAGCGGCTGACGATCCTGACGGCGACCTCGGGCGACACGGGGGCGGCGGCGGTGCGGGCCTTCGCCGGGGCCCGGTCGGTGGACCTGGTGGTGCTGCATCCGCTGGGCCGCGTCTCGCCTATCCAACGCCGGCAGATGACCACGGTCCAGGCCGACAATGTGCTGAACCTGGCCGTGCGCGGCGACTTCGACGACTGCCAGCGCCTGGTGAAGGGTCTGCTGGCCCAGGAGGCCCTGCGCGAGCGCGGGCGGTTGTCGTCGGTCAATTCGATCAACTGGGCGCGGCTGGCCGGCCAGATTGCCTATTATGTCTCGGCCACGGCGCAACTGGGCGGGCCGGCGACCTTCGTGGTGCCGACGGGCAATTTCGGCGACGCCTTCGCCGGCATGGCGGCGACCCGGATGGGGCTGGCGGCCCACGGCTTCGTCGCCGCCGTGAACCAGAACGACGCCCTGGCCCGCGCCGTCAACGACGGCCTCTATTCGCGCCGCCCGGCGGTGGAGAGCGCCAGCGTGTCGATGGACGTCCAGGCCCCGTCCAACTTCGAACGGGCTGGTGTTCGAGGCGGCCGGCCGCGACGCCGCGCGCACCCGGTCGGTGTTCGAGACCTTCGCCCGGGACGGGGCCGTGGCGTTCGAGCCCGATCTGCTGGCGGCGCTTCGCGCGGCGGTCTCGGCCGTCTCCATCGACGAGACCGAGACCCGGGCCGAGATCGCGCGCGCCCACGCGGAATGGGGGCGGGTGGTCTGCCCGCACACGGCCGTCGCCCTGGCCGCGGCCCGCCGCCAGGACCGGAGCAAGGGGCCGGTCGTGGCGCTGTCGACCGCGCATCCGTCAAAGTTCGGCGACTTCGTGGGCGACGTGCTGGGTTTCCCGCCGGAGCCCGCGCCGGTGATCGCCGCCCTGGGCGACCAGGCCGAGCGGATGACGACGGTGGAGGCGACGATGGAAGCCGCCCTGGCGGCGATGACCGCCTTCACGGCGCGAACCTAGGCGGTGGCGCCCGCCCCGCCGGGGCGGGACGACCGTCGCGCGGATCAGCGGCGACGCATTCCGCGCGAGGCCAGGCCGGCCAGCAGCAGGCCCACGCCCGCGACCGACAGGGTCGTCAGCAGGGGCTTCTTGCGGGCGGCGGCGGCCACCTCGCGCGCCTTGGGGCGATAGTCGGCCGGCGCCTTTTCGACCAGGCGGTCGACGGCGTCCATGGCCTTGCCGAACTGCTCCAGCGACTTGCCCTTGGCGTCGTTGTAAGCGCCTTCGACCTGGAGCTTCTGGTCGCCGACCAGCTTGCCCAGACCCTTTTGCGCCTTGCCCTGCGCCTGCGATGCGGCGCCGTCGGCGTATTGATCGGTCATCTCGAAACCTCTTCCTCGGGGAGAAGCGCCGCCACGCGGCGCCGCCTGACAGGGAAGCGCGGTCCGGCGTCGTCGGTTCCCGCGACCGGCGGTCTCAGTCCAGCGGTTGAGGGCGGGTGACGACCGGGGCGTTCGGATCGGTCTGGCTCGGCCGGGCGACGGTCGGCGCGGGCGCCGGCGGCGTCACCACGACAAGCGGCGCCGTCTCGATCTGGGGCGGCGGGGCCTGGGCCGGGGTCGGCGCGGCGTCGACCGGCGCGGACGACCCCGGGTTCGGGGAAGCGACGGGGGTCGAGGCGCGGCGGGGGGCGGCCTCCTCGACCGGTCGAGAGGCCGCCTGGACCGGCGCCGAGGTCCCGGCGGGACCCGGGGCCGCCGCCAGCGGCGCACTCTGGGCCGGCGGGATCGGATCCTGAGCGACCGGGGCGGCGTCGGATGGAGCGGCGTCGGACGGGGCGACGGCGGGGGCGGGCGAGACCGGCGCGGCGGCGTCGGGCCGCAGCGCGAACCACAGGCCGCCGCCGATCATCAGGACCGCCGCGACCCCGGCGCCGACGTAGAGCGGCAGGCGCGAGGCCTTGCGCGTCGCGGCCCGGGCCGGGACCGGACGGGGAGAGGCTGCGACGACCGACGCCGGCGCCGCCTCGGTCGCCGCTTGCGCGGGGCGCGGAAGCGGGCGAGGCGCGGCCGCAGCCTGTGGCGCGGCCTGGGACTGGGCCTGGGCCTGAGCCTGGGGCGCGGGACGTTCGGCCTCGGCGCCCGGCAAGGGGCGGACGGTGAGATCGGCCTGAGGCGCGGCGGCCTGAGAGGCCGCCGGGGGGCCTGCGGGGGCGGGACCCGCGTTCGATCTTTCCGCATCCGCAAGGCGAGGCGTCGGCTGCGGACGCGCCTGGGGGATCAGCGAGCCCGAAAGGATGCTGGGCGCCGAGGGGGCCGGACGCGGAGACGGCCGGGCGTGGGCCTGGCCCTGAGCCTGCCCCTGAGCCTGTCCTTGGCCTTGCGGACGGGGCGGAACCTTGATCCGCGCCAGGGGATCGGGCGCGACCGGCACAGGCCCGACGTGGAAGGTCGTCTGGGGCATGCGCCCCCAGGTGATGGCCTTGCGGGCGAAGGGCGCCTCGCGGTCGGTCGGCGCATTCGCCGGGGCGGCGCCGGGCGCGGGGGTCGGGGTCGTCTTGTCGTCGGACATCAGGGGGAAATGGCTCGCGATCTGGCCGGTTTCGTGACGGTCAGTTTTTCAGGCGATAGCCCGTCTTGAACATCCACATGACGATGGCCAGGCAGACGGCGAAGAAGGCCAGGGTCGCCGCCACGCTGATCCCGATCGCCACGTCGCCCTGGCCATAGAAGGCCCAGCGGAAGCCCGAGATCAGATAGACCACCGGATTGAACAGCGTCACCGTGCGCCACCCCTCGGGCAGCATGTCGATCGAATAGAAGGCGCCGCCCAGGAAGGTCAGGGGCGTGACGATCAGCATCGGGATCATCTGCAGCTGCTCGAAGCCGTCGGCCCACACCCCGATGATGAAGCCGAACAGGCTGAACGTCACCGAGATCAGGATCAGGAAGGTCATCATCCATATTGGATGCAGGATCTGCAGCGGCACGAAGAAGGCCGCCGTGCCCAGGATGATCAGGCCCAGCACCGCCGACTTGGTCGCCGCCGCCCCGACGTAGGCCAGAACGATCTCCAGCGACGACACCGGCGCGGACAGGATCTCGTAGATCGTCCCGGTGAACTTGGGGAAGTAGATGCCGAAGCTGGCGTTGAAGATCGACTGGGTGAACAGGCTGAGCATGATCAGGCCCGGCACGATGAAGGCGCCGTAGGGCACGCCGCCGACCTCCTGCATCCGGCTGCCGATGGCGCCGCCGAAGACCACGAAATAGAGCGCCGTGGTGATGACCGGGGTGACGATGCTCTGCCAGATGGTGCGCAGCGCCCGCGCCATCTCGAAGCGATAGATGGCCCACACGCCGTATCCGTTGAAGGTCATGCGGCGGCTCCGTTGCGGTGAACCAGGCTGACGAAGATGTCTTCCAGCGAGCTCTGGCGGGTGTTCAGGTCCTTGAAGCCGATGTTCAGCGCCTCAAGGCGACGGATCAGGGCGGGCACGCCGGTGTCCTCGGCGTTGGCGTCGAAGCTGTATTCCAGCTCCCCGCCCTCGTTCTTCAGCGTCAGGTCCCAGTCGGACAGGTCGGCCGGCACGGCGTCCAGCGGCTCGACCAGGTTCAGGGTCAGGGTCTTCTTGCCCAGCTTCTTCATCAGGGCGGTCTTCTCCTCGACCAGGATCAGTTCGCCCTTCAGGATCACGCCCACCCGGTCGGCCATCTCCTCGGCCTCCTCGATATAGTGGGTGGTCAGGATGATGGTGACGCCGCGCTCGCGAAGCTTACGCACCATCGCCCACATGTCGCGGCGCAGTTCCACGTCCACGCCCGCCGTCGGTTCGTTCAGGAACAGGATGTCCGGCTCGTGGCTCAGGGCCTTGGCGATCATCACCCGGCGCTTCATCCCGCCCGACAGAGTCATGATCTTGGCGTCGCGCTTGTCCCACAGCGACAGGTCCTTCAGCACCCCCTCTATGAAGGCCGGGTTCGGCGCCTTGCCGAACAGGCCCCGGCTGAAGGTGACGGTGGCCAGCACCGTCTCGAAGGCGTCGGTGGTCAGTTCCTGGGGCACCAGGCCGATCTTGGTGCGCGCGGCCCGGAAATCGCTCTGGATGTCGTGGCCGTCGGCCGTTACCGTGCCGGTGGTGGGCGTGACGATGCCGCAGACGATCGAGATCAGGGTGGTCTTGCCCGCCCCGTTGGGCCCCAAGAGGGCGAAGATCTCGCCCTTGGCGATGCTCAGGTCGACGCGCTTGAGCGCCTGCAGGCCCGACTTGTAGGTCTTGGTCAGGCCTTCGATTTCGATGACCGGCATCACGCCTCCCGAATTGCGGAGGCGGCGCCCCGTATGGCGGCAATATGGCGCACCTTTCCGCCGTCTCAAGGGGGCCTTGGTCCAGTTCGCGCATTGCGACGTATCAGGGCGTCATCCCAGGATCGGAACAGACCGCATGACCGCCAGGATTTTCGTCGCCGCGACGGCCGCCGCAATGCTGTGCGGTTGCGTCACCGCCCCCTCCCCTTCGGAATACCGCGCGCCGCCGCAGCCGGCCAAGCCGGTCGAGATATCGCGCCTGTGGTCTGGCCGCTGCCACGAGGTCGCCCGCCTGCCCGACCGGCTGACCGACGGCTGCGTGGCCGGCGCCTCGATCTACACCCCCGTCAGCGACACCCGCATCGACGTGCGCGACACCTGCCAGGTCGGCACGCCGTCGGGTCGGGAAAAGGCCATCGGCGGCCGCGGCGAAATCCTGGACCCGGGCGTGAACGCCAAGCTGCGCGTCCGGTATCTGGCCGGCTTGGTGACGTGGGACTACTGGATCCTGGACCGGGCCGACGACTACAGCTGGTTCATCTCGGCCGATCCGACTTTCGATCGGCTGTTCATCTACACCCGCGAGGTCCCGACCGACGCGCAGGTCCGCGCCCTGACCGAACGCGCCCGCGCCCTGGGCTACGACGTCACCCGGCTGGAGTTTCCGGCGCAGCCGCCGCGATGACGATGAGGGGAAGGGTGGAGACCGCACGACCCGAAGGGGAATTCGTTGTGGCTGCTGCCTTCCGGCCCTGACCAGGTTGGCGAAGCCTTCGCCCGCACGATCTCCGAGACGGGATATGGCGGGTGCGGGCTTGGGAATCAAGCGCTAGAAGTCGCCCATGGCCATCCGCAACACCTTCGCCGGCAATCCCCTGGACCGCGCCGGGGACCTTCGCAACGATCCCGAATGGCTTGAAGCCCAGGAGGCGAACCCCGAGGCGCAGGCCATGATCCTGTGGGAAGGCCGGCCGCTGGTCGAGGAGACGCCCGAGGGACCGCGCCTGGCCTGGGTGTCGCTGGAGCACGCGCGCGACATGGTGCGAGACCGCGACCTGTTCCTGGGCCTGTGGAAGCAGGCCCCGGTGTTCGCGGTGGAGTTCGAGGGCTCCCTCGACCCGGCCGAGGGTCCGGTGCGGGGCCTGGGCGCCTTTCACGAGATGAGGGCCGCCGCCGCCCTGCTGCCCGCGGCCGACGCGGCGATGGCGGGCGCGGCCAAGAGCCTGTTCGACTGGCGTCGCCGCCACGGCTTCTGCGCCGCCTGCGGCACGATGACGAACACCGCCGCCGGCGGCTGGAAGCGCCGCTGCCCGGCCTGCGCAACCGAGCATTTCCCCCGCGTCGATCCGGTCGTCATCATGCTGCCGGTGTTCGAGGGCGGCGACGAGCCGCGCTGCCTGCTGGGCCGCCAGGCCGCCTGGCCCCAGGGACGGATGTCGGCCCTGGCCGGCTTCCTGGAACCCGGCGAGTCGATCGAGGAGGCCTGCGCCCGCGAGGTGGAGGAAGAGGCCGGCCTGACGGTCGTCGACGTCCGCTACCACTCCAGCCAGCCGTGGCCCTTTCCGTCCCAGCTGATGATCGGCCTGATCGCCCGGGTGTCGGACGACCAGGCCCGCCCCGACCAGACCGAGCTGGAGGCCGTCGCCTGGCTGACCCGCGCCGAGGCCCGCGCGGTCCTGGCGGGCGCCCATCCGACGATCCACGCCCCCTCCCCTTCGCCATCGCCCACAGCCTGATCCAGGCCTGGGCGGAGGGGTGAACGACTCTCCCTCCCCTTCATGGGGAGGGTGGCTGAGCCGAAGGCGAAGCCGGGTGGGGCTCGAACGGGCGAAGCGCGCTTCACACTTCCCCACCCGGGCTCGGCTTTGCCTCGCCGTCCCTCCCCATGAAGGGGAGGGAGAATTCTTCACGCCATCGCCCGCGCCGCCTCCAGGTCGGCGGGATTGTCCACCGACAGCGGGGCCGCGTCGATCACGCGGGCCCAGATCTGCATCCCCATCTCCAGCGCGCGCAGCTGCTCCAGCTTCTCGCGGCGCTCCAGGGGCGAGGGCGGCGCGGCGCAGAAGCGGTTCAGCGCCGCGCGGCGATAGCCATAGACGCCGATGTGGCGCCAGATCGGCGCGTCGCCGTACAGGGTCGAGCGGGTGAAATAGAGGGCGCGGCCCTGGCGTTCGCCCTCGGCCAGGGCCAGCACCGCCTTGACCACGTCAGGGTTGCCACGGTCCGAGGCGTCCAGTTCGGGCGCGACCAGGGTGGCGATGTCGCAGTCCGGCTCTCCGTGCAGGATGGCCGCGCAGGCCGTCGCCAGACCCGGATCGGCGAAGGGCATGTCGCCCTGGACGTTGATGACGGCGTCGAAGTCGCCTTCCGGATCGATGGCGTCGACGGCCGCGCGGATGCGGTCCGAGCCGCTGGGCAGGCTCGGGTCGGTCAGGATGGCGCGGCCCTCGATCGCCTCGATCGCCTCGACGATCTCGGGGTCGCCGGCCGCCACCGCGACCGGCAGGCCCGAGGCCTCGGCCTGGCGGTAGGCGCGCACGATCATCGGCAGCCCGCCGATGTCGGCCAGCGGCTTGTTCGGCAGGCGGGTCGCCGCCATGCGAGCGGGTATCATTATCAGAGGATTCATCGACTTCCCTGTCGCATAGAGGTGCGGGCCGGTTGCGAAGGCCGCGCTACCGTGCCAGAGACGCCCACGCAAGATTATGTCCGGGGGTGTACGCCAGGGGCCCGGATTCCGGAGAGGGATGCGACCACGCGCATGAGCGGCGATCTGAAGTGGGAATAAGATTTTCGGCGCGGGTCTGGGGACGGCTTTCGTCATCCTGGTCGTCCAGCAGGTGTCGGGGGCGGTCTATCACTCCGAGCCCCCTGAAAAGATGGGCTATTTCGTCGATGCGCCGGAAGAGGCCGCCGGCGAGGCCGCCGAGTTGCCGCCGGATTGGGGCACGGTCCTGCCCGCCGCCGACCTGGCCGCCGGCGAGGCCGCCTTCGCGCGCTGCCAGGCCTGCCATGACGCGCACCAGGGCGGCGCCGACAAGATCGGTCCGAATCTGTGGGGCGTCGTGGGCGGCCCGGTCGAGCACCGCCCGGGCTTCGCCTATTCGGACGCCATGACCAAGCACAAGGCCGAGGCGCCGACCTGGGGCTACGACCAGATCAACGAATTCATCACCGCCCCCGCCCGCTACGTCCCAGGCACCAAGATGTCGTTCGCGGGCATCCGCGACACCCAGACGCGCATCAACCTGATCGCCTGGCTGCGGACGCAAGGCTCCGGCGGCTTCGCCATCCCGGCGCCGGACCCCGCGCGCCAACCGGGCGCCGCCGCCCCCGCCGAGGGCGCCGAGGCCCCGGCCGCCGAAGGCGCGCCCGCCACCGAGGCGACCGGCGAGACGCCGGCCGTCGGCGCGCCGGCCACGACGCAGGAAACCCCGGCGGCCCCGCCCGCCGCGACCAGCGCGGCGCCGCCGAACCACTGATCCGGCCAGGACCAGGCTGGAAGAATTGAGAAGGGCGGCTCCGTCGAGCCGCCCTTTTTCATGTCTGGGAAATCAGACCCGGCGGAAACGGGCGGGGGCGAAGCCTTCGGCGACAAGCCGCGCCTCGACCTCGGCCAGCGGCTCGATCACCACGCCGCCCCGCGCGCCGGTGGAATGGATCACGCGCTCCGCGTCCACCATCAGGGCCGAATGGCCGGTCCAGTCGTGCGCGCCGCCCGGCGGCGCCAGCCAGACCACGATGTCGCCGCGACGGGCGTTCGCGGCCTGCACGGCTTGGCCCAGGTCCGCCTGGTCGTGCGACCGGCGCGGCCCCGGCCGTCCGCAGGCCAGCAGCGCCTGCTGAACCAGGCCCGCGCAATCGGTCTCGATCGACGAGCGGGCGCCCAGGGCGTGCGGCCGGCCCAGCAGGCGCTCGGCCACGGCGGCGGGGTCGGTCTCGAAGGCGCCGATGGGTTCCAGCGCGTCGTCGGCCACGCCGGCGGCGTCCACGGCCACCAGGGCGTTCAGCGGCAGGGCGGCGTCGACCGAGGCGACCCGGCGCGTGGGCAGCGGGGCGCCGGCGGCCAGGCTGTCCAGCACCACCCAGCCGATCACCCCGTCGCGGCGCGCGCGGCCCCAGGCGCGCCCGTCGCGGCGGTCCAGCACGTCGAAGGCCTCACCGAACAGCAGCTGGTCGATCCGGGCGTCGTCGTCGGACCACAGGTCGGCGACGGCGACGCGGCAATGCATGGGTTCGACCGCGCGATAGGCCTGGGCGCGCACCAGCCCTTCCAGCGCCTGTTCGGCGAGGTCGGGACGCGCCAGAAGCGCGCCGGGCGGGATCAGGTCGAGGACGTCGGTCAAACGTGGGCTCGCGTCGATTGAGACCCTAGTCCTAGGGACCCAAGGCGAATGGGCCGTTAACAGGCGTCGCTTTTCCGTGGAAAATCAACCGAACCGCGTTCTTGACGACTCTTCGGCGCTTGCTTCCCGGCCCTGGCCGCCCATGTCGAAGGTCGCCTGTCATCGCGCCGAGGAGCCCGACCGTGCTGCTGTCCATCCTGCTGATCGTGGTCGGCCTGACCGTCGTCGATCAGGGCGCTGCGGGACGGGCGCTGAGGCGCTGGCTGGTGGACGCGCCGGCGCGAATGCTGGCCGGATTGTCGCGCCGTCACATCGGGGCTGTCGCCCTGGTCGGCCTGCTGGGCCTGGCGGCGGTGCTGGCGTTCGAGGCGGAGGGGCTGCGCCTGTTCTCGATGGCGGCGCCCGAACTGACCGCCTGGGCGATGATGTTCGACGTCGCCGTCGTGCTCGACCTGATGGTCCTGATCGTCGGGCTGAGGGCGGCCTCGGCCTGGCGCGCCGTCGCCCGGCAGGCCGCCGCCGTGATCCGCCCCGTTCTGAACGCCGCCCGCCGGATCGGGACCGCCGCGACGGCCCGCGCCCGACGCCCGCGAAAGGCGCGCCCGCCCCGGCCCGGCCGCGACGATGTCGAGCCGACGCCGGCCTTCGCCTGGCCTCAACCGGCGTAGCGCGCCTTCAGCAGGGCGTAGCAGGCCCGAAGCGCCTGGGCCTCGCCGCCTTCCGGATAGCCCGGGCGGGCGCGCGGATTCCAGGCGAAGATGTCCATGTGCGCCCAGGCGCCGGTCTCGGGCGCGAACTTCTGCAGGAACAGGGCGGCGGTGACGGATCCGGCCTGGGCCCAGCCGGCCGGGTCGTTGCGCAGGTCGGCGATCTCGGCCTCAAGCGCCGGCCGGTAGCCGGGCCACAGCGGCATCCGCCACAGCGGATCGCCCACCGCCTTCCCGGCCTGCGACAGGCCCTCGGCCAGGGCGTCGTCATCGGTGTAGAGCGGCGGCAGCTCCGGCCCCAGGGCGATCCGCGCGGCCCCCGTCAGGGTCGCGAAATCCAGCGTCAGGTCCGGCGCGTGCTCGCCCGCGCGCGTCAGGGCGTCGGCCAGGATCAGGCGTCCCTCGGCGTCGGTGTTGCCGACCTCGACGGTCAGGCCCTTGCGCGTGCCCAGAATGTCGCCCGGCCGGAAGGCGTCGCCCGAAACGGCGTTCTCGACCGCCGCCACGATCACCACCAGGCGCACCGGCAGATCGGCCTGCATGACCAGCCGCCCCAGCGCCAGGGCGTGGGCCGAACCGCCCATGTCCTTCTTCATGTTGCGCATTCCGGCCGCCGGCTTCAGGTCCAGGCCGCCGGTGTCGAACACCACGCCCTTGCCGACCAGGGCGACCAGAGGGCGGTCGGTCCGGTCCAGGTTCCAGCCGATCTCGATCAGTCGCGGCGCCCGGTGCGGGGCGGCCGCGCGGCCCACGGCGTGAACGGCCGGATAGTTCGCCTCCAGCAGGGCGTCGCCCGTCGTCACCGCGATCGTCGCGCCCGACTCCTCGGCGATCTCGCGGGCGATGGTCTCGATCTGCAGCGGCCCCATGTCGGCGGCGGGGGTGTCGACCATCTCGCGCGCCAGGGCGCAGGCGGCGGCGATGCGCGACGTCTCGGCCAGGTCCAGCCCTTCGGGCGCGACCAGCCGCACCGGCGTCCTGTCGGTCCGGGCCTTGTAGCGGTCGAACACGTAGGTCCCCAGAAGGAAGGCCAGGGCCGCGCGGCGCGCCGCCTCGGGCTCGGCCTCCAGCCGGTAGCGGCCGCCGGGCAGCCGGGCCGACAGACCGCGCGCGACCATCGGATCGAACGCCCCCCCGGTCCCGACCACGACCTGGGCCACCCCGCCCTGCGCGTCCGGCACGACCAGAAGCTGGCCCGGCTTGCCGGCGAAACCGTTCGTCTCTCCCCAGCGGCGCGCGGCCGGGTCCAGAGCCTCGGCGGAAGCGGCGAAGCGGATCGGGACGGCGCCCTGGCCCGCGTCGGCGGCGACCAGTTGGGGATGAAGGGCGGACATGGCGGACCTCGCGACGGTTAACCGGGTGTTGACGCGAACCGGCGACCTTGAGCGCCTACCGAGGACCGTCTGGACCTGACCATGTCGCGCATGACCGCCGCCGTCGCAACCGCCGCCCTGATGTTCCTGGCCGCCGGGGCCGCCCAGGCCCAAGCCCCGGCCCCGGCCCAGGCCCGACAGCCGGCGCCGGTGCGCGCCTCGGCCGAGGTGCGCGCCACCTACGACCGGATGGACGCCCTGTCGCGCTCGGTCTTCTGGGCCAGAGAGCAGGAGAACGATCCGACCGACCCGGTGGCGGGGGTCAAGCTGGCCCAGGCGCTGCGCGAACTGGGCCGTTACGACCAGGCGGCGACCGCCGCCGAGGCGACCCTGACCGTCCAGCCCGACAATCTCGACGCCCTGTTGGAGCTGGGCCGGGCCCATGTGGCGCGCGGCCAGGCCTTCTACGGCATCGCGCCGCTGGAGAAGGCGCGCGACCAGGCGCCGCGCGACTGGCGCGCCTGGTCGGTGCTGGGCGTGGCCTATGAGCAGGTGCGCCGCTTCGACGACGCCCGCGCCGCGTGGAACCAGGCCCTGACCCTGTCGCCCGACAATCCCGATGTCCTGACCAACGCCGCCATGGCCGCCATGACGCAGGGCGACGCGGCCGGCGCCGAGACCCTGCTGCGCCGGGCCGCCGCCCAGGCCGGCGCCTCGCCCAAGGTGCGTCAGAACCTGGCCATGGTCCTGGGCCTGCAGGGCAAGATGGGCGAGGCCGAACAGATCCTGCGCCGCGAACTGCCGCCCGAACTGGCCGAGAAGAATCTTCAGTGGCTGAGCGAGCGCGCCGCATCGCCCGCCCGCACCGCCGAGACCGCCCGCACCTGGAGCTCGCTGCAGGGCGGCTGACGTCCCGCGCGGGCGTCGGCTGCGGTTGCCCCCTTGCCGGCCCCGTGCTGGATAGGGCCATGCCCTCCCCTCCTACGCCGCCTTCCTGTTCGACATGGACGGCACCCTGATCACCTCCACCGTCGCGGCCGAGCGCGTCTGGACCCGCTGGGCGGCGCGCCACGGCCTGGACGCGGCCGCCTTCGTGCCCACCATCCACGGCGTGCGCGCCGCCGACACCATCCGTCGCCAGAACCTGCCGGGAATAGACGTGGAGGCCGAGGCCGCCTGGGTCGAGCGCGGCGAGATCGAGGATCTGGAGGGGGTCGCGCCCATCGCCGGCGCCATCGACTTCGTGCGCCGCCTGCCGCCCGATCGCTGGGCCGTCGTCACCTCCGCCACCGTGCCGCTGGCCACGGCGCGGATGCGGGCCGCCGGGGTCGAGCCGCCCGCCGTCCTGATCACCGCCGAGGATGTGGCGCGGGGCAAGCCGGACCCGGCCGGCTATCGCCTGGCCGCCGAACGCCTGGGCGTCGCGGCCGCCGACTGCCTGGTGTTCGAGGACGCCGAGGCCGGAATCGCGGCGGGCGAGGCGGCCGGCTGCGACGTCCGGATCGTCACCGCCGCCTGGACCCACCCGCTGGAGACGACGCATCCGACGCTGGCGGACTATGGCGATCTACGGCTGGAGGTGCGGCCGGACGGGTCGTTGGAGCTGGGTTCCTGAGACCCTCTCCTGCTTGCGGGAGAGGTGGCCCGTCGTTCGGCGCAGCCGAACCAGGGTCGGAGAGGGAAGTGTTGTTGAAGATGAGTAAACTTCCCCCATCGTCAGCCGTCTCGCTTCGCTCGACGAGCTGACACTTCCCCCGCAAGCGGGGGAAGGTCTGTGCGGCACGGCTTTCCCTCAGGCGCCCGCCCCCTATCTTCCGCCCATGATCGACGATCTCTACAGCGCGCGCATCCTGATGCTGGCGGCGAACCTGCCGCACACGGGGCGGTTGGCGGCGCCGCAGGGCACCGGAGAGCGGACCGCCAAGCTGTGCGGATCGCGTGCGACGGCGGACGTGGTGCTGGACGACGACGGGCGCATCGCCGACTTCGCCCAGGACGTGAAAGCCTGCGCCCTTGGCCAGGCGGCGGCGGGCGTGCTGGGCCAGCACGTCCTGGGCGCCACGGCCGACGAGCTTCGTCAGGCGCGCGACGCGATGATCGTCATGCTGAAATCGGGCGGAGAGGGTCCGACCGGCCGGTTCGAGGATCTGCGTGTGTTGAAACAGGTCGCCGACTACCCGGCCCGCCACGCCTCGACCCTGGTCGCCCTGGAGGCCGCCCTGGAGGCCGTCGAGGCGGCGCAGACCGCGCGAACTCGCCTCGCCGGCGCGGCCTGAGGCCCGTTCCGGTTGATCCCCGCGTTCGGATTGGGGATAAGCGCGACGAACCTCAACGGCCCCCGGCGAAGGGACGAATGTCTCTCTACGAACGCGGCGTGCGCGCGGCCCATCGGGGCTACAAGCTGACGCTGTCCCCCCTGATCGGCCAGCAGTGCCGTTTCCTGCCGACCTGCTCGGACTATGGGCGCGACGCCCTGATCCGGCACGGGCCGGTCAGGGGGGATGGCTCACCGTGCGCCGCCTCTGTAAATGCCACCCCTTCGGCGGGTCGGGATACGATCCCGTCCCGGCCCCGCCCGCAAAGACGAAATCATGATCGAACTGAAATTCCCCGACGGCGCCGTGCGTCAGTATCCGGAAGGCTCCACGGGCCGCGACGTGGCGGCCGCCATCTCTCCCTCCCTGGCCAAGAAGGCGGCCCTGGTGGTCTGGAACGGTCAGCAGCGCGACCTGGACCGCGTCATCGACGGCGACGGCGACTTCCGCCTGCTGATGCGCGACGACCCCGAGGCGCTGGAGACGATCCGCCACGACGCCGCCCACGTGCTGGCCGAGGCGGTGCAGGAGCTGTTTCCCGGCACCCAGGTCACGATCGGCCCGGCCATCGAGGACGGCTTCTATTACGACTTCGCCCGCGACGAGCCCTTCTCGACCGACGACTTCCCCAAGATCGAGAAAAAGATGGCCGAGATCGTCGATCGCGGCGCCCGGCTGGAACGCCAGGTCTGGGACCGCGACGAGGCCATCGCCCATTTCGAGGCTGCGGGCGAGAGCTACAAGGCCGAGCTGATCCGCGACCTGCCCGAAAGCGAGACGATCACCGTCTACAAGCAGGGCGACTGGGCCGACCTGTGCCGGGGGCCGCACTTCCCGACCACCAGGTTCGTCGGCAAGGCCTTCAAGCTAACCAAGCTGGCCGGCGCCTATTGGCGCGGCGATTCCAGCCGCGCCCAGCTGCAGCGCATCTATGGCACCGCCTGGGCGACCAAGGAGGACCTGGACGCCTATCTGACGCGCATCGAGGAGGCCGAGAAGCGCGACCACCGCAAGCTGGGCCGCCAGATGGAACTCTTCCACATGCAGGAAGAGGGCCGCGGCATGGTCTTCTGGCACCCCAAGGGCTGGGTGCTGTGGCGCGTGCTGGAGGACTATATGCGCCGCCGCCTGGCCAGGGCCGGCTATGTCGAGGTCAAGACGCCCCAGGTGCTGGACCGCAAGTTCTGGGAGGCCTCGGGCCACTGGGAGAAGTACCGCCCCAACATGTTCGTCTGCGAGACGGTCGAGGGCGAGACCCTTTCCCTCAAGCCGATGAACTGCCCCGGCCACGTCCAGATCTTCGACCAGGGCCAGCGGTCCTATCGCGAACTGCCGCTGCGCATGGCCGAGTTCGGCGCCTGCCACCGCTATGAGCCGTCGGGGTCGCTGCACGGCCTGATGCGCGTGCGCGGCTTCACCCAGGACGACGCCCACATCTTCTGCCGCGAGGACCAGATCGTCGAAGAGACGGCCGAGTTCATCAAGCTGTGCCGCAGCGTCCACGCCGACCTGGGCATGGAGACGGCCTACATCAGCCTGGGCACCCGGCCCGAGACGCGCGCCGGCACGGACGAGTTCTGGGATAAGGCCGAGGCCCAGATGCTGGAGGCCGCCCGCGCCGCCGGCTCCGAGCCCGTCGTCACGCCCGGCGACGGCGCCTTCTATGCGCCCAAGCTGGACTTCATCGTCAAGGACGCCATCGGCCGCGAATGGACCTGCGGCACGATCCAGTTGGACTATGTGCTGCCGGAACGCCTCGACGCGACCTACATCGCCGAGGACGGGCAGAAGCATCGCCCCGTGATGCTGCACCGGGCGATCCTGGGATCGTTCGAGCGGTTCATCGGCATCATGATCGAAAACTACGCCGGGGCCTTCCCGCTGTGGCTGGCGCCGACGCAGGCGGTGGTGGCGACCATCACCTCGGACGCCGACGGCTACGCCGAGGAGGTGGCGGCCAGGTTCCGCGCGGCCGGCCTGCGCGTCGAGACCGACCTGCGCAACGAGAAGATCAACTACAAGATCCGCGAGCACTCGGTCGCCAAGGTCCCGGCCATCGCCGTCGTCGGCCGCAAGGAGGCCGAGGAAGGCAAGGTCGCCATCCGCCGCCTGGGCAGCCAGGCCCAGACCATTGTCACGGTGGAAGAGGCCATCCGCATCCTGACCGAGGAAGCGACGCCGCCGGACCTGAGGCGCGAGGCGCGAGCCTAGTTCGCCCCGGCCTGGGCCCAGCAGCGCCATCGGACCCGCCGACCGATCGGCTCAGGCCGGGCGGTCCCCAGACTCGGATCGTCGACCCGACGGAAGGGCGCGAGCCTAGAGCTCGGACAGGGCCCTGGCCTGTTTGCGTATCAGGGTCCGCGTCGACAGATCCGTGTCGAAGACGCCGTACCAGCCTTGGGGCTCGTGCGGCGGATCGCCCAGCCAGGCGCTGTCGCCGTCGTGGAAGCGGAAGTCCGGGTTGCGCGTGCGGCCTTCGCCGTTCCAGGCCCAGAAGTTGGAGCCGACAAGAGGGCCTCCGGCGCGGGCGTCGGCCAGAACCGCTGCATGGATGTCGGCGTAGAAGCCGTCCCGCAGGGTCGTCGGCACGGACGGATCGTACAGGTCGCCGTCGCGCGGATAGCCAAACTCCTCGATCACCAGCGGCTTGCCCAGCTGTCGGGCGAAACCGATGTGCCGGCTCACATAGTCGATCGCCAGGGCCCGCGCGCGCGCGTCGGTTCCGGCCATGTCCTCGCGGTCCAGCCAGCCCCAGTTGCCCGGCCAGATATGGGCCGTCAGATAGTCGATGTCCGGCGAGCGGCAGCTTTCGATCACCACCTCGGCCCGCTCGGACGAGCCTTTCAGCCCCTCGCCGCCGGTCGAGACCAGTTGCCGGGGCGCGATCGACTTGATCAGTCGCGCCGTGCCGTTGATCCAGGCGTAGAAGGCCGGGAGATTGCCCAGGGCGACCTCGGGGCCGCCGCCCGCGCGCGGCTCGTTGGCCAGTTGCCAGGCCATGATCGTCGGATCGTCGGCGTAGCGGACGCCGCTGATCGTATTGGTGCGGCCGACCACGGCCCGGACATAGTCGTGATAGAGCGCCACCGCTTCTTCGCTGCGATAGAAGTCGGCGTTGAAGTCGGCGAACTCCGGCCAGGGATGCGCCGGGTCGTTCATGTTGATGTAGCGGCCGCCGTTGACCCACGAGAGATAGGTCATCATCCCGCCCGACCACTCCCAGAAGTTGGTCAGGTAAAGGACCGCCTTCATCCGGCGGCTCGCCATCTCGACCAGAGTCCGGTCCAGGCCGACCAGCAGGGTTTCGTTGTAGGTCGCCGTCTGATCGCGGAAGGCGGGGCGGACCGAGTTCTTCAGCGGCGACAGCTCCGCCGAGGCGCCGACCCGCAGATTGGTCACGCCGTCCGCGGCCAGGGCGTCCAGCTCGCGGCTCAGCCGACCTTGGTCCCCATAGTCGGCGTCGGCGCCCAGCCAGGCCAGATACCAGGCGTTCGCCCCGACGAACCGGTAGGGCTTGCCGTCCAGTTTCAATGCGATTCCGTCCCGCGTGACGAACCCGGCGGCGGGGGCGGCGTGGGCGACCGCCGACGGCGCCAGCGCCAGCGCCGCCGAGGACGCCAGGACGCTGCGGCGCGTCAGATTGAAACCGGTGCTCGGGGTCGTCTTCATCGGAGGCTCCTGTGGCGTCGACGATCAGGCGGCGGGGCAGACGGCGTCGCCCTCGTCCGAACCGAGGCGGATATCCTCGACCGTGACGCCGAAGGCGCCGGCCGAACGCAGGCCCCAGGGCTGATCCACGGCGGCCAGATCGGCTCCTGCGTCCTTCAGGCAGGACAGCGGCGTCTTCAGGGTGCGCCATTCGCCCAGCGGCGCCGCCTGGAAGATGGCGCTGACATCGACCTGGCCCGAACCCAGCGTCAACATCACCGCCGCGTCGGGCCTGGCGTCGACGCGGTAGCGGAAGGTCAGGGCCATTTCGCCGTTGGCCTGCCGGGTCAGATCGACGGGCCTGGCGACGATCAGCGCATGGCCGCCGGCGGCGCCGAATGTCAGGGCGCGGGCCGATTCCTGGCCGGCGCCGTCGGTGGACCGCACCGTCACCCCGGCGCGCGGGCTGGCGCCGCTGCTTTCCGCGCCCAGGCGGAACTCCCCGCCCGCGTCGCGCAGCATCAGCGACCAGGGCGCGACGAAACGACCATCGACGAAATAGCGGTCGATGCTGCCGACCTCGCCGGTGACCCCGCTCTCCTCCGACAACGTCCCGACCCGTCCCGGCCGGGCGTAGCTCAGCCCATAGCCATAGGCGAACTGGGGGTCGTAGCCCGGCTGGCCTACGTTCAGCGGTTCGCCCCTGGCGTCCTTGGGCCAGCTGAACGACAGCTTGCCGTGGAAGTCGTGGCGCGCCTTGCCCGCCGCATCGCCGATCAGGACATCGGCGACGCCGCCGCCCTCGGTGCCCGGCAGCCAGGCGGCGACGAAGGCGTCCGAGGCGTTGATCTCCGGATTGGTCCACATCGGTCGGCCCGACAGGAAGACCGAGACGGTGGGGATCCCCGCCGCCTTCAGCCGCCTCAGCGTCTCCAGCGGTTCGCTCGGCAGGAAGTCCAGCGTGTCCACGTCGCCCTGGAACTCGGCATAGGGCGTCTCGCCGAACACGACGATGGCGACGTCGGGCTTCTGGCTGTAGGCGCCGTCGGCGCTCAGCGTCGCCGCGCCGCCGCCGGCCCTCACCGCCTCCTCGACGCCGCTCCAGATCGACTGGCCGTTGGGGAAGTCGGCGTTGCTGTTGCCCGTCCCCTGCCACGTCAGCGTCCAGCCGCCCGAGGCCTGGCCGATGTCGTCGGCGGCCGTTCCGGCCACCAGCACCCGCGCGTTCGACCGGATCGGCAGCACCCCCTCGTTCTTCAGCAGCACCAGCGACTTGCGCACCGCCTCGCGCGCCAGGGCCCGGTGCGCCGGCGAGCCCAGCTCCTCCAGACGCCCCTCGACCGGCCGGGCGTCCTGGAACAGGCCGGTCTTGACCTTGACCCGCAGGATGCGGCGCACCGCCTCGTCCAGACGCGCCATCGGGATCTCGCCCGAACGCGCCTGGGCCAGGGTGTTCTCGTAGAGCGGCTTCCAGCTGTCGGGCGCCATGAACATGTCGATGCCGGCGTTGAAGGCCAGGGCGCAGCTCTCGTTGGAACAGCCCGGCAGCTGGCCGTGGGCGTTCCAGTCCGACACCACGAAGCCGTCGAAGCCCAGCGGCCCGCGCAGCACGTCCGTCAGGATGGTCTCGTTGCCCGAATGCTTGACCCCGTTCCAGCTGGAGAAGCTGGCCATGATCGACAGCACGCCCGCGTCGATCGCCTGCGGATAGCCCGACAGGTGCACGTCGATCAGTTCGCGCTCGGTCCCGGCGAAGTCGCCCTGGTCCTTGCCGCCCGTGGTGCCGCCGTCGGCCAGGAAGTGCTTGGCCGACCCGGCGATGTGGCCGGACGCCAGCGGATGATCGGCGGACAACTCGCCCTGCAGCCCCAGGGTCATCGGCCCGGCGTAGCTGCGGGCCACTTCGGGGTTCTCGGCATAGCCTTCGTAGGCGCGGCCCCAGCGGTCGTCCTGCGGCACGGCCAGCGTCGGGCCGAAGGTCCAGTCGGCGCCGGTGACGGCCACTTCCAGCGCGGTCGCCTCGCCGATGCGGCGGATCAGGTCCGGGTCGCGCGCCGCCCCCAGGCCGATGTTGTGCGGAAACAGCGTCGCGCCGACGATGTTGTTGTGACCGTGGACCGCGTCGATGCCGTAGATCAGCGGGATCTTCGCCCCCGCACGCTGGGCCGCCGCGGCCCGGAAGGCCTGGGCCAGTTCGACCCAAGCCTGCGCCGAGGCGCGCTCGTCCCCGCCCGGCGAGGAGTTGCCGCCTGCCAGGATCGAGCCCAGCGGATAGGTCAGCAGGTCCTCCGGCGTGATCGAGGCGATGTCGGCCTGGATCGTCTGGCCGACCTTCTCCTCCAGCGTCATCCTGCTCATCAGTTCGGTGACGAAGGCCTCGGTCGCCGCATCGCTCATGGCCGTCGGGGATGCGGCATGTGGCCACAGGTCCGGATGGGCGCGGCTGACGTCCGTGACGAGGCTGTCGGCGGGCTTCACATAGGTGATCGGGGTCGGACGCAAGGTCCCCGGGGTCGCGCAGGCGCCGACGCTCAGGGCGAAACCCAGCGCCAGGACCGAGGCGGCGCTGCGGCGGAGGTTCAGGAAACGCGGGGTCATGTCGGGTCCGTCCAGTCGTCAGGCGAGTGATTTGCCGCGGAAAAACCCGGTGCGGCCCACCGACCGCACCGGAAGTTGCTCAGGGTTGCAAAAGATCAGCGCCAAGGCGCGCCGGAAACGGCGGAATCCGCAAACAAGGACGCTTCGCTCCCGGCGCGCCGTTGACCGACGTCGATTTTTACCAGCGCAACTTGATGCACCTATGACAATGATGTCAACCTGTCATGGGTAGCGCTAACAGAAAAAGGGGCCGGCAGACGCCCCGACGACCAAGGGGAGACGGCGGCATGACCACAGGATTGACCCGACGCGCAGCCGGCATCGCAGCCCTGGGCGTCGGCGGCCTGGCGATGACCCGCCCGGCGGCGGCGGCCGAACCGGCCTATCATTGGCGCAATGTGAAGGTGGGGGCGGGCGGCTTCATCCCCGGCATCGTCTTCAGTCCCGTGGAACAGGGCCTGGCCTATGCCCGCTCGGACATGGGCGGCGCCTATCGGTTCGACGCCGCCCTGGCGCGCTGGCTGCCGTTGCAGGATTCCAGCCCCCTCTCCAGCGACTTCGGCGTCGAGAGCATCGCCGCCGACCCGGTCGACGCCGACGTCGTCCATATGGCGGTCGGGGTTCATCGGGGCGATCCGGGCGCCATGCTGCGCTCGACCGACCGCGGCGCGACCTGGATGCGCACCGAGGTGCCGTTCCGCATGGGAGGCAACGAGGACGGACGCGGTCTGGGCGAGCGCCTGGCCGTCGATCCGAACGACAACCGCATCCTCTACTTCGGCTCGCGCCACGACGGCCTGCAGCGCTCGACCGACGGCGGCGCGAGCTGGGCCAGGGTCGAGTCGTTCGTTCCCGCTGAAGGGACTGGGTCCGCCGACCGGACGCGAGACGCACGGCGGTCTGAGCTTCGTCGTCTTCGACCCCCGCAGCGGCGCGGAGGGGCAGGCGTCCAAGACCCTGTTCGTCGGCGTCGCCGATCCGCACGCCCACGCCCTCTACCGTTCCGACGACGCGGGCCGGACCTGGCGGCCGGTCGAAGGCGGACCGCGCGCGGACCTGTCGGCGGCGAAGGCCGAGATCGACGGCCGGGGTGTGCTGTATGTCACCTGCACCTTGGGCATTGGCCCGAACGGGGTGACCGACGGCGCGGTCTGGCGATTGGATACGAACACCGGCGGCTGGCGCGACATCACGCCGCCGCGTCCGCTGGGCGGCTTCATGGGGGTGGCGCTGGACCGGAAACGCCCCGGCGTCGTCATGGTCTCGACCCTGAACCGGTGGCGGCCCGGCGACACCATCTGGCGCAGCACCGACGACGGGCGAAGCTGGAAAAGCCTGCGCGAGGACGCGCGCCACGACGTCAGCGCCACCCCCTATCTGAACTGGGGCAATGACAGGCCGGACTTCGGCTGGTGGATCGCGGCCCTGGCGCTGGATCCTTTCGACAGCGACCGACTGGTCTATGCGACCGGCGCCACCGTCTATGAGACTCGCAACCTGTCGGCCGTCGACGACCGCAAGCCGACCGACTGGACCCCCTGGGTCGAGGGGATCGAACAGACGGCGGTCATCACCCTGGTCAGTCCGCCCGAGGGGCCGCAGCTTCTGACCGGCTTCGGCGACATCTCCGGCTTCGCGCACGAGGATCTGGACCGGTCGCCGCGCCTGCAGTTCACGACCCCGGTCTTCGGCAACACCAATCAGATCGACTACGCCGGAGCGGCCCCCGCCGTGGTGGTGCGCAGCGGCACGCCGCACGAGGGCGTCGGCTCGGGCGGTCATGACGGTTCGACCCTCGCCTGGTCCGAGGATGCGGGCAGAAGCTGGAAACCGCTGGGCCGGCCGCGCCCGGCGTCGGGCGCGACGCCCGTCCCGGCCGACAATCCCCGCATGGACCTGTATCGCGACGCGCCGATCACCGTATCGGCGGACGGATCGACCTTCGTGCTGTCGACGCCCCAGACGGTCTGGTCCTCGGATCGCGGCGCGACCTGGCGCCCCTGCGCCGACCTGCCCCTGCTCTTGCGGCCGGTGGCGGACCGGAAGGACGCCGGCCTCTTCTACGCCCTCGATTTCCAGGGCGGCGGCTGGTTCGTCAGCGTGGACGGCGCGCGCCGTTTCGCGCCGGTGCGATCGGTCGGCCTGCCCGACGTTTCGGGCGACCGGCCGACCTGGCGGGAACAGGCCTTCCCGCTGAAGGCGACGCCGGGACACGACGGGGACCTGTGGTTCGTGTCGCAGTCCGGCCTCTACCACAGCCGCGACGGCGGCCAGAGGTTCGAGCGGATCGACGGCGGGCTGACCGTTCAGATGCTGGACTTCGGCAAGCCGCCCGCAGGCTCGACCTACCCCGCCCTGTTCGCCATAGGGGTGAAGGGGCAGGTTCGCGGGGTCTTCCGGTCCGACGACCGGGGCCGGTCGTGGATCCGCGTCAACGACGACCATCATGAGTACGGGCGCCGCTATCGCGCCATCGCGGGCGATCCCCGCGTCTTCGGCCGCGTCTATGTGGCTACCGACGGGCGCGGCGTCGTCTATGGAGAACCGGCATGACCCTGTCCCGACGCGGCCTTCTGGGCGCCGGCGCCTCGGCTTCGATGCTGGGGGCGTGCGCCACGACGCCCAACGGAGTCGCGGACGGACCGTTCAAGCCGACCTGGGACAGTCTGATCGACGGCTACAGGACGCCGGACTGGTTCCGCGACGCCAAGTTCGGCATCTGGTCTCATTGGGGCCCCCAGTGCGTGCCGGAATTCGGCGACTGGTACGGCCGCCAGATGTATATCCAGGGCAATCCCTTCTACGACCATCACGTCGCCGCCTACGGCCATCCCAGCCGGTTCGGCTTCATGGAGTTGATCGACCGGTGGAAGGGCGACAAGTGGGATCCCGAGGGCCTGCTGGACCTCTATCAGGCGGCGGGCGCCCGCTACATCATGTCGATGGCCAACCACCACGACAATCTGGACCTGTTCGACAGCGCCCATCACAGCTGGAACAGCATGCGGGTCGGGCCCAGGCGCGACATCGTCGGAACCTGGGAAAAGGCGGTGCGGGCGCGGGGCCTGCGCTTCGCCGTCTCCAACCACGCCGCCCACGCCTGGCACTGGTGGCAGACGGCCTATGGCTATGACGCCGAGGGACCGATGAAGGGCGTCCGCTACGACGCCGCGCGCCTGACCCGGGCCGACGGCGCCGGCAAATGGTGGGACGGGCTGGATCCGCAGGAACTCTATACCGGCCCCAGTTTCGCCCCGCCCGAGGGCATCGACTCCATCGCCGAGATGAACGCCTGGCACGACGCGCGCGACGGCCAGTGGATCGAGACCCCGCCCCCGAACAATCCGGCCTTCGTGGGTCGTGGGTGGCGCGTCAGCGCGACCTGATCACCAAATACCGGCCAGACATGGTCTATTTCGACAACTACGGCCTGCCGCTGGGACGCCATGGGCTGGAGGCCGTGGCGGAGTATTACAACGCCTCCCTGCAATGGCGCGGCGAACTGCCGGTGGTGAACGGCAAACGACTGGACGAGCGCCAGCGCAAGGGGATCGTCGAGACCGTCGAACGCGGCTTTTCGGACGGCCTGAAGCCCGAGCCGTGGCAGACCGACACCTGCATCGGCGACTGGCACTACAACCGCGCCCGCTTCACCCGCCACTACTACGTCCCGGCCCACAGCGTGATCCAGCGTCTGGTCGACGTGGTGTCCAAGAACGGCAATCTGATGCTGAACATCCCCCAGCGGGGCGACGGCTCGATCGACAGCGACGAGCGCCAGATCCTGACCGATATCGCCGCCTGGATGAAGGTCAACGGCGAGGCGATCTTCGACACCCGGCCCTGGCGCACCTATGGCGAAGGCCCGACCACGGTGGTCGGCGGCATGCACGGCGAAGGCGACGCCCGCCCCTGGACCGGCCGGGACATCCGCTTCACGACCAAGGGCCGGACCCTCTACGCCTTCGCCCTGGACTGGCCTGAGGACGGCCGCATGGTCATCGATGCGCTGAAGCCCCAGGCGGGTCGCGTCGAGGCCGTGGAACTTCTGGGCGGCGGGACGCTTGGTTTCCGACAGACCGAGGCCGGCTTGGTCGTGTCCCTTCCTTCGGAACGCCCCGTGACGACCGCGCCGGCGATCAGACTGCAGGGCGCCGGCCTGGTTTGAAGCGAGGCCCCGCACGGGGCAGCCTGGAGGGGAGGACGCCATGTTCGATCAATACGACCGCCGCGCCGCGATGATGCTGGGGGCCGCCGCCGCTCTGTTTCCCGCCCTGACCGCGCGCGCCGACACCGAGCGAAAGCTGGGCTACGCCATTGTGGGACTGGGCGGCTACGCCGACGTCATCCTGCCTCGGTTCGCCGAATGTCGCGCTTCCCGCCTGACCGCCCTGGTCAGCGGATCGCCGGAAAAGGCCCGGCGGTACGCGGCCCGATACGGCGTCCCGGAGAAGAACCTCTACGACTATCGGTCGTTCGACGCGATCAAGGACAATCCGGACATAGACATCGTCTATGTCATCCTGCCCAACGGCCTGCATCACGAGTTCACGCTTCGCGCGGCCGCCGCGGGAAAGCATGTGATGTGCGAAAAGCCGATGGCCAATACGGCGGCCGAGGCCCAGGAGATGGTCGCCGCGTGCCGGGCCGCCGGCCGCAAGCTGATGATCGGCTATCGCAGCCGGTTCGAAGCCACGAACCGCGAGGCCATCCGCATCGTCCGCGCAGGCGAGATCGGCGCCGCCCGGGTGGTCGCCGCCGAGCACGGCTTCGACATCCGCCCGAACCAGTGGCGGCTGGACCGCGCCCTGGCGGGGGGCGGCTCGATGATGGACATCGGCATCTACAGCCTGCAGGCGGCGCGGTATCTGACCGGCGAGGAGCCCGTGCTGGTCAGCGCGGTCGACACGACCGACCGCACCGATCCGCGCTTCGCCCAGGTCGAGGACACGGTGCTGTTCCAGCTGCGTTTCCCCTCGGGCGCCACGGCCAACTGCGTGTCGGCCTACAGCTCCCACCACAATCGATATCGCGTCACCGGATCGAAGGGCTGGATCGAGGCCGAGCCGGCCACGGCCTATGAGGGCAATCGCCTGCGCCTCAATCAGGATTGGCGCACCCGCGACCACCCGGCCCCGCCCACCGCGCTGAACCAGTTCTCGGCCCAGCTGGATCATCTGTCGGAATGCGTGATGTCGGGCGATGAACCGATCGTGTCCGGCGAAGAGGGTTTGCGGGACATGCGCATCATCGAAGCCATCTATACGTCCGCACGCGAAGGCCGCGCCGTCGCTCTTTCCGTCGCCTAGATCGAGACCGCCCGCATGTTCCTGTCCCGACGCAACGCCCTTCTAGGCGGCATCGCCCTGCCCCTGTCCGCATCCGCCTTGCCCGGTCGGCCCGCCGCCGCGCCTTCGGGCGGCGTGCGACGCCTGTCCCCGGCCCTGGATTCCATCATCGCCTCCGACGCGCGGCTGGAGGTGCTGGCCGAGGGTTTCGCCTGGTCGGAAGGGCCGGTCTGGATCGCGGACGGCGGCTTCCTGCTGTTCAGCGACGTGCCACAAAACCGGATCCATCGCTGGTCGGCGACGGACGGGGCTTCGGTCTTCCTGACGCCTTCGGGCTATGCGGGAAGCGACCCGTCCGGGTTTAGAGAGCCCGGTTCCAACGGCCTGATCCCCGGCCCGCCCGGGTCGATCCTGATGGCGGATCACGGCAATCGCGCCATCGCCCGGCTGGACCTGAAGACCCGCGCCAAGACGATCCTGGCCCAGCGGTTCGAGGGCCGCCGCTTCAACTCGCCCAACGATCTGGTCAAGGCCTCGTCGGGCGCCCTGTTCTTCACCGATCCGCCCTATGGGCTGGAGGGCCTGGATCAGTCGCCGCTCAAGGAGATTCCCTTCAGCGGCGTCTATCGGCTGGATCCCGACAGCGCCGTCAGCCTTCTGACCGACGCCCTGTCCTTTCCCAACGGGATCGCCCTGTCGCCGGATGAGCGGACCCTGTATGTCGCGGTGTCCGACCCCGGCCATGCGGTCTTGATGGCCTATGACCTGACCGACGAGGGCCCGCTCGCACGCGGGCGCGTCCTGAGGGATTTTACGCCCCTTGTGGGACCGGAAGCGCCCGGCCTGCCGGACGGGATGGCCGTCGATTCCGCCGGCCGCCTGTTCTGCACCGGACCGGGCGGCGTCCACATATTGACGCCCGCCGGCGAAAGCCTGGGGGTGATCGACACGGGCGGCGCGGCCGCCAACTGCGCGTTCGGCGAGGACGGCCGGTCGCTGTTCATCACCGCGGGAAGCCGTCTGCTGCGCGTCAGAACCCTGACCCAAGGCTGACGCGAAACCGGCCTTTAGACGATGGGCGCCTCGAACGGCGTCGCCGGCAGGTTCTGGGGACCATAGAGGTTGCAGATCGGGCTGTCGGCCCAGCACAGCCGCACCTTGACGTCGCTGGGCCGGGCGGCGGGCAGGATCACCTGATCCCCGGCCAGGGTCGCATCCACGAACCGGCACGCCCCGTCCGCGTCGCACAGTTCGAACCCCACCGGACGGTGAAATCCGTACAGGGTCAGGGCGGTCCCGGCGGCATAGCGGACATGGACGCCGTCCGCGCCGCGCTCGACCGCGACCGGCTGGGGCGACGCGACCGTCGACTGGCCGGCCAGGCGCAGGGCCTCCAGCGCCAGCCGACGCCCGACCTCCTGCTTGTTGGTGGGGTGGATGTCGTAGCGGTCGCCGATGTCGATGGCCAAGGCCAGCCCCGCGTGGGGGTCCGCCGCGACGGCCAGACGCTGGCTCTCGCGCAGGGCCGCCCACAGGCTGTCGGCGGGCTGGGTCGCGGCCGGACCATAGTTGGCCAACTGGACCACCAGCATTTGCAGGTCGGGGTTCTCGAACCGGGCGCGCCAGTCCGCGAACAGGGCCGGCAGCAGCCTGGAATAGCCGGCCGCATCCCCGGCGTTGGACTCGCCCTGGTACCAGGCGGCGCCCTTCAGGCCATAGGCGCCCAGGGGCGCGATCATGCCGTTATAGAGGGTGGTCAGACCGCTGCCGCCGATCCAGGGCGTGCGCGGCAGCGATCGCAACGCCGCGACCTGGGCGGAAACCTTGTAGCGCCAGCCGTCGCCCAGCGAGACGGTCGAGCCGTCAGCGAAGACGATCCGCTTGCCCGACGCCGGTCCCCACGCGCCCCCGCCGCCGTTGGTGTCCAGCACCCCCAGGGCCACGACATTGCGTCCCGCCTTCAGCGCGCCCGCCGGGATCGTGTAGGTGCGGGGCGTGTCCCAGCCCTGCTGGCCGCCGATGTTGCGGCCGTTGATCCAGGTGGTGTCCACGTCGTCCACCGGCCCCAGTTCAAGGGTCGCCGCCTGGCGCGCTTGGGCGGCGGTCAGCTGCACCGTGTTGCGCATCCAGACCACGCCGTCGAAGGCCAGCAAGGCCGGCACGGTGGTCTCCCATGCGCCCTCGGCCGGGATCGGCGCCCAGTCGCGGTCATCGAACCGCTCGCGGTTCCACCCCTGTCTCGACCCCGGGTCATTGTCGTTCCACCAGGCCAGGGTGAAGTCGCGCCACATCGCCTCGCCCTCTTCCGGCGAGCGGGCATAGGCGGACAGGGCCTCAAGCGCGTCCTCGGCGCCGCCGAGGTCGGTCAGGGTCTTGCGGCTCAGCCAGTCCTCGATGATCGAACCGCCCCAGGAGGCGGCGATCAGGCCGACCGGAACGCCCTGGGCCTGGCGCAGATCGCGCCCCATGAAATAGCAGGCGGCCGAGAAGTCGCGCGCCGTCGCGGGCGTCGTCAGCCGCCACTGGCCGACAGGACCGGTCGCGGGCGACGGCTGCGGCAGGCTGGACCGGCCGACCAGGAAAAGGCGCAAGCCCTCGTCATGGGCGTTGGCGACCTCGGTCTCGGCGTTGGTGACCTGGCGAAGCGGGTACTCCATGTTCGACTGGCCCGAACACAGCCAGACATCGCCGACCATGATGTCCGACAGGGTCTGGGTCGATCCGCCCGAACGGGCCGTCAGGACATAGGGCCCGCCGGCGGGCGTGGGCGGAAGATGGGCGCGCCAGACGCCGGTCGCATCGGCGACCGCCTGAACCTGCGCCTGGCCCAGGGAAACCGTCACCTCGGCGCCGCCCGGCGCCCTGCCCCACACCGCCACAGGCCGGTCGCGCTGAAGCACGGCGTGATCCTGGAACATGGCGTCCAGCAGGGGCCCCGCGACGGCCGCAGCCGCGTTGCGGGGCGGGGTCTGGGCCTGGACCGGAACGGCCGCAGTGGTCGCCACGACGGCGGCGGCGACGGCGGTGAGCAGCAACGAGCGCATCCGCGCCTCCTGAACCTGACCGCCCATCCCCGGCGACGGGAAGGGGCGGCGATGTCTGACTAGCGGCGGATCTCGACGGCCTGTCCGGCGTACTGGACGGTCCGGGCCGGTGCGGCGTCGAAGTCGCCGACATCGGCGCCCGGTCCGCTGACGAAGCGCACATTGATGGTGCGGCTCATCGGCATTCCCGGATAGGAGCCGGTGCGGGCGCCGATGCTCAGAACGCCGCGCGCGTCGTCCCAGGTCATCGGAATGTTCGAGAACTCGCCCCGCTCGTAGCCGTAATCCTTGCCCTCGTCCTCGTAGAAGGAGAAGGCGCCGTTCGCCCCGGTATAGACGACCAGGGTCAGCGGACCGTCCAGCTTCTCGGCCGTATAGGTGATCGCCGGGCCGGTCGGCAGGATCGAACCCGCGCGGACATAGACCGGTATCTTGTTCAGCGCCGCCGCGACGGTCGCGGACTGGCCCCCGCATATTTCTGACCGGTCTGCAGGTCGTACCATTCGGCGCCGGCGGGGAAATATAGACCGACCGGCTGCGCGCCTTGTATTCCGTCACCGGGGCGACCAGCAGGGCGTGGCCGAACATGTACTGGTCGGCGATGTCGCGAGCCTTCAGGTCGGACGGGAAGTCCATGACCAGCCCGCGCATGATGGTGCCGTCGCGCAGATAGGTGTCGCCGGCCAGGCTGTAGATATAGGGCATCAGCCGGTAACGGGTCTGAAGCGAGGCGGCGTAGGCGGCGTAATAGTCCGTGCCCGGCTCGGCCAGGTTATAGACCTCGCGCAGCGGGAACTCGCCGTGCGAGCGAAAGATCGGCGACCAGGCGCCGAACTGGAACCAGCGCAGCTGCAGCTCGTCCCACTCGGCCTTGTCCTCGGGCTTCATGCCCGCCGGATTGGAGTAGCGGCTCTCGACCGAAAAGCCGCCGATGTCGTGGGTCCAGTTGGCCAGGCCCGACAGGCCGGCGTTGACGCCCGCCGAGATCTGATCGCGCAGATTGTCCCAGCGCGCCACGACGTCGCCCGACCACAGGATCGAGCCCGTGCGTTGCAGACCGCCCCAGGCGGAACGGGTCAGGATGGTGGTGCGCTGATCGTCGTGCTCGGCCCGGAAGTGGCGATAGACGTTCTCGGCGTTCACCAGCGGATAGGAGTTGAACACATAGGCGCCCGGCCCGTTGGCGGTCGGACCCATGCGCAGGGTGCGCTCGGCGAAGTCGAGGTTGGAGTGCATGTCCGGCTCGACCGAATCCAGCCACCAGCCGTCGAAGCCCATGCCCTTGAAACTGTCGGACATCTGCTTCCAGTACAGGTCGCGCGCCGCCGGCAGATAGGGGTCATAGAAGCTGTTGGCGTAGCCGGGGCCGACCCAGTCGCGCGCGCCGACGTCGACGTTGCGGGTGTACATGCCGCCGATGGCGTCCAGCTGCTTGTAGTGGTCGGTGGTCGGATAGAATTTCGGCCAGACCGAAATGATGATGTTGGCGTTCATGTCGTGAACGTCCTTCACCATCTGGGTCGGGTTCGGATAGCGGGCGGCGTCGAACTGGTGCGAACCCCAGGCGTTCTCGGGCCAGTAGAACCAGTCCTGCACCACCATGTCGATCGGCAGGCCGCGCTCGCGATAGCCGCGCACCGCGCCCACGACCTCGTCCTGGGTGTTGTAGCGCTGGCGGCTCTGCCAGAAGCCGTAGGCGGCCCGGGGCAGCATCACCGACTTGCCGGTCAGGCCGCGATAGTTGGCGATGACGTCGTCGATGTCGTCGCCGCCGACATAGTAGTAGTCGATGGCGTCGCCGACTTCGGACGCCAGGCTCAGCGCGCCCTGGTCGGAGGCGGGCAGCGGGTCCATGTGGCGCAGCGAGATATAGCCGTCTTCCGGCGTCCACTCGATCTTGATCGGCACGCGGGCGTTCGCCGCCATCTCGACCTGGAAATCATGGTCGAAGGGGTTCCAGTTCTGGCGCCAGTTCTGCTCGACGACCTTGCCGTCGATCGTGACCTTCACATAGCCGGACGAATACAGGCGGAACTTGTGCAGGCCCGGATTGGCCGTCTCGATCGTGCCTTCCCAGACGACATTGACGCCGGCCTGGCCGGGCTTGCCCATGTCGCCGGTCTGAACGGGCGCGCCGGGCTGGGCCTTGAAGCCTTCGGGCCAGCGCTGCTGGTCGCGAATGAACTCGTAGTTCACCTGGCTTTCGGGGCGGCTGACCTTCAGCGCGCCGTCCTGGTAGTAGCGCGCGGTCAACCCGCCGAAGGCGCCCCGGCGTCGCGGACGATCAGACGGTCCGACAGCATTCCATAGGGGCGGGGATCGCCGAAACGGGTGATGGCGTTGGTTTCCCAGAGCAGGCCGTAGTTGCGGCTGGAGACCACGAAGGGAATGCCGACGTCCATGTTGTGCTGGGCCAGCAGGACGTCCTGACCCTTGTAGTTCATCATCCCCTGCTGGTGCTGGCCCAGGCCGTAGAAGGCCTCGTCGGCCGGGCTGTCCCAGACCTGACGCGTCGCCAGATAGCGATGGGCGCCGCGCTGGTCCTCGATGGTGACGGGGTTCAGTTCCCGGCTGCCGGGCCGTTCCTTCAGCACCTCGTTTCCGGCCTCGTCCAGGAAGCGGACGGCCCCGGTCAGGCGCGAGACCTCGGCGGTCGCCTCGGCGGTCTTCAGCACCACGACATCGCCGTGCGCCTCGACCTCGAACGGGGTCGTGGTCGAGGGCTGGGCCGTGACCATCAGGCTGGCCGGCAGGTTCAGATCGGCGTCCTCGGTGGCGGTGACGCGAATGGTCTCGGGGCCATAGACCTCCAGCCGGACGCGACGGGCGGCGCCTTCGGCCGGGGTGACGACGACGCCGGCGGGGATCCGCTGGAACGCAGCCTGCTGGATGGCCCCGGCGGAGGCGCTGTCCATCAGGCCCGATTCGGCGCAGACGCCCAGGGGCGCAATCATCAGGGCGGCCAGCATCAGGCGGCGGGCGAGGGTCAGGGTCATGGGGGCGCTCGCTTTCACAGACAGGTTCAGTAGGTGGCGGTGACGACGCGCAGCAGTTTGGCGCTGTCGGAGAAGTTCAGGCCGTAGTCGACCTGGTCGCCGTTCCAGATGCGTTCGAACACCCATTCGCCGGCGGGATCGAAATGGCCTTCCTCGACCCGCAACACCATGCGGCGCTTGCCGTCGGTCGCGGGCTTGGCGGCGAAGTCGATGCGGATGTTGTAGCCGGCCAGAATGAATTGACCCGGCTCGATCTCGGCGATGGCGACGGCGCCGTTCGGCTGGGCCGTGCCGGCCGGCACGTCGTTGGGATCGAAGGGCGCCGAGGTCGCGCCGAACTGCCAGCGCTGATAGGCCGTGGTCGCGGTCCAGTCGCCCAGGTCGATGACCTCGGACCTGCGGTCGTCCGGTTCCGCGGCGCCCCAGACCTTGCCCTCGAAGGACAGGCGGGCCCAGGTGCGCTGCCACGGCGCGATCAGGCGGTAGAGGTCGCGGAACGGGACCAGCGTCTCCTCGGTGATCTCCTTGGCGCCCAGCGGATAGTTGGAATAGCCGGTGTAATCGATGCCGAACGGCGAGAAGCCGATGCCGCCTCGGCCCAGCGTCTCGAACAGATAGCGGGCGTACTGGGCGTCGCTGCCGGTCTCGGCGACGAACAGGGCGTTGTCCGGCCGAGCGTAGCGGTTCAGGTGGGCTTCGTATTCGACCGACTTGCGCGTGTAGATGTCGGGGGCCAGGAAATCGATCGACGGCGCCGCGGCCTGCCAGACCTCGATCACGTTCCAGGTCGGGCCGCCGGACGCATAGGTGGCCGGGTCCTGGTCGTTGATGGCGTCGCGCAGGGCGGCGTTGACGTAGGCGGGCAGCGGATATTCCGCCTTGCCGGCGGCGGCGACCGTGCCGACGTAACGGCCGATCGACCAGGCGTGGAAGAATTCGTCCGCATCCTCGCCGAACACCTCGGCCCAGGTTCCCGGCGCCTTGCCGGTGCGGTCTAGCAGGGTCTGGGGGACCGGCGCGGCGAAGGCGGCGCGGGCGGCGGGCGAATAGTCGCGCACCGGGCCATAGGTGCCGACCTCGTTCTCGGGCTGCATCATGATGACGGTGCGCTGGCGCTCGTCGACCTGGCGGATGTGGCGCATCAGGGCGGCGTAGGCGCGGGCGTCGGCGGCCAGGGTCTCGGCGCCATAGGGCGACAGGGCGTAGCTTTCCTTGCCGTCCTTGTCGATCAGGTGGGGGAAGCGTTCGGGGTTCAGCTTGACCCAAGCGGGGGCGTAGGCCGGGGCCGTGTTCTTCCAGGTGGCGAACCACAGGAAGACGACGCGCATATCGTTGGCGCGGGCCTGTTCGATGGCGTGATCGACGAAGGAGAAGTCGAACCGGCCTTCTTCCGGCTCGATCTGCTCCCAGCCCAGGGGGATCTGCACCGTATTGGCGCCGATGTAGCGCAGGGCGGGCCAGGCCTGGGCCAGTGGGGCCGGATAGTTGGACGAGTTGTTGACCTGTCCCCCCAGGATGGTGAAAGGCGCGCCGTCGACCATCAGGGAATGACGGCCGTCGCGGGTGACGAACTGGGGGATGGGTTCGGCGGAAGCCTGGGCGGCGAGCAACGCGGCTGCGATCAGGCCCAGGGCGGCGCCCCGGCGAAGGGTGCGAAGGGTCATGGCTTCCTCGTTCTGCTCGATCCGAATACGGAACCGGGCGCCGCCGAGGACGACGGCGCCCGGATGGTCAGTCAGGTGTCGCCGCGTCAGTAGCGGACGCGCAAGCGGACACTGAAGCGACGATCGTCGATCTGATAATCACGCGGCCGCGACTCAACGCCTTGATAGCTGCGGTAGGCTTCGTTCGTCAGGTTCTGGGCGTCGATGGTCAGGGCGACGCTGGGGTTGAAGTCGTAGCTGATCGAAGCGTCCAGCGTGCCGTACTCCTTGGCGAAGATCGGCAGGTTGCCCGTGCCGTTCGACTGGGTGGTGACCAGCCAGTCGTCGCGCCAGTTGTAGGCGAGGCGGGCGTTGACGCCGTATTTCTCGTACAACAGGATCAGGTTGTAGCTGTTCTCCGAGAGACCGACCAAGGGCACGTCGATCGAGGAACCGCCGGTGATGTCCGAAGCCGCGATGGTCGAGGCGTTGGAATCGACGAAGGTGTAGTTGGCCTGGAATCCCAAACCTGAGAAGGCGCCCGGCAGGAAGTCGAAGAAGTACTGGCCGCCGACCTCGAAGCCTTCAACGCTGCCCTCGTCCAGATTCACCAGGCGGGAAATCAGGAAGGGTTGATCCGCCAGGACCGTGCCGTTCGATCCGGTCAGGTCGTAGGTTTCGGTGTTCGACACCGAGAAGATCAGGTCCGTGATGTCCTTCTTGAAGACCGTCCCGTACAGGTACCCAATCGGCGAGAAATACCATTCCAGCGCCATGTCGTACTGGGTCACCTTCTCGGGCTTCAGCAGGGCGTTGCCGTTCGAGGTTCCGGTCCCCACGCCTGTCGGGACGACATCCCCGGCGTTCTGGTAGGCCGGGCTGATGCTGAAGGTCGAGTTCAACTGGCTGAACGACGGCGGCGACATATTCTTCGACGCCGCGAACCGCAGGATCAGCTGATCCGTCAGATTGGCCTTCAGGTTCAGGCTGGGCAGCAGTTCATCATATTCCTGACTGCCGCTCATGGCCGTGCGCAGGGTGATGGTGCTGGGCGTGCTGACGCCGTCGCTGACGAAATCGGGGTCGCGATAGTTCAGGGTCTGGAAGCCGTTGGAGGTCGATTCCACCTTCACCCAACGCAGCCCCAGGTTGCCGCTCCAATCGATGCCGCGTGTCGTCGCGCCGAAGCGCACGACCCCGTAACCGGCGTAGGTGTTCTCGGCGATATCGCCGATGACCGCGTTGGGATCGTCGAAGTCGCGGAAGCCGATGTTCAGCCCCAAAGGCAGGCCGTTGACGAAGTCGAACGCGGCTTGCGAATCCTTCGCCGTCTCGACGGTCCAAAAGGCGACGGGTCCGAACAGATCGCTGCCGCGGATGTTGCCGGCAACGCCGTCGTTGAGCTGCACCTGATCGGGATAGTCGCCCAATACGATGCAGTTCGCCGCCGACGACCAGTTGGCGCACGAACCGACGCCGGTCCAGGTTCCGTAGGTTGTGGTGCGGTTGACGGCCGAACGGTCGGTCGCGCGAACGCCGACGCTGACGTTCTTGAAGAAGCCGCCCTCGTCGAAGTCCCAGGTCATGTCCAACCGACCGGCCCAGCTCTCGGCGTCGTTCTGCTCTCGATAGGGCAGGATGGCGGTCAGGCCGTAGTTGTTCGGATCAGCGAGATAGCCGTCGGTCGCCGTGAAGCGTGGGATCTCGTCCGACAGGTCGAAGCCGAAGGTCCAGTCCCCGCCGAAGCCCGGCACCGACCCCGTCGAGCTAAGCACGCTGGCCGTCAGATTGATGGTGTCGAGCGCGACATCGGACTTGATGTATTGCAGATCGCCGCTGATCTCGAGACGATCGATCGGACGCCACTTGCCGCCCAGCGAGATATCGGTGGTCGAGGTCTCTCGCGACGAAGCGAAGGTCACCGCATCGACGTTCGGGTTCTGATAAGCGCCGGTGATGGCGACGCCGTCGTCGCCGATGGTGAAGGTTCCCGGAACCGCCGTCATGGCCCCGCCCGAGCTGTTCGGACCGTAGGCGAAATAGGACAGGCCCGTTTCGTCGAAGTTGTATTCCGTCCGCAGGGCCTGCAGATAGAATTCGGTGCTGTCGTTGGGCCGCCACTGCAGGGCGAAGGCCGCCGACTTCCGCTCGCGCGCGCCCTCGGTGTAATAGACCCCGCCGCCCGCCGGCACGAAGATATTATCCAGGCCCTCGTATCCGGGAATATCGGTCCGCTCCCAGAACGGCTCGACCACGGCCTTCTCCTGGCCGAAGCTGGTGTCGCCGTACGACAGGTTCAGCAGCACGCCGATCTCGCCCGCAGACGTATCGAAACGGTCGCTGATCAGACCCGACAGCGTCTTCCCGTAATCGTCCGCCAGATCATAATAGGTATAGGCCCCGCTGGCGGAGATGATCCGACCCGACGCGTCGAACGGCATGCGGGTGCGCAGATTCACCGTGCCGGACAGACCGCCCTCTATCAGGTCTGCGGACGGGTTCTTGTAAACGTCCACGCCGGCCAGCAGGTCGGAGCCGACCTCTTCCCAGCTCAGACCACGACCGCCGTTGGCGCTGAAGATGTCGCGCCCGTTCAGTTCGGTGCGAACCTGGGTCAGCCCCCGAATGGCGATGCCGTTGCCCTCCCCGCGGTCCCGGCTGATCTGGACGCCCGAAATCCGCTGAAGAGCCTCGGCGACGTTGATGTCAGGCAACCGGCCGATATCGACGGCCGTGATCGAATCCACGAACTGATCCGAATTGCGCTTGATCGACTGGGCCGACGCCAGGCTGGCGCGGATGCCCGTGACGACGATTTCGTCGACTTCGGTCGATTCGTCATCCTGGCTGGTCGCGGCCGGAACGGCGTCCTGCGCCAAGGCGAACGACGGCGCGGCCAGGACCGACAGTGTCAGAGCCGATGCGCCGCACAGAAGTGCGAAGCGGTTGGCGCGAGTGATGCGAGACATGCGTCTCCTCCCCTTCCCTCCGATGCCGCCGCGCGCTCTGAAGGCGCGCTGGACTGGCATCTCTCCCAAGACAAACGGGCCCGCGTTTCGCTTGACCCACTTTCAAGGATGCAACAAGTTTCATAGAAAGAAAACTGTTTTCGGTAGCGGTAACATCTTTTAGGACGACAAGGGCGCGGCACGCATCGCGTCAGACGTTCGCGGCCGGGGAGGACCACAATGTCGCAAGACCAGCGGATCAGACGGATCGTCATCGTCGGCGGCGGCACGGCGGGCTGGATGGCCGCGGCCGTGATCTCCAGAAACCTGGCGGCCGATTACGCCCAGATCGATCTGGTCGAGTCGCCCGAGATCGGCACGGTCGGGGTCGGAGAGGCGACCATTCCGCCGCTTCTGACGCTGAACCGCCTGCTGGGCGTCGACGAGAACGAATTCGTCCGCCGCACCCAGGCCACCTACAAGCTGGGCATCCAGTTCAGGAACTGGGGCCGTCTGGGTCACGAATACGTCCACCCCTTCGGCGCCTATGGGGCCGATCTGGACGGGATCGCCTTTCACCAGCATTGGCTGAGACTGCGCGGTCTGGCGGACGTGGACGCGATCGACGCCTATTCCCTGCCGATCATGGCGATGAAGGCGGGCCGCTTCACCCGGACGTCCGACGATCCCCGCCATGTCCATTCCCGCATGGCCTACGCCTATCATTTCGACGCCGGCCTGTACGGCGGCTTCCTGCGCGAGATGGCGATGGCGCGCGGCGTGAACCGGATCGAGGCCAGGATCGTCGATGTGGCGCTGAACCCGGACAGCGGCTTCGTCGAGGCCGTGGTTCTGGACGACGGACGGCGGATCGAGGGCGACCTGTTCATCGACTGCTCCGGCTTTCGGGGCCTGCTGATCGAACAGGCGCTGAAGACCGGATACGAGGACTGGTCCCGCTGGCTGCCGATGGACCGGGCCCTGGCCGTGCCGTGCGAGGCGGTCGGCGCCCCGACCCTCTACACCCGCTCCACCGCCCATGACGCGGGCTGGCAGTGGCGGATCCAGCTGCAGCACAGGACCGGCAACGGCCATGTCTACGCCAGCGCCTTCACCACGGAGGAGGCGGCGCGCGACACCCTGCTGACCCACCTGGACGGCAAGCCCCTGGCCGATCCCCGCCCGCTGCGCTTCGTGACCGGACGACGCAAGAAGGCGTGGAACAAGAACGTCGTCTCGCTGGGCCTGGCGTCCGGCTTCCTGGAACCGCTGGAATCGACCAGCATCCACCTGATCCAGAGCGGGGTGACGACCCTGATGTCCCTGTTCCCGGACCGGCGCTTCGACCAGGCCGACATCGACAAATACAACAGCCTGATGCGCGAGGAGTACGAGCACGCCCGCGACTTCATCATCCTGCACTACCACGTCGGAGAACGGGACGATTCCGAGTTCTGGCGTCATGTGCGCGCCACCGAAATCCCCGACAGCCTGAAGGAGAGGATCGACCTGTTCCGCTCGCGCGGGCGGGTGATGGGCCGGCACGAGGACCTGTTCGCCCACACCAGCTGGGTCGCCGTGATGCTGGGCCAGGGGATCACGCCCGAAGGCCACGACCCGATGGCCGACCAGAGCCCGGCGGCCGAGATGGCCGCCCGCCTGGCCCAGATCCGCGCCGTCATCCGCAACGGCGTGTCGGCCATGCCGCCCCACCAGCAGTTCATCGACAGACACTGCCGCGCGGACGCCCCCGCGGCCAAGGAGCCCGCATGACCCGTTCGCTCGCCCGACTGACGTGCGGCGTCGCCCTGGCCATGCTGGCGGCGTCCGCGGCGCAGGCCGATCCGGCCGCCCTCTCCTCGCCCGACGGTCGACTTTCTATCCGCGTCGAGACGGTGGACGGCGCGCCGGCCCTGTCGGTGTCGCGCGACGGCCGGATGCTGATCGCTCCCTCAACGGTGGGCCTGGCCCTGTCGGACGGATCCAGGCCCGGCGCCGCCGGGACCCGGTTCACCGCCGCGCCGGCGACCACCGGCGTCGAAGACTACCCCCTGCTGGGTCGCGCTTCGCATGTGCGGGTCCGGTATCGCGAAATGGTGCTGCATGCGCCGGCCGTGGACCTGGTGCTGCGCGCCTATGACGACGGCGTGGCCTTCCGCTATCGTCTGCCGGCCTCGGACAGCGGGCCCCTGGGCGTGGTGGCGGAGAATACGACGTTCGCCTTCCCCGCCGACTTTGGCTGCTGGGGGCTGAATCTGGGCCGCTTCAACTCCAGCCACGAAGGCGAGTTCGATCCGATCGCCGCCTCGCGCATCCGCGAATACAACGCCTATGACGCGCCTCTGGTGTGCGAGACCGCGGCGGGCGGCCCGGCCTTCGCCATCGCCGAGGCGGACCTGAAGGACTATCCCGGTCTCTATCTGGCGGGGCGGGGGACGGCGGCCTGGGCGTCCAGGCCAAGCTGGCGCCGCGTCCCGACGCGCCGGACGGCGTCCCCGCCGTCGTGGCGACCGCCCGGGTCGGCCGGGACCTCACGACGCCCTGGCGCGTGGTCATGGTCGGCGACCGCGCCGGAGACCTGATCGAATCGACCCTGATCACCGACCTCAGCGCCCCCGCCGCCTTCGACGCCGCCTGGGTCAGGCCGGGCAAGTCGGCCTGGGACTGGTGGAACGGCGGCAAGATTTCGGCCGTGCTCGACAGCGGCATGAACACCGCCACCTTCAAGGCCTTCATCGACTTCGCGGCGGCCAATGGCCTGCAATACGTCACCATCGACGAGGGCTGGTATCGCGGCGCCGGCGGCGGCGGCGTGGTCCGGCCCGGGGTCGACGTGACCCGCACCGTGTCCGAGATCGACATTCCCGAACTGGTCGCCTATGGCCGCGACCGGGGCGTGGGCCTGTTCCTGTGGCTGAACTGGAAGGCGCTGGACGCCCAGTTCGACGCCGCCCTGGACCAATACCAGGCCTGGGGGATCGCCGGGATCAAGGTCGACTTCATGGACCGCGACGATCAGGTGATGGTCGACTGGTACCATCGCCTGCTGGGCCGGGCGGCGGAGCATCGCCTGATGGTCAATCTGCACGGCGCCTTCCATCCGACCGGCCTGGCGCGGACCTATCCCAACTTCATCACCCAGGAAGGCGTTCTGGGCGCCGAGAACAACAAATGGTCCCGCCGGATCACGGCCGGGCACAATGTGACCCTGGCCTATACCCGGATGCTGCTGGGGCCGATGGACTACACGCCGGGCGGATTTGGCAACCAGACGCCCGAGACCTTCCGCGACCGCTTCCTCTTGCCGACGGTCATGACCACGCGCGCCCACGGCCTGGCGATGTTCGTGGTCTATGAAAGCCCTCTGCAGACGGTCGCCGACACCCCGGACGCCTATGCCGGCCAGCCGGAAACCGCCTTCATCGGCCAGGTTCCGACAACCTGGGACGAGACCCGCTTCATCGCGGGCGAGATCGGGCGGTCGATCGTCCTGGCCCGCCGCAAGGGGCGCGACTGGTATGTGGGGGCCATGACCGACGACGCCGGCCGCACCATCAGCCTGCCCCTGGACTTTCTGGGGCGCGGACGCTTCGAGGCGACCCTCTACGCCGACGCGGACGCGCCGGACCGGACGACCCGATCGACCCAGGCGGTGGACGCCTCGACGGTCCTGACCCTGGCGCTGAAGCCCAGCGGCGGGGCGGCGATCCGCATCGTCCCGCGCTGACCAAGAAGGGGGCGGCCGACGCCGCCCCCTTCCCTGCTTTTCATCCGATCAGTGATTGTCGCGCGGCAGGCCGAACCGGTCGACGATGCGGTGATATTTGATCGCCGGCTCCAGCACGGCGCCCGTCTCCAACTGACCGACCACGGCCCGTTGCATCTCCTGCCACGGCGTCTGGGAGGCCGGATATCTGTACCCGCCAGCCGCCTCGAAGGCGGTGCGGCGTTCGGCCAGTTCCTCGTCGGAGATCAGGATGTCGGCCCGGCCGGTGTTCAGATCGATCCGCACCCGGTCGCCGGTCTTCAGCAGGGCGATGTTTCCCCCGCCGCCGCCTCGGGCGAGGCGTTCAGGATCGAGGGCGATCCCGAGGTGCCCGACTGCCGCCCATCGCCGATACAGGCCAGGGCGCTGACGCCCTTCTTGATCAGATAGGCCGGCGGCCGCATGTTCACGACCTCGGCCGCGCCGGGATAGCCGATGGGTCCCGCGCCGCGCATGAACAGCAGGGTCTGTTCGGTGATCCCCAGGCTCTCGTCGTCGATCCGGTGGTGATAATCCTCGGGTCCGTCGAACACGACCGCCGGACCTTCGAAGGCGTTCGGGTCGTCGGGGTTGGACAGATAGCGTTCGCGGAACTCGTCGCTAATCACGCTCAGCTTCATGACGGCCGAGCTGAACAGATTGCCGGAGAAGACGACGAAGCCGGCGTCGGTCTTCATCGGGGCGTCGAAGGTCTTGATCACATCGGGCAGGACGATCTCGGCGTCCCGGCAGTTGTCGCCGATGGACCGGCCCGAGACGGTCATGGCGTTCTCGCGGATCAGCCCCTGTTTCATCAACTCGGCGACCACCGCGGGCACGCCGCCGGCATGGAAGTAATCCTCGCCCAGATAGTCGCCGGCGGGCTGGAGATTGACCAGCAGCGGCACATGCAGGCCTTCCGTCTGCCAGTCCTGCAACGGCACGTCGACGTGCGCGTGGCGCGCCAGGGCGGTCAGGTGGATCGGGGCGTTGGTCGAACCGCCGATGGCCGAGTTGACCACGATGGCGTTGTGGAAGGCTTCCTTCGTCAGGATGTCCGAAGGCTTCAGGTCCTCGCGCACCATCTCGACGATGCGCAGGCCGGTCTCGTAGGCGATCTGGGCGCGTTCGCGATAGGGCGCGGGGATGGCGGCCGATCCCGGCAGGGACATGCCCAGCGCCTCGGCCAGCGAGTTCATCGTCGTCGCGGTGCCCATGGTGTTGCAATAGCCGACCGACGGCGCGGACGAGGCGACCAGTTCGATGAAGCCGTCATAGTCGATCTCGCCGGCGGCCATCATCTGGCGCGCCTTCCAGATGATGGTGCCCGAGCCGGTGCGCTCGCCCCTGTGCCAGCCGTTCAGCATCGGTCCGACCGACAGGGCGATGGCGGGGATGTCCACCGTGGCGGCGGCCATCAGACAGGCGGGCGTGGTCTTGTCGCAGCCGATGGTCAGCACAACCCCGTCCAGCGGATAGCCGTAAAGGCTTTCCACAAGGCCCAGATAGGCCAGGTTGCGGTCCAGCCCGGCGGTGGGGCGCTTGCCCGTCTCCTGGATCGGATGGACCGGGAATTCCATGGCGATGCCGCCGGCCTCGCGAATGCCTTCGCGAACGCGTTCGGCCAGAACCAGGTGATGGCGATTGCAGGGGGAGAGGTCGGACCCGGTCTGGGCGATGCCGATGATCGCTTGTTCGACTGCAGTTCCTTGCGGGTCAGGCCGTAGTTCAGATAGCGCTCCAGATAGAGGGCCGTCATGTCCGGGTTTTCCGGATTGTCGAACCAGGCGCGGCTGCGCAGCGTCTTGGGGGAGTGTCGGTCATTTCAGGTCCAGCCGCCGTCGACGACATAGTGTTGGTTGGTGATCGCCCCGGCCTCGTCCGAGCACATGAAGACCACGACCCTGGCGATGTCGTCGGGCACGAGCCGGCGCTTGAGGCACTGGTTGGCGTAGATTTCTTTTTCGGTTTCGGACGTGACCCAAAGCTGCAGCTGGCGCTCGGTCATGATCCAGCCGGGCGCCACGGCGTTCACCCGGATGCCGAACGGGCCGAAGTCGCGCGCCAGGGACCGCGTCAGGCCGATCACCGCCGACTTGGACGCCGTATAGGCCGGCATCCCGCCCTGGCCGATGACCCACGAGGTCGACCCCAGGTTGACGATGGCCCCCTTGCCGGACGCCTTCATGTCGGGAAGCACGGCCTGGGCGGCGAAGAACTGGTGCTTCAGGTTCACCGCCATGCGACCGTCCCAATAGTCCTCGGTCACCTCCAGCGTCTCGTGACGCTCGTCGTGCGCCGCGTTGTTGACCAGGATGTCGATGGGACCGAAGGCCTCGCGCACAGCCGTGATCGCCGCCTTCAGGGCCGGGATGTCGGTCAGGTCGCAGGCGACGAAAAGCGCGCCCTGCCCCAGTTCGGCCTGCAGCCTGGCGCCGCGCGCCGTGTCGATGTCCAGAATCCCGACCCGCGCGCCCTGGGCGTGAAAGGCGCGGACGATGCTTTCGCCGATGCCCCCGGCGCCGCCCGAGACGACGACGGTCCGATCCTTCAGATCCGAATAGATGGCGGCCATGTCGCGCGCCTCCCCGACGCCCCGCCGTTGATCGGCGGCTATCAGTCTTTCACAAATGAAAGCCGTTACCGTCAACGAAAATGGCGACAGCCATTGTTCCTGTCAACGGCGGACTGCGCCCAGAGCGGATCAGAGGCGCTCAGGCCTGGGAAACCGCGCCCATCTGGTCGGAAATGACCCCGGTGATGCGCACCAGTATCGCCGCGGCCTCCTGGCGGGTGCAGGCGAGAGGCACCTGTTCGATGAAGGGCGTGATCAGGGTGGCGATGACCCCGTCCGACCCCATGATCGGCGCCACCAGGTCCGTCACGCCCTTGACGAAATCGCTGGCCCGCTCGACGTGCGCGCCTTGGGTCATGGCGATGGCGCGCTCGGCGAATGCGGCGACGGTCGCTTGCCCATGTTCGGCCGCCAGGAGATCGTGCAGGTGCTTGCGCGCCCGCGCGTTGGCCCGCGAATAGAACATCAGCCCCGAGGTGGCGTGCAGGATGCTGCGGCGATAGCCGATCCGCACCGAGTAGCCGAGATCGCCGGGGCTCTCGATACGGGCGATGACCACGATCTGGTCGCCGGACGGCACGACCAGGTGGCAGGATTGCATCGTCGCTGAGGCCAGGTCCCGCATGGCGGGCATGGCCACATCGACCAGCGACTTGATCGGCGCCTGGGTCATGCCGAGCGTGAACAGCCGGTTGGTCAGGCGATAGCCGTCCGAGGACTGTTCGATATAGCCCCGGAACTCCAGCACCTGGATCATGCGGAACAATTCGCTGACCGACCGCCCCAGGGTCGCCGACATCTGCGAGGGCGTCATCGCTTCCCCCTGCGAGGAGAGCAGCTCCAGCACGTCCAGCCCCTTTTCCAGCGCGGGGGCTCGGTATTTGCGGTCGTCGGTCTGATCTTGGTCGGGCATGGGAATCCTGTCTCGCGGGATCAGGCTAGCGATCCGCCGTCGCACGGTGAAGGCCGCCTCCACCATACGGTCCACATTATCGCGGGTAAAACCATTAGGCATATATAAAAAATGATTGCGACAGTCTGACGCCTCCCCTACGACTGCCGCAGGAACCCGAAAACGGGTCCAGGGACGGGAACTGCATCATGACGCTCGTGCATCGATCTGGCGATCCTGGCGATCTACGCCATCTTCATTTTCGGTCTGGCCCAGTGGGTCTCGCGCAGCAGGAGCGGCGAACAGAAGACCTCCACCGACTACTTCATGGCTTCGAGAAGCCTGCCCTGGTGGGCCATCGGGGCCTCCCTGATCGCGGCCAACATCTCGGCCGAGCAGATCATCGGCATGAGCGGTTCGGGCTATGTGATCGGCCTGGGGATCGCCTCCTACGAATGGATGGCGGCCCTGACCCTGCTGATCGTGGGCAAGTTCTTCCTGCCGATCTTCCTGCGCAACGAGATCGTCACCATGCCGCAGTTCCTGCAGCAGCGGTACGGGCCGACGATCCGCAATGTCATGGCCGTCTTCTGGCTGCTGCTCTACGTCTTCGTCAACGTAACCTCGATCCTGTGGCTGGGCGCCATCGCGGTCCATACCGTCACCGGCTTCGATCAGGACTACGCCATCGTCGCCATCGGCGTCTTCGCCCTGGCCTATCAGCTGTGGGGCGGGCTGAAGGCCGTGGCCCTGACCGACATCGTCCAGGTGGCCCTGCTGGTCTGCGGCGGCCTGATCATCGGCTTCATCGCCCTGTCGACCATCGGCGGCGCGGGCGGCGCCGTGGCGGGCTTCCACACCCTGCTGACCGAATTTCCGGACAAGTTCGACATGATCCTGTCCAAGGACAATCCGCACTATCAGGAACTGCCGGGCATCGCCGTGCTGCTGGGCGGACTGTGGGTCATGAACATCAGCTACTGGGGCTTCAACCAGTACATCATCCAGCGCGCCCTGGCCGCCAAGTCCCTGCCGGAAGCGCAGAAGGGCATCGCCTTCGCCGCCTATCTGAAGCTGCTGATGCCGGTGATCGTGGTGCTGCCGGGCATGGCCGCCCTGATCCTGGCCCCGAACCTGTCGGCGCCGGACCAGGCCTATCCCAGCATGATGAACCTGCTTCCGGTCGGGCTTAAGGGTCTGGTCTTCGCCGCCCTGATCGATCGCCGCCATCATCGCCTCGCTGGCGTCCAAGGTGAACTCGATCTCGACCATCTTCACCCTGGACCTCTACGCCAAGATCCGAAAGGACGTGCCGGAGCACCGACTGGTCACTGTGGGCCGCATCGCCGCCGTCGTCGCCGTCATCATCGGCATTCTGACGGCCCGTCCGCTGCTGGGCGGCTTCGACCAGGCCTTCCAGTTCATTCAGGAGTTCACCGGCTTCTTCACTCCCGGGATCGTGGTCATCTTCATGCTGGGCCTGTTCTGGAAACGGGCGTCGGAAGCCGGCGCCCTGACCGCCGCCATCGGCTCGGTGGTGCTGTCGGCGGTCTTCTGGTGGCTGCAGGAAAGCGGTCAGTTCATCTTCCCCTTCATGAACCGGGTCGGCGTGGTGTTCGTCGCCTCGCTGATCGCGGCCGTGGTCGTCTCCCTGCTGGTCCCGGCCAAGCCGGACGCGATGAAGATCAAGCTGGACCAGATCAGCTACAAGACGTCGCTGGGCTTCAACCTGGCCGCCGTCGGCGTCGTCGCCTTCCTGATCCTGGTCTATTCGATCTGGTGGTGACGTGAGCGAACCCGCCCGTCTGATCGGCGTCGACTGGGGCACCAGCAATCTGCGCGTCATGCGGATCGCCGAAGGCGGCCGGGTCCTGGACAGCCGCTCCGATCCGCGCGGGGCGGGCGGCCTGTCCCAGGACGCCTTCCTGCCGGTGCTCCAGGACGTCGCGGCCGACTGGCTGACCCAGGATCTGCCCGTTCTGTGCAGCGGCATGGCCGGGGCGCGCGGCCGGTGGCGCGAGATGCCCTACCTGCCCTGCCCAGCCGGGATCGAGGATCTGGCCGCCGCCGTGGCCAGCCCCCAGGACGCCCCCGGCGTCCGCCTCGTGCCCGGCGTCGCCGTGTTCGAGAACGGCGCGCTTGCGGACGTGGCGCGTGGCGAGGAGACCCAGGTCTTCGGCCTCGACGCGCTTGAGGACGCCCTCGTCGTCGCCCCCGGCACCCACAGCAAATGGATCCGAACCCGTCGGGGCGGGATCGACGGCTTGCGCACCTTCCTGACCGGCGAGTTGTTCGCGGCCGTCCGCAAGGGCACGATCCTGGGCGCCGGCATGGGCGATCCCGGCGGGGACGACGACGCCTTCGCCAGGGGTGTAGGACGCGCCCTGAACGACCCAGCCCCCACCGCCGCCCTGTTTTCCGTTCGCGTGGAAGGCCTCGCGGGACGACTTTCGACAGAGTCTGCGGCCGACTATCTGTCGGGATTGCTGATCGGGGCCGAAGTCGCCGCCCAGGCCGACATGAACGACCGCCCCGTCATCCTCATCGGCGCCGCCCCCTGTGCCGCCGCTACGCCGCCGCCCTCGCCCAGGGCGGCTTCCAGAACGTCCGCGTCGCGGACGCCGCCTCCGCCACGGCCCAGGGCCTGTGGCGCATCCGCGAGGTCCTGTCCCGATGATCCCCGTCGCCGTCGAAAGCCTGGACGCCCCGCCCCTGATCGCCATCCTGCGCGGCCTGAAACCGGACGAGGCGGTCGAGATCGGCGAGGCGATCGTCGACGCCGGCTTCCGCTGTCTCGAAGTGCCGCTGAACTCGCCCGAGCCGCTGGAAAGCATCCGCCGCCTGCGCCAGGCGCTGGACGGCCGCGCGCTGGTCGGCGCCGGCACGGTGCTCGACGTCGCCGCCGTACGCCAGGTGGCCGACGCAGGCGGGCAGCTTGTCATCTCGCCCAATACCGATGTCGACGTGATCCGGGAGACGAAACGCCTGGGCCTGTTGTCCCTGCCGGGCTTCTTCACGCCGTCGGAAGCCTTCGCGGCTCTGCACGCGGGGGCGGACGCGTTGAAACTGTTTCCGGCCGAGGTCGCCACGCCGAAAGGCTTGAAAGCGCTCCGCGCCGTCCTGCCGGGATCCGCCCGCGTCTTCGTCGTCGGCGGCGTTCAACCCGACACGATCGAGCTTTGGAGACTGTGCGGCGCCTCCGGGTTCGGCATCGGCTCCGCGATCTTCAAGCCCGGCGATTCCCCGACCCTGGTCTCTCGCCGCGCGAGCGAATTCATCGCCGCGACGCGCTGAACGCTGGCTTGCCTGGGCCGATGCGCTTGTTATGGCCAGCAGTTCGCCCGGCCATGCGAAGCAGCATCGACCAGAAGCCAGGCCGCTCGCGATCGACATTACGGGTCCGACGACTGCGCGAGACCGGATGGCTGATTTTTTGATCGGCGCCGACTGTCCGGGCACGACACCGGGCGTTTATCGAAATACGATAATGAGACTCATCTCGCGAGCGGCGGGAGATATCGTCTGTTTGCCCTCGACGTGGCGCGAAGTCGCGCCTCACTTCAAGGCAGCCAAACGAGACTTATCCAGACTCAACGCCAAGCCCGCGTTTCGCCCGGCAAGCGTCGCCACGCGATACTCGGCGGCCGTGCCGAGGATCAGCGAGGCCTCTGAGACGCTCAGGCCATAGTCCTGCTCCAGCCACTGGATCATGGCCGCGGTCGCCGTTCGCGCCGCCTCGTCCAGCGACGGCGCCTGACCGAGGACGGTGATCCGGTCGGCGGTTTCGATGCGGGGCGCCGCCATCGGCTTGCTCGGAAGAACGTCGACGCTGAACTCGACATCCAGCGAGGTCTCCAGGGCCCATTGGGTGGTTTCGCCGTCGCCCTGCAGCGCGTGGCCGTCGCCGAGGAAAAGCATGGCGCCGGGCTGGAACACAGGCAGGTAGATCGTCGCCCCTTCGCCGATCTGGTTGAAATCCATGTTGCCGCCCCATCTTCCGGTGTCGCCGGCCGATTGCGCCGCGAGCCCGAAGTCGGGAGCGACGCCCAAGCCGCCGAGCATCGGCCGGACAGGGACGACATAATTCCTCAGGCCTTCGGGCGGATCGTCGAGCCGCGCCGTCCCGGCCTCGCGGTCCAGCCGCCAGCGGACGCGCCGGCCCAGATCAGCGGACCGTGACGCCAGACCCAAGGACATGGCCCGGCCCGTCACGCCGTCGAGGCTGTCGGCGTAGTCTCGGTTCAGCTCCAGCCGACGAATGTGGACCGCCAGGATGTCGCCCCGTTTCGCGCCGGCGACGAAGAAGGGTCCGGTCTGCGGATTTCCGTACAGGGCGACGACCTGGCCCTTCTCGTCGACGCCGCCGGAATCGATCGTGCGCGTCGCCACGACGTCCCCCGGCTGGATGATCATCGCCGGCGGCAGGTCGGCCGTGAAGGTGTTGGAGAAGCTCGTCGGGTCATAGGTTCGACGCCTCGGCTCGCCCGTCGGCATCTGCAATCGAACGCCGCGGGCGGCATGTCGAACGCGAGGTCCCGTGTTGCTGGTGTCGGGATAGTCGGCCCAGCCGGTCAGAGCGTCCCCCGTCATCGCACCTTCGAATCGATAGGCGACGCCGTGCGTGTCGAGGGCGGTGAAACTTACCTGATCGCCATCCTGACGGCCGCTGAGCGGCCATGAACCGAACGTTCCCGACAGCGTCTTCCCCTCGCCCTCCAGCGTCAGGATGTCGTGTTCCGCATTTCCCCACCGATCGACCGACAACAGCCACGTCTGCATATCCTGTCCAGCGACGGGCGCCGCCAGCAGGGTCGCACATCCGGCGATCAGGGCGATACGCATGAGACATCCTCCGGGAAACCTTTCGCCGAATTAAGCCAGCCGCCGGCCTGGGCCATGTAGAAATCGGAACCGCCCCGACGAAAGGCCGCCATGCCATGAGCTTTGTCTTCGCGCCGTCGCCGCCCGACCTCGCGCCGTGGGTGATCGGCTTCGGAGAGCGGCGCGACCTTCGCGCCTTCAGCGCGATGCGCGAGTTGCCGATGCCCAGCCCGGCGCTTCAGTTCATGATGGGAGGAGACTATCATCTGGCAGGGGTCGGGCCAGCGCCGCGCGCGGCCCTTTGGGGCCCCGTCGTGACCTCCTCCCTGGCCTGGACTGACGCCCCAGCCCTGGTGTTCCTGATCTTCTTGACCGGATACGGAGCCGTGACGCTGTCAGGCCGTCAACTGGCCCAGCTTTCCGGCCGGCGCATCACCCTAGCGACGATCGACGCCCATGCCGACCGAACGTTGACGGGCCCGCTGCTCAAGGCCGAAGACTTCCCGGCCCGGCAACGGGTGGCCAGCGCGTGGATCAGGCGTCGTTTCGAAAGTCCCGCCGGCGCGGTTCCTCCGATCGTCGCCTTGACGGATCGCATCGTGTTGGGAACCCTGCGGGCGCCCGTTACGGATATCGCGCGGTCCATCGGCGTCACGCCTCGCGGCTTGAGCAAGGCCTTCAATCGCGAGGTGGGCTGCTCGCCCAAGCGCCTTCTTCGGCTTGCCCGGTTGCAACGCGTGTTGCAGTCGATCCACCCCCGACCGTGGACCGGCGCGTCGCCGGAAGACCCGTTCCTCGAATACCACGACCAGGCCCACCTCGACCGCGACTTCTCCGACCTCACCGGCATGAGCCGGCTCAGCTACGTCAAGGCGAAGGCGAAGGCAGGCGACCAGTTGATCTACACCGTCGTATGATCCCCGCTGCGGAATCCTTGGCGCGCGAGGTCAGGCTCAGCGGATATCGGTGAAACGGGATCGCGCCGCCCAGGCCTTCATGCGACCCTGCCGGCTTTGAGGCTCTCCTTGAGCAGTTCGAACGCCCTCGTCCCACGCCGATCCGGATAATAGAGGTGATAGCCGGCGAACGGCTCGCACCACGGCTCCAGCAGGCGGATGAGGCGACCGTCGGCGATCGGCGCGGCCACCAGGTCCTCCAGGATATAGAGGACGCCGAAACCCTCCAGGGCCGCGGCCGCCAGCAGGTCGCCGTCGTTGAACACCGGCCCGCGACCCGGCGTGACCGTCACCGCGTGGCCATTCCGCTCGAACGACCAGGGCGACAGATAGCCCTGCGAGTCGCCATAGGCGATGCATCGATGGGTCGTGAGGTCGGCGGGCTTCATCGGCGCCGGATGGTCGGCCAGATAGGCCGGGGACGCCACAACCGCGATGCGAAGCGAAGGCCCGATCGGCAGCGCGATCATGTCCTTCTCCAATCGCTCGCCGAGCCGGACGCCGGCGTCGTAGCGGCCCGCCACGATATCGGTCATTGCATCCTCGACGCACACCTCCACCTCGATGCCGGGGTGGCGGCGCATGAAGGCCGGGAGCATCGGCCACAACACGGTGTCCGCGGCGTGCTTGCCCGTGGTGATCCGCACGGTCCCGATCGCCGTTCCGCGGGTCTGGGACAGGATTTCGATCTCGTCGTCCAACCCGGCCAACGCCGGCGCCAGGGTGGCGAGCAGGCGCTCGCCCGCGGCGGTCGGGGCGACGCTGCGCGTCGTGCGCGAGAGGAGGCTGAACCCGAGCTGGCCCTCCAGCCGCTTCATGGTCTGGCTCAACGCCGACTGCGTGACCCCCAGCCGCCTCGCGGCGCGCGTGAAGCTGCGGTCGGCGGCGATCGCCGCAAAGACCGCAAGATCCCCGAACCGGTCCGGACGCATTGATGACCTCCGCTACTGGGCCCTGTTACTGATTAGCTGGTTATTCCGATAGATTAATACGCCTACTTAAATGACTCCGATGTCGCGGATCAAGGAGCAGGCGATGGGCAAGGTTTGGCTGGTGACGGGCGCGAGCCGAGGGCTGGGGCGCGAGATCACGCGCGCCGCGCTCGACGCCGGCCAGACGGTGGTCGCGACGGCGCGGTCCGCCGAAGCGGTGCGCGACGCCTTCGTGGACGATCCTGATCGCCTGCACGTCCTGGCGCTGGATGTCACAGACGCCGAGGCCGCGCGCGCCGTCGTCGCCGAGGCCCTCGAACGGTTCGGCGCGATCGATGTGCTGGTCAACAACGCCGGCTATGCGGAACTGGGCTTCTTCGAGACCTTCACCGACGCCGCCGTGCGGCGTCAGTTCGAGGTCAATCTGTTCGGCGCCATGTCGGTCGCCCGCGCGGTCGTTCCTCATATGCGGGGACGGCGGTCGGGCCTGATCGTCACCATCTCGTCGGTCAGCGGCGTGGTCTCCAACGGCGGGGGATCGGTCTATTCGGCGTCGAAGTTCGCGCTCGAAGGGTGGATGGAGGGCTTTGCGCAGGAGCTGGCGCCCCTGGGCGTCCGCTCGCTTCTGGTCGAGCCGGGAATGCTGCGCACGGAGTTCATGGACGGCAAGTCGGCGAGCTTCGGCGGCATCCAGATTTCCGACTACGCCGAGGCGGTCGCGCAGCATCGCGCGTTCGTGGACCAGGCCAACGGCGCCCAGCCCGGCGATCCCAAGGCGCTCGCCGCGCGGATCGTGGCGTTGGCTTCGCAGGACGAGACGCCGTCGCGGCTGGTGTTCGGGGACGACGCCCGGCGGTGGGCCGGCGCGAAGGTCGACCAGTTGCGGCAGGACATCGCCCGCTCCGCCGATCAGAGCTGAGGCGGCGAGCGACGGCGGCGCCGGGGGCGATGGTCCCCTGCCCCCGCCCATCAGCAGGTTCACAGGAAAGGATCGAACGATGAGACGCTTTGAAGGCGGACCGTGCTGATCACGGGCGCGGCCGGGGGCCAGGGCGCCTCTCACGCGCGCGGGTTCGCGAGCGAGGGCGCCAAGGTGGTCCTGGCCGACGTTCGAGAGGAGAGCGGGCGCGCGCTGGCCGATGACCTGGGCGAACAAGCCCTCTTCATCACGCTCGACGTGTCGGTCGCCTCGGACTGGGACGCCGCAGTCAAGCAGGCGGAAAGCCGCTTCGGACCGATCTCGATCCTCGTCAACAACGCGGGCGTCCTGGCCCCGTCGGCGTCGATCGCGGACAGCGACCCCGCGGATTGGGACCACGTCATCGCGGTCAATCTGAAGGGTCCCTACCTGGGCGTTCGGGCGGCGGCGCCGTCGCTGAAGCGGGCGGGCGGCGGCGCGATCATCAATATCGCCTCCACCTCGGGTCATGTCGGGACGCCGATGATCGCCCCCTATGTGTCGAGCAAGTGGGGGTGCGAGGATTGACCCAGACCGCCGCCCTGGAACTGGCTCGTGACGGGATCAGGGTCAATTCCATCAGCCCGGGCGTCATCGACACGCCGCTGATCACCCAACCCCTGCGGGCGGGCGAAGTCCCCGTCAGCGACCACTTCTCCGCCGCGCCCTTCGCGACGCCGCGCATGGGGGAGCCGGCCGAGGTCACGCGCCTTGTCCTGTTCCTGGCCTCGGAAGCCTCGGCGTTCATCACGGGCTCCGACTATGTCATCGACGGCGGAATGATGCTCGGACCGGTCCCCCGTCCGGCGAATGACGATGACCGCTGCTGGCCTCTTGGCGCGGCTCCGGCGCACAGGGTTTCGCGGGTCGATCGTCGAACGGCCTACCGCGCGAAGATGTCGTTGGCCTTCAGCAGGGCGGCTCTGACCCTGTCGTCCAAGCCTGGATCCGCCGCGATCGCCCGGCCGGCGCCTGCGGTCCAGTGCGAGATGAGCAGAGCGTCCAGTCGCGTGAGATGCGGCGCCTGTTCGCGAAGAAAGCCCCATGTGCCCAGGCCCCGGCTGTAACGCACGCGGGCGGCGAAGTTCGACAGGGCGGGATCGCGCGTGGCCGCCAGGAAGAAGACCTCCAGCGCCCGTGACCGCGGCGCCGCGCGACCGATGTCGAGGAAGGACAGGATGTGCGCCCCGATGTCGCCGTGGTCGGCCTGGCCGACGCCCGCGCGCCGGGCGGACTGGACGATGCTGTCGTAGAGCCAGGCGTAGCCGGCCTCGGCCAGCGCGGTCCGCGTGGGGAAATGATGGGTCACGGCGCCCAGGCTGACCCCGGCGGCGGCGGCGACGGCGCGGTGGGTCAGGGCCGCCTCGCCCCCTTCGTCGACCGCCGCGACCACCGACTCCGCGATGCGGGCGGCGGCGGGCGCCAGGACCGGAAAGTCCACGGCCTGCCGCGACAGGGCCTCTGCGCCCTCGCGCCACGGCGTCTGGCGCGCCAGCAGAGCCGTATCGCCGGTCACCCGCCCGACCAGGCGGGCGCAGACTTCCTCAAGGCCGGCGCGGTCATGGGGTCGCCGCCAGCGCACCAGGTGGCCCAGCCTTTCGGAATGCAGCACGGCGGCGACGATCGAGCCGTGATCCGCGTCCAGCGAGAAGCGCGGCAGGGCGCGCGCCCAGAAGGCGTCCCACAGCCGCAGCCATGCGGCGGCGGCCTCGGACGGTTCCCAGGCCGCCTGGAGAAAGGCCGAGGCCTCGGCCTGGGCCAGAACCGGCGCGTCGCTCCAGGAATCGATCAGGTCGGCCGCGAAGGCGGGAAAGGCTTCGAACGGCCAGGGCTCGCCCGCAGCGACATCGTTCAATCGCTGGTCCAGCCACAGGGAGGCGCGCCGGACAGCCTCAGCCTGAGCCGAACCGTACAGTCGTTCTATCGAACCAAAATGATAGTTGATCGCGGACCCTGAGACGCCGGCACGCGCCCCGACGCTGCGGGCGGTGGCGCCGGCGGGGCCCGATTCGGCCATCTCCAGCAGAAAGGCGTCGACGAGATCGGTCGCCCGTCGGTTGGACGAGGCAGGCGAAGTAATGACGGGTTCTGACGACAACGGCACATCGTCTGTGTGCCCTGTTCCCGCGCCCGCGGCAACGGGCGGAGTGTCGCGTCGCCCAACCGTCGCAATACGGTCGCAGATCGACAGAACAACTGTTCTAATTCTGCGAAACAAACCTTCTAGACGGCCTCATCCAATCGTCGACAGGGGGTGTCGCCATGTCTCTCATCCGTTCTTCCTACGTGTCCAAATCCGCGCTTGGCGTCGGGGTCGCCGCCCTGGCGCTGGTGGCGTCCGGCGCCGTTCAGGCCCAGACCGCGGCCGAAACCCAGGCGCAGATCGACACCCAGACCGTCGACGACATCGTCGTGACCGCCTCGCCGATCGTCGGCAGCCAGCGCGCCGCCCTGAACCAGCAGCGCAACGCCGACAACCTGATCAACGTCATCGCCGCCGACACCGTCGGCCAGTTCCCCGACCAGAACTCGGCGGCCGCCCTGGCCCGCCTGCCAGCCGTCGCCGTCCAGCGCGACCAGGGACAGGAACGTTATCTGCAGGTGCGCGGCGGCCCGAACCGCTGGACCAGCGTGTCGGTGGACGGCGTCAACATCATCGGCGTGGACGAGGGCGGCGTGTCGCGCGCCTTCCGCTTCGACGCCGTCCCGGCCGTGATCCTGAGCGCGCTGGAGGTCAACAAGTCGCTGACCCCGGACCTGCCGGGCGAGGCCATCCTGGCGCGCGTCAACCTGCGCACCTTCTCGCCGTTCGAGCGGCGCGGCTTCCACGCGCAAGGCGACCTGGGATACGGGGAGATGGACCTGGGCGGCGGACCGCAGGAGCAGGCCGCCCTGCGCGGGTCGTGGTCCAACGACCGCTTCGGCGTCATGGCGGCGGCCTCGCACTATGAGCGCGAGCAGATCACCGACAACCGCGAATTCTCCTATGACGCCGACACCGGCCTGCCCGAGGCGTTCGACATCCGCAGCTATCGCGTCACCCGCTCCAGCGAGGCGGCCATGCTGGGCCTGGCCTTCCGCCCGGCGGACGGCCACGAGCTGTTCTTCAAGACCCTGTATTCGAACTTCAACGACGACGAGGAGCGCAACCAGTATGTGCTGGAGTTGGCTGACGCGGTCAGTGGAACGATTGGCGCGGATGCAGGCGACCTGGTCGGCGTGCCGGTCACGGGCGCCTTCAACTACGGCGAATATCGCAACGACAACTGGATCAGCACCCTGGGCGGCGACCACCGCATGGCCGACTGGGATCTGAGCTGGCGGATCAATTATACCGAGACCGAAAACACGACCTGGTTGCCGATGATGCGGCAGATGTGGGTCAATCCGCTGACGTCGCCGTCGCTCAGCTATGACCGGTCCGATCCGAACCTGCCCATCGTCACCCTGTACGATACGGTCGCGGGGGCCGGCGGCCTGGCTCGCGGCCCGGCCCGCGACAGCCTGCGCCAGGGCGATCCGACCCTGAACCTGATGATCCCGATCACCAGCGCGGTGAACACCGAGAGCTGGGTCTACAAGATCGACGCGACGCGGACCTTCGACTGGGGCGGCCGGTCGGTCGAGATGTCGGCCGGCGTCGAGTACGACAGCCGCGAGGTCAGGGGTTCGGCGATCAGCCAGACCTCGGTCCTGATGCTGCCGGCGCTGCTGCCCCGGGTCGGCCTGACGTTCAATGCGGCCGACTACGTCACCGACCGGCCCTGGGACACCGGCTTTCCGCTGGGCTTCCGGATCAACTGGGTCGACAACGTCGCCATGCGCCGCGACATCGACGGCATCCTGACGGCGCTCGAGGGCGCGGGCCTGTACGATCCCGCCAACCTGACGGCGCCCAACGGCCTCTACACGATCGGCGAGGACCTGTTCGCCGGCTACGCCATGGCCAAGTTCCAGGCCGGCCCGGCCCAGATCGTGGCGGGTCTGCGGGTCGAACACCTGTCGCAGGACATCGGCGGCTTCGTGCCCGACAGCCCCACGACCTTCCTGCCGGTCAACGCCAGCCAGGACGACACCAGCCTGTTCCCCAGCATCAATGTGAAGTTCGACCTGACGGACGACATCCTGCTGCGCCTGTCGGCCCAGACGGGGATCGCCCGCCCGTCCTTCTCGGTGGTGCGCACCAGCGCCTCGATCGACGACACCGGCGAGACGGTCAGCGCCGGCAACCCCTATCTGGAGCCGGAGCGCACCTGGGGCGGCGACGCCTCTCTGGAATGGTATCTGCCGGGCGCGGGCCTGGCCTCGGTCAGCGGCTTCTACCGCAACGTCGACAACGTTCTGTTCGACAGCCAGACCGTGGTCGAGGACGACCTGTTCGACGCCCCGGGCCTGGACCGGACCGGCTATGACTACGTCACCACCCTGAACGGGGGCGAGGGCAAGCTGTACGGCGTGGAGATCGCCTATCTGCAGCAGTTCGTCTTCCTGCCGGGCGTCTGGAGCGGCTTCGGCTTCCAGGGCAACCTGTCGCTGTTGAGCGGCGACTTCGAAGCGCCGGACGGCCGCACGGTCGACTTCCCCGGCGTGTCCGACACCATCGCCAACGCCTCGATCTTCTACGAGAACCACGGCCTGTCGGCGCGCGTCAGCTATCAGTGGCGTTCGGAGTGGATCGACACCCTCAGCTTCGCCGGCTTCGGCGACCAGATGCGCGACGGCTACGAGAACCTGGACCTGTCGGTTCGCTACGCCGTCACCGACAACGTCTCGGTCTATTTCGACGCCAACAACCTCAGCGACGAGACCTATGTCGCCTACCAGGGCGACGCCCTGCATCCGACCGAGGTCGAACAGGTGGGCCGTCGCTACCTGGCGGGCCTGCGCTTCCGCTTCTGATCCCCACCGACGAAGGATATTCGAGATGAAGAGACTGCTTGTCTGCGCCGCCGCCCTGACGCTGGCGGCCCTGCCCGCCCAGGCGGCGATCGCCCGCCAGGCCGCCCCCGCCGCGGCGCCCGCCGAACCCTCGGCGCACCAGCGGCTGCTGCCGCTGGAAGGGGTTCAGAACGCCCGCGACATCGGCGGCTATCGCACCGCCGACGGCCGTACGGTGAAGTGGGACGTGATCTACCGGACCGCCGAACTGTCGCACCTCACCGCCCATGACAAGGCCCTGCTGGAAGCGCGCGGCCTGCGTTCCATCCACGACCTGCGCTCGGTCGACGAACGTCGCGACCAGCCGACGGACTGGACCGGCGAGGGCGCCCCGGCCATCACCGCCTTCGACTATTCGATGGACATGTCGGGCTTCGCCGCCCTGTTCCAGGGCGAGGTTACGGCCGATCGGGCGCGGGAGGTTTTCGCCGCCTCCTACCCCGAACTGCTGAAGATGCAGCGTCCGCAGCAGCGCGCCCTGTTCGCCGACCTGCTGAAGGGCGAGGGCGCGGTCCTGTATCATTGCTCGGCCGGCAAGGACCGGACGGGCATGGCCACGGCCCTGATCCTGTCGGCCCTGGGCGTGCCGCGCGAGACCATCCTGGCGGACTATGAACTGTCCAACCAGTATTACCGTCCTGACCTGACGACGGCCGAGGCCAGCGACAATCCGCAGGCGGCGGCGTTCATGCGATTGCCCGAGGACGTGCGCGCCATCTTCATGGGGGTCGACGCGCGCTATCTTCAGGCCGTGTTCGACATCATCGACCGCGACTATGGATCGGTCGAGGCCTATCTGGATCAGGAACTGGACGTCGACGCCGCCGACATCCAGCGCCTGCGGTCGCTCTACACGGTCTGACCGATAAGGCCGCCCCACCTTGGGGCGGCCGTCTTCCGGGGCGCGGGCACAAGCCTGCCCCCGGCAGAGGCTGCAATGTCCGCTGCCGGCCCGGCGCGAGGACCGCCCTCGGCGCGAGGGCGCGATCTTTGATCATGAGCGAGCGTCTCGACATCAAGTGTCGAGGGCGGTTTCGATGCACCTGTACGCCGTGAACGCCATCGAACCTTCACGCTGGCGCGCTAGAGGGCGGGTCGGGTGGGGATCGTCCGTGGCATATGATGGCGACGACAGTCGGGCGGCGCAGGACTGGTCTCCGGTCCTCGACTTCGTGCGACGCCTGGCGCGACGCCGGCTCAGCCGAGCCGATCTTGCCGAAGACATCGCCCAGGAGACGGTCCTGCGGCTGGTCGAATACGGTCGCGGGGGCGCGCCGATCGACAATCGCTACGGCCTCGCCTTGCGCATCGCGGAGAACCTCGTGAACGAGCAGTTTCGGCGAGAGCGCCGATGGGGCCAGGTGGAACTCAGCGACACCCTGGCCAGCGCGGAGCCCGCCGCGGACCGCGTGATCGAAGGCAAGCAGGCCGTCGCCACGCTGAGGCAGGCGCTCGAGCGGATGCCCGCCTTGCGAAGAGACATCATCATCCGGCGGCGGGTTCGCCATCAGAGTTGCGCCGCCATCGCCGCCGACCTAGGGCTGAGCGTCAAGGCGGTCGAGAAGCATGTGACGCGTGGATTGCTGGACCTCAATCGAGCGTTCGATCAGAACGGGCGCGATCGATCGGAAGCCGAATTGAAGACGGACCAGAAGCGCGTCATGGCCGAAGCGGCCGCCTGGGTGGATTGGTCCGCCCGATCCGACGTGAGCCCGGCTGAAGTTGCGGCCTTCGAGCGCTGGATGGGCGAGAACGAGGCCCACCGCAGGGCCTTCGCCGACCTGGCGGCTCTGTGGCGTTCGGGCGCCTTGGGAGAGGCGGCGGCTGGCCTGGCTGTCGCCAAACCGCGGCGGCGCGAGCGCAACCTGCCGTGGCGCCTTATTGTTCCGACGGCCATGGCCGCCGCAGCGGCGACCCTGGTCATCCTCTATGCGCCTTGGATGGATTACAGGACGCTGGAGACCGCCCGAGCGCAATCGGACGAAATGCGATTGGCCGACGGCTCGACCGTGCGTCTGAGCGGCGGAGCGCGATTGCTCGTGCGGCAGAGCCCGATGGGACGGAGCGCGACCCTGGAACAGGGCGAGGTGTTCTTCGATGTCCGCCACGACGGGCGCCCCTTCGCGGTCATCGCTGGCGAGGGACGGGTGCAGGTCATGGGCACGGCGTTCAACATCGATCGCCTATCTTCGGGCCGCACCGAAGTGGCCCTGTATCGCGGCGCCGTGCGCGTACGCGGGCGCTCGCGCGAGACCATCGATCTGAAGCCAGGCGAGCGAGCCGTCGTCGACGGCGGTCGTCTAAGCCGGAGCGCGCCGCTGCGAGCGGCCGGTCCCGACTGGTTCGACGGCTGGTTCGACACCGAGGACGCCAGTCTGGGGCAGTTGGCCGAAGAGATCGACCGCTTCTCCCTCAAGCCGATTCAGGCGGATCCGGAGGTTCGCCGGATGCGCATCAGCGGGCGGTTTCACGTTGGGGAACCCCATGTCGTCCTGGCCCTGATCGAGACCGCATATGGGGTTCGCGTGGTTGAGGAAAGCGACCGGATACGGATCGAACGGTGAGAAGCGTAGCGAAACCGTCGCCAATATTTCACCTCTGAAAAGGTAGGGTTCCGACCCCGCCGGACATCTCTCCCGCAGGCGACTGACGCCGACATCTTCCCCGGGGACCAAGACATGAAAACCGATCTGACGCTGCGTGCGTCCGCCTTCGCCCTGGCGGCCGCCTTGGCTGCCGCTGCGCCCGCTGTCGCGGTCGCACAGTCGCCCCGGCAGACCTTCGCCATACCTGCCCAGGATCTGTCCTTGGCGCTGAACGACTTCTCGCGCGCCACCGGCCTGCAGGTCGCGGCCCAGCCCGAGGTCTTGCGCGGTCGTCGCAGCCGCGCCGTCGAGGGGCGGTTCACCCCCGCCGAGGCCCTGTCGCGCCTGACCGCCGCCAGCGGCGTTCACGCACGGATCGTCGGGCGCTCGGTTCTGGTGGAGGCGGTCGCGCCGACCGCCTCCGCCGCGCCCCGTGTCGAACGCACCATCATGCCTCGTGGCGCAACGACGCCCGCAGCCGAGACGGCCTTGGCCCAGACCGCCGAGGTGGACGACGTCGTCGTCACCGGCTTTCGCGCCAGTCTGAACGCGGCGCGCGACCTGAAGCGTGAGGCCGTCGGCGCCCAGGACGTCATCGTCGCCGACGACATCGCCGCGTTTCCAGACCTGAACCTGGCGGAATCGCTTCAACGCGTGCCGGGCGTGGCCATCACCCGCGACGCCGGCGAGGGGCGTCAAATCTCTCTGCGCGGCCTTGGCCCGGACTTCACCCGCACCCAGCTGAACGGCATGGAGGTGCTGGGCAATACGGCGTCGGGCTTCGACAACCGCGGCTCGGTCAGCCGGACCCGCAGCTTCGACTACAGCCTGTTCGCTTCCGAACTGTTCAATCGGGTGACCGTGGAGAAGTCCTATGCGGCCGAACAGGACGAGGGCGGCATCGGCGGCACCATCGCTCTGACCACGGCCCGTCCCTTCGACTACGCCGGTTCGCGGCTGGTGCTGGGCGCCAAGGCCCAGACCAACTCCAACACCGACAGCGTGACCCCGCGGGTCATCGCCCTGGCCTCGAACCGCTGGGACACGGGCGCGGGCGAGTTCGGCGCACTGGTCTCGGCCGCCTACACCCGCAACGACGTCAATGAATACGGCATGCGGAGCTGGAACTGGACCAAGATCAATGTCGGCACCGCCAACATCGGCCCGAACGTCTCGGCGGCTGACCGCGACCGTCTGGTCAACGCCACGGGTCTGAACCGGATCTCCGCGCCACAGGCGGTCAGCCCCTCGACCTGGTATGCGGAGCGCGAGCGCGTCGGCGTTACCGGATCGCTGCAATGGCGGCCGAACGCCCGCACCGACATGAGCCTGGACTTGATGTACGGCACGCTGGCCAACACCCGCGACGAATACGCCCAGGCGCCGGCGGGGGTGAACGCCCTGACCGGAAACGTGACCGGAACCCAGCGGCTGAACGCCGTCGAGATCCGTGGCGACAGCATCGTCTACGCCGACTGGTCAGGCGTCGACATGCGCAACGAACACAAGCACTCCGAGGACGAAACCACCTTCACACAGGCGGTGTGGAATGGGGCTTACCAAGCGACCGACGCCCTGCGGTTCAACGCCCTGGTCGGCTACGCCAAGTCCGAGTTCGAGGGACCGGTCTTCGACAAGGTCTTCATCCAGGCCACGAACCAGAGCCTGACCTACGACTACCGCGACGGCAGCCCGGTGGCGGTGACCTACGGCTTCGACACGACCGATCCCAGCCTGTGGGGCCTGATGCGCGCCGACGCCCGCGAGGACTTCATCACCAGCGAATACAAGACCGCCGAACTGAACGGCGCCTGGGACTTCGCACCATCCTCCAATCTGAAGTTCGGCGTTTCGCACAAGGACTTCCAGAACGACGGCTGGCAGCGTTTCAACCGCGTCGACTGGTACAACAATCCCAGCCGTCCGGCGCCGGTTGTGGAGGTGATCGGCTACGACAGCCTGCTGCCCTATATCGTGCCGAATGCGGTGGCGACCTTCGACCGAACGGGCCAACTGCGCGACCTGACCCAGGCCAATGATCGCGCGGGCACCAACTACGCCTTGACCGAAAAGACCACGGCCGCCTTCGTCCAGTATGAACTGGACACCCAAGTGGGCTCCATGCCGCTGAAAGCCAATGCGGGGGTGCGCTACTATTCGACCGACCTGACCTCGGCCGGCACGGTGGCGACCAACGCCGGCCTGGTGCCGACCACCATCGAGAGCAGCTATGACGGCTATCTTCCGGCGGCGAACCTGTCGCTGGAGGTCATGCCCGACATGATCCTGCGCCTGGGCGCCAGCCGCAACATCAGCCGCCCCAGCCTGGACGACCTGCGCGCCGCCGGCTCGGTCAGCTTCACCCCGTTCGGCGGCAGCGTCAGCGCGGGCAATCCGAACCTCGAGCCGTTCCTGGCCGACTCCGTCGAGGCGTCCTGGGAATACTACATGGGCCGCAGCGGCTATGTGGCGCTGGGCGTCTTCTACAAGAAGATGGACTCCTTCATCACCGCCGAGACCGCCTCGGTGCGATATGGCGACATCGGCTATCCCTTGTCTCTGCTGGGGCCGGATCAGACGGCGGACACCATCTATTCCTTCAGCCGGCCGGTGAACGGCGACGGCGCCTCGATCAAGGGGGCGGAGTTCGCCGTTCAGCGTGACTTCGATTTCCTGCCGGGCCTGTTCAGCAATCTGGGCGTCAGCTTCAACGCCACCTATGCCGAAGGGGAGACGGACGCGATGGTCGACGGCGTGCGCCGCACGCTTGCATTGGCCAACCTGTCGAAGTGGTCGTCGAATGCGACCCTGTATTATGAGACGGACGTGTGGGGCGCGCGCGTGTCTAGCGCCTATCGCGACGGTTACCTGGACGGGATCGGCGGCAACGGCAACGTCGGGTCGGGCTACCACGCCACCACCAATATCGACGCCACGGCCTTCTGGAACGTCACTCCGTCGCTGAAGCTGGTGGTCGAGGGCATCAACCTGAGCGACGAGGCGACCGACCAATACACCGACATCGTCGAGGAACGATCGACCTCCTACACCAAGAGCGGTCGCACCTTCACGGTCGGCCTGACTTATGTGTTCTGACGCGACAATGTTGGGCCGCCGCAACGCGGCGGTCCAACCCCGCTTCATATTGTAGGGCAAGATGTGGAGGCTAATCTCGGTCTTCACGTTGGGCAGGCGCCTCATAATGAAGTGGGTGCGGGCCAATCCGAGGTCATGGCGGCGGCTCCGCGCCAACACCGCACATCGCGCATGACGGGGCTTCAAGACATTCAGGCCTTGGCGAGCTCATGACAGTCTCGCGCCCCGCCCCGCATCAAAGACCGAACGTCTTGGTGAACCGCAGCCCGAATTTGCGTGGCGGCAGAACGTTCGCGAAGAAGTTGCGGGCGTAGACCGGACCGCCGTCCGCGTCCTCCAGCACCTGGTTGGCCATCGGGGTCGAGCGCGCGCCCGTCTCCGCATACTCGTCCCAGATGTTGTCGACATAGGCGGTCACCGCCCAATCCGCGGCCGGAGCGCTGAGCCGCACCGAGGCGTTGTGGATCTGGAAGGCCGGCAAGGCGATGCCGCCGCCTCGCGCGCCTGTCCGCGTCAGGACATCGCCCGAGGCGGTGAAGCCGTAGGCGAAGTCGAGGTCCAGCCCGCTTGAGAGCGGCAGGTTGTATTCGGCGTAGAGACTGGCCTGGTATTCCGGCGACCCCGGCAGACGGTCGCCCGCCTCGCCATCCACATAGACGGTGCCGAACCCGGGCGGATCAAGCGCCGTGATCAGGTTGGGCGCATCGTCGGTCAGTTCCGCCTGCGCATACGAATAGCTGCCTCTCAGGCTGAACCGTTCCGTCACCGCCGCATCGAAGCTGACCTCGAATCCCTTGGTCTCGGCGCCTTCGCCGTTCTTGGTGATGGGCGACAGGCCGACCAGGGTCGCGCCCGAAACCTGCGGATCTTGCCAGTCGATGTAGAAGACCGCGCCGTTCAGCGTCAGGCGGCGGTCGAGCAACTGGCTCTTGATCCCGATCTCGTAGTTGCGGGTCTTCTCCGAGGCGTAGGCCATCTCGTCCGGCTGGGCGCAGACGTTCTGCTGGCCGCCTGAGGTGTCGCAAAGGGTCAGGTTGTTGTTGCCTCCGGCGCGGAAGCCGTCGCTGATCGTACCGTAAAGCAGGACGTCGGGCGTCAGCTCGTACGAGGTGTTCAGCTTGTAGAGCCAGCCGTCCTCGTCATCGCTGCTTGATTCATATTCCAACACGATGGACTCAGGATCCCGACCGTTGAACACCGTCTCCAGCAACGGCAGGTCGGTAGCGCTGTTGGTCTCTAGTTCGTAGGTGTAGCGGCGGGCGCCGCCGGTGATCTGCCAGCCAGGCATGATTTGCCAGGTCAGTTCGCCGAAGAGCGCCGTCTCGGTGATCTCGCCATAGCTGACCGAATAGTATTCCAGGCTGTCGGGACGCAGCTGGACGCCGCCCCAGTTGTCGACCACGAACTGGTCGAAGTTCGGCGTATATTCCGCCGACGAGCCCCAGTAGTCGTTCTTGCTGTAGTATCCCCCAACGATCCAGCTGAGGGCGCCCGCGTCCGGCTTGGAGGTCAGCCGCACTTCCTGTGTGAAGGTGTCGTTGTCCTCCAGTTCCTGCGTATAGGCGGTGAAGGCGGGGAAGGCCTCATAGCTGTAGCCGAGGCTGATCAGCAGGTCGGTCTGATCGCGGCGTCCATCTTCCTCGAAGGTCTGATAGCCCGTGGCGCTGATCAGGTCGGCCCAGCCCAGGTCGAACTGCATCTCCAGCGCCACCAGGTCGCTGGTGCGCTCGTTGGGCTCCTCGACGCGCTGGATCGCCTCGTATTCCTCGACCTGGATGGGGAAGGTGTCCACCCGGCGTCCGGAAACCTGGCGGCCGCCGACATCCGAATGCTGGTAGTTGTACGACAAGGTGGCGTCGAACCACGCCGTCGGGCGCCAGCGCAGGGCCGCGCGACCGGACAGCACGTCCTCGGTGTTGACGTCCTCCTTCCCGTACAGATTCCCGGCGATGGCTCCGGGACTGGAGAAGTCGTTGGGCAGGGAGACGCCGATGTCGCGCACCAGATAGGGCTGGTCGATGAAGCCCTGATCGTTCAGCTGGTCCAGGTTGGCGCGGAACGCCAGGGTGTCGCTGATCGGCAGGTTGGCGGTGAAGCCAAAGTCGGTAGAGACGCCCTCCCCTTCCGAATAGCCGTAGGCGTCGCCGCGGACGGTGACGAAGGTCTCGTCGAACGCCGGCGCGTTGGGAATGTAACGGATGGCGCCGCCCAGGGTGCCGGCGCCGTAAAGCGTGCCCTGCGGTCCAAGCAGGAATTCGACGCGCTCGACATCGTTCAGCTTCAGGTCGATCGAGATCGGGACCTCGCCCAGATAGGTGGCCACCGTACCACCGGCCCCCTGGCTCACCGACTCGCCCAAGGGGTCGATATTCAGGCCGCGCACCACGATCCGGTTGGCGTTCCGCGGCCCCTGATCGACGATGTAGAGGCCTGGCACATAGCGGGAGATCTCGGCCAGGTCGCCCACGCCCAGCCGCTCGATCTGCGCGGCGCCAATGGCCGAGATGTTGATTGGGGCGTCCTGGACAGTGGAGGCGCCTCTCAGCGTCCCCGTGACGATGATTTCGTCTACGGTGGCGGGTTCCGCTTCCTGCGCCCGGGCCGCGCCTGCCGCCAGGGTCGCTGCGCTGACCGACGCTAGAAGACCCCACTTCACTTTACGCGACTTCGTCATGCGATATCCCCTTCGCATCTGCGGAAGAGTGATGCTGCGACGCGAAAAAAGGAGCCGTCAAGTTGCCGAGTTGACGTAGAACCGCCACCAAACCTTCAAACGTCGATTTTCGAATGTTTTCGCGGAGACTGTGCGATTAATGAAACGGATGACTCACACGGCCCTCCAAAGTCGCGCACTCCGGCAAGCTTCCGCCCTGATCGCTCGAGGCGACCATCAGGCCGCCCACAGCCTGTGCCTGGTTGCACTGCAAAAGGGCGAGACGCCCGCCCAGGCCTGTTTCTCCTCGCCCTGATCGCTGCCGACCATCGAAATCCCGCCAAGGCGCTGGAGTTGGCGGACCGGGCCGTAGCAATCGATGGCGAACACCTGGGCGCGCGGGCGCAGCGCGCCCGCGCGCTGCTCGCGCTACATCGTCAGGCCGAGGCGCGAACCGAAGCGGAGACGGCGGCGGCGCGCGACCCGCGCGACGGCCATGTGCTGGACACGCTCGGCGTGGTGCTAAGCCGCACCGGCGCCTATCACGCCGCCGTGGCCCTGTTCGGCAAGGCCGCCGCGCGACGCCCGGATCAGGCCGACTGGCAGTACAACCTCGGCGCCGCCCTGCAATTCACCGGAGACCTCGAAGGAGCACGCCGCGCCTATGAGGCGGCGGTCGCGGTCGCTCCCGATCACCATCGGGCTCTGTCGTCATTGGTCGCCCTGAACCGCCAGACCCCGGCGGACAACCGGATCGCGGAGTTGGAGGCCCTGTTCGACGACGCCGATCCGGATCCCGCCCGCCAGCAGCACCTAGGCCACGCCCTGGCCAAGTCGTTCGAGGACATGGGCGACTATCCCGCGGCCCTCGCCTGGCTGATCCGCGCCAAGGCCGGGCGCCGCCGGGCGGCGCGCTACGCCATCGAGCGCGATCGGGCGCTGTTCGAGGCGGCGGCGCGGACGGACGCCCCCGCCAGCCGTGGCTGGGACGACCCTGCGCCGATCTTCATCATCGGCCTGCCTCGCACAGGCACCACCTTGCTGGACCGCGTGCTGTCCAGCCATCCCAACGTCGTCTCGGCCGGCGAACTGGGCGACTTCTCCCTGCTTGTAAAGCGGATGACCGGCACGCCCTCCCCGATGGTGCTGGATGTCCAGACCTTCGAGGCGGCCAAGAATCTGGATTGCGAGACCTTGGGCCGAACCTACGTCCAGAGCGCCCGGGCCGCGGCGGAGAACAGGGCCGGCGAGGGTGCCGCGCGGGTCATCGACAAGATGCCGCTGAACGTGCTGAACGCAGGTCTGATCCACCGCGCCTTGCCGAACGCGCGAATCCTCTGCCTGCGCCGGCACCCGGTGGACAGCGCCCTGTCCAACTTCCGCCAGCTCTTCGCAACGGACTTTCCCTATTACGACTATGCCTTCGATCTTGCCGACGCCGGCCGCTACTACGCCCTGTTCGATCGGCTGGTCGCTCATTGGCGCGATAGCCTGCCATCGGATCGATTCGTCGAGGTCGCCTATGAGGACCTGGTCGCCGACCTCGAAGGCCAGACCCGACGACTGCTGGACTTCGTTGGCCTGCCATTCGATCCGGCCTGCTTGTCCTTTCACGAGAACAGGGCGGCGGTGTCGACCGCCAGTTCGGCGCAGGTTCGGTCCCCGCTTTATTCGACCTCGATCGGTCGCTGGAAACGTTATGGCGACGGGCTGAAGCCGTTGATCGACGCGCTGAACGACGAAGGCGTCATCGCCACCTGAGGCCTGTCCGCCTGGGTCAGCCATTCGGCGCGTCACCAATCCGCCAATGCCGGGCGGCATGGTGTCGCGGATGCGCCACGGACGGCTGCAGTCCACCAATGACAGGGGCGCCATGCGCGGACATTGCCAGGCGGGTTACAAGCGGACGTTCACACGGCTGCGCCCGCGCCCAAACACGCAAGGCGTCCTCATACCGAACGAACGTCTCGCTCGTGCTCTGGCCTTTGCGCCGGACCTGAACGCGCCACCGACCAGATTTCCGCCTTCGGATGGAAGCCATGTTTCGGGTGCAAAAAGGGTGCAGTGAGAATTCGCAGAGGGGCGAAAACCGTCGAAAATGGTCGTAGAACCGTCGTTCGCTCCTGCGAGCCAACCGCCTGAACATGCACGAAATGTCTGTAAATCAAGCACGTAGGCTGTCCGTGGCCCCGATGATGGATGGTGTAGGTTATTGATTTTATTCAAATAGTTACGGGGGTTCGTGTGCACTTTTTGCACACGCGTTTGCTATTTTCTTTCCTGTTCGTTCTTGCGATCCGGCGCGATTTCGCACGGGGCGCAGCTGGCATTGTTAGTTACGGTCGCCCCAGTATCCCTCTCAACTAGGCTAGGTGACCCTTGAGCGATCTCATTGTCTTTGATCCCGAGAACGCTACCGCGACGATATCGCTGGTCGGATGGCCGGAGCCCCTTGCCGCCTTGCTGAGGCTCATCCCGACTGTCGAGGAAGGAATCCTTCGACTCAACTACAGCGGGCTGAGCAATGAGCTCGATAGCAGTCGCGCCAGATGGCAAACGGATCGCTACGCCTTCATAGCTGGTCTCCGTGACGCAGCTAAGGTTGGGCGCTTGGACCTCATCAACGCCCTGCTTGAACGCGCTGACCAGTTGCAGGGGTGGAATGAGATCGACATCGACGGTCGTCACGCGGCGCTGCGAGCGACCAGGCCCGGCGATATCATCGCTCAAAACATTGCCGAGATGCGCGATATGGTCGCCACCGAGGCCAATTGGGCTCTCCTTGGCTGAAGACGGCGATGAACGGCCTATACCGGCAGCATGTGCTCGACGAGCGCGGCTTGGTAGATGCCCTCCACGCCCAGGTTCGCGATGCCGCGAGCTTTCGCGAGGCCATCGGCCTCTTCCGCCCCCAAGATCAGGGCGACGCCGGGGAATGGGACAGGCTCATCGCCGACCACTGGGTGCTGACCCAGGCCTTCATCACGGCGCACGTCCCCAAGGCCGCTCACTACTTGGCCGATCCAGAATTGGACCTGTTGGGCGCCCTGTTCAGTCATAGCGTCGCGGTGCAATCATCGCGCTGGGCGTGCGAGCAGGTGCTGACCCATGCACCGCCTTCAACCCTTGGCGATCTATTGAGCCACAGCATCCAGCTGACCGCCGACGATGTCCGCGCGCTACAGCACCGTTTGCGCAACGCCGACAAGACGTCGCTCAGGGAGCTTCAACCTGCGGTGCAAAAGGCCTTCACCGCTTTTGGATCGCGAAGCATTCCGATGCCCGTTGATGTGGTTCTCGCCGGTCTCCACCTGGGACTCGACTTCCCAGCGGGGGCGATGCCCACAGCGGCGCAGCGCGCGATCTTCGACCGGGTGTCGGAACTGCCCAAAGAACAATATGAGTCCGACGGCCTGTGGCGGCAGCTCGGTATCGAACAGCAGGCCGAATGGCGCAATGAGCTGGCGGCGCTGGTCGAGGGTGGGACGGACCTTGCCGAAGGGCTGATCGGCTTCGCCTGTACCTGGCTCGAACGGGTCGGCTACGTCGAGATCGAGCCCGTCCTGCGGCGGCTTATCAACGATGAAGGCCCTCTCGCATTCGTCCAGTCTCTGGTCGAGCAAGGCCCGCGCCTCGTCAAGCTACGGGCCTCGGCGCTGACCCGGGCGAAGCTCGAGGCCGACACAGACGCGGTCGTCGCGATAGAAGGTCTCCCGGAACCTCTGCCCGATGTCGGTGCGGCTACTTGGTTGTCCGATCCCGCGGCCGAGCGAACCATCCATGGCGCCATGGCCGCCGTTGAGGCGGAGTTCTGCCGCGAATACCGGTCGATCTGGGGTTCAGAGGAAGAATTCCTGACTGCCGAACTCCTGATCAAGGCCCGTGCGGCGGCAAACGAAGCTACCCAGCAGCTGCGGCAGCTGCGCCAGACCACCAAAGGCCGTTTCCCCTCAATCTCATTGGACGTTCGCCAGCCGGGCAAATGGGAGGAAGGCAAGAAGACGAGCGCCGGCGCGCCGTTGGGAGCTGACATCCTGTTCCTCACACGATTGGAGGATGCCGGGGTGACCCTGGCGGAAAGGGCGACCTTCGTTCAGGTCAAGAAGCGCAAACGGGGAAAGACCGAGAAGTTCAGCACGGTGATCGGGGTCGATTCTGAGCAATGCGACCACCTCCTGGCCCAGACCGAGCATGCCTTCTATCTGTTCCTCGTACCGGCTTCGCCGCACCCCAAGCTTTGGGTCACACCCGCTCGCCTAGTCCGCAACCTCAGCCAGTTGCACATTAGTCGGTCGTCAATTCCGGCGATCCAAGCCCGCGACAGCAGCATCTCATTCGCCGACTTCTTCCTGCATCATCTGGTTGGCCTGTGGTCGGGCGATGAGCGCACTGACGTGCTGAAGGCAGCCAAGGGTGATCCCGCCCGCGGGCGGCCGGCCCGGTTGATCGTCGAGGTCGTCGTCCGCCGGAGCGAGGCCTAGTCTCTGGCCCCGCCACTCCGCCTGAAACGGCTGGCGAACGTTCACACCGTCCACCCATTTTCCATCTGCATCGGCAGAAGCCACGCCTTCCAAGTTCCGACGGAATCACTCAACGTAAGCAATCTTGAGTTGCTCCGGCCATGGGGTTCCCCCTGGTGCGAAGCTGCATTTATCGGCGACCGATCCACAATGCGGACGATCGCCCCGGCTGGGTTGTCTTGATGTCGTCCACAACAAGCGGCGGAGATCTCGTCAGATCGAGCCGCGACGGAGATCAGTTTCACTACGCCTGGGCAGCGCGACAAAGTCTGAAGCTCATGTCTGTCCAGTCCGGCCTGACCGCTGTCACGATCGAGGGCGCGTCGACGATCGACAAGGACGGCCCTGACGGCCTTGTCGGCGATGAGCTTATCGACGTTGGGCTGTATTTCGGCAGCGAAGCCCCCGAAGACGCTACGGCCGTTCGGTACGTTCAACTCAAGCACTCAACGCGCCGAACAGGCTTGTCCTGGACGCCCGGAGAACTGGAGAAAACCCTCGCGGGGTCCGTCGCCTCCAGAATGTCCCCGATCGCGAGCTCCGCTGGAGAGGGAGCATCGAACCGGCCGATGGGCGCGCTCCCGTGCCAAACGGACCGCGCGCCGCCCTGCGTGACAGTGCTCAGTAGTGCCTGCGTCCCGTTGCCAGTTACAAGAACTGCGCCGGCGCTGGTCAGCTCTGTCGACGCCTCCAGACCTGCCGAGCAGGCGATCGCCTTAGCCTCTTCGAGATCCTGCTCGCCAAACGATGCGATGAGCGGCGTCACGACGCGATCCGTTCGCGGAAGCGGCTTTCCCTCAGCGCGAGAGTCTGCAGTTCAGAGGTGTATCCGACGAAGTCGAACACGCCTCGAGTCGTCGAAATCTCGTTCTCGATGCCGAACGATCCATCGTTCTCCAGGATCGAAAGACACGCCTTCTGCATGGCGGCGTAAGCGGCTCGCAGTTGGTGGTTGGCGTAGATGACGCCGTCGAACCCGGCCTCGAACAGGGCGGTTCCGGTCACTGTATGGTAGGTGGTCGGAATGCAGATCACCGGGCCGGTGCCGCCCGCCTCGCGAAAGGCGTTCAGGAAATCCGTGACTTCTTTAGCGTCCTTAGCCTTGGAGTGAATCAGGATGCCGTCAACGCCCGCCGCCTCGTAGATAAGAGCGCGTTCGACGGCGGTCCGCACGCCGAGCCCAGCGATGAGACTCTCGATTCTTGCGATGACCAATAGGTCGTGCGGCTCCACGGCAGCCTTCGCAGCAGACAGCTTCTCACCGAACTCGTGAGGATCAGCGAGAGCTTGTTCGGAGTCGTCCAGGCTGTTGCGCTTCGGAAGACCTTTCTCTTCCACGATCACCCCAGCCACCCCCATCCAGGCCAGGGCTCGGCAAAGAAAGCGGAGCGACGACACATCGCCGCCGGTGTCGGCATCAACGATGACTGGCTTGGTGGACGCCTGGACAATTTGCTGGATCAGCTTCAGCCGATCATCAACAATCGACATTTCGAGGTCCGGCAAACCGACCGAAGCGGTGCAGGTCAGACTGGACACCCATATCCCATCGAATGCACCGCCAGCAGGATCCCTCGATCGCGACGCGATCATCGCTGACAGTCCGTTGTGGGCCTCCATCAAGCGCACGCCCTTTCCACCCGCCCAATGGGCTTTCAGGGTGCGGGCCGCGTCATCAGTTCGGATGAACATTCCAAGCCTCCACAGCAGATTGGATCGAGTGTGCGTCGCGCGACGAGGGCTGCGCCTTCAGCCAGGGCAGCAGACCGCCCATCTCACGCATCTCCATCAGTCTCGGAGGGGGTGCTGAAGCCGTGGCGCTCGTCGTTCAGAACGAGCCACCCAGCCGTCCAGTCAATTCCAAGCGTTTCGCCTGCTCGAGCGGCCGAAGGCCGTTGGCACCGAATCGCGGGCAAGCCGACATTCCATGCATTGCGATAGAAGATGCGCCCAAAATCGGGGGCGATGACCAAGGCTACACCCGCCGCTTTGAGCGATGTCGCAGCCTGTTCGCGCGAACTACCGATACCGAATAAGGAATCACACCAGATCGCATCGTCAGGCTGGAGCGTGCTGGCGAGTCCGGGGAACCGGTTTTCAAACACATGGCCCGCGAGTTTCGAGGCATCGGCGTGCATGTGCTTGTACTTTCCGGGAATGATGTCGTCGGTCGAAATTGTTCCGTCGATAGTGACGATCCTATGCATCAGCAGTTCCTCGCCCGGTTTAAGACAGCTCTGAATGAAAGGGGATGGCTCCGGACAAGGCGGCATGGGCCGCCACGACCGGCGACGCGAGAAAGATGTCGGCCTCCGCATTGCCCATGCGGCCGAGAAAGTTTCTGTTCATTGTAGTCAGGACGCGGTCTCCGCGTGCAGGCACGCTTCCCTGACGAGAGCACAACGGCGGCGCCCGAGCTGCTAGAGGCTCCGGTTGGCTTTACGAAGGAGCAATGGACAACCTTCAATCGCGACGGGATTCTGGTGATCCCAAACGCAATCAGCCCGATCGACACCAAGTCATATCTCGCCGCTGCGCAGCGTTACCTCGATGCTGACGGACGCTTCGACCCCCGACACACATGGAAGATCAGAGACTTAGTCCGCCGAGATCCGTTGTTTGAGGAACTGATCGACCATCCTCGGCATATCGGGTTCGCCTACGACCTTTACGGCGATCAGACCCGGCTGGCACAGGCGGACATGTTCGCGAGGCCGAGAGGTAGCGTGATCAACCACTGGCATATCGATGGCCCTCGCGCCCTGCCCTATCGTCGTGTTCTCACCGATCTTGCCCCTGAAGTTGCGGATCGGCTATTGGCTGACAGACGTGCCAAGAGGCGATATGGGCAATCTGGTGTATCTGCCGGGCAGCCACCGCGCCGACTATCGCCGCGAACACGCCGGATTGGAAGATGTCGAAGGCCAGACGACCTTACGTTGCTCAGCCGGAACCATGACCATCGCACATGCAAGCCTCTGGCATCGGGTGTGCAGTAACAAGAGCGACACGACGCGGATCAATTTATTTCTGTCCTACACGCCAAGTTGGATCACAGGATATTACAACTACGATCCCGCATGGCTGAGCAGACTGACTCGTGAACAGCGCATTCTGCTCCGTAGTTATTTGGATAGCGAGGATCTCACCCGACCCCGTCATCTGACATGCCGCTTTTCTCAGACCCCGGGAGCGCATTAGGCGACGAAGCCGAAGTGCACAAAATTCGTCGCTTGACCCGATTTGAACGCCACTTCTCGACTCTCCCGTGAACGTGGCTTCCGCACTTGCAGAAGCACTCGCTCTGGGTGAGCGGCGCAAGATCGACATCGCCATCGAACGCGCTTGCACGACGGGGATACTGAAGCCTTACGGCGACGCTTGGGTGAGCACCGGAGACAGCGATGAGGCTTGGCCGCCCCTGTCGGTTAGCGCCTTTTGGCGCAGCGCTGGCTTCTGGCCTTTTCATGCAAAGCGGTATGTCGCGAGCGAATATGAAGCGAAAATCCTGACGGCGATGTCTCGAGTCGTTTCAAACGTATCTGCACTCCGGGCACCCCCTATGGTTTGGCGATGCTTGGGTAGTGAGCCTGTATTTGCCAAGATCGACCAACCTCGCAAATGCGCTTTATCACGGCGCCGATACGACGCGGATTATCCAATATTGTCTAAACTCGCTCAGCGCTTTCGCTGACCACGAGACCCAATTCCAGGCGGCCATTTCTGGCGCCGGTCTCAAACCACCTTCAGCCTTCCCACTTACCACCAGATACAACGCTGCGTGCGATCGGCTGAAGGACTTTTATGATCCCGAAGTGCTGCGCGACCTATCTGCTCAGCCTCCTCCAACAAATACACTAGGTTCGGCGACCCTATTCTGCGACCCCAAACCGGCAAACTTTATCCGGCCCAAGTCAGATAATAACCCGGGGATTTATCGTGTTGATCTCGACCTCATGGCCTTCTCGGCACCATTGAGCCTTCAGGCGGCCATAGCCTGCTTTTCCGTTCCGTCGGAGCCCCGCGCCAAATCCCGCCAAGAGACCTTCGCCTCAAGACTTCGGCAATGGAAAGCGTGGTGTGCAGCGCATGCGACCGGCCCTGAAGGAGAGCGATTCACTCTCCTCCTATATCATTTGGTTCGCAACCTAGCGTCATCGCTGGATCAGCGAAACGTGCGCAAAGCGCAAGCTATGGCGGACATGCTTGCTCAACTGATCGAGCTCGAGCCGTACTTTCATAATCTAAAGCTATTTCAACAGTCCTTGCTGACTAAATCATCAGTCCATCTTATGGGGATTAATTGATGGATAGAGATACGCTGAAAGCACTGCAAACAATGTTTTCGGCGAATTTTCGAGAACAGGTTGAAGCCAGTCCTTGGAAGCGCAGCGAGTTGGTCGGCACAGCAACCACCCGGGCCGATATCGACCTCGAACTGGCCATGTCGGCCTCTGCTCGTCAAATTTTAGGACCTAACCTGACCATTATTGGAGAAGAGGCGGTTTCTTCCGGAAAGTGGGCGGACATTTATGCCGATAGGGTCATCCTGATTGATCCGATTGACGGTACTCGCCTGTTTAGAGCCAATGATCCCGGCTTCGCGTCCACCTTCGCCTTGCTGGAAGGCGGACGCTTCGTCGGCGGCGCCATCTCGCTGCCCGCCGTTGGACGCGCTACGCTCTTCACTATCTCAGACACCCCCGATGAAGGCGGCCATTGCGCAGACGATAACCCCTTAGAGTTGGCCGCAAGGATCTCGGACACCCCTCAAGCCACATTTTTGGCTGAGCACTTCGCGGGTCGTGGGTTTGCCATCGCGAGGTTAGGATCTTCCGCCAGGCGACTATTGGATATCTCCGAGGGCCGATGCGATGGGCTGATCAAGCGCATCGACGCGAGTTTCGGCGTCCCAAGACTTTGGGGCATTGCGACCGGTTTGGCGTATTGCGCGTCTCGAGGCCTTCATTTTTGGTGGGATCAGCGGTCACAAACCATGGCAGTAGGCGGACTGCGTCTCAAGGCGTGTTGGCCGACACACAGCGACCTTTCGCCGATCGAATACTCTGAACTTTGGAGCAAGCTGACCGCAATTGGTTCGGCTCGGGCAAATTAAGCGCCTCGCTATCTTAGGGAGAGTGAAACCGCTCGCCCTCCTCCAAAAGCCAAGATCGGAAGGCCTCTACCGCAGGGTTACGCGATCGTGGATTGCTGAAATACAGATAGTGGTCATTAGCGGGCACAAAGCCATGCGGCGCCACAAGATGCCCCGACCTAATGTCTGGTTCGACTAGCGCCCACGTTCCGATGGCGACGCCGAGACCCGCATTTGCTGCGGCAAGCATATAGTATGTGTGGTCGAAAAATGTGTTTGACGAGGGTTCGCTGGCAGTTTGAGACGTATTCATCTCCCAATCCGCCCAAGCGTGGGGATGCGTACGTGTTGAAAGCCTCGGACTTTTGCCAATCGCCTGAGGATCAAACTGGCCGTCCATCAAAGATGTTGCGACCACGGGTCCATGAAACTCTCGCATAAACAACGTCGCGCCCAAAGCGTCGGAAGGCCCCATCCTAATCGCAGCATCGAAACTGCTGTCGCCTTCCGCGAACTCAACCGGCGCCCATGCTTCTGAGATTATGACGGGATAAGCCGGATATGCCCGGTAGAAGCGCGGAAGCCTCGGGATTAGCCAACGCATCGCAAACGTGCCCAAGCACGAAATTTTAAGGCCCTTCTCTTCGATAGGCGTCACGTCTTCTATTGCACATGTTATCGCGTCGAACGAATTTGTGAGCGCTTGGGCAAGTCGGGCTCCCGCGGCGGTCAATCGTAGTTGGCTTTTCGGCCCCTCAATCAATGGGACACCAAGAGCGACCTGCAGCTGGCGTATCTGACGACTGATGGCACCGTGGGTGACATAAAGTTCTTCTGCGGCAGTCACCATCCGACCATGCCGACCGAAAACCTCGAACGCTCTTAGGCTCGAAAGCGGCAGTTGGCTCCGACCCTTCATGTGACCCCGCTTCACAGGACGATGAGTTGTTATCGCTTGCGAAGATACACGTGTCAGGGGAAATCTTTCAAAAGAATTATCCTGTCTCGGACGAACTGAATTACCGAAGCACACGGTCGTCGGCGTTCTCAGTCGGCAATCAGACGGCGGAAGGGCGTGACGCGCAATATGGCTAGATCTCGGCCCTCTGGAATCGACAGCGAGCTTACTGCTCTACTCGCCGCCGCAGCGCGACCAACAACTCTCGAAACCATCTTTCGTTTACGCGCGCTTGCTGAAATTGCTGAAGAGGCGACGACCACGACGCTCATACGATTGGCATCAGATCTAGCTTGCAATTCCTCTGAACGGGGACCTGCAGATGTGCGAACCTTGAAACTTTCCAAAACCGCGAGCTAGACTATTCCCGGTCCAACCGGGCGAGATTTTCTATAAACTTAGCGACTTCACGCCTGACCCTGGCAGGCTTGATGTTTGGAAAGGCCGCGACGATGCTCCTGGCATCAGGTAAACTCAGAAATCGCTCCAAAACGTCGTCCACGACTACTGACACCGCGTCTCGACCGCTCGGAGAATTCTCCGAAAAGAAATAGGAAGTCTGGACTTCGAGCGCTGTTCCCAAGGCCTGAAGGGACACGGCGTTGACACGATTCAAGCCCTGCTCGTATTTCTGGACTTGTTGGTAGGTGACACCTATACGGCGTCCGAGTTCGGACTGCGACAAACCAAGCTGGAGTCTGCGAAGCCGGATGAGCTTTCCGACTTGCGCATCTGCCTCGCGCCCGGCTCGTACAACTTGGCCAGCTACCATCCTGGAGTCCCTCCCTTCCCAACGCTGCACTGACAATGGCGCGGCAAGACCACTTCTTGCCCAGCAGTCAGATCTGGTACGCCACAGAGGACGCCAAGCCTCTCAATAGGACTGTCGCGACCACACAGCAAAGCGCGATCAGAGCGATTGTCGCGAAGGCGATAGACGAAGACGTCGATGACAGAAGGAGCGCGCCCAATGTCGGGGCGGCCGCCTGAGCAATAGCGATCGGCCGTGCAATACGACCCATCACAGTAGGATAGTGTCTGGGCCCAAAGATTGCCAAGGGCAGCGTCCCTCTAGCGATTGAAAAAACGCCGATGCCCGCCCCGTACAGAATGATTGCGGGGATCGTGGCAGCAGGAGCGAACGATAGTACGCCGAGGGCAATGCAGATTGCTAAAAGCGCAAAGAGCGTTGTGGTTATCGGACTGAACCGCTTTCCAACAGTCATCTCGGCAAACCGCGCCGCAACCTGAGCGGGACCGATCAAAGCAGCCGCGCCGATAGCGGCGGCGCTGCTGCGGCCCTGCGCCAGCAAAAGATTTATCAGGTGCACCCCGACCATCGTGGCAACCAGGGTCTCTACCATAAATATTCCGCCGGTAAGCCAGACTATGTCGCGACGCGGTTCGCCAACCTTCCCCAAGTCGATCGCTGGCATTACGATCTCTGATGAGGAGCGCTGAAATGAACAGCGGTAGATCGGCAAAGCCACTAGCAAGTGCATGCCGGCATAAATCAGGCATGTCGCGCGCCAACCGACAGAGGCAACCAAAACACCGCTAAGCAGCCAGAAGACGCTGCTGGCGAAGCCGCCAATCAACGCGACCGATGTGATGATGGGGCGGGCATCACTGCCGTAGATACGTCCCAAAGAACTAAAGACAGCGTCGTAGAGGCCAGAAGCCATTCCCAACCCAATAAGGATCCAGCCGCCGATGTAGACATACAGGGTTTCGCCAAGCCCAATCGTGGCAAGGCCGGCAGCAAAAAGAAAGCTGCTAGCAGACAGAACTTCTCTCGCGCGCCCGCCGCTAATCCGACGCCCAACCAAGGGAGAGATGATCGCGCCAGCAAGCACGCCTATCGAAAGGCCGCCAGTAATCATCGGCAGCCCCATCCGGTAGCGACCCTAATTGGCTCTGCCAAGACAGCCAAAAGATAGAGCGATGTCCCGAAGGCGATTAGTTGAGCCACTCCAAGCCCGCCTCCCAAGATAGCTTTCCGAGGCTTCAAGGCTGTTATGATCGGCACCGTCAACAATCACTCCGTTCGACCGTGAGCGCTACTTCCAAATCGCGCCTCTTTGCCGCCGGATATGCTTGACGTGCTCATTTGGACCAAACGATTTAACCAAGCCGCTATGTGATAAAAGTTCACATTGAAGCTGTGGGCTGGAAGCAGCGTCCGAGCCCCTAGAAGCTTGTGGCGGCGCCTCTGTTTACGAGGACGATCAATCGCTGATTGCGCCACCCCAAAGGCTGAAGAAGTTAAGCCCCTTACGCGACCCGGTAAGAATTCGAGAAATGACTCGGTCCCAGGCTCGCGATCTCCCCAAGGCCAACCTAGGCTTTCAAGTCAGAAGGCAGATGATATCAGGGCCTTTGTGGCGGCGATGGCAAACTCGCCCGAAGCTTCGGTCGAAAGCCTCGAGCCATGGAGGTCCTGAGCCTTAACGGAGGCGGATTGCATTGAAACCCTGTGAGTAGCTCACTGCTTATCTCGGAAGCTGGCGAGCGCGAATGAAATGAGCATGCCAAACTTTGTAGGGGCCTGCTTTCGTCCTCGGGACCATTCCGTCCGACGTCTCCCATCTTCAATTCTTAAGGCTCTTCATGACACCCGTCGAACTCGCTGATCTTTCAATGCGCATCTCGGCACTTGAACGTGTGGTGGAACGGGTGGCGGAGACAGCATCCGGTCCAGCGGCCGAACGCTTGTCGGAGCGCCGCGAAGAAATCGAGGCCGTGTTCCTCAATCCCAATACGATGGGCGACATCAAGCGGGCCATCTCCTTCGAGCGGGTGCTTCTCAGAGGCGTGCAGGTCCGTTCACACGAAAACGCCGGCGGCCGCTGTTGGGGCTAGGCTTCGCCGCGCTTGTGGCGGCTGTCGCTATCGTCGTGTTTGTGCTCGTTTTGCGTTGGCCCGGAACGAGTCTAGTTCACACGGCAGCCTCGGTGACGCCCCCAAGTCGGGCGCCCTGGTCTGTGATGTTGCCTATGTGAACGATGGCGACACCCTGCGATGCGCGGACGGAACGCGATACGACTCCATGCTGTCGCAGCCCGGGAGAGCGACGAAACCTGCAGCCCGGGACATCCCTGTCCGTCTGCATCGGCGGCCAGCGCGACCCGGAAGCTTAGAAAGCTGGCCGACGGTCAGCGCCTGCAGTGCGAGCCTACTGGCAACAGCTATAACCGGGTGACCGCGATTTGCTGGAATGAGGCGGTCGTAGAGATCAATTGCGCGATGGTGCGCAGCGGCACAGCTCTTGTCTGGGATCGATTTGACCGTGAGGCGCCGATTTGTCGGCGACGCAATTGACGCGGCATAGTCGTGGCTTTCGATCGAAGTGAGAAATGCCGGTGCTCGCCGTCTGATCCGGTGACTATCCTACAGATACAGCGATCTCGACAGGTTGAGGCGCGCGGATATGGGTGAGTGCCATTCGCGCCTCAGCGGTGACGGGCTCCGCCACAGAGAGTTTCAAGGCCTCCCGACGCAACCCCTCCAGACCCAAGTCAGGCACGACGCCGAGCGCAGCTCCAAGCAGGTTCTTGCGCGTCTGCCCATCACCGTCGAGACGAGGATCGCTTGCGGCGCGGAAGATCAGTTGCGCCAACTCCTGGCGCGCCTGGTCCCCGCCGTGTTCAGCCAGATGTCTGGCGTAGACCGAACCAGCCGGCGGGAATGTAATGAGGCTTTCCACCGAAAGAATGCGATTGGCTGCAGAGGCCAGTTTCTGGCGAAGGGCAGCATCGGGGATCCGCGCGTCAACTGCGATCACGGCGGGATACAGGGCCCTTTCATCGGAGGGCATGTGGTCAAGAAGATCAGCGATCTGAACTGCGAAGGGCCGGACCGCCAGGTCGGTTCGCGTCGCCATCACATCGAGTACGGATTTGGTTTCGAGAGCGGGATAGCCATGCCGTGACAACCAGGGGAACATCACGCGGAGCATTGCTTCAGCTTGGGTGGGCGTCGCATCGTTGCTGCAGCGTGCGATGAAGTTGCGGCGCCCATAGCGCGTATCCACGCGGCTGTAGAAGGTCAGGAGTTCATCGAACAATGCGGTGAATTTCTCGGCACCCTTGGCCTCACCCATCTTGATGCTCGCATCGACGCCGGTTCTGATGGGAGACTTCGCGGCCAGCGTCTGGGCCTTCGCCAGCGCTGCGGGCTCGCCCAACTGCTTCAGCGCCGCAGTAATTCGATGCAGGTCCGCGAACTCGCCGCTCGCCGCCATGCGCAGGAGGTGTTCAGCCAGAACATCGCTCGACGCCAGTGCGGGGCCTCTGTCCAGATGGATGATGTTCTGAACCAGCCGGATCCCAAAGCGGCGTTCGACTTCGCGTTCGGGCCTGACCTTCTCCAGAAGCTCCGCAGCCGCTGAAGCCGGATTGACGCCCTCGACCTTGATGACGGCCTGGGCGAGGACGGCGTGACCAGCCTTTAGCGCGTCCCGGTTGACGCCCAAGCGCGTGACCAGCCCCGCCAGATGGGGGTTCTCGTCCAGTCTGACCGATTGCGGATGCCGTCGCAGGAGCAAGGCTTCCGGCATCCGCTGATCGAGCCGGGCGCAAAGACAGAGATCGAGATAGGCGGAAAGAACAGGCGCCGCTGCGGTTTTGAGAGGCGCGAGCAGTTTGGTGGCGAACAGATCGACCGATCCTTCCGCCATCACCATCGCAAGAAGGAAAAGTTGACCCGAGTTTTGGAGATCGGTCAGCCGTCGTCCGGTTGGAGGGGACTTCTCCAAGGCCGCCGCCAGACGGTCGACCTCACCATCGGTGATGCGCAACAAATCCGTATCGCAGACGGGAATCCGGGCCTCGTGAAGCATGGTGTTCACATCGAAGTCCGGCCGCGTCGTGGACAGGATGACGAGAGGAAGGTCGGCGTCGATCCCCAACAGATAGTCCAGTGCGGATGTTCGGTCTTTGGGGTCATCGACCAGCAAAAGCACTCGCCGATCCATCGCCTTGGCGAAGGCGAAAAGCCGATCCCAATCCTTATCCTTGGGATCCTGATCGACGAGGTCGAAGGTCAGCATGCTGCCAGAACTGGCGATGTCGTATGCGGTTCGTCGCGCCAGCGTGGTTTTCCCGGAACCTCCGGGACCGCGAACGAGATGGAACTCGGCATGCGTCGCGGACAATATCTTGTCCTTCAGCGCGACACCCGCATCACGCGAGATATCGATCTCGTCGTCCAAACCTTCCCACGTGACGATGTCCCCGTTTCGGAAGCTTTTGACGGCGCTCTCGCTCGGGTCCGCCATCCCGACGCCCACTGCCTTGAACGGCGAGTTCGCACGGAAAGGATGGCCTGGCGCGAGCGCATACTTCCTGACCAGATCGAGAGCTGCACGTCCGGTAATGACGGAGCCGGCGTCGAGCGTGGCGAGGATGTCGGAGATCGCCAAAGCCGCGTCGGCAGGTTCTGACAGAAATGGCGCCAACCTTCCGCGGGTCGCGAGCGCCAACTGACCCTGAAAGTCCGGAGCGGCAAACTCGATCTGGGTTACGCTGAGCATCTTCAGCGCGTGTTCCTTGAGAGTCTTGCCATGGGCTGCCTTCAACTCAGGCTTGGCTCCGTCCGCCAGCTTCTTGGCGATCAGGTTCAGGTGCTTTCGTCGGATAACCCGGGTGACATCCTGTCCTTCCGGCATGGAGACGGTGATCAGCTTGAACGACAGCAACGGCCGTTCTGCCTGGTCTGCATCGAGCCAGTCGCTTAGAAAACCTTGAAGGACCGCGTCCAACGCCGTCCAGTTGAGCGTTTCGCTTGGCCGGTTTTTGAGTTGGACGTGGACCTGCTTTCCGTCGCCATAGAGCAGGTCGACATCCTGGGCGCCTTCATAGCGAACCGCGACGAGGCCGCCGACGCAGCCCAGAAGTTCGACGACCTTGAACGCGGCGTACTGTTCCTGAAAATCAAATCCCTTGAGCGCCCAGCCGCCTGCCTGGCGTGCAGGCGTTCGCAGGGCATCGCCCCTGATGATCCACTGTGTCGCCAACTCTTACGTCCCCTTGGAACAGCGTCACCCCGACCCTGCAGTTTCAACGATTGGGGCTTGGTTGCACCCGTTTCGGACGGGCGGATAGACCTTCACCTTGCGAAGCCAGGCTTTAATCTTTCCCTATAAACGCCCCCGTTTTCCCGGCTTGGTTGTCGCGCCTCAAGACGCGCGATGGCGATCCGGTCGATGGAGCGACCCATATCCGGAGGTTTCGCCGCCATGAACCGTGGTTGCGGTGGTCGCGCCCGCGGCTATCAACTTGTCGGGGCCTGGTGAATGCAGGGAGGGGCCGATGACTGATGCAGATCGCGACAATCCGGATGCCGAGACAAGGGAATTTCTGTCTCACCCGGAGACGGCCGAAGCCGGGCGGTTGATCATGGAGGCTGTCCAGCGCGAAGGAGACCGGGGCGCTATGCTGGTGGCCGGCGAAATGCTCTCGGCCTTCCTCGGTGACGCCTTGCGCAAGCTCCAGCCGGGCGCGCTGGAGGCGAGCGACCTGGATAGATTGACCAAGGGGTCGGCCCGTTGGCGAGTTGGTCTTCCCGGTCTCGCGTTGCGGCTCTGGTTGGTCTCATCTCGCCCGCGACGCTCAAGGCGCTCGACGATCTGAGGGAGGTGAGAAACAAGGCGGCTCATTCCGAGAAAGCCTTCGCTCTCAAGACCCATGAGGTTCGAATCCGCCGCGCCTTTGAACTCGGTCCCAACGTCAGTTCGGCCGTCAACGCCATGGCGGTCGAGACGGTCATGCAGCACGCGCTCAACCGGGTTCAGCAGAGCGGTGCGTCACTGGTCGAAGACCTGGGCCACAATCCTTTCGAAGACCGTCGCGCCGCAGCCGAAATCCTGTCGCAGAACGCCGAACTCATGGCTGAACTTGGGGACCAGGCATGGCGGGTGGAACTTGGGCTCGGGGTCTGGCTGCTGCTTGGCAAGATGCGCGTTGAACGCGACGCTTTTCTCGCAAAAATTCATCCGGATCAGCCCATGGGCAAAGACGCCTCCGCACCACCTTCGCCAAGCATAGAGCGCAGCGAGGAGAAATGACGGACACGCAGCAGGAAATCCCGCTCTCCCCGTTTCAAAAAGGATTGGCGGAGGCCTGTCGAAAACTGGCCGAGCGCCCCCGTCATTCCACGCTCAACGCCATCAAGGGCTTGAAACGCGCGTGGTTGATCGCCGACCTTGATCCTGAGATCGCCCTCTTTCGAGCGATCACGGCGGAAGAAGAAGCCGCAACCGCGCTTATGATCGCCCTTCGTCAGAGGCGCTATCCCGGTTCCAGAGCGCTCCAGCCGACGCGGCATGCAGACAAGGCCGGCTTCTCGATCATGGTCAAAATGGTCGGCGCCTTCTTTGCCGAATCCGGCTGGCCCAATCCGCAACTGATGTTGGTGACGGACAAGAAGCGCCCCAGGATAGATGTGCGAATTCCGGGCAAGTCCTGGGGCTTTCCTCCGGACCAGATGATTAATCCGGATGAGCCGCTCAACCTCACCGTCAAGATCAGCAAGGGTGAGGAGCCGGGGCGACTGACCCTTTTCGAGGAGAGGTTCGCCGCGCTTGCGTCCGAGGCCGGAGCGGATTCGATCAAGGCCCACATCGAAACGGAGGCGAACCTTCGTAGCGCCCTTCTCTATGCGTCCGACAAGGGCCTGATGGTTGTCGAGAACCCGCAGCCCTCCATTCTGGAGCGCAAGCGGCGCACCTTCATCCTGATCGGCCTTGTGATCATCATCCTGCAGTCGAAGGGGCATCAACTCTTCGCCGTACAGGCGCTGCAGACCTATCTTCTCGCGCTCGGCCGATCGTCGGACGACGTGTTCGACTACACCCCGCGCGGTCCTGACCCGGACCTGCTTATTGAGGTGCGAAAGACCGACGGCGGCGAGCCGATGACGACCATCCGGCGCAAGACCTGACCAGCGGCCGCCTGCTGATCGTAGATGACCTCATGCATCCCGGGTTCTTGCCTGCTGCGCGGCGAGCAAACTTGAGGTTGTCACGTCGCGGGTCTTAGAGACTGCGGCGGCGCATGGAGCCACGAAGTGATCTGGAGGGGCGGTGATGGCGGGTGAAGGGGAAGCAGGCGAACCGGCTACACCCGCTTGTCTGGTCTGTGGGGCAAGCCCCACGATCAGAGCCCATCTGATCCCGGAAAGCTTCATTCGGGAAATCCAGATGAAGCCGAAATCCGGCGAGCAACATCTGATCATCCACCCGGACCAGGATCATAAGCAGGCGTCAAAGACCGGCCGCTACGCGCCTCGTATTCTCTGCGGACCGTGCGACGGAAAACTCGGCCGTTATGAGGAGGTCGCGCTGCGTCTGCTCGGGCGCCTGCGGTCACGCAAGGTGGGTGTGAAGACAGGAACTGAATCCCGGATTGATGAAGGGAACCATGCGTTCCGCGCACCAGACCCGGACGCCTTCATCCGCTTCGCCTGCGGCATACTGTGGAAGTATGCGTCCATTTCGCCCGATACTCCCGGACACATCGACCTTGGCGACTATCGCGACGTCTTCGAGGACATTTGCTTTCGGGGCGCGCCAATTCCCAAGGGGGTGGATGTCGGGCTGGAGCGCGACATGTTCTCCTTCGCCGCCTTCACCAACCCCAACGACGTCTATTACTACCTGACGCCTTCAACAGGCGCCCGCGGCGCTCGGCAAGTGGCGCAACTGGCGTGGTTCGGCGTGTGCGGCTTCGTCATCTATGTGCGGTTCGATCCGGATGGGTCGTCTGATCATCTGCCTTCGCGCTGCTGGATGCGGGGCAAGGAGCAGTTCCATTTCCACGTCTCGCGACGCTCGGTCGATGACCAGTTCAGGCAACTGGCTCCTTTCATCCGGGCGTTGGAGCCGGATCTGTATCGGTTGAACGGCAAGATTCTCTCCCGATTTTGAGAGGCTGGCCGAGCCATGTGTTCGCAGTAGAGGTCCAAATCGCATCAGGCGGCGCCAGCAGGACGGAGCCGTGAAGGATGCGGTACACGCAGATGGATGTCCAAATCAGCGAACTTAGTGGGGAAATCATGATCGATACGCTTGTCCTAATCATTGGCGACCAAGGCTCTGGGAAGAGCAATCAGATACGCAGCGTGTTCGAAGAAGCGGAACTGCACAGCTTCTACGGAGGATATCCGAAGAGCGCGAACATTCGCCGCAACTACCCCGTCAACCCCGACATCGATCTGCTCGTTCGCCTGTCGTCCTGGCATGAGCGTGGCGAGACCTACGCCCAGGTGAAGGCAGACCTCAAGGCCGGCCACACCGATGCAAGACGACGCTACAAGGTCATCGCACCGGCACAGGTGTCGGCCACCAAGCTCATGGCCGGCGAAGACCTGTTCGTCCAACTGCACTCGGACTTCCATATCCGGCGCAGCTACGCCGTATGGCTCCATCCCAATGTCGCCGGCGCTAACCCGTTCGCCATCAGTCCAAAACTGGCGTCCTTCCTATCGGCGAACCGGTACGCCAGCGCGCTCAGCATCGACTCGGCGGTTTTGCACCCGAGCGCGGCGCCTTCCACGAACAGCATCAACGCCCGACTGCTCGCCGACCTGCTATTCAGAACCTGAGCGGGCGGCCTCCAACAGAGCGGCCCGCGCGACAAGAATCCTGATGACCGTTTGGAGAAATCGCCGACCTCTCGCTTCGCCTCTCAGCCCTGGAACGCGTCGTCGAACGGCTGGCCGCCAGCGCGTCAGGTGCCGGCGCAGAAGCCCTCGCGCAGCGCAAGGCCGACCTCGATGCGCTGGCTCTGCACCCGGACACGATGGCGGATATCAAACATGCAGTGTCGTTCGAGCGGCTGCTCTTGAGGGGCCTGAAGAGCCCTTGAACTCGGCGGCTGTCCTCACCTGGAGTCGGGGTCATGGCGGCTGCATGGTTCAGCGCTAGCCGGAGATCGGCGCCTCGGCGCGCCGCGCTTAACAATGACCAACCTCGGTCAGGCGGAGGTCGGCATCGGGTGCAATGCGAGGTTTTTCAGGCTGTAGAGCACGCTTTCCCCAGGCTTCTCCAAAACCCATCGCCGATAGCCGTCGATGTCCGGGCCGCTCAGATTGATGGCGAACTCCGTGCCGAAAAGCGCAAGTACGAAATACCATTCGCCTGCGGCCGTCACCAGAAAGTCGGACTCGTGTACAATCTGCTGACGGTCTCCCGAGGCGTCCACGATGTAACCGTCCGATGGATAGAGCTGGCGCACATGCACCGGCCAGATGGGCGTGGTTCCGCGTCGGGCGTGGTCTCGTAGCGGATCGAGTTGGGCTTCGCCGCAGAGATAATCCAGACCGCCCTCGCTGGTCTCGAGACGCGCCGCCATGCTCTCGAGCGCGATCTTGGCCATGAAGCGCGAGAGGACGGAGCCCGTCGGCCAGGGACCGGCGGTCGGGATCAGAAGCTGGCCGCTCTTTTGCGCAATGACGCGTTCGAAGGCGTCGGGCGGCACGGCGACGGAGGTCAGTTCGAGCTTTGGGAACCGCGTGACCTCCACCGGCACGCCCGGGCTGAGAAGACCGCTGATGGTCGGGACGCGGCCCTTCTTGCTCAGGAGTTCCTGTTCGAAGCGCAGCGTCTTCACCCCAGGAGACTCCAAGAAAGGCTTCTCCACCCCCTTGGCGAAGTAGTTGTTGCAGCCGTCACAGACGACGCCCCGGCCGAGGATATGCCGGCTGTTACCCAGAGACTCCGGAATGATGTGCTCCACGCTCCTGGACCGGGAGGAGTCAGCCTTGCAGAACAGGCATCGCATCTGTCGGTCTCCATCCCGGCTCAACGGAAGTCGCGAGTCTTCACCTTGATCACATCAAGGGAGAGGTCGAGAATATAGATATCGCGCGGCGGCGCGGCGCCGCGAGGTCATCGCCACGACCATGCCGGAGCGGGAAGGCGCCGCCCCTGTCGCCCACCGACGCGAGAAGGTCCGAACCGTAGTGGAGCCGGGTCCCGACGATATGGACGACCTCATCCTCCCGCTGGACCTTGCCGTCCACGACCAACAAGGCTGGATGAGAGGACGATCCGGCGTTGCTGCTCATGAAAGCGTGGCCAAATCACCACTTTGGCCACGCCTGTCTCGTCCTCGACGGTGATGAACATGATTCCTTCGTGCTGCCCCATCGGAGTGACCCGCCTAGCTCCGAATGGACAAACCGCAGGATGAGTTTCTGGCGCCGGCGCCGCCGTGATCGCTGCAGGTGGAGGAGGTGTTCCCTGATTGCGGGCGAGGCGGCGCGCGATGCTTGGCGTCGTAGGGGATTGTCAGCGTTTTCGACGAGCCGGGATGCGCTGATCCGGTTCAACTCGGGCGTTCAGAGACCGCAGCCTCGCCATCGAGATCGACAGCAGTTTTTCACCGAAGCCTGCTCTCGTCTTCATGGCTTCGGCGATCACGTCGCCTGGGCCGTTGAAAATGACCTCGTGCGAACCGTCTTCGCTCAGGCGAAGGCCGAGATAGAGGTCCGGCGTCTTCTTGAAGGTCAGGCTGTCCTTGAAACCGGCCTTGATCTGGACGTCCCGTCCAGTGTGCTCGGCGACGGCGTCATAGTCCGCTCGGCCTACTCTATCGAGACGGATTTCAAACTCCCGCTCGGCGATCAATTCGCCGATATCGCCGACGAGGCGGCCGTCGATCGTAAACCGATGCCGGGTGCCGCAATGGCCCTGAAGGTGGCGTATGCCTTCAAAGATCAGGCGCAAACCTTCCGCGACGTCTTCGTGCGCGTTGCTCATGTCGCCCCCTTTTGTCCTGCAAGCTTCCGATCGGGCGATGACCATCCGTCAATGCTGCGGTCGCCGGAAAGAAATGGCAATGGGCTGGCCGGGTATTGTCCAGGCTCTGTCTGATCAAGGCGGCTGGAGGTCCGCTTTGTCCAAGGCTAGGTCGAGAGCGGCTATATCGACGGATGAGTTTAGCTCTTGTCGAGAACTGGGCGCCGTCTGGTCGTGATGCACAGGGGGATCTGCCGGCGCCGATCAGCGAGATCTTGCGGACGGGCCTGTGGTGGACTCTGGAGTGGCGCCCTACGGCGACTGGAGCGTTCTCCAACTGCGACTGCAGACGCCGGGGCTGGACCGGGCGGCGCCGGGCGTCTCCGACGCGCCCGCCGGTCGGCAGGTGTCGGATCGCTGCGAGGCGTGGGGCGCGCGACTGCCGGAGAAGCCGCAAGACCTGTGGCCCGTGGTGACGGCGTTGTCCCGTACCGAACGGCTGGACCTGATGGCGACCTGTGCGGGCGTCGGCGTGCTCGCCGTCCGCGATCCTCACGAACGCCGCCCCGGCGCGTGGGATCATGCCGACACCCTGGCCACGGCGGTCAGTCTGGACATGACCCGGACATGGTCCGCGACGGCGTCCTCGTACTTCTCGCGCGTGCCCAAGGCGCGGGTTCTAGAGGCCGTCACCGAGGCGACCAACGCCGAGGAAGCTGGACGGATCGCGGGGTTCAGGAAGGGCGACATGGCGGACGCCGCCGAACGTCTGGTCGAGGGCAAGGGGTGGCTGCCGCCCCTGCTGAGGACGGCGCCTATCGCGGCGGAAGCGGCGGCGCCCGGCGAGACCGGGCAAGACGGCGGGGACGACGACTACGTCTTCGCCGCCGAATAGGCGGACGCCCACTTCAAACTCGCCGCGCGCCCTTCGGGGGCGCGCGGCCTTTTTGCTTTCGGCAGGACGGTCAGCCTCCGTCCGCGCATGAAGACTGCGCGCGAACCGACGGCCTTCCGACGGTGAGCTTGAAGCGCACGGCGTCACCACCCATGATGGCGCCATGACGCACGAGGGGCCGAACTGGATCGCGCCGCGAGAGGGGCAGGACTGGCGCGACCACGAGGTGCTCGCCGCCGTCGACTGGTTGAAGGGCTTTGTGCCCCGGGCCGAGATGGAGCGTCGGCTGGACGCCGCGCGCGCCCGGCTGACCCGCGCGGGGGAGTTGTGGCGAAACGGCGAAGGCGCTGACGCCTATGATCCGGCGGACGCCGCCGCATGGTGGATCCTGCAAGGCGAAAGTTTCGGTGACGGCCGCGAATGGACGGCGCCGGACATGCTGGCGCGGACGGTTCCCTATCTGACCCGGCTGGGTCGCGAACTGGACCGGATCCGCGCGATCCCGGGCGCGGAAGAGCGCGCCGAGAGAATGATGAACGGCGGCCGCGCCGCCGTGGAGCCGGCGATCTATGAACTGCTCGTCGCCCTGGCGTGGTCACGCCATGGCTGGACGACCACCTTCGTGCCGGAAGTTCGCGGCGGCCCGCGTTCGCCCGACCTCGATGTCGCGCGACCACGGCGTCATTGGGCGGTCGAGTGCAAACGGGTCACGCGCACCGCCTACGCCGAGAACGAGCGCGCTCACGGACTCGCGCTCGCCACGCCGGTGCACCGCCTGTCCGAAAGGCTGGGCCGCTCCGTCGTCGTGCGCGTCGCCTATAAGGCGGAGCTTCAGGACATTCCCGCCGACTATCTCGAGGCCCGGGTCGCCGAGGCCCTCGAAGGCCCGCTCCAGTGGGACGACGCCGTGTCGGCGGGCCGCCTCACACCGTCGAACTGGCGTCTGGTGCGCGAAGTCATGGACCGCGACGACGTCTATTACGGGTCTAGCCGTATGATCGAACTGGCGTCGGGACGCTACGACGACCAGGCGGACCACAGCTTCTCCGGCCGCTGGCGACCCGCCGATGGGCGGCCCTTCTATGCGTCCACCCTCTATCACTGCAGCGTCGTCACCTGGATCAGCACGGCCCGGCAGGCGCAGTTGCTCAAGGCCCAGCATTTCCGGCGGCTCATCGCCGACGCCGAGGGCCAACTTCCTGACGACCGCCCCGGCGTCGTCCATGTCGGCTTCGAGACGATGAACGGACACGCGTCGGAGCGGCTCAGGCATCTGCGGAACGTGGTCGAGGCCCGGCTCTACACCCCACGCAATCCCCGGTTCCGCTGGGTCTACGGCAACTATTTCGCGCCGGAACGCACCACGGCCCGCATGGAAACCTGGGCCCTGAACGAATCCATGGCGCCCTACAGGATCGGTCGGCACAGGACCGCCTGGCCGCTACCGGATCATATGCTGGTCTCGGACGAGGAAGACTCCCAGCCGGGCATGCATTTCTGACGCGACCGCGGGCCAGCGAAGTACGATCCAAGGCCGCCGTCGCCGCTTCTTGCAGGACTGGCGGGGCGCACGGACGACAGCGGGCCTGACCCGGCCCGGAGGCGCGTTCCCGGCTGAAATCCCGGGTGTCAGAAACGCATCTCTCCCTGTTCTGGCCCGCCTTGCGCGGACCTCTCCCGGCTTGATCTGGTCGGTTCGCCTCGGGGCGCGCAACCGGTCGTCGCGACTTTCTTCCCCGGCCTTCGGCCTCCTCGCGCAGCAAGAAAGACGCGACGGCCCGGTCCTTCGCTGGCGCTACGGGCCCCTTCGCCTGCGGCGCGGCGGGACTGCGGCCCCTCTCCGGACCGACCTGACGATCGCCATCGAGGCCGCGACTGGCGTGGCCCGAAACTGAAATGGAGAGATCATCATGGCCACCATCGGAACCTTCACCCTCGCGGACGGCGCCTACTCGGGCGCGATCAAGACCCTGACCCTGAACGTCCGTAACGCCCAACTGCGGCCCAATGAGAAGGCCGACGACAAGGCGCCCGACTACCGCATCTTCGCCGGTTCCACCGAGTTCGGCGCCGCCTGGAAGAAGACCTCGCAGGCGAACCGCGACTACCTCTCGGTCAAGCTGGACGATCCGAGCTTCCCGGCGCCCATCTACGCCTCCCTGATCGAGACCGACGACGGCTTCAGCTTGATCTGGTCGCGCAACTGAGAGCCCGGCGGCGGCGCACCGCGCCGCCGCCTCCCTCCTATCATCGTGGATTTCCAAGGAGGCCCCATGTCGCGCCCCAGCCCTTCCGCTCGGCCCGATCCCCACGCCGAGATCACCGCCCTCATCCTCGCCGATCTGGACGCCGGGGTCCGGCCCTGGACCCGGCCCTGGTCCACAGGCGGCGCCGTGTCCCGCCCCCTGCGCCATGACGGCCGCCCCTACCACGGCGTCAATGTCCTCACCCTGTGGGCCCAGGCCGGTCGCCGCGGCTACAGACGTCCGCATTGGATGACCTTTCGTCAGGCGCTAGCGCTCGGCGGGGCCGTCCGGAAGGGCGAGAGGGGCGTCTCCGTCGTCTACGCGGCGACGCTCGCCCGACCCGGCGAGGCCGACGCGGACGCCGCCCCCGGCGCCGACCGGGCGGACGACGCCCCCGCTCCGGACGGTTTCTCAAGCGCTACACCGTCTTCAACATCGACCAGATCGACGGACTGGAGGAACGCTACCCCGGCCCGATCGAGCGGCCTGCGGTCGAACGGATTACTGCGGCCGACGCCTGGCTCGCCGCGACCGGAGCGGAAATCCGCACCGGCGGCGACGTCGCCTGCTACCGTCTCGACGCAGACACGGTGCACATGCCCCACATCGACGCCTTTGCCGACGCCGAGGCCTATTATGCGGTGCTGGCCCATGAACTGATCCACTGGACCGGCCATCGCACTCGTCTCGACCGCGACCTGAGCCTCGGTCGCTTTGGAGACGAGGCCTATGCCCGCGAGGAACTTGTCGCCGAACTGGGCGCCGCCTTCGTCTGCGCCGACCTCGGCCTGACCCTCGAACCCCGCCCGGACCACGCCCGATACATCGCCTCCTGGCTGCGCGTGCTGCGGGGAGACACGCGCTTCATCGCCGCCGCAGCCGCCCATGCCGAGCGCGCCGTCGCGCTGCTGGCGAGCCTCCAGCCGCCGCCGTGACTGAAGCGCGCGAGCGATGACGCACGAGCATCACCCGATGCTCGTGCGCCCTCTGCCGCAGGCGCCGGTTTGGCGAAATCCTTGGCCTGTCCCGCCGTCGGCCGCCGATGGCGTTCCAGCCCCGCAAGGATTGCCGCCATGCACGACGCCCAGACCCCGATGCCGCCGCGCTATCTCCGCACGGCCGAAGCCGCACGCCACCTGGGCCTGTCGGGCCGCACGCTCGAGAAGCACCGGTGCTACGGCACCGGCCCCCTCTATCGGAAGATCGGCGGTCGCGTTGTTTACGCCGTCGGCGACCTGCAGGCCTGGGCGGATCGCGGCGTCAAATCCTCCACCACCGATCCGGGCCATGACCGCATCGCCCCGGCGCGCCGCCCCGAGCCGGATGCGGCTCGATGAGCGAACCGCGCGAGCACGGCGTGCGCGACGCGCCGGATTATCTGCCTCACCATCGCGAGCCGTTCGTCGTCGTGGCGACGCCGCCGGTGTCGCCGGAGCAACTGACCTGGGTCGAACTGGTCTTCGATCCGGGGCGCACCGAACGCTGGATCCGGTTCGGCCATGGCGTCGATCAGCGCATCGTCTCGCGTCGGAACCGCTTCGTGGCCTTCCGGCCGGGCGCCGTCTTCGCCTTCGTCCGCTGGGCGTCGAACGACCACGGCACGGTGGTGTCGCGCCTCGATATTCTCCAGGCGGCCGATCCGTCGCGCGACCGTATCGCCATACCGGGGGTGCTTCCCGGTGCGGTCAGCTTGTTGCGCCTGTCCGGCTGGCCCCGCGTGCGGCGCGCGCTCGAGGTGATTGATGCGGTCGAACAGGCCGGGTTCGAACCCCAGGCCGCAGCCCCGGACTACTGGCGTCACGTCCATGCCCGGCTGAGCGTCAGCCTGGCGCCGGTGGCCTATACCGCCGAACGCCACCGCGCCTTCCATCTGCGTCAACAGGTGTCGTCGTGAGCCGGCGCCCGGTGCTCGCCGCCGCCCTCGCCGGGCTCGCGGCCCTCGCGCTCGGTCCGCTCGCCGGGCGAACGCCGCTGCTGATCTGGAACGCCTCGGCCAGCGCGCCGATCGGCCTTTACCGCCTCGAACCCGGGGCCTCTCCGATCCCGGGAGACCGGGTCGCCTGGCGGCCCACGCCTGTCTGGTCCCGCTGGATGGCCGAACGGAACTATCTCCCCGAAGGCCTTCCCTTGCTGAAGCCGCTGGCCGCGACGGCGCCGTCGGTCGTCTGTCGTCACGAGGACCGGATTCTCATCGACGGCCGGACTGTAGCCCGGGCGCGCACACAGGATGCGGCCGGACGCCCCCTCCCGCGCTGGTCGGGCTGCCTCGCCCTCGCGCCGGATGCCGTCTTCCTGCTCGCCCCGGAGGTCCCGGACTCGCTCGACAGCCGGTATTTCGGGCCGGTCGATCGGCGCGATCTGCTTGGTCGGGTCGTGCCGATCCGGGTGCGGGAGGCCCGTCGATGAAGTCCCTTCAATCGACCGGGAGGCGTCGTCGCATCGTCCTGACGGCCTGTCTCGGCCTGCTCCTTCCGGTGCCGTTCGCCGTCCAGGCCGCGCCTTCGGAAGCGCCGCAGATCGTCCGGGAGGGACAGGATGAGTTGCGGATCGAGGTCCTGATCGCGCAGGCCGCGCGCCGTTTCGGCGTTCCGGAAGACTGGATCCGCGCGGTGATGCGTCAGGAGAGCGGCTTCGATCCGACCGCCACTTCGCGCGCCGGAGCCATGGGGCTGATGCAGGTCATGCCCAATACCTGGGCCGAGCTTCGGCTCCGGCATGGCCTGGGCGCCGACCCCTATGATCCGCAGGACAATGTCCTGGCGGGGACCGCCTATCTGCGTGAAATGTACGACCGCTTCGGTCTGTACGGCATGCTGGCCGCCTATAATGCGGGCCCGGGACGCTACCTTCAACATCGCGAGGACGGCCGGCCGCTTCCCGCGGAGACCCGCGACTATATCGCCCGGATCAGCGCGCGGATCGGCCGCCGGTTCGAACCGCCGTCCCTGCAGACGCCCGTCCGCCGACCTTCGGATCCGCGCCCCGATCCCGCCGCGGCGTCCCTCTTCCCGACTGACCTGTCCGACGCGGATCGCCCCGCAGTCGACCCGCTCGAGGGGAACTCGCTCATCGAGGGCCTGTTTGTCCGCCTCTCCGCACCCGCGCCCGAAGAAGGCGGCGAGCGCGAATGAGCTGTCCGATAAGCCAGGAGAAGAGAGGGCAAGATAAAAGCCGCAAGGCGCGGCGGGGGTGGGAGGGGCGTTTCGCTCGCGTTTCCAGAGGGCTGCGACAAGGCGTGTTTTCGACCCTCGCCTTTCGTCGGAGCCGAAGGCTCGGAAAAGCCATCGGAATTCGCGCCTTTTCGGCCGGCAGATGACCCGCGAGGACGATCTTCGCATCCGTCCCGGCCGCATCCGGGCCCGTTCAGGCTCGAACATGGGCACGGCGCTGCGCCAGGTGCGGATCGCCGTCGCCCGGGCCGGCGGGGCCTCGCGGACAGGGCGAGCGCTGGGAGGCGCGCGTGTCGGCGCGTTCGGTCGTGGTCGCGCGGCGCTGGTCAGGGGACTACAGGCCGGCGCCGCCAGACGACAGGTGGTGGTCAAGGCCCGGGTGGTTCGGCGCAGCGCGGGCGGGCTCGGCGCCCACATCGGCTATCTTCAGCGGGACGGGGTGACGCGGGAGGGGGAACCGGCACAACTGTTCGACGCCCGGTCCGACCGGGCGGACGGTTCCGCCTTCGCGCAGCGCGCGGGCGATGACCGCCACCATTTCCGCTTCATCGTCTCGCCCGACGACGCGCGCGAGCTGACGGATTTGCGCGCCTATACGCGGGACCTCATGACCGGGATCGAGGCGGACCTCGGTGCCCCGCTCGACTGGGTCGCGGTCGATCACTGGAACACGGCGCACCCCCACGTCCACATCGTGCTGCGCGGACAGTTGGAAGACGGCTCGGACCTGGTGATCAGCCGGGACTATATCAGCCGGGGCGTCAGGGCGCGCGCCGAGGCCCTGGCGGATCTGGAGCTCGGACCGCCCGGACAGCACGAGCGAACGGCCGCCCTCATGCAGGAAGTCGGGGCCGAACGACGGACGCGACTGGACCGGATGCTTGAGCGTCACGCGGACCCGCAGCGCCGGATCGACTTGCGGCGCGCGGGCGGAGCGGCCGAGGGCGATCTCGTCCGACCGCTGGCGGAGCGTCTGCGCACCCTGGAGCGGCTCGGACTGGCGACGTCGGAGGGGACCGGCCGTTGGCGCCTTGAGCCCGACTTCGGCGCCCGGCTGGAGGCCATGGCGCGCGACGCGGAGGTGGCCAAGCGCCTGGCCGCCGCGCTCGAGGCCCGGGGCGTGGCGCGGGCGCCCGAACAATGGACGACCGCGCCCCTGTCCACCGTCGTCGTCGGCCGCGTGCTCGCGCGCGGCTTGGATGACGAACTCAAGGGCACGGGGTTCGCGATCATCGACGGTCTGGACGGTCGGCTGCGTCATATCACCCTGTCCGACGCCGGAGCGCCTGAGCCGCGTGTCGACGCCCTGGTGCGCGCGAGCCCGCCGTCGCGCGGGGCCCATCCGATGACGGTCACCGTGTCGGAGCTGGCGCTCCGCGATCAGATCCAGGCGCGGGGCGCGACCTGGCTGGACCGGCGTTTGCTGGACCCAAGGCCGGTTGAACCCGCCGGCGGGTTCGCCGACGAGGTCGCAGCGGCGCAGGAGGCGCGCATCGATCACCTCGTCGGCAAGGGACTGGCTGAACGTCGTCGCGGCGGCGCGCGCTTCGCGTCCGATCTTCTGGAGACGCTGAAGGCGCGGGACCTCAGAGCTGCGGCGGAAAAGATTGAGGCCCGCACCGGCCTGACCTTCCGGCCGATCCGCGAGGGCGACGACGTGTCCGGCGTCTACCGCCGACGCCTGGATCTGGCCTCCGGCCGTTTCGCCATGATCGACGACGGCCTCGGCTTCAGCCTCGCGCCCTGGCGGCCGTCCCTCGAAACCTCACGCGGGCGATCGGTGACGGGCCTGTCCGGGCCCGGCGGCGAGATCGCCTGGCGCCCGCGCGCGCGGCCCTGGTCGCTGACCGTCCTTGAAAGGAACCTGCTCATGTCCGCCGGAAAAATTCTCTGGGGCCAGATTGGCCTGGTGTTCGGCCTCATCCTCACAGGCGTCTGGGGCGCCACCCAATGGACGGCCTGGCGGCTCGCCTACCAGCCGGCGCTCGGCGCGCCCTGGTTCGAGGTCGCCGGCCATCCCGTCTATGCGCCGCCGAGCCTGTTCCTGTGGTGGTTCTCCTATGAGGCCTATGCCCCGCGGATCTTTCTGGAAGGCGGGGCGATCGCGGCCGGATCGGGCCTGGCCGCCATCGCCGCCTCGATCGCCCTGGCCGTCTGGCGCTCGCGCGAGGCGGCGTCGGCGACCACCTACGGGACTGCGCGATGGGGTGACGTTCGGGACGCGAAGGCGGCCGGTCTGCTGGGGGAGGACGGCGTCCTGCTTGGCGAACTCAAGGGCCGCTATCTTCGGCACGACGGACCCGAGCATGTCCTGTGCTTCGCCCCGACCCGGTCCGGCAAGGGCGTGGGCCTGGTTGTGCCAACCCTCCTGACCTGGGGCGGCTCGGCCCTGATCCATGACATCAAGGGCGAGAACTGGTCCCTGACCGCGGGCTGGCGGGCGCGCTTCGGACCCGTCCTGATGTTCGATCCCACCGACGCCGGGAGCGCCGCCTACAATCCCCTGATGGAGGTGCGGCCGGGCCCCCTGGAAGTGCGGGACGTGCAGAACATCGCCGACATCCTGGTGGATCCGGAAGGCGCGCTGGAGCGCCGGAACCACTGGGAGAAGACCAGCCATGCCCTGCTGGTCGGCGCCATTCTCCACGTGCTTCACGCCGAGCCGGACAAGACGCTCGCCGGCGTCGCCGCCTTCCTGTCGGATCCGGAACGTCCGATCGAAGCCACCTTACGCCGCATGATGACCACGCCCCATCGCGACGGGCGTCCCCATCCGGTGATCGCCGCGGCCGCGCGCGAGCTTCTGAACAAGAGCGAGAACGAGCGGTCCGGCGTCCTGTCCACCGCCATGAGTTTCCTCGGCCTCTATCGAGATCCGGTGGTCGCGGCGGTGACGGGTCGCTGCGACTGGCGCATCGGCGATCTGGTCGACAACGGCCGGCCGGTCTCCCTCTATCTCGTCGTGCCGCCATCCGACATCAGTCGCACCAAGCCCCTGATCCGGCTGATCCTCAACCAGATCGGAAGACGCCTGACCGAGGATCTTCAGGCGCGCTCCGGACGCCGCCGCCTGCTGATGCTGCTGGACGAGTTTCCGGCGCTGGGTCGGCTCGACTTCTTCGAGACCGCCCTGGCCTTCATGGCCGGGTACGGCCTCAAGGCCTTTCTCATCGCCCAGAGCCTGAACCAGATCGAGAAGGCCTATGGACCGAACAACGCCATTCTCGACAATTGCCATGTCCGCGTTGCCTTCGCGACCAACGACGAGCGCACCGCCAAGCGGATCTCCGAAACCCTGGGCACGGCGACCGAACTGAGGGCCATGCGCAACTACGCCGGCCATCGCCTGTCGCCCTGGCTGGGTCATCTGATGGTCTCGCGACAGGAGACCGCGCGGCCGCTCCTCACGCCGGGCGAGGTGATGCAACTGCCCTCGACGGACGCCCTGGTGCTGGCGTCGGGCTGCGCGCCCCTGCGGGTCAAAAAGACGCGCTATTACGCGGACCCCCAGTTGCAGAACCGCATCCTTCCCGCGCCGCCCGCGCGCGGCGTGATCGCGGGCCCCGCCGTCGTCAGTCCGTGGGCCGCCGTCAGCACCGACGGGCCGGCGCCGCCCCGTCAGCCTGACGACGTTGATGACGATGGCGGCCTGCGTCGGGACCAGGACCCGGACGCGCCGGACTTGACCGCGAGCGAGCCGGCCCTCGCCGGGAAGGCGGAGAACGGCCCCGAGCCGGACCTCGACGATGACGACGCCGTCCAGGGCGTGGACGGCGAGCTCGAAGCGCGGATGCGGCGGATCGCCCGACAGGCCGCGCTCGATCCAGATGACGGCATCGCCCTGTGAGGCCCCCACGATGAAGAAGCCTTTCCTGACGGTCTATCTCACACCCGACCTGCTCGAGCGTCTCGTCGCCCAGGCGCGGCGCCGCGGCGTGCCCAAGTCGACCGTGGCCGAGGCGGCGATCGCCAGCTTCCTCACCCCGGACGCCGCGCAACAGCAGGAGGCGGCGCTGGGCCGACGACTGGATCGCCTTAACCGCCATGCCGATCGGCTCGAACGCGATCTCGAGGTGGCCGTGGAAATGCTGGCCCTGTTCGTCCGGACCTGGATGGCGGCGACGCCGGCTCTGCCGGACGCGGTCCAGGCGACCGCGCGGACCAGGGGCAGGAGCGGTACGAGCGGTTCATCGAGAACCTGGGACGACGGTTGGCGTCCGGACGATCCTTCACACGCGAGATCGCGATCGAACTGGAGGGCCTGTCGTTGGGTGACGCGACGCAGCCCGGTCCGGTCAGGACCAGCGGCGCAGACGATGCTCCAGCCGTCGATCGAGCTTCCGGACCTCCATCCGATAGGCCGGAATGAGGCGGGGATTGTAGAAGAGCCGGTTGTGCAGGATCAGTTGGCCGACGCTGACGGACCTCGTCGCATTGGTGACAAGACCTCCCAGGCCCCCCAGGCTGCAGTCGGCCGACAGACCGCGCATGCCGCGGGCGAGACCGAGGGGCAGGTCGCCCGTGTAGAATTTACACTCGGCCTGCAGCACGACGTCGCGATAGGTCGGATGAGCGCCCGCATGCCGGGCCGCCTGGGCCGCGGCCTCGGCCAGCACAAGAACATCGCACTCATGGGCGACCCCGGAGCGCCCCGTCACCATCACGCCGAGATGGACCTCGAGCGTCGGCCGGCCCCGCTTCGACAGGACCGCGAAGGTGAAGGGGGCCGAACTGTAGATCACGCCCGGGCCCCGTCGGAGCAGCAGGGTGGTCGGCGCATGCCCGGCCGGCGTGGAATAGGTGACCGCCCACCCCAGGCGACGGGCCGCCTCGAGCACCCGGGTCCAGACATAGGCCTCGTAGATGTCGTCGAGGACGTCGGCGGTCCCGTAGCCCGAATGGACCACGCCGTGCAGGGCGGCCCGGATCGCGTTCAGCAGGTCAGCCTTGGATGCGGACGGCACGGCGCAGGTCTCCGATCGAAACAAGGGCGCGGGCGACGGCCTCGCGCCGCGTCGCGTCGCGGGTCCGGTCCATCACGGTCGCGCCGCGCAAGGCGGCGTCGTCCGCAAGGACGGCGGGAGCCCTGGCGTCGGCCTTGTAGAGGCCGGGCAGGTCCGGGTCGGTTTTGAAGACGACCGCCTCCCACTCGCCCGCGGCCGCTACGCCTTCATCGAGATCCCGCAACTCCTCAAGCAGACGTTCGGCGCGGTTCAGCACCAGCAGGACGCCGCCCGCGCGGCTGGCCCGATCGGGCGTCCGGAGATCCAGATAGGGGTCGAGGCCGGTTTCGCGCAGTAGCGCCCGCAGCGCATCCAGGACGCGTTCGTCATGCTCTCCGAGGTCGAAGAAATCCGTCATCCCGCCGATCGCCTGTCTTTCTACGCCAGGACCCTACTACGCCGTCGTCGGTGTTGAAGTCCCCCGATTTGCGGTTCTCTTGTCGCCCCCGTCCGGATCGCCCGCCGATCCCCAAACCCTCGACGGGACTGTGATGACCTCCCAAACCCGCACCCTCAGGATGCTCCGCACCGCCTTCGGCCCGGCGCTTCTGGACGCCCTGTCCGACCCGGATGTCGTCGAGGTGATGCTCAATCCGGACGGCCGAATCTGGCTGGACCGTCTGGCGGGCGGGCTGGAACTGACGCCTCATCGTCTGGCCCCCGCCGAAGGAGAGCGGGGATCCGCTTGGTCGCCCACCATGTCGGGCTCGAGGTCGATGAGGCCCGTCCGCGGATCTCGGCGGAACTACCCGAATCCGGGGAGCGGTTCGAGGGGCTCCTGCCGCCCATCGTGCGGGCGCCCGCCTTCGCCATCCGCAAGCCCGCGGTCGCCGTCTTCACCCTCGACGACTATGTGGCCGCCGGAATCATGCGGGCCGACCAGGCAAAGGCCCTGCGCACGGCCGTCGCGGCCCGGCGCAACATCCTGGTGGCGGGCGGCACCTCCAGCGGCAAGACCACCCTGGTCAACGCCCTGCTCGCCGAACTGGCTGCGGGCGAGGACCGGATCATCCTGATCGAGGACACCCGCGAACTCCAGTGCGCGGCGCCCAACACCGTCGCCCTACGCACCCGCGACGGGGCCGTGACCCTGACCGATCTGGTGCGGTCCGCCCTGCGAATGCGCCCCGACCGGATCCCGATCGGCGAGGTGCGCGGCGCCGAGGCGCTCGATCTGGTGAAGGCCTGGGGCACGGGCCATCCCGGCGGGGTCGGCACCCTGCATGCCGGCTCGGCCCAGGGCGCCCTGAACCGCCTTGAGCAACTCATTCAGGAGGCGGTCCTCGTGCCGCCCCGCGCCCTCATCGCCGAAACCGTCAACCTCGTCGCCGTCCTGTCGGGGCGGGGCGCGGCGCGACGCCTGGTCGAACTGGCCGTCGTCGACGGCCTGGACCCTGACGGCCGCTACCGCCTCGCCCCGGTCGCCGCCTGATCCCCTCACCCCGCCGGAGCTCTCCATGACCCCTGTTCGCCGCCACACCGTTTCCGTCGCCGTCCTGGCGCTCGCCGTCGCCGCCGCGTCTCCCGCCCTCGCGGGAGGCTCCTCCATGCCCTGGGAGGCGCCGCTTCAATCCATCCTGGAATCGATCGAGGGGCCGGTCGCCAAGATCATCGCCGTGATGATCATCATCGTCACCGGCCTGACCCTGGCCTTCGGCGACACCTCCGGCGGGGCGCGTCGGCTCATCCAGATCGTCTTCGGCCTATCGATCGCCTTCGCGGCCAGTTCCTTCTTTCTCAGCTTCTTCTCCTTCGGCGGCGGCGCGCTGGTCTGATGGCCGATCCGATCCCCGAGGATTTCGCCGCTCCGGTCCACCGCGCCCTTGTCGAGCCGATCCTGCTGGCCGGCGCGCCGCGCGCCCTGGCCCTCCTCAACGGCACCCTGGCCGCGGCGCTCGGCCTCGGCCTGAGACTCTGGCTCGCCGGGGTGGCGATCTGGATCGTCGGTCATGCCCTCGGCGTTCTGGCCGCCCGCCATGATCCGGACTTCGTCGAGGTGGCCCGCCGCCACCTGCGCCTGCCCGCCCTTCTGGACGTCTGACCATGTTCTCCCTTCAGGAATACCGCGCCCGGCCGCGACAACTGGCCGATTTTCTGCCTTGGGCTGCGCTGGTCGCGCCCGGCGTTGTGCTCAACAAGGACGGGGCCCTGCAGCGCACCGCCCGCTTTCGGGGACCCGATCTGGACTCGTCGGCCAATGCGGAACTGGCCGGGGTCGCGGGGCGGCTGAACAACGCTCTGCGACGCCTCGGTTCGGGCTGGGCCATTTTCGTGGAGGCCCAGAGACACGCCTCCGCCGACTATCCTGACAGCGTCTTTCCCGACCCGGTCTCGGGCCTCGTCGACGCCGAACGCCGCGCCGATTTTCAGGCGGAGAAGGCGCATTACGAGAGCGCCTACCACCTGACCTTCGTCTGGCTCCCGCCCGCGGAGGACCGCGGACGCGCCGCGCGCTGGCTCTATGAGGGCGGGGCGGAAAAGGGCGCGGACTGGCCGGCCCAAGTCCGCGGCTTCATCGACCGGACCGATCGGCTGCTCGCCCTGATCGAAGGCCTGATGCCGCTGGCGGCGTGGCTCGACGATGAAGCGACCCTGACCTTCCTTCACGCCACGGTCTCCACCGAACGGCATGCGGTGCGCCTGCCCGAGACGCCGATGCACCTAGACGCCCTGCTGGCGGACAGGGCCCTGGTCGGCGGTCTGGAGCCGCGCCTCGGCGAGGCCCACCTCCGGGTGCTGACGGTGATCGGGTTTCCGACCGCGACCTGGCCGGGGATCCTCGACGAACTCAACCGGCTGGACTTCGACTACCGCTGGACGACCCGGGCGATCTGCCTGGACAAGACCGAGGCCGCACGCCTGCTCGGGCGTATCCGGCGCCAATGGTTCGCCAAGCGCAAATCCATCGCCGCCCTCCTCAAGGAGGTGATGACCAATGAGGCCTCCGCCCTGGTCGACACCGACGCCGGCAACAAGGCCGCCGACGCCGATATGGCGCTCCAAGACCTCGGGGCCGACGGCGTCGGCTATGCCCTGGTCACGGCGACCCTGACCGTCTGGGACGCCGATCCCGCCGTCGCCGACGCGAAATTGCGGCAGGCGGAAAAGGTGGTTCAGGAGCGAGATTTCACCTGCATCGCCGAGAGTCTCAACGCCGTCGAGGCCTGGCTGGGGGTCTGCCCGGCCACGTCTACGCCAATGTCCGGACCCCGCCGATCTCGACCCTCAACCTCGCCCATATCATGCCGATGTCGGCGGTGTGGGCCGGCCCGGACTGGAACCCCCACCTGGGTGGGCCGCCGCTGTTCCACGCCCGCACGGACGGGGCGACACCCTTCCGCTTCTCCCATCATGTCGGGGATGTCGGCCATACCCTGATGGTCGGACCGACCGGCGCCGGAAAGAGCGTCCTGCTCGCCCTGATGGCCCTGCAGTTCCGCCGCTATCCCGCGGCCCAGGTGTTCGCCTTCGATTTCGGCGGCTCGATCCGCGCGGCGGCCCTGGCCATGGGCGGGGACTTCCATGATCTCGGACAGGCCCTGTCCGGCGAGGGGAGCGGTCTCACGTTGCAGCCGCTGGAGGGGATCGACGACCCGGGCGAGCGCGCCTGGGCCCAGGCCTGGCTGGTCGCCCTGCTGGCCCGGGAGGGCGTGCCCGTGGACCCCGAGACCAAGGACCAGATCTGGTCGGCCCTGACCAGTCTGGCGGGCGCGCCCGCGTCGGAACGGACGCTGTCCGGCTTCGCCGCACTGGTCCAGAGCGGCGCGGTGAAGCGCGCCATCGCCCCCTTCACCCTGAGCGGACCTTGGGGGCGGCTGCTCGACGGCGATCACGAACATCTCGGGACCGGATCGGTCCAGGCCTTCGAGACCGAAGGCCTGATCGGCTCGGCCGCCACGCCGGCGGTGCTGGCCCATCTCTTTCACCGGATCGAGGCGCGGTTGGACGGCCGCCCCACAATGATCCTCGTCGACGAAGGCTGGCTGGCGCTCGACGATCCGGACTTCGGGGCCCAGTTGCGCGAATGGCTGAAGACCCTGCGCAAGAAGAATGCGTCGGTCGTTTTCGCAACCCAGTCGCTCGCCGACATTGAAAACAGCCCGATCGCCCCGGCGATCATCGAGAGCTGTCTGACCCGACTGTTCCTGCCGAACGCCCGGGCCCGGGAGCCGCAGATCGCCGCAGTCTACCGGCGCTTCGGCCTCAATGACCGCCAGATCGATCTCCTCGCACAGGCGACGCCCAAGCGCGACTACTACTGCCAGTCCCGGGCCGGCGACCGCATGTTCGAACTCGGCCTCGGCCCGGTCGCGCTGGCCTTCTGCGCCGCCTCGTCCGCCGCCGACCAGACCGCCATCCGCACCCTCCTCGAGACGGCCGGCCCCGCCGGCTTCGCAGACGCATGGCTGCGCCATCGCGGCCTCGCCTGGGCCGCAGACCTTCTGCCTGCCCTGACGCCCTCATCCCCTGGAGCTCCCTCATGACCCGCCTTCGTCTGCGCGCCCTTCTCCCCGTCGCCGTCGCCGCCGGCCTTCTCGCCCTGAGCGGCCCCGCCCAGGCCCAACTCGCCGTCTACGATCCGACCAATCACATCCAGAACGTGATCCAGGCCGCGCGCGCGCTCGAGCAGATCAACAACCAGATCCAGTCGCTGCAGAACGAGGCCGCGGCCCTGATGAACCAGGCCCGCAATCTGGAAAGCCTTCCCTATTCGTCCTTGCAGACGCTCCAGGGTCAGGTGGAGCGCACTCGCGGTCTGCTCGCCGAGGCCCAAACCTTGGCCTATGACGTGCGCGAGATCGAGGCGGCCTTCGACGGCCGATACGGCGCGGCGCCAATGTCGGCGACCGACCGCGATCTCGTCGCGCGCGCGCGTGAGCGGTGGCGTTCGTCGGTCGCAGGCCTTGAAGACGCCATGCGCCTGCAGGCCGGCGTCGTCGAGGGACTGGGCGCGACGCGACAGGAGCTCGACCGGCTCGTGGGCGCCAGTCAGGGGGCGACGGGCGCGCTTCAGGCGGCCCAGGCCGGCAACCAACTCCTGGGGCTGCAGTCCGCCCAATTGGTCGAACTGACCGCGCTGGTGGCCGCTCAGGGTCGCGCCGACGCCCTTGACGCTGCGGATCGCGCGGCGGCCCGCGCGGACGCCCAGGCGCGCTTCCGGCGGTTCATGGGCGACCCGGGCCAATGAGGGCGCTGTTCCGTCGCGACCCGCTCGGCGTGGCCACCGTCGTGCTGGCCGTCGTCGCCATCGGCGCCGCTCTGTTGGCCAGCCGGGGCGCGCAACCGCCGATGCCGGAGACGCCGCGCGTCTCGCCCGGCGGATCGAATGAACTGATCCGGTGCCGCAATCTCGGCGAAGCGGCCGGCGCCGATCCGGCCTGCCATGCGGCCTGGGCGGACAGCCGCCGGCGCTTCTTCGGCGCGGGAGACCGGGCATGAACGACTCCGGCGTCATCGACCGGTTCTTCGAGGTCTTCAGCCGCTACATCGACGGCGGCTTCGGCCTGCTGGGCGGAGAGGTGGCCTTTCTCGCCACCACCCTTATCGTCATCGACGTCACCCTCGCGGCGTTGTTCTGGGCGTGGGGGCCGTCGGACGATGTGCTCGCCCGCCTGGTCAAGAAGACCCTCTTCGTCGGCTTCTTTGCCTTCCTGATCGGCAATTTCCAACGTCTGTCGGAGATCGTCTTCGCCAGCTTCGCCGGCCTCGGTCTGAAAGCGTCCGGATCGGGAATGTCGAGCGCAGACTTCCTGCGTCCGGGCAAGCTCGCCCAGGCCGGTATAGACGCCGGTCGGCCGATGCTGGAGGCCGCCGCCGAGATGTCGGGCTTCCCGGGCTTCTTCGAGAATTTCGTCCAGATCGCCATCCTGATGACGGCCTTCCTGATCGTTCTGATCGCCTTCTTCATCATGGCGATCCAGCTCTTCGTGACCCTTATCGAGTTCAAGCTGACGAGCCTGGCGGGCTTCGTGCTCATCCCCTTCGGGCTGTTCGGAAAGACCGCTTTCCTGGCCGAGCGCGTGCTCGGCAATGTGGTGGCCTCCGGCGTGAAGGTGCTGGTCCTGGCCGTGATCGTCGGCATCGGCTCCACGATGTTTGACACCTTCGTCAACGATTTCTCCGGACAGCCGCCCGCGCTCGAGGACGTCCTGGCCATCACCCTGGCCGCCCTGACCCTGACCGGCCTTTCCATTTTCGGACCGGGCATCGCATCGGGCCTGGTGTCCGGCGCGCCCCAACTGAGCGCCGGGGCCGCCATCGGAACAGGGCTGGCGGTCGGCGGCGTCGCCATGGCCGGAGCCGCGGGCGCACGGCTGGCCCTGGGCGCCGGCGCCGGTCTGGCCGGCCGGGCCGGGACCGCGGTCGCCGCGACGCGCGGCGGTGGCGGCGGCGGGTCGGCCTCGGGTCCAGGGGGCGGTCCCTCGGGATCGGGTCCGCGATCCGGCGGCGGCTCAACCGCTTCGGCGGCGCCGACGGCCGCAGCCGGCGAACGGCCGGGTGCGGCCGCAGCGGAGCCTTCCCAAGTCGCGCCTCCCGCATCCGACGAGGGCGGGTCAGCCTCTGCGCCCCCGCCAGCGCCGACCTCATCAGCGCCGACTTCGCCGTCGACCGGCGGGACGCCGCCCCCAGGGCTGAGGCCAAGCCTCAGTGGGCGAAGGACATGGAACGCCGTCAGGCGGTCGCTCACGGGGTTTCCACCGCCATTCACGCAGTCCGCGCCGGCGATCATCGCGGCGGATCCGCCTCCATTTCAGTCAGTGAGGATCGCTCATGAACCCGTTCAAACGGCCCGGCGGACACTATGGGCGGTCGCCCGGGCCGGAGACCCCTTATCAACGCGCCGCCCAGGCCTGGGATGACCGCATCGGCAGCGCCCGCGTCCAGGCGCGCAACTGGCGGCTGGCGGCGCTGATGGCGATCGGCCTGTCCGGCGGTCTGGCCGCCGGTCTCGTGATCCAGTCCGCGCGAGGCGTCGTCACGCCCTGGATCGTCGAGGTCGATCAGCACGGCGAACCGCTCGCCGTCGCGCCGGCGCAGGCGGACTACACGCCCACCGACGCCCAGGTCGCCTGGCACCTCGGGCGGTTCATCGAACAGGTACGCAGCATTCCGGCCGATCCCGTCGTTGTCCGGGAGAACTGGCTGCGCGCCTACGCCTATACGACCGATCAGGCGCCGCCGCCCTTTCGGACTTCGCGCGGACCAACGACCCCTTTGCGGAAATCGGCCGCGTCCAGGTTGGCATCGAGGTCTCGAGCATCATCCGCGCCTCGCCGACCTCCTTCCGCGTGGCCTGGACCGAGCGCCGCTTCGTGGACGGGCGGTTGGCCGCGACCGAGCGATGGACAGCCATCCTGACCGTGACGGTGCAGCCGCCCAGGACGGCGGATGCGCTGCGCAGCAATCCCCTCGGCGTGCTCGTCCACGCCTTCAACTGGTCCAAGGAGATCAACTGATGCGGCATCCCCTGGCGCACGCCGGCGCCCTTGTGGCGCTCTCGCTCCTCGTCACGCCCGCCTGGGCCCAGAGCAATTCCCGAACCGTCACGGAGGAAGGGCGACCGGCCGGGCGTGTGGCGGCGGCGACCGCCGCCGCACGGGTGCAGCCGTCCGGAGAGGCCTGGCTCAACGGCGCCCAGGTCTACGCCTACGAAGACGGCGCCCTGTTCCAGGTCTACGCCTCGCCGGGGCATGTCACCGACATCGCTCTTCAGCCCGGCGAGGTCCTTTCGGATCAGGGCGCGGTCGCGGCCGGCGACACGGTCCGCTGGATTATCGGCCAGTCGCAAAGCGGAACGGGCGAGACGCGACGGACCCATATTCTGGTCAAGCCCACGCGCGGCGACCTGAAGACCAATCTGATCATCAACACGGATCGACGGACATATCATCTGGAGCTCAACGCCCACGCCTCCGCCTATATGGTCGGCGTCTCCTGGCGTTATCCGCAGGACGAACTCATCGCTCTGCAAGCCGAGGCGGCCCGACAGGCCGCGCGCGACGCCGAGCCGAGGCTGCGGCTGGACGATCTCGACTTCAACTACCGCATCAGCGGCGCACGAACGCCTTGGCGGCCGGTGCGCGTCTTCGATGACGGCCGGCAGGTGATCCTGGAGTTCGACGCCGCCATCGATCAGGCGACCTTGCCGCCGCTCTTCCTGCGCAATGGGGACGGAGAAGCCGATCTGGTGAACTACAGGGTTGTCGGTCGCCGGCTGATCGTCGATCGCTTGTTCGACGCGGCCGAACTGCGACTGGTGACCGGTCGACGCACCCAGACCGTTCTCATCGAAAAGCGGGGAGCCGGCCGGTGAGCGAGGTCTCCACCCCCGATCCGGCGGTGCAGGCGATGCGACTGCGCGCTGAACCGCCCAAGCCCCTGCGCCTCTCGCGCAAGGTCGCCCTCGCGGGGGCGGCGGGCCTCGCGGTCGCTGTCGCCGCCGCTGCGGTCGTCGGCCTGTCGACGCAGGACGATGCGGCGCCGGCACAGGAACTGACCCCGTCGTCCGCCCCGCCGCCCGACGCCGTGCGCGCCTTGCCCGGCGATTACGCCGCGCCGCGCCTGGGTCCGCCGTTGCCGGGGGATCTGGGCCGGCCGATTCTCAGTGCGCGCAATGCGGCCGACGCGGAGCCCGCGTCGTCGACCGCCGGCTCCATCCAGGCGGCCTCGGCCCGTGACGCCGACGCCCGCGAGGCCGAGCGCGCGCGTCGCCATGCGGAGGCGGACGCCGCGCGCACCTCGGCGTTGGTGATTTCGCAGGGCGGCGGCCGTTCGGTCGAGGAGGAGGCTGACGTTGCTCGCGGCGGACCGACGCAGGGGCCCGCCGCCGATGCCTCGGCTCCGGCGATCGGCGCCCTGCGCCTCAGGGCGGGATCGATCATCGAAGCCGGCCTGGTGACCGGCGTGCAGTCCGATCTGCCCGGGCCTGTGCTGGGCCAGATCACCGCGGATGTTCACGACAGCGATACCGGGCGCCGTCTTCTGATCCCAAAGGGCTCTCGTCTGATCGGCGGCTATTCGGCCCAGATCGCTCAGGGGCAATCCCGTCTTCAGGTCGTCTGGACGCGCATCGTCCTGCCCGACGGCGCCTCCATTGCGCTGGAGGATCAGGCCGCCTCCGACGCGCGCGGCTATGCCGGGCTCCAGGACCGGACGGATTCACGATGGGGCGAAGGCTCCGGTCCGCCGCCCTGACCACACTCCTGGCGATCAGCGGCGCCGCCGTCGACGTCGAGGCGGACGATCGGCTGGCGCGCGCCCTGCGGGATGGAGCGACAGACGGCGTGGACACGCTCGGCCGGGGTCTGGTGGAACGCGGCCTGTCCATTCCGCCGCGCCTGACCCTGCGTCCCGGCCTGACCTTTCGCATCATCCTCAATCGAGACCTGGATCTCGTTCCTTACGGTGACTGACCATGACGACGCTCAAACTAGCGGGCCTCCAAGACGACACCCCCGTCAAACTGTCGCTCGAATTGCCCGCGGACACGCACCGGGATCTCGTCCTCTATGCCCAGGTGCTATCCGCAGACGCGGAGCGTCCCTATTCGCCGGCGCAACTGATCGCCCCCATGCTCAGCCGCTTCATGGATACGGACCGCTCCTTCGTCGCCGCCCGGACGCGGATTGGGCGATCCACGCGCCAAAGCTGAGCGACAACGAACGACAGCGCCGCCCTAGACGAATCGACGCGCCGAACTGACAAAACGCCGGAGAGCGGGATTGTCGTTGCGGTGGTACCAGGCGGCCGCGAAGCCGACGGTCAGCCCATCACCCGAGCACAGGGGGCGGTGCGTCAGACCAGGGGGCAGGATCGAGGTGTCCAAGGCGCCGGAGGCGACGACAGCCAGTCCGAGCCCAAGCTCGACCTGAGCCGCAAGAACAGCCAGCCCGGCGCCGACGACCTTGATCCGGAGCGCGGGTTTAGAAGGTGTTCGACCCAGGACATCGTCGCCGACATCTCCCTGACTGACCAACAGGGTCTGGCTGGCCAGATCCTCAACGTCGATGCGATCCGCCCGCGCAAGCGGGTGCGTCCTGGGCAGGACGATGTGGAGCGGCTCACGCCAGAGCTCCGAGACGTCGAGCCCGGACACAGTCATGCCGCCGGGCAGAACGGCGAGATCGAGCCGGCGATCCGCGACAGCGGCGAGGTGCGACTGCGCTTCTCCGGCGATCAACTCGATCTGCACCTCGGGGTGAGCGTCCCGAAACCGGGCGAGCAGTGCATACAGGGCCGCCGACAGGAAGGAGGGCGTGAGGCCGATCCTCAACCGCCCTCGACGACCCCGTCCGGCATCGCGGGCGTCCGCGACGGCTTCGGAGAGGACGGCCAGAGCGGTTTCGACACTGGCGACGAAGGCGGCGCCCGCAAAGGTTAGGGCGGCGCCGCCCGGCCCCCGGTGAAAGAGAGAGACCCCGATTTCGTCTTCGAGCGCGCGCACCCTGCGGCTCAAGGCCGACTGTTCGACACCGAGCGCGTCGGCGGCCTTGCGAAACCCGCCGGCGCTGGCCACGGCGATGGACCACCTCAGAGAGGTCATATCCAGCCTGGGGGCCGGAGCCGGCGTCATCCCGCGCCTGCCCTGGGCGGCGCGCCCAGACAGAGCAGGGGCGAGACCTCAATCCGGCGCTCATGAAAGGCGTCCAGGGCCAGGGCGGCTTCGCTCAGGGCGCTGTCACGAAGAAGGCGAGCCACAACTTGGAGACTGTCCGGCATGTCTCCCACCAGTTCGGTCTCGATGGCGGCGAAGGGCGCTAAGCTCGCCTGGACCCGATCAAATGTGTCGACGATCACCGCGTCCGCGGAGGCGGCGACGATCTGGCGGAAGAAGAAGTCAGGGTCGTCGGGCGCCTCGATGCGGCAGCCGACGAGGGTGGCCCGCGCAAGACCTTCCCGCAGACAGTGCCGACGCAGGCGATAGCGCCCCGCCAGACCGGCGGCATCCAATCTCAGCCCGGAATAGCCGCCCGCCGGAGCCCGTTCGATCAGACCTTCTCCGCCCAACCAGGCCAACGCCTCGCGGACCGGCGTGGTCGAGAGTCCCAAGGCTTTCGCCTCGTCGAGAATGATGATCGATAGTCCGGGCGAGAACACGCCCGTCACCACGCGTTCGCGGAGCGTCCGCAAGGCGGCAGCAAACGGATCTCGATTACGCGCCACTCAGGGCTCCCTGGATTCCGAATCATCAGGGTACGGATATTCGCTCCTCAGTTGAAAGCTGAGCCGTTGTCCTGCGCAGTCTTTGTACCGGAATGGTCCGGAAAGCTCGCACTTCGGCGCGATAATTTCGCGCAGGACGGCTTTGTGCGGGTTGCGAGTGCATCTTAATGTTGAACGGACGACGTTCGGCGCCCAACCTATCCCGGCGAGGTTGTGACATGACGCCAGCGGGCCGATCGGAGTTCCAGAACGACAGCGAAGTTCTTTCCGCAGCCATTCGCGGCATTCGTCGGCTGCGCGGCTTCTCAGCGATCGAGACGGCCGTCGGCATGAATCTCGCCCTGCGCACCTACCAGGATTTTGAAGGCGGGCGCGGTCGTCTGAACGTCGATTACATTCATCGGTTCTGCCGTTTTGTGGACGCGGATCCGGACGCGATTTTTGCGTCCCTGGCGATTGGGTCGCCGGAGTTCGCCATTCGCTGCGCCACTAACAAGATGATGCGGATCGTCATGATCGCCGTGCAGGAGATCAATGACGAATTGGGCGACCGGATCGCAACCATCGACGCACGCACGATTGTCGCCGTGGTCAACGCCAGCGTCCGCGATCTGATCGAGAGATCTGTCGGCGGGACTGAGGAAGACTGGTTGAAGGCGGGGAAAATCAGCTTCGTCGAGCACGTCCGAAACCCGGGCGCTGAATATACCGAGATATAGTTTGCCGTTGAGCCTGCGACGGACCTCCATCGACCGGTCGCGATCTTGCGACGGCAATGGAGACTGTCATGTTGAACGCAATCTGCATCCGCCTGGTTCGTCTGGGCGACGCGCGTACGCTGACCCGGGGCCAGTGGCACCAGGGCGTGCTCGAGCTGGACGCCACCTACATCCGGGCGGACTGAACGAGGGTGGGCGTCGGCCTGCCGTCGACGCCCGCTGCCTCGAATATACGGCAATATAGATTGCCGCCGCGGCTGCGGGGTCGCCTCCTTCTCCTGCCGCAATCACGCGGCGTCCAAGAGGAGAGACTGAAATGCCTGCAGCAAACCTGATCCGCCTCATCCGCCTCGGCGAGGCGCGCACCCTGACCCGCGGGGGCGATGAACAGGGTGTCCTGGAAATCGACTTCACCCGCATCAAGCCGATGGGCTGAAGGCAAGGCCGCCGGCTCGCGCCGGCGGCCGACGCCGTCGCCGTCGCCGCGATGATCTCCACCGCCCCCCATGTTCATGCCGTCACCGTTGAGGACGATCTCGTCATCCTGGATCTCAACACCGACGCCTATCTGTGTCTGCCTCAGTTGGCGGCGCATCTCGTCGACCAAGGCCAAGGCCTGTGGTCGGGGGGCGCGCCCGACCTCGAGCCGGGCCTCATCGCAACCGGCCTGTTTCAGGCGTCGCACCAGACGTCGGCGCCCCAGCCGCCTTCCCGACCCAGACGAACGAGCCGGACCTATAGTCACGGCGACCCCGTCGCCCGCTTTGATGCTCCGTTTCTTGCCGCAGCGATCCGGCACTTCGGCCGCATTCACGGCCGCCCTCTGAAACGCCTGATCGAGCAGTCGCCTAGCGTTCCTCTCCGGCCTGATGACGCGGGCAGTGCGATGGCGCAGGCCCGCCTGTTTGATCGCTGGATGCCTTGGCTGCCCGGACAGGGCCAGTGCGTCTATCGGGCCTACCTCCTCCGCGCCTGCCTCGCCGCCCAGGGCCTAGGCTCGACGTGGATCTTCGGGGTGAGGACCTGGCCCTTCTCGGCCCATTGCTGGCTGCAGATCGGCGATGTCCTGCTGGACGACGATCTCGATCGGGTCGGGCTCTATACCCCGATACTGGCGGTCGGGCCTTGATCGAGTTCGTCGCGCTCATCGGCCTGGAGGCCCACGCCGGGGCTTACGCTATCATGCGTGACGCCGCGCGCGCCGAGGGCTGGCAGATTACGGAGATGGAGCCGTGCGGATGGATCGCCGTCCGGAACGCAGGCGTCCAGCGCGTCGCCCTGGAAAGCGGGGCAGGCCTTCATCGTCGGCGACACCGTGCAAATGCGTCGCCTCGGTGAGGAGAGGTTCGAGAATGAAGAAGCCCTGTGTCGAATGCTCGCCTGCGAGGGTTGGGGACGCTACGTCGTACTGTTTCTCGGCAACGACGGGGCGCTGAGCGGAGTTTTCAGAGACCCGTCCGGCGCTGTGGATTGCGCGCGCGCTCAATCGGGGCGGTGCTGGATTGTGGCCAGTCAGACTCCGGACTGGCTGGTAGACGCCACTAATGATCACCCGCCGATTTGCTGGACCACGGTGGCGCAGGTGCTGCGTGACCCGGTCCTCCTTTCCAGCGCTGACATGCTGTCGTCCTGGCGGACGGTTACGCCGGGCGTCCTGCACCTGACAGGGGAGCGACCCGGATCATCTGGTCGCCATCGCTTGCCGCCCGCCGGGGCGTCCCGCGAACGAAGCTGGCTTGCGCGCGGTCGTCGATGCGACAGTGAGAGACATGACGAGGGCTCGAACCTCGATCCTGACTGAGGTGTCCGGCGGACTGGATTCGGCGATCATGGCGACGGCCCTGAAGGCGTCCGGCTTTGGCGGGGAGGTCATTTGGCTCAACACCAGCGGCCCCTTCGCCGAGTCCGACGAGCGCCGGTACGCGCGGGCGGTGGTGGAGGCCATGGACGAAAGCCTGACCGAGGTCCTCAGGACGTCAGAGGATATGGCCGCAGGCCTGGCATTCGATCATCCCAGAACCCTTCGACCCAGCCTCAATCGCATGGACGCGACCTATGACGCCCTGCAGGCGGAGCTTTGCGACCGGCACGATGTCGATGCGGTGCTTACGGGCAAGGGCGGCGACGTCGCCTTCTTCCAGACGGCGACATCGGCGATCCTGAGCGATCAGATCCGCGACCAGGGTCCGGGCGCACTATTCAGCCGGACCGCGCCTGTGCTGGCAAGACGTTTGCGGCGCTCGGCATGGCGTGTGCTCAAAGCCGGATGGGCCGGCTCGACCTCGGCTGAGCGTCCAGCGCCGCCGTCAAATCTCCTGTTGAGCGGAGAGGTGGAGAACGCCCCCGCGCCGTGCACCCTTGGCTGGCCGATCTTACGGGTCTGGGCCCGGGCAAACGGCAGCAGATTCTCGGGTTCGCCAGCAATCTCGGGCTTCATAGCCCCTCGCAACGAACGAGGCGCGTTGACCTGCTTCACCCGGCCCTCAGTCAGCCGGTCATGGAGGCCGTTCTCGCCACGCCGACCTATCAGCTGACGAGGGGCGGACATGATCGGCTGCTTGCCCGCAACGCCTTCGCGGATCGTCTGCCTACGATCCTCCTGCAAAGACGGTCGAAGGCGGAGCTTAGCGGCTATTATGGTCGGGTCCTGGCGGCGAATCTGAACCAGCTTCGTCCCCACCTCCTCGAAGGTCGATTGGCGGGCCAAGGGCTCATCAACAGGGATCAGGTCGAGGCCGCGCTCAGGGTCGAGCACCTCATCTGGCAGGGCGGCTACGGCGAACTGATGGTCCTGGCCCTCGTCGAGAGCTGGCTTCAGGCCTGGAAGCGCTGAGGGGCTGACGGCCGCCCGGATCGACTTGATCGATCAAGGTTGTTTGGGATTTTTCTGCTCGCCTGTAGGCTGCGCTCGGCAGGGAGGCGCAATGCAGGTCGTCGGCAAAATTCAGGTGGTGGCTCCCGGGAAGGCCGCCGACCTTCCACAGGTGATGGCGGCGCTGGAACGCTGGGCCGACGGCAAATTCTCGACCTCTGAAGACGGCGCGGCGATCATCCAGCGCAGCGGGGCCACCGCCATGACCGACCGGAGGGACGACCAGGTCGGGGACCAGCGCTGCGCGAGCTTCGATGTGCTCGAACCGGTTCGCACAGGCGAACTTCTGACGGCGGCGCGGGTTCTGGCGACCGAGGCCGACCTGTATTTCAACTGCACCCTCTCCCTGGGCGTCGAGGGCGGACTTGCCCCGCCGAGCATCGATCTTTTCACCCCGCGCTTCGTTCGCGAGATCATCGCCCTGGACATCGATTGGCGGGCGTCAATCGAGGGCGAGCATCTGCTCTCCACTTTCGCCCGGATTGCTGAAGCGGACGTGGAGATGTTCCTGGCCCTGCTTCAGTCGCCGCAGCGCCGCCTGCCGCTGATCCTCGTCTCCGAGCTCGACGGCAAGACCCTGGCCGGCGATCTGCATTCGCGTCTCGCCTCCGATGTCTGCGGCCTGGCCCATGTCTGTCGCATCGATCAGGCGGCCGCCTGGGCGGTGACGGAACGGCTGGATCGCGAGTGGTCCTGCTACAACGGAGCCGTTCGCCTGTTCTGGCCCTTCCGGGGCAATCAGGAGCGTCCGCGCAACCATCCGCTCTGGACGCGGGATCGCCTGACCGCACGGGGCGACGACGAGGTCGAAGCGCGGGATCGGCTGCGTCAGGACCTGCGCCGCCGTCTTCTCGACGCCTCCACCTTCGTCGCGGACGACCAGGCGTTCAGGCGGTTTGTACGCCTGCGGGACGCCCCCGCCGTCCGCAGCGCCGAGACCGCCTCGAGCGAAGATCTCGTCGCGCGGATCGCGCAACTTGAGGCGACCCTGGAGGCGCGGGACGCTGAGATTTCGACGCTGAACGACAATCTGGCCGCGCTGAACGTCGCGCTGAGATCGCAGTCGACCGCCGACGAGCCGGCCGGCGAAGAACCGCCGCCGGCTACGGTCCTGGAGGCCTTGGCCATCGCGCGCCGCCGGTGGGGCGGCTCGATCCTGTTCGGCGACGCCGTCGACGATCAGGCCGCCGCCCTGTCTTCGGAGGCCGGCCCGCCCGAGAAGGTGCTGAGGTATCTCGACGTCCTGGCTGAACTGGCGGCGACGCGGGCGGCCGGCGCCTTGGGCGGGACCGTCCCGACCTGGCTCAAGGATCGGGGGTCAATGCCTCGATCGAGTCCGAGACGATCCGCAACAGCCGTGACTCCATGAAGCGGCGAACCTTCCCGATCGACGGCAAGCCGACGCCGTTCGAGCTCCACGCCAAGCCCAATGATGGAGTCTCGCCGGACCAGTGTGTGCGGATCTATTTCGATGTACAGGAGACGGCGCCGCACGTCAGGGTCGGCTACATCGGGCGCCACTTCGAATGATCGTCACCGCGCCGGGGCCTGGGCTGGCTCCGGCCCAACCCCAGCGGCCGGAGACGCTCGGGCCAGAACCTCGTCCAGCCAGCGCCAGACCGTATCGTACATGTCCCGGATGTTCGCCGGGCTCGACAGCACATGTCCTTCGCCGCGGTAGGTGACCAGCACCACATCCTTCTGTTGGCGATAGAGAGCCGAGAACAGCTCCTGCGCCTGGGCTGGAGGGACGTAATCCCTGTCCGCCGTGATCAGCAGGACCGGAACCGTGATCCGGTTCGCTGACAGGACCGGGCTGTTGCGTATGTAACGGGCTGGGTCAGTCCAGGGCGGCGCCCCCAATCCGCCCTGTCCGGTCTCGACCCACCCCGCGCGGGATCTGACCGGCAGCCCGTCTTCCGGGGCCAGGGACTGAGGCAAGGCGAACTGCCCCCAGACACTCAGCAGGTCGTAGGGGCCGTTGGCGGCGATAACGGCTGAAAACCTTGACGACTGGGTGGCAGCCGCGACGGCCGAATAGGCGCCGAAGCTATGCCCCCACAGCACCAGCCGGTCCGGGTCGAACGCGCCCGTCAGAGCCGCGGCGTCCACGGCGCGCAGGATGTCCGCAGCCATGTCTTCAGCCGGTTCGCCCCGGTGTTCGACCCGGGGCAGGCTCGGTATGAGCACCGCATAACCGGCGGCGACCATCAACTGCACATTGGTGGCGATGTCCGCTTCGGTCGGCGACGGGGCGCGAGCCGGACCGCCGGGATAGGGAATGATGATCAGCGGCGGCCGCTGCAGTCCGCTCGCGGCGGGCCGGAAGAGCCAACTGACGAGCGGGGAGCCGTCCTTGGCCGTATGCCCCACGGCCTCGGGGCTTGCGAACACCACGCCCGACAGATGATCGTTGATCCGGGCCAGGCGCGCGCCGTCGGCGCGGCTGAGGATCTCCCGGACGCCGTCGGTCTGCACCACGGCGGCTTGGCTCTCATCAATCGCTACGATGCGCTCGCCCGCCAGAGGTTCGCCGAGAGGCGCACCGTCGATCAAACGCCGTCGCTGAATGCCGTTGCCCTCTCCGACGAGCACCCAATCTTGCCGCGTCGGACTGTTGAACTGGAACCTTTGGCCCTGGCTGAACAGGGCGGTGGTTACGCCAGAGGCGACCCTTCGTCCCTGGCTTAATCGCAGGGCGTGTCCGACCTGATCCACCGACCAGACTTCGCCGCCGGACTGGACGGCGATATGGCTGCGCGACACGGCCAGAAGAGACGAGGATGGCGATGCGAGATCTCTGGTCAGGACGCGCGCATCGAAAGGGCCCAGACGCACCCAGTCCCTGCGTGCTTCGCCCTGGACGTAGAGCATCGGTCGGTCCCCCAGCCAGTCCGCGCAGATGACTTCGGTCCGCAGACCGGTCTGTACCAGGGCAGGCCGGCGACCATGGAGCGACGTCCAGGCCACCGTCTTCCGCTGAGGATCGATCTCCACCAATCGGCCTTCCGACCACGACTGTCCGTCTTGGCGCACCCAGACGAGCAGGCGGCGTCCCGAAGGGGACCAGGTCATGAGATTAGGTGACAGATCCAGTCCGGGAAGCGGCTCCCAGACCGCTCCGGTGTCGAGATCGACCAGCGTCAGTTCGCGGCGCGTGGAGAAGTCGCCCTGCAGGAAGGGAACGGACGGATCGAAGGGGCGATCATCGGTGAAGCGCGCGGCGGCGACGAACCGCCCGCCCGGTGAAACTTCCAGATCATGAAAGCGGCCTGTCGCAAGGGTCCGTTGCTCTCCAGAGGTCGTCGTCACCAGCACGAGACTGGAGCTCCGAGGCCGTGGCGTCGCATCGCGGAAGGCGCCGGCGCCGATCACCGTGCGTCCCGGTTCTCGGCCCTCCCGGGTCAGCCCCCACAGGTGCTGCATGCGGGTTCCAGCGTCGTAGCTCAGTCGCATCATCGCCGGAAGATCGCCTGCCGCGCGCTGAATCAGAACCAACTGCTCGCCGTCTCTCCACTGCGCGGCACGCCCCCACATCGCGCTCTCCGGCGTGCCCTGAAGCCAGCGGACATCGCCGGTGGCCGGATTGGCGATGCCGGCCTGGAAGGTGCGGTCCCCCAGACGGTAGACCAGCAACCGACGACCGTCGGGCGACCAGGCTCCGATCACCTGACCGCCGCCATCAGGGTGTCGGGTCAGTCCGATCGGCGGGGCTGAACCGTCCGTCGCCGCGACGAGAACCTGGGTGCGCAGCACCAGATCCAGAGCGTCATATTCGTAGGGACCGGTCTCGAGAGCGGAGCCGATGCGCTCGAAAGCGAGGCTTGACCCTTGGGGCGAGAGCGAAGCCTGACCGAACTGCTCGAGCTTCAGAAGATCGTCGATGACAAACGGGTCCGCGCGAGCCGACCCCCTATCCGAGGATCAGAGCTAGGCTCGCCGCCGCGAGCGCAGAACGCAGCATGACGGATCACCAGCGCTTGGTGACTTGCAGGGAGATGGTCCGGCCCAGGGGATCGGCCTGACCGGCGTCGAAGCCGATGCCGGTCACAGCGTCGTAGAAGGGCGGATCGGCGTCGAAGAGATTTCTGACCGACGCCGTAAGGCTCAGCCCGTCTCCCCAGGCGGCGGACGGCTCCCAGCCCAGTTGCAGGTCGGTGGTCGTCCAGGATCCGATGCGGATTTGGCGAAGGTCGCGATAGCCGCCCACATGATTGACCGCAACGCGCACGGACAGGTCATCGCGCACCCACCGTCCGGACAGGGTTCCCCGAAGATCGACCGGGAAGCCGTAGGTGTCCACCAGATCCACGCTGGGCGCCGCCGTCGTGATGCGCCGGGCGAAGTCGGTCATGTAGGAGGCGGAGGCCTCGATGGTCAGCGCGCCGCCGGCCAGGGCCAGATCATAGGCGGCGTTGGCGTCGAGACCCCGCACCTCGACAGAGGCCGTGTTGAGCCACCGGGCGTCGACGATCACCCCGAAGGCGTCCGCCGGCAGAACGCCGGGAAGCAGGAAGGCGGGGCTGGTGATCAGCGCATCCACTGCCGCCCTGTCCGCGGCCGAGGTGCGGTCGATGCGCCGGACGAACGGCGCGAGGTTGGGATCGAGGAGCACCTGGGTCAGGTTGTCGAGCGCGGGCCGACCGATCTGATCGGAGAAGTCGATATCGAACCAGGTGGCGCCGAACCGCCACGGACGGTCCGCCGGTCGGTAGTCGAAGCCGATGGTGAAAGTTTCCGCCGTCTCCGGCTTCAGGTCGGGATTTCCGCCGCCCTCGAAGAGAGCCACCTGCTGACCGACCGTGTCGGCGACGAAGGTGGCCGAGATGTAGCGTCGCTCCGCCAGTTCCACCATCGCCGGGGCGCGGAAGGAGGTCCCCCAATTGGCGCGCATCGTCAGATCGGCCAAGGGGCTCCAGATCAGGCCGACCTTGGGATTGGCCGTCGAACCGATGTCGTCGTACTCCTCGACCCGCCCGGCGAGGGAAAGTTCGAGCCGCTGAATCCCGGGGCGCGCATTCGCCTCCCCCACCAGCGGCGCGCGGATTTCGATGAAGGCTGCGGAGACCTCCCGGTCCTTGTCCGGCGCCTGGGTGGACGTCGGTGCGAGCCCCGAGGTGAAGGTCGTACCCCGGTTGCGAAGCGACTCCGTCCGGAACTGGGCGCCGGCCGCCACCCTCATGTCGCCGCCGGGGAGCTGAAGGGCGACGCCCTGAACGATGAGGTTCGCCGAGGCGACCTCGCTCTCATCCGTATACCGGCTCCAGCCGCTCGAGATGAAATCCAGCACGGCGCGAGTGTTCGCGGCGCCGGAGCCGAACAGATTGAGAAAGCCGTCGCGCGAGGCCGAGAAGGGCGTGGCGGGGTTCTCCGCGGTGTTGCCGAGCGCTTCCTGCAGGAAGGTCGACTGCAGCATGCCGGTCCGCTGATCGTCGGAGCGCTCCGCGCCATAGGTCAGGAAGGCTTCAGCCTCCCAGCCCGCCGGAAGAAAGGCGCGCGCGCCGAGGGTGGCGCCGAGGCTTCTCGACCGCCCGGACCGCCGCGATGCGCCGATATCCTCGCCGAAGGCATAGGCGACGCTGTGGGAGGCGGCCCCTGTCGGAGACACGAAGTGCGGATTGGCGGCCGTCACCGTCGCGATGGTGGTGGGCGTCAGGCTTTCCGTCTCGAAGTCACGCTGGCTGAACCGCAGGTCGCCGGTGAGCTCGAGGGTCTCGCCGAGCGACTGGCGGGCGTAGACATAGGCGGCCTGGCGATCGAACTCCGGTGTCAGCGCTCCGCCAACCCGGGTGTTGCCGTAGTTCTGCTGTCCGGCCGCGAAGTTTGAGGGCGAGGTGGCGACGCCGTTGCTTCCCGGCCGGATGGCGTGGGTCACGACATAGCCGCCGCTGGCGCTGTCGAAGCGCACGAGGTTGCCCGGTGCGCTGTAATAGGTCCGATGGTCGGTCCCGCCGAACGGCCTCAGATCGCCGGTCGCCGTATAGGGGCGGTCCAGGGTGCTCAGGGCGTTCTGGCGCTCGAACTCGTAGGACGCGAGAACCTGTCCGTTCGACCATGTGCGCCCCCAGGTGTGCGCCGCGATGACGGATTCCGCGCCGCCTTCGGACGCGCCGATCCTTAGGCGGCTTTCCTGTCCGTCGAAGTCCCGGCGGAGGATGATGTTGACCACGCCGCCCACGGCGTCGGCGCCATATAAGGCCGAGGCGCCGTCGAGCAGCACATCGACCCGGTCCACGGCCGCGGTCGGGACCGCCGAGACATCCGCAAAGTCGCCCCGGCCGCCGGCTCCGGCCATGCGCCTGCCATTGACCAGCACCAGGGTCGAGTCCGGGCCGAGACCCCGCAGGTTGACGCCCGTCGCCAGCCCCGAGTTGCTCTGCATGGGATCGGACCCGACCAGGGCCGCCGTCGGCGTGCCGCTGCCGGCATAGTTCTGCGGCAGGGCGGCCAAGGCCTCGGCGACCGTCGCGCGGCCCGCCCGATCCAGGTCCTCCCTGCGGATCACCGTCACCGGCGACGGCGTATCGCCCGGTCCGCGCAGCAGGGTGCCGGTCACGACAACTTCCTCGAGGGTGGTGGTCGCGAGCTCTTCGGTCGTCACCCGCTGGAGAACCCAGGCGCCCGAGGTCGAGCGCACCGCCGTAAGACCGGAGCCGGAGAGGAGGCGGTTCAACGCCTCATCCGGCGTCATGCGTCCTGACAAACCTTGGGTGCGCCGCCCGGCCACCTGGTCCGAGGTGAACATCAACTGCCGTCCGGCCTGGCTGGCGTAGGCGTTGAGGGCTCCGCCCAGAGGCCCAGGCGCGATCGAAAAGTTGATCTGCGCCGGCGCAGGTGTCTGAGCTTGGGCGACGCCTGCGACGGTCGCCAGGGCGGCCCCGGCGAACAGGCTGCTGCGGTAAGCGTTCATTCTATCCTCCCCGACGACGCAAGGACGCGTCGGGGGAAGAGACGGTTGACGGGGGCTGTGACCCTCACGTCTCCCCGATATTTCCTGGACCGATCAGCCGGACCCTGCCGTCCGGCTCAGTCACGGTGCGCAGATTGAGGAGTTGTGCGGCGGCCGCGACGAAGGCGGCGCGATCCCCACTCCGGAAGACGCCATTGATCGATGTCCGGGCGGCGGCGGGGGCGTCCAGTACGATCGGATCCGCCAGATAGCGGTTCATCTCCGCGACGGCCTCCGCCAGGGGGGTATCGACAAAGACCAGTTCGCCGCCGGTCCAACTTGTCGCCACGGCGGCGTCGACGGCGGAGACGCGCGCCTGCCCCTTGCCGACCGCGCTCTGCTGGTTCGGACTGAGCCGCTGCGGCGCGACGCCGGGCCGGGCCTGGGCCACGTCGACGGCGCCGGACACAAGCACCACGCGCGTCACGTCGCCAATGTGACGAACCTCGAAGACCGTCCCCACAGCGGTGACGGACGCATCAGATGTCGACACCACGAAGGGCCGTCTAGGGTCATGCGCCACTTCGAAGAAGGCCTGCCCATTGGTCAGATCGATGTGACGCTCGCCGTCGGAGAAGCGGACCTTGAGCCGCGTGTCGGTGTCGAGGCGGATGCGCGACCCGTCAGCCAGTTGGACGACGGTCTGCTCGCCCACGCTGGTGCGGTAGACGCCGCGCGCCTCCCACATCGTGAAGCCCACGACCAGGGCGACAGCCATGGCGGTCGCCAACCCGGCCATAAGGACAGGCTTCAGGCGACGCGCCTTGGGGCGGCGTTGCATAGCGCTGTCCAGCGCCGCCTGGATGTCAGTGTCGCTGGAAAGGGTGTTGGATTTCGCCCAGAGTTGCTCAGCCCTCTGGTAGGCCCGGGCGTTTACCGGGTCTCGCCGCCACTGGGCGAACTCTTCGATCGTCTGCAACGAGATGCTGCGCGTGCCCAGACGCGCGATCCAGTTGGCCGCCTGATCATCGGCCGCCGTCCGTCTGTGTTGCTGAGCCGACATCGCAGCCCCCTGGACTAGCGTCGGAGCTGACTATCAACCTGTTTGAGCGCCCGCGTAATGCGGCGCTCCACGGTCTTGACCGACACCTCTAGTCGCTCAGCGATCTGCTCGTTTGTCAAACCTCCGAAGCGGCTCAGCATGAAAATATCTCGCTCCGGTTGAGGAAGTTTCAGGATGAGCTGTTTGAGGAGGACAGTCTCGGTCTGGGTCGGGGCGTCCGCCCACGGAGCTGTCGATGCGGCGTGACGCTGTTGCCGCTGGGCGCGGCGCCCCTCTTCGGCGACCAGATTGGTGGCGATGCGGAGGAGGAGAGACTTGGGGTGGCGGATTTCGCCGCGGGCCTGGTAGGGCGCGATGCGGACGTAGGTTTCCTGGACGACGTCATCGACGGCGGTGACGCCGAGGCGACGGAGGCGGGCCGTAAGCCAAGCCGCGTGATGGCGATAGAGCCCATCAAAATCGTGTCGGCCGAAGCGACCCTGAGACGCGTCTGATAAGGACAAAACGGCCGCTCATGATATTCTAGCAGTATATTGCTAGCTCCATATCACCTTTTCGAAGCAGTCACAAACAGCGACATCCTTCTCGATGGATGGCGGGACACTTCTTGGTCGAAACATCCTTCACTTCCGGTCTCTCCGGATGTGGAGTCAGCAGGATCTCGCCGGTGAGGCAGGCCTCTCGCTTCGATACCTGGCTGGCATCGAGAGGGGCGAAGAGAATCCTTCTCTGAAGACACTCACCGCGATCGCAAGTGCAATCAGAGTTCCAACCTGGTCCCTACTTCATCCAGATAGCCAGTCTGTTGAGCAGATTTAATAGCAATATATTGCTAGCGCTATGGAACCTTCCAATATATTGCTGTTAGATGCTCCACTACTTCGATGGATTGGAAGAACTGCCTCGGCCAAAATATTCGGCGATACCGCGCTGACAAAGCGTGGTCGCAGCAAGCCCTAGCTGGGGAAGCGAACTTGTCCTTGAGATATCTGGCCGGGATCGAACGGGGGAGGAAAACCCCAGCCTAGAGACAATCGTCGCAATTGCCGAAGCATTGGACGTGGGGCCCGCGCGGCTGCTTGAAGTACGACGTTAGTTCCCGCGATTGAAGCAACCAGCAGGCGTGTGGGTACGGCATCTCACGGTCGGGAGACCAAATAACTGTCATCTGGGACCCGTTTACGCGCTTCCCAACCTGGGAACGCTAATGCTCCTGACTTGCGCAGATCGGCGGCCAATGCGTTGACTTGGGCGTGCGTAACAATAGCTCTCGCCAACACCTGGGGCCACACCTCCGCCCAGCGGACGGCAGTTGGAGTAGCTGGGACTAGGTTGAGAAGGGCCTCACCGGCAGCGCGATGCTCATCCTCTAAGAACTGGTCTGTCGGATCAGGCATCATGTCGCTGAGCGAGCCGAACAGTTCGTTTTGGCGGCTGGAGGCGGCAACGGCATTGAGCTTGGCGACGCCGCGGGCCTGGCTCTGTGCGCGCAGCGCCTTGATCTGGCAGTCCCGAAAAACCTCCAAGCCTGTCACGCTCCGAGTCCCGTAGACTAGGCTGTACAGTGGTCGGTCTTGGGTCGGTCTGAGGACCGTGGTCTCCGCCACATGAGCATAGCCGCCCAGACTTCGCAGCGTAGCGGCGAAGGCCTCTACCAATACCGCCTTGCGGTGGTCCGCCTGGCTCACGCCGGCATCTGGCGAGGCCGCGAGTTGGGCTCGCCATCCCGGCGCAACGAGGAGCCGGTCCAGGCTGGCGGCGACCTGGGGCTTCTGAAGCTCGGCGAACCGGTTGATGAAATCGAACATGAAGTTGAACACGACCTCGCTGTTCGGCCGCTTCAGCAGCGGCGCGATCCGCTGCATGTCGATCGCCCACCCCTTCGGATCGATGAAGAGAAAGGCGAAGGCCCGGGCCGGGATGTCCTTTAGGAGTTCGGGCGCCCTTTCAATGAAAGAGCCGGGATAGGTCTTGATCTCGACGCCTGGGAAAAGCGTCCTGACGCTTTGCAGATTGGCGTAGGCGGCCGGGTTCTTCTCGACGAGATAGGCGGAAACCTTGAGATCGCGCCCCAATCCCTTCCAAGTCGCCTTAGCCCGTGTCAGGGCCGCCAGAGCGATCCCGAAGGAGGTGTCTTCGAAAGCCTCGCCGGTGTTCTGCCAAGGGCCGGAGAACCCGTCGACATAGGCGATCTCCGGATAGGCGCTGCCGATCTTGTGGGCGAAGATCTCCAGATATTCCCCGAGCAGGAAGTGTTTTACGTAGGCCTGCTCCCGGCCAGCGTATCGGCCTAAATCCCCGATCATGATGACCTCCGCGTGTCCGAGTCGCACCCGCGATTCCCGCCACCATTGCAAAGCTTGCGGCGAACGTCGATAGACGATGCTCATGGGGTTGGCCGCGGCCGGTTCAGGCGGCAAGGATGCGGGGACGATCCGGCGACGCGGTTCGAAAGGCGTGCTAGACGTTCAACCTCTGCTTGGTGCGCCGCTGGCGCGACGCGTCAGGCGTGAAACCACAATGAGAAGGCTGATGGCTGAGACCCAGATCGAGTGGACCGACGCCACCTGGAACCCCGTGGCGGGCTGTTCCATCGTTACGGCCGGCTGCACCAATTGCTATGCGATGCAGATGGCGCGTCGCCTCGAGGCCATGGGGGTCGCCAAGTACGAAGGGCTGACCCGCAAGAGCGGCAAGCGGGCCCTCTGGAACGGGGTGGTCCGCGAGGATCCAGCGGCCTTGGCAATTCCGCACGGCTGGAAAAAGCCGCGCAAGATCTTCGTCAATTCGATGAGCGACTTGTTCCACGACGCCGTCAGCGAGGCCTTCATCCTCGATGTCTGGCGGGTGATGCGCGAGACGCCGCACCACAACTACCAGATCCTGACAAAACGCCCGGAACGGATGGCCGAGGTCGTGGCCCGCATCCCGGACGTCCTGCCCAATGTCTGGCTGGGCACCAGCGTGGAGAGCGCCGAGGTGGCAGGCCGCATTGACCATCTGCGCCAGGTCCCGGCGCGGATCCGCTTCATCTCGTTCGAGCCGCTCATCAGCGCCGTGGGCGCCGTGGACCTGACCGATATCGATTGGGCGATCGTCGGCGGCGAGAGCGGTCTCAATGCCCGGCCCATCCGCGAGGAATGGATCGACGAGATCTACGGCCAGTGCGAGGCCTATGAGACTGCGTTCTTCTTCAAGCAGTGGGGCACCTGGGGCAAGGACAACAAGAAGCGCTCCAAGAAGGCCAACGGCCGCGAGTACCGCGGCCAGACCTGGAACGAGATGCCGGCGGCGATGGAGGCTTAAGGCCCCGCCCGCGAGACCCGGAGCACGAATGAAGACGGACGGCTACGCCTGGCCCCAAGGGGCCGAACTCGACGACCACAGCCGGCGCAAGCACAAGATCCTGCGCGAGTACTTTCATCAGTATCTGACCGTTCGGTGCCAGCTTCCGCAGCAGTCGAAGTTCCGACTGGCCATCGTGGACGGCTTCTCAGGCGGCGGCCGGTACCAGTGCGGGTCGGCGGGCTCGCCGATCATCTTCATCGAGGAGCTCGATCGGGCGCTGGAAGCGATCAACTTGCGCCGGGCAATGCAGGGCCTGGGCGCGATCGAAATCGAATGCCTCCTTGTGTTCAACGACGCCCTGCCCAGTGTCACGGCGATGCTGGCCTCCTACTGCGAGCCCCTGGTCGCGGCCATCAAACACAAGTCGCCCAAGCTTCACCTGGATGTCTGCTACTTCTCCGAACCGTTCGAGGCCGCCTATCCGGCGATCCGCGATCTGATCGCCAAGGGCCGCTACCGCAATGTCCTCTACAATCTCGATCAGTACGGCCACGCCGAGGTCGACATCACGACCCTTCAGGACATCCTGCGCGCGACGCCTTCGACGGAGGTCTTCTACACCTTCGCCATCCAGACTCTCCTGACCTATCTGAGCGGACGCGATCCCGGCCTCCTGCTGCGCCAGCTCGGACATCTCGGGATCCGCCCGACAGACCTGGGCGCGTTGGAAGGGGTGATGACCAAGACCGAGTGGCTCGGCGCGGCCGAGCGGCTGGTGTTTGAGACCCTGCGGACCTGTGCGCCGTATGTCAGCCCGTTCTCAATCCGCAACCCGAGCGGCTGGCGCTACTGGATGATCCATTTCGCCAACAATTACCGGGCGCGTCAGGTCTACAATGACGTCCTGCACGACAACGGCCACCTTGACCATTTCGGTCGGTCAGGCCTGAACATGCTGGCCTATGACCCGGAGCGGGAAGGGCGGCTGTACCTGTTCGAGGCCGAGGATCGGGCTATCGCCCGCACCAATCTGCTGTCCGATATCCCGCGTCTGGTCTCGGAATCCGGCGACGCCATGCGGGTCAATGAGTTCTACGAGGCCGCCTACAGTGCGACCCCATCGCACAAGGACGATATTCACGCCGCCATGCTTGAGAGCGAGGACTTGGAGGTGGTCACCAAGAAGAATGGCGGCCTTCGGCGTCGTGGAAACACTATCTCGATCGGCGACACCCTGCGACTGAAGGCTCAGAGATCCTTCTTCCCGATGCTGGGCCGGACCGGTCCACCTTTGATGATCGGCGGGACGGCGCGTTCGCCGGCAGATCCGTCTTCATGACTGTCTGGCGGCCGATCACCGCAGAAGGCGCCGGTTACGCCAGCCTTCTCAGCGACGCGATCGCAGCAACCGAGGCCGCCAATCCAGACCTTCTATGGCCAGTTGACGAGGGCGTTCAGTTCGTCGTCAGCGACTATTCCGGCCAGCACAGGCAAGCCACGCATGAGACCCACGCCTTCCTTGTGACAACGGATGAAGCGCTTGCGGACTGGTTGCCGTCGTGGAGCGCCTTTCGCGAGGAATGGCTGCCGGACGGACGACGTCTCTCGTTCAAACAACTGCGTGAACCAGTCCGACGCCGCGCCTACCCGCACTTTCTGCAACTTGTCGGACGACTGAGGGCCAACCTGATCACAATCATGGTCGACAACCGCGTGGGTCCCCTGTCAGGCGACCCGCTGGAACTAGCCGCCATCTGGGACGACTGTTTCGCGCCAGGCGCGACTGCAGCGAGCATCGAGAAGGCTTACAGGCTCGCTCTCTTCGTCTGCCTAATCCAGGCTGGTCTGCGCCGTGAAGATCAGCCGTCGCGTTGGATCAGCGACCAAGACGAGGTACTCGATAGTTTCGACAAGCGAGAACGTTTTTCTGGCATCGCACGCTACCTGACCTTTGGACTGACAGGTTGGCGTGCCGCAGCTGTTCAGGATTTCATGACCACAGGTGTCGCAAACGCACCGCCTTGGTTGGAAGACCTCGCGGCGATCCCGGATATCGCGGCCGGTGCATGCGCGCAACTGAGCGGCGTCCTGCCGCTATTTCGCAACAGAAAGACCTGGACGGTCCCCATGTCATCTGGCGATGTCGTTGATACCCGAGCGCGCGCTTTCGGCGACTGGCTATCGGCGTCAGAAGGCGTTCTCCGCCATGTGCTGGTTAGGCTCGCCCCCGATGACGCTGGTGAGGTTAGAGCTTCCGCGCAGCGCTTCCTAAGACGGCCGCAGCCGTCTGGCTCTTCTGGTGGGGCAGTCTAGCCGTATCTCCGATTCACGTTCTTTAAAACGAGCTTCAATGGCCGCCTGCAAACCTAGGCGTCGGACGTCGCGCGTATAATGTTCTGGTTGACTGGGACGATGACGCTAAGCCGCCATGCTGGCTGCGGTGGAATGAAGACTTTCGGGGCGTAGATGAGTGTATCGCCGGAGCATCTTCCAGTCCTTATGGCCTGTAACCAACGCTACCTGCTGGATCTGAAATCCTGCCTCGAAGAGCCGACTGGTGCCTTCGTGGCGCAGGTCGTGGAAATGCAGATCGATAATACCCAGGTCCTTGCACGCGCGGGTGAACGCGGTGCCTGCTGAGCGATGGTTGAACGGAAAGATGCGGAGTTCGGCGTTGGTTCGTGACGGCCGCCGGGCTTCGATCAGTGCGACAGGGTCGAAGCCCGACACAGTGAGAAGCGGGATCCGTTGATCGTTTCCGACCTTCTCCCGCGGGTCCTTTCGATCGCGGATCGTGAGCATCTTGGTCCTGGGCACGTAGTCGTCCCAAACGACACGGAAGATTTCCTCCTGACGCATCGCCGTCGCGATCGCGAACTTCACGATCACGCCCATCGGAATGGTTTGCCTGGGGTTGCTCTCGAAATGCGCGATCAGGCGCTCGAGCTCATCGTCGGTGGGACGCCGATCTCGTTCGATGCCTTTCCCGACAAGCCCCAGCCGTTTCAACGCGACACGAGCCATATCGATGGGCTCCACCGGAACTGTCAGGCCGTGAACGGCGGCGGCGTGGGAGATCACCAGCTTGATGGCGCCAATGTCGATGCTCAGCGTCATCGGGCCTGCCCCCTCGGCGGCGCGCTGGCGACCAAAGTCGATGAACAACTGCCGGTCCAACTGAGCGAGCTTCTTCGACCCGAGCCGATCCTTCAGCATCTTGAGCGTCGCCGCCTTCGAGCGCTTAGGCGCCTTACCGACTTCCTTCATGTCCTCGATGTGGAGATCGATCAGCTCGCCGAACGTCCGGAGCCTCGCGGCGCGCGAAGGTGTGGGCGTCTCTCCGCGATCGATACGACCTTCCGCCTCGGTCGCCCACCGACGCGCATCGTCGCGTTTGACGAAGGTCTCGCTTATATAGCGACCCTTCCTCCGGACCTGGACCCGCCACGATCCTGACGGGAGTTTCGAATACGTCGCCATTTCGTGTGCGATCTGTGTGCACTGAGGTGTCGAAAACCCGGAAAAAACGTCGCAACACGTCGTAAATTTGAGTGCACACGCCGCCTTCCAACTTTTTGATTATGCTTGAAAAATGCTGACAAATCAAGACCGTAGGCTGTCCGTGGCCCCGATGATGGACTGGACCGACCGGCATTGCCGGGCGTTTCACCGTGCGCTGACGGCGCGCGCGCTGCTTTACACCGAGATGGTGACGGCGCCGGCGGTGCTGCATGGCGATCGCGAGCGGCTGCTGGGATTCGATGCGGCGGAACATCCCGTCGCGCTGCAGTTGGGCGGGTCCGATCCGGCGCAGCTGGCCGAGGCTGCGCGGATCGGCGCGGCGTTCGGCTATGACGAGATCAATCTGAACGTCGGCTGCCCGTCGGATCGGGTCCAGTCGGGTCGGTTCGGCGCCTGCCTGATGCGCGAGCCCGAGCTGGTCGCCGACTGCATGGCGGCGATCCGCGAAGCGGTCGACGTGCCCGCGACGGTCAAGTGCCGCATCGGCGTGGACGATCAGGACCCGGCGGTCAGCCTGTTCGCCACGGTCGACGCCTGCGCCGCGGTCGGGATCGAGGTCTTCATCGTCCATGCGCGCAAGGCCTGGCTGAAGGGTCTGTCGCCCAAGGAGAACCGCGACGTGCCGCCCCTGGACTACGCCCTGGTGCGCCGGCTGAAGCGCGAGCGGCCGCATCTGTCGGTCTCGATCAACGGCGGGATCGCCTCGCTGGACGAGGCCGAGGCGCATCTGGACGCCGTCGACGGCGTGGCCCTGGACGGCGTCATGCTGGGCCGCGCCGCCTATCACGAGCCCGCCCTGCTGGGCCAGGCCGACCGGCGGCTGTACGGCGCGCCCGGGCCGGACGTCGACGCCTTCGCCGCGCTGGAACGCTATCGCTCCTACATGGCCGCGCGGCTGGAAGAGGGCGTCGCCCTGCCCGCCATGACCCGGCACATGCTGGGCCTGATGCACGGCCGTCCCGGCGCGCGCGCCTTCCGCCGCATCCTGACCGTCGAGGCGATCCGGCCCGGCGCGGGGCTGGAGGTGATCGACCGCGCCGCCGACGCGGTGCGCGAGGCCGAGGCCCGGCGCGAGGCGGCGTGACCCGACGGCCGTCCGCCGGCTAAGGGAGCGTCATGTTCGCCCTGCCCCTGTCCGAAATCCTGGCCCTGGCGGCGGCCCTGATCGCCGCCGGCCTGATCGGCGGCGTCATCGCCGGCCTGTTCGGCGTGGGCGGCGGCACGGTGCTGGTGCCGGCCCTGTTCTACGCCTTCGAGACCCTGGGCGTGGGCGGCGAAGGCAATCTGCACACCGCCATCGGCACCTCGCTGGCCACCATCGTCGTCACCGCGCTTCGCTCCCTGGCGGCGCACCGTCGGCACGGGGCGGTCGACGAGGAGGTTCTGAGGACCTGGACGCCGTGGGTGGCGCTGGGCGGCGCGGTCGGGGCGGCGGTCGCGGGGCTGACGTCGATGGAGGGGCTGGCCATCGTCTATGGCGCCTGCCTGATGCTGGTGGCGGCGCAGATGGGCCTGCTGCCGGATCGCTATGTCCTGCGCCGCGACATGCCGGTCGGGTGGGCGCGCCGGATCATCGGGACGGGCATCGGCCTGCTGTCGGCCATGATGGGCGTGGGCGGCGGCAGCCTGGGCGGCATGACCATGACCCTGTGCGGACGGCCGATCCACCAGGCGGTGGCCACGGCGTCGGGCTTCGGCGTCGCCATCGGCGCGACGGCGGCGCTTGGGTTCATGGCGTTCGGCTGGGGCGCGGAGGGGCGGCCGCCGCTTTCGCTGGGATACGTCAATCTGCCCGCCGCCGTCGTCATGGGCGTGATGACGGCGCTGTCGGCGCCGCTGGGCGCGCGCCTGGCGCATCGGCTGGATCAGCGGCTGCTGAAAAAAGCCTTCGCCGTCTATCTGTTAGGGACGGCGGCGTCCGTCGTCCTCAAGGCCATTTAGCGGCGGCCACTTTTCGGACACAAGTTAACGGGACAAATCCGGCGCCGGCGGCGTTGGGAGCCGGTGTCTCCATGAGTTGAACGGATGATCGGCGCCTCCGCTGCCTTCGCCTTGTTCTGGGCCGCCCTGTCGTCCGTCGCCAACGGACCGGTGCCCTACAATGTCGCTGTCGCGGCGGATGCTTTCAGGGTGGAAACCCCTGAAGCCGACACCGGTTCCGGGTCCGTCGAAGAGGCGGCCCTGGCGTTGAGCGCCGACCAGACCGAGATGATGGCGGGCGATCCCGACTGGCGCGCTTCGGCGCGGCTCTATCATGCGGGCGGGGGCGGCGCGACGGGCAACGATTCGCTGGGCTGCCGGCCGATCGCCATGCGCACCGTCGCGGTCGATCCGCGCGTCATTCCGCGCCGCACCAAGCTGTTCATCCGCGAAACCGTGGGCCTGCGTCTGGCCGACGGCTCGATCCACGACGGCTACTGGTACGCCTCGGACACGGGCGGGGCGATCAAGGGCGCCAAGATCGATCTGTTCACCGGCCACGGCCGCGGCTCGATGCGCCCGGCCCAGCGCCTGAACATGCGCACCCTGACCATCGTGGACGCGGGCGATTTCGACGGCTGCCCGCCGGCCTGGACCACCGCCTCGAACTGAGACGGCGGGGCGTCTGCCTGAATTCGTGAAAAGGCCGGCGATCCGAGAGGACCGCCGGCCTTTTCCTTGTCGTCCCCGCGGCCGCGCTGGGGCTCAGTCCACTTCCGTGACCTGGAGCGTCGACTGAACCATGTCGTCGCCGTAGGTTCCGACCCAGACGTCGTAGCGCCCGCTCTGCGGATTGGTGATCACGACCTTGGGGTCCAGCGCCCCGCCGCTGTCGTCGTCGCAGTACCAGCGTCCGTTCGGCGTGTTGATCAGCAGGGTGGTGTCCTCCCCGGCCGAGACCTTGAACGTCAGATCGGCGCCGCCGGCGTCGTAGAAGACCTGAACGTCGGGCGCGGCGCTGACCGCGCCCTCGCAGCCGGACCGCGCCGCCGAGGCCGGAACCGAACCGCCGGCCAGGATCGACTTGGTCCAGGGGTCCGGCGTGAAGCCCGCGCGCAGATTGACCGTGCCGTAGTTGGGCGAGGCGTTCACGTCCGGGCCGCCGCTGGCTCCCGGGCCGCCGCTTCCGCTGGTTCCGCCCAGTTCGCTGATCTCCAGCGTCGACTGGACCATGGAGTCGCCATAGGTGCCGACCCAGATGTCATAGCGGCCGCTTTGCGGACCGGACACGACGACCCGCGGGTCCAGGCCGCCGCCGCCGTCGTCGTCGCAGTACCACTGACCGTCGGGGCTGTTGATCAACAGGGTCGTGTCCTCGGACGCATGGACGCGAACGGTCAGATCCAACGACCCGGCTTCGTAGAACAGCTGCAGGTCCGGCGCCGCGCTGACCCGGCCCTCGCAGCCGGATCGCGCGCCCGAGGCGGGAACCGAACCCCCGGCCAGGATCGACTTGGTCCAGGGATCGGGCGTGAACCCGGCTTCCAGGTTCACCGAGCCGTAGTTCGGCTCCAGCGTGAAGTCCGGCGCGCCGCCGGCCTTCTGCGCTAGGACCGCCGTCGGCGACAGCAACGCCGCCAGAATCGCCGCCGTGGCGATCGTCTTCATGGATGCCTCCCCCTGTGAGCGGCCCCCGCCGCGCACCGGAAGATACGCCTTTACCCGCGCCTGTGAAGATTCAATCGAACAGCGGTCGCCCGATCAGAACCGCCGCTTGCCCGAGACCGTTTCCCAGAACAGGCGGAAGTCGCCCATCAGGCTCCACACCGGATATCTGAACGTTGCGGGCCGGTTCTTCTCGAAGAAGAAATGCCCTGCCCAAGCGAAGCCGTAGCCCACCAGCGGCATGGCCAGAAGCCACCACGGATTCAGCGTCACTAGGAAGGCGACGAACGCCGCGATCACCAGGCCGGTGCCGACCACATGGATGCGGCGGCACGTCCGGTTGGAATGCTCGTGGATATAATAGGGATAGAAGGCCTGGAACGAGGCGTACCGTCCCTGAGGCGGCGTCGGACTGGTCATGACGCCAGCCTGCGCCCGGAACGCGGGTCTGGCAAGCGCCGCCGGCCCCCTCCCGCTTCACGGGCAGGGGCGTCTTGCGATCATCCCTTCTTGAAGCCGCCCTTCTTGAAGCCCGGCTTGGGCTTGAACGGCTTCTTGGCGAAGGACTTGCCGCCTTCGCCGCCCTCGCCCCGGGCCTTGTCGGCGTGGGGCGCCCAGGGCTTTTTCTTGAACGGCGGGCGGGCGTCGCCCTCCCCGCCCTCGGCGCGCTTGGCGTAGGGCTTCTTGAACGGGCGCTCGCCGTCGTCGCGGCGCGGGCCGCCCGACTTGTGGCCGGCGAACTTCGCCGCCTTCATCGAACCGGGCGTCGGCGCTTCGGACGGCGTGATCCGGACGTCTTCGCTGGAGGCGGCGACGGCCTCGCGGAAGGCCTTTTCGTGGGTCTTGGCGATCTCGAAGCGCGTCTCTTCGGGGAAGGTGCGGATCGAGCCGATCTGCGGCTTGGAGACGCCGCCTACGCGGCAGATCAGCGGGATCAGCCACTTGGGATCAGCATTCTTGTTGCGGCCGATGTCCATGCGGAACCAGACCACCTCGTCGGGCTGCAGCCGTTCGCCCGGCCACGGCTGGGCGGCGGTCCCGTCGTCGGCGCGCACCCGCTCGCGCTTGCCCGGACGGTCGGCGGCCGGGTCGGACAGCTCCTCCGGCGCGGGCTGCTCCTTGCGCAGCAGGCGGACCAGGGCGGCGGCGATCTCGTCGGGCGTGCGCTCGGCGATCATGCGCTTGGCGACGGCCATGTCCTCATCCGAGACCTCGGCCTCGAAATGGACGGGGTCCAGCAGGCGCGCGTCGTCGGCCTTCCCGATCTCGTCGAAGGTGGGGGCGCCGGTCCACTGGGCCTCCACCCCGGCCTCGGCCAGCAGGCGCTCGGCCTTGCGGCGGCGCGAATGCGGGACCAGCATCACCGAGACGCCCTTCTTGCCCGCCCGGCCGGTGCGGCCCGACCGGTGCAGCAGGGCCGCGCGGTTCACCGGCAGCTCGGCGTGGATCACCAGGCCCAGGTCGGGCAGGTCCAGGCCGCGCGCCGCCACGTCGGTGGCCACGCACACCCGCGCACGGCCGTCGCGCAGGGCCTGCAGCGCCTCGGTGCGCTCCCTCTGGCCCATCTCGCCCGACAGGCTGACCGAGGCGAAGCCCCGCTCCAGCAGCGAGGATTGCAGATGGCGCACGCTGTCGCGCGTCGAGCAGAACACCATCGCCCGCCCCGCCTCGAACCAGCGCAGGGTGTTGACCGTGGCGTGCTCGATCTCGTTGGGCTGGATGCGATAGGCGCGGTATTCGATGTCGGCGTGCTGGCGGCTCTTGTCGGTGGCGTCGATCCGCACGGCGTCGTTCTGATAGCGCTTGGCCAGGGTCGCGATGTCGCGCGCGATGGTGGCCGAGAACAGCAGGGTGCGGCGCTCGGCCGGCGCCTGGTCCAGAATGAACTCCAGGTCCTCGCGGAAGCCCATGTCCAGCATCTCGTCGGCCTCGTCCAGGACGGCGACCTTCAGCTGCGACAGGTCCAGGTTGCCCCGGTCGATGTGATCCTTCAGGCGGCCCGGCGTGCCGACGACGATGTGGACGCCGAAGCCCAGGGCCCGCGCCTCGCGCCGGGCGTCCATCCCGCCGACGCAGGTGGCGATCTTGGCGTCGGCGTCGGCGTAGAGCCAGCGCAGCTCCTCGGCCACCTGAAGCGCCAGTTCGCGGGTGGGGGCGATGGCCAGGGCCAGGGGCGCGCCGCCGGGGCCGAAGGTCGGCCGGTCGCCCAGCAGGGTCGGCGCCGCCGCCAGGCCGAACGCCACCGTCTTGCCCGATCCGGTCTGGGCCGAGACCAGCAGGTCGCGCGTGGCGTGACCCTCTTCCAGCACGGCGGCCTGCACCGGCGTCGGCTCGGCGTAGCCCTTGTTGGCGAGCGCGCGGTCGAGCGCGGGGTGGACGGCGGGAAAGGGCATCGGAAACCTGAACAGCGAACGGCGGCCGAAACGGCCGCGCCCGGCCGAGGACGTCCTCAGGCCGGGCGGATGGCGCGCTCTATACACGGATAAAGGCGGGCGTGGGGCGGATTTCGCCGTTCACCCTGTTGCTTCAGTCCCCGTTGACGGGGCCCGTCCATTCTGGCCGGCGAAGGAGAGCCGCCATGCAGGCCACGTCCATCGCCGCCGCCGGCCTGATGTCGGCCCAGAGCCGTTTCGAGGCCAGCGCGCGCCGCACCGCCGCCCAACCGCTCGACAACCTCGAACGGGAAGTGGTCGAGCGCGTCGAGAGCGAAACGGCCTTCAAGGCCAATGTCGCCGTGCTGAAGACCGCCGACGAGATGACGGGAACCCTGCTCGACATCCTGGCCTGACGACCGCGCCGGGCGCCTACATCGGCCAGAACAGCAGGATGGTCGGCGGCCCGATCAGCAGCACCAGCAGGCTCAGCGGCAGGCCCAGCTTGGGATAGTCCGAGAACTTGTAGCCGCCCGGCCCCATGACCATGGTGTTGCACTGGTGTCCGATGGGGGTCAGGAAGTCGCACGCCGCCCCCACCGCCACCGCCATCAGGAACGGATCGGGCCGGTATCCCAGCTGCTGGGCCAGGGTCGCCGCGATGGGCGCGACCACCAGAACCGTCGCCGCATTGTTCAGGAACGGCGTCACCGCCATCGACGCCAGCATCATTCCCGCCACCGCCACCACCGGCGGGATGCCCTCGAACAGGCCGCGCAGGGCGCTGGCGATCAGGTCGGCCCCGCCGGTCTGCTGGATGGCGTCCGACACGGGGATCAGCGCGGCGATCAGCACCAGCAGGGGCCCGTCCAGCGCCGCATAGGCCTCGCGCATCTTCAGTCCGCCCAGGGCCACGATCACCACGGCCGCGCCGAAGAAGGCGATGGACACCGGGATCACGCCGAAGCCGACCATCACCATGGCGACGGCCAGGACCACGGCCGGCAGGAATTTGCGGCGCGCGCCGCCCAGCCGCACCTCGCGCTCGGCCAGGGGCAGCAGCCTCAGTTCGGCCAACCGGGCCGGCAGGTTGGATTCGGAGCCCTGCAGCAGCAGGACGTCGCCCGACTGCAGCTTGGCGGTCCGCAGGTGCTGGGTCAGCTCATATCCGCTGCGCGACACGCCCAGAAGGTTCAGCCCATGCTGGCCGTAGAGGTCCAGCTGCCGCACCGACTGGCCGGTCAACGGAGAGTCCGCCCCGATCACCGCCTCGACCAGATGGACCTCGTCCTTGGCCTCTTCCAGCAGCACCGGCCGGTCGCCGCGCACCAGCTTCATCCGCGCCGCGTCGATGAAGTCCTCCAGCGCCTCCTGCCCGCCCTTCAGCAACAGGGTGTCGCCGGGGCGGACCACGGTGTTGCCCCGCGGCCGGGCCTTTCGCTTGCCTTCGCGGATCAGGGCCATGACCTTGACCTCGCCGCCGGCCGCCTCGCTCAGGGCGGTGATCGTGGTCGGCTCCAGCGGCCAATCCTCGGGCGCATGGGCCTCGGTCAGATAGGCGTTGGCCGACAGGGCCGCCGACAGGCCCAGCGCCCCCGTCCGATCCTTGGGCAGCAGCCGGTATCCGAAGGCCAGGAAGGCCAGCGCCGCCGCCGTCAGGGCCAGGCCCACGGGGGCGTAGTCGAACATCTGGAACGGCTGCCCGACGATGTCCTGGCGCACCTCGGCGACCAGGATGTTGGGCGACGTGCCCACCAGCGTCACCATGCCCCCCGCCATCGCGCCGAAAGCCATCGGCATCAGCAGGCGCGACTGCGGCGTGCCCGTGCGGCGGGCGACCTGCAGGGCCACGGGCATCATGATGGCCAGGGCGCCGACGTTCTTCGTCACCATCGACAGCAGCGTCACCGCCGTGGTCAGCACCGGAACCTGGCTGCGCTCGGTCTTGAGGTAGGGCATGACCCGCTTCAGGGCCATCTCGACGATGCCGGACTTGGCGAAGGCCGCCGACACCACAAGGGCGCAGGCGATGATGACCGTCACATCGTTGGCGAACCCCTCGAAGGCGTCTTCGGCCGGGATCACGCCGATCGCCAGGCCCGCGACCAGGGCCCCCACCGCGACCAGGTCATAGCGGAACCGTCCCCAGATGAAGGCCGCGACCGTCAGCCCCACCAGCCCGAAGGCCAAACCCTGTTGCAATGTCACGCGACGATCCAGCCCCGATGCGGGCCGGAATGGCGCCGCTTGGCCGGAACGGCGAAAGCGTCCGAAGGTTCAGCCGCTTCCGCTGCGGAAACTCACCGGCCGACCGCCAGCCGGCCCGCCGCCCGGAGCATGCGCGCGACCTCCGCCAGGAAGGCCCAGACCACGACCACCATCAGGATGGTCGCCAGGCCGCCGACGTCGCCGTCGACCCGGTCGAACAGTCCGCTCACGCGCTGGATGAATTCCGTGACCGTGCCCACCCAGATCACCGGGCTCAGCGCCGACCAGAACCAGATCCACAGCACGCCCCAGGCCGCCGCCGCGCCGAACGCCAGGTCGCCCAGCGCCGTCAGCCGCGCGTTTCCGCCCGAGGCCGCCCGCATCAGGTCGAAGCCGATGCGGCAGACCGCGAACAGGGTCACGGGCCAATAGGCCGCCTGGACCATCTGGCGCAGGATCAGGCCATAGTCGACGCCGTCGACCACGCCGGCCAGTTCCTCGGGGCCGGATCGCCATCACCGGCAGCAGGCCCGTCCACCACAGCAGCACCACCGTCCAGCCGATGGCGCTGGCCACCGCGCGGGCCACCGGCGACATCTCGGCGCTTTCCTTCACCGCCGGGCCCGGCTTGGCCTTCGGCTCCGACCAGTCGCCCGACAGCTTGCGGCTCCAGTCGTCGGCGTCGATGTTTCCGCCCAGCTCGAACAGGCCCAGGTCCTTGACGCGCCATTTGGCGATGAAGTCCGGCTTCTTCGCCTGCCGCTCCAGGATGAAGCCCGCCACGGTCAGTATGCCGATGATCGACACCGCCCCGCTGAACAGGCTGGCCACGCCCTGGCCGATCGCCTGGCCCGGATAGACGTCGCCGGCCAGCACCCGCGCCGCCAGGCCGATCAGGGTGACGCAGGCCATCACCGTCAGCCCGACCTTCACGCCGAACAGCCACCAGGGATAGAGCTCCGGCCCGATCAGCGCCTGCGGTCCCGGGCGATAGCGCGCGGCCACCGTCAGCGGATGCCCCGCCTCGCGCAGCAGCGCCTCGACCTCGTCGTCGGTCGGCGCCCGGCCCAGCCGCGCCTCCAGGTCCTCTATCCGGCCCATGATGTCGTCGCGCAGTTCGGCGACGATGTCCTCGCGCGTCTCCTTCGGCAGCTGCGCCGCGACGGCCTTCAGATAGCGTTCGACCAGGTCCATCCCGGCCCCTCCTTCTTTCCCGGTGTTCACAGCATCTTCTCCAGCGAGGCGGACAGGCCCCGCCATTCGGCCGCCAGCCGCGCCAGCATGGCCTCGCCCCGCGGCGACAGGCGGTAGAACCGCTTCTTCCGTCGATCTTCCTCGCGCCATTCGCTGTCGAGCAGCCCCTGGCTCTCCAGCCGGCGCAGCAGGGGATAGAGGGTGCTCTCCTCCATCTCGACGCCGACCTCGTTCAGCGCGACGCGCAGCGAATAGCCGTATTGCTCGCGCCTGAGGCTGGCCAGCACGGCCAGGATCAGCGACCCCCGCCTCAGCTCCAGCCTCAGGCTCTCGAACAGCAGTTCCTCGTCCGCGCCCACCCGCACCCTCCATGCATCACATAGTGTGTGCCACACAGTGTATGCGGCATACTGTGCGAGGGAGTCAAGCACGGGCGCCGCGCCGCCTGACGCAACCTCCCTCGGCGCCCGCGCGCTATGGCGAAACCGTCCTTGGCGCACTAGCTTTCGTTCATGAACCGTTCCTCCTCGCCGAAATCGACGCCCACGAAGACGAACAAGCCCGTCCACGTGCCCGATCCCGGCGTGCGCGAGGCCGCCGCCGCCTTCATCCGCGACACGGGCAAGATGCCGATGTTCGCCCCCGTGGCCGGCCCGCGCCTGACGCCGGAGGAGGCGCCCGCCGCCCCCGCCGACTGGACCCCGCACCGCCCCTCGCGCGAGGGCGCCCGAAAAGGCGGCAAATTCCGGCTCGAGACCAAGTACACGCCCGCCGGCGACCAGCCCGCCGCCATCGCCGAACTGGTCGCCCAGGCGCAGGCCGGCGACCGCGATCAGGTGCTGCTGGGCGTCACCGGCTCGGGCAAGACCTTCACCATGGCCAAGGTCATAGAACAGACCCAGCGCCCGGCCCTGATCCTGGCCCCCAATAAGACCCTGGCCGCCCAACTGTATTCGGAATTCAAGTCGTTCTTTCCGGACAACGCCGTCGAATACTTCGTATCGTATTACGACTATTATCAACCGGAAGCCTATGTTCCGCGCACCGACACCTATATCGAGAAAGACTCAAGCATAAACGAGCAGATCGACCGGATGCGCCACTCGGCGACGCGGGCGATCCTGGAGCGGGACGACGTGATCGTGGTGGCGTCGGTCAGCTGCATCTACGGCATCGGCTCGGTGGAGACCTATACGGCGATGACGTTCGACCTGAAGGTCGGGGCGACGATCGACGAGGCGAAGCTGCGGGCCGACCTGATCGCGCTGCAGTACAAGAGGAACGACGCGACCTTCGAGCGGGGGATGTTCAGGAAGCGCGGCGATACCATCGAAATCTTCCCCGTCCACCTGGAGGACCGGGCCTGGCGCGTCAGCCTGTTCGGCGACGAGATCGAGGCGATCGAGGAGTTCGATCCCCTGACCGGCAAGAAGACCGCCGCCCTGGACGAGGTCACGGTCTACGCCGCCAGCCACTACGTCACCCCGCGCCCGACGCTGAACCAGGCCACCCTGGGCATCAAGGCGGAGCTGAAGGAGACGCTGGACTGGATGGTCGAGAACGGCAAGCTGCTGGAGGCCCAGCGGCTGGAGCAACGCACCCGCTTCGATCTGGAGATGATGGAGGCCACCGGCAGCTGCGCCGGCATCGAAAACTATTCCCGCTGGCTGACCGGCCGCGCGCCGGGCGAGCCGCCGCCGACCTTCTTCGAGTACATCCCCGACAACGCCCTGCTGTTCGTGGACGAAAGCCACGTCACCATCGGCCAGATCAACGGCATGTTCCGCGGCGACTACCGCCGCAAGTCGACCCTGGCCGAATACGGCTTCCGCCTGCCGTCCTGCATCGACAACCGCCCGCTGAAGTTCGAGGAATGGGACGCCATGCGGCCCCAGACGGTGCACGTCAGCGCCACCCCCGGCCCGTGGGAGATGGAGCGGTCCGGCGGCGTCTTCGTCGAACAGGTCATCCGCCCCACCGGCCTGATCGACCCGCCGGTCGAGATCCGCCCCGTCTCGGGGACCACCCGCAACCAGGTCGACGACGTCATCGACGAGGTCAAGGCGACCACCGCCCGCGGCTACCGCAGCCTGGTCACCACACTGACCAAGAAGATGGCCGAGGACCTGACCGAATACATGCACGAACAGGGAGTGCGCGTCCGCTACATGCACTCCGACGTCGACACGCTGGAGCGGATCGAGATCCTGCGCGACCTGCGGCTGGGGACGTTCGACTGCCTGATCGGCATCAACCTGCTGCGCGAGGGGCTGGACATCCCCGAATGCGGCCTGGTCGCCATCCTGGACGCGGACAAGGAGGGCTTCCTGCGCTCCGAGACCTCGCTGATCCAGACCATCGGCCGCGCCGCCCGCAACGTGGACGGCCGGGTGATCCTGTACGCCGACCGCATGACCGGCAGCATGGAACGCGCCATCTCCGAGACCGACCGCCGCCGCGAGAAGCAGCAGGCCTACAACGCCGAACACGGCATCACGCCCGAAAGCGTCAAGCGCGACATAAAGGAGATCCTGGAAAGCCCCTATGAGTCCCGCGACATCGACCGCCTGACCCGCCCCGGCGTCGCCGAACAGGCCAAGCCCTTCGTCGGCTCCAACTTCCAGGCGGCGCTGAAGGACCTGGAAGGCCGCATGCGCGAGGCCGCCTCCAACCTGGAGTTCGAGGAAGCCGCCCGCCTGCGCGACGAGATCAAGCGCATGAAGCTGATGGACCTGGAGTTCGCCAACGAGGCCCTGACCGCCGCCGGCGAAGAGGTCGACAAGTCCGCCCCGAAGAAGTGGCGCGCCCAGGCGGCGGCGGAGAAGGCGGAGGCGTTCAGGAAGGGACGGTAACCCTCCAAGGCAAGAAGCGCCCCTCGCCTACTAAACTGCTTCCTGAAGCTCCTCGCTCTGAGCACTGACCCTACGCACCCGCAGGGTCTGCCCTATTGCCCGACGAGCATCTTGAAGGCTGTCCTCAAAGTTATCAGCGGCAATGCTCAAGCTTTCGGGCTCCAGAGCCTTATTCATGGATTCCTCGTCCCATTCCTTGGAAAGCCGCTTAGCCAAAGCAAAAACTACACCGCGCCCGACGCGACGCACCATCGAATCTTCCGATTGAGATCGGACCAAATCTTGCATGATGTGAGCATCCGGGGCATGAGCGTATTCTTTTCGCAGCTGATCGACCATCGCTTCGACAGCTGGATACAGCATGTTGATGTACAGCTCTCCCGTTCCCGGGCAATAGCGACCAGCCCGCCCCACGATCTTCTTATCAGCAATCTCCTGCTCGTCGTGGAGCCGGATCAGGCTCTCGGTGCACGCTGCATGTTCTGCGCCATTCGAGCCATTTGGGCGCCTGATTGCACAACGCTAAGATCTGTACTTTTCCGCCGAGAGTCATCGGTCTTCGTGCCGCCACCACCGCCATTTTGGCGCGGTGCCGTAGCACTGCCGCCTCCCGTGCCGGGATCAACATCGACAGGCCCCACGGCACTGACAGCCGGGGAAGGCATTTTTATGCGATACCTATTCAGCAGCTCTTGCAGACTATTTCTTATTTCTTCGTCAGAGTTTCCGGTATTTGGAGCTAGAGAGCGGATGAGTGCAACCAGCCAATCAGGTCGATTTTCTAGAACAAGAACCGCGAAATCAGACGCATTGACTTGCGACTGATCGCCATCCAAATGATTAATGTATTGACGGTAGGCTTCAGGCCGAACCTTAAAATCGTCAGGCAACTCTATGTGAACAGATATATGTTTTGCGCCGAAAGAAATACCAAAAGATGGAGCCTGGATAGTCCAATCCCTACCCATTGCAACAGAGTACATTTCACCCTTATACACCACCGCACACGTACTGACAGCGCTAGCAATCGCCCCGCTTATCGATTTGTTATGGCTAGTTTCGTTAAACGGACCGTCGTATATGTAGTGAATATTTACACCGCTTGGCAGCGATACCATCTCAAACTGAGAGAACGCACCCTTAGAAATTCGAGCTGGAATAGTCTCAAACGTACGGCGGCCATCGCGAGCCTGCGTTCCTTCATCTAAAATCACCTTCACTTCAGGAAGCCTGTAGAAGCGGTGATAAAGCGCATTTGCCAGCCAGAATTTTTTGACCGCTGGGTCGCCATCATAGGGATCGACGGCGGTATTTTGCTTGTCACGATTGCCTAGGAGAGTGACCTCCGTCCAATCCTCGCTGATGTCTCTAATGCAAGCCTGATCGATCTGCTCTGTCACGTCGATGACGTCCCCCAGGTCGGTTCCGTCCGATCCTTGACGGCGCAGCCTGCCGAAGGCCCCATCGCGTTCACAAAGTATGGTCTCGTGAACTCGACCATTCTTGCATGACCGATACACCAGACCCTGCCGGTTTGACGGCAGGGACGCGACTTTCGCGCCCATCCCGAAGTTAGCGTCCAACCCCTTTACCTTACGGATCGAGGCAGCAAGGTTTGTCATCTGACGCAGCTCGGACTCGTCCATTCCCGGTCCATTGTTCCAGATGGTCAGTTTCGGGGTTTCAAAAAATTCTTCTGTGACACCGAATTCCACGCGCCCTTCGCCGCCGAGCTGCTCAGCAGCTTCCACCGCATTCTTGAATAGCTCGCGGATCATCATCTTCTTTGGGCAACGCTCGATCAGGCTGGTAACCAAAAAGTCCTGATCGTCGACGCGTATCGCACTAATCTCGCTCATATCGCCCTCCTCACAACGTAAACCGTTCGCGCCGCCGACGGCCCGGACTCTCGAATCGGGCCTCCACTCGGGAAACCTCATCGCGAAGCGCTTTGATGATTTTCTTGACCTCAGCTTGGTCCCATTCGTACAGCTGAACGTTTGAAAGATTTCCTATTCTTTCAATAGCTTCCAGGGCCTTATCGGCTCGGCTTGAAGCGAGTTCCCGAAATTTTTCGCGCTTACTCGAGCTACTACCAGCCAACCTAGCCTCCATATTTCTTACAATATGCATCGCATCGATGCAGAACCGAGTCAAATTCGTTCGCGCGATATTACACGCATACTGCGCCATTTTATGTGCGTCCAGCGATGCTTCTGGAGGGGCCTGGGTTGAGCATTTGGCTCAATATCGGCTTTCTGCACTCTTATGCAGCCGCTGAGGCGCTGCGGCCCTTCCCCAATAATTTGCCCGTCGCGGACTTCGCTGCCCGACCTACGCCGAGGGCCCGACCTACGCCGAGGGTATGAGCTGAAGGCCAAGCGCGGACGCCTGGGACCGAAGGTCGTGAACGGCGCCTATCGCGCGATGACCGCGCGCCTGGAGGCGCGCAACAATCCCAGCCTGCTGGTCATGGCCTATGACAGGGGCCGCACCCGTGTCACCGACCTGATCGTCGTGCCGCGCCACTTTTTCACCAACGCGATCATCGAGCCGCGCAAGCCGCTGGGACCGAACGCCCGCCGCGCGGGCTGGCAGGGCTGCAACATCCTGATCGGCCAGGTTCCGGCGGCGGGGCGGATTCCGCTGATCCGGAATGGGCTGCATGTGCCCAAGGCGGCGGTGCTGGACCAGTGGCGCAGCACCCTGTTTCTGCGGGACGCCGGACTGAACGCGCGCGGCTGGCTGCTGGAGGTGATGCGGTGCGTGGAGGCCATCGGGCGGGCGGAGTTCACCCTGGCTGACGTCTATGTCTTCGAGCCGCGCCTCTCGGCCCTCTATCCCGGCAACAGCCATGTGCGGCCCAAGATCAGGCAGCAGTTGCAGGTGCTGCGGGATCAGGGCTGGCTGGCCTTCAGCGGGCGCGGAACCTGTCGGCGGATGTGAGGGGACGCCCCCTCACCGCTCGTCGTCCAGCGACCGCTCCCAGTCCTCCGTCGAGACGACCTTGCCCAAGGGGCTGATATGCATGTCCTGACCCAGGCGGATGCGGCGGTTTCGGTCGTCTTCCTCTACGGGCGTCAGGCCGGCGGCGGTCAGTTGGGCGTCCAGTTCGGCGATGCGGCGGTCGCCAGGCCTTCTGGCGGGCGGACGGTTCGCTGAGGCCGCTGGAGGTGCTGGACCAGGCGATGGCGCGGCTGCATCCGCGCGAACTGCGCGAGGACCTGGGCCTGCCCGAGGGGGCGGCGGCGGCCTGAGGCCGGGGCCGCCCTGCCCCGATTTGGCCGCAAAGGGTTGTCGGCGGGGGATTTCGCTTGCTACCCCAGGGCATGGAAATCGGAACCTACATCACCCTCGGACTGTATTTTGCGCTGATGCTGGGCATCGGCGTCTATTCGTTTCGGACCAGCACCGACGACGTGTCCGGCTATGTCCTGGGCGGGCGCAGGCTGGGGCCGACGGTGTCGGCGCTGTCGGCCGGCGCCTCGGACATGAGCGGCTGGATGCTGATGGGCCTGCCCGGCGCCATGTATGTGTCGGGCCTGTCGTCGGCGTGGATCGCCATCGGCCTGTTCGTCGGCGCCCTGGCCAACTATCTGATCGTGGCGCCGCGGCTGCGGGTCTATACCGAGGCGGCGCAGGACGCCCTGACCATTCCCGACTATTTCGGCAAGCGGTTCAACGACCGGTCGCGCCTGCTGCGGATCGTGTCGGCGGTGGTGATCGTGGTCTTCTTCACCCTGTACACCTCGTCGGGCATGGTGGCGGGGGGCAAGCTGTTCCAGAGCGCCTTCGGCCTGGACTACGGCTGGGGACTGTGGCTGACCGCCGGGGTGGTGCTGGCCTATACGATGATCGGCGGCTTCATGGCCGTCAGCCTGACCGACTTCGTCCAGGGCTGCATCATGTTCGTGGCCCTGGTTCTGGTGCCGATCGTGGCGCTGGGCCAGATCGGCGGCGTGGGCGGCATGACCGAGACGGTGCGCGGGATCGATCCCGGCCTGCTGGACCTTTTTCAGGGCGTCACCGTGATCGGCGCGATCTCGGCCCTGGCGTGGGGGCTGGGCTATTTCGGACAGCCGCACATCATCGTGCGCTTCATGGCCGTGCGCTCGGTGCGCGACGTGCCGACGATGCGCAACATCGGCATGGGCTGGATGGCGGTGACGGTGATCGGCGCCCTGGGCACCGGCCTGGCGGGTCTGGCCTACGCCACCCGCACGGGGCTTCAGATCGCGGACCCGGAGACCATCTTCATCGTGCTGAGCGACATCCTGTTCCACCCGCTGATCACCGGCTTCCTGCTGGCGGCCATCCTGGCGGCGATCATGAGCACCATCTCGTCGCAGCTCCTGGTGTCGTCCAGTTCGCTGGTCGAGGATTTCTACGCCGTCTTCCTGCGCCGGAACGCGCCGCAGAAGGAGCTGGTGATGGTCGGGCGGCTGGCGGTGCTGGCCGTCGCCCTGGCGGCGATCGGCCTGGCCTACAATCCCAACAGCAACGTGCTGAGCCTGGTGTCCCAGGCCTGGGCCGGGTTCGGGGCCGCCTTCGGGCCGCTGGTGATCCTGTCGCTGACGTGGAAGCGGATGACCCGCAACGGCGCCCTGGCGGGGATGATCGTCGGCGCGGCCACCGTGCTGTTCTGGATCTACGCCCCCGTGCTGCCGAACGGCGCGGCGCTGAGCAGCGTGCTGTACGAAATGGTCCCCGGCTTCCTGCTGAGCCTGCTGGCCATCGTGGTCGTCAGCAAGCTGGACACGGCGCCGCCCCAGGACGTGGTCGAAACCTTCGAGCACGTGGAGCAGCTGCTGGCCGACGCGCGCAGGCGCGGGACTGAGGCGGGGCCTCAGTCCTCGTCCATCTTCAGGGCGGCGATGAAGGCTTCCTGCGGGATCTCGACCTTGCCGAACTGGCGCATCCGCTTCTTGCCGGCCTTCTGCTTCTCCAGCAGCTTCTTCTTGCGGGTGGCGTCGCCGCCGTAGCATTTGGACGTCACGTCCTTGCGCAGCGCGCGCACCGTCTCGCGGGCGATGATCTTGCCGCCGATGGCCGCCTGGATCGGGATCTGGAACAGGTGCGGCGGGATCAGCTCCTTCATCTTCTCGACCATGCCGCGGCCGCGCGTCTCGGCCCGGGCGCGGTGGACCAGCATCGACAGGGCGTCCACCGGCTCGGCGTTGACCAGGATCGACATCTTGACCAGGTCGCCCTCGCGATAGTCGGTCAGTTCGTAGTCGAACGAGGCGTAGCCCTTGGAGATCGATTTCAGCCGGTCGTAGAAGTCGAACACCACCTCGTTCAGCGGCAGCTCATAGACCACCATCGCCCGGCTGCCGACGTAGGACAGTTCGGACTGGATGCCGCGCCGGTCCTGGCACAGCTTGATGACCCCGCCCAGATATTCGTCCGGCGTCAGGATGGTCGCCTTGATCCACGGTTCGGCGATCGACTCGATCTGCATCACGTCGGGCAGGTCGGCCGGGTTGTGCAGGTCGATCTCGGTCCCGTCGCGCTGCTTGATCTTGTAGACGACGCTGGGGGCCGTCGCGATCAGGTCCAGGTTGAACTCGCGGCTCAGCCGCTCCTGGATGATCTCCAGGTGCAACAGGCCCAGGAAGCCGCAGCGGAAGCCGAAGCCCAGGGCGGCGCTGGATTCCATCTCATAGGTGAAGGACGCATCGTTCAGGCGCAGCTTGCCGATGGCGGCGCGCAGGTCCTCGAAGTCGGCGGCGTCCACCGGGAACAGGCCGCAGAAGACCACCGACTGGACTTCCTTGAAGCCCTTCAGCGGCTCGGCGGTCGGCTTCTTCTCGTCGGTGATGGTGTCGCCGACGGCGGCGTGGGCCACCTCCTTGATCTGGGCGGTGATGAAGCCGACCTCGCCGGGGCCGAGCTGATCGACCGGCGTGTTCTTGGGCAGGAAGACGCCGACGCGGTCGATCAGGTGGGTCGAGCCGTTGCGCATCATCTTGACCCGCATCCCGGTCTTCAGCACGCCGTCGAACACGCGCACCAGCACGACGACGCCCAGGTAGGGGTCGTACCAGGCGTCGACCAGCATGGCCTTCAGGGGGGCGTTGGCGTCGCCCTTGGGCGCCGGCAGGCGGGCCACCACGGCCTCCAGCACGTCCTCGATGCCCAAGCCCGACTTGGCGCTGGCCAGGACGGCGTCGGAGGCGTCGATGCCGATGACGTCCTCTATCTGGGCCTTGACCCGGTCCGGCTCGGCGGCGGGCAGGTCGATCTTGTTCAAGACCGGCACGATCTCGTGATTGTTGTCGATGGCCTGATAGACGTTGGCCAGCGTCTGGGCCTCGACCCCCTGGGAGGCGTCCACCACCAGGATCGAGCCCTCGCAGGCGGCCAGCGAGCGGCTGACCTCATAGGCGAAGTCGACGTGGCCCGGCGTGTCCATCAGGTTCAGGACATAGTCCAGCCCGTCGCGGGCCGTGTAGTTCCAGGCGCACGGTCTGCGCCTTGATGGTGATCCCGCGCTCCTGCTCGATCTCCATGTTGTCCAGCACCTGCTCGGACATCTCGCGCTGGGACAGGCCGCCGGTCGCCTGGATCAGGCGGTCGGACAGGGTGGATTTCCCATGGTCGATATGGGCGACGATGGAAAAGTTCCGGATGCGGTCGATGGGCGGCGTGGTCATGCGCGCGCCCCTATCACGCGCGCGGGCCGGGACCAAGCGGCGGGGGCCGCGACGACCTTCACCGCGCCACATTAAGCCTTTGCAATGAAAGCTGTGGGCGTTTGAGCGGACTTCCCGGACGCGGTATGGGACGAAACCGCACAGTCGCCTTCCCGCCCGGTCTCAGGGACCACAGACGCAAGGACCGTTTCCGTGTTCACCCTCTCTCGTTCGACCCTCGGCCGTTCGACCTTGGCCGCGACCGCGGCCCTTGGCGTGATGCTTCTCGCGGCCTGCGGCGGCCACGGCGACGAAAAGGCCTCGAAAAGGCCGGCGCGTCGCGCCAGACCGTCACCGTCGCCACGGTCAGCCAGACCGACCTGGACCGCAAGGTCAGCGCCTCGGGCACCGTCTCGGCCTGGGAAGAGGTGCCCGTCGCCGCCGAGACCGGCGGACTGACGGCGACCGCCCTCTATGTCGACGAGGGCTCCTATGTCCGCCAGGGCCAGCCCCTGGTGCAGATGAACGACGTCCTGCTGCGCGCCCAGCAGCAGCAGCAGCAGGCCCAGGTCCAGCTGGCCGAGGCGAACGTGGCCCGCGACGACGCCGCCCTGGCCCGCGCCCAGGAGCTGAAGGCGCGCGGCTTCCTGTCGCAGGCGTCGCTGGACACGGCCCTGGCCAACCAGCGGTCCTCGGCCGCCAACCTGGCCGCCGCCCGCGCCACCCTGTCCCAGACCCGCACCCAGCTGAGCCAGGCCACCATCCGCGCGCCCGTCAGCGGCCAGATCATCAGCCGCAGCGTCACCAAGGGCCAGATCATCCAGGCCGGGACCGAACTGTTCCGCATGGTGCGCGACGGCCGGCTGGAGCTGGACGCCCAGGTGCCCGAGACCGAACTGCCGCTGATCCGCGCCGGCCAGTCGGCCGCGATCACCTCCAGCGAGGCGGGATCAACCACCGGCACGGTGCGCATCGTGACGCCCGAGGTGAACCCGGAGACGCGCCTGGGCGTGGCCCGCATCTCCCTGGCGCCCGGCAGCCAGCTGAAGCCGGGGATGTTCGCCCGCGCCAGCATCGCCGTGGGCGACCAGCCGGCGACGACGGTGCCGACCGCCTCGGTGCTCTATCGCAACAACCGCGCGGGCGTCTTCGTGCTGAGCGCGGACGGGGCGACCGTCCGCTTCCAGCCAATCGAGGTGCTGTCGCGCACCGACGCGCAGACCGCCGTCAGCGGCGTCCAGACCGGCGCCCGGGTGGTGGTGCAGGGCGCGGGCTTCCTGAACGACGGCGACCGCGTCGCCGTGGCCACGACCGGCGCCGGCCGTCCCGCCGCGCCCGCCCAGGCTCCCGCCCAGCCGGCCGCGAAGTAGGGCCCGGCCATGAACCAGATCTCGTCCTGGGCGATCAAGAACCCCATCCCGATCATCCTGCTGTTCATCCTGCTGACGCTGGCGGGGATCACCGGCTTCGCGGGGATGCGGATCAACAACAACCCCGACATCGACTTCCCCATCGTGGCCGTCACCGCCGCCCGCCCGGGCGCGGCCCCGGCCGAGATGGAGGTCCAGGTCACGCGCCTGATCGAGGACTCGATCGCCGGCCTGTCGGGCGTGCGCCACATCTATTCCAACGTCTCGGACGGCGTGTCCTCCACGACCATCGAGTTCGAGCTGGGCACCGACACCGAGCGCGCCACCAACGACGTGCGCAACGCCATGAGCGGCGTGCGCGCCAGCCTGCCCCAGGACATGCAGGAGCCGACGGTCCAGCGCATCGACATCACCGGCGACGCCCTGATCACCTATGTCGTGCGCTCCGCGACCATGTCGCCGGAACAGATCAGCTGGTTCATCGACAACGAGGTCAGTCGCTCGCTGCTAGCGCTGGGCGGGGTCGGAGAGGTCAACCGCTCCGGCGGGGTCGATCGCGAGATGCGGGTCGAGCTGGATCCCCAGCGTCTGGCCGCCTATGGCGTGACCGCCGCCCAGGTCAGCCAGGCCCTGGTCAACGTCAACAACAACCTGCCGGGCGGCCGCGTCACCGTGGCCGGGTCCGAGCGGGCCGTGCGGACGGTCGGCGCCGCGACCTCGCTGGAGCAGTTGCGCCAGACCCTGGTGCCGCTGGGCGACGGGCGCACCGTGCGCCTGGACGACCTGGGCAAGGTCGAGGACAAGTGGGGCGAGCCGCGCCGCATCGCCCGCTACGACGGTCAGGAGGCGGTGACCTTCAACTTCCTGCGCTCGCGCACCGCCAGCGAGGTCGACCTGGCCAAGCGCGTCCGCGCCGAGGTCGCCCGCCTGGACGACGCCAATCCCAACCTGAACCATCCAGCAGGTGACGTCCAGCGTCCAGTATATCGAGGAAAGCTATCTGGCCTCGCTGGAGGCCCTGATCCTGGGCGCGGTCCTGGCCGTGATCGTGGTGTGGATCTTCCTGCGCGACTGGCGCGCGACCCTGATCGCCGCCACCGCCATGCCGATGTCGCTGATCCCGACCTTCGCCATCCTGGCGCCGATGGACCAGTCGCTGAACGTGGTGACGCTGCTGGCGCTGTCCTTGACCATCGGCATCCTGGTCGACGACGCCATCGTCGAGATCGAGAACATCGTGCGCCACATGCGCGACGGCAAGCCGCCCTATGACGCCGCCGTCGAGGCCGCCGACGAGATCGGCCTGGCGGTCGTGGCCACCACCGGCACCATCATCGCCGTCTTCGCGCCGGTCGGCTTCATGCCCGGCATCATCGGCCAGTTCTTCAAGGCCTTCGCCCTGGCGGCCTGCATCAGCGTGTTCTTCTCGCTGGTCGTGGCGCGCACGCTGACGCCGCTGATGGCGGCCTATATGCTGAAGCACACCAAGCACGAGGATCGCGACCCGTTCTGGATGAGCGGCTATCTGAAGGCGCTGCGCTGGTCGCTGGGCAATCGCTGGAAGGTGTTCATCCTGGGGGCGCTGTTCCTGATCGGCTCCATCGGCCTGTCGATCGCGGCCAGGATGTCGTTCGAGTTCATGTCGCCGGCCGACGAGGGCCGCGCGGCCTTCCAGATCGAGACGCCGCCGGGCACCACCCTGCGCGAGACCGACGCCATCGTGCAGCGGGTCACGGACCTGCTGGACGCCCGGCCCGAGGTCACCTCGGTCTATGCGGCCATCGGCGGCCAGGACGTGAACCAGGCCAACGTCTATGCCGACATGGTGCCCAAGGGCGACCGCGACCTGAGCCAGCAGGCCTTCGCCCGCGTCATGGTCGACCAGATGAAGCAGATCCCCGGCGCCCGCATCCGCGCCGGCATCGCCCAGCAGGGCGGCGGGCCCGGCGACGGCACCAGCTACACCTTCTCCATCCTGGGCGACGATCCCGACACCCTGGAAGCCGCCGCCCGCGCGGTCGAGGAACAGATGCGCGGCGTCCCCGGCCTGGCCAATGTGGTCAACACCGCCGCCATCGCCCGCCCCGAGATCGTGGTGACCCCGCGACCGGACGAGGCCGCCCTGGCCGGCGTCTCGGCGGGGACCATCTCCCAGGCGGTGCGGGTCGCCACCATCGGCGACGTCGACCAGAACCTGCCCAAGTACAATCTGGGCGACCGCCAGATCCCGATCCGCCTGCAGCTGACCGAAGAGGCGCGCGAGGACCTGAACGTGCTGGAGAACCTGCGCGTGCCGACGGCGTCGGGAACCTCGGTGCCGCTCAGCGCCGTGGCCGACATCGCCTTCGGCGCCGGCCCCGCGACCGTCAGCCGCCAGGACCGCTCGCGCATCGCCTCGATCACGGCCGAGCTGGACGGCATCACCACCGGCGCGGCCGGCCAGGCGGTGCAGCGCCTGCCCGCCGTGCAGAACCTGCCCGCCGGCGTGCGCCAGGTGCCGGCCGGGGACGCCGAGTTCATCCAGGAGATGATCACCGGCTTCGCCATCGCCTTCGTCTCGGGCATCCTGCTGATGTATGCGGTGCTGACGCTGCTGTTCAAAAGCTTCGCCTATCCGATCACCATCATGGCCGCCCTGCCCCTGGCCATCGGCGGGGCCTTCATCGCCCTGGTGCTGGCCGACCGCAGCTTCTCCATGTCGGCCCTGATCGGAGTGCTGATGCTGATGGGGATCGCGGCCAAGAACTCCATCCTGCTGGTCGACTACGTCATCATCGCCGAGCAGGAGGGCATGAAGCGGTTCGACGCCATCATGGACGCCGCCCACAAGCGGGCGCGGCCGATCCTGATGACCACCTTCGCCATGGGCGCGGGCATGGTGCCCATCGCCATCGGCTGGGGCGCCGACGTGGAGTTCCGCTCGCCCATGGCCATCGCCGTGCTGGGCGGGCTGATCTCCTCGACCTTCCTGTCGCTGCTCTACATCCCCGCGATCTTCACCATCGTCGACGACGTGGCCCAGTTCGCGCGCCGCCGCCTGCGCGGCCTGACCGCCGGCCAACGGCGGATGGACGGCGAGCGGGAGCAGCCGAAGCTGGCGGAATGAGGCCGACGCCCATCGCGGATCTTCGGAAGGTCCGCGATGGGTGGAAAGCGGACCTTGGCAGTGCAACGGTGTCGCTTGAATGGAGGCGGCACTATGGCGACAGAAGTTCTTGGGCCTGAACACGATCGACGCCTGCTCCGCGTCGCGACATGGGCGTTGACGAAGGTCGGGGCTCGGCGACTCGATCATAAATGGTCGCTGTTCGGCTCGCAGGAAGTCGTTGAGCAGCGTTGGGCGTCTCCAACCGGGCCTCTCACTCTCACTGCCGAAACATACATGGGCCTCGTCATCGACGGACCGGATGAGGTGGTGAGTCAGGTCAGGTCGCTGATTGCGCGACGGCTCGGCTAACAGCCGCTTTGGGTCGGATGCGGAAGCGGATTCCATGCCCGCAACACGACCATGAAAAAGGGCCGGCCGGTTTCCGGTCGGCCCTTCGTCGTTCCGCCGGGGGCGAAGCGATCAGTATTTGACGCGCAGGGTGACGCCGTAGGTGCGCGGGGCGCCCAGGAAGGCGCTGATGCCCTGGGTGTCCAGCGCCTGGTTGTAATAGGTGCCGTTCGGCTGGACCGAGGTCTGGAAGGCCGTGCCCTGGAGCGGCGAGTTGTAGGCGACCTGGACGTATTCCTCGTCGGTCAGGTTCTGCGCCCAGACGTCGACGGTCCAGCGCTCGTCGTCCGACCCCAGCGAGATGCGGCCGTTCACGACGGTGAAGGCGTCCTGCATCTTGAACGGGATCAGGTCCGAGCCGGTGTTGTATTCGGTCATGTACTTGGCCGACAGGGCGAAGCCGCCGCGCAGGCCGCCGCCCAGGGACCGCTCGAAGTTGACCGAGGCCGAGCCGGACCATTCCGGCGCGAAGGACGGACGCGCGCCCGGCAGCAGCGACAGCTGCGGGAAGCGGCCGGGGCTGGTCAGGTCGGCGGCGGTGAAGTCGCCGTATTCCGCGTCGGTGTAGGTCAGGCCGCCCGAGAGGGTCAGGCCCTCCAGGGGCGTGAACCACATCATGTCGGCGTCGACGCCCTGGGTCTTCAGCTCGGGGATGGATTCCACCACGAAGGCGGTGCCCAGGAAGGTGTTGAGCTGGGGGTCCTCGAACTTCTGGTTGAAGTAGGTGGCGTTGAACAGCACCGACTTGTCGAACAGCGAGCTCTTGAAGCCCGCTTCGTAGCTGTCCACCGTCTCGGCCGGGAAGAACAGCGAGGCGTCCGGGGTGACGCCCGTCTGCACCCGGTCCATGTTGTAGCCGAAGCCCTTGTAGCCGCGGGCGTAGGAGCCATAGACCATGACGTCGTCGTTGATCCGGTAGGCCGCCTTGATGGTGCCCGAGACCTCGCTGTCGTCATGGCTCTCGCTGATCGCGCGGTTGTCGTAGAGCACGTTGTTCCACGGCAGGCACTGCGGGCCGATCAGGGCGTTGGCCGCCGCCGCGCCGGCCGCCGGGCTGCCCAGCAGGCCGCCGAAGGCCCCCGCGATCAGGGCCGAGTTGCCCAGCACCGCGGCGCACGATGCGCCATTGCCGTTGACGTTGTCCTGCAGGCCCAGCAGGCGCTTGTCGTCCATGGTGTAGCGCAGGCCCAGCGTCAGCTCGAACTGGTCGGTCACGCGCCAGGTGTTGTTGGTGAACAGGGCGAACGACTGTGAGGTCTGGGCGTAGGTGTCGACCACGCCCTGGCCGACGATGTTCAGCGGCGCGCCCGGCAGCGGCGGGGTCATGGCGTTGCCGGTCAGGCAGCCCAGGAAATACTGCGCCCGCGCCGCGGCAGGCACCAGGCCGTAGTTGCCCGAGAAACAGCCCAGCCGCGCCGGGCTGGGGGCCACCGCGCCGCCCGTCTGCGCCGCCAGGCTGGAGGTCAGCAGCAGGGAGATGAACGGGTTGTAGTCGGCGCCGAAGAAGAAGCTGTCCTGACGGCCGATGTCCTCCTTGGTGGCGAAGGCCCCGACCAGCCAGTCGAACTTGTCGCTGGTGCCCGCCAGGCGGATTTCCTGGGTCAGGTTGGTCAGGTCGTAGCCGTAGCTGCCGTCGTCCTCGCGGTACAGGATGTCGGCGCCGGTGTAGTCGATGTCCATGCCGTTGACGGTCGACCAGTCGCGGTACGAGGTCACCGAGGTCAGGCGCGCGTTCCAGGACGGGATGTCGATGTTGGCCTCCGCCGACAGACCCATGTCCTCCATGACCTGGTTGGTGTCGCGGTTGGCGTAGGCCAGGCGCGAGAAGGGCACGCGGCCGTCGCCGCCGCCCTGCGCCGCGGTGCCGGGGCCGTTCGGCGCCGTCAGGGCGTTGATGATGGCCGCCGTCGGGCTGGAGCGGGTGACCACGCCGACGCAGCAGTATTCGTCGCGCTTGGATAGTCGGCGATCAGGCGCACCGAGGCGTTCTCGGACGGCTGGATCAGCAGCTGGCCGCGCACGGTCCAGAAGTCCTGGTTCTGGTCGTCGGTCGTGGTGCGCGGACCGTCGCCGGTGTCCACGTCGTAGAAGCCGTCGCGCTGGCGGGCGGCGGCGTACAGGCGGCCGGCCACGCCTTCGGCGATCGGGCCGGTCACCGAGCCCGCCACGCCCCAGGCGCCGTAGTTGCCGGCGGTCGCCTCGGCCTGGAAGCCGGGGTTGAAGGACGGCTGGGCGGTGATGATGTTGATGACGCCGGCCGAGGTGTTCTTGCCGAACAGGGTGCCTTGCGGGCCCTTCAGCACCTCGATGCGGCTCAGTTCGCCCAGGTCGCCGAAGCCCACGCCGTTGCGCGAGCGATAGACGCCGTCGATGACCACGCCGACCGAGCTTTCCAGGCCGGGGTTGTCGCCCACGGTGCCGACGCCGCGGATGCGGGCGGTGGTGGAGGCCTCGGACTGGGTCGAGGTCACGGTCATGCCCGGCGTCAGGATCTGCAGATCCTTGATGTCGCGCACGCCGGCCTTTTCCAGCGCCTCTTCGGACAGGGAGGTGACCACGACGGGCACGTCCTGCAGGCTCTGTTCGCGCAGCTGGGCGGTGACGATGATGTCGTCGACCGTGGCCGGCGCTTCCTGGGCGGCGGCGGCGCCGGCCAGGCCGAAGGCGGCGGCGCCGACGACGGCGGCGGACACGGTGGTCCTGAGATGGTTGATGCGGCGCATGAGGCGTCCTCCCGGCTCTAGAGGCCCGGTCGCGCGGGGCGACCGCGGCGTTTCCTTGTTCCCTTGGCGACCCGGCCCTTGCGTGGGGACGAGTTCAGTATTGCGAGGCTAAGCCCGCTTCGCGTCACGGGACAAGCGAGCGTTGTTCGCCGCGACGATTTTTCGCCTCAGTTCGCCAATCTGTGACACGGAAGAGACAGAAAATCCTGACCTTAGGTCAGTTTTTGCACGCCATCGCCCTGCAGCGGCTCGACTTCGGGCTCCTTGGCGGCGGGGTCGGCCTCGCGGCCGCGACCCGCCAGGGCCAGCACGACGGCTGCGGCGACCGCCGACAGGATGGAGCCGCCGATGACGCCCAGCTTGACCTCGATCTGCTCGGGGGAATCGACCGCGCCCGGGAAGGCCAGCACGCCGATGAACAGGCTCATGGTGAAGCCGACGCCGCACAGCAGGGACACGCCATAGACCTGCATCCAGGTGGCGCCGCTGGGCCGCGCGCCGATCTTCAGGGCCGAGGCCAGCCAGGCGGCGGCCAGGACCCCGGCCTGCTTGCCCAGGAACAGGCCCAGGGCGATAGCGATGACCAGCGGGGCGAACGCCTGCTCCATCGACAGGCCGGCGAAGGACACCCCCGCCTTGGCGAAGGCGAACAGCGGCAGGACCAGATAGGCGTTCCACGGGTGCAGGTCGTGCATCGCCTCCTTCAGCGGGCTCTGATGCGTCTCGCGACGGGCCTTGATGGGCACGATGGCGGCGAAGGCCACGGCGGTCAGCGACGTCGACAGGCCCGAGATCACCGTCAGGTACCAGACCGCCGCGAAGCCCAGCACCCAGAAGGGCGCCGCGACCTGGAAGCGGCGGGCCGCCACGGCGCCCACCAAAAGCATGGCCGCGGCCCACAGCAGCGGCGTCCAGTTGACGCCCTCGCTGAACAGCACCGCGATCAGGGCGATGGCGCCCAGGTCGTCGACGATGGCCAGGGTCAGCAGGAAGATGCGCAGCGACGACGGCAGGCCCTTGCCCACGAAGCCGAAGATGGCCAGGGCGAAGGCGATGTCGGTCGCCAGCGGGATGGGCCAGCCCTGGTGCGGCGCCCCGATCAGGCCGGTCAGCGCCAGATAGACGGCCGCCGGGCCCGCCATGCCGCCGATCGCGGCCAGCACCGGCGTCGCCAGCTTCTTGGGATCGCTGAGCTCGCCGCGCAGGATCTCGTATTTGATCTCCAGGCCGACGACCAGGAAGAAGATGGCCATCAGGCCTTCCTTGATCCAGTCGGAGATCGTCTCCTCCAGCCGCAGCGGGCCGATCTGGAGCACGTGATAGCTTTTCAGCCAGGTGAAATAGTCCGCCGACCACGGCGAGTTGGCCACCAGCACCGCGGCGATCGCCGCCAGCGCCAGGGCCGAGCCGGATGCGGCCTCGGTCTTAAGGAAATCGAGCGTGAGTTTGCGCGCCACGGCGGCCTCCGGTCTTGATCTGCTGAAGCTGTCGCGGCGCCAGGTTATCGACGGACGCCGGACCGGGTTCGCCGCCCTCACGACGGAAGACGACGCCGGCCTGGCCGTTGCGGCGGACGCCGCAGGGCCTGATCTCTGCGGGGAATAATACGGCTCCACGCTCAAGGTTCAACCGCCGGGGCGTCTTTCGCGCCGGCGGGGCGGCCGGGAAAGCGGCGGCGCCCCGCTTGCGCCGGACCGCCGGGCGACGCACCTAGCAGCCATGCCCGTTTCCCCCCGCCTATCGCCCCGAGCCCCGCTTCTTCGACCTGGGGCCGGACTACGCCGACGCGGTGACGGCGGCGGACTTTCCTCAGACGATCTTGCGCCTGCGTAACGACCGGGCCGCCGCCGAGGTGGGGCTGGAGACGCTGACCGACGCCGAATGGATCGCCGCCTTCGGCCGGTTCGCGCCCCTGCCCGGCCAGCCCGGCCCGATCGCCATGCGCTATCACGGCCATCAGTTCCGCACCTACAATCCCGACCTGGGCGACGGCCGCGGCTTCCTGGCCGCCCAGCTGCGCGAAACGCCTCAAGCAGCGAGCGATAGGCCAAGATTAATGGACCTGGGGACCAAGGGGTCCGGGCGGACGCCCTGGTCGCGCGGCGGCGACGGCCGGCTGACGCTGAAGGGCGGCGTGCGCGAGGCGCTGGCGGCCGCGATGCTGGAGGCGCTGGGCGTCCCGACCAGCCGCGCCCTGTCGCTGATCGAGACCGGCGAGGCGCTGGAGCGGGGCGACGAACCCTCTCCCACGCGCTCGGCCGTGCTGGTGCGGCTGTCGCACAGCCATGTGCGCTTCGGGACCTTCCAGCGCGCCGCCTATCTGGGCCGTCGGGACCAGATCGAGGCGCTGGTCGAGCACGTGCGCGCCCTCTATCACCCGCAGGTCGCGCCGGGGGACGCGCCCGGCCTGCTGGCCGCGATCGTCGCCGCCTCGGCCAGGCTGACCGCGCGCTGGATCGCCGCCGGCTTCGTCCACGGCGTGCTGAACACCGACAATCTGAACGCGACGGGCGAGAGCTTCGACTACGGCCCCTGGCGCTTCCTGCCCTTCTACGATCCCGGCTTCACCGCCGCCTATTTCGACCAGACGGGCCTCTACGCCTTCGCCCGCCAGCCCGAGGCGGTGTTCTGGAACCTGACGCAGCTGGCCGGCTGCCTGAAGCTGGTCGCCGAGGTCGAGCCGCTGACGGACGCCCTGAACGGCTTCGGCCCCGCCTACATCCGCGAACTGCGCGCGGCCTTCCTGATGCGGCTGGGCGTGCTCAGCCTGGGCGAGGCGGCGGACCAGCGGCTGCTGGACGCGACCCTGGCCCTGCTGCGGGAAGGCGGCGCGGCGCTGCGGTGGGAGCCGCTGTTCTTCGACTGGTTCGGCGGCTTCGCCTCCTCCGCCCGCGCCCTGTCGGGTCCGCGCGCCAGGATCTATCAGGGCGAGGCCTTCGACGCCTTCCGCTTCGCCCTGATGGAGCACGAACCCGACCGCATCGCGCGGCTGGAGCATCCGATGTTCGCCGCCCGCCAGCCGGAAGAGATGCTGATCGAGGAGGTCGAGGCGATCTGGAGCGCGATCGACGCCGACGACGACTGGGCGCCGTTCGAGGCCAAGCTGGCGCGGCTGGAGGCGGCGCGCGCGGCCTGGGCCTTCGGCTGATCTGAACCTTACAAAAGCTTCATCTCGTTTATCGATAATGTTCTTGTCTGTTTTTCGATAAATGCATATCGATAGTCGCCAAGCAGGCCGCGAGGGGCGGCCCGGGAGACGAGCTTATGAAGCTGATCGGGAAATATTCGGCGGCGAGCGCGCTGCGCTGGTGCCTGGGGTTCGTCAATGTGTTCGTGATGATCGCCGCCTGTTTCATGGCCTTCGTCACATTCCTCAGCCTGTTCGTGCCGGACCTGGCGTCCGGCTTTCTCGACGGCCTCAACGATGCCCGCGAAGATCCGAGCCGGCACCTGGCGGTCGTGGAGCGGCTGACCCTGCTCGGCGCCTTCCTGGCCTGCGGCTTCACCTGGTGGGTGATCAACCGGCTGCGCGCCATCCTGCTGTCGGTGAACCGCGGCGACGCCTTCGAACGCGCCAATGTGAAGCGCCTGCAGGCCGTCGGCTTCGGTCTGCTGGGGATCCAGTTGACGGCCATTCTGCTGGCCGTCGTCGCGCCGCTCAGCATCGACCAGGCGCCCACGGACTACGATATCGGCCTGGGCTCCTGGCTGGGCATCCTGGTCGTGTTCATCCTGGCCGAGGTGTTCCGGCAGGGATCGGCGATGCGCGACGAACAGCTGAGCACGGTCTGAGGCGCGCCATGATCCTGATCCAGCTGGACCGCCTGCTGCTCGAACGCCGCATGTCCCTGACCGAACTGTCCGATCGGGTCGGCGTGACGATGGCCAACTTGTCCATCCTGAAGACCGGCAAGGCGCGCGCCGTGCGCTTCTCGACCCTGGACGCCCTGTGCCGCGAACTGGATTGCCAGCCCGGCGACCTGATCGTCCAGACGCCGGGCCCCCATTCGGACACGGAGCTTTCACCGGACTGAAACAATAAGTCATCAGCTGATGTCATCAGTTGATGTCATCGCGTGATGACAAATCGGCGGAGCGTCGCTATACACCCTCTTGCGCAGGGCGAGGAGCAATCCGATATCGTCACTGTTGCGAATTCAGGCGCTCTTCCGATGACCACGACCACCCTCCCCGTTTCCTCCCCCGGGCGCGTTCGCGCGCCGCCTATAAGAACATCGCCCTGTGGACGCTGCAGGGCTGGCTGGCGATGTTCTTCATCGCCGCCGGCTACGCCAAGCTGACCGAGTCGATGACCAACCTGATCACCCTGATGGGCTGGCCCGCCGTCGCGCCCGAGAACATGGTGCGCGGCCTGGGCGTCGTCGAGATCGTGCTGGCCCTGGGCGTGCTGACGCCGCTGATCTCGTGGCGCGCCTTCCGGCCGGTGCTGCTGACCTCGACCGTCGGCCTGATCATCCTCGAGGCCGTGATGCTGGCCGTCCACGCGCTCAGCCAGGACATCGGCCTGGCCGTCGTCAACGCCGTCCTTCTGGCCATCACCGTTCCGGTGCTGCTGGGTCGCCGCAAGGCCTGATCTCCCCCCAGCCGGCGGCGCCGCATGGGCCCGGAACCCCTCCCCCCAGGTTCCGGGCCCTTTTCTTGCGCGGCGCGGCGCGGCGCGGCGCGGCGCGGCGCGCGTGAAGCTTACCCTTACGTGCGCGTAAAGACGCTTCCTTTACGCGCACGTAAAGTTATGAAGGCGGCATGGCGACCGCCGACGATCATCGCACCTATTCCATCCGCCAGCTGTGCCGCGAGTTCGGCGCGACGGCGCGCGCGCTTCGTTTCTACGAGGACAAGGGCCTGCTGACGCCCGCGCGCAAGGGCCAGACCCGCGTCTATGACGCGCGCGACCGGGCGCGGCTGAAGCTGATCCTGAGGGGGCGCCGCATCGGCTTCACCTTGCAGGAGATCCAGGAGATGATGGATCTCTACGACCGCAAGGATCACAACGTCCATCAGATGGCCGTCGCCCTGGTGCGCCACCGCGCCCAGATCGAGGCGCTGAAACAACAGCTGGAAGACATCGAGGGCGCCATCGAGACGGCCGAGGAGGCCTGCGCCTGGATGGAATCCAAACTGTCCGAACACCGCCCGGACCTGCTGCCGGGCGCCGAGGACTATGAGCGGCTGCTCAAGTCCCGCCTCAACCACGACCACCACCCGTTCAAAGCGAGAGCGTAATCATGGCCTACAAGGCGCCCGTCCGCGACTTCACCTTCATCCTGAACGAGGTGCTGGAGATCGACCGCTACACCAACCAGCCCGGCTTCCAGGACGTCTCGTCCGACCTGGTCGGCCAGATCCTGGAGGAAGGCGCCAAGTTCGCCGACGAGGTCATCGCCCCCATCAACAATCCCGGCGACAATGAAGGCTGCCACTGGGCGCCGGGCGGCGTCGTGACCGGCCCCAAGGGCTGGAAGGAAGCCTACAAGGCCATGTCCGAGGCCGGCTGGATGGCGCTGGCCGCCGATCCGGAATACGGCGGCCAGGGCATGCCCAGCGTCGTCGCCTCGGCCTTCGGCCAGATGACGGCCGGCGCCTCGGCGGCCTTTTCGATGTATCCCGGCCTGACGTCCTCGGCCTACGCCGGCATCCACGCCAGCGCCTCGGACGAGATCAAGGCCAAGTACCTGCCCAAGATGGTCTCGGGCGAATGGTCGGGCACCATGAACCTGACCGAGCCCCAGTGCGGCACCGACCTGGGCATGGTGCGCACCAAGGCCGTGCGCAACGACGACGGCAGCTTCTCGATCACCGGCCAGAAGATCTGGATCTCGGCGGGCGAGCACGACTTCTCGGACAACATCATCCACACCGTCCTGGCCCGCATCGAGGGCGCCGTCCCCGGCATCAAGGGGCTGAGCCTGTTCGTGGTGCCGAAATACCTGGTCAACGAGGACGGCTCGCTGGGCGAGCGCAACAGCCTGGAATGCGCCGGCCTGGAAGAGAAGATGGGCATCCACGGCAACGCCACCTGCGTCATGCAGTACGACGGCGCCAAGGGCTGGCTGCTGGGCGAAGAAGGCCGCGGCATGAACAACATGTTCGTGGTCATGAACGAGGCGCGCCTGGGCACCGGCCTGCAGGGCCTGGCCATCGGCACGGCCGCCTACCAGGCCGCGGTCGAGTTCGCCAAGGACCGCCTGCAGGGCCGTTCGCTGACCGGGCCGAAGAACCCGGACGGCCCGGCCGACCCGATCATCGTCCACCCGGACGTGCGCCGGATGCTGCTGGAGGCCCGCGCCTTCGTCGAGGGCGGCCAGGCCTTCATCCTGTGGACCGCGCTGCACGCCGACCTGGAGAAGTCCGAGGACGAGGCCGTGGCGACCCGGGCCAAGGACTACATGGGCCTGCTGACGCCGGTACTGAAGGCCTATCTGACCGACAAGGGCTTCCACGTCGCGTCCCTGGCCATGCAGGTGCACGGCGGTTCGGGCTACACCGAGCACTTCCCCGCCAGCCAGTATCTGCGCGACGCCCGCATCACCATGATCTACGAGGGCGCCAACGGCATTCAAGCGCTGGACCTGGTGGGCCGCAAGCTGCCCTCCAACGGCGGCCGCGCCATCATGACCTGGTTCGGCGAGATCGACGCCTTCGTGGCCGAGAACGGCGCGAACGAGGCCATCAAGCCCTTCGTCGACGGCCTGGCCGACGCCAAGGCCAAGCTGCAGGACGGCACCATGTGGCTGATGCAGAACGGCATGGCCAATCCGGACAACGCCGGCGCCGCCTCGACCGACTATCTGAACGTCTTCGGCCTGACGGCCCTGGCCTATATGTGGGCCCAGATGGCCAAGGCGGCTCAAGGACAGATCGAGGCCGGTTCGACCGATCCCTACTATGCCGCCAAGCTTCAGACCGGCCGCTACTTCGTCGAGCGCATCCTGCCCGACGCGGGCGCCCACCTGAAGAAGATGAAGACCGGCGCCGAGGTGCTGATGGCCATGCCGGCCGAGGCGTTCTGATCAATAAACGGGTGCGAGGTCAGGCAGATGCAGACGCTTGACCTCGCGTTCGTAAGCCGCTTCGTCGAAAGGGCCCTTCAAGGCCTCCGGTGGAACACCCGGCCCGTCGAGAGCGCGTACAACATAATAATATTCGACCAGACCGGACCGACCCTTCGGCTCGCGGCGCACGGTGATGTACCGGTCGTCGTGGCCGACCCCCGTGACCGTGGAATCGACGCGGCCGATCGCATTTCCGTCCCCCAGGTCGTACGACAGGTGGCGGTTGAGCGGATCGTCGGCCGCCACGATCAGATAGGGGCCATCGACCTTCTGCCAGCGCACAGGCTGTCCGCAGGCGGCAAGCCCCAAGGCGATGATCGCCACCCAGACAGATCGCATCCCCACCTCCAATCAGAGCTCCGACACTGATCGGAACCACCGTCCAAGGGAAGACGCCATGAACATCCTCAACAGCCCCGACCCCGCCTTCATGCAGGAAGAAGAGATCACCCTCTTCTCCGATTCCGTCGGCAAATGGATCGACGAGCACGCGCCGCCGGAGAAGGTCCAGCAGTGGATCGCCGCGTCCAGCGTGCCCCGCGCCCTGTGGAGCCAGGCCGGCGCCGACGGCCTGCTGGGCCTGTCGATGCCCGAGAAAGACGGCGGCATGGGCGGCGACTATCGCCACGAGGTCGTGCTGATGCGCCAGCTGGGCTGGAAGGGGCCGACCACTTCGGCATTTCGCTGCACAATGCGATCGTCATGCCCTACATCTGGCATTACGGCACCGAGGAGCAGAAGCAACGCTGGCTGCCCCGCCTGCAATCCGGCGAACTGGTCGGCGCCATCGCCATGACCGAGCCGGGCGCCGGGTCGGACCTGCAGGGCGTCAAGACGACGGCGGTGAAGTCCGGCAACGGCTATGTCGTCAACGGCTCCAAGACCTTCATCACCAACGGCCAGCTGGCCAACTTCATCATCGTGGTGGCCAAGACCGATCCGTCGGAAGGCGCCAAGGGCACGTCGCTGATCGTGGTCGAGACCGACGGCGCCGAAGGCTTCGAGCGCGGCCGCAACCTGCACAAGATCGGCATGGAGGCCAACGACACCTCCGAGCTGTTCTTCAACGAGGTGAAGGTCCCCGGCGACAACATCATCGGCGGGACCGAGGGCCAGGGCTTCGTCCAGCTGATGCAACAGCTGCCGCAGGAGCGGCTGAACATCGCCGTCCAGGGCGTCGCCGCCGCCGAACGCGGCCTTGAAGCGACCCTGGCCTACGTCAAGGAGCGCAAGGCCTTCGGCAAGCGCATCCTCGACTTCCAGAACACCCAGTTCAAGCTGGCCGAGGTCAAGACCAAGCTGACCGTCGCCAAGGTCTTCGTCGACCACTGCATCGGCCTGCACCTGAAGGGCCAGCTGGACGCCGCCACCGCCTCGATGGCCAAATACTGGGTCACCGACATCCAGGGCGAGACCATCGACGAGATGCTGCAGCTGCACGGCGGCTATGGCTACATGAACGAATACGCCATCGCCCAGCTGTACAAGGACGCCCGCGTCCAGCGCATCTACGGCGGCACCAACGAGATCATGAAGCTGCTGATCGCCCGGACGCTGTAGGCGCACCCTTCCTTGTCATCCCCGACGAAGCGCAGCGAAGATCGGGGACGGGACCAGCCAAACCATCCCCTTGACCGCTCCCGGACAACCCCCAAGGGTTGCGCCGGGAGACGGTGTCATGACCCAATGCTTCTACGTCTATCTGCTCGCCAGCGGCCCGTGCGGCTATCTCTATGTCGGCGTGACAAACGACATCGTGCGCCGGGTGGCCGAGCATAAATCGGGATTGATCCCGGGCTACACGGCGGAACGCGGCATCGACCAACTGGTCTGGTACGAAACCCATCGATACATCGACCAGGCGATCCTGCGGGAAAAGCGCATCAAGCGCTGGTTGCGGGAATGGAAGTTCGCGCTGGTCGAAAAGGACAACCCCCGCTGGCTGGATCTTTACGGCGAGGTGCGGACGCGCCTTCAGCCCGGTTCGGCGACGCCGACCGGGCTTGCCTAGATTGTCAGCTGCATCCCGTCCCGGCTCTCCGCTTCGCTGCGGCCGGGATGACAAGCGCCCGCCCTCAGGTCATGTAGGCTGATGATCCGTCTCCATGTCGCCCAACCGCTTTCCCCCGCCGCCCCCGTCGCCCCCACCCTCGACCAGTCGCGCTACCTGACCCAGGTGATGCGGCTGAAGGCGGGCGACGACCTGCTGGTGTTCAACGGCCGCGACGGCGAGTGGCGCTGCACCGTCGCCGAGGTGCTGAAGAAGGGCGTGATCCTGCGCGCCGAGGAACAGGTGCGCCCCCAGGCCTACGGCCCCGACTTGGAGCTGATCGTCGCCGTGGTGAAGAAGGCGCGCGTCGAGACCATCGTCGAAAAGGCGGCCGAACTGGGCGCCAAGCGCGTGCGGCTGGTCCTGACGCACCGCACCAACGCCGACCGCATCCGCCTGGACCGGCTGGACGCCATCGCCGAGGAGGCCGCCGAACAGACCGGACGGCTGGACGTGCCCGCCGTCGACGATCCGATCCGGCTGGACGCGCTGCTGGACGGCTGGGGGGACGGCCGCCGGCTGATGTTCTGCGACGAGACCGGCGGCGCGCCGGCGGTCGCCGCCCTGCGCGACGCCGGCGAAGGGCCCTGGTCCATCCTGATCGGTCCGGAAGGCGGCTTCTCGCCCGAGGAGGGCGAGCGCCTGCGGGCCCTGCCCTTCACCACCGCCGTGTCGCTGGGCCCGCGCATCCTGCGCGCCGACACCGCCGCCATCGCGGCCATGACGCTGTGGCAGGCGGCCGTGGGCGACTGGGCGCGTTAGGCGATTGCCAAAGGGCGAGCGGGCTGGGACCATGCGGCATGATCCTGGAACTGCTGATCGCCACGGTGATGGTTCTGGCGACGGTGGCGCTGCACGGCGTCGGCCTGCTGGTGATCGCGCGGGTCCTGCACGAGCGGGATCTTCGCCGCGCCGGATACCGGATCAGCCCGTTCTCCCTGGAAGGCGCGGTCATCGCCAGCGGCGTGGCCCTGGCGCTGCTGACGCTGCACGGCGTGGAGATCTGGCTCTACGCCTTTCTCTTCGTGACGCTGGACGCCATCGCGACCCTGCCCGAGGCGGTCTATTTCTCGACGATCAGCTACGCCACCATCGGATACAGCGACGCGCCGATCCTGGAGCGGTGGCGGCTTCTGGGGGCCATAGAGGGCGTCAACGGCACCCTGCTGATGGGTTGGTCGGTGGCCTTCTTCGTCACGGTCATGGCGCGCGTCCTGCCGCATCGGCGCGCTTCGCGACGCCCGGCGCGCCGCGATCGTGCCGACGCCCCTTGAGCCCGGCCCCGTCCTCGCCCATCTAGCCGCGACAGACGGCCGCGACGCGCCGGAGGGATCTGACGCATGACCGAAGCCGCGCCGCTGACACGCCAAGCCCTGATCGAGGCCATGTCCCGGGGGGCCAAGCCCAGGGACCAGTGGCGCATCGGCGCCGAGCACGAGAAGTTCGGCTTCGACAAGACCACGCTGGCGCGCCCCGCCTACGAAGGCCCGAACGGCATCAGGGCCATGCTGGAGGGGCTGGAGCGGTTCGGCTGGTCGCGGGTCGAGGAGAACGGCGTCCTGATCGGGCTGGAGCGCAGGAACGCCGAGGGCTTCATCGCCTCGGTCAGCCTGGAGCCCGGCGGCCAGTTCGAACTGTCGGGCGCGCCGCTCCTGACCATCCACGACATCTGCAACGAGACCGGCCAGCACCTGATGGAGGTCAAGCAGGTCGCCGACCAGATCGGCGTCGGCTTCCTGGGCGCCGGCTTCGATCCGCTGTGGCGCCGCGCCGACATCCCGGTCATGCCCAAGGGCCGCTACGACATCATGCGCGCCTATATGCCCAAGGTCGGGACGCTGGGCCTGGACATGATGCTGCGCACCTGCACCATCCAGGCGAACCTCGACTTCGACAGCGAGGCGGACATGGTCGCCAAGTTCCGCACCTCGCTGGCGCTTCAGCCCATCGCCACCGCCCTGTTCGCCAACAGCCCCTTCACCGAGGGCCGCCCCAACGGCTTCCTGTCGGCGCGCGCCAATGTCTGGACCGACACCGACGCCGACCGCACGGGGATGCTGGACTTCGTCTTCCAGGACGGCTTCGGCTTCGAGCGCTATGCCGACTACGCCCTGGACACGCCGATGTATTTCGCCAAGCGCGACGGGAAGTACGTCGACGCCTCGGGCCAGTCGTTCCGCGATTTCCAGGCCGGGAAGCTGCCCGCCCTGCCCGGCCAGTATCCGACGATCAAGGACTGGAACGACCATCTGACGACGCTTTTCCCCGAGGTGCGGCTGAAGGCCTATCTGGAGATGCGCGGCGCCGACGGCGGGCCGTGGAGCCGCATCTGCGCCCTGCCCGCCCTGTGGGCCGGCGTCCTCTATGACGCGCCGTCGCTGGCCGCCGCCTGGGACCTGGTCAAGGACTGGGCTGTCGCCGATCACGAGCGCCTGCGCCGCGACGTCACCCGCCTGGGCCTGAAGGCCGAGGTGGCGGGCCGCTCCGTTCGCGACATCGCCGTGGACCTGGTCGCCATCGCCCGGCAGGGCCTGAAGAACCGCGCCAAATTCTCGGGCGGCATGGTGGACGAGCGCGGATACCTGGCCGAACTGGAAGATATCGCCGACAGCGGGATCACGCCCGCCGAACGCCTGCTGGACCTCTACCACGGCCCCTGGCAGGGCGACGTGAAGCGGATCTACGCCGACTTCGCCTACTGAGCCCGCGTCCGTTTTCGACGCGGACGCCGGCTATGACCGGCGATGGCGACGGCGACGGCGACGGCGACGGCGACGGCGACGGTGACGGTGACGGCGATTTCACACGATTCATACCTTTCACACTGTGTTTTCCGTCGCGACCGTGTGAAAGATGGCAAGGATTGACAACCCTTGCCAAGAAACCCTCTTCTTCCTGAAAAGGAGACCGATCATGGCGACGATGAACATCTCCCTGCCCGACCCGATGAAGGCCTGGGTCGAGGAGCAGGCCAGATCCGGCCGCTACGCCAACGCCTCGGACGTGATCCGCGACCTGATCCGCCAGGAGCAGGTCAAGGCCGACAAGATCGCCAACATGCAGCGGCTGATCGACGAAGGCCGGGCCAGCGGCATCAGCGACAGGACTATGCCGATATTCGCGCCGAGGCTCTCTCCCGCATCGCTGAGCGGCGCAAGACGGGATGAGCCGCTATCGGCTGTCCGTGGAGGCGAGCGAGGATCTCATCGCCATCTACATCCAGAGCCACGACCAGTTCGGTCCGCCACAGGCCGATCGTTATCAGGACGAACTGGAAGCCCTGTTCAACCGACTGGCGGCATCGCCCGGCGTCGCTCGGCTGCGCACCGACTACGATCCGCCCATTCGGGTTTTCACCTTCAAGGCTCATGTGGTCATCTATGACGAAGAGCCGGAAGGCGTCCTGATCCAGCGCGTCCGGCACGGGCACGAAGACTGGCGGACCGCTCCGCAAGGCGACAGCGACGCAGGGGAACAACCATGACCCACCCCATCCACATCGGCATCGGCGGCTGGACCTATGAGCCGTGGCGCGGCGTCTTCTATCCCGACGACCTGGTCCAGAAGCGCGAGCTGGAATACGCCAGCCGCCAGCTGACCTCGATCGAGATAACGGCACCTATTATTCGACCTTCAAGCCCGACAGCTGGCGCAAATGGCGCGACGAGACGCCGGACGGCTTCGTCTTCTCGGTCAAGGCCAGCCGCTACTGCACCAATCGCAAGGTGCTGTCCGAAGGCGGCGAGAGCTTCGAGAAGTTCCTGTCCCAGGGCCTGACCGAGCTGGGCGACAAGCTGGGGCCGATCAACTGGCAGTTCATGGGGACCAAGAAATTCGATCCCGAGGACTTCGAGGGCTTCCTGAAGCTGTTGCCGAAGGAGAAGGACGGCCTGCGCCTGCGCCACGCGCTGGAGGTCCGCAATCCGACCTTCGCCACCGAGCAGTTCTACGACCTGGCCCGGAAATACGGCGCGGCCATCGTCTATGCCGTCGACGACGAGGAGCCGACCTGGCCCCAGATCGACGAGGACACCGCCGACTTCACCTACGCCCGCCTGATGTCCAGCCGCGAGGACGAGCCGACCGGCATGACCGCCGCCGAACTCGACGACATCGCGAAACAGGCCAAGGCCTGGGCCAGGCGCGGCGAGGTCTTCGCCTATTTCATATCCGGCGCGAAGGTCCGGAACCCGGCGGCGGCGCAGGCGCTGATCGCCAAGCTGAAATAGCGGTCCACGCCTTGCGGGCGGTGATTGCGCGTCACATCTGAGGCGCCTGCCGCAAAGCCTGAAGGACTTCCCATGCCGATCGCCACCCGCGCCTTCGCCGCGACCGCTTCCGACAAGCCGCTGACGCCCTACAGCTTCGAGCGACGCGATCCGGGCCCCGACGATGTGGCGATCCAGATCAAATACGCCGGCGTCTGCCACTCCGACCTGCACATCGTGAAGAACGACCTGGGCAACACCACCTATCCGATCGTGCCGGGCCACGAGATCGCCGGCGTCGTCACGGCGGTGGGCCAGAACGTCACCCGGTTCAAGGTCGGCGACCGCGTCGGCGTCGGCTGCATGGTCGACAGCTGCCGCCAGTGCAAACCCTGCCAGGAGGGCGAGGAGCAGTATTGCGTCCCCGGCATGACCCAGACCTACGGCTCGCCCGATCCGAAGGGCGCGGGCGTGGACCAGAAGATCACCCAGGGCGGCTATTCCAGCGCCATCGTGGTGGATCAGGACTTTGTCCTGCGCATCCCCGACAGCCTGCCGCTGGACGCCGCGGCGCCCCTGCTGTGCGCCGGCATCACCACCTATTCGCCACTGAAGACCTGGGGCGTGGGCCCCGGCTCGAAGGTCGCCGTGGTCGGCCTGGGCGGGCTGGGTCACATGGCGGTCAAGCTGGCGGCGGCCATGGGGGCCGAGGTCACCGTCCTGTCGACCTCGAATCGCAAGCGCGCGGACGCCGAGCGGATGGGCGCCAGACACTTCCTGATCAACTCCGACAAGGAGGCGATGAAGGCGGCGGCCGAGACGTTCGACCTGATCATCAACACCGTCTCGGCCACCCACGAAATCTCGGGCCATCTGCAGCTGCTGGCCAAGGACGGGACGATGGTCATGCTGGGCCTGACCACCGAAGGCCTGCCGGTCTTCGCCATGCCCCTGCTTTGGCGTCGGCGTCGCGTCGCCGGCTCCCTGATCGGCGGCATCCGCGAGACCCAGGAGATGCTGGACTTCTGCGCCGAGCACGGCATCGCCTGCGACATCGAGATGATCGCTCCGGAACAGATCAACGAGGCCTATGCGCGGATGGAGAAGTCCGACGTCCGCTACCGTTTCGTGATCGACATCGACAAGCTGGCGGCCTGAAGAACAGGCTTCCGTCACGGAAACGCCGCTTGCGCGCGCCGCCACGGTCGTTAATCCTGAACCTCGACAAGGCCTTGCAAGGGCCGGCGACAGGGACAGGAGACGATCATGGCGCGCGTCGCATTCGTGACCGGCGGCACCCGGGGCATCGGCAAGGCCATCGTCCAGCGGTTAAACGAGGACGGCGTCCGCGTCGCCGCGGGCTATTCCGGCAATGACGAGGCGGCCAACGCCACGGCCAAGGCGCTGGGCGTCATGGTGGTCAAGGGCAACGTCGGCAGCTTCGAGGACTGCGCCCGCGCGGTGGCCGAGGTGGAGGCCGAGCTGGGCCCCATCGACATCCTGGTCAACAACGCCGGCATCACCCGCGACGGCTTCTTCCACAAGATGAGCCACGACCAGTGGTCCGACGTGATCCGGGTCAACATGGACAGCGTTTTCAACATGACCCGCCAGGTCATCAACGGGATGCGCGACCGGGGCCACGGGCGGATCGTCAACATCTCCTCGATCAATGGCCAGAAGGGCCAGATCGGCCAGACCAACTATTCCGCCGCCAAGGCCGGCATGATCGGCTTCACCAAGGCCCTGGCGCTGGAGAACGCCAGGAAGGGCGTGACCGTGAACTGCATCGCGCCCGGCTACATCGACACCGAAATGGTCGGGGCGATGGATCCCAAGGTGCTGGAGGGGATCGTCGGCCAAATCCCCGTCGGCCGCCTGGGCAAGGGCGAGGAGATCGCGGACATGGTGTCCTGGCTGGTGGGCGAGCGTGCCGGATATGTCACAGGCTGCACCCTGTCGTTGAACGGCGGTCAGTATCTGGTCGGTTGACGGGCCTTCGCCAAAAATCCGCCGTGCGTCGGTTTCATCCCTAGTCTCATGAAGTTGACGGACGAGGTCAGGGCGAAAAACTCGCCACGCATGACCACGATGGCGCTCGTCGCCTTCGTGGCCGCGGCCCTGTCGCTGCTGATCGCGCTCGCCCCCTCGATGGCCGAGGCCCAGTCCCGGCGGGCCATGCCGTCGACCGGCCGCTACGTCTCGGACGGCGGCCAGGCGTTCGTGCTGGACAGTTCGGGCGTGCGTCCCCTGCTGCGCTTCGACCAGTCGGCCGAGATCTGGGTGCTGCGCCCCACCCCGCCCCGCGCGGCGACATCATCTATCGCAACGACAACGGCGATCAGATCCTGCGGGTGACCGCCGACGGGGGCATCACCCTGTACACCACGCGCACGCCGCAAGGCTCGCCGGTGTCGCGCTCAGGCGCGGCCCAGCCGCTGCGCACGCCCAACCTGGGGCCGGTGCAGCTGTTCAACCTGATGGCGCGGCGAAGCAATCTGGTGTCCGAGGCGGTGGGCCGGCTGATCACCATCGACCTGGACGGCAGCCAGTCGGAGGCGCTGTGCGTCGAGGCCCTGATCGTCACCACCGACGCGGTGATCCGCATGGCCCGCAATCCGTCCACCCGCGGCGCCGTCAACCGCCTGCGCAAGATCAGCATCGTCGAGGGCGGACGCGCCTCCGTGACCTTCTCGCGCGGGGAGCTGCGCGTCATGGTCGACCCGTCGCGCGGCATCGTCGGCCGGCCGTCGTCGGCCGTGGTGATCCGCACCATGGCGGGGGACTGAGCCTCAGCCGGCGAAGTCGTCCTTGGCCCGACGGCGGGCGGCGAAGGCCTCGGCGCTCCCGGCCCGCAGGAAGGGATTGAACCGCCGCTCCGTCCCGACCGTCGTGGGAACCGTCGGCTGCCCCGCTCGCGCGCCTGGAAGATCGCCTCGGCGTGCGCCTTCATCTCGGGACGGTCGTCCAGGCTCAGGGCGAAGCGGGCGTTGGCGGCCGTGTATTCGTGGGCGCACCAGATCACCGTCTCGTCCGGCCAGGCCGTCAGGCGCGAAAGGCTGTCCCACATCTGCTCCGGCGAGCCCTCGAACAGTCGCCCGCAGCCCAGGGCGAACAAGGTGTCGCCAACGAAGGCCAGGCCGTCCGCCGCGTCGTGATAGACCACATGGCCCAGGGTATGGCCCGGCGTGGCCACGACCGTCAGCACGGCGTCGCCGATCCTGACGACGTCGCCGTCCGCCACGATCCGGTCCAGCGGAGCGACGCGCGCGACCTCTTCGGGGCCGACGATCTCGCAGCCGGTCTCGGCCTTCAGCCGCGCATTGCCCTCGGTGTGGTCGGGGTGCCAGTGGGTGTTCAGGATCAGGTCCAGCCGCCCCCAGCCCAGGGCCTGGAGCTCCTCCAGGATGCGCGCGGCGTCCGGCGTGTCGATGGCCGCCACCACGCCCGTGGCGCGGTCGCGCGCCAGCAAGCCGTAGTTGTCGCTGCGACAGGGAAACAGATGCACGTCCAGGGTCATGCGCCCATCCTAGCAGCGGGACCCCTCGGCGGCCTATAGTGAGGCCCATGCGGCGCAGCATCGATGAGCTGAGAACCTTCTACGGCGAGCCGACCGGCGTGCTCGCGCGAAGACTGCTGGCGCGAAGGCTGGACGACGCCTGGGGCGAGGCGGCGGATTGCGACGTGCTGGGCCTGGGCTACGCCACGCCCTGGTTGGACGCCTTCGTCGGGGCGCGGCGCGTGGTCGCGGCCATGCCGGGCGGACAGGGGGTCGAGCACTGGCCTGCGGTGGGGCGAAACCGCACCCTGCTGGCGGACGAGCGGCGGCTGCCGTTCCAGGCGGGGACCTTCGACCGCATCCTGCTGGTCCATGTGCTGGAAGAGGCCGACGATCCGGGCGCGGTCCTGACCGAGGCGGTGCGGGCCCTGGCTCCGGCGGGGCGGATCATCCTGGTCGCGGCGGCGCGCGGCGGCCTGTGGGCGCGCACCGAGAACACGCCGTTCGGATACGGCCGTCCCTTCTCGCGCCGGCAGTTGGAGCGGCTGGTGCGCGAGGCGGGCCTGGAGCCCTCGGCCTGGTCCCAGACCCTGTATGTGCCGCCCTGGGGGCCGCTGCTGCCGCTGGCGGACGGGTTCGAACAGGTCGGTCGACGGATCGCGCCCGGCGCGGCGGGCCTGATCCTGCTGGAGGCGACCCGCCACGCCTACGCCCGCATCCGGCCCAGCGGCCAGACCCAGCGGGTGGCCCGTCCCGCCCTGGCGCCCCAGCCGGCCGCCTCGGTTCCGTCCCGCCTGTCGCCCCCGCCCGAGACGCCGACGCGGCTGACGCGGAGTTGACCGACGCGGCGTCTGGCCCCGCGCCCCGAAGCGCCCTAATGGCGATCCCATGCATCGACTGATCCTCATGCGCCACGCCCAGGCCGAGATGTCCGCCCCCTCCGGCGGCGGCGACAAGGCGCGCCCCCTGGCGCCGCAGGGCCGCACGGAGGCCGGCGCCATGGGCCGGGCCCTGGCCGAACGCGGGATCAAGCCGGACCTGGCCCTGGTCTCGACCGCGGCGCGCACGCGTCAGACCTGGGACCTGATGCACGACGCCTTCGGCGACGTGGAGGTGCGCGACCTGGCCATGCTGTACAACGCCGGCGCCGACGTCATCCGCGGCCTGGTCGAAGGATCCGAGGAAGAGGCCGGCTGCCTGATGATCGTGGCCCACAATCCCGGCGTCCACCTTCTGGCGGTCGAATACCTGACCGAGAGCGCAGCCTCCCCGGCGGTGCTGGACCGGCTGGCGGGCGGTTTCGCGCCCGGCTCGGCGGCGATCTTCAGCGTCGATGTCGCGGGCCGCTGCGCCTACGAAGGCTTCCTGACGCCCCGGACCGGCGGCGCATGACCCCGGTCGCCTACAAGATCATCGACGCGGGCGAATGGCGCCAAGCGGTCGCCGAAGGCCGCTACGAGGGTTCGGCGGTGGACCGCGCCGACGGCTACATCCACCTGTCGACCCAGGCGCAGCTGGCCGAGACGGCGCGTCGGCACTACGCCGGGCGGGACGGGCTGATGCTGCTGAGCGTGCATCTGGACCGGCTGGAGGACGCCCCGGCGTGGGAGCCTTCGCGCGGGGGCGACCTGTTCCCGCACCTCTATTCGCCCCTGCCGGTCGCGGCCGTGGGCGAGGCCCGCCCCATGACCGTCGACGCCGACGGGACGATGCGGGTCGGAGACCCGGCATGAGCGTGATGGACGCCGGCGCCGCCCTGTTGCGCCGCCTGGACCCGGAGCAGGCCCACGTCCTGGCCCTGCGGGGCCTGGCGCTGGCGCCCCTGCCGGCCGCGTCCGCCGACGCGCCGATCCTGCGCACGCGGCTGGCCGGCCTGGACCTGCCCAATCCGGTCGGCCTGGCGGCGGGCCTGGACAAGAACGGCGAGGCGTTGCGGGGCCTGTCGCGACTGGGCTTCGGCTTCGTGGAGTGCGGCTCGGTCACGCCCCGGCCGCAACCGGGCAATCCGAAGCCGCGCCTGTTCCGCCTGGCCGAGGACCGGGCGATCATCAACCGCATGGGCTTCAACAACGCCGGGCTGGAGGCCTTCGCCCGCCGGCTGGCGGCGCGGCCGGCGGCGGCGGTGGTCGGCGCCAACCTGGGCGCCAACAAGGAGACCGAGGACAAGGCGGCGGACTATGTCGCGGGTCTGGAGCGGCTGGACGGCCTGGCGGACTATTTCACCATCAACATCTCCTCGCCCAACACGCCGGGCCTGCGCGCCCTGCAGGGCCGGGCGCAGCTGGACGACCTGCTGGGCCGGATCGACGCCGCCCGGCCCCGGGCGACCGCGCGCCAGCCCGTCTTGCTGAAGATCGCGCCTGATCTGGCCGGCGCCGAGATCGCCATGATCGTGGAGGCCGCCCTGGCCCACCGCATCGACGCCCTGATCGTGTCGAACACCACGCTGGAGCGGCCCGCGACCCTGCGCTCCGTCCACGCGGCGGAGGCCGGGGGCCTGTCGGGCGCGCCGATCCGGCCGTTCGCCGAAAAGGCCCTGGTCGCGGCGGCGGAGGCGGCGCAGGGCCGCCTGCCCCTGGTTGCGGTCGGCGGGATCGACAGCGGGGCGGAAGCCTATCGCCGCATCCGCCTGGGCGCGACGGCGGTGCAGGTCTATTCCGCCCTGATCTACGAGGGCCCCGGCCTGGTCCAGCGGATCAAGCGCGACCTGGCGGACCGGCTGCGCGCGGACGGCTTTTCCACCGTTTCGGAGGCCGTCGGCGCGGGCCGTTGACGGAGCGTTAGCCTCAAGCCGCCAAGATGGCTGGAAACGCGCGCCTTGCGCCAACGGGGAAACGAATGTCGGACACCACGGGCGGCGACACGGTCAGCGGCTGGGCTTTCGCCGTCCGGCAACGCCGTGGCGCGATGATGCAGCGCGTCGCCGTGGGCCTGGCCAGCAGTCTGGCGGCGACGCCCCTGGTGGGCTGGCCGATCGCCCTGACCTGGGGCGCCGCCTATATGGCCATCCAGGTCTGGGAGGCCTTCGTCTTCGGCCCCGTCAACGCCTCCCCCTCGTGTCCGATGTCGCGCGCGCGCCATGTCCTGGGCGGGGCGACCATGTTCGCCAACACCGGCCTGTACGGCGCGCTGTCGCTGCTGCTGTGGGTGTTCGGCGGACCGGCGGGCGGCGTGTCGGCGGCGATCATGCTGCCGGCGGCCATGGTCTATTCGATGGTCAACGCCCCCCGCTCGCTGACGGTGCTGGCCTGCACCGTCACGCCGCAGATCCTCTACATGACCGCCTTCCCCCTGCTGCTGATGCAGATGGGGGCTCCGCCGGCGACCGCGGTCACGGCGGCGGCGGCGGTGACCATCTTCGTCATCTACTGCCTGAGCGTCTGGCGCGGGCTGGCCGAGCGCGCGCGCGCGAGCAGAAGGATCGGCTGCTGGCCGAAGACCACGCGGCGCGGCTGCGCAAGGCGCTGGACGAACAGGGCGCCTTCCTGGCCGCGATCGGCCATGACCTTCGCACCCCCATCGGCGCCATCCTGAGCGGGGCGGCCGAACTGCGCGGCGGCGACCTTCAGGTGCGCCAGAAGGCCGAGTTGATCACCGACGCCGGCCAGATGATGAAGTCGCTGCTGGACGACCTTCTGGACCATTCGCGCATCGAGGCGGGCCGGATGAAGGTCGAGGTCGCCGACTTCGACCTGCGCGCCCTGCTGGCCCAGACCCTGCGCCTGTGGCGCGGCGCGGTGGAGGCCAAGGGGCTGAGGCTGCGCATCGAAGGCGCGCATCGCATTCCCGCCGGCGTCCGGGGCGACGCCATGCGTCTGCGCCAGGTGCTGAACAACCTGATGTCGAACGCGGTGAAGTTCACCGCCCAGGGCGACGTGACCCTGCGGCTGAACGCCTGGAGCGAGGAGCCGTCCGGCTACGCCCTGCTGATCGAGGTGGCCGACACCGGTCCGGGCATGACGTCCGACCAGCTGGGCCGCCTGTTCAAGCCGTTCGACCAGACCGCCGACGGCGTGGGCGCCGCCCACGGCGGGTCGGGCCTGGGACTGTCGATCAGCCGCAACCTGATCGAGCTGATGGGCGGCCGGCTGACCGCGCGAAGCGCGCCCGGCCAGGGCGCCCGCTTCACCGTCTCCCTGTTCCTGCCGCGCGCCGACGCCGTGGCGACGGCGACGGCGCCGACCCTGGACGACAGCCGGCTGGCGGTGGCGCGCGTCCTGGCCGAACGCCGCGCGCCCGAGGCCGGGTCGGCCCGCCCTGCCCCCGTGCGGACCGCACCCATCGCCCCCGCCCCTGCCCCTGCCCCGGCGCCCGCGCGGGTCGAGCCCGAACCGCCGCTCGCGGCCCAGGCCGACGACGAGGATCGGCCGCTGCGCCTGCTGGTGGTCGACGACCACGACATCAACCGCCGCGCGGTGCAGCTGATCCTCCAGCCGCTGGGCTGCGACATCGTCGCCGCCGCGGACGGCCTGGCCGCCCTGGACCGGTGCCGCGAGACGGTGTTCGACCTCATCTTCATGGACGTGCGGATGCCCGAACTGGACGGACGCGAGACCACCCGCCGCCTGCGCGCCGAGGGCGGACCCAACGCCGCGACGCCCGTGGTCGCCGTCACCGCCGACACCGCCCCCGAGGACATCGCCGCCTGCCAGGCCGCGGGCATGGCCTATTTCGTGCCCAAGCCGCTGACGCCGCCCGCCCTGCTGGGCGCGCTGCAGCACGTGCTGGAGGAAACGCAGGGCGGCGAGGCTCAGGCCGACGGGGATCAGGCCGCGGCCTGATCCCGAACCCGCGCCACCAGCCGTTCGGCGAAGTCGGGCGCGCGCATCTCGCATTCCCAGACGATCAGGACGCGCCAGCCCGCCGCCTCGAGTTCGGCGACGGCGCGATCGTCGCGGGCGCGGTTGCGCGCGATCTTGGCCAGCCAGTAGTCGGCGTTGGCTTTCGGCTTTCGCGCGCCGCGCGGGCAGTCGTGGCCGTGCCAGAAGCAGCCGTGGACGAACACGGCCGTGCGCCGCCCCTTCATCACCACGTCGGGCCGGCCGGGCAGCCCCTGGCCGCCCAGCCGATAACCGATCCCGGCCGCGCGCAGCATCCGGCGCACCGCCCGCTCCGGCCCGGTGTCGCGGCCTTTCACGCGCCGCATGACGGCGCTGCGCTTCTCCGGGCTGAAGACGTCGGTGGTCATGGTTCCCCGGTCCAGGCTACCGCTGCGCTGCTTGAGCCTGGACCGACGAAGAGATCAGAGCTGGGCGATCAGGTGCTCGGCCGAGGACACCTTGAACTCGCCGCCCTGCTCGATGTTCAGCTGGGTCACGGTCCCGTCCTTGACCAGCATGGAATAGCGCTGCGAGCGCTCGCCCAGGCCGAAGCCCGAGCCGTCCAGCACCAGGCCCAGGGGCGCGCGTCAGCTCGCCGTTGCCGTCGGCCAGCATGACGATGGAATCGTCGTCGATCCCCTGGCTGTCGGCCCAGGCCTTCATCACGAAGGCGTCGTTGACCGAGGTGCAGGCGACCGTGTCCACGCCCTTGTCGCGGATGTCCTGCAGATGGTCCTTGAAGCCCGGCAGGTGGCGCGCCGAACAGGTCGGGGTGAAGGCGCCGGGCACGGCGAACAGGGCCACGGTCTTGCCGTTGAAGATCTCGGCGGTGGAGACGGGCTTGGGGCCGTCGGCGGTCGCCTGGGCCAGGGTCGCGGCGGGAATGCGATCGCCGATCTGGATGGTCATGGAAGGTCTCCGCAGGGGATGGGGGAAAGGGAACAGCGTGCGCGACACATAGACACGCCGGCCGCGACCGCAAGCGCCGATGCGCCTTGCGCCGGCCCGTTTCGCACCCGATGATAAGACCATGACCGACGCCTCCTCCCTGACGGGCCGTCTCCTGGTCGCCATGCCCGGCATCGGCGACGCCCGGTTCGAACACGCGGTGATCCTGATCTGCGCCCACGGCGCGGACCATGCGATGGGTCTGCGCCTGGATCGTCCCGCGCCGGGCGTCGACCTGAAGACGGTCCTGGACAAGCTGGACCAGCCGGCGCCCGACCAGGCGGCCGGGCGCGTCGTGCTGATGGGCGGGCCGGTCGAGCGCGAGCGCGGCTTCGTCCTGCACACCGACGACTGGATGGTCGGCGACGACAGCCTGCCGTTCGGCGACGGCCTGGCCATGACCGGCACGCGCGAGGCGCTGGCGGCCATGACCGACGCCGTGTCCGGCCCGCGCCGCTCGACCCTGCTGCTGGGCTACGCCGGCTGGGGCGAGGGCCAGTTGGAGGAAGAGCTGGCCGAAAACGTCTGGCTGACGGTCGACGCCGACATGGACCTGATCTTCGACGGCGAGCACGACACGAAATGGAACCGCGCCCTGGCCCGGATGGGCGTGGACGCGGCCATGCTGTCCAGCCAGGGCGGCCGGGCCTGACGGCCCGACCGAACAAGGCTCAGAACCGATAGCTCATGCCGATGCGCACATGATGCGCGCCGAACTTGTCGTTCGAGCGGATCATGTCCGTGCCGGTCGTGTTCGGCGGCAGGATGAAGGGATTGCTGGCCGGCGCCGAGCCGGGACCGACCCGCACCACCGGGCTGTCCACGTCCAGCGAGGTGTAGAGGTATTCGCCGGTCACCGTCAGGCCGCGCCCCAGGGCGTATTCCACCCCGCCGCCGGCCTGCCAGCCGTCGCCGTCGTCCGAATCCTGGGTCGTGTTGAAGCTGTTGGCGCGATTGCTGGTGGTGAAGGCGTTGTCGAACGTGCCGTAGGCGTAGCCGCCCGTGCCGTAGATCAGGGCCGGCCCCATGGCGTAGCCGATCCGCGCCCGCACCGCCGCCAGGCTGTCCAGTTCGCGCTCGAAGGTGTAGTAGGCCGGGGTGGTCGAGAAGCCGGTCACCCGGTCCTCCATGTCCGTCACGCTGTATTCGGCTAGGCCGCCGACGACGAAGGCGCCGAACTGCCAGTCGTAGCCGACCCGCACCCCCGCTTCCGGGGCCCCCTTGTCGCTGTCGCATCCGTCCGCCGCCACCGAACTGTTGGCGGCGCCGTCGCAGAAACCGGGGCTGAAGGCGTCGGCGCCGGCGGCCGTGGCGACGGTCTCGCCATAGACGCCGTCAAGGTTGCGGTCGAACCCCAGACGTTCGTCCTCGTCGTCGTTGGCCTGGCCGTAGCCGCCGAAGATTCCGATGTAGGGGCCGGTCCAGTCCGGGGTCGACTGGGCCAGGGCGGGAGAGGCGACGAGCGCCAGCGCCAGGGCGCATGAGGCTGTCTTGATCATGGCGAGGTCCTTCTTGCCGCGCGGACAGGCGGCCCGCATCCGCCACAAGGCGCGTCCGAACCGGCGCGTTCCCCCATGCCCCCGCCGCTAAACGCCGCAGCATCCAATCGTCCGTTCGCTGCGTAGGGTCGCCTATCGCGTGGCCAGCGAGACCAGCAGCGCAAGGACCAGCAGCAGGCACACGCCCTGCCAGAAGCGCACCGGGTCGCGTTCGATCAGCGACAACGGCCGGGGCGGCGGGGCGGCGACGGCGCTGCCGGTTTCCAGGACATGGACCAGCTCCTCCACATCCTCGAAGCGGTCGCCGGGGTCCAGGGAGACGGCCCGCATGATGGCCGCCTCCAGCCAGGCGGGCATGTCCGGGCGATGGCGGCCGGCGGGCGTCGGCGTGCGGTCGAAGCGCGGCGCGTCCTCGGGATCGACCGCGCCCCACGGATAGGTCCGGGTGAACAGGCGGTACAGGGTGACGCCCAGGGCGAACTGGTCGGTGGCGGGCGATCCGGCCTCGCCGCGATACATCTCGGGCGCCTTGTAGCCGTTGGTGCCCGGCGCCTCGGCCTCGGCGAACTCCTCGGCCTGGCGCAGGCGCGCGACCCCCAGGTCCACCAGCTTGAGCCCGCCGTTCGCCTCCAGGATCACATTGTCCGGCTTGATGTCGCGGTGGATCACCCCCGCGCGGTGCAGGGCCGCCACGGCGCGGGCCAGGCGCAGCGCCGTCTCCACCCCCTCGGCGATCTCGGGCGGGCCGTCGTCGGCCAGGCGCGCGTGCAGGGTGCGGCCGGCGTAGAAGGGCTGGGCGATGTAGAGGCGGCTCTGGCGGCCGGCTTCCAGCGTCAGCACCTTGCCCACGAACGGGCTGTCGATGCGGCGGCCGATGAAGGCCTCGCGCAGGAACGCCAGTCGCGCGCCGCGCGCCGAGACCACGGCGGTCTTGGGGAACTTCAGCACCACCTGCCCCAGGTCGCCGGCGGCGTCGCGCGCCAGGAACAGGCGGGTGTAGCGGCCGTCCGCGATCAGCCGCTGCAGCGCGAAACCGTCCACGGTCGCCCCGGCGTCGGGGGGCGGCTGGACCTGCAGGCCCTCGGCCTCGGCGGTGATCGCCTCCCAGTCCGGCGCCCCGGTCCGGATCACGTCGATGACGATGACCGTGGCGTTGTCGCGCGCCCCGACCGCCTCGACCTCGGCCAGCACCGCCTTGGCGTCCGCGTCGGGCGAGGCGCGGCGGCCCAGCAGCCGCGCCAGGGCCGCCTCGTCCAGCACGCCGTGCACCCCGTCGGTGGTCAGCATCAGCCGGTCGTGGGGCGCCAGGCCGACGTGGCGCACGTCCAGCTTGACGTCCGCCTCGATGCCCACGGCGCGATAGAGCACGTGGTTCAGCCCCTCGACCGCGCGGGTGTGATCCTCGGTCAGCCGCGTCAGCACGCCGTCGCGGAAATGCCAGGCGCGGCTGTCGCCGACGTGCAGGGCCGTCGCCTCGCGCCCCCTCAGCACCAGGGCGGTGAAGGTGGTGGCCGCCGCCGTCATGGCCGGATCGGACCGCCCCTTGGCGTGGAGCCAGCGGTTGAAGCCGCGCAGGGCCTTGATTCCGTTGGCGGCGATGCCGTTCAGCGGATTCTGGTCCAGATAGCCGTCGATGAAGCTGCGGGTCGCCAGCTCTGCCGCCGTGCGGCCGGCCTTGGAACCGGACACGCCGTCGGCGACGACGGCCACGACGCCGTGCTCGCGCCGTTCGACGGGCGAGCCCAGATGCACCCCGCCGAAATCCTGATTGTCCGCCTTCGGCCCCTGCAGGGTGGCGAAGCCGGCGGCGATCTCCAGTCTGGCGTCGGTCAACCGCCCAATCCCCCCGTCGCGCCCCGCAGCCAGCGGAGCAACGACGGGGGCCGGCGTCAAGCGCTCAAACCTCAGCGCGCGATGTCATAGACGCCCGTGATGTCGATCCGCACCGACAGTTCGCCGCCCGAGACCGGGCTGGAATCCGCCGCCTGCAGCGACGCGGCGCGGGCGTACATCGGCATCGGCGGCGGGGGCGCATAGCCGCCGCCCTCGCTCAGGCTGCGCACGCCGCCCAGCTGGACGCCCAGGGCCTGGGCGTAGAGGGCGGCCTTTTCCTGCAGGGCGCGCACGGCCAGGCGCCGCGCCTCGTTCTCGGCCGTGGTCGGGTCCTTCAGGCCGAAGCCGATGCCGTCGATCTGGTTGACGCCGGCGGCGACCACCGCGTCGGCCGTCGCACCGACCTTGGACAGGTCCTCGATCCGCACCGTCACCCGGTTGACGGCCTGATAGCCGCGCAGCTTGGGCGGCTGGTTCTCTTGATAATCGTACTGGGCCGACAGGTTCAGGCCCGACGTCTGGACGTGGCGCTCGGCGATCCCGGCGCGGCGCAGGGCGGCCATGACCTGGTTCATCCGCTCGGCGTTGGCGCGCATGGCGGCCTCGGCGGCGGGCGCCTCGGTCTGGACGCCGAAGGTGATGGTGGCCATGTCGGGCGCGGTCTTGACCTCGCCGAAGGCCGACAGGTTCAGGGAGGGCGCGGGCTGCATGGGGGTCATCGCTTGGGGGGTCTGGGCCATGGCGGGCGGCGCGCCGGCGGCCAGGGCCACGGCGACCACGGCCGCGCCCGCCAGGGCGGCCGGCTTGATCAGGGCGTTCAGGGTGCGGGTCATGAAGGTCTCCGTGAGGTCGATCCGGCCGGCCTGGCGCCGTCCACGGGCGCACCTTGGCCGTTTGCGCCTGAATGAACGCCCGACGCGCCCTGTCAGGTTCCGTTCATCGACCGATTCCCCCGAAACCGCCCCGCCCCTTGGCGTGACCGCCCGCCCCTGCTAGGCCGAACCTCCTCGTCTCGGGGGCCTGTAGCTCAATGGTTAGAGCCGACCGCTCATAACGGTCTGGTTGGGGGTTCGAGTCCCTCCGGGCCTACCAGAGACGACAAGGCCCGAAGCCCCGATCGAGCCGAGGTGCAGCCGGGCGATCCGCCGGCTTATGTTTTCCTTATGCGCGCGGGCCGAACTCGAATGGCGCCCTTACGTCGGTCGGTGAGCATCTGACGTCTCCAACAAGTCGGAGGCGATCGGCATGGCCGATGTGATGTTTCTGGCGATCGGCGGCGGCGCGTTTCTCGCGTTCGCCGCGCTCGCCGTTCTGCTGAAGCGGGTGTGACGATGATCGTCAGCATCCTGTGGGGCGCCGGCGCGGTCGTCGTCGCCATCTATATGGTCGCGGCGCTGCTGCGGCCCGAGCGGTTCTGAGGGAGCCGCGTCCATGACCATTCAAGGCTGGGGCGAGATCGCCCTGACGCTGGGCCTGTCCGTGCTGATCGGATGGCCGCTGGGAATCTATCTGTCGCGCGTCTGGAACGGCGAGCGCACCTGGCTCGACCCGGTGCTGCGTCCGGTCGAGGGCGTCTTCTACAAGGCGTCCGGCGTCGACCCGACGCGCAGCCAGGGTTGGCTGGGCTACGCCGGCGCCCTGCTGGCGTTCAACCTCGTCGGCTTCCTGGCCCTCTATGCGCTGCTGCGCCTGCAAGGCGGCCTGCCGTTGAACCCGCAGGGGTTCGGGGGCCTGTCTCCGCATCTGGCGTTCAACACCGCCGTCAGCTTCGTCACCAACACCAACTGGCAGAGCTATGGCGGGGAGACGACGATGTCGACCCTGACCCAGATGGCCGGCTTGACGGTGCAGAACTTCCTGTCCGCCGCCACGGGCGCGGCCATCGCGGCCGCCCTGGCGCGGGCGTTTGTCGCCAATCGCGGCGAGGGCGTCGGCAACTTCTGGGCCGACATGACCCGGACGACGCTGTACCTCCTGTTGCCGGCCTCGCTGATCCTGGCGCTGGTGCTGGCGGGGCTGGGCGTGGTGCAGAGCCTGTCCGCCTCGGTCGCCGCCATGGGCATGGAGGGCGGACAGCAGACCCTGTCGCTGTTCCCGACCGCCTCGCAACTGGCGATCAAGCAGTTGGGCGTCAACGGCGGCGGGATCTTCAACGTCAACTCCGCCCACCCGTTCGAGAACCCCTCGGCCCTGACCAATCTGATCACCGCCATTTCCATCAATGTGCTCGGCTGGGCGGCCTTCTTCGCCTTCGGCCGCAGCGTGCTTGCGAAGAAGGACGTGCGCGCGCTCGTCGTCGCCGCCTTCGTGCTGTTGGCCGCATGCGCCGCCGGCCTCTACGCCGCCGAGAGCCAGCCCGCGCCGGCCCTGGTCGCCGCCGGGATCCAGCAGCCGGTCAATATGGAGGGCAAGGAGGTCCGCTTCGGCGTGCCGTCGTCCGTCGCATGGGCGGTTCAGACGACCGGCGCGTCCAACGGCTCGGTCAACTCCATGCACGCCAGCTATATGCCGCTGTCGGGCGGCCTGCAGATGTTCCTGATGCAGCTGGGCGAGATCCTGCCTGGCGGCATAGGCTCTGGCCTCGCGATCATGGTCGTCATGGCCATGCTGGCGGTGTTCGTGGCCGGGCTGATGGTCGGGCGGACGCCGGAATACCTGGGCAAGAAGATCGAGGCGCGCGAAATCCAGTTCGCCATGGTGGCCGTTCTGGTCCTGCCGCTGGCCATCCTGGGCTTCGGCGCGGTGGCGGCGGTGTTCCCGACGGCGCTGGCCGGACTGTTGAACCCCGGTCCGCACGGCCTGTCCGAGATTCTCTACGCCTACACCTCGGCGGCGGCGAACAACGGCTCGGCCTTCGCGGGCCTGACCGCCAATGCGCCCTGGTGGAACACGACGCTCGGCCTCGGCATGCTGCTCGGCCGGTTCGCGCCCGCCGTCGCGGTGCTGGCCATCGCCGGCTCGCTCGTCGCCAAGCCGAAGCTGGCGCCGTCCGCCGGCACCCTGCCGACCCACGGGCCGCTGTTCGTCGGCCTGCTGATCGGCGTCATCCTCATCCTGGGCGGGCTGCAGTTCTTCCCCGCCCTGGCCCTGGGTCCGATCGTCGAGCATTTCCAGATGCTCGCCGGTCCGGCCGGGGTCTGAACCGGACATCGCGTCATGACATTCGCAAACCCCGACATGCCGGGCGAAAAGCCCCGCCAGACGTCGCTCGCCGGCGGCCTGACGGGCGCCATGATCGGCCGCGCCCTGGGCGAGGCCTTCGTCAAGCTGAACCCCGCGCACCTGCTGCGTAATCCGGTGATCTTCGTCACCTGGGTCACGGCCCTGCTGGCCTCGATCTCGGCGGTCGCCGCCGTGGCGGGCGGCCAGCCGGCCGGTTTCGCCATTCAATTGGCGCTGTGGCTGTGGGCCACCGTCCTGTTCGCCAACGTCGCCGAAAGCGTCGCCGAAGGGCGGGGCAAGGCGGCGGCGGACAGCCTGCGCGCCACCCGCGTGACGACCAAGGCCAAGCTGATCGTCGATCCCCAAACCGGCACGGTCGTCCCGACGCCCGCGCACGAACTGCAGGTCGGTTCGATCATCCTCGTCGAAGCCGGCGACGTCATCGCCTCGGACGGCGAGATCGTCGAGGGCGTGGCCTCGGTCAACGAAGCGGCCATCACCGGCGAGAGCGCGCCCGTGATCCGCGAGGCCGGCGGCGACCGCTCGGCCGTGACCGGCGGCACCACGGTGGTGTCCGACTGGATCAAGGTCCGCATCACCTCCGCGCCCGGCGCGACCTTCCTCGACCGGATGATCGCCATGGTCGAGGGCGCGAACCGCCGCAAGACGCCGAACGAACTGGCCCTGTCGGTCCTGCTGGCCGGCCTGACGCTGGTCTTCCTGATCGCGGTCGTGACGCTGCTGGGCCTGGGCGCCTATTCCGGGGTCGAACTGGACCCCATCGTGCTGGGCGCCCTGTTCATCACCCTGATCCCGACGACCATCGGCGGCCTGCTCAGCGCGGTCGGCATCGCGGGCATGGACCGGCTGCTGAAGGTCAACGTCCTGGCCACCTCGGGCCGGGCGGTCGAGGCCTCGGGCGACGTGGACACCCTGCTGCTGGACAAGACCGGCACCATCACCTTCGGCAACCGCATGGCGACCGAGGTCATCCCGGTTCCCGGCGTCCGGCCCGAAACGGCCCTGCGCGCCGCCGTCATGGGCTCGCTGGCCGACGAGACGCCGGAAGGCCGCTCGATCATCGAACTGGGCCGCAACGCCGGGCTGTCGCCGGTCCTGCCCGACGGCGCCAAGGCCATTCCGTTCTCCGCCGTCACGCGCCAGTCGGGCGTGGATGCGGACGGCCAGAGCTGGCGCAAGGGCGCCGTCGATGCGGTGCTGAAGGCGCTGGATCTGTCCGAAGGGCAGGCTCCGGCGGAGTTCCGTCAGGCCGTCGACCGCATCGCCCGTTCAGGGGGCACGCCGCTGGCGGTCACCGAGAACGGCGCCCTGGTCGGGGTCATCCACCTGAAGGATGTCGTCAAGCCGGGCGTGAAGGAGCGGTTCGCCGACCTGCGCCGGATGGGGCTGCGCACCGTCATGATCACCGGCGACAACCCGGTCACGGCCGCCGCCATCGCCTCGGAGGCCGGGGTGGACGACTACCTGGCCGAAGCGACGCCCGAGGACAAGCTGCGGCTGATCCGCGAGGAACAGGCCAAGGGTCGGCTGGTCGCCATGTGCGGCGACGGCGCCAACGATGCGCCCGCCCTGGCCCAGGCCGACGTCGGCGTGGCCATGCAGACCGGCGCCCAGGCCGCGCGCGAGGCCGGCAACATGGTCGACCTCGACTCAGACCCCACCAAGGTCATCGAGATCGTCGAGGTCGGCAAACAGCTGCTGATCACGCGCGGCGCCCTGACCACCTTCTCCATCGCCAACGACGTGGCCAAGTATTTCGCCATCATTCCGGCGATGTTCGTGGTCGGCCTGCCGGCGCTTGGCGCGCTGAACGTCATGGGGCTGCACAGCCCCGAAAGCGCCATCCTGTCGGCGGTGATCTTCAACGCCCTGGTCATCGTGGCCCTGATTCCGCTGGCCCTGCGCGGGGTCAAGTACCGCGCCGTGGGGGCGGGAAAGCTGCTGGGCCGCAACCTGCTGATCTACGGCCTGGGGGGCCTGATCGCCCCCTTCGTCGGCATCAAGCTGATCGATCTGGTCGTCTCCGGGCTGGGCCTGGCGTGACCGACATCCCTCTCATGAAAGCACACTCCATGACCCGCAAACCGCCTTACAGGGGCTCTGGCCGGAACGACGTCTGGTTCGCCGGCTCCGGCCTGATCGCCCTGGTGATCTGGGGCGTCGCCAACCATGCCGACGCCCAGGAGGCCGAGGGCCCCCGGTGGTCCGCCAACGTCGCCGTCGCCTCGGACTACGTCTTCCGGGGCGTCAGTCAGACCGAGGAGGACGCGGCGATCTCGGCCGGTGTCGATCTGACCAACGGCGCCGTCTACGCCGGCGCCTGGGCGTCGAACGTCTCCTTCGCCGGGGATGACGACACCGGGATCGAAGCCGACCTCTATGCGGGCGTCCGCCCGCAGTTCGCCGGCTTCGACTGGGATTTCGGCGGGGTCGGCTATCTGTACGACGAGCCCGGCGCGCTGGACTACGACTACATCGAGCTGAAGGCCGCCGCCTCGCGCGCCATCGGCCCGGCCACGGTCGGCGCCGCCCTGTACTGGTCGCCTGACTTCTTCGGCGCGGCCGAGGACGAGGCGACCTATGTCGAGGCCAACGCCGCCTTCAGCCCCGCGGACCGCTGGACCGTCTCGGGCGCGGTGGGCCGGCAGTTCGTGTCCTCCGACCTGGACTACACGACCTGGAACCTGGGCGCGGCCTTCGCCCTGACCGACGCCCTGGCGATCGACGTGCGCTATCACGACACCGACGAACACGACCTTGGCGACGCCTATGGCGGCCGCGCCGTGGCCAGCCTGAAGGCGACCTTCTGATGCTGCGCTCGATCCGCCCCGCGATCGTGATGGTCGCCCTCTTCACCCTGCTGCTCGGTCTCGCCTATCCGCTGGCGGTGACCGGCGTCGCCCAGGCCGTCTTCCCGGATCAGGCCAACGGCAGCCTGATCCGAAACGCCGACGGCCAGGTGATCGGCTCGGCCCTGATCGGCCAGCCGTTCGCCGGCGCCGCCTATCTGCATCCGCGCCCCTCGGCGGCCGGCGACGGCTATGACGCCGCCGGATCGTCCGGCTCGAACCTGGGGCCGTTGAACGCGGATCTCGCCGCCCGCGTGGCGGAGGAGGCCCGGAACATCCGCGCCGAGGACGGACCCGGCGCCATCGCCGCCGATGCGGTGACGGCCTCGGCCTCGGGCCTCGACCCGGACATCTCGCCGGCCTACGCTCGGCTTCAGGCCGCGCGCATCGCGGCGGCGCGCGGCGTGCCCGTCCAGGAGGTCCAGAACGTGATCGACCAGCATACGGACGGGGCTCTGCTCGGCTTCATCGGTCAACCGCACGTGAATGTGCTGCTGACCAACCGGGCGCTGGACGCGCGCGTCCCGGCGAGCTGAGCTTGCCGGAGCCTTCCCGCACCGATCCCCTGAAGCCGGCCTCCCGCAAGCGAGGCCGGCTGAAGGTGTTTCTGGGCATGTCCCCGGGGGTCGGCAAGACCTACGAGATGCTGCGCGCCGCCCGCCGCCGGAAGGCCGAGGGCGACGATGTCGTCGTCGGCGTCGTCGAGACCCACGGCCGACGCGAGACCGAGAGCCTGCTGCGCGGGCTGGAGGTGATGGCGCGCCAGCCGATCGACACAAGTCGCGGACCCTGATGGAGTTCGACATCGACGGCGCCCTGGCGCGGCGGCCTGGATTGCTGCTGGTCGACGAATACGCCCACTCCAACGTCCCGGGCTCGCGCCATCCAAAGCGATGGCAGGACGTGGAGGAAATCCTGGCCGCAGGCGTCGATGTCTGGACCACGCTGAACGTCCAGCACCTGGAAAGCCTCTCCGACGTGGTCCTGAGGATCACGGGCGTGCGCCAGCGCGAGACTGTGCCGGACGGCGTCCTTTCGAAGGCCGACGACATCGAGGTGATCGACATCACCCCCGAGGAGCTGCGCAAGCGTCTCGCCGAGGGCAAGGTCTATGTCCCCGAAACCGCTCGCCTGGCGTCCGAGAACTTCTTCAAGGTCGAGAACCTGACGGCCCTGCGGGAGATGGCCCTGCGCCGCGCGGCCCAGACGGTGGACGATCACCTGGTCGCCACCCTGCGCGAAAAGGGGGTGCAGGGCCCCTGGGCGGCGGGCGAGCGCATTGTCGTCCTGATCGGCGGGGACGGCATGGCGGCGGAACTGGTGCGGACCGGCCGCCGGCTGTCCGACATGATGATGGACGCGCCCTGGACCGTGGCTCACGTCGACCGGCCCAGCGCCTCGTCATCCGGCGCCGCGCGGGCGGCGCGGCTCGCCGAGGCCCTCAAGCTGGCCGAGCAGCTGGGCGCGCGAACGGTGGTGCTGAGCGGCGACGACGTGGTGCGGGCGGTGATGGATTACGCCCACCAGAACAATGTGACCCAGATCGTCCTGGGCAAGCGTCGGGACAACCGGCTGCGCGAGCTGCTGGGGCGGTCTCTGGCCGCCGAACTGCTGAGGATGTCACGCGGCGTCGCCATTCACATCGTGACCGACCGCGCGGTCGAGGCTGCGGAACCGCCCGCCCGGCGTCCGCTGAAGGCGACCGATCTGGCCGGCTACGCCATCGGGGTGGGGTTCGTCGGGATTGCGACGGCGCTCGCCCTGGCGCTGGACCAGTCGTTCGAGCGGGTGGATCTGGGCGTCGTCTATCTGTCGGCGGTTCTGGCGGCCGGCGTGCTCTACGGCCTGCGTCCGGCCCTGGCCGCCGCGACGGCGGCCTTCCTGGTGTACAACTTCCTGTTTCTTCAGCCGCGCTACAGCTTCGCCATCGGTTCGCCGACGGACATCCTGACGCTTCTGGTCTTCTGGGCCGTCGCGCTCGTCACCGGCTATCTGGCCGGGCGGGTGAAGGAGCAGGCGCGGCGCGCGCAGAGGCGGGCCTCCGCCGTCTCGGCCCTGCTGGCCGCCAGCCAGACCCTGACGGACGCGGACGGCGTGACGGAGACCGCGCGCGTCCTGGCCGAGCAGACCGCCGCCGCCGCAGGAGCAAAGGCCGTCGTCCTCCTTCCCCAGGGCGACGACCTCACGCTGGCCGCCAGCGCGCCTCATGCCGAGACCCTGGGCTCGGCCGCCATGGCCGCCGCCCGTTGGGCCTGGGAACACGGCGAGCCCGCCGGCCACGGGACCGGCACCCTGCCCAACACGCCCTGGACCTTCAGGCCGCTGCAGGGGGTTCGCGGCCGCGCGGGCGTGGCCGGAGTGGAGGCCGAGGCCTTGGCGCCCGGCTCGGACGAGGAACGGCTGGCGATCGCCCTGCTCGACCAGGGCGCCGTCGCCCTCGAACGCGCCCGCCTGGCGGGCGAGGCGGTCGAGACCGAGAGCCTGCGCCGCGCCGACCGTTTCCGGGGCGCCCTGATGAACTCGGTCAGCCACGACCTGCGCACGCCCCTGTCCACCGTGCTGGGCGCCTCGACCACCCTGATCGACTATGGCGACACCCTGAAGCCCGAAGTGCGCGACGACCTGATGCTCAGCATCCGCGAGGAGGCCGAGCGGCTGAACCGCTACGTCGGCGACCTGCTGGACATGACGCGGCTGGAGGGCGGGGGGCTGAACGTCCGCTCCGATTGGGTCGATGTGCGCGATGTCCTGAACGCCGCCGCCCAGCGGGTGTCGCGTCGGCTGGAAAACCGCCGAACGACGCGCGACTTCCCGGCCCAGCTCAGCCTCGTCATGCTGGACCAGGGGCTTCTGGAACAGGCGGTGGTCAACATCCTGGAGAACGCGATCGCCTACAGTCCCGACGGCTCGACCATCGAACTGGCCGCCTATGAGGATCGCGGCTCGGTCGTCATCTCGATCGAGGACGAGGGCAAGGGCATCCCCACCGCCGAACTGGAGCGGGTCTTCGACAAGTTCCGCCGCATGGAGGAGCCGACCGACCGCTCCAAGGGCGCGGGCCTCGGCCTTGCGATCTCCAAGGGCTTCGTCGAGGCCATGGGCGGTCGCATCGCCGCCGCCAGCCCCATCGTCGACGGCCACGGCACGCGCATCCTGATCAGCCTGCCCAAGGCCATCGCGACCCACCGCGACCTGCTATAGACAGACCATGTCCGCCGTCCGTCCCGTCATCCTCGTCATCGACGACGAACCCCAGATCCACCGCTTCCTGTCGCCGGCCCTGGACGCGGCGGGATACGAGCCCAGGCGCGCCGACAGCGGCCAGGAAGGCCTTCGCGGCGTCGCCCTGTGGTCGCCCGACGCCGTGGTGCTGGACCTCGGCCTGCCGGACATGGACGGCAAGGCCGTCCTCGCGCGCGCTCGCGAGTTCTACGCCGGCCCGATCATCGTCCTGTCCGCCCGCGACCGGGAGGCCGAGAAGATCGCCGCCCTCGACCTGGGCGCCAACGACTATGTCGAAAAGCCGTTCGGCGTCGGCGAACTGCTGGCCCGCCTGCGGGTCAGCCTGCGCGCCTCGACCCCGGACGCTCTTGGTCCGATCGACGCCGGCCAGGTCTCCATCGACCTCGACCATCGCCGCGTCCGCCGCGCCGGCGAGGTCGTCAGGCTGACCCCCAAGGAGTTCGACGTCCTCGCCCATCTGGCCCGCCACCGCGGCAAGGTCGTCGGCCACGGGGACCTGCTGACCGCCGTCTGGGGCGGGGCGCACGCGAACGACACCCAGTACCTGCGGGTGGTCGTCGGTCAGTTGAGGCAGAAGCTGGAGACGGATCCGGCGCATCCGGCGCTGCTGCTGACGGAGCCTGGCGTGGGTTACCGGCTCGACGCGTAAGGTCAGCTTTTCGGACGCCGGATCGCCTCTTCTGCGAATCGCAGCCGTTCTCGATTCGTCCCCACAGGGACGAGCCCCCTCTTTTCGCGCGTCGGTTGGACGGGTAGAGGCTGTCGGCTTGAGCCTCGGTCGGAGACGATAGCCGCCGCGGAGGGAGTTTGAACTTGACGGGCCTTGCCGACGCCTTCCGTCGTCTCGACGGATTTTTCAGACAACTGAACCGGCTGCCCGGCCGCATCACGCGGATGGAACGCGCGCTCGCCCGCCTGGAGGTCGATTTCGCCGAGCACAAGCGCGAGACCCGCCTGATCCTGGACGCGCTGGCGCTGCCGCCGGTCGAACAGTGGAAGGGGCAGCCGCCCCTGATTCCGAACGCGGCGCCGGGCGAACGGGCGTTTCCGGGCGGCGCGCTGTGCCGCCAGGAGTCCTTTCGCGCGCCCTATTTCTCCTACTGGACCGGCCGACTGGGGATTCGCTCCGCTATCACCGCAAGCTTTGGGAATTCGTCTTCATCGCCCAGGCCTTGTGGGAGCGGGGGCGGTTCGGACAGGAGCCCGCGCGCTGGGGTTCGGGGTCGGTCTGGAGCCGCTGCCGGCCTTCTTCGCCTCGCAGGACGTGGCGGTCGTGGCGACGGACCTGGCGTTGGACGGCGCCGTCGAGATGGGGTGGGTCGACACCCTTCAGCACGCCCACGGCAAGGAATCCCTGCGCCGGCCGGCGGTGTGTCCCGACGCGCTGTTCGACCGCAATGTCTCATTCCGAGAGTGCGACATGAACGCGGTGCCCGCCGACCTGGTCGATTTCGACTTCTGCTGGTCGGCCTGCGCGCTGGAACATCTGGGGTCGATCGAAAAGGGTCTGGCCTTCATCGAGCGGTCGGTCGAATGCCTGAAGCCGGGCGGCTGGGCCATCCACACGACCGAGTTCAACCTGTCGTCCGACGTTGCGACCGTGGACCACATGGAGACCGTCCTGTTCCGCCGGCGCGACCTCGAAGCGCTGGCCCAGCGGCTGGCGGCCAAGGGCCACAGGATGGCGGTCATCGACTGGAACCCGGGCGACGAGCCGCTGGACGTCTATTACGACGTCCCGCCCTACAAGCCCCAACCCCACGTCAAGGTCGCCCTCGCCGGCTTCGCCGCGACATCGATCGGCCTGATCGTGCAGCGCGGCGATCAGTAGGCGGGACGCATCGGCCGTATCTTCACCGGCCGCCGGCTCATGACCACGTCGCAGCCGTTCAAGTCGATCATCTGGTGCGCCTCCATCGGCGTCAGCGCGGCCGTTTCCTCGATCTTCCAGAAGCGGAAGCCCTGCCCCGCCAGCCAGCCGACGAACTCGGGCATGGAGGCGCGGCACTGCATCTGGATCGCGCTCCATTCCAGACACACGACGATGTCCGGGTTTTGCAGCAGCCGCGCGGCGCCGCGCAGGATCAGGGGCTCGGAGCCCTCCGCATCCAGTCGGATGAAGTCCGCGCGCGCGAGGCCCAGGTCGTCCAGCCGCACGGATTCGACGTCGATCACCTCGGTCTCGGCGCCGATCGCGCTCTCGACGACGCGGGTATGGCCGCCCCCGGAATGACGGCGGCTGGTCACGAAGCTGAGGCGGCCCGGCGCATCGGCCGCCGCCTGGTCGAGGACGCGGACGCGCCCGTTATAGGCGTTCAGGTCGACCGAGCGGCGCAGCAGGCCGACCAGGCGCGGATTGGCTTCCAGCGCGGTCACCGGGCCATCCGACCCGACGCGGCGCGCCATGGCCACGGTGTAGTAGCCCAGGTTCGCGCCGACCTCGACGCCCGCCCGAGCGGCGTGATCTAGCCGCGCTGACCGCCCAGCCACGCCCAGGTGCGATCCAGAAGGGCGGACGCCCGCGCACGGACGCCGCCGGCGGATGCGCGATAGTCCCGCAAACGCCGACGATAGCCCATGTTCGCGGGATCGAGCTCCACCGCGCGCGTCAGGGCCGCGATCGCTTCGTCGCGTTCGCCGGCCGACCAGGCGATCAGCCCCAGCCAGCCGTTCAGGTGGGGCATGCGCTGCATCTCGACCTCGGCCATGACCTCGCGCGCGACCGCCAGCGCCCCCTCCGGATCCTTGGCGGCGGCCAGGGCGTCGGCGTAGGCGACCAGGTAGATGAAGTACCGGGACGTCAGTTCGATGTTCCGGCGATGCAGGTCCAGCGCCTCTTCATGCCGTCCCGCCGCCGTCAGAAGCCGCGCCAGCGTCACGCCGGCGATGGCGCTGTCGGGGTTCTGCTCGACCGCGCGGCGCGCCAGGGCGATGGCCGTCGCCTGGCGCGACGCCGGCTGCCGTTCGGCCAGGTGGCACAGATAGGCCGTGCTGCCCCGGCGTCTCTGACGCCCCTCTCGCTGGAAGGTGCGGACATCCGCCGTGCCTTCCAGCACGCCGAACACCAGCGAAACCAGCAGCCCGACCTCCAACATATAGGTCGCCGCCGGGTGGCCGCTGTACGGCAGGGCGATCTCGTCGATGTCGATGTCGCGCACGATCAGGTCGCGGTGCAGGCGGTCGTCGCTGGCGGGATCATAGACCACGACCGGTCGAATGGCGGAGGTTATCGGCCCGTCCAACTCGGCCCGCCACTGGATGCGCCGCCCATCCGCCGGCCAGCGCTTTTCGAACGGGGCCTTGGCGGGATCGATGGAATACTGCGGCGAAAGGGCCAGGGCGGCATGGGCGCCGGCCCGGTCGGCGAAGCGGATGGCCGCATAGGCCCCCATGCTCGACCCATAGGTCATCACCCGCGTCGCGCCCGCGGTCGCCGCGCGCACGGCGGCCAGGGCCGCCTCCATGTCGGGATACTGGTACCAGTCCTCGCGCTGGCCCATCACGTGGATGGCCGAAACGCCGTATTGCTTGAGGAACGCCTCTCCGAAGCCCTCGCGGTCGAAGCCGTGGCCGATGCTGTAGTTGTCGAACGTCACGACCCAGCGGCTCTGATCCTGGGCCGGGACGCGGCGCACGACCAGGTTCTCGCTGCGGAACAACTCATCCATCGTCCGCTCTTTAGCGCCGCTTTTTCGCGCGGCGAGCGATATCGTCAGTCGGTCGGACGGCCCTTCGCATCGTCCGGTTCCGGCCCTATATGCGGCCGCGAAGGAGACCCGTGATGTCCTATGTCGCCCGCGACGACCGCCCCGCCGACAAGGCCGCCCGCTACGCCGAGGCCGAGGCCGAGATCCTGGCGGTGCTGGAGGGCGAGCCGAACGTGACGGCGCGCATGGCCACGGTGTCGTCCATGCTGGCGGACGCGTTCGACGATTTCTTCTGGACCGGCTTCTATGTCGTGGCGCCGGACAAGGCGGACGAGCTGGTGGTGGGGCCGTACCAGGGCACGCTGGGCTGCCTGCGGATCGCCTTTCGGGCGGGGGTGTGCGGCGCAGCGGCGGCCACGAAGACGACGCAGGTCGTCGAGGACGTGCACGCCTTTCCCGGCCACATCGCCTGCGACAGCCGCTCGGCCAGCGAGATCGTCGTGCCGGTTCTGGACGCCTCAGGCGCGCTGATCGCCGTCTTCGACGTGGACGCGACGACCAAGGCCGCCTTCGACGCGACGGACGCCCAGGCGCTGGAGCGGTTGATGGGCAAGGTGTTCGCCGCCGGTTGATCCCACGGCCGCCCGCTCTAGGATCGCGGCCGAAGGAGAACGCACATGACGGATCGGGTCGTCGCCATTACGGGCGGACACGGGGCGCTGGGCCGCGCGGTGCTGCAGGCGGCGCTGGCCGGCGGGCTGAAGGTCGCCGTGATCGACCACGCCCGGGGCCGTTCCGCGCCCGACGGCGTGCTGGAGGTCGGCGGCGTCGACCTGACCGATCCGGCGCAGGCGGGCCATGCGATCGCCGCCGTCATCGGCCGCTTCGGGCGGCTGGACGCCCTGCTGAACATCGCCGGCGGCTTCGTCTGGCAGACCACCGACGACGCCGAGCCCGCCTGGGACCGGATGCACGCCCTGAACGTGACCACCGCCCTGAACGCCAGCCGCGCCGCCCTGCCCTATCTGAAGGCGTCGGACGAAGGCCGGATCGTCAACGTCGGCTCGGCCGCCGCGCTGAAGCCGGGCGCGGGCATGGGGGCCTATGGCGCGGCCAAGACGGGGGTGCACGCCCTGACCCAGGCCCTGGCGGAGGAGCTGAAGGCGACTTCGGTGACGGTCAACGCCGTCCTGCCGTCGATCATCGACACGCCGGCCAACCGCAAGGACATGCCCGACGCCGATCCTGCCCAGTGGGTGGCGCCGGCCGACCTGGCCGCCGTCATCCTGTTCCTGGCCTCGCCGGAAAGCCGGGCGATGACGGGGGCGCTGGTTCCGGTGACGGGGCGGGTGTGAAATCCTCGTCATTCCGGGCAGCCGCAGGGCGCACCCGGAATGACGAAAGCGACTAGCCCGCGATCTGGCCGAAGTCGGCGACCTGGCCCATCACGTCGCGGACCTGACCCAGCAGCTTCAGCCGGTTCTCGCGCTCCTCGGCCACGTCCGAGTTGACCAGCACCGCCTCGAAGAAGGCGTCCACGGGCGCGCGCAGACCCGCAAGGGCCGACATGGCGGCGGCGAAGTCCTCCGTGTCCAGCGCCGTCTCCACCGCCGTCCGAGCGGCGCCGACGGCGAAGGCCAGGGCGACCTCTTCCTCCGGTTGGTTCGGCAGGCCGGTCCGGACCATGCCGGTCGGCAGCGGCCCCTTCTTCTCCTCGGCGCGCAGGATGTTGGAGGCGCGCTTGTAGCCCGCCAACAGGTTCGCCCCGTCGTCGGTGGCGAGGAAGGCGGCCAAGGCCTCGACGCGGCGGACGATACGCACGAGATCGTCGTCGCCCAGGGCGAAGACGGCGGCGACGAGATCGTGGCGCTGGCCCTGGTCGCGCAGGAGGACGGTCAGGCGGTCGGCGAAAAATTCAAGCACCTGCTTGGGAGAGGTGTAGGCGGTGACAGCATATACGACCCCATCGGCGCCGTACTTCGCGCTCACCCACGGCATTCCCGCCACTTCGGGACGCTTACTCAGTTTTGCCAAGTCGTGCGCTTCCGAGGCTGGATAGCCCGGCAGCGCTCGCTCCTCAGCGTAGTAAGTCGCCAGCCAATCCTGCAGTCGAGTTTCGAAGTCGCCGAAGCGGACATCATTCTCAAGAATGAGCCGGATCACGCCCAGCGCCGCGCGGCGAAGCGCATAGGGGTCCTTCGACCCCGTGGGCTTCTCGTCGATGGCGAAGAAGCCGACCAGCGTGTCCAGCTTGTCGGCCAGGGCGACGGCGACCGTGACCGGCGCGGTCGGGACGGTGTCGGCCGGTCCCTGCGGCTTGTAGTGGTCGCGGACGGCGTCGGCGACGGCGTCGGGCCGGCCGGCCAGGCGGGCGTAATAGCCGCCCATGATCCCCTGAAGCTCCGGGAACTCGCCGACCATGCCGCTGGCCAGGTCGGCCTTGGCCAGGCGCGCGGCCTGTTCGGCCTGGTTCGGGTCGGCGCCGACCAGGGGAGCGATCTCGCGGGCCAGGGCGGCGATGCGCGCGACGCGCTCGGCCATGGTCCCCAGCTTGGCGTGGAAGGTGACGCCTTCCAGCTTCTTCAGCCAGGCGTCGAAGCCCACCTTCTGGTCCTCGTCCCAGAAGAAGCGGGCGTCGTTCAGGCGCGCGCTCAGCACGCGGCTGTTGCCGGCCGCCAGGGCCTTGCCGCCGTCGGTCGCCTCGACATTGGCCACCACGACGAAGTTCGGCGCCAGCCCGTCCCGGGCCGGATCGCGCACGGCGAAATACTTCTGGTGCACCTTCATCGACAGGCGCACGACTTCGGGCGGCAACGACAGGAACTGCGGGTCCATGTCGCCCAGGATCGGCGTCGGCCATTCGGCCAGGCCCGCCACCTCGTCCAGCAGGCCGTCGTCGTCGACCAGGGTGAGCCCCCGCGCGGCGCAGGCGGCCTTGGCCTGTTCCAGGATGCGCAGCTTGCGGTCGGCCATGTCCAGCAGGACGAAGTTCCGCTCCAACTGCTGGCGATAGTCGACGAAGTCGCTGACCTTCAGCGGCTGGCCCGAGCCCAGGAAGCGGTGGCCCTCGGTGATCGCATCGGACGCAATGCCGTCGATCTCGAACGGAACCACCTTGCCGTCGAAGACGCACAGGATGCGCTTGATCGGCCGCACCCAGCGCAGGCTTCCCGTGCCCCAGCGCATCGACTTGGGCCAGGGGAAGGCCCGCACGATCTGGTCGACCATCTCGGGGATCAGGTCCGGCGTGGCGCGGCCCTGGCTGCTGATGACCGCGAACAGCACGCCGTCGCGCTCGACCAGCTGCTCGCGCGTCAGGCCGGTCTTTCTCAGGAAGCCTTCCAGCGCCTGGGGCGGGGCCGAGACCTTGGGCCCCTTCACCTCTTCGGAACGGTCGGGCGTGGCGGCGGGCAGGCCGTCGACCACCAGGGTCAGGCGGCGCGGGCCGGCGTAGGTCGTCAGCGCGTCCCAGGTCAGGCCGGCGGCCTTCAGGCGATCGGACGCCATCCGCTCCAGGTCGCGCGCGGCGCCCGGCTGCATGCGGGCGGGGATTTCTTCGGAGAAGATTTCGAGGAGGAGTTGGGGCATCGGGGTCTCAAGTCTGTCCGCTCATCCCGGCGAAAGCCGGGACCCAGCGCTTTGGGCGCGCCAACGGCGCCGTGTGGTCTTCAACCGCCATCCCGGACATCGCGCCGTGCGACACGACCGGATCCCGGCCTTCGCCGAGATGGGCGGAACGGGAAATCATGCCTCGGCCCGTTCCTGCTCGACCTGCGCCAGGGCGCACGCCTTGCACAGGTCGCGGATGCGGCCGATGTAGCTCTGGCGTTCGGCCACGGCGATGGCGCCGCGGGCGTCCATCAGGTTGAACAGGTGCGACGCCTTCAGCACCTGGTCATAGGCGGGCAGGACCAGCGGCTGGCCCTGCGGCCCCTTCATGGTCAGCAGGTGCGCGGCCTCGCGCTCCATGTCCTCGAACCGGCGCTTCAGCCCATCGACGTCATAGCCGTGGAAGTTGGCTTCCGACTGCTGGCGCTCGTTCTCCAGGAAGACCTCGCCATAGGTCAGGCCGTCCTTGTTGAACTTCAGGTCATAGACGTTGTCGACGCCCTGGACGTACATGGCCAGGCGTTCCAGGCCATAGGTCAGCTCGCCCGACACCACGTCCACCTCGATGCCGCCGACGCCCTGGAAATAGGTGAACTGCGTCACCTCCATCCCGTCGCACCAGACTTCCCAGCCCAGGCCCCAGGCCCCGACCGTCGGGTTCTCCCAGTCGTCCTCGACGAAGCGGATGTCGTGCAGTTTCGGATCGATGCCGATGGCTTCCAGCGACCCCAGATACAGCGCCTGGAGGTCGTCCGGGTTCGGCTTCAGGATGACTTGATACTGGTAATAGTGCTGCAGCCGGTTGGGGTTCTCGCCATAGCGGCCGTCGCCGGGGCGGCGGCTGGGCTGGACGTAGGCGGCCTTCCAGGGCTTGCGTCCCAGGGCGCGCAGCACGGTCGCCGGGTGCAGGGTGCCGGCCCCGACCTCGATGTCGTAGGGCTGCAGGATGGCGCACCCCTGGTCGCCCCAGTAGCGGTGCAGCGTCAGGATCAGGTCCTGAAACGCGAGCGGTTCAGTCGAAGCGGTCAAGTCGGGCTCGGGGAAGGCTCAGAAAAAAGACGGCGGACCATAGGGCCCGCCGCCTTCCGCTTCAACTCGCCCCGACAAGGGGCGAAGGCCGTCCGACGCCTTACTGCGGGGTCGGGTCGCCTTCCTGATCGCCGTCGACCGCATCGGGGGTCTGGACCGGCGGGGTGGCCGAGGGGTTCACGGCCGGGTCGGCGGCGCTGTCCATCTGGCCGTCGGTCGGGTTGGCGACCGGGGGCGAGGCGACCGTCGTGGCGGTCGCGGCCGGCTGGCCGTTCGGCGCCGTCATGCCCGGCTCGGCCGGGGTGGTGGTCTCGGTCGCGGCCGCGTCGTCGCCAGAGGTTTCGCCCGCCTCGGTGGCGGTCGCGCTTTCCTCGTCGCCCATGGCCGCCATCGACTGGGCCGGGTTCAGCACCTTGTCGATCGGGAAGACCGCGCCGTTGGAGGCGTCCAGCTCGGCGCTGACCACCGTGGCGCCGTCGGCCCTGATGGCCTCGCCGGTGCCGTCCAGCAGGATCTGCGCCTCGGAGGCGGTGGGCACGCCGCCCTTGCGGCCCTCGATCTGGTCGGGCGTCACGTCGGCGACGATCACGTGGTACAGCAGCACCTGACGCAGCTCATTGGCGTTGGCCGGGTCCATGAGGCGGGTGCGCTCGGCTTCCGGCAGGGCGGCGAAGGCCGCGTCGGTCGGCGCGAAGATCGAGATGGCCGGACGCGTCGACAGGGTCTCGGTCAGCTGCGCCTGGTCCAGCGCGCTCAGCAGGGTCGAGAACTGGCCGCTGGCGCGCAGCACGTCCACGACGGTCTCGCCGGCGGCGGGCGTTTCGGTTTCGGCTTGCGGCGCCGCCTGGGGCGCGGCCTGGGCCGGGGCGGGCATGGTCTGCGGCGTGCTGGAGGTCGTGGCTTCCGGGACCGTGGTCTGGGCCGGAGGCGTGGCCTCCTGGGCCAGGGCGGGCGCGGCCATCAGGGTGGCGACGGCGGTGGCGGCAAGCAGTTTGGTGCGAAGCATGGCGGTTTCCTCTTTGCGTTGTGGGATCGCGCTCGGGGGAAAGGCGATCCGTTCCCGTATTCGGAACTGGCTGGCAAAGTCGCAAACCGACGCTACGGTTCCGCGAAAGTGAAACAATCGGAAACTTTCGTGATGATCTTGGCGAAAGCTCGACCATACAGCGGCGAAGACGCCGGTTACGCCGGATTGTCGCCCGAAAGCTGAGCGTTTGCTTCAGCGCCCTTCAGACGACCGGCGCGCACCCACCAACCCGGTCGCCGGGCCGCCAGGGCCTGCGCCGCCGCGCGCGCGGCCGCGTCGTCGGCGTAGAGACCGAACACGGTCGCGCCCGAGCCCGACATCCGCGTCAACAGCACGCCCTCGCCGGCCGCGACCTCGGCCAGGGCCTCGCCGATGGCGGGCGCCAGCGACAGCGCCGGCGCCTCCAGGTCGTTTCGCTGGCGCGACACCCAGTCCGCCACTCCGCGCGGGCTCCAGTCGCCGGGAGGGGCGGGGCGATCCGCCGACCGAACGGGTCCGGCGTCATAGGCGCGATAGACCGCCCCCGTCGGCGAGGGGACGCCGGGATTGACCAGAAGGATCGGCAGGTCCGGCAGGCGCGTCTCGACCGTCAGCCGGTCGCCGCGCCCCTCGGCCCAGGCCGGGCGGACGTGAAGGCACATCGGCCCGTCGGCTCCCACGACCGCCGCCGCGGTCTCCAGCGCCGGATGGTCGGCCTCCAGGCCCAGGGCCGGGGCGGCCAGGCGCAACGCCGCGCCGGCGTCGGACGACCCGCCCCCCAGGCCGGCGGCGATCGGCAGCTGCTTGTCCAGAACGACCCTCAGCGCGGGCGGCCCTTTCCCCGTGGCTTCGCCCAGGCGACGCAGCGCCCTGAGGATCAGGTTGTCGTCCGCGTCCGCCAGGGCCGCCGCGAACGGCCCCTGCACTTCCAGCGACAGGCGCTCGGCCGGCTCGACCGAGACGCGGTCGCCCACGTCGGCGAAGGCGACCAGGCTGGCCAGCGGATGATAGCCGTCGGCGCCCGTCGCGCCGACGTGCAGGAACAGGTTGATCTTGGCCGGGGCCGTCGCCGTCCGCCGCATGGCTATTGCGACACGCCGCCGGTCGCCGCCCCGTCGTCCAGGCCCTGCTCGATCTTGCGCTCGACCTCGGCGCGGCGCGCGTCGTCGGGTTCCAGCACCAGGACGCGCTTCCACATCCATTCCGCCTCGCGACGGCGCCCGACCCGCCAGTAGGCGTCGCCCAGGTGGTCGTTGATCTCGGCGTTGGCCGGCTCCTTGTCGATGGCCTGCTCCAGCGAGTCCACCGCGGCCGAATAGTCGCCCTGACGGTATTGGGCCCAGCCCAGGGAATCCTGGATGTTGCCGTTCTCCGGCTCCAGGGCCAGGGCGCGCTGGATCATCTCGGCCCCCTGCTGCACGCGCAGGTCCCGGTCCACCCACAGATAGCCGAGGTAGTTCAGCATGTCGGCGTCCTCGGGCGCGGCCTGGACGGCGGCCCACAGCTCGGCCTCGGCCTCGGGCACGCGCTCCAGCGCCTCGTAGGCCGCGCCGCGCAGGAAGTGGACCTGGGCGGTCTGCCCCTCGCGGTTCAGCAGCGGGCCGTTCAGAATTTCCAGCGCCTCGGCGTTCTTCTCGGCCGTCATCAGCTGGCCGGCCAGCATCAGGGCGACGCGCGCATCGTCCGGCGCCGCTTCGGCCGCGCGGCGCAGCTCGGCCAGGGCGTCTTCGGGCCGCCCCTCTTCCTGCAGGCCCGCCGCCAGCTGGGCCCGCGCGGTGGCGTAGAGCACCGGGTCCTGGGTCCCCACCAGGGAATAGGCGGTGCGCGAGGCGGCCGACAGTCCGGCCCGGTCCAGCGTCTGCCCCAGGGCCAGCTGCGAGGCGGGCGTGTCGTCAAGGTTCAGCGACAGGCGCAGATAGACGGCGGCGAACTCGTGCCCCCGTTCGGCCGAGGCCTGGGCGGCGGCGTTGGCCAGGGCCTCGGCGGCGCCCTGGCGGAAGGTCGGCATGGCCGGGGCGCGGCCGCCGTCGCGGGCGCGCGTCAGGGCCCGCACCAGGGCCAGGTCGACCGTGCCCCCTTCGATGGCCTTGCGATAGACGGCCAGGGCTTCGTCGCGTCGCCCGCGCCGCTCCAGGAACTCGCCGTAGGGGCGATGGAACAGGGCGCCGATCACGGCCGTGTCGGACAGCCCCTTCAGCGCGGCCTCGGCCTCGTCATAGCGACGGCGATGCTCCAGCAGCTGGGCCTGGTTCAGCCGGGCGAAGGCCAGGGTCAGGGGGTCGGCCGCCGTCGGCGGGGCCTGCAGGGCGCGGTCCCAGTCCCCGGCCGCCGCCGCGATCCACGGCGACACCATCAGCCCGGCCCGCGCATGAGGCGCGGCGATCGGTTCGCGCGCCAGGGCGGCGTCGGCGGCGCGGGCGTCGCCATGCGCGAAGGTCTGGACGATGCGGACCAGGCGTCCGCCCTCCACCATCACGGCCGGCGCCTCGCCCGGCGCGGGGGCGATGCGAGCGGCTTGGTCCAGGTCTCCGGACAGCAGCGCCGAGGTGAACGCCTGGGCCTTCACGCGCGGCTGCTCGGGCGTCAGGGCCTGGGCGCGCGCCAGGAAGTCGGCGCCCGCCCCGCCCTGGCCCTGCATCAGGGCCAGCTTGCCCGCCAGATAGAGGCCATAGGCGCTGCGGCCCTCGGCGTCGGTCGGCACGGGGGCCCACACCTCGGGGATGGCCGGCTCGGCCGGTTCCTCGGCCAGGGTGACGGTCGGCGGCGTCTCCTCGTCGTCCGGCGACGCCTCGTCGGGCGCATCCTCTCCGGGCGCAGTCTGTCCAGGCTCCGTCTGGCCGGGCGCGGCCTCGTCGGGGGACTGCTCGGGCGCCAGTATGACGGCGGGCGGCAGCTGGTCCTGCGGCGCGATCCGACGAACGGGCTCGCCGGACGGCAGGGTCTGCGCCCGGGCGGCCCCGCCGGCCATCCCGGCGGCGAGGGCGAGCACGCTCAGGGAGGCGGCGAACAGGCGCGAACGATCAGCAGCGGTCATGCGCCGGACCCTTCACGCTTTTCCGGCGCCGGGCAAGGGGCGCGCACGCCCCGCGCCCGCTGTCGATCACATGTTCGGATAGTTCGGGCCGCCCCCGCCCTCTGGCGTGGTCCAGACGATGTTCTGCGACGGGTCCTTGATGTCGCAGGTTTTGCAGTGGACGCAGTTCTGGGCGTTGATGACGAAGCGCGGGTCCTTGCGGGCCGCCTCGTCGCCATAGACGACCTCGTACACCCCCGCCGGGCAATACAGCCGCGCCGGCTCGCCGTATTTGGGCAGGTTGACGCGGATCGGCACGGACGGATCCAGCAGCTTCAGGTGGGCCGGCTGGTCCTCGGCGTGGTTGGTGTTGGAGATGAAGACCGAAGACAGCTTGTCGAACGACAGCTTCCCGTCCGGCCTGGGATAGGCGATCGGCTTGTGGCCGGCGGCCGGCTCGGTGGAGGCGGCGTCGCTCTTGTGGTGTTGCAGCGTCGGAATCGGCGACCAGCCGCCCAGCAGGGTGCGGCACCACATGTCGAACATGCCCAGCGCCCCGCCCAGCGTCGTGCCGAACTTGGACAGCAGGGGCTTGGCGTTGCGAACGACCGACAGCTCCTTATAGACCCAGCTCTTCTCGAACGCGGTCTGGTACTCGACCAGTTCGTCGCCGGACCGCCCGGCCTGCACCGCGTCATAGGCGGCGTCGGCGGCCAGCATGCCGGTCTTCATGGCGTTGTGGCTGCCCTTGATGCGCGGCACGTTCACGAAACCGGCGGAACAGCCGATCAGCGCGCCGCCGGGGAAGGACAGTTTCGGAATGGACTGCAGGCCGCCCTCGGTGATGGCGCGCGCGCCATAGGAGATGCGCGTTCCGCCCTCCAGATGCTTGGCGATATCCGGGTGGTGCTTGAAGCGCTGGAACTCGTCGAACGGCGACAGATGCGGATTCTTGTAGTTCAGGTGCACCACATAGCCGACGGCCACATAGCGGTCGCCGAAGTGATACAGGAAGCTGCCGCCGCCGGTGTGCTCGTCCAGCGGCCAGCCGGTGGTGTGCTGGGCCAGGCCCGGCTGGTGCTGTTCGGCCGGGACCTGCCACAGCTCCTTCAGGCCGATGCCGTACTTCTGCGGCGACTTGCCGTCCTGCAGCCTGTGTCTGGCGATGATGGTCTTGGCCAGGGAGCCGCGCACGCCCTCGGCGATGAAGACGTACTTGCCGTGCAGTTCGATGCCCGGCTGGAAGTCGCCGGTCGGCTTGCCTTCGCGGTCGATGCCGAAAACGCCGGCGACGACGCCCTTCACCCGCCCCGTCGGCTCGTCCCAGACCACGTGGCTTGCGGCCATGCCGGGATAGACCTCGACGCCCAGCGCCTCGGCCTGTTCGCCTAACCAACGTGTGAGATTGCCCAGCGAGGCGATGTAGCAGCCGTGATTGTGCATGAAGGGCGGCATCAGCGGCATGGGCAGGGGCGCCGACCCCTGCGGGCCCAGCAGCAGGAACCGGTCCTTGGCGACCGGCGTCTCCAGCGGCGCGCCGCGCGCCTTCCAGTCCGGGAACAGTTCGTTCAGCGCCTTGGGATCGATCACGGCGCCCGACAGGATATGACCGCCGACCTCGGCCGCCTTTTCCAGCACGGCGACGCTGACCTCCTTGCCGTCCTTCTCGGCGCGCTGCTTCAGGCGGATGGCGGCCGACAGGCCGGCGGGGCCGCCGCCGACGATGACGACGTCGTACTCCATCACCTCGCGCTCGACGCCCTCCAGCGCCTCGATCGGCGGCAGATTGTCGATGATCGCTTCCTGGCGGGCGTTCTCGGCGCCGCCTTCGATGGCTTGTTCCGCCATGTCTTCCCCTGAAATCCCGGTTATTCGTATGGTTATGCCGCTTATCGGAAGGTGACGCGAGGGCGGTCAAGGCTTATCGGTGGGTCGAGACATGAACGCGCAACCCCACGACATCGCTGCGATGGAAAGCCTGCTCGCCTTCTGGCGGGATGCGGGGGTGGACGCCTGCTATGGCGAGGCGCCGGTCGACCACACCCATGTCGCGCCGCCCGCGGCGGTCAAGGCGGTGCAGCGCGCGACCGCCTCGGTGGTGGCGCGTCCCACCGCGCTGGACGGCGGCGCGGCCGTGGCTGAGGCGCGACGGCTGGCGGCCGGGGCCGGCACGCTTCAGGACCTGGCTGCGGCGGTGGCGGCCTTCGAGGGCTGCGCCCTGCGCGGCATGGGCGCGCGACCAGTCGGTGTTCGGCCGGGGCGATCCGAACGCCGCCGTGCTGGTGATCGGCGAAGGCCCCGGCGCGGACGAGGATCGGCTGGGCCAGCCCTTCGTGGGCAAGGCGGGCAAGCTGCTGGACCGGATGCTGGACGCCGCGGGGCTGACCGGAAAGGTCTTCATCACCAACACCGTCTTCTGGCGCCCGCCCGGCAACCGCACCCCCAGTCCGCAGGAGCAGGCGGTCTGCGCCCCCTTCGTCGAGCGCGCCTTCGCCCTGCTGAAGCCGCGCGCGGTGCTGTTGCTGGGCGCGGCCGCCGCCAAGTCGGTGCTGCAGACCGAAGAGGGCGTCATGAAGATGCGCGGCCAGTGGCGGGAATGGCGCCTGGCCGAGGGCGCCGTTCAGGCCCCCGCCCTGCCGACGCTTCATCCGGCCTTCCTGCTTCGCCAGCCCCAGGCCAAGCGACAGGCGTGGGCGGACATGCTGACCCTGGCGTCCCGCCTTGAAACGGACTCGGTTTGAGGTCACGACTGTTTGCAGCATGTTTCCATGCTGACGACCGACGCCAAACGATCCATCGCCTGAGTCGAGACGGGCCAAGGACGCCAACGGGGGCCGCCTTATGATTTCGATCCGCCGCGCGATCCTCGCGTCGACGCTCGCCCTCGCATTCGCCGGGGGCGCGAACGCCGCACTTGCGGAAACGCCCTACGAGGGAGGAGCGTCCGCCGGCGCGTCCGGTTCCATGCGCCCGACCGCGCTGACCCCGGCGGACCGCCTCAGCTACACCACCGCCTTCGACGCCCTGCGACGCGGCGACCTGGAAGCGGCGCGCCTGTCCGCCCGCCAGGCCAAGGACCGCGTCCTGCTGGGCCAGGTCGAATTCGAGCGCCTGTTCCACCCGGACCATGTGGCGACCTATGAGGAATTGTCGGCCTGGCTGGACGACTACGCCGACCTGCCGTGCGCCGATCGGGTGTACGACCTGGCGCTTCGCCGGCGTCCGGACGGCGCGGCCGAGCCGAAGAAGCCCAGCTTCCTGGGCCGCACCTGGAGCAGCGTCGTGGCCGCCGTGGCCGGAACGCCGGGCCAGGACCCCGCCAAGGCCGCGCGCATCGCCTACAACGCCGACGACCTGACCGGCGCGGTCGCCATCGGCCAGCAGATCGGCGACTGGTGGACGGTCGGCCTGGCGCAATGGCGGCTGGGCCAGTTCGGCGAGTCCTTCACCGCCTTCGCCCGCGTCGCCAACGATCCGACGGAAGACCCCTGGGTCCGCGCCGGCGCCGCCTACTGGACCGCCCGCGCCGCCGGCCAGTCGGGCCGCCAGGACCGGATCGTCGAACATCTGCGCCTGGCCGCCCAGTGGCCCGCCACCTTCTACGGCCAGATCGCCCTGGCCCAGTTGGGCGAGGAACCGGTGATCGAGAACCTGGGTCCGCGGCCCTATGCGCAGGAGGCCCGATTCCAGCGCGCCGCCTATGTGGCCGACGCCGGCGTCGACGCCGAGGCCCTGGCCGCCTTCGTCCAGACCGACGACCGCGCGCGCCGCACCGTGGCCCTGTACGAGATCGGCCGACGGGGCGAGGCGGACAGCGAGCTTCGCGCCGGCGTTCGCACCGCCCCCGCCGACGCGGCGCGGATGTGGAACGCCCTGGCCCGGATCATGAGCCCCGGCGCCGCCGCCAACGCCGAGGCCGCCCGCATCGACGCCCTGCGCTATCCCGCGCCCGTGCTGGAGCCCGAGGGCGGCTTCACCATCGAGAAGGCGCTGGTGTACGCCCTGGCGCGCAAGGAAACGGATTTCAATCCCGACGCCCGCTCCGGCGCGGGGGCCTATGGGCTGATGCAGGTGATGCCGGCCACCGCCGCCGAGATGACCGGCGACCGCACCTTCGTCAGCGATCCGACCAAGCTGCTGCAGCCGGCCGTCAACATGCGGCTGGGCCAGGCCTATGTGAACCGGATGCTGCAGCTGCCGGCCTTCCACGGCGACCTGCTGCGCGCGGTGGCCTCCTACAACGCCGGCCCCGGCCCCATGCTGGGCGCGATCCGCAAGCTGGGCGGCGACGCCGACCCGCTGCTGCTGATCGAGACCATCGACGTGCCCCAGGCGCGCGAATACGTCGAAAAGGTCGTGGCCGCCTACTGGATCTATCAACGGATGTTCGGCGGCCCGTTGAAGACGCTGGAGGCGGTGGCTTCGGGCGCGCCGCTGATCCCGGTCGCTCTGGACTACGTGCCGCCCGCCGCGGAGCCGGTGCAGATCGCGCAGGCCGCCCTCATTCCGGGCGCCCAATAGACCCCGCTCAGATCAGGGCGGCCAACAGCATCGCCCAGGCCATCGCCCCCACCGTCGCCACAAGGCCGTGCGCGATGACGGGATGCATCGGCCGGGCCGACGCTTTGAGGGCGGGACGAGAGGCAGGCGCCGTCATGGCGGGTTTCTCCGGCCGGAAGCGGCCGACGCCCTGGATAACGCCGTCCGATTAACCCGACGTCAGCCGCCATGGTTCGCCCGCGGTTAACTCAGGGCCTCGACTTCCCAGCGCCGGAAGTCCGGGTGGGCCAGCAGCGCCGCCATATAGGTCTGCGCCGTCCCGTCGTCCCCGTGCGCGTCCAGGTCGATCTGGAAATGGCGCACCCGGGCGGCGACCGGCGTATAGAAGATGTCGGCGATGGTGCGCGCGCCGAACAGCCACGGACCGCCCTGGCCGAACCGGCCCCGCATCTGGCGAACCAGCCCGACGATGCGCGCCAGGTCCCGGTCCAGCGCCGGATCGGACGGCGTCTCGGCCCGCGCGTCGCCGACCATCGGATGATCGGGTCCCGTGCCGCACAGGGTCCGAAGCGCCTGAAAGCCCGAATGCATCTCCGCCGTGACGGACCGGGCCAGGGCCCGCGCCGTCGCATCGGCTGGCCAGAGGCCCGCTTCGGGATAGCGCTCGGCCGCCCATTCGGCGATGGCCAGGGTGTCCCAGATCACCTCTCCGTCCACTCGCAGGGCCGGCACGAAGCCGGACGGCGACAGGGCGGTCAGCGCCGCCTTCCGCTCGGGCGTGTCGTAGCGGGCGTCCACGACGGCGAACGCCGCGCCGGTCGCCTTCATCACCAGCCAGCCGCGCAGCGACCAGGTCGAATAGGTTCTGGGACCGATGATCAGGTCCATGACGTCGTCTCCTGTCCTTGCGCTTCCTTGACACGGCGGCCCGCGAAGCCTTTACGGGCGCCCATGATCACGCGCTACTCCCGCCCCGACGCCGTCGCCATCTGGTCGCAAGAGACCAAATACAAGATCTGGTTCGAGATCGAGGCCCACGCCGCGACCAAGATGGCCGAACTGGGGGTCATCCCCAAGGAGTCGGCCGACGCCATCTGGGCCAAGGGCAAGGACGCGACCTTCGACGCCGACCGCATCGACGAGATCGAGCGCACCACCAAGCACGACGTCATCGCCTTCTTGACCCACGTGTCCGAGATCGTCGGCGACGAGGCCCGCTTCCTGCACCAGGGGATGACGTCCTCGGACGTGCTGGACACCTGTTTCGCGGTCCAGCTGGCGCGCTCCACCGACCTGCTGCTGGACGGGGTCGACCGGGTGCTGAAGGCGCTGGAGACCCGCGCCAAGGAGCACAAGTACACCGTCACCGTCGGCCGCAGCCACGGCATCCACGCCGAGCCGGTGACCTTCGGCCTGAAGCTGGCCGGCTATCACGCCGAGTTCCAGCGCGCCAAGCGCCGCCTGGTCGCGGCCCGGGAGGAGATCGCCACCTGCGCCATCTCGGGCGCCGTCGGCACCTTCGCCAACGTCGATCCGGCGGTCGAACAATATGTCGCCGACCAGATGGGCCTGCAGGTCGAGCCGGTCTCGACCCAGGTGATCCCGCGCGACCGCCACGCCGCCTATTTCGCCGCGCTTGGCGTCGTCGCCTCCTCGGTCGAGCGACTGGCCGTGGAAATCCGCCACCTGCAGCGCACCGAGGTGCTGGAAGCCGAGGAGTTCTTCGACAAGGGCCAGAAGGCTCGTCGGCCATGCCGCACAAGCGCAACCCCATCCTGACCGAGAACCTGACCGGCCTGGCGCGCCTGGTCCGCTCGGCCGTGACGCCGGCGATGGAGAACGTCGCCCTGTGGCACGAGCGGGACATCAGCCATTCGTCGGTCGAGCGCGGCATCGGCCCGGACGCCACCATCCACCTGGACTTCGCCCTGCACCGCCTGGCGGGGGTGATCGAGCGGCTGAACGTGTACCCCGAGAACATGCAGAAGAATCTGGATCGCCTGGGCGGGCTGGTCTTCTCCCAGCGCGTCATGCTGGCCCTGACCCAGGCCGGGATCAGCCGCGAGGACGCCTATGCGGCGGTGCAGGAGAACGCCATGAAGGTCTGGCGCGGCGAGGGCCGCTTCATCGACTTCCTCAAGGCCGACGCCCGCGTCACCCTGCCCGACGCCGACCTGGAAGCCCTGTTCGACCTGGGCTACCACACCAAGAACGTCGACGTGGTGTTCGACCGGGTGTCGGTCAGGCGTGACCGATACGCGTCGCATCGGCTTCGATCCCGTCGTCGATGCGGACACCCGCCTGCTGGTCCTGGGCAGCCTGCCCGGCGACGCCTCGCTGAAGGCGGCGCAGTATTACGCCCATCCGCGCAACGCCTTCTGGCCCCTGATCGGCGGGGTGTTGGGCGAGGACCTGGCCGCCCTGCCCTACGAGGGCCGGCTGATGCGGCTGCGGGCGCGGGGCGTGGGCCTGTGGGACGTGATCGCCTCGGCCGAACGATCGGGCAGCCTGGACGCGGCCATCCGCTCGCCGGAGGCGGCCGACCTCAGGGGCCTGGTCGCCGGCCTGCCACGCCTCCAGGCCGTGGCCTTCAATGGCGGCCTGGCCGCGCGCCTGGGGCGACGCATCCTGGCCGGGGCGGACGGGCCGATGCTGGTCGACCTGCCGTCGTCCAGCCCCGCCCACGCAAGATCCTTGTCGGAAAAGGCGCGAAGCTGGGCCATACTGGAACGGTTCATTCCCTCCAGCGCGCCGGCCCGATGATCCTGACCCTGTCCTGCCCCGACCGCCACGGCATCGTCGCCGCGGTCTCGGGCTTTCTGATGCAGCGCGACGCCAACATCTCCGACGCCCAGCAGTTCGGCGACGCCGTCAGCGGGACCTTCTTCATGCGCGTGGTGTTCGAGCCGGCCGACGGCGACGCGATCGAGGCGGTGCGCCAGGCCTTCGCGCCGCTGGCCGAGCGGTTCGAGATGGACTGGACCCTGCGCGGGCCCGAACCGCGGCGGGTCATGATCCTGACGTCCAAGTTCGATCACTGCCTGGCCGACCTTCTGTATCGGTGGCGCATCGACGAACTGCCGATGACAGTGACGGCGATCGTCTCCAACCACCCGCGCGATCTGATCGGCCATGTCGATCTGGGCGACCTGCCCTTCCATCACCTGCCGCTGAGGGATTCCGGCGACGCCGCCGCCAAGGCCGCGCAGGAGGCGGAACTGCTGCGCCTGATCGAGGCGACCGGAACCGAACTGGTGGTGCTGGCCCGCTACATGCAGGTGCTGTCCGACGACCTGGCGGGGCGGCTGGCCGGACGCTGCATCAACATCCATCATTCCTTCCTGCCCGGCTTCAAGGGCGCGCGCCCCTATCACCAGGCCCATGCGCGCGGGGTGAAGGTCATCGGCGCGACCGCCCACTACGTCACCGCCGACCTGGACGAAGGCCCCATCATCGAACAGGACGTGGAGCGGATCAGCCACCGCGACACGCCCCAGGACCTGATCCGCCGGGGCCGCGACATCGAGCGGCGCGTCCTGGCCCGCGCGGTCCGCCGGCACCTGGAGGACCGGGTGCTTCTGCATGGCGCCAAGACGGTGGTGTTCGAGGATTGAGCCGCCCCGAAAATTTTTCCCCTGGTCGGTGAACCAATCGCGCGAAGCGGTGTTCTTCAGGGGCGCGAGACGCACAGTACCCCGGGCGAGACATCCCCCAACGTCCCCGGAAAAAGAAAGGGCCGCACTTTCCCCCGGGTGCGGCCCTTTCGACATTCAGCGTCGGCCCTGGGGCCGAACGGTCATTCGCCGGCGCGGATCTGGTCGCGGGCGATCGAGGCGAACTCGTCCATCTTGGAACGCAGCTCGCCTTCGGAAACGGTCAGGCCCGAGGCCTTGAAGTCGCCGGCGACCTTGCGGAAGACGTCTTCGTCGCCCGGCTGCTCCATGTCGGCGCGGACCACGGCGGCGGCGTATTGGTCGGCGCTGTCGGTCGACAGGCCCATCTTCTCGGCGGCCCACAGGCCCAGCATCTTGTTGCGCCGGGCGGTGGCGCGGAATTCCTGCTCCTGATCGAGGGCGAACTTGGCTTCGAAGGCCTGTTCCCGATCGTCGAAGGTCGTCATTTCGCTCAGCAAGCTCCGTACGCCCCGATCCCGCCGGAGCAAGCGCCCGTCTATAGCCCCCTTCCGCCTGAACGCAACCTGACTTGCGCAGGGTGAGGCGCGATGTCCGGTCGTCGCTCTCGCCTTGATTTGTATCGCGTGCCCGCTTCGGCTAAGGAGACGCCGAACCGAGATTACCAGCCCGACCGATTCCGAAACGCGCCGCCGAGACCGGGTTTTCCCATCCGCTCTGGGTCGCGCGATTTTTGTTTCTGGCGAGCGCAGGCGGACCTGAGATGAACACCAAGCGCAAGAAGCTCTACGAGGGCAAGGCCAAGATCCTGTACGAGGGACCCGAGCCCGGCACCCTGATCCAGTACTTCAAGGACGACGCCACCGCGTTCAACGCGCAGAAGAAGGCGACCCTGGAAGGCAAGGGCGTCATCAACAACCAGATCAGCGAATTCATCATGTCGCGCCTGAACGGCATCGGCGTGACCAACCACTTCATCAAGCGGCTGAATCTGCGCGAGCAGCTGATCCGCGAGGTCGAGATCATCCCGCTGGAGGTGGTGTGCCGCAACATCGTCGCCGGCTCGATGAGCCAGCGGCTGGGGATCGAGGAGGGCACCGCCCCCCGCTCGATCATCGAATTCTACCTCAAGAAGGACGAGCTCAACGACCCGATGGTCACCGAAGAGCACATCACGGCCTTCAACTGGGCCTCGACCCAGGAGCTGGACGACATCCTGGCCATGACGGTGCGGGTGAACGACTATCTGTCGGGCATGTTCGGCGCCGTCGGCATCACCCTGGTCGACTTCAAGATCGAGTTCGGCCGCATCTGGGAAAACGACTTCAGCCGCGTGATCCTGGCCGATGAGATCAGCCCCGACAGCTGCCGCCTGTGGGACGCCGCCACCGGCGAGAAGCTGGACAAGGACCGCTTCCGCCGCGACCTGGGCAACGTCATCGAAAGCTATACCGAGGTCGCGCGCCGCCTGGGCATCATGAAGGGCATGCCGACGGTCATCCAGGGGGCTGCACTGATGGCCCCAACCGCTTCAAGCAAGGTGAAGGTTCACGTCTTCCTCAAGCCCGGCGTGCTGGACGTCCAGGGCAAGGCCGTCGAGGGCGCGCTGCAGGGCCTGGGCTGGACCGGCGTCTCCAACGCCCGCGTCGGCAAGCTGATCGAATTCGACCTGGCCGGCGTCGAGGACCCGCAGGCCGAGGCCAGGAAGATGTGCGAACAGCTGCTCGCCAACACGGTGATCGAGGGCTACCGCATCGAGACGGCCTGACGCGCCTCGATTGCGCGTAATGCAGTTTTGCATTACATTGTCGCCATGACGACGCTGACCGTGACCAGTCGGGGCCAGGTGACCTTCCGCAAGGAGGTGCTGCAGCATCTCGGCGTTCAGCCGGGCCAGAAGGTGCGGCTCGACCTGTTGCCGGATGGACGGGCCGAACTCAGCGCCGATCAGCCTCAGGGCTCCTGGCGGGAACTCGCCGATTTCATGAAGGGGCGGACGAACGGCGCCCGCCTGACGATCGAGCAGATCGCCGCGCTGACCGCCGAGGCCGGGGCGGACGCCGGGCGCACGTGAGGATCGCCCTCGACACCAATGTCCTGCTGCGGGCGGTGACGGGCGACGACGAAGCTCAGCAACAGCTGGCGCTCGAAGTTCTGGAATCGGCCGATGTCGTCGCCGTCAGCGTCCTGTCCCTGTGCGAGTTCGCCTGGGTGATGGCGCGCGGGTATCGGGCGTCGCGCGACGACATCGCAGGCGCGATCCGCCGGATCGTCGATTTGCGCAACGTGGCGACCGACCGTCCCGCTGTGGAGGCCGGCCTGGCGGTGCTTGAGGCCGGGGGCGATTTCGCCGATGGCGTCATAGCCCATGAGGGTCGATGGCTGGGCGGCGAGACCTTCGTGTCCTTCGATGTCCAGGCGGTTCGCCTGCTGGCCGAAGCCGGACAGGCCGCGCGCCTGCTTCACAAGCCGGGATGATCCCGTCCCGGCGCGACCGCGTTCGAAATAAAGCGCGCCCGTGCAGGCGCGCGGGCCCTTGCCGCGCCCTCCGGGCTCGGCTTGACCGTATCCGATGCGCAGCGGGTGACGGATGGCCGCGCAACGTCGCGGCGACCCCGCTCGTTAGGCTTCAGAATCACGAAAAGGAGAGACGCCGATGACCTTCACCCTGACCTCAAGGGACATCACCGACGGCGGCGTCCTGCCCGATGCGCAGGTCCACGCCAAGGGAAACACCTCGCCGCACCTGGCCTGGTCCGGCGCGCCGGAGGGGACCAAGAGCTACGCCGTCACCTGCTATGATCCAGACGCCCCGACCGGGTCCGGCTTCTGGCACTGGACGGTCGCCAACATCCCCGCCGACGTGACCGAACTGGCGACCGGCGCCGGCTCTCCCGGCGGCGACCTGCCGACGGCGGCGGTTCAGGGCCGGACCGACTACGGCCAGCCCGGCTTCGGCGGGGCCGCCCCGCCGCCCGGCCACGGCCCGCACCGCTATATCTTCACCGTCTTCGCCGTGGACGTGGAGGCGCTGGACGTCACCGCCGACGATTCCGGCGCCGTGTTCGGCTTCAACCTGCACTTCCACACCCTGGCCAAGGCCTCCGCTGACGGCGACCTACGAAAACCGCAGCTGAAGCGGTTGATCGAGCGGGGCGAGGGCCTATGTTGCAGCGCAACATCCCTCCCCTCCTCCCCACGGATTTCCCATGGCCGCAAGCGGCGCCGTCGTCGATTCCGACGCCCTGACGTCCCAGCCGCTGTCGGTCGGACAGGTGGCCCTGGTCCTGATCGCCCTGGGCATGGGAGGGTTCGCCATCGGCGTGACCGAGTTCGCGGCCATGAGCGTGCTGCCCGACTTCGCCGCCGGCCTGGGCGTCGACGCCCCCACCGCCGGCCACGTCATCAGCGCCTACGCCGCCGGAGTGGTGGTGGGCGCGCCCATCCTGGCCGTGCTGGGCGCGCGGCTGCCGCGGTGGGTGCTGCTGATCGTCTTCATGGCGCTGTTCGCCATCGGCAACGGCCTCAGCGCCCTGGCCCCGACCTACGGCTGGATGCTGGTGTTCCGCTTCCTCAGCGGCCTGCCGCATGGGGCCTATTTCGGGGTCGCCGCCCTGGTCGCGGCCTCGGTCGTGCCGCTGCATTTCCGCACCCGCGCGGTCTCCACCATCCTGATGGGCCTGACGGTCGGCACGGTGCTGGGCGTCCCCGTGGTGAACGTCATCAGCCACGCCCACGGCTGGCGCTGGACCTTCGCCATCGTCGCGGCCCTGGCGATCGTGACCATGGCGCTGGTGGCCCTGTTCGCGCCGCGGGATCCGGCCCACCCGGACGCCAGTCCCCTGCGCGAGCTGGGGGCGCTGAAGCGCGGGCAGGTGTGGCTGACGCTGGGCGTCGGCGCCGTGGGTTTCGGCGGGATGTTCGCCGTCTACGCCTATCTGGCCTCGACCCTGCAAGCCGTGACCGGCGTGGGGCCGGAGGTGATGCCGTGGGTGTTCGCCGTGTTCGGCGTCGGCATGTTCGCGGGAAACCTTCTGGGCGCCTGGGCGGCGGACCACGTCGGCTTCAAGGCCGCCGGCGGCCTGCTGCTCTGGAGCGCGGCGGCCCTCGCCCTTTATCCCTTCGCCGCGTCCAACCTGTGGGCCGTGCTGGCGGTGGTGTTGCTGATCGGCGGCGGCGGCGGGCTGGGCTCGGTGCTGCAGACCCGGCTGATGGACGTGGCCGGCGACGCCCAGACCCTGGCGGCGGCGTTGAACCACTCGGCCTTCAACACCGCCAACGCCATCGGCCCGTTGCTGGGCGGCATGGCCATCGCGGCGGGATACGGCTGGACCTCCACGGCCTGGGTGGGCGTCGGCCTGTCCCTGGGCGGCTTTGCGATCTTCGTCGTCGCCTGGCTGACCGGACGCCGCGCGGCGACGGCCTGACATTCGCCGAAAACGGTGCTAGAGGCCCGCGCCATGAGCGCCGCCGTCATCGTCTTCCCCGGATCCAACTGCGATCGCGACTGCAAGGTCGCCGTCGAACGCTCCACCGGCGAACCGGTCAAGATGGTCTGGCACGCCGAGACGGAACTGCCCGCGGGTCTCGACCTGATCGTCATTCCCGGCGGCTTTTCCTACGGCGACTATCTGCGCTGCGGCGCCATGGCGGCCCAGTCGCCGGTGATGCAGGCGGTGAAGAAGGCCGCCGACGACGGCGTGGCGGTCGTGGGCATCTGCAACGGCTTCCAGATCCTGTGCGAGGCGGGGATGCTGCCGGGCGCCCTGCTGCGCAACGCCGGCCTGAAATATGTCTGCAAGCCCGTCAGCCTGACGGTCGCCAACGGCCAGACCCGCTTCACCGCCGGCTATCAGGGCCAGCGCGAGGTGATCATGACGCAAGGCAACGGCGACGGGAACTTCTTCGCCGACGCCGAGACGCTGGCGCGGATCGAGGGCGAGGGACAGGTCGTGTTCCGCTACGTCGACAATCCCAACGGCTCGGTCAACGACATCGCGGGCCTCCAGAACGCGCGCGGCAACGTGCTGGGCATGATGCCCCACCCCGACCGCGCCTTCGAGGCCGAACTGGGCTCCGCCGACGGCGCGACCCTGTTCCGGAGCATCTACGCGGCGGCTTGACGACAATCTGACGTTGGGGTGAATGAGGTGATGTCACGCCCGATCCTCCCTCTGCTTCTCGCTCTCGCCATGGCGACCCCGACGGCCGCCTGGAGCCAGGATGACGCCAGCGACTGGGTGCTGACGCGCCTGCCGGAGGCGAAGACCGTCGTCGCCACGATCAGCTTCACCAATGGCCTTCACCTGGTCTCGCGGTGCCAGGACGGGGTGTACGACCTCATTGTCCAAGGTTTGCCCGAGGTTCGCGGCGTCAAACGGGAGTTGGCGTTTCAGGTCGGCGAGGGCGGCGAGTCCAAGACCAGCGTCTGGAGCGTCGGAACGAGTCAATCCGTCGCCTTCAGCCGGATTCCGGCCCAGGTCGCCCGGGATCTGGCGGCCGGCGGCGAACTCCAGATCATTGTCCCCCGGAACAAGAAGGGGGCAGGCGCACCCGCTACGTCATGGACATCGAGCCGTCGAGCACCGCCATCGAGCAGACGTTGAACGCCTGCGGCCGCCCCCTGGTCGATCCCCGCATGGCGGGGGTGGATGAGGTGGACGGCAACGGCCAGGACGGCCTGCCCGCCTTCATCCAGTGGCGCGCCGCGCCGCGCCCCAGCTTCCCCGCGCCGGTGGGGGGCCGAATGCCCAACCAGGGCTATGTGGTGCTGACCTGTCTGACGAAAGACGACGGGTCGCTGAGCGACTGCCAGACCGAGAGCGAGGTGCCCCGCGGCTACAATCTCGGCCGCGCCGTGGAGCGGGCGTTGCCAAGGGCGAGGGTGGCGCTGACCGACGAGGCCGCCGCCAGCGGCGCCGACCTCGCGGGGCGGATGATCAGCTTCTCGGTGAATTTCGAGCTGCGCTAGCCCGCGTTGTCCAGCCCCTGGACGCTGACGTTCTCGTCCAACTGGTCCTTGTCGCCGGCCTGGACCGCGACGCCGTTTTCCAGTTCCTCGTCCTCGTCGGCGGTGTTGACGCCGCCGGGATCGCGCTGGGCGGCCAGTTCGCGCGCGCCCACGCCTTGGCCGGCCTCGATGGCCAGGTTGGCCTTGACCTCGTCGGTCTGGAAGGTCGGGGTTTCCTTGGGGGCGTCGGCCATGGCGTGTCTCCTGTGATGATGCAGGGACAACCGGTCGGGCCCGCGCCGGTTCCGTCAGCGCGTCACCAGCGGCTCCAGGCTGGCGCGCGACAGGGGCTGAAACTCGTAGAAGCGGCCGTCTAGCACCACGGTCGCCTGATAGGCCTGCGGCCGTTGCAGGATCGACGGATCGTCCAGCGGGACGGCGCGGCCCGAGGCCCGATCGCGCATGTCCACCTCCAGCGTGCGGCCCGGCCCGCGCGCGCGCACGACCTCCAGGAAACGGCGTACCTCCAGGGCCTGCTGCGCCGGCGTCAGGGCGGCGCGCACGCGCGCCCAGGCCAGTTGCAGCGCCGCGGCGTCGGGGCTTGGCGCAACCGGCGCGGGGCCGTCCTGGGCCTGGCTGACGCCGGCGGCGGGCGGACCCGCTACGGCCGCCAGGGCCGCCATCGCAAGGCGGGCGTAGAAGGGTTTCACGGCGGCTCCGAACCGAGGATCGACCCGATCCTAGCACCGGCCGCGCCTCGCCGGAATCCGTCGGAGCGCCAGGACGTGAACCAAGCGCGCCGTCCGCGCGTATTGCCAAGCCAGGCGTGACGACGCGCCGGACCGGAGCCGCTCATGTCCTCGATCATCCGCCCCACGCCCGCCCAGCGCACCCGCCGCCTGGTGGTGTTGGCCGCCGCCGTTTTCGCCGTCGTGGTCCCGCTGGTGCAGAACCTCGCGGGCCTGGGCCTGAGCCAGGCCGAATTCGCCGCCGACGGAAACTCCACCCTGCGCGTCGCCGGCTACGCCTTTTCGATCTGGGGCCTGATCTACCTGGGCGTCCTGGCCTACGCCGTGCGCCAGGCCCTGCCGCAGACCGGCGAGAGCGACATGATCCGCCGCCTGGGCTGGCCGTCGGCGGTGGCCTTCTTCGGCATCGGACTGTGGATCGTGGTCGCGGCCCTGAACCTGAAGGCGGCCAGCGTCGCGGTGATCTTTGCCAGCCTGATCGCCCTGGTGGTTCCGCTGCTGGCCGTGGCGCCCCTGGCGCGAGGTCTGGGCCGGTTCGAACGCGACCGCCTGCTGGTTCTGTGGCCGCTGGCGGCGCTGGCCGGCTGGCTGACGGTGGCCGCGCCGCTGAACCTGATCACGACCCTGACCGCCTTCCAGGCGCTGCCGGACGTGCTGGCGCCCAGCGGCTGGGCCATACTGGCGATCGTCGCGACGACGGCGGGGGCGCTGGCGGTCGCCGCGGCGCTGCGGACCCTGGCCTATCCCCTGCCGACGGCGTGGGGCCTGCTGGGCGCCTTCGTCGCCGAACAGGGGGAAAAGCCGGCGGTCGCCTTCACCGCCCTGGCCGGCGCCGTGCTGTTGCTGGTCGGCGGCGTCCTGTTGGCCTTCCGGCTGAAGCCGGGCGTCGAACGGGCGGTTTAGGGTTCGTCCGACCCGTCCGGCGTCTCTCCGTCGCCGACATCGAAGGCGCCCGTCTCCTCGAAGCCCACGCTGCCGACGCCCGTCGCCGAGCCGGTCAGATGCTGACGACGGCTGTCCATCGCCATGTCAGGCGCGATCTCGTCCAGGGCGGCGCTGATCTCCGGATCGTCGGAACGATCCATCTGCTGGCCGTCGGCCGGCGTGGGCGCGACGCCGTTGGGGCTGCGGGTCATCGGCCGGCCTCCTTCTGAGCCGTCTCGGCCAGCGCCGAGGCGCCCGCGTCGTCGGCCGCGATCTCGGCTCCGCCGCCGGGCGGGTTGGTTTCGGGGAACTCGGCGGGGCTTCCCGGAGGTATTTCCGTCGGGGTGTCGGCCGGAACGCCCGGCGCGCTGGGCTCGGGCTGCGGCGTCTCAGGAGAAGGCGTCAGGGGGTTCGGTTCGATCTCGGGCTGGGTCATGGCGGGTTCCTTTCGCCGGAATCAATCGCTCGGCCCGCCGGATGTTCCGCCCCTGCACGCGCGAGGCTGACATTCGGCCGATCTGCGGCTAGAAGCCCCGCCCATGAGCGCTCCGCAGAAGTCCCCCGAAAAATCGATGGCCGAACTGGCCGCCGAATACGGCCTGGCCCCGAACGAATACCAGGTCGTCCTGGACCGGCTGGGGCGCGAGCCCAACCAGGTCGAACTGGGCGTCTTCTCGGTCATGTGGTCCGAGCACTGCTCCTACAAGTCGTCCAAGATCCACCTGGGCAAGTTCCCGACCACCGGCGAGCGCGTCATCTGCGGGCCGGGCGAGAACGCGGGCGTCATCGACATCGACGACGGCGACGCCTGCATCTTCAAGATGGAGAGCCACAACCACCCCAGCTTCATCGAGCCCTATCAGGGCGCGGCGACCGGCGTGGGCGGCATCATGCGCGACGTCTTCACCATGGGCGCGCGGCCGGTGGCCCTGCTGAACGCGCTGCGCTTCGGCGACGTCGGCCACGAGAAGACCAAACGTCTGGTCAAGGGCGTCGTCTCGGGCATCGGCGGCTACGGCAACTGCGTCGGCGTGCCGACCGTGGCGGGCGAGACCAACTTCCACGCCGGCTACAACGGCAACATCCTGGTCAACGCCATGTGCGTGGGCCTGGCCCGGGCCGACAGCATCTTCTACTCGGCCGCGCCCTCGGCGGGCCTGTCGGTGGTCTATTTCGGATCGAAGACCGGCCGCGACGGCATCCACGGCGCGACCATGTCCTCGGCCGAGTTCGACGACGAGTCGGAATCGAAGCGCCCGACCGTGCAGGTCGGCGACCCTTTCGCCGAGAAGTTGCTGATCGAGGCGACGCTGGAGCTGATGGCCTCGGGCGCCGTCGCCGCGATCCAGGACATGGGCGCGGCGGGCCTGACCTCCTCCTCGGTGGAGATGGCCGGCAAGGGCGGCGTCGGCATCGAACTGAACATGGACGCCGTGCCCCAGCGCGAGGAGGGCATGACCGCCTATGAGATGATGCTGTCCGAGTCGCAGGAGCGGATGCTGGCCGTCCTGAAGCCCGGCCGCGAGGAAGACGGCCACCGCATCTTCCAGAAATGGGGTCTGGACGCCGCCGTCATCGGCATGACCACCGACACCGGCCGTCTGGTGCTGAAGCATCACGGCGAGACCGTCTGCGACGTGCCGCTGGCGCCGCTGTTCGACGACGCGCCGCTCTATGACCGTCCCTGGGTCCAGCCCGAGCTGCAACCGAAGCTGAACCATTCCGACATCCCCGCGCCCGAGAACTGGGCCGATGCGGTGATGAAGGTCGTCGCCTGCCCCGACATGGCCTCCAAGCGCTGGATCTGGGAGCAGTACGACCGCCACGTCATGGCCGACACCCTGCAGGATTCGGCCACCGGCGCCGACGCCGGCGTGGTGCGCGTCCACGGCACGGACAAGGGCCTGGCCGTCACCTCGGACTGCACCCCGCGCTACGTCCAGAACGACCCCTACGAGGGCGGCAAGCAGGCGGTGGCCGAGGCCTGGCGCAACCTGACCGCCGTGGGCAGCCGCCCCATCGCCATCACCGACAATCTGAACTTCGGCAATCCGCAGCGGCCCGAGATCATGGGCCAGATCGTGCGCGCCATCGACGGCATGGCCGAGGCCTGCCGCGAACTGTCCTTCCCCGTCGTGTCGGGCAATGTGTCGCTCTACAACGAGACCAACGGCGTCGCCATTCCGCCGACCCCGACCGTCGGCGCGGTGGGCCTCTTGCCCAACTACGACGTGGTCACCGGCTTTTCGACCATGGCCGAAGGCGATGCGCTGGTCCTGATCGGCCAGACGCACGGCGAACTGGGCGCCTCCATCTATCTGCGCGAGGTCCTGGGCCGCGAGGACGGCGCCCCGCCGCCCGTCGACCTGAAGCTGGAAAAGAAGACCGGCGACTTCGTGCGCGGCCTGATCGAGGCCGGCGACCTGACCGTTGTGCACGACCTGTCCGACGGCGGCCTGATCGGCGCCGCGGCCGACCTGGTCCTGGCGTCGGACGTCGGCGTGACGCTTGACGCCTCCAGCGCGACCCACGCCCACATCTTCCTGTTCGGCGAGGACCAGGCCCGCTACCTGGTCGCCGTGTCCGATCCCGACGCCCTGATCGCCCAGGCTCAGGCGGCGGGCCTCCACGCCTCGGTCGTCGGCCGCGCGGGCGGGGACGCCTTCGCCTCCAGGGGCGACAAGGGCGAACTGTTCAGCATCCCCGTCACGCACCTGCGCGAATGGCATGAAGGCTGGATGCCCGGCTGGATCGAAGCGCAGGGCTGAACTTGCCGCGTCCTCGATAATCCTCATATTGAGGACAGGAGGCGCCTCATGTCCAAGTCTCAAACTCTGAACGTCCGCATCAGCGGCCCGTTGAGCGAGTTCGTCTCGGCGAACGTGGGCCAGGACGGCGCTTACGAGAACGTCAGCGAATATGTGCGCGACCTGATCCGTCGTGACCACGAACGGGTGGAACGTGAGCGGTTCGAACGCCTCAGGGCCGAACTGACCCGCGCGTTCGACGCGCCCGACGCCGACTATCGTACCCTGGACGCGCAAGCCGTCATCGCCGGCAGTGGGCGCGCCTAGCGGATGGCCGGCTTTCGCGTTTCGGCGACGGCCGAGCGCCGCCTCAGAGAAATTCACGCCTACACCCGTGACGCCTGGGGCGAGGCCCAGGCGGACCGCTATATCCACGACCTCTTCGCCGCGTTCGAGGACATCGCGGCTGGACATCGGATCGGACGCGCGGTTCCGGCGGAGTTCGGCGTCGACGGCTTCTACACCCGCCATGAGCGGCACTACATCTACTGGCGCCGACTTTCGGACGGGGCTGTGGGCATCGTGACCATCCTGCATGAACGGATGCATCAGATCGACCGTTTCAGGAACGACGCGTCGGCCTGAACCGGCGCCTTCGAACAGGATCGCCAGAATGGACGCGACCGCCGACACCGTCTTCCGACCCGCCATCCCGCCCCGGCGGGCGGGCAAGCCCCTGGCGCTGCTGCCCTTCCTGTGGATCAGCTGGCGCGATCCGATCCGCATGTGGTCCGAACGGCATTTCGACGAGCCGCAACTGCATGGGAACAGCGCCTTCGGCGAGATCTTGGTGGTCAGCCACCCCGCCGGCGTGCGCCACGTCCTGACCGAGAACGCGGCCAACTACGTCAAGGGCGACCTGCAGCGCCGGGTGCTGGGGCCGATGCTGGCCGAGGGCCTGCTGCTGACCGAGGGCGAGACCTGGCGCCGCGCCCGCCGCATCCTGGCGCCCCTGTTCACCCCCGCCAGGATGGCGACCCTGAACGCGCGCATGGCCGAGGTCTGCGCCGCGCGCGTGGCCGGCTGGTCCCTGTCGGCGCGCGGGCGGGTGCTGGACGTCGATTCCGAAATGTCGGGCCTGACCTTCGACATCCTGTCGGCGACCATGTTCTCTGACGAGCTGGGCGGCGAGGCCAAGGGGTTCGAGCGGGCGCTGAACCAGTTCCTGGCCAATGGCGCGCGGATCGATCCGCTGGACGTGCTGGGCGCGCCGGACTGGGCGCCCCGCCTGGGTCGCCTGGCCAGCGTCCGCTCGGCCCGCTTCTTCGAGCAGCGCGTCACCCGCCTGGTCGAGGCGCGTCGCGCCCGGATCGAGACCGGCGCCCCCGCCCCCGACGACCTGCTCAGCGCCCTGCTGCTGGCGCGCGACGAGACCGGCGGCCCCGGTTCGCAAGGGGCGGGCCTGTCGGACGAGGAGGTCGCCGCCAACATCCTGACCTTCATCCTGGCGGGCCACGAGACGACGGCGCGCGCCCTGGGCTGGACGTTGCACCTGCTGTCGCGCCAGCCTGAACATCTGGCGCGCCTCCAGGCCGAGGCGGACGCCTTCGACGTGTCCGATCCGAAATGGGCCGAGGGCCTGCCGTGGACCCGCGCGGTGCTGGAGGAGACGATGCGCCTGTTCCCGCCCGCGCCGACCATGGCCCGCAAGGCCCTGGCCGAGGACGAGATCGGCGGCCAGCGGATCGGCGCCGGCGCCACCGTCATCATCTCGCCGTGGATCCTGCAGAGGCACCGGCTGCTGTGGGACGACCCCGACGCCTTCCGGCCCGAACGCTTCCTGCCCGAGAACCGCAAGGCCATCGACCGCTACGCCTACATTCCCTTCAGCGCCGGGCCGCGCGTCTGCATCGGCGCCGCCTTCGCGATGCAGGAGGCGATGATCGCCCTGGCCGCCATCCTGCGCGTGGCGCAGGTCGAGCCGGTCGTCCGCGACGAGCCCCGGCCGGTCCACCAGATCACCCTGCGAAGCCGCGAGCCGATGCGGCTGCGGCTCCGGGCGCGGCGGACCGCAACACCCGTGTCATGATCCGGCGCTAGGGCGGCGTCACCCTAGTCGGAGCCCGCCATGCGCCTGAACCTTTCCCGCCGTTCGATCCTGGGCGCCTTCGGCGGCGGCCTGGCGCTGTCGCCGACCGGCCCCGCCCTGGCCCAGGCGGTGTTCGAGACCAATCCGTTCCGGTTGGGCGTCACCGCCGGCGATCCCCTGCCCGACGGCTTCGTCATCTGGACGCGGCTGGCGCCGGACCCGCTGGCCTATGGTTCGGGCATGCCGGCCGCGCCGGTGGCGGTGAAGTGGGAGGTCGCGGCCGACCGCGGCTTCGGGACCGTGGTCCGCTCGGGCGAGGCGATCGCCCGGCCCGAACTGGGCCATTCCGTCCATGTCGAGGTCGAGGGGCTGGAGCCCGCCCGCCCCTACTTCTACCGCTTCCTGTGCGGGACCGAACGGAGCGGCGTCGGCGTGGCCAAGACCGCGCCGGCCGCCGGCGCCGACCTGGCCTCGGCGCGTTTCGGCGTCGCCGGCTGCCAGAACTACGAGGCGGGCTACTACACCGCCCACCGCCACCTGGCCGCAGAGGACCTGGACTTCATCTTCTGCTACGGCGACTTCATCTACGAAGGCCGGGGCAATCCCCTCGCCCAAAGCTGGCAGGGACCCCGCGACGCGACGCGCGTGCACGCCGGCGGCGAGATCTACAGCCTGGACGACTACCGCCGCCGCTACGCCCAATATCTGATGGACACGGACCTGCAGGCCTCGCGCGGCTCGGCCGCCTGGTTCTGCACCTATGACGACCACGAGGTGGACAACAACTGGGTCGGCGACATCGACCAGGACGGCGTCCCGCCCGAGGTCTTCCTGCTGCGCCGCGCCGCCGCCATGCAGGCCTTCTACGAATTCATGCCGATGCGGAAGTCCGCCTTCCCGCGCGGCTCGGCCATGCAGCTGTACCGCCGCGCCCAGTACGGGACCCTGCTGGACGTGACCTTCCTGGACACGCGCCAGTTCCGCTCGGACCAGCCGTGCGACGACCGCTACAACGCCCATTGCGAAGGCCTGGACGCCCCGGCCGCCCAGATCCTGGGAGAGGCGCAGGAGGCCTGGCTGCTGACGAACCTGGACCGGTCGCGGGCGCGCTGGAAGGCGCTGGCCCAGCAGGTCATGGTGATGGACCTGAACCGCGACACCTCGGGCGGCTTCGGCGTCAACCCGGACAGCTGGGCCGGCTATCGCGTGCCCCGCGCGCGCCTGCTGCGTCACCTGAAGGAGCGGCGGATCGACAATGTCGTGGTCCTGACCGGCGACGAGCATCAGAACTACGCCGGCGGCCTGTGGGTCGACGGCCGCGATCCCCAGGGGCCGGCGACGGCGGTGGAGTTCGTCTCCACCTCCATCAGCTCGGGCGGCGACGGCGCCGACCGACGGGCGGACTACGACCGCTTCACCGCCGCCAACCCGCAGCTGACGTTCACCAACAACCAGCGCGGCTATGTCGTGTGCGAGGTGGCGCCCGACCGCTGGACGACGCGCTTCAAGGTGCTGGACCGGGTTTCGGAGCGCGGCGGCGCCCTGAGCACGCGCCAGACCCTGGTCGTCGAGGCCGGCTCGACCGTCCTGCACCAGGGCTGACGCCGCCCGCCGATGCATTGACCCGGGGGCGTCGGGTCTATAACGACCCGGCCGTTTGCCGTTCGCCTGATTTTGGGCCCGGATTCGGTGTAGGAGCGCGCCCATGACGACGAAGATCCTTCCGGGCGCGACAGGCGTCCTCGTGCTCGCCGATGGAACCGTGTTTCAGGGTCTCGGCGTCGGCGCGACCGGCTCGGCGCTGGGCGAGGTGGTCTTCAACACCGCCATGACCGGCTATCAGGAAATCCTGACCGATCCCTCCTACATGAGCCAGATCCTGGCCTTCACCTTCCCGCACGTCGGCAATGTCGGCGCGAACGTCGAGGACGTCGAACAGATGGGCGGGGGTTCGGACACCTCGGCGCGCGGCGCGATCTTCCGCGACGTCCCGACCGATCCGGCCAACTGGCGCGCAGACGCTGGTTTCGACGCCTGGATGAAGCGGCGCGGCGTGGTCGGCCTGGCCGGCGTCGACACCCGCGCCCTGACGAAACTGATCCGCGACAAGGGCGCGCCCCACGCCGTCATCGCCCATGATCCGAACGGGCAGTTCGACCTGGACGCCCTGGTCGCCCAGGCGCGCGACTGGACCGGCCTGGTCGGCCTGGACCTGGCCAAGCCCGCCTCCACCCTCCAGGCCTTCGAATGGAACGAGGGCGTGTGGGACTGGCCGGAAGGCTATCCGACCGTCGCCGGCGGCAAGAGCGTGGTGGTCATCGACTACGGCGTGAAGCGCAACATCCTGCGCGCCCTGGCCTCCACCGGCGCCAAGGTCACCGTAGTGCCCGCCACGACCACGGCCGAAGAGGTGCTGGCCCGCAATCCCGACGGCGTGGTCCTGTCGAACGGCCCCGGCGATCCGGCCGCGACCGGCGAATACGCCGTGCCCGAGATCAGGAAGCTGGTCGCCAGCGGCAAGCCCCTGATGGGCATCTGCCTGGGCCACCAGATGCTGGCCCTGGCCCTGGGCGCCCGGACGGTGAAGATGGATCAGGGCCACCACGGCGCCAACCATCCGGTCAAGGACCTGACCACCGGCAAGGTCGAGATCGTGTCGATGAACCACGGCTTCACCGTGGACCGCGACAGCCTGCCCGACGCCGTGACCGAAACCCACGTCAGCCTGTTCGACGGCACCAACTGCGGCATCGCCGTCAAGGACAAGCCGATCTTCAGCGTCCAGCACCACCCGGAGGCCTCTCCGGGGCCGACGGACAGCCTGTATCTGTTCGACCGCTTCGCCGAACTGATGGCGCCCGCCGTCCGGTGAGCGGCGTCGGCGCCAGATCGGCCTATCTGGGCTGGCTGGCCCAGGCGCTGAGACGTCCCACGGGCGCGCCGGACCTGTCGGTCCAGGGCGACCTCGTCCTGGGCTATGCGACCGGCTATGACGCGGCCGACATCGCGCCGTTCGTCCGCTCCCTGCGCAGCGTCTTCTCGGGCCCGGCGGCCCTGGTCGTCGATCCGCGCGACGATGTCCGGGCCCTGCTGGAAGAGGCCGGCGTCGAGGCCGTCGCGCCGCCGTGCGTGGACGGCTGGTCCCCCCATCCGGTCATGCAGCGGTTCGCCGCCTTCGATCATTTCCTGTCCCAGCGGCCCGGCGTGCGCGGGGTGCTGATCACCGATGTGCGCGACGTCGTCTTCCAGGCCCCGCCGTTCGAGCCGTCGCCGACGCGCCTTCAGGTCTTCGTCGAGGCGGATCAGCCCCTGGGCCGGCATGCCTTCAACATGAAGTACCTGACCGCCCTGGCCGGGGCGGACGTCGCGCGTCAGCTGGCCGCGGCGCCCTGCCTGTGCGTCGGCACCGTCATGGGGCCGCGCGAGGCGATGATGCGGTTCTGCCGGCTGGTCCTGACCTTGGCCGCGACCCCCGCTCGGAGATCGGCGGCGCGTTCGGGGCCGACCAGGCCGCCTGCAACCTGGCCGCCCATCTGGGGCTGATGGAGATGGACGTCGTGCCGAACTACGGCCGGGTCGCCACCCTGGGCCTGACCCCCGCGGACGGCCTGGGCCTCGTCGACGGCCGCATCGTCAATCCCGACGGCACGCGCAGCCCGATCGTGCATCAGTACGACCGCCATCCCGCCCTGCTGCAGGCGGTCCATGCGCGCTGGGGCCAGGGCTATCCGGCGCGGCGGCGCGAGCGCCCGCGCACCTCGGGCGACCGTCTGAACCGGTTGCGGGAGTCGCTGCGGCGCCGGTTGCCGGAACTGCGCTGACGCCTACGGCAGCGGGGCGAAGCTGCGCGCCTCGCGCAGGGCGCAGGCCTTCCTGACGGCCGCCGGCGCCGCGTGCAGCCAGTAGTCGGCGTCGTCGAAGCGCCGCTCGCGCCGGCGCTCGACGCCTCGCATTCGGCGCAGGGCGGCGTTTTCCAGAAGGCGCGCATGCAAAGCGCGCGGCGACAGTTCGGCGATGGCGGGAGAGCCGGGGACGGCGACGGCGTCGGGGCCTTGGGGCTCCACCGCCGGACGGGCGATGGCGATGAACATCAGGATCTCTGCTGGAAGGGAGCGCCGCTTCTGCGGCCGTCATTACGACTCGGTTAACCACACCCCTGTGGATAGTTCCCGACTGCGTTCAAAAAACGTCGCGAATCCATGACGTTACCGCCGCGATCCGGACAAAATGGTTAGCAAGACCTTAACGCCCGCCCGCGCGCGTCAGAAACGTCGCCATGTGGGAGTGGTGGTGCCGCTTGCGTGACTCGAACACGCGACCCCCTCATTACGAATGAGGTGCTCTACCGGCTGAGCTAAAGCGGCCCGGTGCGGCGGGCGAGCCCGCGCGAGAGGGGCTCTTTATACGCGTGGATCGCGCTTGCCAAGCGCCGCCTGCAAGACATCGAGCAGGGCGTCTTCGCGCGGGGCGGGGGCCACGGCAGGCGAGAGCCCCAAGGCTTGCAGGGGCGCGGCGGCGGCCGGGGAGATGGCGGCGATCACGGCGGTGGCGAACACCGCCCCGCCCGCGTTCGCCAGCGCCCGTCCGGCGCGGGGGGAATGGACCAGGACCGCGTCGAAGAGGTCGGGCGGCGCCGCCCCGTCGACCGGGCGCGATAGACCGCCACGGCCTGGACCCCGACCCCGACTGTGGCCCCGCCCCCGGCCCGGCGCACGGCGGCGGCCAGGTCGCCGACCGGCGTTTCCGCCACCGCGGCCAGGACGGGACCGGCCGCACCCGCGGCGATGCGCCGGGCCAGGGCCGCCAGGTCGCCGTCGGCCGAGTCCACCCGCGCGAAGCCGGCGTCGCGGGCGGCCTGGGCGGTGGCGTCGCCCACGGCGAAGACCGGCCGGTCGCGGCGCGCGCTGAGGCCGGCGAAGGCGGCCACGCCGTTGACGCTGGTGAAGGCCAGGGCCGCGAAGGCGTCCAGGTCCGGCAGCTCGGGCGACAGGGTCTGGATCGCCAACAGGGGACGGACCACCGGCTCCATCCCCAGGGCCAGGAGGCGCGCGGCGGTGCGGGCGGCGCCGGGCTCGGCGCGGGTGATCCAGACGCGCGGCGCCCGCGACGTCATCCGGGCAGGGTCGCCGGATCGACTTCCTGGTCGCCGGCGGCCGCGTGTATCTCGGCGCCCAGCCGCAGGCCCAGTTCGCGGGCGGCGGCCAGGGCCTCGGCCGACGCCAGGTCTTCGCCCGCCGCGATCTGGCCGACGCGCCGCCAGCGGGCGGAACCGTCCGGGCTCAGCATCTCGGCGGTCAGATGCAGCACGCCGTCGGCCAGGCGCGCATGGGCGCCCACGGCGGTGCGGCAGCTGCCCTCCAGCGCGGTCATGGCGCCCCGCTCGGCGGCGACGGCGAGGGCGGAGGGGGCGTGGTTCAGGGCGGCCGCCCACGCGGCGTCGACGTCGGCGACGCGGGTCTGGATGGCCAGCGCCCCCTGCCCCGGCGCCGGCAGGAAGGCGTCGGGCGACAGGGTCTGGCGAATGGCCGCATCCACGCCCAGCCGCCGCATGCCCGAAACCGCGAGAAGGATGGCGTCGAAGTCGCCCTCCGCCGCGCGGCGCAGGCGCGTGTCGATATTGCCGCGCAGCATCTCGATTTTCAGGTCGGGGCGCAGCGCCAGGGCCTGGGCCTGACGGCGCAGGCTGGCGGTGCCCAGGCGCGCGCCCATCGGCAGGTCCTGGAAGGCGGCGACGTCGCGGCTGACGAAGGCGTCGCGGGCGTCCTCGCGCTCGGGGATGGCGGCGATGCACAGGCCGTCGGGCTGTTCGGCGGGAACGTCCTTCATCGAGTGGACGGCGATGTCGACGCGCCCGTCCAGCAGCGCCTCCTCGATCTCCTTGGTGAACAGCGCCTTGCCGCCCAGCTCCAGCAGTCGGCGGTCCTGGATGCGGTCGCCGGTGGTGACGATCTCGACCAGGGGCACGGCGGTCTCGACCTCGTCGTCGGGCACGCCCAGGGCGGCGGCGATGGCGCGCTGCATCATGCCGGACTGGGCCAGCGCCAGCTTGGAGCGGCGGGTGCCGATGCGGAGGGGAAGGGTCATGATCGTTGCGCGCCGGTCGCCGGGTCGCTACCTCGACCCGATGGAGATGTCCGCCGACTATAGCAGCGACGCCGCAGCGGCAACCGGACGGGATGTCCGCCCCCTGACGGTGCTGGGCCTGGAGACCAGCTGCGACGAGACCGCCGCCTCGGTGGTGCGGCTGCATCCGTCGGCGCGGGGCGGCCGGGCCGAGGTGCTGTCCTCGATCGTGCACAGCCAGATCGACGACCATGCGGCCTATGGCGGCGTGGTGCCCGAGATCGCCGCGCGCAGCCATGTGGAGATGATCGACGGCGTCGCCCGCCGCGCGATGGCGCAGGCGGGACTGGACCATGCAGACCTGGACGGGGTGGCGGCGACGGCGGGGCCGGGCCTGGTCGGCGGGGTCATGGTCGGCCTGGGCTACGGCAAGGCGGTCAGCCTGGCCCGCGGCCTGCCGCTGGTCGCGGTGAACCATCTGGAAGGCCATGCGGTTTCCGCCCGGCTGGGAGCCGAGGTCGCCTATCCCTTCCTGCTGCTGCTGGTCTCGGGCGGGCACTGCCAGATCCTGGAGGTGCGCGGCGTGGGCGACATGAGGCGCATCGGCGCCACCATCGACGACGCCGCCGGAGAGGCCTTCGACAAGATCGCCAAGGCCCTGGGCCTGGGCTATCCGGGCGGGCCGGCGCTGGAGCGGCTGGCGCAAACGGGCGACGGCTCGACGATCGACCTGCCCCGCGCCCTGCTGGGCCGCAAGGACTGCGACTTCTCCTTCTCAGGCCTGAAGACCGCCGCCTTCCGCGTCGCCCAGACCTGCGAGACGGAGCAGGACAAGGCCGACCTGGCCGACGCCGTCCAGGCCGCCATCGCCCGGCAGCTGTCGGAACGGTCCGAACGGGCGATGCAGGCCTATGCCGAAACCCACGACCATCGGCTGTTCGTGGTCGCGGGCGGGGTGGCCGCCAACAAGACGATCCGGCGCACGCTGGAGGCGACGGCGACGCGACACGGCTTCGACTTCCTGGCGCCGCCGATGGCCTATTGCACGGACAACGCCGCCATGATCGCCCTGGCCGGGGCCGAGCGGCTGGCGCTGGGGCTGACCAGCGACATCGACGTCGTCGCCCGGCCGCGATGGCCGCTGGACGAAGCGCGCGCCTTGTCCGATCCTTCGCACCGAACCGGGCGCAAGGGCGCAAAGGCTTGACCGTCAACAAAGGCTTGGGAGGGCCCATGGAATTCCGCACGGCGGGTGTGATCGGCGCGGGCGCCTGGGGCACGGCCCTGGCCCAGGTCTGCGCGCGGGCGGGGCTGGCGGTGACGCTTCAGGCGCGCGAGGCCGAGGTGATCGACAGCATCGCCGCGCGGCGCGTCAACGAGGCCTTCCTGCCCGGGGTGGAACTGGATCCCGCCATCCGCGCCACGTCCGACATGGCCGAGCTGGCGGGTTGCGACCTGATCCTGGCCGTGCCGCCGGCCCAGCACATGCGCGCCACCCTGGCGGCCTTCGCGCCCCATGCGCGACCCGAGGTTCCGATCGTCCTCTGCTCCAAGGGAATCGAGCGCGGCTCCCTGAAGCTGATGACCGACGTGCTGTCCGAGACCCTGCCCGAGGCGACCGCCGCCGTCCTGTCCGGGCCCAGCTTCGCCGCCGAGGTGGCGCGCGGCCTGCCCTCCGCCGTCACCCTGGCCTGCGCCGACGGCGCCCTGGGCGAGGCGCTGTTGAACACCCTGTCGGCGCCGGCCTTCCGGCCCTATCTGGCGACCGACCTGATCGGCGCCGAGGCGGGCGGCGCGTTGAAGAACGTCCTGGCCATCGCCTGCGGGATCGTGGAGGGCCGCCAACTGGGCCGCAGCGCCCATGCGGCGGTCATCACGCGCGGCTTCGCCGAGATGACGCGCCTGGCGGTGGCCCTGGGCGGCGAGGCCGAGACGGTGGCGGGCCTGTGCGGCCTGGGCGATCTGGTCCTGACCTGCTCCAGCCCGCAATCGCGCAACATGAGCCTGGGCCTGGCCCTGGGCCAGGGGCAGAGCGTCGAACAGGCCCTGGCCGGCAAGCGGTCGGTGGCCGAGGGCTATGAGAGCGCGCCGGCCGTCCGCGACCTGGCCGCGCGCCTGGGCGTGGAGATGCCCATCGCCGAGATCACCGCCGCCCTGCTGGCCGGAGAGACGACGGTCGACGGCGCCATCGAGGCCCTGCTGTCGCGTCCGCTGAAGGCCGAACGGATTTGACGGATGCGCCCGCCGCGCCCGCCGAGCGCCCGCGCGTCTGGAAGACCCCGCCGGGCGTGGCCCTGTGCGCCGAGGACGACATCGCCGATCCGGGCTCGCGCGGCTTCGTGCTGCAGATCGGCGAGGCCTTCTTCCACGGCTTCGTGGTGCGAAAGGACGGCCAGGTCGCCGGCTGGATCGACCGCTGCCCCCACGCGGGCTTTCCCCTGGCGATAGAGCTGGACCGCTATCTGACGCCCGACGCCGCCCTGATCCTGTGCGGATGGCACGGGGCGGTGTTCGAACCCCTGACCGGCGAATGCCGGGGCGGACCGTGCGCGGGGGGACGGCTGACGCCGTGGCCGGTCGCGGCCTCGGGCGGGGTGATCCGCACGGCCTGACTTCACGCGCCGCTTCTAGGCCGCCTCCCGGGCGCGCCAGTGGTCGAGCCGGTTCAGGAAGACGGCCGGATCCTTGGGCGTCACCAGGTTGGACGGGTCGTGGAAGATGCGGTCGTGCAGCCGCGTCAGGGTGAAGCGCAGCGCCGCCGCCTCGCCCAGCCGCGGCAGGGCCTGGCGTTCGGCCTCGCTCAGCGGCCGCACGGCCTCGTAGCCGCGCTGGAAGGCGGCCAGGGCGTCCGGCGTCGCCCGCCCGTCCGCATCGAACCCCCAGGCCGACAGGGCGATGGCCAGGTCATAGGCCAGGGCGCCGGTGCAGCCGAAATAGAAGTCGATAACGCCCGACACGGCGCCGTCCTCGAACAGGACGTTGTCGGGAAAATAGTCGGCATGGATCGCGCCGGTCGGCAGGTCGTCGGCGAACGGATCGCCCAGCCGCGCCAGGGCGCCTTCCACCCGGTCCAGCAGCAGCCGGTCCTCGCCCGAGGCGCCGACGGCGCAGCGGTCGGCCAGGCGGCGCCAGGCCGGCGGCCCCACCGGATTGCTCCTGCGGCCCGCATAGCCCTCGGCCGCCTGGTGCAGGCGGGCCAGGACGGCGCCGGCGGCGGCTTGGTCGGCCGGCGACGGCTGGCGCAGCCAGGCGCCGGTCTTCCATTCGATCACCGCGGCCGCGCGCCCGTTCAGCCGCCCCAGCCAGCCCCGGACCGATCCGCCACCGGCCGCGGTGCGGGAAAGCCCCGATCGGCCAGATGCGCCGTCAGCCCCAGGCAGAAGGGCAGCGACGCCTCGTCCGTGCGCCCCTCAAACAGGGTCAGGACGAAGCGGCCGCGATCGGTCTCCAGCCGGTAGTTGGTGTTCTCCACCCCCTCGGCGATGGGCGCCAGTTCGACCGCCCGGCCCAGTTCGTAGCCGGCCAGCCAGGTTTGCGCCTGATCGAGGGTGACGGGGGTGAAGACGGCCATACGCTAGTTTAGCCCGGCGTCGGCGCGGCGCGCGCGCACGATCTCGGCCAGGTCCGCCATGATGCTCTCGGTGGTGGCCCAGCGTCCGGCGCCCCGGCCGCGGCAGCGCCATACCCGTCCGTCGGCGTTCCAGACCTTCAGCGCATTGCCCTCGCCGCTCAGGCTGGAGAACAGCGGATCGCCGTGGTCGGCCGTCAGCCGCACCGACGGCTCCAGCGCCGCGCCGTCGCGGCGGCAGGCGCCGATCTGGCGCACGCCCGGCGCGGCCTCCGTCTGGTCCGACAGATGGTCGCGCGGAACGGCATCGGCGTCGGGCGAGACGCCGAACGCCTCATAGGCCAGCAGGCGCACCTTGGCGGCGGCGTCCAGCCCCTCCAGGTCGGCGGACGGGTCCTCCTCGGCGAAGCCGGCGGCGCGGGCGTCGGCCAGGGCCTCGGCGAAGGCGGCGCCGTCGACCAGCCGCTCCAGCATGAAGTTGACCGTGCCGTTCAGCACCGCCTCGAAGCCGGCCACCTCGCCGGCGGCGCGGGCCGCGCGCACCGTCTCGATCATCGGCGAGCCGCCGCCGACCGAGGCCGACCAGAACACCCGCCGCCCCTTCTGATAGGCCAGGGCCTGCAGCCCGGCCGGATCGCGGCTGACCGCCTGCTTGTTGGCGCTGGCCACGTCGCAGCCGGCCTCCAGGGCCTTGCGGATCAGGGCGTGGCCGGCCTCGCCCTCCGACAGGGCCTCCAGCACGATGTCAGGTTTTCTTGACAACAGGACGTCGGCGTCGGCGGTGAACAGATCGGGCGGACAGGGCACGTCGCGGGGCTTGTCCGGGTTGCGCACCAGCACGCCGACCACGTCGTACCGGGGGTCGTTCAGCAGCCGGCCCAGGACGCCGCCGCCGACCACGCCGCAGCCCGCGACCGCCACCTTCAGCGGCGGCAGGGCCGGGGCCGGTCCGGGCGGGGCCGACTTCTGACCGATCACCGTGCCGTCGGCGCGGTCCAAGGCCGCCACCTCGATCTCCACGCCGCGTTGTTCGCCCAGGTCGATGGCGTCGTGCTGAACCAGGGCGCCGCCCAGCTTGCGCGCGACATCCCACGACGCCCGGCGATAGCGCAGGGCCGGGGCGGTGTTGTCGTTGGGATCGTGGTCGTAGAGGCCGTCCACGTCCTTGACCAGCCGCACCCGGTTCAGCCCCAGCTCCGCCGCCAGGAACACCGCCGTCAGGTCCGATCCGCCCCGCCCCAGCAGGGCGACCCGGCCATCGGGGCGCACCGCGCCGAAGCCGGGGACCACCACCACCTCGTGCCGGTCCAGCGCCTGTTTCAGGTGATCGGCCCGAAGCCCGCACGGCCGCGCGTGCTCGGGCTCGCCCTCCGCCACGATGCCCAGTTCGCGCACCGACAGGGCGCAGGCGTCCAGGCCCACCCGGTCGCAGGCCACCGCCGTCAGCGCGGCCGACTTCTCCTCGCCCAGGGCGACATAGCCCGGCAGCAGGGCGTTGGAATGGGGCAGGCCCAGCGCCCGGCCTCGGCCAGCAGGCGGTCGGTCGCCCCGGCGAAGGCGGACACCACCGCCACCACCTTGCGGCCCGCCCGGACGTGGCCGTAGCAGGCCGAGGCCACCAGCGGCGCGTCGTCCGGGCTGCGAAGGATGGAACTGCCGAACTTCAGCACCACGACTTCGGGCGCGGCCTGCACGGCGGGTTTGGGCTTGGGCGCGTCGGGATTTTCGACCAGGGCGAGGGAGGCGGACATCGGGGTTTCTCGGATTTTTCGGTGAAGGGCGTGGGGTGAAAAGAAAAACCCCGCCAGGCGGACCGGGCGGGGTTCGGGTTCTGCGGGGCCGGATTTCGGCGCGCTAAACTCGTCCCGCCCGCGAGGGCATGGTGGTGGTGGTCATACCGGTGCCGATAATCATGCCGAAGCGCGTCGCGGCGAGGCCGGCGACGGCGAGGGTTTCGGCGATGATCGAGCGCTGGAGCACAGGGCGGGATCCGGTTGAAATCTTGCCTCAGGGTGATGCAGGTCGATGCAGGGCGTCAAGCCCCTCTGCACGATTTTTTCATCTGGAGCGGTTTATGGTCCGTTTCGGACAGTCTGGCGCGAAGGCGCGGGGCTGATTGGGTTGAATTTTTCTCTTGACGAAAGCCGCCGCCTGCACCATCCCTAAAAGCACTCATCAAGACCGGCTGAGGGATTAGGCCCTTTGACGCCGGGGCAACCATCGGGTTCCGCCCGAAACGGTGCCAACTCCTGCGGGGTCCCCTGGGCCGCGAGAGATGAGTGGAGCATCGACGAGGCGATGCCCCACGATCTGTCACCGTATCGAGCCTTGCTGAGCGAGACGATGCGGAAGACGATTGATGACCCTGGCTGAAACATCCCTGCTCGAAGAGCCCCTCTGTCGGTCCCAGCCGACCGAAACGCCCGTGCGCGCGCCCGCTCTGCCGGTTCGCGAACGGGGCGGCGCCCGCGACGTCGTCGTTCCCCTTCCCGCCGATTTCCGCCTGGCCTCGGGCGAAAAGCTGAACCAGTCCAGCATCGTCGGCCGCGTCCACGGCCGCGCCGGCGCCCCGTCGTGGTGGTCGCGGGCGGCATTTCGGCCGGACGCTTCGTGCATCGCACCGAGACCAACGGCCTGGGCTGGTGGTCGGGCGCCGTGTCGGTGCGCGGCCCGATCGACCTGTCGCGCTTCCAGGTCCTGTCGTTCGACTTCGCCCCCGGCTCCGAGCCCGAGCCCGGCGTCCCGGCCGCGCCCGTCACCATCACCACCCAGGACCAGGCGCGCCTGCTGGCCCTGCTGCTGGATCACCAGAAGGTCCAGCGCGTCGCCGCCTTCGTCGGCTGCTCCTACGGCGGCATGGTCGCCCTGGCCTTCGCGGAGCTGTTCCCCGACCGGGCCGACCAGTTGATCGTCGTCTCGGCCGCCCACCGGGCCCATCCGCAGGCGACGGCCTGGCGCGGCATCCAGCGCCGCATCCTGCAGTTCGCGGTCGCCGCCGGCCGCCCGGAAGAGGGCGTCGCCCTGGCCCGCGAGCTGGCCATGACCACCTATCGCACCGCGGAAGAGTTCGACGACCGTTTCGACAGCGCCGCCCCCGCCGCCGCCGGCGACAACTATCCGGTCTGCGATTATCTGACGGCGCGGGGCCAGGCCTACCGCACCCACACCACCCCGGCCCGCTGGCTGTCGATGTCGGATTCGATCGACCGCCACAGCGTGACGCCCGAGGCCATCTCGACCCCCGTCACCCTGATCGGCTTCACCTCCGACCGGTTGGTGCCGATCGACGACATGCGCGAGCTGGCCGCCCGCCTGCCGACCCTGTGGCGCTTCGTCGAGGCGCCCTCTCTCTACGGCCACGACGCCTTTCTGAAGGAGGACGCCTTTGTCGGCGACATCCTCCGCACCGCCTTCAAGGACATCAAAGCATGACCCGCTTCGCCTCCCCGCACACGATCGCCGCCCGCACGGGCGTGGATTCGGACACGGCGCACGGCGCGGTCATGCCGCCGCTGTATATCTGTCGTCCAACTATTCCTTCGCCGGCTTCGAGCAGAAGCGGAAGTACGACTACAGCCGCTCGGGCAATCCGACCCGCGACGTCCTGGCCGAAACCCTGGCCGAACTGGAGGGCGGCGCCGGCTGCGTCATCACCGCCACCGGCATGGCCGCGGTCGACCTGCCGCTGGCCCTGCTGGAGCCCGGCGACCTGCTGATCGCGCCGCACGATTGCTATGGCGGCACCTGTCGCCTGCTGAACGCCCGCGCCAGGAAGGGCCATTTCGAACTGCTGCTGGTCGATCAGGGCGACCCCGCCGCGCTGGAAGCGGCCCTGGCGCTGAAGCCCAAGCTGGTCCTGGTCGAAACGCCGTCCAACCCCCTGCTGCGCCTGGTCGACGTGGCCGACATCTGCACCCGCGCCCATGCGGCCGGGGCCAAGGTGGTGTGCGACAACACCTTCCTGTCGCCGGCGCTGCAGAACCCGATCAAGCTGGGCGCCGACTTCGTCGTCCATTCGACGACCAAGTTCATCAACGGCCACTCCGACGTGGTGGGCGGCGCCGTCGTCTCGGCCGATGCGGCGGATCACGAACAGCTGGCCTGGTGGGCCAACTGCACCGGCGTGACCGGCTCGCCGTTCGACGCCTATCTGACCCTGCGCGGCGTGCGCACCCTGTTCGCCCGCATCGAGCGCCAGCAGGCGACCGCCGGCCGCATCGCCGAACTGCTGGACGCCCACCCGGCGGTCAAGGCGGTCTGCTATCCTGGCCTGAAGTCGCACCCGAACCACGCCCTGGTCGCCGCCCAGCAGGCCGGGCCGGGCGCCATGCTCAGCTTCGAACTGGCCGGCGGGATCGGGGCCGTGCGCGATCTGGTCGAAAGCCTGGAGATCTTCACCCTGGCGGAATCGCTGGGCGGGGTCGAAAGCCTGATCGCCCACCCGGCCACCATGACCCACGCCGCCATGACGCCGGAGCAGCGGGCCACCGCCGGCATCGGCGACGGCCTGGTGCGGCTGTCGGTCGGGCTGGAGCATGTCGAGGACCTGATCGCCGACCTGATCCCGGCGCTGGACGCCCTGGTCGACCAGCCCGAGGCCGCCGCGGCGTAATTTCCTCTTGCGGAGAACCGCGAACCGGGGCAAATGCGCCGCCCCGGCCGCGGTCCCTTCGTCTATCGGTTAGGACGTCAGGTTTTCAACCTGAAAAGAGGGGTTCGATTCCCCTAGGGACTGCCAAATCGGGAGTTCGCCGCTGAATACGTCGTGCCATATGCTGCGCCGTTGCGTGGCCAGACCTGCTATAGGCACGCTCAGGTTTAACGGAGGCGTTCGTCCCTCGCCAATGCCTTGGCGGCGCGCCGATCAGCGCGAACCATTATCTCCGCTAAGACCTTGTCTTGCGCTTGGCGTGATCGCCATTAGAGGAGCGGACGTTGATCGCCGCATTTAGATTTCTACTCGCCGTATCGTCGCTGATTCTGGGCGTCGCGTGGTCGGTAGTTTCAATTTTTTCTCATAATGATGGCGGTGTGTTCGGCAAAATACTAAATATAGTTCTTGGACTTTCCATATTATTTTTTGTTTACAAGATTAATCTATATTCAGTTGTCGCGCTCTCCAGATGGATCGCATCTCGAAAAGACAAGATTTAACAGCTTATTGGAAATTGGGGCCCCCAAATCCATGAGTGAGGCGGACGTATGAGGCCCGACGCAGTCGACCTCTTGATACGAACGACCTCGATTCCCTAGCGACCGCCACCGGCGCCTCCGCCCCTCGTCAGCGCTGATCGCCCGCCGGGGTCTGGCCTTCGGGGGCCGTGACGCGGAAGGTGGCGACGGGTCCGCCCTGGGCCGAGGGCGCGACCCAGACGTCGAACAGCCCCGGCTCCACCACCGATTCCAGATCGGCGTTGATGAAGGTCAGCTGCGACGGCCGCAGGTCGAAAGCGACGCGCGCCGACTGGCCGGGCTGCAACAGCACCGCCTTGAAATCCTTCAGCAACCGCCCCGGCTGGGTCAGGCTGGCCACCCGGTCGTGGACATACAGCTGCACCGTCTCCTCGGCCGCCCGCGCGCCGCGGTTGGTCACCGTCACGGCCACCTCCAGCGTGCCGTTCAGCGGCAGTTCCGGCGCGCTCAGCTCGACCGCGCCATATTCGATCCGGCCGTAGGTCAGGCCGTGGCCGAACGGATAGAGGGCGGTGTTGGGCGTCTCGCGATAGCGGGCCTTGTACTCCTCCTCCTCCAGGTTCGGATCGGCGGGACGGCCGGTGTTCTTGCGGTCGTAATAGAAGGGCTGCTGGCCCGAACGCCGGGGAAAGCTGACCGGCAGGCGCCCTGACGGCCCGAAGTCGCCGAACAGGATGTCGGCGATCCCGCGCCCGGTCTCGCTGCCCAGGAACCAGGTCACCAGGATCGCCTGGGCGTTGCGCACCGCCCCGCTCAGCGCCAGGGCGCGGCCGTTCTTCAGCACCACCACCACCGGCTTGCCGACGGCCGCGACCGCCTCGGCCAGCTGCTGCTGCGCCTCGGGCACGACGATGTCGGTGCGCGACTGGGCCTCGCCCGACATCCGCTGGCTCTCGCCGATGGCCAGGACCACGACGTCCGCCGCGCGCGCGGCCGCGACGGCGGCGTCGATCCCGCCGTCCAGCGCCCCCTCCACGCCCGAACCGCGCGTCACCGTCAGCAGCGACGGATCGGCCATCGCCTCGCGCAGCCCGACGTCCAGCGCCACCCGCCGGCTCTCGTCGCCCCAGATGGTCCACGGCCCGAACACATTGTCCACGTCGTCGGCGAACGGCCCGATCAGGGCGATCCTCTGGCCGGCCTTGCTCAGCGGCAGAAGGTCGCCGTCGTTCTTCAGCATGACGATGGATTCGCGCGCCGCCTCTCGCGCCAGGGCGTAGTGGGCCTGCGATCCCACCATGGCCTGCTCGCGCACCGGGTCCGTGCCGCGGTAGGGATCGTCGAACAGGCCCAGCGCGGCCTTGGTCCTCAGCACCCGGCGCACCGCCTGGTCCACCCGCGCCATCGGCACGGCGCCGGAGCGCACCAGTTCCGGTATGTGCTGCAGGAACAGGCCCGAGACCATGCTGACGTCCACCCCGGCCATGATCGCCAGGCGCGTGGCGTCGCGACCGTCTTCGGCGAAGCCGTGGGCCACCAGCTCCTGCTCGGAGGTGTAGTCCGACAGCACGAAGCCCTGGAAGTTCCAGTCGTCCCGAAGGATCTCGGTCAGCAGCTCGTGATTGGCCGAGGCCGGCACGCCGTTGACGTCGTTGAAGGCGCTCATGATCGCCAGGCAGCCGGCGTCCACCGCCGCCTTGAACGGCGGCAGGAAGACCCCGCGCAGCGTCTGCTCGCTCATGTCGGTGGTGTTGTATTCCACCCCGCCGATGGCGGCGGAATAGCCGGCCATGTGCTTGGCGGTGGCCAGGATGGCGTCGGGATGGTCCAGCCCCTCGTCCCCCTGGAAGCCGCGCACGCGCGCGGCGGCCAGAAGGTTGTTCAGGGTCCCGCGTCCTCGCCGGCGCCCTCGACCACCCGGCCCCAGCGCTGGTCGCGGGCGACGTCGACCATCGGCGCATAGGTCTGGTGCACGCCCGACGCCGCCAGCTCCAGCGCGGCGGCCTGGGCCGTGCGCCGCGCCAGTTCGGGATTGAAGGCCGCCGCCTCGGCCAGCGGCACGGGAAACACCGTCTTCAGCCCGTGGATCACGTCGGCGGCGAACAGCAGCGGTATGCCCAGCCGGCTCTCCTCCACCGCCACGCGCTGGATGGTCCGGCCCATGGCCGCGCCGACGCCGTTGAACAGCGACCCGACCTGGCCGGCCCGGATCATCGCCGTGACCCGGCCCGGATCGCCCTGGCCGTCCAGTGGATTGACGTTCTGCGGCCGCCAGCGGAACGGATCGGCCAGCAGGTTCAGCTGGCCGGCCTTCTCGTCGATCGTCATGCGCGCGATCAGATCCTCGATCCGGGCGGCGTGACGCTCGACGGCCGAGGGCTGGGCCGAATGAGGGGAGCGGGCGGTCTGGGCGAACGCGGACATGGCCGGGCCTCCAACGCCCATGATCGTCATCAGGCTGAGGCCGGACAGGACGCCGCGTCTGGAGGGCGCGGCCCTGAGGGGTCGGGTCGAACTCATGGGGCTCCGTGGCGATCGGCGATCTTCCCCCTCGCCTTGTCCCAAGGCCTAGCCTTGGCGCCCCCGCCCCGTCCAGCCCCGATTGCGTCGCGCGGCGACGCGCGGGCGGCTATCCCAGGGCGATATCCAGGAACATCATCCCGACCAGTCCGATCATCAGGCCGATCATCGAGCCTTCGCCCTTGGCGCGCCCGCGCGTCTCGGGAATGATCTCGGCGGTGACGACATAGATCATCGCCCCGGCGGCCAGGCCCAGGCCCCACGGCAGCGCGCCCGGCAGCAGCCCCACGACGCTGGCCCCGATCAGGCCCCCGATCGGCTCCACCAGGCCCGACGCCGTGGCCGCCGCGAAGGCCGGCCAGCGGCCGTAGCCCAGGCTGGCCATGGCCGCCGACACGGCCAGGCCCTCGGGCATGTTCTGGATGCCGATGCCCAGCGCGGTCGCCAGGCCCTGGTTCATGTCGCCGCCGCCGAAGCTGACGCCCATGGCCGCCCCCTCGGGGAAGTTGTGCAGGGTGATGGCGATGATGAACAGCCAGATGCGCCGCGCCAGATCGCGCGACCCGGCCGGACCGATCGCCAGCATGTCGACCGGCGCGAACCGGTTCAAAAGGCCGATCACCGTCGCGCCGATCAGCACCGCCGCGGCCATGGCGGCGGCGGCCGTTCCCTTGCCGGCGCCCCCGTCCTGGAGCACCGCCACGCCGGGGATGACCAACGAGAAGAACGAGGCCGCCAGCATCACCCCCGCGGCGAAGCCCAGCAGGACGCGCTGGGTCTGTTCGCCGGGCCGCCGGAAGAACAGCATGGGCACGGCGCCCAGCGCCGTCATCATGCCCGCCGCCAGGCTGCCCAGGGCGCCCAGGGCGATCGGAGAGAGGGTTTCCATCATGTCCCCTGCTGTGACCGGACCGCGCCGATGAGACAAGTCGGCAATATCGCGTTACAAGGGCGCAGATGTCCGCCGCAACGCCCTCCGCCGCCCGAACACCCGATCACACCGCCGCCTCCGCCCTCGCCGCCGCGCGGCGCATCGTCGTCAAGATCGGTTCGTCGCTGCTGATCGACCCGGCCTCGCGCGGGGTCGCGCGCGAATGGCTGACGGCGCTGGCGACCGAGCTGGCGGCCTTCCGCCGCGACGGGCGCGAGGTGATCGTGGTCTTTTCCGGTTCGGTCGCCCTGGGCCGGGGCCGCCTGGGCGACATCGGCCGGCGCGTCCACGACAAGCAGGCCGCCGCCGCCGTGGGCCAGTCCCTGCTGATGGCCGCCTGGCAGGAAGTGTTCCAGCCGCACGGCCTGACGGTCGGCCAGGTGCTGCTGACGCGCGACGACACCGAACGCCGCCGCCGCTGGCTGAACGGGCGCGCCACCATCGAGGTGTTGCTGGCCCACAACGTCATTCCCATGGTCAACGAGAACGACACCGTCTCGACCGAGGAAATCCGCTACGGCGACAACGACCGGCTGGCCGCCCGCGCGGCCCAGCTGACCCACGCGGACCTGCTGATCCTGCTGTCGGACGTCGACGGCCTCTACACCGCCGACCCGCGCCGCGACCCGTCGGCCCGGCACCTGCCCCTGATCGAGGAGTTGACGCCGGAAATCCTGGCGATGGCGGGCGGGGCCAACGCCTCGGCCGGGGTCGGCACCGGCGGCATGGCCACCAAGCTGAAGGCGGCCCAGATCGCGCGTTCGGCCGGTTGCGCCACGGTGATCGCGTCGGGCCAGACCATCGCGCCGCTGAGCGCCATCCGCCAGGGGGCGCGCGCCACCCTGATCGACGCGCCCGACAGCCCGATGGCGGCCTACAAGCAGTGGATCGCGGGCAGCCTGGCGCCCGCCGGCGAGCTGAAGCTGGACGCCGGCGCCGTGGCCGCCCTGCGCAAGGGCAAGAGCCTGCTGCCGGCGGGCGTGACCGCCGTGATCGGCGACTTCGCCAAGGGCGACTGCGTTCAGATCACCGACCCGGACGGCGCCGTGATCGGGGTGGGCCTGGCCGCCTATCCCGCCGACGAAGCCTTCCGCATTCGCGGACGGCGCAGCGACGAGATCCAGTTGCTGCTCGGCCACCGCGGCCCCGCCGCATTGATACACAGAGACGACCTGGTGCTGGACAAGCGATGACCGACCTGACGACCGCCATGACGGACCTGGGCCGCCGGGCCCGCGCCGCCGCCTCGGCCCTGCGCCAGGCCCCGGCCGACGCGCGCACCCGCGCCTTGACCCTGCTGTCCGAAAAGCTGGGCGCCGCCCAGGACGACCTGCTGGCCGCCAACGCCCGCGACGTCGAGGCCGCCCGCGCCAACGGCATGAGCGAGGCCCTGCTGGACCGTCTGACCCTGACGCCGGCCCGCGTCGCCGGCATGGTCGAGGCTGTCGCCGTCATCGCCGCCGTGCCCGACCCCCTGGGCGTCGAGACCGAGCGCTGGACCCCCGCCAACGGCCTGGACATCGCCCGCGTCCGCACCCCCATCGGCGTGCTGGGCGTCATCTACGAAAGCCGGCCCAACGTCACCGCCGACGCCGCCGCCCTGTGCATCCGTTCGGGCAACGCCGCCATCCTGCGCTGCGGTTCGGACTGCCTGCAATCGTCCCTGGCCATCGCCGGGGTCGTCGCCGAGGCCCTGTCCGAAGCGGGCCTGCCCGCCGACGCCGTCCAGCTGGTCGACACCCCCGACCGGGCGGCCGTGGGCCTGATGCTGGCCGGTCTGGACGGAGCCATCGACGTCATCGTCCCGCGCGGCGGCAAGAGCCTGGTCGCCCGCGTCCAGGCCGAGGCGCGCACCGCCGTGCTCAGCCACCTGGAGGGGCTGAACCACACCTATCTGCACCGGGCCGCCGATCCCGACGCGGCGCGCGCCATCGCGGTCAACGCCAAGATGCGGCGCACCTCGGTCTGCGGCGCCACCGAGACCCTGCTGGTGGATCGCGCCGCGGCCGAAAGCCTGCTGCCGGCCGTGGCCGCCGACCTGATCGCCGCCGGCTGCGAACTGCGCGGCGACGAGGCCGCCCGCGCCCTGGTGCCCGAGATGACGCCCGCGACCGAGGCGGACTGGACCACCGAATATCTGGCCCCGATCCTGGCCGTGCGGGTGGTCGACGACCTGGACGCCGCGACCGACCACATCGCCCGCTACGGCTCGGGCCACACCGAGGCCATCGTCACCGCCGACCCCGAGGCGGCCGAGCGGTTCGCCGCCCAGGTCGACAGCGCCATCGTCCTGGTCAACGCCTCGACCCAGTTCGCCGACGGCGGCGAGTTCGGATTCGGCGGAGAGATCGGCATCTCGACCAACCGCCTGCACGCCCGCGGCCCCGTCGGCGCCGAGCAGCTGACGACCTATAAATACGTCGTCCGCGGCCAGGGCCAGATCAGGCCGTGACAGCAGGAAGCCGGAGACGTCTCCGCCTCCGGCTCCTCGCCGTCTACCTCATCCGGGCCTCAAGCCGCGCCAAGCGCGATAGGCCCATAGGAGAGCCTAGGCTCTACCTTCGGGCAGAGCATAGGCGATCACATAGTCGCCTTCCGGCGTCTCCATGAAGTGGTGGCCGCCCGCCATGATGACCAGGTATTCGCGGCCGTTCTGCTCATAGATCATCGGATTGGCCTGGCCGCCCGCGGGCAGGACGTCGGACCAGACGGTCTTGCCGGTCTCGATGTCGATGGCGCGGATCAGGTCGTCGGTGGCCGCGGCGATGAAGATCAGGCCGCTGGCCGTCACCACGGCGCCGCCGTTGTTGGGGGTGCCGATCTCCAGCGGCAGCATCGAGGGGATGCCCCACGGGCCGTTCTTGCGCGCCGTGCCGAACGGACGGTCCCACAGGGTCTGGCCGGTCCGCATGTCGATGGCGGTGATGCCGCCATAGGGGGGCCCTTGCACAGCAGGCCCGTCCACTTCACGCGCCAGCCGGCGTTGACGTCGATGGCGTAGGGCACGCCGATCTGCGGGTCGCCGGCGCCTTCGCCCTTGGACAGGCTGCCGCCGCGTTCGGCCGCCTGCTTCTGCTGGGCGATGTAGCGCGGGTCGTCGCGCGGGAACCAGCCCTTCTCGTTGGCCTCGGCGCGCGGCACCAGCCGGTTGTAGTTGGGCATGTCGTTGTAGTTGGCCACGATCACGCCGCGCACCGGATCGACCGCCACGCCGCCCCAGTCCGAGCCGCCGTTATAGCCCGGATAGTTGATGTAGTGGTTGGTCGAGGGCGGGGTGTAATAGCCTTGATAGTTCGCCTTCTTGAAGTTGATGCGGCAGAACATCTGGTCGATCGGGGACATGCCCCACATGTCGGCCTCGACCAGGTTCGGCTTCCTCAGGGTGGCGAACAGCGAGAAGGGCTGGGTCGGCGAGCGCTGGCCCTGTTCGGTCCCGCCGGTCGTCGGCACGGGCCGTTCCTCCACGCGGTGCAGCAACTGGCCGTTGGCGCGGTTGAAGACGTACATGTCGCCCTGCTTGGTCGGCACCAGCAGCGCCGGGACCACGCCCGCCGCCGTGGGGAAGTCGATCAGCGTCGCCTGCGAGCCGTGGTCGAAGTCCCACACGTCGTTGTGGACGGTCTGATAGTGCCACCGCGGCTTTCCGGTCGTCACGTCCAGCGCGACGATCGAGGTCGAATACTGCTTCTCCAGCGGGCGGCGCGAACTGGACCAGTAGTCGGCCGCGGAGTTGCCCATCGGCAGATAGACCAGGCCCAGGTTTTCATCGACCGAGGCGGTCGTCCACATGTTGGGCGTGCCCGGCGTATAGGTCTCGCCCTCCGGCGGCAGGCCGTTGCGGTCGGGCCGCATCATGTCCCAGGCGAAGCGCAGCTCGCCCGTCTCCACGTCGAAGCCCTGGATCACGCCCGAGGCGTTCCACCGCTTCTGGCCGTCCAGCACCTGGTGGCCCGTGACGATGACGCCGCGCACGATGACGGGCGCCGAGGTGATCGACACCATGCCCGGATAGGGATCGCCCATGCCGACCTTGATGCTGACGGCGCCGTTCTGGCCGAAGGCCGGGCACGGACGGCCCGTGCGGGCGTCCACGGCGATGATCCGCCCGTCCAGCGTGCCTTCGATGATCTTGATGGCGCAGGGTTCGGCCGGATTGGCGTTCGCCCGGGCGTGATAGGCCACGCCGCGGCAGGCGGCGGTGTAGGGGATCTGGTCGTCGGCGACCTGGGGATCATAGGTCCACTTCTGCTGGCCCGTATTGGCGTCCAGGGCGAACAGCTTGTTGCGGGCCGAGCACAGATAGACGGTGTCGCCGACCTTCAGCGGCGTGGTCTCCGCCCCCCATCGCTCGCCCGGCAGGTCGCCGGTGCGGAAGGTCCAGGCGCGCTCAAGCCGGCCGACGTTGTCCTTGTTGATCTGGGTCAGCGGGGTGTAGCGCTGGGCGCTGTCGGTGCCGCCCCAGGCGGGCCAGTCCGCGCCCGTCTTCAGCAGGGCGGGATCGTTGTAGGCGCCGCGCGCGCCCGGCACCGGATGGTCCACCTGGGCCTTGTTGGCCTGGGCGATCACGACGCCGAAGATCAGGGTCAGCACCGCCAGGCCCGCCGCCGATCCGGCCGCCAGCCGGCCCGCGCCGCGACGCAGCGCCGGCAGGGTCGCGATGACCAGGAACATCAGCACCAGCGGCCCGACCAGGCGCGGCACCAGGGCCCAGCCGTTCAGACCCTTTTCCCAGAAGGCCCAGATCAGCGTCGCCAGGAAGGTCGCGCCGTAGATCCACGCCCCGCGCACGTCGCGCAGGATCAGCAGCACGCCCGACGCGATCAGCGCCAGGCCCGCGATCAGATAGTACCAGGAGCCGCCCAGGGTCGCGAGCTGCACTCCGCCGACGGTCAGGATCAGGCCGATCACGGCGAGCAAGACGCCGAGAAGCAGCGTCAGCCAGCCCCCAGACCGGTTGGCGTTGTCCATCGTGGCATGAGAGCCCCCTGAAACTGCTGATCAAGGAACGGCAACGCTCGCTGCCATAGGGAGTTCCAGATTGTCGCAGGCGGGAACCAAAAACTCTGTTGCGCTGCACACCGCCCCGTCAGCATCTTTTGATGCCTCAAACGCAGCCTTTGAAATATTATTTCTTTTTACGGACGATAACGCCGGTTACGCCAATATTATTTGCCTTGAATGTCTCGTTTGCGGCATATGCGACGCCGTGACACACAAGACCATAACGCCAGGCGGGACTTTCGTCGTAGAGCCGCGCCGCCTCTCGAAGGCCTCCGCCGAACTGCGCGCGCGCGGTTTCGGCGAGATCACCCTGCCCCCGTCCACCGAGACGGCCGAGAAACAGGCGTCGCGCTGCACCGACTGCGGCGTGCCGTTCTGCCAGAACGCCTGCCCGCTTCAGAACAACATCCCCGACTGGCTGCGCCTGTCGGCCGAGAACGAGGTGCGCGAGGCCTGGCGCGTGTCGTCCCAGACCTCGACCATGCCTGAAATCTGCGGCCGCATCTGTCCGCAGGACCGGCTGTGCGAAGGCGGCTGCACCCTGAACCAGTCCGGCTGGGAAGCCGTCACCATCGGCTCGGTCGAAGCCTGGATCGCCGAACAGGCGTGGCGGAACGGCTGGGTCGAACCGATCCGCCCCCTGGCCGAACGCGGCGAGAGCGTCGGCGTGATCGGCGCCGGCCCGGCGGGCCTGGCGGCGGCCGACCGGCTGCGCTGCGAAGGCTATCAGGTCACCGTCTATGACCGGCACGACCGGGCGGGCGGCCTGCTGATCTACGGCATCCCCGGCTTCAAGCTGGAGAAGCACGTCGTCCAGCGTCGCGTCGACCGCCTGGCCGAGGGCGGGGTCGAATTCGTCCTGGGCTGCGAGGTCGGCAAGGACGTGACCCTGAGCGAACTGCGCGACCGCCACGACGCCGTGCTGCTGGCCATGGGCGTCTATCAGCCGCGCATCCTGTCGGCCCCGGGCCGGGGCCCGGACTCGACCGTGGAGGCGCTGCAGTACCTGACGCACCAGAACCGCCGCGACCTGGGCGACGCCGAACAGGACGGCTGGCACGAGGCGCGCGACAAGCGCGTCGTGGTGATCGGCGGCGGCGACACGGCGATGGACTGCGTCCGCACCGCCGTCCGCCAGGGCGCCCGCAGCGTCACCTGCGTCTATCGCCGCGACCGGGACAACATGCCCGGTTCGGCGCGCGAGGTGCAGAACGCCGAGGAGGAAGGCGTCGTCTTCGAATGGCTGGCCGCGCCCAAGGCGCTGCTGTCCCAGGGCGACGCCGTGACCGGCGTGCGCGCCCAGCGCATGGCACTGACCGAGGCCGCGCCGGGCGAGCGGCGCAACATCGCGCCAGTCCCCGGCTCGGATTTCGACATTCCCGCCGACATCGTCATCGAGGCCCTGGGCTTCCAGCCCGAGCCCTTCGCGGCGCACGAGCCCGACCTCAAGCTGCGCGACGACGGCACGATCAAGGTCGGCGCCGTCAGCTTCGCCACCAGCCTGCCCGGCGTGTTCGCCGCCGGCGACGCGGTGCGCGGGGCCTCGCTGGTCGTGTGGGCGGTGCGCGAAGGACAGGACGCCGCCGCCGAGATCGATCGTTACCTGAAGGCTGGCGCCGAAGGGGTCGCGGCATGAGCGATATCCAATTTCCGCTCATCCCGGCGAAAGCCGGGACCCAGACCTTTGGGCGCTCCGGCGGAGCAATCGAATCCACGATTTTCATCCCTGCCGCCCGTGCCTTGCGAAAGCACTGGATCCCGGCTTTTGCCGGGATGAGCGGAGGGGTTGGGTGAACGCATGACCTGGCTGAACCAGTACGAAGAAACCCGCGCGCGGCTGGAAGCCGGCCACGCCTACGACCGCGCGTCCGAGCGCGACGCCTGCGGCGTCGGCCTGGTCTGCTCCATCGACGGCAGCCCGCGCCGCGACGTGGTCGACTATGCGATCCGCAGCCTGAAGGCCGTGGCCCACCGGGGCGCGGTCGATCCCGACGGCCTGTCCGGCGACGGCGCCGGCGTCATGGTCGAGCTGCCGCAGGGCTTCTTCGCCGACCAGGTCGCCTCCATCGGCCAGTCGGTGCGCCCCGGCCCGATCTGCGTCGGCCAGATCTTCCTGCCGCGCACCGACCTGGGCGACCAGGACCGCGCCCGCGCCATCGTCGAGACCGAGGCGCTGCGCGCCGGCTTCTGGATCTATGGCTGGCGCCAGACGCCGGTGGACCTGTCCGTGGTCGGGACCAAGGCCGGGGCGACCCGTCCCGAGATCGAACAGATCATGCTGGCGCCCCCGCTGGACGACGCCGGCCGGCCGCTGGACGGCGAGGCGCTGGAGCGCGAACTGTTCCTGACCCGGCGCCGCATCGAGAAGACCGTCAAGACCGAGAACCTGCAGGGCGTCTATATCTGCACCCTGTCGTCGCGCTCGATCGCCTACAAGGGCATGGTCGCGCCGAACTGCTGGGCGACCTGTATCCCGACCTGGAGGACCCGCGCTTCGTCTCGGCCTACGCCGTCTTCCACCAGCGCTATTCGACCAACACCTTCCCGGAATGGCGGCTGGCCCAGCCCTTCCGCATGCTGGCCCACAACGGCGAGATCAACACGCTGAAGGGCAACCTCAACTGGATGAAGTCGCACGAGATCCGCATGGCCGCCCAGGCCTTCGGCGACCGCGACGGCGAGGTGAAGCCGGTGGTCCAGCCGGGCGGGTCGGACTCGGCCTCGCTGGACAACGTCTTCGAGGTGCTGGTGCGCGCCGGCCGCCCCGCCCCGATGGCCAAGGCCCTGCTGATCCCCGAGGCCTGGGCCAAGGACGACGTGGTGATGCCCGAGGCGCACCGCGCCTTCTACGCCTACTGCAATGCGGTGATGGAGCCGTGGGACGGCCCGGCCGCCATCTGCGCCGTCGACGGCCGCTGGGTCGTGGCCGGCAAGGACCGCAACGGCCTGCGTCCCCTGCGCGCGGTCGAGACGGTGGATGGCCTGCTGATGGCGGGCTCAGAGGCCGGTCTGGTTCCCATTCCCGAAAGCCGGGTGAAGCGCCGCCTGCACATCGGCCCCGGCAAGCTGATCGCCGTCGATATGGCGAACGGCCGGCTCTATGACGAGCACGAGGCCGTCGAGGCCCTGGCCGCCGCCCATCCCTATACGGACTGGCTGGACAACATGGTGGACCTGGAGCCGATCATCGGCCCCGGACCCGAGCCTCGGTCGGCCCAGGGCGAAGCCCTGACGCGCCGCCAGATCGCCGCCGGCTTCAGCCGCGAGGACCTGGACCTGACGCTGGATCCGCTGATCCGCGACGGCAAGGAGGCGGTCGGCTCGATGGGCGACGACGCGCCGCCCGCCGTCCTGTCGGCCCTGCCGCGCCCGCTGTCGCACTATTTCCGCCAGAACTTCAGCCAGGTCACCAATCCGCCCATCGACCCGCTGCGTGAAGCGGGCGCCATGAGCCTGAAGACCCGGTTCAAGAACCTGGGCAACATCCTGGCCGAGGAAGAGGCCCAGACCGACGTCTTCGTGCTGGACAGCCCGGTCCTGACCAACGGCATGTACGACCGGATGCTGGACACCGTCGGCGCCGGCGCCACCGCCGTCATCGACTGCAGCTACGACGTGCCGGCCGACGACGCGCGCCCCGGCGCCGGCCTGCGCGCGGCCTTGGACCGCATCATGGACGAGGCCGAGGCCGCCGCCCGCGACGGCGCGGCCCTGATCGTCCTGACCGACCAGCACGGTTCGGCCGAGCGCCTGGCTGCGCCGATGATCCTGGCGACCGCCGGGGTTCACGGTCGTCTGACCAAGGTCGGGCTGCGCACCTATTGCTCGATCGTCGTGCGCACCGCCGAGACGCTGGATCCGCACGGCTTCGCCGTCCTGGTCGGGGTCGGCGCCACCACCGTCAACGCCTGGCTGGCCCAGGACCTGTTCCAGGAGCGCCTGGACCGGGGCCTGTATCCCGGGCTGACGCTGCGCGACGCCTGCCTGAATTACAAGAAGGGGATCGAGGCCGGACTGCTGAAGACCCTGGCGAGGAAGGGCATCAGCGTCATCTCCGCCTATCGCGGCGGCTGCGAGTTCGAGGTGCTGGGCCTGTCGCGCGCCCTGACGGCCGAGTTCTTCCCCGGCGCCCCGTCGCGCATCTCCGGCATCGGCCTGGCGGGGCTGGAACAGGCGGCCATGAAGCGCCACCGCCTGGCCTGGGGCGAGGCCCAGCCCGTCCCGTCGATGGGCGGTTTCTTCAAGATCCGCTCGGGCGGCGAGGCCCACGCCCACGAGGCGCGGACCATCCATCTGCTGCAGGACGCCTGCAACCGCGGCGACTACCGTCGCTTCAAGCAGTATTCCGAGGTGGTGCGCAACCAGCCGGACCTCAGCCTGCGCGACCTGCTGGACTTCCGCGAAGGCGCCGCCATTCCCATCGATCAGGTCGAGAGCGTCTCGGACATCCGCAAGCGCTTCCTGACCCAGGCCATGTCGCTGGGCGCCCTGGGGCCCGAGGCGCACGAGACGCTGAACATCGCCATGAACCGCATCGGCGCCCGTTCGGTGTCGGGCGAAGGCGGCGAGGATCCGGAGCGCTATCACCCGCGCCCGAACGGCGACGACGCCAATTCGGCGGTCAAGCAGGTGGCGTCCGGCCGCTTCGGCGTCACGGCCGAATATCTGAACCAGTGCCGCGAGATCGAGATCAAGGTCGCCCAGGGCGCCAAGCCCGGCGAGGGCGGCCAGCTGCCCGGCTTCAAGGTCACCGAATTCATCGGCCGCATGCGCCACGCCGTGCCGGGCACCACCCTGATCAGCCCCCCGCCGCACCACGACATCTATTCGATCGAGGATCTGGCCCAGCTGATCTACGACCTGAAGGCGATCAATCCCGACGCCCGGGTCACGGTGAAGCTGGTGTCCGCCTCCGGCATCGGCGCCATCGCGTCCGGCGTGGCCAAGGCCAAGGCCGACGCCATCCTGGTCGCCGGCCACAACGGCGGCACCGGCGCCTCGCCCCAGACCTCGATCAAGCACGCCGGCCTGCCGTGGGAGATCGGCCTGGCCGAGGCCCACCAGGTGCTGACGCTGAACAATCTGCGCGGCTCGGTGACGTTGCGGACCGACGGCGGCCTGCGCACTGGCCGCGACGTGGTCGTCGCCGCCCTGCTGGGCGCCGAGGAGTTCGGCATCGGCACCACGGCCCTGATCGCCATGGGCTGCCTGATGGTGCGCCAGTGCCATTCCAACACCTGCCCCGTCGGCGTCTGCTCGCAGGACGAGCGGCTGCGCGAGAAGTTCACCGGCACGGCCGACAAGGTCGTCAACCTGGTCACCTTCATCGCCGAGGAAACGCGCGAGATCCTGGCCTCCATCGGCGCCCGCACCCTGGACGAGATCATCGGCCGCACCGACCTGCTGCGCCAGGTCCATCGCGGCGGATCGCATCTGGACGACCTCGACCTGAACCCGCTGCTGGTCCAGGTCGACGAGGGCGCGGCCGGCAAGTGGGCCGACAAGGCGGCTCGCAAGCCCATCGAGGACAGCCTGGACGCCCGCGTGCTGAAGGACGCGGTCCGCTTCCTGGATCGCGGCCAGACGCTGGAGCTGTCCTATCCGCTGAACAACACCCAGCGCACGGTCGGCGCGGCCGTCTCCTCGGCCATCGTTCGCCGCTTCGGTCCGCAGGGACCGACCGGGCGGCTGCGGCTGAAGCTGGAAGGCATCGCCGGCCAGAGCTTCGGCGCCTTCGCGGCCAGGGGCCTGGAACTGCACCTGACCGGCGAGGCCAACGACTATGTCGGCAAGGGGCTGTCAGGCGCCGAAATCTCCATCCGCACGCCGGAATGGCGCCCGAACCAGCTGATCTGCGGCAACACCACCCTGTACGGCGCGACCTCGGGCCGGCTGTTCATCGCCGGGGCGGCGGGCGAGCGGTTCGCGGTGCGCAACTCCGGCGCCAGGCCGTGGTCGAAGGCCTGGGCGCCCACGGCTGCGAATACATGACCGGCGGCCGCGTCGTCGTTCTGGGCTCGGTCGGCTGGAACCTGGCCGCGGGCATGAGCGGCGGCGAACTGTTCGTCTGGGACGCCGACGGCGCGGCCGCCAAGGCCCTGAACGGCGACCTGGCCGGCTTCGCCGACATGGACGAGGCGGCGGCTCAGCGGCTGCAGGGCCTGATCCGCGCGCATCTGGACGTCACCGCCTCGCCCCTGGCGCGCCGCCTGCTGGCCGACTGGCCGACGGCCCTGGGACAGTTCACGCGGATTCTTCCGCTGACGGAGATTGTCAGACAGCCGGAACGGCTCAAGACTTCGGCCTGACCGCCTTCGCTCTCTCCCCAGGGTTCACGCCGATGAAACGACACGTCGCCCTCGCCGCCGCAACCGCCGCCGGGGCGGCGTCCCTGGCCTGTCCGGCCCTGGCTCAAACCCTGGCCCAGGACGCCCTTCTGGCCCACCAGGCGCCGCTCCAGATCGACGGGGCGGCCACGGCCTGGATCCTGACCGCCACCGCCCTGGTCCTGATGATGACCCTGCCGGGCCTGGCCCTGTTCTACGGCGGCATGGTCAGGAAGAAGAACATCATCAGCGTCATCGCCCAGTCCGCCGCCGCCTTCGCCGTGGTCAGCGTGCTGTGGTTCATCGCGGGCTACAGCCTGTCGTTCGGCGCCGGACCGGCGGCCGTGGACGGCTTCGTCGGCGGCCTGCAGGCGGCCTTCCTGAACGGCGTGACGATGCGGACGGCGCATGGCCTGCTGCCCGGCCTGCCCGAACTGCTGTTCGTCAGTTTCCAGATGACCTTCGCCATCATCACCCCGGCCCTGATCGCCGGCGCCTTCGCCGAACGGATGAAGTTCTCGGCCAGCGTCCTGTTCTTCGCCCTGTGGCACCTGATCGTCTATGCGCCGATCTGCCACCAGGTCTGGGGCGGCGGCTGGATCGGGTCGCTGGGCGTGCTGGACTTCGCCGGCGGGGCGGTTGTCCACGTCAACGCCGGGGTCACGGGCCTGGTCTGCGCCCTGGCGCTGGGGCCGCGGCACGGCTTCGGGCGCGACAACATGGCGCCGGCCAACCTGGCCTACAGCGCCATCGGCACGGGCCTGCTGCTGGTCGGCTGGATCGGTTTCAACGCGGGGTCCGCCGGGGCCGCCGACGCCCTGGCCGCCGCCGCCGCCTTCAACACCCTCTTGGCCGCCGCCAGCGCCGCGATCGGCTGGATGGTGGTGGAATGGATCGAGCGCAAGCGCCCGACCTTGCTGGGCCTGCTGTCGGGCATCGTCGGCGGTCTGGTCGCCATCACCCCCGCCGCCGGCTTCGTCGACCCCAAGGGCGCCTTCTTCATCGGGCTGATCGCCGGCCCGGCCTGCTACGCCGGGGCGGTGTGGCTGAAGCGCGCCTTGAAATACGACGACAGCCTGGACGCCTTCGGCGTGCACGGGATCGGCGGGATCGTCGGCGCCCTGCTGACCGGCCTGTTCGCCACCACCGCCGTCAATCCGCTGGCCGAGGGCGCCACGGTGTGGAAGCAGGCCGTGGGCCTGCTCGGCGTCATCGCCTGGAGCGCCGCCGGCGCCTATCTGGTGCTGACCATCTGCCGCCTGACCACCGGCCTGCGCGTGACCAAAGAGCAGGAGATCGAGGGCCTGGACTACACCCAGCACGGCGAAGCCATCCACTGACCTGAACGCCCTCTCCCGTCCCCGTCCTGCCTCCCTCTCCCATCATCCTCGGGCTTGACCCGAGGATCGGGCGTGGATCGGGCCGTACGTCGCTGTCTTCGCACCTGCGGCTGAACCTCCGATCCCCGGGTCAAGCCCGAGGATGACGGGTGTGGAGGACGGCGGGAATGCGAGGTCGGAACCCGCCAACTCTCCAAGTGACGCTGCCTCGACCGCAACGATTCCAACGGCTTGCCTGATTCTCGCGCCCCCCAGCCCGCCTGAGCTGGAAACCGTGCCATGCTTTCCTCGTCCCGTCGCACCGGAGGGCTCGTAAGGCCTGCGACCTTGCGGCGGCGGGAGCGGAGGAAGCGGGGGCGGGTCTGGAACGGCCCGCGCCGCCTCGCCGGCCGGCGCACCGGACGCGCGAGGCGGAGGGTCGAGGGGGATACTCGGCCGCACCCGGACGGTTCTCGCAGGAGCCGCCGGCCCGCCGCAGGCTTATGGGGTTAGGCGATAAGACCGCCACCACTCGGCGCCCCGAGCTTGCAGGTCAATCCTCCGCGCGGAGCGTCGAACTTCGTCGAAACGGTACTCACATCACAGACCTCCGGGCGAAGGCCCGGCGCTCCGCCCGGCCCTCCAAACTCCGCCCGGAACGGCGGAGGCGCCCCGCCATGCCCGACCCGTCAGATTTCCTGGTTGAAGGCGCCGATCTCGGGATAGGCGGCCAGGCGCGGCTTGACCTCCTTCCTGAACAGGTCGCGCATGTCGTCCTCGGACCGCATGCTCTCGACCACCACGACCAGTTCGGGCTTGTTGGACGAGGCGCGGACCAGCACCCACGATCCGTCCTCCAGGTGCACCCGAACGCCGTTGACGGTGATGGCCTCGACGATCTTGCGGCCCAGGATTTCCCCCCCGGCCTCGGCCAGGTCGGAATATTCCTTCACGATCCGCTCCAGCACTTCGTACTTCAGCTCGTCGTCGCAGTGCGGGCTCATGGTCAGGCTGGTCCAGGCGTCCGGCAGGGCCGCCTTCAGCTCCGACAGCGTCTTGCCCGGATTGCGGTCCAGCATGGCCAGGACGGCGCCGGCCGCGACCAGGCCGTCGTCGTAGCCGTGGCCCAGTTCGCCGGCCATGAAGAAGTGGCCCGACTTCTCGAACCCGGCCAGGGCGCCGATCTCGGCGGTCTTGCGCTTGATGTAGCTGTGCCCCGTCTTCCAATAGACGGTCTCCGCCCCATTGGCCTTCAGGACCTCGTCGGTCTTGTACAGGCCCGTCGACTTCACATCGGGACGACGAAGGTGCTGTTCGGATGGATGGCCGACAGGTCGCGGGCCAGCATCAGGCCGATCTTGTCGGCGAAGATTTCCTCGCCCGTGTCGTCCACCACGCCGCAGCGGTCGCCGTCGCCGTCGAAGCCCAGGGCCAGGTCGGCGCCCGTCTCCTTCACCCGCTGGGCCATCTGCACCAGCATGGCGTGGTCCTCGGGGTTGGGATTGTACTTGGGGAAGGTGAAGTCCAGGTCGGTGTCCATCTCGATCACCTCCACGCCCATGCGCCGCAGGGCGTCGGGGGCGAAGGCGCCGGCGGTGCCGTTGCCGCAGGCGCAGACCACCTTCAGCGGCCGCTTGACCTGAACCTTGGAGGCGACATCGGCGATGTATTTTTCGCGGAAGTCCTCGACCCGCACCAGCTTGCCGCCGTCGCGGGCCACGCCCTGGCCGTTCAGCACGATCTCCTTCAGGCGGCCGATCTCGTCCGGCCCGAAGGTCAGGGGCGGATTGGCGCCCATCTTCACGCCGGTCCAGCCGTTCTCGTTGTGGCTGGCGGTGACCATGGCCACGCACGGGGCGTCCAGTTCGAACTGGCCGAAATAGGCCATCGGCGACAGGGCCAGGCCCACGTCCAGCACCTCCATGCCGCCTTCCAGCAGGCCCAGGATCAGCGCCTGCTTGACGCTGAGGCTATAGCCCCGGAAGTCGTGGCCGGTGACGATCTTGGGCCTGACGCCGATCTCGTGGACATAGGTCGCCAGGCCCAGACCCAGCGCCTGGACGCCCAGCAGGTTGATCTCCTTCTCCAGGATCCAGCGGGCGTCGTATTCCCGAAAGCCGGTCGGCTTGACCAGCGCCTGCGTCTCATAGGCGGCCGTGTTCGGCTTCAGGTCCTGGCGGGGCTTCAGCATGGGAATCCTTGGGAAAGAACGGCGGGGCGACCGGGCCTTAGGGCCAGACCAGCGCCAGGGCGACCATCAGGACGACGCCGGTCAGGGCCAGCGCGAAGAACAGGCGGTCGGACATGGCGAAGGTATAGCGGCGGCCCCGGTGAAGCTGCAACAACGCACGGAGGACGATATGGCTCCGGTCGCCGCGTCGCCCGGCGAAAACTTGACCGGTTCGTGACGGCGTCCTACGCCCGACGGACCGCCTCCCGGAGACGCCCATGCCCCGCCTGATCCTGTTGCGCCACGGCCAGAGCCAGTGGAACCTCGAAAACCGCTTCACCGGCTGGGTCGACGTGGACCTGACCGCCGAGGGCGAGGCCCAGGCCCGGCGGGGCGGCGAACTGATCGCCGAGGCGGGTTTCAAGCCGGCGGTGATGTTCACATCGGTCCTGACCCGCGCCAAGCGGACCGGCGCCCTGGCGCTTCAGTCCGCCGGCCTGAAGGACGTTCCCGTGATCGAGGACTGGCGCCTGAACGAGCGCCACTACGGCGGGCTGACCGGGCTGAACAAGGCCGAGACGGCCGAAAAGCACGGCGAGGACCAGGTCAAGGTCTGGCGGCGCAGCTATGACACGCCGCCGCCCCCGTTGGCGCCGGGCGGCGAGTTCGACTTCACCACCGACCCCCGCTACGCCGGCAAGGCCATCCCGGACACCGAAAGCCTGAAGACCACCCTGGACCGGGTGAAGCCCTATTGGGACGAAGAGATCGCGCCGCGCCTGAAGGCGGGCGAGGACGTGCTGATCGCCGCGCACGGCAATTCGCTGCGCGCCATCGTCAAGCTGCTGTTCGCCGTGCCGGACGACAAGATCGTCGGTGTCGAGATCCCGACCGGCAATCCGCTGGAGATCGACCTGGACGATCAGCTGAAGCCGACCGCCGCGCGCTATCTCGATGCGTCGCGCGCCGAAGACCTGCCGGCCGTCGCATGACCTGGAGCGACGCCGACCGCGCCTTCATGGCCCAGGCCATCGATCTGGCGACCGGACGCATGGGCGAGACCTGGCCCAATCCGGCGGTCGGCTGCGTCCTGGTCAAGGACGGCCGCGTGGTCGCCCAGGCCGCCACGGCGCCGGGCGGGCGCCCCCACGCCGAGGAACAGGCCGTGCCCGCCGCCGGCGACCAGGCGAAGGGCGCGACCGCCTATGTCACGCTGGAGCCGTGCGGCGCCCGCTCGTCAGGCCGCAAGTCCTGCGCCCATTTCCTGGCCGACGCCGGGGTGTCGCGCGTCGTCATCGCCTGCCTGGACCCCTCCCCCTTCGCCGCCGGACGCGGCACCGAGCGGCTGCGCGCCGCCGGCCTGACCGTCGAGACCGGCCTGATGTGCGAAGAGGGCGCGGCCCTGTGCGAAGGCTTCCTGCACCGGCTGGAGACCGGCCGGCCGATGGTGCGGGTGTCGAAGGACGGGGCCGGCTTCGACGGCCGTTTCGCCGCCTCTTCCAAGGCCGATCTGGTCACCGAACTGAAGCGGCTGGGCGAGGCCGGCTACACCCGCCTGTGGACCGCGCCCGGCGAACTGGCCGACGCCCTGCGCGACCAGGGCCTGCTGACCGAATAGCGCGGATCGATAATCTTTCTTAAGTCGGACGCCGTAAGGTGATCGGATGGTCGCCGTCGCCGAACCGATCGTCAGGAAGCGCCTTTCCCAGGCTGAGCTGGACGTGATCTGCGCCCGGCACGACCGTCTGTTCCAGGCGCGCCCCGGCGGCGCGCGCGCCGTCTTCGCCTGGCTGGACCTGACGGGCCTCAGCCTGAAGGGGCGCAATCTTTCCGACGCGGACTTCGCCGGCGCCTGTCTCGAGACCTGCGACCTGACCGGCGCCAAGCTGGACAACGCCAACTTCTTCGGCGCCGACATGCAGGACGCGATCCTGGCCGACGCCTCCCTGCGCCGCGCCGATCTGCGCGGGGCCTGCCTGCGCGGCGCGGACCTGTCCGGCGCCGACCTGTTCGAGGCCGACCTGCGCGAGGGCACCATCGCCGCCGCCGACGCCAAGCTGGGCTTCAAGGTCATCGAGCCGCGTCCCCGCGACCAGACCCAGGTCGGCGGCGCCTGCCTGGCCGGCGCCAATCTGCAGCGTTCCAAGATGTCCGGCGTCATCGCCATCAAGGCCGACTTTTCCGGCGCGGTGATGAAGGACTGCAAGCTGGTCCGGGCCAATCTGAAACAGGCCGACTTCCGCGGCGCCGATCTGGCCGGGGCCGACCTGTCGGGCGCCGACCTGTCGGGCGCCGACTTGCGCGACGCCATCCTGGTCGGCGCCAAGACCACGATGTGGCGCGCCGACGGGGCCGATCTGGACGGCGCCCTGACCGACACCCGCTGCGCCGGCGCGCCGGTCTCCGAGATGCCGGCCGCCGAAATGCTGCGCGAACACGCCCGCTGGTGCGAAAGCGGCGGCGCCCAGGGCCAGCCCTCAGTCTTCGACGGGGTCGACCTCCGGCCGCTGAAGTCGATCGTCGGCCTGAACCTGACCGCCCTGTCCGCCAAGGGCGCAGTCTTCTACGGCCTGGACATGGAGGGCGTGCAACTGCAGGGCGCGCACCTGGAGAACGCCGACCTGCGATCGGTCAACCTGCGCCGCGCGGACCTGCGGGGCGCGCGGCTGAGGGGGCCAAGTTGACGGGCTCCGACCTGCGCGAGGCCCAACTGGGACCGCTGATGATCACGGCGGACCGGCTGCTGCCCGCCGATCTGACGGGCGCCAATCTGCGCGGCGCGGACCTGGCCGGCGCGGACCTGCGCCGCGCGGTCCTTGCGGGGGCGGACCTGGGTCGGGCGACCCTGCACGGCGCCCAGACCCGTCAGACGGACTTCACCGACGCCAATCTGACGGGCGTGCGCGGCCTGACCATCGACCAGGCCGCCTGATCGCGCTTACGCCAGGGCCTGCAGCTTTTCGACCAGATCGGTCTTTTCCCAGCTGAAGCCGCCGTCGGCGTCCGGCTCGCGGCCGAAGTGGCCATAGGAAGTCGTGCGGGCGTAGATCGGCTTGTTCAGCTTCAGATGCTCGCGGATGGCGCGCGGCGTCGCCCCGCCGATCAGTTGGGGCAGTTCGCGCTCCAGCACCGCCTCGTCGATCTTGCCGGTGCCATGCAGGTCGACGTGCACGGATTGCGGCTGGGCCACGCCGATGGCGTAGCTGAGCTGGATGGTGCAGCGGTCGGCCAGGCCGGCGGCCACGACGTTCTTGGCCAGGTAGCGCGCGGCGTAGGCGGCCGAGCGGTCCACCTTGGTCGGATCCTTGCCCGAGAAGGCGCCGCCGCCATGCGGGGCCGCGCCGCCATAGGTGTCGACGATGATCTTGCGGCCCGTCAGGCCCGCGTCGCCGTCCGGCCCGCCGATCTCGAAGATGCCGGTCGGATTGATGTGCCACACGGTCTCGTTGGTGATGAAGCCGTCGGGCAGCACCTCGGCCACCACCGGCTTGACCACCTCGGCCACCTGGGCCTGGGTCAGGCCCTTGGCGTGCTGGGTCGAGACGACGATGGAGGCGGCGCGAACCGGCTTGCCGTCCTCGTAGTACAGCGTGACCTGGCTCTTGGCGTCCGGCTCCAGCCGCGTGTCGCCGCCGTGCCGCAGCTCGGCCAGCTTACGCAGGATACGGTGGCTGTAGGCCAGGGTGGCCGGCATCAGTTCCGGCGTCTCGTTCGAGGCGTAGCCGAACATGATGCCCTGGTCGCCGGCGCCCTCGTCCTTGGTGTCCGTGGAATCGACGCCCACGGCGATGTCGACCGACTGGCCGTGCAGGTGGTTGGAGAACTCGAACGTCCGCCAGTGGAAGCCGTCCTGCTCATAGCCGATGTCCTTGACGGCGGCGCGCACGGCGGCCTCGATCTCGGCCTCGACGCCCGGCGCCCAGCCGCCGTCTTCCCAGATCCCCTTGCCGCGAATTTCGCCGGCCAGGACCACCCGGTTGGTGGTTGTCAGGGTCTCGCAGGCGACGCGCGCCTCGGGATCCTTGGCCAGGAACAGGTCGACGACCGTGTCGGAGATGCGATCCGCGACCTTGTCAGGATGGCCCTCGGAAACGCTTTCGGAGGTGAAGAGAAAGGACGAACGCGCCAAGCCGAAGGCTCCTGTCTGGGATGTGGCGAACACACATATAAAGACATGCTTATATCTTCAAGCGTTCGACATCCATCCCCGGCGCCGCAGACATGACAAAGCCCTCCCCGCCCGACGGCGAAGAGGGCTCAACGGCCGGAGCCGCGATGGATCAGTTGCGCAGGCCGCGCGCGACCAGCAGCAGGGCGTCGCGCTTGTCCGCGTCGTCGATGCCGCGGAAGGCCGACAGCAACTCCGACACGCCCGGCGCCGCCAGGACCAGCTCGTCCCCGTGCTCGCCGTCCAACTCGCCCAGCAGGGCTGCGCCGGTCGTCTTCAGCACCGCCGCGATCTGCAGCAGACGGGCGGCCGAGACACGGTTCACGCCGCGCTCGTACTTCTGAATCTGCTGGAAGGTCACTCCGGCGCCGGCGGCCAGTTGGGCCTGGGTGATACGGAGTTCTTCGCGGCGGCTGCGGATGCGGGTTCCGATCGCCACGTCAACGGGATCTACTGCGTCGGTCATTGGGGCCTGTAAAGCTCGACGAAAGCCGCGTGAGGCCTGAAAACACGGCGTCCGTCAAGGCCGCGCTCCTCATATTTCACGCAATTATACGCCCTATGCGGGTTGTCGGCGGCGACTGCTCGCGCCAAGGCCCTGAAAGCGTTGAACAACGCGGAGTCTTCCCTACACAGGCGAAGACCGGGCCCATCACACGCCCAGACTGTGAACGCACACGCCCTGTTAATCCTGGCCGATATACAACCTATCCGTGCTGTCGAAGGAGCGCGGTCGTGGCCTCATCGTCTTCAGTCCGGAATTCGCCGCTGCGGATGCGGCAAGGCTCCGCCGCCGTCGAGTTCGCCCTGATCGGTCCTGTCCTGATCGCGCTTCTGCTGGCGGCGGTGGTGTATGGCGGCTGGTTTCTGCTGGCCCAGTCGGTGCAGTCCCTGGCGTCGGAGGCCGCCCGGGCCGCGCTGGGTGGGCTCGACGCCCAGGAGCGCGCCGCGCTGGCCCAGGCCGAGGCCGACGCCACAGTGGGCGATATCGGCGCCCTGGAGGCCCGGCGGCTGGCGCTGCGGGTCGAGGACGACGGCGTCACGGTGCGCGTGGTCGCCGCCTACGACATCCATGACCACCCGATCATGCTGCTGGGCGGGATGCTGCCCCGTCCCCCGGAGGTCATAGAACGTTCCGCCGTCGTCCGGTTCGGGGAGCGGTGAGGTGATCCGCGCGCGGAAGCTGCTGACGGATCGACGCGGCGCGGTCGGGGTGACGGCGGCGGCGGGCCTGGCCTTGCTCGCCCTGGTCGCGGCCATGGCGATCGACCTCGGCGGCCTGGCGCTGCACGCGCGGCGGCTTCAGGGGGCCGCCGACCTGGCCGCCCTGGCCGCGGCCGGAAATCTGGACGGAGCGGCCGCCGCCGCGCAGGCCACGGCCCAGGCCAATGTCGCGCGCGGTCCTCTGTCGGTGGAGACCGCGATCGGCCGCTACACGCCCGACAAGGCCGTGGCGCGCCGAGAACCGCTTCAACGCGGGCGGCGGCGAACCCAACGCGGCCCGCGTGACGCTGACGGCGCCCGCGCCGCTGTTCTTCAGCCGGTGGCTGATGGGCCGCGACCGGGTCGTCGTCGCCCGTGACGCGACGGCGGCGATTTCCGACAGCCCCAAGGCCATGTTCAGCCTGGGCTCGCGCCTGGCGCGGCTGGATGGCGGCGTGGCCAACCAACTGCTGACCGGCCTGACCGGCAGCCAGGTGTCGCTCAGCCTCATGGACTACCGCGCCGTGGCGGACCTGGACGTCAATCTGCTGGCCTTCACCGACGCCCTGGCCACGCGCCTGGGCGTGACTGCTGGAGATTACGACGCCCTGCTGGGGACCACGGTGGACGCAGGAACCGCGCTGGGCGTCCTGGACGCGCTGGCGGGCGGCCGGGACGGCGGCGCGCTGGGCAAGCTCACCGGCGCGGCGGCGGGGGTCAAGGTGCCCCTTGGGCGCCTGATTGGGGTCGACGCCCAGGCCCCGGACGGACTGCGCGCCGGTCTGGACGCGGAGGTCTCGGCGCTGGACCTGATCACCGCCATGCTGGAGGTCGGCGCCGGCGACCGGCAGATGGCGCTGAAGCTGGACGCGCCGCTCGGCGTGGCCGATCTGAAGACCCGCCTGGCGATCGGGGAGCGCCCCAATCGCTCGCCCTGGCTGACCGTCACCGGGACGGGGGCTCCGATCATCCGCACGGCGCAGACGCGCCTCTACATCCGCCTTAGGACGTCGGCCAAGCTGGCCGGCCTGGCGCAGGTGGACCTGCCGATCCTGGTGGAGCTCGCCGCGTCGGAGGCGCGACTGAACGCCCTGTCGTGCCGGCCGAACGAGGCGGTCGAGGTGGGGGTGCGCCCCGGCCTGGCGCGCGCCATGGTCGGCGTGGTGGACGAAAGCCGCCTGGATGATTTCAAGCGCCCGCTGAACCCGCAGCCCGCCACGATCCTGTCCCTGCTTGGCCTGGTCGTGCTCGACGCCAAGGCCGACATCGAGGCGGCGGACACGCGCTTCAAGGCTCTACGGTTCGACCGCGCCGAGATCGACGCCGGCGCGGTCAAGACCGTCGCCTCCCGCCATCTGGCCGACAGTCTGATCGCCTCGCTGCTGCAACGGCTGGAGCTGACGCCCCGCGTGCTGAACCTGCCGCTCGATCTGGGAGGGCTGACGCGGGCGCTGGGCGGCCTGCTGGCGCCGATCGGGCCGGCGCTGGACGCCCTGCTGAACCCGGTCTTCGACCTGCTGGGTCTCAGGTTCGGAGAGGCGGACGTGCAGGTCCACGGCCTGTCCTGCCCCGACCAGGGCCGGGGCCTCCCCAGGCTGGTGGGATGACGATCAGGCGCTGGCGGCGCGCAGGCCGGCGGCCGACGCCTGCTGGATCGCAGGCCGGCGCTGGCCGCCCGAGGCGATGATGCGGTCGATGCGGCTCTTTTCGGCGCGGAAGGCGGCCAGGTCAGCGCCGGTCAGTTCCGTGCCCTCCTGGGTGCGGATGCCCGCCGGATTGATCCGCTGGCCGTTGCGCCAGATTTCATAGTGAAGGTGCGGGCCTGTCGAGGCGCCGGTCGAGCCGACGTAAGCGACAACCTGGCCCTGGCTGACGCGCTGGCCGGCGCGGATGCCCGAGCCATAACGCGAGAGGTGGCCGTAGCCGCTTTCCAGGCCGTTGGCGTGGCGAATGCGCAGCCAGTTGCCGTAGCCGCCCCAACGACGGGCCTCAACGACCACGCCGTCCGCCGGCGCGACCACCGGCGTGCCGGAGCCGGCCGCGAAGTCGATGCCCTGGTGCATCTTGCGGAAGCCCGAGATCGGGTGCGTGCGAACGCCGAAGCTGGAGCTGATGCGGCGGAAGCTCTGCAGCGGCGTGCGCATCATGGCCGAGCGCAGGTTCTTGCCGTTCTCGTCGAAGAACTGGTCTTCCTTCGCGCCGGCGGGACGGAAGCGGTAGAAGGTCCGGCCCTTGAGTTCGGCGTACATCAGGTCGCCGACGCCGACCGTGCGGCCGGCCTCGGTGACGTCGCGGTCGAACACCAGGGTGAACTCGTCCGAGGCGCGGATGTCGCGCTGGAGATCGAACTTGGTGGCGAACAGGCGGCTGGCGGCGCGCACGATGGAGGCGGTCGCGCCAAGTTCGCGGGCGCTGGCCGACAGCGAGCGCTCCACGTCGCCCTTCAGCACGACGGTCTCGTGGGTGACCTTTTCCTCCAGCGAGCGCAGGCGAAGCGCGCCGTCGAAGCTGCGCGACACCGTCAACTGGCTGGCCGGGCCGGTCCGCATGGTCAGGCCGATCAGGCGGGCGTCGCCCCGACCGTCCCTGGGCTTGGCGATGGCCGTCTCGAACCGAAGGCCGGCGCGAAGCTCGGTCAGGTCGAAGGCGTTGGCGATGGTGGCGGCGACGGCGCTGGCTTCCTCGGCGGCGACGCCGGTGCGGCGCACGGCCTGCTCGAAGGTCTCGCCGCGACGAATCTGAACGGGAACGGCCTCGGGGGCGGTCAGGCCGGCGGGCGATCCAGCGGCGGCGAAGGCTTCGGCCTCCAGCGCGGCGATCTGGGTGGCGGACAGAGGCGAAACCTCTTCCGCCTGGGCGGGTTGATAAGCGCGTCCGGCGAACAGAGCCACCGATATGGCGGCGACCGCGGTCAGCATGTGCGGCGCAAGGCGCATGTGCTGCCGGCGTGGGTCGAACTGAGCCATCGTTCCCCGTCTGTTGGCGACGCCCCTAGGGCGCCAAAGCGTACTGCAGCGAAGGCTCGCGCCCAAGGCCCCGGACGCGAAGGCAAGCCCTATAGCCCGCCTGTACCAGTTTGGGAAGACAGTCCGTTACAAATGGTTAACGGGCCGACATCTTCTGTAAACGTTTCACTTTTCGCGCCGACGGTTCAGAGAACACGTTAGAGAACATGAGGGGCGTGCGCGCCGCGCTTGTTGACATTCCCGCCCTCTTGTCGCCCAGCTTGGCTGCAACGCATGCCCGCCGGATGGTGTTCGCACGCCTGGATATCGATCTTGTGCTGACCTCGGGCGACATCGATTCTGTCTCAGTTCTCACCTCTCGCTTGACGCCAATCGCTTGACCGACGCCCCGGCCGATCCGAAGCCCGCCCCCGGGCGTCCGCCCTCGCCCCGCTCGGCGCGCCTGGCGCGGCGGGCCGGCGCGACCTTGCTGGTCGTGCTGATCATCGCGGCGGTGGCGCTGGCCGCCCTTTACCTGAACCGCCGCGCGGCGGCGCGGCAGGCGCTGGTGGGCTGGCTGGACCAGCGCGGCGTTCCGGCCGAGGTCGAGGTGGAGCGGATAGAGCTGGACGGCTTCGTCGGCCGTATCCGCATCGGCGATCCGGCCAACCCCGACGTGACCGTGGAACGGGTCGAGGTCGACTATGCGGTCGGCCTGCCGTGGTCCCGCGCCGGCCTGGGCGTCACGCCCAGCCGCATCCGGCTGGTGCGCCCCGTGGTGCGCGCCGCCTGGCGTGACGGAAAGCTGTCGCTGGGCGCGCTGGACCCGGTCCTGAAGGAGTTCACGGGACAGCCGCCGCGCCCGGATTCCCGCGCGCCCGTGGTCATCGTCGAGGACGGCCGCGCCCGCGTCCAGACCGAATACGGACAGATCACCGTGCGCGGCGATGCGCGCCTGGACGACGGCAAGCTGATGCGCCTGGCCGCGGACGTGGCCGCGCCCGCGCTGAAGAGCGGCGACATCCAGGCGCAGGGCCTGGGCGGGCGCATCGACCTGGCCACGCGCGGCGACCGCGTGGCCGTGACCCTTGCGGCGACGGCGGCGGCCTTCGACGCTCCGGCGGCGGCCGGCCGGACAGCGCGGCTGACGCTGCAGGGCGACCTGCCCTATCCGGACCTGAAGACGCGCCGCGGCGACGGCCGGGCGATCCTGGACGCCCGGCTGACCGCCGACAGCCTGGGCCCAACGGGTCTTCAGGCCCGCCGGGCCGATGTCGCCTGGCGCTTCGACGGGCGGACCGCCGGGTGGCTGGAGACCTTCCGCATCGAGGGCCGCCAGGACCTCGACCTCAAGGCCGAGACCGTCGAGGGGCTGGACCTCCGTGTCGCCCGCCTGGCCGCCCAGGCCGATGGCGGCCGCCTGGTGGTGGCCCGCGACGACGACCTGCGTTGGAGCGTGGACACGCCGCTCCGGCTGACCGCGGCCTCCGCCCGGAGCGGAGAGGCCCAGGCGCGCGGCGCCGACATCCGCATCGGCGACCTGAGCCTGGGCGGACGCGGCGCGGCCGTGGAGGCGACCGGCCAGGCCGACGTCGCCTTCGACGCGCTGGGCTTCGCCGACCTGACCCTGCGCCAGGCCCGGGGCCGGATGGCGCTGGACCTCGTCCAGGACGGAGCGATGCGGATCGGGCTGACCGGCGGCCTGCGGTCCGCGGAGGCGTCGTGGCCGCTGTTCGGGCCGGTCGCGGGCGACGACCTGCCGGACCTGGCGGAGATCAAGCGGGCGCTGGGGGCCTTCGCTCTCGACGCCCCGGCCTTCGCCATCGAGACCGGCAGCGAGGGCACGCGCGTCAACCTGGCCCGGCCCGCCGTTCTTCGGCCGATGAACGGCGGCGCCTTGACGGTGAGCCCGTCGGGACAGGCCGTCTATCAGGCCGAACCGGGCCGCCTGGGCGGCGGCGCCCTGGCGCTGAAGGCGACGCGCGGGCGCGGCCTGCCCGAACTGGACGTCGCCGTGCCGGAATGGCGCCTGACGCCCGGCGGCTTCGAGGCGCGACTGGACGGCCGCGCCGCGCTCGATTTCGACCTGGCGCGCGGCGTCAAGGCGCGGACGGCGGGCCGGCTGGCCCTGACGGACGGAACCCTGACCTATGCGCCGCAGGGTTGCATCGGGCTGACCGTCGACCGGCTGGAGCTGGACGAGAACGACGTCCACCAGATCGCCGGCCGGCTATGCCCGCAGGACGGCCCCCTGTTCGCCTCGCGCGAAGGCGTCTGGCGCGTGCGCGGCGCCTTCCAGGAGGCGCAGGCCCAGGCGCCGTTCCTGGGAATGCGGTTCGAACAGGTGGCCGGCCAGGTCGCGGTGGACGGCGGCCCCGCGGGGATCGGCCTGACGGCGACCGTGGGCGACGCCCGCGTCGTCGACGCGACCGACCCGCGGCGCTTCCATCCGCTCACGGCGCGGGGCCAGGCGCGCCTGGCGGGCGAACGCTGGACCGGCGCCTTCGACCTGAGCCGCGCGGGCGCGGCGTTGGGCGACCTGGCCCTGGCGCACGACGGCCGCACCGGCGCGGGGGGATTGAGCATCCACACCCCCCAGATCGTCTTCGCCGAACACGGGCTTCAACCGTCGGACCTGTCGCCCCTGCTGGACGACTTCGTCCAGTCGCCGGTGACGGGATCGGTCGGCTTCGAGGGGCGCTTCGACTGGACCAAGGACGCCGAACCGACCTCGAGCGGCCGCCTGACCGTGCCCGGTCTGGACTTCGTCAGCCCGGCGGGACCGATCGAAGGCTTGAAGGGCGACATCGTCCTGACCAGCCTGACGCCGCTGGTCACGGCGCCGGATCAGCACTTGACGATCGACCGGCTGGACACGGCGACCGACGCGACGGCCCTGGACCTGACCTTCTCGCTGACGCCGACGGCCCTGGAGGTCGCCGGGGCGCGCGTGGCGGCGGGCGGCTTCGTCTCCGTCGAGCCGCTTTCGATCCCGCTGGACTCGACGCAGCCATACAGCGGCGTAGTGGTGCTGGACCGCGTGCAACTGGGCCAGGTGGTTTCCGATTCCGGCTTCGGAGACAAGGTCAAGCTGGACGCCCTGGTCTCCGGCCGCCTGCCCTTCACCTCCGACCCCAGGACCGGCTTCAAGGTCGTCGGCGGATCGCTGGTCGCGGTCCAGCCGGGTCGGCTGTCGATCAGCCGGGAGGTGCTGACCGATGTGGACGCGGGCGGCGGAGGCGACGCCGTGCCGCCCGGCATGGTCGAGGACCTGGCCTACCAGGCGATGGAGAACCTGGCGTTCGAGGTGCTGACCGCCGACGTCAACAGCCGCGACGACGACCGCATGGCCGTGCTGTTCCACATCCGGGGCCGCCACGATCCGCCCCAGCGGCAGGAGCTGCGCCTGACGATCAGCGACCTGATCAGCCGGCGCTTCCTGAACCGCACCCTGCCCTTGCCGTCCGACACCGGCATCGACCTGACGCTGGACACGACGCTGAACCTGAACCAACTGATCGGCGACCTGATGGCGGTCAACCGCGCCCGCCAGGGCCAGGCCGAGGAAGACGCCAGCCGCCCATGACGGACGTCGCCATCATTCAGCCGCCGTTCACCGCCGGACGTGCTAGAACATCCTTCAACCTTGGCCGAACGGAGCCTTCGCCATGATCACCAAGCGGCAGTTGGCCGGCCTCGGCCTTGGAGCGGCGGTCGTCGCCGTCTCGGCCTGCGCCCCCACCATCCGTCTGGAAGTCGCGCCGATCCAGATCTATGCGAAACTGGACGCCGACGTTCGCGTTCGCCTGGATCAGAGTTGCAGCAACTGCTCCAGGAAAATCCGAACCTCTTCTGATCGCCTCGCTCTTTTGAAAGGACAGGCTGACATGACCTTCCGCAAGCTCTTCGTGATCGGGGCCGCCGTCGCCGCGCTGGGCGTGGCCGGCGCCGCCGTGGCCCAGACCGCCGCCCAGAAGTCGATGATCGACCAGGCCAAGGCCCAGGGCGTGGTCGGCGAACAGGCCGACGGCTACCTCGGCTTCCGCTCCTCGTCTTCGGACGCCGCCCTGCGCGCGGCCGTGGACGCCACCAACAGCGGCCGTCGCGCCGCCTACGCCCGCAGCGCCGCCGACGCCGGCACCAGCGCCGACGTCGCCGGGGCCCGGATGTTCGAAAGCCAACTGTTGCCGCGCATCCAGTCCGGCCAGTGGTATCGCAACCCCCAGGGCCAGTGGGTCCAGCGCTAGGCCGATCCGATGCGCGGTCCCGGGCGTGACCGGATCGTCCGCCTTCTGCTGGCGGCGTTGCTGGCTGGCGGTTCGTCGCCGCCGTCGCGACCGCCTTGCTGAACGTCGCCTGGTCGCTGATGGGCGGCGGCGACCTGACGCTGCACGGCTGGATCGCCTTGACCCTGGGCGTCGTCGGCACGGTGCTGCTGACCTGGGTCCTGATGGCCCTGGCCTTCAAGTCGAACCGCGAGGGGTGGGACGACCGCGTGGACAACCGCCTGGATCCCGGCCGCGAGGACGACTGACGGCCGATCAAGCCGCGGCGCGGCTCGCCTGAAGGGCGGGCAGCAGCAGCCCCTGGGCCAGGGCCCGGACCACCGGCACGGCGACGGCGTCGCCCATCAGCTTCAGTGTGGCGCTTTCGCTGGACGGCAGGCGATAGTCGTCCGACACCCCCATCAGCCGCGCCGCTTCACGCCCCGTCAGGCGGCGCACCCGCGCCCGCCCCTGGTCGCAGACCACGACATACTGTCGCGACGAGCCGCCGGCCGGCGTGCGCAAGCAGCCGGCCAGGCCGTCGAACCGCACTTCCAGCCGCTGGACCTTGAGGCCGTTCTCCACCCGCACGCGACGATAGGCGGCCCCGACCCGGCGCTGTCCCGACGCGACGGCGGCGGCGATCCGCGCCCGGTGCAGCGGCGCGGCCAGGGACAGCACAGCCTCCGGGTCGTCCAGCCAGCCCGCCGTTTCGTCCGGCTCCAGAACGGCGGCGAGATCCAGATTGCGCCGGGGCGGCGTGGGCAAGGACCACCAGGCCCACGCCGCGCGCACCGCCTCGGGCAGCCGGTCGTGCGCGGCGACCACGCGGGGACTGTGAAAGGGCGCGATCGGTCCGGCGGCCTGCGGCGCCTCGCCTTGCACGGCGACCACGAACAATCGAGGCCGCGATTGCGGCAGCCACAGCGCCGCGTCCATCTCCAAGGCGCCGACGCGATAGCCGGCCTGGACCATGGCGGCGCACACGGCGGCGAAGTCGCGGCCCTGGCCCGAGGTCAGCAGGCCGATGACGTTCTCCAGCACGATGACGCGCGGACCCCGCCCCTGGGCCTGCAACTCCTGGATCAGTTTCCAGAAACCCCAGAAGGCGCCCGACCGACCCGCTTCCAGCCCGCCGCGCGCGCCGGCCAGGCTGACGTCCTGACAGGGCGAGGACGCCCAGCACAGATCCGGCCGCCCGGGCAGGTCCGCCGCCGTCAGCGCCCAGATGTCGCCCTGGCGGAAGGCCGTGCCGGGATGGTTGGCCCGAAAGGCCGCGGACTTCATGGAATCCATGTCGTTGGCGAAGGCGACATCCATCCCGCCCATGCCGGCGCCGTCCAGCCCCAGACCCGCCAGGCCGCCGCCGGCGAAGAACTCGAATACGGTCGGACGAATCGACATGGGGCGACCATAGCGCAGCCGGCGCCCTTGACCGAGGCCGGCGGGCTGCACACCTGCGGGTCTGAGAGAGGACCTCGCCATGCCCCCGATCACGCTTCGCAAGCGCGCCCGCGCCCTGCCGCCGACCCTGACCCTGGTGGGCCTGGTCCTGGCCGGCTTGACCCTGGCCGGATGCTACGACCGGCAGGAGAACGCGCCCAAGCCCGCGCCGGCGCCGGAGACGTCGGCCGAACTGGGCGGCGTGGACCTGTCGAGACCGGTGCGCGTCCTGGGAACCGAGCCCTTCTGGAGCGTCGAGATCACGCCGGACGCCCTGATCTACACCCGCATGGACCAGCCCGAGCAGCGCGCGCCCAACCGCGGGGTGACGGTGCAGGGCACGGTGGCGACCTTCACCACCACGACCAGCCTGAACCAGCCGCTGAACGTCAGCCTGATCGCCACCGAATGTTCGGACGGGATGAGCGACCGCACCTATCCGCTGACGGCGCGGGTCGAGATCGGCGACCAGACGCTGAACGGCTGCGCGGCGTCCACCGCCGCCATCATGGCCGGCGGCGAGTCCGGTCCGGTCGTCGAACCGGCGGCGGGCTGAGCCTCAGTACCAGCCGGCGGCGCGCAGGGCCCGGGCGTAGCGGCGGCTGACCGGCGCCGTCAGGCCGCCCTCCAGCGTCAGAACAGCACGACCGTCGCTGCGCGCCACGTCGCGCACCGCCTCGCGCGCGACCCACCAGCTGCGGTGCGTCTGCGCGCCCTCAAGACCCTGCAGCTCCTCCAGGGCGTCGGACAGCCGCATCAGGATCAGGTCCGACCCTCGGTCGGTGTGGATGCGCAGATAGTGATCCTCGGCCTGGACCGCCCGGATCGCGGCCCCCTCAACCGGGCGGGAAGACGCTCCGGAAAGCGCGATGCGGTCCGGTCGACCGGACCCGGCGCATGGGTCTGGACCGGACGCGCGCGCGTGACGAAGACGTTGACGGCGCTGATGGCGGCGGTGATCGTCACCACATAGAAGGCGATCATCGGCAGGTGCGACAGGGGCATCATGCCCCCGTTCAGCGCCGGCCCCGTCACCGCCCAGACGACCACCGACAGCGGACCCGAGATCACCGCCGTCAACAGGACCACCGACAGCCAGGGCCGCTCGTCCAGCGCGACGATCCGGTCCAGCATCAACGAGCAGGCGTGGCCCCACAGCCCGCCCCCCACCATGACGGGAATCCAGTAGGACAGCCGCAGCCCCAGCGGCACGCGCCCGGTCTCGAAGGCCCCGGTCAGCGCCAGCAGCAGGCCGCCCGCCGCGGCCGTGGCCAGCCCCCGCGCCATGTCCTTCAGCCGCAGCCGCTCCGCCAGGCTCAAGGGCGATCGCTCCCGGGCGCGCAGACGGCGCGGAAGCCCGCGGCGGCGAAGCGGACCATGTAGTCGCCGGCGCTTTCCAGATCGCCCGAACGGCACAGGCCGTTCGACAACCGGTCCAGACGCCCCGTCTCGCCCAGCGTCAGGGTCAGGGCGCCCGAAAGGTTGTGATAGGCCCAGTACAGATCGACTTCCCGCGCGCCCGGCAGGACCTGGCGGATCAGCTCGATCAGGCGCCGCACCGCCGGGTCGAAATAGCGCGCCATCGTCTCGCCGCCGAAGGTGGGATTGGCGTTGGCCTGGGCCACCAGGGCCGCGTAGTGCTTCCATCCCGGCCCGCCCTTCAGCGACCATTCGAACGGGGGGCGCAGGAAGGCGTCCAGCAATCCCTCCAGCGTCATGTCCGAACCGGCCTGTTCGGCGTAACGGTTCACGGCGTCGACGCGCTCGCTGTTCCACACCTCGGCCCGGCGCAGGAAGACCGCATCGAACAGGTCGCGCTTGGCGCCGAAATAGTAGTGGACCAGGGCGGTGTCGACGCCCGCCTCGCGCGCCACCTCGCGGATGGTGACGCCATAGAAGCCATGCTTGGAGAACAGGTCCTCGGCCGCGTCCAGGATCAGGTCGCGGGTCTCCCCGGCGGCCTTGGCCTGGGCCTTGGGCGGACGTCCCCGGCGGGCGGGCGCCGCGCCCGCGGCGGCCTTGCGGCGGGCGGCGGCGACGGGGCGGGCGGCGATGGCGGCGTCCGGCTTGCTCATGCCACAGGCTTAGGCGGGGGCCGCGTCCGGTGCAACGGCGCCACGCCGCCCGCAGGACCTGACGCCGCTTCACCGCAAAGGTTTGACAGGGACGCGAAAGCGGGTCACGTTCGGGAAAATCATTGAACGCTGAATAAAAGCGTCAACGGGCTGGAAACGACAAAGGGGTTTAGGACCATGAATCGTCATGTGAAGTGCGCGCTGCTGGCCGGCGCGGCATGGGGCGTGCTCGCGGGGGCTTCGGCCGCCCAGGACGCCGAAGCGGCCGCCCAGGCGGCCAATGCGGATCAGTCCACGGCCACGGTCGAGGACATCGTCGTCACCGCCCGTCGCCGCGACGAGCAGTTGAAGGACGTGCCGGTCGCCGTCTCGGCCCTGAGCGCCGAGCGCCTGGAGCAGACCGGGGCGGTCGACATCACGGCGCTGCAACAGCAGACGCCCAACGCCACGGTGCAGGTGGCGCGCGGCTCCAACTCCACCCTGATCAGCTTCATCCGCGGCGTGGGCCAGCAGGATCCGCTGTGGGGCTTCGAACCCGGCGTCGGCCTCTATATCGACGACGTCTATGTCGCGCGCCCGCAGGGCGCGGTGCTGGACGTGTTCGACATCTCGCGCATCGAGGTGCTGCGCGGGCCGCAGGGCACCCTGTACGGCCGCAACACCATCGGCGGCGCGATCAAATACGTCACCAAGCGCCTGGACCGAGACCCCAACCTGACGGCGCGGGCCGAGTTCGGCAGCTATGACGAGCACAACTTCCTGCTGTCGGGTTCCCTTCCCGTGGGCGACACCTTCGCCATCGGCGCCGCCGTCGCCAGCTACAATCACGACGGCTACGGCGAGAACCTGTTCACCGGCGAGGACCAGTACGACAAGGACGTGATGGCCTATCGCGCCAGCGCGGAGTGGACGCCCAGCGACGACCTGTTCTTCCGCCTGGCCTGGGATCGCGTGGAAGACGATTCCGCCCCCCGTCACGGCCACCGCGAGGTCATCTCCACCGACGGCCTGTGGACGCCGCCGGCCAGCGAATACGACACCTACGCCGGCATCACGGGCGAGCAGAAGGTCGTCACCGAAGGCGTGTCGCTGACCGGCGAATACCGCGTCAACGACTGGCTGACCCTGAAGTCGATCACCGCCTATCGTTCGGGCGACACCCAGACGATCATCGACTTCGACGAGACGCCGAACCCGACCCTGGACATCCCGGCCATCTATTCCGACGACCAGTTCACCCAGGAATTCCAGGCCCTGTTCACCGGCGACCGCTGGTCGGGCGTGGCCGGTCTGTTCTATCTGGACGGCACCTCGTCGGGCGCCTTCGACACCATCGCCGGCAACCTGGGCCTGTCGATCGCCGCCGCCGGTTCGGTCGACACCCAATCCTTCTCGGCGTTCGCCGACTTCAGCTACGATCTGACCGACCGACTGCATCTGTCGCTGGGCGGCCGCTACACCAAGGATGACAAGGACGCTTCGGTCCTGCGCCTGTTCTACCTGGGCGCCACGCGCACGCCGTTCACCGGCGGCGTTGACCGCCCGGTGTTCGCGGTTCGCACGGACTACACGGCATCGGACACCTTCGAGAAGTTCACGCCGCGCGCCAGCCTCTCGTACGACTTCTCGGACCAGATCACGGGTTACGCCTCGGTCAGCCAGGGCTTCAAGTCGGGCGGCTGGGATATGCGCGGCGACGCCGCCCTGGTGCCCCAGACGGTCAATGGCTATCAGCCCGAGACGGTCACCGCCTATGAACTGGGCCTGAAGGGTTCGGCCTTCGACCGGCGCCTGTCGTTCGCGTCCGCGGTCTTCTATTCCGACTATCAGGACCAGCAGATCACGACCCAGCAGGTGGCGACCCCGCCCGCCGTCGGCATCGCCTCGGTGGTCGACAACGTCGGCGCCTCGACCATCTACGGCTTCGAGCTGGAGGGATCGGCCTTCCTGACCGACGACATCACCGCCAACTTCTCGGTCGGCTATCTGAAGAACGAGTTCGACGAGTTCATCACCCTGGTCACCGGTACGCCGGTCGACATCTCCGACACGCGCGAGCCCCAGAACTCTCCGGAATGGTCGGCCTATTACGGCATGACCTGGCGTGGCGACATCATGGGCGGCGAACTGCGGGTCACGCCGTCGCTGTCCTATCGGTCGGACTACCATCTGTTCGATATTCCCGATCCGATCCTGGACCAGGACGGCTATGTCCTGGCCGACGCCAGCGTGATCTGGACCGCGCCCAGCGAGCGCTGGGAGATCGGGCTGTTCGGCCGCAACCTGACCGACGTCCGCTACCGGGTCGGCGCCTACAGCTTCCCCGGCGCGACCTACAACAACTCGATCAGCGCCTTCTACGGTCCGCCGACGACCTATTCGGCCCGCCTGACGGTCAAGTTCTGACCCGACGCGCAACGACATGGGGGCGGCGGTCGCAAGGCCGCCGCCCTTTGCTTTCCGGCGAGGCTTATGGCTAGCCTCGCCCCCGACAAGACAAGAACGATCGCACGAATGATCGAAGGGAAACGCCGATGACGACCGCACCGTCGCGCGAGGCCGCGCCCGCCTCGGGCTACCGCTACTATGTCCTGGCGGTCCTGATCTTCGTCTATATGCTGAACTTCCTGGACCGGCAGATCGTCGGCATCCTGGCCACGCCGCTGAAGGCCGAGTTCGGCCTGACCGACGCCCAGTTCGGCCTGATGGGCGGCCTGGCGTTCGCCCTGCTCTACTCCACCCTGGCCATCCCCATCGCCTGGCTGGCCGACCGGTTCAGCCGCGTCTGGATCATGACCGCGGCCCTGACGGTCTGGAGCGGTTTCACCGCCCTGTGCGGCGCGGCGGGATCGTTCGGCCAGCTGTTCCTGTGCCGCATGGGCGTCGGCGTGGGCGAGGCGGGCGGCGTGGCCCCGGCGTATTCGCTGATCGCCGACTATTTCCCCAAGTCGCAGCGCGCGCGGGCGCTGGCGGCCTACGCCTTCGGCATTCCCATCGGCACGGCGGCGGGCACCCTGGTCGGCGGCCTGCTGGCGGCGACCTACGGCTGGCGGACCGCCTTCATCGTGGTCGGCCTGCTGGGCGTCCTGGCCGCGCCGCTGCTGCGCCTGACCGTGCGCGATCCCAAGCGCGGCGGCATGGACGAGCCCGTCCCGGTCGAGACCGCGGCGCCCGCCCCCGTCGCCAACATGGTCGCCGCGCCGCCCAAGGCCCCGCCGTTCGGCCAGGTGCTGAAGACCCTGCTGCCCAAGCCCAGCTTCTGGCTGCTGTCGTTCGGCGCGGCGGCTTCGTCGGTCTGCGGCTACGGCGTCGCCGCCTGGCTGCCCAGCTTCTTCCAGCGCAGCTTCGGCCTGACCCTGGCCGAGACGGCCTGGTATTATTCCGGCATCGCCCTGGTCGGCGGTCTGACCGGCATCTGGCTGGGCGGCGCCGTCGCCGACCGGCTGGGCCGGGCCTCGCGCGGGGCCTATCCGCTGGTGCCGGCCATCGCCTTCCTGATTTCCGTGCCCTGCTTCCTGCTGGCGATGAACTCGGGCGCGATCATCGGCGCCGTCCTGCCGGGCGGGGACGCCAATGGCGCCGCCGCCCTGACTCTGGCCTTCGTCATCTTCCTGATCCCCACGGGGCTGAACCTGGCGTGGCTGGGGCCGATCACCGCCTCGGTCCAGCATCTGGTCCCGGCCAATATGCGCACCACCGCCTCGGCCCTGTTCCTGCTGATCAACAACCTGCTCGGCATCGCCGTGGGCATTTTCTACTTCGGCTGGATGTCGGACCTGCTTCGTCCCACCTTCGGGGACGAGAGCCTGCGCTGGGCCATCTACACCGGTATGGGCTTCTATCTGCTGGCCTCGGCCCTGCTGATCGGAGCCTCGCGCACGCTAAAGAAGGACTGGGTCGACTAGAGTCGCGACCGCCCCCTGTTGCACCTGCGAATGCGGGGGGCCTATAAGCCCCGCAACTTTCCCAGCAGCGGTTGCGGTGGTCCCCCATGAACATTCACGAATATCAGGCCAAGCAGGTCTTGAAGGGCTTTGGCGCCCCGGTCGCCCAGGGCGTGGCCATCACCTCGGCCGATCAGGCCGAGGCCGCCGCCAAGCAGCTGCCGGGTCCGCTCTATGTCGTGAAGTCCCAGATCCACGCCGGCGGGCGCGGCAAGGGCAAGTTCAAGGAACTGGGCGCCGACGCCAAGGGCGGCGTTCGCCTGGCCAAGTCGATCGAAGAGGTCGTCGCCCACGCCAAGGAAATGCTGGGCAACACCCTGGTCACCGCCCAGACGGGCGACGCCGGCAAGCAGGTCAACCGCCTCTACATCGAGGACGGCGCCGACATCGACCGTGAGCTGTACTGCTCGCTGCTGGTCGATCGCTCGGTCGGCCGCGTGGCCTTCGTCGTCTCGACCGAGGGCGGCATGGACATCGAGGCCGTCGCCCACGACACGCCCGAAAAGATCATCACCGTCGCCATCGACCCGGAAACGGGCGTGACCGACGCCGACGTGGCCAAGATCGTCTCGACCTACGGCCTGACAGGCCCGGCGGCCGAGGACGCCAAGACCCTGTTCCCGGCGCTCTACAAGGCGTTCGTCGACAAGGACATGGCCCTGCTGGAAGTGAACCCGCTGATCGTCATGACCGACGGCCACCTGCGCGTCCTGGACGCCAAGGTCAGCTTCGACGGCAACGCCCTGTTCCGCCACGACGACATGAAGGAACTGCGCGACGAGACCGAAGAGGACGCCAAGGAGATCGAGGCCTCCAAGTGGGACCTGGCCTATGTCGCCCTGGACGGCAACATCGGCTGCATGGTCAATGGGGCTGGCTTGGCCATGGCGACGATGGACATCATCAAGCTGTACGGCAAGGAGCCGGCCAACTTCTGCGATGTCGGCGGCGGCGCCGGCAAGGACAAGGTCGCGGCGGCCTTCAAGATCATCACCGCCGACCCCAAGGTCGAGGGCATCCTGGTCAACATCTTCGGCGGCATCATGCGCTGCGACGTCATCGCCGAGGGCGTGGTGGCCGCGGTCAAGGAAGTCGGTCTGAAGGTGCCGCTGGTCGTGCGCCTGGAAGGCACCAACGCCGAACTGGGCAAGAAAATCCTGAACGAGTCCGGCCTGACCATCCAGGCCGCCGACGACCTGGACGACGCCGCCCAGAAGATCGTGAAGGCGGTCGGCTGATGATCAGTCAGGCGGCGATGCTGGTCATCGCCGCCGGCGCACCGACCGGCGAAGTCCAGGCTGCGCCCCCGGTCGTGGCCGTGTTCGCGGACTCCTGCGCCTTGATCGCCGGAGATCGCGCGGCGTTGCGGCGTATCGCTGACACACGCGATTGGCCGCAGGTCCCGGTCGCCGAGGGTCAGGTTTCGGACAGGGTCGACTGGGCCGACGCCTACGCCGTCGGCTCTAGCACGATCTATCTCTTCTCCTATTCGGCTGGCAGCGCTTCAAGCAGCGGCACGGGATCGGTGGTCTCCGTGAGCTATCCCGGGGCCGTGATCTGTCGCGTGTCAGGTGTCTTGCAGGAAGGGTGGCGGGACCCTCTGCGCGAGGTCGCCGAGGACCGGCTGGGCATGACCCTGAATAGGCCGATTGTCCGACGTGATCCCGATGCCGACTTTCAGACGGCCTGGTGGAGCAGGGATGGCGATCAGATCGAGGGTCAGTACCGACGGCGCCAGAACACGATGGAGGTTACCTGGACGAGAACCGTCGCTCCGACGCCTTGACGGGCGCCTCGTGCTCCGACCGCCGATGCGTCCACGGATTGCGTGCTCCACATAACCCGTGTAAATCGGACGTGTGACCCGCAACCTGACTCTCGCCATCGACGACGACCTCCTCGACAAGGTGCGGGTGCTGGCGGCTATGAAACGGACCAGCGTCAACGAGATGGTGCGCGGCTTCCTGACCCGGCTGGTCGCCGAGGAACAGTCGAAGGACGAGGCGCGCGAGGCCCTGCTGAAGCTGATCGACGAGTCGGAAGGCCGTGGCGGCGAGGGCTGGCGTCCGCCCACGCGAGAAGAAACCTACACAGCGGCGAGCCCCGGTTTGATCGCGAATTCTGACGTCTTCCTGGACACCAACGTGCTGCTGTACGCCGCCCTGGGCCGCGACCACGCCGGTCACCGGTGGGAGCGCGCGCGCGAGATCGTGCTGACCGAGGACTATTGCACCTCCGGCCAGGTGTTGGCCGAATTCTACAACAACGCCATTCGCAAGAGCGCCACGCCCCTGTCGCCTGACAAGGCCCGCGAGTGGGTGCGCGTCGTCGCCATGAAACCCTGCCAGCCGATCACGCCCGAGGTGGTCGTGGCCGGGATCGACAACGCCCGTCGCTACCAGCTCTCCTATTGGGACGGCGCGATCGTCGCCGCCGCCGAGCGCCTGGGCGCCAAGGTGCTGTATTCCGAAGACCTGAGCCACGGTCAGACCTACGGGTCGGTCCGCGTCGAAAACCCCTTCCTTCCCGCCTAACCAACAAGCGAGACGCCATGTCCATCCTCGTCAACAAAGACACCAAGGTCCTGGTCCAGGGCCTGACCGGCAAGACCGGCACCTTCCACACCGAACAGGCGCTGGCCTATTACGGCACGCAGATGGTCGGCGGCATCCACCCCAAGAAGGGCGGCGAGACCTGGACCGGCTCCAAGGGCGAGACCCTGCCGATCTTCGCCTCGGTCGCCGAGGGCAAGGAGCGCACCGGCGCCGACGCCTCGGTCATCTATGTCCCGCCGGCCGGCGCGGCGGACGCCATCATCGAGGCCATCGAGGCCGAGATCCCCTTCATCGTCTGCATCACCGAGGGCATCCCGGTGCTGGACATGGTCCGCGTCAAGGCGCGCCTGGACAAGTCGAACTCGCGTCTGCTGGGCCCGAACTGCCCGGGCATCCTGACGCCGGAAGAGTGCAAGATCGGCATCATGCCGGGCTCGATCTTCAAGAAGGGCAACGTCGGCATCGTCTCGCGCTCGGGCACGCTGACCTATGAGGCCGTGTTCCAGACCACCAACGAGGGCCTGGGCCAGACCACCACGCGTCGGCATCGGCGGCGACCCGGTCAAGGGCACCGAATTCATCGACGTGCTGGAGATGTTCCTGGCCGACGACGCGACCGAGTCCATCATCATGATCGGCGAGATCGGCGGCTCGGCCGAGGAAGACGCCGCCCAGTTCCTGATCGACGAGGCCAAGAAGGGCCGCAAGAAGCCGATGGCCGGCTTCATCGCGGGCCGCACGGCGCCCAAGGGCCGCACCATGGGCCACGCCGGCGCCGTCGTCTCGGGCGGCAAGGGGGATGCGGAATCCAAGATCGCGGCCATGGAATCGGCCGGCATCAAGGTCTCGCCCTCGCCGGCGCGCCTGGGCAAGACCCTGGTTGAAGTGCTGAAGGGCTAAGAGGCCCGATCGGGCGCCGTCGCGCGTCGCGCATCAAAAATGCCGGGTCAGACCGGCAGGAACGCCCCCGGTTCGCGCCGGGGGCGTTTTTCTTTGCGGCTGCGACCAATTTCTCACCCAATTGCCCCGTTTCGGTCATGACCCATGAAGAAACGACGCCTATATGACGGGCGCGCCCTCACGGAGATGTGTCCGGAAGGGCTCCAAGGGACTGACGAGAACGATGGCGGACGATGCGGGTCGGCTGAACCAGGTCTTTGCCGAGACCTCTTTCCTCTACGGGTCGAACGCGGCCTATATCGAGGAGCTCCACGAGAAGTGGGCCAATGATCCCGGCTCGGTTTCGTCGGAGTGGCGCACCTTCTTCGACCAGCTTCGCGACAACGCCGCCAGCGTGAAGGCCTCGGCCGCCGCCGGCGGATGGGGCCGTCCCGCCGTCACCGAGCCCAGCGAGCAGACGGCGGTGTTCGACGGCCGCTGGCCCGCCCCCAAGCCCGATCCGAAGAAGCCCGGCGCCGCGCCCGCGCCCCAGGCCGCCTCGGCCGGCGCCGCCGTGTCGGTCGACGACGTCCGCGCCGCCGCCCACGATTCCATCCGCGCCCTGATGCTGATCCGCGCCTATCGCGTGCGCGGCCACCTGCGGCGAACCTCGACCCGCTGGGCATCGAACAGCCGATCGAGAACCCGGAGCTGACGCCGGAATTCTACGGCTTCTCGGGCGCAGACCTGGATCGGCCGATCTTCCTGGACGGCGTGCTGGGCCTTCAGACCGGCACGATCTCGCGAGGTGCTGGACATCCTCAAGCGCACCTACTGCGGCAACATCGGCATCCAGTTCATGCACATCGCCGAGCCGGAGGAGAAATCCTGGCTGCAGGAGCGCTTCGAAGGGCCGGACAAGTTCGAGCGGAACGGCTTCACCAAGGAAGGCAAGCTGGCCATCCTGAACAAGCTGATCGAGGCCGAAGGGTTCGAGAGGTTCCTGCACAAGCGCTTCCCCGGCACCAAGCGGTTCGGCCTGGACGGCGGCGAGGCCATGGTCCCGGCGCTGGAGCAGGTCATCAAGCGCGGCGGCGCCCTGGGCGTCGACGAGGTGGTGCTGGGCATGGCCCACCGCGGCCGCCTGAACGTGCTGGCCGCCGTGATGGGCAAGCCCTACAAGGTCATCTTCCACGAGTTCCAGGGCGGTTCGGCCGTGCCCAGCGACATCGAGGGGTCGGGCGACGTCAAGTACCACATGGGCGCCAGCTCGAACCGCGAGTTCGACGGCAACCACGTCCACCTGTCGCTGACCGCCAACCCGTCGCACCTGGAGATCGTCAACCCGGTCGTCCTGGGCAAGGCGCGCGCCAAGCAGGCGTTCGACATCCGCGAGGCCAACGAAGGCGTGCCGGAAGGCCAGTGGGCGCTGGACCGCTCCAAGGTCGTGCCGCTGCTGATCCACGGCGACGCCGCCTTCGCCGGCCAGGGCGTGGTGGCCGAATGCTTCGCCCTGATGGGGCTGAAGGGCTATCGCACCGGCGGCACCCTGCACTTCGTCATCAACAACCAGATCGGCTTCACCACCAGCCCGCGCAACTCGCGCTCGTCGCCCTATCCGTCGGACGTGGCGCTGATGGTCCAGGCGCCGATCTTCCACGTGAACGGCGACGACCCGGAGGCCGTGGTGTTCGCCGCCAAGGTGGCCACCGAATACCGCCAGAAGTTCAACAAGGACGTGGTGGTGGACATGTTCTGCTACCGCCGCTTCGGCCACAACGAGGGCGACGATCCGACCTTCACCCAGCCGATCATGTACGCAAAGATCAAGGCGCAACCGTCGACGCGCGAGATCTATTCCAAGCGCCTGGTCGAGCAGGGCGTCCTGACACAGGCCGAGGTCGACGCCGAGATCGAGCGGTTCGAGACCTTCCTGGACGAGCAGTTCGACGCCGGAAAGACCTGGTCGGCGGACAAGGCCGACTGGCTGGACGGCCAGTGGAAGGGGCTGGCGGCGCAGAAGGAAGAGCAGCGCGGCGAAACCGCCGTGCCGCTGGAGACGCTAAAGGACCTCGGCCACCGGCTGACGACCATTCCCAACAGCGTCGACATGCACAAGACGCTGAAGCGGGTCATCGACGGCCGGCGCGAAGCGATCGCCTCCGGCCAGGGCCTGGACTGGGCCACCGCCGAGAGCCTGGCCTTCGCCAGCCTGCTGGACGAAGGTTTCCCGGTGCGCCTGTCGGGCCAGGATTCCGTGCGCGGCACCTTCTCCCAGCGCCATTCGGGCGTCATCGACCAGACGACCGAGGAGCGCTACGTCCCGCTGAACAACCTGCGTGAGGGCCAGGCCAACTTCGAGGTCATCGATTCGGCCCTGTCGGAAGAGGCGGTGCTGGGCTTCGAATACGGCTACTCGCTGGCCGACCCCAACACGCTGGTGATGTGGGAAGCCCAGTTCGGCGACTTCGTGAACGGCGCCCAGGTGGTGATCGACCAGTTCATCAGTTCGGGCGAACGCAAGTGGCTGCGGATGAGCGGCCTGACCATGCTGCTGCCCCACGGCTACGAGGGCCAGGGCCCGGAACACTCCTCGGCCCGCCTGGAGCGCTTCCTGCAGGCTTGCGCCGAAGACAACATGCAGGTCGCCAACTGCACGACCCCGGCCAACTACTTCCACATCCTGCGTCGCCAGATGCATCGGTCGTTCAGGAAGCCGCTGATCCTGATGACGCCCAAGTCGCTGCTGCGTCACAAGAAGGCGACCTCGGCCCTGGCCGACCTGGCGGAGGGCTCGTCCTTCCACCGCGTGCTGCACGACGACGCCCAGACGCGGCCCGAGATCGCCGGGATCAAGATCAAGGCGGACAAGGACATCCGCCGCGTCATCCTGTGCTCGGGCAAGGTCTATTACGACCTGCTGGACGCGCGCGAGAAGAAGGCCAAGGACGGCCAGGCCGTGGACGACGTCTATATCCTGCGCCTGGAACAGTTCTATCCGTGGCCGATCCAGTCGCTGCGCAAGGAACTGGCCCGCTTCCCCAAGGCGGAAGTGGTCTGGTGCCAGGAAGAGCCCAAGAACATGGGCGGCTGGACCTTCGTCGATCCGTGGATCGAACTGACGCTGGACAAGCTGGACGTGGCGGCCAAGCGCGCCCGCTACGTCGGCCGTCCCGGCTCCGCCTCGACCGCCGCCGGCCTGATGAGCCGGCACCTGAAGGAACTCGAGACCTTCACCAACGAAGCCTTCGCCTGATAAGCCCGCAAGACCGACCGAAAGACAGCTGGACCCGACATGGCCGACATCCTGACCCCCGCCCTCGGTGAATCCGTCACCGAAGCCACCATCGCCAAATGGACCAAGAAGGTCGGCGATCCGGTCAAGAAGGACGAACTGCTGGTCGAACTGGAGACCGACAAGGTCTCACAGGAAGTCGTGTCCCCGGCCGATGGCGTGCTGGGCGACATCAAGGCCGCCGAGGGCGACACGGTGACGCCGGGCGCCGTCCTGGGCTCCGTCTCCGAAGGCGGCGCCGCCGCGCCGGCCAAGTCGGCCCCGGCCAAGGACGCCCCCGCCAAGCAGGCCAAGCCGGCCGCCGCGGCGTCCGAGGCCGTCGACATCAATGTGCCGACCATGGGCGAGAGCGTGGCCGAGGGCTCGATGGGCAAGTGGCTCAAGAAGAGCGGCGAAGCGGTCAAGAAGGACGAACTGCTGGTCGAGATCGAGACCGACAAGGTCGCCGTAGAGGTCTCCGCCCCGGCCGACGGCGTGCTGACCATCGCCGCCGACGAGGGCGCGACGGTGACCCCGGGCCAGAAGATCGGCTCTGTCGCCGCATCGGGCGACGCCTCGGCCGCCGCGCCGTCCGCCGCAGCCCCCGCCCCCGCCCAGGCCCACGCCGCCGCCCCCGCCAACACGGGATCGGCCCAGGTTTCGGGCGCCAGGAACGACACCCTGTCCCCGGCGGTCCAGCGCGTGGTCGCCGAGAACAACCTGGACCCGAAGTCGATCGCCGCGACCGGCCCCAAGGGCAACATCACCAAGGCCGACGCCATCGCCGCTATCGGCCAGTCGCCGACGCCCGCCCCGGCCGCCGCCCCGGCCGCGCCCCGCGCCGACCAGCCGCGCGAGGAGCGGGTCAAGATGACGCGCCTGCGTCAGACCATCGCCCGTCGCCTGAAGGAATCGCAGAACACCGCCGCCCAGCTGACCACCTTCAACGAGGTGGACATGACCAACGTCATGGCCCTGCGCAGCCAGTACAAGGACGCCTTCGAGAAGCGCCACGGCGTCAAGCTGGGCTTCATGTCCTTCTTCACCAAGGCGGTCATCGCGGCCCTGCACGAGATTCCGGCGGTCAACGCCGAGATCGACGGCACGGACATCATCTACAAGAACCACTACGACATCGGCATCGCCGTCGGCACCGAGAAGGGTCTGGTCGTGCCCGTCCTGCGCGACGCCGACACGCTGAATCTGGCGGGCATCGAGAAGGGCATCGCCGCCCTGGGCAAGGCCGCGCGCGACGGCTCGCTCAGCCTGGACCAGTTGCAGGGCGGCACCTTCACCATCACCAACGGCGGCACCTATGGGTCGCTGATGTCGACGCCGATCCTGAACGCGCCGCAGTCGGGCATCCTGGGGATGCACAACATCGTCCAGCGCCCGATGGCCATCAACGGCGAGGTCAAGATCCGCCCGATGATGTACCTGGCCCTCAGCTACGACCACCGCATCGTCGACGGCAAGGAAGCCGTGACCTTCCTGGTCCGCGTCAAGGAACTGCTGGAAGACCCGCAGCGCGCCCTGCTGGACCTGTAAGGTCGCATATCAGCGATTGTGTCTTGGAGGCGGCGGTCCGATGGGATCGCCGCCTTTTCTCATTTCGGGACGTTACAGCCGATAATTTCCGTGGCCATATTCTCGCCATGGAGTGGGCGGCGCGCGCGATCGGGGTGTTCTACGGCCTGGGGGGCCTGATGCTGCTGCATCAGGCGTGGGCGAACTGGCGCGTCCAGGCCGCCCTGCCGGGCTTCCTGGCGCCCAGCCCGCGGGAGCGGGCGGCCGATCTGGTGATCGCCCTGGGCGGCCTGTTCGTGCTGCTGTCCGGCTTGGCGCTGGCGCTGCTCAGCGCGCTGGCGGTCGTGGCCTTCCTGGCGGGCTGGTCGATCCAGGCCGCCTATCTGCTGTGGCCGACCGCCGAAACCCGCGCGCGCAAGCCCGTGGCGCGACGCGGGCGTCGACTGTCGGTCGACGCCTTCGCGGCCTACACCATGGTGACGGCGGGCGTGCTGTGCCTGCCGTTGCTGGGTGTTCTCAGCTAGAGCGGCCGACGCCCGTCAGGCCTGCATCATCCAGCCTTCGACATCCATGGCCGCCTGACGGACAGCTTCCGAACGCGTCGGGTGGGCGTGGCAGGTGCGCGCGATGTCTTCCGAGGCGCCGCCGAAGCTCATGGTGATGGCGGCCTCGTGGATCATCTCGCCGGCCTGCGGGCCGATGATGTGCACGCCCAGCACCTTGTCGGTCGCGGCGTCGGCCAGCACCTTCACGAAGCCGTCGGTCTCGTGGTTGATCTTGGCGCGGCTGTTGGCGGTGAAGGGGAACTTGCCCTTCTTGTACTGAACGCCGGCGGCCTTCAGCTGGTCCTCGGTCTGGCCTGGCCCCAGGCGACTTCAGGCGCCGTATAGACCACGCTGGGAACCAGGGCGTAGTCGACGTGTCCGTACTTGCCGGCGATGGTGTCGATCACCGCCACCGCGTCCTCTTCCGCCTTGTGCGCCAGCATCGGGCCGTGGGTCACGTCGCCGATCACCCAGACGCCGTCCGCGACCTTGAAGTGGTCGTGATCGATGAAACCGCGCTTGTCCGGCGTCACGCCGATGCTCTCAAGCCCCAGGCCGTCCGTGTACGGACGCCGGCCGATGGCGACCAGGACGACGTCGCCCTTGATCGGCTCGGCGGCCCCGCCGGCGGCCGGCTCGACCGTCAGCTCCACCCCGTCCCGGCCCGACGCGGCGGCCGTGACCTTGGCGCCCAGTTTGAAGGTCATGCCCTGCTTGGTCAGGGTGCGCTGGAAGGTCGTGGCGACCTCGGTGTCCATGCCCGGCGTGATGCGGTCCAGGAACTCCACCACCGTCACCTCGGCGCCCAGGCGGCGCCAGACCGAGCCCAGCTCCAGGCCGATGATGCCGGCGCCGACCACGATCAGCTTCTTGGGCACGGCCGGCAGGAACAGGGCGCCGGTGGAATCGATCACCTTGCCCTCCTCGAAGCCGACGCCCGGCAGCGGGGTCGGCTCCGAGCCGGTGGCGATGACGATGTTCCTGGCCTCGACGGTCTGGACCGATCCATCGGCGGCGGTGACCTCGACCTTGCCCTTTGAGACGATCTTGCCCCTGCCCTTGAGCCACTCGACCTTGTTCTTCTTGAACAGGAATTCGATGCCCTTGGTCAGCTGGCCGACGCTGTCGTCCTTGGCCTTATGCATCTGGGGCAGGTTCAGCTTGGGCTTCACCTCGATGCCGATCTTGGCGAACTCGCCGTTGGCGGCGTCCCACAGCTCCGAGGCGTGCAGCAGGGCCTTGGACGGCATGCAGCCGACGTTCAGGCAGGTGCCGCCCAGGGTCTCGCGCATTTCGACGCAGGCGACCTTCAGGCCCAGTTGACCGGCGCGGATCGCGGCGTTGTAGCCGCCCGGGCCGCCCCCGATGATGACGACGTCGTAGGAAGCTTCGGCCATGGTGTCCTCTGATCGTTCGGCGCGGGGGAGACGACGCGCAAATACAGACTATGCGGGGCTGTAGGCAGACGCCCCGCCGGGGTCAACCGCCCCGCCCCCATATGGGGCCCGATCTCGACCTTTGGAGGGTCGCAGACGACGAAAAGGGGCCGGACGTCGCCGCCCGGCCCCCTTCCAGCTCTGGACTTATGCAGGCTTAGAACGCCATCCGGGCGACAAGCTGGAACCACGGGCCGGCCGTTTCGGTCTCGATTTCGTATTCGTCGAAATCGCGGTCGATCTGGTCCTGGATCGTGTTGAACTTGTTGAAGGTCTCGTCCTTCGACGAGTCCAGCAGGTTGGAACCGGTGAAGCGCAGCACCACGTTCGAGGCCACCTGCTTCTCGATGAAGATTTCCAGGTCGCCGCCGTACTGGGTGACGACTTCCTCGCCGATGATCCGGCCCTCCGCGTCGCCCTGCTTGCGGTAGGTGGCGCCGAAGGCCGCGCCCCAGGACGGAATGTCCTGGGTGAAGCCGACGTTGAACACATAGTCCGACTGCGAGTTGAAGCGGCGCTCGCCGAAGGCGTCATCCACCGAGCTATCCAGCCACGAGTAGTTCAGGAACACCCCGGTGTGCTCCATGCCGATGAAGTCCAGCGGCGTCGACAGGTCGAACTCGACGCCCCAGACCTGGCCGTCACCGATGTTCTCGGCCGTCAGGACGTAAGAAACCAGCTCTTCGGCGGCTTCCTCCGGCGTGGCGCCGTCGTCGATGGCGTCCTCATAATCTTCCAGCGCCGTTTCCGAATATTCGCCGGTGTTGGTCAGTTCGATCAGGTCGGTGATGTCGCGGTAGAAGACGTTGACGCCGAACACGCCACGGCGGCCCAGGCGACGCTCGAAGCCCAGGTCGGCGCCCCAGGCCGTTTCCGGCTCCAGGTCAGGATTGCCGATGAAGTCGTTGTCGCCGTATTCGCCGCCCAGCAGGGCGGGCGACAGATAGTCGAAGTTCGGGCGGCGGACGGTGCGCGCTACCGAGGCCGTGATCCGGTCGCTGTCGGAGAGGGCCCAGCGGACGCTCGCGGACGGCAGCAGGATGCCATAGTCCTTGTCGTTGGTGCGCGCGTCGGCGTCGGCGGTCTCGTCGGTGATGGAGAAATCGGTCGTTTCGTAGCGCAGACCGGCTTCCCACTTCGCCGGCCCGTTCTCGCCCGACAGCATGATGTAGGGGTCGATCCGGGTTTCCTCGATCGTATTCAAGCCGCCGTCGACAGGTTCGAAGTCCTCGTACTCGCTATCCAGCAGGGCGCGGAAAGCCGGCTCGTCCTCGACCTCGGCCTCGGCCTCGAACACCGAGGTGTCGCGGTCCTTCTTCGAATACTGGACGCCGAACTCCAGCTCCATGCCGCCGCTCAGCTCGATCTTGTGCTCGATCGCGGCGCTGGATCTCCTCGTCCTTGACGTTGGTGCGGGTGCGCGCGCCCTCGATCACCTGGTCTTCGACGTCCAGTTCCTCTTCCTGCTCGAACTGCTCGTCGTCGATCGTGGCGTAGCCCAGCTTGAAGGTCGTCTCGCCGCCCAGCATCTCGCGCTCGTAGCGACCGTTGACCGACCAGTTGTCGGTCAGGATGTCGAGGGGATTGGCGTTGACCTTGGCCAGGTTGTCCGCGTCCTCGATCCCCTCGTTGTATTCCAGGGAATTTTCGTCCTGGACGCGATCGGTGCGGACGAAGACGCCGCTCAACTGCAGATCGCCGCCGGCGACCGGAACTTCGTAGGACAGGTTGGCCGAATAGTCGGTGCCGTCGCGGACATCGCTCTGGATTTCGGTGTCGTTCAGCTCCGCGCCCGGCTCGTCGTAGCGCCAGCTCTTCTTCTGCTTCGGATTGCGGCGGTCCTGGATATTGCCGCCGATCAGCAGGCGGCCCGGGCCGACCTGCGCCCCAGACGGCGCCGTAGGTGCCGCCCCACTGGCCGTACTCGCTGTCGTCCCAATGCAGGGCGCCGAGGCGGACATAACCGCCGTCCAGCGACATGGCGTCACGCAGCACGATGTTGATGGCGCCGGCGACCGCGTCGCCCGAGCGATTGGCCGAGGACGACCGGACGACCTCGACCCGCTCGATCAGTTCGGCGGGGATGCGGTCCACGAAGAAGGAGCGGTCCAGGTTCGCGCCCGGAACGCGCTCGCCGTTGATCAGGATCTGGGTGTAGGCCGAATCCAGACCGCGATGCGCACGCCGTCCGATTCCAGCACGTCTGACAGGAAGGTCACCGAGGGGACGCGCTTCAGGGCGTCGCCTGCGGTCAGGGGCTCGAAACGCTGGAAGTAATCCAGATCGTAGGACAGGGTCGGCACCACGTCGTCGGTGCGGTTGCGCATCGCCGGCTCGCCGGTGACCACCACTTCCTCGAGCGAGGTCACGGGACCGGCGTCAGCGGGTTGGGCGACCGTCGCGTCGGCGCCGGCGGCCATGGCGGGCGCCGCCAGCACCAGAGGAGCCAGGGCCGCGCCCATCAGCAGGTTGAGCTTCATTTCGATTGATCCCCAAAGGCCGGCGACATTTCGCCATCAGCCGATGGGCGGCCCGCTTAGCTTGCCCCGGCGACGCCTTGGCGACGGTTTGGCGACGCCGATTTCTCCAATTTCAGACCGTCGAAAGACAATTGTGCTGGAAACTGATTTATTGTCATCGAACTGCGCATCAACCGTCACCATTGCGCCGTTGACCTGGCCGCCCGCGACGATGATCAGGACGCCGACATTCATATGCCGGGGTTCGTCATGCCGACCGTTCGTTCCGCCGTCCGCCTGGCGGCCGCCGCCTCCGTCCTCTCCCTGCTGGCGGCCTGCGCCACGCATGAGGTGGACTTTCAGGGCGAGGGCGCCGGCTTCGTCGGCCAAGGCGCGCCGGTCATGGCGGTGCTGGAGACGCCGTCGGTCGGCACGGTGGGCGACGACGCCGCCGACGACCCCGCGATCTGGGCCTCCGCCACGCCCGTCACGGTCATGGGCCGGCAGACCTCCGGCTTCGTGGCCGGCACCGACAAGAAGTCCGGTCTCTATATCTACGGCTTCGACGGCCAGGTGCTGCAGTTCATGCCCGAGGGCCTGTTGAACAACGTCGACGTGGTCGAGGGCCTCAGCGTCGCCGGTCGGCCCCAGCTGGTTCTGGGCGCCAGCGACCGTACGCCCGGCAAGACCGGCGTCGCCCTCTATCTGTTCGACCCGGCGGGGACCGGCGACAACGGGGTGCGCTACTGGGGCTCCATCGCGACCGACGTGGTCGAGCCCTACGGCTTCTGCTTCGGCAGGCGCGGCGACGAGGTCCACGCCGTCCTGGTCGGCCATGAGGGCGAGCTGCGCCAATTCGTCCTGACCGCCGACGCGTCGGGCGCGCCCGTGGCGCGCGAGGTCCGCCGCGCCGAGATCGGTTCGATCTCCGAAGGCTGCGCCGCCGACGAGGGGACCGACGCCCTCTATGTCAACGAGGAGAACGTCGGCCTGTGGCGCTATGGGCTGGACCCCGCGTCGGGCGCGGCCCGCACCCTGGTCCAGCCGGTCGCGCCCGGCGTTCTGGTCGCCGACGCCGAGGGGCTGACCACGCTCGCGGACGGCCCGGCCCGCTATCTGATCGGCTCCAGCCAGGGCGATTCCACCTTCCCCGTCTGGCGTATCGACGGCGCGGCGCCGGACTACAAGGGTCGGTTCGTGGTGGTCGACGGCGCCGTCGACGGGGTGACGGGAACCGACGGCCTGGCCGCCCTGGGCGGTCCGGTCGGCCCCTTCCCCGAGGGCCTGGTGGTCATCCAGGACGACGTCAACGACGTCGGCACCCAGAACTTCAAGTACGTCGACTGGCGCGCGATACGGGAAGCGCTGGGTCTTTGAAACGACGTGCAACGCGCGGGCCTGTTGCGCGTTGCTGTGGCGGCTAGTTTCGACTGACCCGCGTCATCTCAAACATGACAAGTCGAACCGTGAAATCTTGATAGAAAAATGACCTTGGCCTTAAGGTTTCGGTCATTTTGGACATGATTCCACTTCTGAAAGCCCGCGAAAGTCTCGCATTAGCGCCCCGACTGCGGCGCCCGAGCCACATTCGGCGAACACCGGGAAGACCAATTTCCCCTTCCCACATCGCGGAATTCAATCGGTTTTTCGAATACTCAACCGCGCCACGATTTTGGCCACAACCGGCTTGACGCCCCGGATTGGCGCGGGATACAAGGCGGGTGCCGTGGACGCAGCCTCCGACTCAATCGAGTTCAGGACTGTGGCCGGAAGGCGTCTAAAGTTGGCTTCGTCCACACACCAAGGCTTCTCTGAGGGGACCATATCCTTATGACCAAGAACATCCTTCTGGCTGCGGCGGCTCTGTCCGCTATGGCCTTCGCGGGCGCTGCCAGCGCTCACACCCTGACCTACCGGACTGCGGCTTCGCCCAACATCAACGGTAGCGCGCCGGGTGGTGCCACCGGCGGCACCGGCGGTGCGACGTTGCCGTACAAGTTGGCGGTCGAATCGACTGTCACCACGCCGACCTCCGCGATCTTCGAACTGGCGGCGACGCTGTCCGCTGGCAGCACCTTCCCCTCGGGTAACAACTTCATCCAGATCGACCTGAACAACGGTTCGTTCGCTTCGGGCCTGACGTCGGCAACGGTCGCCGCCCCGGGCTGCACCGTGGTTCTGTCCTCGGGCGGTGCTTCGGGTTCGACCACGGCTCGCTTCCTGGTTTCGTCGGCCGGCGCCGGCTGCAACATCGCTAACCTCGATCTGCCGGTCACCCCGGGCGCGACTGGCTCGACCGTTGTGACTACCACGCTGACCACCGAAGCGGGCAGCCCGATCGACCCGGACGGCACCAACACGACCACCGCTCCGAACCAAGAGCAGCTGGCCATCGTCACCCGTCCGAGCGCCTTTAACGCGTTCATCAACGGTGTGATCGGCCAAGGCGCTCTGGACGACACCTACGCTACCCTGACGGTGACCCCGGTCTATACGACCTTCAAGGTCGGTACTCCGGGCCACGCCAATGCTACCGAAACGGCCACCGTTGGTCAGCTCGGTACGATCGGCATCGCTGTGGACACCACTGCTTACCGCGATCTCGCCAAGAACCTGGTCGATGTCGCTGACGTCCAAAGCGCCAGCATCGTGACTGTCGGCAACTTCTCGGCCTTCAACGGCACGGGCGGTAGCGCCACGTTGGGCGGTGCGGCTGGCACCTTCAACACCGCTGCGACCCAAGTCACCCATACGGCTGCTGGCGGTTCGGCTCTGCTGGGCACGCTGGTTGAAACCGGCACCACCGTCGCCGCTCCGGACGCCTTCATTGTGACCCGTGAAACCACGGCCGTGGCCATTCCGACCTCGGATTACCGTTCGACGGTTACGTACCAGCTGAACCCGACCTTCTACGTCGAGAACGAAACGGCCCAGGGCGACCTGGAACGTATCGGTCGTGACGGCACCAACGTCGTCTTCCCGTGGCTGAACGACGAAACCGTCTCGGGCCAAAGCGGCACCACCAACCGCATCCGTCTGGGCAACACCGGCACGGCTGCGACCGGCCCGGTCTACGCCGAAGTGCTGAACCAAACTGGTTCGGTCTCGCGCGCTCCGGTGCAGATCGCTCCGAACATCCCGGCCAACGGCGAAGTGCGCATCAGCACCGCGTCGCTGACCGCCGCCCTGGGCGCCTTCGGCCGCGGCGACGTTCGCATCAGCGTCGAAGCTCCGCCGGCCAACATCACGGCTCGTCGCTACCTGCAGACGGCCAACGGCGGCATCACCGAGCTGTCGAACGGCACGGTCGCTTCCGAGCAAACGCCGGCCGACTCGGCTGACGTCGAGTAGTCGACAAAAAATCCTTCGGGATTTTGGGAAGGGAGGGCTTCGGCCCTCCCTTTTCTTTTGCGCGTCGCCCGTCACGCCACGCGGCGCGTGATCGCGGCGGGAAAACCGGCTATCAACGCCGGGTCCTTTCCTTGCCCGCGCAGTCCGCCTTGACCGACACCGTCGAAACCGTCGCCATCCGCTTTCCCGCCCGGCCCGCGCCCGACCGGCGCCGGCTGGGCGAACTGCTGGTCGAGCGCGGCCTGATCCGTCCCGCCGACCTGACGAACGGCCTGACCCTGCAACAGCAGAACGGCGGTCTGCTGGGCCTGAACCTGGTGCGCCTGGGCGCCATTTCCGAAGCCCAGCTGCTGGAGGTCGTGTCCGAACAGCTGGACCTGCCGATCCTGCTGGCCGAGGACGGCCCCCGCCCCGACCAGGTCGCCGGCTTCCTGGCCGAAATCCGTTCGCCCCTGACCTGGTGGGCCGAGGCCGAGGCCGTCGCCTGGCGCGACGACGAGACCGGCCACATCCGCCTGGCCGGCGTCCAGCCGCTGGATCCCCAGCTGGCCGAGCGCATCGCCCAGGTTTCGGACGACCCGATCGACTTCCTGCTGGCCCAGCGCTCCCTGATCGAGGCCCTCACCCAGGATCTGCACGCCGACGCCGGCCCGGCGCTGGACCTGATGAGCGGCGCCGGCGCCGACGCCGCCCGCCTGCGCGAACTGGCGCAGGAGGCCCCCACAATCGACTTCGTCAACAGCGTCTTCGCCGAGGCCCTGACGCGCCGCGCCTCCGATGTCCACGTCGAGCCGTACGAGGACCGGTTCCTGGTGCGGATGCGCATCGACGGCGTCCTCTCCACCGCCCGCGCCGCGCCGCGCGCCAATTTCGAGGCCGTGGCCTCGCGCATCAAGCTGCTCAGCGGCATGGACATCGGCGAGCGCCGCCTGCCGCAGGACGGCCGCCAGTCGATCCGCGTCTCGGGCCAAGAGATCGACCTGCGCGTCTCCACCCTGCCCTGCTCTTGGGGCGAATCGATCGTGCTGCGCCTGCTGGGCAAGACCAGCCGCCTGCCCGAACTGTCCGAACTGGGCGTCAGCCCGGCGCAGGAACGCACCTTCCTGACCCTGTCGGAATATCCCAACGGCGTCTTCCTGATCACCGGCCCCACCGGCTCGGGCAAGACCACCACCATCTATCGCCTGCTCAGTCACCTGAACGACGGCGAGCGCAAGATCATCACGGTCGAGGACCCGGTCGAGCTGGACCTGCCGGGCGTCATCCAGGTTCGCGTCCGCGCCGAGATCGGCCTGACCTTCGCCGCCGGTCTGCGCTCCATCCTGCGCCAGGACCCCGATGTCATCATGGTCGGCGAAATCCGCGACCCGGAGACGGCTCGCATCGCCGTCCAGGCCGCCCTGACCGGCCACCTGGTCATCTCCACCGTCCACACCAACACCGCCCTGGCCGCCATCCCGCGCCTGCTGGACCTGGGCATCGAGGACTATCTGCTGGCCGACGTGCTGCGCGGCGTGGCGGGTCAGCGGCTGGTGCGTCGCCTGTGCGACTGCGCCCGGCCCTCGACGCCCGAGGAGGCCGCCGTTCACGAACGGTCGCTGCCCGCCCACCTGCGCCCCCTGGCCGAGCGCGAACCCGCCGCCTGGCGCGAGCCCGTCGGCTGTTCCAAATGCGGCCAGAGCGGCTCTCGCGGCCGGGTCGGCGTCTATGAGATCGCCCCCATGTCCCACGCCCTGATCGCCGGCCTGCGCGACAGCGCCGACGAGGACCGGCTGACCGCCACGGCGCGCGGCGACGGCTTTCTCAGCTTCGTCGACGACGGTTATCTGAAGGCCCGGCGCGGCGAGACCGCCCTCAGCGAAATCCACCGCATCGCCGGCGGCGACGCGGGCGTCGAGACGGTCTGACCCGCCCGCGATGACCGACCTCGCCTTCCAGTACCAGGCCGCCCAGCGGGACGGACAGATCGTCAAGGGCGTGATCAGCGCCGGCACCGAGGCGGCCGCCGTGCGCCGCCTGTCGTCGGACGGCCTGACGGTGCTGAAGATCGCCCCGGCCGCCGCCGCCCGCGCCGACGGGGCCAACCGCAATCTGAAGCCGGCCGAGCGGGTGCTGATCCTGCGCCAACTGGGCCTGATGCTGGAGGCCGGCGTCTCCCTGCTGGAGGCGCTGGACACGGTCGCGCAGGGGATGCAGGCGCGAAAGGGCCGCCAGCAGTTCCAGGCCGCCATCGCCGCTCTGCGCCGGGGCGATTCACTGGGCCAGGCGCTGGAGGACAACGTCCCCGGCTTTCCCGACTACCTCTACGCCATGGCCCGCGTGGGCGAGGCCTCGGGCCGCATCGCCGAGGTGCTGAAACAGGCGGCCGAGCAGATGGCCTACGAGGATCGGCTCCGAAAGGAGTTCGGCAACGCCATGACCTATCCGGCCTTCCTGCTCAGCGCCGGGGTGGCCGCCATCGCCTTCATTTTCACCCAGGTCGTGCCGCGCTTCGGGGCCATGATCGGCGACGACCGCTCCAACGTGCCGGCCATGTCGCGCTGGGTCCTGGCGGCGGGGGAGTTCGCCAACGCCAACTCGGCCCTGGTCCTGATCATCCTGGGCGTGCTGGCCGCCGCCGTGGCCTTCATCGTCACCAACCCGGAGATTCGCGCGCGCGCCTACACCGTGGCGCACGGCCTGCCGGTCGTGGGCAATGTGCTCCAAGCGCGCGAGGTGTCGTCCTGGGCCCGGCTGACGGCCTTTGCGCTGAACAACGGGGTGCCCATCCTGTCGGCCGTGGGCCTGGCCCGCGCCGCCGTGCCCATCGGTCCCTTCCGCCAGGGCCTGAACCGGCTGGAGAGCGACCTCAAGGCGGGCATGACGCTGGACGCGTCGCTGGCGGCGCACACCAAGCTGGAGGCGATGGACCTGTCGCTGCTGCGCGCGGGCCAGCGCTCGGGCGCGGTCGGCGCCATGTTCGGCTTCATGGCCGACAACTACGAGAACCGGCTCAAGGACAGCATGAAGCGCATGACCTCGCTGCTGGAGCCGATCGCCATCGCCGTGATCTCGCTGATCGTCGGCTTCGTGGCCCTGTCGCTGGTCCTGGCCCTGTCCAGCGTCTACGAGGGCGTGGTGTGACGAAGCGGCGCCGCGCGGGCTTCAGCCTGATCGAGGCCCTGGTCGCCCTGGCCATCGCGGCCATGACCCTGACGGCCATCTTCCAGCTTCAGATCCAGATGGCGCGCGGCCAGCAGCGCGCGGTCGAGGCCATGGCCCAGGTCACGGCCCAGGAGAACGCCATCGCCCTGCTGCGCGAACTGAATCCGATGAGCGATCCGGAAGGAGAGATCGCAATACCCGAGGGCGACGTGATCCAGTGGAGCTCCACGCCGATCGGCCGCCCCATCGTCAACGCCGGCTTTCCCAGCGGCAACGGCGCCTTCGAGGTCCAGCGCTTCACAGTGGAAGTGACCATCGACCGCCGCGAGGGCCGCCCGCCCCCGCCTCTGACCTTCGAGCGGATGGGCTGGCGCCGCCTGGGCGGGGCCGACCCCCTGGCCGACCCTTTCGGCTAGGGGGTCGGCGTCGGCTCGATCGTGACGGTCGGTTCGGTCGGCGCATCCGCGGCCGGCGCCGCCTCCAGCGCGCCGTCGATGTCTTGCGGGATCCCAGGGCGGCCCCGGCGCGGGATCAGCGGCGGCGTCTCGGACGCCGGCAGCGGACTGGGCAGGTCGAAGCCGATGCCCCGGAAACGGGACGTCCCGACCGACCACGGCGTTAGCGTATAGGACCAGCCGCGTCCCGTGCGGAAGGCGGCGTTCATGTTGTTGGCGTACTGGTCGGCGAAGTCGGCCATGTCCTCGTCCCCGCGCACGATATAGGGGGTGATCAGCAGCAACAGCTCGGTTCGCCCGCCTTCCACCGTGTTCGACTGGAAGGCCGACCCGACGATGGGAATGTCCTTCAGGAAGGGAATCCCGGTGTTCACCTTCGAATACTGATTGTCGATCAGGCCGCCCAGAACGCCGGTCCAGCCGTCCTTGATGGCGATCTGCGTGGTCAGGCTGCGGTTCAGAATGGTCGGGCTGGCGATTCCGGGCGGCGAAGCGCCGGCGGACGACAGCTCCTGGCTGATGGTGATGTCGACGCGGTCGCCATAGACGACGGGCTCGATCTCCAGGATCGTGCCGGTCTGGCGATACTGGACGCTCTGCAGGATGTCGGTGTCGCCGTTGCTGGTGTTGTCCGACGCCCGCTGGGACGTGATGATGGGAACGTCCGTGCCGACCTGGAACCGCGCGACGCCGCCGCTGCGCGTCACCAGCTGCGGCCGCTGCAGGATGTTGACCCGGTCGTTGGTCGCATTGGCCACAAGCCGCACGCGATAGTCCGGGCCAGTGAAAGAGAAGACGCCCGCGCCGCTGCCCAGCGACAATCCCTCGGTCGACCCCGTCAGCAAGCCATCGCCGCGCTGTTCCCGTCCGAACAGGCTGACGCCGATATCGGTCGAATCCGTCAGCGTCACCTCGGCGATCATCACCTCGATCACCACCTGCGGCGCGGGAATGTCCAGCGTGGTCAGCAGGTTGCGAAGCTGGGCGTATTCGGTCGCGGTTCCGGTGAACAGGATGCGGTTGCCGATCGGGTCGGTCAGCAGCCGGCCGTTCATGAACTGGCCCGAGCCGCCGCCGCTCCGGCTGCGCTGCGACCGGCTGGAGCTCTGGCCCCCGTCGTCGCTCAGGCTGACGGTCGGCGTCTGCGCGGGCACCGCGCCGGGGACGCCCACCGGGGTCTGGACCTGGTTGGTCGTCGGCGTCTGGCCCATGGCCAGTTCGCCCAACGACGTCGCATCGGTGTTGCGCACCTGATAGACGAAGGTCGTGGCCTTGTCGCCCAGCGCCGCCGGCCGGTCCAGTTGCCCGACCCAGTAGTTGACGCGGTCCAGCGCCTCGGGCTCGCGGGTGAAGATCAGGATCTGATTGGCCTGCGGGAAGGGCAGGATGGTGATGGCGCGCGCCGCCTGGGCCTGCAGGCTGACGACATAGCCTTCGGTCTTCAGCACCTGTTCCAGCGACTGGGCCAACTGGTCGGCGGGCCAATAGACCGGCTCGACGCGCAGCACCTGGCCGCCGGCGAAGCGCGGCTGGTCCAGTTCGCGCAGCACCCGCACCACCTGCGCCACGTCGCGCCCGGAGCCCGAGATCAGCAGGCTGTTGGTCAGCGGGTCCGGGGTGATGCGCGCTCCGCCCAGATTGGGGAACAGGCCCGACAGCAGCGACTGCAGGGCGTTCACCTCGATGGTCTGCACGGCGAAGAACTGCACCACGCGGCCGCTGGCGTTGGGGACGTCGCGGTTGCGGTTCACCGTCGCGCCGATGGACGAGGCCTCGGCGTTGCCGATCGTCACCCCCGCGCCGTCGACATAGACATCCACGCCGTACTGCTTCAGCGCCTGCTGGGTCAGCCGGAACAGGGCGCGCTTGGAGATGGAGCCGCCCGTGCCGCCCGCCACGATCTCGCCGCGCGAAGCCACGTCTCCCGCCAGCGAATAGGGCAGGTTCAGCAGGCCGCCGAAGACCGTGGCGGCGAACTGGGGAATGGGCTGGGGCGCCAGGGTGGCGTCCACCATCTCGTCCGGCACCAGGGCGGCGATCTGGGCCTCGGTGGCCGGCTCGCGCGTGCGGGTCGGGCGCGCCGCGCCGGGGACGTTCAGCCGTTCGGGGGTGCGGTCGGTCGCCGTGGAGCCGGCCGGGCCGTCGACCGTAGGCAGCGTGGTCTCGGCTTCCAGCCGCGATCCGTCCCCGCCCCGCTCGATCGACGTGGTCATCGTCGGAAAGGCGGCGCAGGCGGCGGTCATCACCAGCGGCGCCAGGCAAACCGCCGCCTTCAATCGCAGCGCGCGCCGAGCCCGCATCCCCGCCTTCTTCATGCCTCTATCCACTTCATTCCCCCTCAGCCGAACAGGCGCACGACGCGCGTCTCGCGTCCCTTGCTCAGCGTCACGGCGTATTCCGTAATCTGACTGACCCGCCAGCCTTCCCCGAACGTGTCTCCGACCCGCATAGAGCGTATTTGCGGCCCCGGCGCGCAGGATCGCGGACAAGCGCGGCATAGGTCAGGGACTGCGGATCGCGCTCGATCCCGGCCAGCGCCTGCTTGAACACCACGGCCACATCGGGCGGCGGGGGCGGCGGCGGCGGAGGGGGCGGCGGCGGCGGGGGCGGAGGTCCTGGCGGCGGCGACGGGTCGGAGCGCAGGGTGCGCAGGAACCGCACGGCCGCGGCGGCGCTTTCGCCCGGCCGCAGCGTCGCCAGCTCCCCGCCGCCGGCGCCGCGCGTCACGCCTGGCGGCTCTTCGGGACGACCGGGCGCCAGCCAGCCCCACAGGAAGGCGGCGGCCATCAGCACCGGCAGGACCAACGGCAACCAGCGCGTCACGACCCGGCTCCCGCGGCGGCCGGGGCCGCGGCCGTCGGCGGCAGGATCACCGGAAAGGCCACGCCGATCCGCACCGATCCGGTCGGCGCGGTCATGCCCGCCTCCTGTTGCAGCGGCGTCAGCGGCTGCATCTCGTACTGGAAGCCGGTGACGCGGAATCCCTCGGGCCAGGCGGCCAGGGCGTCCAGGAAGGCGAAGGTCGGCGTCCACAGCAGATTGGCCTGGACCTCGGCGCCCAGCCACTGGGTCGGCCCGATCGTCTCGACCTCGCTGTCGGTGGTGACGCGCAGATTGGTCAGGCCCGCGCGCGTGGCGGCCTCGACCAGCTGCTGTTCGATCCGCACCTGGGCGACGGCCACGTTCGAGGCCTCGAAGCCCCAGGTCTCCATGTCCTCCAGCGCCGCCTGGTCGGCGGTGGCGGCCTCGATCGTCGGGCGGCCGCGGCGGCGAGCCGCGCCGAGGAGCGCTCGCTCATCGCGTCGACATACCGCGTCTCCTGAGCGGCGCGCCAGTCCGAGGCGGCGATCGGCGCATAGACCAGCGCCCCCAGCACCAGCACCGCCAGCAGCACCCGTTCGCGGGGCGTGGTGCGCTTCAGGCGGGCGACGAGGTCGCGGGTCCGCACGCCCGCAGAGGCCCTCAATCCGGCTGTGATGTCCTGCAAATGCCGTCCCGCTGCGTCTGGTCGCCCGGGTCGTTTCGCATCGACGGGCGCATGGGCGTGAGCTATAGCAGCCCCTGAGCCATCGTAATAGGTCCAGCCTTTTCAGGGTCGTCCGCGTGTTTCTCCGCCTTTCCCGCCTTCAACGCCGCCTCCGCGCGCGACGCGCCGCCCGCGGCGCCCGCGCCGGCTACAGCCTGCTCGAGATCCTGGTCGTCCTGGCCATCATCGCCCTGATCGCCTCGGTCGTCGGGCCCCGTCTGTTCGCGCAGCTGGACCGGTCCAAGACCACCACCGCCCGGCTGCAGATCCGCTCCATCGAGGCGGCGCTGGAAACGATGCGGATCGACATCGGCCGCCTGCCGACCGAACAGGAGGGCCTGGCCCTTCTGATGCAGGCCGATCCGCAACAGGTGCCCGGCTGGTCCGGCCCGTATCTGGACAAGGCCCTGCCCTCCGATCCGTGGGCGCGCCCCTACATCTACGTGCCCCCGCGGCGGCCGCCACCGGCGCGCCAGGCGCCCCAGAGGCGCGGGCCCGCGTCGTCAGCTACGGCGCCGACGGGCAGGAAGGCGGCAGCGGCGTCAATGCCGACGTCAACTCCGACCAGCGGTAAGGCCGCCGGCCGGGCCGGCTTCTCCCTGATGGAGATCCTGGTCGTGCTGGTGATCCTGGCCCTCAGCACGGCGGTGATCATGCCGTCGACGTCGCGCATGCTGGACCAGGCCACGGCGCACGCGGTCTTCTTCGAATTCCAGCGTCAGGTCTCGGACCTGCGTCGCGAGGCGAACCGCACCAGCCTGCCGATCCGCCTGGTCGATCCGGTCGCCGCATCGGGCCGTCAGGACCCGGCCGAGGCGGACGACGCCCGCACCCTGACCCTGCGCTCGCCCTGGCGCTACACCCTGGCGCCGGCGCTGGACATCGCCGCCGGGGGCGTGTGCTCGCCCACGACCGCCAATCTGATCAACGGCGACCGGGTGGTGATGACGTTGCGCTCGGTCGGCGACGACTGCCGCTTCATCCGCCTGCAGTCGGACCTGCGGAGAGATCGGCCGACAGGGGCGGCGCCGCCTCTCGCACCTTCATCTCCATGACAAGCCGCTGGTTCTGCGCGTCGGTGCGGGGCTGGACGTCGTAGAAGTAGCCCGACTGCTCGAAGTCGGCGATCAGGCTATCGGCCCGGCCGACCGCCGAATACGGCAGGGTGATCGACAGGCTGTCCTCCTGCACGTCCAGCGCCAGCGGCGTCAGGTCCTGAATGGCGACGATGCCGATGGCCGCGCCGGCGGCGGCGCTCAGCGGGCTGGTGCGCTCCTCCACCTGGCGATAGGCGGCCAGACGACGCCGGTTGGTCTCCAGCCCTTGCAGGGCGCCGGCGCGCGGGGTCTGGGCCTGGATATCGGCGGTTTCCGCCTCGATCTCCTTGGCGTCCGAAGACAGGCGCGCGCCCTGCCCCGCCAGCAGCAGCGCCGCACAGATCGCCGTCGTCGCCAAGGCCGCGCCCGCCGCGCCGATGGCCTGTTCACGCGTGATCTCGGTCGTCGAAAGCGAGAAGGCCGGCCCGTCGTAGTCGATGGGCAGAGCCTGAGGCGCGGGCGGCGTCTCCGGCGTGTCCTCCGCGCCCCGCTGAACGCGGGTGAAGGCCGCCCAGGCGGGCGCGTCGAAGCGTTCGCGGCGCCAGGCCGAAGCGTGCAGCTGGCCGTCGCGCCAGTATTGCGCCTCGTGACCTTCCGTCAGGCGCACGATGCGCCAGCCCCTGCCCGCAGGCTGGGCCAGGGTTTCCGGGCGCAGGGCCGGGATCTGTCCGCCCCAACGCTGCCGCACCATGGCGTCGACCCGCTCGGCGTCCCACCACCACAGGCCGAAGTCCGCGCCGCTTTTGATCACCAGCGAGGCCGCGTTCAGATAGGGCGCGCCGGTCCGGGCGTGCAGGCGGGCGGCCTGGCGGCGGCGGTTCTTGGGCAGAGCCGCCGTCTCGAAGCGGGAAAAGACCGTCAGCTCGCGCGCCAGCAGCACCACCGGCGTGCGCAGGCGTCCGATCGCGCCGCCCGGATGCAGCGTCGTCCAGGCCCCGTCGGCCGACAGCCGCTCAACGCGGGGCGTAAGGAAATCGAGTTGCATTGGATGTATCGGCGGCGACCCGGCGCGGGGCTTCTGTGGTGTCAGTTTGGTCGATCCAGACCGGTCGCTCAAGCCCGGACGGCGTCAACGAGATGCGGCCCCGGTAAATCCAGGCCGAGCGCCCGTCCCGAAGCGTGAAGAACACCTTTCCCGCCGGGAAGGTGTAGAGGATCTCGTCATTGCTGACGTCGGGCACGCCGCTGGCCGCCACGAAGTCCTGGAAAGACAGAAAGGGCGCCTGCTGACGCGCGCGTATGGCCGCCTCGGCCTGCTGCGGCGAGGCGCCGAACAGGATTTCCAGGGCGTCGGCGCTGGCGGTGTTCACATTGGCGCGCGGCACGCCGGCGTCGACCGCCAGGGCGTCGCGCAGCGCCCGCCACTTGCGGCTGTCGACCGCCTGCCGCACCCCCAGGATCGACAGATATTCGTCGGCCCGCAGCAGATTGCGATTGGCTGGCCCATCGCCGCCGTATTCCGAGGACTCGGCGCCGTCGATCTGGCGCAGGTCGTCCGGGTCCGCATAGTCGCGATATCGCGCCAGCAGCGTCCGCCCGAAACCGCGCGGCGCCCCCGCCTGTTCGGCCAGCCGCTCGGCCTGGTCCGGCGTCAGATAGGCCAGGTTCACCATCCCCGCCTGGTCGCGCAGGCTGACCATCATCGGGCCGCCCACGTCCAGCAGATAGGGACTGCCGTCCAGCCGCAAATCCTGGGTCGGGACGCCGCTGGCGAGCGCCTCCACGTCCTCGGGCTCGAGAAACGGATCCAGGGCGCGCGGCGCGCCGATCCGCATCCCCAGGGGACCGAACGGCTCGGTCGACATCATATAGGCCAGGGTCGCCTCCGCCGTCAGGGCGCGCTGGGTGAAGCGCACCCGGTCGCGCGCCGAAGCCGCCTCGGCGTTCAGGCTGCTCAGGGCCGTCATGGCCACCAGGAAGACGATGGTCACCACCCCGATCACCGCCAGCACGGCCGGAAGGGCGAAACCGCGCCTGGCGCCGTCGATAGGCTCAGAAATCATCGACCGGCCGCGCCCAGTTGTCCGGCAGCCCCGAAGAGGCCGCCTCGATCACGTCCATGCCGGCGCCGCCCGAAAAGCGCACGAAGACGCGCGCGGACCGCAGCAGGCCTTCGCCGAACCCGCCCGGCGGGGCGTTGGTGTAGCTGTCGCTCCAGTCCCGGCCGTTCACCGAATAGGACAGGGCCGCGTCGCGCTTTCGCGTGGCGAACAGCGTCGCGGTGCGCTCTCCGGCGGTGCAGGTCAGGATCTGTTCATCGCCTCGCGGCTCGACAGCCAGCACCAGGGTTCCGGCCCAGCCGGCCGGCGCGCACTGGGTGGCGCGCTCCATCACCACCTCGCCTTCGAAACGCCGCGCCGCGCCGACGACCGGCTTGTCCACGCCCGCCAGGAAGGCGCGTTCGGGGCGCAGGGCGATGCTGCGCACCACGGCGCGAAAGTCGCTGACCGCCACGTCCAGGTCGGCCGCCGACATGGCCTTGCGCCCCAGGCCGAAGCCCGCGTCCCCCGCCTTCAGGCCGATGGAGAAGACGATGGCCAACGCCATGCCGCTGATGGCCAGGACCACCAGCGCCTCGATCAGCGAAAATCCGGGACGGCGCGCGCGCATGGCCTTCTCCCTAGACCCTGACGCCCCGCGCGCCAATGATCCAGGCGCGCCGCGCACGGCCGCGCTTGGCGCTTTCGCCGCTTTGGGATATTTGCGGACAATATTTCGGGGACGGGGATGCGCCACACCGCGTCGATCATCATCACAACGGCCGTCGGCGGGACCCTGTGGTTCGGCGCCGCGGCCGTGCGCGACGCCAGCGCCGAGGCCGGTCGTCCGCCCCAGGCCCTGCATGCTCCCGCCAAGGTCGCGGTCGTCAGCGACGCCGACCGCCGCGCCGAATTGAACGCGCGACTCCAGGCGATGTTGCAGGACGGCAAGGGGGCGCGCCTGGCCGATCCCAAGCCGCAGACCACGCCCGCGCCCCGCCGCCAGATCGCCGCCCGCCGATCGCCCGAGACGCCTCGCCCGGCCCGCGCCGTCGCCGCGCGCGCGACGGCGCCCGCCCTGGAGCCGACCGCCACCATCGCCCCGCCGGCCTATGACCCGAGCCGGGCGCGGCCGACAGGCGGACGCGGCTATACGGCGCCGAAGCTGGACCTGACCTCCATGCCGGCGGTCCCGACCGATCCGGTCGAATGCCTGACCCAGGCCATCTATTACGAGGCCCGCAACGAGAGCGAGGACGGCCAGGCCGCCGTCGCCGAGGTGGTGCTGAACCGCGCCGACAGCGGGCGCTATCCGGGCGACGTCTGCGCGGTAGTCTATCAGCGCAACAGCCGCACCTGCCAGTTCACCTTCACCTGCGACGGCTCCATCGGCCGCTATCCGGTCAACATGACCGCCTGGGCCCGCGCCGAACGCATCGCGCGCGAGGTTTACGCCGGCAAGCCGACGACCCTGCTCCCGCGCACCTCGGTCAACTATCACGCCAACTATGTCCGCCCCAGCTGGTCGTCGCGGCTGGAACGCGTGCGCCGCATCGGAGCGCACATCTTCTACGGCGCGGCGCTGAACGGCTCGACGCCCGGCGCCAACGAGGCCCCGGCCCCGCGCCAGCGCGGCCTGATGTTCGTCAAGAACGACGCCTTCGAGCGGGCCTACGCCATGCTGACGGGCAAGCCGACCGAAGACGCCGGCTCCTGATCGTCCGTCAGGGCGCCGGCCCAGCACCTGTTCGGTCAGGTAGCGGCCATAGGCGTTGGCGCCCATCGCCGCCGCCGCCCGCTCCACCGCCTCGGCGTCGATGAAGCCCTGGCGGTAGGCGACCTCCTCCAGGCAGGCGATCTTCAGCGCCTGGCGATGTTCCAGCACCCGCACGAACTGGGCCGCCTCCATCAGGCTGTCGGGCGTGCCGGTGTCCAGCCAGGCGTAGCCCCGCCCCATCACCTCCACCGACAGACGCCCCCGCTCCAGATAGGCGCGGTTCACGTCCGTGATCTCCAGCTCGCCCCGCGCCGACGGCTTCAGCCCGCGCGCGATGTCGACCACCTCGGCGTCGTAGAAATAGAGCCCCGTCACCGCCCAGCTGGAGCGCGGCCGCGCGGGCTTCTCCTCGATCGAGCGCGCGCGCATCGCCGCGTCGAACTCGACCACGCCGTACCGTTCCGGATCGTTGACGTGGTAGGCGAAGATGGTCGCCCCCTCCGGTCGCGCCAGCGCCGGCGCGAACAGGTCCGCGATCCCATGACCATAGAAGATGTTGTCGCCCAGGATCAGCGCCGACGGCTGGTCGCCGACGAAGTCCGCCCCGATCAGGTAGGCCTGCGCGAGACCGCCGGGTTCGGGCTGGACGGCGTAGCGGATCTCGATCCCCCATTGCGACCCGTCGCCCAGCAGCGTCTCGAACAGCGGCGTGTCGCGCGGCGTGGAGATGACCAGAATCTCGCGCACGCCGGCCAGCATCAGGGTCGACAGCGGATAATAGATCATCGGCTTGTCGTAGACCGGCATCAGCTGCTTGGAGACGGCCAGCGTCATCGGGTGCAGCCGCGTGCCCGAGCCCCCGGCCAGGATGATCCCCTTCATGCCCCCGCTCCCTTCAGTCGTTCGGCCACGATCTCCGCGACCGTCTCGTCCCACGGTCGCGGCCGGACGCCATAGTCGCGCGTGATTCGCCCGGTCGCCAGCCGCGTGTCGGCGGGCCGCCGCGCCGGCGTGGGATAGGCGCGGGTCGGAATGGGCCGCACCTCGGCGTGGGGGCCGCCCCGGGCGCGGCTGGCGTCCAGGACCGACCGCGCCAGGTCCGCCCAGGTCGCCTGGCCCGCCCCGGCGAAATGCAGCAGCCCGCCCGGAGCGGTCGGATCGTCCAGCCGCCGCAGCAGCACGGTCTGCGCCGCCCGCGCCACCTCCGACGCCGCCGTCGGGCGCCCTGTCTGGTCGTCGACGACGTCGATCGCTGCGCGCTCGCCCGCCAGGCGCAGCATGGTGGTCAGGAAGTTGTTTCCATCCGGCCCGACGATCCACGAGGTCCGCATCACCGTCGCCTGGGGTTGGGCTTCCAGCACCACCCGCTCGCCCGCCAGCTTGGACGCGCCATAGACGTTCAGCGGCGCCGGGGCGTCATCCTCATCATACGGTCGGCCCGCCCGGCCGTCGAAGACATAGTCGGTCGACAGGTGGATCAGGACGGCGTCCGCGGCCGCCGCGGCGTCGGCCAGTACGCCCGGAGCGACGCCGTTGACGGCGAAGGCGGCGTCCCGTTCGCGCTCGGCCCGGTCCACGGCGGTATAGGCGGCGGCGTTGACCACGGCGGCGTATCCGCCCTGGCCGATCCGGCGACGCACGGCCTCGGCGTCGGTCAGGTCCAGATCCGCACGGGCCGGGACGTCCAATCCGACGTCGGCGGGCCAGGACAGCCGCGTCAAGGCGCGCCCGACCTGCCCGGTCCCGCCCAGGATCAGCACCTTGCGGGTCATGTCGTCCCCAGCCGCCCGCCGTCGTAGGGCCCGGCCAGGATGGCGCGCCACCACGCCTCGTTCTCCAGATACCAGCGGACCGTCCCCTCCAGGCCCTGTTCGAAGTCGATCTCGGGCGCCCAGCCCAGCTCGTCGCGAATGCGCGAGGCGTCGATCGCATAGCGGCGGTCGTGGCCCGGCCGGTCCGGCGCGAAGACGATCTGCTCGGCGTAGGACAGGCCGTCCTGCCTCGGCCGCAATCGGTCCAGCAACCGGCAGATCGCCTGGACCACCTCGATGTTGCGGCGCTCGGCGTCGCCGCCGACGTTGTAGGTCCGTCCCGGCGCGCCGCGCAGGAACACCGTCTCCAGCGCCCGGGCGTGGTCGTCCACGTGCAGCCAGTCGCGCACCTGCCCCCCGTCGCCATAGACCGGCAGGGACCGCCCCTGCAGCGCCCGCGCGATCATCAGCGGGATCAGCTTCTCCGGAAAATGGAACGGGCCGTAGTTGTTGGAGCAGTTGGTCACCAGCACGGGCAGGCCGTAGGTCGCCCCCCACGCCCGGACCAGGTGATCGGCCCCGGCCTTCGATGCCGCATAGGGCGAGCGCGGGTCATACGGCGAGGCCTCGGTGAACCGCCCCTCCTCTCCCAGCGATCCGAACACCTCGTCGGTCGAGATGTGATGGAAGCGAAACCGCTCCCGCCCCGGCGCGTCCAACCCGCGCCAATAGGCCAGGGCCTGCTCCAGCATCACCGCCGTGCCCGTCACATTGGTCCTCACAAAGGCGTGGGGCCCGTCGATCGACCGGTCCACGTGGGTCTCGGCCGCCAGGTGGGCGATGACCTCGGGCCGAAACGCCGCCAGGGCGGACGCCACGGCGGCGGCGTCGCACACGTCGCCCTGAACGAAGGCGTAGCCGGGCCGGCCGTCCAGCGCCTTCAGCGCCTCGGGAGAGGCCGCATAGGTCAGGGCGTCATAGACCAGCACCGCATGACCGCCCCCGGCCATCAACCGTCGCGCCAGGGCCGAACCGATGAAGCCGGCGCCGCCTGTGATCAGCACCCGCATCAGTTCATCCGCTCGTCGGGCGCGGCCAACGGCTCGCCGTCGTAGGCGAAGGGGCTGTCGAAGGCGGCCAGCGTCGGCCAGGCGCGGTCGCGCGCGGACAGCACCGGTCCGGTCGCGGGCAGCGGCCAGTCCAGCCGCAGCGCCGGATCGTCCCACGCCAAGCCCGCCTCGCACGGCGGCGCATGGATGTCGGAAACCTTGTAGGCCACCTCCGTCGCCGCGCTCAGGGTGACGAAGCCGTGGGCGAACCCGACCGGCACGAACAGCTGTTCGGCGCCTTCGGCCGTCAGCCGCGCGGCGGTCCAGCGCCCATAGGTCGGCGAGCCGCGGCGAAGGGTCGACCGCATAGTCCATGATCGCGCCGCGCAGGCAGCGCACCAGCTTGGCCTGGGCGTGGGGCGGGCGTTGCAGGTGAAGCCCCGCACCGTCCCCTCGGCCTGGGAAAAGGAGTGGTTGTCCTGGACGAAGCGGGCCGTGATCCCGCACGTCGCCGCCCAGGCCTCCGACCAGGTTTCCATGAACCAGCCGCGCGCGTCGCCGTGGCGTTGCGGACGCAGCAGGATCACCGGTCCGTTCGTCGCCCGTCGTCCCGTGGCCGCCTCGCCCATGCGGATCGTCTCCCTGTCGCGCCTAGATAGGACGGGCGCGGCCGTCGTCGCCAGTGCGACCGTCAGACGTCGCTCATCCGCGACACCTTCACCCCGCCGAAGGTCAGCCGGCCGTCGAACACGCCTTCCATCACCAGGATGCGGAACTCTGCCGGCGCGGGCTCGCGCCAGACATAGTCCATCTCGATTTCGAACTGGCCCGGCTTGCCGGGAATGAACTCCTCGGCGTATTCCGTCTGGCCGCCCCAATCGAGGCGGAAGCGCACCCGGCTGCCCGGCCGGTCGAAACTCAGGCGGAAGACCGCCTTCCATCGCCCTGGCGGCATGACGATGTAGGGACCGTGGATCAGGAAGCGCGGACGACCCGTCAGGTCCATCTCGCCGGTCCTGGGCCCCTGGTCCGCATTGCGCGGATCAAAGGTGAAGAACGACGGTCCCCAGGTCACCGCCGCGTCGGGCCGCCCGTAAAGCGTCAGGTTCCGCGCCAGGTCCGACGGCGCGGCCGTCGGCGGCGGCGCGACGTTCAGCCCCGGCGCCAGTTCGACCGGGGCGCCGTTCAGATCCCGAACGCCCACCACCCGCGCGCCGGCGAAGGCTTCCGCCCGCGCCAGGTGCTGGGTGAGATGCAGCAGCAAGGCGTTGCGATCGGCCCCTTCGGGAACCGCCTCGACATCCGGCGCCCCCGCGCCCAGGACGACCGTGGTGCGCTCCGGGTCGGCTCCGCCGCCGCCGCCGCATCGGCGTCCATCGTGAGAAGGATCGCCGCGGGATCGTCGCGCGCATCCGCCAGGGGCGCGGCGTCCCAGTCGATCAGATGCAGTCCGGCGGCCTGTGTCGCGGCCGCTATCGCGGATCGCCACGCTTCGTGGTCTCGGATCGCGGGCAGGATGATCCAGCGGGCCCTGGAGGTCGCCGTCCCGCTCACGCCGCCCTCAGCCACGTATAGACCTCGATCGCCTCCCCGACGTCGTCGAACATCTTGGCCTTGCCGCTTTCGACGATCAGGGCGCGATCGCAATAGTCCGAGACCATGTCCATGACGTGCGTGGCCATAAGGAAGGCCCGGTGCGCGCGGTGTTCGAACAGCTGTTCGCGGCACTTGCGCTGGAAACGGGCGTCGCCGACGGCCACCACCTCGTCCACCAGATAGCAGTCGAACTCGATCGCCAGGGAGAGCCCGAACGCCAGGCGCGCGCGCATGCCTGACGAATACTGCTTGACTTGACCGGCTGACGCAGCGCGACCCGGCCGAGTTCGGCGAAGTCGTCCACCCGCGCCAGGGCTTCCTTGAAATCCCGGCCGTAGAGGCGCGACAGAAAGCGAATATTGTCCAGGCCCGACAGGCTGCCCTGAAAGCCGCCGCCGAAGCCGATCGGCCACGACGGGCTCATGAGCCAGTCGATGCGTCCCGCCGAGGGCCGATCCACCCCGCCCAGCATTCGGATCAGGGTCGACTTGCCCTGGCCGTTTCGCCCCAGGACAGCCATCCGCCCATCCCGCTTCAGCGAGAAGTTCAGCCCCGAGAACAGCGGCCGATGCGCCCCGTGGTAGGTCCGGGCCAGGTCGGTGACGACCAGCCCGACATCAGCCTCGACAGGCAGGGCGGACATCAGGTTTGTCTGTGCTCGCGCACGCCGGTCCAGATCAGCCAGCCGATGGCGTAAACCAGCAGCAGGCTGACGAACACCGTCAGGATCGCGCGCCAGCGGTTGGGGGCCGTGGCCTTTTCCGGCAGGCTCGGATTGACGATGCGCTCCAGGTAGAGCTTCTGCCGACGAGCTTCCTGTTCCGCGCTGATCTGGGCAGCGGTGGCCTGCGCCAGTTCCTCGCTGGCCAGTTCGCGCTGCGCGACCAGCTCCTCATAGGTCCCCAGCTTGGACGCCAGCGAATCCGACGCGCCGGCCAGCTTGGCCCGTTCGGCCTCGATCTGGCGCTCGAAGGCGTTGATGCGGCTGTCGATGGCGGCCAGTTGCGGGCTGGCCGGCGCCTCGGCGGCGATCTGGGCTCGTTCGGCCCGCAGGTTCGCCACCGTGGTCAGCAGCGAACTGATCAGGCCCGCGCCCTGGCTGGCGCTGCTCTCGGGATCGACGAACTGCTCGCGGTTGCGGAAGGCGGTGAGCTGCTGCTGGGTCGACGCCAGCCGCGTGCGGGCCTCGGAGGTCGCCAGCCGGGCCTGAGAGACGGCGTCCTGCGCCTGGCGGTCGTTCAGCCGGTTCACCAGCCCCTCGCCGTTGCGCAGCATGGCCTCGTTGATCTGCTGGGCCGCGCGCGGATCGAAGGCCTCGACCCGCAGCACGCTGATCCCCGTCGAGGCGTCATGACCGACGGTCACGAGCCGGTTCAGGCCCTTTTCCAGGCTCTCCGCCGACCGCCCTTCCCAGAAACGCGGCCAGCCGTTGAAGACGTCCAGACCGCGCGGGTGCAGAAGTTCGGCGAAGTTGAACCGGGCTTCAAGCGCATCGACGCCGTCGCGCGAGGTGATGTAGTCGTGCACGGCGTAGGCGTCGTTGGACGCCGTCAGGCCGACGCCCTGCAGCGCCAGGCCCAGACCGGTCGCCTGGGGTCTGCTGTCCGCCGCCGCCCGGACGACGAAACGCGATTCCGAAACGTAGCGGGGCGCGGCGATGAGCAGGTAGTAGATCGCGACCAGCAGGGTCGGCAGCACCACCACGCCCATGAAGACCAGAGGAATGCGTCGACGCAGCGAAGACCGGCGCGGGCCGCTGAGCAGTTCCGGGATCGGCCCGAGATAATTCAGTTTGGTGTCGCTCATGTCAGGTCCGCAAGGCGAAGGGCGGTCGGGCAGGTCGTCGTCATTGCGTCTCTATCCGGTCCCGGGCGCTGGCGATCAGAAGCAGGCCGCCGATGTTCATGATCGCTCCGACCAGGATGGGATAGCCGAAATCATAGTGGGTTTCGACGAACTCGCCGAACACCCCGGCGCGGATCATCTCGATGGGGTGGGTGAAGGGCACCTTCAGATAAAGGTCCTGATATTGCGGCGGCAGCCAGGCGACCATCACGAACGCCCCCGAGATCGGTATAAGAAGGTAACTGATCAGGGTTACGAATCTCTCAAAGAACTCATAGCGCATCGCGATGCCGGCCAGGATCAAGGCGAACCCGGCGCCGGTCCAGCCCAGGATCACATAGCCCGTGTAAAGCAGCAGATAGTCGTGCGGCAGCCCGACCTCGCCGATGGCGAACAGGATGGCGTAAACGATGAAAAGGCCGTCCCGCCCCCTAGAATCTCCAGCAAGATGCGAGAGGTGAAGATGTGGATCGGCGTGATCTGTCGATGGTACAAAAGGCCGATGTTGGCCTGCACCGCCCCGCTCATGTACGAGATCAGGTGCCGCAGCAGGATCAGCGACATATAGGCCGTCATCACGAACGGGGCCAATCGCACGCCATGCTCATAGGCCGGCTTGGTGAAGCTCCACAGGATCATCACGCCGAAGCAGAACACCAGCGGCTCGGCGATCAGCCAGGCGAAGCCCAGCCCTTCACGCCCGAAGCGGGTCACCATCTCCCGCTTCATCAAGGCCGACACGATGGTGGCGTTTCGAGTGAAAAAGGCGACCATTCTCTCGCGTGCGGAAGGATGCGGGCGCCGTTCTCGGCCGGGATGTCTTGTCCGGTCATGCGCTCGAAGACCGGTCCGGGTCAAGGGCAAGCTCAGCCGACGGCGACCCCGACCTTGGCGTACAGATCGCGCAGCCGCGCCTGATAGGCCTGCGGCGTGAAGCGGGCGGCCTGGGCCAGGCCGCGCCCTTCGAAATCGGCCCGCATCGCCTCGTCCGCGTCCAGCGCCTGGATGCCGCGCGTGATGGCCTGGACGTCATAGGGATCGACCACCACGGCCGCGTCGCCCGCCACCTCGGGCAGGGATCCGCCCGTCGAGGTCAGCACCGCCGTCGACAGGGCCATGGACTCCAGCACCGGCAGGCCGAAACCCTCGTACAGCGACGGAAACAGCGTGGCCTTGGCGCCGCGGATCAGGCTGATCAGCATGGAGAAGGGCATGTACTCGTACTGCCGGATGCGGTCGGCGCTGGGCCCGCCGTCGCGCTTGACCTGGTTCAGCAGGGCCGTCTCGCCCTCGTCCAGCCAGGCCCGGCCGCCGATGACCACCAGCGGGGTGGTCGAGCCGGACGCCAGATAGGCCTCGACGATGCGGCCCAGGTTCTTCTTCGGCTCAATGGCGCCGAAATGCAGGAAATAGTCCTTCCAGCCCAGGTTGAAGACGCCGGACAGCTCCAGCTCCACCTCCGACTGGCTGCGTGCCGTCAGCTTCTCGGGAATGCTGACCGCCTGATAGGTGTTGGTGACGCGATCTTCCGACACGCCCAGCAGGCGGATGACGTCCTGGCGCGTCGTTTCGGACACCACGGCGATGTGGTCCGCGCGCCGGGCGATGGCGTCGCACATCGCCTTGTACGTGGCCTTGTCGTCCAGGGTGGTGTGCGGCAGCCGCAGCGGGATCAGGTCGTGGATGGTGTAGATATTGGGGACCTTGCGGGCGTAGAGCGGCAAGGTCGCGGTCCATTGCATCACGTCCGGCGCCGGCGCGTCGGCCGAGGCGTCGAAATCCACCGGCGTCTCCTTGCCGTAGGCGGCGAAGGCGCGGTTGCCGTAGCTGAACAGATCCTGCGAGGCCCAGAACCGGTCCGCCGCCGGACGGCCGCCGCCCCGCTCGGGCCAGATCACCTCGCCCGACGGCGTGATCGGATAGGCCTCGCGCCCGAAGCGCGACTTGTAGGTTTCCTGGAAGCGCTGGATCTTGCGCTTTCGGCTCAGCTTCTGGGGGGGACGCTCGGCGTCCGCCAAGGCGGCCTCGTTCAGCACATTGTCGGACCGGCGCGGCGTCGGCGGCCCGTACAGCACCTCGGTCCCCAACCCGATGGCGCGCACGTTCTGCAGCAGGTTGCGGCCATAGGTGGCGATGCCCGAGCCCTTGGCCAGGGCCAGGTTGAAGCCGTCGATGCAGATGGTGGTCATGGGAATCCGTCAGCGCCTTTGAACCGGCATGGACGACGGATGCCCCCTCCCCGTCAAGGCGTGTCGCCTCCGCCCCGCAACCCGGCGCGCCTACGGCCGTTGTCCCGACATGAACGAGACCGAGATCGACGATCGCGGCCTGGGCCCGCAGGACCCGGTCGACCCCGCGGCGGCCCAGCATCACGACGCGTCCCTGTGCCCCGAATGCGAGGGCGCCGGCGCGCTGCCGTCCGGCGAGACCTGCCCCGTATGCGAAGGCACGGGCCGGGCGGTGGGCCGCACCGGCGGGGATGACCCGCCAGTCCAGCGCGTGTCCTACAGGTTCAGCAGCGCCGGGTCGCCGCCCTGGGCCGCGATGTTGACGCTGATCGCCTTTTCGGAGGCATAGCGGATCAGGCTGTTGGGTCCGCCGGCCTTGGGCCCGGTGCCCGACAGGCCCTCGCCACCGAAGGGCTGGACGCCCACCACCGCGCCGGTGATCGAGCGGTTCACATAGACATTGCCGGCCGGGACCAGGGCGATCACCTCCTCGGCGAAGGCGTCGATCCGGCTGTGCACGCCCAGCGTCAGCCCATAGCCGCGCGCCGCCAGCCGCCCGGCCACCGACTTCAGCTCCGACGTATCGTAGCGATAGACGTGCAGGATCGGACCGAACACCTCCTTTTCCAGGAAGTCGGGCGTCGGGATTTCGGCGATGGTCGGGGCGAACAGGTCGCCCTTTTCCGACCCCGCCGGCAGATCGGCGCGGGCCAGCACCTTGGCCTCCCTGGTCAGGCGCTCGACATGGGCCTCCAGCGCCTGACGGGATTCGGCGTCGATCACCGGGCCGATGTCGGTGGCGGGGTCGGACGGATCGCCCACCGTCTGCACCGCCAAAGCGCCCTTCAGCCCCTCGATCAGGGCGTCCGCCGAATCCTTTGGCGCGTAAAGCACCCGCAGGGCCGAGCAGCGCTGGCCGGCCGAGCCGAAGGCCGAGGCGATCACGTCGTCGATGACCTGTTCCTTCAGCGCCGTGGTGTCGATGAACATGCCGTTCAGCCCGCCGGTCTCGGCGATGAAGGGGATGATGGCCCCCGGCCGCGCGGCGATGGCGCGGTTGATGGCGCCGGCCGTGTCGGTGCCGCCGGTGAAGGCCACGCCGTCGATCCCGGCGTGGCTGACGAGCTGGGCCCCGACCGTTTCGCCGCGCCCAGGGACAAGGGCCAGCAGGTCCGCGTCCAGCCCGGCCTTGTGATAAAGCCGCACGGCCTCGGCGGCGATCAGCGGCGTCTGCTCGGCCGGCTTGGCCAGCACCGCATTGCCGGCGGCCAGGGCGGCGGCGATCTGGCCGGTGAAGATGGCCAGGGGGAAGTTCCACGGGCTGATGCAGGCGAAGACGCCGCGGCCGTGCAGGACCAGCTGGTTGGTCTCGCCGGTCGGCCCCTTCAGCGTCTCGGGCGCGGCGAAGTCCCGCTCGGCCAGCAGGGCGTAGTAGCGGCAGAAATCGGCGGCCTCGCGCACCTCGGCCACGCCGTCGTTCAGCGTCTTGCCGGCCTCGCGGCTCAGCAGGGCGACCAGCCGGTCCATCTCGGTTTCCAGGGCGTCCGCCATGGCCCGCAGGACGACGGCGCGCTTGGCGCCGCCCTGGCGATCCCAGTGGATCTGGGCCTTGGCCGCGGCCTCGACGGCGGCGTCGACATCGGCCTCGGTCGCCTCCGACACATGGCCCAGCACCTGGGACCGGTCGAACGGATTGGTCACCGTCTGCGCGTCGACCCCGGCGCGCAGCTTGCCGCCCACGATCGGCCCGGCGGTCAGTTTCTCGCGATCGACGCCCTCCAGGGCGCGCGCGTGCGCCTCGCGGACGGCGGCCTGGGAATAGTCGCGGCCGAGGGAGTTCTGACGATCGCCGTACATGTCTTTCGGAACCGGAATCTTGGGGTGACGGTCGGGCTGCGCCTCGACCAGGGAGATAGGATCGGCCGCCACGGCCGAGGCGGGCACGCGCTCGTCCAGCAGGGCGTGGACGAAGGAGGAGTTGGCGCCGTTTTCCAGCAGGCGGCGCACCAGATAGGGCAGCAGTTCCTCATGGCCGCCGACCGGGGCATAGGCGCGCACGATCACCGTCTCGTCGGACCATTCCTCGATGGCGGCGTCGTACAGGGCCTCGCCCATGCCGTGCAGCCGCTGGTGCTCGATGGTCACGCCGCGATCGCGGACCATGTGGCGCACCGCCGCCAGGGTATGGGCGTTATGGCTGGCGAACTGGGAATAGATCGCAGGCGACGCCTCGATCATGGCCCGGGCGCAGACCAGATAGTTCAGGTCGGTCGCCGCCTTGGTCGTGAAGACCGGATAGTCGGTGCGGCCCGCCACCTGGGCGCGCTTGATCTCGGTGTCCCAATAGGCGCCCTTGACCAGCCGCACCATCAGGCGACGACCGGACCGCCGCGCCAGGTCGGCGACCCGCTGGATCGTCTCCAGGCCGCGCTTCTGATAGGCCTGCACCGCCAGGCCCAGGCCCGTCCAGCCGCCCAGGTCGGGCTCGTGCGCCAACCGGTCGAGCATCTTCAGCGACAGGGCCAGCCGGTCGGCCTCCTCGGCGTCCAGGGTGAAGTTGATGTCGTGGCGCGCCGCGATCAGGGCCAGCCGCTTCACGCGCGGATACAGGGTGGCCCACACCGCCGCCTCAAGCGCCGGCTCGTAGCGCGGCGACAGGGCCGACAGCTTGACCGACACGCCGTGGCCATGTTCGGGCCCGCGCCCCGTCGCCGTCCGCCCCACCGCCTCGATGGCGTGGGCGTAGATGGCTTCGTAGCGGTCGGCGTCGGCCGTCGTCCGCGCGCCCTCGCCCAGCATGTCGAAGCTGCACAGCCAGCCTTCGCGGTTCGAGCGCTTCAGCGCCGCCTCGATGGTCCGGCCGACCACGAACTGCTCGCCCATGATCTTGACGGCGGTGGCCACGGCCTGGCGGATCACCGGCTCGCCCAGCCGGCCGGCGACGCGCTTCAGGAACCCCGGCAGGTCGCTGCGGGCCTGGTCGTCGACATCCACCAGCTTGCCCGTCAGCATGAGGCCCCAGGTCGAGGCGTTGACGAACAGGCTGTCGGATCGGCCCAGGTGGGCGGCCCAGTCGGCCGATCCGATCTTTTCGGCGATCAGGCGGTCGCGCGTCTCCTCGTCAGGCACGCGCAGCAGCGCTTCGGCCAGGCACATCAGGGCCAGACCCTCGCGCGTGCCCAGGCCGAACTGCTGCAGGAAGCTCTCGACCACCCCCTGCTTCTTCTGGCTGCGGCGCGCGCCCTCGACCAGGGCGACGGCCTCGGCCGTCACCGCCTCGCGCTCGGCCGGGTCCAGGGGCGCCAGCAGCAGGTTTTCGGCCACCGCCTCGCGTTCGTCGCGGAATTTGTCGCGATCCAGCGCGTCCCATGCGGCCAGGCTCGAAGGCGAAAAGGCGGGCGGCGTCATCGGGGCGTCATGTCCTGTGGATTTCCGCCGTATATTCCTGAGTTCGTGGAATGTGCTTCGTATGATAGGGTCGCTGACCGAAGAACCTTCGGCGAAGTGGCCTGTTTTCCGATGTCCGATATTGACGCCGTCGACCGTCGCCTGTTGCGCGTGCTGCAGACCGACGCGCGCATTTCCAACGCCGAGCTGGCCCGCCGCTGCAACCTGTCGCCCGCCGCCTGTTTCGAGCGGGTCCGGCGTCTGCGCGAGAAGAAGATCATCACCGGCTATGCGGCCATGATCGACCCGTCGCGCGTCGGCCGCGACCTGCTGATCTTCGTCGAGGTGCTTCTGGACCGCACCACCGGCGATGTGTTCGAAGCCTTCGCCGAGGCCGTGCGAAAACAGCCCGAGGTGCTGGAGTGCCACATGGTCGCCGGCGGCTTCGACTATCTGATCAAGGCCCGCGTCGGCGACATGGACGCCTATCGCGCCTTCCTGGGCGACGTTCTGGTGAAGATGCCGGGGGTGCGCGAAACCCGGACCTACGCCGTTCTCGAAGAGGTGAAGTCGACGACGGTGCTGCCGCTCTAGCATCCGTCTCGCCTTCGTCATCCGAACGGTCTAGAAGTTCCGCCCTTCGTTCACGGCTCAGGGTCGCCCTGCCTCCATGCGCATCGTTCTGGCCACCGACGCCTGGGAACCTCAGGTCAACGGCGTCGTCCGCACCCTGACGCGCACGGTCGCGGAATGCCGCGGCATGGGCCACGAGGTCGAGGTCATCGAGCCCAGCCTGTTCAAGACCATTCCCTGCCCCACCTACCCGGAGATTCGGCTGGCCCTGGGCGCCGAGGAAGAGATTCGCGAAATGCTGCGCGCCTTCGAGCCCGAGGCCGTGCATATCGCCACCGAAGGCCCCATCGGCATCGCCACGCGGCGCATCTGCGTGGAATGGAAGCTGCCCTTCACCACCAGCTACCACACGAAATTTCCGGAATACGTCTCGGCCCGGTTCCCGATCCCGGTCCAGGTCGGCTACGCCTACATGAAGTGGTTCCACAAGCCGTCAGGCCGGCTGATGGTGGCGACGCCGACGCTGCGCGACGAACTGGTGGAGCACGGCTTCAAGAACGTCTCGCCCTGGTCGCGCGGCGTGGACACCGAACTGTTCAATCCCGACCTGCCGCGCATCTTCGAAGAGATGGGAGGCAAGGACTGGCCCCGGCCCTTCTTCCTCAACGTCGGCCGCGTCGCCGTGGAGAAGAACATCGAGGCCTTCCTGGAGCTGGACCTGCCCGGCACCAAGATCATCGTCGGCGACGGCCCCGCCCGCGCCGAGCTTCAGGATAAATATCCCGAGGCCAAGTTCCTGGGCGCGAAGTTCGGCGAGGATCTGGCCCGCTGCTTCCGCGACGCCGACGTCTTCGTCTTCCCCAGCTGGACCGACACCTTCGGCCTGGTGATCCTGGAGGCGATGGCCGCCGGCACGCCGGTCGCCGCCTATCCGGCGCACGGCCCGATCGACATCATCCCCGGATCGAACGCAGGGGCCATCGACAAGGACCTGAAGACCGCCTGCCTGGCGTGCCTGGAGCTGGATCGAAAGGACGTGCGCGCCTACGCCGAGAAGTTCAGCTGGCGCGCCTCGGCCGAACAGTTCGTCGAGAACCTCCAGCCCTATCCCGAACCGGAACGCGGCCGCTTCTGGCGCCGCCTGCGCCGCATCGCCCGCATCCGCAAACGCGCCGCCGCGGCCTGATCTGAACCAAAATCGGCGTCGCTCGCTTCCTTCCTCGCCCGCTGCTGGAGGACGGCTTGCCCCGCTACTATTTCCACACCGAAAACGGCGATCGCATTCGCGACGATCAGGGTGAAGAACTGGCCGGCGTCGAGGCCGCGCGCGAGGAGGCGGTCACGGTCCTGGGTGAAATCCTGCGCTATCGCGGCGCCAGCTTCTGGGACACCGGCTCGTTCAGCGTGATCGTCACCGACGACGGCGGCCGCACGGTGGTGCGCGTAACCGCCGCGGCCTCCGAGGAGCCGCAGCAAGGCGCGCCCGCGTCGGAGGCGGGTCGATGAACGCGCCCGTGGCGGAAGCCAGGGTGGCCAATCTGGTCGAGAAACTGTCGCTGCGCGACGCCCTGTCCCCCGAGGAGGTCGTCGCCCTGGAGACCGTGCTCGGCCCCAGCCGCACCATCCCCGCCGGCGCCGACATCGTGCGCGAACACAGCCACCCCTTGCAGAGCACCCTGCTGATCTCCGGCTTCTCGGCGCGCTATTCGACCCTCAAGGACGGGGGTCGCCAGATCACCGAGATCAACATCTCGGGCGACTTCATCGACCTTCACAGCCTGCTGATGAAGCAGATGGACCACGGCGTGCTGGCCCTGACCGACTGCGTGATCGCCAGCACCCCCCACGCCCGGCTGATCGAATTGACCGAGCGCCATCCGCACCTGGCGCGGCTGCTGTGGCTGGACACCATCATCGACGCCGCCATCCACCGCCAGTGGCTGGTCGCGATGGGTCGGCGCAGCGGCCTGAGCCACCTGGCGCACCTGGTGTGCGAGCTCTATCTGCGCCTGCGCGCGGCGGGCCAGGCGGGCGACATGACGTTCGACCTGCCGCTGACCCAGACCGTTCTGGGCGACGCCCTGGGCCTGTCGACCGTCCACGTCAGCCGCCTGATCACCGAATTGCGCGGCGAGGGCGTGGTCAACTGGTCGGGCCGGCGCGTGGAGATCCTGGACTGGCACCGGCTGGCCGAAATCGCCGAATTCGACGCCACCTACCTGCGCCTCAGCAACGAACCCGTCTGAAGGCTTAACCCATGTTATCGCGCCCGCGCCCGGATCGGCGTCGAGCGGGATCATGAACATTCCCGACATCGCCTCCACGCTGTTGTCGCACCTCGCCGTGCGGGGCGTGGCCGCCCAGGACCTGAACGGCTCTCCGGGTCGACCGGCCGCGGCTCCGGACGGGCCGCCCGCCGTCCTTCTGGTGCTCGAGGGCGTCCTGGCGCGACAACGGGCGGGGTCGGCGGTGTCCATGGGTCTGGCGGGACCGGGGCAGGCGGTCGGGCTGGAAGGCCCGGCCGACGGGGCGGTCTGGCTGACGCCGGGTCGCGCGGCCCGCGTGTCGATGCGCGACGTCCTGTCGATCGAGCCCGGCCTGCTGGCCCAGCTTCGGATGGCGGATCTGGAGGCAAAGGCCGTCGCCCTGCGCCAGGAGGTGCTGCGTCACGCCCGGCTGACCCTGGTCCAGCGGCTGGCCGCCCTGCTGTGCTGTACGACGTCCATCAAAGCGGCGGCCAGAAAAAGGTGGCGCTGCGTCAGAGCGACCTGGCCGACCTGCTGCACGTGCGGCGCGCCGGGGTGTCGACCGCCGCCGCCGCGCTTCGGGCGGCCGGCGCGGTGCGTCTGCATCGCGGCGGGATCGAGGTCGCCGATGTCGCGACCCTGGCGAGCGCCTCCGGCCTCACTCCACCGTGACGGACTTGGCCAGGTTGCGGGGCTGGTCGACGTCGGTCCCCTTCTGCACGGCGGTGTAATAGGCCAAAAGCTGCACCGGGACCGCATAGACCAGCGGCGCGATCAGCGGATGGCAGTCCGGCGCATGAATCCGGCGGATGCCGGCGCCGTGGGGATCGGGCGCCTTTTCCGGAGCGATCATGATGACGGGCCCGCCGCGCGCGGCCACCTCCTGCAGGTTCGACGCGGTCTTTTCGAACACCTCGTCCAGCGGGGCCAGGGCGATGGTCGGGGTCGCCTCGTCGATCAGGGCGATCGGGCCGTGCTTCAGCTCGCCGGCGGCGTATCCCTCGGCGTGGATATAGCTGATCTCCTTCAGCTTCAGCGCGCCCTCCATGGCCAGGGGGAACATGGCGCCCCGGCCCAGGAACAGCACGTCGTCGGCCTTGGCCAGGTCCTGCGTCACGGCCCGGATGGAGCCGTCCATCCGCAGCGCCTCGGCGATCAGGCGCGGGCTTTCGAACAGGGCCTTGACCAGTTCGGCCTCGGTCGCGGCGTCGATCCGCCCGCGCGCCACGCCCGCCGCCACCGCCAAGGCCAGCAAGGCGGCCACCTGGGCGGTGAAGGCCTTGGTCGAGGCCACGCCGATCTCGGGCCCGGCGTGGGTCGGCCACAGCACCTCGGCCTCGCGCGCCATCGACGAGGAATGGACGTTGACCACGGCCGCCGTCTTCAACCCTCGCGCCTTGCACCAGGTCAGGCTGGCCAGGGTGTCGGCGGTCTCGCCCGACTGGCTGACGGCGACCGCCAGGGTCGATTTCGACACCGCCGGCGAGCGGTAGCGGAACTCCGACGCGATCTCGACGTCGCAGGGCAGGCCCGCCAGCTTCTCGAAGGCGTAGCGGCCGATCTGGCCGGCGTAGAAGGCGGTGCCGCAGGCCACGATCTGGATGCGTTCGACGGCGGCGAAATCGACGGCGTTGGTCTTGGCCGCGCCGGTCACCAGGTCGAGGTATTCCGACAGGGTGTGCTGGACGCTGTCGGGCTGTTCATGGATCTCCTTTTCCATGAAGTGGCGGTACTCGCCCTTCTCGACCATGGCCGAGGACGCCGACACCTGCACGACGGGGCGCTCGACGGCGGCGCCCGAGGCGTCGAACATCCGCGCGCCCGCCTTGGTCACGGCGACATAGTCGCCCTCTTCCAGATAGCTGATCTTCTGGGTGAACGGCCCGACCGCCAGGGCGTCGGAGCCCAGATACATCTCGTCCTCGCCCCATCCGGCGACCAGCGGGCTGCCGCGCCGCGCGCCCAGGATCAGGTCGTCCTCGCCGTCGATCAGCACCGCCAGCGCATAGGCCCCGGTCAGCCGGTCCAGCACCGCCTTGAACGCCTCCAGCGGCGCGCGGCCGGTCTTCAGCTCGGCGTCCAGCAGATGGGCGATGACCTCGGTGTCGGTCTGGCTCTCGAACACATGGCCCTCGGCCGCCAGCTCGGCCTTCAGCTCGGCGAAGTTCTCGATGATGCCGTTGTGGACCAGGGTGACGCGCCCGGCCTTGTGCGGGTGGGCGTTGGCCGTCGTCGGGGCGCCGTGGGTGGCCCAGCGGGTGTGGCCGATGCCGACCGTGGCGTTCAGCGGATCGGCGGCCAGCACGGCTTCCAGATTGCGGATCTTGCCCTGGGCGCGACGGCGCTCGACGTGGCCGTTCACCACCGCCGCGACGCCGGCGGAATCATAGCCCCGGTATTCCAGCCGCTTCAGGCTGTCGATCAGCCGGGGAACGACCGGCCCGTTGCCGGTGACGCCGATGATGCCGCACATGCCGCGAACTCCGCCTTTGGGGGAACAGGAAGCGCCGCTTTGCACTGGCGGCGAACAGGGACTAAGCCACGCTAGCGATGCCCCAACGGCCGTCTATGCAATCTTAAGGCGGGCCGCATCAAAATTGGGGTTTCGGAACGTTACCCGAGACTGAGGACCACCGCGTGGGCGACAGAAAATACTTCGGCACCGACGGCATTCGCGGCCGCGCCAACGTCCATCCGATGACCGCCGAGGTGGCGCTGCGCGTCGGCCTGGCCGCGGGCAAGCTGTTCAACACCGGCGACGACCGCCGCCACCTGGTGGTGATCGGCAAGGACACCCGCCTGTCGGGCTATACGATCGAGCCGGCCCTGGTCGCCGGCTTCGCCTCGGTGGGCATGGACGTGCGCACCTTCGGCCCCGTGCCGACGCCGGGCGTGGCCATGCTGACCCGCTCGATGCGCGCGGACCTGGGCGTCATGATCTCGGCCTCGCACAACGACTACGCCGACAACGGGATCAAGCTGTTCGGCCCGGACGGCTACAAGCTGTCCGACGAGATCGAGTTGAAGATCGAAGCCATGATGGACGACGGCCTGGACAAGGGGCTGGCGCCGTCGGACCGGCTGGGCCGGGTCAAGCGCATCGACGACGCCCAGGCGCGCTATATCGAAATCGCCAAACAGGCCTTCCCCCGCCGCCTCAGCCTGAAGGGCCTGCGCATCGCGGTCGATTGCGCCAACGGCGCCGGCTACAAGGTCGCCCCCACCACCCTGTTCGAACTCGGCGCCGAGGTCTGCGCCGTGGGCGTGTCGCCCGACGGGCTGAACATCAACGCCGAATGCGGCTCGACCCATCCGGCGACCCTGGCCGAGGCGGTGAAGCGCTACCGGGCCGACATCGGCATCGCCCTGGACGGCGACGCCGACCGGTTGATCATCTGCGACGAGAAGGGCCAGGTCGTGGACGGCGACCAGATCATGGCCCTGGTCGGCCTGGACTGGGCCCGGCGCGGCATCCTGACCGGCGGGGGCGTGGTCGCCACCGTCATGTCCAACCTGGGTCTTGAGCGCCGGCTGACGGCCGAGGGCCTGACGCTTGAGCGCACCAAGGTCGGCGACCGCTACGTCATGGAGCGGATGCGCGAGGGCGGCTTCAACATCGGCGGCGAACAATCCGGCCACATTATCCTGCACGACCACGCCACCACCGGCGACGGCCTGATGGCGGCGCTTCAGGTCCTGGCCGTTCTGGTCGACTCCGGCAAGCCGATGAGCGAACTGGCCCGCCAGTTCGACCCGGTGCCGCAGCGCCTGGAGAACGTCCGCTACAGCGCCGAAAAACCGCTGGAGAGCGAGGCCGTCAAGGCCGCCATCCGCCAGGCCGAGACGGCCCTGGACGGCCAGGGCCGCCTTCTGGTCCGCCCCTCCGGCACCGAAAAGCTGATCCGTGTCATGGCCGAGGGCGACGACGAGGCCCTGGTGCGCCAGGTCGTCTCCGACGTCTCGGCCGCGGTGCGGCGCCGGCTAGCGGGTCGTCCGGTTGCCCGACATCCGGTTGCCGCGCGCGCCGTCGCCGTCGTCGGCGCTGGACCCGAACGGCCAGCCGGCGTCGTCGCCGCAATAGCGCCGCCGCCCCTCGCGCGCGCCCACCACGACCGTGCGCGGCCTCAGCCACGCCGCGCCGGAAAAGACATTGTCCGTGATCTGATTGTAGGACGGCGTCTGGTGTCGGATCACCCCGTCCTCGCCGCAGTTGCGATAGAGGAATATCCCGCCCTGGCCGTGCAGGGCGAAGCGGTTGTCGACGATGCGGTTGGCCCCGGACCCGTCCACCGCGATCTGCTCGCGTCCGGTGCGGATGGCGAAGACGTTGCCCCGTATCTCCGCCCCCGCGCTCTCGGCGTCCAGATAGATGGCCGTCGAGGTCGACCGGCCCGCGAAGGTCGAGCCCGTCACCGTGGTGCGCGTCACGCCCGGCCCGACATAGAGGGGAATGGTCCCCGTCGCCTCGAACCGCACCCGCTCGATCCGCACCTGGGTCGGCGCGGCGGCCTGGGCGGCGCGCGTGTGACCGGGCGTGCGCGACGAGGCCAGAAGGTCGCGCATCGATCCACCCGCGCCCATGCCCCAGATGCGGATGTTGCCCGCCACCCGGCAGTCGCGCACCGTCACGCCGGACGGGCGGCTCCAGCCCGCGCCGTCGCGCCGCGACCAGACGGCGATCGTGGGAACCCGCGTCGTCGCCTCGTCCGGGCCCTCGATCCGGCCGCCGCCGCAGTCCAGCGCCGCGCCCGAGGCCTCCGCGCCCTCGATCAGCACCGGCCGGCGCACGTCGCGCCCCGCCAGCGCGGCCCGGCACAGCAGGCGATACGGCTCTGCCGACCGCTGCGTCAGCGCGTCCATCTCGGCCGTCGAGCAGGGCCGCGCCGCCGGGGGCCCGGCCTGGATCGCCAGCGCGGCCAGCAGCGCCAGCATGGTCAGGGCAGCGGCGTCGCCAGCGCCGCACGCTCGGCCGCGCAGCCGGGGCTGGTCCGGCCGGAGGCGCGCGCGGCGGCCAGTTCGGCGCGAGCCGCCGGCGCGTCCTCGGCGAAGGCCGGCGCGGCCGTGATCTCGGCCGCGACCGCGCGCCCGAGGGCCTCTCCAGCCGCCACGTCGCTGGGATAGTGCATGGCGCAGATCAGCCGGCTGATCCCGATCTCGCGGCCGATGCGCCGCGCCGCCTCGGCCCGCCCGGGCTCCAGCGCCGCGAAGGTCTCGGCGTAGGCCGTGCCGACCGCAGCGCTTCCGGACGGATAGGAGGCGCTGTCGCGGGCGGCCGCGTCTAGCCTCTGGCAGGCCCGGCGCTCGGGATCGTCGCCGACCGGCCGCGGCCGCGTCGCTCGCGCCTTCGCCAACTCCGCCACGGCGTTGGCGTCATGAAAGGCGCGCGCCATGATCCGGTCCAAGGCGGGGGTTTCGGCCGACCCCAGCCGCACCCCCAGGGCGCAATCGAAATGCTGCAGCGCCAGCGGCGGACGCAGTTCGGCGTGGGCCGTCGCCAGCAGCCAGCGGTCGCTGTCCTCCAGCGCCGCATAGCGCGCCGAGGCCGCCTTGTCGGCCCGGTCGGTCGCCGACCCGGGCGCGGGCGGCGGCGGGACCGCCTGGGCCAGCCGCGCCAGGTCGGCTGGCGCCAGATAGCCCGTGTCGCTGTCCAGAAAGACGGGCGGATGCGAAGCGCCGGGCGCGCAGGCCGCCAGCAGCAGCGCCGCCAGGGCGCTGGCCCCGGCCGCCCCCTCACCGGCCCTCGCTCCAGCTCAGCTGCACCGAGGTGCTGCCCTCGGCCGGGGCGGCGACGACCGACAGCTTGGCGCCGTCGGGTTCCCCGTCGGCGGCGCCGTAGGCCCGCGCGTCCCCCTGGTTCATGCCCATGACCGGCCTCAGACCGGCCTGGGCGGCGCGGTCGCGATAGTAGGCGATGACTTCGTCCGGCGTGGCGGTGGTCTCGAACGTCACCAGTCCGCCCTGCCCAGCGTCCCCGGGGCGATCACGGCCGGCGTGTCGGCCGTGGCGCCCGGATACAGGGCGGCGAAGGGGGCGCGCCCGGCGCCGCCGGCTCGGCCTCGCCCAGAGCCGCCATCGAAGTCGGGGCGTCGGCCGGGGTCTGGGCCGGCGCAGGCTGCGACGCCTCGACCTCCAGCGCGGACGTCTCCGACGCGGTCTCGGCCGGCTGCTCGGTTCGGTCGCACCCGGCCAGGCCGAGAACCAGGAAAGCGGCCGAGGCCGCCAGTCGTCGCATCATCGAGGGCACATCTCAGGCGCAGGATCGAAGCGCCACCGTGGCGCCTCCGTATGGCGGCGGCAAGGCGAAGGGATCACGTCTCTTCGCGCCCGCCCTCTTCGGCATCACTGTCCGCGTCACTGTCCGCATCGCCCAGGGCCTCCCCTTCCTCGGCCAGGGCGTGGTTGATGCGGGCCGAATCCGGATCGTCGTCCGACCCGCTGGCCGACCCGCCCCGCAGCGACCCGGCGCGGGTGTCGGAGCCGGAGTCCGTGCCGTCCAGCGCCTCGATCAAGGCGTCGGCGCGATGGCCCAGGTCCGGCTTCTCGCCCATGTCGGCCGCCTCTCGGGCGTCGCCGCCGTCAGCGGTCCTTGGCGGGAAGGGCTTGGGGGCTGGTCGGTCATGGCGCGCTCCTTCGCTACGGCAGAGTCAAAGCCGCAGCTTCGGTTGCGGTTCCCCTTGATCCGTCGCCCCGCGTCCCGATCTAGACGTCATGATCCCGTTCTCAGTCCTCGACCTGTCCCCCATCGTCGAAGGCGGCGACGCCCGGCGCGCCCTCGACGAGACCCTGTCCCTGGCCCAGGCGGCCGACCGCCTGGGCTATGAGCGGTTCTGGCTGGCCGAACACCACAACATGCCCGGCATCGCCAGCGCGGCCACCGCGATCGTGATCGGTCATGTGGCGGCGGGGACCGCACGCATCCGTGTCGGCTCGGGCGGCGTCATGCTGCCCAACCACGCGCCCCTGGTCGTGGCCGAACAGTTCGGAACGCTGGAGACGCTGTTTCCCGGCCGCATCGACCTGGGCCTGGGCCGCGCGCCCGGCACGGACGGGGCGACCGCCCGCGCCCTGCGCCGCTATTTCGACGCCGCGGACCAGTTTCCCCGCGACGTGGCCGAACTGATCCACTGGTTCGAGCCGGAAACGCCCGGGCAAGCCGTCCGCGCCGTCCCCGGCGCCGGCCTGCGCGTGCCGATCTGGCTGCTGGGCTCCAGCCTGTTCAGCGCCCAGCTGGCCGGACAGCTGGGCCTGCCCTACGCCTTCGCCAGCCATTTCGCCCCCGAACTGCTGCTGGAGGCCCTGGCCCTCTACCGGCGATCGTTCGAACCTTCGGACCGGCTGGACAAGCCTTACGCCATGGCCGCCGTCAACGTCTTCGCCGCCGACACCGACGAAGAAGGCGTGCGCCTGTCCACCTCCATGCAGCAGAGCTTCGCGCGCCTGACGACGGGCAAGCCCGGCAAGCTGCCGCCGCCCGTCGACGACATCGCCTCCGTCCTGACGCCCCAGCAGATCGCGGGCGCGCAAAGCCGGCTGCTCTATTCCGCCGTCGGCGGTCCCGACACGGTGCGCCGCAAGCTGGCCGATTTCATCGCCCTGACCGGCGTGGACGAGCTGATGGTCACGGGCATGATGCACGACAACGCCGCCCGCATCCGCAGCCTCGAGATCGTCGCCGACGCCCGCGCGACCCTGGACGCGGCCGACGCCGCCTAGAGCCCCGACAGGAAATCCAGCAGCAGGGCGTTCACCTCGGCCGCCCGTTCCTGCTGGATCCAGTGACCGGCGCCGGGCAGCACCTCCATCCGGGTCAGGTTCGGAACCCAGTCCTTCAGCGTCGCTTCCTGCCGCCCGGCGTAGCGACGCACGGGATCGTTCTCGCCGACCATGAACAGGGCGGGCGCGACGATCTTCTGGTCCTGCAGGAAGGCGGTCAGGGTCCAGTTCAGGTCCAGCGCCCGATACCAGTTCAGCGGCCCGTCGAAACCGCCGGCCGAGAAGGCGTCGACGTAGTCCCGGAAATGATCCGCACCCATCCACGGCGGCAGGCTGGCCCCGTCGTCGATGCTGTCCAGCAGGCTGACGCCTTGCGGCATGAAGCCGGTCGAGCGCCGCTCCGCCGGGGTCGCCCCGTCGTAGGCGAAGAACAGCTTCCTCAGCGTCGTCGCCGGATCGGCCTCCAGGGCCTTGTGCGCATCCGGCGCCTGGAAGCGGTTGATGTAGAGTTCGCCCTGCCCCGCCTTCCTGGTCATAGCGGCCATGACGGGGGTGGGCGGCCCGCCGGGGCGGCGCGGCTGGAACGGCACCGACAGCCCCGCCACGGCGGTGAACACGTCCGGCCTCAGCAGCGCGCAATGCCAGGCCACCGGCGCGCCCCAGTCATGCCCGGCCACGACGCAGGCGTCGGCACCCAGCGCCCGTACCAGATCGACCATGTCCCCGACGAGGCTCAGGATCGAATAGGCCGCGACGCCTTCCGGCTTTTCGGTCCCGCCAAAGCCGCGCATGTCGGGCGCCACGGCCCGATAGCCCGCCGCCGCCAGCGCCTCGACCTGGGCGCGCCAGCTGACGCCCAGTTCTGGAAAGCCGTGGATCAGCAACACCAGCGGCCCGTCGCCCGCCTCCAGCACCTGTTGGATCAGGCCGTCGGTCTTGATATGGCGCGACTGCATCTTTCCCCCTGCGGCAGGCATTAGAACGCGCATGACCCGCCTCGTCACCTTCGCGGACGGTACGACCGTCCCCGCCCTCGGCCAAGGGACCTGGGAGATCGGCGACGATCCCGCCCGCCGCGACGCCGAGCAACAGGCCCTGGCCCGCGGCCTGGACCTGGGCCTGACCCTGATCGACACCGCCGAACTGTACGGCGACGGCCGCTCCGAGCGGCTGGTGGGCGAGGTGATCGCTGGACGCCGCGACGAGGTTTTCCTGGTCTCCAAGGTCCGACCCGAAAACGCTTCCGAAATGAAGATGATGCTGTCCTGCGAGCGATCGCTGGAGCGTCTGGGGACGGACCGCCTCGACCTCTATCTGCTGCACTGGGAAGGGCGCGTACCCCTGGAAGAGACGGTCGCCGCCTTCCAGGAACTGGTCGACGAGGGGATGATCGCCCGCTGGGGCGTGTCGAACCTGGACCTCGCGACCATGCGCCGGCTGGAGGCGCTGGACGACGGCGACCACTGCGCCGCCAACCAGCTGCTCTACAACCTGGGTTCGCGCGGGGTGGAGTTCGACCTGCTGCCTTGGATGCAGGCGCGCGACATGCCGATGATGGCCTATTCGCCGCTGGGACGCGGCGGCCTGCTGGAGCACCCGCTGATCGTCGACATCGCCAACCGCCACGACGCCTCGCCGGCCCAGGTCGCCCTGGCCGCCGTCCTGCGTCACGACGGCGTCATCGCCATTCCCAAGGCGTCGTCGGTCGAACACGTCGAGGCGAACGCGGACGCGCTGGACGTCCAGTTCGACGCCGAGGATCTGGAACGTCTGGACCACGCCTTCCCGCCGCCCACGCACGAGACGCCGCTGGATATCATCTGACGTTCGCGCGAACCGCCGCCTCATCCCGTCACGCTCGGGCTTGACCCGAGGATGACAGAAAGCAAGAGGGGCCGGGATCACTCCCAGCCCCTTCGTTTTTCAGGCTCAGCCGCCGATCACGCCGCCTTCTTCTCCGGCGCGAACTTGCCGTAGAAGGTCTCATTCTTGGCCGCCATGTCGCGCAGCAGCTGAGGGACCTTGAACCGGTCGCCGTAGGTCTGGGCCAGCCGGTCCGCCGTCTCGACGAACTTGCCCAGGCCAATGCCGTCGATGAAGCTGATCGGACCGCCGGTCCAGGGCGCGAAGCCCCAGCCCAGGATGGCGCCCAGGTCCGCCTCACGCGGGTCGTCGATGACGCCTTCTTCCCAGCAGCGGGCGACCTCGACGGCCTGGCGATATAGAAGCCGCGTCTTCAGCTCGTCGATCTGGGCGAAGGCGCCGGGCTCTTCCGGCCCTTCGATGGCCTTGGTCACGGGCGCCAGTTCGGCCAGGCCCTTCCAGATCGTCTTGGGCTTGCTGTCGTAGTCGTAGAAGCCCTTGCCGTTCTTGCGGCCGAAGCGCCCGCCCTCGACCATCCTGGCGACGATGTCCTCGCCCTCGGTCGGCACGTATTTGTCGCCCAGGTCCTCGCGGGTCTGTTTGGCGATCTTGTAGGACAGGTCCAGGGCGACGTCGTCGTGCATCTCCAGCGGGCCGCGCGGCATGCCGGTCATGCGGCCGACGTTGTCGATCAGCGCCGGCGCCCAACCCTCCTCCAGCATCGCCATGCCCTCCATCAGGAAGGTGGAGAAGCAGCGCGAGGTGTAGAAGCCGCGGCTGTCGTTGACGACGATCGGCGTCTTCTTGATCTTCAGGACGTAGTCCAGCGCCTTGGCGATCGCCGCCTCGCCGGTCTTTTCGCCCAGGATGATCTCGACCAGCATCATCTTGTCGACGGGCGAGAAGAAGTGGATGCCGATGAAGTCCTCGGGCCGCACGCTGGCCTCGGCCAGGCCGGTGATCGGCAGGGTCGAGGTGTTGGAGCCGAACACCGCGCCCTCGGCCAGCTGCGCCTCGGCGCGCTTGGTCACGTCAGCTTTGATCTCGCGGTTCTCGAACACCGCCTCGATCACCAGGTCCGAGCCCTTGATCAGGTCGTAGTCGGTCGTCGCCGTGACCAGGGCCAGGGTGGCGTCGTACTTCTCCTGGGTCATCTGGCCGCGCGACAGCCGCTTCTTCAGCAGTTCCTCGACATGGGCCTTGCCCTTGTCGGCGGCCTCCTGGTCGCGGTCGATCAGCACCGTCTCGATGCCGGCCATGGCCTGAACATAGGCCACGCCCGCGCCCATCATGCCGGCGCCCAGGACGGTGACCTTCTTCGGATCGGACTTGGGCACGCCGGCGGGACGCACCGCGCCCTTGTCCAGCTCCTGCTTGGACAGGAACAGGCTGCGGATCATGGCCTGGGCCTGCGGCGTCATCAGGGTCTTGATGAAATAGCGGGTCTCGATGCGCAGGGCCGCGTCCATCGGAACCTGGGTTCCCTCATAGACGGCCTTCATCAGGTTCAGCACGGCCGGATAGTTGCCGTAGGACTGCTTGCGCAGCATGGCGTTGCCGACCATGAAGTTCTGGATGCCGGCCGGGTGATAGGGGCCGCCGCCGGGAAGCTTGAACGACTTGTCGTCCCACGGCTGGACGGCCTTGCCGCCGTTCCTGATCCAGGCCTTGGCGGCCTCGACCGACTGGCCCTTCTCGACCACCTCATGAACAATGCCGGCGCCCTTGGCGTCGTTGGGGCGGAAGGACTTGCCCTCGCTCATGGCCATCATGGCGGCCTGGACGCCGATCAGGCGCGTCAGGCGCTGGGTGCCGCCGCCGCCGGGGAACAGGCCGACCTTGATCTCGGGCAGGCCCAGCTGGATCTTGTTGTCGTTCTCGACCACCCGGTAGTGGGTCGCCAGGGTGAACTCCAGCCCGCCGCCCAGGGCCAGGCCGTTGATCGCGGCCGCGATCGGCTTGCCCGAGGTTTCCAGCGCGCGGAAGGCGCCGTTCAGCGCCCAGCCGGCGTCGAACGCCTTCTGCAGGTCGCCGCCGCCCGACAGCACGCCGCCGGCCATGTCGCCCAGGTCGGCGCCGGCGCAGAAGCCCGACGCCTTGCCCGAGGTGATGACCGCGCCCTTGATGGCCTCGTCGGTCTTGATGCGTTCGACCAGCTCGGGGATTTCCTTCATCACCGAGGAGGTCAGGGTGTTCATCGACCGGCCCGGCACGTCGAAGACGACCAGGGCGATCCCGTCGGCGTCGACGTCGATCTTGAAGTTTTCCATGTTCATTCGCTCCCGGATCAGACGCGTTCGATGACGGTGGCGGTGCCCATGCCGCCGCCGATGCACAGGGTGATCAGGGCGGTCGACTTGTCCGAGCGCTCCAGCTCGTCCAGCACCGTGCCCAGGATCATGGCGCCCGTGGCGCCCAGCGGGTGGCCCATGGCGATGGCGCCGCCGTTCACGTTCATCTTGTCATGCGGGATGTCCATGGCCTGCATGTAGCGCAGCACCACGGCGGCGAAGGCCTCGTTCAGCTCCCACAGGTCGATGTCGGCCGTGGTCATGCCCAGCTTGTTCAGCAGCTTGCGCGAGACGTACTCCGGCCCCGTCAGCATGATCGACGGCTCGGACCCGATCGAGGCGCCGCCGCGAATCTTGGCGCGCGGCTTCAGGCCCAGGGCCTGGCCGGCCTCCAGCGTGCCGATCAGGACGCCGGCCGAACCGTCGACGATGCCGGACGAATTGCCGGGCGTGTGGACGTGGTTGACGCGCTCGACCTCGGGGTAGCGTTGGTTGATCACGCTGTCGAAGGCCATTTCGCCCATCATGGCGAACGAGGGGTTCAGACCGCCCAGGGTCTGCATGTCCGTGTTCGGACGAATGGTCTCGTCATGGTCCAGGATGGTCAGGCCCAGCTGGTCCTTGACCGCCAGGACCGAGTTCTTGAACCGGCCCTCGGCCCAGGCCTTGGCCGCGCGCTTGTGGCTCTCGACCGAATAGGCGTCCACGTCGTCGCGGCTGAAGCCGTATTTCGTGGCGATCATGTCCGCCGACACGCCCTGCGGCACGAAATAGGTCGGGAAGGCCGAGGACGGGTCGGTCGGCCAGGCGCCCATGTCCGAACCCATCGGCACGCGGCTCATGACCTCGACGCCGCCGCCGACGGCGAAGTCGGCCTCGCCGGACTTCACCTTGGCCGTGGCCATGTTCACCGCTTCCAGGCCCGAGGCGCAGAAGCGGTTGATCTGAACGCCCGCCGTGTCCTGCGACCAGCCGGCCGACAGCACCGCCGTCCGGGCGATGTCGGCGCCCAGTTCGCCCACCGGCGTCACGCAGCCCAGGATGACGTCGTCGACCTTGGACGTGTCCAGGTCGTTGCGGTCGCGCAGGGCCTGCAACACCTGGGTCGCCAGGCTGAGACCGGTGATCTCGTGCAGCGAGCCGTCCTTCTTGCCCTTGCCGCGCGGGGTGCGAACGGCGTCGTAGATATAGGCGTCAGCCATCAGGCCTCTCCTCTTTCGGACCCTGGGAAGGTGGGTCAAGGCGTTGAGGCCAAGAACCCTACGTTTACGTCAACGTCAAGTAATAAGCCGCGTGAGCGGACGCCAGGGGGCAAGGGCTCCTTGGGCTGAACGCGCGGGCCCGCCTCCGGTGGCGCCGATACGGCGCCGCATCGAGAAGACCGGCGTTCATCTTGCTTGGCGATTGAAACGCCCGCCGACGCGCGGGCTTTGAGGCGCGACCTTCGGGAAGACGTCCGCGCCCAGCGAAAAGGCAGGGGCGCGCGAGGCCAGGTCCGCGCGCCCGGCCGGCCGTCAGTTCAGTCGGCTGGCCCCGCCGGTGATGCGGCAGGCGTAATCGCGCGCCGGCTCGCCGCTCTGCGATCCCGTGGGCTGAAGAATGCCGCCGCGTTCCGTGCACTGGGCGTCAAGCCGATCCAGGTCGGCCTGATAGCGGTTGGGACCGTCGGTGGTGGCGCAGCCGGCGACCAGAGGCAGGGCCAGAACGGCAAGCGAAATCATCACGCGCATTGGCGTACTCCTTCAAACAGCCCCTTGCAGCGGAGACTAGCGCGCGACGGCCAACCTGACCAGCTTGCCGTCGTCCTCGTCGGTGATCGCCCATACCGCCCCGTCTGGCCCGATCGCCACGTCGCGCACCCGCTCGCCCAGGTCGGTCAGCAGCCGTTCCTCGCCGACGACACGGTCGTTCTCGATGACCAGCCGGGCGATGTGCTTTTCCTTCAGCGCGGCGACCAGCAGGTTCCCGTCCCATCCCGGGAACATCGCCCCCTCGTAGAAGACCGCGCCGCCCGGCGCGATGACCGGGTCCCAGTAATAGACCGGCTGTTCGGAGCCGTCCTTTCGGGTGGCGCCGCCGTTGATCGCCCCGCCGGCGTATTCGACCCCATAGGCGGCGTCGGGCCAGCCGTAGTTCATGCCCGCGCGATCCAGGTTGACCTCGTCGCCGCCGCGCGTGCCGTGCTCGATGGTCCAGATCGCCCCTGTGCCCGGCTGGACGGCGATCCCCTGGACGTTGCGGTGGCCCAGGCTCCAGATTTCGGGCCGCGCGCCGTCCCGGCCGACGAAGGGATTGTCCTGGGGGACCGAGCCGTTGGCGTTGATGCGGATGGTCTTGCCCATGTGCGAGCCCAGGTCCTGGGCCTGGGGCCGCATCGGCCTGTCGGACCGTTCGCCCAGGGTCACGAACAGCTTGCCGTCCGGCGCAAAGGCCAGGGAGGAGCCGAAATGCTTGTCGCCGTCATAGGTCGGCAGGGCGCGGAAGATGACCTGGACGTCCTCCACGCGGCCGCCGTCCTGCGACAGGCGACCCCGCGCGACCGAGGTGGCGTTGCCGCCCTCGCGAGGCTCGGCGTAGCTCCAGTAGATCATCCGGTCCTGACCGAAGCTTGGCCCCACGATCACGTCCAGAAGCCCCCCTGGCCCCGCGCATCGACCGGCGGCAGCCCCTGGATCGGCGGCCCGACCCGACCCTGGGCCGTGACGATCCGCATCCGGCCCGGCTTTTCGGTCACCAGCCAGTTTCCGTCGGGCAGCAGGGCCAGCCCCCAGGGGTGCTCCAGCCCGGACGCGACCACCGTGTGCGCCAGCGCCTGTTCGGTGCGGACCCCCGGCGCGCGCGTCTGGCCGGCGAAGGCGGGCTCCTGCCCGACGCCGTTGGCGGGCCGGGTCTCGAGCGGCGCCCCGGCCGGCGCGTCCTGCCTCGCCTCGCCGTTGGCTCCGCAAGCGGCGGCCAGGACCAACAGGGAGGCGGAAGCGGCGGAAACGATCAGGCGCATGGACAGAGCTCTCCGGAAGGGCGACGCGAACGGTCGCGAAACGACGCCTCGAGCGTTAGCGTTCCGACGACCCGCTGGCCGTGCGCCCGATCGCCGCAGCCTTTCGCATCGGATGACTTGAACCGGGGGCCCGGCGGCGATATAGGCACGCCTCCCTTCGCACCGCCCGTCCGTGCGAAGGGGCGACGGCTGGGTAGCTCAGGTGGTTAGAGCGGTGGATTCATAACCCACAGGTCGGCGGTTCGATCCCGCCCCCAGCCACCACCGCCCCCCTATCGGGGCCGGCGCAACTCCCCCTCCACTTCCGCGTTCAACGGCCAAGCCTAACCTTGACCGGAGATCAGCCATGGGCCTGCGCATCAACACCCTTTTCGCCGCCGCCGTCCTGACCCTGGGCGCCGCCGCCTGCACCGAGGCCGAGCAGGATCGCGCCGAGGTCCACGCCGAGGCCGCGGGCGACAAGGCCCAAGACGCCGCGGCCCAGGCCGGCGAAGTGATCGAGGCGGGCGCCATGAAGGCCGCCCAGGCCGTGGAGACCGGCGCGGGCAAGGTCGCGGGCGAACTGGAGGAGAACCAGTCCGAGGCCGCCGCCGAGGGCCGCCCCGGCGCCATCGACCCGGCCACGGACCAGCGCGTCCCCGCGCACTGACGTCAGGTCGCCGACGGCGCCGTCCCTTCGGCCAGCAGCGCGTCGATCAGGGCGCGCGCCTCCGGCCCGTCCCAATTCGCCTCGCCCGACAGGGCGGCGCGGATGCGTCCCTGGCGGTCCAGCAGGATCGTCTGCGGCATCTTGCCCTTGCCGGGAAACTCGAACGGCAGCTGAAACCGCGCGTCCGCATAGAAGGGCAGCGGCCTGTGGTGGTCCAGGAAGGCCCTGGCCTGGGCGACGCCTTCCGGCGTGGCGTCGACGTTCACAGGAATCACGATCATGTCCTCGCGGTCCGAATAGCGCCGCGCCAGGGCCGCCAGCGTCGGCATCTCCTGGCGGCAAGGCGCGCACCACATGGCCCACAGATTGACCACCGTCACCTTGCCGCGGAAGGCGGCGAAACGCACGGCTGTGTCGTGCGCGTCGCGAAACGCATAGTCGGGCGCCGGGGGCGCATCCGCCGGCGTCTCCAGCGCCGCCAGGGGGCCGACGGCGAAGCGCGCCAGGTCGCTTTTCGCCTCGGATGCGCTCGGAACGGCCGGTTGCTCTTGCGCGGCCCTGCGGTGATTGGCGTATAGCGACATCGCCACGCCCCCCGCGCCGGCCAGGGTTCCGATCAGGACCAGGCCGCCGACCACCGCCCAGATCGCCTTTCTTGAGCCGCTCATGACCGACAAAACCTCTTCCGACGCCACCGTTGACGGCGGTTCGACTGCGCCCCTGAAGCCGGCGGGTCAAGACATGTGGGGCGGACGCTTTTCGTCGCGCCCGGCCGAGATCATGCAGGCGATCAACGTCTCCATCGGGGTGGACCGGCGCCTGTGGGCCCAGGACCTGGCCGGATCGCGCGCCCATTGCCGCATGCTGGCCAAACAGGGCGTGATCCAACAGGACGACGCCGACGCCATCCTGGGCGGCCTGGACGCCGTCGAGGCCGAGATCACGGGCGGGACCTTCCCTTTCCGCGATCAGTTCGAGGACATCCACATGAATGTGGAGGCGCGCCTGAACGAACTGATCGGCGAGCCGTCGGGCCGTCTGCACACGGCGCGCAGCAGGAACGACCAGGTCGCCGTCGACTTCCGCCTGTGGGTGCGTGACGCCTGCGATCGCACGCTCGCCCAGTTGAAGGCGCTGCAATCAGCCCTTCTGGACCGCGCCGAACAGCACGCCGGCGACCTGATGCCGGGCTTCACCCATCTGCAGACCGCCCAGCCGGTGACGCTGGGCCACCATCTGATGGCCTATGTCGAGATGTTCGGCCGCGACGCCGGCCGGTTCGCCGACGCCCGCGCCCGCATGAACGAAAGCCCGCTGGGCGCCGCGGCCCTGGCCGGCTCGCCCTTCCCGATCGATCGCCACATGACGGCGGCCGAACTGGGCTTCGACCGGCCGATGGCCAACAGCCTGGACGCCGTGTCGGACCGCGACTTCGCGCTGGAAAGCCTGGCCGCCGCCTCGATCTGCGCCGGCCACCTGTCGCGCCTGGCGGAAGAGATCGTGGTCTGGATGACGCCGATGTTCGGCTTTGCGACCCTGCCCGACGACCTGACCACCGGCTCGTCCATCATGCCGCAGAAGCGCAATCCCGACGCCGCCGAGCTGGTGCGGGCCAAGACGGGCCGGATCATGGGGTCGCTTATCGCCCTGTCCACGGTGATGAAGGGCCTGCCGCTGGCCTATTCGAAGGACATGCAGGAAGACAAGCCGCCGGTGTTCGAGGCCTTCGACGCCCTGGACCTGGCGCTGAACGCCATGACCGCCATGATCGCGGCCCTGCGACCCAACACCGAGCGGATGGCCGAGGCGGCGGGCTGGGGCTTCTCCACCGCCACCGACCTGGCCGACTGGCTGGTGCGCGAACTGAACCTGCCGTTCCGCAAGGCGCACCATGTCACCGGCGCGGCCGTGAAGCGGGCCGAAGCCCTGGGCGTGGACCTGGCGCAACTGCCCCTGGAAGAACTGCAGAAACTCGACGCCGGCGTCACGCAGGCGGTTTACAAGGTGCTCTCGCCCGAGGCTTCCTGCGCCAGCCGTCAGAGCTTTGGGGGAACCGCGCCGGAACAGGTCCGCGCGCGCATCGCCGACTGGAGGAAGCGACTGTGATCATCAAGAAATCCCTGCTTGTCGTCGGCGTCCTGGCGCTGGCGACCTCCGCCTGCGGCCGCATGGCCGACCTGGAGGCCCGCGCCGCGGGACCGAGCGCGCCGTGCGCGACCGCAACGCGCCTTCCCTGCCCGAGCCCGCGACGGTGAACCGCCCGTCCAGCAGCGTGCCGATCGACGGCGGCCCCACCAATCCCATCGGTGCCGGCGCCGCCCAGAACGAACCCCGCTAGGCCTTGCACCATTTCGAACCGAAGGACGGCGTGCTGCACGCCGAGGGGGTCTCGCTGGAGACCCTCGCCGACGAGGTCGGCACGCCGGTCTATGTCTATTCGACCGCCACGCTGAAGCGGCACTACGGCTGCTGCGGGCCGCCGCCGACGCGCATCGCGACGCCCTGGGCGAGGCCCTGATCGCCTTCGCGGTCAAGGCCAACTCCAACCTGTCGGTGCTGGCGACCCTGGCGAAGATGGGCTCGGGGGCCGACACAGTGTCGGAAGGCGAGATCCGCCGCGCCCTGGCCGCCGGCGTTCCGGCCGAGCGGATCATCTTCTCCGGCGTGGGCAAGACCGATGTCGAACTGGCCTTCGCCATCGCCGTCGGCGTGCGCCAGATCAACATCGAATCCGGCGCCGAACTGGACCGGCTGATCCAGGTCGCGGCCCTGCTGGACGCCAGCCCGGCCGTCGCCGTGCGCGTCAATCCCAACATCGGGGCCGGCGGCCACGCCAAGATCACCACCGGCGGCAAGGGCGACAAGTTCGGCGTGCCGGTGGACGAAGCGCTGGAGCTGTACGCCCGCGCCTCGGCCTCGCCCCATGTCACGCCCGTCGGCCTGGCCTGCCACATCGGCAGCCAGATCACCGACCGACCTGCTGCTGAGGCCGCCTTCCGCGTCCTGGCCGAAATGACCCTGACGCTGCGCGGCCAGGGCTGCGCCGTCACCCGGCTGGATCTGGGCGGCGGGCTGGGCGTCCCCTACGCCGGCGGCGCGGCGCCGCCCTCTCCCGCCGACTATGTCGCCATGGCCGCACGCGTGCTGGCCGGGCTGGAGGTCGAGGCGGCGTTCGAGCCGGGCCGTCTTCTGGCCGCCAACGCCGGCGTCCTGCTCAGCCAGGTGATCCAGGTCACCGAGCGCTCGGACGGCCGCCGTTTCCTGGTGCTGGATGCGGCCATGAACGACCTGATGCGCCCGGCCCTCTACGACGCCTTCCACGACATCGTCCCGGTGCGGCCCCGCTCGGGCGCGAGACGGCCCCACGACGTGGTCGGCCCGGTGTGCGAGACGGGCGACACCTTCGCGCGCGACCGCGACTTGCCTGTGCTGGAAGCCGAGGATCTGGTCGTCTTCACCGGGGCCGGCGCCTATGGCGCGGTGATGGCCAGCGAATACAACAGCCGCCCGCTGGTCCCCGAGGTGCTGGTCGACGGCGACCGATGGGCGGTCATCCGCCCGCGCCCGACCTATGAGGAGATGCTGGACCGAGAGCCCTTCGCCGACTGGCTCTAATCCAGGGCGCAGATGTCCGGCAGGCCGCGCAATCCTCCGGCGTGGTCCAGGCCGTAGCCGACCAGGAACCGGTTCGGCGCCTCCCAGCCGACGAAGTCGGGTTCGGCGCGCGCGGCTTGGGCCAGGGCTTGCGGGCGAAGACGCAGGTCAGAACCTCGGACGCCCCGCCCTCGCGCGCGATCCGCACGGCCTCGGCCAGCGACAGGCCGGTGTCGAACACATCGTCCAGGATCAGCACGCGCCGGCCCTCGATCGGCCGCTGGAACGGGGCGTGGACGTCGATCGCGCCCCGGCTGGCCTTGTCGTCGCCGTAAGAGGCCAGCCACAGGGCGTCGAAGCGCACCCGCCGGCCCTCGCGCGCCAGGGCGCGGGTCAGGTCGGCGGCGAACCACAGGCCGCCGGTCAGCAGCACGGCCGCGACGGTGTCGTCGTCGATGGCGGGCGCGATGCGCCGGGCCAGGTCGGCGACGATGCGGGCGATCTCGGCCTCGGGCAGCAGGACGGTCGGCGTCGGGGAGGTGTCAGCCATGATGGGAGGCCGATACCGCCTCCCCGTGTCCGCTGTCCACCGCGCTCAGCGGCTTGGCGTCGACCGGCGCGGCGGCCGAACCGTCGAAACCGGGCGCGGCGGCGGGGCGCAGACCCCGTGTCTGGGCGCTGGCGGGCGTCTTGCCCGGCGACGCCGGCGGCGCGTGGTCAGCCGAAGCGTCGGCCGTCTGCAGCGCGCCCGTCGCCTGGGCCGGTTCGCCATGGGCGGCGCCATGATCGGACGTTTCGGGCGCGGCCGCCCCGTGCGCCTTCGCGCTCTTTTCGGCCCTCGCGCGCTGGGCGGGCGCGGGGGCGAAATCGACGCTGATGTCGGCCGCATGGCCGCCAGGATCTGGGATCAGCGCGGCGAAGCCCTGCACCTTGCCGGGCAGGACCGGGGCCGCGTCGATCGGTATGACCTTGAAGCCGACCTCCGCGCCGTGCTCGTCCAGCAGCGCCACGCGCACGGGCGGGGCGACGATCTCCTCGTCGCGGACGTTGCGCAGGGCGCCGGCCACCAGGACCACGCCCGGCCGGTCCGGCGCCTCGCGCGCGCTCATGGCCTCGAAGTCCAGCCCGACCGGATTCACCGGCGCGCCGACCATGGCGTAGGCGGCCGCCGCGCGGGGGAAGGCGCGCACCACCTCGACCCGGAACAGCCAGGCCGAAACCAGCAGGCCGACGAAGATCGCCGCCATCGCGGCCCAGACCGCGCCCTGGGCGGCGGCGCGGCGCAGGCGGCGCTGCTGCTCGGCGCGGGCGCGGAAGGCCTTGGGCAGTTCGGGGGCGGGCGTCTCGGCCAGGCTGGCCGGTTCGGGCGCGCCGGCTGGCGTTGGCGAAGGCTGGGCGGGGGCCGCCGCCTCGGGATCGGCCGTCAGTTCGAGGGGCTCCTCGACGCCCGCGCGCCAGACCTCCCCGCAGGATTGGCAGCGGACCTTGCGCCCGTTAGGCCCGACCAGGTCGTCGCGGATGAAATAGCTGGTGGCGCAGGCGGGGCAGGTCAGTATCATGTCGTCTGACTGCAAGGCTTGCGCCCCCTCCCGAGAGGCGCGACCCGCGCGCCCGTCCCTGAAACCGAAACCATGCCGTCCTCGCCCGCCAGCGCCGCCGAAACCGCCTCCGCGCCCGAAACCGTCCGCCTGTCCGGCGTGGGTTTCGGCTATGCGGATGCGCCCAGGATCCTGCGGGACGTTAACCTCATTCTGCCGCGCGGCTCTTTCCACTTCCTTACCGGCCCCTCGGGGGCGGGGAAGTCCTCGCTGCTGCGCCTGCTGACGCTGGGCGCGCGCCCTCAGACGGGCCGGATCAGCCTGTTCGGCGCGGACGTGACCGACATCGCGCGCCGCGACATTCCCGCCTTCCGCCGACGGATGGGCGTGGTGTTCCAGGACTTCCGCCTGCTGGACCACCTGTCCGCCTTCGACAACGCCGCCCTGCCTCTGCGGCTGGCTGGCGGGCGCGAGGCCGGCCAGGACGCCGACGTGGAAGAAATGCTGAAGTGGGTCGGCCTGGGCCGTCGGATGGACGCCCGCCCGCCCGCCCTGTCCGGCGGCGAGAAGCAGCGGCTGGCCATCGCCCGCGCCGTCATCAACCGCCCCGGCCTGATCGTCGCCGACGAACCGACCGGCAGCGTCGACGCCGCCATGGCCGACAGGCTGCTGCGCCTTTTCCAGTCGCTGAACCGGCTGGGCGCGACGGTGCTGATCGCCAGCCACGACCAGGCCCTGGCCGAACGCTCCGGCGCGCGCGTGCTTCATCTGCACAGGGGCGGACTGTACGAGGCGGCCGCGTGATCCGCCTGGTTCCCGCACGCCGCCCCGCTGCTGCCGCCCGCCGCCGCCGGCGAGCCGTGGCTGATGACGGTCATCGCCGTCCTGTGCTTCCTGGCCTGCCTGGCCGCGGTCGCGGGCGCCGCCGCCGACCGCGCCGCCCAGGGCTGGGCGCGCCAGCTGGGCGCCGAGGCCACCGTCCAGGTCCGCCCGCGCGTGGGCGAATCGGGCGCCACCGCCGCGGCCCGCGCCGCCGAGACCCTGGCCGGCGTCGACGGGGTCGAGGAGGCGGCCGCCCTGGACCGCAAGGCGGCCGAGGACCTGCTGCGTCCCTGGCTGGGAGACGCGGTGCTTCCCGACCTTCCCCTGCCGTTCCTGGTCGCCGTCCGCCTGAACCCCGAGGCGCCCGCCAGCGCCCTGACGCTGAGCCGCGCCCTGGCCGAGGCGGGGCTGGACGCCAGCGTCGACGACCACAGCCTGTGGCGCGGCGAGGTCGAGCGGTCGGCGCGGCTGATCGCCCTTCTGGCCGCCGCCGCCTTCCTGGCGATCGCGCTGGCCGCCGGGGCCGCCATCGCCTACGCCACCCGCGCGGGCCTGGCGGCGGGGCGCAGCACGATCGAGACCCTGAGCCTGAACGGAGCGACCGATGCGCGGATCGCCGGCCTGTTCATGCGCCGCTTCGGCCTGATGGCGCTGGCGGCGGGCGCCATCGGCGCGGCGGCGGCGGGGCTGCTGGTGATCTTCCTGCGCTTCCTGGGCGGATCGGAGGGCCTGACCCAGGCCCTGCCCCTGGCGTGGAGCGATCTGCTGCTGCTCTCGCCTTGCCCGCTGCTGGCCGCTACTGTGGCGGTTCTCGCGGCCAGATTCGCCGCCTTGAAGGTGCTGGGCTCGGACAGGCAGGACGGATGAGGCTGCTGGTCATCATCGCCATCGTCGCCCTGATCTGGCTGGTCGGGCTGTTCGCCTTCGCCGATCGGGTGCGAGGCCTGACGCCGGCCGAGGAGCCGGCCCGCGCCGACGCCATCGTGGCCCTGACCGGCCCGTCGTCCGAACGCGTCAACGCCGCCATCCGGCTGCTGGAGCAGGGCAAGGGCCAGCGCGTTCTGATCTCGGGCGTCAACCGCGAGGTGCGCCGGCGCGAGCTGCGCGAGCTGACGCCCGGCTCCAGCCGCCTGTTCAACTGCTGCGTCGACCTGGGCTTCGAGGCCGAGGACACGGTCGGCAACGCCCAGGAGATCGCCGCCTGGGCCCGCGCCAAGGGCTATGACGACCTGATCGTCGTCACCTCCGACTATCACATGCCCCGATCCCTGGTGGAGATCCGCGGCGCCCTGCCCGGAGTGCGGCTGACGCCCTATGCGGTGTCGACGCCGTCGCTGGACAACGCCCGCTGGTGGCGCGCGGCCGTCACCGCCCGGCGCATGACCCTGGAATACATGAAGTATCTGGTCGCCCTGGGCCGCGAGGGGGTCGAGCGTGTGACCCGCGACCGGCCCGCGGCCGCGCCCGTTGACGAGAAGGCTCCGGCTTAAGTGACCCTGCTGCGCTCCCCGTCTTCACCCTGTGGCTCTATCTGTCGATGCCGCTGTTCGCCGTCGGCCTGTCGCCGGCGCTGCTGATGCCGCACCGCTATGCGATGGGGGTCATCAAGGCCTGGGCGCGCACGGTGCTGTTCGGCCTGCGCTGGATCGCCGGGGTGAAGGTCGAGGTGAAGGGGCTGGAACACCGCCCCTCGGGCGCCGCCCTGGTGGCGTCCAAGCACCAGGGGATGCTGGACGTGGTGGCCCTGCTGGCCATCCTGCCCGACGCCTGTTTCGTGCTGAAGAAGGAGCTGATGCCCCTGCCCTTCTTCGGCTGGTTCGCCTGGAAGACCAAGATGATCGCCGTCGACCGGGCCGGCCACGCCAAGGCGCTGAAGGACATGGCCCGCCAGGCGCGCGATCGCCTGGCCGAAGGGCGCCAGATCGTGATTTTTCCCGAAGGCACCCGCACCGCGCCGGGCGCGCCGGGCGACTACAAGCCCGGCGTGGCGGCCATCTATCGCGACCTGGAGGGGCCGTGCTGGCCGGTGGCGACCAACTCGGGCGTCGGCTGGCCCGCGCACGGCGTCATGCGCCATCCCGGCGTGGTGACCTTCGAATTCCTCGAACCCATCCCCGCCGGCCTGAAGCGGGGCCCGATGATGGCGTTGCTGGAAAGCCGCATCGAGACGGCTTCGAGCGCGCTGCTGGAGCCAAAGGCCGCGCTTGCGCATTCTGATCCGGCCTGACCCTCCCCGGCCGGGCGTCCCGCAGATCGCCCAAGGCCGCATCCATGTCGTTTCGCACCCTCGTCCTGTCCGCCGCCTTCGCCGCCGTCGCCGGCTCGGCCCTGGCGCAGTCCCAGCCCTATGAGCAGGTGGAAGCGCCCAAGACCTGGCGCGTCGACGTCGGCGGCGGGATCACCCACGGCTTCAGCGCCACGGGAAACACCGGCGACGACGTGAACTACACCGCCTGGGGCTCGGCCAGCTATCGCGACATCGTCTACGCCAACGGCCTGGACGGCCTGGGCTGGAACGCGGTCAAGACCGACGACTTCCGCGCCGGCGTCCAGCTTCGTCCCCGCTTCGCCGCCGGCGACATCGAGGGCTCCAGCCTGGAGCGGCCTGACTTCGGCGCCGATGCGGCGCTTTACGCCTACAAGCGCCTGGGCGGCGTGGTCGTGGGCGGCCGCGTGGCCCAGGACGTGTCGGGCGACGACGCCGGCCTGCAGTATTTCGCCTCCGTCGGCCACCAGCGCGTGACGCCGGTGGGCCTGCTCCGGGTGTCGGGCTATGTCGTGGGCGGAAACGACGAGCGCATCCAGCGCTACTTCGGCGTCTCCCCCGAGCAGGCGCCGGGCAGCGGCTATCAGCCGTACGAGGCGTCGGGCGGCCTGTCCGGCGCCGGGGCCGTGGCCTTCCTGGCCATTCCGATCGGCGAGCGGTTCGGCGTCGGCGGCTTCGTCAACTACGAGCAGCGGCTGGGCGACACCAAGGACAGCCCCCTGGTCGAGGACGAGGGCGTGTGGCGCGCCGGCCTGATCGGGGTCGTTCGCTTCTCCAGCGGAAGCTGACGCATGGAAGAAGGGCCGCGGATCGCTCCACGGCCCTTTCCGAACTCCAGGCGGCGCCGATCCGCGCCCCTTCAAATCAAGCCAGCGAGGACTCGATGTCCTTGCAGGCCTGGATCAGGCCCTTCACCGAATCGACCGACTTGGCCAGCATGGCCTTCTCGTCGTCGTTGGTCGTGAACTCGACCACCTTCTCCACGCCGGCCGCGCCGATCAGGGCGGGGACGCCGACATAGAGGTCCGACAGGCCGTATTCGCCGTTCAGATAGACGGCCGAAGGCAGGACGCGCTTCTGGTCCAGCAGATAGGACTTGGCCATGGCGATGGCCGATTCCGCCGGGGCGTAGAAGGCCGAGCCGGTCTTCAGCAGGGCCACGATCTCGCCGCCGCCCTTGCGGGTGCGTTCGACGATGCCGTCCAGGTCGGCCTGCGACAGGAAGCCGGCGGCGACGGCGTCCGGCAGCGGCAGGCCGCCGACGGTCGAGTGACGCACCATCGGCACCATGTCGTCGCCGTGACCGCCCAGGGTCCAGGCGTGGACGTCCTGCACCGACACGCCGGTCTTTTCGGCCAGGAAGTAGGCGAAGCGGGCGCTGTCCAGCACGCCGGCCATGCCGACGACCTTTTCCTTGGGCAGGCCCGAGAACTTCTGCAGGGCCCAGACCATGGCGTCCAGCGGGTTGGTGATGCAGATGACGAAGGCGTTCGGGGCGTGCGCCTTGATGCCTTCACCGACGGCCTTCATGACCTTCAGATTGATGCCGATCAGGTCGTCGCGGCTCATGCCGGGCTTGCGCGGCACGCCGGCGGTGACGATGCAGACGTCGGCGCCGGCGATGTCGGCATAGTCATTGGCGCCCTTCAGGGCCACGTCCTGGCCGAAGACGGCCGAGGCTTCGGCGATGTCCAGCGCCTTGCCCTGGGGGGTGCCCTCGGCGATGTCGAACAGGATGACGTCGCCCAGCGCTTCGCGCGCGGCCACATGGGCCAGGGTGCCGCCGATCATGCCGGCGCCGATAAGGGCGATCTTCGCGCGAGCCATGGAAGTCTCCGGTTGTTGCGTGTGCGAAAGGGATTTGGCGACGGCGGTCTAGACCCCTGGCGCGGTCCTCGCAAGAACCTCGCTTTACGGCCTTGGTCGGGCCTGCGAAGGTCAGGATGGAATGGAGGAACCCCTCATGCGCCGCACGCTGCTTCTGGCCCTTGTCCCCCTGCTGGCCTCGCCCCCGGTCCTGACCGCCGCGCCCGCCCTGGCCCAGACGCCGCCGGCGACCATCGGCGACCGCTATGTGCCGGCGCCCTGGTGGATGCGCGATCCGGTCATCGCCTCGGTCGGCGAGGTGCGGGTGGAAATCCAGGCCAATCGCGCCTCGGTCGGCGCCAGCTTCCAGTCGGTGGATCGCAGCGTCGCCGACGCCTCGCGCGCCGCCGCCGACCAGGTCCGCGCGCTCAGCCAGGCCCTGGCGGCCTATGGCGCCGACAAGGTGCGGGTCGAGACGTCGGTCACGACCCGGCCGCTCTACGACCAGTATCGCGACGAGAACGGCGTGATGCGCGACAACACCCGCGCCGACCGCATCGCCCGCTATCAGGCCGATGCGACCGTCAGCGTGACCATCCGGGACGTGTCCCTGGTCGAGCGGGTGTACGCCACCATCGTCGCGTCGCGCCCGACCTCCATCAGCCGGGTGGGCTTCAACCTGGAGCCGGAGAACAGCTGGAAGAGCAACCTGGCGGCCGAGGCCATGAAGGACGCCCGCCGCCGCGCCGAGGCGGCCGCGACCAACGCCGGCGCACGCCTGGGCCGCGTGCGCGTGATCGACCCCACCGGCCGGGTCTGCCAGACCGACGTTCTGGCCGGCTGGCCGTCCTATGCGGCGGGCGGCGGCCAGGCCACGACGCTGGACGAGATCACGGTCACCGGCGCGCGTGTCGAGCGAGCGGCCTTCGCGCCCGCTCCCCCCGCCGCCCCCGCCGCCCCCGCCGCCGGGCGGCGCGGCGCCCAGCGAGGCCCAGATCGAGGCCGCGCGGCTGGCGTTGCAGCCCCCGCTCCAGACGCTGACCGACAGCGCCTGCGTCATCTACGGCCTGGAATGAGCTTCGCCGTCGACCCCGCCTTCGAAGCCGGATCGGTCTTCGCCCTGGACTGGCCGCTGTGCCAGGTGCGGTTGCAGGACGACGCGCGCTTTCCGTGGCTGATCCTGATCCCGCGCGTCGACGGCGCGGTGGAGGTGTCGGACCTGTCGCCCGCCGATCGCGTGCGGCTGATCGAGGAGACGGTGCGGGCCGGCGAGGCGGTGCGTCGCCTGGGCGAGGCCGCCGGTCGGCCGGTCGACAAGCTGAACATCGCCGCCCTGGGCAATGTGACCGCGCAGCTTCATGTGCATGTGGTCGGCCGTCGCCGCGACGACGGCCTGTGGCCCGATCCTGTCTGGGGACGGCCCGGCGCGATGCGGCGCCCGGTCGACGCCTTGCAGGGCGCGCTTTCGACGATCGCGGACGATCGCGGCTCGACCGTTATAAGGTAACAAGCTATAGGCCCGGTGATGGGCTTCCCCGCCGAACATTCCGTTCTCCTCTCGCTGCTGGGCGGCGGCTTCGTGGCCGCCTTCCTGCACGCGGCCCTGCCGACCCACTGGCTGCCTTTCGTCCTGGTCGGGCGGGCCCAGCGCTGGAGCATGACGCGCACCCTTCTGGCCGTCGTCGTGGCCGGCCTGGCCCACATCCTGACCACCGCCGTCCTGGGCGGGCTGATCGTGGCCGCCGGCCTGGCGCTGGACCAATGGATCAAGGGCGTCCTGCCCCATCTGTCGGCGGTGCTTCTGTTCCTGTTCGGAGGCTTCTATCTGACCCGCGCCACGCTGAGGCGGCCGGTGGCGGCCAGCGGCCCGGCCCTGACCGAGGCGGAACCGGCCGTATCGGATCGGGCGGCCTTCGTCGGCCTTGTGGCCATGCTGGCGATCTCTCCGGGCGAGGTGCTGCTGCCCATCTATCTGTCAGCCTCGTCCGAGGGGGTGGCGGCCCTGGGGCTGCTCAGCCTGGTCTTCGCGGCCGGGACCGTGCTGGGCATGGCGGTGTTCACGGGCCTGGCCCGGGCGGGCGCCTCCATCCTGCGGCTGGAGCGGTGGGCCCGCTATGAAGGCGCGGTGCTGGGCCTGGCCCTGATCGCCCTGGGGGCGATGGTGGCCCTGCATCAGCATTGATCATGATTACATGATAACATTCAGCCTGTTATCATATAGCCGCTTGGCGCGAAGGGCGGCCGGGCGTAGGCAGGGATCATGAACGCGCACGACGGTTCCGGTCACGCCCACGATCACGCCGATCACGCGCACGATCATTCCCATTCCCATCATAGGCACGGCCACGCGCATGGGCCGGTCGACACCGGCGACTGGCGCTATGGCGTCGGCCTGATCGTCAACCTGGCCTTTGTCGCGTGCGAGTTCGCCGCGGGCCTGATGGCGGACTCCACGGCCTTGCTGGCCGACGCGGGACACAATCTGTCCGACGTTCTCGGCCTGGCCATGGCCGGCGGGGCGGCCTGGCTGGCGCGGCGCGGCGCGCACGGCGCCGCCGGGGGCCGGCGCACCTACGGCTATGGCAAGGCGACGGTGCTGGCGGCGCTGGGCAACGCCCTGCTGCTGATCTTCGCCTGCGGGGCCATCGCGTTCGAGGCGGTGCGCCGGTTCGCCGAGCCCGCGCCGGTCGGTTCGACCACCATCATGATCGTGGCGGGGATCGGCTTCGTCATCAACCTGGGCACGGCGCTCCTGTTCATGAAGTCGCAGCACGATCTGAACGCGCGCGGCGCCTATCTGCACATGATGGCCGACGCCGGCGTGTCGCTGGGCGTGGTGGTGGCCGGCGGCGTCATCCTGGCGACGGGCTGGTCGCTGATCGATCCGCTGGTCAGCCTGGTCATCGTGGCGGTGATCCTGATCTCGACCTGGGGGCTGTTGAAGGATTCGGTCAACCTGGCCATGGACGGCGCGCCGTCGGCGGTGGACGTCATCGCGCTGGAAAGGGCCCTGGCCGCGCTGCCGGGCGTCAGCGCCGTGCACGACCTGCATGTCTGGGGCCTGTCGACCACCGAGGCGGCCCTGACCGCGCACCTGGTGCACCAGCGTGAGGACGGCGACGCCCTGCTGATCGAGGCGCAGGCCGTGGCGCGGCGTTTCTCGGTGGGCCACACGACCCTGCAGCTGGAGACGCGCGCCCTGCCGGACTGCCCCGGCTGCTGACGGCTCAGGCCGGCTGGAACGTGACGGGCGCGCCCCAGAACTGGGCCACCAGGCCCGACTGGGCGCCCGGCGCGCCGGTCGTCAGGAAGTCTCGGCGCCCGCCGTCGCCCAGCGAATACTCCGGGTGGCGCGCGAAATAGCGCTCCAGCGCCTCGGCCACCGCCGTCGGCTGGTGGATCAGCGTCGTGTCCGGCGGCAGGGCGGCGGCGAACAGGGGGGCGACGATCTCGTAGTGGGTGCAGCCCAGTATGGCCTTGTCCGGGTGACGGCCGATGCGGCGACGCAAGGCGTCGACGTGGTCCTGGACCACCAGCGTCAACTCCTCGGCCGGGGCGCCCAGTTCGATCAGGCCGGCCAGGCCGGGGCACGGCTCGGAAAAGACCGCCAGATCCTCGCGGCGCTTGTCGATCTCGATCTCATACACCCGGCTCATGGCCGTGGCGGCGGTGCTGAACACGCCGGTGATGTCGATGGCGGCGACCTTCTCGCCCTCCTGCGGACGCTCGGCCTCGAACGACCAGGGCAGTCCGGTGGCCGCCTCGATGGTGGGGACGATGATCCCCAGGACATTGGCCGGCCGGCCCAGCCGCTCCCGCACCGACGGCAGCCAGGTCTGCTGCAGCCGGCGCAGCGCGATGGCGCTGGCGGTGTTGCAGGCCAGGACCACCACCGACGCCCCGGCCTGGAACAGGCGCTCGCAGCCCGCGCGGGTCAGATCGACGATCTCCTCGCCACCGCGTCCGCCGTAGGGGGCGTTGGCCTGGTCGGCCAGATAGATGAAGTCGCGCGTCGGAAAGCGCCGCGTCAGTTCGCGATGGACGGTCAGCCCGCCCACGCCGGAGTCGAATACGCCGATGGCCATGGGGCGGCTTTAGACCGCCCGGCCGACCGCCTCAATGCCCGTGAGGGCGCAAACCGCGACGATTAATTACAGCCCTGTCATGTGACGCGCCCGGCCGAGCGGTCTAGGGTCCGCGCAACATGATCCCAGCAAGGAACATTCGATGCATAGACGACACCTCCTCCTCGGCGGCGCGGGCCTGATGATGGTCGCGGGCTGCGCCAGCGCAGGCATGGGCGGGGTCTCGGGCCCCAGCGCCTCGGGCCTGGCCGAGGAAGCCGCCGCCGCGCGCGCCGTCCTTCCCAGGCAGAGCCCGCGCGCCGAACTGCTGCAGGAATGGACCGGCCCCTATGGCGGCGTTCCGCCCTGGGACAAGGACGCCGGCCAAGCTGCGCGAGGCCATCCTGGAAGGCATCGAGCTGCAGCGCGCCGAGATCGCGGCCATCGCCGACAACCCCGATGCGCCGACCTTCGCCAACACCTCGGTGGCGATGATGATGGCGGGCGAGCCGCTGGACCGCGCCCTGACCCTGTTCGGCGTGATGACGTCCAACATCGGCGGCGAGGAATGGGACGCGCTGGAGACCGAAGTGTCGCCGGTCCTGTCGGCCGCGGGCGACGAGATCACCTTCAACGACAAGCTGTTCCAGCGCATCCGCGCCGTCGCCGACGGCGCCGGGACCGCCGGCCTGAACGCCCAGCAGACCCGCGTGGCCACCCGCGCCCGCGACGCCTATGTGCGTAACGGCGCGGCGCTGGACGCCGCCGGCAAGGCCGAACTGGGCCGGATCAACACCGCCCTGACCAACGCCTTCACCCGCTTCGGCCAGAAGGTCGTGGCCGACGAGAACAGCTGGACCCTGATCCCGAACGAGGCCGGCGTCGCGGGCCTGCCCGCGTCGAACAAGACCGCCGCCGCGGCCGCCGCGCGCAGCCGCAACCTTCAGGGCTGGGCGATCCTGAACACCCGCTCCAGCGTCGATCCGTTTCTGACCTTCGGCGACGACCGGGGCCTGCGCGAGACGGTCTGGCGCAAGTTCGTCAATCGCGGCGACAACGGCGACGCCAACGACACCAACGCCACCATCGCCGAGATCGTGAAGCTGCGCGACCAGCGCGCCAAGCTGCTGGGCTTCCGCAATCACGCCGAATGGCGGATGCAGGACACCATGGCCAAGACCCCGGCCGCGGCGAACGACCTGATGATGCGCGTCTGGGCGCCGGCCAAGGCCCGCGTGGCCGAGGAGGTCGCCGACATGAAGGCCATCGCCGGCCACGACATCGAGCCGTGGGACTATCTGTACTACGCCGAGAAGGTCCGGAAGCAGAAGTACGACCTGGATCAGAACCAGCTGAAGCCGTACTTCGAACTGCACAACGTCCGCGCCGGCTCCTTCTACATGGCCGAGCGGCTGTACGGCTTCACCTTCGAGCGCCTGGCGCCCGGAACCGTGCCGGTCTTCCACGAGGACGTGGTGGTCTATGCGGTCAAGGACCACGGCGAGCCGGTCGGCCTGTTCTACGCCGATGACTACGCCCGTCCGGGCAAGCGCTCGGGCGCATGGATGAACACCTATCGCGCCCACTCGACCTATGACGGCGAAGAGAACGTGTTGGGGTCGAACAACAACAACTTCGTCAAGGCGCCCGACGGCGATCCGGTGCTGATCTCGCTGGACGACGCCGAGACCCTGTTCCACGAGTTCGGCCACGCCCTGCACTATTTCTCGTCGCAGGTCGTCTATCCGGCGCTGGGCAACACGCCGCGCGACTTCGTCGAATATCCGTCGCAGGTGCACGAGCACTGGGTGCTGAGCCGCCCCGTGCTGGACGGCTATCTGAAGCACGTCGAGACCGGTCAGCCGATGCCGCAGGAACTTGTCGCCAAGATCGAGGCGTCCAACACCTTCAACCAGGGCTATGCGACCGTCAGCTATCTGTCGTCGGCCATCGTCGACATGGACCTGCACACGCAAGCCACGCCGCCGACCGACATCGACGCCTTCGAAAAGGCCAGCCTGGCCCGCATCGGCATGCCCAGGGAGATCGTGATGCGGCACCGCCTGCCGCAGTTCAATCACCTGTTCACGTCCGACGCCTATTCCGCCGGCTATTACAGCTATCTGTGGTCGGAAGTGATGGACGCCGACACCTGGGCCTATTTCGAGGACTCGGGCGACGTGTTCAATCCGGACATCGCCGGCCGCTTCAAGTCGATCATGCTGGCGCCGGGCAACACCACCGACCGCGGCGAGGCCTATCGCCAGTTCCGCGGCCGCGACCCGGACGTGGCCGCCCTGCTGCGCGTGCGGGGCTTCCCGACTTCTTAGTAGGCCTACCGGCCTTCGGCCTACTTGAGGCTTTTCAGTAGGGCTATCGGCCCTGGCCTACTTGAGCCCAGCGCATTGCGGCCGGCGGAGCGATCCGTCGGCCGTTTTGTTTTCGGCGCCGGAGGCTTAAGGCTGGGTCGTCGCAGCCGGAGACCCGAATGCCCGTCGTCGCCTCCTACGTTTACAAGGACGGCCAGCGCCTGAGAGAGGCGCCGCTGACGCCCCAGGGGCTGGCGCTGGGTCCGGACGAATTTGTCTGGACCGGCCTGGTCGATCCGACGCGCGAAGAGCTGGACGTGCTGGTCCGGCGCTTCCGACTGCATCCGCTGGCCGTCGAGGACGCCCTGGCGGCGCACCAAATTCCCAAGGTCGAGGTCTATGGCCACGAACTGTTCGTGGTCGCCCGCACGGCCCAGAAGGTCGACGATCGCATCGACTACGGCGAGACCCACATCTTCGTCGGCGAAGACCACGTCATCACCATCCGCCACGGCTCCGCCCGCACCCATACGGCGTTGCGCCAGCTGCTGGAGGCCTCGCCGGCCCAGCTGCGCGCCGGACCGGACTATGTCCTGCACGGGGTGCTGGACTATGTGGTCGACGCCTACGTCCCGATCGTCGACGCCTCAGAGGACAGCGTGCTGGAGATGGAGCAGAAGACGCTGGACGCCTTCCTCAGCCGCGCCGAGATCCGGCGGCTGTTCACCCTGCGCCGCGAACTGCTGAAGTTCCGCCGCATCATGGGTCCGATGGAGGAGGTCGCCGGCAAGCTGCAGTCGCTGGACCTGCCGTGCATCGACCCGGACGTGCGGCCCTATTTCCGCGACATCTCCGACCATGTGAAACGGGTCAACAGCCGGCTGAACGGCCTGACCGACATCCTGTCGTCGGTGTTCGAGGTCGCCAATCTGCTGGAGCAGCAGCGCCAGGGCGTCATCACCCGCAAGCTGGCGTCCTGGGCCGCCATCCTGGCCGCGCCGACGGCGATCGCCGGCGTGTACGGCATGAACTTCCAGTTCATGCCCGAGCTGCACTGGCGCTACGGATACGCCTATGTGCTGGCGCTGATCGCGGCGGTCTGCCTGACCCTGTACGTCACCTTCAAGCGGTCGAAATGGCTGTGATCAGCCGCTGTTCCTGAGCCCCGCCGCCACGCCGTTGATGGCCAGCAGTATGCCTTCGCGAACGCGGGGATCCTCGTCGCCCGAGCGGCGGCGGCGGATCAGCTCGATCTGGACGTGGTTCAGCGGTTCGACATAGGGCATCCGCAGGCGGATCAGCCGGTGCAGTTCGGGCTGGCCGCCCAGCAGGTGATCGTGGCCGGTGATGGCCAGGACCGCCGCATGGGTGCGTTCCCACTCGGCCTTGATCTCTCCGTAGATGCGCGCCGCCAGGGAGGCGTCCTCCACCAGGGTCGAATAGCGGCGGGCGATGGTCATGTCGGCCTTGGCCATGACCATCTCCATGTTCTGGACCAGGGTCTTGAAGAAGGGCCAGGCCTCGGCCATCGCCTTCAGCTCGGCCATGTCGCGGCCTTGCACGGCCGAACCGAAGCCGAACCAGCCGGGCAGCATGACGCGGCTTTGCGACCAGCTGAAGACCCAGGGAATGGCGCGCAGGTCCTCGATGCGGGTCGAGGCGGTGCGCGACGACGGGCGCGAGCCGATCTTCAGATCGGCGATCTCGGCGATCGGGGTGGCCGCGCGGTAGTAGTCGACGAAGCCTTCGGTCTCATAGACCAGCTTGCGATAGGCGGCCATCGACGCCGAGGACAGGTCCGACAGCAGGGCGCCGTGCTCGGCGGTGTATTCCTGGTCGCGGCCGTGGCCCAGCGAGGCCAGGACGGCGCCGCAGGTCAGGGCGTCCAGGTTGCGCAGCGCGATCTCGGGCTCGCCGTATTTGTTGGCGATGACCTCGCCCTGTTCGGTGGTGCGGATGCGGCCCTGGACGGTGCCTTCCGGCTGGGCCAGCACCCCGGCGAAGGCCGATCCGCCGCCCCGCCCGACCGTGCCGCCGCGGCCGTGGAACAGCTGCAGCTTCAGCCCGTGGGACTGGGTGACGCCCACCAGGGCGCGCGAGGCCTCGTGCAGCTCCCAGCCCGAGGTCAGATAGGAGCCGTCCTTGTTGGAATCCGAATAGCCGATCATCACCTCCTGGACGCCGCGCGCCTTGGCGACGGCCAGGGCGGCGGGCTCCTGCAGCAGACGTTCCAGCGTCGGGCGGGCGGCGCGCAGGTCCTCGATGGTCTCGAACAGCGGCGCGGCCTGGACCGGGCAGGCGGCCGGGTCCTCGGGCCGGTAAAGGCCGACCTCCTTGAGCAGCAGATAGACCTCCAGCAGGTCCGAGGCCGCGTCGGTCTTGGAGACGATGTGAGTGCGGATCGCCTGGGGCCCGAAGGCGGCAAGCGCGGCGGCGGCGGCCTGCAGTATGGCGCGCTCCTTCAGCGTCTCGGGCGCATAGTCGGCGTAGGGCGAGAACAGCGGGCGGGCGGACCGCAGCTCGCCGGCCAGGACCGCCAGCCGGCCCTCCTCGTCCAGGCCCGAATAGTCGGGGCAGACCCCGGCGACCTTGAGCAGGTCGCCGACGACCCGCTCATGCACGTCCGAGTTCTGGCGCAGGTCCAGGGTGGCCATGTGGAAGCCGAAGATCTCGACGGCCGTGATCAGGTCGGTCAGCCGGTCCTGGGCGAAGACGCCGTGGTGCGACACCAGGCTGTCGTGCAGCACCTTCAGGTCCGCCTCGAAGGCGTCGGGGCCGGCGTAGGCTTCGCCGCTGACCGACGGACGGCGCGGCGGCGGCGCCTCGGCCAGCGCCTCGTGGGTCGCCGCCAGCCGGGCGTAGATGCCGGTCAGGGCGCGACGATAGGGCTCGTCGGCGCGGTGCGGCGACGGATCGTGGGCGGCGTCGGCCAGGGCCGCCAGTTCCGGCGACACCGCGGCCAGCTCGACCGCCAGGCTGAGCTCGGCGCCCAGGGCGTGGACCTCGTCCAGATAGAAGGCCAGGACGGCGCGCGCCTGGCTGCGGAACGCGGCGGCCAGCACCGTCGCGTCGACGTTGGGATTGCCGTCGCGGTCGCCGCCGACCCAGGTGCCGACCCGCAGGAAGGGTTGCAGCCCGGGCGCCTCCAGCAACCGACGCCAGGCCGCCAGCTGGCGCGGGGCGACGTGCAGGAAGATGCGTTCGAGGAAGGAAACGACGGTGTCGATCTCGTCCTGCACCACCAGGCCCTGCGACCGCACCAGGCGCGTGGCCCACAGGATGACGATCTGGCGGCGCAGCGGCTCGGACACGGCGGCGGGGGTGCAGGCGTCGCCGGCCCGGTCGCAGGCGTCCAGCAGGTCGCTGATGGCGGCGATCCGGTCGATGACGCTCTTGCGGCGCACCTCGGACGGGTGGGCGGTCAGGACCGGCGAGACCAGGGCTTCGTCCAGCAGGGCGCGCACCGCCTCGCGGTCCACGCCCTGGTCGGCCAGCCGCTTCAGCGCGCCTTCGGGCGTGTCGGCGCGGGCGCCGGCCTCGGCCTGGCCCTGGGCGCGACGGCGCGTGGCCCGGTCCTCGGCGATGTTGGCCAGAAGCGAGAACAGGGCGAAGCCGTGGGCCAGGCCCGCCGCCTGTTCCACCGAAAGCTCGCCCAGCAGCCGCTCCAGCCGCTTGGCCGGATGCGAGGCCGGATCGCGGTGATAGGCGATGGAGGCCTGGCGCACGGCCTCGACATGGTCGAACAGCGCCTGGCCGCCCTCCTCCCGGATGACGTCGCCGAGGATGCCGCCCAGCAGTCGGACTTCGTCGCGCAGGGCGTCGTCGGCGGCGGGGCTCATCATGGGCGTTTCCTCTGGGCGGGCTCTGACCGGACGGGGAGACGGCCATGTGAAGAGATCGAACGCCGCCAGGTCAACGCACGATCCGTGACAGCCGCCGATAGCGCCGATCATGGTGAACCCGCCGTTAGGGTTTCTTAACCGGCCCCGCGCGATGATGAGGGCGAAGGAATCCGTCGCCGGTCCGTCTCTTGCCCATGTTCGCCAAACGTCAGTCCGTCCTCGCCGCCGCCGCCGGCGCGCCGCCCCGCCCGCGGCGCAAGTTCGCCGCGCGGTCGGTGGGCCATGTGTTGAGAAAGCCGCCCGTGATCGCGGGCCTGGCCGGCGTCTTCCTGCTGGCGACCAGCGCCCTGTTCCTGACGGTTCTGGGCGACCCCCGCGCGGGCGCGCCCTCGGCGCGCATCGCCCTGAAGCGCGAGGCGGCCCCCGAGGCGGCGCCCCCAGCGGCTACGACGCCTTCTCGGCCGGACAGATGGGCCTGTATCAGGACCTGGCCGGGGCCGACCCGCTGAGCCCGGCGGCCGGCGGCGAGGCGTTGATCACCCTGCCCGACGGGGCCAGCGTGGCGGGCGGGACGAACTATTCCGTGCCGGTCCACGCCGCCTCGCCGCTGCCCAAGGCTCCCATCGCCGGCCTGTTCCAGAACGGCCCCAGCGGGCCGCTGCCGGTGATCGCGCCCGACGGCCGCGTGCCGGCCCAGGCCTACGCCCGTCCGTTCCGCCCCAACGGCAGCCGCGCGTGGCCCTGATCGTCGGCGGGCTGGGCCTGAACGCCGTCACGACCCGCGCGGCCATCGAACGCCTGCCGCCGGAGGTGACCCTGAGCTTCGTGCCCTATGCCGAAAACCTGCAGGGGTGGATCGACCAGGCCCGCGCCCAGGGCCACGAGGTCATGCTGGAAATGCCGATGGAGCCCAGCGGCTATCCCGACAACGATCCCGGCCCCTACACCCTTTTGGCCAGCGGCGGCCCGGACGACGTCAAGGCCAAGATGGACTGGCTGCTGGGCCGCGCCACCGGCTATTTCGGCGTGACGAACTATCTGGGCGACCGCTTCGCCGCCTCGGATCAGGGCATGGGCGCCTTCCTGAGCGTGCTGCGCCAGCACGGGGTCGCCTTCCTGGACGACGGGTCGTTCCAGCGGCGGCCGGGCGCCTGGGCCCGCGCCAGCGCCGACAAGATCATCGACCAGACCCAGTCGCCCGCCGCCGTCATCGCCGCCCTGAACAGCCTGGAGGCCCAGGCCAAGATCCGGGGCTCGGCGCTGGGGACCGGCTTCAGCTATCCGGTGACGGTCGAGACCGCCGCGCGCTGGACCGCGGGCCTGGAGCAGCGCGGCCTGCAGCTGGCGCCCGCCTCGGCCATGACGATGCGGCCCGGGCGCTGATGGCCGATCTGGAGCTTTACCGCCCCAATGTCGGGGTGGTGCTGTTCAACCGCGACGGCCTGGTCTGGTACGGCCAGCGCCACGCCACGCCCGGCCCGCACAATTGGCAGTTTCCCCAGGGCGGCGTCGACAAGGGCGAGGACCTGGAGGCCGCCGCCCGGCGCGAGCTGCGCGAGGAGACGGGCGTGACCTCGGTGGAGCCGCTGGGCCGGACCAAGGACTGGATCCTGTACGACTTCCCGCCCGAAGCGATGGACAACGCCAAGGCTTGGCGCGGCTTCAAGGGCCAGAAGCAGCGCTGGTTCGCCTATCGCTTCGTCGGCGACGAGAGCGAGATCGACCTGGGCGCCGACGCCGACATCGAGTTCGACGCCTGGCGCTGGGGCCCGCTGTCGGACGCCTGCGACCTGATCGTGCCGTTCAAGCGCCCGGCCTACGAGCGGGTGGTGAAGGCCTTCGCCCGGTTCGCGGGCTGAGGCTTCAGCCCGCCGCGAACTCGCTCAGCGCGTCGATGACGGCGCGGTTCTGGTCTTCGGTGCCGATGGTGATGCGCAGCGCCTGGGGCAGGCCGTAGCCGCCGACGGGACGCACGATGATCCCCTTGGCGTTCAGGTAGTCGTTGGCCGCCGTCGCCCGTTCGGCGCTGTCGAAGATCACCAGGACGAAGTTTCCGGCGCTGGGCAGGACCTCCAGGCCGAAGCCGCGGATGGCCTGGGTCAGGCGCGGCTTCCAGGCGGAAATCAGCTCGCGCGAGGCCGTCTGGTGCGCCTCGTCCGACAGGGCGGCTGTGGCGGCTTCCAGCCCCGGGACCGAGACGTTGAACGGCAGGCGGATGCGGTCGACCGCGCCTCGGCGACGGCCAGGGGCGCATAGCCGAAGCCGATGCGCAGGCCGCCCAGGCCGTGGATCTTGGAGAAGGTGCGGGTCACGACGATGTTGGCCGCGTCCCGGGCCAGGCCGAAGCTGGTCTCCCAATCCGGCTCGGTGACGTATTCGGCGTAGGCCTCGTCCACCACCAGCAGGACATGGTCCGGCAGGGCGGCGTGCAGGCGGCGGATCTCCTCGCCCGAGTTCCAGCTGCCGGTCGGGTTCGACGGATTGGAGACATAGACGATCTTCGTCCGATCATCGACCTGGGCCAGCAGGGCGTCGACCTCGGCCTTGTAGTTCGGCTCGGGCGCCAGCTTGACCTCGGCCTCGCAGGCCTTGGCGCTGATGCGATAGGCCAGGAAGCCGTACTGGCCGGTGACGATGTTGTCGCCGGGCTGGAGATAGGTCTGGTTCAGCAGGGCGAAGACCTCGTCCGAGCCGTTGCCGAAGATCAGCCGCTCGGGCTCCAGCCCGTGGGTCTCGGCCACGGCGGCGCGCAGCTTGGTCGCGCGGCCGTCGGGATAGACATGGATGTTGCGGACCGCCGCCTCATAGGCCACGCGCGCCTTCTCGCCCGCGCCCAGCATGTTCTCGTTGGACGACAGCTTCATCGGCTCGGCCACGCCGGCGATGGCCGACTTGCCGCCGACATAGGGGGCGATGTCCAGGATGCCGGGCTTGGGCGTGGGGCCGCCAGCGGTCGCGTCGGTCATGATAGCCTCGAAGAAATCAGAACAGGGGCGCGGCGCCGATCACGCCGCTCAACGAACCGGGCGCGCCGTCCAGCCGCCCGTCCTCGGCCTGCACATAGCCCGCCAGCGTGAACAGCTTCAAGCCGCCGGACGCCGCCAGCGGTTCGGCCGCCAGGCCGACATCGGACAGGGCCTGGACGATCCGGCCGTCGCTCCAGCCGCTGTCGGTGACCCAGAAGCTGCGGTCGTCGCCGGTCGGGCCGGGCGCCTGGCCCGACACCATCAGCGCCCGGGGGCGACCCTGGCGGTCGTCCGGCAGGGCGGCGACGATCCTCAAATCCGGGCGGGCCAGCAGCCGGCCCCACCAGGGTCGGTCGTGGGTCAGGTCGATCAGGGCGCGGCCCCCGTCCTCCACCGCCTTCAGCGCCGCCTCCGTCACCGCCAAGGGCCGGGCCGTCAGGCCGTAGCGGTCGGCCGCCAGGGCCTGGGCCAGGCCGCCGCAGACGACCAGGGGCCGCCCGGTCGCCGCGTCGATCCGGCCCGCCATCGCCTTCAGCACCGCGTCCGTGCTCCCCGAACCCGTCAGCAGCGGACGCAGCGCCAGGGCCGCCGCATCGGGCGAAGGCCAGGGGCCGGCCGCCAGGCGCGCCCGCGCCGCCTCGACCAGGGCGCGCTCCAGCCCGGCGCGCTGGGCGTCGATCCGGGGTTCCGGCAGCATCAGAACAGCTTGGGCGCGGGGGCGATCGGGAACGGCCCCAGCCAGGCGCGCCCGTCGCGGAACACCAGTGTCAGGGGCAGGTCGTCCGGCGACCCGGCCGAGGCCGCGCCCGTGGTCGCCGCCGCCCCGGCGGCGCCGGCCTGGTCGACCGGGCCGGCCTGCGATCCGGCCAGGCCGGCGATGGCCGGCCCCGGACGCCGCGCCTGGAAGTCCACCGATCCGACCAGGCGGCCGTCCGCGTCGGCGCGCAGCAGGTCGCTGCTCAGCGTCGCCTCGCTGTCGCCGGCCTTCAGTTCCCCGCGCACGTTGCGGAAGGTCCCGCCCGAGCGGGTCCAGGCGGCGAACACGCCCGCCGGGTCGCCGCCCGACAGGGTCGAGGCCCTGCCGATCACCGCCTCGATCTCGACCGTCAGCTGACCTTGCTGGGCGAAGCCCTCGACCGCGCCGTCGGGCCGGCCCCGCGCGTCCAGCAGCCGGGCCATCACGTCCAGGTCGTCGGTCGTCGCCTGGTCGCCGACGACGTGGGGCCGGGCGTAGAATTCGAACCGCGCCGCGCGCGCGACCGGGAATGGCTCGCTGTCCGGATGGGCGGTGAAGACGGGGTTGACCAGTTCCAGCGCCAGGTCGGGCCAGCGGTGATCCAGGCCGCTGACGCTCATCCGAACGGCGTCGCCCCTGACCGCGACCTTGCCCTTTCCAGCCCGGTCCAGGGTCAGCCCGTCCGGCGCGACCAGGACCCATTTGGTCGGCTGATAGGCGTTGGCCTCCGCGACCAGCTCCGGCAGGGCGACGGCGTGGCCGGACGGCGCGGCGAGGCTGACATGGCGGGCGGCGACGCGCGCCCGGAAGGGCCAGCCGGTGACCGAGGCGTCGGCGTAGCGGACGTCCCACCCCTGCCGGCGCAGGCGTTCGGCCTGCTGCTCCAGCCGTCCTTCGACCTGATGGGCCAGGATGAACCACCAGACGGTCCAGGCGGCCAGCAGGCCCAGCACGATCACGAAGGGCGCATACAGGCCCCAGCGGCTGTGGCGCGGAGCGGAGGAACGGTCGGTCATGCGAGGTCCATAGCAGATCGGAAGACGAGCGGCAGCGCGCCTTCAACGCCGGACAGGCAGGATCGTCCCCGCGCTTTTCGCGCGTGGGTGGAGGGCCGGGCGGAGCGCCGGGCCTTCGCCCGGAGGTCTGTGATGTGTGTAGCGTTTCGACGAAGGTTGACGCTCCGCGCGAAGGATTGGCCTGCAAGCTCGGGGCGCCGAGTGGTGGCGGTCTTATCGCCTAACCCCATAAGCCTGCGGCGGGCCGGCGGGGTCTGCGAAACCCCGTCCGGGTGAGGCCGAGTATCCCCCTCGACCCTCCGCCTCGCGCGTCCGGTGCGCCGGCCGGCGAGGCGGCGCGGGCCGTTCCAGACCCGCCCCCGCTTCCTCCGCTCCCGCCGCCGCAAGGTCGCAGGCCTTACGAGCCCTCCGGTGCGACGGGACGAGGAAAGCATGGCACGGTTTTCAGTTCAGGCGGGCTGGAGAGCGCGAGAATCCGGCAAGCGGTTGGAATCGTTGCGGTCGAGGCAGCGTCATTTGGAGAGTTGGCGGGTTCCGACCTCGCATTCCCGCCGTCCTCCACACCCGTCATCCTCGGGCTTGACCCGGGGATCCAGACTCCCGGTTTCGCCGCAGCGCGCCCAATCGTTGGACACCGGGAGTCTGGATCCTCGCCACGAGGGCGAGGATGACGAAAAGGGGCGGTTCTCCGTTCTGGTTCCGCCTTCTCTCCCATGATTGGGAGGGCGAACGCTCCCTCAATCGCCCAGGAAGTCGCGCACCTGCTCGACCGCGTCGGCCAGGCCCAGGCGCTGGACCTCGGTTCCGGGGGGCAGGCTGGCGAACAGGCGGGTGGGGGCGGCGGCGTCCAGCATCAGGAAGACGCCCTTGTCGTCGGCCCGGCGGATCAGGCGGCCGAAGGCCTGGGCCATGCGGGCGCGGGCGATGGCGTCGTCGTAGCCTTTCCCGCCCAGCCGTTCGCGCCGCGCCTTGTGCAGCAGGTCGGGGCGCGGCCAGGGCACCCGGTCGAAGGCCAGGACGCGCAGTGATCGGCCGGGCACGTCCACACCGTCCCGAACGGCGTCGGTGCCCAGGAGGCAGGCGTTCTCCTCCACCCGGAACATGTCGACCAGGGCGCCGACCTCCAGCGGATCGACGTGCTGGGCGTAGAGGGGCAGGCCGGCCCGCGCCAGGTCCGGCCCCAGCCGCTCATAGACCGCCTTCAGCCGGCGGATGGCGGTGAACAGTCCCAGGCCCCCGCCGCCGGCGGCCAGGAACAGTTCGCGCATCGCCGCCGCGGTCTGGCGGGGGTCGTCCTTCATCAGGTCGTTGACGACGATGACCCGGCTGTTGGCGGCGTAGTCGAAGGGGCTGTCGACCTTGAGGGTGCGCGGCGGCTCGATCAGCCGGGCCGAGCCGGTGCGCAGGCGGGCCAGGTCGAACGGGTCGTCCTGCAACGGATCGGACAGGGTGGCGGAGGTCACCAGAACCCCGTGGGCCGGCACGATGACGGCGGCCTCCAGCGGCACGGTCGGGTCGATCCAGTGGCGACGCAGGGCCACGTCGTGGATGCGGCCGAAGGCGGTCTCGGCCGACAGCCAGTCGACGAAGTCGGGATCGGGTTCGGCGCCCGCCTCCTCCAGCGCCGCCAGCATGGAGCGCCAGCCCGGCAGGGTCATGCGCGCGCGCCGATCCAGGCCGCGAAGGGCGCCCTCGATGCGTGACCGTTGCGAGCCGTCCAGCTCGGCCGCCTCGTCGTCCAGAATGTCCTCCAGCGTGCGCGCCAGGGTCAGCAGCGGGGCTTCGATGGCGGCCAGGGCGCGGGCGGCGGCGCGAGCGGCCTCGGCGACCGGCTCGGTCACGGGCTTGAGCGCGCATTCCATGCCGAACTCGGCGCCGCCATAGGGCGTGTCGGCGGTGCGGGCGCGCAGCTGGTCCAGGGCGGCGGCCAGGAAGGCCTCGATCGGGCCGATGGGATTGACCTCGCCCGAGGCGGGGGCGATGCGGCCCGACACCCCTTCGCCCGGCAGGGCGGCGGCGGCGCGCATGGCGTCCTGAAGCGCCTTGGCCGCGGCCTCGTTGCCGCCGGTCAGGTCGCCGAGACGCTGCTCCAGGCCGCGCCCGCGGCGGCCGCGCCCTTCCGGCCCGCGGATCCAGCGGCGCAGCTCGGCCGCCTCCTGGCCCGAGAGGCAGGCGGAAAAGGCGCTGTCGGCGGCGTCGAACAGGTGGTGGCCCTCGTCGAAGACGATCGCTTCAGCGCCGCCGTCTCGCCGTCCTGCTTCTGGCCGCGCGCCGAGCGGGCGCCGTCGAAGGCGGCCTGGGTCAGGACCAGGGCGTGGTTGGCGATGACCAGGTCGGCCTTGCGGCTGGCGCGGATGGTCTTTTCCACGAAACAGGCGCGGTAGTGGGGGCAGGCGGCGTGGACGCACTCTCCCCGTCGATCGACCAGATTGGCCGGCCCCGCCTGCTGGGACGGCGCGACCGCGAACAGACTGGGCAGCCAGCCGGGAAAGTCGCCGCCGGTCATGTCGCCGTCGCGGCTGTGGATCGCCCAGCGGCCGGCCAGCGCCAGGCCGATCAGGTCGCCGTTGCCCAGCTGGGCCGCCTGGACCATGTCCTGCAGGTTGAGGACGCACAGATAGTTCTCGCGCCCCTTGCGGATCACGGCCTTCTTCCTGCGCTCGGCGGGGTCGGGCCAGACGGCGCCGCTCTCGCGGTCGATCTGGCGCTGCAGGGCGCGGGTGTAGGTCGAGACCCAGGCCGCGCCCTGGTTCCGCTCGGCCCACAGCGAAGCCGGCGCCAGATAGCCCAGGGTCTTGCCCGTGCCGGTGCCGGCCTCGGCCAGCAGGACGCGGGGCCGGCCCTCCTCGTTCCGCGGCGAAAAGGCGAAGGCGGCCTCGGCGGCGTAGTCGGACTGGGTGGGGCGGGTCTCGTCCAGGCCCGAGGCCTGGAGCAGCTTGTCCAGACGGATGCGGGCGGATTCGGAATCGACGGGCGCGGACCCCGCCTCGCCGCGCGGGGCCTCGTCCTCCCATTCGGTCAGGCGCGACCAGACGTCCAGGCCGGCGCCGCGATGCTGCCTCTGACGCACGCCGCCCCGCTCCAGCGCCCGCACCGCCGCCGCGCCCCAGGCCCAGCCGGCGCGCTCCAGCGTCAGGGCCAGGGCGTAGGCCTCTTCCCGCCCCGGATAGGCGGGGGCGGCCAGCTCCTTCAGCAGCAGGGTCGCCGCCTCGTGCAGCCGTTCGGCCTGCGCCTCGACCGACTTCGGCTCGGCCAGGCCCAGCCCCAGCGCCAGGCCGGTCGGCGACGGCGCGCAGAAGCGGGCCGGGCGGACGAAGGCGAACAGCTCCAGCACGTCCATGACGTCCGGCGAGCGCGCCGGCGGCTGCAGGCCCAGGCGGCGCGCGGTCAGGCTGGCGTGGGCGACCAGGACGCGGCCGCCGGTGAACAGTCCCTCGGCGGCCCCCGCCCGATCCGCCGCGCGCCTGCCTCGTCGCACACGGCCCCGGCGCCCGGCGGCACGGCCAAGGCGGGCGGCAGGTCGGTCCACGGGCCGACAGCGGCGTCGGCGGCGCTGTGGACGGACGGGGCGATGACGGATTCGTCGGACACGGCCGATAGATAGCGCCGGGCGGGATGAAACGGAACGGGAACATCTGGTTCGGGCGAACGAAATGCAGTAGGCTGGGCGCCATGAACAAGATCGTCTCCAACGACGAATGGTTGACCGCCCTGGCCGCCAAGGTCGACGAGGAGGGGCCGCAAGCCGTCCCTGTCGAAGGGCGGGGACGCTACATGCTTCTGTCAGAAGCCGAGTTTCGTCGGCTGTCCGAGCGCAAGCCAACATTCAAAGAGTGGCTGCTGACGGGTCCGCGTCTCGATGATGTCGAGATCGAACGCGACCGACGGCCGGCTCGAGATTTCTCTTTTTGAGGTTTCTGCTCGATACGAACGCGATCAGTGAAACGCTGAGGTCGCGGCCGAACGCGGGGTTCATGGAGTGGTTCGCATCGGTGGGCTCGCCGGAGGAAGACTTCGACGATCGGCTGAACGTCAGCGTCCTCACCGTCGGCGAGATGCGGCGGGGCGCATTGCGCCTGGGATCGGACCCGCGCGGCGCGCTGCTCCAGGCGAGGATCGACGGGATCGTGGCCGAGTATGGCGACCGGTTGGTGGCCGTCGACCTCGCTGTCGTCGAGCGATGGGCTCCGCTCGCGGAGGCCTATCGTTCAGCGGGCGTGAACGTCGGCCTCACCGATGAGCTCTTGGCCGCTACGGCCCTTGTCCATGATCTGACCATCGTCACGCGCAACGTCCGCCATTTCGAACACAGCGGTTGCCGGCTGCTGGCGCCGTGGAGCGGATGACGGAGCTTCCGCCGCTGTTCGCCGACTGGTTCGCCTCGCGCGGCTGGGCGCCCCGGCGGCATCAGCTGGAGATGGTGCAGGCGGCGCGGGACGGGGCGCACGCCCTGCTGGTGGCGCCGACCGGCGGGGGCAAGACGCTGGCGGGGTTTCTGCCCAGCCTGATCGACCTGGCCGAGCGCGGGCCGAAGCCGGAGACAGGGCCGGGGTCGGGGGTGCACACCCTGTATCTGTCGCCGCTGAAGGCGCTGACGGTGGATGTGGAGCGCAACCTGACGGCGCCGATCCGCGAGATCGGGCTGAACATCCATGTCGAGAGCCGCACGGGCGACACCAAACAGTCCAAGCGCCAGCGACAGCGCGACTTCCCGCCCGACATCCTGCTGACCACGCCGGAACAGCTGGCGCTGTTCTGCGCCTGGGAGGGCGCGCGGTCCTATTTCGCGGACCTGAAGTGCGTGATCCTGGACGAGGTCCACGCCATCTGGAGCGGCAAGCGCGGCGACCTGCTGTCGCTGGGCCTGGGGCGGCTGCAGGCCTATGCGCCGCAGATGCGGCGGGTGGGGTTGAGCGCGACGATCGAGGATCCGGATTTGATCCGGGCGTGGCTGAGCCCGGGACGTCCTTCCCCCTTGCGGGGAAGGTGGGCCGCGAAGCGGCTCGGATGGGGGGGCTGTCGGGAATTCCGTCGTCAATGGGTTCGTTGTCCCTGTCCGACAGCGGCGTCTACACCCCCATCCGTCTCGCTTCGCGAGCCACCTTCCCCCGCAAGGGGGAAGGAAGGCGAGCGCGTGCGCCTGGTGAAGGGCGATCCCGGCGCGGCGGCCGAGATCGACGTGCTGATTTCGGAGGGCAAGGTGCCGTGGGCGGGGCATACCGGCCAGCACGCCGTGCCCGAGGTCTATGCGGCGCTGCAGCGGGCCAAGCTGTCGCTGATCTTCGTCAACACGCGCTGGCAGGCCGAGTTCGTGTTCCAGCAACTGTGGGCGATCAACGACGACGACCTGCCCATCGCCCTGCATCACGGGTCGCTGGCCGCCGAGCAGCGGCGCAAGGTCGAGGCGGCGATGGCGCGCGGCGACCTGCGCGCGGTGGTCTGCACCTCGACCCTGGACCTGGGCATCGACTGGGGCGACGTGGACCTGGTCATCCAGATGGCGGCGCCGAAGGGGTCGAGCCGGCTGGTCCAGCGGATCGGCCGGGCCAACCACCGGCTGGACGAGCCCAGCCGCGCCCTGCTGGTGCCCGCAAGCCGGTTCGAGATGCTGGAATGCCAGGCCGCGCGCGAGGCGGTGGCCGCCAACGCCTTCGACTGGGAGCCGGTGCATATCGGCACCCTGGACACCCTGGCCCAGCACGTCATGGGCGTGGCCTGCGCCGAGCCGTTCGACATGGTCGAGCTGTACGAACAGATCGTCGGCTGCGGCCCCTATCGCGACCTGACCTGGGAGCAGTTCGAGGAGGTGGTCGATTTCGTCGCCACCGGGGGCTACGCCCTTCGCACCTACGACCGTTTCGCACGGATCGTCCGTACACAGAATGGGCGCTGGAAGGTGCGCAACCAGCACATCGCCCAGCGGCACCGGATGAACGTGGGCGCCATCGTCTCGGCCGGGACGCTGAACGTGCGGGTGGCCTCGCGCCGGGGCGGCGGCGGGACGCGGGCCTGGATCGCCGGCCGCAAGGTGGGCGAGGCCGAGGAATGGTATTTCGAACAGTTGACGCCCGGCGACACCTTCCTGTTCGCCGGCCAGGTCTGGGCCTTCCAGGGCATCACCGGAACCGACGCCCTGGTCACCCACGCCAGCGACAAGGAGCCCAAGATCCCGTCGTGGGGCGGATCGAAGTTCCCGCTGTCGACCTCGCTGGCGGACCGGGTGCGCGACATGGTGCAGGACCGCGATCACTGGCGCGTCCTGCCGCCCGACGTGCAGGAATGGCTGGAGCTTCAGGAGGCGCGCTCGGTCATCCCCGATGCGGAATCGATGCTGGTGGAGACCTTTCCGCGCGGCAGCCGGCACTTCCTGGTCGCCTATCCGTTCGAGGGGCGGCTGGCGCACACGACTCTGTGCATGCTGCTGACCCGGCGGCTGGACCGCCTGGGCGTCGGGCCGCTGGGGTTCGTGGTCACCGACTATGCGCTGGCGATCTGGTCGATCAAGCCGATGGGGGACATCGACCTGGACGCCCTGTTCCAGCCCGACATGCTGGGCGACGACCTGGAGGCGTGGCTGGACGAAAGCTTCATGATGAAGCGGTCCTTCCGCAATTGCGCCCTGATCTCGGGCTTGATCGAGCGACGCCAGCCGGGCGCCGAGAAGACGGGGCGGCAGGTGACCTTTTCCACCGACTTGATCTACGACGTGCTGCGCCGCCATCAGCCCGACCATCTGCTGCTCAAGACCGCCCGCGCCGACGCCGCCTCGGGCCTGCTGGACGTGGCGCGCCTGGGCCAGATGCTGGCGCGGATCGAGGGGCGCATCCGCCATCAGCCGCTGAGCCGACCGTCTCCTTTCTGCGTGCCGGTGCTGGTGCAGATCGGGCGCGAGCGGGTGGGCGGCGACGCCGCCGAGATGATCCTGGACGAGAGCGCCGAAGCCCTGATCGCCGAGGTGATGGAGCCGTCCGCATGAACGCCGCCCTGCGCCAGAGCCTGGCCCGCAAGGTCTGCGGATCGCTGAGCGTGCTGGTCGCGGGCGAGGCCTGCGTGCTGCGCTGTTCCGGCGCGCTGTGGCTGCCGGCGCACGGGGCGCTGGTGGCGGCCGACCTGCACCTGGAGAAGGGCTCGGCCTTCGCCATGCGCGGCCAGATGCTGCCGCCCTACGACAGCCGCGCGACCCTGGACCGGCTGGAGGCCGAGATCGCGGCGCTGGACCCGGCGACCGTGATCCTGCTGGGGGACAGTTTTCACGACACGCGGGCCATTCCCCGCATGGCGGCCGACGACCGCGCGCGGCTGGACCGATTGGCCGAGGGCCGCGACTGGCTGTGGCTGGAAGGCAATCACGACCGCGAGGCGCTGGCGCGAGACGCCGATGCGGCGGGCCGCCTGCCGGGCCGGATCGTCGGGGACCTTTCGCTGGGCGGGCTGCGCCTGGTCCACGAACCCGAGGCCCTCAGCGCCGACGACGACCGCCGTGGCGAGGTGGCGGGTCACCTGCACCCCTGCGCGCGGGTGGCCGCCTATGGCCGGGGGTGCGACGCGCCTGTTTCGTCACCGACGGGTCGCGGCTGATCCTGCCGGCCTTCGGCGCCTTCACGGGCGGGCTGAACGTGCGCGATCCCGCCATCGCCGGCCTGTTCGCCGCCCCGCCGATGGCCGCCGCCCTGGGCCGGGATCGGGTCCACGCGCTGGAGTGGAGCCGGCTGGATTAGCGCGCCGCGGGGATGCGCGGACGATGCGGCTGGTCTATCAGGCCCGCCTACCCAGGAGATCGCCCGTGGCCGACACCAAGCTGAACGTGAAGATGAGCGCCGACCGCGCCAAGGTCGAAATGGAGTTCCAGATTCAGGGCAAGGCCGTCAGCCGCATGGCGCTGAGCCCGGCCGCGCTGGACGACCTGATCGCCAACCTGGGCGCCCTGCGCGCGCAGATGACCCAGCCGATCCCCGCCTCGATCGAACCGGGCGCCAAGGTCGAGACCGTGGTCAATCCGTCCTGGCGCACGGACATCCAGGCCCAGGGTCCGCTGCTGGCCATCCGTCATCCCGGCTTCGGCTGGCAGGGCTTCCTGATCCACCCCGAGCAGGGCCGGACGCTGGGCCAGGGCCTGATCGACATCGCCGAGCGGGTCGAAACGTCGAAGACGGCTCAGTAGGTCTGCCGACGGATCAGGCGACGGCGGGCGTCGTGCCGCTGGATCGCCTTTCCGATCGTCGCCGAGACCAGCAGGATCATCATCAGCCAGCCGATGCTGTTCAGCAGCAGACCGTTGCTCCGCATCAGGATGGTGGAATCCAGCCACGTCGAAAGGTGCAGCAGCAGCGCGCAGCCCTGCAGCGCCGTCATGACGATCAGCCACCGGTCCGGCCAGCGCCACACCGCCGCGGCGTAGGCCGACAGCACGAGGCCGGCCTTGATCTGAACCGCCCACCAGCGCATCGACGGATCGAACTGGCTCATCACCACGATGTCGACGAAGGTTTCGGCCGCGACGATCAGGCCGCAGGCCCTCTCGGGCCCGCGGCCGATCAGCAGCGCCAGACCGATGGTCAGCGCCGTCGCCATGTAGCTAAGGATCTGGTGAAGGTCGTCGAAGGCGCTGATCATCGCCGCCCGCGATACACCATGTCCTCCAGGCCCGCCGCCTCAAAAACCTCAGGCGCGGAGACGCACGACCGTGTCCGCCGACTCGGCGGTGGGGCGGGTCGGGACGTCCTGCTTTTCGTTGGCCCCGCCCTCGGCGACCGTGACGCCCAGCTTGCGCTGCACGGCCGACAGGCTCTTGTGGGCCGAGATGAGCGAGGCGCGGGCGCCCGTCATGTCGTTCAGCGCGGCGCAGACCGAGGCCACCGCCGGCTGGGCCCAGGCCCCGTTCAGCCCGGCCTGGCCCTGGAGCGCCGGCAGTTCGGTCAGAAGCTGCGAGGCCCGCGCCATCGCCGCGTCCATCGCCCGCTCGGCCTCGTTGATGATGTCGGCCACGCGCGCGGCCGCGATGTCTCTGTCGGACATGGTGGTTCTCCCCGCCCCCGGCGGTTTCAAGTCTGGTTCCAGGATCGTCGGTTCAGGGACGCGCCTGAAGCGTCTCGACCAGTTTCTGCAGGGCCACGGCGCCGCCGAGCGCGGCGGGGACGGCGACGGCCAGGGCCAGCGCGATCCCCAGGGCGATCAGCAGGCGAAGGCCCGGCCGGTTCGCGAGCCCTAGCTGTTCAACGGCTTCCGGGGCAGGTCCGCCAGGCAGGCGGCCGAGCACAGGATCTCGAACATCAGCATCGGCCCGTTCAGGAAAGGCGCCTGCTGCTGCAGGGCCGAAACCAGAAAAGGCACCATGCGTCGATGCTCGCGGCCCGACGCCACCAGTTCCAGCGCTTCCTGGAAATCCCGGAAGCTCATCGACGGCAGCGTCTCGTCCAGCGTGGTCTCGCGTCTGATCTGTATCGAGCTGTTCATTCGCATCCCTTGAGTGACGGGACAGGAATGACGCCGGGTCGTCCTCGGCGGCCATTGGAGACGGCGCCCTGGGGATTTTCCCCCATGGGATCCAGGCCTTCTTCCAGCAGCAGGCGCACCGCATCGACGCGCGAGCTGACGCCCAGCTTGCGGCAGGCGCTGGCCACCTGGGCGTCGACGGTCTTGGGCGTCTTGCCCGTCAGGCGCGCGATGGTCTTGCTGCGGTGATGGGCCGCCACATAGGCCATGACCTCGCGCTCGCGCTCGGTCAGAAGGCGCGACAGCGGACGATCCGGCGGAAGCGGTGACGGCATGGGCCAAGGTTAGCGGTCAGGTTGCATCGCGTCCATGCCGCGTTACGGCCGTCCTCAACGGAAAGGATGGTTCACTTCGTGGCTGTACTGGGCCGCGCCGGAGGGCGGCACGACCTCCCTGGCGCGGTCCCGGATGTCGGCCCACCGCGCCTCGATGCGGTCGGCGGCGTCCGGGGCGTCGCCGACATAGATGCCTTGGGTCATGGTGACGTGCGCCTGTTCGAAGGCGCCGGCGCCGGCCAGCAGGATGGTGCGGTGGGGGCGTTCTCGCTGGCCAGGGCCACGACGCCGGGGCTGACCAGATCGGTCGACAGGCCGCGCAGGTCCTCTTCCGAATAGAGCCCCTCGGTCATCTGGGTCGCGGCGCTGGGCGCCAGGCAGTTGACGTGGATGCCGGACTTTTCACCCTCAAGCGCCAGGGTCTGCATCAGCCCCACCAGGGCCATCTTGGCCGCGCCGTAGTTCGACTGGCCGAAGTTGCCGTACAGGCCCGACGACGAGGTGGTGAAGATCACCCGGCCGTAGCCCTTTTCGCGCATGTGCGGCCAGGCCGCCTTGGTCAGGTTGACCGACCCCATCAGGTGCACGTCCAGCACCAGGGCGAAGTCGTCGAGGTCCATCTTGGCGAAGGTCCTGTCGCGCAGGATGCCGGCGTTGTTGACCAGGATGTCGACGCCGCCCCAGCGCTGGACCACGCCCTCCACCATGGCGAAGACGCCTTCGCGATCGGTGACGCTGCAGGTCCAGGGGATGGCTTCGCCGCCCGCGGCGCGGATTTCCTCGGCGACGGCCTCGCAGGCGGCGGACGCCAGGTCGTTGACCACGACCCTGGCCCCGTATCGCGCCAGCGCCAGCGCGTGGCTTCGGCCCAGGCCGCCGCCGGCGCCCGTGACGATGGCCACCCGGCCCGCGAGAGTGATGCTCATGCTCGTTTCCCCGTTTCGGTCATTGCCGACGCGCCCGTCTGCGGGCGGGCGCACTTTGATGATCCTGGTCGAAAGGTCAACATTCACTCGCCGGCTAGTGAATGTTGACGACGCGCGAAATCGGTGCGACGGTCGGATGAGGCGCCGACAGAGCGCCCGAGGAAACATCGTGGGAGGAAGACCATGGGGCGCAAGCTCTGGCTGACGACATCCGCCGCCGTCCTGCTGTGGGCGGGCGCCGCGCAGGCGCAGGACGCCGCGCCGCAACAGACCGAAGATCAGGAGGCGACCGTCGTGGGCGAGGTGCTGGTCACCGCCGAACGCCGCACGACCAACCTTCAGGAAACCGCCGTCGCCGCCACCGTGCTGTCGGGCGAGAGCCTGCAGGACCGCGGGGTCTTCTCGCTGGAGCAGCTGCAGTTCGCAGCCCCGTCCACGACCGTCCAGAACTACGGCCAGGGCAACTTCTTCAACGTGCGCGGCATCGGTAAGTCCGAGGCCACCACCGCCATCGGCGTGGGCGTGACCACCTATCGCGACGGCGTTCCGGTCTTCCCGGGCTATTTCCAGACCGAGCCCTATTACGACATCGGCAGCGTGGAACTGCTGCGCGGTCCGCAGGGGACGTTCGCCGGCACCAACGCCACGGGCGGCGCGGTCTTCATCACCTCGCGCAATCCCGACTTCACCGGGGTGAACGGCTATGTGATGGGCCAGGTCGGCAACTACGACAATCTGAAGCTCCAGGGCGCGGTCAACGTGCCGATCACCGACACCCTCGCCGCGCGCTTCGCCGTCAACAGCGAGAAGCGCAGCAGCTTTCACGACATCACCGGCCCCTACAGCGGCAGCCCCGGCGACGTGGACATGAACAGCGTCCGCGCCAGCGTCCTGTGGACGCCGACGACGGCCCTGCGGGTGCTGCTGAAGGCGGACTACAACAAGCTGGATTTCGGCGGCTATCCGGCCGACCCGGCCCTGTCGACCAACGATCCGTTCAAGATCACCGCCAACGGCCCGCACTCGGGCGTCGACGAGACGGCGCGGGTTTCGCTGAACGTCAGCTATGTGTTCGACAACGGGATCACGCTGCGCTCGATCACCGGATACCAGGACGGGATCAGCGAGTTCTCGACCGATCTGGACGGGACCAGCGCGCTGAACAACACCTTCTACGACCGCGTCGAGGAAGACGTCTGGTCGCAGGAGATCAACCTGGTCTCACCCGACAACCAGCGCCTGACCTGGCTGCTGGGCGCCTTCTGGCAGCAGGACGACGTCACCTTCCCGGTCACCACCTTCCCGGAGGGGGCCTATCACGTCGGCTTCCCCGAAGGGGTGCTGGACTACTACATCTTCGGCGAGACGCCGAAGGAGACCAAGGCCGTCTTCGGCCAGGTCAGCTACGACATCTCGGACCGGCTGCAGGTTCAGCTGGGCGCGCGGTGGTCGGAAAGCACCTCGCGCAACGAGAACGTCTATACGACCTATCCCGCGCTGGGCCTTCAGCTGCTCCAGAACGACGAGGTCACCGCCGAGAAGACCACCGGCAAGCTGAGCATCAACTACAAGATCGACGACGACAACTTCGTCTATGGCTTCGTGGCGAACGGCTTCAAGATGGGCGGGCTGAACGCGCCGAACTTCTATGTTCCGGCCAGCGCGTTCGGGCCCGAAGACGTGGTCGACTACGAGCTGGGCTGGAAGTCGACGATGTTCGACGGTCAGGTCCGCACCCAGCTGGGCGCCTATTACATGACCTATGAGGGCTTCCAGGTCATCGTCGGCGATCCGGCCGTCCCGCTGTTCAGCTCGATCGTCAACGTCGCGGACGAGACCGTCCTGATGGGGCTGGAGGCGTCGGCCCAGGTGCGCATGGACGCCTGGACCGTGGATGTCGGCGCCGCCGTGTCCAACTCCGAGCTGGGCGAATTCTACGCCGCCGATCCCCGCGTCGCGCGAAGCGGCGCGTGCGACGCCGAGACCGGGCCCGAGACCGCCAACTGCCTGAACCTGGACGGAAACACCCAGGGTTACGCGCCCGAGCTGACCTTCAACATCGGGGTTCAGTACGACTTCGCCCTGCCCAACGGCGCGACCCTGTCGCCGCGCATCGACTACGCCCACATCGGCGAGTCCTGGACCAGCATCTTCAACAACGAGGCCCTGGGCGACCGCCTGGAGGCCCGCAACCTGGTCAACCTGCTGCTCAGCTACAAGACCGGCGACTGGACGCTGGCGGCCTATGCGCTGAACGCGACGGATCAGACCTATATTGCCGCGATCAACTCGGGCCTGCGCTATGCGGGCGCCCCGCGACAGTTCGGCGTCAATCTGACGAAGACCTTCTGACCCTGGCGGGGCGGCGGTCGACCGGCCGCCGCCCCTTCGCTCGCCGGGCTTCCGGCTTTTGTAACCGTCTGGACGTTCGCTCAAGGATGATCGGTTCCTCCCCGGCTTCATGCAGGACTACGCCCTGACCGTGGACCGCTTCCTGGATCACGGCGCCAAATGGCACGGGACCGCGCAGGTGGTGACCGCCGGCGCCGAGACCGATCAGGCCATCGGCTATGCGGACCTGCGCCCGCGGGCCAATCGCCTGTCCGGCGCCCTGCTGGACTTCGGCCTGAAGCCGGGCGACCGCATCGCCACCCTGGCCTGGAACACCCAGCATCATGTCGAGGTCTGGTACGCCGCCATGGGCGTGGGCCTGGTCTGCCACACCCTGAACCCCCGGCTGACCGTCGCCCACCTGGCCGCCATGGTCGCCAAGGCGGACGACCGGGTGCTGGCCGTGGGCGCAGGCCTGCGCGACATGGCCGAGGCCCTGCTGGACGCCTGCCCCTCGCTGGAGCGGCTGATCCTCCTGGACGGAGAGACGCCCGAGGCCGGACGCCCCGAGGTCTCGGACCTGGAGGGCTTGCTGGCGACGCAGGGGCGCGCCGTCCCCTGGGGCCAGTTCGACGAGGGCGCCCTGGCCGGCCTGTGCTTCACCTCGGGCACCACCGGCGCGCCGAAGGGCGTGGCCTACACGCACCGATCCAACTACCTGCACACCCTGCGCGCGCTGCAGGCGGACTCCATCGCCCTGACGTCGCGCGACACCGTCCTGGTCGCCGTGCCGATGTTTCACGCCAACGCCTGGGGGCTGCCGTTCGCAGCGCCCGCCGTGGGGGCGCAACTGGTCCTGCCGGGTCGCGCGACGGACGGCGCCAGCCTGGCCCGGCTGATCGACCGCCATCGGGTCACCGTGGCCGTCGGCGTGCCCACCGTCTGGCTGGGCCTGCTGGATCACCTCGACGCGACGGGCGGCGAAACCCCCAGTCTCGAACGCGTCATCATCGGCGGCTCCAGTTGCCCGGAAAGCCTTCTCAGGCGGATGGAGACGCGCTTCGGCGCCACGGTCCAGACCAGCTGGGGGATGACGGAGCTGTCGCCGCTGGGCGCCATCTCGCCGCGAAGCGACGCGCCGGGCGCCGCAAGGGGCTCTGGCCGGCCGCCGATGGGGCTGGACCTGCTGCTCACCGACGCGGGCGGCGCCCCCTGCCCGACCAGCGCAACGCCGTCGGCCACCTGAAGGTGAAGGGGCAGAGCGTGGTGAAGACCTATTTCGGCGCCAGCAAGCCCGTCGTCGACGCCGACGGCTGGTTCGACACCGGCGACCTGGCCCTGCTGGACGACGCGGGCAACCTGACGCTGGCGGGCCGGTCCAAGGACCTGATCAAGTCCGGCGGCGAATGGATCAATCCGGTCGAGATCGAGGAGATCATCGGCGCCCTGCCCGCCGTCGGACTGGTGGCCGTGATCGGCCGCGCCGACCCGAAATGGGGAACGGCCGCTGATGGTGATCGAACCGGCCCGCGACCAGGCGGTCAGCGACGAAAGCCTTAAGGCGACGCTGAAGGGCCAGGTGGCCGACTGGTGGATCCCCGAGCGGATCGTGCGGGTCGAGGCCATGCCCCTGGCCGCCACCGGCAAGATCAACAAGGCGCTGCTTCGCGCCACTTACGGAGGCGCTTAGGATGGCCGCCGTCTCCATCATCGAGTCGGCGCCCCGTCTGCAGCAGGGGCCAGAACGCCCCGAGGCCCAGACCATGACCACGCCCGTCCGAAAGCCCCGCCGCAAGGCCGAACAGCGCGCCGAAACCCTGGAGCAGCTGCTCGACGCGGCCGAGGAGCTGTTCTCGCGCCACGGCTTCTACGGGGTGACGATCAAGGACATCGCCGATCAGGTGGGCGTCCACAAGTCGTTGATCCACTACTATTTCACCGACAAGCAGGAGGTGTTCGACAAGGTCATGGCGCGCCGCGCGCCGGTGACCAGCGGGCGCCGGATGGATGCGCTGGACGCCTATGAGGCGGCCGCCGGCGGCAGGCCGACCGTCGAAGGGGCGTTGCGCGCCTTCCTCGACACCGATCTCGACACCTATTCGACGGGCGGCGACGGCTGGCGGCACTTCGGCGCCCTCAGCGCCCAGATCAACAACACCCCCGCGTGGGGCGCCGAGGTGATGGATCGCCTCTACGATCCCGTCGTGCTGCGCCTGATCGGACTGCTGAAACAGGCCCTGCCGGATGCGCTGGAGGAGGACATCTTCTGGGGCTACCACTTCGTCACCGGCGCCCTGACCCTCAGCCTGGCGCGCACCGGCCGGATCGACCGCCTGTCGGGCGGCAAGTGCCGGTCCGACGACTTCGAGGCCATCAAGGCGCGGATGGCGTCGTTCATGGCGCACGGCTTCATCGGCGTCTGCCGCGACCGGGCCGAGGAACGGCGAAAGCAGGCGCGCGAATGACCGCCGGCGGCCTTCCGTTCGCATCGAGCCCCGAAGCCCTCGGCTTCGACTCCCGCCGGCTCGCCGACCTGGACGGCTATATGTCGGGCATGGTCGAGGCGGGCCTGGTGGCGGGGACCTCCACCCTGCTGATGCGCCACGGACAGGTCGCCGCCTTCACCACCTTCGGCCACGCGCGTCTGGGCGACGACGCGCCCCTGGCCCGCGACGCCCTGTTCCGCATCTATTCCATGACCAAGCCGGTGACCGGCGTGGCCATGATGATCCTGTTCGAACAGGGGCTCTGGCGCCTGGACGACCCGATCACCGACCACCTGCCCGAGTTCGCGGGCCAGAGGGTCTATGCCGGGCTCGGCGACGACGGCGCGATGCGGACGGTCGAGGCCGACCGTCCGCCGACCATGCGCGAGCTGATGAGCCACACCGCCGGCTTCGGCTACGGCCTGTTCGACATCCATCCGATTGAGCGCGCCTATCGCCAGGCCGGCGTGATGATGGCGCAGGGCCATCAGCAGCTTGTCGATCGGGCCGCGCGCATCCCCCTGATGTTCCAGCCCGGAACCGAGTGGTTCTATTCCATCGCCGCCGACCTGCAGGCGGTGGTGGTCGAACGCCTGACCGGCATGACCTTCGGCGACTTTCTGCGCGCCCGCATCTTCGCGCCGCTGGGCATGGTCGACACCGGCTTCCAGGTTCCGGCGGATCAGGTCCATCGCCTGGCCGAGATGTATTCCGATGACGGCGCGGGCGGGCTGAAGGTCACGACCACGGCCTTCGACATGCCGATCAACGACTACACCCGCCCGCCCCGGTTCGAGGGCGGCGGCGGCGGCCTGGTCTCCACGGCCGTCGACTACGCCCGCTTCTGCCAGATGGTGCTGAACAGGGGCGCGCTGGACGGGGTCCGCATCCTCAGGCCCGAGACGGTCGACCTGATGGCGACCAACGCCGTCCCGGAGGCCGTGCTCGACCGCTTCAACCCGCTGCGCCTTCTGCCCTTCAATCCGGCCCTGACCTTCGGTCTGGACTTCGCCATCACCGAGGACCCGAAGCGGCTGGGCCTGTCCGAAGGCAAGGGCACGCTCAGTTGGGGCGGCGGCGGGGGCACATGGTTCTGGATCGATCCCGAGAACGACGTGGTCTTCGTCGGCCTGATCCAGCGCATGGCGGATCCCGTCAGCAACGAATTCCGCGCCAAGGCCCGAACCTACACCTACGCCGCGCTGACCCATCCCGAAAAATAGACGGGCCGCCGGGCCCGCAGCCGAGGAAACGACATGAGTGCAACCCCGATCGAATCCGGAGGACCGTCCGCCGCCAAGCCCTCGGCGGGCGGACGCGCCTGGGTGGCCCTGGGCGTGCTGTGGTTCATCTATGTGCTGAACTTCCTGGACCGACAGCTGCTGTCGATCCTGGCCAAGCCGATCCAGGACGCGCTGCACATCACCGACGGCCAGCTGGGCCTGCTGGGCGGCCTGTATTTCGCGTTCTTCTACTGCTTCATCGCCATTCCCGTGGGATGGCTGGCCGACCGCACCAATCGCGTGGCCGTCGTGTCCATCGCCTGCGGCGTCTGGAGCGCGGCCACCATCGCCTGCGGCCTGTCGCGCAACTTCGGACAGCTGGCCGTGTCGCGCATGACCGTGGGCTTCGGCGAGGCGGGGGGCGTTCCGCCGTCCTACGCCATCATCACCGACTATTTCCCGCCCGGCCGCCGGGGCATGGCGCTGGGGATCTACAACCTGGGACCGCCGGTGGGCGCGGCGTTGGGCATCGCCTTCGGCGCCTCGGTGGCCGCCGCCTTCAGCTGGCGCGACGCCTTCATCGCCATCGGCGCCGTGGGCCTGGTCGTCGCCCTGGCCACGCCCTTCCTGGTCAAGGAGCCCCGCCGCGGGGGCCTGGACGCGTCCCCCGCCCGCGCCGCCTCCGCGGCGCCCGCCCGGGCCGGCTTCTGGGCCACGGTGAAGATGTTCTTCTCCACCCCTGCGCTGGTGCTGGCCGCGCTGGGCAGCGGCGTGACCCAGATCGTCACCTACGGCCTGGGCAATTTCGCCGTGCTGTTCCTGATGCGCGAGAAGGGCATGACCCTGAACGACGTGGCCCTGTGGTACGCGCTGGTCGTGGCCATCGGCATGGGCGGCGGCATCTTCGCCTCGGGCTGGCTGATCGACCGCTATACGCGCCGGTCCAAGACGGCCTACGCCCTGCTGCCGGCGATGTCGCTGGCCCTGGCCCTGCCGTTCTACATCGCCTTCGTCTGGGCCCCGTCGTGGCCGCTGGCGCTGGCGCTGATGCTGGCGCCGAACTTCCTGAACTACTTCTACCTGTCGTCCTCGGTGGCGCTGGTGCAGGAAGAGGTCAGGCCGAACCAGCGGGTCATGGCCGGCGCCCTGCTGCTGCTGGTGATGAACTTCATCGGCATGGGCGTGGGGCCGACCTATGTCGGGGCCGCCAGCGACTTCTTCCGCGCGACGCACCCGGACAACTCGCTGCAGATCGCGCTCTACACCCTGATCCCCGTCTATCTGGCCGCGATCGGCCTGTTCCTGTGGCTGGCCCGCGTGCTGGGCCGCAACACCCCCAAAGCGGAGACCGTTCGATGATCGCCAAACTCCTCGGCGTGGGCACAGCGCTGGCCTTGCTCGCCAGCGCGGCCGCGGCCGCCGCGGCCTCGCCGCCCGTCGTGACCGCCCCGGCCGGCGCCGTGCGGGGCGCGGCCGAGGGCGAGATCGCCAGCTTCAAGGGCATCCCCTACGCCGCGCCGCCCGTCGGAGAAAGGCGCTGGCGACCGCCCGCGCCCGCCGCCCATTGGGATGGCGTGCGCGATGCGACACGGTTCGGCGCCGCCTGCATCCAGCCCACGCCCCTCGTCCAGTCGATCTATTCCGCCGACCTGGGCCGGACCAGCGAGGACTGCCTGACCCTGAACGTCTGGACGCCGGACGTCGCCGGCAAGGCGCCGGTCATGGTCTGGATCCACGGCGGCGCGCTGGTGACCGGCTCCAGCAAGGAGACGCTCTACGACGGCGCCCGGCTGGCGCGCGAAGGCGTGGTGGTGGTGTCGATCAACTACCGCCTCGGCGTGCTGGGCTGGCTGTCCCATCCAGACCTCAGCGCCGAAAGTCCGGCGAACATTTCCGGCAACTACGGCCTGATGGACCAGGTCGCCGCGCTCGAATGGATCAAGCGCAACATCGCGAGCTTCGGCGGCGATCCGGACAATGTCGCCATCGCGGGCGAGTCCGCGGGCGGGCTCAGCGTCCTCTATCTGATGAGTTCGCCGCTGGCCCGGGGCCTGTTCGACCGGGCCATCGCCCAGAGCGCCTACATGATCTCCACGCCCGAGCTGAAGCAGGCGCGGCACGGCGCGCCGGCGGCCGAAGCGGCGGGCGCCGCCCTGGCCCGCGCGCTTCAGGCGCCCAGCCTGCGCGTGCTTCGCGGCATGGAGGCGCAGGACCTGACCGACCGCGCCGCCCTCGGCGGTTTCGCCACCTTCGGGGTCATCGACGGCGTGGTCCTGCCGCGCCAGATCGTCGAGGTGTTCGATCGCGGCGAACAGGCGCCGGTTCCCGTACTGGCCGGCTTCAACAGCGGCGAGATCCGGTCGCTTCGCATGCTGGCCCCGCCCGCGCCGGGCGACGCCGCCGGATACGAACGCTCGATCCGCGAGCGATACGGCGACCTGGCGGACGAATTCCTGCGTCTCTATCCGTCCTCGGACATGGACGAGAGCATCCTCGCCGCCAGCCGCGACGCCCTGTACGGCTGGACTTCCGAACGGCTCGTCCGATCCCAGACGGCCGCGGGGCGACCCTCGTACCTGTACCTCTTCGACCACGGCTATCCCGCCGCCGACACCGCCGGGCTGCACGCGTTTCACGCCAGCGAACTGCCCTATATGTTCGGCAATCTGCAGAGGACGCCGCCGCGCTGGCCGGCGATCCCGGACACCGCCGCAGAGGCCGGTCTGAGCGACGCCATGGTCGCCTACTGGGCCAGCTTCGTGCGCGACGGCCGGCCCCAGGCGGTCGGTTCGCCCGCATGGTCGCCCTATGGCGACGACCGCGCCTTCATGGCCTTCCGCGCCAGCCCCGTCCCCGGCGTGAACCTGTTCCCTGGCATGTTCCCGCTCCACGAGGCCGCGGTGCAGCGCCGCCGCGCGGCGGGAGACCAGCCGTGGAACTGGAACACCGGCCTGGCGTCCCCTCGTCTGTGACCAGACGCAAGGCTGTCTGAGCCGTCTCCGGCAACGGAAAAGAACCCTAGGGTTCGAGCTCGATGTCCCAGTAGAGGTAGTCGAGCCAGCTCTGGTGCAGGTAGTGGGGCGGGAAGCGGCGGCCGGCGTCCTGAAGCTGCCAGGCGTTGGGGCGATAGGGTTCGCGGCGGACCGGCATCATGGCCTGGCGCGGGGTGCGGCCGCCCTTGGTCAGGTTGCACGGCCCGCAGGCGGCGACGATGTTCTCCCAGGTCGTGCGCCCGCCCTGCGAGCGGGGAATGACGTGGTCGAAGGTCAGCTCGGTGGATTCGCCGCAGTACTGGCAGGCGAAGCCGTCGCGCAGGAAGACGTTGAAGCGGGTGAAGGCGGGACTGCGGTCCTGGTCGACGTAGCTTTTCAGCGCGATGACGCTGGGCAGCTGCATCTCCATCGACGGGGAGCGCACGACCTTGTCGTAGAGCGACACGACCTCGACGCGGTCCTGATAGACCGCCTTGACCGCCTCCTCCCACGGCCACAGCGACAGCGGATAATAGGACAGCGGCCGGAAATCGGCGTTGAGCACCAGGGCGGGCCAGCCCGAAGGCGGTCGATGGAGAACCTGCATCAGGCCCTCCCGTCCACGGCGGGGGTATCGAGGCGACAGGACTGAAGACGCGTCTCCTTCCCTAGTCTGGCGGGAAAAGCGTACGCCTGATTCGAAGACGCCGCCATGACGAAGACGCGAAGATTGCGCCTCAGGCGCGCGGCCCGGAGGGAAAGCCCGGCAGGGTCCAGCCCCACCGCAGCGCCGCCGCGCGAAGCGCGAAACCCACGGCCAGGGCGACCGCCGCGGCCGGCCAGCGATCGGTCTCCAGGCCGCGCAGGGCGACATAGACGGTGGCCGACAGGATGGCGGCCGAGACGGCGATCTCTCGCCGCAGCAGGATGGACGGCTGGCCGGCCAGCAGATCGCGGATCACGCCGCCGAAACAGGCCGTCAGCGTGCCCATGACGATGCAGATCAGGGGCGAGGCGCCGGCCGCCATCGCCTTAGCCGCGCCCATCACGCCATAGGCCGCCAGACCCACGGCGTCGAGCCACAGCAGGGCCCGGAAGCGCCAGTCGCGCCAGCCCAGCAGCCAGATGCCGACCGCCGCGGCCAGGCAGACCGCGATGTAGCGCCAGTCCTGGACCCAGAACACCGGCAGGCCCAGCAACAGGTCGCGCAGGGTGCCGCCGCCGACCCCGGTGATGGCGGCGAAGAAGGCGAAGGTCACCAGGTCGTGCTTCTCGCGCGCGGCGGCCAGGGCGCCGGTGGCGGCGAACACGGCCACCCGGCGAAATCCAGGGCGGTCAGCACCGTCTGCGGATTGCGAATGGTCTCGCCGATGACGGGGTCGATGGGGGTCACGGGGTCAGGTCCTCCAGCACGATCTCGCCGCGCCTGACCCCGCCATACCATCCCCACAGCAGATGCGCCGCCACGCCCCGCCATGGCCGCCAGATTTCCGCGCGGGCGTAGGCCTGCTTCTCGCGCGGGCGCATGTCGGCCCGGTCGGCCCAGCGCATCGCCTCCTGCAGGGCCACGTCGCCGCCCGGAAAGACGTCCAGCCGCCCCTCGCAGAACATCAGATAGGTCTCGGCCGTCCATTTGCCGACGCCCTTGATGGCGGTCAGGGCGGCGATCGCCGCCTCGTCCGACAGGGTCTGCATATGCTCCAGGTCGATGCGGCCCTCGACCTGGGCCAGGGCGATCTCACGCCCATAGCGCGCCTTCTGGCCCGACAGGCCGAAGGTCCGCAGGGTTTCGACGTCACGGGCCAGGACCGCCTGGGCCGTCACCTCCCCGCCCAGGCCTTCCACCGTCCGCGCCCAGATGGAGGCCGCCGCCGCGACCGACACCTGCTGCTCCACGATCATGCGGAACAGACCTTCGTAGCCGCCCGGACGCAGCCGCCATTCGAACACCGGCGTCTGGGCGTGCGCCCGCGCCAGGGCCGGATCGGCCGCGGCCAGGCTGTCGCGCGCGGCGGCGATCTGGGCGGGTGTGGGAGCGACGGCCATGTCCCAGCTTAGGCGCCGGCGCGGCGCGGGCAAGCCGGGGCTGCTGCACGAGGCCGGAAACCGCTAGAACGCCCTTGATGCTCGTCACCCGCTTCGCCCCCTCCCCCACCGGCCGCCTGCACAAGGGCCACGCCTTTTCGGCCCTGACGGCCTGGACGGCCGCGCGCGCCGCGGGCGGACGGTTCCTGCTGCGGATCGAGGACATCGACCCCACGCGCTGCCGCCCGGAGCACGAGGCGGCGATCCTGGAGGATCTGGCGTGGCTGGGCCTGGACTGGGACGGACCGGTGCGGCGGCAGTCCGATCACCGGGCCGACTACGCCGCCGTCATCGCCGCCTTGAAAGCGCGCGGACTGCTCTATCGCTGCTTTCGCACGCGAAGGGACATCCTGGCCGCCATCGGCGACGCGCCGCACGGGCCGCAGGAAGCCGTCAGGCCCGGCCCGCATCCGCCCGAGGAAGAGGCGCGCCTGCTGGACCGGGGCGCGGCCTTCGCCTGGCGGCTGTGGCTCGAACGGGCGCGCGCGGCGCTGGGCGAGGCGGCGTGGGCGGGGATGACCTTCGACGAGGAGGGGCGCGGTCCCGAGGGCGAGCACGGCGTCGTGTCGGTGCGGCCCGAGGCCGCCGGCGACGTGGTTCTGGCGCGCAAGGACGCCGGCGTCGCCTATCATCTGGCCGTAACGCATGACGACGCCCTGCAGGGCGTGACCCATGTCGTGCGGGGCCGGGACCTGTTCGAGGCGACCCATGTGCAGCGGTTGATCCAGACGCTGATGGGCTGGCCCGCGCCGACCTATCGCCATCACCGGCTGCTGACCGGGCCGGACGGGCGCCGGTACGCCAAGCGCGACCGCTCCGTGACCCTGGCCGAACTGCGCGCCCAGGGCGTGTCGGCCCAGGCCCTGCGCGCCGAACTGGGGTTCAGCTCCGTCGGCTGAAGATGCGCGAGGCGCCGTAGCCCGTCAGGGCCGCCAGGACCACGCACAGAAGGCCGTAGAGCCAGGGCCGGCGATGGGCGAACTCATAGATGTCGCGTTCCAGCCCGACCTTCTCGACCGTCAGGGTCAGGTTGGAGACCGAGCGCGGCTCTCCGCCCTGGAACAGCCAGACCTCGGCGTAATATTTGCCGGTGGGCGCCACCGTCGGCAGGTCGACCTCGGCGCGGAACAGGCCCCGGTCGACGAACTGAACGCCCTCGGGCGCGGTGGCGTAGAGCTGGGCCGCCTCCTTCAGGCGGATGACCGCGCGGCGCCAGTCCAGATAGTCCTCGCCCAGCCGGCTGACCACGACGTCGCGCACGCCGTAGCGGGTGACGGTTCGGCTCTCCTCGGGCGCGTCGATGCGCAGGTGGTCGACCCCGACGCCCAGCCGGCGCAACTGGCCGAAGTCGGCGATGTCGCTGAGCGGCCGGGTCGAGGCGGTCATGTAGAAGCCGGGCGCCCCCTCGAACAGCACCGGCCGGCTGTTCAGCCAGACGCCCATGTTGCGCGTCTTCTTGACCAGGCGCACGGGCGCCTCGGGACCGCGCACGACCACGACCACGTCGGCGGGATCGTCGGTCGGATTGAAGACGGCCCCGTAAAGAACGATGGACGCGCCCTGGAACCCGGAATCGACATGGACCTGGGCGTCGGTCAGGGCGGCGGCGACGCGCAGGTCGCCGGTCGTGGCTTCGGACCGATCCGGCGCGGGGGCCTCGATCGCGGGCGGCGGCGGGGGCAGGGTCTGGATCATGCCCGGCCCTCCATCAGTCCGCGATCCCGGGAGCGATCATGAAGATGTCGGCCGGCCGCACGAACAGCTCCAGCCCCATCTGCATCCCCACCAGCAGGACGATCAGCCCCAGCGCCGCACGCAACTCCTCGGCGCGGAAACGGCCGGCGAAGCGCGCGCCGATCTGGGCGCCCACCACCCCGCCCAGCAGCAGGATGGTCGACAGGACGATATCCACGGTCTGGTTGCGGCCGGCCTGGAGAATGGTGGTGATGGCGGTGGTGATGATGATCTGGAACAGGCTGGTCCCGACCACCGCCCCGGCCTTCATCCGCAGCACATAGAGCATGGCCGGGACCAGGATGAAGCCGCCGCCCACCCCCATGATGGCCGACAGCACGCCGGCGAAGACGCCCAGGCCGAAGGGGGGATGGCGCTGATGTAGAGGCCCGACTTGGGAAAGCGCATCCGCAGCGGCAGTCCGTAGAGCCACATCGGGCGGCGGCGATCCTTGCGCGGCGCCGGCAGGCCGCGACGGCGACGCAGGATTTCGCTGAGGCTCTCGTACAGCATCAGCGAGCCGATGGCGCCCAGGAACACCAGGTAGGACAGGGCCACCACCAGATCGGCCTGGCCCAGCAGGCGCAGGTAGCGGAACAGTTCGACCCCCAGAAGGGCGCCCAGCGCCCCGCCGCCGGCCATCACCGCCCCCATGCGGAAATCGACCGCGCCCTGGCCCGAATAGCGGATGACACCCGAGGTGGACGACGCGACCACGTGGCTGGCCTGGCTGGCCACCGCGACCGTCGGCGGAATGCCCAGGAAGACCAGGATCGGCGCCATCAGGAAACCGCCGCCGATGCCGAACAGGCCGGACACGAATCCGACCACCGCCCCCAGGATCACCAGGGTCGGCCAGTTCACCGAAACCTCGGCGATCGGCAGATAGATATCCAAAGGACGCGCCTTCGGCTGGAACGGACGGATACGCGCCGGGCGGCGACGGGTGGGTCTTAGCGGCCCGGACGGCGGATCGCCACCCGAGGGCGAAGAAAGATCAGCCGGCCGCGTTCGGCGCTTCGACGTCGGCCCGCGCGACGAAGGCGTCGGCGGCGGCGCGGGCGGCGCGCTGGGCCGTGGCGCTGGCCGTCGGCCGCATCCGGGTCACGGCCTCCTGCGCCTGCTGATCGCCGCCGCGCGCGGCGATCATGTACCACTTCAGCGCCTCGGTGGCGTTGGGGGCGATGCCCTCGTCGCCGGTCTCGTAGAGGCGCGCGACATTGTACTGGCTGTCGATCAGGCCGCGTTCGGCGGCGCGCTGCAGCCAGGTCAGGGCCTCGACGCGGTTCCGCTCGCCGCCGACGCCGTCGAACAGCTCCATCGCATAGACGTGCATGCCGCGCGCGTCGCCGCCCTCGGCCGCGCGGCGCGCCCAGCGGCGGCTCTCGGCCAGGTCGACCGGGGCCCCGGCGTCGCCGTTCTGGTACACCGAGGCCAGATGCGCCTGGGCCGGGGCGTGACCCAGGTTGGCGGCCCGCTTCAGCGTCTCCAGCCCGGCGGGTTCGCCCGCCTCGATCTGGGCCAGCGCCTCGTCGTAAGCCGCCGCGCCCTGATCGGCCTGGATCTTCGGCGCGGTCGGGGTCAGGGCCATGGCGATCGGGGCCGGCTCCTGGCGCGCGCCGCCCAGGCCGGGCAGATCCAGGTCCAGGCCGCCGTCGTTCATCAGGGCCACATAGCCATAGCCGCCGCCGACCAGGGCCATGGCCGTGGCCGAGGCCAGGAAGGTCTTCTTGACGGTCGAGCCGTCCTTGGCCGCCTGCTTGTCCAGTCGTTCCTGCAGCTTGGACTTTCCGCCGCGCCGCGGCTTCAGGCCGAAGCCCTTGCGGGGCGCGGGATCGGGCTCGGCCGGTTCGGTCATGGCCGCGCGCGCCGCGTCGATGGCGCTGCGCGTGGAGGAGGCCCGGCCGGCGGCCGCCGCGGCGCCCATGCTGGCGCGAATGCGGCGCGGGTCGATGAAGTCGGTTTCCGCGGCGTAGGCGTCGTCCTCGGCGCCGAAGACCTCGTCGGCGGTCGTCACCACGCCGTCGTCGGCGCGCGCCGCCTGGGTCGGGGCCGTGGCCGCCAGGGCGTCGTCGACGTCGGCGCCGCCGAAGCCGCCGAACGGACCGAAGGCCTGCACGGCCGGCGCCGGCTCCGCTTCGGGCCGGGGTTCGGGCTCGGCCTCCGCCGCGGGGTCGGCGGCCAGGACGGCTTCGATCCGGTCCGCCTCGTCGTCGACAGGCGCCTCAGGGGTCGCGGGGAAGGGCGTCGCGGGCAAGGGCGTCGCCGGGAAGGGCGTCGCCGCCGCCGCTTCGGGCGCGACCGGATCGTCGGACCAGACGGCGTTATCGAAGGACTCGTCGGGGAAGGCGGCGGCGCGCCAGTCGGCCTGGACCCGCTCCTCAGGAAACCGCTCCGTCGCCGCCCGGTCGCGCGAGGGCGCGCGCGTCGCCATGCTGTCGCGCGCCTCGGCCAGCAGGCGCGCGGTGCGCTCCTCGCTGAGCCGCATCCGTTCGGCAGTTCTCCCGAGGCGCGGTCGTAGCGCTGCTCGATCCGTTCCGAGCTTTCGGCCAGGCGGCGGCCGATGTCTTCCAGCGCCTGGGCCGAGCGGCGTTCGGACTGGGCGATGCGTTCGCTGAGCCGGTCGGAGATGCGCGCGATCTCGCCGCCCAGCTTCTCCAGCGCCAGGGCGTGCCGGTCGTCGGCGGCGGTCAGCCGCTGTTCGATACGCTCGGACTGGCGCGCGAAATCCTGATCCAGGCGCGCGGCCTGGTCCTCGAAGCGCTTGGACAGATTGGCGGAGACGGCGCGCGCGACGGTTTCGGTGCGCTCGGCGTCGCCCGACTCCATGGCGCGCATCCGGCCGTTCAGGTTCTCGGCGATCCGCAGGACCTCGCGGCCCATCGCCTCCATCGCCTGGACGCCCTTCTGTTCGGAGGTCTTCAGCTGCTCGCCGATCGACTGGACCGCCCGCTCGATGCGCTCGATGCGGCTTTCGGTCTCGGCCGTGTCCAGGCGGCGCATCATTTCGGCGCGGTTGGCGTCGACCTGGCGCGACAGGGTTTCGGCCAGCTTCTCGAACCGGGCGGCCTCGCGCGCGCCTTCAGGTTCGATGCGGCCTTCGGCGGCGCGCATCCGCTGGTCCAGTTCGGCGAAGGAGCGTTCCAGCGCCTTCAGGGCCTCGCTGGTGCGGCCCTGCGCCTGATCCAGCCGGGCGCCGACCTGGGCCAGCAGGTCCGAGCCGACGCCGGGTCCGGCGGACTTCTCCACCGCATCCATGCGCTGGCGCAGTTCGTTGACGCCCGCCCGCTGGCGCTCCTCGATGTCGTAGAGACGGCCCGCCAGGGCGCCCAGCGACGTCTCGACCTTGCCGAAGGCCTCCTGCGACTGGGGTCCGACCTCCTGCTCGAAGCGACGGAGACGGCGATGGCCCTCCTTCAGCTCCTCGGAGATGTCGTCGACGCGGCGCGCATAGCTCTTGGTCGTCGCGTCCTGGCCGTCCAGCCGGCGCACCAGGCCGGCGACGGCCTGATCGACGCCCTGGATGGCGACCGTCGAGCGGCGCTCGGCCGCCTCAAGCCGCGCGGCGATGGCGTCGACCGAGGCCGACAGGCGGTGGAAGACGTCTTCCGACGCGCCATAGGCGTCGTCCAGGCGGCGCGAGCGGCTGCGGCGCTCATAGGGCTCGGGGACATAGGGCCGGCGCGCCAGCGGCACCACGCCGTCGTCGTCCTCCTCCTCCATGATCATGGAATTCAGCCATTCGCCGAGGGTCAGGCCCGAGCGCCGCGCGAGGTCCTTGGCGACCTCGCGCGCCTTGGGGTCGATGCCCTTCACGCTCCACGGCGCCGCTGCGCTCACTGATTCGCCTCCCGACCTTCGCGAAGCAGGCTATAACGACCACATCAAGGGTGTAAACGGCCTGTTAACCGCAATATCTAGCGTGAGTCCGCCACAGCTGTGGACATCCCGCCAGAGGCCCGGAAACTGGGGCCGGCGTGGTTAAGGAGTGGTGAAAGATTAACGGTTCGGCAACGGTTCGCCTTGCCAAGCCGGCGCGGCTCGGCCACCTGCGCGGACATGGACCTGAGCACCACCCTGATCCTGCTGGCGGCCGCCCTGGCGATGACCGTCTTCGCCGGCTGGCGCGGCGCGCGGCCGCCCGACCCGTGGAAGGGCCCGCGCCTGATCCCGTGGCGCTTCCTGATGATCGGAGCGGCCGCCCTGGCCCTGTTGCTGCTGGTGCATCTGGCCACGCTTTTCGGGGCGGCGCGGGCGCCGTGGATCCCCGGCGCCTGACCGGAACCCGCCCGCCCGTGATCGGTTGATCCCGCACACCCGATCACAGGAGACGATCATGTCGGACAAGCTGACGCCGCAAGAGGCGGAAAAGGAATTCTGGAAAAGCCTGAAGGAGTCGAACACCGGCATGCTGGGGATCGACCAGCCCGGCTATCATCACCAGCCCATGACCGGCTTCGGCGAGCCTGAGAACGGGACCATCTGGTTCTTCACCCGCGACGACACCGACTTCGCGCGGGACGTGGCCGTCGGCGGCCAGAACGGCATGTTCTGCTACCAGGCCAAGGATCAGAAGGTGCAGGCCTGCATCCACGGCGTCCTGGCCATCGACCACGACCGCGAGCGGATCGACCGCTACTGGAACCCGGTCGTCGCGGCCTGGTATCCCGACGGCAAGGACGACCCGCACCTGACCCTGATCCGCTTCGAGGCCGACGACGGCCGGGTCTGGGTGTCCGACAAGGGCGCGCTGGGCTTCGGCTATGAGGTCCTGAAGGCGAACCTGACCAAGTCGACGCCCGACGCCGGCGGCGTGTCGGACGTGAACCTGCAATAGGACGCCCCAGGGCGACGCCGCGGCGTCGCCCTTTTCGCCTCAGCCCGCGAAACACCAGGCCAGGACGGCCTTCTGGGCATGGATGCGGTTTTCGGCCTCGTCCCAGATCAGGGAGCGAGGGCCGTCGATGACCGCGTCGGCGACCTCCTCCCCGGTGGGCGGGCAGGCAGTGCAGGAAGACGGCGTCGGCGTTGGCCTGGTCCATCAAGGCCTGGTCGACGGTGTAGGATTCGAACGCCGCCAGCCGCGCCTCGTAATCCTGGTCGCCCATGGAGACCCAGGTGTCGGTCACGACCACGTCGGCGCCCTTGACCGCGTCGCGGGGGTCGCTGGTCAGGGTGACGGCGTTCCCGCCCTTGGCCAGGTCGCGCAGGTCCGGATGATATTCCGCCGGGCAGGCGACGTTCAGGTGGAAGCCGAACTTGGGCGCCGCGTGCATGAAGCTGTGGCAGACGTTGTTGCCGTCGCCGATCCAGGCGATCGTCTTTCCGGCCACCGGCCCCCGATGCTCCTCGATCGTCAGCAGGTCGGCCAGGATCTGGCAGGGGTGGCTGCGATCAGTCAGGCCGTTGATGACCGGCACGGTCGAGACGCGGGCGAAGCGCTCCACGTCCTCGTGATCGTTGGCGCGGATCATGACGGCGTCGACCATGCGCGACAGGACCTTGGCGGTGTCCTCGACCGGCTCGCCCCGGCCCAGCTGCATGTCCGAGGCGGTGGCGATGATGGAGGCCCCGCCCAGCTGACGGATCGCCGCGTCGAAGCTGAAGCGGGTGCGGGTCGAGTTCTTCTCGAAGATCATCGCCAGCACGCGGTCCCTGGCCGGCGCGTCGGCGTCCGCGCGCCCCTGGGGCCATCCCTTTCGCGCGCGCTTGCGGGCGTGGGCGTCATCGAGGATGGCGCGCAGATCGGCCGCGTCCAGCCGATGGATGTCGAGGAAGTGGCGGGTCATGGGCTACCAGGAAAAGGGGCGGAGGTGGCGAGGCGGTTCATCACAACGATCACGACGGGTCACAACGAGCACAACGAGATCATGGCCGCTGACATATCAGACGCCGCACCTCATCATAGAACAAGACGGCGAAAGCCGTCCTTAAGCCTGACGCTGTTGAAGTTGATCAGATAGCCGAGACGCACCTGCGAGAACCGCAGATATGTCAGGAGCTGGGCCGTGTGGATCGACGCCAAGGCGTCGATCGATTTCACTTCGACGACCACCTGACGCTCCACGAGCAGATCCAGGCGAAACCCGGCGTCTATGCGCTCCTCCCGGAACGTGACCGGCACCGCGATCTGCCTCTCGACGCGAACGCGGAGACGACGGAGTTCCAAAGCCAGACACTGCTCGTAAACGGACTCCAGCAAGCCGGGGCCAAGCTCGCGATGCACCGCGAAAGCGGCGTCCATGACGGCGCGATCGATCCGATTCACCTCTGGTGAAACGGCCTCGGCCCCGTCGTGTTCGTCGTGCATCGTGGTGGTCGTTGTGATGAACCCACACTCGGCGGCTAAGCGCTGACCGCGTCGCGCGCGGCCTTACAGGCGCCCTCGAACTTGTCGATCGCCTCGCGGGCCTCTTCCAGGGTCAGGTTCAGGGGCGGCAGCAGGCGCACGCAGTTGTCGCCGCCGCCCGCGACCAGCAGCTTCTGCGTGTCGCGGCCAGGGCCATGAACTCGCGATTGTTCGGAACCAGCTTGACGCCGATCAGCAGCCCCTTGCCGCGGACGTCCACGATCACGTCGGGATAGCGCTCCTGCAGGCCCGCCAGCTGCTGCTTCAGATAGCCGGCGATCTCGTTGACATTGCCCAGCGTCTCCGGGCTGTCGATCAGCGACAGGGCCTTCAGCCCCACCGCCATCGCCAGCGGATTGCCGCCGAAGGTCGAGCCGTGGACGCCCACGGTCATGCCCTTGGCCGCCTCGGCGGTGGCCAGGCAGGCGCCGACGGGGAAGCCGCCGCCCAGGGCCTTGGCCACGGCCATGATGTCGGGCGCCATGCCGGCCCATTCATGGGCCCACAGCTTGCCGGTCCGGCCCATGCCGCACTGGACCTCGTCGAAGATCAGCAGCACGCCGTTGTCGTCGGCCATCTGGCGCATCCAGCGCAGGTCCTCGACCGGCGTCTCGCGGCAGCCGCCCTCGCCCTGCACGGGCTCCAGGATGATCGCGGCGGTGGTCGGGTTCTCGAAGGCGGCCTTCAGCGCGTCCTTGTCGCCCCACTTCAGCTGGTGGAAGCCCTGCATCGGCGGGCCGAAGCCCTCGGTGTAGCTGGGGTTGGCCGCCGCGTTGATGGCGCCGTAGGTCCGGCCGTGGAACGACCCGTCGAAGCCGTAGATGTCGATCCGCTCGGGCTGGCCATTGGCGACGTGGTATTTGCGCGCGGTCTTCAGCGCGCACTCCACCGCCTCGGTGCCCGAGTTGGTGAAGAAGACCACGTCGGCGAAGCTGGAGGCCGTCAGGGCGTCGGCCAGGGCTTCCTGGCCGGGGATGCGGAAGATGTTGGACACGTGCCACAGCTTCTCGGCCTGGTCCTTGACCGCCTGGACCAGGTCGGGATGGGCGTGGCCCAGGCCGTTGGTCGAGATGCCGGCGACGCAGTCCAGATATTCGGTCCCGTCGGTCGACCACAGACGCGCGCCTCGCCCGCGCTCCACTTCCAGCGGCGCACGGTTGTAGACACCCATCAGATGTTCGGTGGACACGGGACTTCACCTCCAAAAGCGAGACGGCCCCGGCGCGGGCGCGACGGAGCCGGATTGACAAGGACAGGCGTTGTCGGATGCGCGACGCCCTTAGTCAACACCGGCCCGGCGGCGACAGGCCGCGCGGCCGATCACCCGGGTTGGGCGACCTCGTCCTCGACATCGGCCGCGTCGTCGGCCGGATCGTCGGCGGCGGCGGCCGGCTCCGCCCCCGGCGGCGGCGCCGTTTCGGCCAGGCGTTCATCCAGTTTCAGGGCCAAGTCGGCGATGAACAGACCGAAACGGGCGACGTCCTGTCCGTTCAGGCGCTCGATCCTGTCCTCGGCGGAGTGGATGCGCTGGAAGACGGGCGGCACGAAGCCTTCGCGCAGGCCGTTGTCCTCGCCGCCGTTGAAGGCCAGCCACATCTGATGGGCGCCGATCGCGTCCTGGACCCCCAGCGACACGACGGGCAGGCCGGCGGCGGAAAAGGCGCGGTCGTCGCTGGGCGGATAGACCGGATAGCCCATGCAGTCGAAGCCGCGTTCGGCGCACAGGGCGCGCAGGGTCTCCAGCACGAAGCGCGACGGCTCGCCGTTGTTCTCGCCATACATGACGGTGCGGCCATAGGCGGCCACGTCGGCGTTGACGACGGCGGCGATGCGGTCCTTGCCGTGGCTTTCGAGGAAGGCCTTGGCGCCGAGAAGTCCCAGCTCCTCCTGATCGGTGAAGACGAAGACGAAGCGATGGCTGACCGGCTGCCCCTCCAGCCCCATCTCCAGCGTCTTGGCCGCCTCCATCATCGCCATGACTGAGCCGACGTTGTCGACGATGCCCTGCGACAGGGTTCCGTCGCGCAGCTTCACCGCGTCGTAGTGGGCCGTCAGCACGATGTCGCGCTCGCCCTCGCCGACCGTGACGACGACGTTGGCCCCCTCCATCGGTCCGGTGCGGTCGTTGCCGCCCTCGAAGGTCTGGATATCGGGAGTGAAGCCCAGGCGGGTCAGGAAGCCGACCAGAACCTCGGTCCGCTCGGCGTTGGTCGGCTTGACGAACTGGGCCGCGCCGGCGGCGATGTCCGGGCGCTCGCGCAGCTCGGGCGGGGTTTCCTGCGCCAGGGCGGGGCCGGCGGCCATCAGGGCCGCGACGGCGACGAGCGAACGGAGCGACATGGCGGCAAAACCCCTGCGAGACGAGGCCGCCTTGGTAGCCGCCTAGCTCTTCAGGCGCCAGCCCGAGCGGAACACCAGCCAGCAGATCGCGCCCATGGCCGCCATCAGGGCCGCCGAACCGATCACGCCCACGGTCAGATTGCTCTCGGCATGGCCGATGAAGCCGTAGCGGAAGCCGTCGATCAGGTAGAAGAACGGGTTGAAGTGGCTGATGGACCGGAACGGCTCGGGCAGGTTGTCGACCAGGTAGAAGGTGCCCGACAGGAAGGTCATCGGCATGACGATGAAGTTCTGGACCGCCGCCAGGTGGTCGAACTTCTCGCTCCACAGGCCGGCCAGGACGCCGACCATGCCCATGATGAAGCTGGCGGCCAGGGCGAACCAGACGACGGCGGCCAGGTTGGCGATCGTCAGGGGGGCGAAGGGCAGGACGCAGATCGCCGTCACCAGGCCCACCGCCAGGCCGCGCGTCGCCGCGCCCAGGGTGAAGCCCAGCGTCAGCTCCAGCGGGCTGAGCGGCGGGGTCAGGAAGTCGGTCGCCGTGCCCATGATCTTGGCCTGGATCAGGCTGGACGAGGCGTTGGCGAAGGCGTTGTTCAGCATGGCCATCATGATCAGGCCGGGCGCGACGAACAGGGCGAAGGGCGTGCCGTGCAGCGGCGGCCGGGCGTTCTGCAGGGCCACCACGAAGACCAGCATGTAGAGCAGCGTCGTCACCACCGGCGCGGCCACCGTCTGCGCCCCCACCTTCCAGAACCGGCGCACCTCGCGCAGGTACAGGGTCCGCACCCCGATCCAGTTGATCCCCATGGATAGCGCCGGGGCTGCGGCAGGCCGGAAGGACGGATGGAGATCAGATCGGTCATGCGCCGCCAGATGCGCCCGACCGTCGCGGTTCGCAAGGCCTGGGTCCTCCCCGCGCAGCGGGGAGGGGGACCGCCCGAAGGGTGGTGGAGGGGGCGGACGCCGCACCGGCGTCGGCGGTCGCTCTCTTCGATCACATCCAAAGACCAGTGATGCGGCCGCCCCCTCCACCGCTTCGCGGTCCCCCTCCCCGTTCCGCTGCGCTGCACGGGGAGTATCGATTCAACATCTGGTTTCTGTGGACAGGACGATTCGCACATATTGCGTCTCTTAACGGCTGGTTTACGATTAGTTGTAGGTCAAGGCCCAGAGGGGGACCGCGACCGCTACATCTTGAATCCATTTCGCCGGAGGGTGGCATGACCGCAGGCTGGACCGAGGATCGCGTAGGCGCGCTGAAGAAGCTCTGGCTCGAGGGCCAGTCGGCCAGCCAGATCGCCAAGCAGCTGGGCGGCGGCGTCACCCGCAACGCCGTGATCGGCAAGGTGCACCGCCTGGGCCTGTCGGGCCGGGCCGCGCCGTCGCAGCCGGCGCGCACCGCCGCCACGACCTTCCGCACCGCCCGGCCGCGCCCGGCCGCGCCCGCCCAAGGCCAGGGCATGGCCCAGCCTTCGGCGCCGCGCCGCCTGGAGGCGGTTCAGCCCAAGCCGGTCCAGCCGGCCGCCCCGGCGCCCGCCCCCGTGCCGGACCTTCCGGGCACGGCCACGGTCATGACCCTGGGCGCCCACATGTGCAAATGGCCGATCGGCGACCCGTCGTCGCGCGAGTTCAGCTTCTGCGGCCGCCGCGCCTCGGAAGGCGTCTATTGCGTCGAACACGCCCGCGTCGCCTACCAGCCGCAGACCAAGCGCGGCGGCAAGGACGGCGCCAGCGACCTGGCCCGCAGCCTGCGCAGGTACATTTAAGGGCTGCGCCCTTGGGCGCTACGTTCGCGACGCGGTCGCTCACGACTTGAGCGCGGCGCTTCGCTTGGGCCATCACGGTCCTGTCACAGATGCTCCCTATGGAGCCGCCTTCCTCCTCGCCGGTCGCGCAAGCGGCCGGCGAGACTCCAGGGGGCGGGGCTGCGGTTCATCCGGGTTGACGCAGCCCCATCCGCCTCTTGATCCTCCACCGCGCAGCGGGGAGGGGGACCGCGCGAAGCGTGGTGGAGGGGGCGGAACCGGGCTCGGTGTTGACCATCAGGCGACGGAACCTGCGTCCGCCCCCTCCACCGCTACGCGGTCCCCCTCCCCGTTTCGCTTCGCTGCACGGGGTAGGACCTTCAGTTCAGCACGCGCCGCGCGTCGGGGGTGTCCAGCGAGAAGGCCGGGATGGCCGCCTCGAAGCTGCGGCCGTCGGCGTCCGTCATGTAATAGGCCCCGACCATCGAGCCGCTGTTCGTCCCCAGCGGGCAGCCCGAGGCGTAGGCGTAGCTGTCGCCCGGCGCGATGACGGGCTGTTCGCCCACGACCCCGGGGCCGCGCACCTCCTCCACATGGCCGTGGGCGTCGGTGATGACCCAGCGCCGCGCCATCAGCTGAACCGGCCCGCCCGTCAGGTTGACGATCTCGACCTGATAGGCCCAGACCCATCGCCCGCCCTCGGGATCGGACTGGCCGGCCAGATAACTGGGCCGCACCCGAACAAGGACGCCGTTGGTCTCGGCGGTATAGGCAGGTCCGTCGTGCATGGGCTATATGCTCGCCCCGCCGCGCGCGGGCCGCAAGCGCGACTTGAAGACAAGTCGCGAAAACCGTGTGAGACAGACGGCATGACCTTCCAGACGCCCCGCCCCGGCATCCTGCCCGCCCAGTCGATCGAGACCCTGATCGCCACGGGGGCGATCACGTCGGACACGCCGTTCGACCCTGACCAGGTCCAGCCCGCCAGCCTGGACCTGCGCCTGTCCGACCGCGCCTGGCGGGTGCGCGCCTCCTTCCTGCCCGGCCAGCGCAAGGTCGAGGAGCGGATCGCCGACGTGGCCATGCACGCCATCGACATCACAGGGGCCGGCGTGGTGCTGGAGAAGGGCTGCGTCTATATCGCCCGCCTGCAGGAGCGGCTCAGCCTGCCCCAGGGGCTGATCGCGCGCGCCAACCCCAAGAGCTCGACCGGGCGCGTCGACGTCTTCGTGCGGCTGTTGACGGATCGCGGCGCCAGTTTCGACGACGTGGACGAGGGCTATGACGGGCCGCTGTATCTGGAGATCGCGCCCCAGACCTTCTCCATCCTGGTCCGTCCCGGCACCCGCCTGAACCAGCTGCGTCTGAAGGCGGGCGAGCCGCCGAAGCTGGAGACCCGCAGCGTCGGCGTCGACCTGCAGGGCGGCGAGATCGTCGGCTTCCGCGGCCGGCGCCACGCCGGGGTGGTCGATCTGGACCACATCGACGGCCACGACCCGCGCGACTTCTGGGAGCCGCTGTCCCTGCGGCGCGGCGAACTGCTGCTGGATCCGGGCGAGTTCTACATCCTGGCGTCGTCGGACGACGTGGAGATCCCGGTCGATCAGGCCGCCGAGATGACGCCGATCGATCCGTCGGTCGGCGAATTCCGCGTCCACTACGCCGGCTTCTTCGATCCCGGCTTCGGCACGGACGAGGCGCACGGCGCGGGGTCGAAGGGCGTGCTGGAAGTCCGCACCCACGACACGCCCTTCCTGCTGGAGCACGGCCAGATCGTCGCGAGGCTGGTCTATGAGCCGCTGACGGAACGCCCCAGCCGCCTGTATGGCGAGAGCGGCAGCCACTACCAGAGCCAGGGCCTGAAGCTGTCGAAGCACTTCAGGCCGTGGTGAGCTTCTCCCTCCCCTTCATGGGGAGGGACGATCGCGCAGCGATCAGGGTGGGGCCCGTAAGGGCGTGAGCGAGGTCTCACACTTCCCCACCCGGCTGCGCTTCGCTTCGCCGTCCCTCCCCATGAAGGGGAGGGAGATTTCTAACTCAGCCGATCCGCCTTCCTCAGCCCCGGGAACATCGCCGCCCAGGCGCCCGTGGCGGCCAGGGCGCCGAAGCCGCCGAACACCGCCGCGCCGATCGCGCCCAGCAGCCGCACCATGACGCCGGAATAGGCCTCGCCCAGCTCGTTCGAGGCGCCGATGAACAGCATGGAGACCGACGACACCCGCCCGCGCATGTGGTCGGGCGTGGCCAGCTGGATCAGGGTCTGGCGGATGTTGACGCTGATCATGTCCGCCCCGCCGCCGATGAACAGCGCCAGGGCGCTGAGCCAGACGATCTTGGACAGGCCGAAGGTCAGGGTGCACAGGCCGAACACCGCCACCGCCGCGAACATCCAGCGCCCGCCGTGCCGCACGATGGGAAAGCGGCTCAGATAGATGGCCACGGCCATCGCCCCGACCCCGAACGCCGCGCGCAGCAGGCCGAACCCTTCCGGCCCCACATGCAGGATGTCGCGCGCGAAGATCGGCGTCAGCAGGGCCACGCCGGCCATCAGGACCACGATCAGGTCCAGCGAGATGGCGCCCAGCACGATCTTGGTCTTCCAGACGTAGGCCAGGCCCTCCTTCACCGAATCCACCGGCGACAGCCTGTGCTCCTGCGGGGCGGGCTTGCCGCTGGTGCGGATCAGGACGAAGGCGGCGACGGCCAGCAGGAACATCCCCAGCGCCACGGCATAGGCGAACGGCACGCTGCGCCCCACGATCACCCCGCCCAGGGCGGGACCCGCGATGGCGCCGGTCTGGAAGGCGATGGACTGGGCCGCGATGGCCGGCGGCAGGGCGCGACGCCCCACCACCATCGGCAGGAAGGCCTGGCTGGCCGGGGCCAGGAAGGCGCGCGCCGCGCCGAACAGGGCGGCGACCGCCAGCAGACCCCACAGCGGCGGCGAACCGTGCAGCGCCATCAGCAGGAAGGCCGTCGCGCAGGCCGCCTCGACCAGGATGGAGATCCACACCGTGCGCTTGCGGTCGCGCCGATCCGCCATCGCCCCGGCCGGCAGGGTGAAGGCCAGCAGCGGCAGGAACTGGCACAGGCCGACCAGCCCCAGATACAGGCTGGCCTGTTCGATCGGATGATCCCGCCGCGCGATCTCATAGACCTGCCACAACAGGGCCGACGACTGGATCTGGATGGCCAGCACGGCCACGACCCGGCCGAACCACAGCAGGCGGAAGTCGCGGATGCCCCACGGACTGGCGGGACCTTCTGGAGGGGCGGGCGGAGCGGGCGGCGTCGGCGAGCCGGTGTCGATGGATTCTGCGGTCACGGTCTTCGGGGATACTTCGGATAGGGCGTCCCATCCCGGTGGAAATAGCGGTCCGCGCCCTGGGGCAGGACCATGTCGATGTCGGGATAGTCGCAAGGGGTGACGGTCGGGCTGCGCGTGCCGACCTCCAGCAGAACCGCCTCGGCGCCGGATCGGTTCTCGATCTTGTGGCCGTTGGGGACGCCGGCCTTGAAGCCGGCGCAGTCGCCGGCGCGCAGCACCGTCTCGCCATCCGCCTCGACCAGCACCACCTCGCCCTCGATCACCCAGACGAACTCGTCCTCGGCCGCGTGCCAATGGCGCTGGCTGGACCAGGCGCCGGCGGGCAGGCGCAGCAGGTTGACCCCGAACTGGTCCAGGCCCGCCGCGTCGCCCAGCTTCCACCGGCGGCGCGGCTTGCAGGGCCCGGCGAATTCCTCGGGATAGGTCGTGCCGTCGCCGCGCGGCGCGGTGTCGATGTCGATCCTGGGCATGGGCTTCTCGCGGGTGCGGTATGCTCCTAAAGCATAGCGGCATGAGCCGCGCATCAATTCCCGTGATCGATCCTGTCGAACTGACCCGCGACCTGATCCGCATCCCGTCGGTCACCCCCGCCGACGAGGGGGCCATGGACGTGCTGGAGCGGCGTCTGACGGCGCTGGGCTTCACCTGCCGCCGCCTGACCTTCGAAGGACCGGGCGGAACCGGCGATCATGCGCGGATCGAGAACCTGTACGCCCGGCGCGGGACGGCCGGCCCCAACCTGTGCTTCGCCGGTCATACGGACGTGGTGCCGACGGGGCCGGCCGAGCAGTGGTCCTCCCAGCCGTTCGAGGCCGAGGTCCGCGACGGCGTCCTCTATGGCCGGGGCGCAGTGGACATGAAGGGCGGGATCGCCGCCTGGGTCGCGGCCGTGTCGCGCGTGCTGGCCGAGGGCGAGGCCGATGACGCTGCGCTGGGGGGCAGCCTGTCCTTCCTGATCACCGGCGACGAGGAGGGCCCGGCCCTGCACGGCACCAAGCGGGTGGTCGAGACCCTGGCCGCCGAGGGCGAGGTCATCGACGCCTGCGTGGTGGGCGAACCCTCGTCGTCCCAGCACCTGGGCGACATGATCAAGGTCGGTCGGCGCGGCTCGCTGAACAGCTGGATCACGGTCCACGGCAAGCAGGGCCACGTCGCCTATCCCGAGCGCGCGGCCAATCCGGCCCCGGTGATCGCCCGCCTGATGACGCGGCTGAACGACCATGTGCTGGACGACGGCTATGAGGGCTTTCCCCCTCGAACCTGGAGATCACCACCATCGACGTCGGCAATCCGGCGACCAACATCATCCCGGCCCAGGCGCGCGCGCGGCTGAACATCCGCTTCAACCCCAGCCATACCGGCGACGACCTGATCGACTGGCTGAACCGCGAGGCCGGCGCCGTCCAGGCCGAGACCGGCCTGCGCATCGAGCTGGAGCACCTGTGCTCGGGCAACGCCTTCCTGACCGAACCCGGCCCCTTCGTCGAGGCGGTCCAGGACGCCGTGGAGGCCGAGACCGGCCGCCGCCCCGAGGCCTCCACCACCGGCGGCACCTCCGACGCCCGCTTCATCCGCGCCCTGTGCCCGGTGCTGGAACTGGGCCTGGTCGGCCAGACCATGCACCAGATCGACGAACGGGTGCCCGTCGCCGAACTGGAGGCCCTGACCGGCGTCTATCGCCGGGTCATCGAGACGGTGTTCGAGCGGCTGTAGCGCGCCTTACATGTTGAAGGGCCGCTAGCGACGCAGCCATAGGCGATCTTCCAGTAGGCGAACTTTGCCCGTCTGCGCGAAATGCCGGCCGAGGTTGGGATTGGAGGCCATCAAGGGTTTGAATATCAGAGCGAAATATCTTCCCCACATGGCCCCGCAATTGCAGGTTCAGCCTTCTGAAGGCCTGCAGCCGGGAGTTGGATCATGACCATGACGGCGTCGCTCGGTATGCATATGAACATTCCGCCTGAGATGCGAAGAGTCCCCGGCCCTGTCTCCGTTGATCAGGCGAAGGCGGGCGGGGGCGAGCTTGCCCCTGCGAAGCCTGTCGGAACCAACATGTCCAAGGCCTGGCTCGATGAGATGAGCCGGCATCGCACGGCGACGCTCGACGCGGCCGCCAAACTGGTGGTTTTCGGCGGGGCGACTGGATTGCAGCCGGATGTCTTCGGGTCGTTCAGCCAGCAGCAGCTGGGGATGGCCGGCTACCACGCGGCGTCACGTCTGTCCGCCTAGCCTAGCCTTTGGAACGACGGCCAGGCTCGCCTGATCCTGTCGTCTTGGTCGAGTTTTACAGCGAACGGCTCTCCGAAGCGGTGCGTACGGGCCGTCGCAGGCCGCCGACGCACGCGTGTCCAGACCAGATTCGCCGGAGCCATTTCGGCCGGGGCGCAACTCCATGCAACCAGCCCGGTAAAAGAGGCGCTGAAACGCTCAGAAGGCGGGCTGTCCTTCAAGGGCTCGGCCCGCGCAGCCGTTGACGGACCGATCTGGCCGCGACTTCGGGGAGCGGCTTCTTCTTCAGCCTGATGGCCGATGACGCCGCAGGGAAAAGGCCTGACGCCATAAGGGCGCCGATCTCTCGATCGAGCTCGACGATCCCTTCCCGGCTCCGACCTGCGCCTTTTGGTCCAAGTGGAGTGACGGGTCGCCCGCCTGTCAATGGCGAGGTTATGAAGCGTGGCTTCTTTAGCGAGGCCTGCGCGGCCTCTTGAAGCGTTGGTGCCGGATCGAGCGGGCGTGGAGCTGTGGCGAGCTGCGGGATGACCTTTGCGCAGGCGGGCCGTCTGGTCGTTACGAAGGGACTGAGGGCAGGAGCGCTGGGCTCCAGCGCCTCAGCAGCTTCGGCGGTCAGCGTCTGCGCGCAGGCGTTCCGGTAACCATCTCGGGTTGGTAACTTTTCGCGTCATAAGAGATTTTTAGCTTGCTGAGAGGGCTGTTTCGTCTGATCGTGCCTTGAGGGGGCTCATGCACATTCGACCCTGCGCGCTGTTGCTGTCGTGCCTCTGGGCGACGGCCTGCGACCACTCCCCCTCATCGCAGCCGATCTGCGGCGATGTGATCGCCATTAAGGTTGGTCAGGTCGTTTATCGGGTTCCGGACGCGATCCAACCAATCGTCAACGGTCATCCGATTTCAGCGGAGGCGTATTGCAAGGAGCCGGAGCCGGAAGCGGTGTTGCAGTTCGCCGTTGATCCAGACAGGCTGCCTGAGGGGGAAGAGCTTCGCATTCCGGGTCAGGAGCGGAACCTGCCGATTCTGAAAATCAGCAGCGCCCGATTGTATGACGTCGGGGTGGAACTGGATGGCGGCGTGCGGGGCGGATGGCGGTGGTCCATGCGACGAGGCGACCGGCAGGTATTCAAAAAGTCGGCCACGGGAGGGTCCCCTCAAGCCTTTGTCACCTGCTCGACCGCAGAGGGCAGTCGAGATCTCTGCTCATTTTCGTTTCGCCTGCGGGACGGCAACTGGGCGGCGTCCATCGCTTCCATCGAGCCGGGGAGGCGCCTGAGGTCGTGGACCAACTTTCAATCATGGCGGACCGCATCATAGCCGCATGGAGCGTTGAACAATGAGCGAACTGATCACCGCGCAGAGGGATCATCTTCGAGATCCCATCGATCAGGGCCGCTGGCCCGAGGCCTACCTTTACGTGGGCTGAGATCGCGAAGAATTGGGTGTTCGTCGGTCTGTCAGTGATTATGTGTGACCTCGAAACCGGCAAGAATCATCTGTTTCAACTTGGAAGTGATTTTTGTTGATCCGATGGAGACGATCACTTTCGAATAGAGCGACGGCTCCAAAACCAATCCTTCGGAGGCCGATGCCGTCTTTGGGTCCAACTGAGACATCGGCTTGCGCCTACAGTCGCATTCTCTCACTCCGCTCCAGGAACCGCAGGGCGGTCAGCACATGGGTCTTCACGCCCAGCAGCAGGACCTTTTCGTTGGGCGAGAACTCCGGCGAGTGGTTCGGCGCGGACTGGGCCGGATCGACGCCGTCGGGGCTGGCGCCCAGGTGGTAGAAGACGCCGGGGATGGCCTGCTGGAAGTAGCTGAAGTCCTCGGCAACCGTGGTCGGCGGCGTGGCCGGATCGACGTTGCCCTGGCCCGCCGCCTCGGTCAGCACCGGCGCCAGCCAGGCCGACAGGGCGGGGTCGTTATAGACCAGGGCGGCGTTCTGCCTGACGCCGAACTCGGCCGTCGCGCCATAGGTCTCGGCGACATGGCCGACGGCGGCCTCGGCGCGGGCGACCATGTCGTCGCGCTGGGCCACGTCGAAGGTGCGCAGGGTGCCCGACATCGTCGCGCTGTCGGGAATGATGTTATAGCGCACGCCCGCGTTCACCGTGGCGATGGTGAAGACCGTCGGCGTCGTGGTCGGATCGACCGTCCGCACCGTCAGGGTGTTGATCGTCTGAACGATCTGGGCGGCGGTGGCGATCACGTCCACGCCGCGCCACGGCCAGGCGCCATGCGTCTGCTTGCCCTTCAGGGTGATGTCGACCCGATCCGAGGCGGCCATGAAGCCTTCCGGCCGGTAGAAGACCGTGCCCGCGCGACCCGGCACGACATGCAGGCCGAAGATCGCCTCCGGCTTCGGATCGGCCAGGGCGCCTTCCTCGATCATCAGCGCCGCCCCGCCCTTGGGCTCGCCCGGAGGCGCGTCTTCCTCGGCCGGCTGGAAGACGAAGACCACGGTCCCGCTCAGCTGATCCTTCATCCCGGCCAGCACCTCGGCGGCCCCCATCAGCATGGCCATGTGGGTGTCGTGGCCGCAGGCGTGGGCGACCGGCACCGTATTGCCCATGTAGCTGCCGGTGGCGGTCGAAGCGAAGGGAAGGCCCGTCGCCTCCTGCACCGGCAGGGCGTCCATGTCGGCGCGTAGGGCCACGACCCGGCCCGGCCGCGCTCCGCGCAGCACGCCGACCACGCCGGTCTTGCCGACTTCGGTGCGGACCTCCAGCCCCAGGCCGCGCAGGTGCTCGGCGATCACCCCGGCCGTGCGGGTTTCGGCGAAGCCCAGTTCGGGATGCTGGTGGAAGTCGCGACGCCAGGCGGTCACCTCGGGCATCACCGCCTGCACGGCCGCGTCGACGGCGGCGGCGTCCACGCTCTGGGCCTCGGCGGCGCCCGCCGCGAAGACCAAAGCCAGGGCGGAGGCGGCGATCAGGCGGCGCATGTGAAGCTCCCGTGAAATTTCATCCCGCGTCATGGTGAGGGCGCCCGCGCCCGCTTGTGCAACCGTCGAGGAACGGCGATCCTCGATTCATGGCCGTGAAGGACCTCAAGAGCACCGGGACCGAATGGCGCGACGTCGTGCTGGTGTGCCGCAAATGCTCCAAGAAGCTGGACGGCGGCTTCGGCCCCGGCGGCGACCTGACGCTGAAGAAGGCGCTGCGGAAGTATTTCCACCTGAAGAAGGGCAAGAAGGGCCGCAAGGGCGACCTGGTCGTCACCGGCGTCGACTGTTTCGACGTCTGTCCCAAGGGGGCCGTGATCGCGGTGAACGCCGCCCGGCCCAAGCAGCTGTTGATCGTGCCGGCGGGCGCCGACCTGCTGGAGGTCAAGGCGCGGCTGGGCCTGCAGGACCACCGCCGGGTGCGCGCGCCGCTGGACGCGGTCGAGGGCTGAACGAGGGCCGGCCGACGTCGCGACGCCTTCCTTCCGGCCGAAACCCGTGTCAGACGAGCGGCATGGACGATACTCGCATCGAAAAGCGCATCGGGGTGCAGGCGGATTCCGAGCGCATCTGGGACCTGATCGCGGACCTGGACGCCTGGGACCGCTGGAACCCGCACGACCGGGACGTGGAGGGCGCCATCGCCTTCGGCGGCCGGCTGCACATGACCGAGGCCTGGCCGGGCCACGACGAGCGGCGCGCCACGGCGCAGGTGGCCGAGTGGCAGCCGCTGGCCCGACTGGTCTGGGCCGAAAAGCGCGGCTTTCTGTTCCGCACCCTGCGCTACATCGAGATCGAGGAATTGGAGCGGGGCAGCTGCATCCTGGCCTCCGGCGTGCTGTTTTCGGGCCTCCGGGCGGAACTCCACATGGACAAGCACCGCAGCGCGCTGCGGCGGGGCCACGCGGCGATCGTCGAGGGCCTGAAGGCGGCGGCCGAAGCCTAGCCCGCGCCGTTCGCCGCGGCCGACGCCTTCATCGTATCCATGATGTTGATGATCGCCGGCCCCAGGATGACCACGAACAGCACCGGCAGGAAGAAGACGATCATCGGCACGGTCAGCTGGGCCGGCAGGGCCGCAGCCTTCTTCTCGGCGGCCGACAGGCGCAGCTCGCGGTTCTCCTTGGCCATCACCCGCAGCGCCGAAGCCAGGGGCGTGCCGTAGGTCTCCGCCTGCGTCATGGCCGTGGCCACCGCCTTGACGCCGGGATGGTTGTTGCGCCGGCCCAGATTGTCATAGGCCATGCGGCGGTCCGGCAGGTAGCTGAGCTCGGCCGCCAGCAGCGAAAGCTCCTCGGCCAGCTCGATGGAGGTTCCGCCGATCTCGGCGCTGACCTTCTGGATCGCCGCCTCGATCGACATGCCGGATTCCACGCAGATCAGCAGCAGGTCCAGCGCGTCCGGGAAGGCCTGCATGATCGAGGTGCGGCGCTTGGAGATCAGGTTCGACAGATAGATGTTGGGCGCATAGAAGCCCGCCACCGCCGCCGCCATGCTGGCCGTCACCCGCATCATCACCGGCAGGCCGAAGTCGTTGACGACGAACAGATAGAAGGCCGTCAGCGCCATGAAGACGAAGGGCGTGGCGAAGCGGAAGAAGTAGAAGGCCGTCACCGGGCGGGGGCCGCGGAAACCGGCCTGGGCCATCTGGTCCACGACCTTGGGGTCTTCCAGCAGCTTGGTCAGGTTCAGCCGTTCGACGACGCGCTTCTTGAAGCCTTCGTCGGTCTGGCGCAGGCCGCCCGTCCCCTGGGGCCCGCCCTGGATGGCCGCGCGCGAGCGGCGGCGCAGTTCGTCGCGCCGTTCCGAGACCGCCTTCATCCGCTTGTTCAGGTCGGCCTGGCCCATCACGGTCGACAGCAGGGTCAGGACCGTGGCGAAGACGGCGACGCCGACGCCCATGCTGAGCAGGTTGCGCGGGTCGGTCAGGAAGATGAGGATGCCGTTCATCGCCCCGCCCTAGAACTTGAAGTTGATCATCTTCTTCATGGCGAGCACGCCGAACGTCATCCAGACGCCCGCCACCAGAAGCATGACCTGACCGCGCATGTCGGTGAACAGCAGGCCCATGTAGGCCGGCGCCGTCAGGCTGACCAGGGCCATGACCACGGGCGGCAGCGAGCCGATGATGCCCGCCGAGGCGATGGCCTCGGACGACAGGGCCTTGATCTTCTCGGCCATCAGCCGGCGCGAACGCAGCACGGTCGACAGATTGCCCAGCGCCTCGGCCAGGTTGCCGCCGGTCTTCTGCTGGATGGCGATGACGATGGTGAAGAAGCGCAGCTCCGAGGTCGGCATCCGGCCGTACATCTTGTCCAGCGCCTGCTCCAGGGTCATGCCGACGCCCAGGCCCTCGACCAGCTTCTGGAACTCCGGCCCCAGGGGCGCCGGGCTCTCGCGGGCGATGATCTTGAAGCATTCGTGGACCGGCAGGCCCGACTTGATGCCGCGCACGATGACGTCGACGGCGTTGGGGAACTCCAGCGAGAACTTCTTCATCCGCTTCTTGCCCAGGAAGCCGACGACCCAGCGCGGCAGGCCCAGGGCGAAGACGATCGCCGCGCCCAGGGCCACGACGGGATGAAGCCCCGCGACCAGGGCGACCAGCAGGGCCGCCACGCCCAGGACCGCGGAAACGATGTAGAAGGTGCGCTGGCCGATCGACAGGCCGGCGGCGGCCAGGCGCGAGGACAGGGTCTTGCGCGCCTTGCGCCCCTGTTTCTCGGCTTCCTGCAGCTGCAGCATGATCTGCTTGCGGCGGGCCTCGGGCGTGTTGGCGGCGGCGGCCTTGCGGGCCGTGGCCTGGGCCGCCTTCTTTCCCGCGCCCATGGCCTGGGCGCGCTTGACCGCCTGGGCGCCGGAATCGTCGCCGCCCACCAGCACCCAGCCGACGCTGGCGATGGTGATGAAGGCCAGGACGGCGGCGAGGATCGGCAGCATGGGCCCTACTCCGCCGCGTCCAGGGCGTCGGCCAGTTCGCGCTCCAGCCCGTAGTAGCGGGCGCGGTCCCAGAAGCGGGGACGGGCGATGCCGGTCGAGCGATGGCGGCCGACCACGGCCGTGCTCGTCCTCGCCCGTGATGTCATAGACGAACAGATCCTGGGTCACGATCACGTCGCCTTCCAGCCCCACCACCTCGGTGATGTGGGTAATGCGGCGCGAACCGTCGCGCAGGCGCGCGGCCTGGACGATGACGTCGACCGACCCGACGATCATCTCGCGGATGGTCTTGGACGGCAGGCCGTAGCCGCCCATGGTGATCATCGACTCGATCCGGCTGATGGCCTCGCGCGGGGAGTTGGCGTGCAGCGTGCCCATCGAGCCGTCGTGGCCCGTGTTCATGGCCTGCAGCAGGTCGAAGGCCTCGGGTCCGCGCACCTCGCCGACGATGATCCGTTCCGGGCGCATCCGCAGGCAGTTCTTGACCAGGTCGCGCATGGTGATCTGGCCCTGGCCCTCCAGGTTCGGCGGCCGGGTTTCCAGGCGCACGACGTGCGGCTGCTGCAGCTGAAGCTCGGCGGCGTCCTCGCAGGTGATGACGCGCTCGGTCGGGTCGATGAAGGCCGTCAGGGTGTTCAGCAGGGTCGTCTTGCCCGAGCCCGTGCCGCCCGAGATGACGTTGCATCGCGCCGCGCCGATGACGCCCAGGACGCGCGCGCCCTCGGGACTGATGGAGGCGTACTCCACCAGGTTCTTCATCGTCAGCTTGTCCTTCTTGAACTTGCGGATCGTCAGCGTCGGGCCGTCGATCGCCAGCGGCGGGGCGATGACGTTGACGCGCGACCCGTCCGGCAGGCGGGCGTCGCAGATGGGGCTGCTCTCGTCCACGCGGCGGCCGACCTGCGACACGATCCGCTGGCAGATGTTCATCAGCTGGCCGTTGTCGCGGAAGCGGACGTTGGTCAGCTGGACCTTGCCGCCGACCTCGATGAAGACCCGGCCCGCGCCGTTGACCATGATGTCGGCGATGTCGTCGCGGCCCAGCAGGGGTTCCAGCGGGCCGTAGCCGAGGACGTCATTGACGATGTCCTGGACCAGATGCTCCTGCTCGGCCACCGACATGGAGACGTTCTTGATCGCCACCAGTTCGGCGACGATGTCGCGGATCTCTTCCGACGCCGCCTTCTGGTCCAGCTGGGCCAGCTGGGCCAGGTCGATGGTGTTCATCAGCGCGTTGAAGATGGTCGTCTTCGTGGCGTGGTAGTAGTCGCTCTGTTCCCGGACGATCTCGGCGACCGCCTGGGCCTTCTTCAGCTGCTCCAGGCCCGCCGTGGGCTTGGGGCCGGCCGCGCTCTTGGGACGGGCCAGGACCTCGGGCTCCGGGGCCGGGCGCGGGCGCGCGGCCAGGGCGTCCAGCCGGTCGGCCTTGGCCTCGGGCCCAGCGGCCGGGCGGGCGTCGGCCAGCGGGGCGTCGGCCAGGGCGAAGGCGGCGGCGGCGTCCATCGGCTCGCCTGAGGCGAACGGGGCCGCGGGGGCGGGCTGGCGTGCGCCCGCAGGCTCTGGCGCCGGGGCGGGAGCCGGTCGGGGCGGCGCCGCGACGCCGGGCTGACCTGTGCGTTGCCGAACACCCGTCAGCGCTTCTTCTTGAAGATGGAGGCCAGCAGGGACTTGGACTCGCGCGCCGGCTTGCCCGGCTTGGCGGCGGCGCCCTTGGGACCGGCGACGGCCGGAAGTTCGCGCCGGGAGACGATCTGGGCCAGGGTCTGGAACGCCTCGGCCGCCTTGGTCTTGGCGGCGGCGTCCAGGATCATCTGGCCGTTGTTGGCCGCCGAGCCGAAGGTCTTGGCGTCGAAGGGGATGACCAGGCTGGGATGGACGCCCAGGGCCGCGCCGAAGTCCTTGGCCGGGATCTCGGGACGGCCCGGCAGGCCGACCTGGTTCAGCACCAGGCGGGGCGGCGCGTCGTTGGGCCGGCCCTGGCGGATCAGGTCCATCATGTTCTTGGCGTTGCGCAGGGACGCCAGATCGGGCGTGGCCACCACCACCACCTCGTCGGCGGCGATCAGGGTGCGGCGCATCCACGGCGACCACAGGTGCGGCAGGTCCAGGATGACGAAGGGGGCGGTCGAGCGGATGCGCGTCGTCACCTCCTCGAAGGCGTCGGTCGAGATGTCCCAGTCGCTGTCCAGCGTCGCGGGGGCGGCGAACAGGCTGAGCTTGTCGGTGCAGCGGACCATCATCCGGTCCAGCAGCGTCGGGTCCAGCCGGTCCGGCTGGCCCAGGGCGTCGGCGACGCCGTTCAGCGGATCCTGGTTGAAGTCCAGCCCCGCCGTGCCGAAGGGCAGGTCGTAGTCGACGATGACGGTGTTGGCCCCGATCCGCTCGGAGATCGCATAGGCGGTGTTGTGCGCCACGGCCGAGGCGCCGGCCCCGCCCCGCGCGCCGACGAAGGCGATGGAACGGCCGACGAAGGGCTGGGCCGGGTCGTTGAACAGGCCGCCGATGGCCGCGATCAGCTGCAGCGGCTGCAGCGGGGCGACCAGATATTCGCTGACGCCGCGCCGCATCAGCTCGCGGAACAGCAGGATGTCGTTGGTCGGGCCGACGACGATGACCTTGGTTGCCGGCGTCGCAGACCTCGGCCAGCTGGTCGACCTCGAACAGCAGGCTCTGGGGGTCCTTCAGGCATTCGACGATGATCAGCGGCGGGGTCGGCTCGTGCTGATAGGCCTCGACCGCGGCGGCGACGCCGCCGATGCGGATCTGGGTGGTGGCGCGCGACAGGCGCCGGTCCTGGGCCGCGCGCTCGGCCGCCGCCAGGGTGTCCTGGCGTTCGGCGAAGACGTGGATGACGATGCGCGGCACCGACACCTCGCCGATCGAGGCGGCCGGCGCCAGGGCCGACTGGGCGCCCGCGACCAGTTCGCCGACGGGGTTGAAGGCGGGAACGGGCGGCTCGACGACCGGCGCGGCCGCCGGGGCCGGCGTGGCCAGGGGCGCGGGTCCGGCGGTGAACTGCAGCGGTTCGCGCGCCGGTTCGGCCGCGTCGAACGCATCGTCGATCTCGAAGCCGTCGACGTCCAGATCGGTGTAGGCGCGCGCGTTGTTCATCGGTCAGTCCACGGCCCGCGAGACTTGCCCGTCCACGAGCTCTTCCTGGGGAGCGGCCGTGCGCTGTCCGGCGCGATAGGTGTCGAACACCTTGGAGCGGCGGCCCATGTCGGGCGCGTCCATGCCGCGAGGCGCGACGATGTCGCGCGGATTGGCGATCTGGGCGGCCAGATTGGCGGTGACGGCGCAGCCGAAGTCGCTGGTCGGCTGGTTGGAATAGCCTATCTGGCCCGAGCCGCCGACGGCGGCGCAGTTGGGCACATGGGCGCGAAGCGTCTCGAACCCGGCCAGGACCGGCGCGCGCGGATCGGGCGCGTCATAGGCCATGACCAGGACCCGCTCGGCCGGCACGCCCATTCCGGCCAGGGCGTCGCGCACGCCCCAGGCGGCGCGGGCGGCGGCGGGGTCGTTCCCGGAGGGCGCCTCGACGCGGATCACCTCGGCGCCTTCGCGCGCGAAGCGGCCGACCAGGGCCCCCAGCGCCGCGTGCTGGTTGCCCGACAGCCCCTCTCGTGGACGGCCAGGGCGATGCGGTCCACGCCCGGCTCGACCTGCAGCACGTAGCGCGACAGGGCGTTCAGCGGCGGCGGGGCGGCGGCGTCGTCGGCGGTCGCGCAGGCCGAAAGCCCGGCGCCGGCGGCCAGCAGCATCAGCAGGACGGTACGGTTCACGGCGCGCCTCATTCGATCACATAGCCGACGGGACCCTGCCAGCCGGCGCCGGGCGCGGCGGCGGGCGCCGGGCTGCCGTAGCGCTGGCTGAGCTGGCCGAACAGCAGGGTCTGGGCGTCGTTGGCGATCTGCAGGCCGTCGGCCGGCGTCTGCATCCGGCCCGGCGAGGTCGGCGACACCACATAGGCCTCGATGATGATGACCAGCTCGGTCTGGCCCGAGGTGTAGTCGCGCGACCGGAACAGGGCGCCCAGCACCGGCACGTCGCCCAGGGCCGGCAGCTTGTCGATGTTCTGGCGGGTCTCCTCGCGCAGCAGGCCGGCGATCATCAGCGATCCGCCGCTGGGCAGTTCGACCGTGGACGAGGCGCGGCGCACGCTGAGCGCCGGAATGACCAGGGCCGTGTTCGCGGTCGGGTTCAGGGTGAAGGCGCCGTCGTTGGACAGCTCCGACACCTCGGTCGACAGCTGCAGCGAGATGCGCCCCTCGGACAGGACGATCGGACGGAAGGCCAGCCGCACGCCGTAGGGCTTGAACTCGATGCCGACGGTCGTGCCGCTGTCGTCGTTGCTCTGGGACACCGGCACGGGGAATTCGCCGCCGGCCAGGAATTCGCCGCTCTCGCCGTTGACGGCGGTGACGTTGGGCTCGGCCAGGGTGCGCAGCAGGCCCGCGCGCTCGAAGGCCCGAAGGTTGGTGGTCAGGCGGTTGCCGTCGCCGCTGACGTCGGTGTAGCCCAGCACCCCGCCGCCCAGTTGCGAGCCGCTGACGCCGAAGGTCGCGCTCTGGGCGAAGCTGAGGCCGTCGCCGACGCTGTTCAGCACGGCGTTGACGTCCCCCAGCTGCTTGACCGCCGAGCGCTGCACCTCGATCACGCGCGCCTTGATCGTGACCTGGTCCGAGCCGGCGACGCTGATCATGTTCAGCACCTTCTCGGGCGCCGAGACGAAGGCGCGGGCGATGCGCTGGGCCTGTTCGGACTGGGCCGGGCTGTCGACCGAGCCGGTCAGGATGACGCTGTCGTTGATCGCCTCGGCCTGGACGCGGCCGCCCGGCACCAGCCGGGTCAGGGTGTCCTGAAGCGCGCTGACGCCGGCGTCGACGCGGACGCGCAGGGCCAGGATGGTGCGCCCCGCCCCGTCCAGGAAGACCGCGTCCGTCTCGCCCGGCGCGATGCCGATGACGGTGATGCGGCGCGGCGAATGCAGCATGGCCTCGGCCACCTGCGGATTGGAGACGATGACGTCGCGGGCGTCGGCCGGCAGGTCCACCGCGAAGGAGGTGCCGCGCGGCAGGTTGATCAGCTGCGGCGCCGCGCCGGTCGAGACGGCGGCGCGGGTCTGGGCCGCGGCGGCGATCGGGGCGGCGGCGGGCGCCAGGCCGATCAGGGCGGCGCAGACGGCCGTGAGCAGGGTCCGGGGCATGGCGGTTTTCATGGGACGGCCACCGTTTCGGGCGCGCCGCCGCGATAGATGCGGACGGCCGAGGGGGCGTCGGCGCGGGCCGCGGCGCGCACCGCGCCCGACGGGCCGGCGGTGTCGGCGTAGGAGCGCAGCATCAGGGACAGCTCGCCCTCGGACTTGGCCTGGGCCAGGGCCTCGGCGTCGCCGGGCGTGACCTCCAGGGTGGCGGTGGCGCCCACCACGGCCTGTTCGTCGTCGGCCGCGCGGGTGGTCTGGTCGATGGCCAGCACCTTGATGTTCCGCATGACGGTGGAGGTCGAATACTGCGTCCCGCCGCCGCCCGACTGGGCCGGGAACTCGCGGGTCATGACCACGTCCACGCGGTCGCCGGGCAGGATGAAGCCGCCGGCGGCGGTCTCGACCGTGACGCTGATGGCCATGGCCCGCATGCCGGGCTCCAGATAGGCGGCCAGATAGCCGCTGTCGCCCGCGCGCACGATCTTGCGCGCGACGATGGGTTCGCCCTTCAGGATGGTCTCGCGGACCACGGAGCCGACGTAGTCGCCCTTGGTTCCGCCCGTCGTGGCCTCGGTCGCGGCGCGGGCGACCTTGGCGGCGGCCTCGGCCGCGCGGCCGTCGGCCGGGGGCTTGGCCGGGCCGTCGACGATGAAGGCGGGATTGACCTCGTCGGAGGGCCAGTCCTTCCAGGCCATGTCGGCGTCGCCCAGGCGCTTGCCGGGCTGCAGATCGTTCGCGGCGACCAGGACGCGGGTCATCGGCCGGGTCTCGACGGCGGCGACGGCCGGGCGGCTGGGCTGATGCGAGGAAGAGCCCATGGCCCGCACCACCAGCGCCAGCCCGATGGCCGAAACGGCGGCGATGCAGATCACGGCTATACGGGCAGGCTTCATCCTGACGGTCTCCGGCAGGCGCGGCTCTCCGCCCTGCGTTAACGATCATGGATGCGACGGGTTAATGCGGTCCTAAGCGCCGGATGACGCCGTCAGCCGCCCACGAAGGCCGCAACCAGCGGCGAAGCGGGAAAGGCCAGCAGCGCCCCGCCGGCCAGGGCCACGCCATAGGGCACGTCCCCCTTGGGCTCCAGCAGGCGCGCGGCCCAGGCGGGCAGGCCGGGGAAGGCGGGAATGGTGCGGCGCGCGGTGATCAGCGCCAGGCAGAACAGGCCGCCGACGATGGCGCTGGACAACAGGAACGGCAGGCTGCCCGCCGGCCCCATCCACAGACAGGCGGCCGCCAGCAGCTTGGCGTCGCCCCCGCCGACCCAGTTCAGGGCGAACAGGGCCATGCCGGCCAGCAGGGCGGCGACGCCCACGCCGAGGTGGGCGGCCATGTCCAGCGGCGCCAGCCCCAGCAGCAGGGCGGCCGGAAGGAAGGCGGCCAGCAGGGCCAGCGAAATCCAGTTGGGAATCCGCATGGTCGTCAGGTCGTGCAGGCCGCCGACGACCATCAGGACCGGAAAGGGCGCCAGGGCGATGAAGGGCAGGATGTCCATGCGGCCGATCCTGCGCCAAAGGCCTTAAGTCCGGGTTTCCACCGCCAGGCGGGTCGCGCGCCCCGTCAGCTGGACAGGGCGGGACCGAAGATCGCCGCCGCGACCGCCAGGCCGACCACCAGCATGGCTGCGGCGCCGGCGATGAAGATCAGGGCGGTGCGCGCGCGGCGGCGGCGCATTCCGCCGGGCCGGTATTGGCGGATGTGGACGGAGGGCCCGCGATTGAAGGCCTCGGAACCGCTGATATTGTGCTGGGACATGAACGCCTCCCCACGGATCGGACGAACGCGCGATCAGGCCGGGCGCTTGCGACGAGAAGATGGCGATCCGCGTTACCGCGGGCTTTCGTGGGTTCGGCGGCGTCAGAGCGTGACGTCGACGACCCGCCCGCCGCGCGTGACCACGTGGCGCATCAGGACAAGCGGACCTTCGTCGCCCTGGGCCCGCACCGGCACGATCAAGAACCAGCCGCCGTCGGGCAGGCCGGCGAACGAGAAACGCCCGTTCTCGCACCGCTCGGAGCGGACGTAAGCGCGATAGTCGGCCGCCGCCTCGCCCACGTCGCGCGCGCGGACCACCGCCGCCGGCACCGCCGCCTGCTCGGTCGAGCCGTACAGGGTGCGGAAGCGGTTACGGGTGTAGGGCGTGTCGGGGGTCAGGCCCGCCGAGGCGACGCAATCGTAGGCCTTGCCGTCCTGTCGGTAGGCGATCCGCCCCTGGATTCCGCCCTGCCCGCCGCGCTGCGACCAGGCGAAGTCGTCGGCGCGGAAGACGGCCGGCTGGACCGCGCCGCCCGGTACCGGAACCGGGGCGCAGGCCGCGAGCGCGGCGGCGACGGCGCCCGCAAGGACGAGGGGACGGATCGACATGGGCTTCCTCCGGGGCGGGCTTGTTCTTGGCGACAGTATCGCACGACGACCGCCCCCGCGGTTCCACGGTCAAGACGCCGCTCTGGACCCGGGGGCCGCAACGCGCGAAACAGACGCGACAAAATCCGCCCGCCCGCATGGCGAGGCGAACATGGAAACGCTGCGATGACCGTCACCCTGGACGATATTCAGGCCGCCCGCGCGCGAATCGCGGGTCAGGTCGACCACACACCCACGCGGTATTCGCGCAAGCTGTCGCAGCTGACCGGCGCCGAGGTCTGGGTCAAGTTCGACAATCTGCACTTCACCGGCAGCTTCAAGGAACGCGGCGCGCTGAACCGGCTGCTGCTGCTGACCGAGGACGAACGCCGGCGAGGCGTGGTGGCGGCCAGCGCGGGCAATCACGCCCAGGCCCTGGCCTATCACGGCGGACGGCTGGGCGTGCCGGTGACCATCGTCATGCCCGAGGGCACGCCCTTCGCCAAGATCAACGGCACCCGCCAGCACGGGGCGACCGTGGTCATCCACGGCCTGGACTTCACCGGGGCGACCGAGGAGGCCAAGCGGCTGGAGGCCGAAAATGGCTATGTCTTCGTCTCGGCCTTCGACGACGAGGGGATCGTGGCCGGCCAGGGCGTGTGCGCGCTGGAGTTCCTGGAGGACGCGCCGGAGCTGGAGGCGCTGATCGTGCCCATCGGCGGGGGCGGTCTGATCGCCGGCTGCGCCATCGCCGCCAAGGCGATCCGGCCGGACATCAAGGTGTTCGGCGTCGAAGCCGCGCGCTATCCGTCCTTCACCGCCAAGCGGGCCGGCCAGCCGCCGGTCTGCACCGGCCAGACCATCGCCGAGGGCATCGCCATCAAGGCGGTCGGCGACATCCCCTTCGGCCTGGCGGATCGCCTGATCGACGAGGTCTTCGTGGTCGACGAGGCCGATTTCGAGCGCGGGGTCTCGTTCATGGCGACGATGGAGAAGACGGTGTGCGAGGGCGCCGGCGCGGGCGGCCTGGCGGCCCTGCTGCGAAATCCCGATCGGTTCAGGGGCATGAAGGTGGGCATCGAACTGACCGGCGGCAACATCGACGCGCGGATGCTGGCCGTGGTGCTGAACCGCGAGATGGTCCGTGAACGGAGATTGATCGTCTATCGCATCCTGGGCGACGACCGGCCGGGGATGCTGTCGGCCATGGCGGCGGTGATCGGGGGCCTGGGCGGCAACATCATCGACGTGGTCCACAACCGCCTGGCGCTGGACGTGCCGGCCAAGGGCGCCGAGTTCGACATCATGGTCGAAACGCGCGATAGCGCCCACGCCGACGAGATCGGCGACGCCTTGAAGGACCGGGGATATGAACTTCGCATGGGCTAGGGCCGCCATCGTCGCGGGCCTGCTGCTGTCGGGCTGCGGCCAGCCGGCCGTGATCGACCCCGAGGCGGGCAAGGCCGAGGCCGCCGCCTTCATGCAGAAGAACGCGCGCCAGGACGGCGTCCAGACCCTGCCCAGCGGCCTGCAGTATCAGGTGGTCCAGTCCGGCCCCGCCGGCGGCGAAAGCCCCGACCGCAACGATCTGGTCAAGGTCGAATACGAGGGCAAGCTGGTCGACGGCGCGGTGTTCGACAGCTCCTTCGCGCGGGGCGCGCCGGCCATCTTCACGCCCGAGACGGTCGTGCCCGGCTGGACCGAGGCGCTGCAGAAGATGCGCGTCGGCGACGAGTGGATCCTCTATGTGCCGCCCGAGCTGGGCTATGGCGAACGCGGCGGGCCGCCCGCCATCCCGCCCAACGCCGTGCTGATCTTCCGGCTGAAGCTGCTGGACGTGGCCAAGGCGCCCGGCGGCGGGCCCATCGGCGGCGGCGCGACGGCGATGGGCTGAGGCTTCAGGCCCCCTGTTGAGGAAGGAACTCAGGCGGCGCGGTCCCACTCGGCCCGGACATCGGGATCGAGCTCCGACCTTGTCGCCCGCAAGGCGGCGAAGGCGTCGGGGGCCATCAGCCGCGACAGGGCCCAGACGGCGGCCCCCCGCACCAGGGGCGCCGGATCGTCCAGCAGGGCGCGCGCCGGGGCGATCAGCGCCGGATCATCCGAATTGCCGATGGCGTAGAGGACATTGCGCATGAAGCGGTCGCGGCCGATGCGCTTGACCGGGCTCTTGGCGAACAGGGCGCGAAAGGCCGCATCGTCCAGCGCCGCCAGGTCGGCCAGAAGCGGCGCCTGGAGCGTCGGGCGCGGCTGGAGCCGCATTTCGCGCGCTTCCTGGGCGAACTTGTTCCACGGACAGGCGGCCAGGCAGTCGTCGCAGCCATAGAGGCGCGAGCCCGTGGCCAGACGGAACTCCACCGGCCAGGGCCCGCCATATTCGATGGTGAGGTAGGACAGGCAGCGCCGGGCGTCCAACTGGAACGGCGCGGGAAAGGCGTTGGTCGGGCACGCGTCCAGACAGGCGGTGCAGCGGCCGCAATGCTCGGTCTCGGCCGCGTCCGGCGCGATCTCGGCGGCGGTCAGGATCGTCCCCAGGAACAGCCAGTTGCCGTGGGTGCGGCTGAGCAGATTGGTGTGCTTGCCCTGCCAGCCCAGGCCGGCGCGCTGGGCCAGCGGCTTTTCCATCAGGGGCGCGGTGTCGACGAAGACCTTGATGTCCTGGCCGTTGCGCGCGGCGATCTGGCCCGCCAGCGTCTTGAGCCGCCCCTTGATGACCTCGTGATAGTCGTCGCCGCGCGCATAGACCGAGATGTAGCCCGCCGAACGGTCGGCCAGCTGGTCCAGCGGGTTCTGGTCCGGACCGTAGTTCATGCCCAGGACGATGGCGGTTCGGGCCTCGTCCCACATGGCGGTGGGGTGGGCGCGGCGGTCCACCGTCGTCTCCATCCAGCCCATGTCGCCATGGCGGCCCTCGTCCACGAAATGACGCAGCCGGTCGCCCGCCGGCCAGGCGTCGGTCGCCGAGGCGAAGCGGCACACGTCGAAGCCCAGCTCGGCGGCCCGCTGGCGGATGAAGGTCTTGAGGCGTTCGCTCACCGGCGCGCCTTTAGCACGACAGCCGCCGCGCCGCCGCATTTTGCGCAATTGAGATAATATCTCTCGCTTCATCGCGATAAATTGGTGATAATCTGAGCGTGAAAACCATCGTCCTGACCAACAGTGCGGCCAGACAGTTCGACGCCTTGCCCGCGTCGGCCCGGGCGACGATCTCTGCCGCCCTGGACGCCTATGCGATGCACGGGCGCGGCGACGTCAAGGCGCTCAACGGACGGCTCGGCTTTCGGCTCAGGGTCGGGCGCTATCGGGTGATCCTCACCGAGGACATGACCACCATCCTGGCCATCCATATCGGACCACGCCAGACCGGAACCTACAGATGAATCGTCCCCTTCACGCGCAACACATCACCACGCCCGCCGGCGAGGAGCTGGTCATCCTGCCCCGCGCCGAATACGAGGCGCTGACGGCCGGTCTCGACCAGGACGAGGACGAGGCCGATATCGCCGCCTTCGACGCGGCCATGGCCGATCTCGAAGCCGGCGTGGACGAACGCCTGCCGGTCGAGGTCTCGACGCTGATCCTGAAGGGCGCTTCGCGGCTGACGGCCTGGCGCAAACATCGCGGCTGGACCCAGCAGGCGCTGGCCGAGGCCGCGACCATCGGCCAGGGCTACCTGTCGGAGATCGAGCGGGGGCACAAGACCGGCGGCCCCGAAACGCTGCGACGCCTGGCCGAGGTGCTGGACGTGCCGGCGGACCACATCGGATGAGGCGGCGGCTCGGCGTGGGACGCGACAGGTCCTGACCGCCCCCTATGATCCGCGCATGACCGCCGCGCCGCCGCCGCTGGACGACCGCCTGCTTGAGGCCGCGCGCGCCGCCGATCCGCGCGCCGCCGTGGCCGCGGTGCTGAAGGAAGGCTACGACGCCGCGCGGGCGCGGGCCGAGCGCAAGCTGGAGGCGGGGATGAACGGGCGGGACGTGGCGCGCCTGTACGCCGCCGCCGCCGACGAGATGCTGATCGCCCTGTGGGCCGTGGCGACCGAGACGCTGTGGCCGGTGTCGCCGGTCGAGAGCGAGCGGCTGGCCCTGGTGGCGGTGGGCGGCTACGGGCGGCGGGTCCTGGCGCCCTACTCCGATCTGGACCTTCTGTTCCTGCGGCCAGGCAAGGCCACGCCGCGCGGCGAGAAGGTGGTCGAGTTCGTCCTCTACGTCCTGTGGGACCTGGGGGCCAAGGTCGGGCCCTCGGCGCGGTCGGTCGATGAATGCCTGACCCTGGCCAAGACCGACATGACGGTGCGGACCACCCTGCTGGAGGCGCGCTTCCTGGCCGGGGACGAAGGACTGGCCGAGCTGATGATCCGGCGGTTCCGCGACATGGTCGAGAAGTCCGATCCGCGCCCCTTCATCGCCGCCAAGCTGGAGGAACGCGACCTGCGCCACGAGAAGGCCGGGGCCATCCGCTACAAGGTCGAGCCCAACGTCAAGGACGGCAAGGGGGGCCTGCGCGACCTGAACAGCCTGTTCTGGATCGCCCGCTCCCTGGCGCCCGACAGTCGGCTGGGCGCGACGGTGATGGACGAACTGTTCACCGCGCGCGAGCGGCGCACCTCGGACGAGGCGTTCGACTTCCTGTGGCGGGTGCGCATCCACATGCATCTGATCGCCGGGCGGGCGGAAGAGAAGCTGACCTTCGACCTGCAGCCCGAGGTGGCGCGGCGCATGGGCTGGCGCGGGCGCGGCGACGAGCCGGCGGTGGAGCGGTTCATGCGCCGCTACTTCCTGGTGGCGCGCGACGTCGGCGCCCTGACTCGCGCCATGTCGGCCAAGCTGGAGGCCCGCCACCAGAAGACGGCGTCGGGCCTGTCGCGTCTGATGAGCCCGTTCCGGCCCAACCGGCGACGCCTGGACGTGCCGGGTCTGTCCATCGACCAAGGGCGGCTGTCGGTCGACGGGCCAGAGGTGTTCCAGGCCGATCCGGTCAAGCTGCTGACCCTGTTCGTCCAGGCCGACAAGCACGACCTGGACCTGCATCCGGACGCCTATTCGGCGGTGACGCGCTCGCTGTCGCTGGTGACGCCGAAGCTGCGGCGCGACCCGGCGGCGACGCGGGCCTTCCTGGACATACTGGCGCATGGGCAGCGGCCCTATCGCACCCTGACGCTGATGAACGAGACGGGCCTGCTGGGCCGGTTCCTGCCCGAATGGGGGCGGATCGTCGGCCAGACCCAGTTCAACATGTATCACGCCTATACGGTGGACGAGCACACGCTGCAGGCCATCGGCGTCATCAACGACATCGCGCGCGGCAAGCTGAAGGCCGACCATCCGATGGCGTCCGAGATCGTCCACCTGATCGACGACATGGAAGCCCTGATGCTGGGGATGCTGCTGCACGACGTCGGCAAGGGCGGCGAGCGCGGCCAGCTGGAGGACGGCGCCATCGCCGCGCGCCGGGCGTGCGAACGGCTGGGCGTCGACCCGCGTCGGATCGAACTGGTGGTGTGGCTGGTTCGCAGCCACCTGGCGCTGTCCGACTACGCCCAGAAGCGTGACGTGTCGGACCCGGCGACGGTGCGCGCCTTCGCCGAGCTGGTCGGCGATCCCGAGCGGCTGCGGATGCTGCTGGTGCTGACGGTGGCCGACATCCGCGCCGTGGGTCCGGGCGTGTGGAACGGCTGGAAGGGCCAGCTGATGCGGACCCTCTACAACCAGGTCGCCGCCCTGTTCCGGGGCGAGGACGTGGCGCGCGAGGACCCGCTGGGCGACCATCCGGCCCTGGTGGCCCGGGCGCGCGAGGCGGGCGCGGCGGCCGAGGCCCAGCCGACCCCCGCGGTCGAGGGCCTGCCGGTGCAGACGACCCAGATCTCCATCGCCGCCGCCGACCGGCCGGGCCTGTTCGCCGACCTGGCCCAGACCATGGCCGCCCTGGGCGCCGACATCGTCGATGCGCGGGTGGCGACCTCCGAAGGGATCGTGCTGGACGTGTTCCGGGTGCAGGACGGGGCGGGCTTGCCCTACGGCCAGGCCGAGCCCCGGCGGCTGAAGACCCTGCTGGAGGCGCTGGAGCGGGCGGCGCGCGGCGAAGGGCGCATCGGCAAGGCGCCCGAGCCCGCCGCCAACGCCCGCAAGGCCGCATTCGAGGTGCGGCCCGTGGTGATGATCGACCACCACGCCAGCGAGGCGGCGACCGTGGTCGAGGTCTCCGGCGCCGATCGGCCGGGCCTGTTGGCCGCCCTGTCGCGCGTCTTCAGCGACCAGGGGCTGAACATCCGATCGGCCCACGTGGCCAGCTTCGGCGAACGGGCGGTCGACAGCTTCTATGTGGTGGACCGGAAGGGCCGCAAGATCGGCTCCGAGGCGGTGGCGCAAGACCTGCGCGACGCCCTGGAGGCGGTGCTGGACAGCCGCGCGCCCGCGCCGGCCGGCCGCAAGGTGGTCGCCGCCCGCGCCAGCGCCCGCGACGTCTCCGAACTGGGCCGTCGGGCGCGCAAGCCCGTATCGTCGAAGACCGAGGCGCGCTAAGCGGGCCTGTCAGTCGCTGGAATCCGCATGAGTCTCGCCCGCAACACCCTGGTCCAGGCCACGCTCACCCTGGGCAGCCGCGTGCTGGGCTTCGCCCGCGACCTGTTCCTGTCGGCGCGCTTCGGCCAGGGGCCGATGATGGACGCCTTCACCACCGCCCTGATGCTGCCCAACATGTTCCGGCGGTTGTTCGCGGAGGGCGCCTTCGCCCAGGCCTTCGTGCCCATCTACGGCGGGGTCCGCGCGCGCGAGGGCGAGGCGGCGGCGGCCGTCACCGCGTCCGAGGCGCTGAGCTTCATCTTCGCCGTGGTCGCCGGCTTCTGCATCCTGCTGCAGGTCGCCATGCCGTGGATCATGCCGTGGCTGCTGTCGGCCTGGCGCGACGACGCCGGCGTGATGCGGGCGGCGGTCACGGCGGCGCAGCTGACCATGCCCTATCTGGCCTGCATGACCATCGCCTCGCTGCTGTCGGGGGTGCTGAACACCGGCGGGCGGTTCGCCCTGTCCGCGGGCGTGCCGGTGTTCCTGAACCTGTGCACCCTGGTCCCGCTGATGGCGCCCAGTTTCGTTCCCATGAGCCAGCCGGAGACCCTGATGGCGGTCAGCGCGGCGGTGACGGTCTCGGGCGTCGTCCAGGCGGGCCTGCTGTGGTGGGGCGTGCGGCGGCTGGGGGTGACGATCCGCCTGTCGTGGCCGCGCCTGACGGCGGGGGTCAGGCGGACCCTGGCCCTGGCCGTGCCGGGCGTGCTGGCGGGCGGCGCCTTCCAGATCAACTCCCTGGTCAGCCAGTTCCTGGCCGGATCGAACGAGGGGGCGCGCTCGGTGCTGTACAACGCCGACCGCCTGTACCAGCTGCCGCTGGGGCTAGTGGGGGTGGCGCTGGGCCTGGCCTTGGTGCCGCGCCTGACGCGGGCCTTCGTTTCCGGCGACCACGCGGGCGGCCGCCGGACGATGGACGACGGGCTTGGGCTGGCGCTGGCCTTCGCCCTGCCGGCCGGGGTGGCGCTGTTCGTCATTCCCTTCTTCATCATCGACGCCACGGTGACGCGCGCGGCCTTCACCTCGGCCGATGCGGCGCGCACCGCCGACGTGCTGCGCCAGTTCGCCTGGGGCGTGCCGGCCTTCGTGCTGGTCAAGGTGCTGACCCCGCCCTTCTTCGCGCGCGAGGACACGCGCCGGCCGATGATCTTCGCGGTGATCTCGGTGATCCTGACGGTGACGCTGGGCTCGGCCCTGTTCTTCTGGTTCGGATCGCGCGGCTGGGACGGGGTGCTGGGCCTGGCCATCGCCACCAGCGTCTCCGCCTGGGTCAATGTCGCCCTCTTGGCCGGGACGCTGATCCGCGAGGACAGCTGGCGCCCCTCCCCGGCCTTCGTGTCGCGCCTGTCGCGCATCGTCGCCGCCAGCGCGGTGATGGCCGGACTGCTGTTCGCCGCCAGCCTCGCCTATCCGACGCTGAGCCGGCTGTTCCTGGCCAAGGAGATCGCGGTCCTGGTCGTCTGCGCCGTCGGGGCGGGCGCCTATGGGCTGTGCCTGCTGCTGTTCCGGGCCGTGACCCTGTCGGAACTGAAGGCGACCTTGAGGCGCGAGCCGGGCGCGGGCCCCGTCTCCGGTCTGGACTGACCGGCGGGGAGACGATAAGCGCGGGGCCATGACGATTTCGGGCTTCCCTTCCGGATGGCGATGGCGCGGCTGACCGCCGCCCGCTTCGTCACGCCTGACCCCGACCTTTCGAGACCCGAACCATGACCGATCAAACCCCGGCCCCCTATACCGGCCCGCGCCGCATCCTGTCCGGCATCCAGGCCTCCGGCGCCCTGCACCTGGGCAACTACCTCGGCGCGCTGAAGCGCTTCGTCGAACTGCAGGACCAGGGCGCGCCCGTCCTGGTCTTCGTCGCCGACATGCACGCCATCACCGTGTGGCAGGACCCGGCCAAGCTGGCCGCCCAGACGCGCGAGATCGCCGCCGCCTACCTGGCCTCGGGCCTGGACCCCAAGACCGCGACCATCTTTCCGCAGTCGGCCGTGCCCGCCCACGCCGAACTGGCTGGATCTTCAACTGCGTGGCGCGCCTGGGCTGGCTGGACCGGATGACCCAGTTCAAGGAGAAGTCGGGCAAGCACAAGGAGCGCGCCTCGGTCGGCCTGTACACCTATCCGGTGCTGCAGGCGGCCGACATCCTGCTGTACAAGGCCACCGAGGTGCCGGTCGGCGAGGACCAGAAGCAGCATCTGGAACTGACCCGCGACATCGCCCAGAAGTTCAACGCCGACTTCGACGCGCCGGGCTTCTTCCCCCTGCCCGAGCCGCTGATCCAGGGGCCGGCGACGCGGGTGATGAGCCTGCGCGACGGGGCGGCCAAGATGTCCAAGTCCGATCCGTCGGACAACAGCCGCATCAACCTGACCGACGACGCCGATGCGATCGCGGCCAAGATCAGGAAGGCCAAGACCGACCCGGAGCCGCTGCCGGAGACGCTGGACGGCCTGGCCGACCGGGCCGAGGCCAAGAACCTGGTCGCCATCTACGCCGCCCTGTCGGGCCAGACCCGCGAGCAGGTGATCGCCCAGTTCGGCGGCCAGGGCTTCGGCGCCTTCAAGCCGGCGCTGGCGGACCTGGCGGTCGAATCCCTGGCGCCCGTGACGGCCGAGATGCGCCGGCTGATGGACGACCCGGCCGAAATCGACCGCGTGCTGAAGGACGGGGCCGAGCGCGCCGCCGCCATCGCCGAGCCCGTGGTGGCCGAGACCAAGAAGATCGTCGGCTTCTGGCGGGCGTAAGTCCTTACACCGCCGTCACCCTTCGGGCTTGACCCGAGGGCCGGACTGTAAGCGCGCCCATGCGATGAAGGTCGACCCCGCTGGATGAGCGACGGCGCGTCTGATCCTCGGGTCAAGCCCGAGGATGACGGAGGCAGGGGCGGCGGATTCCGGACGCGACGTAGCGACGGGCCATTCCGCTTTCGCTCGCCGACGCCTAGATCGGCGGCCATGAGCCATCCTCTCGACCGCGCCGTGTTCAACGCCCTGACGACGCGGCTGGCGGCGTTTGCGACGCCGGAGTCCGATGCGTCCGCGGTGCGGATCGATCCGGAGGTCGGGGTGTTCCTGGCCGCCGCCGACGCCTCGGCCAAGGCGCGGGCGGCGCTGACCGCGCTGGCGCGGCGCCATCCCGGCGCGGGCCTGGTCGAGCGCGAGGACGGGCCGATGGTCGACGTCCTGCCCGAGGTGGCCGTCGACCGCCGGATCGCCCTGGTGCAGATGACGGCGACGGCCCTGACCGCCGGCGGGCCCGAGGTCGCCTTCGCGCCCCTGACCGAGGCCGACGCGCCGGCTATGCTGGCCCTGGCGACGCTGACGCGGTGCGGGCCGTTCCGGTCGGCGACGCACCGGCTGGGGCCGTTCATCGGCGTGAAGCGCGACGGCGAACTGATCGCCATGGCCGGGCGGCGCCTCAGGGTCGACGGCTTCACCGAGCTGAGCGGCGTCTGCACCCATCCCGACCATCGCGGCCGGGGCTATGCGGCGGCGCTGTCGCGGGCGGTGGTCGGGGAGATCCTGGCCGCGGGCGAGGCGGCCTTCCTGCACGCCTTCGCCGACCACGACGCCACCATCGCCTTCTATCGCGGCCTGGGCTTCGAGGTTCGTGCGCGGATGACCTATACCGTCCTGGCCGAAGCTGAAGGAGACGAGGCATGAGCGCGCACGGGGCGATCATCGAGTGGACGCGGGGCGACCAGCCCTTCGTCGACAAGCGCTACAGCCGCGCCCACATCTGGACCTTCGACGGCGGGGCGGTCGTGCGCGGGTCTTCCGCCCCGGCCAGCGTGCCCCTGCCGATGTCCGACGCCACGGCGGTCGATCCGGAGGAGGCGATGATCGCCTCCCTGTCCAGCTGCCACATGCTGTGGTTCCTGGCCTCGCCGCCAACGCCCGGCTGACGCTGGATTCCTATCGCGACGAGGCGTCCGGCGAGCTGGACAAGGACGAGGCGGGCAGGCGCTATCTGGCCCGCGTGACCCTGCGCCCCGTCACCACCTTCACCGGCCGCCAGCCCGACCAGGCCGAGCTGGACGCCCTGCATCACGCGGCGCACGAGCATTGCGAAATGGCCCATTCGGTCCGGGCGACGATCACGGTCCAGGCGACGCTGGGTTAGGCGGCGGGCGCCGTCTCCTCCTCCACCAGCGAGCGGAACAGGGCGTGGGCGGCCGTCATGCCGTCCGAGGTCGCCAGGGTGATGTTGGAGGCGGCGCGGGCCAGGTCGCCGGCGGCGAAGACGCCCGGCTGGGTCGTCTGCTGCATGGCGTCCACCTTGACGACGCGGCCCATCGGCGTGTCGACCATCTCGCAGCCCAGGCTGTCGGCGAAGGGGCTGGCGACGCGCACGCTGGCGCCGACGAAGATGGCCTTCAGCGGGATGAAGCGCCCGTCCGCCAGACGCGCGCCGGTCAGGGTCGGGGTCTCGCCCTCCAGCCGTTCGATCGGCGTCGGTTCGATCGTCACGCCCCGGCGATACAGCAGGTGGGCGTCCTCGGGCGACAGGCTGGTCCAGGCCCATGAACAGGGTGACGTCCCCCCATTCGGCCACCGTCGCCGCATACTGGACCGCGTGTTCGCCCCGTCCCAGCACGCCGATGGGGCCGCCGCCGATCTCATAGCCGTGGCACCAGGGGCAGTGGAGGGCGGTGCGGCCCCAGCGTTCCCGGACGCCGGGGATGTCGGCCAGGACGTCCTCAACGCCATGCGACAGCAGCAGGCGCCGGCCCTGGGTCCGCGTTCCGTCGGCGAAGGCGACCGAGAAGCCGCCCTCGATCCGATCGACCGCCACCGCCTCGGCCATGCGGAAGGCGGCGGTGGGATAGGCGGCGACCTGGGCGCGGGCGGCCGCCGCGATCTCGGCTCCCGGCCGGCCGTCGTTGGCCAGGACGCCGTGGGCGCGGGCGGCGAAGCGGTTGCGCGGCCGGCCGTCGTCGATGAGCAGCACCCGGCGGCGCGCGCGGACCAGCTGCATGGCGGCGGACAGGCCCGCATAGGAGCCGCCGATGATCACGGCGTCATGAGGCATGGGATTTTCGAAGGTGGGCATGAAGGGGGTCCTTGGCAGGATGCGCCGCCATCCGGCGCGAGAAGTCCGCCGCCAGATCGGCCAGGGTGATGGAGTCCAGCCGCGCGACCAGCAGGGCGCGGGCGGCGGCGTAGGTGTCGGACAGGGCCTCGTTGACCGCGGCTTCGACCAGGCAGCCCTGGGCCTCGACCGGCGGGGCGTCGGGGATCAGGCCGGTTCCCCCCAGGGCCGCGTGCACCTGGCCCAGGGTGACCTGGTCCAGCGGCCGGGCCAGACGCCAGCCGCCGCCGTGTCCCTTTTCCGAGGCGACCAGCCCCTGGTCCCGCAGGCCCGCCATGGTCCGGCGCACCACCACCGGATTGGTGGACAGGCAGACCGCCAGCTGGTCCGAGGTCATGGGCGAGCCCGTCCGCGCCTGATGCTCGGCCATGTGCAGCAGGGCGTGCAGGATGTTGGACAGGCGGGAGTCGCGCTTCATGTAACTGCAATTGTTACGTGATGGGCCGCGCGTCAAGACGGAAGGTCGGAAATCTTTTCAGCCGTGGGGCGCGGCGTCCTCCAGGAAGGCGCGGAAGCGGCGCAGGGCCTCCTCGGCCAGGGCCGGGTCGTGGCGCATCGGGCCGTTGTTGGTGGGTTCGTCGAAGGCGTGGGTGCCCTCGGCGATCCAGCTTTCGACCTCGGCGCCGCAGTTGCGGATCATGGCGTTGACCTGTTCGGCGTTGCGGACGGTGGTCAGGTGATCGCGGCGGCAGGTGACGGCCAGGACCTTGGGACAACGCCGCCACGGCTTCAGCTTGTTGAAGGCGAAGGGCCCGACATAGGGATAGGCCAGCCAGACCGCCTTCACCCCCGACAGATCGGCCGCGCCGGGGTCGCTGACGCCCAGGGCGTTCGGCGCGGGATCGGCGCTCATCATCTCCATGATCGACCAGCCGCCGTGGCTCCAGCCCGCCAGGGCCAGGCGATCCGCGTCCACGTCCGGCCGGGCGGAAACGCCCCGGATCGCGGCCAGGACATCGCCCGCCCGCTCGTACCCCCGCAGGGCCAGGCCGGTGCAGACGGCGGTCAGGGTGAAGGCCCGGCCCCAGCCGCGCGGGGCGTAGGAATCGACGACGAAGGCCCGCCAACCCGCCTCGGCCGCCGCCTGGGCGTAGCGGGGCAGATGGTCGCGAAGCCCGCCGCAGCCGTGGAACAACAGCACCGCCGGGCGCGGGCGGTCGTCGTCCGGCCCCGTCACGACCATGTGCGGCTCAAGCCGGGCCCAGCGCTGGTTCAGATCATCCATGCCGCCACTGTCGCCCGCCTTGGCGCCTGAACGCCAGCGCTCTTGACACTTCCTCAATTCGATATATCTAAGCGCTCGTGAATAGATATATCGAAAAGGAAATCGGAATGCGATCCAAGGGGATCTTCCATCACCATCATCGTCGCGAGGGATGCGGCGACAAACACGGCGTCTTCGGTCGCGGGCGCGGAATGCGCGGCGGCCCCGGACGGGGCCTGGACCGCGGCGAGGGCATGGGCCGCGGCCACGGCCGGCGCGGCGGCGGACGGCTGTTCGATCACGGCAGCCTGCGCTGGCTGCTGCTGTCGCTGATCGCGGAAAAGCCCGACCACGAACCCAGCCACGGCTATGAACTGATCAAGGCCGTGGAGACCCGGCTGGGCGGCGCCTATTCTCCCAGCCCCGGCGTCATCTATCCGACCCTGACCCTGCTGGAGGAGATGGGCGCGCTGGAGGCGTCGGCCCAAGGCGGAAAGAAGCTGTATGCGATCACCGAGACCGGCCGCGCCCTTCTGGCCGAGAACGCCGAGGCCGTGGCCGCCGTCCAGGCGCGGATGGACAAGTTCGCCGCCCACGTCCGGCGGCCGGAAGCGATCCAGGACGCCATCGGCCGGTTGCGCGCGACCGTCCACGCCCGGCTGACCGGCGAAACGGCTCTGACCGAGGCGCAGGTGAAGGCGGTCGCCGACATCCTGAACGCGGCGGCCGACGGGGTGGAAAAGGCATGAGCGAGAGCCTTCGCATTCCCCGCCGGGTGCGGCACGAACTGAAGTTCCGCACCCTGAGCGTCGTGTCGGTCGAGGACCTGACCCCGACCTACCGCCGCATCGTCCTGACCGGCGACGACCTGGAGGGCTTCGTCTCGCCCGGCTTCGACGACCATGTGAAGGTCTTTCCGCCCCGGCCGGGCGAGGCGCCGGTCATGCCGACCTTGGGGCCGGACGGTCCGGTCTTTCCCGAGCCGAGGCCGGCGGCGCGGGACTACACCCCGCGCGCCTACGACCCGGCGACGCGGCGTCTGACGCTCGACTTCGTGACCGGCCACGGCGGCCCGGCCACCGAGTGGGCCATGACGGCCGCGCCCGGCGTCCAGCTGGGCGTCAGCGGACCGCGCGGCTCCACCCTGGTTCCGACGGCCTTCGCCGACCATGTGCTGATCGGCGACGAAACCGCCCTGCCCGCCATCGCGCGCGGCGGCTGGAGGAACTGCCCGCCGAGGCCCGCGCCACGGTGGTCGTCGCCGTGAAGGACCCGTCCGAGCGCCTGGCCTTGACCAGTCCCGCCGCCCTGTCGGTGGCCTGGGTCGACCGCGGCGAGGCCGCGCGCAGCGACGCGACGCCCCTGGCCCAGGCGGTGGAGCAGGCCCTGACGGACGTCGATCGCCGCGACGCCTACGTCTGGATCGCGGCCGAGGCCCAGGTGGCGCGGACGCTGCGCGCCCGGGTCGTGGCCCTGGGGTTCGACCCCAGGGCGATGAAGGCCGCCGGCTATTGGCGCGAAGGCGGCACGGCGGAAAAGGTCGTCATCGAGGACTGAAGCCGGCGCGTGGCGGTCCCTAGTGCCGGAAGACCCGCACGCCGGTGAAGGCCATGGCGATGTTCCGCTCGTCGGCGGCGGCGATGACCTCTTCGTCGCGGATCGAGCCGCCGGGCTGGATCACCGCCGTGGCGCCGGCCGCGACCGCTTCCAGCAGGCCGTCGGCGAAGGGGAAGAAGGCTTCGGACGCGCAGGCCGAACCTTCCGCCAGCGAATGGGCCAGGCCCTTGGCCTCGCCCGCCTCCTTGGCGCGGATTGCGGCGATGCGGGCGCTGTCGCGGCGGTTCATCTGGCCGGCGCCGATGCCCGCCGTCTGGCCGTCCTTGGCGTAGACGATGGCGTTGGACTTCACGTGCTTGGCCACGGTGAAGGCGAACAGCATGTCCTGGATCTCGGTCGGCGTCGGCTGGCGCCGGGTGACGATCTTCAGGTCTTCGGGCTTGATCAGCGAACGGTCGCGCGACTGAACCAGGAAGCCGCCGGCGACCGAACGGAACACTTCGCCCGCGCCGTGCGGGTCGGGCAGGCCATCGGTGATCAGCAGGCGCAGGTTCTTCTTGGCGGCGAAGACGGCCTTGGCCTCGTCGTCGGCGCCGGGGGCGATGACGACCTCGGTGAAGATGCCGGTGATGGCGCGCGCGTCGTCGCCGTTCAGCGGCCGGTTGACCGCGATCACGCCGCCGAAGGCCGACACGGCGTCGCATTCCAGCGCGCGGGCATAGGCTTCCGACAGGGTGTTCCCGACCGCGACGCCGCAGGGGTTGGCGTGTTTGACGATGACGCAGGCGGGGGCCTCGAACTCGGCCACCAGCTCATAGGCGGCGTCGGCGTCGGCGATGTTGTTGTAGCCCAGCTCCTTGCCCTGGACCTGTTCGGCGTAGGCCACGCCGGGACGGCGCTCGCCGGTGCGGTAGAAGGCGCCGGTCTGGTGCGGGTTCTCGCCGTAGCGCAGGGTCTGGGCCAGGGTTCCGGCGATGGACTTGCGGGCCGGGGCGGCGTCTTCCAGCTGGCCGGCGAACCAGGTCGAGACGGCGGCGTCATAGGCGGCGGTGCGGGCGAAGGCGCGGGCGGCCAGGCGTTTGCGCAAGGCCAGGGTCGTCGCGCCGTCGGTCTTCAGCGCCTGAAGGATCAGGCCGATGCTCTCGCCGTCCACCGCCACGGCGACGTGGCCGTGGTTCTTGGAGCCGGAACGGATCATGGCCGGGCCGCCGATGTCGATGTTCTCGATGGCCGCCTCGAAGCCGCCGCCGTCCTCGACGGTCTTCTCGAACGGGTAGAGGTCGATCCAGACGATGTCGATGGGGCCGATGCCGTGCTGGGTCATCGCCTCGGCGTGGGTCGGGGCGTTGCGCACGCCCAGCAGGCCGCCGTGCACGACCGGGTGCAGCGTCTTGACCCGCCCGTCCATCATCTCGGGGAAACCCGTCAGGTCGGCCACGTCCTTGACCGGCAGGCCCAGTTTCTCGATGGCCGCCTTGGTGCCGCCGGTCGAGACCAGTTCGACGCCCAGGCCGGCCAGGGTTCGGGCCGCATCCTCCAGTCCCGCCTTGTCCGAAAGCGAGATCAGGGCGCGGACGGGCTTGATCGCGTCCGGGGCGGGCGGGAAGTCGGGAGCGGCGGGCATGGCGGCGTCCGTAAAGGCTGGGGGGAGGATGGCGGGGCGTCTAACGCCAAACGGTCCTCACGTCACCCTCCCCCGCCAAATGTCAGGCTCCGCGGGGCGGGCTGCTCCATATTGACGCCACGGCCTGTCTGGCTCCTAATTCCCCAACGCAACCCTTGGGTGACGGAGGAAAAGATGCGGATCGGGATGATCGCGACCCTGGCAACCTGCTTCGTCCTTGTCGGTTGTGCGACGACGGGAGAGCGCGGCTACGCACGGATCAACTGTCTGGCCGAGGCCGACGGATCGGTCTCGGATTGCCGGGTGGTGTCCGAACAACCCGAAGGATACGGCTTCGGAGAGGCCGCCATTGAAGCGATGTCGCAAGGGAAGCTGAAAGCCAGGACTGCGCCCGCTCGTTTCGAGACGACGATCCAGTTTCGATTGGCTCCAGGCGGCGCGCCCGCACCCCAATAGCCACTACCTGGGCGTTACGACGGCTCGCTGGCGCCCGCCGGGCTCAGTTTCCAGCGGATCTTGCTCTCGCTGTCGGTGCGGGCCGAGCCGCGCACGACAATCTGGAGCGAGCGGCGCGTCAGCCCGGCGTCGATGTGCACGCTGGGCTCGATGGCCACGTCGGGGCCGTCCGTCCGGAACCACCAGCCCCGGCCCGAGGCGCCGCGCACCAGGATCGAGCGCCGGTCGCGCGCCAGCGAGGCCTGCACCCCCGGCTCCAGATGGAAGCGGATGGCGTAGGGAGCCGCGATCTGGCGCACCTCGTCCTTGCGGCCCGGCGTGGGGAACAGCCGTTCCTCGGCCCGAAGCTCGTCCAGGCGCTGGTCCAGATACAGCCGGCGCTGATGGTTCAGGCCGAACAGCTCGGCCCAGCCGTCGTGTTCCAGGTCCAGCCAGACCGCGCCGTCCCCCTGGCGGTGGTCGGCGTTGACGTGGATCGGCGGGCCGACCAGGCGCGGCCCCAGCAGCTCGCCCTTCCAGCCGCCCAGCGGATCGTTCAGCGAGCGTTCGCCCAGGGTCAGGGTCGAATGGCCCGGCGTCAGCCGCAGCGCCTGCCGGTCGACCGCCGCCGGGGTCCAGCCCGAGCCGGTGAACAACCGGTCGCGGCCGCAACAGACCTCCAGCGCCAGCGGCTGGGCGCAGGCGCCGGCGCCCCAGGCGCCGCGCGCCGGGCTGGCGGCGTCGGCCATGATGGTCAGCAGGGGGCTGGCGATGCGGATCATGCCGCCCACGGCGCCGCCGCTTTCGGCCTCGCGTCGCGGATCGGCGGTGTCGTCGTGGGCGCGGGCCGCCGCGACGCGCGCCGTCGTCGAAGGGCCGCCGCCCTGGAAGGCGGCCAGACGCCCGTCGGGCAGAACCAGGACATGAAGCCCCTCGGTCAACCGGGCGACCGCGCCGGACACGGCCGCCGGCGTCGGCTCCGACAGCTGGGCCAGGGCGTCGTCCAGGGTCAGCAGGTCCAGCAGCAGCTCAAGGCCGGCCTCGGGACTGCGGGTCGCGTGCCCCCCGTCCTCCAGCACCGTGGCCTTCAGCGCGCTTTCCAGTCCGCCCAGGGCGCGGCGGCGCAGGCCCGCGCCGACCGGCCCGGCCAGGGCGCAGCCGGCGATGGCGGCGGCGGTCAGCTTGTTCGCCCGCTCGGCCAGGCCGCCGGGCGGACGCAGCAGTTGCCGTCCCTGACGCGCCAGACTGTCCGCCAGACGCAGGCGCTCGGCCTCGGTCGCCGCCGCGCCCAGCTTGCGCGCCGCGCAGGACAGGCGGATGACGCGCCGGGCCAGGATGTCCGGCCCCCAGGCGAACGGCGACCAGCGGGCGAAGGCGTCCTGCCATCCCAGCGCCAGCCGCAGCGCCTCCCGGGCGCCGCGCTCGCCCTGGGACATCAGGGGCGGCAGCCATTCGAAGGCGTGAAGCTCCACGGCGAAGGCGCGCGACGGGCTGGGCCGGTTCCAGGGATCGGCGGGCGCGTCGACCTCCATCGCCGCCCCGCCCAGGACGAAACGGCCGCCCAGGATCGCCTTGGCCTGGGTCGCCGCCATCTCCGGGTCCAGCGGCCGGAAGTCGCGCGGCGTGGCCGCGAAGCCGGTCGCCCTGCGCCCGCCCAGCGTCAGGCTGTAGCCGGGAAGGCCATACAGTTCGATCCACAGCTGGCGGGTCGCCAGCCGGCCGGCCAGGGCGGGCCACAGGCCGGGACCGGCCCGGACGTCGCCGGCGCGCACCGGCGTCCGGACAGGGGCGCCGGCCAGGCCGGGAATATGGCCGGGGGCGACCTCGGGGCCGCCGTCCGAGCCGCGCGGGGCGAAGGGGCCGAGGGGGCTCACGCCGCTTCCGGCACGGCCTTCAGGGCGGCGATGTTTGTCGCATAGTCGCCCTTGAACACGAACGAGCCGGCCACGAGGGCGTCGGCCCCGGCGTCGACGCAGGCCGCGGCGTTCGCGGCGGTGACGCCGCCGTCGACCTGGAGATGCGCGGCCGATCCGGCGCGGTCCAGGATGGCGCGGGCGCGCTGGATCTTGGCCAGGGAGGCGTCGATGAACTTCTGCCCGCCGAAACCGGGATTGACCGACATGATCAGCACCAGGTCCACTAGGTCGACGACCTCTTCCAGGATCGACAGGGGGGTGGCCGGGTTGAAGACGATCCCGGCCTTGGCGCCCAGCTGCCGGATGCGGCCCAGGGTGCGGTGCAGGTGCGGGCCGCTCTCGGGATGGACGCTCAGGATGTCGGCCCCCGCGTCGCGATAGGCCTCGAGCCAGTTGTCGACCGGCGCCACCATCAGGTGAACGTCGAAGGGACGGGTCGTGCAGGGCCGGATCGCCTTCACGATGTCCGGGCCCATCGTCAGGTTCGGCACGAAATGGCCGTCCATGACGTCGATGTGGATCCAGTCGGCGCCGGCGGCGTCCAGGGCGCGGACCTCGTCGCCCAGGCGCGAGAAGTCGCTGGCGAGAATGGACGGACAGATCAGGGGGGATGCGGCCATGCCCCCGGATAGGACGGGACGAAGGCGGGGGCAAGGCGGCCCCGCCAGGACTCTAGCCGATCCGTTCCAGCTTGGCGGCGAAGAAGCCGTCCAGGCCGCCGCGTTCGGCCTGCATCGAGGGCAGGATGCGAAGCCAGCCTTCGGGGGTCAGGGCCTCGGGCGGGGCGCCCACGGCGGCGGGGTCGGCCGGAGCGGTGCGGAAGGCCGGGTTGCGGCGCAGGAAGGCGATCACCTGGGTCTCGCCCTCCTCGCGCTCCAGCGAGCAGGTGCAATAGACCAGGCGGCCGCCCGGCTTGACCCGCTGGGCCGCGGCGTCCAGCAGCCGGTGCTGGACGTCGGCCAGCTTGGCCACGTCGGCGGGGCGGGTGGCGCGCAGGACCTCGGGATTCCGGCGGAAGGTGCCGGTGGCGGTGCACGGCGCGTCCAGCAGGACGGCGTCGAAGGCGCGGGGATCGTCCCAATCCTCGGCCGGGACGGCGATCACCTCGGCTGTCAGGCCGGTGCGCTCCAGGTTCTGGGCCAGGCGTTTCAGCCGCGGCGCCGACCGGTCCAGCGCGACGACGTCGGCGCCGGCGGCGGCCAGTTGCAGCGTCTTGCCGCCGGGCGCGGCGCACATGTCCAGCGCCGTCTCGCCGGCCTTGACGTCCAAGAGGCGGGCGGGCGCGGCGGCGGCGGCGTCCTGCACCCACCAGTCGCCGTCCTCGAAACCGGGCCAGGTCGCCACGTCGCCGCGACGTCCGGTGCGGACCGTGCCGCCCGTCCCGCCCGAATAGAGGGTCTCGCCCTCAACGGCCTCGGCCACGGCGGCCGGATCGACGCCGGGCTTCAGGCTGAGGTCGGTGGGCGGCTCGTCGCGTCCCGCCAGGGCCAGGGCGGCCAGGGTCGCCTCGCCGTAGGCGGCCTTCCAGCGGGCGGCGATCCAGTCGGGCAGGTTGCTTTCGGCCGTGGTCAGGCCGGGGCCGTCGCGGCCGACGCCGCGCAGCACGGCGTTGACCAGGTTCTTGTAGGGCCGGGTCTTGGGGTCGCGCTCGGCCAGTTTCACGGCCGTCGAGACGGCGGCGAAGGCGGGCGTCTCCAGCACCAGCGTCTGGGCCAGGGCGATGCGCAGCAATGTGCGGACCGCCTCGGGCGGGGCCTTGTCCAGGCGGCGGTCCAGGATCTGGTCGATCTCGCCCAGGCGGCGCAGGGCCGCCATGGCCACGGCGCGGGCGAAGGCCCGGTCGACGGGCGCCAGCGCGCGCGCCGGCGGTTGCGACAGGGCCTCGTCCAGGCCGTTGCGCCTTTCCAGCGCGGCGTTCAGCAGCAGGCCGGCGACGACGCGGGCCTCGACCCCGATGTCGTCCTGCGACGGGGCGGCGGCCTGGGTCGAGGCCGGACGCGGCCTGCCCTTGGTCGCGATGCGCCGCCCGCGCGCGTCGGAGTTTCTTCCGCCGCCGTTCAAACCGCCACCTGCGCGCCCAGCTCGACCACGCGGCCGGGCGGGATGTGGAAGAAGTCGGTCGGATTGGCGGCGTTGCGCATCAGGAAGATGAACAGCTTGTCCTGCCACAACGGCATGCCCTGGCGCGCCGACGGGATCAGCGAACGCCGCCCCAGGAAGAAGCTGGTCGACATGATGTCGAACTTCAGACCCTGCTTGCGGCACAGACCCAGCGCGCGCGGGACGTTGGGCGTCTCCATGAAGCCGTAGGAGATGGTCAGCTTCTTGAAGTCGTCGTTGATCGGCTCCATCCGCACGCGCTCCCTTTCCGGCACGCGCGGCCGCTCGGCGGTGCGTACGGTCAGGATGACGTTCTTCTCGTGCAGCACCTTGTTGTGCTTGAGATTGTGCATCAGGGCGACCGGGGCGACCTCGGGGTCGGAGGTCAGGAAGATGGCCGTGCCGGGCGCGCGGTGCGGCGGCCGGGCCTGGAGCATCTCGATCAGATCGGTCAGCGGCAGGCTGTCCTTGCGGGTCTTGGCCGTCAGGATCTGGGTGCCGCGCACCCAGGTCCACATGATCACCACCAGGGCCGCGCCCAGCACCAGCGGCATCCAGGCGCCGTCCGGGATCTTCAGCAGGTTGGACGTCAGGAAGACGCTGTCGATGAAGGCGAACGGGATCAGCGTGCCCGCCACCGCCCACATCGGCCACTTCCAGCCCTTGGTGATGACGAAATAGGCCATCAGGGTGTTGACCAGCATGGTGCCGGTCACCGCCACGCCATAGGCGGCGGTGAGGTTGTGCGAGCTCTGGAACACCACCAGCAGCACCAGCACCCCGATCATCAGGAAGCTGTTGACCGCCGGCACGAAGATCTGGCCGGCCTGGGTCTCGGACGTGTTGCGGATGTCGATGCGCGGCAGAAGGCCCAGCTGCACCGCCTGTTGCGTCACCGAGAAGGCGCCGGTGATGACGGCCTGGGAGGCGATCACGGTCGCGGCCGTGGCCAGGATCAGCATCGGCCAGTAGGCGACCTGCGGCACCATGTTCCAGAACGGGTTTTCCGAGGCGCCCGGATTGTCCAGGATCAGGGCGCCCTGGCCCAGGTAGTTCAGCGTCAGGCACGGCAGGACGAAGGCCAGCCAGCCCATGCGATCGGCGCCTTTCCGAAATGGCCCATGTCGGCGTACAGCGCCTCGGCCCCGGTGACGGCCAGGAAGACGCTGCCCAGGATGACGAAGCCCAGGAAGCCGTCGTTGAGCAGCAGCTGGACGCCGTAGTGGGGCGACAGGGCGCGCAGGATCGAGATGTCGTCGAAGATGTGCACCAGGCCCAGCGCGCCCAGGGACAGGAACCAGACGGCGGTGATCGGTCCGAAGAATTTGGCCAGGCCCGCCGTGCCCCGCGACTGCACCAGGAACAGGGCGATCAGGATGCCGGCCGAGATCGGCACGATGAACGGGTCCAGCCCGCCGCCTATGCCCGGCGCGTCCTGCAGGCCCTCGACCGCCGACAGCACCGAAATGGCGGGCGTGATGATGCCGTCGCCGTAGAACAGGGCCGCGCCGCAGACGCCCAGGATGAAGATCCAGGCGCTGCGCCGGCCGACCGCGAACTGGGCCAGGGCCATCAGCGACAGGGTGCCGCCTTCGCCCTTGTTGTCGGCGCGCATCAGGAAAAAGACGTACTTGAACGTCACCACGACCATCAGCGCCCAGAAGGCCAGCGACACCACGCCGACCACGGCCAGATCGCCGCCCACGCCGTCGCGGGCGTGGTCGATCGCCTCGCGCAGCGCATAGAGGGGGCTGGTGCCGATGTCGCCGAACACCACGCCGATCGCGCCCAGGGTCAGGGCCCAGAAGCCGCCGTGCGACGTCGCCTGGCCGCCGGGCGCATGGGACTCCGGTCCCGTGGCGTTGGTGGATGTCTTCGGCGTGTTCGACGCTGGCGGGGAAGCGCCCGCGTCGTGGGGAGTATCCCCGGCCATGCGTATCCTCCGGGTCTCCGACAGGGCGTCGGTCCCTTCAAAGCGGCGAGCCTTTAGGCCCATTCCGCGCCGTCTTCAATCGCGGGCGGCGGGATTCGGTTTCCCGACGCCGGGGACGGATTTGTGATTCGGCGGATGAAGGCCTATTTTCCCTGACGGAACACGATCATGTCAGACAGCCAGCGCTTTCCCGTCGCCGCCCACGCCCTGGCCTATATGGCCCACAAGGGCGCCTTCGGCCCTGCCCAGGCGGCGCCCAGCGCCCTGCTGGCGTCCTCCATTCCGACCAATCCCGTGGTCGTGCGCCGCGTCACGGCCCTGCTGGCCAAGGCGGGACTGATCGCCACCCGGCCAGGCGCGACCGGCGGGTCGTGGCTGCTGCGCCAGCCCGAGTCGATCACGCTGGACGAGGTTCTGAAGGCGGTGAACGGCTGCGCCCACCTGGGCTCGCCCCCGCCGGGGCCAAGGGCTGCCCGGTCGGCGAGCATATTCCGCGTCAGGTGGCCAAGGCCCTGACCGCCGCCGACGAGGCCGCCACCGCCGCCCTGGGTAAGATCACCATCGCCGATCTGCTGGACAAGGACCCCGCCTCCCTGGCCGGGTTCGCGCCCCACGGCGCCTGCCCTGTCGCGGCCTGAGGTGAGCCGGCGCACCATCCTGGTACCGGGGCCTCGGCCGGAATCGGCGCGGCCCTGGCCCGCGTCTATGCGTCCGAGGGCTGGAACGTCGTCCTGACCGCGCGGCGCGAGCCGCCCCTGCGCGCCCTGGCCGACCAGATCGAGGCCGCGCACGGCGTGACGGCCGCGGTCGTGACCGAGGACCTGGCCGATCCCGCCGCGCCGGAGCGGCTGGTCGCGACCCTGGCCTCCCGGGGGCTGACGATCGACGGCCTGGTCAACAACGCCGGCTTCAGCCGGGTGACGGGTTTTCTGCAGACGTCCTTGGCCGACCATCGGGCCATGCTGCAGGTCATGCTGATCGCGCCGGCCGAACTGTCGCGCCTGCTTCTGCCGGGCATGGTCGAGCGGGGCTTTGGTCGGGTGCTGAACGTGGCCTCGGTCGCCGGCCACCTGCCCGCCACGGGCGGCGACACCCTGTACGGGCCGATCAAGAGCTTCCTGATCAAGGCCAGCCAGGGCCTGCACCTGGAGACGCAGGGGACGGGCGTCCACGTCACCGTGATCAATCCCGGCTACACCCTGACCGAATTCCACGACGTCAACGGCTCGCGCGCCGAGGTGTCCAAGGCCTATCCGGCCTGGATGTGGATGACGGCCGACCGCGTGGCGCGGATCGGTTTCGCGGCCTGCGAGGCGAACCGGCCCCAGGTCACGCCCGGCCCCATGAACACGGTGCTGGTCGCCCTGGCGCGCCATCTGCCCGAGGGCCTGGCCCTGAAGATGGCCGCCGGTCACGCCCGGCGGCTGGCGCGCATCTGATCTGCGGCCTCAGCGGCCGACGGCGGGATAGGGCGTCGTCACCGCGCCCGAGATCATGCCCGGCACCGCCTCGCCCAGGCCCAGCAGGATGAACTGGATGGCCAGGGCGCACAGGATCAGGCCCAGAACCTTGACGATGATCGCCATGCCGACCTCGCCCAGCAGCCGGCTCAGCGAGCCCGTCAGGGCGAAACAGACGAAGGAGACGGCGCAGGCGGCGGCGATGGCGACGACCGAGCCGATGGTCCCGGCATAGCCCAGCTTGGCCGCCTCGCCCGCCTGGATGATGACCGCCGAGATGGCGCCCGGCCCGATCATCAGGGGAATGGCGAAGGGCACGACCAGCCGCTGGAACCGCCGCCGCGCATAACCGCGCACGTCCTGGCTGTCGGCCAGGGCGTCCTTGTCGGCGAACATGGCCAGGAAGTCGCCGCGCGCCATGTCCAGGCCCAGGAACAGCAGCAGAATGCCCCCGGCGATGCGGAACGCCGCCAGGGAGATGCCGAAGAACTGCAGCAGGGCCAGGCCGGTGAACAGGAAGAAGGCCAGAAAGACCGCCGCGAAGACGCAGATCAGGGCCGAGACCGAAATGCGCTGGCGCAGGGTCGCGCCGGCGGTGGCGGCGGCGAAGATCGGCAGATTCCCGATCGGGTCCAGCAGGGCGAACAGGGTCACGAACAGGTTGACACCCAGATCGACGGCGTTCATCGCCTTGCCTCGCCCAATTCACGAATCGCCGGCCGCCGACGTCCCTCGCGTCAGCCATAGCCGGTCAGCGCGAGCCCGTCGATGACCCAGCCCGACCGCCTGCCCGACGACCGCATCGTCTGCGCCCTGGACGTGCCGACCACCGCCGAGGCCGCCCGTCTGGTGGAGACGATCGGGGACGCCGTCGGCTTCTACAAGATCGGCCTGCAGCTGTTCGCGGCGGGAGGCATGGACCTGGCGCGCGCGCTGAAGGCGGACGGGCGCAAGGTCTTCCTAGACTGGAAGCTGCACGACATCGGCGCGACGGTGGAGAAGGCGGCGGCGAACCTGGCCGGGTCGGGCTGCGATCTACTGACGGTCCATGCGCGGCCCCAAGTGATGGCGGCGGCGGCCCGGGGGTCGCCGGATCGGGGCTGAAGGTGCTGGGCGTCACCGTCCTGACCAGCCTGACCGCCGAGGACCTGATCGCCGACGACCACGCCCTGTCGCCCGCCGAACTGGTGGAGCGCCGGGTGCGCCAGGCGCTGGACGCGGGGATCGATGGCGTCGTCTCCAGCCCGCACGAGGCGGCCCGCGCGCGCGAGATCGCGACCCAGGCGGGCCGCGACGACTTCCTGATCGTGACGCCGGGGGTGCGGCCGGCGGGCGCCGCCCTGGACGACCAGGCGCGGGCGGCGACGCCCGAGGCGGCGCTGAGGGCCGGGGCCAGCCACCTGGTGATCGGCCGGCCGATCACGGCGGCGGCCGATCCGCGCCAGGCGGCGCGGGCGATCGCCGAGACGATCGCCGCGATCTGAAGCCTAGCCGCGCTCGCCGGGCTCCTGGCGATAGTTGTGGCGCGGCGGCGCCTGCGGGGCGACGTTCTCCGGCGGCGGCAGGTCGCCATAGTAGGTCGGCGGCGCGACCTGGACCTGCGAAGGTTCGACGTAGACCTGGGCCGGGGCGACATGCACCGGCGGCGCCTGCACCCGCATCGGCGCCTGTTCGACATAGGCCGGAGGCGCATACTGCACGTCGGGCCGGGGCCACCCGGACCTCGGGCGCGTCGACCATCACGCGAGCCGGACCGACCTCGACCGGCGCCGGGCGCACCTGGACGGGGGCCTGCTCGATATAGGCGGGCGGCGCGACCTGGACCTCGGCCGGGGCGACGCGGACGTCGGGCGCATCGACCATGACGCGGGCGGGACCGACGTTGACCGGGGGCGACTGCACGCGGATCGGGGCCTGTTCGACATAGACCGGCGGGGCCGAGACGACTTCCGGAGGCGCGATGTTGACCGCGGGCGCATCGACATAGACCCGCTGCGGGCCGACGTTGACCGGCGGCGACTGCACATAGATCGGCGGCTGCTCGATATAGACCGGCGGGGCCGAGATGATTTCAGGCGGGGCGTAGTTCACCTGGGGCGGAGCCACATAGACCCGCTGCGGCGCGATCTGGACGGGCGGGGCCTGAACATAGGCCGGCGGGGGCGCATAGGCCGGCGCCGGGGCCGGGGCGTAGCAGTTGCACGCCGTAGCCGGACGCCGGATAGGGCGCCGGACGCCGCCAGCCGATGTAGTCGCGGCCGAACCCCGAGACCGGATAGCCCATCGGCGCCGAGATCGGCGCCGGCCCGGTGAACTGGATCGAGGAAGCGCCCCCGCCGTAGTAGCCGCCGCCGTAGTGGCCGGCGTCGCCGTAGCCGCTGCCATAGACGGCCACGCCGCCGTGACCGCCGCCGCGCGACCAGCCCGAGCTGTAGGAGGACGAATAGGAGCGGGCGTTGACATAGCCGCCGGCGTAGGACCGCGCGCTGGCGTTGGCATTGGCGTAGGCGCCGCCGTTGACGTTCACGTTGATGTTGCGATTGCCGCCGGGGTGGCCGCCGCCGCCGCAACCCCCGCCGCAGCCCCCGCCGCCGCCGTGACCGGGTCCGCCGGCCAGCGCGGGCGCCGCCGACAGGAGGAGGACCGCCGCAGCGGCCGAAAGGGTGGATTGTATCGACATGGGACAGGCTCCGCTGATTCACGAATCCTTAGGCAAGTCCCAGGCCTGACCGCCCTCTGGCCGGGTCAGAAGTCGATCGCCAGCCCCTTCTTCTCCCAGTCGCCGTAGCGGGTGGGTTCGGGCCCCCGCGGTCCGCCATGCTCGACCTCGGCCGGCGTCGGCGCCTGCGCGGCGCGGCGTTCCGCAGCCTCCAGCAGCGCCTGGCGCGCCGTCTCGCTCAGCGGGCGCTCGGTCGTGGCGTGCGGCACGTCGGCGTTAAAGGCCGGGGCGGGGGTGGGATGTTCGGTCACAGGGCGGCTCACTTGAGAGGCATGGCGTCCGGCCTCAAATAGGCGGTGCGATGAACCATCTGAAGACCTTCATTCTCCTGGCCGTCCTGACCGCCCTGTTCATGGGGATCGGCTACATGATCGGTCGCGTGCCCGGCATGCTGATCGCCCTGCTGGTCGCGGGCGGCATGAACGTCTTCAGCTACTGGAACGCCGACAAGATCGTGCTGCGCATGTACCGCGCCCAGCCGGTGGACGAGAACCATCCGAACGCCGTGGTCCGGAACTATGTCGCCGACGTGCGCCAGATGGCCGCCGACGCCGGCATGCCCCAGCCGCAGGTCGCCATCATCCCCAACGACCAGCCCAACGCCTTCGCCACCGGCCGCAATCCCGAGAACGCCGCCGTCTGCGCCACCACCGGCCTGCTGGACATGCTGACGCGCGAAGAGGTGCGCGGCGTGATGGCCCACGAACTGGCCCATGTGAAGAACCGCGACACCCTGACCATGACGGTGACGGCCACCATCGCCGGCGCCATCGCCGCCCTGGCCAACTTCGCCCTGTTCTTCGGCGGCGGCGACGACCGCGAGCGGCCCGGCGGCCTGGTCGGGACCCTGGCGCTGATGATCCTGGCGCCGATGGCCGCCGGCCTGGTGCAGATGGCCATCAGCCGCGCCCGCGAATACGAAGCCGACCGCGTCGGCGCCGAGATCGCCGGCGATCCCCACGCCCTGGCCAGCGCGCTGCAGAAGATCGAGACCTACGCCAGGCGCATCCACAATCCGACGGCCGAGCGCAATCCGGCCTCGGGCCAGCTGTTCATCATCAATCCGCTGGCCGGCAAGGGCGCCGACAACCTGTTCTCGACCCACCCCGCCACCGGCAACCGCGTGCGCGCGCTGATGGAGCTGGGGACGAAGATGGGAATGCGGCCCCGCGCCGTCGCCGAACCGATCCCGTCCCGGCCGTCCGCGGCGCCGACCACCACCGGCGTGCCGACCACGCCGGACAGGCCGCGCGGCCCCTGGGGCTGATCGCCGCGCCAGACATCCGCGCCCGGATTTGCGCTGAACGGCCGGATCGCTTCAGATGCGCCCCTGTCCGATTCAGGGGTTGCCTTCCATGTCGCGTCTTCTCGCCTTCGTTTCCGCCGCCGCCCTGCTGGCCACGCCGGTCGCCGCCCAGTCGGTGGACCGCGTCGCCGTCAACGGCATCATCGACCAGGGGCTGAACCACAGCCAGGTGATGCAGACCGCGGCCTGGCTGACCGACCGGATCGGCGGGCGGATGACCAATCGCCCCAGATGCGCCAGGCCGAGCGCTGGGCCCAGCAGCAGTTCCGCGACTGGGGCCTGTCCAACGTCCGCGCCGAGGGCTTCGAGTTCGGGCGCGGCTGGGAGGTCGTCCGCTCCAGCGCGCGGATGACCGCGCCGCGACCGCTGGACCTGCGCGCCATTCCGGTGGCCTGGACGCCGGGCACCAACGGACCGATCAGCGCCGGCGTCGTCGTGGCCCCGATCTCCAAGGTCGAGGACTTCGACAAGTGGCGCGGCAAGCTGGCGGGCAAGATCGTCATGATCTCCCAGCCCGGCGCGGGGTCCGAGCCGACCGAGCCCGCCTTCCGCCGCTGGACCAGCGCCGAGCTGGCCGAGCGCAACACCTACAACCAGCCGCAATATTCGCCGGCCGCCATCGAGCGCCAGCTGAAGACGGCCGATTTCGCCGCCCGCATGGACGCCTTCCTGGTCGAGGAAGGGGCCCTGGCCTGGGTCCGGATTTCTCAGCGCGACGGCGGCCTGCTGCACGGCACGGGCTACACCTATCAGGTCGGCGCGACGCCGAAGCTGGCGGGCATGGAGCTGGCGGCCGAGGACTACCGCCGCCTGGCGCGCCTGGCCCTGACCGACGCCCCGCCGACGCTGGAGCTGAACAGCGAGGTCCGGTTCCACGACGAGGACGTCAACGCCTACAACATCCTGGCCGACATTCCCGGCACGGCGCGCGGGTCCGAATACGTCATGGCCGGCGCCCACCTGGACAGCTGGGTCGCCTCGGACGGGGCGCAGGACAATGCGGCCGGCAGCGCCGTGGTCATGGAGGCCGCGCGCATCCTGAAGGCGCTGAACGTGCGGCCCAAGCGCACCATCCGCTTCGCCCTGTGGAACGGCGAGGAACAGGGGCTGCTGGGCTCCCTGGCCTATGTCGACCGTTACCTGGCGACCCGGGCCCCGGCGACGGACCCCGCCTGGGCGGACCTGCCGAACAACCGCACCTGGCGCAACCGCTGGCCGATCGAGCCGCGGCCCGGCTATCGCGACCTGGTCGCCTATTTCAACATCGACAACGGCTCGGGCAGGATCCGGGGCATCAACGCCGAGGGCAATGTCGCCGCCGCCCCGATCTTCCAGGAGTGGCTGGCGCCCTTCGCCAGCATGGGGGCGACCACCGTGTCCTTGCGCAACTCCGGCGGCACCGACCACGTCTATATGCAGGCGGTGGGCATTCCCGGCTATCAGTTCATCCAGGACCCGCTCGACTACTCCGCGCGCATCCACCACACCAGCATCGACAGCTACGACCACCTGAAGCCGGAAGACATGCGCCAGGCGGCCATCATCCTGGCCAGCTTCCTGCTGAACGCCGCCAATCGCGACGAACCGCTGCCGCGCATGCCGCTGCCCACCCAGCCGACGCCCAGCGATCCGTTCGAATATCCGCAGGACTGAGCCGGAAGGCCGGGCCAGCACGGGGCGACGGAAACGTCGCCCCTTTTTCATTGCGTCACACGCGCTCGACGCACATGGCCACGCCCATGCCGCCGCCGATGCACAGGGTGGCCAGGCCCTTCTTCGCGCCCGAGCGCTTCATCTCGAACAGCAGGGTGGTCAGGATGCGCGCGCCCGAGGCGCCGATCGGGTGGCCGATGGCGATGGCGCCGCCGTTGACGTTGACCTTGGCCGGATCGAGGCCCAGTTCCTTGACCACGCACAGGCTCTGGGCGGCGAAGGCCTCGTTGGATTCCACCAGGTCCAGGTCGGCGACGGTCCAGCCGGCCTTGTCCAGCGCCTTCTTCGAGGCCGGGATCGGCCCCGTGCCCATCACCGCTGGATCGACGCCGGCGGTGGCGGCGGAGGCGATGCGGGCCAGCGGCTCCAGCCCCCGGGCCTCGGCCTCCTCGGCGCTCATCAGCACCAGGGCCGCGGCGCCGTCGTTCAGGCCCGAGGCGTTGGCCGCCGTCACCGTACCGTTTCATGAAGGCGGGACGCAGCTTCTGCATCAGGTCCAGCGTCGCGCCGTGGCGGATGTATTCGTCCTTGTCGACGACGACGTCGGCCTTCTTGCCGGGGATGACGACCGGGACGATCTCCTCGTCGAAGCGGCCGGCGGTCTGCGCCGCCTCGGCCTTGTGTTGGCTGGCCAAAGCGAATTCGTCTTGGGCCTCGCGGCTGATCGCCCACCTCTCGGCGATGTTCTCGGCCGTCTGGCCCATGTGATAGCCGTTGAAGGCGTCCCACAGGCCGTCCTTGATCATGGTGTCGACCAGGGCGACGTCGCCCATCTTGTGGCCGGTGCGAAGCTGCTGGGCGTGAGGCGCCTGGCTCATGCTTTCCTGGCCGCCCGCGACGACGATCCTGGCGTCGCCCAGGGCGATCTGCTGGGCCGCGACGGCGACGGCGCGCAGGCCCGAGCCGCAGATCTGGTTCAGGCTCCAGGCCGGCGCCTCCTTCCTGACGCCGGCGCCGACCGCGGCCTGGCGGGCCGGACCCTGGCCGGCGGCGGCCTGCAGCACATGGCCCAGGATCACCTCGTCCACCTCATCGCCGGACACGCCGGCCCGTTCCAGCGCCGCCTTGATGGCGATCTCGCCCAGCTTGGCGGCCGGGAGCGGCGACAGGCCGCCCAGGAAGGCGCCGACGGGCGTGCGGGCGGCGGAGACGATGACGACGTCGGTCATGGGATTTCACTCGCTGCTGAAATTGCTGCGTTGCGCTTTTGCCGCATCCGGCCGGCTTCGTCACCCATCCAGGCGCCTGTTCAGCCAATCGTCATCCTGTCGGCCCATTGTGGCGGAACGATCGTCGCGGTCCAGGATTGGAAAGGCCATGCTTGGCACGCTGAAACGTCTCGTCACCCACGTCTGCACCCCGGACGAGCTGGACATGATCGAGCACTACCAGTCGCGCGCCGAGAAGCTGGCGGACCTGTGGGTTCATGTCGTGGGCCTGATGTTGGCGGCCGTTGGCGATCATCCTGGCCGGGTTGGCGGGCGTCTATGCGGGGATCGGCGGGGTCATGGCGACGGCGATCTACGCCCTTTGCCTGGTCGGCATGCTGACGGCCTCCACCCTCTACAACCAGGCCAACCCCTGCGCCGCGCGGCCGGTGCTGCGCCGGCTGGACGAGGCCGCCATCTTCCTGATGATCGCGGGCAGCTACACCCCCTTCACCACCCAGCGCTTCGAGGGGGCGTGGTCGATCGGCTTCACCGCCCTGATCTGGACGCTGGCGTTCGCCGGGGCGGGGGTGAAGCTGTTCGCCCCGCGCATCTCGGACCGGTTCTGGAGCGCGGTCTATGTCCTTTTCGGCTGGCTGGCCGTGGCCGCCCTGAAGCCGATGGTCGAGACGGTGCACCCGGTGGCCCTGGGCCTGCTGGTGCTGGGCGGGCTGATCTACACGGCCGGCGTGTTCGTCTTCATCAGCCCCAAGGTGCGGTTCCGTCGCGCCATCTGGCATGGCTTCGTCGTCACCGGCGCGACGGTCCACTGGACGGCGGTCCTGGTCGGCGTGGTCCTGGCCCCGGCCATGAGCCACTGAGGCGGCTTTGGCGCCCTGCGGGGCGCCCTCTGGCGCTTCGCGTCGCAACGGACGATAGTGCGGCGTTGCAACATCGCGAGAACAAGCGTGGCTGAAGACAAGATCAAGGGCGGAAAAGGCGACGACACGGCGGTGATCGTCATCAAGAAGTATGCGAACCGCAGGCTCTACAACACGCGCACCAGCGCCTACGTCACGCTGGAGGACCTGGCGACCATGGTGCGCGAGGGCGTGGAGTTCGTGGTCTATGACGCCAAGTCCAACGAGGACCTGACGCGCCAGATCCTGACCCAGATCATCTTCGAGGAGGAAAGCCGGGGCGAAGCCCTGCTGCCGGTCCAGTTCCTGCGCCAGCTGATCGGCTTCTACGGCGGCCAGATGCAGGGCGTCCTGCCCTCCTATCTGGAAATGTCGCTGGCCAACTTCAGCCGTCAGCAGGAGCAGTTCGCCAGCCAGATGAGCCGCGCCTTCGGCTCCGGCTCGGGCGCGACCCTGATCGAGGAGGCCGCGCGCGCCAACATGGCCATGTTCGAGCGCGCCCTGCAGATGTTCCCCGGCTTCGCCTATCCGCGCGCGGAACCGGCGCCGACCGCGGCCGAGAGCGAGGCGCCGCCCGCGACCTCGTCGGACGCGGCGCTTGACGAGATGCGCCGCCAGATGGACGAGATGCGCGCGCAGCTGGATCGCCTGGCGCGGGGCGGCAAGGCGGCGCAATGACCGACGAGATCCGCCCCATCGTCGGACCGGGCGCGATCGATCCGGCGGGCGAACGCCGGACGGGCGAGCGCCGCCAGCGTCAGCGGCGGGACGTTCGCGCCCTGGTTCCCACCGACGAACCGGCCCCCTTCGAGCCCGCCCCGTCCCCGGCAAGAGCTGCCGCGCGGCCGCCGGTCGAACCCGGCGCGGCCGCCTTCCTGGCCCAGCAGATGGGCCAGACCGGTCAGAAGCGGGGCCTCCGCGGCGGCCCGCCCGTGCTGGGCGCGGCCCGCGCCGCCTATCTGGAGACCGAATATTCGGGCCCGGAAGAGCGTCGTCCGCCCGTCGGAAAGACCACCGACACCGACATCTGAGGAACGGCACGGGGCTTGCTGTGACGGGACGAACCGACCCGTTTCCCGGAGCCCCCGTGCCCCTTCTCGGCGCCCTGTCCAAGCTGTTCGACGTCTGCATCGTGGCCCTGATCTTCACGGCCTTTTCTTAGGGCCTGCCGCGCTTCGCGCTGCTTGAGGCTTTTTGGGTTCGGCCTGCCGCGCGTCGGCGGGTCAGGCCAGGTCGAAGTCCTTGCGGCTGGCGATGATGGTGACGATGAAGCCGGCCAGCACGTCCAGCAGCACCATCGTCACGATCAGGAAGAAGGTCGAGGTGGCGAAGCCCGGCAGCAGCAGGAATTCGATCAGCACGGCGATGAACAGGACCATCGACAGGGCGTGATTGATGATGGCCGCGCGCTGGCTGGACGTCGACTTCACCAGTTCGAAGAACAGCAGGATCAGCCCGACGAACAGGATCATGTCCCCCGCGCCGATGGTCCATTGCGCGCCGGACGTCATGGTGACCGAAAAGACCGGATCGCGCAGCAGGGCGTCGGCGTCGACCCGTCCCCCGCCGCCCGCGCCGAACAGCACCACGACGTTATAGAGAACGACGGGAATCAGCAGCAGCGGGATGGCGATCAGCATGGGTCGGTCCGGGACGGGCGCGCCGCCCCCTGCGGTTGACCCGGATCGACGATAGCGCCGATGCGGCCCCCTCGCAAAGCCGCGCCTCTCAGGCTTTTGGAAAGCCCCCGGCGCGGCTGAGGGCCGACGGCGCGGGCCGGCCGATCGCCTGGCCGATCCATTTCGCCGCAACGATCAGCGCGTCCAGGTCGTAGCCGGTGTCGAACCCCGCGCGTTCCAGCATATAGACCAGGTCCTCGGTGGCGATGTTGCCGGTGGCGCCCGGCGCGAAGGGACAGCCGCCGACGCCGCCGACCGAGGCGTCCAGCACGTCGATCCCCGCCTCCACGCCTGCATAGGCGTTGGCCAGGCCGGTGTTGCGCGTGTCGTGGAAATGCAGCCTCAGCGTCGCCTCGGGCGCCGCGCGGCGCGCCGCCTCGACCTTTCGGGTCACCGCCCAGGGATCGCCTGCGCCGATGGTGTCGGCCAGGCCGATTTCGCCCACGCCCATCGCCGCGACGGCGCCGACGACATCGGCGACCCGCTGCGTCGAGACCTCGCCGTCGAACGGGCAACCCCAGACGCAGGAGATCATCGCCGACAGGGACGGCGCGCCGTCCGAGGCCGCGGCGTTGTGACGGCGCGCGACGATCTCGCCCAGCATCGCCAGCTGGCCCTGAACCGTCAGCCCCTGGTTCTTCAGGCCGAAGCCGTCGGTGGCGGACAGGGCGACGTTGACCTCGTCCACCGGGGTCGCCAGGGCCCGGTCGTACCCGACCGTTCAGCACAAGGCCGATGCGGCTTCGCCCCGGCTCGCGCGGCAGGCCGTCCATCACCTCTTCCGCCCCCGCCATCTGCGGCACGTACTTGGGATGGACGAAGGAGACGGCCTCGATGCGACGCGCGCCGGCGGCCTCCAGCCGACGCACCAGTTCGGCCCGCACGGGCGGCGCCAGCACCGCCTTTTCGTTCTGGAGCCCGTCGCGCGGGCCCACCTCCACGATCTGGATGGGCCGGCTCATGAACCGCTCCTCCGCGTCGCGACGGGCGTGGCCGGAGCGCGAGGGGGCGGCGCGTAGAGGGTCAGGCTGACGTCGTCGCCCTGGGAATAGTTGTGGCCCGTGACCACGCCGGCCGCGCGCCCCGACACGCCCAATCGGGACGAGGCCGCGCGGAAGGCGTCGGCGTCGCGCGCCTCGACGATGGCCGGCCGCCCCTCGGCCAGGGCGCGCGCCGCGCCTTCGGCGTCGGTCAGTTGGGTGTCGCGACCGGTCAGGAAGACGAAGCTGGGTTCATGGAAGCCGGTGATCGCGACGGGGCCGGGCGTGCGCCCCTGGCGCGGATGCAGGTCCGCCGCCTCCAGCGCGCGCTCAAGCTGGGGCGCGATGGCCAGGGGCGCAGCTGCCGGATCGTTCCCGAAAGGGCCGCGTGGGCGACCACGCCGAAGGCCAGCGACGCGATCAGCGCCGCCCCGGCCGCCCTGTTCAGCAGCAGGAACGCCCCCACGGCCGCGGCCGCCAAGGCCGAGACGACGGTGATCGCCGCCCAGGTCTGGGCCGTCGAGGTGCCATAGACGGTCAGGCCATAGACGGTGATGGCCACGACCAGCAGGGCTGCGACGACGACCAGGACCGCGCCGACGATGCGCGACGCCTTGCCGACGGGCCGGGCCAGGGCGGCGGCGGCCAGAAGGGCCAGGGCGCCGAAGGTCGGCAGGGTGTAGTGCCACAGCTTGGTCGGGGCCAGTTCGAACACCAGCCAGGCCGGGACCAGCCAGCACACCAGAAAGCGGATCGCCGGCTCGGCCCGCCGGGTCCAGCCGGTCGCGACCGCCGCCGGCAACAGCAGGGTGGCGGGGAAGAACAGCAGCGGCGCAAGCACCAGATACATGCCGGGGAAGCCCGAATGGCTTTCGTGGGCGCCGGCGATCTTGGGCGCCAGGTCGCCGCCGATGGCCTCGCGCCAGAAGCCGCCGTCGGTGGCGATGGTGATGGCGATGGCCCAGGGACCGACCATCAGCGCCACCAGGGGCAGCCCCCACCCCCACCCGAGGCGATACAGCCACCTGAAGTCCCGATCCCAGATCGACACGGCCAGGATCGCCAGGGCCACGACCATCAGGCCGATCGGCCCCTTGATCAGGATCGACAGGCCCAGGCCCAGCCAGAACAGCAGCTTGTGCGGCCGGGCGGGCCGTTCCCCCGCGCGCGAGGCCATGTAGATGCGCGCCAGGGCCGCCATGGCCAGGGTGGTGGCCCCGCACAGCATGGCGTCGGTTTTGGCGATCCCCGCCTCGGTCGACAACAGGAAGGTGGCCCCCAGGATCGCCCCGCCGAAGAAGCCGACGCGCGATCCGAACAGGGCCGCGCCCGCCCACGCCGTCGCCCAGGCCGCCAGCATCGCGCCCAGAAGCGACGGGATCCGGTAAGGCGCGATCTGGCGATCCTCGACGTCCGACGTCAGGGACACCGCCGCCGCCTGAAGCCAGTAGATGCCGACCGGCTTCTTCCACCGCGGATCGTCCTGGAAGCGAATGTCGACATAGTCGCCGCTTTCCAGCATCTGGGCCGTGGCCTGGGCGAAGCGGCTCTCGTCGCGGTCCAGCGGCGGCAGCAGCAGCAGGCCGGGCAGGCCGGCGACCAGCGCCAGCAGCGCCGCCAGAAGCGGGCCCCGCCAGCCGGCGACGAGGCGATCAAGGTCGATACGGTTCATGCGTCCGTCTTACACGGCGCGTGCGGGGACGTCAGCCATCTCCCCCTGCGGCCCGACGTGCGCTAAGAGGCGCCATGAACGCGCAACCGCTTCCCGACATCTCGGTCGTCGTCCCGGTCCACGACGAAGCCGGCGCCGCCGTCGCCCTGGCGCGCGAGATCGCCGAGGCCTTCGCCGGGCGGTCCTACGAGATGATCTTCGTCGATGACGCCAGTCGCGACGACACCCTGGGCGAACTCAGGACGGCGATGACCGACTTGCCCACGCTGCGGGTGCTGGCGCACTCGACCAACGCCGGCCAGAGCCGCGCCGTGCGAACGGGCGTGCTGGCGGCCCGCGCGCCGATCGTGGTGACGATGGACGGCGACGGCCAGAACCCGCCCGCGGACGCGCCGCGCCTGGTCGACGCCCTGGCCGCCGCTTCGCCGGACGTGGCCCTGGTCGGCGGCCGCCGCGCGCGCCGGCAGGACAGCGCCTCCAAGCGCCAGGCGTCGCTGTGGGCCAATCGCATCCGCCGGCGCCTGCTGGGCGACGACGCCGACGACACCGGCTGCGGCCTGAAGGCGTTTCGCCGCGAGGCCTTTCTGCGGCTGCCCTATTTCGATCACGTCCACCGCTATCTGCCGGCGCTGATGATCCGCGAGGGCTATCGCAACCAGTATCTGGACGTCGGCCATCGGCATCGTAAGACGGGGCGGTCGAAATACACCAACTGGGGACGGCTTCGCGCGTCAGTGTCCGATCTGGCGGGCGTGATGTGGCTGAAGTCGCGCGCGCGGCGCCCGGGGGCCGTCAGCGAATTCTGACATCGTCGTGGAACCGGCGCCGCCCAGCCACATTTAGATGGCGTCGCGGGGGTCTCTGGGCAGAATTTTCCGTGTAGCATCAACGCCACGCTCGACGAATGAGGCCCTCGCCGGCCTGTTTTCGCCTCGACCTGTGGCAGCGGTGCTGTTATGAGCGCAATCAGGCGGTCGTTTCCGCCGCACAATCCTGAAAAGCGGAGGGCTTCCCCTTATGCGTATGAAGACTTTGGTTTTGGCCTCCAGCGCAGCGGCCGCCGCCCTGGCGCTGTCCGCCGGCGCTGCTTCGGCTGAGCCGAACGGTTGGTACGGCGCTATCGACGCCGGCTGGACCACTCTGGACGACGTCAACATCGAATCGGCCACCACCGCCGACAACATCAAGTTGGAAACGGACGATGGCTGGGCGGCTTTTGCTCGCCTGGGCTACCGGTTCAACCCGAACTGGCGCGTCGAACTGGAAGGCGGTTACCGCAAGACGGAGCTGACCGACAGCAGCCCGGCCACGGGCGGCCTGGCGTCCTACGACGCGTCCGGCGACATCGCCGCGACGACCGCCATGTTCAATGTCATCTACGACATCGGCTCGTCCGACTGGGGCATCCGTCCGTTTGTGGGCCTGGGCGCTGGCGTGAACTACGTCGACACCCAAGCTCGCGGCATCCTGGCCGGGACCGGAGAGCAGTTGTCGATCGACGACAGCAACATGAACTTCGCCGCGCAAGCCATCGCCGGTCTGGCGTGGGCTATCAGCGACCGCGCCAACGTCGACCTGACCTACCGCTATCTGACGGGCGACGCGGAGTTCAAGTCGTTCTCGTCCGGCACGGATTACGGAGTGTTCGACGGCGACTACGACCAGTCGCACACCGTGACCCTGGGCCTGCGCTACAGCTTCGGCGCCGAAGAGGCTCCGCCTCCCCCGCCGCCGCCGCCTCCGCCCCCGCCGCCGCCTCCCCCGCCGCCGCCGCCCCCGCCGCCGCCTCCGGCGACCCCGCAGGCGCGTCAGTTCGTGGTCTATTTCGACTGGGATCGCTCCGACCTCACCGCCGAAGCCCGCTCCGTCGTCACCCAGGCCGCCAACTACGCCAAGTCGGGCCGTCCGACCCGCGTCCTGGTCGTCGGCCACGCCGACACCTCCGGCTCGGCCGCCTATAACATCGGCCTGTCCAACCGACGCGCCCGCACCGTCGCCGACGCCCTCGTGGCTCAAGGCGTCAACGGCGGCGTGATCGCCCTGGACGGCAAGGGCGAGACCCAGCTGGCCAAGGCCACGGCCGACGGCGTGCGTGAGCCGCTCAACCGTCGCGCCACCATCGACATCAACTTCTAAAACCGCATCACGGGTCGCGGTCCCGAAAGGAACCGCGACCCGGCGGAAAACGAAGTGGTCGATGTGACGATTGAACCGCCGCCTCCTTTCGGGGGCGGCGGTTTTTCTTTGGCGGAGTGCGGTCTGAGGAGGGGCGCCGCCTAGCGGCTGGCGCGCACCAGCATTGACGACGGCGCCGCGCCGTCGTGCGAGGCGGAAGGCTGGCGCGACAGGATCGTCTGGCCCGCGCCGATGACCGCCGCGGCGGTCAAGAGGGCGCAGGCCACGGCGACCGCCGCCAGCTTCAACCCCTCGAACAGGCCTTCGTCCTCAGCGTCCACGCGGATGGCTCCCCTACCCGGCCAGAGGACCACGTTCGCCGAATCCCGGCAAGCGCCGCCGCAGGAGCGCGCACGAAAAAGGGCGGCGCCGCGCGGCGCCGCCCTCCGATCCGGCGTTCCAGATGGATCAGCCCGTGAACGGGCGGATCAGGATTTCGACGCGACGGTTCTGCGCCTTGCCTTCCGGCGTCGCATTGGAGGCGACCGGGTTGCGCGAGCTGTTGCCGGCGACATAGAGGCGTTCGGCCAGGACGCCGCGACGGACCAGTTCGGACGCGACGCTGCTGGCGCGGCGTTCGGACAGCGGCTGGTTGATGGCGTCGCCGCCCGACGAATCGGTGTGGCCGATGATGTCGATGGTCGAACGGTCGTACTCCTGCAGCACGCGGGCCACGTCATCCAGCACGGGCAGGAAGCGGGGATCGATCGACGACTGGTTGGTGGCGAAGGTGACGTCCGACGGCATGCGCAGCACCAGATTGTCGCCCTGGCGCGCGACGCCGACGCCGCTGCCCGACAGCTCGGCCTCCATGGCGCGTTGCTGACGATCCATGTACTGGCCGACGGCCGCGCCGCCCAGGGCGCCGATGCCGGCGCCGATCAGGGCGTTCTTGCGGCCTTGTTCGCCGTTCGAGGTGTTCGTCAGATAGCCCAGGACGGCGCCGCCCAGCGCCCCGGCGATGGCGCCGGTGCCGGTGTTGTTGCGCACCGGCCCCGAGCGATAGGGGTCGGTCGTGGTGCAGGCGGCGGCGCCCAGCAGGGCGGCGATGGAAACGCCGGCGACGATGATCTTGGCGCGCATGGATGATGTCCTTCCTTGTATGCGGTCTGGCGCGAAAACGTGCGCTTATGGTGCAGGTTCCAAGCTGTACCGTTCCTGAACGCGCCGCCGAACTGACATGGTCGCGGAATAGGGCTATGAACGCCCCCGCTTCTGACACCGAGGACGCCGCCGTGAGCCCGACCCCCACCGCCCATTCCGACACCGCCCCCCGGGGCGTCCAACCCGTGTCGATGGGTCTGTATGACACCGACTTCCAGGCCTTCAGCGACCAGCTGGGCGCCTCGTTCGCCCGCTACGGCTTCGCGGTCGTCGCCGACCATGGCTGGACGAGGCGCGGATCACCGCCGCCCTCGACGACGCCAAGGCCTTTTTCGCCCTGCCGGAAGACGTCAAGCGCCGCTACCACCAGCCGGGCACGGGCGGCGCGCGCGGCCTGACGCCCTTTGGCGTGGAGGCGGCCAAGGGCGCCGCGACGGTCGACCTCAAGGAATTCTGGCACGTCGGCCGCGAACTGCCCGAAGGCCACCCCTATCGCCAGTATATGCGCGACAACGTCTGGCCGACCGAGATCGAGGGCTTTCGCCAGCACCTGTATGGCATGTTCGAAGACCTGGACGCCCTGGGCCGCAAGATCCTGCGGGCCATCGCGCGGTATCTGAAGCTGGACGACGGCTATTTCGACGACAAGGTCGAACTGGGCAACAGCGTGCTGCGGATGCTGCATTATCCGCCGGTTCCGGCCGACGCGCCGGGCGTGCGCGCCGGCGCGCACGAGGACATCAACGTCATCACCCTGCTGCTGGGGGCCGAGGAGGCCGGCCGCAGCTGAAGGAGAAGGACGGCAGCTGGCTGGACATCGCCCCGCCTCCCGGGGCCCTGGTGGTGAACATCGGCGACATGCTGCAGCGGCTGACCAACCACGTCCTGCCGTCGACGACGCACCGGGTGGTCAATCCGGCGCCCGAACGGCGCGGCTTCGCGCGCTATTCGACGCCCTTCTTCCTGCACTTCAACCCCGACTTCCCGATCGAGACCCTGCCCAGCGCGATCACGCCGGACAATCCCGACCGCTATGCGGGCAAGACCATCCTGGCCGAGGACTATCTGACCGAACGCCTGCGCGAGATCCGCCTGCTCTGACCGAGCGGGCGGAGGCGCGACCTCAGCGGGTGATGCGCAGCTGGCTGATGCTGCGGCCGATGGCGCCGAACGCCGATTTCAGCGAGGCGCCGTTCTCGGGCAGATAGACGTGGTCGCTGTTGGTGGCGCACTGCTGCATCACCTCCTTGGCGGTGTCCACGCCGGCGCCGCCGGTGCCGGTGTTGATGTCGAAGCCGACGGTATAGACGATCACGCCCGCCGCCTTCATCTGCTTGCACATCTCCACCGAGCGGGCGAACGGATTGCTGTACTGGCCGACGGGCTGGTTCTGCAGGTTGGCCCCCGTGTACTGCGAACAGCCGATGTGTTGGTTGACGTCGCCGCTGCCCGACACGGCGCCGGCCACCACGCCGTTGCAGTAGGGGGTGTTGAACTCCCCGTCCGTCATCAGGATCACGACCTTCAGCCGCTTCTGCGCATCATAGGGATCGGGCCGGTTGTCGCTGGGGAAGATGGCGCCGAACACGGGCGAGATCATGTACCAGCCCCATTCGACCCCGATCTGGCCGGCGGTCGATCCCACGGCCGAGTAGCCGTTGATCTGGGACTTCAGCTCGTCCTTCTTGTAGGTGAGCGGCAGGATGGTGGAGCCCAGGCAGCGGTTGTCCGACGACGGATAGGCCAGGCCGACGGGCGCCGAGCCGGGGGCGGCTTCGGTGTACATGCCCGTCCCGATGCGCTCGCTGACGCAGTCGGAGACCTCTTGGATGCGCGTCGAGCCGTAGTAGTTGGAGAATTTGTAGAACTGGCAGCCCAGCTCCAGGCACTGGACGTAGTCGGTGCTGGCGCTGCTGTAGGTCTGGGAGCCCACGGTGTTGGGCAGCAGGCCGTTGACGACGAAGGTGTCCTTGTCCAGCCGTGTGGCCGAACGGTCGTCGCTGTTCAGGACCGTCAGACCGCGCACGTCGTCGATGCGGATATCCTCGCCCGTCTGCAGGCCGTGGTTTGGAGAGGTCGCCACCACTTCGCAGGTCGAGACCAGGCATTTCCGCAGCGTGCCGCCCGACGAATAGTTGGTGTATCCCGAGGTGCTGTATTCGACCCACGAAGACCCGTTCCACGTCTGCAGCCGCACGTTGTTGGCGTCGACGCGCTGGACCCGGTAGGCCTTGTTGTTGAGGCGCGAAGCCAAGCTGGAGCCGCTGCCGGAACTGGAGACGCCCGTCAGCCAGACGTAGTCGTTGTTCTGAAAGCCGTGGCCGTTGGCCTTGACCGTGGTCTGGGAGCCCTTGGTCACGCCGCTGACCGATTTCGTCGATCCCGTGCCCCAGTCCGCCGCGTCGATGTTGGTCCGGCCGCGGATCTCGCCGCGCACGGCGGCGGCGTAGTCGCCGGCGTTCACGCCCATCGAATACGGCACCAGGGCGATCCGGGTGCGCGTCACGGCCTGGCGGGCCTCGTCCTGGACCACGATGTCGACCAGGTCGTTGGCGGCCGTCTTGAGGTCGCGGATGCGCGATCCGGACATCGAGCCGGTGATGTCGAGCACCAGGGCCACCTCCACGTCCTTGGTCGAGCGGTTGACCTCGGAGTGGGCGCCGACCGGCAGGGTGTCGTCCAGGATCTTGCCATAGGGCGGCAGGACGATGTTGGCGACCAGGGTCTTCACATCGACCGTGGCGTTGGCCACCACGATCTCGCCGTTCTCCAGCTTGAACTGAATGGCCGAGTCGTCGATCGTGACGCCCGGAAAGCCCTGCATATTGGCCTTGAGCACGTTCAGCCCGACCTCGGTCAGGTCTTCGTCCTCGACATAGGGCGAGCGCGCCGCCGCCAGGGTGGCGGCGTCCAGGGCGTCCTGAAGGTTGGCGCGCACCGTCGTCACCCGCTGGATGTCGATGCCGCCCAGCACCACCATGACCAGCGTCGGCAGGGCCAGGGCGAACAGGATGGCGACATTGCCCCGCCGGTCGCCGCGCAGCCGGGCGGCCACGGACGACAGGCGGGCCAGAGCCCCGGAAAGCGCGTTCAGAACCGTCAAGATCGTCGATCCCCGTCGGGCGCGATCCGCCCGGCATGACGACAGTCTGGCGCCGCGCGGTTAAGGGAAGGCCCAACCGTGACGGTTAATCGCCGTTAGGTATCGGACCAGCCGCACTGATGGCCGCGGTTCTGCTGGGTCAGCCAAGCGTTCAGAGGCGCGAAATAGTCGGCGACCGCCGAGGCGTCGTTGGTCGTCTCGCCGGTGAAGGCCTGCATCGCCTCGGGCCAGGGCCGCGACTGGCCCATCTCCAGCATGGCGTTGAAGCGCTGGCCGACCTCGGTGTTTCCATAGATCGAACAGCGGTGCAGCGGCCCGGTCCAACCCGCCTGCTTGCAGGCCGCGCGGTGGAACTGGAACTGATAGATGTGGGCCAGGAAGTAGCGGGTGTAGGGGGTGTTTCCGGGCACGTGGTACTTGGCGCCGGGGTCGAAGGCGTCGGCCGGGCGCGGCCCCGGCGGGACCAGCCCCTGATACTTCAGCATGTCCGCGCTCCAGGCGGCGTTGTACTGGTCCGGCGTGGTCGCGCCCGAAAAGACGTCCCAGCGCCAGCGATCCACCATCAGGCCGAACGGCAGGAAGGCGATCTTGTCCAGCGCCATCTTCAGGAGGAAGGGAATGTCTTCCTCGGCGCCCGGCGTGGTCTGCAGCAGGCCGATCTGGTTCAGATAGGTCGGCGTCAGGGCCGACAGGCCGACGAAGTCGCCGATGGCCTCGTGGAAGCCGTCGTTGGCGCCGTTGCGGAACAGCATCGGCTGGTTCTTGTAGGCGCGCTGATAGTAGTTGTGCCCCAGCTCGTGGTGCACGGTGTAGAAGTCGTCGCCGTTGACGTTGGTGCACATCTTGATGCGGATGTCGTCGGCGTTGTCCAGGTCCCAGGCCGAGGCGTGGCAGACGACCTCGCGGTCGCGCGGCCGGGTGATCATCGACCGCTCCCAGAAGGTCTGCGGCAGGGCTTCCAGGCCCAGCGAGGTGTAGAAGCCCTCGCCCGTCTTGACCATCTTCACGGGGTCGTAGTCGGCCGCCTTCAGCAGTTCGGTCAGGTCGTAGCTGGACGCCCCGCCGGTCGTCGGCGCCACCACGTCGTAGATGTTGCCCCACTGCTGGGACCACATGTTGCCCAGCAGGTCGGCGCGGATCGGCCCGTGGTCCGGCTGGACCGCGTCGCCGTATTTGGCGTTCAGCCGCGCCCGGACGTAGCAGTGCAGGTTCTCGTAGAACGGCTTGACCTGGTCCCACAGCCGGTCGGTCTCGGCGGCGAAGTCGTCGGCGGGCATGTCGTAGCCCGAACGCCACAGGGCGCCCGTGTCGGCGAAGCCCAGCTCGCGCGCGCCCTCGTTGGCGATCTCGACCATGCGGGCGTAGTCGGCCTTCATCACCGGCGAGACGGTGCGCCAGCCCTCGTACAGCGCCTTGGTCTCGGCCGGATCGCGGCTGTCGGCCAGGATCAGGGAGGCCTCGTCCAGGGTGATCTGACGACCCTTGAAGTCGAACTTGCCGGTCGAATAGGTGGAATCCAGCCGCGTGGTCAGCTGCGCCAGCTCCTCGGCCGCGCCGGGCCGGTTCGGCGCCGGCAGGACCAGCCCCAGGCGCAGCAGGTTCAGCTTGCGCCGCACCACCGGATCGACCTCGACGTCGTTGAACCTGGCCGCCTGGTTGGCGAACTGGACCTGCAGCTCGGTCGCCTCGGCGTTGGCCTTGGCCTCCAGCCACATGGTGTCGAAGGTGATGTTGGTGGCGCGCGCCCACTGGATGCGGGCGACGTATTCGCTGACCTCGGCGTATTTGGCCTCGGCGTCGGCGATGAAGCGCGTCGCCCCGTCGGCCGTGATCGGATAGTCCGGCAGGGCGGAGGCGGCGGCGGTCTCGACGGGAGCCTCGACGGGGGCCTCGGCGGCGGTCTCGGTGGTCGCGCACCCGGCGCCGAAGGCGAGGGCGCAGACCGCGGCGGCGGCCATCAACTGACGCTTCATGGGATTCTCCTGAACAGCGCGCGCAGGAGAAGCGACCGTGATCGCCGCGTCAAGCGCGACGGTGCGACCCGACCGCCGATGGTCCGATCAGGCCGCGCAGGCCTCGAAGCCGCGGCGCAGCTCGGCCTCGTCCAGATCGCGGCCGATGAAGACGGCTCGGCTCCAGCGGCGCTCGGCGGCGCCCCATTCACGCTGAAGGTCGCCTCCAGGATCATGTGCACGGCCTGGAACACCAGGCGACGGTCCTCGCCCTTCACGTCGATGATGCCCTTGGCGCGCAGGATGTTCTGGCCCTGCTCGCCCAGCAGCCGGTCCAGCCAGGCGGTGAACTTCTGGCCGTCGATCGGCCGGTCCAGCGACAGGGCGACGCCCTTGACGTCGTCCTGATGAGCGTGACCGCGCGGGCCGTGAGCGTGGTCATGACCGTGATTGTGGTGGGCGTGATCGTGGTCGTGGTGATCGTGGTCGTGGCCGCAGTGTTCGTCGTGGACGTGGCCGTCGGCGCCGTGGGGCGGATTCACCCAGTCCGGCTTGACCTCCAGGATGCGGTCCAGGTCGAAGGCGTGCACGCCCAGCACCTGGTCCAGCGGCACGTTGGACCGTTCGGCCCGCACGATGGGGGCCAGCGGGTTCAGGGCGCGCAGGCGGGCCTCGACGGCGTCCAGGTCCTCGGCCGAAGCCAGGTCGACCTTGTTCAGGATGATGCGGTCGGCGAAGGCGACCTGCTCGCGCGCCTCCTTGGAATCATCCAGCCGGGCCATGACGTGCTTGGCGTCGACCAGGGCGGTGACGCTGTCCAGCTGGGTCTTGGCCTTGACGTCCTCGTCGACGAAGAAGGTCTGGGCCACCGGGCCGGGATCGGCGAGACCCGTGGTCTCGACGATGATGGCGTCGAAGGCCGGCTTGCCAGGGCGCTGGCGCTTCATCAGCCCTGAGACCACGCGGATCAGGTCGCCGCGCACGGTGCAGCAGACGCAGCCGTTGTTCATCTCGAACACGTCCTCGTCGGCGCCGACCACCAGGTCGTTGTCGATGCCGATCTCGCCGAACTCGTTGACGATGACGGCGTAGCGCTTGCCGTGGTCCTCGGTGAGGATGCGGTTCAGCAGCGTCGTCTTGCCGGCGCCGAGATAGCCGGTCAGGACGGTGACGGGGGTCTTTTGCATGAGGGGGCCTTTCAAGCCGGCTCATCTAGGCGCCCGAAGGCGCGGAGGAAAGGGCTCAACGCTTGCCCAGGCGCCGGGCGTTGGCGGTGGCGGCGGCGTGGATGGGGGCGACGGCGGCGGACTGCGCGCGTTCCAGGTCCGCCCCCAGGGCCAGCCACTGGGCCCCGGCGCGGCCCCACCAGCCCAGGGCGTAGCGCATCTGGGCCCGGGCGGCCTCGGCGGGCGTGGCCGCGGCCAGGACGTCGGCGGCGGCGCGGGCGGCGTGACGGCCCTCGGCCAGGGCCGCCTCGGCCAATCGACCGCCCGCCGCGCCGGCGTGCCCGGCCAGCGCCCCGGCCGAGGCGGCCAGGGCTTCGGCCTTTTCGGCCCCCATCAGCGAGATTTCCGCCAGGTCCGCGGACAGCGGATCGGCCAGGCCGTCGGCCAGGATGGTCGTGCGCGCGGCGATGACCTGGGCCGAAGCGGCCAGGAGTTCGGCCTGGACCCGGGCGGGCGAGCGACGCCGGCTCAGGGCCGGACCTCCCCGGCGAAGTCGGCGACGTCCTTCAGCAGGGCCGGGACCGCCGCATCGATGATGCGCTGGCCCTTCTCCGGGCTGGCCTGGGCGGGGTCGGAGCCGATGCGCCCGTCCGGAAAGCGGGCGCGATAGTCCAGGGCGTCGCGGATCGGCCCGTTCGGCGCGATTCTCGGCGAATAATCGGCCGTCTTGATCCGGTCGGGATAGGCCGCCTGGGTCACGGCGATCTCGGACGGGGTGGCGTGCGATCCGTGCCCGGTCGGGAAGATCGAACTGCACAGGCCGTGGACGCCCGGAAGGTCCCACCAGTTCCTCAGCTTCAGAACGAACGGCGGCTGTTCCTCGACGAAGCTCCATTCGGCGTAGATCTCGGAGAAGGTCGCCTCGATGGTGGCGACGTTGCCGCCGTGGCCGTTCAGGAAATAGATCCGCTCGAAGCCGTGGCGGCTCAGCGACGACACCCAGTCGGTGATCGCCGCCATGAAGGTGGACGGCCGCAGGGAAATGGTGCCGGCGAAGGCCAGGTGATGCTGGGCCATGCCGATGTTGAAAGTCGGGGCGACGGTCAGCGTCTCGTCCGCCTGCTCGGCGGCGTGGGCGATGATCTCCGGGCACAGCCAGTCGGTGCCCAGCAGGCCGGTCGGGCCGTGCTGCTCGTTGGAGCCGATCGGGACCACCACCGTCCTGGACAGCGGCTGGCCGGCGTTCAGGCGGGCGTCGATCTCGGGCCAGGACGACAGATGGATCAGCATGGGCGGACCTTCAGGCTACGGAGCAGGGTCCTCAGTAGCGCGGCGGCGACGGCGGCGAAACCGTCAGGCGCGACGGGGCGCATAGGCGGCGGCGAAGACGCGGGCGGCCTCCCGGGCGCGGGCGGCGCGGCGCTCGGGCGCCAGCTGCGGCACGTCCAGCATGGCGCGCAGGTGGCCGTGGCCCAGGACCAGGCCCGAGAACAACATCTCGGCCGCCTCGTCCGGATCGGGGACGTTCAGCCGGCCCTGACGCGTCTGTTCCGCCAGCCAGGCCGAGAGCGCGCCTCCAGGCTGCGGCGCGGGCCGGCGGCGTAGATGGCGCGCGCGATCTCGGGCGCCTCGACCGAGACCAGGGCGACGCCGCGCATCGAGCCGACCTTGTCGGCGGCGCACACCCTGTTCAGCAGGGTGAAGGCCAGCGCCTCCAGCACCGCCTCGGGCGGCCCGTCGACCTTCAACGGCGCGGTGACGTCCTCGACCCGCTTCTTGGCCAGCGCCTCGGCGATCTCGAGCTTGGAGGCGAAGCGGTTATAGACGGTCTGCTTGGACACCCCCGCCAGCTGGGCGATCTCCTCCATCCGGGCCTGCAGCCCCTTGTCGGCGAACAGGGCGGCCGCGGCGTCCAGGATGGCCTCGCTCTTCTTCTCGTCGACGGGGCGGGCCATCAGTGGGCGTCCGAGGGCGGGGCGCCGGCGGGCGCGCGGACCGGACGCGACAACAGGGTGATGAAGGCCGCGCCGGCGCACATGATCCCCAGCAGGGCGAAGGCGTCGCCGAAGGCCAGGGTGGTCGCCTGGCGGGTCAGGATGCCGTACAGCGCCTTCATCGCCGCCCCGGCCGGGTCGATGGACTCGGCGAAGCGCTGGGTCATGCCCGCCATCATCTGGCGCATGCCCTGGCTGGACTGGTCGATGGAACTGGTCAGTTCGGCCATGTGCAGGGCCGTATTGGTCGTCAGGCTGGTGTTCAATATGGCCAGGCCGAAGGCGCCGCCGACGTTGCGCGCCAGGTTCACCAGGCCCGAGGCGTTCTTGACCATGTGCGGCGGCAGGGTGGACATGGTCACCTGCTGGGAGGCGATCATGGCCAGCATGACGCCGACGCCGCGGAAGGCCTGGACCGAGGCGAACTGCCAGAAGCCCCAGTCCTCGGTGACCGTGTGGGCCTCCCACATGCCCCAGGCGCACATCATGAAGCCGCAGAACATCAACACCCGCGCGTCCAGCAGCCGCACCAGCCGTCCGGCGAACGGACCCGTGGCGAACATGGCCAGGCCCGAGACGACCATGGTCGTGCCCACCTCGGCCGAGGAATATTCCCGCACCCGCCCCAGGAACAGCGGCAAGAGGAAGGTGCCGCCGAACAGGGCGAAGCCGACGATGAAGGTCATGACGAAGCCGACCAGGAAGTTGCGGTTGGCGAAGGCGCGCAGCTCGACGATCGGCTGTCGATAGCTCAGCGACCGCCAGATGAAGAACGGCCCGGCGATCGCCGCCACCACCGTCAGCAGCAGGATATGGGTGTCGTCGAACCAGTCGTTCTTGGCCCCCTCCTCCAGCACGAACTGCATCGACATCAGGAAGGCGGCCATCAGCCCCAGCCCCCACCAGTCGAAGCCCTTGGCCAGCGATGCGTCGCCCCGGTCGAAGGCGCCGTAGCGGCCGACCAGGAACATCACCAGAAGGCCGGGTCCGACGTTGATGAAGAACAGCCAGCGCCAGCTCAGCCACTCGGTCAGGTGGCCGCCCAGGGTCGGGCCCACGGTCGGCGCAAGGGTCACGATCAGGCCCATGACCACGCTGGCCGTCACGCGCCGCTCGGGCGGAAAGGCGGTGAAGGCCACGGCGAAGACGGTGGGGATCATGGCCCCGCCGACGAAGCCCTGGATGGCGCGGAACAGGATCATGGTGTCGATCGAATTCGACAGGCCGGTCGCCACGCTCATCAGCACGAAGCCGGCGCACGAAGCCAGGAACAGACGCTGCGTTCCCCACAGCCGCGACAGGAAGCCCGACAGCGGGATCATCACCACCTCGGGGATCAGATAGGCGGTCTGGATCCAGCTGATCTCGTCGGCCGAGGCGCCGACCCCGGCCTGGATCTGCGGCAGGGAGGCGGCGACGATCTGGATGTCCAGAATGGCCATGAACTGGCCCACCACCATGCCGGCGAAGCCGAGCAGCAGCATGGTCCAGCTGATCTCGGGATGGCCCGCGACCGGGCCCGCGCCGGTCGGGCGGGCCGCCGGGGGCGACCCGGAGCCGGGCGCGGCGGGTTCGGCGGCCGTCACCGGGACACGGCCTCCGTCGAGGCGGTCTGCGCGCCGGAGGCTTCGGCGAAGCTCTGGCCGCCCTGGCTCTTGAGGTCCACGCGCACTTCCAGCGACAGGCCGGGGCGCAGGACCAGCCCGCCGTCGTTGCGCGCCACGGCGATGCGGACGGGCACGCGCTGGGTGATCTTGGTGAAGTTGCCGGTGGCGTTCTCCACCGGGATCAGGGCGAATTCGGAGCCGGTGGCGGGGGCGAAGCTGGCGATGCGGCCGTGGATCTTGCGGCCGGGGAAGGCGTCGGCGGTGATCTCCACGTCCTGGCCGATCCGCATCTTGTCCAGCTGCGTCTCCTTGAAGTTGGCCACGACATAGGCGTCGCGCATGGGCACCACCGACAGCAGCTGGGCGCCGGCGTTGACGTACTGGCCCACGCGCACGCTGCGGGCGCCGACCACGCCGGCGACCGGCGCGCGGATGACGGTGCGGTCCAGGGCGACCTTGGCCTGGTCCAGGCGGGCGCGGGCCTGTTCGACGGCGGCGACGCTCTGTTCGCGGGTCGAGCCCAGGACGCCGACCGCGCGCTGCTCGGCCACCCAGGCGGCGTGGGCCTGGGCGACGCTGGCGCGGGCGGTCTCGGCCTGGGCCTGCTGGGTCTGGATGCGTTGCTGGGACACCCAGCCCTGGGCGGCCAGCTTGCCGTAGCGTTCGACCTCGGCGTCGGCCAGGTCGGCCTGGGCGCGGGCCTGGGTCACCGCGGCGGCGCGCGCGTCGATGGCGGCCCGTTCCTGCTCGGACTGGGCGTCGACGTTGCCGACGGCGGCGAGCGCGGCCTGAAGGTTCGCCTGGGCCTCGGCCAGTTCGGCGCGCTGATCGGCGTCGTCCAGCCGGACCAGGGGCTGGCCGGCCTGGACGGTCTGGTTGTCGCTGACCAGCACCTCGACCACGCGGCCCGACAGCTGGGGCGCGACATTAGTGGTGTCGGCCTGGACGAAGGCGTTGTCGGTCTTCTCGTAGCGCTGGCCGTCGATCCACCAGACCACGCCGCCGACGATCAGCAGCAGGCCGACCACGGCGGCGACGAACAGCGGCAGGCGCTTGCGGAGTTCAGGAGACATGCGGGCGATCCGGGGGAGGAAGAAGGGTGCGACCTTTTGAAGCGGCGGCTAAAATGGACGCGGCCGTCCAAAAATCAAGAGATCATTGTGCGGCGCCGTGAACACGAGACGTTTCGGCGTGTTATCTGCCACGCATGACCGTCTCGAACGCCCCTTCCCTGCCCTCGCATGTCGACGTCGCGGTGGTGGGCGCGGGCGCCGCCGGAATCGCGGCGGCCGGGCGGCTGGACGGGGCCGGACGGTCCGTTCTGGTGCTGGAGGCCCGCGAGCGGATCGGCGGACGGGCGTGGACCCAGCCCTTCCACGGCGAGGGCCTGGACATGGGATGCGGCTGGCTGCACTCGGCCGACGACAACGTCCTGGCCGCGCAGGTCGAGGCCGAGGGGCTGACGCTGGACAAGACCCCGCCGCCGTGGGAGCGCCAGGCCTTCAACCACGAGATGACGCCGGCCGAGCAGGCGGATTTCCGCGCCGACTTCGCCGCCTTCGAGGATCGCGTCCATCAGGCGGCGACCCGCGGCGAGGACCGGCCCGCCGCCGACCTGTTCGACCCCGACAGCCGCTGGAACGCGCGCATGGACGCCATCTCCGGCGCCCTGAACGGCGCACGCTTCGCCCAGGTCTCGACGCTGGACTACGACGCCTATGGCGACACGGGGGTCAACTGGCGGGTGCGCCAGGGGTACGGCCGGCTGATCGCCGAACTGGCGCGGCCCGTCGCCGGACGGATCGCCACGGCCTGCCCGGTGCGGCGCATCGATCGTTCCGGCCCGACCTTGCGGCTGGAGACCGGGCGGGGCGTCGTGACGGCGGACGCCGCCATCCTGACCGTGCCCAACAGCCTGATCGCCGCCGAGGCCGTGCGCATCGACCCGCCGGTCGCCGCCTGGCTGGACGCGGCTGCGGGCGTGCCGCTGGGCCTGGCCTCCAAGGTCCACATGACGGTCGCGGGCGCCGAGGACTTTCCCGCCGACGGCCAGCTGTGGACCCGCAGCGACACCGCCCAGACCGGGGGCTATCATCTGCGCCCCTTCGGCCGGCCGATGATCGAGGCCTATTTCGGCGCCGACCTGGCCTGGGGGCTGGAAGCGGAAGGTCCCGACGCGGCCTTCGACTTCGCCTTATCGGAACTGGTCGCGGCCCTGGGTTCGGACATGCGAAAGCGGCTGGAGGCGGTCGCGGTGAGCCGCTGGGGCGCCGATCCGTTTTCGCGCGGGGCCTATTCGCACGCCCTGCCGGGCCGGGCAGGCGACCGCGCCCGGCTGCGCCAGGCGGTCGAGGATCGTCTGTTCCTGGCCGGCGAGGCGACGGCCCCGGCCTATTACGGAACCGCCCACGGGGCCTGGATGGAGGGCCAGCGCGCGGCCGAAGCGGCCCTGAAGGCGCTGGCGTCGCCGGACCGCTAGGCGTCCAGCCGTTCGCGCACCGCCCGGGCGAAGCCCGCGCCGGCGGCCGGGTCGTGGCCCAGGTAGAAGTCCGGCTCGATCAGCTCGGCCTCCATCAGCTTCCACGCGTCGCCGTCGCGCGCCATGTCGACGCGCGCGTACAGCAGCGGCTCGTCGATGGCGGCCAGGACGCGGTCGGCCAGCGCCAGGGCGTCGGCGTCCGGCTGGACGGGCGCATACTGGCCGCCGAACTGAACCTGGATGCGGAAGTCGCCGCCGACGGGCCGCTTGTTGACGGCGTGGCTGAACCGGCCGCCGAAGAACAGCAGCGAGGTCTCGCCCTCGGTCTGGATGGACGGCAGATAGGGCTGGATCATCGCCGCCCCGGTCGGCGGGTCGGTCATCGCCTGGCCGGGCGACAAACGCAGCGTCTTCCACGCCCCGCCCGAGACGGTCGGCTTGACCACGAGCTGTTCGGCGCCCGTCCGGGCGAAGGCGTCGGCCACGACCTCGGGGGTGGCGCGCTCGACCCAGCGGGTCGCGGGCAGGGGAACCCCGCGCTCGGCCAGCCGCGCCAGGTATCGCTTGTCCGAGTTCCAGCCCAGCACCGAGGCGGGATTGGCCAGCGGCAGATCGGCCGCGCGCCAGGTCTCGCAGGCCCTCAGCCAAAGGGGGTGCGCCCGGTGGTAGCCCCAGACCAGAACCGGCAGGATCAGCGGATAGGCCTCAAGGCCCGAGGCGTCCTCCACGTGCTGGGTCCACGGGGTCGGCTCGGCCTGGACGTCGGCCTGGGTCAGCGCTCGGGTCAGCCGCTCCAGCACGCCCGGCCATTGGCCGCTGTAGGACGGGTCGGCGGGATCGGGGGTCAGGACGGCGATGCGGGTCATGGCCTCTCATAGCCAAGCCGGCGCCGCTTTCCGAGCGTCGTCGTCGCGCTTAAGGAGAGGCGGCCGCCTCCGGAGACCCTTCATGACCGCCGACCCGTCCCTTCGCACCGTCCTGGTGGTCGCCGTGGCCCTGATCGACGTGGACGGGCGGGTGCTGATCGCCAAGCGGCCCGAGGGCAAGCAACTGGCCGGCCTGTGGGAGTTTCCCGGCGGCAAGGTCGAGCCCGGCGAACGGCCGGAAGCCGCGCTGATCCGGGAACTGCGCGAGGAGCTGGGGATCGAGGTGTCCGCCTCGTGCCTGTCGCCCTTCGTCTTCGCCAGCCACGCCTATGACGACTTTCACCTGCTGATGCCCCTCTATCTGTGTCGTCGGTGGGAGGGGACGGTCGTGGCGCGCGAACATTCGGCCCTGGCCTGGGTGCGGCCCGAGAAGCTGGCCGACTATCCGATGCCGCCCGCCGACGATCCGCTGGTCGCCTGGCTGCGCGACCTGCTGTAAGGCGCGCCCTTTCGTGACTGGACGGGGCGGCGCGGCCGGACCACTGTCGCCCCTTCCCCCAAGACCGGAGCCGACCATGACCGTCCTGATCCGACCCGAAGGCCAGACCCCCGACGACATGAAACTGAGCCGTCGCGCCGTGGGCGCCCTGGGCGGGCTGATGTTCTCGGGCTACGCCGTGGCCGCCCTGGCCAAGGAGGCCGAGCCGGTCACGACCGACGACGCGGGCCTGACGACCGAGACCGTGAGCTATCCGGCGCCCGACGGCTTCGACCTGCCGGCCTATGTCGCCCGGCCCGAGGGCGACGGGCCCTTTCCGGTCGTGGTCGTGGTCTCCGAGATCTTCGGCGTGCACGACTACATCCGCGACGTCTGCCGCCGCCTGGCCAAGCAGGGCTACGCCGCCATCGCCCCCGCCTTCTTCGTGCGGGTCGAGGATCCGGCGCCCCTGTCGGACATGCAGCGGATCATGCAGATCGTCTCGGCGGCCGGCTACGACCAGGTGATGGGCGACATCTCGGCGACGCTGGACTGGGCCAGCCAGCAGCTGTGGGCCAATGCGGACAAGGTCGGGATCACCGGCTTCTGCTGGGGCGGCAAGGTCGTCTGGCAGGCCTGTGCGCGGTTCGCCGTCATCGACGCGGGCGTGGCCTGGTACGGCCGCCTGGCGCCCGCCGCCGACGCGACGCCGGAGCAGGTCTCGTCGGGCCAGCCGTGGCCGGTCGACCTGGCCGCCGACCTGAAGGCGCCGGTGCTGGGCCTCTACGGCGGCCGCGACCAGGGCATACCGCTGGCCAGCGTCGAACGGATGCGCCAGGCCCTGGCCCGCGCCGGCCAGACGGGCAGCGAGATCGTGGTGTACGACGACGCCCCGCACGGCTTTCACGCCGACTATCGCGCCAGCTACGCCGAGGCGGACGCCAAGGACGGGTGGTCGCGCCTGACCGCGCTGTTCGCCGCCAAGCTCAAGGCCTGAGGCCGGGCGAAACAAAAGGGGCGGAATCGTCGGTCCCGCCCCTTCGCCGTTTCGATGGCCGGCGTCAGTTCCGATAGGCCGGCGGCATCGGCGTCTGCTGGCGGTAGCGGTCGCGCAGCAGAAGCGGACGGCTTTCCAGCGGCTGCTCCACCCCGCCGACGAAGACCGCCGACGGCTGGCTGAGCGGCTCCAGCGGATCGCCGGACCAGACCACCACGTCGCCGGCGGCCCCCGGGGCGATCTGGCCGAACTGGCCCGCCATGCCGAAAATGCGGGCCGGATTGACCGTCAGGGCGGCGATGGCCGCGTCATAGGGCAGGCCGTGCGAGACGGCGTTGCCGGCGTTGTAGCGGGCCTCGCGGGCGCGGTGGGTCGAACCCTCGTTGCCCTTGATGGCGATGACCACGCCCGCCGCGTTCAGCGCCGCCGCATTCTCCATCCGCGCCGCCCGCATCTCGAAGTCGTTGGGCAGGTTGTCGGTCGGGTTCAGCAGCACCGGCACGCCGGCCGCCGCGATCTGGTCGGCGACCAGCCAGCCTTCCTCGGCGCCGTCCAGGATGACCTTGACGCCCTCCTCGCGCGCCAGGCGCAGCACCTGCAGGATGTCCGAGGCGCGGCTGACGGTGACGATCAGCGGCATGGAGCCTTCGGCGACCGGGATCAGCGCCTCCAGGTCGGCGCGCGACAGCATCAGGTCACGCAAGCCCGCCCGCTCATAGGCCGACCTGTTGCGGGCGTAGAGGCGCACCTCGGCCAACGTCTCCTTGAACAGGACGAACTCGGCCCCGCGCGCGCCGCCCGCGACGCCGGCCCCGGCCTCGCCGAAGGGGGCGACCATGGCCACGCGCGGCTTGACCAGGATGTCCTGGCCCCCCGCCTGAAGGTTGGGGCCGAGGTGGATGATCGCCGCCTGGCCCGCGAACAGGCCAGGCTCGTGCAGGCCGCCGTCGCCGACGCCGGCGGTCTCGTCCTCATGGTAGTGGCCGCCCGACGAGCCGGGGTGCTGCGGCACGACCACCGCGCGGGTCACGCCGCCTAGCCGGGCAACCGGCAAGGTGAAGGACCAGGGATCGAGCCCGTAGGACACGTCGAAGGCCGCCGACAGGCTGTTGGAGGCGTTGCGCAGCTCGTTCGTGCCGCGCACCGAGCTGACTTCCGAGCCGCCCAGGCCGGAATCCACGGCGACGAAGCCGGGGGCCACGACCTTGCCCGCCGCGTCGATGACGCGGGCGCCGGCGGGCGCGCCGCCGGTTCCGACCGAGGCGATCCTGCCGTCGCGGATGACGACGGTGCCGTTCTCGATCACCGAGGTTCCGGTCAGGACGCGGCCGCCGACGATGGCCACCGTCTCCTGCGCCAAGGCGGGAGCGGAAACAGCCAGCGCCGCCACGGCGCCGGCGATCAGGTGCGAGAGGCGCATCAGCGGGCTCCTTCGGCGACGTTGGCGGCGGTCAGGGCGTAGCCCGGCTGGCCCAGCTCGAAATCGCTGGTCGGCTGGTAGGCGGGGTCCATGCGGTCGAAGCTGAGCGCGCCGTCGACGAACACCTGGTCGGCGCGGGCGTAAATGGAGAACGGATCGGCGCTCCAGATCACCACGTCGGCGCGCTTGCCGGTCTCCAGCGAGCCGGTCTGGTCGGCGATGCCGATGGCCCTGGCGGCGTTGGAGGTGATCCAGCCGATGGCGTGTTCCTCCGAGATGTTCAGCCCCGCGCGGCGACCGGCCGACAGGGCGGCGGCGGCCTCCTGGTTCAGGCGCTGGGTCAGGATCGGATCGTCGGAGTGGATGACGGCGCACGAGCCCTGTTGCGCGTCGACCAGGGCGGCGTTTTCCTCGATGGCGTCCAGCGCCTCCATCTTGAAGCCCCACCAGCCGGTCCACATGGCCGCGCAGACGCCCGCCTGGGCCAGTTGCGGCGCCAGCTTGTAGGCCTCGGTGGCGTGGTGGAAGGTGGTGATGCGGTAGCCGAACTCCTTGGCGATATCCATCATCACGGCCATCTCGTCGGCGCGGTAGCAGTGGTTCTGGACCAGGATGGAGCCGTCCAGAACGCCGGCCAGGGTCTCGTTTTGAAGGTTGCGGGTGGGGGGCGAGCCCTCGCCGTCCTCGCGCCACTTGTCCCACTTAGCCTTGTATTCGCGCGCGGCGATGAAGGCGGCGCGGTAGCCGGCGACGTTGCCCATGCCCGTCGCCGGGCTCTGGTTGCGCGACCCATAGACGCGCGAGGGATTCTCGCCGCAGGCCATCTTCACCGAATAGGGAGCGCCCGGCATCTTCATGCCCTGCATGGTGATGGAGGGCACGTTCCTGACCGTCACGCCGCGCCCGCCGAACAGGTTGGCCGAGCCGGGCAGGATGTGCAGCGTCGTCACGCCGCCCGCGCGGGCGGTGTTGAAGCCGGGATCCTGGGGCCAGATCGAATGTTCGGCCCAGACCTGGGCGGTGTTCGGGCTGGTCGCCTCGTTGCCGTCGCTCATGCCCATGACGCCGGGGGACGGATAGACGCCCAGGTGGCTGTGCACGTCGATGACGCCGGGGGTGACGTAGCGGCCGCGCGCGTCGATCACCCTGTAGCCGCCCGGAACGGGGGTGGAGGCGTCGCCCACGGCGGCGATCTTGCCGTCGGTCACGACGACGACGCCGTTGTCGATCCTGCGATCCGTGCCGGTCAGGACCGTGGCGCCGACGATGGCGAAATTCGCGCGGCAGGCCCTGGTAGGTCGAGGGGAAGGGATCGGGATTGGCCGCGAAATCCAGTCCCGGGGCCAGGGCCCGGTCACGCTGCGGCTTGGCGTTCGCCGCATCGGCGCCGTCCGCGCCCTCCGTCGTCGCACACGCCGCAAGCACGGCGCAGGCGAGAACCGCGAGGCTGGCGCCCCGCAGACGATGTCCGATCATCGATACCCCTTTTCCCGTTGACGCGCCGGAACAGGCGGCGCGCTGAACGCGGTCATAGAAGCCGCTGGGGCCGAGGCCGTCAAAGGTTTCGGCGCGCCGTCAGCCGCCGCCCAGCCGGGCGCGGACCTGGGCCTCGTCCAGCCCGTCGATCTCCAGCATCTTCAGGCGCGACTGGCCGCCCCGCGACAGGTCGACGGCGCGACGCGGCACGCCCAGGACCCGGGCGATCAGGGCGACCAGGGCGGCGTTGGCCTCGCCCTCCACCGGGCGGGCGCGCACCCGCACCTTCAGCACCGGCCGGCCGTCGGCGTCGACATCCCAGCCGTCGATCCCCTCGCGCGCGGCGCCGGGCTGGAGACGGACGGGCAGGCGGGCCATGCGGGCGCTCCGGAAACGAGAAGGGCCCCGGCGTCGCCGCCGGGGCCCCTCAAGTCTAGATCAACCGATCGGATCAGTCGCGACGGCGACGGCCGCGATCGCCGCCCCGGTCGCCGCCTTCACGCTTCGGACGACCGCCGGTGTCTTCCGACAGCGGGGCCTCGCCGCGCTCGGCGCGCTCGGCGTTGATCTTGTCGGTGATGTCCTCGCCGGTTTCCTGATCGACGACCTTCATCGACAGCTTGGTCTTGCCGCGATCGTCGAAGCCCAGGAACTTGACCTTCACTTCCTGGCCTTCGGACAGGACGTCGGCCGGATTGGCGACGCGTTCCAGGGCGATCTGGGACACGTGGACCAGGCCGTCCTTGGCGCCGAAGAAGTTCACGAAGGCGCCGAAGTCCACGACCTTCACCACCTTGCCGGTGTAGATGGTCCCGACTTCCGGTTCCGAGGCGATGGACTGGATCCAGGCCTTGGCGGCCTCGATCTTCTCCTGCTCGTTGGCGGCGATCTTGATGGTGCCGTCGTCGCCGATGTCGATCTTGGCGCCGGTCTTCTCCACGATCTCGCGGATGACCTTGCCGCCCGAACCGATCACTTCGCGGATCTTGTCGACCGCGATCTTGATGGATTCGATCTTGGGCGCGAACTCGCCCAGTTCGGCGCGCGGCGCCTCCATGGCCTTGTCCATCTCGTCCAGGATGTGCAGGCGGCCGGCCGAGGCCTGGGCGATGGCCTGCTTCATGATCTCCTCGGTGATGCCGGGGACCTTGATGTCCATCTGCAGCGAGGTGATGCCTTCGCGGGTGCCCGCGACCTTGAAGTCCATGTCGCCCAGGTGATCCTCGTCGCCCAGGATGTCCGACAGGATGGCGAACTCGCCCGACGGCTCCAGGATCAGGCCCATGGCGATGCCCGAGACCGGACGGGCCAGCGGCACGCCGGCGTCCATCAGGGCCAGCGACGATCCGCACACCGTGGCCATCGAGGACGAGCCGTTCGACTCGGTGATCTCCGACACCAGGCGGATGGTGTAGGGGAAGTCTTCCTTGGACGGCAGCATCGGGCGGATCGCGCGCCAGGCCAGCTTGCCGTGGCCGATCTCGCGACGGCCGGGCGAACCCATGCGGCCCGCTTCACCCACCGAATAGGGGGAAGTTGTAGTGCAGCAGGAAGGATTCCTTGTAGGTGCCGGTCAGGCTGTCGATGTACTGCTCGTCCTCGCCTGTGCCCAGGGTGGCGACCACCAGGGCCTGGGTCTCGCCGCGGGTGAACAGGGCCGAACCGTGGGTGCGCGGCAGGACGCCGACTTCCGAGACGATGGCGCGGACCTTGTCCAGGGCGCGGCCGTCGACGCGGTGGCTGTTCTCGATGATGTCGCGACGCAGGACCTCGGCCTCGCATTCCTTGAAGGCGGCCGAGAACTTGGAGGCGTCGACGCCGTCGGGGTTCTCGTCGGTCTTCACCAGGGCGGCGGCGGCGGTCTTCTTGGCCGCGTCGACGCCCGAGCGACGATCGTACTTGCCGGGGTGGGTGTAGGCCGTCTTGATCTCTTCGCCGACCAGCGACTTGATCGAGGCGACCACGTCCGAGTGATCCTCGGCCTGGAAGTCGAACGGCTCCTTGGCGGCGTGTTCGGCCAGGTCGACGATGGCGTCGATCACCGGCTGCATGCCGGCGTGGGCGAACATCAGCGCCTTCAGCATCAGGTCTTCCGACAGCTCCTTGGCTTCGGATTCGACCATCATCAGGGCGTCCTGTGTGCCGGCGACCACCAGGTCCAGGTCCGAGGTCGGCATCTGGTCGATGGTCGGGTTCAGCACCAGCTCGCCGTCGATCACGCCGACGCGCGCGGCGCCGATCGGGCCCATGAAGGGCACGCCCGAGATGGTCAGGGCGGCCGAGGCGGCGACCATGCCGACGACGTCCGGATCGTTCTCCAGGTCGTGCTGCAGCACGGTGACGACGACCTGGGTCTCGTTCTTGAAGCCCTTGACGAACAGCGGGCGGATCGGGCGGTCGATCAGGCGGGAGACCAGGGTCTCCTTCTCGGTCGGACGGCCTTCACGCTTGAAGTAGCCGCCCGGGATCTTGCCGGCGGCGAAGGTCTTTTCCTGGTAGTTGACCGTCAGGGGGAAGAAATCCAGGCCCGGCTTGGGCGCGCGGCCATAGACGACGGTGGCCAGGACCACGGTCTCGCCGTAGGTCGCCAGCACGGCGCCGTCGGCCTGGCGGGCGATGCGGCCCGTCTCCAGGGTCAGCGGGCGTCCGGCCCACTCGATCGTCTTGCGTTTGATGTCGAACATGTCTCGTCTTTCGTCTCCCGGGCGGCGTATTCCGCGCGGGGTCCCATCATTGGGGCGGATGCGTCGGGCGTTCAGTCCTTCGATCCATGGGCCGCCGCGCCATCGCGGAAGACCCGATGAGGACCGGCATGGCCCTCGCGTCTGCGCCGTGTCAGTCCCGCGGCGCGCGGGCAGGCTTTAGTTACGGAACGAGGCGCGGACGTGACCGCCCGCGCCTCGAAAGCGTTCTTTCGCTCGTCCCGCGCCCCGTCTTAGCGGCGCAGGCCCAGCTTGGCGATGATCGCCTGATAGCGGTCGCTGTCGACCTTGTTCAGGTGATCCAGAAGGCGACGACGCTGCGAGACCATCTTGAGCAGGCCGCGGCGCGAGTGGTTGTCCTTCTTGTGGGTCTTGAAGTGCTCGGTCAGGTTGGCGATGCGTTCCGACAGGATCGCGACCTGCACTTCGGCCGAACCGGTGTCGCCCGTGCCGCGGGCGTTGTCGGCGATCAGTTCCTGCTTGCGTTCAGCAGTAATCGACATCGTAAGGCTCCATCATTGGAGGTTGAAAACGCGGTCGGGTTCTAGGCGACCGGCCCGCAACTGACAGAGGGCGACCAGCGTCTGGCCCTGAAAGGCGGAAACCGTTCGCGACCCGCCCGAAAGGCGGCTCTTGAGGGTTTCGACCTGACGGGGGAGCAGAACGATCGGCCGTCCCTGCCGAAGCGAGAAGGCGTCTTCTGGCGTCACGGCCTGCTCCGGGATGTCGTCCAGGGCGGTCGCGACGGGAAGCAAGCCTTCCGAGGCGGCGCCCCTATGCACCATTTCCTCCAGAGAATCCAGAGTGACCGCATTTTCCGTGCTGAAAGGCCCCACCCGCTCGCGACGAAGGTCCGACACATGGCCTTCCGCGCCCAGGGCCTGGGCCAGGTCGCGCGCCAGGGACCGGACATAGACGCCCTTGCCGGTCAGGATGGTCAGTTCGACATGGTCGGCGTCGGGCGCGGCGCTGACCTCGGCCGAATGGATGGTCACCCGGCGGGCCGCCAGTTCGAAGGCTTCCCCGTCGCGGGCCAGGTCGTAGGCCCGCTGGCCGTCCACCTTGATGGCCGAGAAGCGCGGCGGAACCTGGTCGATCTCGCCGACGAAGGCCGGCAGCGCCGCCCTCACCTGCTCCGGCGTCGGGCGCACGTCGGAGCGGGCGACGATCTCGCCCTCGCGATCCACGCTGTCGGTCGAGACGCCCCAGTTGATCGTGAAGCGATAGACCTTCCGCGCCTCCATCATGAAGGGCACGGTCTTGGTCGCCTCGCCCAGCGCGATGGGCAGGACGCCGCTGGCCAGGGGGTCGAGGGTGCCCGCGTGCCCCGCCTTTTGGGCGTTGAACAGGCGGCGGATGCGGCTGACCGCCTCGGTCGATCCCATCTCGAACGGCTTGTCCAGGCAGACCCAGCCGTCGACGACGTCGCCCTTCTTTCCGAGCCATCTAGATCCTCCCCGTGCTTCACGGGGAGGGGGACCGCGCGCAGCGTGGTGGAGGGGGCGGACGCCGCACGGGCGTTCGACGATTGATTCGTGCGAGTTGGACCGACTGCGGAGCGGCGGTCGCCCCCTCCACCACTTCGTGGTCCCCCTCCCCCGCTGCGCGGTGGAGGATCATTGATCGTCGTCCCCGTCGCGCTCCAGGTCGGCGCGGACGCGGGGGTCGGCGAACAGGCGGTCCATGTGGCTGGCCGTGTCGAAGCTCTCGTCGTGGCGGAACTTCAGGTCCGGCGTGAACTTCATGTCCAGCTTGGGTCCCAGGCGCCCGCGCAGGAATTTGGCGTGAGCGTTCAGGGCCTTGATGATCTCGCTCTCGTGGCCGGTCGTCTCGGCCGCGTCCACGCCGGCGCCCAGGGGCTCGACGAAACAGGTGGCGTGGCGCAGGTCCGGGCTCATCCGCACCTCGGTCACGGTGATCGACACGCCGGCCAGCGCCTCGTCGTGGATTTCCTCCTCGCGCAGGATGTCCACCAGGGCGTGGCGGATCAGTTCGCCGGCGCGAAGCTGGCGCTGGCTGGGGCCCATCGGACCCGAGGCGTTGCGGGTGTGCTGCTTGCGGGCCATCGGCCTCACTCCTGTTCATCGCCCGCCGGGGCTCGGACCCGGCTGGAAAAGCGAAAGGCGGGCGGTCTAGTCCCCGCGGCCGCCGGTGTCCAGCGCGGCGGCGCGCGCGGCGTCCATCACCTCGGCCGAAAGAGCCGACCGCACAGGCCGGACGCCCACGCCCCCGGCGGCCAGCACCTGGGCCGTCCAGTGGTTGCACAGATGGACCAGCGAGAAGGTCTCGCGGCTGGCGAAGAAGCGCGCGTCGTCGCCCGGCCGCGCCGCCGCCAGGCGCGGCGCCCCGTCCGAAAGAGCCAGCGACGCCTCGATCCGTCCGGCCATGCGCGAGAAGGCGGCCGGCGAGACCGTCAGGGCGGCGACCCGCGCGGGTTCCGCGCTGCGTCCGGGATCGCCGGTCTCGGGATCCAGCATCACCACCGACGGATTGCCCGGCCTGAGGAAGGCGCGCGCGCCGTCCGGCAGCCGGCCCCGGATCGGGCTCTGGTCGACATAGAATTTCGCGTCGCCCCAGCCCACGCGGACCCAGTCGCCCGGCCCCAGGGACCGCACGGCCTGGGCCAGGGGCCCGCCCCGCGCCTCCAGCGCCCGGCGCGGCAGGGCCACGTCGGTGTGAAAGCCGTTGTCCAGGAGGCGGACCGCGATCCCCGCCTCCGCGCCGCGGGGCGCGAGATCGGCCGCCACGGGCGTCCGCCAGGTCAGCAGGGCCGCCGCCGCGCCGGCCAGGGCGCCGAGCAGGCCGGCCTTGCCCCCCATGGTCAGCGGCGGCCCAGCGCGCGCACGGGGCACAGGGCGGTCGGCGAGCGGTTCGCGCCCGGCGGGTCGCCCGCCCGCAGCGGCAGGATGTCGACGCCGTCGGCCCGCACCGCCAGGGCCAGCCAGCCGGGCGCGCCCTCGGCGCACAGCGGCGCCGCCCCCGACGCCACCCGCCGCACCTCGATCTGGACGTTGGACGGCGTGTTCAGGGCGGTGGCGTAGGACACCCCCTGGGCGACCGGCTCGGAGGCGGCCGCCAGCCGGTGCGGCGCGGTGACGATCCGCGCCTGCCCGAACGCCAAGGTCGCGCCCTCGACGCGAAGCGCCAGTCCGTCCGCGCCGACATAGTCGCCGGACAGGATCAGGTCGTTGACGGGCGGCGGGGCCGGCCGTCGCGACGCCGCGGGCGTGGGGCGCGGCGCGGACGTCAGGGTCATCAGGCGATGCAGCGCCGGCTCCACCACAAGCGCTCCCAGGGCCGCGAACAGCAGGGCGCAGACGACCGCCGCCGCCAGAGCGGTCGGGCCGGGTCGGGCCGCGCGGGACGAGAGGACAGCCGTGCTCATCGCCCCAGCATAACGCGGCGGCGAGAGAAGCGAGAGCGCCTATTCGACCGGCGACGGGGCCGGCGCCGTGGCCCATTCGCCCCGCCAGGCGTAGCTCAGCGTCACGCAGTGACGGAAGGTCCCGTCGGCCCAGCGGCCCACGGCGTGCATCGTCAGCGGCCGCGCCGCGCGCACCCGCCCCGCGACCAGCCAGGCCGCATCGGCGCCGGGACACAGGGCGCGCGACAGGCCCCGCCCGTCGCCCTCCTGAGCGATCGCATAGACGTCGCTTTCGGACGCGCCCGGCTCCAGGGCGCGCCGCACCCCGTCCGGCCCGCCGCGCTCCAGCCGCGCCGAGCCGCGGCTCGTGGTGGAATACAGGCCGTTCAGCCGCACCGCCCCGAACAGACCGCGCTCGACCTCCAGCGTCAGGCCGCGCGTCATCGCCTGGGTGACGCGGTCCGCCGCGTCGTAGGCCAGAAACCGCGTATCCGCCCGTGCGGGCGCGGCTGCGGCGACAACCAGCGTGGCGGACAAGACGACGGTCGGGATGCGCATGGTGTGTCTTTTCCGGACCTTTGCGTCAGGATCGCGGCGTCGCAGCGCCTGGGTCAGGCCTCGCCCAGGCAGCGCAGGGCGACCTGCAGGTTCCGCAGGCCGTCCTCTCCGGTGACGGCCGGGGGCTCGCCGGTGTTGATCGCGCTGGCGAAGGCTTCCAGCTCCTTCCTCAGCGGCTCGGCCGGCCAGCTGTTCAGCATCCGCGTCGAATAGGAGCCGTCGGGCTGCTGGCCGAAATATTCGGTGACCTGGCGGGTGATCAGGTCGGCGACCACGAACTTGGACTTGGTCGCCACCTGCAGGGTGCGGGTCTTGTAGGGCGTGACCCAGTTGGTGGTGATGTGGGCGATCACGCCGTTGTCCAGCCGGAACTGCAGCAGGGCGGTGTCCTCGCGCTCGGCGCGGGTGCGGGCCAGCTGCGGCTGGACCTCGACGATCTCGGAGGCCGTCAGGTGGCGGATGATGTCGATGTCGTGCACGGCCAGGTCGATGACCACCCCGACCTCGCCCATGCGCGGCGGGAAGGGGCCGACGCGGGTGATCTGGATGGAGATGATGTCGTCGTCCTGAACGGCGCGCTTGACCGTCTCGACCGCCGGATTGAACCGTTCGACCTGGCCGACCATCAGGACGCGGCCATTGGCCCTGGCCGCGTCGATCATGCGCTGGGCGTCTGCCACGGTCGCGGCGATGGGCTTTTCGACCAGGACGTGGACGCCCTTTTCCAGCAGGGCGACGCCGATGTCGGCGTGGAAGCGGTTGGGTGTGGACCACGGCCGCGTCCAGTCCGGCGTCGACGAAGGCCTGGGCCGTCGTGACCGGCGCGGCCCCATAGGCGGCGGCCACGCCCTCGGCCGTCACGGCGTCGGGATCGAACAGGGTCGTCAGGTCGAACTCGCGCATGTCGGCGGCGACCCGCGCATGGTTGCGGCCCATGACGCCGACGCCGGCGACGCCGAGCTTGAGGGGGCCAGTCTTCAAGGGGAGGGAGCTCGGCATGGGATCAACCCTTGTAGGAAGCGACGGCGGCGATGACCTTGTCCTGGGTCGTCTCGTCCAGGTCCGCGTGCATGGGCAGGCTGACGACCACGTCCTTCAGCCGTTCGGTGACGGGCAGGCCGCCTTCGCCGCGCGGATAGTGTTCATAGGCCGGCTGCAGATGCAGCGGGATCGGATAATAGACGGCGGTGGGCACGCCCTCGGCCTTCAGATGCGCGGCCAGGCCGTCGCGGTCGGCATGCTCGATCGTGTACTGCGCCCAGTTGGAAATGTTTCCGGCCGGCACGTCCGGGACCTTGGCGACGTGGGGCCGCAGGGCCTCGTTGTAGCGGCCGGCGATGCGGTTGCGCCATTCGATCTCCTGGCCGAAGACCTTCAGCTTCTCGATCAGGACGGCGGCCTGGATGGTGTCCAGACGGCTGTTCAGGCCGATCCGCATGTTCAGGTATTTGGGGTCGTGGTCGAAGGTGCGGTCCTTCAGGTCCACCGCCACCGCCTTGCCGTGCACCCGCACGGAATCCATCAGTTGCGCCAGTTCGTCGTCGTCGGTCAGCACCGCCCCGCCGTCGCCGTAGCAGCCCAGCGGCTTGGCCGGGAAGAAGCTGGTGGTGGTGACGTCGGCCCATTTCAGCGGATGGTCGCCGCCGACCGTGCAGCCGAAGCCTTGGGCCGAATCCGAGATCAGCTTCAGCCCGTGCCTGTCGCAGATGGCCTTGATGGCCGGATAGTCGGCCGGCTGGCCGAACAGGTCCACGGCGATGACCACGCGCGGGGTCAGGCGCCCCTCGGCCTTGATCCCCGCGATGGCCCGCTCCAGCGCGGCCGGGTCCATGTTGTAGGTGTTCTCGTCCACGTCGACGAAGACCGGCTCGGCGTCGAACCAGGGCACGACCTCGGCGGTGGCGGCGAAGGTGAAGCTGGGGACGAAGACCGCGTCGCCGCGCCCGATCCCCCACGCCATCAGCGGCAGGGCCAGGGCGTCGGTGCCGTTGGCGCAGCCCAGGGCGTGCCTGGCCCGGCCGAAGACGGCCAGGTCGGCCTCGAACTGGCGGACCTGCGGGCCCATGACCCAGGCGCCGCCGACCACGGCCTCCTGGACGGCGGCCTCGATCTTGCCGCCGAGGCGAAGGCGCTGGGCCTGAAGGTCGATGAAGGGGATCATGGTTCGCTCTCCACGCAGAGTCGGGCGGCGGCGCGCATCGGGCCGCAGGGATCGTCGTCCCTAGCAAACCCGCGCGGAGGGACCAAACCGCGGGGCGTCACTTCGCGTTGCCCTTTGCAACGAGCGGCTGGGCGACGCCGCCCCTTGGCGGGCGCCGCCGGACCGCCTAAGCCGAGGGCATGACCGATCTATCCGCCGCCCGGACCCGCGTCGCCGACTGGCTGTTCGACCAGGCCCTGCCGCTGTGGGCCGCGCGGGGGGCGGACGACCAGGGCCGGTTCTGGGAGCTGCTGGACTTCGACGGCCGGCCGGCGCCCGGCGCCCGGCGCCGCACCCGGGTCCAGGCGCGCCAGGTCTATGTCTTCTGCGAAGCCGCCGCCCTGGGCTTCGAGGCGGGCCGGGCGGTCGCCCGCGCGGGTCTGGACGGGCTGATTGCGACCTGCCGCCGCGACGACGGCCTGTGGGTCTCGGCACCGACGACGCGGGCGCCGTGACGGATCCGACGCCCGACCTCTACGACATGGCCTTCGTCCTGTTCGCCCTGGCGGCGGCGCACCGGGTGCTGGGCGATCCGCGCGCCCGGCCGCTGGCGCTGGAGACCCTGGCGGCGATCGACGCGTCGATGGCCGCGCCTCACGGCGGCTGGAACGAGGCCCTGCCCGCCCGGCTGCCGCGCCGCCAGAACCCGCACATGCACCTGCTGGAGGCGATGCTGGCGTGGCAGGCGACGGCGCCCGATCCGGCGTTCGAAGCCGCCGCGCGCGAGAGCCTGCGCCTGAGCCGCGCCCATTTCCAGGTCGACGGCGCCCTGCGCGAATTCTTCACCGAGACCTGGGCCCCGGACCCGCGGACCGGCCACATCGTCGAGCCCGGCCATCTGGAGGAATGGGCCTGGCTGCTGACCCAGGCCGAGCCCCTGGGGCTGGACACGGCCGAGGCCGCCCCCGCCCTGCACCGCCGCGCCTGGGATCAGGGCCGGCGCGACGGCTTCCTGATCCGCGAGATGGACGACCAGGGCCGGCCGGTCGACGCCGGCTGGCGGCTGTGGGCCCAGACCGAGGGCCTTCGCACCTGCCTGCTGTTCGACCCGGACGCGGCGGCCGCCCTGACCGAACGGATCTTCGACGTCCATCTGGCGACCGAGACGCCGGGCCTGTGGATGGACAGCTACGACGCCGACGGACGCCCGGCCGACACGGCCGTGCCCGCCTCGACCCTGTATCACCTGATGACCGCCTTCACCGCCCTGCTGGAGACCGGGCGTTGAGCCATCCCGGCGCTTTTCTGGATCGCGACGGCGTGCTGATCGAGGACAGCGGCTATCCGCACCGGGACGAGGACCTGAAGCTGATCCCAGGCGCGGCGGTGGCGGTGCGGCGGCTGAACGCGGCCGGCTATCGCACGGTCATCGTCACCAACCAGTCCGGCGTCGCGCGCGGCCTGTTCGACGAGGACCGGATGCACGCCTTCCTTCAACGCCCTGCTGACGGCGCGGCTGGCGAGCGAGGGCGCGCGGATCGACGCCGTCTACGCCTGTCCGTTCCACGCCGACGCCGTGGTCGAGCGCTACCGCCATCCCGACCATCCCGACCGCAAGCCCAATCCCGGCATGATCCTGCGCGCCGTGGTCGAGCATGACATCGACCCGGCGCGGTCCATCCTGATCGGCGACCGGGGCAGCGACATGGAGGCGGCGCGGCGCGCGGGTGTTGAGGGCCTGCTGTTCGAGGGCGGCGACCTGGACGCCTTTGTGCAGGGGCGCCTGCGCCTCTGACGCGGCCGGCGCCGCATCGCATTTCCCTCCGCGATGAATTACGCTGGCGGAAAACGAGGGAGATGACGCCATGACCGCCTCCGGGACCTTCGCCGAACGTCGCTGGACCTCGCCGGACGGCCTCAGCCTGTTCGCGCGGGACTATGCGCCCGGCTCGGGCGCCGCGAAGCCGCCGGTGATCGCCATCCACGGTTTGACCGCAACAGCGCCGACTTCGGGGCCGTCGCGCCCCTCTTGGCCCAGAGCGGCCGGCGCGTGCTGGCGGTGGACGTGCGCGGCCGCGGCCTGTCGGACCGCGCCCCGGACCCGATGACCTATACGCCCGACGTTTACGCCAGGGACGTGCTGGCCCTGATGGACCAGGCCGGGATCGAGCGGGCGGTCCTGCTGGGCACGTCGATGGGCGGGCTGATCACCATGGCGCTGGCGGCGATCAGGCCGCGCGCCATCGCCGCCGCCATCCTGAACGACGTCGGGCCGGAGGTGGCGGCCGAGGGCCTGGCGCGGATCGCCGCCTATGCCGGCCAGCCGGTCGAGATCGGCGACTGGAGCGACGCCGCCGCCTATGTCCAGCGCACCAACGGCGCGGCCTTTCCGCACTATGGCCCGGCGGACTGGGACGCCTTCGCCCGTCGCGTCTTCCGCCAGCAGCCGGACGGCGAGATCGTGCTGGACTACGATCCCGACATCTCCGCGCCCATCCGCGCGGCGGGGGCCAAGGCCCTGGTCCCCAACCTGTGGCCGTGGTTCCGGCGGCTGGCGAAGAAGCGCCCGACGCTGCTGATCCGGGGCGCGACCTCGGACCTGCTCAGCCCCGCCATCGCGGAAAAGATGCGCAAGGCGGCCCCCGACATGGCCTTTGCGGAAATCCCCGGCGTCGGCCACGCCCCCATGCTGGACGAGCCGGAGGCCAAGGCCGCCATCTTCGAATTCCTGGCCGGCCTGGACTGAGGCGCCGCCCTTGCGCCCGCTCCGCCGCCGGGCGATAGGCGCACGATGACCCGTTCCAGCGACATGACCTACGCCGGCTATCTGGCGTTGGACGACCTGCTCTCGACCCAGCATCCGCTGTCCGACCAGCACGACGAGATGCTGTTCGTCGTCATCCACCAGACCAAGGAGCTGTGGCTCAAGCAGATCCTGCACGAGGTCGCCCTGGCCCAGTCGCTGATCCGCGTCGGCGACCTGGTCCCCGCCCAAGAGCCTGGCGCGGGTCAGCCGCATCCAGTCGGTGATGACCCAGAGCTGGGACATCCTGTCGACCATGACCCCGGCCGACTATCTGAAGTTCCGGGGCGTCCTGGGCTCGTCCTCCGGCTTCCAGAGCGACCAGTTCCGGCGTTTCGAAACCCTGCTGGGGCTGAAGGACCCGACCTTCCTGAGGTTCCACGAGGACCGGCCCCAGGCCCATGCGGCGCTGAAGGCGGCCCTGGCCGAACCCAGCCTCTATGACGACGCCCTGGCCCAACTGGCCATCGCCGGCCTGCCGGTCCCGGCCGAGGTGCTGAACCGCGACGTGACCCAGCCCTATGAACCCTCCGAGGGCGTCGAGGCGGCCTGGCTGGAGGTCTATCGCGACACCGAACGCTGGTGGCCGCTGTATCAGCTGGCCGAGAAGCTGGTCGACCTGGACGACGCCCTGCTGACCTGGCGGCACAAGCACGTGGTCACGGTCGAGCGGATCATCGGCCGGCGGCGCGGCACGGGCGGCACCGAGGGGGTGGCCTATCTGGCCTCGACCCTGACGCGGCGCTGCTTTCCCGAACTGTGGTCGCTGCGCACGAAACTTTGACGCAACCGGGCCCCGTCGCTCCGGGTTTCATCCTCGACCGCAAAAGGAGCGATCGAGATGAGCACGCCCAACGATCATGACATCAAGGTCCTGAACGGCCTGATCGAGACCACGCTGGACAGCGCCGACGGCTATCGCGAGGCGGCGACCGAGACGCAGGACCCGCACTACCGCACCCTGTTCGAACGGCGGGCCGAAGAGCGTCGCCGGGTCGTCGACGACCTGTCCGCGGCCGTGCGCGGCATGGGCGGCGATCCGGAGGCCGAGGGCTCGATCCTGGCCAAGGCCCACCGCGCCTTCCTGGACGTCAAGCACGCCCTGCTGCGCAACGACGATTCCGTCGTCGGCTCCATCGAGAACGGCGAGGGCTATATCGCCCAGAAGTTCGAACGCGCCCTGCGCGACGGCGAGATCTCGGCCACCACGCGCGAGACGGTGCGCCGGAACTACGAGGCGGTGAAGGCCGGCCACGACCAGATGCACGCGTTGAAGCAAAGCCTGCAGAGCCAGCGCGACGCCTCCAGTCCGCTCTATCCGACCTAGAAGGACAAAAGGCCCGGCGTCGCCGCCGGGCCTTTCTCATTTCAGGGTCGAAGCCGAAATCAGGCTTCGTCGCCGGCCTTGTCGGCCGTGCCGGATTCCGGCACCACGGCGCCCTTGGCCGGGCGGACGGTCTGGCGTTCGGCGATCCGGGCCGACTTGCCGCGACGGTCGCGCAGATAATAGAGCTTGGCGCGCCGAACGACGCCGCGACGCTTCACCTCGATGGATTCGACGTTCGGCGACAGGATCGGGAAGCGGCGCTCCACGCCCTCGCCGAAGGAGATCTTGCGGACGGTGAAGGTCTCGTTCACGCCCGTGCCGTCGCGGGCGATGCAGACACCTTCGAAGGCCTGGACGCGTTCGCGCTCGCCTTCCTTGATGCGCACGTTGACGCGCAGGGTGTCGCCCGGCTGGGAATTCGGGAATCTGGCGTTCGCCGAGAACGCGGGTCTTTTCTTCGGCAGCGAGCTGCTGGACGATGTTCATGTCATTCTCCTCGGGCTTTTCCGCCCTTTAGCTGTCAGTTGGCGGGGCGAACCCCGCAGGTCCGCAAGGTCAAGCCTTGCGGTGGTGAGCGAGATGGGCCGCCCAGAGGTCCGGACGCCGCTCCCGCGTGGTCGTCTCCCGTTGCGCCTGGCGCCATTGGTCGACCTTCTTGTGGTCGCCCGACAGCAGCACCTCGGGAATATCCAGCCCCTCGAACGTCCGCGGTCGCGTGTACTGCGGATGCTCCAGAAGCCCGTCCTCGAAGCTTTCGGACGACAGGCTTTCGCCTGAGCCGAGCACGCCGGGGATCAGTCTTACGCACGCCTCGATCGCCACCATCGCCGCCGCCTCGCCGCCGGCGAGAACCGCGTCTCCGACGGAGACCTCCTCGAACCCGCGCGCGTCGAGCACCCGCTGGTCCACCCCCTCGAACCGGCCGCACAGCACGACGATCCCGTCGGCCTTGGCCCATTCCCTGACGCGCGCCTGGGTCAGGGGCCTGCCCCTGGCGCTCATGTACAAAAGCGGCCGCCCCGGCCCCGGCAGGCTGTCCACCGCCCGAGCCACAACGTCCGCCTTCAACACTGCTCCCGGGCCGCCCCCGCGGGGGTGTCGTCCAGGAAGCCGCGCGTATCTGTGGAAAAGGCGCGGATGTCAACCGTTTCCAGGCTCCACAGCCCCTTCTCGCGCCAGGCCGTGCCGATCAGCGACACGCCGAGCGGGCCGGGAAAGGCCTCGGGGAACATGGTCAGGACGGTCGCCTGAAAGGGGGGGGTGAACGGCATCGCCGCGCCCTTAGCGCCAATAGGCCCGCAAGGCGAGTTCCCGCGAGGCGACGCTTGCCTCACGATATGCGAAAGATATATGCATCATATGCAAATCATAGAGGTGCGGCGCCGGATGGGCATCGTCAACATCGAGGACGAACTTCACGAGCAGCTGCGGCGCGCCAGCAAGGCGTCGTGCCGGTCGATCAACGGCCAGGCGGCCTATTGGATCAGGCTGGGAATGCTGGCCGAACTGAACCCCGGGCTCAGCGTTCAGGAGCTGACGGCCCGCGAGCTGAAGGCCGCGGGGGTCGAAACGCCCGGCCTGGCCGCGTGACCAAGACGCCCGAGGAAATCGCCCTGATGGCCGAGGCCGGCCGGCTGCTGGCCTCGGTCTTCACCCATCTGGACGGGCTGGCGCTGCAAGGCATGAGCACGCTGGAGATCAACGACCGCGTCGAGGCCTTCATCGTCGACGAACTCAAGGCGCGGCCGGCCAGCAAGGGTCAGTACGGCTACGGCTTCGTGCTGAACAGCTCGCGCAACCAGGTGGTCTGTCATGGCGTGCCGTCGTCGGACGATGTGCTGGCCGACGGCGACATCGTCAACCTGGACATCACCCTGGAGAAGAACGGCTTCATCGCCGATTCCAGCAAGACCTACCTGGTCGGCGCCGTTCCGGCGGCGGCGCGGCGACTGGCGCGCACCACCTATCAGGCGATGTGGAAGGGCATCGACGCCGTGCGCCCCGGCGCGCGCCTGGGCGATATCGGCCATGCGATAGAGAGCCACGCCCGGCGGGCCGGCTATTCGGTGGTGCGCGACTACTGCGGCCACGGCATCGGCCGCGAGATGCACGAGGATCCCCAGGTGCTGCATTTCGGCCGGCCGGGCACGGGCCTGACCCTGCGCGAAGGGATGGTCTTCACCATAGAGCCGATGCTGAACCAGGGCGGCCGGGCGGTCAGAACCCTGGACGACGGCTGGACCGTCGTGACGGCGGACGGCCGGCTGTCGGCCCAGTTCGAGCACACGGTGGCGGTGACCAAGGGCGGGGCGCGCGTCCTGACCCTGCGCCCGGAAGAGGCGTCGCGCGCGCGGCAGGACGGCCCCGGTCAATTCGCCGCTTGATGGGAAGGCATCCGGACGCCATCTGGACCGTTACGATCCTTCGAGCCGATGACGGACCCGACCATGACCTTCGCCGATCCCACATTGTCCGACGACCTGATCAAGGAGGGCACCGACGCCTCCTTCATGACCGACGTGGTCGAGGCGTCCAGGACCCAGCCGGTGATCGTGGACTTCTGGGCCACCTGGTGCGGCCCGTGCCGCACCCTGGGCCCGGCGCTCGAAAAGGCCGTGCGCGCCGCCAAGGGCGCGGTGAAGATGGTCAAGATCGACGTCGACGCCAATCCGGCCTATGCGGGCCAGTTGCGGGTCCAGTCGATCCCCACGGTCTACGCCTTCGTCAACGGCCAGCCGGTCGACGGCTTCCAGGGCGCTATTCCCGACAGCCAGATCAAGGCCTTCATCGACAAGCTGACCGGCGGCCAGGGGGTTCGACCGAGACCGCGCAACTGCTGGAGCTGGGCGAGGAATCGCTGTCGCTGAACGACATGGGCGGCGCGGCTCAGGCCTTCGCCCACGTCCTGTCGATCGAGCCCGAGAACGAAAAGGCCATCGCCGGCATGGCGCGGGTCTATCTGGCCGGCGGCGACCGCGAGCAGGCGCTTCAGACCATCGCCATGGCGCCGCAGGACTCCAAGGAGCCGGCGGTCCAGAGCGTGCGCGCCCAGCTGGCGCTGTCGGCCAACGCCCCGGCGGGCGGTTCGGCCGAGCTGGAAGCCAAGGTGGCGGCCGATCCGAACGACTGCCAGGCCCGCTTCGACTTGGCCGAGGCCCAGAGCGCCGCGGGCGACTTCAAGGGCGCGGTCGACAATCTGCTGCACATCGTCAAGGCGGATCGCGAATGGAACGACCAGGCGGCCAGAAAGCAGCTTCTGACCATCTTCGAGGCGGCCGGCCTGACTTCCGACGTCTCTCGCGACGGGCGGCGCCGGTTGTCGTCCATACTGTTTTCCTGATCGGGTTTCGCACGGCCGCGCACGATAGGGCCATACGGGAGTGAAGATGCCGCAAGGCTATGTCAGGGCGCTGGACCTTCCCCAGGTCATCCCGGTGTTTCCGCTGTCGGGGGCCGTGGTGCTGCCGCGCGGCCAGCTGCCGCTCAACATCTTCGAGCCGCGCTATCTGAACATGGTCGACGACGCCATGGCCGGCGACCGGATCATCGGCATGGTCCAGCCCCAGGGCGGATCGGCGACCCTGCCGGGCCTTTCGCCGGTGGGATGCGCCGGCCGGATCACCAGCTTCGCCGAGACCTCGGACGGGCGCTATCTGATCACCTTGACCGGGGTGTCGCGCTTCCGCATTGCGGCGGAACTGCCGGTCAAGACGCCCTATCGCCAGGTGCGCGCGGCGTTCGAGGCGTACGACGCCGACCTGATCGCGCCGCTGGAGACCGCCGAGTTCGACCGCGAGGCCTTCCTGGACGCCCTGCGCGGCTATCTGACCAACCGGTCGCTGGACATCGACTGGGACACCGCCGAGGGCGCGCCCATGGAGGCGCTGGTCAACAGCCTGGCCATGGCCCTGCCGTTCGAACCGCCCGAGAAACAAGCCCTGCTGGAATGCCTGACCCTGTCCGACCGCGCCGACGCCCTGACCGCCCTGATGCGGATCGACGCCGCCGACGGCGGCGAGGACGGCCCGCCGCATTCGATGCAGTGACGCCTCCCATTCCTCAGACTTGGCTCGCCGCCTGACGCTGGCCTACAACCCGGCCTCAAGTAGTGCGAAGCACGATAGGCCCACCAACAATGAGCGACGCCTTCAACACCCCCGTCTCGGTCGACCCTCGCCTTCTGGAGGTGCTGGTCTGCCCCGTCACGCGCGGCCGCCTGACCTATGATCGCGAAGCGGGCGAACTGGTCTCGGCCGGCGCCAAGCTGGCCTATCCGATCCGCGAGGGCGTGCCGATCATGCTGCCCGAGGAAGCGCGACAGCTGGACTGACTATTCCGCTCATGGATGAGCGGCAGGAGGGGTTGCGCCAGCTTTGCCGCGCCCCCATTCCGTAATGCCCGGCCTCAAGTAGCGCGAAGCGCGATAGGCCTGAAAAGGAAAGACCCGCGATGCTGAAGGTCGCCATCCAGATGGACCCGATCGAGGCCGTCAACATCGCCTCGGACACCACCTTCCTGATGGCCATGACGGGCCAGGAGCGGGGCCACCGCCTGTGGGTCTATGACTTCCGCACCCTGGCGCTGGAAGAGGGCCGGCTGTATTGCCGCGCCCGCGCGGTGACCCTGCGCCGGACCGTCGGCGACCACGTGACCTTCGGCGACTGGGAACGGCTGGACCTGGGCCGGGACGTGGACGTGATCCTGATGCGCCAGGACCCGCCCTTCGACATGGCCTATGTCACCGCCACCTATCTGCTGGAGACGGTTCACCCCCACACCCTGGTTGTGAACGATCCGGCCGAGGTCCGTTCTGCGCCGGAGAAGCTGCTGGTCACGCGCTTTCCCGACCTGACCCCGCCCACCCTGGTCAGCAGCGACCCCGTCGCCCTGGTCGCCTTCCACGAGAAGCACGGCGACGTGGTGCTGAAACCCCTGCACGGCGCGGCCGGATCGGGCGTGGTGCGGCTGAAGGCGGGCGATCCGAACCTGGAGGCCCTGATCGAGATCCACGCCACGGGCAACCGCGATCCGCTGGTGATCCAGAAATTCCTTCCCGCCGTCTCGGCCGGGGACAAGCGCATCCTGCTGGTCGACGGCGAGCCCGTCGGGGCCATCAACCGCATCCCGGCCAAGGATCAGGTCCGCTCCAACCTGCGCGTCGGGGGCACGGCGGCCCCGGTCGAGCTGACCGCCCGCGACAAGGAAATCTGCGCCGCTATCGGCCCGACGCTGAAGGCGCGCGGCCTGATCTTCGTCGGCATCGACGTGATCGGCGACTGGCTGACCGAGATCAACGTCACCTCCCCCACCGGGGCCCAGCAGCTGAAGAATTTCACCGGCGTCGACGCCACGGCGGCGATGTGGGACGTGATCGAGAGGAAGCGCGCCGCCTGAGTTGTTGCGGCACCACTTGCGCTAGATCGAAGTTCATGGTTCGTTCCTGCTGAACGCAGGAGAACGCCATGGTCGCGCGGGTCGTCACGGTCGCCTTCGACGGGGTCGAGGCCCGGCGCGTGGATGTCGAGGTCCAGTTGGTCGGCAATGACGGGCCGACGGTGTTCAACATCGTCGGCCTGCCGGACAAGGCGGTGGCCGAGAGCCGCGAACGGGTGCGCGGGGCCTTCGCCGGGATCGGCCTGGCCCTGCCGGCCAGGCGCATCATCGCCAATCTGGCGCCGGCGGACCTTCCGAAGGAGGGCAGCCATTTCGACCTTCCCATCGCCCTGGCCCTGATGGCGGCCATGGGGGTGATCGCGCCCGACGCCCTGGACGGCTGGGCCGCCATCGGCGAACTGGGGCTGGACGGCCAGATCGCGCGGGTCGGCGGCGCCCTGCCCGCCGCCGTGGCGGCCGACGCCCTGGGCCTGGGCCTGATCTGCCCGGAGGCGACGGGGCCGGAAGCGGCCTGGGCGGGCGGCGCTCGCATCCTGGCGCCGCGCTCGCTGATCGGCCTGGTCAACCATTTCAAGGGCGTCCAGGTGCTGCGCGCGCCCGAGCCCGGCCCCCTGGCGGGCGGCGGCGCCGCGCCCGACCTGCGCGAGGTCAAGGGCCAGGAAAGCGCCAAGCGGGCGCTGGAGATCGCCGCCGCCGGGGGACACAATCTGCTGTTCATGGGCCCGCCCGGCTCGGGCAAGTCGATGATGGCCCAGCGCCTGCCGGGCCTGCTGCCGCCCCTGACGTCGCGCGAGCTCCTGGAGACCTCGATGATCTGGTCGGTGGCGGGCCTGATCGAGCGCGGCGCCCTGACCCGCGACCGGCCGTTCCGCAGTCCCCACCACTCGGCCTCGATGGCCGCCCTGACCGGCGGCGGCCTGCGGGCCAAGCCGGGCGAGGCCTCCCTGGCGCACAACGGCGTGCTGCTGTTCCTTGACGAACTGCCCGAATATTCGGCCCAGGCGCTGGATTCCCTGCGTCAGCCGCTTGAGACGGGCGAGATCGTGGTGGCGCGGGCCAACGCCCACGTCCGCTACCCGGCGCGGTTCCAGCTGGTGGCGGCGATGAATCCCTGCCGGTGCGGCCTGGGCGGCGCCGGGCGCGGGGCGTGCGGCAAGGCCCCGCGCTGCCAGCGCGACTATCAGAACCGCATCTCCGGCCCGATGTTCGACCGCATCGACCTGACGGTGGAGACCCCGCCTGTCACCGCCGCCGACATGGCCCTGCCGCCCCCGGCCGAAGGCACGGCGGAGGCCAGGGCCCGCGTCGCCGCCGCCCGCGCGGCGCAGGAGGATCGGGCGCGCCAGGCCGGCCTCGATCCGGACCAGGGCCTGAACGCGCGCGCCGGCGGCGAGACCCTGGATCGGTTCGCCGCACCGGACGAGGCGGGGCGCGCCCTGCTGATGCGGGCGGGCGAGGCGGGCGGCCTGACGGCGCGCGGCTGGACCCGGACCCTGCGCCTGGCGCGCACCATCGCCGACCTGGACGGCGCCACGGGCGTCCTGCGCCGCCACATCGCCGAGGCGCTGATCTATCGCCGCGCCACGGCGGGCGCCCAGGCCGACTTCGACCGAAGCACGATGCATCGCGGCGACGCGCCGCCCTTCGGCCTGCGCGAGGACGGCGCGGCCCAGGCGCCGTTCCTGCCCTCCTGAAGAGGGGACGGGATTTTAACGCCTTGCGGCCAGGATCACCGCAAGGAGGCGATCATGGCGCGACGCGCGGCGAGCAAGGACACCGAGCGACACGGCGCGCCCGTTGTCGATCCGGCCCACCAATTCCTGCGGCTGATGAGCCATGAGATGCGCACGCCCCTGAACGGGGTGATCGGCATGATCAACCTGTTGCAGCGCACCCGCCTGGACGGCGCCCAGCGCGCCTACGCCGAGACCGCGCGCCAGTCGGCCGAACACCTGCTGGGCCTGGTCAACGACCTGCTCGACTACGCCCGGCTGGAGGCCGGCAAGCTGGAGTTCGACCTGGCGCCGGTGGATGTGGAAGGCCTGGTGCGCGGCGTCGCCGAACTGCTCAGCGCCCGCGCGCACGACAAGGGGCTGGAGATCGCCTGGTCCGTCGCCGCCGACGTTCCCGACATCGTCGCCGACGAGGGGCGGCTGCGCCAGGTGCTGTTCAACCTGGCCGGAAACGCGGTCAAGTTCACCGCCGACGGCGGCGTGCGCATCGGCGTGGAACGCGCCGGGGGAACCGAGGATCGGCCGCTGTTGGCCTTCGTCGTCGACGACACCGGCCCGGGCGTGCCGGCCGAAGCCCGCATTCGCATCTTCGAAGAGTTCGGCCACGTCGATTCCTCGGACGCGGCCCGCTTCGACGGCGCCGGCCTGGGCCTGGCCGTGGTGCGCCGCCTGGCCGAGGCCATGGGCGGATCGGTCGCGGTCGAGGACCGGCCCGACGGCCCTGGCGCGCGCTTTCGCCTGACCGCGGCGTTCCAGGCGGTGGCCGTCGATCGCGGTCGCCCGCTGGAGGGCCAGGCGGTGGCCGTGCGGTCTCCCGATCCGTTCGTCGCCGCCGCCGCCGCCGCCCAGGTCCAGGCCGCCGGCGGACGCATCGACCCGGACGCCGCCGTGGTTTTGGTCGACCACGCCCTGGCCTCGGCCGGCGGGATCGCGCCCGCCCCCGCCGGCCGCCGCGCCGTGGTCCTGCTGCGCCCGGCCGATCGCGACCTGATCGCCCGCTATCGCGGCGCGGGGTACCAGGGGTATCTGATCAAGCCGTTGCGGCGCGCCTCCCTGGCCGAACGGGTCCTGGCCGCCGCCGGCGCCGCTCCGGCCGAGACGGCCGCCCCCGCGCCCGAGGACGACCGCGTCGCCCCCGCCCGTTTCGCCGGGATCCGCGTCCTGCTGGTCGAGGACAACCCCGTCGGCGCCCTTCTGGCCCGCACCCTGCTGCGGCGCGAGGGCTGCACCGTCGAGACCGCCGCCACCGGCGAGGAGGCCGTCGCCGCCCTGAAGCGCGCCCGCTACGACCTGGTGTTCATGGACATGCGGATGCCCGGCATGGACGGCCCGACGGCCGCGCGCGCCATCCGCGCCGCCGGCGACGCCACGCCCGTCCTGGCGCTGACCGCCAACGCCTTCTCCGAGGACCGCCGCCTGTGCCTTGAGGCGGGGATGAACGACCATCTGGTCAAGCCCCTGGACCCCGAGGCCCTGCGCGCCGCCCTGATCCGCTGGACGAACCGCGCCAACCACGCCAAGGTCGCCTGACGGCCGCTTCGGCCGCGATCAGTGGACGGCCCGATGAGTAACCCCGGAGACGCGCCTAGCCAGACCGGGCGCGAGAGGCGCGGCGCGGAAGGCGAATCGACCATTCCCGCCCCCGATCTCCCGCCGTCGACCCGCCATGTCGGGGCCATGGACGTCCTGAAGGCGCTCGGACGCCCCCGGGTCATCATCACCCTGCTGATCGGTTTCGGTTCGGGCCTGCCCTTCATGCTGGTCGGCAATACTCTCGGCCTGTGGCTGAGGGAGTATGATGTGGAGCTGGCCGCAATCGGCTTCATCTCCTGGGTGGGGCTGGCCTATTCGCTGAAGTTTCTCTGGGCGCCGCTGATCGACCGGTTGGACGTCCCCCTGCTGGGCCGGCTGGGCCGCCGTCGAGGCTGGATGGTTCTGGCGCAAGGCCTCGTCGGATTGAGCCTCGTCGCCATGGCCCTGATCGGCCCCCAGGGCGGGCTGGTCCTGCTGGGCGTCGCCGCCCTGGTCACCGCGTTCGCCTCTGCGACGCAGGACATCGTCGCGGACGCCTGGCGCATCGAGAGCGCGGAAAACGACGAGGATCAAGGTCTGCTGACCTCGGCCTTCCAACTGGGATATCGCTTCGCCATCCTGGCGGGCAATTCGCTTATCCTGTTCTTCGCCGCAGGCATGGGCTGGAACGGCGCCTACGCCCTGTTCGGCGGTTTCATGGCCGTCGTGATCGCGGCGACCCTGTTCGCTCGCGAGCCAGTCGATCGACGCGTGGCCGAGGAAGCGGTCGGCGGCGTCTCCTTCCTGAGCCCGAGGGGCTGTTCGACGCCATCGTCGGACCCTTCCTCGCCTTCCTGAAGACCCACGGCTCGCTGGCCCTGCTGATGCTGGCTGCGATCAGCCTCTATCGGTTGCCGGATTTCGTCATGGGACCGATGGTCGGGCCGTTTTACGTAGACCTGGGACTCGCCAAGCCGGTCATCGCCTCGATGCGGCTCAGCGCAGGGCTGATCGGCACCCTGATCGGAATCTCGGCGGCGGGCCTTTGCGCGGTCGGCCTGGGCTTCAACCGAACTCTGTTGATCGGAGCGCTGGTGGGGCCGGCCTCGAACCTCGGCTATATGGTGCTGGCGATGGCCGGGCTGTCGACGCCGCTGTTCGGCGGCGTGCTGTTCGTCGAGAACTTCAGCGAAGGCTTCGCTGGCGCCGCGCTGGTCGCCTACATGTCCAGCCTGACCAGCATCGGTTACACGGCGACCCAGTACGCCCTGCTCAGTTCCTTCTACGCCCTGCTCGGCAAGTTCCTGAAGGGGCTTTCAGGCGCAGCCGTCGAAGCCCTTGAGCCTGGTCGAGCCCTAATGGACGCCTATGCGATCTTCTTCGCTGGAACGGCCGCGGTCGGCATTCCGGCGCTTGTCCTGTGCTGGATCCTCCAGCACAGGCACAACAGGCTCAAGACCGCGACACCCTCCTGACGCCTCAGCGCTTGAGGAAGCCGCCGATCATGTCGCCGACGCCGCCCGGCAGCTTGCTCAGCAGGTCGTCGGCCCCGTCGACCTGACCGCCCGGCGTCAGGCGGTCGATGGCTTCCGGCAGCAGGCCGGCCAGGGTTTCGCTGGCCTGTTGGGGCGAGACGCCCAGCTTCTGGGCGAAATCGGCCAGCGGGCCGGACCCCAGGACGGCGGCGATCTGCTCGGCCGAAATCCCGGCGTTGGCGCCCTGGCCGATCCACGAACCGACCACATCGCCCAGGCCCGCCTGGCCGAACTTTTCCGCCAGTCCGCCGACCCCGCCCTGCATCTTGAGCAGATCGCCCAGTCCCCCGGCCGCGTCGTCGCCCAGACCGTTCAGCACCGTGTCGAGAAAGCCCATCGTCCGTCTCCCCTGTCCAGGCCGGCAGACTAGCATCCGGTGACGACAGAAACGAGAACCGGCTTTCGCCGGCCGCCGCGCCCTAGCGCTTGGCCTGTTCGGCGCTCTGGCTCACGGCTGAACCGGCCGCCGAGACATCGCGGCCGATGCCCGAGATGGTGTTGCAGGCCGAAACCGCCAGGGCGGCGGCGGCGAGGGACAGGACGACGATCTTGCGCATGGCGGTTTCCCCATGAAGCCAACGAACGACGCGCCGCCGCCGCCCGGTCCTCCGGCGTCGGCAAGGCGCAGCTTGACGATCGCCTTACCAGCCGTCGAGGCCACGCGCCATCCGGCGCTTCATACCGTCATCGCCGCGAAATCCACCACGATCGGCTCCCGCTCCAGCAGGGCCATCACCTGGCGGAACGCCGCCTGCGTCAGCGCCGTGGTCGCCGTGTTGGTCAGGGGGTGGAAGTTGACGACCTCGGCCTCCCACAGGCGGCGATCCAGCACGAAGGCGACCTGGCGCTCCACGTCGTTGATCAGGCCCAGCGCGGTGACCGAGCCGGGACGCACGCCCAGCGTCGCCCACATCAGGGCTTCGTTGCCGAACGACAGCCGGTCCGAGCCGATGGCGGCGGGCGCGCGCTTCAGGTCGATGACCGTGTCCTGCCGCGCCGAGATCAGCCACAGCCGGTTCTTCTTGTCCTTCAGGAACAGGTTCTTGGTGTGGGCGCCGGGCAGGGCGGCCTTAAGCTCCAGCCCCTCCTCCACGCGGAAGACGGCGGGGTGGTCGTGGGTCGTGTGGTCGATCGCGTGCTCGGCCATCCAGGCCAGCAGGCGGTCGCGGTCGAAGGGCGGGTGAGCGGTCATGGTTGAGCGGCCGGGAACGTCGCGATAGGGAAGTCTTCATGGTCGATACCGTGCAGACGCGCCCGCTGGAACTGGAATGCTATCCGATGACGGCCCGGCCGCCGGATCTGGTGCCCGGCCGCCAGTCGCGCGACTGGATGGACGCCTTCGCCAGCCGCCACCCCTATCGCTGCCTGCCGCTGAACATGGCCAATACGACGGGGTGGGAGATCCTGTGCCCGTTCGGTTTCGCGGCCGAGTGGAACGGCGGGCCGTCCCAGGCCGACATCGTCATCACCCCGGACCGGCCCCAGCACGACATGAAGCATTTCGTCACCTCGCACTTCTCGCGTGGGGTGCTGACCATGCATCCGCAGTATCTGTTCCGCACCCCGCCGGGCTGGGGGATGATGTGCTCGGGATCGCCCAACCATGTGAAGGACGGCATCCAGCCGCTGGTCGGCCTGATCGAGACGGACTGGCTGCCGTTTCCCTTCACCATGAACTGGATCTTCACGCGGCCGGGCCGGGTGAAGTTCGAGAAGGGCGAGCCCTTCTGCTTCATCAATCTGATCGAGCACAAGAAGGTCGAACAGTTCCAGCCGGTGATCCGGACGCTGGAATCCAACCCGACCATGCACGGCCAGTTCGAGGCCTGGAACCGCGCGCGCACCGACTTCAACCAGCGGCTGGCCGGCGGCGATCCCGACGCGGCCAAGGAGGCCTGGCAGCGCTTCTACTTCAAGGGCGAACTGCCCGAGGACCTGGGCGCCGCCCCGGCCAGCCACATCAACAAGCGCCGCCTGAAGACCCCCGCGTGGGCTGAACGCCCACGCGGGTTGTGTCGCCCATCGCGCTTCGCGCTGCTCGAGGCCGTGATGGTCGGCCTATCGCGCTTCGCGCTGCTTGAGGCCGTGATGGTCGGCCTATCGCGCTTCGCGCTGCTCGAGGCCGTTCAGGGCATCGGGCGGGTGACGCGCGGTCCCAGGTTCTGGATGACTTCGCGGGCGTCGAAGGCGTTGGGATCGCCGGCGGGCTTGGGTCCGCGACCCATCACGATCTCGGCGCTGGCCTCGTAGCGGTCGACCTGGCGCACGTCGAAGTCATTGGGGCCCCACGGGTCGAACGGACGCCAGAATCCGCCACGGTAATAGCGCCACGACGGACCCCAGTACGGACCGTAGAAGCTGTTGTAGCGCGAATAGAACGGGTCAGGCGATCCGACGAAGCGGGTGTCGCGATCCGTGGCGCGGTTCACGGTGGCGAACCAGTCGTAGCCGCTCTCGGCGGTCAGTTCGGCCGAACGCAGCAGCAGCGACATCTCGACCTGCTCGCGCGAGGTCAGCGAATTGCCCGAGAAGGACACGCGATAGCGGTCGTTCTCCAGCCGTTGTTCGGCGTAGCCGCCGCGCTCGCCGTTGAAGCCGGCGGGCTGATACGGCGTGGCGGTGGCGCATGCGGCCAGAGTCAGCCCTGCGACCGCCGTGATCGCAAGGGTCTTGAAGAAGGGGGCTTTCATTGAATCAACTCCTTGATCGCCGGATTGGGCGCGCTGGCTGCTGAACGACGCATGAACGGCCACGTTCCGTGGGAATGCAAGGCCAAGCTTGCGGCGACTACAGCCTGATGACGATCAATACGGCCGCGGCCAGCAACAGGATGCCTACGAACAGGCCGAAGCCGCGCCGAAACCGGGGCTGGCCCATGCGACGAGACAGCGCGGCGCCCGACAGGGCGTAGGCGCTCATCGACATCATGTCCATGCCGATGACGGCGGCGGCGAACAGGACCAGTTGCGGGACGACCGGGCGGCTGACGTCCAGAAAGGGCGGCAGGACGGCGGTGAAGAAGAGCACCGCCTTGGGATTGGCGATCTGCACCGCGAAGCCGTCGACGAAGGCGCTGCGGCCGCGCCGCACGACGATGCTCTGGGGATCCGCGGCGGTCCGGAAGGCGCCGCGCAGGGCCTTTAGCCCCAGCCAGGCGACATAGAGGGCGCCGGCCACGGCGATCAGCCGGAACGCCTGGGGGAAGGCCTTGACCAGGGCGCCCAACCCCAGGGCGGCGGCGGCGAACCAGACCAGGGTGGCGGCGTTCATCCCGACCACGCCGACCAGGGCCGAGGCGCGGCCCTTCTCCATGCCCGTCGCCACCGCGAACAGATTGGCCGGGCCGGGCGTGATCGCCATCACGGCCATGACGCCGAGGAAGGTCGAATAGAGGTGCGGATCGACGGGCAGGGCGGACATCGCGGCGATGTCGGCCGCCGCGACGCGCCCGTCAAGCCGGTCGGGCCTCTAGTTTCGGGCCTCGGGCGCCGGGGGCGCGGGCGGTTCGGGCGGGGCCGGCGGCTCGATCGCCTCGACCGCGTCGCCGGCCTGGTCCAGGGCGTACTGGGCGATCAGTTCGTAGGTCTCGATTTGTTCAGGGTCCGGATTGGCCCAGGCGCTGTTGGCGGCGACGCCCTGGGCCGCGGAAGCGCCGCGCTGGATGGCGTCCTGCACCTCCGGGTCGTTCAGCGCCTGGGAGACCAGGGCGTCGATGTCGATGTCCTTCAGCGCCTCGGCGGCGATGGCCGAGGCCATGCGGGTCGCCTCGGCGGTGAAGGCGGACACCTCGGGCGCATGTTCGGCCCACAGCGCCGAGATGCGGACGCCCTTCTGCTCGTCGGTCAGGCTTTCGTCCTCGGAGATGGCCTCGGCGCGTTCGCTGAAGCGTTCCATCCGCGCCTCGAAGTCGGCGGACGCGGCCTCCAGCCGAGCCTCGGCCGAGCCGGGCGCGGGGGCGTCGCGACCCGCGTCCTGGGCCAGGGCGGACGACAGCGGCGCAAGGGCCAGGGCGGCGGTCAGGCTGAGGGCGCGGATCATGGGAAGGCTCCCGTGGATGACCCGCGCAAGGTCGCCTCAAGGCCGCCCGGCCTCAAGTGAAATCGCGGTAAGGCGGCCCTACTGCGGAGTCGCCGGCGCTGCGGCGGGGGCGTTGGCGGCCGCTTCCACCTGGCCGCGGGCCAGGGCGGGAATGCTCCGGATCTGTTCGGCGGCGGCGGCGATCTGGGCCGAGGCGTCCTGACCCGAAGCGGCCGTCTGGGCGGTCGCGAACGTCTGGAATTCGGTCACGAAGACGTCGGCGTCAGGCTGATAGCGGGCCTGGATCGCGTCCAGGTCGGTCTTGGCCTTGGCCTTGTCGGCCTGCGCCGCGGCGGTCTGCATCTCGGTCGCCATCGCTTCCATGCGCTGGCCGAACGCTTCGGCCTTGGCCTCGAAGGCGGCCTCCTCCGGGCTCTTCGACGGGGCGGCCGGCGCCGCGGGCGCGGTCGGCGCCGCATCCTGGGCGAAGGCGGGGGCGGCGAGCGCCAGGACGGCGACGGCGGCCAGCGGGGTCAGGAGACGCATGGAGAATGCTCCGATAATGAGGCCGCCACCCTACGAGGAATCCGGGCGGCGGCAAGCGAAGCCTTATTCCCCGCGCGCATCCCGTTTGGCCAGCACGCGCAGGCGCAGCGCGTTCAGCTTGATGAAGCCAGCCGCATCCTTGTGGTCGTAGGCCTGGACGCCTTCCTCGAAGGTGACCAGGTCCTGGTCGTACAGGCTGTAGGGGCTTTCGCGGCCGACGACCGAGACATTGCCCTTGTACAGCTTGACCCTGACCGTGCCCGTGACCTTTTCCTGGGACTTGTCGATGGCGGCCTGCAGCATCTCGCGCTCGGGCGAGAACCAGAAGCCGTTGTAGATCAGCTCGGCGTATTTCGGCATCAGCTGATCCTTCAGGTGCATGGAGCCGCCGTCCAGGGTGATGCTCTCGATGCCGCGGTGGGCAGCGATCAGGATGGTGCCGCCGGGGGTCTCATAGACGCCGCGCGACTTCATGCCGACGAAACGGTTCTCGACCAGGTCCAGGCGGCCGATCCCGTTGTCGTGGCCGTACTGGTTCAGCGCGGTCAGCAGGGTGGCGGGGCTCATGGCCTCGCCGTTGATCGACACCGCGTCGCCCTTCTCGAAGCCGATCTCGATGACGGTGGCGACGTCGGGCGCGTCTTCAGGCGAAATGGTGCGCTGATGCACGAACTCGGGGGCCTCGACCGCCGGGTCTTCCAGCACCTTGCCCTCGGACGAGGAGTGCAGAAGGTTGGCGTCGACGCTGAAGGGCGCCTCGCCGCGCTTGTCCTTGGAAATCGGAATCTGGTTCTTTTCGGCGAAGTCCAGCAGCGCCTCGCGGCTGCGGAACTCCCACTCGCGCCAGGGGGCGATGACGCGGATGTCGGGCTCCAGCGCATAGTAGCCGATCTCGAACCGGACCTGGTCGTTGCCCTTGCCGGTCGCGCCGTGACAGACGGCGTCGGCGCCGACCTGGCGGGCGATCTCGATCTGGCGCTTGGAGATCAGCGGGCGGGCGATCGACGTGCCCAGCAGATAGTCGCCCTCATATTGCGCGTTGGCGCGGAACATCGGGAAGACGAAGTCGCGCACGAATTCCTCGCGAAGGTCGTCGATGAAGATGTTCTCGGGCTTGATGCCCAGCTTCAGCGCCTTCTCGCGCGCCGGGCCCAGTTCCTCGCCCTGGCCCAGGTCGGCGGTGAAGGTCACGACCTCGGCGCCATACTCGGTCTGCAGCCACTTCAGGATGATCGAGGTGTCGAGCCCGCCGGAATAGGCGAGGACGACTTTCTTCACGGGCTTGTCGGCGGGGGCGGACATGGCGGCTCTTTCGCGGGCGTTCGGGGAGATTGAGCGCGCGCATAAGACCCATGGGGGATGGGTGCAACCCCTTATGAAGACGCCCGCCCCGGCGAACCGGGACGGGCGCACAGCCTGTCGTTCGGCCGAGGGTCAGCCCAGGGCGGCCATCAGTTCGGGGACGGCGGTCTTGTAGTCGGCGACCAGGCCGTAGTCGGCGACCTGGAAGATGGGGGCGTCCGGGTCCTTGTTGATGGCGACGATGGTCTTGGAATCCTTCATCCCCGCCAGGTGCTGGATCGCGCCCGAGATGCCGATGGCGATGTAGAGCTGGGGCGCGACGACCTTGCCGGTCTGGCCGACCTGATAGTCGTTCGGCGCATAGCCGGCGTCCACGGCGGCGCGCGAAGCGCCGACGGCGGCGCCCAGCTTGTCGGCCAGCGGGTCCATCACGGCGTGGAACTCCTCGGCCGAGCCCAGGGCGCGGCCGCCCGAGACGACGATCTTGGCGGCGCCCAGTTCGGGCCGGTCCGACTTGACCATTTCCTCGCTGACGAAGGCGGTCTTGGGCGCATCGGCGCCGGCGACCGTCTCGACCGAGGCCGAGCCGTCGTTGGCCGCCGCGTCGAAGGCGGTCGGGCGCACGGTGATCACCTTCTTGGCGTCCGACGACTGGATCGTCTCCAGGGCGTTGCCGGCGTAGATCGGGCGCACGAAGGTGTCGGGCGACACGACCTCGACGATGTCCGAGATCGGGGCGACGTCCAGCTTGGCGGCGATGCGCGGGGCGTAGTTCTTTCCGTCGGTCGTGGCCGGGGCCAGGATGGCGTCGTAGCCGGCGGCCAGCGGAAGCACGGTCGCCTCCACCGCCTCGGCCAGCGCCTTGCCCAGGCCCGCGCTCTCGGCCAGCAGCACCTTGCGCACGCCGGCGATCTTGGCCGCGGCGTCGGCGGCGGCCTGGGCGTTCTCGCCCACCACCAGCACGTCCACGTCGGACGACAGGGCCAGGGCGGCGGTCACGGTCTTGTTGGTGGTGTCGCGGACGGCCGAGCCGTCGTGATCGGCGATGACGAGGACGGCCATTTACAGCACTCCCGCGGACTTGAGGGTTTCGACCAGTTGGGCGGCGCTCTCGACCTTGACGCCGGCCGAGCGCTTGGGCGGCTCGGTGACCTTCAGGACCTTCAACCGGTCGGCCGTGTCGACGCCGTAGTCGGCGACCGCCTTCACGGCGATCTCCTTCTTCTTGGCCTTCATGATGTTGGGCAGGGACGCATAGCGCGGCGTGTTCAGGCGCAGGTCCACGGTCACCACCGCCGGCAGCTGGGCCGCCACGGTCTGCAGGCCGCCGTCGACTTCGCGCGTGACGGTCGCCTTGCCGTCGGCGATCTCCAGCTTGCCGGCGAAGGTGGCCTGGGGCCAGTCCAGCAGGGCCGCCAGCATCTGGCCGACCGCATTGTTGTCGCCGTCGATGGACTGCTTGCCCATCAGCACCAGGTCGGGCTTCTCCTCGTCGACCACGGCCTTCAGCAGCTTGGCGACGGCCAGGGGCTCCAGGTCCGTGTCCGACTGGATCAGCACGCCGCGATCGGCGCCCATGGCCAGGGCGGTGCGGATCGTCTCCTGCGCCTGGGTCACGCCGATGGAGACCACCACGATCTCGTCGGCCGTGCCGGCGGCGTGGTGTTCCTTGCCTTCCTTCAGGCGCACGGCCTCTTCGACGGCGATCTCGTCGAAGGGGTTCATGCTCATCTTGACGTTGGCCAGGTCGACGCCCGACTGGTCCGCCTTCACGCGGGCCTTGACGTTATAGTCGATCACCCGTTTGACGGGGACGAGAACCTTCATGGGTCTATCCGTGAAATCGCCTGATTGATGGCGCAAGGACATGGAGCGGTCGAGAAGGCCTGTCAACGTAACGCGGCGTCAGGTTTCCTGGCCCGAACGACCCTAACGGACCGAGAGATGAAGCGTTTCCTGACCTTTCCGCGCCTGAGCATGATCTTCCTGGGCGTGTTCGGGGTGATGCTGGCGGGCATCTTCGTGCTGCAGGCCGTCTGGGTCAGCCCTGGCGAGCGGTGCGAGGCGCGCGGCGACTGGTACGACATCGAGACGCGCACCTGCGCCACGCCGATCTATGTGCCCGACATCACCGGCCGGCCGGCCGGCGTCAGCCGCGCCGAAGCCTCCAACGCCAAGAACCGCGAACTGATCGAACTGGAGGCCCAGGTCGCCCGGCAGCGCCGCGCGGTCGACGCCGCCGTGGCCCGCGAACGCCAGGACCTGAAGGCCCGCGAGGGGCTTTAGGCCGCCCTCACCGCCGCCCCAGCACACAGGCGTTCAGGCCGTCGCCGCGCACCGTGCCCATGGCGGCCTGGATGCGGCTGGCGCGGCGGCGGACATAGGGGCCGGGACTGGCCGCCTTGTAACGGCGCGGCGCGGGCAGGATGGCGGCCAGGCGCGCCGCCTCGCGCGGGGTCAGTTCGTCCGCATCCTTGCCGAACCAGTGGCGCGAGGCCGCCTGCGCGCCATAGACGCCGGGCGCCCATTCCACCACGTTCAGATACACTTCCATGATCCGGCGCTTGGACCAGACCGTCTCGATCAGGACGGTGTAGCCGGCCTCCAGCCCCTTCCTGACCCAGTCGCGCGACGGCCACAGGAAGACGTTCTTGGCGGTCTGCTGGCTGATGGTCGATCCGCCCCGGATGCGCCCGCCCTCGGCGTTGTGGTCCAGCGCCTTCTGGATCGCCTCCATGTCGAAGCCGTGGTGGCTGCAAAAGCGGGCGTCCTCGGCGGCGATGGCGGCGTCGACCAGGTTCGGCGAAATGTCGTTCAGGCCTCGCCAGCGATAGTCCAGCCCGCGCCCCCGGCCGCCTGTTGCAGCATCAGGATGGTCGGCGTCGGCGGGACCACGGCGAACAGGGCGACCCCGACCACCGGCACGGCGATCAGGGCCAGAAGGATCAGCCCCAGCAGCCGGCCCAGGCGGAACCGCTTGCCGGCCATGTCAGAGAATCGCCACGCCGGCGCGGCCGTCCTCGTCGGCCCAGGCGACCTTGTCCGCCTCAGGGCTCAGCGACAGGGCCACGATGGCGGCGCCCTTCTCGGCCTTGACGAAGTTCAGCCCCTGCGCCGCCGGATGGGCGACCCACACCCGGCCGTCGGTCAGGCCCGCGGCGACCAGGCCGTGCGCCGGCCGGGCCGAGACCAGATTGACCAGGCTGTTCTCGTCATAGCCGATCTCGGTCGCCTCGCGCCCCATCGGGCCGTTGGAGCCGATGAAGGGCCACAGCACCACGCCCTGCGCGCCCGAGGTCGCCATCAGCTGGCCGCCGGCCAGGAAGGCGACCGAGCGGACCTTTCCGGGATAGCCGCCCATCCGCAGGTTCTTGGCGTCCTTCAGCCGCCAGCCGTGCAGCTGATTGTCCTGCATGGTCGTGACGACGAAGGCGCCGTCGGGCGAGACCGCCACCCCGGTGTGCGAGCCCGCCCATTTCAGCAGGGTCGGCTGCTGCTTCTCGATCCGGGCGTACCACAGGGCCGCGCCGCCGTAGGTGGAGGTCGCGATGCGCCGGCCCTTGGGCTCGAAGGCCACGCCCGAGACGGTGCGCTCATGCTGGAAGTCGCGGCGGAATCCGGTGTCGGCCGGATCGATGACCGACAGGGTCCGCCCATAGGAAAACGCCACCAGGCCCGACGCGGCCGAGGCGTCGATGGCGTCGATCCACTGGTTCCTGGCCGTGGCCAGGATCTGGGGGTCCTCGCCGCGCCGGCTCCAGACCACGCGGCCGTCGTCGCCGCCGGTGACGACGCCGTCGCCCGACGGATGCACGGCCGCGCACAGCACCGCCCCGTCGTGCGCCTCGACCCGCTGGCGATCGTCGAACCGCACCGAGCCGTCGCCCAGGGCGAAGACGGCGCCCGAGGCGTCGAACAGGGCGGCGGTCACCTGGGCGTCGAAGTCGAAGTTCATGCCGCTGGCGTTAGCCGGTTGCGACGGGGCCTGCAAATCTTCTCCCTCCCCTTCATGGGGAGGGAGAGTCCTTATACCGGATCGGTCGGCTTGGGCTCGACCGGCGCGGGGGCCGGTTGGGCCAGGGACGGCTCCTCCGGCAGGGGGATGAACTCCAGGTCGTCCTCGCGAGGCAGCGCCATCCGGCCGGCCTTCCAGTCGGCCTTGGCCTGGTCCAGGCGGGCCTGGCTGGAGGCGACGAAATTCCACCAGATCAGCCGCTCGCCCACCGGCTCGCCGCCCATCACCATCACCGTGGCGAGGGTCAGGGCCTTGACGGTCGGCTCGGCCGTCGGCTCCAGCACGATCATCTGGCCTTCGTGGAAGGTGCGGTCGCCGACCTCGATCGACCCCTTGGCGACGTACAGCGCCCGCTCGCTCATGCCTTCTGCGCCGCGGCCCGACGGCGGGGCGGTCTTCACGCCCGGCTGCAGCTCCCAGTGGACATAAAAGAGCGGCGACGACACGGGCGCGCCGGCCTTGGCGCCGTACGCCTCTCCGGCCACCAGACGCGCGAACAGGCCGCCGTTCTCATAGGTGGGCTGGTCGTCCTCGCCCAGGTGGTGGAAGGACGGATCGATCTCCTCGGCCTCGCGCGGCAGGGCGACCCAGGCCTGCATGCCGTGCATCGGCCCGCCGCGGCTCTTCTTCAGCGGATCGGTGCGCTCGGAGTGGACGATGCCCTTGCCGGCGGTCATCCAGTTGACCTCGCCGGGACGGATCGGCTGGGTGTAGCCCAGATTGTCCCGGTGCATGATCTCGCCCTCGAACAGATAGGTCAGGGTCGACAGGCCGATGTGCGGGTGCGGGCGCACATTGATGGCGTCGGCGCCCGGCGCGAACTCGGCCGGCCCCATCTGGTCCAGGAAGATGAACGGCCCCACCATCCGCCGCGAATGGAAGGGCAGCACCCGCCCGACCTCGAACCCGCCCAGGTCCTTGCGGCGCGCGTCGATCACCAGTTCGATCATGGTCGGTCTCCCGGCGGACCCCGCCGCCGAGGAGCGTTATCCGACGTGGGGCGTGATGATGCCAAGAGGCAGGGCGGTCACATTCTTCACGCCGCGCGTGACGATGTGGCTCTCGCAGTCCGAGACGATGCCCAGCGCCAGCAGCTTCTCGCGCAGGAACTTGTCGAAGGCGTGCATGTCGGAGGTGATGATCCGCAGCACATAGTCCTCGCGCCCGGTGATGGTGGCGCACTGGACCACCTCGGGCCACTTAGCCACCGCCGTCTCGAAGATGTCGAGGTTCTCGGAGGACGGCAGGCTGAGCTTGACGATGGCGTACACCTCGAAGTCCAGCCCCAGCAGCTGGGCGTTCAGCAGGGTGACGCGCTTGGTGATCAGGCCGGAATCCTCCAGCCGCTTGATCCGCCGCCAGCAGGGCGAGGCGGACAGACCGACGCGATCGGCCACCTCGGCGACCGAGAGGCCGGCGTCCTGTTGCAGGATGTCGAGGATCCGGGCGTCGATGGGATCGAGTTCGTCCGCCAAGGCGTTTCTCCGATTATGATTATGGCGAAATAAAAAACCCGAAATCGGGATTTAGCAAGGTCAGATTGAGCGAGCGCCTTCCTAGGGGCCGTGTTATCAGTCGTCCAGAGGAAACACGGACGGACAACGGACGCCCGCATGAACGACAAAATCATGAAGAAGAACAGCCAGCCCCTGTCGCTGCGGGTGCCGGAACCGTCGGGTCGGCCGGGCGACGCGCCCGACTTCAGTCATCTGCAGCTGGACCCCGCCGGCGCCGTCGAACGGCCCGCGACGGACGCCACCCCCTATGAGATGCGCGACCACGCGTTCCGCCTGATTCGGGTGCTGGACGACGAAGGCAACGCGGTCGGTCCGTGGAATCCGCGCCTGGACGCCGAGACGCTGCGGCGCGGCCTGAAGGCCATGATCCTGACCCGCGCCTTCGACGACCGGATGCACCGCGCCCACCGCCAGGGCAAGACCAGCTTCTATATGAAGTGCACCGGCGAGGAGGCCATCGCGGTCGCGCAAGGGATGCTGTTGTCGCGCGAGGACATGGGCTTTCCCACCTATCGCCAGCAGGGCCTTCTGATCGCGCGCGGCTATCCGCTGGTCGAGATGATGAACCAGATCTATTCGAACGCGGCGGACCCCATCAAGGGCCGTCAGCTGCCGATCATGTATTCGTCCAAGGACTACGGCTTCTTCACCATCAGCGGCAATCTGGGCACCCAGGTCCCGCAGGCGGTGGGCTGGGCCATGGCCAGCGCCTACAAGGGCGACGACAAGATTGCGATCAGCTGGATCGGCGACGGCGCCACGGCGGAAGGCGATTTCCACAACGCCCTGACCTTCGCCTCCGTCTATCGCGCCCCGGTCATCCTGAACATCGTCAACAACCAGTGGGCCATCAGCTCCTTCCAGGGCATCGCCGGCGGGCTGGAGACCACCTTCGCCTCCAAGGCCATCGGTTACGGCCTGCCGGCCCTGCGGGTGGACGGCAACGACTTCCTGGCCGTCTGGGCCGCGACCCAATGGGCCGAGGAACGCGCCCGGTCGAACCAGGGCGCGACGGTGATCGAACTGTTCACCTATCGCGGCGCCCCGCACTCGACCTCCGACGATCCCAGCCGCTACCGCCCCGGCGACGAGCACGAGAAATGGCCGCTGGGCGATCCGCTGGAGCGGCTGCGCCAGCACCTGACCGTCATCGGCGAGTGGGACGACGAGCGCCACGCCACGACCCTGCGCGAGGCGGTCGAACAGGTCCGCGCCGCCGGCAAGGAGTCCGAGGCCATCGGCACCCTGGGCCAGTCGCGCCCCAGCGTGAAGACCATGTTCGAGGAGGTCTATGCGACCGAGGATTGGCGCCTGATCGAGCAGCGCCGCGAGGTGGGGGTGTGACCATGACCGAGCAAACCACCTTCACCGACGCCGATCGCACCGACGGCGTCGAACCCGACATGGTCGACCAGAACGCCGCGCCGCCCTCGCAGACGACCGGCTCGGGCGTCCAGCCGATGAACATGATCCAGGCCCTGAACTCGGCCCTCGACGTCAAGATGAGCGAGGACGCCAACGTCCTGTCGTTCGGCGAGGACGCGGGCTATTTCGGCGGCGTCTTCCGCGTCACCGACAAGCTGCAGCAGAAGCACGGCCTGACCCGCAGCTTCGACGCCCCGATCTCGGAATGCGGCATCGTCGCCGCCGCCATCGGCATGGGGAGCTACGGCCTGCGGCCGGTCGTCGAGATCCAGTTCGCCGACTACATCTATCCGGCCTACGACCAGATCGTGTCCGAGGCGGCCAAGCTGCGCTATCGCTCGGGCGGCCAGTTCACCGCCCCCATCGTGGTGCGTTCGCCCTATGGCGGCGGCATCTTCGGCGGCCAGACGCACAGCCAGTCGCCCGAGAGCCTGTTCACCCACATCGCCGGGCTGAAGGTCGTCATCCCGTCCAATCCCTATGACGCCAAGGGCCTGCTGACGGCGGCGATCGAGGACGACGATCCCGTCATCTTCTTCGAGCCGAAACGCCTCTACAACGGCCCCTTCGACGGCTGGCACGAGAAGCCGGTCAGCCCGTGGAAGACCCAGGATCTGGCCCAGGTGCCGACGGGCAAATATGTCGAGCCCATCGGCAAGGCGCGCGTGATGCGCGAGGGGAACGACGTCACCATCCTGGCCTACGGCTCGATGGTCTGGGTGGCCCTGGCCGGGGCCGAGCACGCCGGCGTGGACGCCGAGGTCATCGACCTGCGCACCCTGGTCCCGCTGGACATCGAGACCATCGAGGCCAGCGTCAAGAAGACCGGCCGCTGCGTCATCGTGCACGAGGCGCCCAAGACCTCGGGCTTCGGCGGCGAGTTGTCGGCCCTGGTGCAGGAGCGCTGCTTCTATCACCTGGAGGCGCCGATCGCGCGGGTGACGGGCTGGGACACGCCCTATCCGCACGCCTTCGAATGGGAATATTTCCCCGGGCCGCAACGGGTCGCGGACGCCTTGAAGAGCGTCATGACCGGAGGACGTTGATATGGGTCGTTTCGTCTTCAAGCTGCCCGACGTGGGCGAAGGCACCGCCGAGGCCGAACTGGTCGGCTGGCACGTCAAGATCGGCGATGTCGTCGCCGAGGACCAGATCGTCGCCGACGTCATGACCGACAAGGCCACCGTCGAGATCACCGCCCCGGTGTCCGGCAAGGTCACGGCCCTGCACGGCGAGCCCGGCGCCATGGTTCCCGTGCGCGGCCCCCTGGTGGAGTTCGAGGTCGAGGGCGCGGGCAATGCGGAGGACGCCCCGGCGCCCGCCGCCGTCGCCAGCCCGGAGCCTGCGCCTGTGGTCGCCGAGGCGCCGAAGGTCGAAGCCTCGCCTGCCGCCGCTGTCGAAGCGCCGACATCCGGCAACTACGTCTTCAAACTGCCCGACGTGGGCGAAGGCACGGCCGAGGCCGAACTGGTCGGCTGGCACGTCAAGGTCGGCGACGCGGTCGAGGAAGACCAGATCCTGGCCGACGTCATGACCGACAAGGCGACGGTGGAGATCACCTCGCCGGTCGCGGGGACCGTCGTGGCCCTGCACGGCGAGCCGGGCAAGGCTTCTCCCGTCGGCGGGCCGCTGGTCAGCTTCACTGTGGCCGGCAAGGGCAATGTCCCGGCCCCTGCCCCGGCCGCGATATCCGCCGCCGCGCCGAAGCCCGATCCGGCGCCCAAGGCCGCGCCCGCCGCCTTGCCGCCCAGGACGCAGACGACCGGTGCGTCCAAGCCGGCCCCCGCCCTGACCGGCCGCGCCGCCGGCGAGCGTCCGCTGGCCTCCCCCGCCGTGCGCAACCGCGCCCGCGACCTGGGCGTGGACCTGACCTTCGTGCCCGGCTCGGGCCCGGCCGGGCGGATCACGCATGAGGATCTGGACGGCTTCATCGCGCGCGGCGGATCGGTCCCGGCGACGGCGCCCGCCGCGGGCGGCTCGACCTACGCCAGGGCGGAAGGGACCACCGAGGTCCGCATCATCGGCCTGCGCCGCAAGATCGCGGAGAAGATGGCCGAGAGCGTGCGCCGCATTCCGCACATCACCTATGTCGAGGAAATCGACATGACGGCGCTGGAGGAGCTGCGCGCCCACCTGAACGCGACCAAGGCGAAGGACCAGCCCAAGCTGAACGTCCTGCCCTTCATCGCCCGCGCCATCGTGGTGGCCCTGCGCGACCAGCCGCAAATCAATGCGACCTATGACGACGAAAACGGCGTCCTGACCCAGCACGCCGCGGTCCATCTGGGCATCGCCGCCCAGACGCCGAACGGCCTGATGGTGCCGGTGGTCCGCCACGCCGAGGCGCGTGACCCCTATGACACGGCGGCCGAGATCGCCCGCGTCTCGGGCGCGGCCAAGGACGGCTCGGCCAAGCGCGAGGAACTGTCGGGCTCGACCATCACCATCACCTCGCTGGGCACGCTGGGCGGGGTGGTCCACACCCCGATCATCAACCACCCCGAAGTCGCCATCGTCGGCCCCAACAAGATCGCCGAGCGGGTGGTGGTCAAGGACGGCCAGATGGTCGTGCGCAAGATGATGAACCTGTCCTCCAGCTTCGACCACCGCATCGTCGACGGCCACGACGCGGCGGTCTTCGTGCAGCGGATCAAGAGCCTGCTGGAGAACCCCGCGACGCTGTGGATGGGATGAGGGATGCCGACCATACTCGTCGACACCAGCGTGCTGCGAACCGAAGGGTGGCAATCGGCTGCGTTGAGCAGTCTGTTTGAGTTGTCGAAAGACGGACAGGTCGAAATTATTATCCCCGACGTCGTTTTCGAGGAACGCAGAACCCAGTGGCGACAGGACTACAAAAAGAAAATTGCAGATAGCGCGAGATTTCTTGCGGCTGCAGCCAAAGATGCACTGCTTGGGGATGTGGAGAAGGCACCAATCGAGTCTGCGGCGGCCGCGTTAGACCCCGCCAATGACCCAGAGACTCTCTCTAACACGGTCGTCAGCCGTTACTTTGATCAGGCGAAAGCAATCATCCGCCCCACCGAAGCTGCGGAGCATCAGGAAGTTATGTCTCGATATTTTTCGGGAGATGATCCGTTCCCTGAGCCAAAAGCCCGGAAAGACATCCCAGACGCCTACGTCTATCTAGCCGCTCGAAATGAGCAGCTAAAATCTGGCGATCTGCTTGTCCTCTGCGAGGACGGAAACCTCCGGAAGGCCATCCAGAAGATCGACGGGATCGAGGTTTTCAAGACTGTTCAGGACTTGTTGGAGAGCGCACCACTAGTTGAGGCGCTCAACAAGGTGGAGCTGAACAAGCAGTGGCTAGCCATGAAACCCGCCGTCTCGGACGAGGCCATCAAGGTTGAGCTGATGGATTTTGTGTCGCAAAATTTGGGCTCTCTGCTTGAGGGCGCTGAGGTCCACAGCACAGCGATACCTGAAGACAACAATTCGGCTCACGTACAGATGTACGGCGAACCGGAGGGCCTTGAAGTCATCGCGTCAAAGGATTTTGGCAGCGGTTGGCTTGAATATAAGGTCAGCTTCGAGATTGATCTGCATTTGTGGTTTTACGTGTATCGTTCGGATGCGTGGGATGTACCTGATTGGGTCAGTGTCAGCTTTGGTGATCCAGAAAGTGAGCACTACTTCGAAGCAGAGGGCGAACGTCGAGCTTTCGTAGAGGTCACAATAAGCGCCCAAGCTGACGTGAAAGACCAATTCGAAGAGGGTGACCAAGTCTTCGAGCACCTCGAGTTCTCTAGCGATCTCGAAATACAATTTTGGACGATGAATAAATGGCTGCTCAGACCCTCACCCCCAAAGTCCTCATCATCGGCGCCGGCACCGGCGGCTATGTCGCGGGCATCCGCTGCGGCCAGCTGGGCCTCGACACCGTGCTGGTCGACGGCGGCGACGGGCTGGGCGGGACCTGCCTGAACGTCGGCTGCATTCCGTCCAAGGCCATCATCCACGCGGCGGGCAAGTTCGAGACGGTGGCCAAGGCGGCGGACGGCGGGACGCTGGGGATCACGGCGGCCAAGCCGACCATCGACCTGAAACAGACGGTCGAGTGGAAGGACGGCATCGTCCGTAAGCTGAACGCCGGCGTCGCGGCCCTGCTGAAGAAGGCCAAGGTCAAGGTCGTCAAGGGCTGGGCCGAGTTCGCGGACGCCAAGACCTGCGTGGTCAGGACCGAGGACGGCGACATCCGCATCACCGCCGAACACGTCATCCTGGCCACGGGGTCCGAGCCGGTCGAACTGCCCTTCCTGCCGTTCGGCGGGGACGTGATCTCCTCGACCGAGGCGCTGAGCCTGTCGGAGGTCCCCAAGAAGCTGGTGGTCGTCGGCGGCGGCTATATCGGGCTGGAGCTGGGCATCGCCTTCCGCAAGTTGGGCGCGCAGGTGGCCATCGTCGAAATGGCCGAGCGCATCCTGCCGCTCTACGACAAGGCCCTGACCGATCCGGTCGCGAAATGGCTAACGAGCCACGGCGTCGAACTGCACCTGGGCGCGCGCGCCGGCGGGTTCGGCGACGGGAAGCTGTCGATCACGACGAAGGACGGCGAACCGCTGCAGCTGGAGGCCGACAAGGTGCTGGTCACCGTGGGCCGCAAGCCGCGCACCCAGGGCTGGGGGCTGGAAAACATGGGCGTGGCGATGGCCGGGCCGTTCGTGAAGATCGACGACCGCTGCGCCACCTCGATGAAGAACGTCTGGGCCGTCGGCGACCTGACCGGCGAACCCATGCTGGCGCACAAGGGCTCGGCCCAGGGCGAGGTCGTGGCTGAAATCATTGCGGGGCGTGAACGCCCTCAAGCAGCGAGCGACCGCGTCGCGAGCGCTAGGGCGCAAGAACCTGTGTTTGATCCGGTCACCATCGCGGCCGTCTGTTTCACCGAGCCGGAGATCGTCTCGGCGGGCCTGGGCCCCGACGACGTCGAGGGCCGCGACGACGTGATCCAGGCCGTCTTTCCCTTCGCCGCCATCGGCCGCGCCCTGGCCATCGAGGCGGGCGAGGACGGCGGCTTCGTGCGGGTGATTGCGTCCAAGGCCGATCACCGCCTGCTGGGCGTCCAGGCCGTCGGCCAGCATGTGTCGGAGCTGTCGAACAGCTTCGCCCAGATGCTGGAGATGGGGGCGGTGCTGGAGGATGTGGCGGGCGTCATCCACGTCCACCCCACCCTGGGCGAAGCCTTCCACGAGGCGTCCCTGCGCGCGCTGGGCCACGCGATTCATATTTGAGGGCGCTAGCGCTCGCCGCGCGGCGGCTCGCTGCTTGAGCGCGGCGGGTCGCCGCGTCGCCGTGCGCTCAAGCCCCTCTCTGGGAAAACGTCACCGCCCCGTGGAGCCGAAGCCGCCGGCGCCGCGCGCGGTGTCGTCCAGCGCCTCGACCTCGACCCAGTCGGCGCGCTCGTGCCGGGCGATGACCAGCTGGGCGATGCGCTCGCCGCGACGGATGACGAAGGGTTCGGCGCCGATGTTGGCCAGGATCACGCCGCACTCGCCGCGATAGTCGCTGTCGATGGTGCCCGGCGCATTGGGGCAGACGATGCCGTGCTTCAGCGCCAGGCCCGAGCGCGCCCGCACCTGCGCCTCATACCCCAGCGGCAGGGCGATCTTCAGCCCCGTGGGCACCAGCGCCCGCTGCCCCGGCGCCAGGGTCATCGGCTGGTCCTCGGGCACCGCCGCGCGCAGGTCCATGCCGGCCGATCCCGCCGTCTCATAGGCCGGAAGCGGCAGGCCTTCCGAATGGGGCAGACGCTGGATCTGGACGCGGGTGACGGTCATGCGGGGTCCTTGAATTGTTCGGCGATGCGGGCCGCCAGGCGACGGGCGATGGCGGTCTTGGATTGGCGCGGCCAGGTCTCGACGCCCGAGGCCGTGACCAGCAGCACGGTGTTGCCGTCCGAGCCGAACACTTCGTCCGAGACGTCGTTGCCGACGATCCAGTCGCAGCCCTTCCTCGACAGCTTGGCGCGGGCGTTGGCCTCCAGGTCCTGGGTCTCGGCGGCGAAGCCGATCACCAGTTTCGGCCGGTTCCGACCGGGACGCGACAGCCCCGCCAGGATGTCGGGGTTCTCGACCAGGGACAGGGTCGGCGGCCCGCCCGGCGCCTTCTTGATCTTGGCGCCGGCGACGGTGTCGATGCGCCAGTCGGCGACGGCGGCCGACAGCACGGCGATGTCGGCGGGAAGGGCGTCCTGCGTCGCCTTCTGCATCTCCAGCGCGCTTTCGACGTCGATCCGGTTCACGCCGACGGGCGCGCCCAGGGCGGTCGGTCCCGACACCAGGGTCACGGCGCAGCCCAGCTCAGCCAGGGCGGCGGCGACGGCGTAGCCCTGCTTGCCGCTGGAGCGATTGGTCAGGCCCCGCACGGGGTCGATGGGCTCGAAGGTGGGGCCGGCCGTCACCACCGCGCGGCGCCCCGTCAGGGGCCGCCCCGCCGCCCCCGCCATCAGCCCCTGGATCGCCTCCAGGATCGCCGCCGGCTCGGCCATCCGGCCCGGGCCGAACTCGCCGCACGCCATCTCGCCCTCGTCCGGTCCGACCACGGTGACGCCGTGGAAGCCGTCGAAGCCCTTCAGCCGCTCGACATTGGCCTGGACCGCCGGGTGCAGCCACATCCGCACGTTCATCGCCGGCGCCAGCAGCACCCGCTTGTCGGTCGCGATCAGGGTGGTGGAAGCCAGGTCGTCGGCCATCCCATTGGCCGCCTTGGCGATCAGCCCGGCCGTCGCCGGCGCCACCACCACCAGGTCCGCCCACCGCGACAGCTCGATATGGCCCATGGTCGTCTCTTCGTCCGGATGGAACAGGCCCGACCGCACCGGATGGCCGCTGAGCGCCGCCAGCGACAGGGGCGTGACAAACTGGGCCCCGGACTCGGTCAGGATCACCCGCGTCTCGCCGCCCGCCTTGGCGATCAGCCGCACCAGTTCCAGCGCCTTGTAGGCGGCGATGCCGCCTCCGACGATCAGCAGCACCTTGCGGTTCGAAAGCGGGCGCATGTCCATGCCTCTGCTCTAGCGGCCCGTCATGACGGCGTCGAGACGCCGAAAGAGAACATTGCAGGAACAACAAAGTTGTGCTTTCGTCGCGTCCAGCGGGTGATGGAGGGACCAGAATGAACACGCTGAAGACGGGATCGGCCGCCCTGGCGGTCATGGCCTTGTTGACGACGGCCGGCTGCGACAACGCCTCGGCGGTCCAGACGCGAGAGCGGGCGGAGGTCGAGGCGGTCCAGCCGATCGGCTTGGCCGCAACGTCGACGGAGGCGGCGGCCGCCCCGGACCAGGCGGCCACGCCCGTCCTGACCGCCAGCCGGCGCGAGACCGTCGACGCCAAGATCGCCCGCCTTTACGAGCGCAACGGCGCGGATTTCGCGGCCCGCTCGCCCCAGGATTATCTGGCCAAGGTCGAGGCCTTCACCGCCAAACCGCCGGCGGGCACCGAGACGGCCAAGCGGCCCAACGGCGACACCCTGCTCTACCAGGCCTCGACCAACACCTTCGCGGTCGTCGCGCGCGACGGCACGCCGCGCACCATGTTCAAGCCGACGACGGGGGCCGACTACTGGGCCGAGCAGAAGGCCGCGGCCCCGACCTTCGGCCAGCGTCGGCAATCGACGACGGACGCCGGCTGATATAGAGGCGGGGTCTGACAGAGGATCCCGCCGCATGGACGCCCCCGCCTTCGACACCCCGCCGCTGAAGACCGCCCTGATCTATGATTTCGACGGGACCCTGGCGCGCGGCAACATGCAGGAGGTCAGCTTCATCCCCTCCGTCGGCATGGGCATCGGCGACTTCTGGGAGGAGGCCGAGCGCCTGACCCGCCAGGCCGACGGCGACGGCATCCTGATGTACATGCAGCTGATGCTGCATCACGCCCGCCAGAACGGCCGGCCGGTGACGCGCGAGACCCTGCGCGACCACGGCCGCGAGGTGGCGCTGTTCGAGGGGCTGAAGGACCTGAGCTGGTTCGAGCGGATGAACGCCTTCGGGGCGCGCTACAATCTGGATATCGAGCACTACATCGTCTCCGCCGGTCTGGAGGAGATGATCGAGGGCACGCCGATCCGGTCGGCCCTGACCCATGTCTTCGCGTCGCACTACGTCTATGACGACAAGGGCGAGGCCGCCTGGCCGGCGGTGGGCGTCAACTACACCACCAAGACCCAGTACCTGTTCCGCATCAACAAGGGCGTGAAGAACCACTGGGAGCACGAGCGCATCAACCACTTCATCCCCGACGACGAACGCCCCGTGCCGTTCGAGCGGATGATCTTCATCGGCGACGGCGACACCGACGTGCCGACCATGAAGATGATGCACACCAAGGGCGGCTTCTCGATCGCGGTGTACGACCCGCGCTCGAACGAGCGGGACCAGAAGAAGGTCTACAGCCTGATTTCCGAGGACCGGGTCAACTTCGTCGCCGCCGCCGACTATCGCGAGGGCTCGGCGCTGGACCTGATCGTCAAGGGCCTGGTCGGCCGCATCGCCATCACCGCCGGCACCATGCCGGCCGGCGTCTGAGCCTCAGTCGTCCTCGCGGACGTGGGCCAGCCAGTCCTGGCTCTGCATCTCGTTGAAGCGCGAGACGGTGCGCTCGAACTCGAAGGCGCCGACGCCCTGGGTGTAGAGCGCCTCGGGCCGGGCGGCGGCCAGGACGATCAGCCTGGTCCTGGCCTCGTAGAGGGCGTCCACCAGCGTCACCAGCCGGCGCGCCTCGTGATGGTTGGCCGGCCCCAGGATCGGCACGTCCTCCAGGAACAGGGTGTGGAACCGCTTGGCGATCGCCAGATAGTCCTGCGGCCCCAGCGCCCGGCCGCACAGTTCGGCGAAGGTCGCGCGCGCCATCGCGCCCACGGTCCTGGGCAGGGTCACGTCGCGCCCCAGCACCGTCAGATGCGCCGGCTCCTCGGGCTCGCCGCCCTTCAGCTCGCGCCACAGGGCCTCGAATGCGGCACGGTCGTCGGGGGTGTGCCAGACCTGGGACGAGGACAGCCGGTCCAGCCGCCAGTCGCGCGCGCCGGCCGTCTCCACCACCACGCAGCGCTGGCGGATGATGTCGATGAAGGGGGTGAAGAGCTGGCGGTTGATTCCGTTCTTGTAGAGGTCCTCCGGCGCGCGGTTGGAGGTGATGGCCAGGACCACGCGATCCTCGAACAGGGCCTCGAACAGCCGGCCCAGGATCATGGCGTCGGCGATGTCGGTGACCTGCAGTTCGTCGAAGCACAGCAGCCGCGCCTCGGACGCGATCAGCTTCGCGACCGGCGGGATCGGGTCGTCGCCCTTGTGGGTCCCGAACACGGCCTTCCGGGCCCTGGCGTCGCCCTCGCGCCACTGACGCACCAGGTCGTGGACCCGCGCCATGAAGGCGTGGAAGTGGGCGCGCGTCTTCCGCGGCTCGGGCGTGGCCGAATAGAACAGGTCCATCAGCATGGACTTGCCCCGGCCGGGCGGCCCCCACAGATAGACGCCCTGCACCTCCGGCGGGCGGCCGAACAGGCCGCGTTTGGCCAGGTCCGTCTCCAGCCGCTCCAGGGCGGCGATCACCCCCTGCTGGGCGGGATCGGGCGTCAGCACGCCCTCGTCCACGCGGATGTCGTAGGCGCTGCGGATGCGGGAGGTCATGCAGCCCTGCTTAAAGGCCGGGGCAGCGAAAAGCGATTGCTTCGCGGCCGCGAAAGCCTAATTGCAGAGCGCTTCTCCAAACACACAATCGTCGCGCTGAAGCAGCGAGGCTCCGCGAGCCGAGCGTCAGCGCGTCCGAAGGACTGACACAGATGGGTTATCGCGTCGCGATCGTCGGGGCCACGGGCAATGTGGGCCGCGAAATGCTGAACATCCTGGAGGAAGTGAACTTCCCCGTGGACGAACTGCACGCCATCGCCTCGCGAAAATCCAAGGGCGTCGAGGTCTCCTTCGGCGACAGGACCGTCAAGTGCCAGGACATCGAGCAGTTCGACTTCTCCAAGGTCGACATCGTGCTGATGTCGGCGGGCGGCGGCGTGTCGCGCGAATGGTCCGAGAAGATCGGCAAGGCCGGCCCCATCGTGATCGACAACTCCTCGGCCTTCCGCAAGGACCCGGACGTGCCGCTGATCGTGCCCGAGGTGAACCCTGACGCGGTCAAGGACGCGAAGAAGAAGAACATCATCGCCAACCCCAACTGCTCGACCGCCCAGCTGGTCGTGGCGCTGAAGCCGCTGCACGACGCGGCGAAGATCAAGCGGGCGGTGGTGTCGACCTATCAGTCGGTGTCCGGCGCGGGCAAGGAAGGCATGGACGAGCTGTGGAACCAGACCAAGGCCATCTACGGCCTGGGCGACGCCACGCCCAAGAAGTTCCCCAAGCAGATCGCCTTCAACGTCATCCCCTTCATCGGCGCCTTCCAGGACGACGGCTACACCGACGAGGAACAGAAGATGTGGAACGAGACGCACAAGATGCTCGATCCGAACATCAAGCTGACGGTGACCTGCGTGCGGGTGCCGGTCTTCGTCGGCCATTCCGAGGCCGTGACGGTCGAGTTCGACCGGCCGATCGAGCCGGACGAGGCCCGCGCCATCCTGCGCGAGGCGCCGGGCGTGCTGGTCGTCGATAAGCAGGAGCACGACGGCTACATCACCCCGGTGGACGCCGCCGGCGAGTTCGCCGTTTACGTGTCGCGGATCCGCAAGGACCCGACGGTCGAGAACGGCCTGAGCTTCTGGGTGGTGTCGGACAATCTGCGCAAGGGGGCGGCCCTGAACGCGGTCCAGATCGCCCAGCTGCTGGACGAGACGGGGACGATCAAGTCCTCGACCGGCTATCGCACCCTGACGGTCTGACCCCATATGCCGCCGGGCGGGCCTCCCCTGCCCGGCGGACCAAGGACGCTTTCGATGTCGCCCAGCCCGACCGACCCGCGCGCGGTCGCGACCGCGGTCGCCTGCTACACCCTGTGGGGCCTGCTGCCGCTGCTGTTCATGGCCATGGCGGGGGCGGGGTTCGCCGCGCCCGAGATCCTGGCGCACCGGGCGGTGTGGTCGGTGTTCGTCGCCGGCCTGGTCCTGCTGCTGGCAGGCCAGTGGGGCGAGGCGCGGGCGGTGCTGGCCCGGCCGCGCACCTTCGGCTGGCTGGTGCTGTCGGCGGTGATGATCGCGACGAACTGGAGCCTCTACGTCTTCGCCACGACGCACCACGCGACGCTGGAGGCCAGCCTGGGCTATTACATCAACCCGCTGCTCAACATGGCGGCGGGGGCGGTGCTGTTCCGCGAGCGGATCGACCGGCTGAGCGGCGTCGCCATCGGTCTGGCCGCCGTGGGGGTGGCGATCCAGACCGTGGCGCTGGGCCATGTGCCGATCATCGGCCTGACGCTGGCGATCACTTTCTGCGCCTATGCGGTGATCCGGAAACGGGTCGCGGCCTCGGCGCAGACGGGGCTGTTCGTCGAGTGCCTGGTGCTGCTGCCCGTCGGCGGACTGTTCCTGGCGTGGCTGGCGACGCATGGGCAGGCGGTGGGCTTCTCCTCCCCGGCCGGGCTGGCCTGGGCGCTGGTCAACGGGCCGGCGACGGTGATCCCGCTGGTCCTGTTCGCCTGGTCGGCGCGGCGGCTGCCGCTGTCGACGGTGGGCTTCATCCAGTTCCTGGCCCCGACGCTGCAGTTCGCCTGCGGGGTCTGGGCGGGAGAGGCGCTGACGCCGCTGCGGGTCGTCTCCTTCGTCTTCATCTGGGCCGGAGCCGGCGTCTTCGCCCTGGCCGCCTTCCTGCGCAGCCGGGCGGCCCGGCAGGCGATCCGGGAGACGGCCGAACCGGCCTAGAGCGCTTCGTAGAGGGCCTCCAGCAGCCTCACCGCGCGCGGATCGCCGATCAGGTGGGGCGACTGGCGGGTCATGACATAGGCGGCGGACAGGCGGCGCGACGGGTCCGCCATGGCCATGGAGCCGCCCCAGCCGTAGTGGCCCAGCGAGGCGCCCGGGCCGAAGACGTTCAGCCCGTCGTTGCGCATCAGGCCGGCGGCCCAGCTGATGACGAAGGGCAGGACCTTGTCCGGGCCGTGGATGCGCTCGCGGGTCAGCTGGCTCAGCGTGTCGGCCGACAGCACCGGGCGGTCGCCCAGATGTCCGTCGTTGGCGACCACGCCCAGCATCCGCGCCAGGCCCAGCGCCGTGCCGTGCAGATTGGCCGAGGGAATCTCCATCTTGCGCCATTCGGCCGAGCCGCGCCCGCCGGGGGCCGAGCCCCGGTCGAGGAAGGCGGCCTGCTTGATCGCGTCGATGGGGCCCAGGTCCGGGGCCGCGGTCGGCTTGCGCATCTGGGCCACGCGGCCGTGCTCGGCCTCCGGCAGGCCGATCCACAGGTCCAGGTCGGGAAAGTCCTGGCGCAGGGCCTGGCCCAGGGTGCGGCCGGTGGCGCGGCGGAACACCTCATTGGCCAGGTAGCCGACGGTGATGGGATGATAGCCCGAGGCCGCGCCCGGCGCCCACATCGGCGCCTGGGCCGCCAGCGTCTCCGCCACCGCCGCCGCGTCGAACCAGATCGCCGGATCGACCGCCTGGGAAAAGCCCGGCAGGCCGGACTGGTGGCTGAGCATCTGGGCGACGGTCACGTCCTGCTTGCCCTGGGCGGCGAAGGCCGGCCACAGGGAGGCGACGGTCTGGTCGTAGTCCAGGTCGCCGGCCTGGACCGCCGTGGCCATCAGCACCGCCATCACCGCCTTGCCGGTCGAGAACACCGGCGTCAGGGTCGTGTCGGTGAAGGGGATGGTCCGGGCGGTGTCGGCGTGGCCGGCCCAGAGGTCGACGACCGTCTCCCCCTCGATCAGCACGCTGAACCGCGCCGCCTGTTCGTTCAGCCCCTCGGGCGCGTCGGCGAAAGTTGGCGGCGAAGGCGTCGCGGACGGCAGCGAAGCGCGGCGCGCAGGTTCCATGGATGTCGATGGCGTCGGTCATGGGACGGTCTTTAGCGCCTCGGCGGATCGATTTCAGACTCTCGAGCCGAAAAAGGGAGTCTGAATAGTGCGAATTGTCTGAAATCGGCCGTGTCGGGCGCGGTCGGCGATGCCAGACTCGGGAGCGGAAAGAGGGTCTGAATAGTGTGAATCGTCTGAAATCGGGCGGCGGCGGCGGCGTGTGAAGTGGCTGCAATGTCGTCCCCGGACTCGGTCCGCGATCCGACGACGATGGCATGGGTCGGGACCAGGGCGTGTCGATTAGCCCACGACGGACCCAGGTCGTTGGAATCGCGGGAGTCGGCGAATGGAAAAGGGATACGAAGCGGCGCGGCGCCCGCGCATCCGGCGCCTTTCCCATCTTCCCACGCTCGTCATCCTAGGGCCTGTCCCTAGGATCCATACGCCCGGTGTTCTCGCGGAGTGCGCCGACGTTCGACACCGGGCGTATGGATCCTCGCCACAAGGGCGAGGATGACGGGGAGTGGGTGGGAGCGAAGTGATCAGGTCGCCCCTCAGACGAAAAAGGCCTCCCGCCGGAGCGGAAGGCCTCTGATCGTTTCGATCCCGCGAGAGGATCAGGCCGCGACGACCTCTGTCGCTTCCTCGGCCAGGATGGTCAGGCCTTCGCCATTGACGTCGGCGAAGCCGCCCTTGACGTCGTAGCGGGTCGCGGAGCCGCCGTTGTAGACGGTCACAAGACCCTCGCGCAGGGCGGTCATGAAGGGGGCGTGGTCCGGCAGGACGCCGAAGTCGCCCTCGACGCCCGGCGCGTCCACCTGGTCCACGAGGCCCGAAAAGACCTCGCGTTCCGGCGAGACGAGGGAGAAGTTCAGCTTGGCGGCCATGATCAGGCGTCCGCCGCCATCTTCTCGGCCTTGGCCACGGCTTCCTCGATGGCGCCGACCATGTAGAAGGCGGCTTCCGGCAGGTGGTCGTATTCGCCGGCGACGATGCCCTTGAACGAGCGGATCGTGTCGGCCAGTTCGACGAACTTGCCGGGCGAGTTGGTGAACTGCTCGGCCACGAAGAAGGGCTGCGACAGGAAGCGCTGGATCTTGCGGGCGCGCGAGACGATCAGCTTGTCCTCTTCCGACAGCTCGTCCATGCCCAGGATGGCGATGATGTCCTTCAGGCCCTTGTACTGCTGCAGCACTTCCTGGACCGAACGGGCGACCTGATAGTGCTCTTCGCCGATGACCAGCGGATCCATGATCCGCGAGGTCGAGTCCAGCGGGTCGACGGCCGGGAAGATGGCCTGGGCGGCGATGTCGCGCGACAGCATGGTGGTCGCGTCCAGGTGGGCGAAGGAGGCGGCGGGCGCCGGGTCGGTGGGGTCGTCGGCGGGGACGTAGATGGCCTGGACCGAGGTGATCGAGCCCTTCTTGGTCGAGGTGATGCGCTCCTGCAGGTTGCCCATCTCGGTGGCCAGGGTGGGCTGATAGCCCACGGCCGACGGGATACGGCCCAGCAGGGCCGACACTTCGGAACCGGCTTGCGTGAAGCGGAAGATGTTGTCGACGAACAGCAGCACGTCCTTGCCTTCCTCGTCGCGGAAGTACTCGGCCTGGGCCAGGCCCGTCAGGGCGACGCGGGCGCGGGCGCCGGGGGGCTCGTTCATCTGGCCGTAGACCAGGGCGCACTTGGAGCCCTCGGTCGAGCCGTTGTTCTTGGACGGGTCGACGTTCACGTTCGACTCGATCATCTCGTGATACAGGTCGTTGCCCTCGCGGGTGCGCTCGCCCACGCCGGCCAGGACCGAATAACCGCCGTACGCCTTGGCGATGTTGTTGATCAGCTCCTGCATGGTCACGGTCTTGCCCACGCCGGCGCCGCCGAACAGGCCGATCTTGCCGCCCTTGGTGTAGGGGCAGATCAGGTCGATGACCTTGATGCCGGTGACCAGGATTTCCGACGAGGTGGTCTGCTCCTCGAACGAGGGCGCCTCGCGGTGGATCGGGCGGTATTCGGTGGTCTTGATCGGGCCGGCTTCGTCGATCGGCTGGCCGACGACGTTCATGATGCGGCCCAGCACGCCCGGGCCGACCGGGGTCTGGATCGAGGTGCCGGTGTCCGACACCGGCTGGCCGCGGGTCAGGCCCTCGGTCGTGTCCATCGCGATGGTGCGGACCATGTTCTCGCCCAGGTGCTGGGCGACTTCCAGGACCAGGGTGAAGGGCTCGCCCGTCTTCTGGTCGATGTTCTGGGTGTGCAGGGCGTTCAGGATCGCCGGCAGGTGGCCGTCGAACTCCACGTCGACGACGGCGCCGATGACCTGGGCGATGCGGCCGGCGGAGGCGGCGGTCACCGGGGCGGCGGCGGGGGCGACCTTTTTGGCGGCCGGCTTGCGGGCGGCGGGCTTCTTGGGGGCGACGGTGTCGGTCATCGGGTCAGGGCCTTCAGGCTTATCGAATCAGTTCGAGGGGAACGCTGACATCGAGCTTTGCCCAGTCGGTGTCGGCGGTGATGAGGGGTTCGTTGCGCTCTTCTCCGAGCGCGATGCAGAAGCGGTCGCCCAGCGACAGATCCTTGATCCCAGCGCGGGCGCCGGCGTTCCGGGCCTGGCCCAGGGTGGTTTCGACCGGGTTGAGGTCCAGCGAATCGAGGATCAGGTCGATCTCGGCGTCGTTCCGTCCGTCGCGGACCAGGCGGCTGATCACCTCCGCCAGATTGACGTGCGAGATGACGGCGTCGGGCAGGCGGGCGGCGACGACTTCGGACCCGCGTTCGCGTTTGATGACAGCCAGGACGGCCGAGGCGTCGATCACGCTCATTCGCCGCGCTCCGCAGCCTGGCGACGTTCGACGATAAAGTCATCGACGGTCCAGTCGGGCCGTTTGCCCGCATAGGCCTGCAGAACGGCGGCGTCGATCCTGGCCAACCGTTCCTGAGCCGTCAGCGCGGGCTTCTCAGGCCTGAAGGTCTGCTCCAGGGCGACGCGCACCTCGGCCTCCATGCTCCGGCCATGACGCGCGGCCGCGACGCGGATCGCGTCACGGGTCGAGTCGGGCAGGTTGCGGACGGTGAGGGTGGCCATGGCCTTTAGATGGTCAGTGCTGTCGTTGCTGTCAATGCTGTCAGATCAAAGCGCTTCGGCGCCGGCGATGATCTCGATCAGCTCGGTGGTGATCTGGGCCTGGCGCTTGCGGTTGAACTGCAGCGTCAGGGCGTTGATGAGGTCGCCGGCGTTGCGCGTGGCGTTGTCCATCGCCGCCATCTGCGAGCCGAAGAAGCCGGCCTGGTTCTCGTACAGGGCGGCCAGGATCTGGGTCGTCAGGTTGCGCGGCAGCAGGGTTTCCAGGATTTCCTCTTCCGAGGGCTCGTATTCATAGACCGCGCCGTTCAGGTCGATCGGGGCGGCGTCGCCTTCCACCACCGCCGGGATCAGCTGCTTGGCGGTCGGAACCTGGGAGATCACCGAGCGGAACTGGCTGTAGAACAGGGTGACCACGTCGGCCTGGCCGTCCTCGAACGCCGTGGCGATCATCTCGGCGATCGGCTGGGCCGAGGGCAGGCCGACGGTCTTGTGCTCGCTCAGTTCGAAGGTGCGGACCAGCCTGTCGCCATACAGACGCGCCAGCTGATCGCGCGACTTCTTGCCGACGGCGATGATCTTCACGTCCTTGCCCTGGGCGATCAGGCTGTTGATCCGCTCGCGCGCGGCGCGGATGACGTTGGTCGAGAAGCCGCCCGCCAGGCCCTTGTCGGCCGTGGCGACCACGATCAGGTGGCGCTGGTCATCGCCCGTGCCGGCCAGCAGCCGGGGCGCGTCGGCGCCCGAGACGCCGGCGGCCAGGTTGGCGATGACCGAGGCCATCTTCTGCGCATAGGGCCGGGCGCTTTCGGCCTGGTCCTGGGCGCGCTTCAGCTTGGCCGCGGCGACCATCTGCATGGCCTTCGTGATCTTCTGCGTGGCTTTCACGCTTCCGATCCGATTGCGCATTTCCTTGAGGCTGGCCATCCGGCGCTACTCTCTCAGCTTATCCGGTTGAACTCAGGCGAAGGTCTTGACGAAGGCCGCCAGGATGTCCTTCAGCTCGGCTTCCAGCTCGGGCGTCAGGTCCTTCTTGGCGCGGATGCCGTCCAGCAGCGAGGCGTGGTTCGCGTGGATGCGGGCCAGCAGCTCCTTCTCGAAGCGGCCGACGTCGGCCACGGCGATGCCGTCGATGTAGCCGCGCGTGCCGGCGTAGACCGAGACGACCTGCTCCTCCATCGCCAGCGGCGAGTATTGCGGCTGCTTCAGCAGCTCGGTCAGGCGCGCGCCGCGGGCCAAGAGCTTCTGGGTCGAGGCGTCCAGGTCCGAGCCGAACTTGGCGAAGGCGGCCATTTCCCGGTACTGGGCCAGTTCGCCCTTGATGGTGCCGGCGACCTTCTTCATCGCCTTGGTCTGGGCCGAGGAGCCCACGCGCGACACCGAGATGCCGACGTTCACGGCCGGGCGGATGCCCTGGTAGAACAGGTCGGATTCCAGGAAGATCTGGCCGTCGGTGATCGAGATGACGTTGGTCGGGATGTAGGCCGAGACGTCGTTGGCCTGGGTCTCGATGATCGGCAGGGCGGTCATGGAGCCGGCGCCGTAGTCGCCGTTCAGCTTGGCCGAACGCTCCAGCAGGCGGCTGTGCAGGTAGAAGACGTCGCCCGGATAGGCTTCGCGGCCCGGCGGACGGCGCAGCAGCAGCGACATCTGGCGATAGGCGACGGCCTGCTTGGACAGGTCGTCATAGACGATCAGGGCGTGCATGCCGTTGTCGCGGAAGAACTCGCCCATGGCGGTGCCCGAGAAGGGCGCCAGGAACTGCAGCGGGGCCGGGTCGGACGCGGTGGCGGCGACGACGATGGTGTATTCCAGCGCGCCGGACTCTTCGAGCGTCTTGACGATCTGGGCCACGGTCGAGCGCTTCTGGCCGACGGCGACGTAGATGCAGTAGAGCTTGGCGCTCTCGTCGTCGGTCTTGTTGACGTTCTTCTGGTTCAGGATGGTGTCGACGGCGACGGCGGTCTTGCCGACCTGACGGTCGCCGATGATCAGCTCGCGCTGGCCGCGGCCGACGGGGATCAGGGTGTCGATGGCCTTGAGGCCCGTCTGCATCGGCTCGTGCACCGACTTGCGCGGAATGATGCCCGGCGCCTTGACGTCGACGCGGCGGCGCTCGGTGAACTGGATCGGGCCCTTGCCGTCGATCGGCTCGCCCAGCGGGTTGACGACGCGGCCCAAGAGGCCCTTGCCGACCGGCACGTCCACGATCTCGCCCAGGCGGCGCACGTCGTCGCCCTCGGCGATGGCGGCGTCGGCGCCGAAGATCACCGCGCCCACGTTGTCGCGTTCCAGGTTCAGGGCCATGCCCTTCACGCCGGCCTTGGTGAACTCGACCATCTCGCCGGCCTGGACGTTGTCCAGACCGTGGATGCGGGCGATGCCGTCGCCGACCGACAGCACCTGGCCGACGTCGGAAACGTCGGCTTCGACGCCGAAGTTGGCGATCTGCGACTTGAGGATGGCCGAGATTTCAGCGGCGCGGATGTCCATGGGATCTCTCTGTCTTACGTCTTCTTCGGGGCGGGCCGGTCAGGCGCGCTGCATTTCAGGGTCGGCGCGTCAGGCGCGCTTGAGGGCGAACTTCATCTGGTCGAGCTTGGTCTTCAGCGAGGCGTCGAACAGCTTGGATCCGACCTTGATCTTCAGGCCGCCCAGGAGGGCCAGGTCGACCCGCGTGGTCAGTTCCGGCGCCTTGCCCAGGCTCTTGTTCAGGGCGGCCTCGATCGCGGCCAGCTGCCTGGCGTCCAGCGGCTGGGCCGAGACGACCTCGGCGGCGACGATGCCGGCGTGCTTGGCGTAGCGCGCCTGGAAGCCCGCGATCACGGCGGGCAGGTCGCGGGCGCGGCCGTTCTGGGCCAGCAGGCCCAGAAAGTTGGCGGTGGTCTTTTCGAACCCGGCCTTGGCGGCGATGGCGGTCAGGCCCTTGACCTGGTCGTCGGCGGCTATCACCGGCGAGGTCGCCAGGCGGCGCAGGTCCGCGCTGTCCAGCCAGGCCGCCTTCAGCGACGTCAGGTCGGCGCGAACGGCGTCAAGGCGCCCCGTCTCCAGCGCCAGGTCGAACAGCGCCTGTGCGTAGCGATCGCCGACTTCCGTCGTTCTGAATTCATCAGCCACTGATAAAGGGTCCGAAGTCGTTGTGTCAGGGTCGCGACCAGCGACGGTGCCGCGCCGGCCAAGAGCTTGAAATGCTTACGGAAAGCACGACAGGGGCCGTATCCGCAAACACGCCCCCGCAAGCCGGGCGCCTGATAGCACGGGGTTTCGCCGCTCGCAACATTGTGTGATGGCCCCCAAAGGTCGCAGGTCCGGGAGCCGGCGCCGCCGCGGCGCGTTCAGCGACGCAGGCGCGACGGGGTGCGACCATCCGCCCCCGGCGGGCGCTTGATGGGGAACGACGGCGCCGCTACGCCAGCGGCTTCACTTCTTTATGGGAAATCCAATGTTCGAAGGCCTCGGCGCCATCTTCTCCGACCCCGCCGCCTGGGCGGCCCTGATCACCCTGGTGGTCATGGAGGTCGTGCTGGGGATCGACAACCTGATCTTCATCTCGATCCTGTCGAACAAGCTGCCCCCGAACACCGCCAGCGCACGCGGCGCATCGGCATCGGCCTGGCCCTGGTCATGCGACTGGGCCTGCTGGCGACGATCGGCTGGATCGTGGGCCTGACGGCGCCGGTCTTCGACCTGGGCCTGTCCGGCGCCGGGTTCGAGACCGCCTTCAGCTGGCGCGACCTGATCCTGATCGCTGGCGGCCTGTTCCTGGTCTGGAAGGCGACCAAGGAGATCCACCATTCGGTCGACACCACGCCGTCCCACGACCTGCTGGAGAAGGACAAGAAGGACGTCGTCATCAACAACGTCGGTTCGGCCATCTTCCAGATCATCCTGCTGGACCTGGTGTTCTCGATCGACTCGATCCTGACGGCCGTCGGCATGACCGATCACGTGCCGATCATGATGATCGCCGTCGTCATCGCCGTGCTGTGCATGCTGCTGGCCGCCGACCCGCTGGCCAATTTCATCGACAAGAACCCGACCGTGGTCATGCTGGCCCTGGGCTTCCTGCTGATGATCGGCGCGGTGCTGATCGCCGACGGCTTCGGCGTCCATGTGCCCAAGGGCTACATCTATGCGGCCATGGCCTTCTCGGCCCTGGTCGAGGCGTTGAACATGATGTCCAGGAACGCCCAGTCCAAGAAGGCCAAGGCCCAGGCCGCCCGGGCCGAGGCCGACGCCGCCGAAGTCCGCGCCGAGAAGGCCGAGGCCGAGGCGGCGGCCGAGCAGGCCTGAGCCGTGGGTCGCCCGGCGAGACGCCCCTTCGTCTGGCCGGGCGCGCCCTGCTGGCGCTGGCCCTGTTGCTGGCGCCGGCCGCCGTCGCCCGCGTTCCGGTCCAGGACTATGAGGTCGTGACCGCCTATCCGCACGATCCGACCGCCTTCACCGAGGGGCTGTTCGTGCGGGACGGCGCCCTGTTCGAGAGCACGGGCCTTTATCCGTCCTTCCTCCGCCAGGTCGAACTGGAGACCGGCCGGGTGGTGCGCCAGCGCGACCTGCCCACCGTCTATTTCGGCGAGGGCGTCGCCGCCATCGGCGAGCGGCTGTTCAGCCTGACGTGGCGCAACCACCTGGGCTTCGTCTGGCGGCTGGACGACTTTTCCCCGATGGGCGCCTTTTCCTATCCCGGAGAGGGCTGGGGCCTGACGACCGACGGGCGGCGGCTGGTGATGAGCGACGGCACCGACCAGATCCGCTTCATCGACCCGGACACCTTCGCCGAGACGGGGCGCGTCGCCGTCACCGCGGACGGCCGGCCGCTGGACCAGATCAACGAGCTGGAATGGGTCGACGGCGAGATCCTGGCCAACATCTGGCAGGACAGCCGCATCGCGCGGATCGACCCGGAGACGGGGGCGGTCAAGGCCTTCATCGACCTGGCCGCCCTGGCCCCGACCGGCCCCGAGGTCGACCCGAACGACGACGTGGCTAACGGCGTGGCCTGGGATGCGGCCGCGCGACGGCTGTACGTCACCGGCAAGCGCTGGCCGCGCCTGTACGAGATCCGGCTGAAGCCGCTGGCGAGTGCACAATAAACGCAGTCGATTGCTTTTGATTTAGCGATAGGGAGGGCCTATGTGGCGGTCATGCTCCCCACCCTGCGCCAACTCCAGTATCTGAAGCTCCTGGCCGAGCACGGCTCGTTCTCGCGCGCGGCCGAGGCGGCCCACGTCAGCCAGCCCGCCCTGAGCGCCGGGGTGCAGGAGCTGGAGCGCATCCTGGGCGCGCCCGTGGTCGAGCGCGCGCGGGGCAATGTCATCATGACCGCCGTGGGCGCCGAGGCCGTGCGCCGCGCCGAGGACGTGCTGGCCCGCACCGAGGACCTGGTCGAGGCGGGCGGCCAGAACGCCGGCCGCCCCCTGTCGGGCCGGTTCCGGCTGGGCGTCATCCCGACCGTCGCCCCCTTCCTGCTGCCCGCCAAGCTGCCGCAGGTGAAGGCGGCCTATCCGAACCTGAAGCTGTTCATCCGCGAGGACCTGACGCCCCGGCTGATCGCGGGGCTGAAGGCCGGCCAGCTGGACGCGGCGGTGATCGCCCTGCCCTATGACGCGCCGGGCATCGCCCACGCGCGGATCGGCGACGACGAGATCCTGGCCGCCGCGCCGCGCGACCATCCGCTGGCCGCGCCGGGGCCGATCCGGCCCGGCTCGCTGAAGGCCGAGGACCTGATCCTGCTGGAGGACGGCCATTGCCTGCGCGACCAGGCCCTGGCGGCGCTGGAGATCGAGGCGCCGCGCGGGGACGACGTCTTCGCCGCCACCAGCCTGCACACCCTGGTGCAGATGGTCGGATCGGGCCTGGGGGTCTCCTTCCTGCCCCGGATGGCGGTGCAGGCGGGGCTGGCCGACAATCCGTCGGTCGCCGTGCGCGCCTTCGAGACCCCGGCGGGCGACGCGCCGCCCCGGCGCGAGATCGTCGTCGCCTGGCGCGCGGGCTCCAGCCGCGCGGCCGAGGCCAAGCTGCTGGCCGAGGCGCTGAAGCTGGACTGAGCGGTCGAGGCCCAAGGCTTGACGGACCGCGGGTCCCATCCCGGCGCCCGAGGTCAATCTTCGTCCTTCCGGGGCGGCCGCAGGACGAACCCGGAACCCAGGAGGGAAGGTGCGACGCCGAACGCGGCGGGCGGCCGTGACCGCGGCCCTGGGTTCCGGGTTCTTCGCTGCGCGAAGCCCCGGAAGGACGGCTAGGGGCTTGAACCTTTCGAAGGTCTCGATGGGTTCAGCCGAACAGCCGCTGGTCCCACCAGACGGGCGTCTCCAGCCCCGGCCGGACGCGGGCGAAGTCGGGGTGGGCGGCGTTGAAGACCAGGTTGCGCTCCATCCGGGCCACCACCGATGGGACGATCAGCACCGCCGAACGCCCCTGCATGAACCAGTCGCGGCCGAAGGCGCGCGCGGCCGCGCCGCCGGGCTCGGCCCAGCCGGGGACCAGGTCCGGATTGACCACCTCGTAGGACACCCCGGCCGGGACGTGGATCTCGACATAGTGCTGGCCGGTCGGCAGTTCGCCGCCGAAGTGGACCAGCTTTTCCAGCAGGGCGGTGGAATAGTGTTCGGCCGCATAGACCGCGCGCTGGCCCGCCTCGTGCCAGCGGCCCGAGGCCAGGCGGGCGCCGCCGTCGCTCCAGATCGGATGCTCGCCGCGCGGATCGCCGATGCGGAACGCCTTCAGCGCGTCGTCCAGGACGCGAACCATGCCTAGACGGCGAAGCCGGCGTCGGCGCGGCGGACAAGGTTGATCACCGCGTCCGCCCCGGCCGAGGACGACTGGGCCATGGCCAGGGGGTGCGGCCGCCCAGCAGCTGGTGCGGCCGGTTCAGGAAGCGGACGATGGCGGCGGTGTCGCGTGATAGGCGCGGCTGACGGCGTCGACCACGCGGCCGACCTCGTACAGCCGCTCGCTCATCTCGCGCGACAGCGGCTTTCGGCTGGTGCGGGCGCGGCGCAGCGTCGCCTCGGGGATCAGCTTGCCCACGACGTGGGGCATGCCGATGACTTGGCCCAGGGCGGCGGCCGAGGTCGGCTTCAGCCCCTGCGACACCCGCTCGGCCAGGGCCACGTCGTCCAGCGGCGTGTCGTCGTTCAGCCCCAGCAGCCGGCCGATCCGCGCCGCGTCGCTGGCCGGCAGGGCCTCGGGCTGGGCGTAAAGGTCGAGCGCGGTCATGGGCGGGGTCCGGGTGCGTCATCTGACGCGAATATAGGCGTCGTTTGACGGAAACGCCAGAGGGCCGAACCAGACAAAAGGGCCGGCGGATCGCTCCGCCGGCCCTCTTTCGTTTCAGCCTGTCGCGCTCCTTATTCGGCCGCGATCGGGGCCTCGGTTTCCGGGCCGCCGGCCAGATTGCGCAGGACGTAGGGCATGACGCCGCCGGCGCGCAGGTAGTCCAGCTCGGTCTGGTTGTCGATGCGGCAGCGCACCGGGAAGCGGGCCATCTTGCCGTCCGACGGGCGGAACAGCTCGACCCACAGGTCCTGGCGAGGCTTCAGCTTGCCGATGTTGGCGTCGGTCAGGCCGCGGATGGTGACGATCTCCTCGCCGGTCAGGCCCAGCTTCTGCCAGCCGTCCTGCTTGAACTGCAGGGGGACGACGCCCATGCCGACCAGGTTGGAGCGGTGGATGCGCTCGAAGCTTTCGGCGATGACGGCGCGCACGCCCAAGAGGTTGGTGCCCTTGGCCGCCCAGTCGCGCGACGAGCCGGTGCCGTATTCCTTGCCGGCGAAGACGACCAGCGGGCGGCCTTCCGACTGGTAGCGCATGGCCGCGTCGTAGATCGACATGACGTCGCCCGACGGGAAGTGCTTGGTCACGCCGCCCTCGATGTCGGGGGTGATGCGGTTCTTGATGCGGATGTTGGCGAAGGTGCCGCGCATCATGACTTCGTGGTTGCCGCGACGCGCGCCGTAGGAGTTGAACTCCGACGCCTCGACGCCGTGGTTGGTCAGATAGACGCCCGCGGGCGAGGTCTTCTTGATCGAACCGGCCGGCGAGATGTGGTCGGTGGTGATCGAGTCGCCGAAGATGGCCAGGACGCGCGCCTCGACGATGTCCTGGACCGGCGCGGCCTGCATCGTCAGGCCCTCGAAGTAGGGCGGGTTCTGGACGTAGGTGGACTTGTCGTCCCACTCATAGGTCTGGCCGCCGGTGACCTTGATCGCCTGCCAGTGCTTGTCGCCCTTGAACACGTCCTTGTAGCGCTTGGCGAACATGGCCGGGGTGACGGACTTGCGCTGGATGTCGGCGACTTCCTGGGCGGTGGGCCAGACGTCCTTGAGGAAGACGTCATTGCCCTTCTTGTCCTGGCCGATCGGGTCCTTGGTGATGTCGATCCGCATCGAGCCGGCGATGGCGTAGGCCACGACCAGCGGCGGCGAGGCCAGGTAGTTGGCCTGGACGTCGGGGTTCACCCGGCCCTCGAAGTTGCGGTTGCCCGACAGGACCGAGGTGGCGACCAGGGCGTTGTCGTTGATCGCCTTGGAGATGGCCGGGGCCAGCGGGCCCGAGTTGCCGATGCAGGTGGTGCAGCCGTAGCCGACCAGGTTGAAGCCCAGGGCGTCCAGGTCCTTCTGCAGGCCGGCGTCGGTCAGATAGTCGGTCACGACCTGAGAGCCGGGGGCCAGCGAGGTCTTGACCCACGGCTTGGCCTTCAGGCCCAGGGCGTTGGCCTTGCGCGCCACCAGGCCGGCGGCGATCAGCACCGACGGGTTGGAGGTGTTGGTGCAGGAGGTGATGGCCGCGATGACCACGTCGCCGTCGCCGACGGTGAACTTCTCGCCTTCCACGGCGGCGCGCGGGGCGTCGGACGGGCGGCTGAACACCTCGGCCAGGGCGGTTTCGAAGGCCGGGGCGGCGTTGGTCAGCTCGACCCGGTCCTGCGGACGCTTGGGGCCGGCCAGCGACGGGACGACGGTCGAGATGTCCAGCTCCAGCACGTCGGTGAAGACCGGGTCTTCCGAGGTCTCGTCGATCCACAGGCCTTGGGCCTTGGCGTAGGCCTCGACCAGGGCGACGCGCGCCTTGTCGCGGCCCGTGGCGGTCAGATAGCCGATGGTGGCGGCCGAGACGGGGAAGAAGCCGCAGGTGGCGCCGTATTCCGGGGCCATGTTGGCGATGGTGGCCTGGTCCTCGATGGTCATGTTCGGCAGGGCGTCGCCGAAGAATTCCACGAACTTGCCGACCACGCCCTTCTTGCGCAGCATCTGGGTGACGGTCAGCACCAGGTCGGTGGCGGTGGCGCCTTCCGGCAGGCGGCCGGTCAGCTTGAAGCCGATGACCTCGGGGATCAGCATCGGGATCGGCTGGCCCAGCATGGCCGCCTCGGCCTCGATGCCGCCGACGCCCCAGCCCAGGACGGCCAGGCCGTTGATCATGGTGGTGTGGCTGTCGGTGCCGACGACGGTGTCGGGATAGGCGACGGTCTTCTTGCCTTCGTCCAGGGTCCAGACGGTCTGGGCCAGGTTCTCCAGGTTCACCTGGTGGCAGATGCCGGTGCCGGGGGGCACGACGCGGAAGTTGTTGAAGGCCGACGAGCCCCAGCGCAGGAAGTTGTAGCGCTCGATGTTGCGCTCATACTCGCGCTCGACGTTCTCGCCGAAGGCCCGGGGGGTGCCGAAATAGTCGACCATGACCGAGTGGTCGATGACCAGGTCGACGGGGACCAGCGGGTTGATCTTGGCCGCGTCGGCGCCCAGCGAGGACATGGCGTCGCGCATGGCGGCCAGGTCGACGACGGCGGGAACGCCGGTGAAGTCCTGCATCAGGACGCGGGCCGGGCGGAAGGCGATCTCGTGCTCGACCGAGCCCTTGTTCTCGATCCAGGCGGCGACAGCCTTCAGGTCGTCCTCGGTGACGGAGACGCCGTCCTCGTTGCGCAGCAGGTTCTCCAGCAGCACCTTCATCGAGCGCGGCAGGCGCGAAATACCGGCCAGACCGGCTTCCTCGGCGGCGGGAAGGCTGTAATAGGCGTACTTCTTGCGCCCGACGGAAAGGTCCTGGCGGGTCTTGAGGCTGTCGATCGACGGCATGGAGAGTGGTCCTCTGGTCAGCGCCGCCCGACAATTCGGTTCGCCCCTTCGCGCGCTGGACGACGGGGCGCACAGGTCCCCGCCGCGCGCCGCGAAAGCCGGCTACGGCGAGGGCGCATATAGCCTCGCCGGGCGGCCGGGTCCATGTGTCCACACCTCCGGCATGGACATTGAGAAGGGTTCGCAAAGATCACAGGAATTCTCCCTCCCCTTCATGGGGAGGGAGATTTACGTCCGATGATCCACGCCCTGTCCCTGTCCGGCCTGTCTGTGGCGCGCGGCGAGCGCGTGCTGTTCAGGAACCTCGACTTTGGTCTGAAGGCGGGGGAGGCGGCGGTGCTGACCGGCGCCAACGGGGCGGGCAAGACCAGCCTGCTGCGCGCCGTCGCCGGCCTGATCCGGCCCGAGGCGGGGGAGATCGCCTTCCACGACGGCGACGGCAATCCGCTGGATCCCGCCGAGGCGCGGGGGCGCGAGACGCATCTGCTGGGCCATCAGGACGGGCTGAAGACCGGCCGCACCGCGCGCCAGGAACTGGGTTTCCAGTGCGACTGGCTGGGCCACACCCAGTACGGGGTCGACGACGCGGTCGAGGCCTTCGGCCTGAAGCCCCTGCTGGACCTGGAGGTGCGGCGGCTGTCGGCGGGCCAGAGACGCCGGCTGGCGATGGGCCGGCTGGTCGGGTCGCCGCGCGCCCTGTGGCTGCTGGACGAGCCGATGGCGCCGCTGGACGCGCGCTGGCGCGACGCCTTCGCCGCCTGCATGAGACGCCACCTGCAGGCCGACGGCCTGATCCTGGCGGCCGTGCACGACCCCCTGCCGATCCCGGCGCGGACCCTGGACCTGGGGGGACTGTCGTGAGGTTCGGCCCGCGCGATCCCGAGGGCGTGGAGCCCCGCCCGCCCGGCCTGCGCGGCGCGACGCGCGTGCTGCTGGAACGGGAGCTGGACCTGGCGTGGAACGGCGGCGGCGGGCCGCTGCTGGCCTGCGGCTTCCTGCTGTGCCTGACGGTGCTGCTGCCGCTGGCGGCGGGCGGCGACCCCGGACGTTGAGGCCGGTCGCGGGCGGGGTGGCCTGGCTGGGCCTGGCCCTGGCCTCGCTGCTGTCGCTGGAGCGGCTGTTCGAGCGCGACCTGGAGGACGGGGCGCTGGACCTGCTGGCGGTCGGCCACCTGCCGATGGAGGGGGTGGTCCTGATCAAGGCCGTCGCCCAGTGGGTCGCCGTCGGCCTGCCGCTGGCGCTGACGGCGCCGGTCGCGGCCCTGGCGCTGGGCCTGCCGGTCGGCCTGACGCCGCTGGTCGCCCTGGGGGCCGTGATCGGCGGCCTGGGGTTCGCCCTGACCGGGGCCCTGGGCGCGGCCGTGGCCCTGGGCGCGCGGCGCGGCGGCCTGCTGATCGCCGTGGTGGTCCTGCCGCTGTTCATCCCGCCGGTGGTGTTCGGCGCCGGGGCGCTGGAGCGGGCGGCGGGCCAGTCCCCCGCCCCGGCCCTGGCCCTGCTGTCGGCCTATGTGCTGTTCGCCGCCGTCCTGACCCCCTTCGCCGGGGCCGCCGCCGTCCGCAACGCCCAGGGATGAGCCGCTTGCCCGCCGCCCCCTCGCCGCGTAAGCGCTGACGCCATGTTCGGCCTGTCCAATCCGCAGCGCTTCATGGCCTTCACCGGCCCGCTGGCGCCCGTGCTGTGGGCGGCGGCGGGCGTGCTGCTGGCGGTCGGAGCGTGGCTGAGCTTTTCGGTTCCCGCCGACTATCAGCAGGGCGACACGGTGCGGATCATGTTCGTGCACGTGCCCGCGGCGGTGTGGGGCCTGGGGGCCTATGGGGCGCTGGGCGTCTCCAGCTTCTTCGCCCTGGTGTTCCGCCACGCCCTGGCCGACGCCGCCGCGCGGGCGGCCGCCCTGCCCGGCGCGGCCCTGACGGGGCTGGCGCTGGTGACCGGATCGCTGTGGGGCCAGCCGATGTGGGGGACGTGGTGGGTGTGGGACGCGCGCCTGACCAGCGTCCTGGTGCTGTTCCTGTTCTACCTGGGCTACATGGCGCTGAGGGCCTCAATCGACGACGAGCAGAAGGCGGCGCGGGCGGCGGCGGTGCTGGGGCTGGTCGGCCTGGTCAACCTGCCCATCGTCAAGTTCTCGGTCGACTGGTGGAACACCCTGCATCAGCCCGCCAGCTTCCTGAGCCCCGGCTCGTCGGGGCTGGACCCGGCCTATGTGCCGGCCTTCCTGACCATGCTGGCGGCCTATGGCGTGCTGTTTTCCGCCCTGTGGCTGAGCGCGATCCGCACCGAGGTGCGCCGCCGCCGGGTCGTGACCCTGCGCGCGCGCCGGCGCTGGAGGCCTGAATGCTCGACCTGGACATGAGCCCCTACGCCGCCTTCGTCTGGCCCGCCTGGGGGATCAGCGCGCTGGTCCTGGGCGCCCTGACCGCGCGCGCGGCCATCGCCGGCCGCAGATGGAAGCGCGACCTGGATCGGCTGGAAGGCGCCGAGCCGCGCCCTCAAGCCGCGCGAAGCGCGGTGGGGCCAAAAGAAACAGGGCCTCGCCCATGACCCGCTGGCTGGCGCTTCTGCCGCTGGTGGTGCTGGCGGCCCTGGCGGCGCTGTTCGTCGGCTGGTCGCTGAAGCGCGACCCGGCGTTCAAGCCCGACGCCCTGGTCGGCCAGCCGATCCCCGAGACGGTGCTGCCGATGCTGTCGGGCGACCGCGAGGGTCCGGGCCAGCTGGACCTGAAGACCGCCGGCGTGGGGCGGCCGATGATCGTCAACGTCTTCGCCTCCTGGTGCGCCCCATGCCGGATCGAGCATCCGAAGCTGCTGGAGCTGAAGCGGCGCGGCGTGGCCGTGGTCGGGATCGCCTACAAGGACGAGCCGGTCGCCACCCGCGCCTTCCTGGACGAACTGGGCGACCCTTTCACGATGGTCCTGGTGGACCGCGAGGGGCGCGCCGGGCTGGACCTGGGCATTTCGGGCGTGCCCGAGACCTTCGCCGTGGACGCCCTGGGCCGGATCACCGCCAAACAGTCCGGCCCGCTGCTGGACGACGCCGACCTGGACCGGCTGGTCGCCTCGATGCAGGCGCCGCCGCGTCCCGCCCCGACCGCCGCGTCGCGTTAACCGTTTTTCGACGGAATGCGTTAACCCTTCGGACATGAGCGCGATTCGCCCCGGCCTTCCTGCGACGACCCTGCCCGTTCCGGGCGAGACCGGCCGCGCGCGCCAGGCCCAGTCGGCCTTCTTCCGCGCCGCGATGGAGGCCGCCAGTCCCGCGGCCCCCGCGAGCGCGGCGGCCGCGCCGGCCCCGACGCCGCCGGCTTTGCGGCCGGTTCAGACTTCGCAGAGCGCTTCCCTGGGCGCTTCCCAGGGCGCGGCCACGGGCGCCGAGCCGACCCGCCTGCTGCGGCCCGGCTCGCTGCTGGACATCCGGATCTGATCAGCGCCAGCCGCGGCTGGCGATATACTGCTCAAGCGCCTGGATGCGGGTGTCGTCCGACGGGTGGGTCGAGGCGAACTGCGGCGTGGCCGTCTGGCGCTGCGCCGCCATCAGCCGCCACAGAGCGACCGCTTCGGACGGCCTGAAGCCGGCGGCCGCCATATAGTCGACGCCCAGGCGGTCGGCCTCCAGCTCGTCGCGGCGCGAATAGGGCAGCAGCACCCCGTACTGGGCCGCCAGGCCGCCATAGGCGCCGACCGCGTCGCCATAGCGTCCCGCCACGCCCTGCGCCGCCGCCAGGCCGACCGAGGTCAGCGCCTGGCTGGACGCCCGCTCGGCGGCGTGGCCGCCCACGATGTGGCCGATCTCATGGCCGATGACGCTGGCCAGCTGGTCGTCGTTGCGGACCAGGTTCAGCAGGCCCGTCGTCACCCCGATCTGGCCGGACGGCAGGGTGAAGGCGTTGGGGCTCTCTTCCGGGAAGACGGCGTATTCCCAGCTGCGCCCGCCCAGGCCCGCGGCCTGGACCAGCGGGCCGCCGACGCGGCGGACGCGCTCCACCTGGGCGCCCGAGGTCAGCACGCCCGGCTTGGCCACCGCCTCGCGCCACGCGACGTTCGACTGCTGCGACAGGGCGGCGTTGTCGACCAGCAGCAGCTGATTGCGGCCCAGCGCCTCGTTGTAGGCGCAGGCCGACAGGGCCGAGGCGGCGGCCAGGGCGGCGAAGGCGGGGACGAGGCGGCGCGAACGGAACATGGCGATCCTTCTTCAAGCGGGGGCGTAGGGCTGACAATCACCGCTCGGGCCCGGAGGTTCCCGCCAGGCGGGCGCGCAAACGAAAGGGCGGCGGACTTGCGCCCGCCGCCCTCGCCTGTCGTTCCGACGGTCGTCCTTAGAAGGACTTGGTCAGGTTGATGAAGGCCGTGCGGCCCAGGTAGTCGTAGCCCGAATACAGCGGGGCGTTGCCGACCCGGTTGTACACGCCCGCCGAAATGGTCGGCGGATTCTCGTCGAACAGGTTGCGCACGCCGGCCGTGGCCGTCCAGCCGTCACGCGAATACTGAACCGAGGCGTTGTGGAGGTAGTAGTCGTCGGTCGCCAGGTCGTATTGGCTCGTCGCCGGATTTTCTCCGTAGTACTCATAGCTGCTCATGCCATCGACCCACTCGACGCCGTAGCGCACGCGCCAGTCGGCCCAGGCGTAGCTGATGTCGGCCGTGCCGGTGAACTCCGGATTGTCGATCATGCCGACATAGTCTTCCAGAGGATCCTCATCGAACAGCTTGCTCGACACTTCGGTGTACTGGGTGACCGCGAGGTTGAACAGGACCGAGCCGGGGCCGACGTCGTTACGGTAGCGCAGCGTGTAGTCCAGGCCCTTCACGATGTCCGTGGCCAGTTCACATAGCTGTCGATCACCGTCAGCGAGTTGTCCGACGGATCACGCGAGACCAGGGCGCAGAAGCCCGTGTCGGCCGCGAAATCGCCAGGGTTGGAGTCGTAGCAGCGATCCAGGATCGCCGAGGCGCCGTATTGCGAGACGCCGTTCTCGACCTCGATCTCGTAATAGTCGACCGCGAAGTCCAGGTTGCCCCAGCCCGAGGGCAGGGTCGGCTGGAACACCGCGCCGATCGTCAGGTTGGTCGAGGTTTCGGCCGCCAGGCCCAGATCGGCCCCGCCTTCGCTGATCACCTGCACGCCGGTGGTGGCGTAGTAGTCCTTGGGCAGGCCCTCGGCGCCGCAGTTGGCGACGCGGTTGGGGTTCACGCCCTCGGCGCCGTACTCGTTACAGGCGTCGGCGCCGGAGGACAGGAAGCCGCTGGTCGCGCCGACGAACTGCTCGAACAGCGCCGGGGCGCGGAACGAGGTGCCGTAGGTGGCGCGCAGCGACAGCCAGTCGATCGGGCGATAGACCGCGCCGACCTTGTAGGTCGTGTCGTCGCCGTAGGAGTCGTAGTCGGTGTAGCGGAACGAACCGTTCAGCGTCAGTTCCTGGGCGAAGGGCAGGTCACGCAGGACCGGCACCTCGACCTCGCCGAAGGCTTCCCACACCGAGTCCGACCCGCGGGTGATGGCCGAGGTGGAGTAGTTGTAGGTGTTGCCCAGCTGGCTATCGAGACCCGGCGTGTCGTCGATCGAGGAATCGCGCCATTCGGCGCCGAAGAAGGCGCTGACCTCGCCGGCCGGCAGCTGGAACAGCGGACCGTCGATGCCGACCGAGACGATGGTCTCCTCGAACTCGGTGGTGCCGGTGACGGGACGGAAGACGTAGTCGACCCAGTCCTGCGGCAGTTCGCCGGCGATGGTGCGGGTGCTCAGGGCCGGCGCGGCGACGCAACCGGGGTTGGACGAAAGCTGGGCGCACTCGAAACGGCCCGGCGCGGTCTCGACCACGTCCAGGGTCTCGATCAGGCGGTCCGTCAGGAACTGCTCGCTGGTGTAGGTCGACTTGGAGCGCGAATGGCTGACGTAGGCGTCATAGCGCCAGCCCGGCACGATGAAGTCGCCGCGCAGACCGCCCGTGAGCTTGGTGAAGTCCACTTCCTGCTCGGAGGTGTCGTTGCCGAAGCCGATGAAGGCGCGCACGCCGACGTTCTGGCCCTTGTTCAGACCCTGGTCGCCCGCGAAGGTCGAGAAAGCCAGGTTGTCCGGGATCAGCGGGCTGCCCTCGGCGTAGTCCAGCGAGAGCTGGCGATAGCCGGTCTGCGACGACTTGCGCTGGTTGAACAGCACTTCGCCGTACACTTCCGCATTCCCCAGGGCGTGGAGGTCGTAGCCGCCTTCGCCATAGATGGTGGTGATGTCGACCGGCGAGATCAGCGACTCGTTCAGCATCCGGTCTTCGAAGGTGTCGCGGATATTGTTGTTCAGAGCGATGTTCGAAGTGGGATCGTTGGGGTTGACGTAGGACCCGCCGACGCCCTCGAAGCCGACCAGGCCGCTGGTGATCGCCGAATTCGGGCGCCAACGGTTATAGGTGACGCCGTTCGCCAGAGCGATGTCCGGCACGCCGGGCGCGCCGACGCCGGCCAGGCTGCCCGTGCCGATGGTGTTGATCGTCACGCCGTTCGAGCCGGTCGTGGTGATCGGATAGCACTTCGACTGGCCCGTGCGGGGGTCGATGTAGTCCCGGTCGTTGAAGAAGCCGTCCGTCTGGCAGCGCGTGAATTCGCGATCGCGCAGGGTCAGTTCGTCGCGCTCGTAGCGCTCCACCGAACCGGCGGCGCGCCAGCGGTCGCCCTTGGCCCCGGCGACGACGGACAGGCGGGTCGAACCGCCATTGCCGTTGGCCTCGGTGGGGGCGTTCACCTGGCCTTCCAGGGTCAGGCCCTCGAAGCCCTGGCGGGTCTGGATGTTGACCACGCCGGCGACCGCGTCCGAGCCATAGACCGACGACGCGCCGTCGCGCAGCACCTCGACCCGGTCGATCATGGCCGTCGGCAGCACGTTCAGGTCGGCCGAACCGACCGAGCCGCGCGAGCCGGCCGGCGAGACGCGACGGCCGTTCAGCAGCACCAGGGTGCGGCTGGGGCCCATGCCGCGCAGGCCGATGGTGTTGGCGCCCGGGCCGCCGTCGGTGACGTAGCCGCCGTACGCGTTGTTGATCTGCGAAGTTCCGCCGGTGACGGCCGTGCTCTGCAGCGCCTCGGTCGTGGAGGCGAAGCCCTGCAGGGTCGCTTCCTCGCGCGTCACGACCTGGGTGGGCGAAGGAGCGTTGTAGTTGTCGCGACGAATACGCGACCCCACCACGACGATTTCATCGACCTGGACCGCGTCCTGGTCCGGGGTTTGAACGGTCGTCTGCGCCGAAGCGACGCCGGGAACGAGAATGGCCATCGAGGCGGCGACGACTCCGCCCGCCAAAGCCGAAGACAAAAGCTGATTCTTACGAGTACGCATACGCCTCATCTCAAAAGTATTTCTTTACGAATACTCACGGCCGCGTCAGATAACGTTGAGATATATCGATGTTATACTATATTGGCCCTGATTGAGACATCGGTAGGGCACAAGGTGGCGGCTTGCAATCTTATATTCGGCAAAACGTCATCAATCCGGAACAAAATGCCGAAAACGGCCGCTTTGTGGCGCAAATTGGAGCAAGATCTTGTCGCATCATGGGCGCGGACGGGCGAGCCGTCGCCGAAATCGACATCGCTGGCAGAAGGAGGCCGCGTCCACCGCGCGACCGAGAAACGGAGGCCTGACAGGCGGCGTCGGCTCACCGACCGAATGTCTGCGGGCTCTGGCGTCTAGCGATGGGAAGTCGCGCCGCGCAGGCGCGTGTCTCGGTTCTCAGGTCTGAACGGAGATGGCGCACCCGAAGAGATTCGAACTCCTGACCCTCAGATTCGTAGTCTGATGCTCTATCCAGCTGAGCTACGGGTGCGCACGCCTCGCGGCGAGGCGGCGTCTTTAGCCGCTCGGGCGGGGGGATGCAAGCGGGCGCCGGACAGTTTTCTGCGGGCCGGGGTTGGCGGGTCGGACGGGACGGCCTAGGTCGGGCGGGTCCTTCCCGTCATCGCGTCCGGTTTCCCATGCGTCCGCTCCTTCGCCGCCTCGCCGCGCCCCTGCTGTCCCTGGTGCTGGCGGCGTGCCAGACGGCCGCGCCCGCTTCGACCGCGCCCGCACCTGCGGGCGCCGCCGCGCCCGTCGCCGCCGCAGCCCCCGGGCGCGCGGGCCCTTCGTCGCCGCCGCCAATCCCCTGGCCGTCGAGGCGGGGATGGCGGTGTTGCGGCGCGGCGGATCGGCGGCGGACGCGGCCGTGGCGATCCAGGCGGTGCTGGGCCTGGTCGAGCCGCAATCGTCGGGCCTGGGGGGCGGGGCCTTCCTGATGCATTACAACGCCGAGACGGGAGCGGTCACCGCCTATGACGGGCGCGAGACGGCGCCCAGCGCGGCCACGCCGGAGCTGTTCTACGAGGACGGCCGGCCCCTGCCCTTCGTCGACGCGGTGCTGTCGGGCCGCTCCACCGGGGCGCCGGGGGCGGTGGCCATGCTGGCCCTGGCGCAGAAGGATCACGGGCGGCTGGCCTGGCGCGACCTGTTCGGCGACGCCGAGCGCCTGGCCCGCGACGGCTTCGTCGTCAGCCCGCGACTGGCCGGCATGATCAACGGCCGCGCCCCCCAGGCCCGCACGCGCTGGGCCGCCGCCTATTTCACCAAGGCCGACGGCGGCCGCTATCAGGCCGGCGAGGTGCTGAGGAATCCCGACTATGCGCGCACGGTGCGGATGCTGGCCGACCAGGGGCCGGGGGCCCTGTACGGCGGGCCGCTGGGCCAGGCGGTGGCCGAGGCCGTCGCCGAGGGGCCGCGTCCCGGCGCCCTGACCGCGGCGGACATCGCCGCCTATCGCCCGCTGCGCCGCGATCCCCTGTGCCGCCCCTACCGCGCCTATGTGGTGTGCGTGCCGCCGCCGCCGTCCAGCGGCGTGGCGGTGCTGGAGTTCCTGGCCATGGCCGAGCACACGCCGGACCTGGATAAGGGCGCCGACAGCCCCGAGGCCTGGGTCGCCTTCGGCCGGCTGCAGCGGCTGATGTACGCCGATCGCGACCGCTACATCGGCGATGCGGACTTCGTCGGCGTGCCGATCGCCGGCCTGCTGGACCCCGACTATGTCGCCGCGCGCGCCGCCCTGGTCCCGACGGTGAACGGACCGGTCGACCCGGGCCGCCCGACCGGCGCGCCGCCCGTCGCGGCCGACGCCACCGCCGAGCCGGGCGGCACCAGCCACGTCGTCGTCGTCGACGCCTGGGGGAACGCCGTCAGCATGACCACCACGGTCGAGAGCATCTTCGGCTCGGGCCGGATGGCGGGGGGCTTCTTCCTGAACAATCAGCTGACCGACTTCTCCTTCACGCCGACGCAGGGCGGCCTTCCCGCCGCCAACGCCGTGGCGGCGGGCAAGCGGCCGCGCTCGTCGATGACGCCGACGCTGATCCTGGACCGCCAGGGGAATCTGGTCGGGGCGATCGGATCGCCCGGCGGGTCCAGCATCCTGGCCTATGTGGCCAAGGCCCTGGTGGGGGTGATCGACTGGGGCCTGCCGGTGCAGCAGGCCGTCGCCCTGCCCAATCTGGTGGTGCGGGGCGAGACGGTGGGCGCCGACGCCCAGCTGTTGTCGCCCGAGATCAAGGCCGCCCTGGCCCAGGCGGGCATGGCGGTCCAGCCCAACGCCACCGAGACCTCGGGCCTGCACGGGGGACTGTGGCGCGACGGCCGATGGGACGGCGGAGCCGATCCCCGGCGCGAGGGCGTGGCGGTTTCTGAGGTTCGCTAGAGCCGGATCGCCCGAGGCGAGGCGGGCTTCGGTCGATTCTGGAGGCGGATCAGCGGCGCGGCTTGATCGACAGCTGGAAGGCGATCAGGCCCTCGTCGACGTCGGTGTCCAGGCCGCTCATGCCGCGCAGCCCCTTGCCGGCGTCGATCTCGCGATAGACCACGCCCAGCGAAGTCTGCATGTCGCCCCGGCGATAGGCCACCCCGATCGAGGCGTCGCCGAGGAAGGACCCCCGGTCGTTGGTGTAGCCCGAGCGGGCGTAGTCGCCGTCGCGGGTGCGCGCGAAATTGTAGCCCACCGCCCGGCCCGAACCGGCGGCGTACAGGTACCAGCGGGGGCGCTCGCCGAACCGCTCGCTTCCGTCGGGGGCCAGGCGCTCCAGCCCCTCGCCGATCTTGAGCGTGGCGCCGGCCTCGGCCGATCCGCCGTCGCTGCCGACGCCGATGCCGGCGTGGGGCGTCAGGCTGACCTCCAGCCCCGAGGCGGTGCGGCCCCGCGCGCCCGAGAATCCGCGCACATAGCGAAGGTCGTAGGCTTCCGGGTCCAGCCGCGCCGCATCGGCGGGCGTGACCGGCAAGGGCGCGCCGTCGGCGCGGCGAAGGCGGCCGGCGGTCTCCAGCGTCAGACGGTCGGCGGCGGCGCCCTCTGGATCCAGACGTCCCGGCGCGTGCTGGCGATCAGGCCGGAACGATCCTCGGCCTGGAAGGCGCTGGGCAGGTCCAGCGGCGCGCCGAAATCGTCATCGACGGAAGCGACGCGGAATCCCTGGTGGGCGAGCTGGGCGACCTCTCCAGCCTGGATCGCGACCTGCGAAGGGGTTTCGTCGAAGGCGCCCGGCGCCCACAGCTGGCGCGCATCGGCCGCGCCGGCCGTCGCCAGCACGCTTCCCACCCCGACGATCACGGCCGCCAATCGCATTCGGTCTCCCCAGTCCGTCCGCTGGGGCGAGCCTACCCCTTAGAGGCGGCGAGTCCAACGGCCATTTTCATGACACCTTACTGACGCTTTCGAACGTCGTCGGCGCGGACCCGGTTCCCGACAGACAAAGGGCCCCGCTTGCGCGGGGCCCCGTCGGTCGCGGCCGTCAGGTCTTACTGACAGGCCAGGCATTCATCGTAGTCGGTCTTGGGCAGGGCGAAGAGATCGGGCTGGTTGGGGTCGATCTCGTCGGTCTTCTTGTCCTCGGCGCCGGCGAAGGCGGCGCGCTGCACCGACTTGGAGCGCAGGTAGTAGAGCGACTTCACGCCCCGCTCCCACGCCGACCAGTGCAGCATGTGCAGGTCCCACTTGTTGACGTCGCCGGGGATGAACAGGTTCAGCGACTGGGCCTGGCAGATTTCCGGCGCGCGGTCGGCGGCCAGTTCGACCACCCAGCGCTGGTCCAGTTCGAAGGCGGTCTTGAACACGCCCTTCTCGTCCTCGGTCAGGGCGTCGATGTGCTGGACCGAGCCTTCGTGCTCCAGGATGGAGGACCACACCGCCTCGGTGTTGATCCCCTTCTCGTCCAGCAGGCGCTCCAGATAGGGGTTCTTGACCGCGAACGAGCCCGACAGGGTCTTGTGGGTGTAGATGTTGGCCGGGATCGGCTCGATGCCCGCCGAGGTTCCGCCGCAGATGATGCTGATCGAGGCGGTCGGGGCGATGGCCATCTTGTGGCTGAACCGCTCCATCACGCCGCGCTCCTCGGCGTCCAGGCAGGGGCCCTTCTCCTCGGCCAGCAGGCGGCTGGCCTTGTCGGCCTCGCGGCGCAGGTGCTTGAACAGGCGCATGTTCCACGACTTGGCCATGGCGCTTTCGAAGGCCACGCCCTGCGACTGCAGGAAGGAGTGGAAGCCCATCAGGCCCAGGCCCACCGACCGTTCGCGCTTGGCCGAATAGACGGCGGCGGCCATCGACGGCGGGGCGCGGCGGATGAAGTCTTCCAGCACATTGTCCAGGAAGCGCATCACGTCCTCGACGAAGCGCGGCTCCTCGCGCCATTCCAGGAAGGTCTCGGCGTTGACCGACGACAGGCAGCAGACGGCGGTGCGGTCCACGCCCAGGTGGTCGCGGCCGGTGTGCAGCATGATCTCGGCGCACAGGTTCGACTGCTTGACCTTCAGGCCCAGGTCGCGCTGGTGCGGGGCCAGCTGGCGGTTCACCGTGTCCGAGAAGATCATGTAGGGCTCGCCGGTCTGCATCCGGATGTCGAGCAGCTTGGTCCACAGCGAGCGGGCGTCGACGGTCTTCATGACCTCGCCGGTCTTGGGCGACTTCAGGTCGAAGGTGGAGCCGACCTTCACCGCCTCCATGAATTCGTCGGTGATGTTGACGCCGTGGTGCAGGTTCAGCGAGCGGCGGTTGAAGTCGCCCGAAGGCTTGCGGATCTCCAGGAATTCCTCGATCTCCGGGTGGTGGATGTCCAGATAGACGGCCGCCGAGCCGCGGCGCAGCGAGCCCTGCGAAATCGCCAGGGTCAGGCTGTCCATCACGCGGATGAAGGGGATGATGCCCGAGGTCTTGCCCGCGCCCTTGACCTTTTCGCCGATGGAGCGGACGCCGCCCCAATAGGTGCCGATGCCGCCGCCGTTGGACGCCAGGGCCACGTTCTCGTTCCAGACGTTCTGGATGCCGTCCAGCGGTCGCCCACCGCGTTCAGGAAGCAGGAGATGGGCAGGCCGCGATCCGCGCCGCCGTTCGACAGCACCGGGGTGGCGGGCATGAACCACAGGCGGCTCATGTAGTCGTACAGGCGCTGGGCGTGGTCGGCGTCGTCCGAGAAGGCGGTCGAGACCCGGGCGAACATGTCCTGATAGCTTTCGCCCGGCAGCAGGTAGCGGTCTTCCAGCGTCTTCTTGCCGAAATCGGTCAGCAGGGCGTCGCGCGAGCGGTCCACCTGCACCGACCGGACCACCGTCAGATGGGGCCGATCCGGCGCCGGCGTCGCCGCAACGCCTTGGATTCCGTCGTCTTCAACGCCTCGCCGCCAGCCATGACCGTCATTGCCCTGAACAAAAAACCAAGTGATGCCGCCTGCGCCGCAACCACTGTATCTTGTGGCCGCCGCGCTTTCTGAACCCACATATGGGGCGCAGATGGCTAACGACCCGTCAACGGGCTTGACGATCACTTTGTGAACGAATCGGTCGGACAACCTTGCGCCGGCTGGGGAAAACCGCCGATTCAAGCCAGCGAAGGTTTGACGACGGCGTGTTCACGAACGCGTGATCGGGGTCGAGACGGAACGGAGGTTCCAGCTTGACCGTTCGCAGGCCATGACCCTGGATCACGCCCGTCGTTTCTTCATCCGCGCCCTGACGCTTGCGAGGGCCGAGTTCGCGGTCCTGGCGGCGCTGATGGTGGCCGCGATCGGGGTGATGACCTTCGCCGAGGTGGTCGACGACATGACCGAGGCGGACGGCCAGGCCTTCGACCAATGGGTCCTGGCGGCGATGCGCCCCTACGCCGACGACCCCGGCCGGCCCTGGGGGCCGTGGTGGCTGAAGGAGGCGGCGGCCGACATCACCTCGCTGGGGGGCATATCGGTGCTGGGGCTGTTCGCCCTGATCGTGATCCTGTTCCTGCTGAGCCAGAGGAAATGGCTGTCGTCGGTGCTGCTGGCGGCGGGCCTGGCCGGCGGCGTGGCGCTGAGCGAAGGCCTCAAGGCGGTGTTCGAGCGCGAGCGGCCGCCGCTGGCGGCCCGGGCGGTCGAGACGATCAACGCCAGCTTCCCCTCGGGCCACGCCCTGCTGTCCACGGTCTTCTACCTCAGCGTCGCGGTGATGCTGACCCGGGCCTTTCCGCGCCGCCGGTTCAAGGTGTTCGTGCTCGGCGTCGGCGTGGTGCTGGCGGTCCTGGTGGGGCTGACGCGCGTCTATCTGGGCGCGCACTGGGCCTCGGACGTCCTGGCCGGCTGGGCGGTCGGGGCCGCCTGGGCCATGGTCCTGTGGCTGATCGCCCATGCCGCCGCCCGCTTCCAGAAAGCGCATCACGCCCCGCTTCAGGATGCGCCCTCGCCGGTCGACCCCGACGCCGATCCGACGAAAGTCTAGGCGGCGCCGCCCCGCTTCGGCGCATAAGCCCAGTCACCACCGCCGGAGATCGCCATGGACGCCAAAGCCCTGTACGCAGAACGTCTGATGACCGCCGAGGCGGCCGCCCGTCTGGTGCGCTCGGGCGCCAAAGCGGCGATGGGCCTGGGCGTGTCCCAGCCCCCGGCGCTGCTGGCGGCCCTGGCCGCGCGGGCCGAACGCGGCGAGGTCGAGGACGTCAACCTCTACTATCTGCTGAGCACCGCGATCGCCGGCGAGACGGTGTTGCGATACGAGCTGATGGACCGCATCCGGCCCTGGAGCCTGTTCCATAGCGCGGTCGAGCGGCGGCTGGAGCAGCGCGCCGCCGAGGAAGGACGGCCCAATCCGGTGCAGTTCATCCCCACCGGCTTCCAGCAGTCGCCGCGCGTGCTGTGCGACGAGGTCGGGGTCGACACCCTGATCTGCACCGTCTCGCCGATAGACGAGGACGGCTATTTCTCGTTCGGCACCAACACCGACTACGCCAAGCCCGTGTCGGAGACGGCGCGCACGCTGCTGCTGGAGGTCAATCCGCACATGCCGCGCGTGTTCGGCGACTGCACCGTCCATGTCTCTCGGGTGACGGCGGTGGTGGAGAACGCGGCCCCCCTGCTGGAAATCCCCAAGGCCCAGCCCCAGCCCGCCGACCGCGCCATCGGCGAGATCATCGCCGGCCTGGTCGAGGACGGCGCCACCCTGCAGATGGGCATCGGCGCCCTGCCCAACGCCGTGTGCGACGCCCTGAGGGACCACCGCGACCTGGGCGTTCATACCGAGATGCTGACCCCCGGCCTGGTCGAGCTGATGCAGGCGGGCGTGGCGAACCACGCGAGCAAGACCCTGCACCCCGGCGTCGGCGTCTTCGCCTTCTCGATGGGCGACCGCAACACCTACGGCTTCCTGGACGGCAACCGCGCGATGGAGGCCCGTCCCGTGTCCTACGTCAACGATCCGGCGGTGATCGCGCGCAACGCGCGGATGGTGTCGGTCAACGCCACCCTGCAGATCGATCTGTCGGGGGCCTGCTGCTCGGAATATCTGAACGGGCGCCAGTTCACCGCCGCCGGGGGCCAGCTGGACTTCGTGCGCGGGGCCTACGCCTCGGAAGGGGCAGGTCGATCATCGCCTGCCATTCGACCGCGGCAAAGGGCGCGGCCTCGCGCATCGTCGCCCGGCTGGACGGGCCGGTGACGACGCCGCGCAACGACACCCACATCGTCGTGACCGAGCACGGCTGGGCCAATCTGAAAGGCCTGTCGACCAGCCAGCGCGCCCGCGCCCTGATCGCCCTGGCCGACCCGGCCTTCCGCGAGGGTCTGGAGCGCGACGCGCGCGATCAGGGCCTGATCTGAGCGTTTTCGCCTCGCCCCCGGCTTCCCCGCGGGCAGGTTCGGGCTTAGGTCCGCGCCATGACCGACCCGCTGCTGGAAATCGAGGATGTGCGCGTCGCGCGGGGCGCCGGGCGGCCGATGCTGGACGGCGTGGACCTGACGATCCCGCTGGGCCGTCACACCGCCATCCTGGGGCGCAACGGCTCGGGCAAGTCCACCCTGGTCAAGCTGGTGACGCGCCAGCTCTATCCGACCGCGGGGCCGGACGGCGCGCCGGGACGGGTCCGCATCTTCGGGCGGGAGGCGTGGGACGTGTTCGAGCTGCGCCGGATGCTGGGGGTGGTGTCGCCCGCGCTGCAGACCGACTACGCCGGCGAGGATCGGCTGGAGGTGTTCGACGCCGTTGTCTCCGGCTTCTTCGCCGCGCGCGGCGTGTGGAACCACGCGGTCACCGAACCGATGCGCCGCGCCAGCCGCGAGGCGCTGGAACGGATGGGCGCGGGCCATCTGATCGGGCGAGAGATGGCGTCCTTGTCGACCGGCGAGGCGCGGCGGGTCCTGATCGCCCGCGCCCTGACGCACCGCCCGCGCGCCCTGTTGCTGGACGAGCCGTGCGCCGGCCTGGATCCGGCGACCCGGCGGCTGTTCCTGGAGACGCTGCGCGAGGTGGCCCGCGACGGCGTGACCCTGGTGCTGGTCACCCACCATGTCGAGGAGATCCTGCCCGAGATCGGCCATCTGTGCTGCTGCGCGAGGGCCGCGTCCTGGCCGAGGGCGCCAAGGCCGAACTGCTGACCGGCGCGGTGCTGAGCGACCTGTTCGGCATGGCGACGACGGTGGAGCGCCGCGGGGACTGGTCCTGGGCGCACCTGGACTGAGGCCTCAGACCTCGAACACCCGGTAGGGAAGGTCGCCCAGGGTGCGCAACACCGGCAGGGCGACGTTATAGACCGGCACCCCGCGATGGGTCCGCCCCTCCGGCCCGCCCCGGTGGGCGTGGCCGTGCACGACCAGGCTGACGTTGTCGTAGCGGTCGATGGTCTCCGCCAGCCGCGACGAGCCCAGGAAGGCGTGGATTTCCGGCGGTTCGCCGATCACCGTCTCGACCACCGGCGCATAGTGCAACAGCACCACCGAGCGTTCGGTGCGCAGCATCCGGATCGAATTCTCGATCAGATTGGCGTCCTCCACCGCCTCCTGCACGAAGCGCTTGATGGAGTCCTCGCCGAAGGACGACAGCATGTAGCGGCCGAAACCGCCGACGAAGCCCTTGCCGCCGGCGAAGCCGACGCCGTCGATCTCATAGGCCTGGCCGGTCAGCATCTTCACGCCCGCGTCGCACAGCATCTGGACCACATGGTCGGGCTGGCCGCATTCGTGCTCGTGATTGCCCAGGACGCCGACCATCGGGATGCGGCACAGCCTGAGGTCTTCCAGCAGCCGTTCGACCTCGCCGGTCTTGCCGTAGTTGGTCAGGTCGCCGCACAGGCACAGCACGTCGGCGTCGTCCGCCACCCGTTCGAACAGGTCGCGATAGGCCCGCTGGGACGTTTCTCCCACGTGCAGGTCGCCGACGGCGGCGACGCGCATCTTCCTGCCGGGTCCGGGCTCCAGGCCTGGCTGGGGCGTCTGGGGATCGTTCGGCGTTTCCGCCATCGCGCGCTCCTTGGTTTCTCAGTTCACCGGATCGTGGCGTTCCTCCAGCCCCTTGCCGACCACGTCGCCGAAGCCCCATTCGGCGACGTCGGCGACATAGTCGCGCGGGCTGAACAGCCGGCCGCGACAGACCTTCACCCGCGGCGGCGGCAGGTCGATCTGGGCCTGGAGACGCTCGGTCAGCTCCTCCATCAGCCAGCGCGGCACCCGGTCGCGCTCGGTCGGATAGGCGAAGCGGAAGTTCAGCAGGTGCGAGGCCAGCACCTCCCAGTACAGGTCCATCTGGTCCAGCAGCGACTTCCAGTCGATGGCCTCGGACTGCTTCAGGATGACGTGGTTCACGTCGGCCCCGTCGTAGCGGTAGCGGTCCTGGATGAAGACCTTGGACAGGATCAGGGCGGTCGGCGGCGTGATCCTGACCTCATGACCATAGACGGTGATCGAATCCTCGCTGAACCAGCTGTCGGACACGGCGATAGTGCCGTTGGACATGGCGAAGATCACGTCGAAGAAGTGTTTTTCGTCCTTCCAGACCTTGGCGATCCAGCGCTCGTCCTCGACGTCGGTGCGGTAGCCGCGGGCCTGGAAGAAGGCCAGGATGCGGGGGTAGTCGCCCGGCTTGCAGAAGACGTCCAGATCCTTGGTCGGCCGCCGGATGCCGGTATAGGCGGTCACGGCGTACGTCCCGGAAAGCAGGAACGGGATGCCCGATTCCTTGAGCAGCTTCAGGCTCTCCTCATAGAAGGCCAGGGCGTCGGCGGGCGGTTCGAAGGTCGGTTCGGCGATGACGTCGGACATGGTTCGCCCCTCCTCGGCGAGGGCTTGAGAACGGCGAGGCCGGTTCGCCGGTTCCGCAAATCTACGTAGTCGCGCCGAAACCGAAATCTTAAGACCTGCGCGCCAGGGTGGCCCCATGAGCCTGGGGAGGGTGAAGTTCGGACGCGGCCGCTGGCGGCTTTTCCGCCACGACGCCGGCCGTGCGGCGGGTCCGCCGCCCCTGGCCTATGTCGTGCTATACGTCGGCGCCCAGCTGGTCGGCCACTGGAGCATGGAAGTCTTCGGCGCCACCGTGCTGTGGCTGGCCGCGCGTGCTGCTGGCGGCCCTGCTTCAGCTGCACCGCCGCCCGGCCCTGCTGGTGACGGCCGCCTGCGTCGGCATCAATGTCGCGGCCAATGTGGCGCGGGGCGATCCGCCCGCCTTCGTCTGGATCAACGCCGGGCTGAACCTGATCCAGGTCGCGGTCGCCGCCGTCCTGGCGCGGCGGTTCTGCGGCGCGGCCCTGGACATGCGCCGGCCCAAACGCCTGTTGCGCTTCGTGCTGCTGGCGGTGGCGCCGGCCGTGGCGCTGAGCACCCTGCTGGCGGGGATGTTCGCGGTCTGGGCCGGACGCCTGCCCATGGGCACCCTGGGCTTCCGGCTGCATCATCTGTTCGACATGGAACTGCTGGCCATGGCCATCGTCGCGCCGTCGCTGCTGCTGCTGGCGCGCGCGCATCGGTTCCGCGAGGACGCCCAGGCCTCGGCCGCCGAGGTGGCGGCCCTGCTGACCCTGCTGGCGGTCGTCTGCCTGTGGGTGTTCGGCCAGACCTCGGCGCCGATCCTGTTCATGGCCTTTCCGCCGCTGATCCTGCTGGCCTTCAGGCTGTCGCCCCCATGGACGGCCGCGGCGGTCATGATGGTCGGCGCGATCGGGGGCGCGGCGACCCTGACGGGCCACGGGCCGGCGATGCTGACGCGGCTGTCCGAAGATCCGCACCTGGCCAGCGTGCCCGTGATCATGCGGCAGCTGAACGTGTTTCACCTGTTCCTGCTGGCGGTCGTCGGCACGGCCCTGCCCATCACCACCCTGTCCAGCGAGCGCCGACGCCTGGTCGCGCGCCTGCGCAGCCGCACCCACGCGGCCGTGGAGGCGCGGCTGCGCGCCGAACAGGCCGACGCCGCCAAGTCCCGTTTCCTGGCCTTGATGAGCCATGAGATGCGCACGCCGCTGACCGGCGTGACCGGCTACGCCGACCTGCTGTCGCGCCGTCCGTCGCTGGACGCCGAGGGCCGGCGCCAGGTCGAGGCGGTGCGCCAGTGCGGCGAGGCCATGCTGCGCCTGGTCGAGGATCTGCTGGAGGTCTCACGCGGCGGCGACGAGGTGGTCCTGGCCCCGGTCGACGTGCGCGACCTGATGCAGACGGCCACGGCGCCCGCGTTCGAATGGGCCGAGATCCGGGGCCTGGATCACCGTCTGACCCTGGCGCCGGAGGCCGAGGGCGCCGCCTCCATCGACGCGCGGCGCCTGCGCCAGATCGTCCATCACCTGACGCTGAACGCGGCCAAGTTCACCAGCAAGGGCTCGATCAGCGTGACCGTCGATCGCCTGGACGACCGGCTGCGCGTGACGGTGGCCGACACCGGCTGCGGCATGCCCCCCGAGACGCTGGCCGGCCTGTTCCGCCTGTTCGAGCAGGCCGACGCCTCCACCAGCCGGGCGCACGAGGGCGCCGGGGTCGGCCTGGTCCTGGCCAAGGGTCACATCGACCGTCTGGGCGGCACGCTGTCGGTGGAGAGCCAGCAGGGCCGCGGGTCGGTCTTCCCGTGGAGATCCCCGCCCCGGCGGCGGCCTCGCCCCAGGCGACCGCGACGGACGATCCGCCGGAGCGCCGGATGCGGGTGCTGATCGTCGACGATCACCCCGTGAACCGCGACCTGTTGCGGATCATGATGCAGGCCGCCGATTGCGACGTGTTCGAGGCCGCCGACGGGCGCGAGGCGCTGGACGCCGTGGCCGCCCGGCCGCTGGACCTGGTGCTGATGGACGTGCGGATGCCGGGCATGGACGGGCTGGCGGCGACGCGGGCGATCCGCGCCCTGGCCGCGCCGGCGCGGGACATCCCCGTCCTGGCGGTGACCGCCGACGCCATGCCCGAGGACGCCGCCCGGTGCCTGGCGGCGGGCATGGACGGGCACCTGCCCAAGCCGGTGACCCAGGCGCGTCTGTACGAGGCCGTCAACGCCGCCCTGGAACAGGCCGCCGTCCGGCAGACGGCGCAGGACGTGCGCGCCGCCTGATTCGGTTCAGCGCGGTCCCAGCAGAGGGCCGTACAAGTCCGTGCGTCGGTCGCGGAAGAAGCCCCACGCCGCGCGGTGCCGGTCCAGGAAGTCCAGGTCGAACGCGTGGACCAGCACGCCTTCGTCTTCCTTGCCCAGGCTCTCGACCAGGTCGCCGCGATGGTCGGCGATGAAGGAGTGGCCGTAGAAGGTCTGGCCCGCCTCGGTGACCTGCTCGTGGCCGATGCGGTTGGCGCCGACCACCGGCACGACGTTGGACACGGCATGGCCCTGCATGGCGCGCCGCCACGGCTCGGCGGTGTCCAGGCTGTCGTCGTGCGGCTCGGTGCCGATGGCGGTCGGGTACATCAGCACCTCGGCCCCCTGCAGCATCATCGCGCGCGCCGTCTCGGGGTACCACTGGTCCCAGCAGATGCCGACGCCGACCCGGCCGAAGCGGGTCTTCCAGACCTTGAAGCCGGTGTCGCCGGGCCGGAAGTAGTATTTTTCCTGATAGCCGGGGCCGTCGGGGATGTGGCTCTTGCGATAGACGCCCAGCGCCTCTCCGTCCGCATCCAGCATGACCAGGGAGTTGTAGTACTGCGGCCCGTCGCGCTCGAAGATCGAGACCGGGATGGCCACGCCCAGCTCCCTGGCCACCGGCGCCAGCTGGGTCACGCACGGATGCTCGCGCCATTCATAGGCGTGGCCGAACCAGTGCTCCTCCTGCGAGACGCAGAAATACGGCCCCTGGAACAGCTCCGACGGCAGGATCACCTGCGCGCCCTTGTCCGCCGCCTGACGGATCAGATCGACGGTCTTGTCGATGTTGACCTGAAGGTCGTCGCCATAGGAGGTCTGGATGGCGGCGACGGAGATCGTGCGGGTCATGCCGGCTCCTGCTGGGAGATGCAGTGGAACGAGCCGCCGCCGGTCAGGATGGCCAGCGACGGAAGGGGGATGACGTCCCGGTCGGGATAAACGGTCTTAAGCGCTTCGCAGGCCAGACGAGCGGCGGTCTCGTCGCCGTAGCTGGGCACGATCAAACCGCGCCGTTGGCGATGAGGAAGTTCATGTGGCTGGCCGGGATGGGGCGTTCGTCCTCGTCCAGGACCAGGCCCGGCGAGGGGATGCGCAGCACCTTCAGCGGGCGTCCCTCGGCGTCGGTCGCGGCGTGCAGATCGCGCGCCGCAGCGTCATAGACCTCGGCGTTCGGGTCCTTCCGGCCCCAGGCGACCGGGCAGGCGACCACGCCCGGCGCGACGAAGCGGGCCAGGTTGTCGACATGGCCGTCGGTGTGGTCGTTCAGCAGGCCGTCGCCCAGCCAGACCACCTTGCGCGCGCCGACCGCCTGGGCCAGCGCCGCCTCGGCCGCATCCTGCGTCCAGCCGGGATTGCGGTTGGGGTTTAGCAGGCACTGGCGGGTCGTCAGGACCGTGCCCGCCCCGTCGTGGTCCAGGGCGCCGCCCTCCATCACCACGTCATGTCGCGTCAGGGGAACGCCGGCGCGCGCGCCGATCTGGTCGGCGACCTCGTCGTCGTGGGGCAGGTCGTACTTGCCGCCCCAGCCGTTGAAGCGGAAGGCCTGGGCCGTCGTGGAGCCCGCGCCGAAGATCGGCCCGGTGTCGCGCAGCCAGATGTCGCCGAACCGGCCGGCCACGACCTCCACGCCCGCCACGCCGTCGAAGCGGGCGCGGGCGTCGGCCAGCGCCGCCTCGTTTCCGACCATCAGCCGAACCTGCTCCCGGCCCGGCCCCGCCAGGGCGCGCACCAGGGCCTCGACCTCGGCCTGGGCCGGTTCGAGGTTGTCTTCCCACAGCTCGCCGTGGCTGGGCCAGCCGACCCACAGGGCGCGATGCGGGGACCATTCGGCGGGGATGGGCGCGGTCATTCAGGCGTCCTCATGAGGGTCTTAACGCGGAGCCGCGCCATATGGCCCCAAGCGCCCCGGACTTCAACGCCCGGCAGCCGCGCATGACCTCCCGGCAGGGCCTCAGGCAGCGCGACCGCGCGATAGGCCCCGCAAGAAAAGAAAGGGCGGCCCGTCGCCGGACCGCCCTTCCCTGCTCTGCTTTTCGTCCGCCTTAGAAGGCGTAGCGCAGCGTGGCCATGACCGTGCGGTACGGGCCGGTGCCCGCGAACGGACGGCTGTAGCCCGGCTGGCCCGGCGTGGCCGAGGTGCGGGTGCCCAGGTTCACGAAATACTCTTCGTCGAACAGGTTGGTCACGTTGAACTGCAGATAGGTGCCCTCGAAGCCCAGCGGCGCGAAGTCGAAGCGGGCGTCCAGGTCCACCACCGTATAGGCGTCGACCTTCAGGTCGTTCACGTCGGTGACCCAGCGCTCGCCGACGTACTTGCCCTGGATGCCGGCCGAGAACACGTCGTTGAAGTCATAGGCCGCGCGCAGGGCGAAGGTCTCGCTCGGCGTCTCGACCAGTTCCTTGCCCTTGGTGGCGGCGATCTGGCCGGTGGCGTTCAGGACGTAGTCGTCCTGCAGTTCGCTGTCGAGGAACGAGGCCGAAGCGTAGAGGCTCAGGCGTTCGATCGGTTCCCAACCCACCGACGCGTCGATGCCCATGGTCTCCACCGAACCGACGTTGCGGTCCACGAAGGTGCCCAGGTCTTCGTCGTAGGTGTTGACGATGCGGTTGTCGAACTGGTTGCGGTAGGCGGCGGCCTGGATGATCAGGCCCGGCGCGTTCAGGCGGTAGCCCAGCTCGAAGTTCTGGCTGGTTTCCGGCTGCACGGTCGGGTTGCCGATCGAGCCGTCCGGCAGGCGAACGACCGTATAGAGGCTGTCCGTGCGCGGCGCCGACAGGCTTTCCGCATAGGAGGCGTAGACCGACTGGCCCTGGCCGAAGCGGTAGACGGCGCCCACGTTCGGCAGGATGTCGTCGAACTTCTTCGTGGCTTCATACGGCGCGATGTATTGCGTCGAGCTGCCGGCGAAGGTGACGTTGCCATTGGCCAGGGTCGCGTTGGGGACCTGCGAGGTGCAGAGCACGTTCGACGAGGCGTTCTGCGAGTAGCAGTACTGGTTCAGCTCACGCTCGAAGAAGGGCGCGCGCACGCCGATGTTCACCGTCACCGCGTCGTTCATGAAGTTGCCGCGGTATTCGGCGGCGAACTGGTTCAGCATGGCGTAGGACAGACGGTTACGCGCCTGCAGGGCGAAGCCGTCCAGGTTGACGACCCGGTTGTCGTGGTCGTTGCGACCGCCGAACTCGTCGACGAAGCGCGGCGAGGACGGGTCCGAGAAGTCGATGTAGCCGTAGTCGCCGGTCTGACGGTGACGGCCCCAGTCCAGCGTATAGGCGGCGCGCAGCTGGTGATCGTCGTTCAGGTTCCAGATCAGCGAGCTGTTGACGCCATAGCGGTGGGTGTTGGTGTTCGACGGGTTCATGACCCGCACCTGGTCCAGAATGTCGCCGTCGCCGTTCAGGTCGACGCCGCCGGTCGTCTGGGTGCCGCGCAGCAGCGAGCTGTTCTCGGCCAGCACGGTGTTCTGGGTGCCGCCGTTGGCCAGGGTGTACTGGAACGACGGGTCGAAGGTGAAGATCAGGCCTTCGGCCAGGGTGAAGCGCGAGTTCAGGCGCACGTTGCCCGTGTTCGACGGGTTGATGCGCAGGCCATAGTAGTTGTTGTTCGACGACGGATCGACGTCGGCCACGCCCGGACGAACCGGAACCGGGTTGTAGGTGCGGGTGAAGTCGGTGTCGAAGGGCTCGTCCACGCAGACCTGGGTCTGGGCGACGTCGCAGAAGCCGGTCGCGGTGCCCAGGTTCGGGCCCAGGTACGAGTTGTTGCGGTTCTCGTTGTAGTGACCCGACAGGGCGACGAAGTCGCCGTTGTCGCCGACCGGCTGGTAGATGCGGAAGTTGTACTGGGTCTTGTTCAGTTCGCCCAGGCCCTTGAACTTGTCATAGGTCTGGTCCGAAACCGCGAACCAGGCCGAGGTGCCCCACGGACCGATCTCGCCGGTGTCGATCAGGCCCATGAAGCGGCGATAGTTGAAGCTGCCGCCCGAGGCCTGGAGCCAGCCGCCGAAGTCCGCGGCGGGACGGCGGGTGGTGTAGTTGATGGTGCCGCCGGTGGCCGAGGCGGTCGGGCTGTCGACGTCGGTCGTGCCGGTGTTGACCGAAGCGCGCTCGATCAGTTCCGGATCCAGCTGCTGGTTGGTGTAGGTGGCGTAGTTGCCGGTGTCGTTCAGCGGGATGCCGTCGAACGTCAGCGAGACGCGGTTGCCGTCGAAGCCGCGCAGGCGGATGTTGCCGCCCGACGAGCCGTAGGGGTCGGCGTTGGTGAAGTTTAGGCCCGGCGTCAGGTTCAGGGTCTGCAGGATCGTCTGGCCAGCGGCCTGGCGGGAGATGAACTCCTGGGTCACCGACGACCGCGTCTTGGTGACGGTCTCGGCGACGATCGAGCCGTCGGTGGTGCGCGGCCCGCGCGCGCCGGTGACGACGACTTCCTGGACTTCGGTCGCTTCCGTACCCGTCGATTGGGCCGAGGCGGCGCCGGCCGCGACGAGGGCGCCCGTGAGGGCCGTGGTCGCCCAGAACAGGCGTTTGCGGTTCATCATCTCATCTATCCCCAGATGGCGGGCGTCGGCCCGAGGCGGCGGGCGGGGTCGCCCGTCGAAATCGCGCTCCCTCTAAGCCCTCTCTCGGAATGCTAGGCGACAGATATGTGACGGCGCCATGACAGCGGCCGAGGGTGACGCTGGCGCCACACCTGTGCTCAGTCGGCGGCCTTTTCGAACACGGCGGCGACCCCTGCGGCGGTGACCTTCATCGCGCGCGGTTCGTGGTAATTTCCGTTCACCTGGGTCTGGGCGATCACATGGGCCCGGAAGCGTGTGAACAGCCCGGGGTCCGGGGCCTGGGGGGCGGTCCAGAACGTATCCATCTCGCCCTGATGGGTCAGGCCGTCGAAGTCGAAGAAGGCGTCGCCCAGCACCTTGACCGGCGTCTGGAAGCCCAGGGCCGACAGGGCGGCGCTGGAGTTGTTGACGACCATGCCGCGCGACGCGCGACACAGGCGCGCCAGGTTGCCGCCGTCGATGAAGTCGACCCGATCCTGCACCCCCCGCTCCACCGCCAGGCGGCGGGTGACCCGTTCCAGGTCGACGAGACCGGGATCCAGGGGATGGTTCTTGACCAGCAGCCGGCAGTCGGCGGGCGCGGACGCCGCGAAGCTGCGCACCACCGCGGCCAGGAAGGCGGTGTTGTCGGCGTAACGCGAATAGCGCAGCAACTGCGCGTCGCCCTCGCGCTGCAGGCAGGCCAGGAAGAACGGACCGCGCGCCGCCACCTGGTCGATGGCGTCGTCGGCGGACCCGCGCACCATCAGGCCGAAATAGCGCCGGATGTGGCCGACGCACTGTCGCCAGGGCGAGGCCGTGTAATGATTGGCGTGCCGGGGGAAGGCGAACGAGCCGATCCCCTGCGCGATGTGATACAGGCTGATGTTGGCCACGTGATGGGGCAGGATCCGGCCCACGGGGCGCACTTCAGGAATCTCCGGCCCCGGCGCGGGATAGCCCTCGCGGAAACGCGGCAGGCCGCTGGAGGCGTTGACGCCGTTGCGCTCGACCGTGATCCAGTCGGGGCGGAAATAGCCGTTCTCCAGCACCCAGACCCGGGCGGACAGCGTTTCGCCGAGCGCCAGGACGGCGCGATTGTAGGGTCCGCCTTCGCCGAACAGGATCACGTCGGTGTAGTCGGACAGCACGGCCGCCGCGCGCGCGCGCCACGCCTCGGCCGAGGCCTTGAAGGCCACGCCGCCGGGACGCCGCCAGTTCAGCGCGTCGCCGGCGTTGAAGATCATCCGGCGCACCTCGGCGCCGCGCGCCTCCAGCACGTCGCCCAACGCCATGCCGAATCCGCCGAACGGCGCGCTGACGATCAGAAACCGGCGGCCGCGCAGGCCGACGCCCGGAGCCTTGGGAAACGGCAGAGGGCGCGAGGGGACGGTCGACGCTTCCAGCGTTCGGAGGGCGCCGTTGCGGGGCCCGGACAGGTTTCGGACGTCGGCGGTCCCCCGCAGCCGGTATCGCCGACGCCGGCGACCGGACAGGGCTCTCGACGTTCGGAGATCAACCATGCCTGAATACGGACCCCGGTGAAACGATCGAGAGGCGGCGTCCACGACAGCCGACGCACCGGCGTCGGCCTTCCCGCCATCCGACCCTTTTGGCTCTTGAGACGACCGGGATCAACCTGAAAATGTGAAAACTCTTTATCTTCAACGTGATCCGGCCACAATGCAGGAAAGCGCACCGCCCCGAACCAGAGACGGTGCGCTTCCGAGCAGGTCGACGCCTTCGTTTTCCGCCGGGTCGCGGTTCCTTTCGGGACCGCGACCCGTGATGCGGTTTTAGAAGTTGATGTCGATGGTGGCGCGACGGTTGAGCGGCTCGCGCACGCCGTCGGCCGTGGCCTTGGCCAGCTGGGTTTCGCCCTTGCCGTCCAGGGCGATCACGCCGCCGTTGACGCCTTGAGCCACGAGGGCGTCGGCGACGGTGCGGGCGCGTCGGTTGGACAGGCCGATGTTATAGGCGGCCGAGCCGGAGGTGTCGGCGTGGCCGACGACCAGGACGCGGGTCGGACGGCCCGACTTGGCGTAGTTGGCGGCCTGGGTGACGACGGAGCGGGCTTCGGCGGTGAGGTCGGAGCGATCCCAGTCGAAATAGACCACGAACTGACGCGCCTGCGGGGTCGCCGGAGGCGGCGGCGGGGGCGGAGGCGGCGGGGGAGGCGGCGGCGGGGGCGGAGGCGGCGGCGGCGGGGGAGGCGGAGCCTCTTCGGCGCCGAAGCTGTAGCGCAGGCCCAGGGTCACGGTGTGCGACTGGTCGTAGTCGCCGTCCCATTCGCCGAAGCTGGTGCCGCCGACGGTGGCCGAATCCCACGAGGCGTCGCCCGTCAGATAGCGGTAGGTCAGGTCGATGTTGGTGCGGTCGCCGATGGCCCAGGCCAGGCCGGCGATCGCCTGGGCGGCGAACTCGGTGGAGTCATCGTCCACGGCGAAGGCGGCGCCGCGGTTGTCGCGCAGGTTGCCGACGGTCTCGGTCTGGACGCGGTTCACGCCGGCGCCGAGGCCGACGAAGGGACGCACGCCCCAGTATTCCATGCCGAAGTCGTAGATGACATTGGCCATCAGGGTGACGGACTCGATGTCGCCTTCGGGCGAATAGCAGCCGCCGGTCGCCGGGGTCAGGTTGCACAGGCCGCCGTTGCCGCTGACGGCGCGAACGGTGCCGATGTCGCCCGAGCGATAGCCGCCTTCCAGTTCGACGCGCCAGTTCGGGTTGAACCGGTAGCCGAGGCGGGCGAACGCGGCCCAACCGTCGTTGACCTCATAGTTCCAGTTGCCGCTGGTGGTCGACGACTCGGCGTTGATGTCGTCGATGATGTGGTAGCCGGCGTCCAGCGCGCCGTACCAACCGTTCGGCTCAGCCGACGCGGCGCCGGCGGAAACCAGGCTGATGACCGCGGCGGAGGCGAGAAGTTGCAGCTTCATGTGCGTCCCCTTCGAGAAAAGATACGAAACCGAGTGGCCCCGGCGTCCCGACCCGAACGGCAAGGCTGGCGCCGGGTTCCGCCATTTCGCTATGATTGCGGCGACTGTGGCGCCGTTTCAACACATTGGTTTGGTCGGAAGAGGTTAGGGACAATGGTGAATTTCGAAGGTCGCGTGGCGATCGTCACGGGCGCGGGCGGGGGCCTGGGCCGCGAGCACGCTCTGGCCCTGGCCGCGCGGGGCGCGAAGGTCGTGGTCAACGACCTGGGCGGCGCGCGCGACGGATCCGGCGGATCGGCGACGGCCGCCGAGGGCGTGGTCGCCGAGATCGAGGCCGCTGGCGGGGAAGCGATCGCCAACGCCGCCTCCGTCACGGACTACGACGCCGTCGCGGCGATGGTCGATCAGGCCATGGCCAAATGGGGCCGGATCGACATCCTGGTGAACAACGCCGGCGTCCTGCGCGACAAGACCTTCGCCAAGATGGAGCTGGAGGATTTCCGCTTCGTCGTGGACGTGCACCTGATGGGGGCGGTCAACTGCACCAAGGCGGTATGGGAGATCATGCGCCAGCAGAACTATGGCCGCATCGTCATGACCACCTCGTCGTCGGGCCTGTACGGCAACTTCGGCCAGTCCAACTACGGCGCGGCCAAGATGGCCCTGGTCGGCCTGATGCAGACCCTGTCGATCGAGGGCGCCAAGAACGACATTCGCGTCAACTGCCTGGCGCCGACCGCCCACACCCGCATGACGGAAGACCTGGGCGCGGCCTTGCCGCTGGAGGCGTTGGGGCCGGACCTGGTGACGCCGGGCCTGCTGCACCTGGTCAGCGACCAGGCGCCCAGCCGCTGCATCCTGGCCGCCGGCGCCGGCGGGTTCGAGCGGGCCTATGTCACCCTGACGCAGGGCGTGCGGATCGTCGGGGCCGACGCGCCGGAACAGGTCGCCGCCCAGTTCGACGCCATCTCCGACCGGACGGGCGAGATCGTGCCGGACATGGGCGCCGCCCAGGGCATGATCGAGCTTTCCAAGGCCCAGAAGGCCCATTCGGCCTAGGCCGCCAGGCGTCAGGTCGCCGGCGGCGGCGCGCTCTGAGCCGCCGCCGCGATCCGCGCCTGCAGCTGGGCCTGCGCCTCGGCCTGGGCGCGGGCCTGGGCCGCGGCCGTTTCGCGCGCGGACTGGGCGGCGCGGGCGTTGAGCTGCGCCAGCGGGGTCAGCACGGCCGGAAGCGCGCCGCCGTATTCGCCGTTCAGATAGACGTCGAACACGGCCGGGTCCGAGACGTCGATCGTGGCGGCGACGCCGATCGGCGCGCGCCAGGCCTCGCCCGCCGCCATCTGGCGCGCGAACAGCACCCGCCCCTCCCCGATCCGCGCCACCAGGACGCCGGGCTTCTTGGCCTGGATGATGACCTGGGAGGCGTTGGCCGGCGCGCCATAGACGGCGCCGCGCGGATTGAAGGCCTTCTGCACCGGCGGGGGCGGCGCGACGGGCGCCGCGTTCGGATCGTCCGGGTCGATCCCGGTCAGCTCCGCCTCCAGGCCGCGCGTGACATAGAGGGCCGGCACGGTCTGGTCCGGGGGCGCCGGCAGCGGCGCGCCCAGCGACACCCCCTCCTCGGTCGAGGCTTCCTGGGTCCAGGCCGGCGGCGTGGCGGTGATTTCCGAGGGGTGCGGCGCCTGCATCCGGCTGATGCGCTGGAACACGTTCCAGCCGACCACCGAGACGGCGACGGCGGCGATCACGCCGACCACAACGGGCGAATGGCGCCGCACGTCCTCGAAGGCGATGCCGACCGGCGGCTTCAGGGCGGTGGAGGTGTCAGGGCTCTCGCGCTTGAACCGTTCGATCGCCGTCTGTTCGTCCACGCCGAGGGCGCCGGCGTAGGCGCGCACATAGCCCAGGGCGAAGACGCGCGACGGCAGCGAAGACCAGTCGTTCTGCTCCAGCGCGGTCAGGAAGCGGGCGTTGACCTTGGTTTCCGCGGCCAGTTCGGCCAGCGACTTGCCCGAGGCCGCGCGCGCCCGGCGCAGGCCGTCGCCCAGGGTTTCGGCCTCAAGGAAGGCCGGCCCGGGGTCGGGCGGAAACTCGGTCATCTCGGGCGTTGCGTCCACGGTGTGCGCCATGCGCCTTGGTTCGGTCCTGAAGGAGCGGGATGGCCGCTCCTAGCATGATCCGCCGGCGACCTCCCACCGCCATTTGCGGTCAAGCTCAGACCACGACGTTCAGCTTGCGCGCCAGGGACTCGATCTCGTTGCGGACCGAGCCGGTCGACAGGTTCAGCAGATTGTTCAGGCCGCGCCGCGCCGCAGTCAGATCCGCCGACAGGATCATGCGCTTGACCGGCCCCACCCCGCCCGCGGGCGCCGACAGGCGGGTGAAGCCCAGGGTGATCAGAGCGAAGGCCTCCAGCGGGCGGCCCGCCAGCTCGCCGCAGATCGAGACCGGCGTCCCGGTGTCGGCGCAGGCCTTCTGGATGGTCTGCAGCGCCCGCAGCGCCGGCGGGGACAACGGATCGTAGCGGTCCGAGACCAGGGGATTGGTCCGGTCGGCGGCGTACATGTACTGGAACAGGTCGTTGGTGCCGATGGAGACGAAGTCCGTCAGCGGCAGCAGGGCGTCCAGGTGCCACAACAGGGACGGGCATTCGACCATCGCCCCGACGCGCAGCAGCGCCGGCAGGGGTCGGCCCCGGCGGCGCGCCCAGGCGCATTCGATGTCGACCAGTTCGCGCGCGGCGCGGAACTCGTCCACCGTGGCGATCATCGGGAACATGACGCGCAGTTCGCGCCCCGCCGCCGCCGTCAGCAGGGCGCGCAGCTGCATTCGCAAGAGGGAAGGCCGGTCCAGGCCCAGGCGGATGGCGCGCCGGCCCAGGGCGGGGTTCTCCTCCCGCTCGGCCTCCAGATAGGGCAGGACCTTGTCGCCGCCGATGTCCAGGGTGCGGAACGTCACCGGCCGATCGCCCGCGGCGTCCAGCACCAGTCGATAGAGGGCCGTCTGAGCCGTCAGGCGCGGCAGTTCGTCGGAGACCATGAACTGGAACTCGGTGCGGAACAGGCCGATGCCCTCGGCCCCCGTCTCGGCCAGGTTCTCCAGATCCACCGCCAGGCCCGCGTTGGTCAGCAGGCTGATGCGCTGGCCGTCCAGGGTGACGGCGGGGGTGTCGCGCAGCTGGGCGAACTCGGCCCGGCGCTGTTCGCGCACCGCCATGCGCGACTGCACCGCCTCCAGCATGTCGGGCCGGGGGCGCAGATAGGCCTCTCCGGTCTCGCCGTCGGCGATGACCAGGTCGCCCTCCGACAGGCGGTCGCGCAACCCCATCAGCCGGCCGACGCAGGGAATCTGCAGGGCGCGGGCGACGATGGCGGCGTGGCTGGCGGCCGAGCCCTCTTCCAGCAACAGGCCCTTCAGTTTGTCGCGCGGATATTCCAGCAGGTCGGCGGGCCCCAGGTTGCGGGCCACCAGGATGGCGTCGTCGGGCAGTTCGCGCTCGCCCGGCTTGTCGCCGGCCAGAACCCGCAACAGGCGGTTGGCCAGGTCCTCGAAGTCGTGCAGCCGTTCGCGGATATAGGGGTCGCGGGCCTGGGCGAAGCGGGCGCGGTGTTCGTTCCGGACCCGGTCCACGGCCGCCTCGGCGGTCAGGCCGTTGCGGACGGCCTCTTCCAGCGACCGGTTCCAGCCCCGGTCGTCGGCGAACATCCGATAGGTCTCCAGCACCTCGAACGAGGGACCGGCCAGCTTGCCCTGGCCGCCGTCCAGCATGGCGTCCAGCCCGCTCTTCAGCGTGGCCAGCGCCAGCTTCAGCCGCGCCTCCTCCATCGCCGGATCGTCGCTGAGCAGCTTTTCCGGCGCCAGCGGCGCCTCGTGCAGGACCGCGTGGCCGAACGCCAGGCCTTCGGCGAACCGCTGGCCTTTCAGCCGCTCGGGCCGGTGAGGCGCCACCTCGACGTCGCGCAGCTCGTCCTCGGCCAGCAGTTCGCCCGAGGCGACCGTTTCGGCCAGGACCATGGCGATGGTCTGGATGTCCTCGACCTCGTCCTCGTCGTAGCGCCGCTCGGTGCGGTTCTGCACGACCAGGACGCCGATGGCCCGTCCGCCCCGCAGCAGCGGCGCGCCCAGGAAGGCGTGGTAGGGATCTTCGCCCGTCTCGGGCCGGTAGGAGAAGCTGGGATGCGACGGCGCGTCCGACAGGCTGATTGGCTGGGCCAGGCGCGCCACCTCGCCCACCAGGCCCTCGCCCGGCCGCAGGCGGGTGTTGTGCACGGCCTCGGGGTTCAGGCCCTCGGTGGCGAACAGCTCCAGCTCGCCCGAGGCGCGGCGCAGATAGATGGAGCAGACCTCGGCCACCATCGAACGGGCGATGATGCGCACGACCATGTCGAGCCGATCCTGCGCGGGCGCGGCGCCGGCCCCCAGAGCCTCACGGATCTGGCGAAGGAGGATCCTCGGACCCCTGGTCATCGCGCCGCCTGCCGGCATCATGGCTCCCGCGCCCCGACGCTCTCGCGCCCGTTCAAATCACCTATACAGCGTCCAGCTCGTAAGCCGAATGCAGAGCCCGCACAGCCAGTTCGGCGTAGGCGGCGTCGATCAGCACGCTGATCTTGATCTCGGACGTCGAGATGGCCTGGAACTTCACGCCCTTGTCGGCCAGGGCGCGGAACATCTGCTGGGCGACGCCCGCATGGCTTCTCATGCCCACGCCGATGACCGAGACCTTGGCCACGTCCTCGTCGACGCGGATTTCCTCGAATGGCAGCTCGGCCTGAGCCGCCTTCATGATGTCGGCGGCGCGCACGGCGTCGCGGCGACCCGTGGTGAAGGTCAGGTTGACCGTCCCGGCCGTGCGCGACTGGCTCTGGACGATCATGTCGACGTTCACATTGGCCTCGGCCAGGCGGGTGAAGACGTCGGCGGGCGCGTCGACCCGGTCGGACAGGCCCAGCAGAGTGATGCGGGCCTCGTCGCGGCTCATGGTCACGCCGGACACGATGCGCTTTTCCACGATCTCCTCCTCGTCGCAGATCGGGTGCCGCCCTTTTCGGGCAGATTTCCGGTTTCGTCAGGTTCGATGAAGCTGGACAGGACGCGCACCGGCACCTGCTTGGCCATGGCCAGCTCGACCGAGCGGGTCTGCAGCACCTTGGCCCCCAGGGACGCCATCTCCAGCATCTCTTCGTAGGAAACCTTGTTCAGCCGCCGCGCGCGGCTCTCGATGCGCGGGTCGGTCGTATAGACGCCGTCCACGTCGGTGTAGATGTCGCACGGGCAGCCCAGGGCCGCCGCCACCGCCACCGCCGAGGTGTCCGAGCCGCCCCGGCCCAGGGTCGTGATCCGGCCTTCCGGGGTCACGCCCTGGAAGCCGGGAACGACGGCGATTTCGCCGCTGTCGACGGCGGCGCCGAGCTTCTCACCGGGAATGTCGACGATGCGGGCGCGGCCGTGGGCGTCGTCGGTGACGATCGGCACCTGCCAGCCCATCCAGGACCGGGCGTTCAGCCCCATGTTCCGCAGCGTCATGGCCAGCAGCAGGCCCGACGTCACCTGCTCGCCCGAGGCGACCACCACGTCGTATTCGTCGTCCGAAATCGGCAGGCCCCGCGCGGCCGCGCCGGCGCCGTCGGTCCAGGCCACCAGTTCGTTGGTCTTGCCCGCCATGGCCGAGACGACGACCGCGACCTTGCGCCCCTGTTTGACCTCGGCCGCCACGATGCGGGCGGCGCGGCGGATGCGCTCGAGGTCGCCCATCGAGGTTCCGCCGAACTTCATCACCAGTCGCGTCGTATCGGGCCGCGTCATCGTGGCGTTTCGCCCCCTGCTTGCATGGAACGGGCGAAGGGTTCATCCCTCGCCGCATGACCGCTTCTAACGGCGCAGCCTCGCCTCGCATACCCCGACACGGGCAAGGTTTTTCGCAAAATTCGGCGGAGACCGCCTTCGGCGCATCAATCGACCCCGCCGACGTCGCCCGTTTCTCGGCCCAGGCGGCGGAATGGTGGGACGCCAAGGGGCCGTTCGCGCCGTTGCACCGGTTCAATCCGGCGCGGCTGACGCTGATCCGCGACCAGCTGTGCGCGCGGCTGGGGCGCGATGCGGCGGCGCTGCGGCCGTTCGAGGGGCTGACCCTGCTGGACGTCGGCTGCGGCGGCGGCCTGATCGCCGAGCCGATGCGCCGGATGGGTTTTTCCGTCACCGCCATCGACGCCTCGTCCGAGAACATCGGCACGGCGCGCGCCCATGCCGAGATGGTCGGGCTGGACATCGCCTATCGCGCCGCCACCGTCGAGCAGATCGAGGCCGAGGGCGCGGGGCCGTTCGACGTGGTCCTGACCATGGAGGTGATCGAGCACGTCGCCGATCCGGAGGCCTTCGTGCGCGCCTGCTCGCGCCTGGTCCGGCCGGGCGGGGTGATGATGGTCGCCACCCTGAACCGCACCCTGAAGTCGCTGGCCCTGGGCAAGGTCGCGGCGGAATACGTGCTGCGCTGGGTGCCTGCGGGCACCCACGACTGGCGCCAGTTCCTGAGGCCCGACGAGATCCGCGCCATGCTGGCCCAGGAGCCCGTCGCCGTCGAGGGCCCCTACGGCCTGGCCTACGACCCGCTGAACGACCGCTGGCGCCAGACCGACGACGCCGCGATCAACTACATGATGGTCGCCGTCCGTTCCGGCTGAAGGCTAGTCCGCGTCCTCGATGGCGTGGATGTCGTCGTCGCTGAGGCCGAAATGGTGGCCGATCTCGTGGATCAGGACGTGGGCGATGATCTCGGACAGGCCCACGTCGCCGCGCTCGCACCATTCGTCCAGGATCGGGCGACGGTAGAGGAAGATGCGCGACGGCTCGGCCGCCGGGCCCAGGCTGTCGCGCCGGCCGATGTCCACGCCGTGATAGAGGCCGGTCAGTTCGAACGGATCCTGGATCTCCAGGTCGGCCAGGGTCTGGTCGTCGGCGAAGTCGTCGATGCGGAACACCACCTCGCCGGCGGCCCGGCGGAAGTCGTCGGGCAGGGCGTCGAAGGCGTCCCGCGCCAGGCGGGCGAAGTCGTCCAGCGAGGGGGCGACCTGGTCGGCCCAGGCCTGCGGCGGCGGGGTCGTCTCTGGCGGGATCATGCGCCTTCCCTAGCAGGCGCGCGGCGCCGCGCCACCCGGCAAAACGCCGCTGCGCCCAAGCGCCCGGCTTGAGGTATGGTGAACGCGCGATCGGGGCGCGCCCCGCCTTCCGAAGGATGTCCTGACGACCATGGCCCAGGCCGACATCGCCTACGCCGCGACAGCGGGCGCCGCCGGCCTGGCGCTGGCGGTCAGCGCCTGGGCGTGGCGGCTGCGCGTGCGGCTGGAGGCCCGGACCCGCGAGGCCGTGACCGCCCGCGCCGCGCTGGAGGTCGCCGCCAGCCGCGCCTCGGGCCTGATCCAGGCCTTCGACGACATCAGCCTGGCGCTGGACGCCGATGGCCGGGCGGCGGGCGAAATCCTGGGTCCGGCCGAGCTGGTCTCGCGTTGGACGCACGGCGCCGAGACCCCGGCCGCCGCGCTGCTGGAGCGCCTGCGTCCCGGCCACGGCGCGGCCATCGACGCCCTGGTCGAGCAGGGTCACCCCTTCGAGGGCCTGGCCCTGCTGGACGAGGCGGGGCGGGACGCCGCAAGCCCGTGGCGGGTCGAGGGGCGCGTCGCCGGCGGCCTGGCCTGGCTGCGGCTGGCGCCGGCTTCCAGCGTCACCCTGACCGGGGCCGAGGCGATCGAAAGCGGCCTGGCCCTGCTGGCCGACGCCTCGCCCACGCCCACCTGGGTCGCCGACGGCGCGGGCTTGCTGGCCTGGGCCAACACGGCGTTCCTGGACGAAGTCGGCGCAGAGACGCTGGAGGCCGCCCGCGCCGCCAAGACGAGCTTCGACCGCGGGGCCGACGCCCTGGTGGCCGAGGCGCGGCGGCTGGGCGTGCGCCAGGAAGGCTTCCGCTGGACCACCGGCGGCGAGCGGCGGCGCGCCTGGCGCATCATCGCCGAACCGGCCGGCGGCGGCGCCGTCACGGCCTTCGCCATCGAGGTGACCGAGGCCGAGGAGACGCGCGACACCCTGCGTCGCCACGTCGAGGCCCATGACGAGACGCTGAACCACCTGGCCGACGCCGTGGCCATCTTCGGCCCGGCCAAGCGCCTGGCCTTCCACAACACCGCCTTTCGCACCCTGTTCGACCTGGACACGGCCTGGCTGGACGAGCGGCCGACCCACGCCGAACTGCTGGACCACCTGCGCCAGCGCCGCCGCCTGCCCGAGGTGGTCGACTACGCCGGCTGGAAGGCGCACGAACTGGACTTCTACGGCGCCTCGGAAGCCGCGCCGGACGACAGCTGGTCGCTGCCGGACGGGCGCACCCTGCGGGTCGTGCGCCAGCCGCACCCGCTGGGCGGCATCCTGCTGATCTTCTCGGACATCACCGACGAACTGCAGCTGCGCAGCCGCTTCAACGCCCAGCTCCAGGTCCAGCGCGCCACCCTGGACAAGCTGAACGACGCGGTCGCCGTGTTCGGGTCGGACGGCCGCGTGAGGCTGCACAACGAGGCGTTCGAGCGGTTTTGGAACCTGAGCGGCGACCAGATCGCCGCCGCCGGCGACTTCGACGCCCTGGCCGAACTGTGCAAGGCCGCCCTGCCCGACCCGGCCTTGTGGCTGGGGCTGAAGGCGCGCGTGGCCGATCCCGACCCGGAAAGCCGCATCGCCATCTCGGGCGAGGGACGGGCCGCCGACGGCCGCGTCGCCGCCTGGCAGACCCGCCCCCTGCCGGACGGGGCCACCCTGGTCGCCTTTTCCGACGTCACCGCCCGGCGCGAACTGGAGCAGGCCCTGGTCCAGCGCGAGCAGGCCCTGGCCGAAAGCCAGGCCCTGAAGCGCGAATTCGTCGGCAGCGTCTCCTATGAACTGCGCACGCCGCTGACGACCATCGTCGGCTATTCCGAACTGCTGGAGGCGACCGGCGAACTGCCCGACCGGATGCGCCAGCACGCGGGCGCCATCCGCATCGCCGCCAGCCAGCTGGCCCCTCCATCGACGACGTCCTGGACATGGCCCAGATCGACGCCGGCGAGATGGAGCTGTCGCTGGGCGACGTGCGCATCCGCGACCTGTTCGACGAGGCCGCCGACAAGATCCGCGCCAAGGTCGAGGGCCGGGGCGCGACCCTGACCGTGACCTGCGCGCCCGACCTGCGGCCCATCCGCGCCGACGCCCGCCGCATCGGCCAGGCGCTGGACCATCTGCTGGAGAACGCCGCCCGCGCCGTGTCCGAAGGCGGGGCGGTGACCCTGACCGCCGAGGCGGGACCGGCCGAGGTCCGGCTGACCGTCGCCGACACGGGCCGGGGCATCCCCTATCACCTGCAGGCCCATGTCTTCGACCGCTTCGTGCGGCGCGAGCGGGGCGGGCCGGGCGTCGGCCTGGCCCTGGTCAAGGCGCTGATCGAGTTGCACGGCGGCTGGGCCGAGGTGGAGAGCGAACCGGGCAAGGGCGCCGCCTTCATCCTGCACCTGCCCCTGGGCGCCGCCCTGACCGCCGCCGCGCCCGAGCTTCAACTGGAAGACGGCGTCAGCCCCTAGGCCGCGATCACCGTCAGCTCGGGCCAGCGGGCGCGGGCGTTGTCGATGGCGCGGGTCCACCCCCTGGCCAGGGGGCGATCCGGATTGGGGCGCAGGGTCAGGGCGAAGACGTCCTCGAGCCCGAATGGCGCCGCGACCGTGAGGCGGTCGTCAGCCTCCAGCCGCACGCCCACCGCGAAGGCCGGGGCCACGAACCGGTCCAGCGCCTGGTCCGTCGATCCCAGCGGCGCATAGGGTTCGCCGAAGCGGTCCTGGAACCACAGGTGGACGCGCGCCTGGTTGCGGACCTCGACCTGACTTCTGAAGGGCTCGTCGAAGGCGGCGGCGACGCGCCGGATCACGATGTCCTCCGCTTCATAGGACAGGTCGGACGCATCGAAATAGGCCAGGTCGTAGTCCTTGATGCCATAGCCGGCGGGCCGGCCGGTCAGGGCGTTCCAGACCGACTGATAGACGGCGCCCGACACGATGCGCCAGTCGGGCAGGTCCAGCCCGCGCACGGTCGTCAGAACCTGCATCAATCCGGCGTCCCGGCGCACGATCTCCACCAGACGGTCGGTCAGGGCTGACGATTCGGCGCGGCTCATGCGCATCCCTTAGCGGCCCGTCCCGTTCAGGAACAACCTTTCCCGCGAGCCCGCCATGCCCATCGCCGCCATCTACGCCAATCTGTCCTGCAAGGCGCTGCCCGACGCCGCGCGCTGGTTCGCCGCCGTGTTCGGGCGCGAGGCCGACCGGCGACCGATGGAAGGCCTGCTGGAATGGGATTGCGGCGACGGCGGGCTGCAGCTGTTCCAGAAGCCGGAGGATGCCGGCCGCGGAACCCTGACCCTGATCGTCGAGGACATCCGGGCCGAGCGCGACCGGCTGGCCGCGGCCGGGCTGGCCGTGGGCGAGATCGAGGCGGCCGACTACACGTCGATCCTGCGGTTGCGCGATCCCGACGGCAATCTGGTCGTCCTGGCCCAGCCCCACGCCTGAGCCGGGTCCGGGGTCAGTTCCTGACGGGCCAGCCGTGGTCCAGGGGCCGTGCCCGCCGCCCAGGCCGGGGGCGCGGCGGATCGCCTCGCCGACATAGGCCCAGGCCTGGGCGACCGCGACCTCCAGCGGGCGGCCCAGGGCCAGGCCCGCCGCGCAGGCGCTGGCCAGGGTGCAGCCGGTGCCGTGGGTGTGGCGGGTGTCGATCCGCTCGGCCTCCAGCACCGTCTCGCCGTCCGCCGTCATCAGCACGTCGATCACCGCCGGTCCGGGAACGTGGCCGCCCTTCATCAGCACGGCCCGGGCGCCCAGCCTCAGCAAGGCCTCGCCCGCCCGCCGCTGGCCGTCCAGGTCCTGCACCGCCAGACCCGTCAGGGCCTCGGCCTCGGGCGCGTTCGGGGTCAGCAGGGCGGCGCGCGGGATCATCAGCGCCTTCACCGCCTCGACCGCCGCATCGGGCAACAGGGCCGCCCGCCCTTGGCCACCATGACCGGATCGACCACGGCGGGGGCCTGCGCCTGGTCCAGCAGGGCGGCGACCGTCTCCACCACCTCGACCGAGCCGAGCATTCCCGTCTTGACCGCGTCGGTCCCGATGTCGTCCAGCACCGCGCGCGCCTGGGCCGCGATCAGGTCCAGCGGCAGCGGATGGACGCCGTGGACCCCCAGGGTGTTCTGCACCGTGATCGCGGTGAGAGCCGTGGCCGCGTAGCCGCCCATCATCGTCACGGCCTTGATGTCGGCCTGGATCCCGGCGCCGCCGCCGGAGTCCGACCCCGCCAGTATCAGGACCCGGCCCATTCTTTTTCCGCTATCGCCGCCCGCGCGGCGGGCGTCTGCTTGAGCGGTCGTTTCGCTATCGCCGCCCGCGCGGCGGGCGTCTGCTTGAGCGGGTGGTCCGCCATCGCCGTCCGCGCCCATCAATGCGCGCCCGAAAACAGTTTCAGGCCGACGATGCCGGCCACGATCAGCAGGATGCAGACCGCCCGCACCGCCGTCGCCGGCTCGCCATAGACGACGATCCCGACCAGGGCCGCGCCCACCGCGCCGATACCGGTCCAGACCGCATAGGCCGTGCCGATCGGCAGCTTCTGCGTCGCCGCCCACAGCAGGACCATGCTGCCCGCCAGCGCGACCAGCACCCCCAGCGACGTCAGCGGCCTCTGCGGGCCGACCGACTTCAGACCCGAGGCCCACAGCACTTCCAGAAGGCCGGCGACGACCAGCGTCAGCCACGGATTGATCGAGAATATCCAGGACATGGCGCCCATGTGGGACAAGCCGGCGCCGGGGGCAAGCGCGGGTTTCTAATGCAGGGGGCCCTTGAAGATGAAGAACGCCCCCACGGCGATGAAGCCGAAGCCGATCAGGTGGTTCACCGTCAGCTTCTCGCCCAGGTACAGCACCGAGAACCCAGCGAAGACGGCCAGGGTTATCACCTCCTGCATCGTCTTCAGCTCAGCCGCGGAATAGACCTGATGGCCGATGCGGTTGGCGGGCACGGCGAACCAGTATTCGAAGAAGGCCACCCCCCAGCTGGCAAGGACGGCGAACCACAGCGGCTTTGGATCGCCCTTCAGGTGCCCGTACCAGGCATAGGTCATGAAGGCGTTGGACACGACCAGCAGCAGGATCGGCGTCACATAGGGGTTCAGGGGCATGACGCGCTCTGCAGGAGGGTTTTCCGCCCCCTACACCCGGCGGGCGGCGGCCGCCACGGCCCTCTGGACCTTCAGCGCCTGGACCGTCTCGCGCACGTCGTGGACCCGCACCATGCGCGCGCCGCGGCGGACCCCCTCAAGCGCCAGGGCCAGGGAGCCGCCCAGCCGGTCGGCCGCCTCGGTCGCCGTCGGGTCGATCGCCTGGATCGTGCGCTTGCGGCTGGCGGCGTAGAGGACGGGAAATCCCAGGGCGGTCAGCATCTCCAGCCGCGCCGTCAGGGTCAGGTTGTGCGCCGCCGTCTTGCCGAAGCCGATGCCGGGATCCAGCCAGATCCTGTCGCGCGCCACGCCCGCCGCCATCGCCGCCTCGGCCCGCGCGGCCAGATGGTCGCGCACCTCTCGCGCCACGTCGTCGTATCGCGGATCGGCCTGCATGGTGCGCGGCTCGCCCTTCATGTGCATCAGCACCACCTCGCAACCCAGGACGGCCGCGGTCGCCAGGCTGTCCGGCGCGTGGGTCAGCGCGCTGACGTCGTTCCACATCCCCGCCCCGGCCGCGACGGCGGCGCGGGCGACCTCGGGCTTCATGGTGTCGATGCTGATCGGCCCGTCCCAGCGCGCCCGCAGGCCCGCGATCACCGGCGCCGTGCGGTCGATCTCCTCGGCCCCTGCCACGGGCCGCGCGCCCGGCCGCGTGCTCTCGCCGCCGATGTCCAACACGTCGGCCCCCTGCTCGACCAGCCGCATCGCATGGTCGATCGCCCGCTCCGCCGAGGCCCAGCGTCCGCCGTCGGAAAAGCTGTCGGGGGTGACGTTGACGATCCCCATGACCTGCGGCGTCATGGACGGCGCGGCGGTTTGACTTTCGTGCGGCATGGGACCAGCCTCTAGCTGTGATCGCTCGCTTCGTCAGCCAGGCTCGACGCCTTTCCCACGCGGGACGTCTCGTCGCAGGCGTCTGACCCGGAACGGCCGCGCGCCTTTCGCCCCGTTCCGGGCGACGACCTGAACCCCCTGACGCTTCCATCTTCCGCCCGGCGCCGTGCGCGCGCCCGGCGATCCGCGAGATTCATCATGACTTCCACCGCTTCCCCGGCCACGCCCGCGCGTCCCGACGTCTTCCTCAGCGTCGAGGATCACCAGACCCTGTCCCGCCTCGTCGGCGACATGCCCGCCGAGGGGGTCGCCGGCCTTCTTCAGCAGGAGTTGGATCGCGCCATCGTGTGCGAGCCCGGCGAGCGGCCGGCCGGCGCGGCGCCGCTTCACCGCTGGCTGCACTATGTGGACGGCCGGTCGCCCCAGACGCCCGCATCCAGATCGTCCTGCCGCACGAGGCGGACATCGACGCGGGCAAGGTATCGGTCCTGTCCCATGTGGGCGCGGGCCTGATCGGCCTGGTCGAGGGTCGCACCATCGCCTGGACCGATCCGTCCGGCGCCGAACGCAGCCTGACGCCGGTGATGATCGAGGACCCGGAAGGCCCGGTCGACCCCTGAGCCCTCAGGACCGCCCGATCAGGGCGCCGATGGCGTCGAGATAGGCGGCGAAGGCGGTCCGGCCGGCCGGGGTGATCGACACGCGGGTCAGGGGCTTGTTGTTGACGAAGCTCTTGGCGATGGCGACGTAGCCGGCCTCCTCCAGCTTCTTGAGGTGAACCGACAGATTGCCCTGGGTCGCCTCCAGAACGGTCTTCAGTTCGGTGAAGTCCGCCGCCTCGGCGTCGGCCAGATAGACCATGATCCCCAGCCGCATCCGGCCGTGGATGACCTCGTCGATCTTGCCGAGTTGCTCCAGGCTCATCGGATCAGGCGACGTCCGCTTCGATCTGGCGCTTGCGCAGGGCGTCGCGCGTCATGATCCAGCCCGGCCCGGCGAACAGCAGGAACAGGGCGGCGGTGCAGACGTAGAGGTAGGTCACGGACTCGCGCACCAGCAGCCCCAGGGCCACCGCCGTCGCCCAGCCGCCCAGCGAGGTCGCCAGCATCCAGCCCTTCTTCTTCAGGTTCCACGCCACGAACCAGGCGGCGGACTGAAGGGCGAAGATCATCGACGGATAATAGAGCCAGACCGCGAAATCCTGGTCGCGACGCGCGCCGAAGCCGAAGACGATCACGATCGCCAGATTGGCCATGCCCGCGCCGCTGAAGGCCGCGTTCAACGTCCGGGTCACGATCGGTCCGGCGGTTCCGGCCTTGCGGTCCTCGCGCACCGCCCACATCAGCACGATGAAGAAGGCGACGGTGATGGCGACGACGAAGGCCAGGTTGGCCAGGTCGGGCCAACGGATCACGCCCCAGACCTGGCCGATGTGGAACAGGCATTGCAGCCCGTAAAGCAGCCCCCCGGCCAGATAGGCCACGCCCAGGGTCAGGGCGGCCTTGGGATTGTTCCCGCCCTGGACGATGGAGCGCAGGAAGGCCAGGTCGGCTTCGGGCGTGCTGCGGGACTTGTCGGTCATCGAGAGAATCCTGTGCGGCCGGCGGCGCTTTCCGGATGGACGCCGCCGGCCGGGTTGGCAAGCTATTCGGCGGGGACGAGGGCGGCCGGCGCCGGGCGCCGCCACGGCACGCGCCGCCCGTTCAGCCAGCGCCCCATGACGGTGTGGCGGATCAGCAGCTCGTAGCTGGCCAGGCTGAGGCCCGAGACGCCCGCGACCACCAGCGCCAGCTTGGCCCACCACGGCGCGCTCCAGTCCTGCACCAGCACCTGGGCCGCCATCACCAGCGGCAGGTGGACGATGTAGATCCAGTAGGACGCGTCGGCCAGATAGCGACGCACAGCGCTGCGCCCCGACCAGAACCGCAGCGCCAGGCCCACGGCGGCGAAGGCCGAGGCGTAAATCGCCACGCCGAACGCCGCCGCCGTCATCGCCTTGGTCGCCGGATCGGTCATCGGAGCCAGGTGCGGATCGGGACCGCCGGCCAGCATCAGGGCCGTGGCGCCGGCGCCGGCCGCCAGTCCCAGATAGGCCGGTCCCCACGCCTGGATCCGGCCCAGCAGGTCACGGCGGCGATCCAGCAGGGCGCCGAAGCCGAAGGCCAGGCCGAAACCGACCAGGGCCGGGGTGTTCGGAACCAGGCCCGCGTCCGGCGTCGGCACGCCGAAGAAGGCGATCCAGTCGGGCTGCAGCCACAGGGCGACCGCCAGGGGGCGCCCAGCACGAACGGTCCCCAGGGACCGATCAGGCCCGCCGTCAGCCGATCGACCGATCGGCCCCAGGCGCCGTCGCGGTCCAGGGCTGCGAACGGCGCGCGGAGGATCACCAGGGCCGCATAAAGGATCAGCAGGACCCACAGGAACCACAGATGGGTCAGCGGGATGTTGGTCCAGTCGTAGGTCGGCGGGGGCGGGGCCTCGGCCGCCGTCATCCCCTGCAGGCTCGCGTTCCAGATCAGGACCGCGACGATGGCCATCAGCACCACGCCCCAGAACACGGCCAGCGGCGCGGCGATGCGGACCGTTCGGTTCTTCACGAAGCCCCACGTCCCCCGGCGGGCCAGCATCATGTGGGCGAACAGGCCGGCGATCAGGAAGAACGTCGTCATGCGGAAGACGTGGATGACGAAGAACAGGCCGCTGGCCCAGGCCGAGCGCTGGTCGTCGCCGACGATCCAGATCTGCGTCGGAAAGAAGGACATGGCGGCGTGCAGCACCACCCCCAGCATCAGGGCCGCGCCCCGCAGCCCGTCGAGCCCGTGAAGGCGCTCGGATCGATCGATTTCGGATGCCGTCATGGCGACCCCTCCCATTGTGGATAAGGCCGTATCTCACAGACTAGTCTGCAATGCAAACTAGTTCGCTTGCGGACGCTCAGGCGGGCGCCGCGCAAAGAAAAACCCGCCGGGCGTCTGCTCCGGCGGGTCTTCCTGTTTTGGGGTCTGTCCCGGGATCAGTGGACCGTGGGCACGCTGGTCGAGGCGGGCCTGGGCGCGGGGACCTCGATGTCGGTCCCGTCCGACACCGGCGTGACCGGCACCGAGACCGAAGGCCCGGCGTTGGGGAAGTTGTTCTCGTCGCGGTTCGGCGCGACGCCCTTCTCCAGCAGGTCCTTGATCTCCTCGCCCGAAAGGGTCTCGTATTCCAGCAGGGCCTGCGACAGGGCCTCGTGGTCCTGGGCCTTGTCGGTCAGGATGCGGCGCGCCTCGTCCCAGCCGGAGGTGACCAGGCGGCGGACCTCCTCGTCGATGGTGCGGGCCGTCTCTTCCGAGATGTTCTGGCTGCGCGCCACCGAATGGCCCAGGAAGACCTCTTCCTGGTTCTCGCCGTAAGCCACCGTGCCCAGCTTCTCGGAGAAGCCCCAGCGCGTCACCATGGCGCGGGCCAGCTTGGTGGCCTGCTCGATGTCGGACGATGCGCCCGAGGTGATGTTCTCCGGCCCGAAGATCAGCTCCTCGGCCACCCGGCCGCCGGCCATGATGGCGATGCGGTCGATCATCTGCTGGTACTTCATCGAATAGCGGTCGCCTTCCGGCAGCTGCATCACCATGCCCAGGGCGCGGCCCCGCGGGACGATGGTCGCCTTGTGGACGGGGTCGGCCATCTTGACGTTCATGGCGACGATGGCGTGGCCGGCCTCGTGATAGGCGGTCAGGCGCTTCTCTTCCTCGTTCATCGCCATCGAGCGACGCTCCGAGCCCATCAGCACCTTGTCCTTGGCGTCCTCGAAGTCGCGGTGCGTGACCATGCGCCGGTCCTTGCGCGCCGCCGTCAGGGCCGCCTCGTTGACCAGATTGGCCAGGTCGGCGCCGGAGAAGCCGGGCGTGCCGCGCGCGATGGTCTTCACATTGACGTCGGCGGCCAGGGGCACGTCCTTCATGTGGACGCGCAGGATGCGTTCGCGGCCCGAGACGTCGGGGTTGGGCACCACCACCTGGCGGTCGAAGCGGCCGGGACGCAGCAGGGCCGGGTCCAGCACGTCGGGGCGGTTGGTGGCGGCGATCAGGATGATGTTCTCGGACGCCTCGAAGCCGTCCATCTCGACCAGCAGCTGGTTCAGCGTCTGCTCGCGCTCGTCGTTGCCGCCGCCCAGGCCCGCGCCGCGGTGGCGGCCGACGGCGTCGATCTCGTCGATGAAGATGATGCAGGGCGCGTTCTTCTTGGCCTGTTCGAACATGTCGCGCACGCGGCTGGCGCCGACGCCGACGAACATCTCCACGAAGTCAGAGCCCGAGATGGAGAAGAAGGGCACGCCCGCCTCGCCCGCCACGGCGCGCGCCAGCAGCGTTTTGCCGGTGCCGGGAGGGCCGACCAGCAGGGCGCCCTTGGGGATCTTGCCGCCCAGGCGCTGGAACTTGCCGGGTCCTTCAGGAACTCGACCACCTCGGTCAGCTCCTCCTTGGCCTCGTCCACGCCGGCGACGTCGTCGAAGGTCTTCCTGCCCTTGTGCTCGGTCAGCAGCTTGGCCTTGGACTTGCCGAAGCCCATGGCCCCGCGCGCCCCGCCCTGCATCTGGCGCATGAAGAAGATCCACACCCCGACCAGCAGGGCGATGGGCAGGATGCCGATCAGCAGGCTGGCCCACCAGGACTGCCGGGTGCTCTTGGCGTCGACGTTGACGCCGGCGGCCATCATGGCGTCGACCAGCTGGGTGCTGGGCGTCACGGTCACGGAGGTGAAGCGGCGATCGTCCTTGTAGACGCCGGTGACGTCCTCGCCGCGGATGGTGGCCTCCTTGACCTGGCCGGCCTGCACCTGTTGCAGCAGCTGGGAATAGGTCACCGCCTCGGGACGGCCCGTGCCGCCGGGCGCGGCCGCGCCGGACATGGCGCCGCCCTGCGACACGAAGGCGTAGAGGGCCAGCATCCCCAGAAGGATCATGCTGGTGATCGCCAGATTGCGAAGGTTCATGAGTGTCCTCGGTCGTCCGACGCCCCGTCCTGGGCCGCCGGTCTGAATGTCATGTCCGTGAAAATAGGTCGTTCCACGGCGTTACGCCATCGGGCGCGGGTCAGATCGTCTTCATGCGTCGTTTGGTCCAGCGCCAGGGCGAGCCGTTCCGGGACGAGATCGCGCCTGGCGACGGCCGGGTCTGCAAGAACCGGCCCGATCCCGTCGTCCCGCATCAGGACCGGACAGGCGCCCCGCGCCGCCGGCGGCATCCGGTCGATCCGCGTCCGGTCGGCGTCCGTCAGCGCCCCCAGTCGGCCCAGCGCCGCCTCCACCCGCCACCCCGGCTGGTCCGTGCGGAACGCGAACCGTCCGTCCCAGACCGCCTCGCGGCCGGGCGAGAGCCGAACCGGCGCGACGGGGCGTCGCCGCAGTTCGCCCGGCTCGCGCATCAGCCGAACGCGGTCGCCGCGCGCCTCGATGCGGGTTCCCGCCAGGGTCGCGGCCAGGTCCTCGCCGTCGCGCAGTCGATCCAGCAGGGCCGCCAGCCGTTCGCCGCGGGGCGGCGTCGCCCCGCCGCCGACGCAGACCAGGGCGGCGGCCAGGCTTCGCGCGCCCACGGTTCGGTCCAGCCCCAGCACGCCCTCTTCCTCCACCACGATGCGGGACTGCGTCACGCCCTCGCTCCGGCCCTCGGGACGGGAAGGGTTCGGGGCGGGCGCATCCCCCGCCAGCGCCAGCCGGGCCCGGCTGCGGCCGAAGCGGGGATCGCCGTTGGCGGGATCCTCGATCCAGCGCGCGCCCTGTGCGGCCAGCCAGGCGCGCAGGGCGCCGCGCCGCTCGGCCAGCAGCGGCCGCATCAGCATCAGGCCGCGACCCTCGGGCCAGGCGGGCGACGGCGACCAGTCGCGCAGCCGCCCCAGGGTCGCGCCCCTGTCGCGCATCCAGTCGGCCTCGGCGATGTCGATGTCGTCGGCGTGTGGCCGGTCAGGACGACGCGCGCCCCCGCCTCGCGCGCGGCGTCGGCGATCAGGCGGTGACGCGCCGCGCGCGCCGCCGCCGTCAGACCCCGCGCGGGCTTGGGTCCGTCCCAGGCCAGGCCGCGCCAGTCGGCGCCGGCCGCGCGTGCGGCCTCGGACGCGAAGCGGCTCCAGCCGGCGCTTTCGGCTTGCAGGCGGTGATCGACCGTCAGGGCCAGCAGCGGCCGCCCGTGCGCCCTCGCCCACGCCGCCGCCGTCAGCAGCAGCGCCAGGGAATCCCCGCCGCCGGACAGGGCCAGGGCGACGGGCGCGGGATCGGCCTTGGACAGCCGGCGGTCCAGCCGCCCGGCCACGCGCGCGGCCAGGGCGTCGCGACCCTCCCGGACGGGATCGCTCAGCTGCAACCGGCGGCGGTTCGCATCTGGCCCGCCCGCGTCTTCAGCGTGGCCGAGGCCGTCTCGGCGTAGCGACGGTTGAACTCGGACAGGGCGGCGCACCCCTGCGTCTTGCGGTCGGTGGCGATCAGGGCGTCGGCCAGCTTCAGAGTCGTCTCCGCGGCCCAGCCGATGCGGGGCCAGTCCTTCAGGGCGGCGGCGTAATAGGGCACGGCGCCGGCCTTGTCGTTCGCCGACACGCGCAGGTCGCCCAGGCGGGAGTTGGCCTCGCGCGCCTGGGGCGTGTCGGGCCAGGCGGCGACCAGGGTTTCCAGCGCCCGCGCGCCCCGGGGGCGATCCTGCCCCAGCAGGGTCACGGCCGCCGCCAGGTCGCGACCCGCGTCGCCGGTCGGCGAGTCCGCGACGATGGGGGCGTTCAGCTCGGCCTGGGTCTCCAGCTTCTGCAGCCGCGTCTCCGCGTCCGTCAGTCGCGAACGAAGGGCGGTGTTGTCGCGCTGGGATTCGTCCAGCTGGAAGGTCAGGCGCTCGTTGTCGGCGTTGATGCGCCGCACCGTGGCCTCGATGTCGGACAGACGCCGGTCCATCAGGTCGACGCGGCCCTGAAGCGCCACCACTTCGGGATCGGGTTCGACCAGCACCGGCTGGCCGGCGGCGTTCCTCTGGGTCAGGGCCCGCTCCAGCCGGCGGACGTTGCGGTCCAGCTGCTCCAGGCGCCGGTTGTCCCACTGGGTCCGCTCCATGATGTTGGGCTGGGCCTGCCAGGCGACGGCGCCGCCGGCGGTCAGCGCGCCGGCGATCAGGGACAGGCCGAGCGCGGCGGCGGAAACGGCGCGGAGGCGGCGGGAGCGAGGGAGCTTGAGCGTCATGGCTGCTAGGTTCCACCGATTTGGGGCCGCCGCAAGGCGTCAGCGGCGTCTCAATGCCCCAGGCCCATATAGACGATGGCCGTCACGAACAGGGCGATGATGATCGTGCAGAAGACCATCAGCAGCAGCGTCCGCCACAGGGCGGAGAAGATGCTCAGCCCGTAGGCGCCCTTCATCTGGGCGAACATGTGCACGGGCACGGCCAGCACCCCCAGGGGGATGACGATCCCGCCCAGCGTCCGCGACAGGGTCGCCGCCACCACCATGACCATCAGCAGCATCGCCATGAAGGTCAGGGAATACAGGACGAAAACCCCGTGGTCGTAGAGGGTGAACCCCCGCTTCCAGAGGAACAGCGACGCCACGAACGGGATCGACAGCGGCACCAGCAGGAAGGCGAATTTGTACAGCGTCTGCTGCAGTTTGTAGAGCGCCAGGTCCGGGTTCTGCAGCTTCTTGACGATGGTGGCGCCCATGCCGTGGCCTTCCGCCTTGGCGTCGTGGCCTGCGGTCTTGGCGCCCTCGGCGTCCCCGGCCGCCATGTCCTTGAGGCTGGCCTGCCAGCTGCCCGGCGTCAGGCCGTCGGCCCGGCCGTCGCGCAGCTCACGCTCCAGCTGGGCCAGCTTGGCCCGCTCGCGGACCACCACCTGCTCGGCGATCTGAAGCGCGCGCGCGGCGACCGGGTCGGGATCGGCGGCGTGTTCGGCTTTCACCCGATCGAGGTTGGCCTGGACCTCGGCGACGGCCGTTCTCTGGCCCGCGATCTGGTCGGGCAGGATGTCCGCCGGCGCCTTGTGCGGCGCGAAGCTCAAGGCGAAGAACATGACGAACAGGGTGAACAGGAAGATCGCCAGCGGCGAGACGTAACGCGTGCGCCGGCCCTGCACCCACTCCCGCGTCAGACGCCCGGGGTTGAAGGCCAGCAGCGGCAGGGTGCGCCAGATGCGGCCGTCGAAATGCATCACCCCGTGCAGCAGCTCCTCGCCCAGATGCAGCAGGGTGCGATGCGAATGGGTCGACTGTCCGCAGTTGGAGCAGAAGTTGCCGCTGACCCCGGCGCCGCAGTCGCTGCAGACGCCGTGATGGCCCTCGCCGGCCTTGCCGGTCGGCTTCTCGATCGCACCGGCGACCAGTCCCCCGGTGATGGCGCCGCCGGCCCCTTCGATGTCCACGCGCCGATCCCCCTGGCTGCCCAAGCCCTACCTAGAGGATGACGGCGGCCAAAGAAAAGAGGCGCCGGCCTGGGCCGACGCCTCCGTTCAGATCCTGTCGAGGCGTCTCAGCGCTGGGCGCCGGAGACCACCGCGGTGTGGGCGTTGCGGTTGCGGGCCCAGGCCTCCTCGTTCGAACCCTCGGCGATCGGGCGTTCCTTGCCGAAGCTGATGGTGTCGATGCGGCCGGCGGGCACGCCGCGATTGACCAGATAGGACCGCACCGCCTCGGCCCGGCGCGCGCCCAGGGCCAGGTTGTACTCGCGGGTGCCGCGTTCGTCGGCGTTGCCCTCGATGCGGACGGTGACCGCCGGATAGCGCATCAGCCACTGGGCCTGGGCGTCCAGGCGCGGCATGGCCTCGGGCCGGACCTCGGTGCTGTCCAGGTCGAAGTAGATGCGGTCGCCGACGTTGACGACGAAGTCCTGTTCCGAGCCCGGAATGGCCGAGCCCACCTGGCCGCCGGTGACGGGACCGGTCGGGGCGGTCGGATAGGCGGGGCCGGCGGGGACCTGGGTCTCCGGCCGGTCGGCACCGCGCCCTCGACCGGGCGACGCGTGCAGGCGGCCATGGCGGCGACGGCGCAGCCCACCAGGGCCAGGGTCATCAGTTTGGAGGATTTCATCGGGTCGTCTCCTGGGAGTTCTGTTCTGAGGACGGCGGCCTCAAGCGTGGCCGTAAGTCTTGCGCCGGGCGCTTTTGCGGCGCCAGTCGCGATAACGCAGTGTTGAGCCGAAAGGCTCCGCTTCCGGCCGAACGCCGTGCGGCGAGATCAGGACGGGCAGCTGTCCGGACCTTGGCCGATGCCGATGTTGTCCGCCGGCGCGTCCAGCAGCGGCGACCAGGCCGGATCGGTGCCGCGCCCGTTATAGCCCGCCTGAGCGACTACCCGTCCCGACAGGTCCACCGTCCACAGCCGGGTGTCGCCGCCGCGCGTCTGGCGCGCGAACATCACATAGCGGCCGTTGGGGGCCCAGCTGGGGCCTTCCTCGAAATAGCTGGACGACAGGATGCGCTCGTTGCCGCCGTTGGCGTCCATCACGCCGGTGGAGAAGCGGCCGCCGGACTGTTTGGTGAAGGCGATCAGGTCGCCGCGCGGGCTCCACGACGGGGCGGTGTAGCTGCCGCCGCCCCGGCTGATCGGCCGCTGGCCCGATCCGTCGGCGCGCATGACATAGAGGCGCGGCGAACCCGACCGGTCCGAGTTGAAGACGATCATAGACCCGTCGGGGCTGAACGACGGCGAGGTGTCGATGCCCGGATCGGACGTCAGGCGCGACAGCTGCCGGCTGCGCAGGTCCATCACATAGATGTCGGTGTTGCCGCCCCGGATGATCGAGAAGGCGACCTTGTTGCCGTCGTTGGAAAAGCGCGGCGCCAGCACCTGGCCGTCGAACTCGCCCAGCGATTCCCGCCGGCCGGTGGTCAGGTTGTACAGATAGATGCGGCTGTAGTCCTTGCCCAGCGCCACATAGGTGACCTCGTCCGGCTGCGAGGCCGAGAAGCGGGGCGACATGATCCTCGTCGCCCTGGGTCAGGAACACCGGCTGATAGCCGTCCTGGTCCACGATGGTCAGGCGGTTCTTGCGGTTCAGCGCGTCGCCTTCCTCGGACACGAAGATGACCCGGGTGTCGAAGAAGCCGGGCTCGCCGGTCATGCGCTGGTAGATCATGTCCGAGATCTTGTGCGCGATGCGGCGGTACTGCTCCGGCGTGGCGGTGAACTGGTAGCTGACCAGCTGGCACTGGCGATAGGGATCATAGAGCCGGAAACCGACGTCCAGCCGGTTGTCGGCCCGCGTCGTCACGCCGCCGTACAGCACGGCCTGGGCGCCGATCTGGGTCCATTGCGGAAAGTTCGGCGCATTGGCCAGGGTCAGGCCCGTCTCGATGAAGCCGGCGGGGTTCATCGGCTCGAAGAAGCCCGAGCGGCGCAGATTGCCGCTGACCACGTCCGAGATGTCGCGGCCCCGTTCGCCGGTGAAGGGCACGATGGCGATCTGGAAGGGACGAAGCACGCCCTGATCGATCTCGACCTCCACAGGCGCGCCGGTCTGCGCCGGCTGGCCGGGGGTTTGTCCGGAAGCCTGGGCCTGGGACAGGCCAGACGCCGCCAGCGCCAGGGCCGCGGCGGACGCCAGCAGGGGGTTCAGACGCATGATGGGCTCCCGATCGTCAAAGGCTCGACGGCCCTTATCGCCGGGCCCGGCCGTAATCGCCAGCTTCACGGCGAATGGGGCGACTTTGCGGACGAGGTCGTCACGTTGATGCGTGATGCGTGATGCATTATATTCGCCCCATGCGCACCACCCTGGCCATCGACGACGACGTGCTGAACGCCGCGAGGGCCATCGCGGCGCATCAAGACCGCACAGTCGGGGAAGTCCTGTCCGAACTTGCGCGACAGACGTTGCAAAAACGACCGACGACGACCCGTTTCCGCAATGGCGTCCCTCTTCTGCCCGATCGGCCGGGACCGATGGTCACATTGGAAGACGTCAACGCGCTGCGCGACGAACTGCCTTGACCTATTTGCTGGACGTCAACGTGCTGATCGCCCTGGTCGATCCGCGTCACGTCTTTCACGATCCGGCGAATGCCTGGTTTCATCGCGAGGCCGTCGCTTCCTGGGCGACCTGTCCGATCACCGAGAACGGTTTGGTCCGGATCGTCGGCAGCAACCGCTATCGCAATCCGGTCGGCCCTCCGTCCGAAGTGCTTCGAATCCTCGACCTTCTGCGCGACATGCGAGGACACGTCTTCTGGCCCGATACGGTCAGTCTGGCGAACGGCCGGCTGTTCAACCCGTCGGCCCTGACCGCACCTGAACAAATCACGGATGCTTATCTGCTGGCCTTGGCGGTCTCGAACGGCGGCCTTCTGGCGACCTTTGACCGCCGCCTTTCGCCGGACGCCGTCAAGGGCGGGCGAGCGGCCCTCCATCTGATCGCCGACACCCGCTGATCAGCGGTTCCGGCAGGCGCGCTCAGTGTTGAAGGTCGGGCGATAGGCTCCGCCGGGAACCCCTCCGGCACGTCGAACGGCGCGGTCTGGCGCAGCGCTCTGAGCGCCCCATCGGCCGCGGCGCGATAGACCGCGCTGGACTGCGGACTGACCAGGGTCGGGCCGCGCGTGATCCGACCGTCCGCCGACAGCGTCAGATCGACCTGGATGCGCAACTGGTCCGCGCCGGGGATGTCGCAGGGCAGGTTCCAGTTCGGATAGACCTGGTTGAAGATGGCCGTGACTTGCGGACCCGTCGCCTGACTGGCCTGACCGGCGCCCTGTTGGCCGGTCGCCGGGCGGCCGCGGTTGTTGGTCGGGCGCGTCGGGCCGGCCAGGGCGTCCAGGTCAAGGCTGGGCTCCTCGCGCCTGGGCGCGGGGCGCGGGGGCGTCGGATCGGGGCGCGGCGGCGTGGGGCGCGCCTTTTCCGGCGGCCGAGGCTGGGGCGGGGTCGGCCGGGGCGGCGTGGGGCGCGGCGGGGACGGCGTCGGACGCGGGGCCGGACGCGGCTGCGGCGACGGCGCGGGCGGCGGCGGCGTCGGGTCCGGAGCCGGAGGCGTCGGCTCTTCCGGGGCGCTGATCGGCGCGGTCGCCGCATCGTCGGGCGAGGGCTCCGGCTGGGGGTTGTCGGCCGGAGCGGCGGCGATCTGGACGTCGGACACGATCGAGACCGGCACCGAATTGACCAGCGGCTTGGGCGCGTCGCGCTCGCGCGGCCACGACACGAAGGCGAGCGCGACCACCCCGGCGTGCAGGGCGATGGAGCCGAGGATCGCGGGGCTGGGACGACGCAAGGTCAGCCTCCGGCCGCCGGGGCGGAACCGGGGGTGGTCGTGGGGGCGGTGTCGGTGATCAGGTTCAGCTTGGTGAAGCCCGAGGCGCTGAGCCGCGCCATCACGCGCGCCACCGCCTGATAGGGCGCCCGGCCGTCGGCGCGCACGAACACCGGACGCTGCGTCGCCTGTTCGGACCCGCCCGCCTCGGTCAGCAGCCGCGCGGCCAGGTCGTCGAACGAGGTCTCGCCCTCGCCGATGAAGATGGCCCCCTGCTGGTCGACCGAGACCGTCAGCGGTTCATTGTCCGTCTCGACCGCGCTGGCGTCGGTCTGCGGCAGCTCCAGGGGCACGCCCACCGTCAGCAGGGGCGCCGAGATCATGAAGATGATCAGCAGCACCAGCATCACGTCGACCAGCGGCGTGACGTTGATCTCGGTCAGAGGGCCCTTGCGCCCCCGCCTGCCGCGCCGGCCCGGCCGGGCCGCGCCGCCTCCGCCCAGGGCCATGTCAGAGGCTCCGGTTCAGGTTCAGGCCCGACGGCGGCGCGGGCGGGGGCGGCGGCGCGGACGGGGCCCCCAGCCGGCGCGCCACGGCGGCCTGCAAGTCGTCGGCGAAGCTCTCCAGCCGGCCGGTGAACTTGCCCGCGTCGATCGAGAACTTGTTGTAGGCGATATAGGCGGGGATCGCCGCGCCCAGGCCGATGGCGGTGGCGAACAGGGCCTCGGCGATGGCCGGCGCCACGTGGTCAGATTGGTGTTGCCGGCCGCCGCGATGCGGTCGAAGGCGTTCATGATCCCCCACACCGTGCCGAACAGGCCGATGAAGGGCGAGGCGGTGGCGACGATCGACAGCACGCCCAGGCCGCTTTCGATCCGCTGGCCCTCGCGCGCGATCAGGCTGTCGGCGGCCCGGTCGATGCGGGTCATCAGCAGTTCGCCCTGGTGTTCGTTCATGGCCCCGCGCTGGCGCGCCTCGCGCCAGTCCGACAGGGCGATGACCAGCATGCGCGGCAGGGCGTGCTCGGGGTTCGGCCCGGCCTGGGCGGCCACCTCCTCCAGCGACCGGCCCGATTGGACCGCCTTTTCGAAGTCGTCGGCCTGGCGGTTCAGCCGGGCGAAGCGCACGGCCTTGTCGATGATGATCGTCCACGACCAGAGCGAGGCGGCCGCCAGTCCGATCATCACGCTTTTCACCACCCAGTCGGCGGTCAGGAACAGCTCGACCGGATTGAGCATGGAGGCGTCGGCGGGCGGGGTCATTCGGGCGCTCCGGCAGGAATCGGGACAGTCGCGCCTATCCAGCGAGGCGGCGTGACCTTTGTGTGGCGGGGTCTAGACGCGCACGCGGGCCCCGTCATCTGACAGGGGCGTCATCGCGGTTAAGGAAAGCTTACTCGGCCGCGCGGGGGCGGTTGGGATCGACCGCGACCGACACCGGGGCGCCGACGCTGATGATCACGCCCTCGTGGCCTTCCTTGGCGATGGAATAGGTGGCGGCGTCGCGCAGCAGCTGCTCCTCGCAGGCCCGGTCGCCCGGCCGATCCAGGGCGGCGCAGCCGCGCCTGGCCGCATCGGTCCAGCCCAGCACCCGGCGGGTCGCCGCCTCGGCGCGCTTGATCGCGGCCTCGTCCTCGGCCGCGGCCTGGGCGATCAGGGCCTGACGCGCGCCCTGCTGGTACTGAAGCTCGGCCTGGCCCGCCATCTTGCGCTCCCACACCTTGTAGTGCGGGCATCCGACAAGGCCGCCGCCCAGCCCAGCAAAGCAGGCCCAGCACGAACGCCGTGACGGTGAAGGTCACGACCTGGCGATCCGATTGCGTCATGGCGTCTCTCCGCGTCTTCCCTGCCTAGCCCGCCGCCCGATCGCCCGCCAGCCACGGCGTGACTTTTTCGACCAGGGCCCGCGTCGGCCGACGCGGCCGACCGTCCAGGTGGATGCAGACGGCGACCACCTCGGCGCGGCACAGCACCTGGCCGGCCCGCTCCACCGTCTGGCGGATGATCAGCCGCACGCCCTTCACCGACTCATAGACGGTGCGCACCACCAGGGCGTCGTCGATGCGGGCGGGCTTCAGATATTTGATGTTCAGTTCCGACACCACGAAGGCCAGCGGCTCGTCCTCGGCCAGCAGGTCGGCGTGGCCCACGCCGATGGCGCGCAGGAAGTCCGACCGCCCCCGCTCGAAATAGCGGACATAGTTAGCGTGATAGACCAGGCCGGTGAAATCGGTGTCCTCGTAATAGACGCGCACCGGCAAGAGGTGGTCGCGCCCGTCGAAGCGGCCGGCGGTAGGAAGATCGTCGCTCATGGCGCCAGTCTAGCGCATCGGCGGCGGCTGCGGAGGCCCCTGCATGAAGCCGGGGCAATAGCGGGCGCGCATCTCGGCGAACTCCTTGGGCAGGGGATCGTCGCTGAACAGGATGCGGTTGGGGGTCGAGACGAAGCCGACCGCCGGCCCGCCGCGCGTCCGCCCGATATAGCCGCAGACCGCGCGCCTCTGGCCCGCCTCGGCCTGGCGCAGCTCGGCCGCCGGTCCCGCCTGTTCGCGCACCTGGCGCGCGGTGCGGGCCTGGGCCGGCTCGGCCGGCGGCGCGGGCGGCCGGCGCGACCAGTTCCAGCCGGCCAAGGCGATCAGCCCGATCAGGACGGCGCCCAGCGCCAGCGTCAGCGGGCGGAGCCGAAAGACCAGGCGGGACGGCGGCGTCTCCATGCGCCGATGATGCACCGATCGCCGGGCGGCGCAACTCAGCGCTCGTCGAACAGGTCCGGCGCGGCGACGGCCCCCGAAGGCGGGGGCTGGGGCGGCGGGGTCAGGCCCAGGTGGGCGTAGGCGCGCGCGCAGGCCATCCGCCCGCGCGGGGTGCGCATGATGAAGCCCTGCTGCAGCAGATAGGGTTCGATCACGTCCTCGACGGCGTCGCGCGCCTCGGCGATCGCCGCCGCCAGGGTGTCCATGCCGACCGGACCGCCGCCGTAGTTCTCGATCAGCGCCTTCAGGAAGCGCCGGTCCAGGCTGTCCAGGCCCGCCTCGTCCACCTCCAACCGCGACAGGGCGCGCGCGGCGACCGCCTTGGTGATGGTCACGCTGCCGTCGGCGTCGGCGAAATCGCGCACCCGGCGCAGCAGCCGGCCGGCGATCCGGGGTGCCCCGCGCCCGCGTCGCGATCTCGCGCGCGCCGCCCTCGTCGATGCCCGCGCCCATCTTGCGCGCCGCGCCGCGCACCACCGCCGACAGTTCCTCCGGCGTGTAGAATTCCAGCCGCAGCGGAATGCCGAACCGGTCGCGCAGCGGCGTGGCCAGCAGGCCCGCCCGCGTCGTCGCCCCGACCAGGGTGAAGGGCGCAAGGTCGATCCGCACCGAGCGCGCCGACGGCCCCTCGCCGATGATCAGGTCCAGCACATGGTCCTCCATCGCCGGATAGAGGATCTCCTCCACCTGGGGGCTCAGCCGATGGATCTCGTCGATGAACAGGACGTCGCGCGGCTCCAGATTGGTCAGGATGGCCGCCAGATCGCCGGCCTTGGCCAGGATCGGCCCGGACGTGGCGCGAAAGCCGACGCCCAGTTCGCGCGACACGATCTGCGCCAGGGTGGTCTTGCCCAGGCCCGGCGGTCCGAACAGCAGCACATGGTCCAGCGCCTCGGCCCGACCGCGCGCGGCGTCGATGAAGACCTTGAGGTTGCCCTTGGCCTGCGACTGGCCGACGAATTCGGACAGGGTCTGGGGCCGCAGGGCGCGGTCGTAAGCTCGCCGGTTTCTGCTTCTGGAGAGATGACGCGGGTCATATTGAAATTCCGCTCATCCCGGCGAAAGCCGGGACCCAGTTCTTTCGCACCGCGAGACGCGGGACGCCTTTCGGTGTTCTCAAATCAGCACCTGAGCGCCCAAAGCACTGGGTCCCGGCTTTCGCCGGGATGATCGGGGAATAAAAATTCACCGCCCCAGCTCCTGCAGGGCCGCGCGGATCACGGCGGACAGGTCGGCGTCCTCGCCCAGGCGGATCAGGGCCTGGTCCACGGCCCGGCGCGCATTGACCTCGACCACGCCCAGACTCAGCAGGGCCGACACGGCTTCTCCCGTTATCGAGGGCGGCGGGGGCGCCGCCTCGGCATGAACGCCGGATGCGCTCGGGGCGAAGGTCGCCTCGCCCAGCGGCTTGCCCTTCAGCTCGGTGACGATCCGCAGCGCCAGCTTGGGTCCCACGCCGTTGGCGCGCGCCACCGCCGCCTTGTCCTCGCGCGCCACCGCGCCCGCCAGTTCGCCGGGCGGCAGGACGTCCAGCACCGCCAGCGCCGCCTTGGGCCCGACCCCCTGGATGGCCAGAAGGGTGGTGAAGGCCCGCCGCTCGTCGCGGGTCAGAAAGCCGTAAAGGCGCGGCCCGGCGTCCTCGCTCCACTGCGAATGGATGTGCAGGGTCGCCTCGTCGCCCGGCGCCGGCAGGCGGCCCAGGGTGCGCGCCCCGCACGACGCCACATAGCCCACGCCGCCGCAGTCGATCAGGCAGTCCGCCTCTCCGACCTCGGCCAGCACGCCCCGCAGACGCCCGATCACGCGATCCTCCCCGTGAAGCGAAGCGGTACGGGGAGGGGGACCGCGACGCCCTTGCGTCGTGACGGATGGGGCGACCTCAGGCATGGTGCTTCGGTTCGCCCCGTCCACCGCTTCGCGGTCCGCCTCCCCCGCAATGCGGGCGAGGATCCGATGCTTCCTCAACTGCGCGTGGGTGATGGCCACGGCCAGGGCGTCGGCGGCGTCGGCCTTCACGTCTCCGGCGGTGGGCAGCAGGCGTTTGACCATGAAGGCGATCTGGCTCTTGTCGGCGTGGCCGGCGCCGACCACCGCCTTCTTGATCAGGTTCGGCGAATATTCCGCCACCGTCAGCCCCGCCTTGGCCGGCGCCAGCATCACCGCCGCCCGCGCATGGCCCAGCTTCAGCGTCGAGGCCGGATTGACGTTGACGAACACCTCCTCGACCGCCGCCTCCTCGCAGCCGTGTTCGGCGCAGATCGCCCCCACATGGTCCAGCAAGTGCACCAGCCGTTCGGCGAAGGGCGCGGCCTCGGGCGGCGTCACCACCCCGTGGGCGACCCAGCGCAGCCGCGCGCCCTCGGCCGCCACCACGCCCCATCCGGTGCGCCGCAGGCCGGGGTCCAGCCCCAGGATTCGGATGGAGTCGTTCGCCATCCGTTCCTCATGCCCCAAAGACGGTTAGCGAGCAATGAACCCGTCAGTCGTCGCGCGGGTCCAGCCGGTAGGCCGCCACCCCGGGCAGGCGGCGAAGCGCCTCGCCCAGCGTCAGGAGATCGCCGTCCGCCGTCACCTTCAGGCGCCAGGCGCGACGTTGCAGCCGCCCCTCGTCGACCAGTTCCAGCCGGTCCGATCGCGGCGCGGGGTCCACGGTCTTCACCGCCGCCACGACCGCCTGACCCGTCGCTTCGTCCCCGCGCGCCCAGGCGACCTCCACGTCCGCCAGGATGCGGGCGGGCAGGTTGCGGCTGATCAGCCTCAGGCCGATCAGGATCAGCGCCGTCACCACGGTTCCCGCCGCCCCCAGGCCGTAGAGGCCCGCCCCGAACAGCAGCCCCAGGGCCGAGGTGATCCACAGCGACGCCGCCGTGGTCAGGCCGTGGATGGAAAAACCGGTGCGGAAGATCACCCCCGCGCACAGGAAGCCGATGCCGGTCAGCACCCCGTGCGCCATGCGGGTGGGATCGGTGACGATGTTCTCGTCCGGCAGGGCGCGGAAGGCCCAGTCCGCCTGCGACATGGCCGCCAGCATCAGCAGGGCCGAGGCCAGGCTGACCAGGATGTGGGTGCGGAACCCCGCCGCGCGTCCGCGCCATTCGCGCTCCAGCCCGATCACGCCGCCGGCGACGACGGCGCCCAGGATCGGCAGGAAGGCGTCGGGAAGATTCTCCAGGTTCATCCGCCTTCAACGGCGGCGCTTTTCGGATGTTCCGGGGACGGATCGTCTCAGGCGTGCGCGTCGACGTAGTGTTCCGGGTCCTTGTTCACCGGCTTGACGCCCGTGATGTGCTCGGCCTCGAAGGCCGCGAACCGGACCGCCAGGTCGTGGCGCACGGCGACGTCCGCGTTGATGCGGAAATCGGTCAGACCCTGGCGCTCTTCCTCGCCCATGTGTTTGGAGTTGACGACATTGGCCTGGCCCACCGCCTCGAACCACGCCTTGGAGCCGACCGCGTGCGCGGCCACGGCCTTGACGGCGTCGCGCAGCTTGTTGTGGTCCTCGATGGCGTCCTCGGTCTCGCCCTCGACGGTGCCGTCCTCGGCGTCGTTGGCGCCTTCGCCCAGCTTCAGCAGCTGCGGATAGAAGAACCGTTCCTCGGCCTCGGCGTGCACGTCCAGAAAGGCCAACAGCCGGCTCCAGACCTTCGTCAGGGCGTCCGTGTCCTTGGGGTCGATCTGTTCGATGATGGCGAACAGCCGACGCTGCTCGGCGTGGTCGTCCAGGATCAGCTGGGTGATGTCCATCGGGGGCGCTCCGGTCGCAACGGTGAAGCCTCGATACGCCCGGCGCGCGGCCCGGTTCCGTGCGAACGACTCGCTCTATTCAAACGGTTTGCGCGCGCCGTGCCAGAGGCGAAGGATTGTGACCGCCTCGCCGCCGACCGTGTAGACGATCAGATAGGGCGTATCCGAAACCTTCAGTTCACGCGTGCCGTGCTTGCGGCCTTCACGGCCTCTATTGGGCAGGTCGCGCAGAGTGCGCGCCGCCTCGACCAGACGATCCTGAACGCGTTCGGCGGCCGAGGGATTGTCGGCGGCGATGAAGGCGTAGGCGTCGAGCAGATCCGCAACGCCTCGTCCGACCAATCGACCCTCATCCCCTGCGGGCGGCGCGTTGCGCGGCCAGGGCGGCGACCACGTCCTCTTGCGGATGAAGGCGGCCTTCTTCCAGCGACTTCAGACCCTTGTCCACGGCGGCCTCAAAGGCCGTTTCCTCGTCTGTGGACGCAAAGGGCGTCGCCTCTTCCTCCACCGCCATGTCCCACACCGCCATGGCGACGATGTCGCCGATCGGGGCCTGTCGGGCGTTCGCCAGGGCGTCCAGCTTGGCCTTCACGGCCTCGTCCAGGGCGATGGTCGCATGCACGGTCATGCAGCGACCGTATCACGGCCGCCGCCCTCGCGGAAATCACCCCGCGTACTTGGCCGCGTCTTCGTCCGAGACGTCCTCGTTGGAATAGACGGCCGAGACGTCGTCCTCGGCGTCCAGCGCGTCCAGCAGCTTGAACAGGGTCCCGACCGCGTCGCCGCTGACCGGCACCTCGGACTGGGGCTTCCAGACGATGGCGGTGGACTTGGGGTCGCCCAGCACCTTGGACATGGCCTCGGCCACCTCGTTCAGGTCCTCAAAGGCGGTCCAGATGGTGTGGCCGGGCGCGTCCTCGTAGATGTCGGGCTTCTCCAGGTCGCTCTCGACGTCCTGGGCGCCGGCCTCGATGGCGGCCTCCATCACGGCGTCCTCGCTGCCCGCCTCGGCCGGATAGACGATCTTGCCGACCTTGTCCCACATGAAGGCGACCGAGTTCATCTCGCCCAGCGCCCCGCCGTTCTTGGAGAAGGCGGCCCGGATGTTCGAACCGGCGCGGTTGCGGTTGTCGGTCAGGGCTTCGACGATGACGCCGACGCCGCCGGGGCCGCGGCCCTCGTAGCGGATTTCCTCCATCGTGTCGGCGTCGCCCGAGGTCGCCTTGTTGATGGCGCGCTGGATCACGTCCTTGGGCAGGCTCTCGGCCTTGGCGTTATTTACCGCCAGGCGCAGGCGCGGGTTCATGGCCGGGTCCGGCAGGCCCGACTTTGCCGCCACGGTGATGTCGCGCGACAGCTTGGAGAACAGCTTGGAGCGCGCCGCGTCGGCCCGCCCCTTGCGGTGCATGATGTTCTTGAACTTGGAATGGCCGGCCATGGGATCGTCTTCGAAAGTCTGAAACCTGAGCCGCGCGTCCTAGCGGATGGGCGCTTGCGTGTCACGACGGGGGTTGCGCGGGAACCGTCGCCGTGCGCACGGATTGAACCGACACGGAATACGGAGCACCCCCATGACCGCCCCCGACGTCATCATCGAGGATCACGAGGACGAGGCCTTCGACGACGCCGACATCGTCGAATGGTACGAGGCGCGTCCCATCACCCTGTCGACCGCGGCCGTCACCGGCGCCGTGATCAGCGCCTTCGCCCTGGGGGCCCTGACCGCCGTCGGCGCCCTGTTCCTGATGGGGCGCCTGGACGACTGAGGCCGTCTGGCCGGCCGTCAGATCGGCATGGCCATGATTTCCTTGTAGGCCGATATCACCTGGTCGCGAACCGAGATCACGGTTTCCAACGACGCTTCGGCCGAACTGAGCGCGGTCACGACGTCGATCAGATTGCCCTGGCCGGCGATGGCCTGGGTCATCTGGGTCTCGGCCGCGCGCGACTGCTGACTCATGTCGGTCATGGCCGACTTGACCAGGTCGGCGAAGCCGCCGTCCCCGGCCTGGGGCGCGGGCGTGGCTGTGGGCATGGCCCCGCCCTGGACGGCGGCGTAGGCGCGGGCGGCCATCATCGGATTCATCACGGCTCAGCCCCTAGCGCTTGATGATGTCGAGGGTGCGCATGTCCATCGACCGCGCCGTCTCGATGACGTTCAGATTGGCCTCATAGGCGCGCTGCGCTTCGCGCATGTCCATCGCCTCCACCAGGGTGTCGACGTTGGGCCGCATCACATAGCCTTGCGCGTTCGCGGCCGGGTGCGACGGGTCGTAGTCCATCTTGAAGTCGCTCTGGTCGGGCCGCACCTCGGCCAGGGCCACGCCGGTGGCGCCGGCGACCTCGCGCGGCTGGAAAACCGGCGTCTGGCGACGATAGGGTTCGCCGCCCGGCGTGCGCGCCGTCGACTGCGCATTGGCGATGTTCTCGGCGATGATGCGCATGCGCGACTGCTGCGCCTTGAGGGCGGAGGCGGCCACGGCCATGGCGGAGTTGGAGGGCGGGATGGGGTCCGGCATGGGTCAGTCCTTCCTCACGCCTGGCCCGGCTTCTTGGCGGCCAGGCGGATCATCGACATCGACTTCTGGTAGAAGCCGATGGCGGCGTCATAGGCCATGCGGCTCTCGGCCATCTTCAGCATCTGCTCTTCGACCACCACCGAATTGCCGTCCAGCGTGGTTTCAGAATCCGGCGCCCGGGTCGAATCGAAACGGACCGGCGATCCGGCCGGGGCGATGTGGGCGGCGTTGGTGCGGTCATGGTCAGCCGACGGTTCTGCATCGCCGCGGCGAAGTCGGTCGGCTGCTTCAGGTCGCGGCCGACGTAGCCGGGCGTGTCGGCGTTGGCGACGTTGGAGGCGATGACCCTCTGGCGCTCGTCCAGCCAGCCCAGGCGGCCCTTGATCTGGCCCAGCAGAGGAATGTCGGCGACGCCCATGGCGATCTCCCGTCGGCGCCCGGCGGGGCGCGATGGGCAGAAAATGCCGCCTGCATGGTTAATAGGCCGTTATCTCAACCGGTCGTTAACCCTGCCGGTTAACAGTCGCCCCCGAACGCGCGCCCTCGCCGGACGCGCGCCGGGCGATCTGATGAACTTCCTCGACCTTCTCCGCGCCGTCTTCGGCCTGGCCTTCACCCTGGGCCTGATCGGCCTGGCCGCCTGGGCCGTGCGCCGCTATGCGCCCCAGCTGATGGCCCGGCTCCAGGCGCACAGGGGCGAGCGGCGGCTGCAGGTGGTCGAGACCCTGGTGCTGGACCCGGCGCGCCGGCTGGTCCTGGTGCGCGTCGACGACGAGGAACGGCTGATCCTGCTGGGCGAGGGCCGCGAACTGATCGAGCCGCGCCAGCCCGGAGGCGCCAAGTGAAGCCTTTCGGTTTTCTCCCTCCCCCTGCGGGGGAGGGTCGTCGCGCAGCGACGGGGTGGGGGCGGCCTGGCAAGGCCGCGCGGCCCGACGCAAGACAGATGGGCGATGCGTCGCCTTGCCCGCCCCACCCGACCTCGCTCCGCTCGGCCACCCTCCCCCGCAGGGGGAGGGAGAGGATTTTCGCCGTTCCCGCCGCCGCCGAGTTGAAGCGCGCCGCCCTGCTGTCGCTGTTCACCACGCTGGTGTGCCTGGCCTGGCCCGTCGTCGCCCTGGCCCAGGAGGCGGCCCAGTCCGGTTCCGCCATCAACATCGACCTGGGCACCGGCTCCGGCCTGACCCAGCGGGTCGTGCAGCTGATCGGCCTGATGACGGTGCTGTCGCTGGCGCCGTCGATCGTCATCATGACCACCAGCTTCGTGCGCATCGTGGTGGTGCTGTCGCTGCTGCGCACGGCGCTGGGCCTGCAGCAGTCGCCGCCGAACGCCGTGCTGGTGTCGCTGGCCCTGTTCCTGAGCGCCATCGTCATGGCTCCGACCTGGCAGGACGCCTATGATTCGGGGGTGCGTCCGCTGCTGGATCAGCAGATGGAGCTGCCCCAGGCGTTCGATGCGGCGTCCGAACCTGTGAAAACTTTCATGCTGTCCCAGGTGGACCGGGGCGACCTGGCCCTGTTCACCCGCCTGTCCCGCATCGAGGCGCCCCAGAACGTCCAGGAGCTGCCGCTGCGCGTGGTCACGCCCGCCTTCATGATCAGCGAGCTGAAGCGGGCCTTCGAGATCGGATTTCTCCTTTTCGTTCCGTTCCTTGTGATCGATCTGGTGGTCGCCAGCGTGCTGATGTCCATGGGCATGATGATGCTGCCGCCGGTGGTCGTCAGCCTCCCGTTCAAGTTGATCTTCTTCGTGCTGGTGGACGGCTGGCGACTGGTCGCGGGCAGTCTGGTGGAGAGCTTCCAGAGGGGCGCCGGCGGGGATAATCCCCGCCCCGCAAGGCTTTGCGCGTTTTCCGCGCTTGCAATGCCGTCCGAAATCCGCGTTGATCCGCCGGTCCTCGCCCTGAATTGGGCGACTAACACTGGAAACGCTTCTCATGACCACTCAAGCCGAACTGATCGCCGCTGTCGCCAAGGACGCCGGTGTCTCGCAGGCCGACGCCGGCAAGGTGCTGACCGCCATCGTCGAGAACATCCACAAGTCCCTGAAGTCGGGCGGCGACGTCCGCATCTCGAACCTGGGCGTTTTCGACACCGCCGCCCGCGCCGAGCGCGAAGGCCGCAACCCGGCCACCGGCGCCACGATCAAGATCGCCGCCTCCAAGGCCGTGCGCTTCCGCGTCTCCAAGCCGCTGAAGGACGCCGTAAACGGCTAAGGCCTTTCGCCCGTCCCGCCTGGGACGGATCGAAGCTTACGAACGGGCGGGGGTCGCGGCGCGATCTCCGCCCGTTTCCGTTCGGAAGTCCGCCTTGGCCTTCTCGACCCAGCCGACGAAGGTGTCGGCCCCGCTGGACAGGGCGGAGAAGTCGCCGGCCCCCGCCACGCCCGACAGGCTGTCGTCCAGGGACACGCGGATGGCGTTGGCCGATTTCGCCCGGTCCAGGAACGGCCGGTACTGGCCGCTCAGCCGTTGCAGGGCGGCGCGGTTTCCCGCCAGCGAATAGCCCACGCCGGCGCGGACCAGCCAGCTTTCTTCGGACGGCGACAGGGCCGTGGCCGTGTCGCGGTATCGTCCGCCCAGGCGCGCCTCGTACAGGGCCGCGGCCTCGGCCCACTTCTGCTGCTTCCACAGGATGTCGGCGCGGACCTCGCGGGCGGGGTCGGACTGGTCCCGGTCCAGCACCTCCAGCGCATGGTCGAACCGGCCCAGATCCATCAGGGCGCGCGCCTCCAATGCCCGGCGTTCGCTGTTCATCGCTGTCGGCAGCAGGGTGGTGCGCGAGCCCCAGATCGCCTGCAGCGCCTTCTCCGGCTGGCGGTCCATCAGATAGACGGTGGCCAGATTGGTCGCGACCTGGCCCTTGGCCACGCCGTCCAGCCGCTCGTCCACCTGGTGCTTCAGAAGTTCCGCGGCCTGGTCCAGCAGGTCCACGTCGATCAGCCGGCGGGCCAGGCGGCGCACCATCTCGTCGCCGTCGGCGCCGATCGGCGTCAGTTCGCGGAAGTCGTAGAACAGCGCCAGGGCCTGGACCGGCTGCAGGCCGTCGGCGGCGCCGTCCAGGAACAGGGCGCGGAAGGCGTCGGACTGGTCGGCCATGATCTCGGTCGCGCCCGGCACGCCGGCCATCCGCTTGCCCGCGCTGCGCAGCGCGTCCAGCGCCTCGCGATAGCGGCCACGCTGCAGATAGATGTCCGACAGCTTGCGGATCACCGCCAATTCGGTGGCGTCGCCGCGCCAGCCATTTCAGCTGCTCCAGCTGCTGGGCGGCCTGGTCGGGCGTGATCGCGCCCTTGTCCATCTCCAGGCTGACCACCCCAAGGCGCGCGGGCGTGGCGATCGCCTCGATCGGGGCGCGCGCCACCGCCTTGTACACCGCCAGCGCCCGGTCCTTGTCGCCGCTCAGGTCGAACAGCCGCGCCTGCACCAGCCGGGCTGTCAGCTGGTCCGCCGCCGGGGCGTCCTGGCTGAAGACATAGGCCAGCAGCTGGCGCGCGGCGGGCAGGTCGCCCGTCTCGATCGCCGCCATCGCATGGGCGGCGCCGAAGCGGGCGCGCCATTCCCGGGGGAAGTCGTCGACCACCGAGGCGCCGGCGGCGAAGGCGCGGCGCGCCTCGGTCCAGTCGCCCTGTTCGGCGGCGATATAGCCGCGCCAGACCTGGGTGGCGGGATCGTTGGCCAGGGCCGCCCCGGAAAAGTCGGCCTGCGCCTCCTCAAGCCGGCCCACGCCGACGCGCGCGACGCCGCGCAGGCCCCGCACCTCGGGCTCGCCCAGCATGTTGGGCGCCTTGTCCACCAGGGCGTTCAGCACCCCGATGGCCTCGTAATCCAGCCCCGATCCGACCAGGAAGCGCGCCAGGGCCAGCCGCGCCGAGATCGGGGCGCGGGGGTCGCCGTCGGCGGCGATCGTCTCCAGCCCGGCGGCGTCCTGCAGCCGGCGATAGCGGTCCGAGAAGCCCGCCTGGCCCAGCTGCGCCCACTCGTCCAGGATCAGCGCCGGATGGGCGGCCTTGCGCGGCGCGTCGGCGTCATGGTCGCCCGCCTCCAGCAGGGCCGACGGCGGCGACAGGGTCAGGCCGCGCGGCCGGCTCAGCGTCACCAGGTCCCCGGCGGCGTCGATCTTCAGGTCGTCGGTCGGCGTCTCGACCGCCAGGCCCTGGGCGGTCGGCAACAGGGTCAGATCGACGGTGCGGCGCGGCTGGCCCAGCCCCTTGCCGGGCGCCAGGGCGGTGACGGCGGCGAAGCGGTCCCCCGCCAGCGGGTCGGTCAGCCAGACCGTCTTGGTCGCCCCCGCCATCCGGGCCGTCAGCACCGGCGAGCCGTCGGCGGACCGGTCGATCTCCACCCCGGTCGCGCCCGACGGCGGCCCGCCCAGCGTCACGGTCCAGGTCCCGCCCTGCCCCTGGGCCGACAGGGCCAGCCCCTCGGGCGCGGACAGGCGCACCACGGTGTAGTCGGGGCCGGCGGCCCAGCGGGCGTCGCGCGCCTGGCCCAGGGCCCGCGCCCCGGTCAGGTCCATGCGGGCGGCGGTGTCGAACACGATCCAGACCGCCTCGCCGCGGCGGAAGACGGCGGCCCCCACCGGGGCGGCCCACTGGAAGGTCAGCACCGTCTTGTCGTCGCTGGCCACGGCGCGGACCGGCACCACCGAGCGTTCCGTCGCGGCCCGTTCGGCGCGGCTCGGCTCGGGCGCCTTGCCCGGCGCATAGAGGTTCAGCCACACCGCCCCGTCGGCGACGCCGGACCGCGCCTCGGCCCCTTCGGCCAGGGTGATGATCAGGTCCGTGCCGCCGCGCGCCTGGCGCGTCTCGACCCCCGTGACGCCCTCGGGCGGATCGACCCTGAGGCGCGAGACGTCGGGCGCGGCGGTCGTGCCCAGCCGCACCACCACCTTGTCGCCGTCGCGCCGCACCTGGCTGCGCACGCCGATGACGCCGCCGAACTCCAGCCGGGTGAATTCGCTGGACTGGCCGATGTCGATCGACAGCGGATCGCCGCCGCGCGAGGCCGCCTCCTGCGCCAGGGGCGCCAGGGGGCGAACGCGACGGCGCCGGCCGCGGCGGCCGCCACGGTCGTGTTCAGGATGCGTTTGCTGGCCAGGGCCCCGGACATATCTTCCAAGCCCTTGCCCCAAAGCCCTTTAATCGCGGTTAACCGCCGTTCACCGTAGAGTTACGGATAGGACCGTTCGTCCCAGCGACAAGCGCCGCGTTCCGGCTCAGGATGACCCCATGCAAACGCCCCGCCTCAGCACCCTGAAGACCGGCCTGGCCTGCCGCTGCCCGCGCTGCGGCAAGGGGCCGCTGTTCAAGGGCTATCTGTCGCTGCGCGAAAGCTGTCCGGACTGCGGCCTGGACTACGGCTTCGCCGATCCGGCGGACGGCCCGGCCTTCTTCGTCATGTCCGGCGCCGGCCTGATCGGCATGATCTTCATGATGGCGTTCGAATTCACAGTCCATCCGCCGATCTGGGTCCATGCGGTCGTGACCCTGCCGCTGCTGGTGGCCCTGTGCCTGGGGTGCCTGCGCCCCTTCAAGGCCTGGCTGGTGGCCGAACAGTATGTGCACAAGGCCGCCGAGCCGACGTTCGAAAGCGTGGGCAAGCACGGCGACTGAGGCCCCGCGCGCCGGGCCTCGGTTGACACCGGCGCGCAAACCCTGTGTCAGGCGCGCTCAGATTCAGGCCCCGTTCGATGGGGCGCCGCCCGCCGAAGTCCGTGTCCGAACCCGAAAACCCCCATATCGACCGTCCCCTGCGGTCCTTCGGCCGCATCAAGGCCCGCCCGATCAAGCCGCGCCAGGCGGCCTTGATGGATACGCTGCTGCCGGCGGTCGCCGTGCCCGACCCCAAGGCGGGGCCGCTGGACCCCCAGGCGCTGGCGCCCCAGGCGACCGAGGTCTGGCTGGAGATCGGCTTCGGCGGGGGCGAGCACATGGCCGCCCAGGCCGCGCGTCGGCCCGACGTGCTAGTGATCGGCTGCGAGCCGTTCCTGAACGGCGTCGCCTCGGCCCTGCGCCACATCGACGAGCAGGGCCTGAAGAACGTCCGCATCCACGCCGACGACGCGCGCGACGTGGTCGACGCCCTGCCGGACGCCTCGGTCGACCGGGTGCTGATCCTGTTCCCCGACCCCTGGCACAAGGCCCGCCACAACAAGCGCCGCCTGCTGCAGGACGAGACGGCCCAGGCCTTCGCCCGCATCCTGAAGCCCGGCGGGACGCTGCGCTTCGTCACCGACTGGCGCGACTATGCCGAATGGGCGCTGGAACGCCTGGAGCGCACGCCGGGCCTGCAACGGGTCGGCCCGGCGGACCAGGACTGGTTCGCCGCCCCCGCCGACCACGTCGTCACCCGCTACGAGGAAAAGCGGCTGGGCGACACGACGCCGATCTTCCTCGAATACCGGCGGCTGTGACGAAGAGGGCTGACAAGCGGTCGTGATGCGCCTATATGGCCTCTCACATCGTTAGACCGGCGTCCGACGACGCCGTATCGAAGCGGCGGCCCGGACGGACCGCCGCTTTTGTTTTGGACCGACCTCTTTGCGCGCAAAGACCGCACAGGACCGCCAGCTTCTGGAGCTGATCGACCCCGTGGCCGAAAGCCTGGGCCTGGACGTCGTGCGCGTGCGCCTGATGTCGGGTTCCCGGCGCCAGCGCCTGCAGGTGATGGCCGAGCGCCCCTCCGACCACGACATCTCGGTCGAACAGTGCGCCAAGTTGAGCCGCGCCATTTCCGAGGTGTTCGACGCCGCCGACCCGATCGCGGGCGAATATCTGCTGGAAGTCTCGTCGCCCGGCGTCGACCGGCCCCTGACCCGTCCCGTGGACTTCGACCTGTTCGAGGGCGAGGAGGCGCGGCTGGAAACCGACCGGATGATCGAGGGCCGCAAGCGCTTCAAGGGCGTGCTGGCCGGGTTCGAGGACGGAAACGTCCTGATCGACCTGGACGGCGAGGACGACACCGCCCTGATCCCCTTCGACTGGCTGGCCGACGCCAAGCTGGTGCTGACCGACGCCCTGATGAAGCGGGGCGCCGCCATCCGCGCCGCGCGCGGCGAACCCGAAGACGACGGCCTGCCCGAAGGGGCGGCCGAACACACCGACACCAAGACCCCCTCTGAGGACAACGCCTGATGGCCGTCACCGGTATTTCCGCCAACCGCCTCGAACTGCTGCAGATCGCCGACGCGGTCGCGCGCGAGAAGAACATCGACCGCGAGATCGTCATCGAGGCGATCGAGGAGGCGATCCAGAAGGGCGCCAAGTCGCGCTACGGCGCCCACCACGACATCCGCGCCAAGATCGACCACAAGACCGGCGAACTGGCCCTGACGCGTCACGTCACGGTCGTCGAGGACGACTGGCAGCCGGAAGACGAGCTGGAAGAGTTCAACGACAGCGCCATGGTGCGCCTGAAGGACGCGCTGAAGCGCGACCCCGAGGCCGTGGTCGGCAAGGACTACGTCGAGGTCCTGCCGCCGTTCGAATTCGGCCGCGTCCAGACCCAGATGGCCCGCCAGGTCGTGACCGGAAAGGTCCGCGAGGCCGAACGCGCCAACCAGTACGAAGAGTTCAAGGACCGCGTCGGCGAGATCGTCAACGGCACGGTCAAGCGCGTCGAATACGGCAACACCATCGTCGACCTGGGCCGGGGCGAGGGCGTGATGCGCCGCGACCAGTCCATCCCGCGCGAGGTGTTCAACATCGGCGACCGCATCCGCACCTACATCTACGACGTCCGCCCCGAGGCCAAGGGCCCGCAGGTGATGCTGAGCCGCGCCCACCCCGGCTTCATGGCCAAGCTGTTCGCCCAGGAAGTGCCCGAGGTCTATGACGGCGTGATCGAGATCCGCGCCGCCGCCCGCGACGCCGGCTCGCGCGCCAAGATGGCGGTGCTGTCGAACGACAGCTCCATCGATCCGGTCGGCGCCTGCGTCGGCATGCGCGGCAGCCGCGTGCAGGCGGTCGTCGCCGAACTGCAGGGCGAGAAGATCGACATCATCCAGTGGAACAACGACGAGCCGACCTTCATCGTCAACGCCCTGGCCCCGGCCGAGGTGTCCAAGGTCGTGCTGGACGAGGAAGCCGGCCGCGTCGAGGTCGTGGTGCCCGACGAGCAGCTGTCGCTGGCCATCGGCCGTCGCGGCCAGAACGTGCGCCTGGCCAGCCAGCTGACCGGCTGGCAGATCGACATCATCACCGAGGCCCAGGATAGCGAGCGCCGCCAGAAGGAATTCACCGAGCGCACCGCCCTGTTCCAGGACGCCCTGGACGTGGACGAGGTCATCGCCCAGCTGCTGGTCACCGAAGGCTTCGCCACGGTCGAGGACCTGGCCTATGTCGAGCCTTACGAAGTCGCCGAGATCGAGGGCTTCGACGAGGAGACCGCCGAGGAACTGCAGGCCCGCGCCCGCGACTTCCTGGACAAGAAGGCCGCCGAGCTGGACGCCAAGCGCACCGAGCTGGGCGTCGAGGACGCCGTGCTGGACGTGCCGGGCGTGACCCTGGGCATGGCGGTCGCGCTGGGAGAGGGCGGCGTCAAGACGGTCGAGGACCTGGCCGACCTGGCCACCGACGAGATCCGCGGCGGCTACGAAGTCCGCGGCGGCGAGCGCGTCAAGGTTCCGGGCGTGCTGGAAAGCTTCAACCTGGCCCAGGAGGACGCCGAGCTGCTGATCCTGCAGGCCCGCGTGGCCGCCGGCTGGATCGACGCGTCCGAACTGCCGCAGCCCGAGCCGGAATACGAGGAAGAGGGCGAGTACGCCGAGGGCGAATACGATCCCGACCAGGTGTTCGGCGAAGCCTCGTCCGAGGGGCTGGAAGAGGCCGAGCTCGAGAACGGCGACGCGGAGGTCTTCGCCGAAGACCTCGAACAGTCCCGCGACGCGTGATGGAGACCCTGGCCCTCCATGAGCTTGCGCGACGCGACGATCGATAGGGAACGCCGGGACCTGGTCAGCCACCAGGTCATGGACGAATCTCGCCTGATCCGTTTCGTCGCCGGGCCCGAGGGCCAGGTCGTCCCCGACCTGGGGCGCAAGCTGCCCGGGCGCGGCCTGTGGGTCGAGGCGACCCGCGCCGCGGTCGATCAGGCGGTCAGGAAGAACGGCTTTTCCCGCGCCGCCAAGACGCCGCTGTCGGCCCCGGCCGACCTGTCCGACATGGTCGAGAGACTGCTGGCCCGGCGCTGTCTGGACCAGCTGGGTCTTGCCCGGCGCGAAGGCGTGCTTATCTCCGGCTTCGAAAGTCCGCCGCGGCGATCCGTTCAGGCAAGGCCGCCTGGCTGGTCGAGGCGTCCGACGGATCGGCCGACGGGCGCGGAAAGCTGCTGGCCCTGGCCGCCCACCAGACCGCCCGCATCTGCGGCGCGTTCGGCGCGGACGATTTGAGTTTGGCCCTCGGGCTGGAAAATGCGATACACGCCGTCCTGCTTGCGGGCGGACGGGCCGATCGCTGGACCATCGAGGTCGAACGACTGGCCGGATTTCGGCCGCTTCGCCCCCCTCACTGGGATGTTTCCGGTGACGAGGACGGATCGGCGGGAGCCCCACCGACAGGGGCGAGTTGAGGATTTTGGCGGGCGCGGGCCTGTCTCCAGGGACGGAGACGGGCTCACGGCCGTTCATGTGCATTGAAGACGACGGCGGGCTGTTCCGCCCCAAGTAAAGCGACCGGATGAGCGACGAAAACGACAAGACCAACCAGGGCCAGGGCTCCAACACCGGCGGCGCGCCGTCCCAGACGGGACCGCGCGCGCCGCTGAGCCTGAAGCCGCGCGCCGCGGGATCGGTTTCGACCGGCACCGTGAAGCAGAGCTTCAGCCACGGCCGATCCAAGACGGTGGTGGTCGAGACCAAGCGCCGCGTCGGCGCCAGCGGCCCGCAACGGCCGCAGGGCTTCGACGTCGCGCGTCCGCGCAACGACCAGGGCCAGGCCCCGCGTCCGCAGGCGCCGCGTTCGTCCCAGCCCGCCGGCGGCGCCCTGTCGCCCGAGGAGCAGGAGGCCCGTCGCCGCGCCATCGCCCTGGCCACCCAGGCCAATGCGGAACGCGAACGCGCCGCCGCCGCCGAACGCGCCCAGCGCGAGGCCGAAGCCCGCGAGCAGGCGGCCGCCACCGAACGCGCCGCCCAGGCCGCCCGAGACGAGGCCGCCGCCGCCAAGGCCGCCGCCGAGGCCGCGCGCGCCGAGGCCGCCAAGCTGGCCGCCGCCGCCCCGGCCCCGGCCGCCAAGCCGGCGCCCAAGCCGGCCGCGCCCGCGCCGGCCGCACCCGCCGCGCCTGCGGCCCAGGCGCCGACCCCGGCCCAGACTCAGCCCCCCGCCGCGCCGTCGCGTCCGGCCGCGCCTGCACGTCCGGCCGTCAACTTCGGCCAGCGGGCGCCCAAGCCGGGCAATCCGCAGCGCGCGCCCGCCGAACGTCCGGCCTTCGGCGGCCGCTCGGCCCGCGAACAGGCGATGGGCGGCGGCGAGCGGTCCTATTCCGATCGTCCCGAGCGCCCGTCGTCGGACCGCCCGCAAGGCGCCCGCTCCGGCGCACCCGGCGCGCGGCCCCAGGGCGCCCGTCCGGCCGAGCCGGTCCGCTATTCGGCGCTGAACCCGCGTCCCGCCCCCGGCGGCGCCCGTCCGGGCGGCCCGCGCACCGGCCCCGGCGGCCGCGCCGCGCCCAACGCTCCGCCCGCGACGCCGGAAGTGGCCCGTCCCAGCCGCTCGACCGGCGCCGGCTTCGGCCGTCCGGTCGGCCGCGACGACGACCGCGACAAGCGCTTCTCCGACGCCGGCAAGGCGGTCAGCCGCACGCGCGGCGAGCCCAAGCGCCGCGAAGGCCGCATGACCATCCAGTCCGTGGTCGGCGACGGCGACGCCGCCGAGCGGATGCGCTCGCTGGCCTCGGTCCGCCGCGCCCGCGAACGCGAGAAGGAAAAGCGCAAGGGCGGATCGACCGACGCGCCGAACCGTCCGCGCGAAGTGGTCATCCCCGACGTCATCACCGTGCAGGAGCTGTCCAACCGGATGGCCGTGCGCGGCGTCGACATCATCAAGTTCCTGATGCGTCAGGGCATGATGATGAAGATCAACGACGTGATCGATTCCGACACCGCCGAACTGGTGGCCGAAGAGTTCGGCATGGCGGTCAAGCGCGTGTCCGAATCCGACATCGAGACGGGCTTCCTGGGCGAGGCCGACGACGCCGAGGCGTCCGAAACCCGCGCCCCCGTCGTGGCCATCATGGGCCACGTCGACCACGGCAAGACCAGCCTGCTGGACGCGCTGCGCACCACCGACGTGGCGGCGGGCGAGGCCGGCGGCATCACTCAGCACATCGGCGCCTATCAGGTGCGGCTGGAGGACGGCCAGAAGGTCACCTTCCTGGACACCCCCGGCCACGCCGCCTTCTCGGCGATGCGGGCGCGCGGCGCCACCGTCACCGACATCGTGGTGCTGGTGGTGGCCGCCGACGACGGCGTCATGCCCCAGACGATCGAGGCCATCCAGCACGCCAAGGCGGCCGGCGCCCCGATCATCGTGGCGGTCAACAAGATCGACAAGCCGGACGCCAATCCGCAGAAGGTCGTCAACGAGCTGCTGCAGTACGAGGTCATCGCCGAGAGCCTGGGCGGCGACACCCAGATCATCGAGGTCTCGGCCAAGAACCGCACCAACCTGGACGGCCTGCTGGAAGCCATCCTGATCCAGGCCGAGGTCATGGACCTGCGCGCCAACCCCGACCGTTCGGCCGAAGGCGTGGTCATCGAGGCCAAGCTGGACAAGGGCCGCGGCCCGGTCGGCACCGTCCTGGTCAAGCGCGGCACGCTGAAGCGCGGCGACATCGTCGTGGCCGGCGGCGCCTGGGGCAAGGTCCGCGCCCTGCTGAACGAGCGCAACGAGCAGCTGACCGAGGCCGGCCCGTCCGTCCCGGTCGAGATCCTGGGCCTGGACGAGGCGCCGTCGCCCGGCGACGTCTTCGCCGTGGTGGATTCCGAAGCCCGCGCCCGCGAGCTGACCGAATACCGTCAGCGGGTGAAGCGCGAGAAGGCCCAGGTGTCGGGCGGCTCGGTGTCGCTGGTCGACATGATGGCCAAGCTCGGCTCCAAGAAGATCAGCGAACTGCCGGTCGTCATCAAGTCCGACGTCCAGGGCTCGGGCGAGGCCATCGCCGCCTCGCTGGAGAAGATGGGCAACGACGAGGTCCGCGCGCGCATCGTTTATTCGGGCGCCGGCGGCATCACCGAGAGCGACGTCAACCTGGCCAAGTCGGCCGGGGCGCCGATCCTGGGCTTCAACGTCCGCGCCTCGAAACAGGCGCGCGACCTGGCCGAGCGCGAGGGCGTCGAGATCCGCTACTACGCGATCATCTACGACCTGCTGGACGACATGAAGGGCGTGCTGTCGGGGATGCTGGCGCCGCTGCAGCGCGAGACCTTCCTGGGCAACGCCCAGGTGCTGCAGGTGTTCGACATCTCCAAGGTCGGCAAGATCGCCGGCTGCCGCGTCACCGAGGGCGTGGTCCGCAAGGGCGCGCGCGTCCGCATCATCCGCGACGACGTGGTGGTGCTGGAACTGGGCGTGCTCAACACGCTCAAGCGCTTCAAGGACGAGGTCAACGAGGTGCCTTCGGGCCAGGAGTGCGGCATGCAGTTCGCCGGCTTCCAGGACATCAAGGAAGGCGACTACATCGAGTGCTTCACGGTCGAAGAGATCAAGCGCACGCTGGACTAGGGGCAAGGGCCCGGAACGCAGGTTCCGGGCCTTTTCCTTTGGCCGCCTCAGCCGCCGACCATCTGCATCCCCAGCCATTCCGCGATCAGGGCGGGCTTGTCGCCGCCCTCGATCTCGACCGTCAACTCGTGCTTGAGCAGCCAGCGGCCGCCGCCCTTGTCCTCGGCCGACAGCAGCTTGAACCGGCCGCGCACGCGCGATCCCGCCGGGACGGGCGCCAGGAAGCGCAGCTTGTCGAAGCCGTAGTTGACGCCCATCACGACCCCGTCCAGCGGCGCGACCGCGTCATAGCTCATGGCCGAGGCCAGGCTGAGGGTCAAGAAGCCGTGCGCGATCGTCCCGCCGAACGGGGTTTTCTTCGCCGCCTCCGGATCGACGTGGATGAACTGGTGGTCCTCGGTGCAGTCGGCGAAGGCGTCGATGCGCGCCTGGGTGATCTCGAACCATTTCGAGACCCCGACCTCCTGCCCGATCAGGCCCTGCAGTTCGCTGGTCTTGGGCATCCTGTCCTCCCGTTGTTCGCGCCACCTTCCCCGAAGCGGGGCGCGAAGGGAAGTCAGGCCTGAAAACGCCCCTCGATGATGGCGGCGAACAGGCCGGGGTCGACGTTGCCGCCCGACAGGACGACGGCGGTCACCCGATCCTTCGCCTCGATCTTTCCGGCCAGCAGGGCGGCCAGCGACACGGCCCCGCCCGGCTCGACCACCAGCTTCAGATGACGGAACGCGAAGGCCACGGCCTCGGCCACCTGGGCGTCCGACACCGTCAACGCCCCGGCGCAGCGCCGGTTGATCGGAAAGGTCAGCTCGCCGGGCATGGGCGCCATCAGCGCGTCGCAGATCGACGGCGGCCCCTGGGGATGGGCGACGCGTTCGCCGGCCGCCAGGGAGCGGGCCGTGTCGTCGAAGGCCTCGGGCTCGACCACGACGACGTCCGTCTGCGGACTGCGCTCGGCCATGACCAGGTTGATCCCCGCCATCAGCCCGCCGCCCGAGGCGCCGCACAGCAGTTGGTCGATCGTCCCGTCGGCCTGGTCCAGCATCTCCAGCGCCGTCGTGCCCTGGCCTTCGATGACGAAGGGGTCGTCGAACGGCGGCACCAGGACCGATCCGCGCTGGGCGGCGATTTCGGCCCCGATGGCCTCGCGGCTCTCGCTCCAGCGGTCGTAGAAGCGCACCTCGCCGCCGAAGGACCGCACGCCCTCGACCTTCACCGCGGGGGAATCCGCCGGCATGACGATGATGGCCGGCGTCCCGACCAGGCGCGCCGCCGCCGCCACGCCCTGCGCGTGATTGCCCGAGGAGAAGGCCACGACCCCGCGCCGCCGTTCGTCCTGGTCCAGACGGCTGATGCGGTTGTAGGCGCCCCGGAACTTGAAGGCGCCGGCGCGTTGCAGGGTTTCCGCCTTCATCAGCACCCGGCCGCCGATCCGCTCGTTCAGGGCCGGGCTCTCGACCAGCGGGGTGCGGACGGCGACGCCCTCGATCCGGCGGGCGGCGTCCAGCACGCCTTCATAGCTGGGCAGGCGGTTCGTCATGTGCTCCCCTTAGCGTAAAGCCTATCGGGAGAGAAACGACTTGAGCCTGATCCTCGCCATCGACCAGGGCACCACCTCCAGCCGCGCCATCGCCTTCGAGGTTACGCCTCGAGCAGCGCGAAGCGCGGTGGGCGAACCAACAGGCCGGGGAGGAGACCTGCACCCCCTTTCCGTCAGCCAGATCGAGCTGGCGCAGCACTTTCCGCGCTCGGGCTGGGTCGAGCACGACGCCGCCGAGATCTGGACCGCGACGCTGCAGACCTGTCGCGAAGTGGTGCGCCAGGCGGGCGGGATCGGCCGTTTCGCCGCCATCGGCATCACCAACCAGCGCGAGACGGCGGTGATCTGGGACGCCGCGACGGGCGAGCCTCTGCACCGCGCCATCGTCTGGCAGGACCGGCGCACCGCCGACGTCACCGCCCGGCTGGCGGCGGCGGGCCACGAGGCGACGGTGCAGCGGGCGACCGGCCTGATCCTGGACCCCTATTTCTCGGCGACCAAGTTCGCCTGGTTGCTGGACGCCGTGCCGGGCGCGCGAGAGCGGGCGGCGCGGGGCGAGGTCCTGCTGGGCACCATCGACGCCTGGCTGATCTGGAAGCTGACCGGCGGGCGGGTCCATGCGACCGACGCCACCAACGCCGCCCGCACCAGCCTGATGGACCTGAAGACCCTGGAATGGCGCGAGGACCTGTGCGCCCTGTTCGACGTGCCCATCCAGGCCCTGCCCCGCATCGTCGGCTGCGCCGAGGTGATCGGCGAGAGCGAGCCGTCGCTGTTCGGCCGCGCCCTGCCCGTCGCCGGATCGGCCGGGGACCAGCAGGCGGCCCTGGTCGGTCATGGGGCGCTGAACCCCGGCGACGCCAAGATTACCTACGGCACCGGCGCCTTCCTGGTCGCCAATGTCGGGGCCGAACCGGTCGCCTCGACCCGGCGCCTGCTGGGCACGCTCGGCTTCGCCACCCGGACCGGGACGCAGGGCCGCACGGCCTATGCGCTGGAGGGGTCGATCTTCTCGGCCGGCTCGGCGATCCAATGGCTGCGCGACGGGGCGAGGATGATCTCGGAATCCCGCCAGTCCGAGGCGATGGCGCAGGGGTTGCCGGACAACGGCGGCGTCTATCTGGTCCCCGGCTTCACCGGCCTGGGCGCGCCGTGGTGGGAGCCCGAGGCGCGCGGGACCGTGGTCGGCCTGACCCGCGATTCCGGCCCGGCCCATTTCGTGCGCGCCGCGCTGGAGGCCCTGGCCTATCAGACCCGCGACCTGCTGGACGCCCTGGCCGACGACGGGGCCCCGCCCCTGACGACGCTGAAGGTCGACGGCGGCGTCACCGCCAACAGCTTCGCCATGCAGTTCGTCGCCGACATCTGCCAGGTGGCGGTCGAACGTCCCGCCTTCCAGGAGATGACGGCGCTGGGCGCCGCGCGCCTGGCCGCGTTCGGCGTCGGCCTGATCGACGACTTGGAGCATCGCCCGGCCGAGGCCCCGGCCGTCTGGACCCCGCGCATGGACGCGAGGGAGCGCGAGCGGCTGCTTTCCGGCTGGCGCCGCGCGGTGAAGGCGGCCATCATCGCCGCGCCGGAACGCGCGTCCTGAAGAACGCCGACGGACCAAGGGGAGACAGGATGACCGACGCCGCCGCCATGAACCCGCAGGACGCCTTTTCCGGCACGCGCGAGGTCGATCCCCGCTATCGGCTGGACGAGGCGGCGCTGGACGCCTGGATGACGGCCAACGTCCCGGGCTACGCCGGCCCCCTGACGGTGCGCCAGTTCAAGGGCGGCCAGTCGAACCCCACCTATGAGCTGACCACCCCCGGCGGCGCCTATGTGCTGCGGCGCAAGCCGCCGGGCGTGCTGCTGCCCAGCGCCCACGCCGTGGACCGCGAGTTCACCGTCATCTCGGCCTTGAGCGCCCAGGACTTCCCGGTGGCCCGGCCCTACGCTCTGTGTACGGACGATGCGGTCATCGGCTCGATGTTCTATGTCATGGACAAGGTCGAGGGGCGTGTCTTCTGGGACCTGAAACTGCCCGGCTTGGCCCCGGCCGAGCGGCGCGCCATCTACGAGGCCCAGACGGATGCGCTGGCGCGGCTGCACGCCTTCGACCCCGCCGCCATCGGCCTGGCCGACTATGGCAAGGCCGGCAATTACTTCGCCCGCCAGGTCGGCCGCTGGACCAAGCAGTATCGCGCGTCAGAGACCCAACCCATTCCGGCGATGGACCGGCTGATCGCCTTCCTGCCCGACAGCCTGCCGCCCGAGGGCCCCAGCCGCATCGTCCACGGCGACTTCCGCCTGGACAACATGATCCTGGCGCCGGACGCGCCCCAGGTCCGCGCCGTGCTGGACTGGGAGCTGTCGACCCTGGGCGATCCGATGGCCGACTTCTCCTATCTGCTGATCGCCTGGGCCATTCCCGCCAGCCTGCGCAACGGCCTGGCCGGCGCGGACCTTCAGGCCCTGGGCATTCCGTCGGTCGAGGAGACGGTCGACCGCTACGCCGCCGCCACGGGCCTGCGCCCGGCCAACCTGGAGTGGCTCTACGCCTACAACCTGTTCCGCCTGGCGGCCATCTGCCAGGGCATCGCCGGCCGCGTCCGCGACGGCACGGCCGCCAGCGCCCACGCCAAGACCATGGCCGCCCAGGTCGGCCCCCTCAGCGACGCCGCCTGGGCGTTCGCGAAGACGGCGGGCGCCTGACGTCGATTGAGGGGTCCGAACGTCGCCAGACACGCCCGGATCGGCGCCGCACGCTGAAGCCTCCACACATCAGGAGGTTTCCATGCTCACCCACCCTCTGCTGGCCGACAAGGTCGCCATCGTCACCGGCGCGAGTTCCGGCATCGGGGCGGCGGCCGCCCGACTGTTCGCCGCCTCCGGCGCAGCGGTCGTCATCTCGGCGCGACGGGACGACCGACTGGACGCCGTCGCCCACGCCATCCGCCAGGAAGGGGGCCGGGTGGTCCCGGTCGCCGGGGACGTGCGTGATCCCGACCTGGCGGATCGGTTGGTCTGCACGGCGACGGACGTCTTTGGCGGCCTGGACATCGCCCTGAACAACGCGGGCGACATCGGGACGAACGCCGCCGTGCCCGACCTGTCGCTGTCCGACTGGACCGCCGCGCTGGACGTCAATCTGACGGGATCGTTCCTGGGCGCCCGGGCGCAGATTCCCGCCATGCTGGCGCGGGGCGGCGGGTCGCTGATCTTCACCTCCACCTTCGTCGGCCATTCGGTCGGAATGCCGGGCATGGGCGCCTACGCCGCCGCGAAGGCGGGCCTGATCGGCCTTTCGCGGGTGATCGCGGCGGAGTTCGGTTCGCGCGGTCTGCGCAGCAACTGCCTGTTGCCGGGAGGGGTCGACACCGAGGCCGGCCGCGCCTTCGCCACGACGCCGGAGATCGTCGCCTTCGTGGAACAGCTGCATGCGGTGAAACGGATGGCCGCCGCCGAGGAGATCGCCCGCGCGGCCCTGTTCCTGGCGTCGGAGGCGTCCAGCTTCGTGACGGGATCGGCCATGCTGGTCGATGGCGGCGTCACCATCACCCGCACCTGACGATCTCTAGTCCTTCACCGCCGCGCCGATGATGCGGCGGTCCGTCTTGCCCTGGATCAGAACGGCCACGGCGTCGCCGTTCGCCGTCTGGGGCAGGGCGTAGAGCATCGGGCGGCCGCGCCATTCGCCCAGGCGCGTGACCTCGCGCACCACATTGACGTGGCGCACGGTGCGGCCGCGGTTCTCGCCCTCGCGCACCTCCACCGTCTGGACGCCGGGGGTGTAGGTCACCGCCAGCACCTCGGCGCCGCCGGCGGGGGCCCGGCCCGAGCCGACGCCGACGCGGTCGCCGGTCTCGCGGAACTCGATCTCGGGGGCCAGACCTGGCGCGACGCTTCCTGGACGATGGCGGCCTCCAGCTCCAGGCCGCGCGCGCCCGAGACCTGGCGGCGGCCGTCGATGACCACCTGGGGCGTGGACACGCCGCGCTGGTGCAGGGCGGCGCGGTAAGCCCTCTGGCGCTCGCCGAAGGCCGGCTGGGCGAAGGTGTCGGGCCAGCCCAGATAGTCCCAGTAGTCGACGCCGTAGGTCAGGGCGATCACGCCCGGCCCCGCCGCCGCCCGTTCGACCGTGGCGTTGGCGTCGACGCAGCCGCCGCAGCCCTGGGCGGTGAACAGCTCCACCACCACCGGCGCGGCGCCGCGCAGGACGACGCGCGGCCGCTCGGGACGCGCGCCCGCCGGCTGCGCGGCCGATCCGACCGTCAGCAGGGCACCGGCCGCCGCCGCCGCTATGACCCCAGCCCGAAACTTCATGCCGACAGTCCTAGCCCCCGAGGCCGGCGTCACCGCTCATTTTCGCGTGAGCGGCGGATCGCCCGCCTCAGGCGAACTCGGCCTCCAGGTCCGCCAGGCGCGCGGCCTGGTCTTCGGCGATCAGGGCGTTCAGGACCGGGTCCAGGTCGCCTTCCAGGATCTGCGGCAGGCTGTGCAGGGTCAGGCCGATGCGGTGATCGGTCACGCGCCCCTGCGGGAAGTTGTAGGTGCGGATGCGCTCGGAGCGGTCGCCCGAGCCGACCTGGGACTTGCGCGCGTCGGACCGCGCCGCGTCCTTGGCCTGGCGCTGCATGTCGTACAGCCGCACGCGCAGGTTCTTCATCGCCTTGTCGCGGTTCACGTGCTGCGACTTCTCGGAGCTGGTGGCCACGATGCCCGTCGGCAGGTGGGTGATCCGCACCGCCGAGTCGGTCTTGTTGACGTGCTGACCGCCCGAACCGGAGGCGCGGAAGGTGTCGATGCGGATGTCCTTGTCCAGGATCTCGATCTCGACGTCCTCGACCTCGGGCAGGACGGCGACGGTGGCGGCCGAGGTGTGGATGCGCCCCCCCGCCTCGGTGACGGGCACGCGCTGGACCCGGTGCACGCCGCTTTCGAACTTCAGCCGCCCGAACACCCCCTCGCCGGTGACGGTGGCGACGATCTCCTTGTAGCCGCCGGCCTCGCCCTCGGCGGCGCTGTCGACCTCGACCCGCCAGCCCCGGTCCTGGGCGTAGCGCGAATACATCCGGAACAGGTCGCCGGCGAACAGGGCGGCCTCGTCCCCGCCGGTGCCGGCGCGCACCTCCAGCACGGCCGAGGCGTTCTCGTCGGCGTCGCGCGGGGCCAGCAGCAGGGCCACCTGCCGCTCAAGCTCGGGCAGGCGGTCGTTCAGGGCGCGCAGCTCCTCCTCGGCCATCGCCGCCATTTCCGGATCGCCGGTCATGGCCTTGAGGTCGGCCGCCTCGGCCCGCGCGCGCGCCAGGCCCTGGACCGCGTCGGCGACCGGCTTCAGCTCGGCGTGCTCCTTGGACAGGCGCACGATCTCGGCCCCGTCGGTCGCCGCGCCCATCCGCGCCTCCACCTCGTGGAAGCGGTCGAGAACCTGGTCGAGACGGGCCTGGGGCAGTCGCAAGGGATGAAAGGACCTGAGCTTGAGGAAAGGGGGCGTCCTTACCTCGCCGGACCGCGCCCTGTCGATGACCGGCGGCGATCAACCCCGGCGCCGCCATTGTGATCGCGGATAACGATGCCGTCACCCCGCTTCCGTCCGCCGGCCCGATGACCTAGCTGAGCCTCGATCCATCTCCGGGGGCCGCCATGGTCGATCATTCCGCTTCGACGCCCGTCGAACGCCTGTGCCGCCTTTACGACGACCGCATGACCGAGACCGGGGGCGATCTGTCGCCCGAGGACCTGAGGGAGCTGAAGGCCATGGCCGCCATCTACGACCTGGACACCGACCGCAGCCCGGCCGAGGTGTGGCGCGACGTGCGCGCCGTCGTCACCCGGCAGGCGCCGCGCCGGGACGACGACGCCCCCGCCGCGGCGGGCGATCCCGTGACCGTGATGGTGGTCGAGGACGACGCCGAGGCCGCCGCCGACCTGACCGAACTGTTGACCGAGGCGGGCCATCGCGTGGTCGGCCCCTTCCACAACGCGGCCGCGGCCGAGGCGGCGGCCGCCCTGCATCCCATCGACATCGCCCTTCTGGACCTCAACCTGTCCGACGGCGCGACCGGGGTGGACCTGGCCTCGGACCTGACCGACCGGTGGGACGTGCAGGTGGTCTTCATCTCGGGCGACGTGACCCTGGCCGCCCGCCACGCCGACCGGGCCGAGGCCCTGGTGCTGAAACCGTACACCGGCGCCCAGATCCTGGAGGCGGTGACGCGGCTGGGCCCGGCGGCCTGAGGCTGCGCGCGACCGCAGGCGGGGCCTTGCGCCGGGGGCCGGCGCGCGCGATCACGGGCCATGCTGTCCAACCGGTCCCGCTACGCCCTGCGCGCCATGGTCCACCTGGCCGCCCTGCCCGGCGGCGGCCCCGCGACCATCGCCGAGATCGCCGAGGCCGCCAGCGCGCCGAGGAAGTTCCTGGAGGCCATCCTGCTGGACCTGCGTCGGCGGCGTCTGCTGGTCTCGCGGCGGGGCCGCACCGGCGGCTACGCCCTGGCCGCGCCGGCCGACGCCATCACCTTCGCCGACGTGATCCGGGCCCTGGAAGGGCCGCTGGCCCTGGCGCCGTGCGCCTCGCGCACCGCGCCCGGCCCGTGCGAGACCTGCCCCGACGAAAGGACCTGCCCGCTGCGGCCGGTGCTGACCGAGGGGCGCGACGCCCTGGCGGCCGTGTTCGAGACGCGAACCCTTCTGCAGGCGGCCGCCAATTCTTCTCCTATTGACCCGGTAGGGAATTAGACCTCACCTTCGCCCCATCCTCCTGGAGGCGTCCATGCAAGACTTCCTGCTGTTCCTGCTCGTCGGCTTCCTGGCCCAGATCGTCGACGGCGCCCTGGGCATGGCCTACGGCGTCATCTCCTCGACCGTGCTGCTGTCGTTCGGGGTGCCGCCGGCCACCGCCTCGGCCAGCGTTCACGCCGCCGAGGTCTTCACCACCGCCGCCTCGGCCGGATCGCACGCGGCCAACCGCAATGTGAACTGGAAGCTGTTCGCGCCCCTGGCGCTGGGCGGCGTGGTCGGCGGGGGCCTGGGCGCCTTCGTCCTGACCAGCGTGGACGGCGACGTGCTCAAGCCCTGGATCACCGCCTATCTGTCGATCATGGGCCTGGTCATCATCTGGCGCGCCACCAAGAAGACGCGCGAGCGGGTTTTCCCGATCAAGTTCTCGGCTCCGCTGGGCCTAGTGGGCGGGTTCTTCGACGCCATCGGCGGCGGCGGCTGGGGCCCCACCGTCACCACCACCATGGTGGGGACGGGCCAGGATCCGCGCATGTCGATCGGCACCACCAACACGGCGGAATTCTTCGTCACCTCGGCCATCTCGGCCACCTTCCTGGCCGCCTTGCTGACCGGCCACTGGGACCAGGCGGAAGGGTTCGCCTCTCACGCCACGGCCATCCTGGGGCTGATCCTGGGCGGTCTGGCCGCCGCGCCCCTGGCCGGCGTCATCGCCCGCGTGGCGCCCCGCCAGGCTCTGACCTACGGCGTCGGCGTGGTGGTCCTGGTGTCGGCCGGCTACCAGGCGCTGCGGCTGTTCGGGGTGCTGTAGGGCGCGCCGGCTAAATATCTACTTCGTGACTAGACATTGAACGCGTCCGGCGGGACGCTGCCCTTCCCCGGAAAGGAGCGGTGTCGATGCTGAAGTCGTTTTTCCTGTCCCATCCGCGCGCGTGCGGGGAATCCTACGCCGCCCATGCGCGGGTGGCCCTGGGCGTGTCCGCGACCCTGTTCGGCGCGGCCTTCGCGGCCTTGGTCCACGCCGTCGCGCCGGCCCTGTTCAAGACGACGGCCAGCCGCACCGTCATTCGCCTCTATCCGGTCATGGCCGCCCGCAACGTCCAGGCGCGCGACGAGGCGACGGCCCCGGACTAAAGCCCCGCGCGCGCCGTCACTCCGCCGCCTGCGGCGCCGCCCGCGCGGCTTCCAGCTGGGCCGCCTTTTCCTCGACCAGGCCGACGATGTGGTCGATCATCCCGTCGTTGGCCTGTTTGTGGGCGATCTTGCCGTTCAGATAGATCATGCCCGCGCCCTTGCCGCCGCCGGTGAAGCCGATGTCGGTATAGAGGGCCTCGCCCGGTCCGTTCACGACGCAGCCGATCACCGACAGGCTCATCGGCGTCGAGATATGGGCCAGCTTCTCTTCCAGCACGGCCACCGTCTCGATGACGTTGAAGCCCTGCCGCGCGCACGACGGGCAGGCGATGATGTTGACGCCCCGGTGACGCAGGCCCAGCGACTTCAGAATGTCGAAGCCGGCCCTGATCTCCTCCACCGGATCGGCGGCCAGGGACACCCGGATGGTGTCGCCGATGCCGGCCCACAGCATCGAGCCCATGCCGATGGCCGACTTGATCGTGCCGGTGCGCAGCGGCCCCGCCTCGGTCACGCCCAGGTGCAGGGGGCAGTCGATGGCCTCGGCCAGCTGCTGGTAGGCGGCGACGGTCAGGAAGGGGTCGGACGCCTTCACAGAGATCTTGAACTCGTGGAAGTCGTGGTCCTGCAGGATGCGCGCGTGGTTCAGCGCGCTTTCGACCATGGCGTCGGGGCAGGGCTCGCCGTACTTCTCCAGCAGCTCGCGCTCCAGCGAACCGGCGTTGACGCCGATCCGCATCGAGCAGCCGTGGTCCTTGGCTGCCTGCACCACCTCGCGCACCCGATCCGAGGATCCGATATTGCCCGGATTGATCCGCAGGCAGGCCGCGCCGGCCTGGGCCGCCTCGATCCCGCGCCGGTAATGGAAGTGTATGTCCGCCACCAGCGGGACCTTGGCCGCGCGCGCGATTGTGCGGAACGCCGCCGTCGAGTCCTCGTCCGGACAGGACACCCGCACGATGTCGGCCCCGGCCTCCTCCAGCTGGCGGATCTGGTCGATCGTCGCCGCCGCGTCCGATGTCGGCGTGTTGGTCATCGACTGCACGCTGATCGGCGCGTCGCCGCCCACGAGCACCGACCCGACCCGGATCTGCCGGCTCTTGCGACGCTCGATATGGCGCCAGGGACGGACGTGGGTGGATCGCTCATCCCCGCCATATAGGCCCTGACGCCTTCCGGAGCCAGACGCCGGCGTGTCGAATGCGGCCTAGCGGATGGGCATGTAACGGCAGGCGAAGGCCGGATCGTCGGACATCAGGCTGGGCGTCAGGTGGATGTGCAGGCGTTCCCCTTGCGCCGCCGCATCGAGGGCGAAGGCCTGCTCGGCCTCGTAAAGGTCGTCGCGATGGGCGTCGCGCCAGCCCGCGGCGCGGCGGATGGCGCGCGCCTTGGCGCCGGCCAGGTCCTCGGCCACCACGAAGACGTTCCGGTGCTGCTCGGCGAAGGTCGTCCCGTCATAGCCGCCCAGGTTCACATAGTAGAGACGCTCGGGCCCCTCGAACGGTTCGGGCCGCAGCGACACCGCATAGCCGTCCGCCTGGACGATCTCCGACCAGCAGTCGATGTGAAGGCTGCCGGGCTTGCCCCACCACTGCGCCAGGAGCGCCCCATGCGTGGCCTCGATCGTCTCGGCGACGACGAAGCGCATGTCGTGAACCTCGATGTTGGCGCGCGGATGCTCGCCGCCGATGTAGATCGCGAACAGTCTCATGGTCCCGCCGTCTAGGCGACGGCGGGCCATGTGTCGACGGCGCCGCCCTGCGCGGCGAGGACGCACCCGAGATGCCGGCCCACGATCTCGCCCATGTCGCGCGAGCTGGTGACGCCCTGCGCGAAGGGGTGACGCCCCAGGATGAACGGCAGGCTGAGGCAGAAGAGCCGGTCCGCCGGCAGGGCGGCGGCGATCGGCCGGAACAGGTCGTCGACGACGATGCCCCGGCCCGCCCCGCCCGGGTCCCCGGCCGTCTCGTCCCGCACGATCCCCTGCTCGATCAGCGAGAGAAAAGGGAACTGGAGGGCGCTCAAGGGGCGCTGGCCGGTCGCTTCGATGAAGACCGGGAAATGCCGGCTGCGCCCGGCCCGGACCAGGCGCGCGCCGCCTTCGGGACACCGGGTGTCGATCCGATAATCGTCGCCGAGGGCGATCAGGCTCAACCGTCCGGCCCGATGCAGCGCCAGCATCCGCTCCACCGACTCGTGGGGAACCGCGCCATAGGCGTCCACGAACACCGGCTTGAAGCTGCGATTGAAGCGTTCGAAGTCCGTTTCACTCAGATGGGGACGATCGCCGCGATCGGTTCGTGCATCCGCAGGATGGCGTCGCGCCAGGACACCGTGGTCTTCGTCGCATGGTTGGCCCGCGCCTCGGCGAGATTGGCCTCGGCCCAGACAAAGGGGTCCGCGTCGGCGCGCGCCTGGAAATAGGCTTCGCCGAACGGCTCCAGGGTCGCCTGCGCCAGTCCCGTCGCCTCCGCATAGGCGGGGTCGATCCGCAGGAGCTCGCGTCGGAACAGATCGAAGGCGGCGTCCAGCAGGTCGGGCTGACGGCGGTCGATCAATTCGGCGAGCGCCGCCGGATTGCAGACCGCGAGCGGGGCGTGCGGCAGCGGGAAGTAGAAGTCGGCCTCCGGCAGCAGGCCCTTTCTGGACATCAGGGTGATGTGGAAATCCGGCAGGGCCGAACCCGGCCTGTAGGTCAGCGCCTCTCCGTCGCGGACGAAGTCGCCGTGGGCGGCGGCCAGCGCCACGGCGGTGTCGATCGCGGTGAGGGACGACCCGCGGACGCCGATGTCGGTCGGCGGCGCCGCGGCCAGGGCGCGGGCCGGCCAGGGGCTGGTGTAATAGCCGGGCCGCGCCTCCTGGCGCGACGGCCACTGGTGGCCGGTGGCCAGAACGACATGGTCGAACAGGCTCCGGGCCGTCTTCCCGTCGGGGGACGTGAACACGAGCTCCAGGCCGTCCGGCCGGTTGACGGCGTCGACGACGCGGCAGCCGGCGCGAACGTCGATCCGCACGCCGGCCTTGGCGGCCGTGTCCAGCAGGCTCTGGAACTGGCTTTCAAAATACCGCCCCAGGACAAGGCGCGGCAGGAAGGCGCGGTCGCTGACGGCCGCGATGTCGACCCCCATCGCCTCGAGCTCAGCCGGCGACCGGGACTGGAGCCAGGCCAGCAGGGTCTGCGTCAGGGGCGGAATCTCGGCGCTGGCGATGTTGGACAGCATGGCCGGGTCGTTCCAGCCCGGGCGGTAGGGCGTGCCCAGGCCGACGGCGGCTTGGGCCTCGAACACGGTGATGCGCACGCCTCTCGGCCCCTGTCTGAGCAGGGCGTCGAGCGTGTAGAGGGTGGTCGGGCCGGCGCCGACAAAGGCGAGCGATGACATAGCCGCGTCTGAACACGCGACGCGCCCTGACGATCCATTGTGCGGTTCTGTACCCACCGGCGCCGCGCGCCGGCCTCCACGCCGGGTCGCCGCGGACGGATCGTTCAGAGACGATCCGGACCCGCCCGCGCCGCCCGCACCCGGTCCGTCGTCAAGGGGTCCGGCCCAAGATTCCATCTCGCGAGCGCCTCGCCAAAGACGGCCTCGTCCGGCGCGACCGCATGGAACAGCGTCATGGACGATCGGAACTTCAGATCGTCCGGCGATCCGAACACCTGTCGCAATGACGCCGCCGGCGCGGTCGAGGCCGCCCGCGCGGCCTGGCTCAGCCGCGGGCCCAGGATCGGATGGGCCAGATAGGCCCGCGCCTCGGCCAGGGAAGAAACGCCGTAGAGCCGAGCGGTCGACGAACGGCCCAGCGACCTCGCCTGCGGAAACACGAACCACATCCAGTGGCTCGTCTTTCGCCCCACGGCCAGTTCGGCCATGGCGCGGTCGAACACCGGATCCTGCGCCGCCACGAACCGCTGCAGGCCCTCGTTCCACGCGGTCTCCTCCAAGGCGGCGAACCAGTCCGCATAGGGGCTGTTGCGCGCCATTCGCCGGTTCAGATCCGGCGCGCCGTCGTCCCACCAGACCGGCCCGCGTTCGCCCAGCGCGACCTTGGCCTGGTCGACGGCGCGACGCGCCTGCGCCAGACCGTCTGGGTCGCGCGCGGCCAGGGCCGCCCGGACCGACCGCCGCGCCGCCATCAGGTCACGGACCCGCCGTTCGCGTGTCTCGGGCGAGAGCCTGGGATCGGTCCGCCGCCACAGCCGGCCACGCACCACCATGTATCGGCCGTCGGGCGTGACAGGGTCGGTCGGGCGGTCGCTCATGGTCGCACAACGCACGAAGGCGCGAAAAGGCGCGGACCGGAAGGGCGGCGGCGGGAACGGGCGACGGGCCTGGGCGCTTATGCAGGGGAAAGAGACCGTCCCCATGCCCCTCGCCCTGATCCTGGCCCTGATCGCCGCCCCTGCGCCCGCATCGCCCACCGTGGGCGGCGCGCCGGACAAGCCGGCCGACGCGCTGGTCGCGGCCAAATCCGCGACCGACGATCAGGACGCGGTGCGCGTCCGCCTGCGGTGCATCGCCCGGGCGACCGGCGTGGCGTCGGACTGCGTCGTGCTGGACGAGACCCGCCCAGGCCACGGATTCGGCGCGGCCGCTTTGGCGCTGATGAACGGCGCGACCGTCGAACCCGCGCTCGACCAGGGCCGCCCCATCGACACGCCGTTCGAACACACCATCCAGTTCACGCCCTGACAGCACGGCCGGGCGCCCGGCCCAATGGACGAGACGACATCCACGTACGCCACGCAGCCGTTCGCGTGGCAAGCACTGGGTTTCACGGGGGAAAATGGTGGACGCGACAGGGATTGAACCTGTGACCCCTACGATGTCAACGCGGACGTTCTGTGTGTTTTCAGTGGCTTGAAGGTGCGCGGGGCAACTGAAAGGCTATCGTTTGGTCAGAAATGTCCCTGTATCATGGGCTAATCGCGGGCGCAGTCGTTCCGCCTAGGCGGACGGACGACACGCGGGTCTGAGGTCTGAAGCAGGGGCTAGAGGACCCGCGAAGTCTGATTTTAGGCTAGTCAGCCCCCACGCTTTGGCGCTCAAGATGACGCGCCAAGGCCACCTGCGCGAACCTATGTAGGTCGAAATCCGAACTGCCGTAGAGCCTGACTAGGCCGCTTTGGATCATATCTAGGCCAACGTTGGCCTCCTCGGCGATTGCCAGGACTTCTGCGGCGATAGCCTTCGGCAGAAACATAGCCACGACCGGAAAGCGTTCCATGTGAGCACCGCCAAAACCTCCGGCATTACAACTGTTCACTGTCAACGCCCCCAAGGCTGACAGTGCCATCACCGCCCCGATTACCCCGATGTCGAGGCCCCACAAATCTTCTTCGGGGAAGAGGGCTGCTTCGATCTCCTCAGCGTAGCACCTCTTCCGGCCAAACCATTTCGGATCGCTTGGTCACACCCCCGCCCCAGGAAAGCGCGCAACACCGAAGATCCCCCTCCGGGTTGACCGCAGACACCACAACCAAGTCACCAGGAAGGAACACCGGATCACACCCGCACCATCTACGATTGAATGATCTAGACCGTTTGCATGCGGTCTTTTTCAGCCTTGCCGACGCTCTCGAGATTCGTCCTGCCAGCCTCTTCAGGCGACGACACCGCTTCCTCCAGTGCGGGTCGCCGCGCGTTAATCCACTCGATCATCTGAGCAGCGGCCGCTTCGCTAGCGGGAAATTCGTCCACCCACGACACGTTTCCTCGAAGCCGCTTGGCGGGAAGCCCGCCCCACAGCTCGGCAGGCGGAATGTCTGAACTGACATAGGCGCTGCCCGCGACAATGGCGCCGTCCCCGATGGTCACACCCTTTCCAATCCGCGCGCCCTCGCCGATCCAGACGCGATCACCGATGATCACATCAGCCGCATGATTAAGCACCTCGCCGCTGTCCAAATCGATGATCGAGTGATGATCCGATGTGCGGATATGAATGTTTTCGGAGAACAGGCAGCCCGCACCAATCGTGCAGTTGCGACCGCCATGCACCCAGACCCTGACTTGATAGCCCGTGCAGCCAGGCCCCCACGTGAGACTGCCGTCGTCATAGACCGCAGCAATGACATTGAGCATGCCGCTCGCGCTGAATCGCGCCTTGCCATTGGAGCCTATGAAAAGGACCTGGCCCTGCAGACGGCACCCTTCGTCGATCCAGAGGGTGTTCCCGCGGCCCGCAAAATTGACGTGCAACGCAAGCGGCTGAACCACATTCTTGTGAATGAAGATGTCATTTTCGGCGTCCCCTGTGACGTGCATCAAGCCCGCCCCGCCTGCATCCAGTTTAATATAGTCTGACATAGAGCGTCCGCTTCCAGAGGGCGATGCGCCCTTCCCGCTTAGCCATGCATATACGACGCTTCGCGCAATGCATTCAGCCTTCTCCGTTGCGTCCCTGAGATCGCCTTGGTCCCCGGAACGCAGCCTTGGCCGCAAGCATCTTCATCAGTTCGACCGCGCCTTCGTCGACTACGGCGACCGTCGAGCGGGACTGAACGCGGGGGCGGCGTCGGCAGCGTACCAGCCCCGTGCCCACGGTGCAGCAAGGGCCGCCAACTAGGCGGCCGAGACAACGCGCTCCTCTACGCTAAGCGACGGCCCACCATGGCAAATTCGACTTCGGCTTCATCAGTTCGGCGAACGTCCGATCCGCCCGCTCGATGCCAGCCTCAAGCGCCTCGGCAAACGTCGGTGACGCGATCTTCATCAGCTTCTCGAAGGTCAGGCGGTTTTCGGCCTCTCTGGCGTTTCCTGTATGGTGAAACCAGATTTTTGGAGCGATCGTCACTTGGCGGTCAGCGCCTTCACGGTGCTTTTTCACCTGCGGCTTGCCCTCCATGTCCATCATCCCCTTGGCGATGATCTTATCGATCTCGACACGAAGCCAGACCTGGCCCTCGCTTTCGTCGGGCCGCTTGACGATCAGATGCAGGTCAGTCCCCTGGTTCTTCATGAAGGCGCCTTGGGATAGGGCGATGAAGTCGCCGCCCAATGCCTTGTCCAATCGAGCCACGAATTCCGGGTTGGTGTTTGCCTCGTCCCTAAAAGCACGGCGTATCCCTCGGTAGGTGATGCCCTGCGCGGTCCTTTCATAATCCATATCGACACGCTCCTCTGTTAACCGAGGCGGTTAAGCAAGATGCGGTCCATGCGCGCGGCGGAGGGGCCGGCTGGGGGTGAACCCCAGCCCCAGCCGGCCCCTCTCGGGCACTGTCGAGTCACAGTTCGATACTAAAGTGACTCCTGATTGCAGGCTCAGTCAGGGTTTGAGCGGCGCGGATGAATTTCGTGACTCCTTTCAAGGAGTCACGTCAGCCGGATTTGCGTGTGTCCGGCGCCGCGCCAGGGCGGGCTGCAAGGGCGTCGCCAGCCGCACGCCGGCGCCCATGTCGCCTTCGGCCGGCAGGAAGACCGCGCCGGCGGCCTGAAGCGTCGCCACCATCAGCTTGGCGTTCGCGGTGTTGACCGGTGCCGGCCCGTTATCCCCCTCGGCGCGCTTGATCGTGTTCTGCGCTAAGCCAGTGCGCTCGGCCAGGTCCAGCACGGACATGTTCACCAGGCCCCGAGCGGCGCGCAGCTGCGCCCCGGTGGGATGGTCGGCCGGTTTCGTTCGCGGCGTTCTCATAGATTCAATTGACTCTTTAGACCAAGTTTGAATTCGTAGACTCATTCTGAAGAAGGAGTCTTACATGTTGGTTTATGATCCGCCTAATCCTGTCTGCCCTGTGCATGGTGAGCGCCTCCGCCGCTCAACCTGCCCCGCCTGCAACGCCGCCTATATGCGCGACTACCTCAAAGCCCAGCGGCGGCTGAGGCCGGCTGTCGCCTTGCACAGTCGCGCGCGCCAACGCGCGGCGCGCCGTGGTCTGCCGTTCAACCTCCGTGTGAGCGACGTCGTCGTGCCGATGGTTTGCCCCGCCCTGGGGGTGCCGATCATCATCGGCGCCATGCGCTCAGCACACTCGCCGTCGCTGGATCGCATCCGGCCCAGCCTTGGCTATGTCCGAGGCAACACGCGCGTCATCTCCGACAAGGCGAACCGGCTCAAAGGGACGCTGGATGTGGAGGGTCTGATCCGGCGCGCGATTCAGTCCGTCGACCAGCGCCGTGAGGACTACGCCCGGCTGGCGGATTATCTCGAGCGGGAACTTCTGTTGGCCGAGGTCCGACGCAAGGCGGCGCAGGACGGCCGCGCCGGCGCCGAGTGGGCCAAGGTGGCGGCTTTCCTGGACAGGGCGTTTCAAAAGGCCGATTGGCCGCGCTAACGCAGAACATTCCTTTACAATGCAAGTGGTTAGCTTGGATTTCGGCCTTGACGTTCTGAGGCCTGCCGCCTACATCTTAGGAGACGACGACGGAGGACCATGTGCCGCCGCCAGACTGTTCTGGCGGCGCTTAAATGTGTCTTGGTTGGAGTCGATAGATGTCGAGCACGCGAGATCACGAGCCCCTGGCGGGGCGGGCGGGTCGTTCCGTCGCGGACGTTGATCCTCATGCGCCGCTTCTGCTCGGGACCGCCGCCCGGCTGGCCTTTCCTGACGGGGCCGTGAGCGCCGCCACGCTGATGCGGCAACACCGTAAAGGGCTGCTCGTGATTGAGCGTATCGGCAGCCGCTATTTCACCACCCTGACCGCCATCGATGAAATGAGAAGGCTTTGCCGCGTCACGCCGAACCCGTCCGCCTGTGTCTCCGTCGCCGCGCCGGGCGTCCGGCCGTCTACGTCATCCGCGACCGTGGACTTGAGGTCAGCACGGGCTGCGGCCCTGATCGCCAGTCAGAGGCTGAGGAAGCCCTTGCGCGTTACGTAGCGGCCAAGCACACGCCCGATTTCGGCGATGGCGATCCCCGGCGCATCGCCGTAGCCGACTGCCTCACCTACTATCTGGAGAACCTGCGCGACGATCATCGGGGGCCTGAAGCTGTCCATCTGGTTTGGCTGGTGGCGCATTTCGGCGACCTGACCTGTGACGGGGTCAACGCCGAAAGCTGCAAGGCCTATGTGCGTGCGCGCACCCGGGGCGTCATCGGCAGGCGGGCTGTGGCCGAATCTACCGCCAAGCGGGAACTGGACACCTTGTCGGCGGCGCTGAACTACGCCTGGAAGGCTGGCCGAATGGACCGGCCGATCCCTGTGCTGAAGCCCTCCATCGAACTCCAGGAGGCGCGCTGGCTGACCCGCGACGAGGCGGCGCGCTTGGTCCGGGGCGCGCTGGGCTTCACGCCGGCGGGCTTCGATCGCGACGGGCGCGTGACCGGTTGGCGGCGCGAGGCGGCCCCCAACTATCATGTCGCCCGCTTCATCCTGATCGCCCTGTATACGGGCACGCGCCATGCGGCGGTTCTGGGCCTGCGCTGGACTCGGAACGCGGACGCTGGCTCGGTCGATCTCCAGGACAACCGCATCTATCGGCGCGGCCAGTCGGAGCGCGAGACGCGCAAGCGGCGACGTCCCTGCACTATCCCCAGGCGCTTGCTGCCGCACCTGCTGCGCTGGCGTCGGCTAACGATCCATGGGCCCTGCGAATACGCCGGCGAGATCATCCAGCGTCAGAAGACCGGCTTTGAATCCGCCCGCCGGCTCGCCCAACTGGATGAGGACGTCACGCCGCACACGCTCAAGCACACCTGCATCACCTGGCTGCTGCGGGAAGGGGTGTCGACCTGGGACGTCGCGGGGTTCACGTCCACCAGCGAGGCGTTGATCCGCCGCGTCTATGGCCACCACTGCCCGGACCACATGGAGGGGGTGCGCAACGCCTTCAGCCGGCGCCGCTGACGCGCTTTAGGGGCGTTTCACGGGCGAAACACGGGCGACTAAGACCCTCTCGGGTCCGTGGTCGGCAATAACTGTTTGAAAAGAATGGTGGACGCGACAGGGATTGAACCTGTGACCCCTACGATGTCAACGTAGTGCTCTCCCGCTGAGCTACGCGTCCGCCGGTGCGGTCCGGGGCGATCGCCCGGACGGGAAGGGCGGTCGTATAGCGGCGGACAGGGGCGGCTTCAAGCCCCATCTGACGTCCGCCGCGCGATTGTTTCCGACGCGCCTACGGGCGGGTCGGCGTCAGGCGGCGACCATCCGCTCGACCTCGTTGACCAGGTCGCGAAGGTGCACCGGCTTGGACAGGACCTTGGCCTGGGGCGAGGCCTGGGCGGCGGTCAGGGCGACGGCGGCGAAGCCGGTGATGAACATGATGCGCAGGCCCGGCTGGCGCGCGGCGGCCACGCGGGCCACCTCGATGCCGTCGGCGCCGGGCATGACGATGTCGGTCAGCAGCAGGTCGTAGGGGCCGTGCTCCAGGGCGTCGATGGCGTCGTCGCCGTTCTCGCAGTCGATCACCTGATGGCCCGCCCGCTCCAGCGCCCGGGTCAGGAAGCCCCGCAGGGAACTGTCGTCTTCGGCCAGAAGGATGCGCGCCATGCGGAGGTAAGCCCTGTGAAACTGACAGGACCCTAGGCGGCCAACGGTAAACCGCCGATGAAATTCAGGGGTCCGGCCGCTTCCGTCCACAGCGAAACGGGTTATGGCGGAGACATGACCGGCGGCGACGCGCCCTTTCTGATCACCCGCCCCCGGCCTCGGCGCCGCGGACCGCCCTGGTCTTCGCCTCGCCCCATTCCGGCGACCGGTATCCGGCGGACATGGCCCCCGCCCCCGGCCTGTCGTCCCAGAGCCTCCGAAGCGCCGAGGACGCCCTGGTCGCGCGCCTGATCGAGGACGGGCCGGCGCACGGCGCGCCCCTGATCGAGGGCCGGATCGGCCGCGCCTATCTGGATCTGAACCGTGACCCGCACGATCTGGACCCCGCCCTGGTGGACGGCGCGCCCATCCCGGCCGGCCCCAAGGCGGCGGCGGGGTACGGCGTGGCCCCGCGCCTGGCCGGGGACGGGGCGCCGCTTTACGACCGTCGTCTGACGCTGGCCGAGGTCCAGGCCCGGATCGCCGAGGTGCACGCCCCCTATCACCGGGCGCTGGGCGAACTGATGCGCGAGACGCGGGCGGAGCACGGGCGGGCGGTGCTGATCGACTGGCATTCGATGCCCGCGCGGGCGGCCGACGTCGAGGTGGTGCTGGGCGACCGGCATGGATCGGCCTGCGCGACGCGGCTGACCCGGCGGCTTCGGGCGCTGTTCGAAGGGCTGGGCTGGCGGGTGGCGCTGAACCACCCCTACGCCGGCGGATGGTCGACCCAGCAATGGGGACGCCCCGACGACGGGGTCGAGGCGATCCAGATCGAGATCAATCGGCGGCTCTATCTGGACGAGACGACCCTGAGTCCCGGCGCCGGCTGGGGCCGCACCCGGCGGGCCTTGGGTCGGGTCGTCGCCGGCCTGTGCGCCGAAAGCTGGGCCGGCTGAGGCCCCGCCACGCCGTCGTCGATCGCGGATAAAAAAAGCCGCGCCCGAAGGCGCGGCATGAAAAGTCTATAGGGAGGAAACGCCCAGGAAGGGCAAGACGCCCGGAGGCGTCGACAGGCAATCTAGGTTGCGATGCACAATGGGTCAAGGGCGATATGCGGGCGCAGGGTCACGCCGTGTAACAGAAATGCGCCAGTGGGAACGATACCAGGCCCTGCTGGCGGTCAATTTCCGCCGGCGCGCTCCTCGCACCTGCAAAATGATCACCGATCACTCGCCCAGCAGCCGCCGCGCATTGCGGATCGCCCGGGCCGCGGGAGACGCCTCCTGCCGATAGATCAACAGGCCGAACGACGACGCCACGCCCAGAGCCAGCCAGGCCGGCCCGAACAGCCACGCCGCCGCCGCCAGAGCGAAGTAATAGCCGCGCACCCCCTGGCTGAACGCGCCCAGCGCCGGATTCAGCAACTGCCCCGCCGCTTCGGCGAAGGCCTTGCGGTCGGTCTTGTGGTGCACCTCGGGCGCGGCGCCGATCAGGGCCAGGGCGTAGTTCATCTGGCGCAGGGCCCAGATGAAGTCGAGAAAGCCCCGCGTCAGGCAGACCAACACCAGGGCCAGCTTGGCCTCCAGCAGCTTCAGCGGCACGTTCTCGGCCCCGACGGCGGCGAAACCGCGCAGCGCGCTCTCTCCTCCGAACAAGATGCCGGCCACCGCCGCGATCAGCAGCAGGTTGGTGGAGGCGAAGAAGGAGGCCGAGTTGATCGAATGGCCCATCAGCTGGCTGTCGACGAGCTTCAGCTCGCGGTGGGTCATAGACTCCATCCACACCGCCCGCACATGGACCATGTCGGCGTTCAGCGAGCCGCCGCGCCGGCTGATCGCCTTCAGCAGGGGCGCATAGCCCAGCCAGCAGATGAAGAAGAGGGCCAGGGCGGCCCAGTCGAACCATGTCATGGCCCCACCCTGACGCCCGCCATCCTCGGCGACAAGAGCCCGCGCGGGCGCGGGCGGGACTGAGGTCGCGCTTGCCGTGGGGCCGTCAGGGGCCTATCACCCTTCGCCTTTCGATTTTTGCATCGCAACAAGAACAGACGCCATGAACCTGGACGCCATCCCCGTCGGTCCCAACGCGCCTTGGGACATCAACGTCATCGTCGAGATCCCGCAGGGCGGCCTGCCGGTGAAGTACGAGATGGACAAGGCGTCCGGCGCCCTGTTCGTCGACCGCTTCCTGCACACGGCGATGTATTATCCCGGCAACTACGGCTTCGTGCCGCACACCTGTCGGACGACGGCGACCCCTGCGACGTGATCGTGCTGAATCCGACGCCGGTGGTGCCGGGCTGCGTCATCCGCTCGCGCCCGATCGGCGTGCTGAAGATGGTGGACGAGGCCGGCGGCGACGAGAAGATCCTGGCCGTGCCGGTCGACAAGCTGAACCCCTATTACACCGAGATCGCCAGCTATCGTCAGCTGCCGGCCATCCTGATCGAGCAGATCGAGCACTTCTTCACCCGCTACAAGGACCTGGAGAAGGGCAAGTCGGTCACCGTCAAGGGCTGGGGCGACGCCGGCGAGGCCGCCGACCTGATCGCCCTGGGCATGAAGGCCCACCAGGACAAGCTGGCCAAGAACAAGGCCGCCAACGCCGCCTGATCGGGCGACATCGCCGAGCCGCATCGAGGCGCCCTCCGGCCGGAGCGGCGCCTTTTTGCTGCGCGACGCCGTGTCCGCGCGGCCCCTCTCCCGCTCGGCGGCGGGACGCCCTATCTCAGCGGCATACCGATCTGTCCCCCCGCGAAATCGTCTCCGAACTCGACCGCTTCATCGTCGGCCAGCAGGAGGCCAAGCGCGCCGTGGCCGTGGCGCTGAGGAACCGCTGGCGCCGAAAGCGCGTCCCTGAAGACCTGCGCGACGAGGTGACGCCCAAGAACATCCTGATGATCGGCCCCACGGGCGTCGGCAAGACCGAGATCGCGCGGCGCCTGGCCAGGCTGGCCGGCTCGCCCTTCCTGAAGGTCGAGGCGACCAAGTTCACCGAGGTCGGCTATGTCGGCCGCGACGTCGACCAGATCATGCGCGACCTGGTCGAGAGCGCCCTGGTCATGGTGCGCGATCGCCGGCGCGGCGAGGTGCGCGCGCGGGCGGAGGGCGCCGCCGAGGACCGCATCCTGGACGCCCTGGTCGGTCCCGGCGCCGGGCCGGCGACGCGCGACAGTTTCCGCAAGAAGCTGCGCGCCGGCGAACTGGACGACAAGGAGATCGAGGTCGCCCTGGCCGACACCACATCGCCCATCCAGGGGCTGGACCTGCCGGGCGGCGGCAACGTCGGCCTGCTGAACCTGTCGGAGATGCTGGGCAAGATGGGCGGCGGCCGCACCAAGACGGTCAAGCTGGCCGTGCGCGACGCCACGGCCCCCCTGATCGCCGAGGAGGGCGACAAGCTGCTGGATCAGGAGAGCCTGACCAAGGAGGCCCTGCTGCTGGCCGAGAACGAGGGCATCGTCTTCCTGGACGAGATCGACAAGGTCGCCGCCCGGTCCGAGGCGCGCGGCGCCGACGTGTCGCGCGAGGGCGTCCAGCGCGACCTGCTGCCGCTGATCGAGGGCACCACCGTCTCGACCAAATACGGGCCTGTGAAGACCGACCATGTGCTGTTCATCGCCTCGGGCGCCTTCCACGTGGCCAAGCCGTCGGACCTGCTGCCCGAGCTTCAGGGCCGCCTGCCGATCCGGGTCGAGCTGAAGGCCCTGACCCGCGACGACTTCAAGCGCATCCTGACCGAGCCCGAGGCCAATCTGATCCGCCAGAACCAGGCCCTGCTGGCCACCGAGGACGTGACCCTCACCTTCACCGACGACGCGGTGGAGGCCCTGGCCGACGCGGCGGTCGCCGCCAATCCCGCCATCGAGAACATCGGCGCGCGGCGGCTCCAGACCGTGCTGGAGCGGGTGCTGGAGGACACCAGCTTCCGCGCCTCCGACCTGTCGGGCCAGACCATCGCCTTCGACGGCGACGCCGTGCGCGACAAAGTCAGCGACTTGGCGAAGAACGCGGATTTGAGTCGGTTTATACTGTAGGAAGAAGAAGCTACTCCGCCCTGAACGCTCTGGGGTCGTCTGGCCCACTGTAAGAATGCAGGTTTTCTGCAAACATCATCAGGGTTTTAGAGGCAAATTTATCCGCGTCTAATCTGAGGATTGGCAGGTCTTCTAAAAGTCCAAAACGTCCGCCGTGAGAGATTTGTGATCTGCCTTTTTGGTAAATTTGATCAACAATCTTCTCAAGAGTTCTGCCATCTGATGAGATAATCTCGCCTTTTTCTACATCCCATAATTTTTGACACAGTTGGACTATGCCGGCGTATTGGCCCCCTCCAGATAGTATATCGAGTGAAATACCGATTTTGACGATCCCTATAAAGTCATCTTGACTCCTCCGTGATTCGCCGAACCAATACATCGACTCAATCCACCGTCTCTTGAGGCCTTGGTAAGCACCAGCTTCGTCACGTCGGGTGAGGATTTCGACGATATCGCCGACCATCTGAAAATACGTTTTGGCCTCTCCGAGAAATCGTTCGATCTCGTCCTTTGACGATCGCAGGCCAAAAACCTCTCGCGATCCACTCCATCCCACAAAGCCATTCTGAAATCGCGTGGTCGTCTCTACCCGCCGAGCTTCGTAGGAGTCTGAAGGACCTCGAATTTCTCGCGATTGTGACAACGACAGCGGAAGGGCCAGTGCGTCCAATGCAACGCGAATGCATATTGAGGCATGCTCAATCGAACGCTCATAGGAGCGTTCCTTGATGGACACGCTGCCGATCCACGGAGCAGAGGCAAAATCTGACAGATGCTTCGCTTCTACGTGATCGTCAGACCCGACGGTCAACACGCGATCCCTCCACGCATTGCCTGTTTCCAAGCAAACAGGGCCGAGAAACATCCGCTGCGTATCGTGATGTCGAAACAGATGAACTTTGAAGAAGTGCTCAGACTCTCCGATCCAGTCTGATACTTCGCTGTCGATCTCGCGCCGAATTTGATCCGCTGTTAGGGCATCTTCTAATGATGCGTATTGAGGGGAGGTTATGAGACGCCCAATTGCTTTCGAAGCAGCCTTCTTTGCTTCTGCGACAGATACCTTCGATCCAGCTTCGGAGCTGCGTCTCCATTTAACCGCGATCTGATTTACGGCTCGAAGACCCTCCGGCGTGATCCAAACCACTCGGTCTTCGCCAGCCGGCAAATTGGCGGCATGAGATAACCATCCAACAACTTCCGCATCTCGATGCGGGACTTCCCTTAGAGGGAATTTATGCCGCTGATGACCGCGCCGATGAGATTGGAATAGGGGACGTCTTGCATTCAGAAATAGAACCCCAACCCACCAACACTGGATAGTCCCAAACGAAAAAGGGCGGGCCATCGCTTGGCCCGCCCTTCCGCATTCAACGTCAGGTGACGTGGACTTAGAAGTCCATGCCGCCCATGCCGCCCATGCCGCCGCCCATGTCGGGGGCGCCGCCGGCCGAGGCCTTCTTCGGCGCATCGGCGACCGCGGCTTCCGTGGTGATCAGGATGCCGGCCACCGAAGCGGCGTCTTGCAGGGCGGTGCGCACGACCTTGGCCGGGTCGATGACGCCCATCTGCACCAGGTCGCCGTACTCTTCGGTCTGGGCGTTGAAGCCGTAGGACGCCTGGTCGTTCTCCAGCACCTTGCCGACCACGATCGAGCCTTCGACCCCGGCGTTTTCCGAGATCTGACGGATCGGCGCCTGCGGGCGCGGCGGACGATGGCCACGCCGGCGTTCTGGTCGGCGTTGTCGCCCTTGACGTCGGCCAGGATCTTGGAGGCCTTCAGCAGCGCGATGCCGCCGCCGGGAACGATGCCTTCGTCAGCCGCGGCGCGCGTGGCGTTCAGGGCGTCGTCGACGCGGTCCTTCTTTTCCTTCACTTCGACTTCGGTCGAGCCGCCGACGCGGAGGACCGCGACGCCGCCGGCCAGCTTGGCCAGACGTTCCTGCAGCTTCTCCTTGTCGTAGTCCGAGGTGGTGTCCTCGATCTGGCGCTTGATCTGGGCCACGCGGGCTTCGATCTCTTCCTTGCCGCCGACGCCTTCCACGATGGTGGTGTCGTCCTTGGTGATCGAGACCTTCTTGGCCTTGCCCAGCATGTCGAGCGTGACGCTCTCCAGCTTGATGCCCAGGTCTTCCGAGATGACTTGGCCGCCCGTCAGGATGGCGATGTCTTCCAGCATGGCCTTGCGGCGATCGCCGAAGCCCGGGGCCTTGACGGCGGCGACGCGCAGGCCGCCGCGCAGCTTGTTGACCACCAAGGTGGCCAGGGCCTCGCCCTCGATGTCCTCGGCGATGATCAGCAGCGGACGGCCCGACTGGACCACGGCTTCCAGGATCGGCAGCATGGCTTGCAGGCTGGTCAGCTTCTTCTCGAACAGCAGGATCAGCGGCTCTTCGAGAACGGCCTCCATCTTGTCGGCGTTGGTGATGAAGTAGGGCGACAGATAGCCGCGGTCGAACTGCATGCCTTCGACGACGTCGACGGTGGTGTCGGCGGTCTTGGCTTCCTCGACGGTGATGACGCCTTCGTTGCCGACCTTGGCCATCGCCTGGGCGATCAGCTCGCCGATTTCGCTATCGCCGTTGGCCGAGATGGTGCCGACCTGGGCGATTTCCGAGTTGTTCGAGACGGGCTTGGAGTTGGTCTTGATCTCTTCCAGCACCAGGCCGACGGCCTTGTCGATGCCGCGCTTCAGGTCCATCGGGTTCATGCCGGCGGCGACGGCCTTGAGGCCTTCCTGCACGATGGCTTGAGCGAGAACCGTGGCGGTGGTGGTGCCGTCGCCCGCCTTGTCGTTCGTCTTGGACGCGACTTCGCGGATCATCTGGGCGCCCATGTTCTCGAAGGCGTCTTCCAGCTCGATTTCCTTGGCGACCGAGACGCCGTCCTTGGTCGAGCGCGGGGCGCCGAAGGACTTCTGGATCACGACGTTGCGGCCCTTGGGACCCAGGGTCACCTTGACGGCGTTGGCCAGGACATTGACGCCCTTGAGCATCTTGTCGCGGGCGTCGGTGTTGAACTGTACGATCTTGGCGGCCATGCGTGGCTGCTCCTCTGAATAGGGTGATTGGTGAATCGTGAGTCGTGATTGATGCGGATCGCGGAGCGCGCGCAGGCGCGCCGCTCACGAGTCACGCATCACGAGTCACGTTCAGGACAGGACGCCCAGGACGTCCGATTCCTTCATGATGATCAGGTCGTCGCCGTCGATCTTCACTTCCGTGCCCGACCACTTGCCGAACAGGATGCGGTCGCCGGCCTTCAGCTCCAGGGCGTTGACCTTGCCGGAATCGTCACGGGCGCCGGGGCCCACGGCGACGACTTCGCCTTCCTGGGGCTTTTCCTTGGCCGTGTCGGGGATGATGATCCCGCCCTTGGTCTTGGATTCTTCTTCAACGCGCTTGACCAGCACGCGGTCGCCGAGCGGACGAAACGCCATCGGTTGTCTCCCTTGATCCCCCGGATGGGGCGATTGTGAACAGTCGGTCGGCCCTCCCCCGATCGCCGTTTTGGCAGCCGACCGGCGAGAGTGCTAACGCGGCCGGGAGTTAGGCAGGCCCGCCGGCCGGGTCAAGCGGCGCGGCCCGGAATCTGTCGCGAAACTTCGGTGACGCATGAACTGAAGATGAACGTCCGGCTCCGGGGGCGTTCAAGGGCGGGACGTTAGAACCGACCCAACGCTCCAGGCATTTCCCTTCCGGAACGCCTCGGCGCCCAGAGACAAGGAGACGAACCATGACGAAGATGCTGAAGATCACCGCCCCCAAGGCCGTGGCTCTGGCGGCCGCCCCGGTCGTCGCCCTGACGATGATGGCGGCCCCGGCCTCGGCCCAGTCCTACCGCCACGATCGCGACCGCGACGACAACAGCGCCGAGAACGCCCTGATCGGCGCCGCCGTGGGCGGCCTGGCCGGCGCCCTCCTGGGCAATGGCGACGGCACTTATATCGCCGGCGGCGCCCTGGCCGGCGCGGCCCTGGGCGCGGTGGCCACCAATCGCGGCTCGGGCTGCGAATACTACCGCGGCGGCCGCTGCTACCGGAACCAGGGCCACTGGGAGCGCGAACACGGCATCGACCGCAGCCGGTCGGGCTACGACTACCGGTACGACAACCGGCGTTACAATTCGCGCCACGACTATCGCCGCGACCGGGACTATCGCTACGATCGTCGCTGGTAAGGCCTAGAGCCTTGAAATGAGGAAGGGCGCTCCGTTCGGGGCGCCCTTTTTCGCGGCCTCAGCCCATCAGCCGCGTCATCAGGGCCGCGGTGGACGGGTCCAGGTCCGGGCTGGGGCCGCCCGCCTGGACATCCTGCAGGATCGCCTTGGCCAGCACCTTGCCCAGTTCGACGCCCCACTGGTCGAAGCTGTTGATGTCCCAGATCACGCCTTCCACGAAGGTCTTGTGCTCGTAGAGGGCGATCAGGGCGCCCAGGGCGCCGGGCGTCACGCGCTCCATGACGATGGCGGTGGACGGGCGGTCGCCGGTAAAGGTGCGGTGAGGGGCCAGGCGCGTCGCCTCTTCCTCCGACAGGCCCTGCGCCAGGCCCTCGGCCCTGGCGGCCTCGGTCGTCTTGCCCAGCATCAGGGCCTGGCCCTGGGCCAGGGCGTTGGACCAGAGGGGCGACTCCGGCGCGTCCTCATGCGTGCGGGCCACGATCACGAACTCGGCCGGGACCACCTGCGGCCCCTGGTGGATCTGCTGGAAGAAGGCGTGCTGGCCGTTGGTGCCGGGCTCGCCGAACACCACCGGGCAGGTCTGGCGCGTCACCGGCGTTCCGTCGCGATGCACCCGCTTGCCGTTCGACTCCATCTCCAGCTGCTGCAGGAACGACGGCAGGCGGCGAAGCGCATGGGCGTAGGGCGCCACCGTTCGCGCCGGGCGGTTCAGGCCGTCGACGTTGAACACCTGGGCCAGCGCCAGCAGCACCGGCGCGTTCGTCTCCAGCGGGGCCTCGACGAAATGATCGTCCATCTGCGCCGCCCCGGCCAGCATGGCCTCGAACACCTCCCATCCCAGGGCGATGGCGCATGACAGGCTGACCGCCGACCACAGCGAATAGCGCCCGCCGACCCAGTCCCGGAAGGCGAAGGTGCGGCCGCAGCCGAAGGCGGCGGCCCGCTCCGGCGCCGCCGTCACCCCGATGAAATGCTTCGTCATGCCCTCGGCCGGAAGCGACGCCGCCAGCCAGGCCTTGGCCGCCTCGGCGTTGGCCAGGGTTTCCTGGGTGGTGAAGGTCTTGGACACCACCACGACCAGGGTCGTTTCCGGGTCCAGCCCGGTCAGGGCCTCGGCCATGTCGCGCGGGTCGATGTTGGCGACGAAGCGCAGGTCGATGGTCGGCTCCAGCGGACGCAGCGCGTCCCACACCACGCGCGGCCCCAGGTCCGATCCTCCGATGCCGACGTGGACGATGGCCTTGAACGACTTGCCCGTCGCCCCGGCCTCGGCGCCGGACCGGACGGCCTCGGCGTAGGCCTTCATCTCCGCGCGCACGGCGTCCACCTCGGCCGAGACGGGTTCGCCCAGCGCCTGGAAGTCCGCGCCCGCCGTCGCGCGCAGCGCCGGGTGCAGCACGGCCCGGCCCTCGGTCAGGTTCACCGCCTCGCCGGCGAACAGGGCGTTCCGCCTGCCCTCCACGTCGCAGGCGCGCGCCAGGTCCAGGCAGGCGTCGAAGGCGGCCTTCGTCCAGCTCTGCTTCGACAGGTCCAGATAAAGGCCCGCCGCCTGGACCGACATTCGCGCCAAACGGTCGGGATCGGCGGCGAACTGGTCGACGATGCGGGTCTTGCCGGCCTCGGCGGCGGTGCGGTCGAAGGCGGTCCAGGCGGCGTCGCGGCTCATGATCGGTCCTCAGAAGCGGTCGGGGGAGGCGATAGGGTAAACACTCGTTTACGGGTCGGGCGTATCCTGGTCCAACGTCCTAGCGGACGTTGAAACAGGAAGTCAGCCCCTCGAGGTCCCCATGTCCTGCGGCGTCGCCCTTTCCATCGCCCTGATGGTCTCCAATCCCGCGGTGGCCCAGGCCGCGGCCCAGCCGCCCGCCGCGCCGGGCGCGCCGACGTCGGTGGCGGGCGAGCCGCTGTTCGCCGACATCATCGCCCGGTCGACCGAGCTGAAGGCCCTGGTCGACGGCTGGGCCGCGTCCCGCGCCGCCGACGCCGACGGCTTCTTCGCCGGCCCGGTCTTCACCGGCTTCAAGACCCGCGCCGAGGCCCTGTCCCAACTGGACATGCAGGGTCACCTGATCCTGAAGGAGCGCGGCACGGACGGCGACCTGAAGTGCATCCTGCGCGGCATCTCCGAGGACATCCCCAAGAAGGTCGCCGCCGTCCAGGCCGCCCCGACCCCGGCCGAACGCGCCGTGGCCCTGTCGGAACTGTCCTATCTGCTGAACGACAACGTCGAGGTCATCACCGCCCCGCCGCAGCCGGAGGTGTAGGGGCGGCGCAGACTTTCGCCCACCCCCTGCGGAGAGGGAGATTTCTTATACAACCAGAGGTAGCGTCCTTTCCCGCGCGGCGCGACTCACTTATCGTCGTTCCATCACCTGACGGAGAGACCCTGGCGATGCGACGGACCCTGATAGCGGCGACAGTCGCCCTGTTCGGGCTGTCTGGCTTCGCCGAAGCGCCGCCGCGCTATGTCATCTCCTATTCCGTCAGTGATCATGGCGTCACCCAGATGCGGGGCGAGGCGCTGATCGCCGAGGACGGGGACGTCAGCGTGCAGGGGTCCGATCGGGACGGCGGACACGCCTTCAACGCCACACTCTATACGACCGATGAGGGACTGGTGCTGACGACGTCGCTGTGGCGCGGCAACGACAAACTGGCCGAGCCGAGCCTGGCGATGGCAAAGGGCGGACAGGCCAAGATGGTGATCGGCGGCGATCAGCGGCGCATCGTCATCGAGATCGCGCCCGCCGACTGATCCCTACCCCTCCACCGTCTCCGGATATTTGATGGAACAGCCGTAGGGCTGGGCGAAGCGGGTCTGGACCGGCCGGCCGGCCTCCATGTCGGTCAGGGCCGCGCGGACGAAGTTGGTCGCGCCGTCCAGGTCCTCGGGCCTGTTGGTCGGCCGGTCGTCGATGCCGCCCTCGAAGACGATGCGGCCCTGGGGATCGATGACCCGCATGTCCGGCGTGGTCTTGGCGTCGTACAGCTTGCCGACCTCGCCGGTCGGATCCAGCAGCAGTGGGTCCAGGCGCCGTCGTGCTTGGCCTTGAACGCGCGCGCCGCCTCGCCCTCGACGAAGCCTTGCGCGCCGGGCGCCGAGGACACGATGGTCAGCCAGACCACGCCGTCGCCGGTCGCCTCGCGCTGCAAGGCCTGCATGGCCCCGGCGCCATAGTGTTTCTGGACGTAGGGACAGCCCTCGTTCGTCCACTCCAGCACCACGGTCTTGCCCCGGAAGTCGGCCAGCGAGCGCTGCGTCCCCTCGGCGTCGACCAGGGTGAAGGCCGGGGCCATCCCCGCCTGCGTCGCGGCGGCCGGGTTCGCTTCGGTCGATGCGGTCTCAACGGGCGCGGCGGCCTCCTGCTGTTGGCACGCGACGAGCGTCAGCGTGGCGAAGGCGGCGAGGGTCAGGCGGCGGATCATGACGGCGTTTCCCTGATACGGGCCGCGGTCAGCGCGCGGCCTCCTGAAGCGACTCTATCACGAGCCCCTCGGTCAGCAGCTGCGGCAGAATGCGCGGCTCGCCCCCGCCCGCCGGATACAGCAGATACAGCGGCACGCCCGAGCGCCCATGACGCTCCAGCTCGCGGGCGATGGCGTCGTCTCGCCGGGTCCAGTCGCCGACCAGATAGACCGCGTTCGTCGCCGTGATCGCCTGGCCCACGCGGGCCGAGGACAGGGCCGCGCCCTCGTTGATCTTGCAGGTCACGCACCAGTCGGCGGTGAAGTTGACCAGGACAGGCCGGCCCTGACCCTGAGCCGCGCGCACCGCCTCGGGCGACCAGGGCTGCGACGCCAGCACGGTTTCGGCCGACGCCTCGCCGGGCTCGACCGCCGGCGCCCGCGCCGCCGCCACGCCGGCGACCGCGGCCAGCGCCAAGGCGATCAGGGCCGCCGCCCCGCTGAGCCATCCCCTTCGATCGGCAGCCCGCTCGCCCTGCATCAGGCCGAACAGCCACAGGGCCAGGGCCAGCATGAGGCCCGCCCCGAACAGCAGGGCCAGGGCCGCGCCGCCGGTCTGGCGCGCGAACACCCAGGCCAGCCACAGGGCCGCGCCGTACATCGGAAACGCCAGCAGCCGTCGCAGCCGCTCCATCCACGGCCCCGGCCGGGGGAAGCGCCGCAGCAGGCCCGGCGACAGGCTGACGACCACATAGGGCAGGGCCAGCCCCAGCCCCAGCATCAGGAAGACCCCCAGCGCCGCGGGCCACGGCATGACCAGGGCCGCGCCCAGGGCCACGGCCATGAAGGGCGCGGTGCAGGGCGCCGCCACCACCACCGCCAGCACCCCGGTCAGGAAGGCGCCCGCCCCGCCCGAGACGTGCGACAGCCGCCCCGCCCCGCCCTGCAGCGACCCGCCGATGTCGAACACCCCCGACAGGTTCAGCGCCACCGCCAGCATCAGCAGACCCAGGACCGCGATCACCGCCGGCGACTGCAGCTGGAAGCCCCAGCCGACGGCCTGTCCCCCCGCCCGCAGCGCCAGCAAGGCCCCGGCCAGCACCAGGAAGGTCGCCAGAACCCCCGCCAGGAACAGCAGGCCGTCGCGCCGCGCGACCCGCGTCTCGTGCGCCGAGGCCGACAGCGCCGCCGCCTTCATCGCCAATATGGGAAAGACGCAGGGCATCAGGTTCAGGATCAGCCCGCCCAGCAGCGCCAGCAGCGCCGCCTGCAACAGCCCGGCCGCCGTCGTCGCGCCGCCGCCCGCCGCGGCCTGCCGCTCGCCCGCCTCGCCCGAAATGGCGCGTCCCGTCGTCCCGCCCAGCGCCGCGCCGGGTTCGGCCGTGATCTCCCACGCGCCCGCGTCAGTGGCCAGCACGCCCGCGACCGGCCCGGTCAGGCCGCCGCGCGCCCCGCGTCCCGGCGCCAGCGTCAGGGTCAGCCCCGCATCGCCCCGCATCGCCGTCTGGTCCGCCGCATGGTCGACGATCCCGCCCTGGAAGGCAAAGAAGTGCGCCCGGCCGATGTCCGCCCCCGCCAGCGGTCCGCCCGCCGCGCTCAGCGTCAGCCGCCCGTCTCAGCGCGATCCGCGCCTGGATCGGCGCCGGCCGCGGCGCCTGGACCAGCACCGCCTGGATGGCCGCGCCGTATGCGGGGTCCAGCGGCGCGGCGCCGTCCCGGACCTCGATGTCGAGGGCCAGCGGCAGCTCGTCGGGCACGCACATCTGGTCGCTGCACACCATGAACAGCGCCTGGGTCCGCAGCGCCAGCACCTGGCCCGGCCGGGCCGAGGCCGGAACCTCGATCGGCACGGGCAGCAGCACCGACCCGGAATAGCCGTAGTTGACCAGGCTCTGCAGCCGCTGGCGCTCGGGCAGGGGCCAGACGATCTCGCCGGCCCTGACCCCCGCCGGCAGGGTCCAGTCCAGCGTCGTCGGCCCGCCGGAATCGCCCGGATTGCGCCAATAGGTATGCCAGCCCGGCTGGATGTCCTGGCGCACCGCCACGATCAGGGTCGATCCGGGCGTGGCCCATTGCGACATCGCGACCAGCTCGGCCTCGATCCGCTCGGTCCTGCGGTCCCAGCCCGACCAGGGCGGCGGCCGCGGGCGATTGCACGGCCTGGGCCTGGGCCGCGACGGGCGCCAGCAGAAGGCCGAGGATCATCAGGAGCAGGCGCAAATGGGGCATCCGTCGGGCAAGAGGCGGCGCCACCCTAGCCCGCGCGAGCCCGCGCATCCACCGACAGGCCGCCGCAGCGCCTACTCCCCGGCGCCGTCCTCCAGCATCTCGCGCATCATCTCCAGGATCAGCTTCTGCTTGCGCAGCGGCAGCTGGGGGGCCAGGCGCGCGATCTCCAGCGACTGGCGCGTGGCCGGATGGTCGTGATCGAAGGCCGGCGCGGTTTCCTCGGCCAGGCCGGGCCGGCTGCTGTAGCCGTCGAAGAAGTAGGGAATGCCGACGTTCAGGAAATCCGCGATCTCGAACAGCTTGGACGCCGAGATGCGGTTCTGGCCCTTCTCGTACTTCTGCATCTGCTGGAAGCTGACGCCGACCGCCTTGCCCAGCGCCGTCTGGCTGAGCCCCAGCCCGAGGCGTTTTTCCTGGACGCGACGTCCGACGTGGCGATCGACGGGGTGCGGATCCTGAGTGTCCTCGCCGCGCGCCATCTCACACCCTGCTTGACTGTACCGAATCGGGACGAACCTTAATGCGCGCCGCCAGAGGCCACAAGCTTAAGGCCACGCTTAGAAGGAGCGCCAGGCCGAACGGCCCGTCGCCCCACCGGCCATAGGGCGTCACGCCCGCCGCCTGGGGCAGGCGCGCGTCGATCACCCCCATGACGCCGGGGTCCAGCCGATCGCCGTCGACGATCCGTCCCCAGGGATCGATCATGGCCGAAATCCCCGTCGGCGTGGCCCGGGCGATGGGCAGGCCCGTCTCGATGGCGCGATAGCTGGCCAGGTTCAGATGCTGGCGCGGCCCGGAGGTCTTGCCGAACCAGGCGTCGTTGGACGCATTCACGATCCACGCCGGCCGCCCCGCCGCTCCGGGCGTGAAGCCGGGATACAGGCTCTCGTAGCAGATCAGCGGCTGGACCGGCGGCGCGCCGGGCAGGCTGATCGGCGCCGGCGTCGGCCCGGCCGAGAAGTCGCTGGGCATATGCACCAGGCTGCGCAGGCCGACCGCCGTCATCACCGACCCCAGCGGCAGATATTCGCCGAACGGCACCAGCCGGTGCTTGTCATAGACGGCCGCGACCCGCAGGCCCGCCCCGCCCTCGTCATGCAGGGCGAACAGGCTGTTGTGATAGCGCGCGCCGTCGGGCGCCGCCGGGTCCGCCTCGCCCCGCGCCAGGCCCATCAGCAGGGTCTGGCCGGGTTGCAGGGCCCGGGCGATCCCCTCGCCTTCCCAGGCGCCGGGCGCGAACACCTGATAGTCGGCGGCGGGCAGGGATCCTTCGGGCCAGACCACCACGTCCGGTCTGCGCGCGGCCGGCTGCGCGGTCAGCCGCAGGTAGCGCTCGACGATCGAGCGGTAGGCCTCGGGCGTCCATTTCGATTCCTGGTCCACGTTCGCCTGGACGATCCGCACCACCGTGTCGGTGAAGCGCAGCTCGGCCCCGCCCAGCCGCGCCGCGCCGAAGCCGGCGACCCCGATCAGGGCGGCCAGCCCAAGCCCGGCCGACATCCAGCGGCCCCGCCACGGACCCGGCCCGACCAGGGGACCCAGCGCCGTGACGCCGGCCACCGTGACCAGGCTCAGCCCATAGACGCCGGCGACCGAGGCGAACTGCGACAGGGCCCCGCCCGCGCGCCAGCTGGCGCCGGCCGGGTTCCACGGAAAGCCGGTCAGCACATGGCCCCTCAGCCATTCGAAGGCGCAGAACAGGGCCGCGAACAGCAGCACGCGCACGGCCCCCAGGGGCGCGAACCGGCGATACAGGGCGCAGGCCCCGCCCCAGAACAGGCCCAGCCCGGCGGGCAGCAGGCTGGCCGCGAACGGCGCCATCCACGCCTGTTCGGGATTGACGAAGAAGGCCTCGGCCACCCACCAGCAGCCGATGAAGAAATAGGCGAACCCCGCCAGCCACCCCATCCAGAAGGCCCCGCGCGGACGGTCGGACCGCTCGGCCAGGATCATCAGCAGCGGATAGCCCAGGAGGCCGATCAGGACCCCGAACGGCGGATGCGCCAGCGCCGCCCCGGCCCCCGCCAGCAGCGCCAGCACGATGCGGATCGTCCGCCAGGCCCGCCGGCGACGCGGTTCGGGCAGGGCGCGGATCGGCGCGGCCATCCGGTTCAGCACGGCGTCGGGCGTCATGCCCGCCCCTCGCGTTCGGCGGCGTAAGGGTCGGCCACGCCCAGCCCGGCCAGGATATCCCGCTCCTCGGCTTCCATCTCTTCCGCCTCGGCGTCGTCCTCGTGGTCGCGGCCCAGCAGGTGAAGCACGCCGTGGACGACCAGATGGCTCAAGTGGTCGGCCAGGGTCTTGCCCTGGACTTGCGCCTCCTCGGCGCAGACGCCGTGGGCCAGGACGATGTCGCCCAGGTGCGGAAAGGCGTTCTCCGGCGCGGGAAAGGACAGCACATTGGTCGGCCGGTCCTTGTCGCGGAAGCGCGCGTTCAGCGCGCGCACCGCCGCGTCGTCGCTTAGCAGCACGACCACGTCGCCCTCGACCGTCCCCAGCGCCGCCTTGGCCGCGCGGGCGGCGACGGCCTCGGCGTCCGGCAGGGCGGCCGTCCAGGCGCCCGCCTCGACCTCGACCTCGATCATGCGTCGTCTTCGAGGTCGGGCGCGGGCAGGCGGCGCGCCGCGTCGGCGTCATAGGCGCGCACGATCCGCTCGACCATGGCGTGGCGCACCACGTCCTCGGCCGCGAACTTCAGGATGCCGACGCCCTGAACGCCGTCCAGGATGCGCAGCGCATGGGCCAGGCCGGAATCACGCGGATTCAGCAGGTCGATCTGCGACGGGTCGCCCGTCACCACCATGCGCGCCCCCTCGCCCAGCCGGGTCAGGACCATCTTCATCTGCAGGCGGCTGGTGTTCTGGGCCTCGTCGACGATGACGAAGGCGTGGCTCAGGGTGCGGCCGCGCATGAAGGCGATGGGCGCGGCCTCGATCTCGCCCTTGTCGCGGCGGCGCTGGACGTCCTCGGGCCCCAGGATGTCGTTCAGCGCCTCCCAGATGGGGGCCAGATAGGGATCGACCTTCTCGTTCAGGTCGCCCGGCAGGAAGCCCAGCTTCTCGCCCGCCTCGACCGCCGGACGGGTGATGACCAGCCGGTCCACCTGTCCCCGCCTCAGCAGGCTGGCGCCGTAGGCCGCCGCCAGGAAGGTCTTGCCCGTGCCGGCCGGCCCGACGCCGAAGCTCAGTTCGCACCGCCCCAGCATGTCCAGATAGGCGGCCTGGGCCTTGGTCTTGGGCACGATGGCGCCGCGCTTGCCGCCGGGCAGGGACACGCCCGCCGCCGCCATGCCCGGCGTGCCCTTGCCGCCGCGGGCCTGGCCCAGGGCGGCGCGCACGTCGGCTTCCGTCACCTCGGCGCCCAGGGCCGCCCGCTTGGCCAGGTCCTCGATGACGCGGCGGGCGTCGCCGCGGTCGCGGGCGCCGCCGTTGACCGACACGCCGCCGCCCGGCGCCTCGACCAGCACCTTGAAGGCGTCCTCGATCAGGGCGACGTGCCGGCTGTTGGGTCCGACCACCGCGCGCAGCTCGGCGTCGTTCAGGGGAATGAATTCGCTTTCACGCGCCAAGCACGGAGACTCCAAGGTCCCGCGAAGACGGGACGGGGGCGATCGGTTTTCCGGTCAGGCTGTTCTGCTGACCGCTGACGATCTCGACGGGAACGATCTTCCCGATCAGATGATCCGCGTCGTCGACATGGACAGACTGAAGATAGGGCGAGCGGCCGATGGCCTGGCGGCCGTGGCGGCCCTTCTTCTCGAACAGGACGTCAAGGGTGCGCCCCGCCTGGGCGGCGTTGAAGGCCACCTGCTGTTCCAGCAACAGGGCCTGCAGCCGGTGCAGCCGGTCCTTGGCGACCTCGGGCGGGACCTGGGCGCCCATGCCGGCGGCCGGCGTGCCGGGGCGCGGCGAATACATGAAGGAGAAGGCGCTGGCGTAGTTCACGCGCCGCACCAGGTCCATCGTGTCCTCGAAGTCCCGCTCGGTCTCGCCGGGGAAGCCGACGATGAAGTCGCCCGACAGCGCCATGTCCGGCCGCGCGGCGCGGATGCGCTCGATCAGGTCGAAATACTTCTGACGCCCGTGCTTCCTGTTCATCAGCCGCAGGATGCGGTCCGAACCCGACTGAACCGGCAGGTGCAGATAGGGCATCAGGGCGTCCAGATCGCCGTGCGCCGCGATCAGGTCGTCGGACATGTCGTTGGGGTGGCTGGTCGTATAGCGGATGCGGTCCAGGCCGGGGATTTCGGCCAGGGCATGGGCCAGCTCGGCCAGGGTCGCCTTCTTTCCGTCCGCCCGCTCTCCGTCATAGGCGTTGACGTTCTGGCCCAGCAGGGTGACCTCGCGCACGCCCCGATCGGCCAGGGCGCGAGCCTCGTCCAGCACGGCCGCCAGCGGCCGCGACCATTCGGCCCCGCGCGTATAGGGCACCACGCAGAAGGTGCAGAACTTGTCGCACCCCTCCTGCACCGTCAGGAAGGCGGTCACCCCGTCGCCGCCGCGCGTCGCAGGCAGGGCGTCGAACTTGTCGTTGGGGGCGAAGTCGGCGCCGATCCGTTCGCCCCGCGCCCGCGCCGTGCGGGTCAGCAGCTCGGGCAGCTGGTGATAGGCCTGGGGGCCGACCACCAGGTCCACCGCCGGCTGGCGGCGCATGATCTCCTCGCCCTCGGCCTGGGCGACGCAGCCTGCGACGGCGATCGTCATCGTCGTGTTCGAAGTCGCCGCTTTCGCGTCCTTCAATTCTCTCAGCTTGCCTAGCTCGGAATAGACCTTCTCGGCGGCCTTCTCGCGGATGTGGCAGGTGTTGAGGATGACGAAGTCGGCGTCGTCCGGCGTCTCGGTCGGCGCATAGCCCAGCGGGCGCAGCACATCGGCCATGCGCTCGGAATCATAGACGTTCATCTGGCAGCCGTAGGTCTTGATGAACAGGCGCTTGGTCGGCGCGTGTTCGGCCTCGGCCTCGGCCGCTTGCGGAACCAGGGTGTCGGTCATCGCGGCTCTTTAGAGCGCTATCGCGCTTTGCGCTACTTGAGCGCGTCGAATCCGGCCTTTCGACGTCAGGACGCCGTCTCGGGATCGACGCGCGCGGCGTGACGCTTGAAGATCAGCCCCTCGCGCTTGGACGGCTCGGCCCCCTCGACCGGCACGCCGTACAGTTCCAGCTTGTGGCCGATCAGTTCGAAGCCCAGCCGTTCGGCGATCTCGGTCTTCAGCCGCTCGATCTCGGCGTCGAAGAATTCGATCACCTCGCCCGAGCGGGTGTCGATCAGGTGATCGTGATGGTCGTCGCCAGCCTCTTCATAGCGGCTGCGGCCATCGCCGAAGTCGTGCTTCTCGACCACCCCGGCCTCCTCGAACAGCCGCACCGTGCGATAGACGGTGGCGATCGAGATGTGCGGGTCGATGGCCGAGGCGCGGCGGTACAGCTCCTCCACGTCGGGGTGGTCTTCGGCGTTGGAGAGCACGCGGGCGATCACCCGACGCTGCTCGGTCATGCGCATGCCGCGCTCGGCGCAGAGTTTTTCGATCCGGTCCATGCCCCTAGAATAGGGGCTGTCGTCGCGTCAGGGAAGCGCCGCCGTGTCCGGCCGGTCGACCAGGTCGCGTTCCAGCACCAGGGCGTCGGTCCGGCCGCCGTCGTAATAGCCCCGGCGCCGCCCGATCTGTCGGAAACCGGCGCGGTCGTAGAGGGCGCGGGCGGCGGCGTTGTCCTCGGCCACCTCCAGGAAGATCCGGGTCGCGCCGGCCTGCGCCGCCCGGACCGCGCCCTGCCCCGCCAGCCGCCCGCCCAGGCCCGCGCCGCGCGCCGCAGGCCGCACCGCCAGGGTCAGGATCTCGGCTTCCTCCAGCACCACGCGCATCAGGATGAAGCCGTCCGCCTCGGCCACGGGCGAGACGCCGGGCTGGGCCAGCAGATCGGCGAAGACCGCCGCGCTCCACGGCGCGGGAAAGGCGCTGGCGTGCAGGGCGGCCAGGGCCGTCGGATCGCTCATCGCGACGCCCGATCCGCCGGGCCCGGGCGCGGCTGGCCCGGCAGGCGGCTGGGCGGGGTGGCGTCGGGCGCGCGCAGATAGAGGGGTCGGGGCGGGCGCGTGGCCGGATCGCCCGCCCGGGTCAGGCGCGCCAGGGCCTGCGGCGACGGGGCGACGCGCGGATCCAGGTCCAGCCTGGCCAGATCGGGAAAGGCCTCGGCCAGGACGGGGGCGCCGCTTCCGACCCATCGCGCCGGGCGGCCCAGGGCCTGGACGGCGCGCGCCGCGTCCTCCAGCGTCAAGGCCGCATCCGGCCCCAGCGGACCGCCGGCGTCGAACAGGCGCGCATAGACCTGCCCTCGCCGCGCGTCGACCAGGGCCGCGACGGGACCGCCGTCATCGGCGACGGACGCGGCCAGGGCTTCCAGCGTCGACAGGCCCAGCACGGGCCGGTCCAGCGCCGCCCCCAATCCCAGGGCGAAGGCCAGGCCGACGCGCAGTCCGGTGAAGGAGCCCGGCCCCACCGTGACGCCGATCCGCTCGACGGCGTCGAAGCCGGTCTTCGCCTGGCCTCCGGCTTCCGTTACGACGTCGCGGACCAGACCGCCCAGACGCTCCTGGTGCCCCTTGGCCATCGGCTCGAACCGGACGGCCAGCGGCCGCTCGCCGTCGAACACCGCCGCCGTGCAGGCGCCCAGCGCCGTGTCGATCACCAGAACAGTCATGCCGGCGTTCTAGAACCGGATCGCCCGCGAGCCTAGGCCGCCGCGAGAACCTCGACCAGCCGCGTCAGGGCCCGGCGCACGGCCGGGTCGTGGATGCGGGCGAAGCCGTCGGCCAGGGCCTGGCCCTCGGGCGTGGTCGTCAGGGCGCGCAGGGTGGTCAGTTCGGCGGCGTCCTCTCCGTCGGGCCGATCCGGGAAGAAGGCTTCGACCGGCAGGCCCAGGGCCAGCGACAGGGCGTGCAGACGCGACACCGAGATGCGGTTCTGCCCGTTCTCATACTTCTGAATCTGCTGGCAGCTGACGCCGACCAGGCCCGCCAGCGCCGTCTGCGACAGACCCAGGGCGCGCCGCCGAACGGCGATCCGGGCGCCGACGACGGCGTCCACGGCCTTGGCGGATCGGGCGGTCATGCGATCTGGCGGTCTCCGTTCAGGACAACCAGACCGTTTCATGAAACGAAATGATTTGCAACCGTAAGGTTTCACCCGTCCAGACGCGCGACCACCGCCGAGACCAGGGCCGTCTGGCGGCGGGGAACGGTCTCCACCGCGTCCAGGGCGCCCGCGCCGGCCAGATGCAGGGCCTCGGCGTCGGCGCCGCGATACAGCCGCACCCGCACCGAGCCGTCGATCATCTCCAAGACGCATCCCTGCCCCTGGCGGGGCCACTGACCGGGCCGGTATTCCACCACCACGCCGGACTCGGCCCAGGGCGCCAGGCTGTCGTCAGAAATCTGCAGCCGCCTGACGCGGGGCGATGGGGTGTCGAAGCCGCGTCCCCGCGCCTCCAGACCGTCGGGGGCCGGGGCGTCCGCGGCCCCGCTGTCCGGCGGGGCGCCCAGGCCTTCGCGCGCAAGGGCCAGATCCTCGGGCGAGGCGTCCAGCGCCGCAGTCAGCCGCCGCTGCACGTCGGGGCGGAACAGGCCCGGGCGACGGCCGGCCTCATACAGGCCCCAACCCTGGCTGGTCATGCCCAGGCGCGCGCCGGCTTCGGCCTGCGACAGGCCGCGATCGCGGCGCAGGGCGGCCAGGGCTTCGCCCAGGCGAAGCGCGTCGGGATCGGGCTGGAAGCGCGACATGGCGCAAGGATGGCGCCGCTTGCCCGCCAAGGCGAGACGAAATCGTTTCACCTCACCCGTAAAGGTTGGTCAGAGCGTCTGTTCCACCCGCGTCACTTCAGGAACATAGTGGCGCATCATCTGCTCCACCCCGCCTTCAGCGTCGCCGACGACGACGGACAGCCCGAGCAGGCGCCCCGCATCCGCAGGGACAGGACGCCGGTCTCTTCGTCGAAGGAATCGAACAGGATGTCGCCGCCGTCCTGGGCCACGGCCGGACGGATGCGGCTGTCCAGCAGCGCCTTGATCTCGGCCACGATCTCGCTGTCGTCCTCGGCGTGGGTCTCGGCCCCCGCCCCGTCGCGGGTCAGCGGCTGGCCCGAGACGAAATGGTCCATGACGGCCGCCAGGATCGCCGGCTTCATCTCGGTCCAGTCCGGCCCCTGGGCCTGGCGCGTGACCGACACATAGTCCGCGCCGAAGAAGACGCCGTCGACGCCTTCCAGCTGGAACAGGGCCTCGGCCAGGGGCGAGGCGGTCGCCGCGTCGATGGTGCGATACTCCAGCGCCGCGTCCGGCGAGACATCGCGGCCGGGCAGGAACTTCAGCACGTTCGGGTTGGGCGTGGGTTCGGTCTGGATGAACATGGTGCGCAGATGCGCCCCGCCCGCCCCGGATTCAAGGGGCGTTCAGCGCCGCTTCAGCCCGCCCAGCACGCCGCGCAGCAGTTCGCGCGTCAGGGTCGATCCGGCCGTGCGCAGCACCGACTTGGTCAGGGCCTCCATCGGCGTCTGGCGACTGGCGCTGCGGCGGGCCGGCGCGCGCGGCGCCGCCCGGGCCTGCTCCCGCGCCGCCTCCCTGGCCGCCTTCTCGTCGGCCTTGGCGCGCGCCTCGGCGGCCTTGGCCTGCTCGGCCTGGGCCCGGACCTGGGCCTCGGCCTGGTCGGCGGCGGCGTGGCGGGCGGCCAGGATCTCCTCGGCGGATTCGCGGTTGACCACCTGGTCGTAGAGGCCGCGCACGGGGCTGGCGGCCATGACGGCGGCGCGTTCGGCGTCGGTGGCGGGACCCAGGCGGGAGTCCGGCGGGCGGATCCTGGTGCGGGCCACCACGGTCGGGGCGCCCTTGTCGTCCAGCACCGACACCAGGGCCTCGCCCACGCCCAGTCCCTGGATGGCCTCGGCGGTGTCGAAGGCCGGATTGACGCGGAAGCTCTGCGAGGCCGCCTTCAGCCCCTTCTGCTCCGAGGGGGTGTAGGCCCTGAGCGCGTGCTGGATGCGGTTGCCCAGCTGAGCCAGGACGCTGTCGGGAATGTCGGCCGGGTTCTGGGTGACGAAATAGACGCCGACGCCCTTGGAGCGGATCAGCCGCACGACCTGCTCGACCTTTTCCAGAAGGGCCTTGGGCGCGTCGTTGAACAGCAGGTGCGCCTCGTCGAAGAAGAAGACCAGGCGCGGCTTGTCGGGGTCGCCCACCTCGGGCAGCTGCTCGAACAGTTCAGACAGCAGCCACAGCAGGAAGGCCGCATACAGCCGCGGGCTGTTCATCAGCCGCGTGGAATCCAGCACATTGACCTGGCCGCGCCCGTCCAGGCCGGTCCGCATCATGTCCTCCAGCCGCAGCGCCGGTTCGCCGAAGAAGGCGGCCCCGCCCTGCTGCTCCAGCTGCAGCAGGGCGCGCTGGATGGCGGCGACGGAGGCCGGGGCGACGTTGCCGACCTCGCGTCCGATCCGATCGGCGTTCTCTCCGACATAGGCCAGGAGGCTGCGCAGGTCCTCCAGGTCCAGCAGCAGCAGGCCTTCCTTGTCGGCGACGTGGAAGGCCACCGTCAGCACGCCCTCCTGGACGTCGTTCAGGTTCAGCATCCGCGCCATCAGCACCGGGCCGATCTCGCTGATGGTGGTGCGGATCGGATGGCCCTTTTCGCCGTACAGGTCCCAGAACACCGTCGGCGCGGCGCGCGGCGTCAGGGTCAGGCCCATGTCCGCCGCCCGCGCGGTCAGCTTCTCGTTGGGCGCGCCGGCCTGGGACACGCCGGACAGGTCGCCCTTCACATCGGCGCAGAAGACCGGCACGCCCGCATCGGAAAAGCCCTGGGCCATGATCTGCAGCGTCACCGTCTTGCCCGTGCCCGTGGCGCCGGCGACGACGCCGTGGCGATTGGCCCGGTGGAACAGCAGGCGCTCGGCCTGGCCCTGATCGGACTGGCCCAGGAAAAGGCCGGGAACGGCGTCGGTCATGAAGGGTCTCCGCGCGACTCGCCCCCAAGCTCTAGCGCAGTCGCCGGCCGGCCGGAACCGCCTGCGTGCCCGAGTTGACGCCGCCGTCGGGGCCGCCGACAACGGACCCATGAAGTCGCCCGTCGCCGTGCCCAGTTCCGTCGTGGCCCGAAACGCCCTGGCCCTGATCGCCACGGTGGCGGCGGGCGCGGCGGTCTATTGGCTCCGGGACATCCTGACGCCCCTGGCCATGGCCATCTTCCTGATGATCATGATCGACGGGCTGAAGCGCTGGGTCGAGACCCGCACGGCGCTGACGGCGCGCTGGGCCGGCGTCGCCGCCCTGGCCCTGGTGGTCCTGGGCTTCTTCGCCTCCATCGCCATCATCGTGAACGGCGCGGCCGGCTTCTTCGGCGAGGCGTCGGGCGTGTCCCAGAACCTGGGCCCGCGCATCGACCAGATCATCCGCGACGTCTGGAGCCTGTTCGGCCAGAACGACCCGCCGACGGCCCAGGACCTGCTGCGCGGGGTCGACCTGCGGGGTTATCTGACCAGCCTGGCGTTCCAGGCCCAGGGCGTGGCGTCCGGCGCCTTCTTCGTCCTGGTCTATCTGGGCTTCCTCCTGGCCTCGCGCGCCGGCTTCCAGCGCAAGATCGTGCACATGTTCCCCGACCGGCATCAGCGCACCGAGGCCCTGGCCGTGTTCCAGCGCGTGCGCGGCGGGGTCGAGGGCTATCTGTGGGTCCAGGCCGTGACCGGGGCCATGATCTGCGTGGCGGCGTGGATCCTGATGCGGGCCGTGGGGCTGCAGAACGCCGAGTTCTGGACCTTCGTCATCTTCATCGTCGGCTTCATCCCCGTGCTGGGCGGGGCGATCGCGGGCCTGGCGCCGCCGCTGTTCGCCCTGGTCCAGTTCGACAGCTACTGGCCGGCCCTGATCCTGCTGGGCGGACTGCAGGCCATCCTGTTCGTGGTCGGCAACATGGTCCAGCCGCGGATGCAGGGCGACAACCAGAACATCGACCCGGTGGTGGTGCTGCTGGCCCTGGCCTTCTGGGGCAAGCTGTGGGGCGTGGTGGGCATGTTCCTGTCCACCCCCCTGGCCGTCATGGCCATGGCGATCCTGGCCGAATTCCGGGGCTCGCGCTGGATGGCGGTGCTGCTGTCCGGCGACGGCCAGCCCTACGCCTCCGAACCGGACGCCCGGGACGGTCCGGGACGGTCGCGAAAGACCCGCGACGCCGGGGAGGAAGGCTGAACGGCCGCTGCGGCGCCTTGTCGCGATTCCATGCGGCGCGGGGCCTTGAACGCCGTCGCCGGCTCCCCATCTCCGCATCAACGCCGCGGGACACTCCCCCTCCGAACCGCGGCGCAAGCGAGACCGGCGCGCCCTCCCCTCCCCAAGCGTCGGCCCGCGCAGGCCGCCGGGTTCCCCCACCCGGCGGCCTACTCGTATGCGGCGCCGCACAATCCTTCCAAGCTGAACGGCGATCATGACAATGATCGACCTTCAGGGGCTTCCCGCGCGACCGGACCTGGCCTAGTCAATCGGATGCGGCCCCCTCCGCGCCGCGTCGTCAGAGACCGAATCTCCATGACCGCCCCCGATCCGCGCCCCGTCCCGGTTCAGCCGATCACCCCGGCCGCGCTGGAGGCGGCCTTCGCGCGGATTTCAGGAACCGGCCCCGGCGCCGCCGAGCGGTCGTTCATCGACCAGGCGCACGAGGACTACGCCGCCGACGAGACGCCCGAACTGGGCGGCGACGATCTGGCCGCCCTGCTGGTCGCCTCGTGGCGAGCCGCCCAGGATTACGCGTCCGGCGCCGCCCCCGTGATCACAGTCGGCCCGCTGCAGGGGGCCGACGGCCAGCCGCTGGGCTACGACCTGGTGCGCATCGTCCAGCCCGACGCGCCCTTCCTGGTCGACAGCGTCATGGGCGCCCTGGCCGAGGCCGGGGTGTCGGTGCGCGCCCTCTATCACCCCGTCGTCGATTGCGACGCGCGGCGGCTGTCGGTCATCATCCTGGTCATCGACGGCGTGCCGCAGGAGCGGCGCGACGCCCTGGGCGAGAACCTGGCGGCCACCCTGGCCGACGTCCACGCCGCCGTCGCCGATCACGCCGAGATGCTGGCCCTGATGCGCCGCTCGGTCGAGCAGCTGGAGGCCACGCCTCCCGCCGGCGTCGACCCCCAGGTCCAGGCCGAGACCCTGGAGTTCCTGCGCTGGCTCAAGAGCGATCATTTCGTCTTCCTGGGCGCGCGCGACTACGACTATCCGCGTTCGGCTGACGGCGACTACGAGGCCGAGGCCCCGCTGAGCCAGGCGGGCGAAGGCCTGGGCGTGCTGCGCGACCCCGAGCAGCGGGTGCTGCGCCGCGCGTCGGAGCCGGCGGTCCTGACCAAGCAGATGCGCCGCCAGCTGGACCTGTCCGAGCCGGTCACCGTGGCCAAGGCCAATCTGCGCTCGCGCGTCCACCGCCGCGCCTACATGGACTACATCGGGGTCAAGCGGTACGGGCCGGACAGCAAGGCGGCGGGCGAGACCCGCTTCGTGGGCCTGTTCACCGCCGAGGCCTACGACCGCGTCGCCTCGGACGTGCCGCTGGTCCGGCGCAAGGTCGCCAACGCCCTGGCCCGCGCCGACAAGGCGCCCGGCAGCCACAACGAAAAGCGGCTGAAGAACATTCTGGAGAACTATCCCCGCGACGAGCTCTTCCAGATTTCCGAAGACGAGCTGCTGTCGATCGCCCTAGGCGTGCTGCACCTCTACGACCGGCCGCGCATCCGCATCTTCACCCGACAGGACCCGTTCGACCGCTTCGTCTCGGTGCTGCTGTTCGTGCCGCGCGAACGCTACGACGTCTCGGTGCGCGAGCGGATCGGCCAGATCCTGGCCCGCGCCTGGGGCGGCCGCATCTCGGCCTGGTATCCGCAGCTGTCCGACGCGCCCCTGACGCGCGTGCACTTCATCATCGGCGTCGAGCCGGGCGAACACCCGACGCCCGACCTGGCCCAGCTTGAGGCCGACGTGGCCGAGGCCGGGCGCGGCTGGATGGAGCGGTTCGAGAGCGCGCTCCGCCGCGCCGACGTGGACGATGTCGCCGTGGGCCCGCTCAGCGCCCGCTGGGCCCGCGCCTTCGGCGCCGCCTATCGCGACCGCTACGACGCCGACGAGGCGGTGCGCGACCTCGACGAGATCGACCGGCTGAACGCCGACGGCCGGCCCGGCGCGGGCGAGGCGGTGGCGGTGCGCGCCTTCCGCGACCCGAACGACAGCCCGCTGCAGTTCCGCTTCAAACTGTACCGCCGCGGCCCGACCGTGCCCCTGTCCGACGTCCTGCCGATCCTGGCCGACATGGGGCTGAAGACGCTGGAGGAATACGGCTATCCGATCCGTCCGCTGGGCGAGGCCGAGATCCACGTCCATGAATTCCTGCTGGAGGACCCGCGCGGCGAGGCCCTGGATTTCGCCGACGTCAAGGCGCCGTTCGAGGCCGCCTTCGCCGCCGTCTGGACCGGCCGGACCGAGAGCGACGGCTTCAACCGCCTGGTGGTCGAGCTGGGCGTGACCTGGCGCGAGGCCGCCCTGGTCCGCACTTTGGCCCGCTATCGCCAGCAGACGGGCCTCGACCCGTCCCAGGCGGTACAGGAAGAGGCGCTGCGCGAATATCCCGACATCTCGCGCGCCCTGGTCGCCCTGTTCCGCGCCAAGTTCGAGGGCGAGGCGGCCGCCGACACGCGCCAGGCCCCGGTCGCCGAACTGAACGACCGGATCAACGCCCTGCTGCAGGACGTGAAGAGCCTGGACCACGACCGGGCGCTGCGCCGCCTGGCCGCCCTGATCGGTGCGATCAAGCGCACCAACTATTTCCAGGTCGACGCCGACGGCGATCCCAAGAGCTACATCTCCATCAAGATCGCCTCGCGCGAGCTTGAGGACCTGCCCCTGCCCAAGCCCTATCGCGAGATCTTCGTCTGGGCGCCGCACGTCGAGGGGGTGCACCTGCGCTTCGGACCCGTGGCGCGCGGGGGCCTGCGCTGGTCCGACCGGCGCGACGACTTCCGCACCGAGGTCCTGGGCCTGGTCAAGGCCCAGCAGGTCAAGAACGCCGTCATCGTGCCCGTCGGCTCCAAGGGCGGCTTCTATCCGAAATGCCTGCCGCGCACGGGCGACCGCGAGGCCGTGCAGGCCGAGGCCATCCGCGCCTACAAGACCTTCCTGTCGGGCCTCCTGGACCTGACCGACAACATCGTCGCCGACGGTTCGGTGGTCCGGCCGCCGCACGTGATCGCCTGGGAGGACGACGATCCCTATCTGGTCGTCGCCGCCGACAAGGGCACGGCCACCTTCTCGGACATCGCCAACGGCGTCTCGGCGTCTTACGGCTTCTGGCTGGGCGACGCCTTCGCCTCGGGCGGCTCGATCGGCTACGACCACAAGGGCATGGGCATCACCGCCCGCGGCGCCTGGGAAGCGGTCAAGCGCCACTTCCGCGAGATGGGCAAGGACATCCAGACCCAGCCCTTCACCATGGTCGGCGTCGGCGACATGTCCGGCGACGTCTTCGGCAACGGCGCCCTGCTGTCCCAGGCCACCCGGCTGGTCGCCGCCTTCGACCACCGCGACATCTTCATCGACCCCGCCCCGGATCCGGCGACCAGCTGGGCCGAGCGCAAGCGGCTGTTCGACCTGCCGCGCTCGTCCTGGCAGGACTACGACAAGAGCCTGATCTCGGAAGGCGGCGGCGTCTTCTCGCGCGCGACCAAGTCGATCCAGCTGACGCCCCAGATCAAGGCGGCGCTGGACATCACCGACGACGTGCTGGACCCGATCAGCCTGATCCGCGCCATCCTGAAGGCGCCGGCCGAACTGCTCTATCTCGGCGGCATCGGCACCTATGTGAAGGCGCCGGCCGAAACCGACGTCCAGGTCGGCGACAAGGCCAACGACGCCGTCCGCATCAACGCCGACGAGCTGCGGGTCCAGGTGGTGGGCGAGGGGGCCAACCTGGGCTTCACCCAGGCCGGCCGCATCCTGTTCGGCCAGAACGGCGGACGCATCAACACCGACGCCATCGACAACTCCGCCGGGGTCGACACTTCCGACCACGAGGTCAACATCAAGATCCTGGTCGGCTCGGCCGTGACCAACGGCGTCCTGCCCGCCGACGACCGCGCGCCGCTTCTGGCCTCCATGACCGAAGAGGTCGGACGCAAGGTCCTGGCCCACAACTACGACCAGACCCTGGCCCTGACGCTGCAGCAGGCCGAGGGGGTCAAGGCGCTGGATTCCCAGCAGCGCTTCATGCAGGCCCTGTCGGCCAAGGGAAAGCTGGACCGCAAGGTCGAGGGCCTGCCGGGCGACGCCCGCGTCAAGGAAATGATGACGGCCGGCGTTCCGCTGGCCCGGCCGGAGCTGGCGGTGCTGACCGCCTACGCCAAGCTGGAGCTGTCGGACGACATCGTCGCCTCGGCCGCGCCCGAGGATCCCTTCTTCGAACAGATCCTGGTCCGCTACTTCCCCGAGCCGCTGGCCCGGTTCGAGCCGGAGATGAAGAGCCACAGGCTGCGGCGCGAGATCATCGCCACCGTCCTGTCGAACGAGGTCGTCAACATGTGCGGCCCGACCTTTCCCGACCGTCTGCGCGGCTCGGCGGAATGCGACACCACCGCCCTGATCATCGCCTTCGAGGCGGCGCGGCGCGTGTTCCGCCTAGACCAGGCCTGGGACGCCGTCTCGGCCCTGGACCTGAAGATTTCGGCCGAGGCCCAGACCGCCCTGTATCAGGAGATCGCCGTCGTCCTGCGCCGCCAGACCTTCTGGCTGGCGCGCCGGGCCAAGGCGGGCCAGTCGGTCCAGGCCCTGATCGACCGCTATCGCCCCGTGGCCGACGCGCTGCAGACCGAGGGCCAGGGCGTGCTGTCGCGCTTCGAACAGGGCCGGCTGGAGGACCGCGTGCGCCGCTTCGCCGACCACGGCGCGCCGGAGGAGCTGACCCGCTCCATCTCGATCATGCGCCCGCTGGTGGCCGCCGCCGACATCGGCGACCTGGCGGCGGAGGCGAACTGGCCCGTGGCGGCGATGGCGCGCCTGTATCACCAGGTCGGCGCCGCCTTCGACTTCGACCGGCTGCGCGCGGCGGCGGGCTCCATCCCGTCGGCCGACCATTTCGATCGCCTGGCGGTGCGCCGCCTGATCGAGGACCTGATGAACGAGCAGTCCGTGCTGACCCGCGCGGTGGCCAGGGCCTCCGACCCCTCGGTCGGCGCCAGCGAGGAGACGGCCGAGGCCGCCGTCGACGCCTGGATCGGGCCGCGCCTGTCGGTGGTCGAGGGCGTTCGCGCCTCGGTGGACGAGATCGAACAGTCCGGCTCGGGCTGGACCTTCGCCAAGCTGACCATCGCCAACGCCACCATCCGCGACCTGGCCGGCGCCGCCGTCGCGACGCGCTGACGGCGCCTGCGGGCGCGGGCGTCTTGACGGCGCCCGCGTCCGGTCGCTCTTGTGGGCTTGAGAAGGGCAGGGGAGGCCCCGATGCCGAGAAAATTCCTGGTCGTCGTCGACGACAGCCCCGAGTTCGACGCCGCCCTGCGCTTCGCCAGCCGCCGGGCCCGCTCGACCGGCGGACGCGTGGTCCTGTTGCGCGTCATCCCGCCCAACACCGACGCCCACTGGTCCGGCGCGCGCGAGGAGATCGAGCGTCAGCAGCGCGAGGAGGCGGAGGCCCTCCTGAACCGCGTCGCGGCGGAGGCGGCCGAACGGTCGGGCGCCGCGCCCGTCTTCCTGATCGAATTCGGCGAGGCGCCGGCCGCCATCAAGAAGGTCGTCGGCGACGACCCCGAGATCAAGATCCTGGTCCTGGCGGCCGGAAACGGTTCACGCGGGCCGGGGCCGCTGGTTCAGGCCATCATCAAGCACGGCGCCCAGCTGGGCGGCCGCAAACTGCCCGTCACCATCGTTCCGGGCGAGCTGACCGAAGCCGAGATCGAGGACCTGGCCTGAGGCTCAGCCCCTCGGCACCAGCCGCCACATCCGCAAGGGATGGCGCACCGTGCCCGCCTCGGCGCCGGCGACGTCGCCCCGGCCCATGTAGAGGTCGGCCCTGACCGGCCCCTTGATGGCCGATCCGGTGTCCAGGGCCATCACCAGGCCGCGATAGCTGGCGCTGGCCCCGCGCAGGTTTCCGCCGTCGGCCTCGACCCAGGCCAGTTCTCCATAGCGCCAATTGGCCGGATCGACGGCGATGGCGCGCCGCGCCGTCAGCGGCACGCCCGCCGCCCCGGCCGGGTCGCCGCCGTCGTCGGGGTCCAGCCGGAAGAAGATGTAGCGCGGGTTCAGCGCCATCACCGCCCGCGCCTCGGCGCCGCGATGTTCGGCCAGCCAGGCGCGGATGGCGTCGCCCGAGGTTCCGTTGCGGGGCAGGAGCGCGCTCGGCCATCGGCCGGGCGATGCCGACGAAGGTCTGGCCGTTGTCGGCGGCGTAGGCGGCGCGCGCCTTGGTCCCGTCCTCGAACGTCAGATAGCCCGAGCCCTGGATCTGCAGGAAGAACAGGTCCTCGGCCCGCATCCACGCCAGGGCCTCCTCCGGCCGGGCGCCGGCCTCGATGGCCGTGCGGCTTCCGGCGGATCGCGGCTGGGCCGGGGCGGCCAGGACGGGGGCGTCGAACTCGCCGTCGGGCCTGTGGCGCGCGGCGTACTCCGGCGCGAAATAGGAGGTCAGCAGCCCCGGCCCGCCGTCCGAGGTCTCGGCCGGAGAGACGAAGAAGCGGGTCTCGAAGAAGGTCCGGGCGTCCGATGGGCTGACCCGGCGCTCGGCCATACGGCGGGCCTCGGCGCAGACCGACCGGCCGGCGGGATCGCGCGCCGCGCCGCAGCCGGCGACATAGGCCTGAAACGCCGCCAGATGATCCTCGTCGCCCCAGCCGGGCAGGGAGGCGGGGCTGGCGCCGACCGGCAGGGGCGGGCCGGGCGGCGTCGGCGGGCCGGGGCGCACCGGCGTCGCGGGCGACGTCCCCGGCGTCGGAACGGCCGCGGGCCGGGTAGCGCACGCCGCCAGGGTCAGCCCGGCCAGGGCCAGGACGACGGCCAGGCGAGGCAGGGCGACAGGCAAGGCGACGGGCGGGGCGACGGTCGCGGCCGTCATCGGCTCAGGCCGTGGCCGGCTCGACCCGCGCCAGGACCCAGTTCGGGTCCGAGGCGCCCAGGCTGCGCTCGAACGTCCAGTGTTCGGCGGTGCGGCGCTCCTCCACCAGCGGCTCGCCGGTGGCGGAATCGGCGGTGGAGCCGTCCGCCTTTGTCACGCGGCTGCGCAGCTCGGCCAGGAAGCGGACCTTGGCCACGGCCTTGTCGCCCTCGGCGGTGGCGCCTTCCAGGTCGGCGCGGGGCGGGAACAGGAACTCCACCGCCTCGGTCTCGCCGCGCTGCTCGCGCGCCGCGATGCCGGCCTCGAACGAGCGCATCACCGTGGGCGTCAGCAGGGGCTTCAGCGCCGCGCGGTCGCCCGAGGCGTAGCCCTGGACGATGGTTTCATAGGCCTGGCGGGCGCCTTCGACGAAGCGGGTCGGGTCGAAGCCCGGATCACGCGCCTTCAGCCCGGCGATCGAGGCCATGACGGCGGCGTCGACCGGCGACAGCTTGGCCGGTTCGGGCGTCGGCCCGGCCGGGGATTGGCGCGCGCGTCCTCCTGCGGCTGGCGGCCGACGCGCTTGCCCAGCACGTTGTAGAGCTGGAACAGGACGATGGCCGCGATGACGGCGAAGACCACGATCTGGAACTGGACCGGAAAGTTCAAGGCGGGATTCCTGTAGGCGGGCGACGGGCGCCCGTGACGATTACGGGGTGATATAGGGCGAAGCAAGGCGAAGCGCGCCCCTTCGCGACCGACCGACGTTGCGGCCAAGCGTCCCGGCGTGGTATCGGCCCCGCCTCATTCCCGGCCCAATCGGGCGCCCCTGCCAAGATTTCGTTTCATGACCGACGCCGCTCCGCCCGCCGACACCCCCACCGGCGCCGCGCCCCAGGACGGGCAATCGCAACAGGGCCAGGCCGCCGGCCCCGGCTTCCGCATCCTGGCGCAATACGTCAAGGACCTGTCGTTCGAGAACCCGCGCGCGCCGGAATCCCTGCGCGTCGACGGCAAGCCGGGCATCGACCTGGGCGTCGAAATGGCCGCCCAGGGCCGGCCAGACGGCCTGTTCGAGCTTGAGCTGAAGCTGTCGGTCAAGGCCGCGCACGAGGACAAGCCGGTCTTCCACGTCGAACTGGTCTATGGCGGCCTGTTCCAGCTGGCCAACGTCCAGGAGCGCGACATCGAGCCGCTGCTGCTGATCGAATGCCCGCGCTACCTGTTCCCCTATGCGCGCGAGATCATCAGCCGCGCCACGGCCGACGGCGGCTTCTATCCGCCCTTCATGCTGGACCCGATCGACTTCGCCGCCATCTACGTCGCCCGCCAGCAGCAGATCGCCCAGCAGCCGGTCGAGACCGGCCAGGCGTAAGCGAGATTCGGGAGCCTCAGGCCGCTTCGTCCTGGGGCACGGTCACGCCCTGGGCGGCCCACAGCGTGTGGTCCTTCAGATTGGCCTGCAGGAAGGCCAGGTGCGCGGCGCGTTCCTCGGGCGTGGAGCGCGGCGCCAGCGGACGGGGGCGCGGCGCATGGGTCGCCGCCGCGACCGCCGCACCGACCGATCCCGGCCGCGCCGAGGTCAGGTCAAGCACGCGTTCCTTGCCGCCCTTCAGTTCCAGATAGACCTCGGCCAGCAGACGGGCGTCGATCAGGGCGCCGTGCAGGGTGCGCTCGACCAGCGAGATCTTGAAGCGCTTGCACAGGGCGTCCAGCGAGTTGGGCATCCCCGGAAACCGCTTCTGGGCCAGCTGCAGCGTGTCGATCCAGCGCGCCTCGCCGGTGATCGCCCGGCCGCAGCGATCGTATTCGAAGTCGATGAAGTTCCGGTCGAAGGCCGCGTTGTGGGCGATCATCTGGGCGTCGCCGATGAAGTCCATCAGGTCGTCGACGACCTCGTGGAACTTGGGGGCGTCCCTGACCTTCTCGTCGGTGATGCCGTGGACGCGGATCGCGTCGGGCGGGATCAGCCGTTCGGGATTGACGAAGCGGTGGAAGGTCCGGCCGGTCGGCAGCAGGTCGACCAGTTCGATGCAGCCGACCTCGATCAGCCGGTCGCCGGTCCTCGGGTCGAAGCCGGTGGTTTCCGTATCCAGAACGATCTCGCGGGCCATGCGCCCTTAATGGGGCGTTTCGCCCGCTTCCGAAAGGGCGCCGCCGCCGCGCCTCGGAGATATCCACGCCGGATCCAGCACGGTTTCGACGATAGCCGCGACCTCGGCGCGCGCGGCCTCCAGCCCCCGGCCGGTGTTGACGACGAAGTCCGCGCGCGCGCGCTTTTCGGCATCCGGCGTCTGGCGCGCCAGGATGGCCTCGAACCGCTCGCGGGTCATGCCGGGCCGGGCCAGGACGCGCTCGGCCTGGACCTGCGGATCGGCGGTCACGACCACCACCGCGTCCACGGCCCGGTCGCCGCCGGTCTCGAACAGCAGGGGAATGTCCAGCACCGCCAGGTGGACGCCGGCCGCGCGCGCGGCCTCCAGGTCCGCCATCCGCCCCTGGGCGACCAGGGGATGGACGATGGCCTCCAGCCGGCGAAAGGCCTGGTCGTCCCGGCCCAGGATCTCGGCCAGGCGGACGCGGTCGACCGCCCCGTCCACGACCGCGCCGGGAAAGGCGTCGCCCACCGGGTCGACGGCGGCGCCGCCCGGGGCGTAGAGGCGATGCACGGCGTCGTCGGCGTTCCACACCACCGCGCCCAGATCGGCGAACATGGCCGTCGTCGTCGACTTGCCCATGCCGATCGAGCCGGTCAGGCCCAGCAGGATCACGCCCGCGCCTCCAGATGCGCGGTCAGCAGGGCGCGCAGATCCAGCGGCGGCGGCGCCCGGCCGAAGATGGCCTCGAACGACGGCGCGGCCTGGCCGATCAGCATCGACAGCCCGTCCACCGTGGCCAGTCCCCGCGCCCGCGCCGCCTTCAGAAAGGCCGTGTCCAGGGGCTTGTAGGTCATGTCCATGACCACCGCCTCGGCCGGCAGTCGCATCAGGTCGAAGTCCGGCGCCACGCTCAGCGCATTGACCACCAACGCCGCGCCGTCGGCCGCGGCCTGGCCCGACATGACCCGCACCGACGGTCCCAAGTCGGCCGCCAGCGCCTCGGCCCGGTCGGGCGAGCGATTGACGATGCGGACCTCGGCGCCCGCCTCGACCAGGGCGCCCGCCCCGGCCCGCGCCGCGCCGCCCGCGCCCAGCAGCACCACCGGCCGGCCGGCCAGGTCCAGACCCGGCGCCTGTTCGGCCAGGCCCCGCATCAGGCCGATCCCGTCCGAACTGTCGGCCAGGACCCGCCCCTCGACGAAGCGCAGGATGTTGGCCGAGCGCGTCAGCCGCGCCGCCGCCGTCGCCTGATCGGCCAGGGCGAAGGCCTGCTCCTTGAACGGGGCGGTGACGTTCAGGCCGGCAAGCAACCCCGCCCGGCCGGCCGCGACCAGGGCTTCGAACCCGGCCGCGTCGCGCGGCGCGAACGGCAGATAGGCGGCGTCGATCCCCCCGGCCTCCAGCCAGGCGTTGTGGATGATCGGGCTCAGCGAATGGGCCACCGGATTGCCGGCGATCCCGCCCGTCACCGCCGCGCCGGTGATGCGGCCCGCGATCACGAGGCGATCACCCCGGCCCGCCGCAGCTCGGCCAGCACCGGCCACAGCGGCAGGCCCAGGACGGTGAAGAAGTCGCCTTCCACCGCCTCGAACAGCTGCGATCCCATCCCCTCCAGCCGATAGGCGCCGACGCAGGACAGCAGGGCCTCGCCCTCGGCCGCCAGATAGGTTTCCAGGAAGGCGTCGGAGACGTCGCGCATCCGCATCCGCGCGGTGTCGGCGCCGGACCAGACGATCTCGCCCTTCGTCGCCAGGGCCGCTCCCGAATGCAGCGTATGGGTCCGGCCGCGCATCGCCTTCAGCCGGTCCCGCGCCGCCTCCAGAGAGGCCGCCTTGGACACCAGGCCGCCGTCGAAGGCCAGCGTCTGGTCCGAGCCCAGCACCCAGGCGTCCGGATCGTCGCGCGACACCGCCAGGGCCTTGGCCTCGGCCAGCCGAACCGCCAGGGCGACGGGGTCCAGGTCGGTCGAGACCGCCTTGATCGCGGCCTCGTCCACATCGGCCGCGCGCGCCTCGAACGCCACGCCGGCGTTCTCCAGCATGGCCCGGCGCGCCGCGCTCCTGGACGCCAGGATCAGGCGTTCGCCGCTCACCAGGCCGCTCCCACGCGGCTAGTCCGGCGTTCGCTCAACAGGTTGACGATGGCGGCCGCCGTCTCCTCGACCGAGCGGCGGGTTACGTCGATGGTCGGCCAGCCGCGCCGCTCGAAGGCGCGTCGCGCCTTGATCGTCTCGTCGCGCACGGCGTCCTGGTCGGTGTAGGTGGAGGACTGATTGGCGTTCAGGCTGTCGATGCGGTTGCGCCGGATCTGCACCAGCCGGTCGGGCGAGACGGTCAGGCCGATCACCAGCGGGTTCTTCAGCTTCGTCAGGCGCTCGCCGTCCTCCTGGCCGGGCACCAGGGGCACATTGGCCGCGCGGATGCCCCGGTGCGCCAGATAGATGCAGGTCGGCGTCTTGGACGTGCGGCTGACCCCGCACAGCACCACGTCGGCGCCTTCCAGCTGGTCCAGCGTGCCCTGGCCGTCGTCATAGGCCATCGCGAAGTCCAGCGCCGCGATGCGGTTGAAATAGTCGTGGTCCAGCGCGTGCTGGGCGCCCACGCGGGTCGACAGCGCGGCCCCCAGATAGCGCGACAGGGCGCCCACCAGCGGATCCAGCGCGCCGATCTGCGGCATGTCCAGACGCCGGCAGCCCTCTTCCAGCTGCTCGCGCAGGTCGCGGTCGACCAGGGTGTGCAGGACCACGCCGGGCGCCGCCTCGATCTCTTCCAGCACCCGGTCCATCTGTTTGGGCGAACGGACCAGGGCGTAGATGTGCTCGATCGGGATCACCCCGTCGAAGCGGGCCGTAACCGCCTTGGCCATGGCGTTCAGCGTCTCGCCGGTCGAATCCGACACCAGGTGGACGTGGAAATAGGTCGCCAGACGGTGGGCGCGCGAGGGGCTCATGCGGTCGGTTCACTCCCTGTGGACAGGCGGTGGGCGCGGCGGGACGCTTCTCCATAGCGTCTGACGGATGCGCGGGCGAGCGGGGATGACGGTGGGCGACGCCCGGCGCCGGGCGCGGAGTCGTCCAGCGCCGGAAAACCGATCCATCCCGTCTTGTGGAAAATCCTAACGAGAGGTTAACCGCCCTTAACCGCGTTCACAGGCGCAAAGGGCCGCGAACCCTTGTCCGTTAAGGTCTCGTTAGGGATTGTCCACCGCATCGACACCCGTCGGGAAGATTGCGGCGCCCGCCGGCCTGCGGCGTGGATATCCGCTTTTGTTCCGGGGACGGCGGTCCGGTCATCCCCGCCTTTCCACCGCCCTACCTGCCTCTACGAATCTTTTAATTCTTAATCTGATTAGGGATTGAGAGCGGGGGGCTGTGACCTTAATCGTCCGGCATGACCACGCCCGCCCTCATCAAGGCTCTCCGAGGAGAGACGTCGGACCGGCCTCCGGTCTGGTTCATGCGCCAGGCGGGCCGGTATCTGCCCGAGTATCGTCGCCTTCGGGCCCAGGCGCCGGACTTCATCGCCTTCTGCCTGAACCCCGAGATGGCCGCCGAGGCGACGCTGCAGCCGATGCGCCGGTTCGGCTTCGACGCGGCCATCGTCTTCGCGGACATACTGCTGATCCCGCGCGCGCTGGGCCAGGACGTCTGGTTCGAGACAGGCGAGGGGCCGCGTCTGGGCGAGCTGCCCGTGGTGGGGCGGATGCGCGAGCTGGCGCCCGAGGCGGGCGAGCATCTTCATCCGGTCGGCCAGACCCTGGCCCTGGTGCGCAAGGCGCTGGAGCCGGAACGCGCCCTGATCGGCTTCTGCGGGGCGCCCTGGACGGTGGCGACCTATATGCTGGACGGCGAGCACCGCACCATCGGCAAGGGCGAGCGCGCCCAGGCCCGCACCTACGCCTATGCGGAGCCGCAAAAGGTCGATGCGGTGCTGGAGGTCCTGGTCGAGGCCAGCGCCCGGTACCTGAAGATGCAGGCCGACAGCGGCGCCCAAGTCCTGAAGATCTTCGAGAGCTGGGCCGAGGGCCTGCCGGACGACCTGTTCGAACGCCTGGTGCTGAGGCCGCACCAGGCCCTGGTGCGGCGCGTGCGCGACCTGGGCGTGACGGTTCCACTGATCGGCTTTCCGCGCGGGTCGGCCGCCCTGGCCGAACGCTACGCCGCCGAGGTGGCGGTGGACGCCGTCGCCCTGGACACCGCCTGCCCGCTGGAGGTCGGCAAGCGCGTCCAGGCGATCAAGCCGATCCAGGGCGCGCTGGACCCCCTGCTGCTGCGCGCCGGCGGCGAGGCGCTGGACCGGCGCGTGGACCAGCTGATGGAGGCCTGGGGGCAGGGGCCCTGGGTGTTCAACCTGGGCCACGGCATCCTGCCGGACGTGCCGATCGACCACGTCGAGCGGGTGCTGAAACGGATCGGCGCCCAATGACGGAAGCGAACCCGGGCCGCCGCGTCGCGGTGGTGCTGTTCAATCTGGGCGGGCCGGACGATCAGGCTGCGGTCAAACCCTTTCTGTTCAACCTGTTCAACGATCCGGCGATCATCGGCCTGCCCGGCCTCCTGCGCACGCCGCTGGCGCGGCTGATCTCCAGCCGGCGCGAGGCGACGGCCCAGGCCAACTATCGGCTGATGGGCGGCGGCTCGCCCCTGCTGCCCGAGACCCGGGCCCAGGCCGAGGCGCTTCAGGCCGTGCTGTCCGATCGGCTGGCGGGCGACCAGGCGCGCGTCTTCATCGCCATGCGCTACTGGAACCCGATGACGGCCGAGACGGCGGCCCAGGTCGCGGCCTTCGCCCCGGACGAGATCGTGCTGCTGCCGCTCTATCCGCAGTATTCGACGACCACGACCCAGTCGTCGCTGAAGCTGTGGAACGAGACCTACGCCGGGCCGGGCGTCAGCCGGGCCGTGTGCTGCTATCCCCAGGCCGACGGCTGGATCGCCGCCCAGGCCCGCGGAGTGGCCGAGGCGCTGGACCAGGCGGGGACCGGCCTGTGCGCGTCCTGTTTTCGGCCCACGGCATCCCCGAGACGCTGGTCAGCGGCAAGGGCGATCCTTATCAGGAACAGGTCGAGACGACCGTCGCCGCCGTGGTCGCCGCCGTCGAGGCCGAGCGCGGGCCGATCGACCACGCCGTCTGCTATCAGAGCCGCGTCGGGCCGATGAAGTGGCTGGGGCCGTCGACGCCCGAGGCCATAAGCCAGGCGGGCCGCGACGGCCGGGCGTGGTGGTGGTCCCCATCGCCTTCGTGTCCGAACACGTCGAGACCCTGGTGGAGCTGGACATCGAATACGCCGAACTGGCCCACGCCGAGGGGGTCTCGCCCTATCTGCGGGCGCCGGCCGTCGGCGCCCGCCCGCCTTTCATCCAGGCGCTGGCGCAGGCCGTGGTCGACGCCCTGGACCGCACCGGCGTCGCCCCGTTCGGCCCCGGCTGCAAGGCCGACTGGAAAGCCTGTCCCCACCGACGTCAGAGGGCCGCATGACCGCCTACGATCTCGCCCGAGGCCTGCATATCCTGGCCGTCATCGCCTGGATGGCGGGGATGCTGTTCCTGCCGCGCCTCTACGCCTACGACGCCGAGCAGAACGCCAAGCCCGAGCCGTTGCGCAGCGAGATGCAGGGCCTGCTGCGCGTCTGGCAGACCCGCCTGCTGCGCATCATCGTCAATCCGGCGATGATCCTGGCCTGGGGTTTCGGCCTGTGGCTGATCCACATCGACGTCACGGCGCGCGGCTGGAGCTTCCTGGCCGAGCCTTGATGATCACCAAGCTGGCGGGCGTGGTCCTGCTCAGCGGCTGGCACGGCTTCCTGGCCGGCCAGCGCCGCAAGATCGCGGCCGGGACGTCGAAATATTCCGGCAGGTTCTGGCGCATGACCAACGAGATTCCGTTCCTGCTGGCCATCGTCATGGTCCTGTCGGTCACGACCGAGTGGCGCTTCGGCTGATCGCCCGCGCCGCACGACAAGGCCCCGCTTGACCTTGGCCGCCGCCTGTGGTTCCGCTGGCGGCGAGCCGTCCGGACGCCGGGCGGTCCCTCTCTTTCGGCGACGCCCTCGGCCCACAGGCCCTGGGAGCCCGTCGCACTCCCCTTCGGCCTTCCGGCCAGACATTCCCGAACGACCGCCGCCGCACGGCCCTTCGTGCGCGCGCGACCGCGAGCCTGCATCATGACCGACGTCCGCGACACCACTCCCGATTCCCCCGAGGCCGAGTCCGACGAGACCGCCCTGGACCTGACCTCCGACCAGGCCGGCGACGTCGACGCCGTGGACACCACGGCCGATGACGAGGAAGAGGGCGATCCCGTCGTCCCGTCCGGCCGCATCACCTTGGCGGAACTGAACGAGAAGACGCCGGCCGACCTGGTCGCCTTCGCCGAACAGCTGGAGGTCGAGAACGCCTCGAACCTGCGCAAGCAGGACCTGCTGTTCGCCATCCTCAAGGCCCTGGCCGAGGAGGAGGTCGAGATCATCGCCGACGGCGTGCTGGAAATCCTGCCCGACGGCTTCGGCTTCCTGCGCAGCCCGGACGCGAATTATCTTCCGGGGCCGGACGATATCTATGTCTCGCCCTCGCAGATCCGCCGCTTCGGCCTGCGCTCGGGCGACACGGTCCACGGCGCCGTGCGCGCGCCGCGCGAGGGCGAGCGCTACTTCGCCCTGCTCAAGGTCGACACGATCAACTTCGAGGACCCCGAGGCGGTCCGCACCAAGGTGCTGTTCGACAACCTGACGCCCCTCTATCCCGAGGAGCGGCTGCACATGGAAATCCAGGATCCGACCCTGAAGGACCGGTCCGGCCGGGTCATCGACATCGTCGCCCCCCTGGGCAAGGGACAGCGCTGCCTGATCGTGGCCCCGCCGCGCGTCGGCAAGACGGTGATGCTGCAGAACATCGCCAAGTCGATCGAGGCCAACCATCCCGAGGTGTCGCTGATCGTCCTGCTGATCGACGAACGCCCCGAGGAAGTCACCGACATGCAGCGCACGGTGAAGGGCGAGGTCGTCGCCTCGACCTTCGACGAGCCGGCCACCCGCCACGTCGCCGTCGCCGAGATGGTGATCGAAAAGGCCAAGCGCCTGGTCGAGCACAAGAAGGACGTGGTGATCCTGCTGGACTCCATCACCCGCCTGGGCCGCGCCTACAACGCCACCGTCCCGTCGTCGGGCAAAGTGCTGACCGGCGGCGTCGACGCCAACGCCCTGCAACGGCCCAAGCGCTTCTTCGGCGCCGCGCGCAATGTGGAGCAGGGCGGGTCGCTGACCATCATCGCCACGGCCCTGATCGACACCGGCAGCCGCATGGACGAGGTGATCTTCGAAGAGTTCAAGGGCACCGGCAACTCGGAAATCGTGCTGGACCGCAAGGTCGCCGACAAGCGCATCTTCCCGGCCATAGACGTGCTGAAGTCCGGCACCCGCAAGGAAGACCTGATCACGCCGAAGGACCAGCTGGCCAAGACCTATGTCCTGCGCCGCATCCTGAATCCCATGGGTCCGCAGGACGCGATCGAATTCCTGCTCGACAAGCTGCGCCAGTCCAAGAACAACGCGGACTTCTTCCAGTCGATGAACACCTGAGGCGACATTCGCCTCCAGGCGTTGTCTGTTTCACGTGAAACGGAGCGAGCCGATGAAGATCAATGTCGAGATCGATTGCAGCCCGGCGGAGGCGCGCGCCTTCCTGGGCCTGCCTGACGTCACGCCGCTGAACGACGCCTTGGTCGCCGAGATGCAGGCGCGCATGAAGGCCAATGTCGCCGCCATGCAGCCGGAAGAGCTGATGAAGGCCTGGACCAGCTTCGGCCTGCAGGCCCAGGACCAGTTCCGCCGTATGATGGACGCGGCGGTGAAGTAAGACCGTGCGTCTTCTCCGCCGGACATGATGACCGACACCATCTTCGCCCTCGCCACGCCGCCCGGTCGCGGCGCCATCGCGGTCATCCGCCTGTCCGGGCCGGGGGTGGATCAGGCCCTGGACGGCTTGGGCGCCGGGCGACCCAAGCCGCGCCTAGCGTCCGTGCGCAGCCTGTCGCGCGCCGGCGAACATATCGACCACGCGTTGGTCCTGCGCTTCGTCTCCCCCAACAGCTACACCGGCGAGGACGCCGCCGAGCTTCATCTGCATGGCGGCCGCGCGGTGGTCGAGGCGGCGAGCCGGGCCCTGATCGCCTTGGGGCTGCGCCCGGCGGAACCGGGGAGTTCACCCGCCGCGCCTTCCAGAACGGCCGCATGGACCTGGCCCAGGCCGAGGCCGTCGCCGACCTGATCGACGCCGAGACCACGGCGCAGGCCCGACAAGCTTTGGGACAGCTGGATGGACGACTCAGCCAGACCTACGCCGGCTTCCGCCGCGATCTGCTGAAGGCCCTGGCCCTGGTCGAGGCCGAGATCGACTTTCCGGACGAAGAGGTGCCCGACAACCTGGCCCGGACCGCCGGGCCGGTGCTGGACCGGCTGGCGAACGATCTGCGCCGCGCCGTCGACACCGGCCGTCGGGGCGAGCGGGTGCGCCAGGGCTATCGGATCGTGCTGATCGGCGAGACCAACGCCGGCAAGTCCTCGCTGTTCAACGCCCTCACGGCGCGAGAGGCGGCCATCGTCACGCCGATCGCCGGCACGACCCGCGACGTGCTGGACGCCGACCTGGTCATCGGCGGCTACGCCGTCACCCTGTCCGACACCGCGGGCCTGCGCGACAGCGACGACCCGGTCGAGGCCGAGGGCGTGCGGCGGGCTCGCGCGCGGGCGGAGGCGGCGGACCTGCGGCTGTGGGTGCGCGCGCCCGGCGATCCGGCCGGCGTCGCTGCGGCCTATGTCCGGCCCGGCGACCTGATCGTGGCGACCAAGGCTGATCTCGCCGAGGGTCGACGGGAAGACGAGGCCGCGGGGCTGGACTGGTTGGCTGTCAGCACGACGACGGGTCAGGGCCTGGAGGCGCTCCACGATTGGCTGGCGCGGCGCCTGGCGGAGGACCTGGCGGGCGCGGACTTCCCCGCCGTGACGCGGGAACGGCATCGGCTTCGCCTGACCGAGGCGTTGGCGGCGGTCGCGACCGCGCGCGTCGCCCTGGATCAGGCGCCGGAAATGGCGGGCGAGGATCTGCGGCGTGCGGCGTCGGCCCTGTCGCGCGTGACCGGCGAAATCGGCGTGGAAGACGTTCTGGGCGAAGTTTTCGCCACCTTCTGCATCGGCAAGTGAGACTTGGCCATACCGATGTTCCACGTGAAACATCAGGATGTCTCGCGGCGTGGCCGGCGCCGACAAGGTGGCGAAACGGGCGGAATTGCCCTATGTGCGCGCCATGTCTTCCTCCCGCTCTTTCGTCGACACTGAAACCGCCTTCGATGTGATCGTCATAGGCGGCGGCCACGCCGGCTGCGAAGCCGCGGCCGCTTCCGCGCGGGCCGGGGCGCGCACCGTCCTGTTGACCCAGAAGCTGGAAACCATCGGCGAGATGTCGTGCAACCCGGCCATCGGCGGCTTGGGCAAGGGCCATCTGGTGCGCGAGATCGACGCCCTGGACGGGATCATGGGACGGCTGGCCGATGTGTCGGGCATCCAGTTCCGTCTGCTGAACCGCTCCAAGGGCGCCGCCGTACGCGGGCCGCGCAGCCAGATCGACCGGCGACTCTATCGCGAGGCCATGCAGGCCGAACTGGCCGCGACGCCGAACCTGACCCTGATGGCCGGAACCGCCGAGGGCTTGGTCCTGGACGGCGAGCGCGTGATCGGCGTGACGACCGGCGACGGCGAGACCCTGCGGGCGGGTGCGGTCGTCCTGACGACCGGCACCTTCCTGAACGGGGTGATCCATCGGGGCGACGAGCGCATTCCCGCCGGGCGACACGGCGAGGCGCCGTCGACGGGCCTGGCCGCCGACCTTCACGGCGCGCAGCTGAGCATGGGTCGGCTGAAGACGGGCACGCCGGCGCGTCTGGATGGCCGTACCATCGCCTGGGAGCGGCTGGAGATGCAGCAGGCCGACGAGACGCCGTCGGCCTTCTCCTTCTTGACCGACCGGATCGCGGTTCCTCAGATCGCCTGCGGCGTGACCCACACGACCGAAGAGACCCATCGCATCATCGCCGAGAACCTGGGCGAGAGCGCGGTCTATGGCGGGCGGCTGTCGGGGCGGGGGCCGCGCTATTGTCCCTCTATCGAGGACAAGGTGGTGCGCTTCGCGGACAAGACCAGCCACCAAATCTTCCTGGAGCCGGAGGGGCTGGACGATCCGACCGTCTATCCGAATGGCATCTCGACCTCGGTCGGCGAGGCGACGCAGCTGGCCTTCCTGCGGACCATCCCCGGCCTGGAGGCGGTGGAGGTGTTTCGCTACGGCTACGCCATCGAATACGACTATGTGGATCCGCGCGAACTGACCCCGGCGCTGGAGGTCAAGAAGCGGCCGGGCCTCTATCTGGCCGGCCAGATCAACGGCACGACCGGCTATGAGGAGGCGGCGGCGCAGGGGCTGATGGCCGGCCTCAATGCGGCGCGGTCGGCGGCGGGGTCGACGCCCGTCGTTCTGGGCCGCGACCAGGCCTATATCGGCGTGATGATCGATGACCTGGTCACGCGCGGGGTGACCGAGCCCTATCGGATGTTCACCAGCCGGGCCGAGTATCGACTGGCGCTGCGGGCGGACAACGCCGACCAGCGGCTGACCCCTCTGGCGATCGACCTGGACATCGTGTCGGCGGCCCGCCGCGAGCGCTTCCAGGCCAAGGCGGCGGTTCTGGCCGAGGCCGCCGCCGTTTCACGTGAAACACGGTTCACGCCCGGAGAGGCGGTCGCTCTGGGCATTGCGGTCAACGCCGACGGCAAGCGCCGCACAATGCGCGAGCTTCTGGCCTTTCCCGGCGTGACGCTGGATCATTTCGGTTCGGCCCTGCCGGCGATCGCGGACTGGCCCGCCGCGGTGCGCGAACAGGTCGAGATCGACGCCGGCTATGCGGCCTATCTGGACCGCCAGGCGATCGATGCCGAGGCGTTGCGGACCGAGGAGGCGCTGCGCCTTCCGGCCGATCTGGACTATGGAGCCATCGGCGGCCTGTCCAGCGAGGTCCGCGAGAAGCTGACGCGGATCCAGCCCCAGACCCTGGGGCAGGCGGGCCGGATCGAAGGCATGACGCCCGGCGCCCTGACGGCCTTGCTGGCCCATGTGAAGCGCGGCGCGCGTCCCTCGGTCGCCGCCTGATGCCGGAGACGCAGAAGCGGCTCTTCCAAGAGAAGACCGGGGCCACGGCCGCCCAGATGGCCGACCTGGAGATTTTCCGCGAGCGGTTGGTCGAGGCCAACGCTGTGATGAATCTGGTGGGGCCTGACAGCCTGCCCGACTTCTGGAACCGCCACGCCTGGGACAGTGCCCAGCTGCTGGCCCACGCGCCGACCGCCTTGACCTGGGCCGACCTGGGGGCAGGGGCGGGGTTTCCCGGCGTGGTCCTGACCATCCTGCTGAAGGGGCGGCCGGGCGCCCACGTCTGGCTGGTCGACAGCCTGGGCAAGCGGTGCCGCTTCCTTCAGTCCGTGGTCGACGAGCTGCACCTTCCGGCCACGGTCCTGAACGGGCGGGCGGAGGCGCAGAGCGTGACGTGCGACATCGTCACCGCCCGGGCCGTGGCGCCGCTGGACAAGCTGCTCGGTTATGCACAGCCCTACTTTGAAAGGGGTGCACAAGGTCTGTTCCTGAAAGGGGAGAAGGCCGAATCCGAGTTGATCGAGGCTCGGAAATCCTGGCAATTCGAAGCTGAACTGGCCCCGTCGCAGAGCGACCCCCGTGGGCGTATCGTGAGCATCCGGAGGGTCCGACGTGTCCGCCCTAGGCCGTAAGAAACAACCCGCCCGCGTCCTGGCCGTGTCGAACCAGAAGGGCGGCGTGGGCAAGACGACCACGGCGATCAACCTGGGCACGGCGCTGGCCGCCATCGGCGAGCGGGTGCTGATCGTCGACATGGACCCGCAGGGCAACGCCTCGACCGGCCTGGGTGTTCCACGTGAAACACGGCGGGTGACCATCTATGACGTGGTGGTGGATCAGCGGTCCATCGATGATGCGGCCGTGCAGACCTCGGTGCCCGGCCTCTGGATCGTGCCCGCCGACGCCGACATGTCAGGCGTGGAGATCGAGCTGAGCCAGGCGGATCGGCGGTCGTATCGGCTTCGCGACGCCCTTCGCGCCCACGATGACGGCCCTACCGGGTATGACTATGTCCTGATCGACTGCCCGCCGTCGCTGAACCTGCTGACCCTGAACGCCATGGCGGCAGCCGATGCGGTTCTGGTGCCGCTGCAGTGCGAGTTCTTCGCCCTGGAAGGCCTCAGCCAGCTGATGCGCACCATCGACATGGTCCGCCACAGCCTGAATCCGGCGCTGGAGATCCAGGGCCTGGTCCTGACCATGTTCGACCGCCGCAGCGCGCTTTCGGGACAGGTCGCCAACGACGTGCGCGCCCACTTCGGCGACAAGGTCTACGACAGCGTCATCCCGCGCAATGTGCGGGTGGCCGAGGCGCCGTCCTTCGGCAAGCCGGCGCTGATCTACGACCTGAAATGCGCCGGCAGCCAGGCCTATCTGCGGCTGGCGCGCGAGGTGGTGCGGCGCGAGCGCCAGCGCATCCAGCTGGCCGCCTGATCTCAAGAGAAGAAACGGAAACAGTATCTTGGCTGAACGACAAAGAGGCCTGGGGCGCGGACTGTCGGCCCTCATGGGGGAAAACGTCGAGGCGCCGGTCGCGGCCGGAACGCCGGCGCCGGCGGGCGTCCAGCGCGCGCCGATCGAGAGCCTGAAGCCGAACCCGGACCAGCCGCGCAAGACCTTCCGCCAGGAGGATCTGGAGGAACTGACCGCCTCGATCCGGGACAAGGGCGTGCTGCAGCCGATCCTGGTGCGGGCCCAGCCGGGCGAGGAGGGGGTCTGGCAGATCATCGCCGGCGAACGCCGCTGGCGCGCCTCCCAGGCCGCGCGCCTGACCGAGGTGCCGATCATCGTCACCCAGATGGACGATGTCGAGGTGTTCGAGGTCGCCATCGTCGAGAACGTCCAGCGCGCCGACCTGAACCCGCTGGAAGAGGCCGAGGCCTATCGCGTGCTGATGGAGCGGTTCGGCCGCACCCAGGACGCCGTTGCGGGCGTGGTCGGCAAGAGCCGCAGCCACGTGGCCAACACCATGCGTTTGCTGCAGCTGCCCGAACGGGTGCTGTTCTATGTGCGCGAGGGCAAGCTGTCGGCCGGCCACGCGCGGGCGCTGATCAACACGCCCGATCCGGCCGAACTGGCCGACATCGCCTTCGTCAACGGCCTGAGCGTGCGCGAGACCGAAGCCCTGGCCCGCCGGGCGGTCGAGGGACCGAAACCGGCAAGGGCGCGGCCGGCGGCCGGCGGCGCAGGCGGGGAGGGGGCGGCCGACGTCGCGGCCCTGCAGCAGGATCTGGCCGACGCCCTGGGACTGAAGGTCCAGCTGGCGGACAAGGGCGGCAAGGGCGAACTGAGCATCCGCTACGGCTCGCTGGAGCAGCTGGACGACCTGTGCCGACGCCTGATGCGCGGCTGAGGTGAAGCCCCGGCGGAGGCGATCGCCGACCTCTATGCCCGGCGGGCCTGCGACTTCGACGCGGATCGGACCAAGACCCTCTTCGAACGATCGTGGCTGGACGCCTTTCTGGCCCACGTCCCGCAAGGCGGACGGATTCTCGACCTCGGCTGCGGCTCGGGAGAGCCGATCGCCCGCTATCTGGTCGAACAGGGCCGCGAGATCGTGGGCGTCGATGTCTCACCGGACCTCATCGATCTGTGTCGCGGCCGGTTCCCTGATCAGACGTGGATCACGGCCGATATGCGCGGGGTCGATCTGGGCCGGACGTTCGACGGGGTGATCGCCTGGCATAGCCTGATCCATCTGCCGCCCGAAGCGCAGCCGGCGATGCTCGCGGTTTTCGCACGTCACCTGCGGCCCGGCGGCGTGCTCGTGTTCACCAGCGGGTCCGAACAGGGCGAGACCATCGGCGAGTGGCGCGGAGAGCCGCTCTATCACGGCAGCCTTTCGCTCGATGCCTATCGGACAGGGCTGGACGATGTGGGGCTGGACGTGCGCCGCCACGTCGTGAGCGATCGGAACTGCGGCGGAGCCACCGTCTGGCTTGCACGGCGGCGCGGTGGCAAGGTGGTCGGATGACAGACAAGCCCGCCAACCCCACCGCCGAGGCTATGAAGAAGGCGCTGGCCGCCAAGCGCGCCGGAGGCGCGACCGCGTCCACGGGCGCGTTCAAACCCGCCCGGCACGCCGAGAAGGGCGTGGCGCACCAGAATGCGGCGCTGAACAAGCCCGCCTTCCGCCGCGCGTCGAAGCGCGGCTAGAGCCCCAGTCGGCGCGCTTTGCCGGCGATTTCCAGCAGCAGGCGCTCGGCGATCAGCTGATCGGGCGTTCCGGTCGTCTTGGTCGCCACGTCCGCGGCGTTGATGCTGTCGAGCGTCTCGTCCAGCGCCTCCAGCCGCCAGGACCGGGCCTGGCGCAGTATTTCGGCCTCCTGTTTCCAGAACACGCCGGCGGCCTTGGCGGCCTCCTTGGCGTTCGCGCCGTTGGCCTGCAAGATATTGATCCGCCTGAGCTTTCCCAGGTGAATCGCGGCGGACCGCACGGCCAGGACCGAGGATTCGCCCTCGGCGAAGGCGCGCCTGAGGGCCGACTGGGCCGGGCCGGGCCGGGCGCCGAAGGCCTGGAGCGCCGCATCCGACAGGGAGGCGTCCGGCTCCACGCCCAGATGGGTCTCCAACTCGTCCAGGTCGATGCTGCGGCCCGAGCCGGGGCCCACGAACAGGGCCAGGCGCTCGATCTCCTGGCGCATCAGGCCGCGCTCTCGGGGCAGGCGGGCGACGAACCGGTCCAGGGCGTCGGAGGTCAGGCCCACCTTGTCGGCCGCCAGGGCCTCGCGGACCATGCGGGCGACGTCGCCGGTCTCGTCCTCGTAGCAGACGATTCCGACGGCCCCCGTTTCCTTCTCGGCGGTCTTGCGAAGGGCGGATTCGCGGCCCAGCTGGTCGGCCTCGACCACCAGCAGGGCGTCGGGATTGTAGCCGCCCTCGGCGTGGATCTTCACCGCCGCCGCGACCGCCTTGTCCACCCCGGCCTTGAAGGTCGACAGGCGCACCCGCACCAGACGCCGGCCGCCCATCATCGACAGCGCCGTCAGCGCTTCTTCCAGCCGGGTCTCGTCGCCGTCGATGTCGCTGTCGGTCAGGACGGTGACGTTGAACGGGTCGTTCAGGTCGGGCGTGACCGTGCGGCACAGGATCTCGGCGCGTTCGGCGACGCCCGAGCGGTCCTTGCCGTGGATCACCGCCGCCCGGATCGCCGGATCGGGCGCCTTCAGGAACCGGTCGATCTCGGGGCGTTTGGAGAGGATCATGAGATCCTCCCCGAGAAGCGCAGCAGAACGGGGGAGGGGGACCGCCGCAGGCGGTGGAGGGGGAAAGGCGCACACCAAGTCCGGGGTCGCCCCCTCCACCACTCCGTGGTCCCCCTCCCCCGCTGCGCGGGGAGGATCATTGGGCCAGGGCCTGCATCAGGTCCAGGCGGATCAGGCGGGCCAGTTCGGAGGCGGCGCGTTCCTCGCCGTCCTGCTGGGCCGCGATGGCGGCGTAGGGCTGGTCGGCGGCGGCGTAGGTGGTGGTCACCGTCTCGGTCCCGGTCATCGGGGTCCCGCCCGAGGCCGGCGTCAGGGTCCAGGTCGCCTTGACCGTCAGCTCGTAGCGGGTGGCGGTGTCGTCGATGCGGCGGCCCAGCGAGCGACGGCTCTGCTCGACCCGGATGTCCAGGCGGTAGAGGGGGGCGGAGGCGCGGTCCCAGGCCAGGGCGTCCTCCAGCTGCTCGCGCAGGCGATAGCCCAGCCGGTCGTCCTGGGTCGCGACCGCGATGCGCCGCAGCGACGAGCCCACGCCCGGATCGGCGTAGAGCGGGGTGAAGCCGCAGGCCGACGCCAGCGGCGCCGCCAGCAGAAGCGCCAGAAGGGCGCGGCGCATCAGCCGGCCACCAGATTGACGATGCGGTCCTTGACCACGACGATCTTCTTCACGCTCAGACCCTCCAGCCGCGCCTTGACCGTCTCGTCGGCCAGGACCAGCGCCTCGACCGCGGACGGCTCCATGCCGCGCGCCACGCGGATTTCCGCCCGGCGCTTGCCGTTGATCTGGATGGGCAGGACCACCTCGTCGTCGGCCGCCAGGGCAGCGTCCCACACGGGCCACGGCGCGTCCAGAACCATGCCGTCCTCGCCCAACCGACTCCAGCATTCCTCGGCCAGGTGGGGCGTGAAGGGCGCGATCAGCCGGGCCAGCGCCGACAGGGCCTGACGCCGCGCCTCGCCGCCGGCCTTGTCGTTGTCGCGGATCGTGGCGACGAAGGCGTACAGCTTGGCGATGGCGGAGTTGAAGCGGAAGCCCTCGACCCCCTCTGACACGGCCTTGACGGCCTTATGCGTCTCACGCAGCAGGTCGGCGTTGGCCTTGTCCTCGCCGGCGAAGGCGGGATCGTAGGCGTCGAACAGCGACCAGGCGCGCTGGACGAAGCGGCTGGCGCCTTCCACCCCGCCGGGCGTCCACTGCACGTCCCGCTCGGGCGGGCTGTCGGACAGGACGAACAGGCGGCCGGCGTCGACGCCGTGGCTTTCCAGGATTTCGGCCGGGGCGACGACGTTCTTCTTGGACTTGGACATCTTCTCGATGTCGCCGATCGTCAGGGTCTCGCCGGTCGACCGCTGGCGCGCCGAGCGGACGCCGCCGTCGTTGCTCAGTTCGACGTCGGTGGGTTCGACCCACTGGCCGTCGGGGCGGCGATAGGTCTCGTGGACCACCATCCCCTGGGTGAACAGGCCGGCGAACGGCTCCTTGACGTCCATCAGTCCGGCGTCGCTGAGCGCGCGGGTGACGAAGCGGGCGTAGAGCAGGTGCAGCACCGCGTGCTCGACCCCGCCGATGTACTGGTCGACCGGCAGCCAGCGATCGGCGGCGGCCTTGTCGATCGGCTGGGCGGCCTTCGGGTCGGTGAAGCGGGCGAAGTACCAGCTGGAATCGACGAAGGTGTCCAGCGTGTCGGTCTCGCGCGTCGCCTCGGCGCCGCAGGACGGGCATTTGACGTGCTTCCAGGTCGGATGCCGATCCAGCGGATTGCCGGGCGTGTCGAACGTGACGTCCTCGGGCAGTTCGACCGGCAGCTGGTCGGCGGGAACCTCCACCGGGCCGCACGACGGGCAGTGGATGATCGGGATGGGACAGCCCCAGTAGCGCTGGCGCGACACGCCCCAGTCGCGCAGCCGGTAGATGGTCGCGCCCTGGCCGGTTCCCGCCGCCTCGACGCGGCGCACCGCCTCGGCCTTGGCCGCCTCGATGTCCAGACCGTCCAGGAAGTCGGAATGGAAGATCGTCCCCGGGCCGACATAGGCCTCGTCGTCCACGGCGAAGTCGTCGCCGGCGCCCTCGGGCCGCACCACGGGGATGACCGGCAGATCGTACTTGCGGGCGAAGTCCAGGTCGCGCTGGTCGTGGGCCGGGCAGGCGAAGATGGCGCCCGTGCCGTATTCGGACAGGATGAAGTTGGCGATCCAGACGGGAACGTCGGCGCCGGTGAAGGGGTGGCGGACCTTCAGGCCCGTGTCCCAGCCGATCTTCTCGGCCTGTTCGATGTCGGCCTGGGACGTGCCGCCCTCGCGGCATTTGGCGACGAACTCGGCGACGCGCGGATCGGCCTCGGCCAGTTGTTTCGACAAGGGGTGATCGGGGGCCAGGCCCAGGAAGCTGGCGCCGAACAGGGTGTCGGGGCGGGTGGTGTAGATCTCGACGCCGGCGTCGAACCCTTCGGGGGCGGGCCCGGCGAAGGCCCAGGTCATCTGCAGCCCCTTGGAGCGGCCGATCCAGTTCTCCTGCATCAGCCGGACCTTCTCGGGCCAGCGGTCCAGCGTCTTCAACCCCTCGATCAGGTCGTCGGCGTAGTCGGTGATGCGCAGGAACCACTGGTTCAGCTTGCGCTTCTCCACCACCGCGCCCGAGCGCCAGCCGCGCCCGTCGATCACCTGCTCATTGGCCAGGACGGTGTTGTCGACCGGGTCCCAGTTGACGACGCCGTCCTTGCGATAGACCAGGCCGCGCCGATACAGTTCCAGGAACCAGGCCTGCTGCTTGCCGTAGTATTCGGGGTCGCAGGTGGCGAACTCGCGCGACCAGTCCAGCGACAGGCCCAGCAGCTTCAGCTGCTCGCGCATGGTGGCGATGTTGGAATAGGTCCAGCCCTTGGGGTGGATGCCGCGTTCCATCGCCGCGTTCTCGGCCGGCATGCCGAAGGCGTCCCAGCCCATCGGATGCAGCACGTCGAAGCCCTGCGCGCGCTTGGACCGGGCCACCACGTCGCCCATCACATAGTTTCGGGCGTGGCCCATGTGGATGTTCCCCGAAGGATAGGGAAACATTTCAAGGACATAGTATTTCGGTCGGCCGGTGTCGCGGGTGACGAAGGCGTTCGCCTGGGCCCAGCGGGCCTGCTGGCGGGGTTCGGCGGTCTTGGGTTCGTAGCGGGCCACGGTCGTCCTGAAGTCAAAGGGCGCTGCCGCCCCGGCTCAACTAGCCCGAAGGACGACAGCGCCCAAGAAATTTTGCGCTGCGTCGCGAAACGGGCGCGAAGCGCTCAAGCCGCCCGAAGGGCGTTAGCGCGGGAACAACTGCGCTCAAGCAGCCCGAAGGGCGTTAGCGCAGGAACGATGGCGCTCAGGCCGCCCGAAGGGCGACGGCGCCAAAGGAAAGGCCGAGCCGGGCGTCAGCCGGCGTTGGCCAGGTTCAACTGGCGCGCGCGGGTCAGGATGGCGTTTTCCAGGTCCGCCTCGGTCTGGGCCGCGACCGGCGCCCCGGTCCACTGGCCGTCGGCGCCCTTGATCTCCTTGGTCACCGTCACGTTCAGGGCGTCGGCGCGCAGACGGGTGTCCAGGATGAAGACGGTCGCCTTGAAGCGCTCGTTCGGCGTCTGGGGGTTGATGTACCAGTCATAGTTGATGACGCCGCCCCACGGATCGGCGTTGGCCAGCGGCATGAAGCTGAGCGTGTCCAGCGAGGCGCGCCACAGATAGCCGTTGACCCCGATGCCCTGCTGGACGTCGACGCGCTGGGTCTTGCGGTCGCCGCCGCCGACGAAGGGGATGCTGGAGCAGGCCGACAGGGCCACGCCCGACAGGAGGACGACGGCGACGCCGCGAACCAGGGCCGTGTTGAGGCGCATCAAGGAAGTCTCCGTAACCATTGGGATCGTGGGGGCCTGGCCCGCACGCGCGCGGCTCCGCGCAGGAGCAGGGCTCTATAACACGGTGAAAAGGGGCGATGACAAGGCGAAGCGCGCGCCGCGTCCGCCCCGCCGGCACGGGACCGAGAGGGAAAGGCCCCGTGATGGTCCGATTCCCGTGACGCTCGCGCCACATCGCACCGCAACAATGACGGGGAACCGGGTTATGCGGACGACGTTGCGTTGACCGGGCGGGCCTCCGATGTCTAATCGCGAGGTTCACGGTCGCATAAGGCCGGTTCAGGTTTGTCGGCGCGTCGTCAGGCGCGCCTGAAGGGTTGGAAATGCGTCTTGGCGCTTTCATCGCTGTCGCCGCCGTGATTTCGGTCACGGCCGCCGCCGGTTCGGCCGCGGCTCAGTCGCGCACGCCCTCGGTGTCCCTGACCGAGGCCCAGCAGGCCAGCGCGCCGCTCCCGCCCAGCAGCGTCGCGGCCTGCGTCTGAACGACAACGGCCGCTGGGGCCTGGACTTCAACCTGAACCAGCCCGTCGGCCGCGAGACCGACTGGGGCGACGTCGAGGCCGGGGCCTATTATCGCCTGAACGACCGCCTGCGCGTCGGCGCCGCCGCCGCCGTGGCCTCGCCCGAGGCCGATCCGGCCCGCGCGCCCGAGACCAACGGCCGCGCCCAGCCGCGCGTTCGCCTGGAAACCATCTTCAAATTCTGATCAGGCGAAGGCCTGAAAAGCCGCCTGGATCGCCGACACCGCCGCCAGGCCGCAGGCGCCGGACCCGGCCAGCGCGCCGACGTCGCCGGCCCTGATCCCGCCCAGCGCATAGACAGGCGGACCGGCCGCCTCGGCCCGGTCTCGAAACCCCTCTACGCCCAGCGCCGGCCGAGCGGCCGACGCTCCGCCGGCGGAAAAGACCGGCGACAGCACCAGGGCGTCCAGCCCCGCGCACTCGACGGGACCCCCGTGCCAGGCGGCCGTCAGCAGCCAGTCGGGGCGGGCGGCGTGTATCGCCTGCGCCTGGCCCGCCGCCCGTTCGGGCAGATGCAGGCCGTCGGCCTGGACCGCCTCGGCCAGGGCCATGTCCAGGCCGACCAGCAGCCGGACCCCGGCCTGTCGCGTCGCCTCGCGCAGGCGGCGGCCGGTCGTCGCGGCGTCCGCGCGGCCGAACGCGCGATAGACCACGCCGGCCCCGGCGGGCAGGCGGGCCGCCGTCTCCCAGGGACGGGGGTGCGCTCCGGGTCGGTGAAGAACAGCAGCGGCGGCAGGCTGACAGCGCCCGCCTGGCGGTTTAGAGCCGTCGCGGCGTCCCACAGCGCGCGCGCCTCATCGCTATAGCCGTCCGGCAGGGTCATGACCGCTTCTTCCCCCGCTTCGTCGTCCGCGTCCATCGCCGACCGGTTCGCCCGGGTGCGCGGCCGCATCGTCCAGGCCTGCCGCGAGGCCGGGCGCGATCCCGACGCCGCGACCCTGACGGCCGTGTCCAAGACCCAGCCGCCCGAGGCGATCGACGCGGCCCTGGCGACGGGTCAGCGCGTCTTCGGCGAAAACCGCGTGCAGGAGGCGCAGGAGCGCTGGAGCGACCGGCGGCCGGGGCTGCCGGATCTGGAGCTGCGGCTGATCGGCCCGCTGCAGACCAACAAGGCGCCGGACGCGGTCGCCCTGTTCGACGTGATCGAGACGCTGGATCGGGAGAAGATGGCGCGCGCCCTGGCCGAGGCGTCCGGCAAGCTGGGCCGGACGCCGCGCCTGCTGGTCCAGGTCAACACCGGCGCCGAGCCGCAAAAGGCCGGCGTCCCGCCCGACGCGGCCGACGCCCTGATCGGCCAGGCGCGGCGGACCTACGGCCTGACGATCGAGGGGCTGATGTGCATTCCGCCCGCCGACCAGGATCCAGAGCCGCATTTCGCCCTGCTGGCCCGCATCGCGGACCGCAACGGGCTGGGCGTCCTGTCGATGGGAATGAGCGGCGACTACGAGACGGCGATCCGGCGCGGCGCGACCCATGTGCGGGTCGGAACCGCGCTGTTCGGGGAACGTAATCGCCCCGAAGAGGCCTCTAGGCCGTAACCCGACGTGAATTCACGCCCCCAAGCCTTGGCGCGGGGGCCAAGCCTCGCCATTGTCTGATCCATGCCCACGCCCAAGACCATCCTGATCATCGACGACGACGACGACCTGCGCGAGGCGTTGGCCGAGCAGCTGAACCTGCACGAGGAGTTCAAGACCCAGCAGGCCTCGACCGCGACCGACGGCGTGCGCATGGGCCGCGAGATCCGCGCCGACCTGATCCTGCTGGACGTCGACCTGCCCGACATGGACGGCCGCGAGGCCTGCCGCCTGCTGCGCAAGGACGGGGTCTCGACCCCGATCATCATGCTGACGGCCCAGTCGGCCGACGCCGACGCCATCCTGGGCCTGGACGCCGGGGCCAACGACTATGTCACCAAGCCCTTCCGCTTCGCCGTCCTGCTGGCCCGCATCCGCGCCCACCTGCGCAGCCACGAACAGTCCGAGGACGCGGTCTTCTCCATCGGCCCGTACGAGTTCCGGCCCGCCGCCAAGGTGCTGATGGACGCCAAGGGCAAGAAGATCCGGCTGACGGAGAAAGAAACCAACATCCTGAAGTACCTCTATCGCGCCGGGGCCAAGCCGGTGTCGCGCGAGGAGCTGCTGACGGAGGTCTGGGGCTATAACGCCGGGGTCACCACCCACACCCTGGAAACCCACATCTATCGCCTGCGCCAGAAGATCGAGCCCGAGCCGGGCCAGGCCCGCCTGCTGCTGACCGACGCGGGCGGCTACCGGCTCCAGCCCTGATCAGACGGCTTCGCCGCGCAGCAGGCGGGGCAGGTCGCCCGTCGCGCCGCCGGCCTCGTGCATGAAGGCGCGGCGCAGGGGGCCGATGCGGTTGACCGCCGCCAGGCCGATGTCGCGCGCCAGCCGCACCGGCGCGATGTCGTTGGAGAACAGCCGCACGAAGGCGTCGAAGCCGGCCGCCAGCGCCGCATTGTCGAACCGCCGCCAGCGGGCGTAGCGTTCCAGCACCGTCTCGGCGCCGATGTCCTCGCCCAGGCGCGCGGCCTCGGCCAGCACCTCGGCCAGGGCGGCGGCGTCCTTCAGCCCCATGTTCAGCCCCTGGCCCGCCACCGGATGCACGCCATGCGCCGCGTCGCCGATCAGGGCGATGCGCGGCGCGGTCAGGCGCTCGGCCAGGCTGAGCGACAGCGGATAGACGAAGCGCGGCCCCTCCACCGTCGCCCCGTCCAGGAATTCGCCGAACCGGCGCATCAGATGGGCGTGGAAGGCGGCGTCCGAGGCGTCGCGCAGCGCCTCGCCCCGGCGCGTCGTCTCGGTCCACACCAGGCTGGCGCGTTGCTCGGTCAGCGGCAGGATGGCGAAGGGGCCGCCGGGCAGGAAATATTCGTGGGCGACGTCGCCGTGGTCGCGGCCCAGCTTCACGGTCGCCACCACGCCGCTCTGGCCATAGCCCCAGCCGACGGTGTCGATGCCGGCGGCTCTGCGCACGGTGGAGCCGCGCCCCTCGGCCCCGACCACCAGCGGCGCGACCAGGCGTGATCCGTCCGCCAGCATGACCGTCGCCTTGCCCGGATCGACCTCCACCGCCGCGACCGAGGCCGGCGCCCGCACCTCGATCCCCGCGCGCGTCACCGCCTCGGCCAGGGCCGCGCGGATGCGGCGGTTCTCGACCATGTAGCCCAGCGGCTCGCCGCCGGTGCGGCCGCCGATCTCCTCGGCGTCGAAGCGCAGGAAGGCCGGCGAGGCGGCGCGGCTGGCCGCCCCCGGCCGGCGCCCGTCCGTCACCAGGATATGATCCATGCGGCAGGCGTGCGGCCGCAGGGCCTCGCCCAGGCCCAGCGCGTCCAGCATGCGGAAGGTGGAAAAGGCGATCGCCGTCGACCGCCCGTCGAAGGTCGGCGCCAGCTGGGCGTCGAACGGCTGGGGGTCGACCATCACGACCCTGAGACCGGCCTGCGCCGCCGCCAGGGCGAACGCCGCCCCGGTCAGCCCCGCGCCGGCGATGACGATGTCGTAGCGTTCGATGTCGGCCATGAAGGGCTTGTCGCGCCGGAGCGGCGCGGCGTCCAGAGCCCGGATCGATTCAGGCAGGCCTGCCGGCGGTCAATAGATCGCAATAGCGCGCGTAATGTTCTACGGACGGCGCGCCCGGCGCGGGCACGGCGAGCGCTCGCGTTCCATAGGATATGCGCAGCGTGTCAGCGGCGGCCAACGCCTCGAACCATCCTGCGGGGAAGCGCCCCTCGCCTTGAACAGCCCACAGGTCATCCTTTTGCCTCGCCTCGACCTGGAAGGTCTTGTCGCCGGCTTGAAGGCGCATGGGTCCTGCAGTCGCTTCCGGGAATCGGACCTGGAGGCCCCCGCGGGTGCTGTCGTCGCAGGTCATGACCAAGACGGGCGTGCCCCGTCCCGTTCCGTCCAGTCCTGAAAGGATAAGCCCGCCGACCTTCCCGTGCGCCAGCGCCCATTCGTGGGGAACCCCGCCCAGATCGAACAGCGGCCGGGGCGGCGCGCGGTCCGTCTGGGAAGTGCAGCCAGCCAGGAAGGCGAGCAGCAGGATCGACACCCAGGGTTTCATGATCGGCAACCTCTCATGGAGCCCGGCGCTTGTCCACGGCTTCGCTGGTAAACAGCCCCTTAACCCTGTCGGTGCGACAAGGGCGGGACCGTCCTTCGCCGCCAGGGTCCGCCCTTCCCATGTCCACCGCTCTCGCCGTCGGCCGCCAGGCCTGGATCAGCGCCCGCATCCTGTGGGACGCGCCGTTCGTGGTGCGGTTCCGGGGCGTGCTGCAGGCCTTGCTGGCGACCCTGCTGCTGGTCGCCCTGGTGTCCTGGAACCCGGCGGACGCCAGCCTGAACGCGGCCTCCAGCCTGCCGACCACCAACTGGCTGGGCGCGAACGGCGCGCTGTTCGCCGACCTTTCATGCAGTCGCTGGGGCTGGCGGCCTGGCCCGCCGCCCTGCTGCTGGTCGCCTTCGGCCTGGCCCGGGCGATCGGCGATGTGCTCCAGCAGCGGTTAAAGCCGACGCCGCTGAAGGCGCTGGCCGCGACCGGCGGGGTGCTGCTGCTGTCGGCGGCCCTGGCGGCCCTGGCCGCGCCGGCGGCCTGGCCGCTGGCGGCGGGGCTGGGCGGTCTGTGGGGCGACGCCGTGACCGGTCTGGCGGCGCAGGGACTGGGGGCCCTGAGAATTCCGGGCGCCCGGATCATCGCCGGCCTGGTCTTTCTGGCCGGGGGCTGTGGGCGACCGGTTTCGCCATCGGCCTGAGGGCCGCCGACTTTCTCGACGCCCTGAACTGGGGGCGTTCGCTGCGCGCCCCCGCCGCGCCGCCCCCGCCAAGGCCCCGCGCGCCAAGGCGGCCCGTCCGAAACCCGAGCCGCGGGTCGCCGCGCCGCCCGAAGACGCGCCCGCTTCGGACGAGGGCCCGCAGACCGCCTATGACGACCTGCCGCCGTGGGAAGATGAGCCCGCCTCGCCGCCGCCGCCGCGCGCCTCGGGCCGGCCCGAAGAGCCCCGTGTCGCCGCCGTCAAGGCGCCCAAGGCCCGCAAGGACGTGGACGTCGACCAGCAGGCCTTCGACTTCGTGCGCCCCGAAGGCGCCTTCGACCTGCCGCCGCTGGGCATCCTGACCAAGCCCAGCCAGCGCGTCGCCTCGGTCGACGAGGAATCGCTGAAGCAGAACGCCAAGATGCTGGAGGGCGTGCTGCAGGAGTTCGGCGTGCGCGGCGTGATCGACCAGATCCGCCCCGGCCCCGTCGTCACCCTGTACGAACTGGTCCCGGCGCCGGGCGTCAAGCACGGCCGCGTCGTGGCCCTGGCGGACGACATCGCCCGCTCCATGTCCGCCCGCGCCTGTCGCATCTCGGTGGTCCAGGGGCGCAACGCCATCGGCATCGAACTGCCCAACGCCAAGCGCGAGACCGTCTATCTGCGCGACCTCCTGGCCAGCGCCGAATACGACAAGAAGGGCCACCTGCTGCCCCTGGCCCTGGGCGAGACCATCGGCGGCGAGCCCTATGTCGCCGACCTGGCGCGGATGCCGCACCTGCTGATCGCGGGCACCACCGGCTCGGGCAAGTCGGTGGGGGTCAACGCCATGATCCTGTCGATCCTGTATCGCCACAGCCCGGCCGAATGCCGCTTCATCATGATCGACCCCAAGATGCTGGAGTTGTCGGTCTATGACGGCATCCCGCACCTGCTGGCGCCCGTCGTCACCGATCCGAAGAAGGCCGTCGTCGCGCTGAAATGGACGGTGCGCGAGATGGAGGACCGCTATCGCCGCATGTCCAAGCTGGGGGTGCGCAACGTCGCCAGCTACAACGAGCGCGCCCGCGAGGCCCAGGCCAAGGGCGAGCATTTCGAACGCACCGTCCAGACCGGCTTCGACGACCAGGGCCGGCCGGTCTATGAGTCCGAGAAGATCCGCCCCGAGCCCATGCCCTATCTGGTCGTGGTCATGGACGAGATGGCCGATCTGATGCTGGTCGCCGGCAAGGACGTGGAAGGCGCCGTCCAGCGCCTGGCCCAGATGGCGCGCGCCGCCGGCATCCACCTGATCATGGCCACCCAGCGCCCGTCGGTCGACGTCATCACCGGCACCATCAAGGCCAACTTCCCGACCCGGATATCTTTCCAGGTCACCTCCAAGATCGACAGCCGCACCATCCTGGGCGAGCAGGGCGGCGAGCAGCTGCTGGGCCAGGGCGACATGCTCTACATGGCCGGCGGCGGCCGCATCACCCGCCTGCACGGCCCCTTCGTCGACGACAAGGAGGTCGAGGACGTCTGCAAGCACCTGAAGGCCCAGGCCGAGCCCGACTATCTGGACCTGATCACCGACGAGCCGGACGGCGACGGGGACGGCGGCTTCGACGAGGGCGGGAACGGCGGGTCCGGGGACGACCTCTACGACCGGGCGTCGCCGTGGTCACGCGCGACCGCAAGGCCTCGACCTCCTACGTCCAGCGCCGCCTCCAGATCGGCTACAACCGCGCCGCCACCCTGATCGAACGGATGGAGCAGGAGGGCGTGGTCAGCCCCGCCAACCACGCCGGCAAGCGCGACGTCCTGGCCGGCCCGCCGCCGATGGCGTGAGGCGCCGGGCCCTCCCTCCCCTGCGGGGGAGGGTCGTCGCGCAGCGACGGGGTGGGGGCGGCAAGGCGAAGCTGCATTCCTCAGACGCCTTGATGTCGGCTATGCATCGCCCGGTCGCCCCCACCCGTCCTCGCTTCGCTCGGCCACCCTCCCCGGAACGGGGAGGGAGAAGTTCGTGCGCAACCCTCCTCGCTCCGGTCCGTTCTCCACCCCGCTGTCTTCCCAAGCTTCAGCATTTCGATGAACAGGGCTTCATCGGAGCGCCGGAATATGGTCAGGCTCGCGTCATTCCGACGCCAAGCCGGCCGGGCAAGACGGCAGGATCGACAACCATCCCGAACGGGAGACGACTGACATGACCGCACGCGTCCGCGCCCTCGCGCCCGCCCCCGCCGACCTCCAGCGCCGCCAGCTTCTGCTGGGCGCCGGCCTTCTGAGCGGCGCCGCCGTCCTGGGCGGCTTGGCCGCGCCGGCGCAGGCCCAGTCGAACCTGTCCGCGGCCGACCGCCAGGTGGTGCAGCGCGCCCAGGCCTATCTGCAGGGTCTGACCTCGGCGCAGGGGACCTTCGTCGAGACCGGCCCGAACGGACAGCGTCGCCAGGGCCGCTTCTATCTGCAGCGGCCGGGCAAGATGCGGTTCGAATACACCGACCCGGCCGGCCTGCTGGTCGTGTCCGACGGCTACAACGTCAAGCGCTACGACCCGCGCCTGAACAACTTCCAGCAGGTCCCGCTGGGGCGCACCCCCCTGTCGACGTTCCTGGCGCGCGAGGTCCGGCTGGATCAGGGCGTGCGGATCGACCGCGTGACGCGCATGGATTCCGCGCCTTCGCCATCACCGCGCGCGACTCGGGCCGCCCCAACGACGGCCAGGTCATCCTGGCCTTCGCCGGCGATCCGATGCGTCTGCACGAATGGACCATCACCGACGCCCAGGGGTCGCGGACCCGCACCCAGCTGACCTCGCTGCAACCGGCCTCGGGCCTAGCCTCCAGCCTGTTCCAGCTGCGCGATCCGACCCGCCGGCCGGGCCGCAACTGACGAATCGCCGTTATCGGTCCGTGTCCGGAGAATCACAGGCAATAGTCAAATATGACAATTTGACCTTTTCTCTTCGGCGTGACACTTTAAGCACAGGACGGCGGCGGCCGTCCGACCGCCACGGATGTCATCCCCCTCCCGGCGGCGAGAGAGACGAAACCTTCCCGAGCCCGGCCCTTTGCGGCCGGGCCTTTTTTATGGGCTGAATCCGGCGTCGGGCCTGCTATTCGCAGGGCATGACCCTTCGCCTCGCCACATGGAACATCAACTCCGTCCGCCTGCGCATCGACCAGGTCGCCCGGTTCGTGCAGGAGCGCGCGCCCGACGTCCTGCTGCTGCAGGAAATCAAATGCACCACGGACCAGTTTCCCCGCGCCGCCTTCGAGGAGATGGGCCTGCCGCACCTCAGGGTCGCGGGCCAGAAGGGCTGGCACGGCGTGGCCATCGCCAGCCGCCTGCCCATCGCCGACAACACCACGCTGGAGGTGTGCAAGCTGGGCCACGCGCGCTGCGTTTCCGCGCGGGTGGCCGGCGTCGACATCCAGAACTTCTACATCCCGGCCGGGGGCGACGTGCCCGACCGCGCGCTGAACCCCAAGTTCGATCACAAGATGGACTTCTACCAGCGGCTGACCGCCGAGATCGCCAAGCGCGACCGCCACGCGCCCCTGGTTCTGGCCGGGGACTTCAACATCGCGCCCGGCGAGAACGACGTGTGGAACCACCGCTACATGTCCAAGATCGTCAGCCACACCCCGATCGAGGTCGAGACGCTGCTGAACCGTCTGCAGGACGCCGGAGGCTTCGCCGACGTTCTGCGCGACCGGTTCCCCGAGCCGCAGAAGCTGGCCTCATGGTGGAGCTATCGCGCCGCCGACTTCAGGAAGTCGAACCGCGGCCTGCGCCTGGACCACATCTGGACCTCGCCCGGCCTGACGCCGGCGGTGGTCAAGGACACGGCCCGCATCCACGACGACGTGCGCGAATGGGAGCGGCCCAGCGATCACGCCCCGGTCACGGTCGACCTGGACGTCTGACGGCCGCCGGCCGGCTCAGTTCAGGCGCATCCTGACCCGCTCGAAGGTCGTGGACCGGCGGGCCTCCTCGACGCCGTCCAGGCCGCGTGCGCGCGACAGGGCCTCCATCGCTCCGGCCAGGGCGCCCTGTTTCTCTCGCGCCGAGGCCACGTCCAGCCACGGCCGGTGGTCGCCGGGGTCCAGCAGCGCCCGGCGCAGGGCCGAACGTTCGGCCCCGTCGTAGTCCTGGGCCCGGATGGCGCGGCTGAACAGGACGTTCTGCAGCCGGATCAGCGACTGCCGGTCCGTCACGGGCGCCATCAGCAGGTCCAGCCGGTCGGCCACGTGCGGCGTCAGCCCCGCCCTGAGCGCGCGCCGCGTCAGTTCGCTGGGCAGGACCAGCCGGCCCTGGCTGAACGGGTCCAGGGCCACCGGTCCCTCGCTCGTCTCGACCCGCACCATGAAGTGTCCGGGAAAGTCGACCCCCGCCGCCTGGAGCCCGGCCGCCTTGGCCGCGTGGAGGTAGAAGACCGCCAGGGCCGCCGGCAGGCCGCGCCGCCGCTCGGCCACGTCGATGATGTCGGTGTTCGACGGATGGTCGTAGTTCAGCAGGTCGCCGTTCAGCCGCAGGTCGGCGGCCATCGTCTCGGCCAGGGCGTCGTCGGGGCCTTCGCCGCCGATCCGTTCGGCCAGACGCTCGCAGGCGTTGCGCGCCAGGGTGCGGACCGGCTCGGGGTCGCGGAACGGATAGTCGTGAATGGCGCAGGCGATGGCGGCCTCGAGCAGGGGGAAGTCCGCGTCGCCGGCCTCGCCCGCCGTCGTCAGGATGGACTCGGCCTCGTCGCGGGTCATCCGCCCTCGATGCTCCCTTTCAGCCGCCGCGTTCGACGCCGCGAAGATGACGCGGAAAGCGGCCTGGGGCCAGCGCCACCATATCAATTCTCAATTCAAGCGGTTGCAGCGCCGGGCGATTGCGGCGCACGGCCTCGCCGGCCGCCCGCAGCCGCTCGAACTGGGCCGGTTTCAGCGACAGGACGGCGGCGTCCAGCGTGGCGCGCCGCTTGACCTCCACCACCGCCAGCACCCGTCCGCGCCGGGCCAGAAGGTCGATCTCGCCGCCTCGCCCTTTCAGGCGAAAACCCAGGATCTGGTAGCCCTTGGCCATCAGCCAGGCCGCCGCGATCCATTCGGCCGCATGGCCGCCGCGGAAGGCGGCCCCGCCCCTGGCCTGGCGCCACGCCGCCTTGGGGCGACGGATCGGCGCGGGGCGGGCGGGGCAGGCGCTGGGTCATTTCCCCTGCAGTTCCAGGGCCCGGCGGTAGAGGACCTTTCGGTTCAGCCCCAGCGCCTTGGCGACCTCGGAGGCGGCCTCTCCGGTCGAAAGCCGGGTCAGGGCCTCGGCCAGGGCGGCGTCGGCCTCGGCCTCCGACGCCTGTTCGGCCTCGCCCGGCCCGACGACGACGACGATCTCGCCCTTGGGCGCATCCAGGCGAGGGTCGACGGCCAGCTGGTCCAGCGGGCCGCGCACGCACTCCTCGTAGAGCTTGGTCAGCTCGCGCGCGACGGCGGCCGGGCGCGGCCCCAGCACGGCGGCCATGTCGGCCAGGCTGTCCTTCAGCCGCGGGCCGCTCTCGAAGAAGACCAGGGTCTGGCGCGGGCCCTTCACCTCTTCCAGCGCGGCGCGGCGGCCGGCGGTCCTGGGCGGCAGGAAGCCGGCGAACAGCACCCGGTCGGCGGGCAGGCCGGCGACGCACAGGGCGGCCAGCAGGCTGGACGGGCCGGGCACGGGATGGACCGGCAGGCCCTCGGCGATCACCGCCCGGGCGACGACGAAGCCCGGATCGCTGACCAGCGGCGTGCCCGCGTCGGACACCAGGGCCACCACCTGCCCCTCGCGCAGACGCTCGACCGCCAGCTCCGCCGCGCGGGCCGAGGCGTGGTCGTCGCAGCGCTCCAGCCGGGCCTTCAGCCCGTAGGCCGACAGCAGCTTGGCGGTGACGCGCGTGTCCTCGGCCAGCACCAGGTCCGCCGCCGCCAGCACGTCCAGCGCCCTCAGCGTCATGTCGCGCAGGTTCCCGATCGGGGTGGCGACCAGATACAGCCCCGGCTCGACCCGCCGGGGCGGCGGGGCGGCGGGCGGGAAGGGCGCGGCGTCGCTCATGCGGCCAGCCTGCGCGCCGCGGAGGTCCGGTTCAAGCTCAGTCCGCGTCCCGCTCGGCCAGGGCGGCCGGCGGCGGCGGCGCCGAGGTCAGGCCGGTGCCCTGGAAGGCCGGGCCGGCGTCGTAGGCGGCGAAGGTGGCGCCGGTCAGGATCTCGTTGACCGAGGCCCCCAGCGACACGATCTGCACCGGCTTCTCCAGACCCACCAGCAGCGGCCCGATCAGGGTCGCGCCGCCCAGCGCCTGGACCAGCTTGGTCGAGATGGCGGCCGAATGGATGGCGGGCATGACCAGGGTGTTGGCCGGCTTGCTCAGGCGGTTGAAGGCGTAGGCCGGGTGCCCGTGCGGGTCCAGCGCCACCTCGGGCGGCATCTCGCCTTCGTATTCGAAGTCGACGCCCTTCCGGTCCAGGATGCGGATGGCCTCGCGCACCTTCTCGCCCCGGTCGCCGGGCGGGTTGCCGAAGGTCGAGTAGCTGAGGAAGCCGACGCGCGGATTGCGGCCCAGGCGGCGCACGGTGTCGGCGGCCTTGATGGCGATCTCGGCCAGTTCCCGGGCGTCGGGCAGTTCGTGGATCGAGGTGTCGGCGACGAACAGGGTGCGGCCCCCTTGGCCACAGGATCGACAGGCCGATCAGGGTGTCGTCCACGTCCAGCACGCGCTGGACCTCCTTCAGCGCCATGTTGAAGTTGCGGGTCACGCCCGCGACCATGGCGTCGGCCCGGCCCTGGGCGACCAGGGTGGCGGCGAAATAGTTGCGGTCCTGGTTGATCATCCGCTGCACGTCGCGACGCAGATAGCCCCGGCGCTGCAGCTTTTCGTACAGCCAGTCGGTGTATTCGGCGTTGCAGCCGGAGACCCGGGCGTTGGTGATCTCGATGCCCAGTTCGTCGAAGTTCAGGCCCGCCTCGGCGGCGTTCTGATGGATCAGATCCTCGCGGCCGACCAGGACGGGCGTGCCCAGCTCGGCTTGCTTGAAGGCCCAGGCGGCGCGGATGACGGCCGGCTCCTCGCCCTCGGCGAAGACGACGCGCTTGTTCGGGCCGCCGCGCACCGCCGAGGTGATCTTCTGCATCAGGGCCGCCGACGGATCGACGCGCGACCGCAGGCTGTGGCGATAGGCGTCCATGTCCTCGATCGGCCGGCGCGCCACGCCGGTGTCCATCGCCGCCTGGGCGATGAAGGGCGGGATGTACCAGATCAGTCGCGGGTCGAACGGGGTCGGGATGATGTAGTCGGGGCCGAACTTCAGCTTGCGGCCGCGATAGGCGGCGGCGACCTCGTCGGGCACGTCCTCGCGCGCCAGCGCCGCCAGGGCCTGGGCGCAGGCCACCTTCATCTCGTGGTTCACCCGGCGCGCGCGCACGTCCAGGGCGCCGCGGAACAGATAGGGGAAGGCCAAGACGTTGTTGACCTGGTTGACGTAGTCGGAGCGGCCGGTGGCGATGATGGCGTCCGAGCGCACCGACTTGACGTCCTCGGGCGTGATCTCCGGGTCGGGGTTGGCCATGGCGAAGATGATGGGATTGGGCGCCATGGAGGCCACCATCTCCTTGGTGATGGCGCCCTTCGCGCTGAGCCCCAGCACCACGTCGGCGCCGACCATGGCCTCGGCCATGGTGCGGAACGGCGTGTCGGTGGCGTGGGCGGCCTTCCACTGGTCCATGCCGTGCTCGCGGCCCTTGTAGACCACGCCGTCACGGTCGCAGATCACGGTGTTCTCGGGCCTGACGCCGGCGGCCTTCATCAGGGCGATGGACGACAGGCCCGCCGCGCCGGCGCCGGACAGCACCACCTTGACCTGGTCCATCTGCTTGCCGGCGATGTGGACGGCGTTGATCAGGCCGGCGGTCGAGATGATGGCCGTGCCGTGCTGGTCGTCGTGGAAGACCGGAATGTCCAGCAGGTCCTGCAGCTCGCTTTCGATGACGAAGCATTCCGGGGACTTGATGTCCTCCAGGTTGATGCCGCCCCAGGTGTCGCCGATGTTCTTGACGACGGTGACGAACTCGTCCGGATCAGTGGTCTTCACCTCCACGTCGAAGCTGTCGACGTCGGCGAAGCGCTTGAACAGGACGGACTTGCCCTCCATCACCGGCTTGGACGCCATGTGGCCCAGGTTGCCCAGGCCCAGGATGGCGGTGCCGTTCGAGATGACGGCGACCATGTTTCCCTTGGACGTGTAGTCGTAGGCCAGGTCGGGGTCTTCGGCGATGGCGCGCACGGGAACGGCCACGCCCGGAGAATAGGCCAGCGACAGGTCGCGCTGGGTCGCCATCGGCTTGGTCGGGGCCATGGAGATCTTGCCCGGCGTCGGGATGCGGTGGAAGTCCAGCGCCTCTTCGTCGGAGAACGTCTGTTTGTCGGTCTGGTCGGGCATGGCTTCGGGGCGTTTCCGGCGCGGCGTTTCTGATTGATCCTTCCGTTCCTAGAGCGACGGACGAAGCGGGACAACCGCGCACGGCCGAACGACGCCGCGCCGGCCTGCAAACGTCCGCGCTTGTGCGGAAAAGGTGATCCGGGGCTCAGCCGGCGTGCGGATTTCCGCCAACGGCCGGCGTCGCGGTCAGCCGGGCGCCCTCCGCGCCGGTCAGCACCAGTCTCGCCAGGGCGCCGGGCGCGCCCTCGAAGGCGATCGGCGAATGATCCGGCGCGCGGGCCTGGCCGCCGTTCTCGACCAGCGCCTGGACCGTGCGTCCGACCTGGGCGCGCAGATGCCGGTCCAGGGCGCGGTCGCCCGCCTGGCGCAGGGCGGCCGCGCGGGCCTTGATCGTCTGGGGGGGCAGCTGGGGCATCCGCGCGGCCGGCGTGCCGGGGCGGGGGCTGTAGGGAAAGGTGTGGACGAAGGCCAGGTCCGCCTCGTCGACCAGCGACAGCAGGTTGGAAAAGGCCGCCTCGCTCTCGGTCGGGAAGCCGGCGATCAGGTCGGCGCCGAAAGCGACGTCGGGCCGCACGGCGCGGACGCGCGCGACCAGGGCCAGGGCGTCCGCCCGCAGGTGGCGCCGCTTCATCCGCTTCAGCATCAGGTCGTCGCCGTGCTGGAGCGACAGGTGCAGATAGGGCATCAGCCGTTCGGACGTGGCGAAGGCGTCCAGCAGGGCGGCGTCGATCTCGGCCGCGTCGATCGAGGACAGGCGCAGGCGCGCCAGGTCGGGAACCAGCTTCAGGATGCGCTGGACCAGCCGCCCCAGCGGCGGCGCCCCCGGCAGGTCGGCGCCCCAGCTGGTCAGGTCCACGCCGGTCAGCACCACTTCCTTCACCCCCTGATCGACCAGGGCGCGGACCTGGGCCACCACCTCGCCGGCCGGGACCGAGCGGCTGTTTCCCCGGCCATAGGGGATGACGCAGAAGGTGCAGCGGTGGTCGCAGCCGGTCTGGACCGCGACATGGGCCCGCACCCGGTCCTTCAGCGGTCGCGCGGTCGCCAGCTCGACCGGGGCGGCGAAGATGTCGGAAACGGCCAGCCGCTGGCCCGACAGGCGATAGGCGCCGGGCGCGGCCTTCAAGGCGTTGCCCAGAACCCGCGTCACCTCGGGCATGGCGGCGAAAACCCGGGCCTCGGTCTGGGCGGCGCAGCCGGTGACGACGATGGGCGCGTCCGGCCTTTCCCTGCGCGCGCGGCGGATGGCCTGGCGCGCCTGGCGCACCGCCTCGGCGGTGACGGCGCAGGTGTTGACCAGCACGGCGTCCGTCAGGCCGTCGGCCTGGGCCCGCGCCCGCATGGCCTCGCTCTCGACCGCGTTCAGGCGGCAGCCGAAGGTGAGGACCTCCAGCGTCAAGCCGACAGGGTCCCGGTGCGCTCGATCTCCACCGGGCCGGTCATGAAGACGTGGCCGGACGCCGCATCCCAGTCGATGACCAGTTCGCCGCCGTCGACGACGACGGTCGCCTTGCGCTCGGTCAGGCCGCGCCGCACGGCCGCGACCTGGGCGGCGCAGGCGCCGGTGCCGCACGCCTTGGTCAGGCCCGCCCCCGCTCCCACACCCGCAGACGGATGCGGTCGCGGTCCAGCACCTTGGCGAAGCCGACGTTGACCCCTTCCGGGAACAGCGGGTGATGCTCGACCAGCGAGCCCGAGCCCGTGACGAAGCCGTCGTCCTGGCGGTCGGTGAAGAAGACCACGTGCGGATTGCCCATCGACACGGCGCCGGGCGTGTGCAGCACCGGCGCGTCGATCGGCCCGACCTGAAGCTCGATCCCGCGCGTGTCCATCGCCTCGGCCAGCGGCACCTGGTCCCAGGCCAGGCGCGGTTCGCCCATGTCGACGGTCACGCGATGGTCGCCCGCCCGGGTCGCAACGGTCGGGCCGGCGGCGGTGTCGATGACCACCCGGTCGGACCCGCTCGCCTCCATCAGCAGCCAGCCGACGCAGCGCAGGGCGTTGCCGCAGGTCTGGACCATCGCGCCGTCGGCGTTCCACACGCGCATGAAGGCGTCGGCCGTCGACGACGGCTCCATCGCGATCAGCTGGTCGAAACCCTCGCCGGTCCCACGGTCGGCCAGGGCGCGCACCTGGTCCTCCGAGGGCGTGAACGGCCGCGCCAGGGCGTCGACCACGACGAAGTCGTTGCCGGCGCCGTTCATCTTGACGAAGGGACGAGAGGTCATGCCTGGCCATATAGGCCGCCTGGCCGCGCGGCGAAATCTCCGCCCTGTTCGAACCGATCGTTCGGAAGCGTTGGACAGACGGCGCGTCAGACGGTTGAGTGGCGCGCGCCAACGGACGCCGGCGTGGCCGGGACGAACGGATACCGAATTGCCCTCCACCAAAGCCTCCCCGAAGCAAGACGGCGCCCCCCGTGACGAGGGCCTGCGCCTGCGGGCCCGGCTGCGCTATCTCTACCAGGGCTCCCAGCCGCCGGCGGTGCGGTTCCGGCTGACGGTCATCGTCATCGACCTGGCCATCATCGGCTTCTTCCTGGCCGCGCCGATCCTCAGGAACATGGGCTGGGCCTTCTATGTCATCGACTATCTGATCGCCGCCGTCCTGGCGATCGACCTGGCCGCGCGGGCCTACGCCTGGTCCGACATCAAGGATTGGCTGAAGCGGCCGATCGTCTGGGTGGACCTGTTCGTCCTGGCGACCCTGCTGTTCCCCATCTGGCTGTTCAACCTGGGCTTCCTGCGGATGCTCCGGCTGTGGACCCTGCTGAACTCGGACTTCTTCTGGCGCACCGTGGGCCGCAGGTTCGACGATACCCGCGTCGAGGAGATCACGCGCGCCCTGGCCAATCTGGTGACCTTCGTCTTCGTGGCGACCGGCTTCGTCTATGCGACCTTCCGGGGGCACGACGGGATCGCCGGCTATGTCGATGCGCTGTATTTCACCGTGGCCACCCTGACCACGACCGGCTTCGGCGACGTGACGCTGCCGGGGCCGTGGGGGCGGCTGCTGTCCATCGCCATCATGCTGGTGGGCATCACCCTGTTCCTGCGCCTGGCCCAGGCCTTCATCCGGCCCAGCAAGGTCGCCTTCCCCTGCGACCGTTGCGGTCTTCAGAAGCACGACCCCGACGCCGTCCACTGCAAGGCCTGCGGCAATCTGCTGTGCATCCCCGACGACGGAAGATGACAAAGCCGTAAGGATCGGGCCGCGCGCCTTGCCGGTCGGGCCGCCGCCGTTAAGGTGCCGCCTTCGTTTTCGGGGACCCCGCCATGATCCGTTCGTCCGCCGCCGCGCTCGCGGCCCTTCTCGCCTCCAGTTCGTTGAGCGCCGTCGCCATGGCCCAGACCGCCCCTTCCGCTTCCGCCGCCCCCGCCCCGGCGCCGGCTTCGTCCGGTTTTGCGACCAGCGAGGCGACCGACCCCTATATCTGGCTGGAGGACGTCGAGGGCGCCCGCGCGATGGAATGGGTGCGCGAACACAATGAGAAGAGCCTGGGCGTGCTGCAGGGCGACCCGCGCTACGAGCCGCTGCACCAGGAGGCCCTGGCCATCGTCCAGGCCAAGGACCGCATCCCGGGCGTGGGCTTCAACCGCGACGGCACGCTGAGCAACTTCTGGCAGGACGCGGACCATGTGCGCGGCGTCTGGCGCCAGACCACGGTCGACAGCTTCCGCACCGACGCGCCCCAGTGGGACACCATCCTGGACATCGACGCCCTGGCGGCGGCCGAGGACGCCAACTGGGTCTACAAGGGCGTCAACTGCCTGGCGCCCGAGGAACGCCGCTGCCTGGTCAGCCTGTCGAACGGCGGCAAGGACGCCACGACGCTGCGCGAATTCGACGCCGTGGAGCGCGCCTTCGTCGAGGGCGGGATCGTCCTGCCGGAATCCAAGGGCGGGGCGGCCTGGATCGACCGGGACACGCTGCTGATCTCGCGCGACTTCGGCCCCGGCACCCTGACCGATTCCGGCTATCCGATGACGGTGCGGCTGCTGAAGCGCGGCCAGGCGCCGGAACAGGCGCCGGTCATCTTCACCGGCCAGCCGACCGACGTGGCCGTGTCCGGCTACACCCTGCGTGACGCCGACGGCGCGGTGAAGGCGGTGCTGATCAACCGCTCGGTCGACTTCTATTCGTCCGAGACCTGGCGGCCGAAGGACGACGGCTCGCTGGTGCAGCTGGCCCTGCCGGCCAAGTCGGAGATCAACGGCCTGATCGACGGCCGGCTGGTGGTGTCGCTGAAGCAGGACTGGACCGCGCCGTCGGGCCAGGCCTTCCAGACCGGCGACCTGATCGCCTGGCCGCTGGACGCCTGGCTGGCCGATCCGGCGACCCCGGCGCAGCTGGTGCTGCGCCCGACCGAGCGTCAGTCGGTGGAAGGCGTCAACGCGACCCGCCACACCCTGGTCGTGGCCCTCTATGACAATGTGCGCGGATCGGTGCGCGTCTATCGCCCCGGCCAGACCGAATGGACGCACACGACCCTGGACCTGCCGCAGAACGTGTCGGTCGGCGTCGGTTCGGCCTCGGAGACCGACGACCGGGTCTTCGTCAGCGTCACCGGCTATCTGAACCCGTCCAGCCTGTGGCTGGCGGACGCCGCGACGGGCGACGTCGAACAGATCAAGTCGATGCCGGCCAAGTTCGACGCCACGGGCATGACGGTGGATCAGCACGAGGCCCGCTCGGCCGACGGAACGATGATCCCCTACTTCGTGGTGCACAAGGCGGACATGCCGCTGGACGGCTCCAACCCGACGCTGCTCTACGGCTACGGCGGCTTCGAAAGCTCGCTGCTGCCCGGCTATTCGGCCACGGTCGGCAAGCTGTGGCTGGAGCGGGGCGGCGTCTATGTCATCGCCAACACCCGCGGCGGCGGCGAGTTCGGACCCCGCTGGCACGAGGCGGCGCTGCAGCAGAACCGCCAGCGCGCGCACGAGGACTTCCAGGCCGTGGCGTTGGACCTGATCGCCCGCGACATCACCAGCCAGCCGCACCTGGGGATCATGGGCGGGTCGCAGGGCGGGCTGTTCATGGGGGTGATGCTGACCCAGCGCCCGGACCTGATCAACGCCGCCGTCATCCAGGTGCCGCTGTTCGACATGTTGCGCTTCCACAAGCTGCTGGCCGGCGCGTCGTGGATCGGCGAATACGGCGACCCGGACATCCCCGAACAGCGCGCCTGGATCGAGCGCTATTCGCCCTATCAGAACCTGCGCGCGGGCCAGCCCTATCCGGAAGTCTTCATCCACACCTCGACCAAGGACGACCGCGTCCATCCCGGCCATGCCAGGAAGGCCGCCGCGCGGCTTGAGGAACTGGGCTATCCGGTGCTGTTCTACGAGAACACCGACGGCGGCCACGCGGCCGGCGCCAACCTGCAGGAGACCGCCCGCCGGATCGCGCTGGAATACACCTATCTGTCGCGCCGCCTGATGGACACGCCGGCGCAGGAATAGGCTTCTTGCATCCGCTCATCCCGGCGAAAGCCGGGACCCAGTTCTTTCGCGAGGATCGGCGGCTGGGATCGGGTTCACTGCGAACGGGCGACGCCGAACGCCCAAAGATCTGGGTCCCGGTTTTCGCCGGGATGAGCGGAGTAATGAAATGCGTCACCTGATCCTGTCCGTCGCCATTCCGGCGCTCCTGCTGGGCGCCTGCGCCACGGCTCCGGTGACGACCGATGAGCAGCACAGGCACGACCATCCTGAGCGCTTGGGCCCGCCACCCCACTACCACACAACCTCACCCCCGCCGGCGTCGCGGCCGCCGACGACCACCTGGCGCTGGAGCAGGTGGACGGGGCCGAGGCCATGGCCTTCGTCGCCGAGGAGAACCGCAAGTCCCTGGCCGCCCTGACCGGCGACCCCCGCTACGAGACCTTCCGCCGCGAGGCCGAGGCCATCCTGACCGCCGAGGACCGCATCCCCATGCCGTCCTTCCTGGGCGACGGCGTGGGCAACTTCTGGCAGGACGCGGCCAATCCCAAGGGGGTGTGGCGGCGCACGACGCTGGACAGCTACCGCACCGCCCAGCCGCGCTGGGAGACGCTGCTCGACATCGACGCCCTGGCCAAGGCCGAGGGCCGCGACTGGGTGTTCAAGGGCGCCGACTGCCTGGCCCCGGACGAGACCCGCTGCCTGATCAACCTGTCCGACGGCGGCAAGGACGCCGTGGTCGTGCGCGAGTTCGACCTGACGACGAAACGGTTCGTGGACGGGGGCTTCAACCTGCCGGAGGGCAAGCACCGCATCGAGTGGCTGGACCGCGACACGCTTCTGGTCGCCACCGACTTCGGCCCCGGCACCATGACCGAGTCGGGGTATCCCTTCATCGTCAAGACGCTGAAGCGCGGCCAGGCCCTGGACCAGGCGGTCGAGGTCTATCGCGGCGATCAGGGCGATGGCGGATACGGCGTCAGCCCGGCCGTCTATCGCGACAAGGAAGGCGTGGTGCAGGCCGTGATCATCACCCGTCCGCTGGACACCTTCCGGTCCGAGACCTGGAGCCTGAGCCACGACGGCAAGGCGCAGAAGCTGAACCTGCCGGAACGGGTCGGGATCTCCGGCGTCATCGACGGCCGCCTGGTCTTCTCGCCCGACCAGGCCTGGAGCTTCGACGGAGAGGACTACATCGCCGGGTCGCTGCTGGCGCTTCCGCTGGGCGTGCTGGGCGAGACCCGCCCGCACGGGCGCATCGGCCGCGACGACGCCCTGGTCTTCCAGCCTGCCCAGCGTCAGGCGCTGCAGGGCGTCGCCGTCCTGTCCGACACCCTCGTCGCCGCCGTCACCGACAACGTCGCCGGCACGCTTCTGCGTTTCCAGGCGGGCCCGTCGGGGTGGACCGCCGCGCCCATCGCCGTGCCCGCCAACCTGGCCGTCGGCCTGGGCGACTCCTCCAAGTCGCGAGGGCAGGTCTTCGTCTCGACCCAGGGCTTCCTCGTTCCGCCGACGCTGAGCCTGGCGGACGCCAGCGCCGGCTCGCTGACCGAACTGAAGGCCGCGCCCGCCAAGTTCGACGCCTCGACCCATGTCACCGAGCAATATGAGGCGACCTCGACCGACGGGACCAAGATCCCCTACTTCGTCACCCGCCCGCGCGACCTGGCGATGGACGGGACGGCGCCGACCGTCATGCTGGGCTACGGCGGCTTCCAGATCAGCCTGAACCCCGCCTACAAGCCCGAGATGGGCAAGCTGTGGCTGGAGCGGGGCGGGGTCTTCGTCCAGGCCAACATCCGCGGCGGCGGCGAGTTCGGGCCCGACTGGCACCAGGCGGCGCTGGACGGGAACCGGCAGCGCGCCTTCGACGACTTCGCCGCCGTGGCCCGCGACCTGGAGCGGCGCGGGATCACCAGCCCGCGTCACTTGGGCATCTACGGCCGGTCGAACGGCGGGGTGCTGACCAGCGTCTCCATCACCCAGCACCCGGAGCTGTTCAACGCCGCGGTGATCGAGAGCCCGCTGATCGACATGCTGCGCTATCACGAGCTGCCGGCCGGCGCCTCGTGGATCGGCGAATACGGCGACCCGCGCATCCCCGAGGAGGCCGAGTGGATCGCCCGCTATTCCGCCTACCAGCAGCTGCGGCCCGAGGTCGACTACCCCCGTGTCTACATCACCACCAACACCCGCGACGACCGCGTGCATCCGGGCCATGCCCGCAAGTTCGCCGCGCGCCTGGGCGACCAGGGCCACGACCACCTCTATTACGAGGACACGGCGGGCGGTCACTCCAACGACGCCGACCCGGTGGCCAACGCCCGGCGCTGGGCCCGGCACTATGTCTATCTGGCCCAGCAGCTGATGGACTGAGACGAAAAAGGGAGCCGCGTCGCGGCTCCCCTGATCGTTTCCGGCGATGGCCGTCCTCAGTCGGCGCGGACGCGCTTCTTGCGGAAGGAGGGGTTCAGGACTTCCTTGCGCAGGCGGATCGACTTGGGCGTGACCTCGACCAGCTCGTCTTCCTCGATATAGGCGATGGCCTGTTCCAGCGACGGACGGCGCGGCGGGGTCAGGCGCACGGCCTCGTCCTTGCCGGAGGCGCGGACGTTGGTCAGCTGCTTGCCCTTGATCGGGTTGACGTCCAGGTCGTCTGAGCGGCTGTTCTCGCCGATGATCATGCCCTGGTAGGTCTTCTCGCCGGCGCCGACGAACATGACGCCGCGCTCCTCCAGGTTCCACAGGGCGTAGGCCGCCGTGTCGCCGTCGGAGTTGGAGACCAGCACGCCCTTCAGGCGGCCTTCGATCGCGCCCTTGTGCGGCTCGTAGTGGCTGAACACGCGGTTCAGCACGCCCGAACCGCGCGTGTCGGTCAGGAACTCGCCCTGATAGCCGATCAGGGCCCGCGACGGGCAGTTCAGCTGGATGCGGGTCTTGCCGGCGCCCGACGGGCCCATGTCGCGCAGCTCGGCCTTGCGCTGGCTCAGCTTCTCGATGACCACGCCGGTGTATTCGTCGTCGACGTCGATGACCACGTCCTCGATCGGCTCCAGCCGCTCGCCGTTCTCGCCGGTCTGATAGACCACGCGCGGGCGGCTGATCGACAGTTCGAAGCCTTCGCGGCGCATGTTCTCGACCAGCACGCCCAGCTGCAGTTCGCCGCGGCCGGCGACCTCATAGGCGTCCGAGCCGGGGGTCTCGGTGATGCGGATGGCGACGTTGGCCTCGGCCTCCTTCAGCAGGCGGTCGCGGATCACGCGCGACTGGACCTTGTCGCCTTCGCGGCCGGCCAGGGGGCTGTCGTTGACGCCCACGGTCATGGAGATGGTCGGCGGGTCGATCGGCTGGGCGTCCAGCGCCTCGGTCACTTCCAGGGCGCACAGGGTGTCGGCCACGGTGGCCTTGGACATGCCGGCGATGGCGACGATGTCGCCCGCTTCCGAACCCTCGTCCAGCGGCTGGCGCTTCAGGCCGCGGAAGGCCAGGACCTTGGTGATCCGGCCCTGTTCGATCTGCTTGCCGTCGCGGTCCAGCGCCTTGATCGGCATGCCGGGGACCGCCTTGCCGCTTTCGATGCGGCCCGTGAGGATGCGGCCCAGGAAGGGGTCGCTCTCGATCAGCACGTTCAGGATGCGGAACGGCTTGTCCTTGTTCTCGGCCACCGGCGGCGGCGGCACGTGGTCGACGATCAGGTCGAACAGCGGCGCCAGGGTGTCGGACGGCTCGTTCATGTCCAGCGTCGCCCAGCCGTTGCGGCCCGAGGCGTAGATGTGCGGGAAGTCCAGCTGTTCCGGCGAGGCGCCGATGGCCTCGAACAGCTCGATGGTCTCCAGGTGCACCCGGTCCGGGTCGGCGTGGGCGCGGTCGACCTTGTTGATGCACAGGATCGGGCGCAGGCCCATCTTCAGCGCCTTGGTCAGCACGAACTTGGTCTGGGGCATGACGCCCTCTTCGGCGTCGACCAGGATGACGCAGCCGTCGACCATGCCCAGGATCCGCTCCACCTCGCCGCCGAAGTCGGCGTGGCCGGGGGTGTCGATGATGTTGATGCGGGTCTCTCCCGCCTTGCCGTTCCACAGCACCGAGGTGCACTTGGCCAGGATGGTGATGCCGCGCTCGCGCTCCTGGTCGTTGGAGTCCATGGCGCGCTCGGTGGTCGCCTCATTGGCGCGGAAGACGCCGGACTGGGCCAGGAGCTGGTCCACCAGGGTGGTCTTGCCGTGGTCGACGTGGGCGATGATGGCGACGTTGCGCAGGTTCATTTTGGGCTCGGGCGGACTGTGTTCGGCCGCGGGATATCCGCGCCGCTGCAGGAAGGTGCAGGGAGAAGGGGGAGTGTTCGGGGCGCCTCTTACAGGCAAGTGCTCGCAAACGCCAGAGCAGGCGCGCCACGGCGCCCGGCGACGTGACAGGCGATCTGACAGGCGACCTGCGGGGCGCGCGGCCGGTCGCGCCCGGGCGGGTCAGCCGGCCTTGAGGCGGAAGACGTCGCCGGCGCGGTAGCATTCGCAGGCGGCGTGCTCCAGGGCGGCGCGGTCCAGCACGGTGATGCGGCCGCGCGAATAGGCGATGGCCCCGGCCTTCTGCAGCCCCTGGGCGGCCTCGTTGACCGTGGTGCGCTGCGAGCCCAGCATCGAGGCCAGATATTCCTGGGTCAGGTTCAGGGTGTCGCCCTCGACCCGGTCGTGGCAGCGCAGCAGCCATTTGGCGAAGCGGCGCCCGGCGTGGTGCAGGGCGTTGCAGGCGGCGGACTGCTCCAGTTCGCCCTGCAGCCGGGCCATGTAGTCGGCCAGATGTCGCGCACCCCAGGCCGCTGGGCCGCCAGGACGCGCAGGCGCTGGGCCTCCACCCGCTGGGCCGAGCCGGCCACCTGGGCCACGCTGCGGGTGTGGGCGCGTTGAGGGGTCAGCGCCGCAACCACGCCCAGCACGCCCTCGCGCCCGACCATCAGCGTCTCCACCGTGCGGCCGTCCTCCAGCACCGCCACCGAGGAGCAGAACCCGCTTTCGATGAAGTGCAGGTGCTCGATCGGGTCGTCGGGCTCGGCGAAGACCTGGCCGTGGGCGAAGTCGATCGGCGTCGCGATGGCCGAGAGGGCGGCCCGGTCCTCGGGCGCCATGGCGCTGAGCAGGAGATTTCCCGGCGGATGGTGACGCATGAATTCGCGCATAAGGCGATTGCGTGAAGGCGTCTGTCGGAACCCGACACAGCGTTGCAGTAATTTCGGCCCGTATCTGGGGAGAAGTCGTTGAATTCGCGGCTTGTGTACGCGACCGATCACACCGGGCCGAGGTTTGACCGCTCCAGCCGGCCGACGATGCGGTCGCCGTCGTGGATCTCCACCCCCGCGCAGGAGGCGTGCCGGGCCAGCAGCGCCGCGGCCGCGCGCAGGGCGTCGTGGTCGTCGGCCCCGTCGTGGAAGTCGAGCAGCGGGCGTCGGCCCTCGTCGTCGAAGAAGTGGAGTTCGTAGATGCGCATCGCAGGCCCCGGACAGCGAAGGATAGGCCGGATCGACGACCGGCGTCTGTCGGAAGGCGACAGAGGCGGAGCCTTTGCCGTAGGCCCGGCGTTGACGCCCGGTCATGACCGCCTTCGCCCCCTTCGCCGCGCCGCCGCCCGCCTGGGAGAGACCGCCCGCCGCCGCCTGCCGCTGGCCCGGCGGACGCCCAGGCTGGCGACCCTGGTCGAGTGGGCCGCACGGATCGGCTATGGCGCGCGGGGCTTCGTCTATCTGTCGGCGGGGGCGCTGACCCTGCTGGCGGCCACGGACCGGATCGGGGCGGCGGTCGGCACGGGCGGGGCGGCGGGCTGGCTGGCCGAGCAGCCGTTCGGGCGGCTGTGGCTGGTGCTGCTGGGCCTGGGGCTGTGGGCCTTCGTCGGCTGGCGCGTGCTGCAGGCGGTGTTCGACGCGGATCATGAGGGGACGGACCTGAAGGGCTGGGCCACGCGGGCGGGCCAGGCGCTGAGCGGGCTGTTCTACGGGGTGCTGGCGGCCGGGGTGTTCGAGTATCTGGACGAGGCAGGCGAGGCGACCAGCGCCGCCGCCGACCGGGCCGAGAGCGTGGCCGAGAACCAGGAGAAGGCGGCCATGCTGCTGGGCCTGCCCTTCGGCGGGGCCCTGCTGGCGACGGCCGGGCTGGTGGTCCTGGCGGTCGGGATCGGCAACATCGTCAGGGCCTTCCGGGACGACTTCGACGCGGCCCTGGCCTGCCCCGAGGCCTTCTGCCGGCCGGCCTCGATCCTGGCGCGGACGGGCTATGCGGCGCGGGGCTTCGCCTATCTGCCGCTGGGCGTCTTCGTGGTGCTGGCGGGCCTGCACGCCCGCGCGGGCGAGGTGACCAGCACGGCCGGGGCGCTGGCGGCGCTGGAGGCCCAGCCGGGCGGATCGTGGATCCTGGGGCTGACGGCGGCCGGGCTGATGGCCTTCGGCGCCTTCGCCTTCGTGGAGGCCCGCTGGCGGCGCATCCGCGCGCCCCGGGAGCTGGGGTGAGCCGGGGCCTGGCATTGGCCGCTCGCGTCGCCATATCCCATCGCAACACCTGCTGTTCCAGAAGGCCGCGCCGATGACCGACACCGCCCCCCAGACCTCGACCCCCGCCCCGCTCAAGACCCTGAAGATCGACTTCGTCTCCGACGTCGTCTGCCCCTGGTGCGTGGTGGGGCTGGGCGGGCTGGAGACGGCGCTGGAGCGGCTGGAGCCCGAGGGGATCGCCGCCGACATCGCCTTCCAGCCGTTCGAGCTGAACCCCGACATGGCGCCCGAGGGCGAGGGGATCGTCGAACACATCGGCCGCAAGTACGGCTCGACCCCCGAACAGTCCGCCGCCAACCGCGAGATGATCAAGGCCCGCGCGGCGGAAGCGGGCTTCGACATGCGGATGGGCGAGACAAGCCGCATCTGGAACACCTTCGACGCCCACCGCCTGCTGCACTGGGCGCACGAGACAGCGCCGGACAAGCAGAAGGCGCTGAAGCGGGCGCTGTTCACCGCCCACTTCACCGACAACCGCAACCTGACCGACGCCGGCGTCCTGACCCAGGCGGCCGAGGCCGCGGGGCTGGACCGGGCCGAGGCGGCCGAGGTGCTGGCGTCCGGCCGCTACGCCCAGGCGGTGCGCCAGGCCGAGCAGCTGTGGCGGTCGCGGGGCATCAACTCAGTCCCCGCCGTGGTGGTGGAGGGCAAGTATCTGATCAGCGGCGGCCAGCCGGCCGAGGCGTTCGAACAGGCGCTGCGCCAGATCGCCAAGGAGGCGTAGGCTCTCCCTTCGTCATCCTCTTTTGTCATCCTCCGGCAAGCCGCGCAGCGGCGAAGACCGGGGACCCAGCGGCGCGCGAGAGCGCGAACCTGTCGCAGATCAGGCCTTCAGACATCACGCGACGGATAGATTTCGCCTTCGGCGCCGCTGGGTTCCGGGTCTCCGCTGCGCTTCGCCCGGAATGACGAAAGAAGGAAATCACGGCGGGCCGGTTTCAGGCTCCGCGTCCGGAAAACCACCGTCTGAATAGAGTGAATCGTCTGAAATCGGCGCCCGCTCCAGGGCGTCCAGCACCTCCAGGCTCTTGTCGATCAGGCGGCGGCCGGTCGGGTCCGCCGGGTCCAGGTCGGCGACGGCGCGGACCAGGGTCTGGACGGTGCGGGCCTTGGCCATCGCGGTCGCCTGGGGGTCGGGGGTCTTCGCAGGTTTCGGAGCGGGTTTCGGCGCGGGCGGCGTTCCATCGGCGGCGCGGGCCAGGTCCGAAAGGCGCGTGTGCAGCCGCATCCAGCCGGCGGCCTCGGCGACCCGGCCGCGCAGGACGGCGCGGTTCAGCCGCACCAGGGCGTGGCGCGCCATCTGGGCGTAGTCCAGCAGGCCCGCCTCCTCCTCGGCGTCCAGGTCGACCGGCTCGGGATCGGGCTGGTCGATGCGGCGCCAACCCCGGCCTTGGCGCGCTGGCGGAAGGTGGACTCGGCCATGCCGTGGCGGGCGCACACGGTCGGGCAGGACTCGCCCTGCAGATATTCCTCCCGCGCCCGCGCCCACGCCGCCTCGGACACGCGGCGATAGCCGCCGCCCCGGTCATAGGGATCGCGCACGGGCCGCCCGTCGTAGAGGGGGCGCGCGGGGTCGCGGGGCGCGTCGGGGCGGGGCGGGTCGTCGCTGAATCCCTCGTCGCAAGATCCCTCGTTTCGGGGGCGGTCGACGAAGTCCTCATTGGTCAGGCGGCCGTCCCAATAGTCATAGGGCGCCCGGCCGTCGTCCCAGCCCGATCCCGCGTCATCGGGCCCGCAGCCCGGCCGGCGATCCTCATCCCGTTCCATGCGCCCCTCCGACGCCGATCCGCCCCACGCGCGGGGCCGGGGCATTATGGGACGGCCGGGAGGGGTGTTAGGTCGATTGGCGCGCGGCGGCGGAAAGGCGAGGGAATTCAGAGGGCGGGGTGGCGGAATTAGGATGGCAGAGGCCTCGCCTTCCCTCTTTCGTCATCCTCCGGCTCGCGCAGCGAGACCGGGGGACCCAGCGGCGCCGAAGGCGATATGTCCGCCGCACGACCGTCGGCCGCCGAGTCCGCGACAGGTTCGCGCTCCCGCGCGCCGCTGGGTCCCCCGGTCCGCGCCGCTGCGCGGCTTGCCGGAGGATGACGAAAGTCAGGCCCGCGTCTTCCTCAGCGCGCGCGGCGCGTCGTCGGCGGCGACCAGACGCCCCTTCCAGCCGGGCGGCGGCAGGAACTTGCCGGACTTCTCTTCGCGCGTGCCGTTCTTGGCCATCTCCCCCGCGCGGCCGTTAGGCCCGGCGAGGAGGACGAGGGTGGGCATCATGCTCGCTTCTGTAAGCGTTCCCCTGTCTTTAGGACGTAATCCGCTCCCTCTAACCCTTTACGGTGAGGGCCCGCCCAGATGATGTAGTACAGTGGGCTACCTCTCGTATTTCGAATAAGCATAGGTTGAGAGACATGACCGAATGCGTTTTTTAGGTTTGCTCGATAAAATCGGAGAAGTCGATCGGTTGCGTCAGCCCTCTTCCTAGTCGCTGCGCCGAACAAGCCCTCGGTGGTTTCGTAAACCTCATCGTACCACCCCGGCCCAAAGAAACTGTCGAGCTGATCCCGCCAGTTTGATGGGATGGCGGGATTCAACGTGGCGAGCCGATTGATGCACATATGCAGCGGAAAGTTGATGATCGCTTCGAATATCCTAGTGGCCGCCAGCGCCTGAACCGAGGTCCATGGCAAATGAGCGCCGAACGGGTCGAGAAACGCCACGCCGCGATGCGTTGTCTTGGAGATGTTCTGCTTCAGAAGCCAAGTAATTTGATCTTCCGCGCTCCCCTGCCGAACATCGATCCGACGCCTCCCCTCGTACTCACTTTGCAGGTGATAAAGTTGGCTCACCCGCTTTGGGTCAGCGTCCACAAACACGTATCGGTCGAACGGGTTTGCGAGATCCAAAGCCCTTCTTGGGCTGCCTACAACAATCTGAGTGTGCTCTGCCGGGCGCTCGTCATCCCAAAGCGGCGTTTCAACTAACGGGTGTTTAGTTACGCTACGGAGGCTCGCCTTTCCACCTCCTGCAAACGCATCGAGATAGATCGTTCTGCACCAAACCTGATTCTTGAGCACCGTCGTGTAGTAATTCAGATAGGAGGCCAAAGCGGCCAACTTCTGCTCGGCCCATGGGCCGACTTCGGCCAAATCTGATTCTTCGCTCATTCAGCCAGTATAGCAGAGCTTTGCAATGGAAGGTTGTTCCATTCTCGCCCATGGAGAAGGCGCCCTGCAGCCTTCTTGTTCCTCCCGCCCCATTGTTTAAAAAAGAATGCTGCCCCCGCACCTAGGCAAGCGAGTCGAATTTCATCGACCCACTGTTCCGCCATTGGGCGTGCTCTCGGACCAGACTCGCCGCCAACGATGGCCCAGTGGATTCCGTCGAGGTTCGCTTTCGCCACGGATCCGATCAACGGTTCGAAGGAAACGAAGCGGATAATCGCCGGTGTTGCGCGTAGGTCGTCCAGTCGCGAAAGAACGCGACTGTCTTCGACGCTGGTACCCAGCCACACGTGAGGTAGTGCCGGCAACGCGAGGTCGGTGACGACCTGCCTCATCCGCTCAGGCCGTTTGGTAAGGATTTGGTAGGTGTGCTGAGGGGTCTTCGCCATCACCTCCCAAACACGCTCGACGAACTCCGGCGGGACATCCGGGTGGAAGAGGTCCGACATCGAGTTGACGAAAATCTTGCGTGGCCTCCGCCATTTCAGCGGAATTTCGAGCGAAGCTTCGTCCAGGCGAACCTTACCTGTCCACACATAGCGGTCGCCGCTCTTACGGGTCAGCCCTTCATACTTGGGCACCCCCATCGCCTCCAAACGCGCCGCCATGCGCATGGCGTAACAGTTGGTGCAGCCCGGTGTAATCACCAAGCAGCCCGCGACCGGGTTCCAAGTCGCATCCGTCCATTCGATGGTCGTGTCAGCCATCAGCGCCTCCGTGAGCCGATGATGGGAATATGATCCTATCCACGTCAGAAGGGGACGTCGGCTGGCGAGATTCTCACCGCCACGTGGTTAATGCTAGGTTGCGCCCTTTGTTGGGCGCGTCACACCTTCACCTCCACCACCCCGCCGCCGGCGCGGAACTTCGCCGACATCTCCGCCATGCCGGCCTCCGCCTCGGCCAGGCTGGCGCCCGCATCGTTCTGCCCGCGCGCCGCGTCGCGGATGTCCTGGCTGATCTTCATGCTGCAGAACTTGGGGCCGCACATGGAGCAGAAGTGGGCGGTCTTGTGGGCTTCCTTGGGGAGGGTCTCGTCGTGGAACTGGCGGGCGGTCTCGGGGTCCAGGCCCAGGTTGAACTGGTCTTCCCAGCGGAACTCGAACCGGGCGCGCGACAGGGCGTCGTCGTGCAGGCGGGCGGCGGGGTGGCCCTTGGCCAGGTCGGCGGCGTGGGCGGCGATCTTGTAGGTGATGACGCCGTCCTTGACGTCCTGGCGGTCGGGCAGGCCCAGGTGCTCCTTGGGCGTGACGTAGCAGAGCATGGCCGTGCCGAACCAGCCGATCATGGCCGCCCCGATGGCGCTGGTGATGTGGTCGTAGCCGGGGGCGATGTCGGTGGTCAGCGGCCCGAGGGTGTAAAAGGGCGCCTCGTGGCAGTGCTTCAGCTGCTCGTCCATGTTCTGCTTGATCTTGTGCATCGGCACGTGGCCGGGGCCCTCGATCATGACCTGGCAGCCGTGGTCCCAGGCGACCTTGGTCAGCTCGCCCAGGGTGCGCAGCTCGGCGAACTGGGCCTCGTCGTTGGCGTCGGCGATGGAGCCGGGGCGCAGGCCGTCGCCCAGGCTGAAGCTGACGTCATAGGCGCGCATGATCTCGCAGATCTCGTCGAAGCGCTCGTACAGGAAGGACTCGCGGTGGTGGGCCAGGCACCACTTGGCCATGATCGAGCCGCCGCGCGAGACGATGCCGGTGACGCGGTTCGCCGTCAGCGGCACGAAGGGCAGGCGCACCCCGGCGTGGATGGTGAAATAGTCCACGCCCTGCTCGGCCTGTTCGATCAGGGTGTCGGCGAAGACGTCGAAGGTCAGGTCCTCGGCCACGCCGCCGACCTTCTCCAGCGCCTGATAGATGGGCACGGTGCCGATGGGGACGGGGCTGTTGCGGATGATCCAGTCGCGGATGTTGTGGATGTTGCGCCCCGTCGACAGGTCCATGACCGTGTCGGCGCCCCAGCGCGTGGCCCAGACCAGCTTGTCGACCTCGTCGTCGACGGTCGACAGGACGGCCGAGTTGCCGATGTTCGCATTGATCTTCACCAGGAAGTTGCGGCCGATGATCATCGGCTCGACCTCGCGGTGGTTGATGTTGGCGGGGATGACGGCGCGGCCGCGGGCGACCTCCTGGCGGACGAACTCGGGCGTGACGAAATCGGGGATCGAGGCGCCGAAGGATTCGCCGTCCCTGGCGAGCGGCGAGCGGCGAGCGGCGAGCGGCGAGGAAGGAAGAGCCAGGGTCGAGCCGTCGGCCAGGGTGATGGTCTGGGCGTCCTCGCTCGCCACGCGCCGCTCGCCGCTGGCTGCTTGCTCGCGCCTCAGGTTCTCGCGGATGGCGATGAACTCCATCTCGGGGGTGACGACGCCGGCGCGGGCGTATTCCAGCTGGGTGACCGGGCGGCCGGCCACGCCCCTGAACACGCGGTGGTTCGCCGTGTCGAAGCGGGGGGCCAGGTGCTTGCCGCTGGCGTGGCCGTTGTCCTCGGGCCGGACCTCGCGCGGGGCCTCGACCGGGGCGATGTCGCCGCGCGCCAGGCGCCAGTCGGGGCCGACGACGGCGTTCAGGCCGCGCGTGATGTCGATGCGGGCGTCAGGGTCGGTGTAGGGGCCGGACGGGTCGTACATCGTCACCGGCGGCTCGTTGGCGCTGGGGTGGACGCGGACCTCGCGGAAGGGGACGCGGAGGTCGGGATAGAGGTCGCCGGCGACATAGACCTTGTGTCCGCCCTCGCGCGGGCCGGTGGGGATGCGGCCGTGTTTCGCCGCGACCTTCTTCCGCGCTTCGCTGAGAGGGAGGCTATCGCTCGCGACGCGGTCGCTCGCTGCTTGAGCCTCGTCGGTGGAGGTGTTGGAGATATGAACGTTCATGGCGGCCTCTTCTTCAAAAGAGGGACCGCCGGCGCGTCCCCGCTCGCGCGGGGATGACAAGCCGCGGCGATGCGGCCCGTCAGGATCTCTTCCCTTCGCCGGCATGACCCGGATCAGGTTCGACCGGTCAAGGGAGAGACCCTTATCTCAGCGGCTCGATTGCCGCCCCCGGGAGAACAGGCGGACACATATTAACCCAGGGTCAGGGCGCCGACCAGCCCTTGACCGACACGGCCGCCCGGGTCGGGTCGGCGTCGAAGCGCAGATAGGCCTTGGCGCGGCCCCGGCCGGGGACATAGTCCAGGGTGGCCGTCGCGGTCTGGTCGCCCAGCACCCCCTCGATGTCGACGCCGGCGGCGGTGTCGAGCCCGTCGTTCGAGACCTCGACGGTGGCGACGTGGCCGGCGGACGTGGCCTGGACGCCGACGATGCGGGCCGAAAGGGCGGGCGGCGCGGCGGGCTGCATCGCCTCCCACACCACGATGGCCAGGGCCGCCAGGGTGACAAGGGCGCCCAGCGCGGCCATGACGGCCTGCAGCACCGGGCGGGGGGCGACGACCTTTCGGGCGGGAGTCTTCCTGGACGGCATGGGCTCAGACCAGCAGGCGGGCGGCGGCGGCGCCGACGGCGGCGGGAAAGCCCAGGACGATCACGGTCTGGGTCAGGCCCTCCAGCGAATGGCCCTCGACCCGGCCGAACAGGAACAGGACGAACAGGCTGATCCCCAGGGCGATGGCGTAGCCGGGCAGGGTGAAGTGGGCGAAGGCCTTGAGCGGATGTTCGGCCTCCTCCTGGCCGGCGAACCCGGCCTCGAAGACGATGACGTGCATCAGGGCGACCGAGGCGACGATCAGCGCCAGGGCGTGCCAGGGCGTGGCCTTGTAGGCGATCAGGATGACCTCCTCGGTCGGCGCCACGTTCAGGGCGAAGAACAGGGCGCCCGCCGCCATCAGGAACAGTTCGCCGACATAGGAGGCCTGGTCCTCGTCACCGTCGTCGCCGCCCCCGCCCGCCAGCTGGCGCCGCGCCAGAAGGGCGCCCATGCCGCCGGGGATCGCCTGCAGCGCCACCATGCCCAGGGCCTCGCGCGGGGCGCGTTCCAGTCGACCACGCCGAACATCACCAAGAGGACCGAGGCGGTGACGAAGCCGACCGCCAGGGCGACGGCGGTGTCCAGCAGGTCGTTCCTCAGCCCCCGCCGCTTCGAGAAGCCGGCGTAATAGGCCAGGCCGTACAGCAGCGGCAGGCCGGACAGGATGAAGGCCAGCAGCCGCCAGCGATCCATCGTCACGCCCTGCTCCCACATCTCCATCGTCATCAGCAGGGGGACGTTGAACAGCAGCGCCCCGCCGAAGGCGCGGCCCAGGTCGCGCAGATAGGCGCTCTCTCGGCGCAGATCGAAGGGGCGGGCGGCGGTCATGTCGCGGCAACGCTTGAGGAGGCGCTTTGGCTCCGTGGCGCCGGTGGGCGGCCGCTTCCGGGACCTCGGAAATAAAAGGGCCAGTCGGCGAACGACTGGCCCTTTTGATTAGCCCCGTGAGGGGCGGGGACCGCACGCGGTCCAACGGCCGAAACCGTGACTCCAATATAGCCGCCAGGCGGCAGAATTCAACCCAGCCGCGACTTGTCCGAGCGAGGCCTAGACCCCCAGGGCGAGGAAGGTCGCGAGCGCCCTTTGCATACGCGCGCTGATCTGGCGAAGATCATCGGGATGGAGTTTTTCCGGCGTGCGACGATTGCCGCCCGGGTCCCGCAAGGGCTGGAGACGCTCGGACGCGACGGAATAGACGTGATTGCAGACCGCCCAGGACTCCGCCGCCGAGCCGGGGTTCGGATTATGCGCAAGGCGGTATCCATGGGGATTGCCCGATTGATCCGACTTGGTCAGCGGCAGAACCACGTGAATGTCGTTTGAGATCTTTCCGCCCCTGACGATGACCACAAGGTGCTGATAATCGAACTCCGGCGTCCAGTTCAGGGGGCTGAACTCGCACCAGTAGACTTCGCCCGAACGCGTGTCGCGAGTGAGGTTCGATTTCGGTCGCTGCGCAGGTCCGGCGAGGTTCGCTCGGCGGCGGCTTCACGCATCGCCGGGGTTGCGGTCAATGGCCTGCGGGGTGGTTTCGTCATGCCCGTGATCTTGCCCGATGAACCCCGACTTTCAATGCCGGATTGTGAGCCGCAACCACGCCGGATTGCGAGAAATTCCAGACGCCATCGGATAGGCGCCACGCCCGCCGCGACCGATGCCGCTTGCCGGGGGCGGCGGGGCTGCCTAGTCAGGCGCGGTGAACAGACCTGCCCTCATCATCGATTGCGACCCCGGCGTGGACGACGCCGTGGCCTTGCTGCTGGCCTTCGCGGCGCCCGCGCTGGATCTGCTGGCGATCACCACCGTGGCCGGCAACGCGCCCGGCCATGCGACCCAGCGGAACGCGCGCATGATGCGCCAGATCGCCGGGCGGGCGGACGTGCCCGTCTTCGGCGGGGCGGAACGGCCGATGAAGCGGCCCCCGGCGGGGGCGGGCGAATTCCACGGGCCGGAGGGTCTGGGCGACCTGGAACCGTTCGAGCCGGCCGCCATCGTCGGCGACGGGCCGGCGGCCAACGCCATCGTCGACCTGGTCATGCGCCGGCCCGAGGGGACGGTGAGCCTGGCCGTGCTGGGGCCGATGACCAACCTGGCCCTGGCATGCGGCGCGAGCCCCGGCTGGCGGGGCGGCTGGGGCCGGTCGCCGTCATGGGCGGCGCGCGCGCGGAGGGCGGCAACATCACCGCCTCGGCCGAGTTCAACATCTGGGCCGACCCGGACGCGGCGGCGGTGGTGTTCGGATCGGGCTGCGAAGTGGTCGCCTTCGGCCTGGACGCGACGCACCAGGTGCGGGCCACCGAGGCGCGCATCCGGGCCATAGAGGCCGTGGACAGCGAGGCGGCGCGGACGGCGGCGGCCATGCTGCGCTTCTCGCAGCGGGTCGAGCGCGAGATCGTCGGCTGGCCCACGCCCGACTGGGGCGCGCCGCTGCACGACGCCTGCCCGGTGGCGTGGGCGATGGCGCCCGCGCTGTTCGACCTGAGGCCGTGCCGCATCGAGGTGGAGACCCAGTCGGACCTGACGCGCGGCCACACGGCGGTGGAGTTCCGCGTCGATCCGGCGACGGCGCGCCACCGCTGGGCCGTCGGCGCCGACGCCCAGGCGTGTTCGACCTGATCGCCCGCACCCTGGAGGAGGCCGCCCGATGAGGATCACCGTCGTCGGTTCGATCAACCTGGACTTCGTGGCGCGCGCCGAACGCTTGCCCGCGCCGGGCGAGACGGTGACGGGCGCGGCCCTGTCGCGCCACCCCGGCGGCAAGGGGGCGAACCAGGCCCTGGCGGCCGAGAAGCTGGGCGCCGAGGTCTGCCTGATCGGACGGGTGGGGAACGACGCCCAGGCCGGCGAGGCGCTGGCCCTGATGGAGGACTACGGCGTCGACCTGGCGGGGGTGGAGGTCGATGTGGCGGCGCCCACCGGCGTGGCCCTGATCGCCGTCGATGCGACGGGCGAGAACCAGATCGTCGTCGCGGCCGGGGCCAACCACCTGGTCACGCCCGAACAGCTGCCGCAGCGGATCGAGGGGGCGCTGATCGTGCAGCTGGAGCTGCCGATCGAGACGGTGGAGGCGGCGGTGGGCCGGGCGACCGGCTTCGTCTGCGCCAATCTGGCGCCGGCCCAGCCGGTGTCCGAGCGGCTGCTGCGCCGCGCCGACCTGATCGTGGTCAACGAGACCGAGGCCGCCTTCTACGGCGACGGCCTGCACCGGGGCGGCGGCCGGGTGGTGGTGACCAAGGGCGCCAAGGGCGCGGCGATGTACCAGCGCGGGGTGGAGATGGCCTGGGCGACGCCGCCCGCGGTCGAGGCGATCGACGCGACCGGGGCCGGCGACGCCTTCGTCGCCGCCCTCGCCGTGGCGCTGCTCGAGGGCATGGACCCGGCCGAGGCCCTGCGCTTCGCCTGCGCCGCCGGGGCCGCCGCCGCGACGCGGGCGGGAGCGCAGTCCTCGTTGCCGGAAAGGGCGGAGGTCGAGGCGCTGCTGTCGGGTTGACAGCGTCGGCACATGACCGTCCGATCGCACCTGTGAGTTGCAGCGAGGGCGAAGGATGTTGACGCGAAGATCCCTGGGCCTGTCGATGGCGGCGACGGCCGCTCTGGCCGCGTCATCCGCGCGGTCGCAGGAGAGACTGACGGCGGAAGAGCAGTTTCGCATCGAGGGACGCTACCTGCCGCAGTATCTGGAGTTGAAGGCCCAGGCGGCGGCCGGCGACGAGTCGGCCATGGCGCTGGCGCCGCAGTTCGCGGCCTTTCTCGGCGATGAGGAAACCGCCATCGGCAGCCAGGAACGCGAACGGCCCGCCGATCTGGCCCTGCCCGATCTCATCAGGGCGGAGAGCCGGAACGCGCTGGACGTCATCGTCGACGCGGCCGCCGACCGGCAGGTCGTCATACTGAACGAGGCGCACAACATTTCAGGTCACCGTGGTTTCGCGGCCTGCGTGATGCGAGCGCTGAGACCCCTGGGGTTCGACACCTTCGCGGCGGAGACGTTCACCCCGCGATCGCCGGCGTTCCGCTCCGGCGTCTGGACGTACCGCGAAGGCGCGCCCTTCCGCCAGGCGCTGGGCTATTACATCGCCGATCCCGTCTTCGCCGAGACGGTCCGGGAAGCGGCGAGCCTGGGCTATGTCTTCGCCGACTACGAACAGCGGGACGACCAGAGCGCGCCCGCCGATGCGAGCGGTGAGGCGCGCGTCGTCGCGCGCGAGACCGCTCAGGCGACGAACCTGATCGAGATGTGCTGAAGTCGCGACCCGACGCCCGCATCTTCGTCCTGTGCGGCTACAACCACGCCCTGGAGGCGGAAGGATGGGGCGGGCTGTGGTTCGCGGGACGGCTGAAGGCCGTGACCGGGATCGATCCGCTGACCATCGATCAATCCGGCAACTGGCCCGGAACCCGGCCTGAAACCGACAGCCCGCAAGTGGCGGCCGTGTTGCGACGGTTCGCGCCGACCGCGCCGATCGTCGTGTGGCGCGATGGAAAGGTCTTCGCCAATCGAATCTATGACGGCAAGACCGACCTGAGCGTCTTTCATCCGCGTCTGCCTCGTGTCGCCGGGGCGACCTGGCTGGCTGGCGGCCGACCCCGGGCGCAAGCCTGTCGAGGTGGCGGCGCCGCCGTTCGAGGGACCGACGCTGCTTCAGGCGCTGCATATCGACGAGGGACCGGCGATTCCGGCGGATCATCTGCTGCTGGAGCCGGGTCAGGCGCGGGCGACCCTGATGCTGCGGCCGGGCCGGTATTTCCTGCGGCTTGAGACCACGCGCGGGATCGAGCCCGCGTTCGGGACACTGACCGTCTGAAGACGCGACGCCGACGGATCGGCGAGTCTTGACGCCTCCGGGATCGCGGGCGACCCTCCGCGGCTGAGAACGTTCACAAGAACGTCCGGGAGGCGACGATGAGGGCTTTGGGACGGGCGGCCTGCGCGGCGGCCCTGGTGGTCGGCATGGCCGGGAGCGCCTCGGCGCAGGACTGGCTGCGGGTCGAGGGGACGCGGATCGTCGACGAGGCGGGCGAGCCGGTGATCCTGCGCGGCATGGGGCTGGGGGGCTGGCTGCTGCAGGAAGGCTATGCTGCAGCTGGGCGCCCTGGGGCAGCAGCATGTCATCCGTGAACGGATCATCGACCTGATCGGCGAGGAGAAGACGGAGGCCTTCTACGCCGCCTGGCGCGCCAACCATGTGACCAAGGCGGACATCGACGCCATGGGGCGGTGGGGCTTCAACTCGGTGCGGCTGCCGATGCACTATGACCGGCTGACCCTGCCGATCGAGCAGGAGCCGGTTGCGGGACAGGACACCTGGAAGGACGAGGGCTTCGCCGAGATCGACGCCCTCTTGGCCTGGACCAAGGCCAACGGGATGCACCTGATCCTGGACCTGCACGCCGCGCCGGGCGGGCAGGGGACGGACCTGGCCATCTCGGACCGGGATCCGGACAAGCCGTCGCTGTGGGACAGCGCCGAGAACCGCAGGAAGACGGTCGCCCTGTGGCGGCGGCTGGCCGAACGCTACGCCGACGAGCCGGGGATCGGCGCCTATGACATCCTCAACGAGCCGAACTGGGACTTCGAAAAGCCGGGTGGCGGGCACGGCTGCGAGGAGACGACCAACGCCCCGCTGCGCCAGCTGATGATGGAGATCACCGCCGCCATCCGCGAGGTGGACCAGCGGCACATCATCATCATCGAGGGCAATTGCTGGGGCAACAACTATCGCGGCGTCACGCCCCTGTGGGACGACAACACCGTCATCAGCTTCCACAAATACTGGAACGCGACGGATCGAGCCTCCATCGCCGACATCCTGCGCCTGCGGGAGGAGACCGGCGCGCCGGTGTGGCTGGGGGAATCGGGCGAGAACTCCAACAGCTGGTTCACCGAGACCATCGCCACGGTCGAGGGCGAAGGGATCGGCTGGGCCTTCTGGCCGCTGAAGAAGATCGGATTCAACCAGCCGCTGGAGATCACGCCCAATCCGGGCTGGGCGGCCTTGGTCGCCTATCTGACCGGCGAGGGGCCGAGGCCGCCGGAGGCCGAGGCGGAGGCGACGCTGATGCGGCTGGCGACCTACGACATCCGCTTCGAGAACAATTTCGCCCATCGCGACGTGGTCGACGCCATGCTGCGCCAGCCGCATTCGGACGCCGTCATTCCGTACACGGAGCATCGGCTTGGGGCGGAGGGACTGATCATCCGGGCGGCGGACTATGACCTGGGGCGGGCGGGCGTGGCCTGGTCCGACGTCTACGCGTCCGACACCGACGGGCCGGGAGAGCGCATTCCCTGGTGGAACACCGGTCGCACCTGGCGGAACGACGGCGTCGACATCGCCGTGGACATCGCTCTGAACGGGGGCCGCCCGGTGGTGGTTGAATTCGAGACCGGCGAATGGCTGCGCTACACCCTGAAGGCGGAGGCGGGGGGCGAGCGGACGGCGACGGTGATCGGCGCGGGCGGCCGGGTGTCGGTGTCGCTGAACGGCGGCGCGCCGGTGATGCTGGACCTGACGGCGGGCGACGGTCGGGGCGGGGCGACCCCGCCGGCCCTGCCGTTGCTTGAGGGAACCAACACCCTGATCCTGAAGGCCGAGGCCTGCGCCGCCTGTCGGGTGGAGGCGATCCGGTTCGACTGACGAGCGGCGCCGGGTCGGGCCGGACGGTTACAGTATAACGACGAAAGCGCTTGGCGCCGGGGGCGGCGGGACGCTAGGTCTGGAGCCCTGACCTGGAGGGGCATTCGATGATGACGACGCACGTTCGCGGGGCCGGCCTGGCGCTGGCGACCCTGTTGCTGGCTTCGAGCGCGAGCGGCGCCCTGGCCCAGGCCCAGACTCCGCAGGCCCAGGCGGCGCCGGCCGGCCCATCGGTCTATCAGCAGCCGCCGCAGCCGATCGCGGACATCCTGGACGCCAGGCCGACGCCGGCGTCGATGCTGAGCCCGGACCGCGCGACGCTGGCGCTGATGGACCGGTCGAACCTGCCGTCGATCAAGGCCCTGTCCGAGCCGATGCTGAGGCTGGCGGGCTATCGCATCAATCCGCGCAACAACAACGGCCGGCCGAGAGCCGGGTCGCCTGGCTGACCGGCCTGTCGCTGAAGCCGGTGGACGGGGGCGAGGCGCGGACCGTGCCGCTGCCGGCCGGGGCCCGGTTCACGGGCGCGCGCTTCTCGCCCGACGGCCGCCATGTGGCGCTGGTGATGGACGGCCCAGCCGCGCTGGAGCTGTGGGTCGTGGACGTGCAGGCGGCCCGGGCCCGCAAGCTGAACGGCGTGGCGGTCAACATGACCCAGGGCGCGGGCTATCAGTGGCTGCCCGACAGCTCGGGCCTGCTGATCGAGGCGGTTCCGGCCGGGCGCGGGCCGGCGCCGGCGGCCGACCCCACGCCGCGCGGCCCCACCATCGAGGAGACGACCGGCCGCGTGGCGCCGGCGCGGACCTATCAGGACCTGCTGCAGGACGCCCACGACGAGGCGCTGTTCGACCACTATTTCACCAGCCAGCTGACCCTGGCGCCGCTGGGCGGCGATCCCCGGCCGATCGGCGCGCCCGGCGTCCACGCCGACGTCGCCGTGTCGCCGGACGGGCGCTACATCCTGACCGAGACGCTGAAGCGGCCCTATAGCTACGCCGTGCCGGCGGGCCTGTTCCCGACCGAGATCGCGGTGCTGGACATGACCGGGCGCGAGGTGCGCCGGGTCGCCGACCTGCCGCTGCGCGACGACGTGCCGACCGCCTTCGACGCCGTGGCGCCGGGGCCGCGTTCGGTCCAGTGGCGCGCCGACGCCCCCGCGACCCTGGCCTGGGTCGAGGCGCTGGACGGCGGCGACATCAGGACCGAGGCCGAGTTCCGCGACCGGGTCCTGATGCAGGCCGCGCCGTTCGACGCGCCGCCGGCGACGCTGATCGACCTGAAGGAGCGCTACGCCGGCATCGACTGGGGCCGCGACGACCTGGCCATCGTCAACAGCGCCTGGTTCAACACCCGGCACGAGACGCGCTTCGTCGTCGATCCGTCGAACCCCGGCCAGGGCCGGGTGCTGCTGGAGCGGAACTACCCCGCTACGACAATCCGGGCGAGCCGGTGACCGAGCCCAACGCGGCCGGGCGGCCGGTGATGCGGTTCGATCCGCAGGGGCGCATCCTGATGACCGGGCCGGGCGCGACGCCCGAGGGCGCCTTCCCCTTCCTGGCGGCGATGGACCCGGCGACAGGCCAGAGCGAGCGGCTGTGGACCTCGGCGCCCGGCGACTACGAGTTCGTGATCGGCTTCCTGGACGAGGCGGGCCGGCGCGTCGTGACCCAGCGCGAGACGCGGCTGGACCCGCCCAATCTCCAGGTGCGGGACCTGGCCAGCGGCCAGACCACGGCCCTGACCGACTTCCCCGATCCGGCGCCGCAGCTGGCCGAGGCGACGCGCCAGCTGGTGACCTACGAGCGGCCGGACGGGGTCAAGCTGTCGGGCACGTTGTATCTGCCGGCCGGCTACGACAAGGACCGCGACGGGCCGCTGCCGATGCTGATGTGGGCCTATCCGGCCGAGTTCACCGACGCGGCCGTGGCCGGCCAGACGGTGGACGTGCAGAACCGCTTCGTGCGGCCCAGCGGGTCCAGTCACCTGTTCCTGCTGACCCAGGGCTATGCGATCTTCGACAATCCCTCCATGCCGATCATCGGCAAGGACGGGGCCGAGCCGAACGACACCTATGTCGAGCAGCTGACCGCCGACGCCCAGGCGGCGGTGGACGCGGTGGTGGGCATGGGCGTGGCCCGCCGCGACCGGATCGCCATCGGCGGGCACAGCTACGGCGCCTTCATGACGGCGAACCTGCTGGCGCACACGGACCTGTTCCGCACCGGCATCGCGCGGTCGGGCGCCTATAACCGCACCCTGACGCCGTTCGGCTTCCAGGCCGAGCAGCGCACCTATTGGGAGGCGACCGACATCTATACGCGGATGTCGCCCTTCACCTACGCGAACCAGGTCAATGAGCCGATCCTGCTGATCCACGGCGAGGCGGACGACAACTCGGGCACCTATCCGGTGCAGACCGAGCGCTTCTATGCGGCGCTGAAGGGGCTGGGGGCGACGGCGCGCTATGTCACCCTGCCGCTGGAGGCGCACGGCTATCGCGCGCGGGAATCGGTCGGCCATACGCTGTGGGAGATGACCCGCTGGCTGGACCTGAACCTGAAGGCGGCGCCGGCGGCGGAATAGGCGTCAGGGCCGGACCACCAGGCGGACCACCTCGCCGGCGTTAAGGCGGTCGAAGCCGGCGTTGATGTCGTCCAGCGCGATGACGCCGCTGAGCAGGCGATCGACCGGCAGGCGGCCGTCGCGGTACAGGGCGACGTAGCGGGGGATGTCGCGGCTGGGGACGCAGGTCCCGATGTAGGAGCCCTTCAGGGTGCGCTCCTCGCCGACCAGGGAGACGACGTTGACGGCCAGGGCGGCGTCGGGCGGGGGCAGGCCGGCGGTGACGGTGGTTCCGCCGCGCCGGGTCATGGTCCAGGCCGCCTCCAGGGCGCGGACCGAGCCGGCCATCTCGAAGGCGACGTCGGCGCCGCCGTTCGTCAGGGCGCGGACCTGCTCGACCGCGTCGGGGTCGGCGGCGTTGACGGTGCGGACCGGGCCGAGCGAGCGGGCGAGCGCCAGCTTGTCCTCCGACAGGTCCACGGCGACGACGGGCGCGGCGCCGCAGGCCAGGGCGCCCAGGACGCTGGCCAGGCCGACGCCGCCCAGGCCGACCACGACCACCGACTGGCCCGCCTTGACGCCGGCGGTGTTCACCACCGCGCCCACGCCCGTCAGCACGGCGCAACCGAACAGGGCCGCGATCTCGAACGGCAGGTCCGGGTCGATGCGCACCAGCGACCGGCGCGAGACCACGGCGCGCTGGGCGAAGGCGGAACAGCCCAGGTGGTGGTTCAGGGCCCGGCCCTCGCGGAACAGGCGCCGGCCGCCGCCCAACAGTTCGCCCCGGCCGTTGGCGGCGGCGCCGGGCTCGCACAGGGCGGGGCGGCCGCCGGCGCAGGGGTCGCAATGGCCGCAGGACGGCATGAAGACCATGACCACATGGTCGCCGATCTCCAGGTCCTCGACGCCGGGGCCCAGCGCCTCGACCACGCCGGCGGCCTCGTGGCCCAGGGCCATCGGCAGGGGGCGCGGCCGGTCGCCGTTGATGACCGACAGGTCCGAATGGCACAGGCCCGCCGCGCGTATGGCCACTTGGACCTCGCCGCGGCCGGGCGGCTCCAGCGAGACGGTCTGGACCGCCAGGGGGCGGCTGTCGGCGTAGGGCGGGGCCGCCTTCATGGCGGACAGGACGGCGGCGCGGGTCTGCTGCGGCATGGTCAAGCCTTCGTCATCGATCGTCATTCGATAGGCGCTTGACGTCGCGTCGTCCAAGCCCGAGCGTCGCGGAACGGACGAGAGCGCCGCCGAAAGGCGCCGGCGCCGCAAGGGAGAAGCGAATGCCGAAGAGAGACGAAGGCCCCCTGGCCGACCGCGCCACCTATCGGGCCTTCCACATGGTCTCGACCCGCTGGGCCGACAACGACCAGTACGGGCACATCAACAACGCCAAATTCTACGAGTTCGTGGATTCGGCGGTGAACGCCCACCTGCTGATCGCCGACGCCCTGGACGAGTCCATCGGCCTGGTGGTCGACAGCGGCTGCCGGTACGCCTCGGCGCTGAAGTTCCCCGATGTGATCGAGGTGGGGATCAAGGTCGACCAGATCGGCACCTCCAGCGTGCGCTATGGGTTCGCCGTGTTCCGGCGCGGGACGGCGGTCCCGGCGGCGATCGGCCATTTCGTCCACGTCTATGTCGACGCCGAGACCCGCCGGCCCAAGCCCCTGCCGGACAAGCTGCGGGCGGTGGTGGAAAACCTGAGGGCGGAATAGGGAAACGCAGGCCGGCGCGGTTCACCGCCCGGTAAGCATGGTCCTCAAGCCCCGGTTAGCCCTGTTCGCTCGCCGGACCTTAAGAGGCGCCGGGCTAGGGTCGGTCTGCAACGAGCAGATCGGAACCACCGATGACCCACCGCGTCCTTCGCGCCCTTGCCGCCGCCACGCTCGGCCTGGGCCTGTTCGCCGCCGCCGCGCCGGCCCTGGCCGGGTCCACCGCCGGCGGCACCTATCGTCTTCGCGCCACCGTGCCGGTGGCCTGCTGGGTGAAGCCCACGTCGCCGGTGATGGCCGAGAGCGGCCGGTCCGGCGAAGTGGTCGAGGCCTGCAACAGCCCCGGCGGCTTCACCGTCTCGGCCCAGTACCGCCCCCTGTCGCCCACCGAGAAGGCGACCATGTTCTATGGCGACCGGATCCTGGACCTGGACAAGTCGGGCGGGCAGGTGCTGCGCCGCTCCAGCATCGCCACCATCCGCTCGGTGTCCTACCGCTTCAACGAGGTGGAGTTGGAGCAGCCGCTGATCCTGGCGCTGACGATCCAGCCGATCTGATCCGATCGACAGCCAGACGCCTTGAAGGGGCGGGTCGCGCGGCGGCCCGCCCCTTTCGCGTTTCAGCCCGCGCGCCTCAGAGAGCGGCGACGGTGAAGGTCAGGATGTCGGAATAGTCGCCGGCGCGCTTGCCCGCGACCGAGCCCACGCTGATGGTCAGGGGATAGTCGTCCAGCCGGGCCCGGCGCGACACCACGTCCAGCCGACCGCCGCGGCCCAGGTCCATGTCGCGATCGCCCAGGGCCAGGGCGTAGGGCACGTACCATTCGCTGGCGCCCTGGCGCAGGCGGCCGCGGTTCTCGGACGAGACCGAGACGCTGTAGCCGGCGGTGCTGAGCACATAGAGGGTGGTGCGCAGCGGGCGCACCCCTTGCGTCAGTTCGCCCAGGTCGATGGTGGCCGTGCCGCCGGTCCGCCGGAACTCGCCCTTCAGGCCCATGACGGCGGCCGAGGGCACCTCGATGCTGAGGGTGACCGGCTTTTCGGCCAGGGTCTGGCCCTCGGGCGTCTCCAGGCTGATGAAGGCGTTCTGGGAATAGAGACCGGCCGACAGGGTTTCGGACGGGGCGGCGGTGAAGGAGAAGCGCACCAGGCCGCGCTCGCCCGGGGCCAGGTTCAGCGGGCGCACGCCGACGCGGCGCGCGCTCTGGCCCGCGCGAGGGGTCACGTCCGTCCCGCCACGTTCGTCGACGAGGGCGTAGGCCATGCGCTGGGCGCCGCCGGCCTCGTGCGCCAGGCCGAACTGCTCGCCGCGCAGCTCCACCCGGCTGACGGCGGCGCAGGGACCCGGCCCCTGATTGACCACGGCGACGTCGAATTCCTGGACCACGGCGTCCTGCTGGAAGGGATCGTACCGCATGGTCCAGTTGTCGGCGCCGGATTCGATGATCAGACGGCAGCCGTCGGTCTGGGCCGAAGTCTGGGCCTGGGCCGACGCGGCGCCCAGCAGAGTCGCCGCCGCCGCGGCGGCGGCCGTCATCAGGGCGGAGATACGGATACGGGACATTTCAGCCTCCTGGGCTTGTCATGGGGCTTCAGTCTTCGGGTACGTCGAGCGGCACGTTCACGACCTGGAGGTCGAGCAGGCCCTCGTTGTCTTCGGGCACGGTGAATTCGAAACCCCGGACCGGGCTGGAGAACAGCTCGACGCGGTAGCGCTTGCCCGGCTCCAGGTTCTGCACGGCGAAACGGCCCACCGAGTTGGTGAAGAACAGTTCGGGCTCGGCCGTCAGATCGTCGACGGGCCGCACGCGGCCGGACATCAGGGCCACAGGACGGTCGGCGTTGCCGACCAGCCGGCCCAGGGCGCTGACGAACTTGGCGCTGCCGACCTGGATGGCGTAGCCGCTCTTGTAGGCCGGCCGCACCCGGGCGATGCCGTCGCCGATGTTGTAGCCGCGCGGCGGGTCCAGGGCGTCGTAGCGGATCGACTGGTTGACGTAGGAGGTCAGCCGGCCGGCCAGCGCCGGGCCAAGGGCGCCGCTGCGGGCCTGATAGACCCCCTGCAGATTGTCGCCGACGATCACCGGCGAATCTTCCAGGCTCTCGTGCGGATAGACGATGGCGAAGCTGTCGAAGATGTTGCGCCCGATGGCGACCTTGCCGCCGGTGGTGGCGATGGACGAGCCGATCCGAAGGCTGGTGACCTGCTCCTCGGTGATGTCGTCGAAGCTGCGGCCGAAGGCCGTGTGCGACAGGCTGGCGTCGAAGCGGTTGGCGATATAGTCGGCCTGGCCGGACACCGAGCCGGCTCCGTCGTCGTAGGTCGAGGCCAGGGCGTAGCCGAAGGCGCCGACGCGGTTCTCGCTGGCCTGCTGGAACCGGACGCTGCCGGAATCGCGCGCCGAGGCGTAGCGGGCCTCGGCGCGACGGCCGAACGCCCCCTGCCATACCAGCGCGGCGGTGACGCCGAAGCCGTCGCGGTTGGTGAAGCCGTCGGGCGCGCCGTAGCTGATGTATTCGGCGCCGACCTGCAGCGTCCATTCGCGCGTGAACCGGTAGTTCGACGTGGCGGAAATGGCGTAGCTGTCGTCGATGAAGTCGCTGCGGCTCATCCGGTAGGACGTGCTGACGTTGGCGAACCATTCGTTGGTGAACTGGTGCGCGTAGCTGGCGCTCAGCGCCAGGGAGGTGGTGTTGTCGCCGAAGGCGTTGCCCAGGGTGGCGTAGTCTTCCGAGGTGTAGTCGGCCAGCAGCGTGAAGCTGTCGGCCTTGTCGCCGAAGTCGACCAGGAAGTCGTACGACACGGCCGCCGCATAGCCCACGCCGCGATCGGCGTTGCTGACCGAGCCGTCGAACTGCAGGCGCGAGCCGCCGGGCAGGATGAAACGGGTCTGGCCGGTGACGTTCTGAACGTCGGCCGAGGCCTGGAGCCCGACCCCGATCGCCGGCCGGTCGAGGAAGGCCTTGCGATAGAAGCCGGTGAAGGCCAGTTCGCCGTCGCCGTAGTCGGGCGAACCGATGCCCAGCTCGCTGACCACGCCGACGTAGGCGCCATAGTCGTAGTCGCCGGGCTCAAGGTCGATGGTGTCGAGATAGGCGCGGTAGTTGATGTTCCCGATCCGGCCGGAATCGTTCTGGATCTCGAGCTGGAGATCGTTGCTGCCGACGTCGAGCGGCAGGTTGGACACGTCGTACTGGCCCGGATCCAGACGGAATTCGCGCACGAACACGCCGTTGCGGAACACCCTCACCGTCGAGGATTCCTGCAGCACGAACTGGCGGCCGCCCGACAGCACGTTGTTGCGGAACGGTTCGAACCGCTGCTTCTGGCGCAGCACGCCGACGCCGCCCAGTTCGGCGAAGCCCTGACGGCCGCGGATTTCCGGATCGAGGTCGCCCGCGAACCAGCGCCGATAGGCCTCGGGCTGGTCGTACACGAAGCGCGCGTAGCGGCGATCGACCTCGTAGTCGCCGGTGAACAGGTTCTCCTGGCCCTGGACGTCCGTCTCGAACACCACGTTTCCGAAGCGGACGGCGCCGTTCAGATAGACGCTGGGCGTCGTCACGTCCCCGGTGGACTCGCGACGCTGCACGACGATGTTGCTGTTGAGGTAGGCGCTGAAACGCTCCGGCGCCATGCCGGGCTCTTCGGGCCGGCCGCCCTGGAACAGGGATTCCACCGACCGCTTGGCCGGGTCGATCCGCAGGACCAGCACGGCCAGCTGTTCGGGATCGTAGTCCAGGCTGATGCCGGCCGAGTTGATCTCCTCGGAAGCGAAGGATGTCGTTCCCGCCAGCGACGCCGCCAGTTCGGCCTGGGCCTCGGGCGTCAGCAGGGGATTGATCAGCGTGGTGAACCCCTCGGAGTCGACCATGAAGCGGTCGTCGCGGGTCAGCAGGACCGGAAGCTCCCCCAGCACGCGGCTGTTGAAGTTCAGCGGCACCGTCATGGGGATGTCGCGGTCGTAGGGGTTGATGTCACGGCGTTCCCGAGGGGTCGGCGGCGGGGGCGGCCGCCGCGACGACGGGCGCGGGCGCGGGGTCCGGCGCATCCTCCGGCGGCCTGGCGGCGTCGGAAACGGTCTCGGCCGGCGCGGCCGGCGCGGCCGGCTCGGGCCGTGCGGAGAGGGCCGCCATCGCGGCGGCGGCGTCTTCGGCCGCGGCGCGGTTCAGGGCGGCCACGACCTCTTCGGCGGTCTGCGACGCCTCGCCATAGGCCTGGGTCGCGGCGCGCACGGCCGCGAGCGCGGCCTGGTCGGGGATGGACGCCAGCGTCGTCGCCAGCGCCAGTGCGCTAACGGTGCCCCCCAGCCCGTTCATCGCGTGAACCGGACCGAGATGGGCTTGTCGGGATCCAGGGCGACGCCCAGCGGCAGCTTGAAGGTGCGCTTGCCGCCCGCGGGCGCCAGGTAGCCGACGCCGACGGCGGCGCCCACGTCCTGGCCGGTCATTTCCTTGCGGAACGGCTGGCCGTCGGTCTGAGTGCCCTCGATGACCCAGGTCGCGCCGCTCATCAGGGCGTAGCGCTTGCCGCTGTTGGTGACGGTGACCTCGACGCCCGGCGTCGCGGGCGGGGTCGGCGGCGGGCCTTCGCCAGCCAGGGACGGATCGATCTGCGGCGCGGGCGCCTCGACCATGATGGGCGTGACCGACTCGACCTTGACGTCGGCCTTGGCCCCCGGCGGCGCCACCACGATCAGCGCCTTCATGGTGTAGAGCACCGAGACGGAGATGGCCCCGCCGCTTTCGGGCTGGGCGTTGACATCGGTCTGGACCGGGAGCTGTCGAACCGCGAGGTAGTAGGCGCGCGAGGTGTCCAGTTCGCCCTCGCCGACCCACTGGACCCGCACGACCTGGCGGCCGTTGACGGGCACCAGGCCCTGCGGCGGGAAGACCAGGAAATCCTCGTCCTGGTCGGTCTCGACCAGGTTGCCGTCCGCGTCATAGTCGATGCGGGTGATGCGGGTCTCGAACGGCATGGCGGCCGCGCCGATGTTGCCGACCTCGATGCGGGCGGCCGATCCGGCGCCGCTGGTCGTCAGCTCCGCCACCATGGGCGAGACGCGCATGGCCCAGGCGGCCGAGACGGCGGCCAGGCCCGCGACCAGGCCGGCGGCCACGACGGCCGTTCGGCGCAATTCCGGCGTCAGGAGTTCCCGAAGCATTCTACATCCCCCACGCGTGCTGCTCGAGCGACGCTGAAATCTTATGGGACGACCGCCGCGTTCCCCCGCGTCGCCGTCCAACGTTATCTTGCACGTGAAGTGGTCACCGAAACGTAACGGGGGGACGCAAAGGTTTGCGCCCCCGCCGTGAAGCGTCTCTGAAGCGCGAGGCTTAGATGGCCTTGATTTCCAGAGTGAACTGGCCGGTGTATTCGCCAGCCAGCAGGGCCTTGGCGGTGACCGGGATCAGGACGTCCAAGCTCATCGGCGACTTCCAGGCACCGTTGTTCTCGGTCGCCGGGTTCACGGCGCCGGCTGCCAGAACCAGTTGACGGGGAATGCCGGCGCCGCCGTTGCCGGTGTTGTACGCCGAACCGGTGTAGCGAGCGGTCACGCTGTAGGGCAGGGTGTCTTGGAACACATCCTGGTTGAATCCCGACGAGTTGCCGTTCTGCAGGTCCACCGAGGTGCGCGACAGGGTCACGCTGTTGTTGGTGTTGCAGCCGGCCAGGTTGGTCTGGATCGACAGGACCGCCGGGGCGACCATGGTGAAGGCCGCGGCCGGGCCGGTTTCGTCGCCGGCGTAGATGCCGAGCTGACCGAAGTCGAAGGTCTCGGTGTTGTTGTTGCCCGAGTAGTAGGCGCAGTCCGTGGACACGGTGCCTTCCAGGGTGAAGGTCGCACCGTCCGAACCTTTGGCGTCGCCGATGTCGTTAACCGAGGCGCCGACAGCGTGCCAAGCCGATTCGCTCGCGCTTCCGTCGGTTGCGCGGTTCCAGTTTGCGCTCGAGCTGCCGCCGAGAAGGCTCGGCGCGTCACGATGCAGAAGGCCCGGAACGACGACGCCGCCAACAGTGTAATTGTTGATCCATTGGCCGCGGTTGATGACTTCGGCCGAAGCGGAGCCGGCCGTGGTGATCATGGCGACGGCGGCGACGCCGGCCAGCAGGTTGATGGTCTTCATGTGGGTCTCTCCAAGCGAGGGTTTCGCAAAGTCGTCGACCGAGGTGGAAGCCCTCCCCGCTCGATCGAGGCGGACTTAACGCCGTGTTAACAAGATGGTCAAGAATAAAAAACGCCGTTAGCTACGATTCTGGAGACATTCTCCAAGTAGGCGAATTTCATGCTTCTACTCAGAAATGATAAAAGGGCCCCGCCGTGCAAACGACGAGGCCGCGATTCTTCAGAACGAGGAGGACTTTTACCTTGCGTGTATTCAAACGCGCGGCGATACGGTCACCGTAAGTGTTTCGGTATACTCGCCCGCCAGCAGGCCGGCGCCCGAAGGGCGATGGGTGCGGAACTCGATCTTGCCGCCGCCCACGGCGATGCCGTCGCCGCTGCTGGCGCGCCCGCCGCCCTGGCTGGTGAAGGCGGCGCGCAGGATCGACGGCTGGGGCGCGCGCGTCGGAACCGTCAGCAGCACGTCATAGGGCAGCACGCCCGCGTAGGGCCCCTCGCCCTGCGGCTTGGTCACATGGGCCAGGCCGCCGCGCGTCGAGACGACGCCGATGTCGAACGGGACGTTGCAGTCGAGATCGAACAGGGCCACGGCCCGCTCGCCGCCGTTCAGTTCGCCGAAGTCGATGTCGGCCCCGCCCTCGATCTGACAGCGCGCGGTCAGGTGACCGGTGACGGCGACGTCCAGGGTCCGGCCGACTTCGATGGAGTCCGCGGAAGAATTGGCCGCGGCCGGCGCCGCCGTCATCGCGATCATGGACGCCGCGCCCAGACCCGCCCCCAGGGCGGTCTTCAGGCGCCAAGACATCCGGCCCCAGGCCCCAGACGTCGTCTGCATTGTCCCACCCCGTTCCGTCCCTAGACGTTCCGCCGAACCGACGGATCGCCCCCTCTCTCCAAGAGCCGTGCCATCCCGAATCGATACGCTCGGGCGCCCAGGCAGGCTCTGGTTAACAAGAGGTTAACGACAGGCGCTCTACGCCCGAAACAGCGCTCGCGCAACGGGAATCGTTCAAATGCCGCGCGCCGAGGTCGCGTCCCGGCTGACGCCAGGTCAGGCGCCGGGCGGGGTTTTCGCGCGTTGCGAGCGGTCGCGGGTCCGTGCCGAAACGGGACATCCGGCGGGACGGGGACACGCCGCCGCATTCGCGATAGACTGGGGTCATGCGCGCCCAGCCCCGATTTCTGGCGATCTTCACCATGGACAAGGCCGGGCCGAAGTTCCGGGCCTGGAAGGCCATGACGCCGGCCGAGCAGGCCGCGCGCGCCGAAGAAGGCGTGGCGGCGGTCAAGGCCTGGGAGGCGGCGCACCGCGACAGCATCGCCTATGTCGGCGGGCCGCTGGGGCCGACCCTGCGGCTCGATGACGCGGGCGCGGTCGCCGAGACGGTGAACCGACTGACCGTCTTCGTCGTGGTCCGCGCCGACAGCCACCAGGCGGCGGTCCGCCTGTTCGACGGCCACCCGCACATGACGATCTTCCCCTGCGACGGGGTGGAGGTCATGCCGGTGCTGGGGATTAGCGCGCCGCCGGCGGACCGCCGGGTCTGATAGCGCACACAGGAACGGTTCCGACCCCTGCGCCTTCCCCTTGCTCATCTGGAGAGGAGAGCGACATGAAGGCGTTGTGCTGGCACGGCAAGGGCGACATCCGCTGCGAGACGGTGGACGACCCCGAGATTCAGGACGGGCGCGACGCCATCATCCGCGTCACCTCCTGCGCCATCTGCGGTTCCGACCTGCATCTGTACGGCGGTTTCGTGCCGGGCATGAAGTCCGGCGACGTCATGGGCCACGAGACGATGGGCGAGGTGGTCGCCGTCGGCAAGGACAACACGAAACTGAAGGTCGGCGACCGCGTCGTCGTGCCCTTCACCATCAGCTGCGGCGAATGCGACTATTGCCGCCGGGGCCTGTATTCCGTGTGCGAACGGTCCAATCCGAACGGGGCGGAACAGGCCAAGATGCTGGGTTACCCGACCGCGGGCCTGTTCGGCTACACCCACATGTACGGCGGTTTTCCCGGCGGGCAGGCGGAATATCTGCGCGTCCCCTATGCCGATGTCGGGCCGATCAAGGTGCCGAACGGCCTGAGCGACGACCAGGTCCTGTTCCTGTCTGACATCTTCCCCACCGGCTGGATGGCGGCCGAGAACGCGGACATCCAGCCCGGCCATACGGTGCTGGTGTTCGGCTGCGGCCCCGTGGGCCAGTTCGCCATCCGCAGCGCCTTCATGATGGGCGCCGAACGCGTCATCGCCATCGACGAGGTCCCCGAGCGGCTGCGCCTGGCCGAGGCCGCCGGCGCCGAGACCATCGACTTCTCCGCCGTGAAGGGCGAGCTGCAGGACGAGATCCTGGCGATGACCAGGGACGCGGCCCGGACTCGGTCATCGAGGCCGTCGGCCTGGAAAGCCACGGCGCGGGCTCCATGATCGAGAAGGTGCAGGAGACGGTCGCGGGCAGGATGGAGCGCCCCTACGCCCTGAACCAGGCCATCGTCGCCTGCCGCCCCGGCGGCACCATCAGTTTGCCCGGCGTCTTCGTCGGCGGCGTGCCGACCATGATGGGCGCCTTCGTCGGCAAGGGCCTGACCCTCAGGACCGGCCAGACCCATGTCCAGCGCTACCTCGAACCCCTGATGCGCAGGATCGAGGACGGCCAGATCGACCCCAGCTTCCTGATCACCCACAAGATCAAGCTGGAAGACGGCCCTGACGCCTACAAGATGTTCCAGGAAAAGAACGACGGCTGCATCAAGGTGGTCATCAACCCCTAGTCGCGGGCGCGCGACGGCGAGGAGACCGGAGGCCCCCGTGGAGATGCGGGGGCCTTTTAGCCGTTTTGGGGGATGTGATGACGGAAGCGGCCTTGGACGCGGAAGCAGAGGGGCTGTTCGACTGACATCATGTCGATCTTCGTGTGCGACGAGATGCAGGGACGCCGCGTGTCGGGACTTGAGATGCTAGCCGCCCCCGACTAGTCTTCCCACTCCCTCGCTTTGACCGGCGGCTGCTTACGCAATCCAGCGGCGGCCATGTCAGCAATCTTGGAGGCGGCGACCTTTCGCTCTGCCTCTACGGCTTCTCGCTCCCCGCTCTCATCAACCAGTTTTCGTTGAAGACGAACGATATCGAAGTCGCGCCAGACGACATAGGCCATCCTGGCTATACAGAGGCCGGAGAGAAAGCCAACAACCGCAGAGAACGCGATTTGGACTGCCGGTGCCAAATGCGAGACGGCTTGTATCCCAGCGGTGATGAGGCCCACCGCGACCAAGAGCAGCAGGCCGTTGATTGCGACAATGACTGCGTACTCCTTGGTTAGCTCCACAATGGCCCGAGTGAGGCGTTTGCGTTCATCGATCGTGAGGCTTTTCCAATCGAGGGTCGGCATACCCCTATTGAGGCGCACAAAAACCGCTGCCGTGACGATCGAAAGAGCAGTCACGACGGATTGTAGCCCCCGAGCATCTGCTCGAGCGGCACGAAAATACCGAAGAGCAAAGCCGACAGGCACGCGCCAATGATGGTGACCAGAAGGATCAAGCTGCAGGTATCTTTCCGTCGTCGACGAACCGTTGATACGTCACCTGAAGCTGGTCGGCGACGTTGTCGAAGTTAAGGAGATTGCTGGTGTCGGCCTCGATATCAAACGGCATTCGAGTTCTCAAAATCGCATCGTCGTCCGAGACGCGCCCGAATTTGCCCTCCACTTGAACCATAGCGTCCGTCGTATCGGCTAGCTCGTTTGCCAGCTCTTTCATAACCTCGCGAGATCGTTCCGTCCTTCGCCCTTGCACTTTGAAGGTGGTTTCGGCGGACAAGAATTCTTCGGGCCCCATGCTCTCCACGAGCGACTCTGTCTTGGCTTTGCCGAAGACGACCTCGGCCAACGTTTTGGCTTGCTCAAACACCGCGTACTTCTCGGCGACCTTTCGCGACGTAGCGACAGTTCGGTCCCGCTCAGGAGTGTCGCTTGGCACGACAGTGAGCTGCGGAACAGACTTCCCACTAATACGGAGGCTTCGGACGTCGCCGATGTCCCCCGCGACTTGCGCCTTGTCGAACTCCGCCTGGAAGTTCAGCGGAACATTCTGGCCTAGCGTGCCGGTCTGCTGCTTCAGAAGCCAGTCCATATACTGTCTGAACAGGTCAGAGGTCATAGACTGCGTTTTGACGAATAGCACGTGGTCTCCGATAGCCAGCCAATAGGCCATGCCTCGCACGAACTGAGAACCCGCCGGAGCCGCGCGCTCGTCGAGTCCAAAAATCTCGGCCGTCGTGATATTGGAGAGCTGTACGGTCTGCGCTCTCAGTTGCAGAAGAGCTTGGAGCCCGTGGTTCTGAACCAAGCACATCTCGCCGAACACAGCGCTTTCCAAGTCTGCAACCCGGTTCAACACGAGCTGACCGCCGTCGCTGCCGCCCAAATCAAGCAGCCGGTCTTGTGCGCGCTCCCATAGCGCCTGTCCTCCAGCATTGGCCTGCCCGAGGGCTGTTCGGCACGCGGACTCAAAGGTTTCTGACCCGATATTGACGCCACCAGTGTTGAAGCGGCGGTAGTGAACCATGTGGTAGGCAGTCGGCATTCCATTCCCCTGTCCTCAGCGAGAGCTGAGTCTCTAAGATGTACAGGGAGCATGTCGCCTACCGCAGGTTTCGCCAAGATCAATGTTTTACCAAGAACAAAGATAGAACATTGATGCGTCAATCACGGTCATAGAGTGCGGCGGGTGAGTTAAAATGCCACTTAATGCACCCGCGCCTTCCCGATCTCCAGCCCGTCCGCGCCTGCTGACACGGCGATCACGCTTCCGTCCTCGATCTCGCCCGCCAGCAACTTGCGCGCGATGGGGTCGACGAGGTCCTTCTGGATGACGCGCTTCAGGGGGCGGGCGCCGTACACCGGGTCGTAGCCCTTGTCGGCCAGCCAGGCGGCGGCGCTGTCGTCCAGGGCCAGGGTCAGGCGGCGGTCGGCCATCAGCTTTTCCAGGCGCGACAGCTGGATGCGGACGATGCCGCCCATCTGTTCGCGGCCCAGGCGGCGGAACAGGATGATCTCGTCGATGCGGTTCAGGAACTCGGGCCGGAAGTGGGCGCGCACGGCGTCCATGACGAAGGGGCGCACGGCCTCCACGTCGTCGCCCTCGCCCTGCTCGGCCAGGAACTGGCTGCCCAGGTTCGAGGTCATGATGATCAGGGTGTTGCGGAAGTCGATGGCTCTTCCTTGCCCGTCTGTCAGGCGGCCGTCGTCGAGCACTTGAAGAAGGACGTTGAAGACGTCGGGGTGGGCCTTTTCGACCTCGTCGAACAGCACGACCTGATAGGGGCGCCGACGGACGGCCTCGGTCAGGGCGCCGCCCTCGTCATAGCCGACATAGCCGGGAGGCGCGCCGATCAGGCGGCTGACGCTGTGCTTTTCCATGTATTCCGACATGTCCAGGCGGGTGATGGCCGCCTCGTCGTCGAACAGGAACTCGGCCAGGGCCTTGGTCAGCTCGGTCTTGCCCACGCCCGTCGGGCCCAGGAACAGGAAGCTGCCCAGCGGGCGGTTGGGGTCGTTCAGGCCGGCGCGGGCGCGGCGCACCGCGTCGGAGACGGCGATCAGGGCCTCGTCCTGGCCGACCACGCGGCCGCGAAGCGCGTCCTCCATCTTGAGCAGCTTCTCGCGCTCGCCCTCCAGCATCTTATCGACGGGCACGCCGGTCCAGCGGCTGACGACGGCGGCGATCTGCTCGGCGTCGACGACCTCGGGCGTCAGCGGGCCCTTGTTGTCGGTTTCCCTGGCCTCGGCCTCGGCCAGCTGCTTCTCGATTTGGGGGATCTGGCCGTAGGCGATCTCGGACGCGCGGGCCAGGTCGCCGGCGCGCTGGGCGTTGGTCAGCTCCAGCCGCAGGCGGTCCAGGGTCTCGCGCAACTGGGCGCCCTGGCCGACCTTGTCCTTTTCGGCCTTCCACTGGGCGGTCAGGTCGTCGGACTGACCCTCCAGGTCGGCGATCTCGTCCTCCAGCTTCTCCAGCCGGTGTTGGGAGGCCTGGTCGGTTTCCTTCTTCAGGGCCTCGCGCTCGATCTTCAGCTGGACCAGGCGGCGGTCGATCTCGTCCAGGGCCTCGGGCTTGGAATCCACGGCCATGCGCACGCGCGACGCCGCCTCGTCGACCAGGTCGATGGCCTTGTCGGGCAGGAAGCGGTCGGTGATGTAGCGGTTCGACAGGGTGGCGGCGGCGACGATGGCGCTGTCGGAGATGCGGACCCCGTGGTGGACCTCGTACTTCTCCTTCAGGCCGCGCAGGATGGAGACGGTGTCCTCCACCGTCGGTTCGGAGACGAAGACGGGCTGGAAACGACGGGCCAGGGCCGCGTCCTTCTCGATGTACTTGCGGTATTCGTCCAGGGTGGTGGCGCCGACGCAGTGCAGTTCGCCGCGCGCAAGCGCCGGCTTGAGCAGGTTGGAGGCGTCCATGGCGCCGTCGCTCTTTCCGGCGCCGACCAGGGTGTGCATCTCGTCGATGAACAGGACGATCTGGCCCTCGGCGGCCGAGACCTCGGACAGGACGGCCTTCAGCCGTTCCTCGAACTCGCCGCGGTATTTCGCGCCGGCGATCAGGCTGCCCATGTCCAGGGCCATCACGGTCTTGTCGCGCAAGCTCTCGGGCACGTCGCCGTTGACGATGCGCAGCGCCAGGCCCTCGACGATGGCGGTCTTGCCGACGCCGGGTTCGCCGATCAGGACGGGGTTGTTCTTGGTGCGGCGGGCCAGGACCTGGATGGTGCGGCGGATCTCCTCGTCGCGGCCGATGACCGGATCGATCTTGCCGTCGGCGGCGGCCTGGGTCAGGTCGCGGGCGTAGCGTTTCAGGGCGTCGTAGCCGTCCTCGGCGCCGGCGCTGTCTGCGGTCTTGCCCTTCCTCAGGTCCACGATGGCGGCGTCCAGCTTGTCGGCCGTGACGCCCGAGGCCTTGAGCACCTCGGCGGCGACGGCGCCCTCGCGCGCCAGGGCGGCCAGCAGGCGTTCGGTGGTGACGAAGGCGTCACCGGCCTTCTTGGAGGCCTCCTCGGCGGCGGCGAAGACGCGGGCGGTGGCGCCGTCCAGATACAGCTGGCCCGAGCCGCCCTCGACCTGGGCGCGCTTCTTCAGGGCGGTCTCGACGTCGGCCTCGGCGCGGCGGGCGTCGCCGCCGGCCGCGGTGATCAGGTTGGGGGCCAGGCCGTCGCGTTCCTCCAGCAGCACCTTGAGCAGGTGTTCGGGCGCGAACTGCTGATGACGGCGAGCCAGGGCCAGCGACTGGGCCGACTGGACGGCCTGTTTGGCGCGGTCGGAATAGAGATCGAGATTCATGGTTCAGTCCCCTCGGGAGGCGGATTTCATCCCAATGCGCCCTTACCGAAAGCGACGCCTTGAGCTGTCGCAAACGAGATGGTGTGACATATGGGCCACGCAAGGGCGCGGGAGCGAAATTCGGCGCGGCGGCGGCGTCGGGTCGGAGGCCGGTCGGGGAACCGTAAGCGTCGCCATACGCTTTTCGCCGATGCTGACCACCAAGATGAACCCGCGCGTCTTCTGGGGCGCAAGCCTGATCATCGGCCTGCTGCTCGTCGTCGCGATCGCCGCGCCCGGACAGTCCGACCGGGTGTTCCAGACCGTCCAGGCCTGGGTGATCGACACCTTCGGCTGGTTCTACGTCGCCGCCGTGGCGGGCTTTCTGGGGCTGGCGCTGGTGCTGGCCGTGGGGCCGACGGGCGCGCTGAAGCTGGGGCCGGACGACGCCGAGCCCGACTTTCCCTATCTGTCGTGGCTGGCCATGCTGTTCGCCGCGGGCATGGGCATCGGCCTGATGTATTTCGGCGTGGCCGAGCCGATCCAGCATTTCGTCAGCCCGCCGGAAGGCGAGCCGCGCACCTTCGCCGCCGCGCGCGAGGCGATGGGGATCACCTTCTTCCACTATGGCGTCCACGCCTGGGCCATCTATGCGCTGGTGGGGCTGAGCCTGGCCTTCTTCGCCTATCGCAAGGGCCTGCCGCTGACGCTGCGGTCGGGGCTGTCGCCGCTGCTGGGGCGGCGCATCAACGGGCCGATCGGCGACGCGGTGGACATCTTCGCCATCTGGGGCACGGCCTTCGGCATCGCCACCTCGCTGGGCTTCGGCGTGTCGCAGATGAACAGCGGCCTGACCTATCTGCTGGGCGTACCGAACAACGCCTGGGTCCAGATCGGGCTGATCGCGGCGGTGATGGCGGCGGCGACCGCCTCGGTCATGACCGGGGTGGGCAAGGGGGTGCGCCGGCTGTCGGAGCTGAACCTGACCCTGGCCGTGCTGCTGATGCTGTTCGTGCTGGCCGTCGGGCCGACAGGCTTCCTGTTCAAGGCGCTGGTGCAGAATTTCGGCTTCTATCTGAGCCATCTGGTCGAGCGCACCTTCACCCTGTACGCCTATGAACCGCGGGCCTGGATGGCGGACTGGACGCTGTTCTACTGGGCCTGGTGGATCGCATGGTCGCCGTTCGTGGGCATGTTCATCGCCCGCATCTCGCGCGGGCGGACGGTGCGCGAGTTCATCCTGAACGTGCTGCTGGTCCCGGCCGGCTTCACCTTCCTGTGGATGACGGTGTTCGGCAACACGGCCATCAGCCTGGACATGGGCCAGGCGCAGGGGGCCATCTCGGCCGCGGTGTCGGCGGACCTGTCGACCGCCCTGTTCCACTTCCTGGAGCAGCTGCCCGGCGCGGCGATCACCTCGACCCTGGCGATCCTGCTGGTGGCGGTCTTCTTCATCACCTCGGCCGATTCCGGCGCCCTGGTGATCGACACCATCGCCTCCGGCGGGGCCGACGACACGCCGCGCTGGCAGCGGGTCTATTGGTGCCTGCTGCTGGGCCTGATCGCCGCCCTGCTGCTGCTGGCCGGCGGGCTGGGCGCGCTGCAGGCCGCCACTCTGGGCGCGGCCCTGCCGTTCGTGGTCATCATGGTGCTGCTGTGCGTCGGCCTGGTCCGGCAGATGAACGCCGACGTGGCCGGCCGGGTCATCGAGACCGAAGGGCCGCCGCTGGCCGAACAGCTGAAGCGCATCCTGGCGCCGGCCAGCCGCCGCGACATCGACCGACAGATCGAGCGCAACGGCGCGCCCGCGCTGGAGACCGTCCGCGAGGGCCTGGCGGCCGAGGGGCTGGGCGCCGAGGTGGAACGCGACGCGGACGGCGTCTCGCTGACGGCGCCGGTGGTCGGGGGGCGCGACTTCCACTACCGCCTGACCGCGCGCGAGCGGCCCCGGCCGGCCCTGACCGCGCTGGACGCGCCGGAGCGCAAGCGGGCGATGGAATGGCGGCTGTCGGCGCGGTCGGACGACGGACCCCGGCCGCGCGACATCACCGGCTTCACCCGCGAGCAGATCGTCGCCGACGTGCTGGAACACCTGCACCGCTGGCGCACGGGCTGAGGCTGGCGAAGCGCGCCCGAACCTCTAAGGTGGGCCTTCGTCATTCCGAGGTCGCCATGTCCGTTCGTCTGTCCCGCCGTTCCGCCCTGTTCGTTTCAGGAGGCGTCGCGGCGCTGGCGGCGCGCCCCTCCTGGGGGCAGGCGGCGAACGACGACGTCTCGCTGGCCGAGGCGGTCGACGCCTATGTGGCGAAATGCCGGGCGGCCTGGCCGGACCAGCCGGCGCTGGGCGTGGCGGTGGTGCGCGAGGGCCAGACGGTCTTGGCGCGCGGCTATGGCGTCAAGGCGCAGGACCGGCCGGGGGCCGCGGACGAACACACCTTGTTCGCCATCGCGTCGAACACCAAGAACGTCACCGCCGCCGCCCTGGCCATCCTGGTCGACGAGGGCAAGGTGAAGTGGGACGCGCCGGTGAAGACCTATCTGCCGGACTTCCGCCTGTCGGCCCCCTATATCGGCGAGCACGTCACGGTGCGCGACGCGATCAGCCACCGGGCGGGCTTCGGCCTGGGCGCCGGCGACCTGCTGTTCTGGCCCAACAGCGACCGGACCCGCGCCGAGGTGGTGGCCCAGGCCGCCTTCGTGCCGATCGAGGACGGCTTCCGCGCCCGCTATCACTATTGCAACCTGATGTTCGTGGTCGCCGGCGCGGTGATCGAGGCGGTGTCCGGGCGGTCGTGGGAAGACTTCATCCAGACCCGCATCCTGGACCGCGTGGGCATGAGCGAGACGGTTCCGCTGGCGCGTCTGGCCGATCCGGCGAAATCGGCCCTGCCGCACGGGCGGGTGGGCCCGCCGCTGCGCTATCAGGGGGACATGACGCGCATCGCCCAATCGATCGTCGAGGTGTGGAACTGGGATTCGGCGGCGGCGGCGGGCGGGATCTGCACCACCCCGACCGACTGGGCCAAATGGATGGCGGTGCGGCTGAACGAAGGGGTGCTGCCCGACGGGTCGCGCCTGTTCTCGGAAGACGCGGCGCGGGAGATGTGGAAGCCCAACATCATCGTCGGCTCGTCGGCCGGGCCGACGGCGGAACTGCCCAACCGGTCCATCGCCTCGACCTATGCGATGGGGTTCCAGGTCCAGGACTATCGCGGCGAGCGGCTGATCAGCCACGGCGGCGGTTCGCCCGGCGGCATTTCGGCGACGGTGCTGATCCCTGGGCGCAAGACCGGCTTCTGCATCTTCTCCAATGCGGAGGAAAGCTTCCTGCTGCGCGCGCTGCGCTCGGGGATCGCCGACATCGTCATGGGCAAGGTCGACGTCGACTGGATCGCCGATTCCAAGCGGCTGGAGGCCGAGGGGACCGAGAAGTCTCTGGCCGCCGCCGCCGAGATCGACGCCAAGCAGCGGGCGGGCGCGGCGCCGTCCATGCCGCTGGACGCCTATGTCGGGACCTGGCGCGACCCGTGGTACGGCGACATCGTCATCTCCCGGCGGGGCGAGGGGCTGTGGCTGGACTTCACCCACACGCCCGCGCTGAAGGGGCCGCTGGAGCCCTATGACGGCGAGACCTTCCGCACGCGCTTTCCCGACAGGCGCGAGGAGGACGCCTTCGTCACCTTCGCCATCCAGACGGCCAAGCCGGCCACGGCGACGCTGAAGGGCGTCAGCCCCGACATCGACTTCAGCTACGACTATCAGGACCTGCGGCTGACGCGGGTGTGATCACGATGCGGCGGCCGGGCGCGGGGTCGGCCACGCCGCGTGGCGTCAGGCGCGAGAAGGGCGCCCCGCCGATGTAGGACAGGGCCTCGGCCGCGCCCTTGGCCAGGGCGTCGGCCTGGATGGGGTCAGGGCGCGGCCCGTGACGACGACGGGCGGACCGTCGCCGGTCCCGATCAGCTCGGCCGCGCGGCGCAGCATGGGTTCGGCCTGGGGCGACAGTTCGGTCGATCCCGGCAGGAACAGGCGGTCGCCGTCGATCAGGACCCGGTCGCCCTGGGCCACGACGCCCTCGACCGGGCCGGACGGCGCCGGCGACAGGGCCGCGGGCGGCGGCGCGCCCGTCTGGTGAACCTGGGGCGCGGCGTCCTCGCCCGGCGAACAGGCGGCCAGGAGCACGACCGACGCCAGGATGACCGACCCCAACGACCAACGACAAGGGGCGCGACGGGACGCGCGTCACCGCACGACTTCCAGCAGCTCCAGCTTGGACTCCTGCTTGGGCCAGGGCAGGACCAGGCGCCAGCGCTGGTCGCCGATCCGCTCGAACACCCCGACCTGGTCGCGCTCGCGCGTCTGGCCGTAGCGGGGGAAGTGCGCCTCGTCGCCCCAGGCCTGGGCGCCGACATAGACCAGGCGGCGGTCGGTGTCGGGATAGAGCAGCCCCTGGGTGCGCTGCGAGCCGGTCGCCTTGGTCAGGAACAGGTCGCCGCCGGGCGTCAGCTCCACCGTGCAGCGGAAATAGGGATAGGCGACATAGGCCAGCCCCTGGCCCTCGGTCCGGCGGCCCAGCTTGATCGTGCGGCAGCGATAGGTTCCGGGCGCGGGCTGCAGCCGCCCGGCCAGGCCCGCATTGGGATCGACCAGGGCGCCCAGCCTTTCCACCTCGTCGGCGAAGCCGGCGTCCTCGGCCTCGGCCCGCGCCATCCGCCACGCCTGGTCGAGCCGCCCCAGCAGGCTGGCGTCGGCGGCGGAGGCGACCTGACGCCAGTCGTCGGTCCCGCCCTGGGCGCCCGCGGGTGCCGTCGTCGCATCGGCGGCGGGCGCGGCGGCCTGTTCGGGCGTGGCGGCGGCCTGGGGCGCGGCCTGGCCCGGCACGCCCGCGGCCGGGGCGCTGACGGCCGGCGACGTCTCCGCCGGGGTCGAGGGGCTGTTCTCGCCGCAGGCGGCCAGGGCGACGCCCAGCCCCGCAGTCAGGGCCAGGACGGAGATCAGGGCGGTCGGGCTGCGGCGCATCACGCGTCTCCTCAACGGACTGTCAGGCAAACGGCCCAGCCTCGCTCGGGTTCACCGCGCGGCGGGCGGACCCCGTCAGCTCAGGTCGCCGGGCGCAGTTCGATCAGGTCCAGGTTGGACTCGTTGCGCGGCCAGGGCAGCACCAGGCGCCAGCGCGCCTCGCCGATCCGTTCCAGCACGGCCACGAGGTCGCGCTCGGGGTTGCGGCCGTAGGCGTTGGCGGCCGGCTCCTGCGCCAGGGCCATCGAGCCCAGCATCACCATCTCGCGGTCGTTTTCGGGAAACAGCAGGCCCGAGGGGCGCTGCGACCCGGTCAGCTTGACGAACTTCAGGCCCTGGGCGGACGTCTCGATGCGGCAGGCGAACCAGCCATAGACGACATATCCCAGCCCGTCCTCGCCGCCCTGGGACCCCAGCTTGACGGTGCGGCAGCGATAGTCGCCGGGGGGCGGCAGGACGCCCGGACGCGCGGCGTCCGGATCGATCAGCTCGCCCAGGGCGTCCAGGTCGCCCGAGCCGGGCTGGCGGCGCGCCTGTTCCAGCGCCAGGCGCCAGGCGGCGTCGCGGCGCTGATAGCGGTCGCGGTCCGCCGTGGTCACGACGCCGCGCCAGTCCCGGAGGACCGCGCCGGACGATCCGCCCGCGCCCGCGCTGGCGGGCGGCGGCGGCGGCGGCGGAGGCGGCGGGGTGGCGCAGGCGGCGACCAGCGCCAGCAGGGGGCCGCCACCAGGGCGGGCGACAGGAGATGCCGGGCGGGGGGCGCATGGTGCCTCCGTTCGTCGGGCCTTGCGGCGGAAGCGTTCCTTAGGCCTCGCGCGCGGCCTCCGCGTCAAGGGCGCGACCGACGTCGTCGACGCGGGACGGCAGGGCGGCCAGGGTCTGGGTCAGGGTCTGGGCCAGGGTTTCGGCCAGGGCTTCGAGGTCCAGCGGCCGGGCCAGAAGGGCGTCGAAACCGGCCGCCAGCAGGGCGGGCGCGCGGCCGTCCGCGCCGGCCTCGGTCAGGGCCACGACCGGCGGGGGAAGGCCGTCCGCATGGACTTCCGCCAGCCGTCGCCGCAGCCGCGCGGCGGCCCTGGGCGCGGGGCCGGCGTCGACCAGCACCACGTCCGGCCGCAGGGCCCGCGCCAGCGTCAGGGCCGCCTCGGGCGTCTCGGCCACCTGCAGGCTGAAGTCCATGCGGACGGCGGCGTGGCGCAGCAGGGCGATTCGGCCGGGCCCGAGCCGGCGTAAAGGGCCAGCCGGATGCGGGGGCGGGGTAAGGCGGCCTCGGCCGCGGGCAGGCTCAGGCGCAGCGTCGGCCCGGGGGCGGCGCGCGACGGCTCCAGGGTCCCGCCCATCGATTCCGCCAGCCGTTGAACCGCGCCCAGGCCCAGGCCGGGGCGCAGCCGGCCCTCCGCGTCGACGGCGTCGGTCAGGGACCGGGGGCGTCCGGGCGGGGTCCGGGTCGTCCGCGTCAGCTGGATGCGGTCGCCGCGCCGTTCGACATCCAGACGCACGACCTCGCCGGGGGCGGCGTGGCGCAGGGCGTCGTCGATCAGGGCGCGCAGCGCGGCCTGAAGCCGCTGCGGATCCGCCAGGGCGCACAGGCCGGCCGTCGGCGGACCGCATTCCAGCTCGACGCCCGCCGCCTGGGCGCGGCCGTGAAGGCCGTCGCAGGCCAGGCGCGCGGCCAGCCGCAGGTCGACGCGGCGCGGAACGGCCGGGGGGCAGCGGTCGATGGGCGTCGGCGCAGGCCCCCGCCTCGTCCAGGCGTCCGGCCAGTTCGGCGGCGGCGCGCGCCATCTCGCGCACGGCCTGCGTCTGCCGCGGGCTGAGCGGGTCCGAGCCGGCGTTGATCTCGAGCAGCTGGGCGAAGCCCGAAAGGGTGTGAAGCGGGCCCCGCAGGTCCCAACAGGGCCAGGAGGAAGGCGGTGCGGGCCGTCGCCTCGGCCGCCAGACGGTCGCGGTCGCGCTCGGTCGCGGCCAGGGCCTGTCAGGGCCAGGGCGATGGCCTGCGTCGGCGCGGCGTCCTCGGCCGCGTCAGCTCCGAGCGGGGCGGGACGGGGCGCCGAGCGACCGCGTCCTCGCGACAGGCTCCACAACGCTGCCATCGACGGCCTCCCTCGCGCCGGACCTCACGGAGAGAGGATTGCGCGCAAGGGTTGCGTTTCGGTGAAGACGCCAGTCGAGGTTGCGATCAGCCCTCGCTGTCGGCGACCTCGGCCTTGCGACGACGCGGCGCGCGACGGCGGGGGGCGGGCTCCTGCTCGGCGGCCGCCTCGGTCGCGACGGGCGCGCGGGTCAGGAAGCCGGGAAGGGCGGCGGGCGCGTCGTCGTCGGACGGCGCGGCGGCGGCCGGACGGCGACCGCGACGGGGCCGCTCGGCCGGGGCCTCCTCGCGCGCGGGCGAAGGCGCGTCGCCGGACGGCGCCGCGTCCGCCGAAGGGGCGGGGGCGGGCGGCTGGGCGCCCTGATCCGAAGCGGCGGCGTCGCGCGCCTCGGGCCGGCCGTCGGTCGATCCTTCGGCCTGATCGTCGGACGCGGTCTCGAAGCGGCGGTTGCGTTCCTCGCGGCGGCGTTCCCACCGTTCGCGCCGGCTTTCGCGCCGGCCGCCCTCGCCCTCGGCGCGGGGTTCGCGGTCGTCGCCGGCTTCGCGGTTCTGGTCGCGGTTCTGATCGCGATTCTGGTCCCGACCCTGGTCGCGGTCGCGGTTCTGGTCGCGCTGTTCGGCGCGGTCGGCCGCTTCCTGGGCCTGGCGCTCGGCGGCCTGCTGGGCGGCCAGGAAGGCGGCGGCCTGGGCGCCGGATTCGTCCTCGAAGTCGATGTCGAAGCCCTGGTTCGACAGTTCGCGCGCCGCGATGTCGGAGAAGGACCGCTGCGGCTGCAGCGCCCTGAGGACGCGGTAATAGTGTTCGGCGTGCTGCTGGTAGTTCTCGGCCAGGACGCGGTCGCCGGACGAGGCGGCGTCGCGCGCCAGCTGCTGATAGCGCTCGTACACGGTCTGGGCGTTGCCGCGGACCTTGATGTTCTCGGGACCTTGCGAGTCCCAGGACCGGTTGGGATTGGCGTTGTTCGCGTTGTTCGCCCCCGCCTTGTTGCGGTTGCGTCCACGCTGACGCTTCATGCCCTTGAAATCTCTCATTCGCGCTACCGTGTGCAGGGGCGGAAGGCCGGGTCGTCGAGAGCCGGGTTCCGTCCGTTTCGTCGTTCCGTCTCGCTCGGGGCCGATCCCCGATTGTCGATGTGTTCGGAATGCCGTCGTCGCCCGATGGTGCGCCGGTCCTTTGCGGGGCCGACCGTCATGTCGCCTCAAGACGCGGACAGTCGGGCGCGTGACCCGCAAGGCTGCGTTTGAGTGGGAGACAGCGATGACTTAGCGTGTGCGTCGGCGCTTTCCAAGGGGTATTCGACGGATCGCGGCCCGGCGTGCGTCAAACCGCTGCGCTTTGCCGTGCGGCCCCTGGTGCGTTAGGCAGGGCGCGATCCGGTTGAAAGGCTATTCCCATGCGTGTCCTGGTTCTTGGCGGCGACGGCTTCTGCGGCTGGCCCACGGCGCTGCATCTGTCGGCGCGCGGGTGGGACGTCACGATCGTGGACAACCTGAGCCGGCGCAACATCGACAACGAGCTGGAGGTCCAGTCCCTGACGCCGATCCGCACCATGGGCGAGCGGATCAGGGCCTGGAAGGAGGTCTCGGGCCGCGAGATCGGCTTCGTCAACATGACGGTCGGCAAGGAGTTCGACCGGCTGGTCGCCCTGATCCGCGACCTGGCGCCCGACAGCGTGTTGCATTTCGCCGAACAGCGCGCCGCGCCCTATTCGATGAAGTCGGCGCGGCACAAGCTGTACACCGTCGACAACAACATAAACGCCACCAACCACCTGCTGGCCGCCATCGTCGACAGCGGGCTGGATGTGCACCTGGCGCACCTGGGGACCATGGGGGTCTATGGCTACGGCACCGCCGGCCTGCGCATCCCCGAGGGCTATCTGAAGGTCACGGTCGACACCGACAACGGCCCGGCCGAGCAGGAAATCCTGTTCCCGCCGAACCCGGGCAGCATCTATCACATGACCAAGACGCAGGACGCCCTGCTGTTCCAGTTCTACGCCCGGAACGACGCGCTCAGGATCACCGACCTGCACCAGGGCATCGTCTGGGGCGCCCAGACCGAGGAGACCCGCAGGGACGAGCGGCTGATCAACCGGTTCGACTATGACGGCGACTACGGCACGGTGCTGAACCGGTTCCTGATGCAGGCGGCGGTCGGATACCCGCTGACGGTGCACGGGTCGGGGGGCAGACGCGGGCCTTCATCCACATCCAGGACACGGTGCGCTGCGTCGAACTGGCGCTGAAGAACCCGCCGAAGCGCGGCGAGCGGGTCAAGATCCTGAACCAGATGACCGAGAGCCGGCGGGTGCGCGACCTGGCCCGGATGGTGGCCGACATGACCGGCGCCGAGATCCGCAACGTGCCCAATCCCCGCCAGGAGGCCGACGAGAACGAGCTGGTGGTCGCCAACGACCAGTTCCGCGAACTGGGCCTGAAGCCGATCACCCTGGCGGAGGGGCTGATGCAGGACGTGACCGAGATCGCGCGCCGCTACGCCGACCGGGCCGAGATGAGCCGCATCCCGTGCGTCTCGGCCTGGAACTGCGGCCGGGCCGAGGCGCTGAAACAGGACGCGCGGCCGCAACCGCCGCAATCCGCCCACGCCCTGTCCGCCTGATCCCAAGTCCGAATTCGCCCGTGTTCGCCATGCCCGACGTCCCCTCCGCCCCGTCCCTGCTGGTTTTCGGCGGCGGCTACCTGGGCCGGGCGGCGGCGCGCGAGGCGCTGCGGCGCGGCGGGCGGGCGACGGCGACGTCTCGCGACCCCGAACGGCGCCGGGCCCTGGAGGCCGAGGGCGTCGCGGCGCTGGATCCGGCCGACGCCGGGGCGCTGAAGACGGCGCTGGAAGCGGCCACGGCGGTCCTGGTCACGGCCGCGCCCGACGCCCAAGGCTGCCCGGCCCTGCGCGCCCTGGGGCCGCTGGCGGGCGACGCCTGGCCCGACTGGATCGGCTATGTCTCCTCCACCAGCGTCTATGGCGACCGGGCCGGCGGCTGGGTGTTCGAGGGCGGGCCGCTGAACGCCGCCAGCCTGGAGGGCGCGCGCCGCGTGCGGGCCGAGCGCGACTGGCTGGACGGGGCGCGGGGCATGGGGCTGACGCTGCAGATCTTCCGCCTGCCGGGCTTCTACGGGCCGGGCCGCAGCGTGGTGGACCGCCTGCGCGACGGTTCCGCCCGGATCGTCCGGAAGCCCGGCCAGGTGTTCAATCGCATCCATGTGGACGACGTGGTCTCGGGCCTGTTCGCCTCGATGGACCGGCCCCGTCCCGGCGCGGCCTACAACCTGACCGACGACGCGCCCGCGCCGGCGGACGTGGTGATGGAGTGGGCCGCCGCCCGCATGGGCCTGCCGCGCCCGCCCGAGATCGACCTGGACGACCCGGCGGTGAGCGACGCCATGCGGCGCTTCTATCTGGACTCCAAACGGGTCTCGAACGCCCTGGCCAAGGCCGAGCTGGGCTGGAGGCCGGCCTATCCGACCTGGCGCGAGGGGCTGGGCGCGATGCTGACGCCGACGCCGGAACGATCGGCCGCCTGAACGGCTTGAGGGGGCGTCCGCCAAGGGAGCGCCCCATGATCCACCACGTCTCGTTCGGCACGCGCGACGCCCGCCGCGCCAAGGCCTTCTACGATCCCGTCCTGGCGGTCGTCGGCTGGCGCTGCATCCAGAGCAGCGACCGGGCCGTCGACTATGGCGTCAGCGACATCATGTTCAGCCTGGAGACGCCGTCCGACGGCGGCGAGGCCGCGGCCGGGAACGGCGGCCACGTCGCCTTCGCAGCGCGGGACCGCGACACGGTGGACCGGTTCCACCGCACGGCGCTGGAGAACGGCGGGACGGACGCCGGCGCGCCGGGCCTGCGGCCCGACTACGACGCCCACTACTACGGCGCCTTCGTGCGCGACCCCGACGGCAACAAGATCGAGGCGGTCACCCTGGCCGCCAAGCGTTCGGCCTAGAACGGCAGCAGGTTGCGCTGGCGGCTGTAGCTCATGGTGCCGACGTTGGCGCCCAGGCGCAGGCCCACGCCGGTGCGGATGGGGGCCAGGACGATGCCGTCCGCCTGCTGATAGTTCACGCCCAGGCCGGCGACCAGATAGGCCGACCCCTCGACCCCCGGATAGCGGCGATAGATCATGTCGGGGTGGTACAGGCCATAGACCAGGGTGAAGACCCGGCTGGCGTTGCCGCCCCAGTCCCAGCCGATCGAGGCGCCCTGCCAGAAGACTTCCTGCGAGGCGCTGAGATCCTTCATGTGCAGCGCGCCGCGGCCGTAGCGGGCGCCGACCACGACGGCGCCGGAACCCTCCTCGCCCGCGATATAGGCGGTGGGGCGGTCGCCCTGATCGGCGAAGACGCGCTCGATGGCGCCGCCCACGACCTCGGCGGCGATGCCCAGCTCGCGCGAGCCGGCCGCGACCAGTTCGTCGAAGGTGTAGGCCTGGGCGTTCTGGTCCGAACGGATCGGATAGTTGGGATCGCGCGCCGGCGCCGAGGCGCAGGCCGTCAGAGACGAGGCCCCGGCGGCGGTCGCGAGGCCGGAAAGGATCATTTGGCGGCGATGCATGGGGGACGCTCCGAGAGGCGGCGAGAGGACGGCCGGCTGGCGCGCCGGTCTTCGCTGCACCGTCCCCGACCTTTGCGGCAGCCTTGCGGCTTCAAGGTTAACCGGACCTTACGGGGGGCGGATTGGAGGGGTGGGGCGCCGACGTCGCACGAGTCTGCAACGGGTGGACAGGAGACTTGCGCCCTAAGTAGTCTTTGCCGTCAGAAACTGGAGACGAGAGATGAAAGCCGTGTTGGCTCCATTGGGCGACAAACCCCTCAAGACGGCTGCTCTGATCTTTCTCGCATTGGTAGTGGCGCGCATAGCTGGTGAGTTTGGGGCGGGTGTAATCGATGGCTTCATCGCCGAGATCACGAATGGCGTTTGATCGCTGACCCGATGTCTCAAACGGGTCGATTTCGGCCTAGGCTTCAGACCCGAAAGCGGCCCCCGCTGTCCGGGTGGAGAGCTGACCATCTTCAGCTAGGGGTGGGTAGCCGCCATTGACGGTGTCACATCTGCAAGATGGAGTACCACCGGTGAAGTTGATCGCCGCTATAGTTGTCGCAGGGCTCGTCGGCTTCGCGAATCCAGCATCAGCGTGTCGTTGGATCGGCAATCATCGCGCTCTGGTCCATTCGGCTGCTCCTCCAATGCTGCCTGCTGGGGCCATCGCTCTGGACGTGGAAATTGAGCCTGAAGATGACGACAGCCTTTACCTTAACGGGCTGACGGCGCGCGTTCGCCGCGTGGTAGCAGGCGATTTCGACCGAGCGATCGTGACGCTTAGGTTGAAGGCGCGCGGTAGCTGCGATCATCCGTTCGAAAATGGTTCGGCAGGGTTAATCGTCGGCTTCTTGATGCCGGACGAAACTTTGGCCCCTTTGCTTGTCCAGCAACAGAGCAACTACCAGCTTCAATCCAGCGGCAGGGCGGCTGCGCCTTAGTCATCGACCAAATCGATTTTCACCGAAAGGTCCGCAATGGGTCGATTTCGGTCAAAGGTTTCGGCGCTGAAAGCGGATATCGGCCATCCGTCCGGAGATCGGATGCTCCGAACTTCAGCTTATGGGTGAACAGCGGACTGGGGAATGGACGTATCGTCACAGTGGAACGACTGAAAAAGCCCGTCGTTACCCCGAAGCAGCAGCTGGAGGATCGCATGAAGGTCGCTCAGGTGTTTCTCAGTATCAACGCCAAAGACTTCGATGCTCAATCGGCTTGGTGGGCGACTTTTCTCGGACGCCGGTGGGATCGCCGCCCCATGCCGACTTGCCATGAATGGGACTTGAGAGACGGCGTGCTTTTTCAGGTGCTAGACAACAACGACAGCAGCACGACCGCCATATCGATCATGGTGACCGATCTAGACGATCAGATAGCGCGGCTGGGCCAAGCGGGTGTTGCGATCGACGAACCCGAACTTGTGCCCGGTTTCGATCAGCTTCGCTTATGCAGCTTCAAAGACCCGGAAGGCAATCCGGTCAGCCTGCTCGAAGGTCACTGAACCTCGCCAGCGGGTCGATCGCGGTCATTGCCCTACGACCCGGAACTTCGCGCCGGGGCCGCGCCGAACGTCACGACCGACCCCGCGGAACGACGCACAGCGCCCACCGCGGGCTCCACGGAGGTGGCGCAGGAACAGCTAGCCCGCGATGCTCAGGGGCAGCCATTGCAGGGCCAGGGGAATGATCAACACGAGCAGCACCAGACCGTGCAGCCAACGCCTGCCTACAAAAATACAGGCGACACAGAGGGCGATGAACAGGATGTTCTCCCAAGGCAGCGGCCAGTCGCTCCCGGGCGTCATCAGCCGATGCACGATAGGCGTCACCACCCCGACCAGCAGGACGAAAAAGGCGAACCCGCCGAAAAACAGCCGCCGACCGCTCTCGAACCGCTCACGCAGATCGGTGCTCTCGCCCTCCGGCGCCGGCAGAGCCGCCACCGACACGACGTAGATCGCCAGACACGCGACGGCGCGCACCGCCAGGGCCGCCAATGTCACCTCCTGATCCCTGATGGACCACTGGTACCACCAAAAGATCAGCCCGGATTGGAACACACGCGAGCGCCGCCAGCGGCGAAAGCCAGTCCCACCGCACGCGCGGCCCGGCCATGACAAGCAGGGCGAAGCTGTTGGCCAGATGCGCAAAGCCGAGCCCCAACAGCAGGGACACCAGACCGAACGTGAATTCGAATGCACTCATCGGCCCGAGCCCCCGCCACCGAAGCACAAGCTAAGCCTTATCGATCCCGCCAACAATGTCTGGCGCCGCCTGCCTCAACCGTGAACGGCGCCCCCGGCGTCGTCGGAAACGTCACGACCTTTCTCGGCCATTGCGCAGCGCCGAACACCGACCTCACGACCGTGCAAAAGGGTGGTTAGCGGCGGTTGACCTGCGGCCCTCGCAAAACTATGTGGCGCATCGCGAGGCCACGTCCTCCCCCTTATGGGTATAAGTCCGGGACGGCCCGGCGTCACATCAGGAGGACGCCCAATGGCTTGGGTTTACCTTATCGCTGCCGGACTTCTGGAAATTGTCTGGGCCTTTCTAATGAAGCAGTCCGATGGGTTCACTCGGCTGTGGCCGAGCATCGGAACCATCGCCTTCATGGTAGGCAGCTTCGGTTTGTTGTCGTTGGCTATGCGGACCCTGCCTCTTGGGACCGCTTATACAATCTGGACCGGTGTCGGGGCTGTGGGGGCGTTTCTTGTCGGCGTGACGATCCTGGGCGAGCAGTTGTCTATCATGCGGGTCGTTGCAGCGATCCTCATCGTAGCCGGCTTGGTCGCTATGAAGATGTCGAGCACACACTGAGCGCAGCTACTCTATCAATGCTTGCGAGGTGAGCTCTAATCATGACGAACCCTTCTGCTCAGACCGCAACCTTGAGCGACCTCGGCGCCATGCTACGCGGCATGACCCCGCGCCTAGATGCGGAGACCTATCGCTTTTGTTCGATCACAAGCGACGCCGAAGTCGCCGCGCTTTGGGGCGAGAGCCTGTCGCTGTTCAGAGAAGACGAGGGAGCAACTCTGATTCTGCGTGAAGCTGCCGCAGCGCAACACGGTCTTCCCCTTCACCCCCGATGCAGCAGATTGTGCTGGAGGTGTTCTCTGCCTTAGAGGGCGTAGGACTAACCGCAGCAGTGGCTTCGGCGCTGGCTAACGAGGGTATTGCTTGCAACATGGTCGCGGCGTTTCACCACGACCATGTGTTTGTGCTTGCCTCTTCATCGGCGAAGGCTCTCGCCGTCCTCCAGTCGTTGCAGAATAAGGCTATTGCCGTTTAACGCCGCAATGGGTCGAAGGCGGCCTTCGGGATCGCGTCCGAAAGCCGCCTTCGATCAGCGCCTCACGCCCGCAGCCTGCCGCCCTGCTTTTCGATCGCGGCGACGACCCTGGCGGTCAGGGCTTCGATCTCGGCGTCGGTCAGGGTCGCCTGGCGGGGCTGGAGGACGACTTCCAGGGCGACGGACTTGAAGCCGTCGTCCACGCCCTTGCCGCGATAGACGTCGAAGACGCGCACCTCGGCGATCAGGGCCTTGTCGGCGCCGGCGGCCGCGCGGACCAGGTCGCCTGCGGGCTTGGCGTCCTCGACCACGAAGGCGAAGTCGCGGGTCAGCGGCATCAGGGTCGCCAGGTCGGCCGGGCCGCGCGCCTTGGACCCCTTGCCGCGCGGTTCGGGGACGGTGTCCAGCACGATCTCGAAGGCCAGCATCGGGCCGTCGGCGTCCAGCGCCTTGAGCACGCGGGGATGCAGTTCGCCGAACTCGACGATCACGTTCTTGGGGCCCAGCTGCAGGCGGGCCGAACGGCCGGGGTGCCACCAGTCGCGGTTCGACCCCTGCGCCAACTGCAGCGAGGCGACCGGCGCGCCGATCTCTTCCAGCAGGGCGGTCAGGTCGCCCTTCAGGGCGAACAGCGGGTCCTCGCCCGCCCCGGCCCAATGGCGCGCGGCGTGGGGCGCGACCAGGGCGGCGACGACGGTGCGCTGATCGTTCGGCCCGTCGCCCAGATAGATCGGGCCGATCTCGAACAGGGCGGCTTCGGCGAAGCCGCGCGCGGCGTTCCTGGCCGCCGCCTGGATCAGGTTCGGCAGGGCCGAGGGCCGCATGCAGTCCAGGTCGGCCGCGATGGGGTTTTCCAGCACCAGCGTCTCATCGCCGCCGCCGAACAGGGCCGCGGTGGATTGCTTAGTGAAGGACCAGGTGACCGCCTCGGCGTAGCCCAGGGCCGCCAGGGCCCGGCGCGCGGTCCGCACGCGGGCCTGGCGCGGGTTCAGCACGCCGCCGGCGGGGCGGGCGACGGGCGGCAGGGGCGTGTCGGGCAGGCGGTCGAAGCCCTCGATGCGGGCGACCTCCTCGACCAGGTCGGCGGGGCCGTCCACGTCGCGGCGGAACGACGGCGGGGTGACGATCCAGGGCTGGGCCTGGCCTTCCGGCGCGGCCTGAACCAAAAAGCCCAACTGGCCCAGGATGGTCCCGATGCGGTCGTCGGCCAGGCTCATGCCCGTCAGCCGCTTCACATGGGCCGGATCGAAGGCGATCGGCGCCGGATTGGCGGGCGGTTCGCCGACATAGACGATCTCGGACGGCTCGCCGCCGCACAGGTCCAGGATCAGGCGGGTCGCCAGCTCCAGCCCCGGCGTGACCGAGGCCGGATCGACGCCGCGCGCAAACCGGTACTGGGCGTCGGAGTGGATGGCGTGGACGCGGCCGGTCTGGGCGATGACCAGCGGCTCGAACCAGGCGCTTTCCAGGAAGACGTCGACGGTGTCGTCGTCGCAGCCGGTGGATTCCCCGCCCATGACGCCGCCCAGGCCGATGGGACGTTCGCCCGCGGCGTCGGCGATGACGCAATCGGCGGGCTGGACGGCATAGGTCTTGCCGTCCAGGGCGATCAGATGTTCCGCCTCGCCGGTCTGGGCCGAGACCTGGCCGGCGCGGACCACGATCTCGGGCCCCGACAGCTTGGCCAGGTCATAGACGTGCAGCGGACGCGCGCGGTCGTAGGCGATCAGATTGGTGACGTCGACCAGGCGGTTGATGGGGCGCAGGCCGATGGCGGTCAGGCGCTTCTGCAGCCAGGCCGGCGACGGGCCGTTCCGGACGCCCCGGATCACGCGCCCGGCGAAGACCGGGCACATCTCGGACGCCTCGATCCGCACCGAGACGGGCGAAGGGAAGCCGCCGCGCACCACGGCGATGTCGAAATGCTTCAGCCTGCCCACGCCGGCGGCGGCCAGGTCGCGGGCGATCCCGGTCACGCCCAGCCAGTCGGGGCGGTTGGGCGTAACCTCGAAGTCGATGACGGGTTCGGCGCCGAACAGGCCGGCGACTGGGGTTCCGACCGGAATCTCGGGCGGCAGCTCCTGGATGCCGTCGCTGTCGTCGGCCAGCTCCAGCTCGGCGGCCGAGCACAGCATGCCGTTGGACACCACGCCGCGCACCGGCTTTTCCACCAGGGTCACGCCCAGGCCGGGCACATAGGCGCCGATGGGGGCGTAGATGGTCGTCAGGCCCGCGCGCGCGTTGGGCGCGCCGCAGACGATCTCCTTCATGCCGTCGACGGTCTCGACCTGGCAGACCTGAAGCCGGTCGGCGTTGGGGTGACGCTCGGCCGAGACGATCTTGGCCACGGTGAAGGGGGCCAGCTTGGCGGCGGGGTCGAGCACCTCCTCGACCTCCAGCCCGGCCATGGTCATGGCCTCGGCGATCCGGTGGACGTCCGCCTCGGTCTCGAGGTGGTCCTTGAGCCAGGAGAGGGTGAATTTCATGCGTTTCCGCCCAGCGTCTGCGGTCGGCCCAACTCGTTGATCATGGCGTCGATGAAGTTCGGATGGCCCGTGAAGCCGACCACGCCGAAGGTGCACTGTTCGAACAGGCAGTCTGCGACCGGGATTGCGCCGATCGCGCGACGTTCGTCCACGGGGCGGAACAGGATCGAGCGAATGTCGTCCACGCCGAAGCTGGTGCGGTCAAAGCGGGTGCCGGGCAGGACCAGGATCAGCGCCGGCCCTTCCAGGATGCAGTTACGGAAGGTGCGGCCGGTCAGGGTGACGCCGTCGCCGGCTTCGACCGTGGCGCGGTGCAGGTCGTGGAACGAAATCTGGATGTTTTCGAAGACCTTGGCCTTCGGGTCGAACTTCGCATTGGGAGCCATCAGGACAGTCCGCTCGCAGGGTTGGGGGCCGCGAAGGCCGAGAAGCCGTAGTGCGCCAGCCAGCGCGTGTCGGCGTCGAACATGGGGCGAAGGTCGGGCACGCCGTACTTCAGCATGGCCAGGCGATCGACGCCCATGCCGAAGGCGAAGCCCTGCCATTCGTTCGGGTCCAGGCCGCAGGCGCTCAGCACGTTCGGATGAACCATGCCGCAGCCCAGGATCTCCAGCCAGTCGTCGCCCGTGTTGAACGTCAGCTGGCCGCCCGACCGGTCGCAGCGGATGTCCATCTCGGCCGACGGCTCGGTGAAGGGGAAGTGGTGCGGCCGGAAGCGGGCCTGGACCTCGTCCAGTTCAAAGAAGCGGCCGATGAAGGTCTGAAGCGTCGTCTTTAGGTGGCCCATGTGGATGTCGCGATCGATCACCAGACCCTCGATCTGGTGGAACATCGGCGTGTGGGTGGCGTCCGAATCCTTACGGAAGGTGCGGCCCGGCGCGATGATGCGGATCGGCGGCTGCTGCGACATCATGGTGCGGACCTGCACCGGGCTGGTGTGGGTGCGCAGCACCTTGCGCTCGCCCGTCTGGGGATCGGGCTTCAGGAAGAAGGTGTCGTGCATCTCCCGCGCCGGATGCTTGGGCGGGAAGTTCAGGGCGGTGAAGTTGTGGAAGTCGTCCTCGACGTCCGGGCCTTCGGCGACGGCGAAGCCCATCTCGGCGAAGATGGCGACCATCTCGTCCATCACCTGCATGGTCGGGTGGACCCCGCCCTTGCGGCGCGGGCGGGGCGGCAGGGTCAGGTCGACCCGTTCGGCCAGCAGGCGCGCATCCAGTTCGTCGGCCTCAAGCTCGGCCTTGCGCGCGGCGATGGCGGCCGAGACCCGGTCGCGCAGGCCGTTGATGAGCGGGCCCTGTTCGCGGCGCGCGTCGGGACTGAGCGCGCCCATTCCCTTCAGCAGGCCGGAGACGGAGCCGGACTTGCCGAGGGCGGCGACGCGCACCTCCTCCACGGCGGCGACGCTTTCGGCCGAGCCGATGGCGTTGATCAGGTCGAGTTCGAGTTGGGCGAGATCGGTCATTTGCGCTGTGCCTTAGCGGGCGATCGCGCCTTCGTCACCCTTCAACGCGCGTTCAGGGCGCGGCGGCGATGGCCGCGAGATCGGCGGCGGGCGCCTTGTTGGCGGCCACGATCCAGGCCGGGGGCGCGGGCTCCCAGCGGATCGGGCGGCCCTCGGTGTGGGTCCAGCGGTGCAGCCAGGATATCCCGTTGGCGCGGACATAGGCGTCCGGGCGGGCGTAGATCGGGTCGGCCAAGGCCTCATCCAGGGTCACGAAGCGATAGCCGCGCGCCAGATAGAGGGCGTGAATCCGCGGATAGAAGGCCTGGTTCAGGCTGTTGGCGTGCAGCAGCAGAACCTGCGCCGGCTCGCGCCCGTCGGCCAGTTCGGCGCTGTAGGGTTCGAAGAAGTCCAGCACCGTGGTCATGTGCGCCACATAGGCCTCGCCGATGCGGCGCATCAGGTCGGCGTCGCCCAGCGTCTCGGCCTTGCGATAGACGTCGGCGAACATCCAGTCGTTGTTGTCGATCGTCACCGGCGCGACGTCATAGCCCCGCGCGGCCAGGCCCGCGGCGATGGCGTCATGCTTTTCCGGGGTTTCGCCGGTGAACAGGAAGGGGTGGCGGAACCAGTGCAGGCGACGCCCCCGCGCCTCCAGCACCGACCGCGCGACGGGGGCGCCGGCGTCCACGTTCGCCAGATAGGCGTCGGCGGCGATGTCGTGGATGTTGACGTGGTCGGCGGTGTGGTTGCCCAGGTCCAGACCCGCGTCCAGCCAGAGGTCGAGCGCCCGCGCCAGCGTCGAGGCGCGGGTCGGGGCGCAGACGCGCCCCTCGTTGACGAAGGCCGTGGCGTGGGTGTCCAGCGGCCGCAGCATCTCGACGAAATCCGTGGTCAGCCGCATCAGGCTGGCCGGATCGCAAAGGGCGGCGTCGGCGGCCTGATAGGGCAGGTCGTCGAAGGTGACGGCCACGCGCCGGTCCTGGGCGTCGGCCGCGCGCGCCAGGCCGAGCGCCAGGGCCAGTGCGACAAGGGCGGACAGGGCGGCGGAAATCCTCATGGCGGCACCCTAGCCCGTGGCGGGCGCGCCGCAAGGCGGGACGTGTTTGATCCGAAGGCGGATCATCTGTCGAAAACCCGCCGCGAAAGGTTCACGAACGGCAAAGCCGGCGTTAAATTTCAACGGTTAGACGGCCTTTCGAGCAGGGAGGGCCCGGATGCCGCTGATCGGTGATTTCGTCGACATGATCCCGCCTCTGGACCTGGGCACGCCCGGGGCCGAGGTGTTCGAGCGATTCCAGGCCGAGCCCAACACCCTGGCGCTGGCCGTGGTGGACGGCGACGGCCGCCCGGTCGGCCTGATCGAGCGCAACGCCTTCACCCTGCGCATGGCGGCCGAGTTCGGCCGCGCCCTGTATGCGCGCAAGCCCGCCGAGAGCCTGATGGATCGCGACCCGCCGATCGCGGACGCCTCGACCAGCGCGGAATCCTTTTTCGAGGCCTATGGCGCGGCGCAGCTGGGGGCGCTGCTCAGCGGCTTCATCGTGGTGTCGAGGGGGCGCTACGTCGGCGTGGGCACGGCGCTGCAGATCGTCCAGGCCGGGGCGGCCGTCCACCGACAGCGCGCCGAGGCCATGAGCGCCCTGGCCCGCGACCTGGCCCTGGCCGAGGCCGAGGCGGTCGCCTCCAGCCGCGCCAAGTCCGAGTTCCTGGCGGTGATGAGCCACGAGATCCGCACGCCGCTGAACGGGGTGCTGGGCGTGGCGGCGCTGATGGAGAAGAAGCTGGAGCAGGAGGAGCTGCGGCCCTATGTCCGCACCGTCATCGATTCCGGCCAGAGCCTGCTGCGGCTGCTGACCGACGCGCTGGACATGTCGCGCGCCTCGGCGGGGATGCTGACCCTGGAGGAGGAGCCGCTGGACCTGGGCGTGCTGGCCCGCGACATCGACGCCCTGTGGCGGGCGCGGGCCGAGGAAAAGAGCCTGACGCTGCGGATCGAGGCGGACCTGCCGGACGCGTCCTGGGTCATGGCCGACGGGATGCGGCTGAAGCAGCTTCTGAACAATCTGATCGGCAACGCCCTGAAATTCACCCACGAGGGCGAGGTCGTCGCCACGATCCGGCGTCGCCCCGACGCCCAGGGCCAGGCGGTCGAACTGACCGTGGACGACAGCGGCCCCGGCGTGCCGCCCGCGGCCGCGGCGACGATCTTCGAGCCGTTCAACACCGGCAAGGCCGGGCGCGAGGGCGCCGGCGCGGGCCTGGGCCTGGCCATCTGCCGCCAGATCGCCGAGCGGATGGGCGGGACGATCGGCCTTTCCACCTCGCCCCAGGGCGGGGCGCGGTTCCAGGTGACGCTGCCGCTGGCGGCCTGCGCCGCCGACGCCGCCCCGGCCGCGGCCCCGCCCGCCGAGCCCACGCCGCACGAGACGCTGCACGTCCTGGTGGTCGACGACAATGCGGCCAACCGCTTCGTGGCCGGCAAGCTGCTGGAGATGTTCGGCTGCTCGGCCGAAATGGCCGAGAACGGGGCCGAGGCGCTGGCCGCGGTGCAGGCCCGCGACTTCGACCTGGTGCTGATGGACATCAAGATGCCGGTGATGGACGGCGTCAGCGCCGCGCGCGCCATCCGCGCCCTGCCCGGACCCCAGGCGCGCCTGCCCATCCTGGCCCTGACCGCCAACGCCGACGAGCGCGACGAGGCCGATTACGTCGCCGCCGGCATGAACGGCGTGGCGCAAAAGCCGATCCAGCCCGACGCCCTGCTGAACGCCATCCGCCTGGTCCTGGCCGAGGCCGGCGACGCGCCGGTCGCCGCGGCCGCCTGAAACGAACGACGCCCGCCCCGGAGACCGGAGCGGGCGTCGGACTTTTCGCTGTACGCGCGACGCGGTCGCTCGCGGCTTGAGCCGGCGTGTCCGCCAGGCGCGCGCCGCGCGCGGCCTGGGCGAACCTTAAGCCAGGGCGGCGCGGACCTTGTCGGCGACGGCCTTGAAGCCGGTCGCGTCGGCGGCGATCGCGGCCAGGACCTTGCGGTCCAGCTCGATGCCGGCCTTGCCCAGGCCGTGGATGAACTGGCTGTAGGTGAAGCCTTCGACGCGGGCGGCCGCGTTGATGCGCTGGATCCACAGGGCGCGGAAGTTGCGCTTCTTGGTGCGGCGGTCGCGATAGGCGTATTGCCCGGCGCGGTCCACGGCGGCCTTGGCCGTGCGGATGGTGTTCTTGCGACGGCCCCGGAAGCCCTTGGCCTGTTCCAGAACCTTCTTGTGCTTGGCGTGCGAGGTTACGCCACGTTTGACGCGAGCCATGATGTCATTTCCCTTCGGGAAGCCCCTACGTTCGCTGCGCGGCAGCTCACTTCTTCAGGGGCGTCAGTTCAAATTCGATGCGGTGAGAAGAGGTCGATGCCTGCGCCTTAGGCGTAGGGCATGTAGGACTTGATCTTCTTGGCGTCGGCGTCGGCCATGACGGCGGTGCCGCGGTTCTGGCGGATGTACTTGGGAATTGTGGCTGATCAAGCGGTGACGCTTGCCCGCCACGCCGGCCTTCACCTTGCCCGACGCGGTGAATTTGAAGCGCTTCTTGGCGCCCGACTTGGTCTTCAGTTTCGGCATTTCAGTCTCCTTTTTGGAGGGGCTGCCGCCCTTCGGGCTGCTTGAGCCCGTTGGGGGGTGTCTCTCCAGAGTTTAAGAACCGCCCAGGCATGCCTGTTCGCCCGGCGGTTCGGTACGCGAAGGCGCGGCTTCTACGCGAAGGCCCGATCGAAAGCAAGACGCCCCGGCCTTTCGACCGGGGCGTCCATTGTTCGGCGGCGGATCGCGATCAGCGCGGGGCCAGGATCATGATCATCTGGCGGCCTTCCATCTTGGGCGCGAACTCGACCTTGGCCACCTCGTCGAAGTCGGCCTGGACCTTGTTCAGCAGCTTCATGCCCAGTTCGGGGTGCGCCATCTCGCGGCCGCGGAAGCGCAGGGTGACCTTGACCTTGTCGCCTTCCTCGAAGAAGCGCGTCATCGCCTTGGTCTTCACCTCGTAGTCGTGGGTGTCGATGTTGGGGCGGAGCTTGATCTCCTTCAGCTCCACGACCTTCTGACGCTTGCGCTGCTCGGCCTTCTTCTTCTGTTCCTGGAAACGGATTTGCCGTAGTCGAGGATCTTGGCCACGGGCGGGTCGGCGGTGGCGACGATCTCGACCAGATCCATGCCCGCCTCCTCGGCGGCCTCGAGGGCGGCGGAGGTCGGCATGACTCCTGCTTTTCGCCGTTCTGATCGATGAGCAGAACGCGGGGGAGCGGATTTCCTGGTTCATACGCGGCCCGTCCTTCACGGGCGGCGCTTGCATGGGACGGCGAATGGGCGTCGTTTCCTTATGTGGTCGATGAAGGCTTGCAATTCGATGAGCGGAAGCGCGCGGCTGAGCGCCGCGTTCCCCTCAAGGCCGGCAATATGGCCGCGAAAGGCCGGATTTTCAAGGCGTCGTCGGGGTGGAGGGCGCGCCGGCGACATATTGGTCGTGCAGCTGCAGCACGGCCTGGAAGACGTGATCGACGCTCAGGTCCTCGATCGGCGCGAACTGGCCGCGCGTCTCGTTGGAGGCGACGGTCGCCGTCCGGGGGCCCCACGGCCCGTACAGCCACCACTCGGTCGGGCCGAACAGGCCCAGCGTCGGCCGGCCCAGGGCGGCGGCGACGTGCATCAGGCCCGAGTCGTTGCCCACGAACAGGGTCGCCCGGTCGATGGCGGCGGCCGAGGCCAGGATGTCGCCCTTGCCGACGAAGTCGATGCCGCGAGGACCGGCCGCCTCCAGCGCCGGGGTCGCCGGGGGCCGGTCGCCGGGGCCGCCCACGGGCATGAAGCGCCAGCCGTCGAAGCGCGGCTCGGCCTTCAACCTTTCGACCAGGGCGCCCCAGCGGTCGGCGGGCCAGCTCTTGCCGGGCTGGTGGGCGATGGGGGCCAGCGCCAGGATGGGGCCGGGGCCGGACCCGCCGGCCAGCTGCGGGTCGATGACGGCGGCGGCCTCGGCGCGCGCCCGGTCGTCCAGGAAGATCTCGGGATCCAGCGGCCGGTCGGCGCCCATCAGGCGCGACACCATCTCCACCTTGCGCAGGCCGGTCTCCCAGGAGCGGTTATAGACGATGCGCCGCCTGGCCGGGACCAGATAGGCCAGGGCCGAGCCGCGGATGTCGATGACCAGGTCCCAGCGCGTGGCGACGACCTGTCTCCACAGGTCCAGCCAGTGGCCGGCCATCTTCTTCTTGTCCAGGACGATGGTGCGGACCACGCCGGGCGCCGACCGGAAGAAGGGCGCGGGCGGGCGGCCGCAGGCGACGGTGATCGCCGCCCCCGGAAGCTGGCGCGCGATCTCGCGGATCACGCCCGACGAGATGACGCAGTCGCCGATGCGGTTGGAGGTGACGAACAGGACCTGGGACGGCTGGGAGGGTGCGGACATCGCTTCTTCCGTCATCCTCGGGTCAAGCCCGAGGATCGGGGGCGCGGCGCGAAAGACGCCGGGCGGGTTCACGGCCGAAGCCGCCTGCTGCCCATCCGTGTGCGTCACGCCCGATCCTCGGGTCAAGCCCGAGGATGACGAAGGCGCGGAGTCGGGGCACAAGGGCGCCATGACCGACATCCATTACCTCTCCCGCCCCGACGGCGAAACGCTCGCCTTCAAGCGCGTCGACGGCGAGGGCCCGACCGTGGTCTGGATCGGCGGCTTCCGCTCGGACATGGAGGGGACCAAGGCCGTGGCGCTGGATGGGGCGGCGCGCGCGCGGCTGGAACTATGTCCGCTACGACCACTTCGCCCACGGCCGGTCCTCCGGCGACTGGAGGCGGGCGACGATCGGCCGCTGGCGCGAGGACGCCGTCGCCCTGGTCGACAGCCTGGAAGGGCCGGTGCTCCCGGTCGGATCGTCGATGGGCGGCTGGGTGGCCCTGCTGCTGGCCCTGGCGCGGCCGGAGCGCGTGAAGGGCCTTGTGCTTGTCAATCCGGCCCAGGACTTCACCCAGCGGCTGATGTGGCCGGGCCTGGCCGACCACGAACGTCAGGCCATCCTGCGCGAGGGCGAGACCCTGATCGTGGAGGAGGGGCTGGGCGAATACGTCCTGACGCGCCGCCTGTTCGAGGAGGCGCGCGACTGGCTGCTGCTGGACGGCGCGATCGACATCGCCGCGCCGGTCCACGTGCTGCAGGGCCGCGACGACGACGTGGTGCCGTGGCGGCATCAGGTCGAGCTGGTCGAGCGGCTGACGGGCGGCGACGTGCGGCTGGACCTGATCGCGGGCGGCGACCACCGCCTGTCGACGCCCGCCGACCTGGACCGCCTGGTCGCGGCGGTCGAGGCGATGCGCGCCTAGCCTTCCGCCTGCGGGATCGGATTGACGCGCGGATCGGGGCCGTTGGTGACGACGCGGTCGCGGTCGGCCAGGTCCTTGACCACCTTGACGTCGGCGAAGCCCGCCGCCTCGAACAGGGCCTTGACCTGCGGACCCTGGTCCCAGCCGATCTCGACGGCGAAGACGCCGCCGGGCTTGAGGATGCGCATCACCTCGGGGGCCAGGTCGCGATAGGCCTGGAGCCCGTCCGGCCCGCCGTCCAGCGCCAGGTGCGGGTCGTGGTCGCGCACCTCGGGGTCCAGGCCGGCGATGTGGTCGGTCGGGATGTAGGGCGGATTGGACACCACCAGGTCGAAGCTGTGGTCGCCGAAGCCGGCGGCCCATTCGGTGCGCAGGAAGGTCGCCCGGCCGTTCAGGTCCAGGTTGGCGGCGTTCTCGCGCGCCACCGCCAGGGCCTCCGACGAGATGTCGGACCCGACGCCGGTCGCCGCCGTGCGCTCGCTGAGCAGGGCCAGCAGGATGGCGCCCGAGCCGGTGCCCAGGTCGATGACGCTGAACGCCTCGTGCGGGGCGAAGGCCAGCAGGGCCACGTCCAGCAGGGTCTCGGTGTCCGGGCGCGGGCTGAGCACGTCGGGCGTGACGTTCAGCATGATCTTCCAGAACCCCTTCTTGCCCAGGATGCGCGACACCGGCTCGCGGCGCAGGCGGCGCTCGACCATCGCCTCATAGGCCTGGCGCTGATCGTCGGCGACGGCGCGGTAGGGGTCGGTCAGGATGTCGGTCCGGCTGGCCCCGGCGGCCGCCTCCAGCAGCAGGCGCGCGTCGATGGCCGGGCTGTCGATGCGGCCTTCCTTCAGGCGGGCCTGGGCCGCCTTCCACACGGTCAGCAGGGTCGGGGTGGCGTCGGCGGGCTTTGGGGTCAAGGGGTCGGTCATGTCCGGGTGATTGGGGTTTCGACGGGCGGATTGCAAGCGGCGCGGAACGCGGGGGCGGGCTGGCCGTTGGCCTCGCCATGGCCAAGCCGTCTCGTCCGCCCCTGTCCGCCCTGATCCGTCGCCTTTCCGCCCCGGGCGCGAAGGGAGGGGGCGGCGGCGGCCGGCTGTGGAAATTCGCCGGGGCGGCGCTGGGCGGCCTGGCGGCGGGCGCCGGCGCGGCGCACCTGCTCTACAGCCAGGGACACAAGGTCGGGGTCGAGCTGAGGGCGCCCCGGCCCGAACCCCTGCCGCCCAAGGACCCCACGCCCGAGGACTATGACGCCCAGGAGCCCGGCCGCGGCCGCATGGCCCAGCGTCCCGAGCATATTCCGCGCAAGGGCTGGGTCGACATCCTGTGGCGGACCGGCGCCGCCTATCTGGGCGACCGGGTCGGCTTCGTCGCCGGGGGCGTGACCTTCTTCACCCTGCTGTCGCTGTTCCCGCTGCTGGGGACGTTCGTGACCCTTTACGGCCTGTTCGCCGATCCGGCGGACGCCTGGGGGCGGCTGCAGTTTCTCTACGCCCTGCTGCCCGGCAGCATCGCCCAGTTCCTGGGCGGCGAGATGCAGCGGCTGGCCGAGAATTCCAACAGCCAGCTGACCTTCACCCTGATCTGGACCCTGGCCCTGTCGCTGTGGAGCGCCTCGGGCGCGGTGAAGGTGCTCTTCTACGGGCTGAACATCGCCTATCACGAGGTCGAGCGGCGCAACATCGTCCGCTACAACCTGCTGTGCCTGGGGTTCACGGTCGGCGCCATCCTGGCCGTGCTGCTTACCTCGGCCCTGGTGGTGGGCGTGCCGGTGGTGGTGCGGCTGTTCGGCCTGCAGGAGGAATGGGGCCTGTTCGCGCCGCTGCGCTGGCCGCTGCTGTTCCTGGGCTATGTCGCCGCCCTGACCCTGATCTATCGGTTCGGCCCGTGCCGGCAGAAGGCGCGCTGGCGCTGGCTGACGCCGGGCGCGATCTTCGCCGCCGTGATCAGCCTGACCATCTCCTTCCTGTTCAGCTGGTATCTGACCAACTTCGTGCGCACCGACAGCTACGGCCCGCTGGCGGCGATGATGGGCTTCCTGCTGTGGACCTGGATCTCGGTGCAGGTGATCCTGATGGGGGCCGAGCTGAACGCCGAGATCGAGCACCAGACGGCGATGGACACCACCACGGGCGCGCCCCAGCCGATCGGCGAACGCGGCGCGCGCGTGGCCGACACCGTCGGCGCCCGGCGCGGCAACCCCGCCGCCCTGGCCTTCACCCAGAAGCACGCCGAGGCCATCGCCGATCGGGTCATGGGCGCCGTGGGCCGCCGACGCTCCAAGGGCTGAGGCGGGCGTCCGTTCGCGCTTCGTGAACGGACGGGGGCGGTCGTTGGCGAAGGCGCCGCGGCCGTCGCCGCAACGGCGATGGCGGGGCGGGCGGCGTCGGGCCAGGGTCCGCCCATCGACGGCCGCCGCTCATGGGGAACGGCGCCGCCTTCGCCAAGGACGCCCGCCATGAAGACCGCCTCCCTCTTTCTCACTCCCGCCCTGGGCCTGCTGGCCGCCGGCCTGGCCAGCGCCCCGGCCCTGGCCGCCGATCTGTCCGTGACGTTCGAGCCGGGCGCCGAGACCGGCCGGATCATGGTCGCCCTGTTCGACAGCCAGGCCGCCTATGACGAGGGCCGGTCGGTGCGTCAGGCGGTCGTGGACGTGGCCGCCGGCCAGCGCACCGCCGCCTTCGACGGCCTGCCCGACGGCGACTACGCCGTGCGCGCCTTTCACGACGTCAACGGCGACGGGCGGATGACCACCAACCCCTTCGGCATGCCGACCGAGCCCTACGCCTTTTCCAACAACGCGCGCGGAAACATGGGGCCGGCCAAGTGGGATCAGGCCCGCTTCGCCGCCTCGGGCGCGACCGTCCAGACCGTCTCGATCAAGTGAGCCCGGCCATGACCCCGTCCCGCCGTTCCTTCCTGATGGGCGCCGCCGCGCTGTCGGCCGCTGTGGCCACGCCCGAGGCCGTGCGCGCCGCCGCCGCCCTAGACGCCGCCGCCGACTGGGCCCCGACTGGGCCCCCGACTGGGCCTTGGCGACCCGCGACGTGGAGGGCGACGTCGCCCGCCGCGCCCTGACCCTGGTCCACGGCCGCGTTCCCGAGGGCCTTTCGGGCGTCCTCTATCGCAACGGGCCGGCCAAGTTCCGCCGGCCGGGCGGCGCGGCGACGCACTGGTTCGACGGCGACGGCCTGATGCGCGCCTTCCGCATCCAGGACGGCCAGGCGACGCTGGAGGCCCGATTCGCCGACACGCCCAAGCGCCGCTGGGAGAGCGAGCTGGACGCGGTGGTCACCCCCGGTTTCGGCACCAAGGGCGACGCGCGCGCCCGCGTCGGCTCCAACGACGACGCCAACGCCGCCAACACCGGCGTGATGACGGCCGGCGATCAGATCTGGGCGCTGTGGGAGGGCGGATCGCCCTTGGCGATGGACGCGGCGGACCTGTCGACCGGCGCCTTCGTCACCCTGCGCGACGACCTGAAGGGGATGCCCTTCCAGGCCCATCCGCGCTACGCCCCGGACGGTTCGATCTGGAACGTGGGGGCCTCGGGCGACCGGGCGGTGATCTGGCGGCTGGACCCGGACCGCGGCCTGAGGGACGCCCAGGTCGTGCCCCTGCCGCGCGCCAGCTACATGCACGACTTCACCGCCACGGACCGGCACGTGATCCTGGTGCTTCAGCCCTGGGTGTTCGAGGGGGACGCCATGCCCTTCGTCGCGCGCCTGAACTGGCGGCCCGAGGCGGGGACGCAGGTGATGGTCCTGGACAAGGACGACCTGACCCGGCGGCGGATCTACGACCTGCCCGGCTTCTTCCATTTCCACCTGGGCGACGCCTGGGCCGAGCCGGACGGCACGATCCGCTTCGACGTGGCCGCCAGCGGCGATCCGCGGTTCGCCGTCGACGGCGCCCGGGTGCTGGTCGAGGGGCGCGGCGTCGTGCCGGGAGAGCCCGCGCGCCTGGCCCTGATCACCCTGCGCCCCGACGGCCGGGCCGAGATGACGACGACCGACGCGGTCGGCGAGTTTCCCAAGGCGGACCCGCGGCGCGCAGGCCTGAAGCGCAGCCTGACGGCGCACACCGCCGGCGAGAGCCGGGGACGGCCCCTGCCGACGGGCCTGGCGATCCAGGACTGGAACGCCGGCCGGTCCGACGCCTTCGACTTCGGCGTCCACCAGGTGGTCGAGGAGACGGTCTTCGTGCCCAAGCCCGGCGCGACGGCCGAGCGGGACGCCTGGCTGGTCGGGCCCTCGGTCAACCTGCGCCAGGGGCGCACCGAACTGCACGTGTTCGACGCCGCGCGCGTCGCCGACGGGCCGGTCGCGACCTGGGCCGCCGACCTGGCGCTGCCGGCGGGCTTCCACGGCGTCTGGGCGGGATAGGTCCGTCTGGCGCGGGAATTGCCGGGGGTTCACGGTTCGCAAAGGCTGACGTGCCAAGGTGAGACCATGACCCCCGTCCAGACGCCCGCCGACCTGAAGCCGATCACCGCGCTGCGCTTCGCCGCCGCGCTGTGGGTCGCCGTCTACGCCTTCTGGGAGAACCTGGCCGGCGTCGGCCTGCCGGGCCTGGTGGCCAAGGGCTATCTGGGGGTCGAGCTGTTCTTCGTCCTGTCCGGCTTCATCCTGAGCCACGTCTATCTGGCGCAGGCGGGCGAGAAGCGGTTTTCTTACGGCCGGTTCCTGTGGGCGCGGGTGGCGCGGGTCTATCCGCTGCACATCGCCACCCTGCTGGGGGTCGGGCTGCTGGCCGGCGCGGCGATCGTCGCGGGGATGAGCGTGGATTCCAACGTGCTCAGCTGGTCGTCGCTGCCGGCCAATCTGCTGATGGTCCACGCCTGGGGCCTGGCGCCGGCGGCGGGCTGGAACCACCCGTCGTGGTCGATCTCGGCGGAGTGGTTCGCCTATCTGTGCTTCCCGGCCTTCGCCTTCGTCTTCTGGCGCCTGCGCGACAAGCCGGTCGTGGCCGTGCTGGGCGCGGCGGCCTTCCTGGCGGTGCTGTATTTCGTGTTCGAGCAGTGGGCGGGTTTTCCGCTGACGGAAGCCACCATCCGCTGGGGCGCGCTGCGCATCGTGCCGTGCTTCGCTTTGGGGTGCGCCCTCTATCTGGTCTATCGCAAGGCGCCGCTGAAGGCGCCGGGCCTCAGCGCCGCGATCTTCCTGGCGCTGATGCTGGCCAGCGCGGCCCTGGGCCTGTGGGACGCGATCACCGTGCTGCTGGCGGGCGGGCTGATCCTGTCGCTGGCCTCGCTGCCCAACGCCCGGGCCGGATGGCTGGCGTCCCGCCCGGCCGTCTATCTGGGGGAGATCAGCTATTCGGTCTATATGGTCTGCGTGCCGTGGAAGCTGCTGGCGGTGAATCTGGCGGCCAAGGCGACCGACGCGCCGGACAAGCAGCTTCACGTTTTCGTGTGGTTGGCGATCGTGGCCCTGCTGCCGGTCGTGGCCGCCGTCTCCTATCACCTGGTCGAACACCCGGCGCGCAAGGCTCTGCGCGGCTGGGGCGAGCGTCGCAATAAGACTTCCGCAACGAATACAAAGGACGCGGATACGTCGAAAGGGCTTGCCCCCGGCGGCGAACCCGTGGCCTAGTTTCCCGACCTGAGGCAGGTCGGGATACGCCACAGCATGACGAAACGGTTCACCGCCGCCGCGGTTGCGGCGACCCTTGGATTTTTTGCGGTCGGCGTGACGCCCTCCGCGGCCAGGGCCGACGACCCCTATTGGCAGTGCGTGACCTTCGCCCGGATGTTCTCGGGCATCCAGATCTTCGGCGACGCCTGGACGTGGTGGCGCCAGGCCGCCGACAACTTCCGCACCGGCCGCCGCCCCGAAACGGGCTCGGTGCTGGTGTTCCGCCCCGAGGGCCGCATGAGCCGGGGCCACGTCGCCGTCGTCTCCGACATCCTGACCGACCGCGTGGTGCGCGTGACCCACGCCAACTGGGGCGGCAGCCGCGGCAAGGTCGAGGAGAACGTCACCGTCGTCGACGTCTCGCCGTCCAACGACTGGAGCCAGGTCAAGGTCTGGTACAATCCGATCAACGACCTGGGCACGACCGTCTATCCGACCTACGGATTTATCTACAAGGGCGCGCGCGACGCCTTCGACGCCGGCCGCCAGATCGCCAGCGCCGCGACCGGCCAGGGCCAGCAGTAGCGCTCAGACCGGCGGCGGGGTGGCCTGGACCAGGCGCTGGCGACGCCGCACGTGCTCGCGCCAGGCCGTATAGAGGCCGCTGGCGCCGATCAGGCCCGCGCCCGCCAGGGTGGCCAGGCTGGGCGGACTGGCCAGCAGCCACCAGCCGAAGCCGATCGCGCCCACGATCTGCAGATAGTCGAACGGCGCGACCACGGCGACGGGCGCGCGCTGCAGCGAGGCGGTCATGAACAGCTGGGCCAGCCCGCCGGTCACGCCCGCGCCGACCAGCAGGGCGTAGGTCGCCGGGGCGTGGACATGGCCCACGAAGGGCAGCAGCAGCGCCCCCACGGCGGAAGACGCCGCGAAGAACCAGAAGACGATGGCGGCGACGTGCTCGCTGTCGCGCAGCTGGCGCAGGGTGATGGTCACCCCGGCGGTCAGCAGCGCCGCCGTCAGGCCGAACGCCAGCCCTTCCAGCGGGACGCCCCCGGCCGCGCCGGGCCGGGTCACCACCACCACGCCGATGAAGCCGACCGCGACCGCGGCCCAGCGGCGCGGGCCGACCGGCTCCTTCAGGATCAGGAAGGACAGCAGGGTGGCGAAGACCGGCGCGGTGAAGCTCAGCGTCGTCGCGTCCGCCAGCGGCAGCAGGGTCAGGGTCTGGAACACGCACAGGATGGAGGCGATGCCCAGGGCGCTGCGCCCCACGTGCGCCCACGGCCGGCGGGTCGACAGGGCCTTCAGCCCGCCCTGGCCGGTCATGACCCAGGCCAGCACCACCGGCAGGCCGAAGAAGGCGCGGTAGAACAGCATCTCGGGCGCGACCACGCCGTCCAGCGAGGCCAGCTTCAGCAGGGCGGCCATGACGGAGAAACAGCCCGCCGCCGCGACGCGCAGCGCGATCCCCCGGCCGATGGCTTCCGACGACGACACGGCGGCCTCCTCAGGCCTGGCGGAAGCCCAGGACGTCCTGCATGTCGTAGAGGCCCGGGCGGCGCGTGCGCACCCAGGCGGCGGCGGCCACGGCGCCCTTGGCGAACAGGGACCGGTCGATGGCCGAATGGCTGAGGGTCAGGACCTCGTCCTCGGAGGCGAACATGACGGTGTGCTCGCCGATGACGCCGCCCGCGCGGATCGAGGAGAAGCCGATCTTGCCGACGGGCCGTTCGCCGGTGATCCCGTCGTAGGGCTTCAGCCGCAGGTCCGCCAGGTCCGAGAACCGGCCCTCGGCCGCCGCCTCGCCCAGCATCAAGGCGGTGCCGGACGGCGCGTCGATCTTGCGCCGGTGGTGGGCCTCGGCGACCTCGATGTCCCAGTCCTGGGCGTCCAGCCGCTGGGCCGCGTGCTGGACCAGGCCGATCAGGATGTTGACGCCCAGCGAGAAGTTGCCGCTCTTGACGATGGCGATGCGCTCGGCGGCCTGCTGCAGCGCCGCCTCCTGCTCGGGCGTGAATCCGGTGGAGCCGATCACCAGGGCGGGTCCGCCGCGTTCGGCCGCCGCCTGGGCCAGGGCCAGGGAGGCGTCGGCGGTGGAGAAGTCGATCACCACGTCGCACAGCGACAGGTCGGCCTCGTCGCCCCAGTCGATGCGGGCGGCCACGACCACGTCGTCGCGCGCGTCCAGCACCTGGGACACCGCCCGACCCATCCGGCCGCGATAGCCGGAGATGCCGGCGTGGAAGATGGCGCTCAAGCCGCGTTCTCTTTCGACCCGTCCGCATCCTGGTTGCCCAGGATGTCGGCCCAGAAGCGCTTCGCCTTTCCGGCGAAGCTGGAGTTGCGGGGGTTCTGCTCCTCGCCGAACGACAGGGCAAGCTCCTGAAGCAATTCCTTCTGGCGGGCGGTCAGGTCGGTGGGGGTCTCCACGAACAGTTCGACGACCAGGTCGCCGCGCCCGCGTCCGTTCAGGTGCGGCATGCCCTTGCCCTTGATGCGGACCGTCTTGCCGGTCTGGGCGCCGGCGGGCACGTCGACCGAGGCCTTGCAGCGGCCGTCGCAGGCCTCGGACACCAGGCAGGGGGCGTCGACCACCCCGCCCAGGGCCGCCACCGTCATCGGCACCGGCACCGTGACCAGCAGGTCCAGGTTGTCGCGCTCGAACAGTTCGTGCGGGGTGACGGACAGGAAGACGTACAGGTCGCCGCGCGGGCCGCCGCGCTGGCCGGCGTCGCCCTCGCCCGACAGGCGGATGCGCGAGCCGTCGTCCACGCCGGCGGGAATCTTCAGGTTCAGGGTGCGGGTCTTGCGCACCTGGCCGTGGCCCTGGCAGGTCGTGCAGACGTCGGCGGCGGCGATGCGCTGGCCGGCGCCGCCGCAGGACGGGCAGGTCCGTTCCATCTGGAAGAAGCCGTTGGCCTGGCGGATGCGCCCGGCGCCGCGGCAGGTGGCGCAGGTCGTGGGCTTGGCCCCCGGCTTGGCGCCCGAGCCCTCGCAGGTTTCGCAGGTGGCGGTGGCGGGGACGGAAATCTCGACCTCGGCGCCCTTGTAGGCCTGCTCCAGGGTGATCTCCAGGTCGTAGCGCAGGTCGGAGCCGCGGCGGGGGCCGCCCTGGCTGCGGCCCTGGCGGCCGCCGAACGCATCGCCGAAGGCGTCGCCGAACACCTGGGAGAAGATGTCGTTCAGGTCGTTGAAGCCGGCGCCGCCGCCCTGGCCGAACGGATTGCCGCCGCCGCCGTTCACCCCGGCATGGCCGAAGCGGTCATAGGCGGCGCGCTTCTGGTCGTCCGACAGGACCGCATAGGCCTCCGAGATTTCCTTGAACACGGCCAGCGATTCCTCGGAGCCGCCGTTGCGGTCCGGATGGTGCTGCATGGCCAGCTTGCGATAGGCGGCCTTCAGGCCGGGCGCGTCGATGGTGCGCTCGACGCCCAGAACTCGTAGTAATCACGCGCCATCGGGCGTTGGTCCTCATACTTCCCCGGTCGGCCCCGCCGTCGCGCCTCTGGCGGACGCTGGCGGGAAACGATGTCCCGGCTGACATGGGGGCCGGGACGGATGATGCAAGTTTCATGAAAAGACCCCGCCCATCGCGAGACAAGCGGGGTCCTGTCATTTCAGCGACCTGATGCGATCAGGCGCTCTTCTTGTCGTCGGCGTTGTCGGCGTCCGAGACTTCCTCGAACTCCGCATCCACCACGCCGTCGTCGGCCGGCTGGCCCTCGGCGGCGTCGCCCGCGCCCTGCTGGGCGGCGTACATGGCCTCGCCCAGCTTCATCGAGGCCTGGACCAGGGTGTTGGTCTTGGCCCGGATGTCCTCGGGATCGGTCCCGTCGCGAGCGGTCTTCAGATCGGCCAGGCCGGTCTCGATGGCCGTCTTCTCGTCGGCGCCGACCTTGTCGCCGTGTTCGGCCAGGGCCTTCTCGGTCGAGTGGATCAGGCTGTCGGCGGCGTTCTGGGCCTCGACCAGGTCCTTCCTGGCCTTGTCGGCGGCGGCGTTGGCCTCGGCTTCCTTGACCATCTTGTCGATGTCGGCGTCCGACAGGCCGCCGTTCGCCTGGATGCGGATCGACTGCTCCTTGTTGGTCGCCTTGTCCTTGGCCGAGACGTTGACGATGCCGTTGGCGTCGATGTCGAAGGCGACCTCGATCTGCGGCATGCCGCGCGGGGCCGGCGGGATGCCCATCAGGTCGAACTGACCCAGCATCTTGTTGTCGGCCGCCATCGGACGCTCGCCCTGGAAGACCCGGATCGTCACGGCCGACTGGTTGTCGTCGGCGGTCGAGAAGGTCTGGCTCTTCTTGGTCGGGATGGTGGTGTTGCGCTCGATCAGGGGCGTGAAGACGCCGCCCAGGGTCTCGATGCCCAGGGTCAGGGGCGTCACGTCCAGCAGCAGCACGTCCTTGACGTCGCCCTGCAGCACGCCGGCCTGGACCGCGGCGCCCAGGGCCACGACCTCGTCCGGGTTCACGCCCTTGTGCGGCTCCTTGCCGAAGAAGGTCTTCACCGCTTCCTGCACGGCCGGCATCCGGGTCATGCCGCCGACCAGCACCACCTCGTCGATGTCCGAGGCCTTCAGCCCGGCGTCGGCCAGGGCCTTCTTGCACGGCTCGATGGTGCGCTGGATCAGGTCGCCGACCAGGGCTTCCAGCTTGGCGCGCGTCAGCTTGATGTTCAGGTGCAGCGGACCGGACGCGTTCATGGTGATGAACGGCAGGTTGACGTCGTACTGGGCGGTCGAGGACAGCTCCTTCTTGGCCTTTTCCGCTTCCTCGCGCAGGCGCTGCAGGGCCAGCTTGTCCTGGCGCAGGTCGACGCCCTGTTCCTTCTTGAACTCGTCGGCCAGATAGTCGGCCAGGCGCACGTCGAAGTCCTCGCCGCCCAGGAAGGTGTCGCCGTTGGTCGACTTCACCTCGAAGACGCCGTCGCCGATCTCCAGGATCGAGACGTCGAACGTGCCGCCGCCCAGGTCATAGACGGCGATCTTCTGGCCGTCGTTCTTCTCCAGGCCATAGGCCAGGGCCGCCGCGGTCGGCTCGTTGATGATGCGCAGCACTTCCAGGCCGGCGATCTTGCCGGCGTCCTTGGTGGCCTGGCGCTGGCTGTCGTTGAAATAGGCCGGGACGGTGATGACGGCCTGGGTGACCTTCTCGCCCAGATAGGCCTCGGCGGCCTCCTTCATCTTGGTCAGGGTGAAGGCCGAGATCTGCTGGGGCGAATAGTCCTTGCCGTGCGAACGCACCCAGGCGTCGCCGTTCGGGCCCTTGACGATCTCGTAGGGCACCATGCCCTTGTCCTTGGCCACGATCGGATCGTCGAAGTTGCGGCCGATCAGGCGCTTGATGGCGAAGAAGGTGTTGGCGGGATTGGTCACCGCCTGGCGCTTGGCCGGCTGGCCGACCAGGGTCTCGCCGCCGTCCTGAAGGGCGACCACCGACGGGGTGGTGCGGGCGCCTTCGGCGTTCTCGATGACCTTGGGGTTCTTGCCGTCCATGACGGCCACGCACGAGTTGGTGGTGCCGAGGTCGATGCCGATGATCTTGGCCATGGGCGTTCTATTTCTCTCCGTATCGGCGGGCGATGCGGCGGCCTTCGACGAAGCGCCGCGCGTGACCGCCCCCAGTGGGTTGGCGTTGAACTTTCCGGATAGCCCCAGTTTTCTCGGGGTTTCTCCGAAGCTGGCCCCGATATGGGAAACACCCCTAGGGCCGCAAGGCCTTGATTGCGATCCGAAGGCCTTTTGCGGGGATGCGGGGCGGGCCTATGTGAAGGCGCATGATCCCGCTTCCGCCAGAAACGCCCACGGCGACCCCCGGCTTCCGGCTGTGGCGCGGCGCCCTGGCGGCGTCGGCTCAGGCGGCGCTGGTCGAGGCGGTGATGCAGGGGCTGGAGGCCGCGCCCCTCTATCGGCCCGTCACGCCGGGCGGGCGGCCGCTGTCGGTCAAGATGAGCAACTTCGGACCGCTGGGCTGGGTGTCGGACCGGGCCGGCTATCGCTACCAGCCGACCCACCCCGAGACCGGCCGACCCTGGCCGTCGATCCCGCAGGCGCTGCTGGAGCTGTGGCGGGCGACCGTGAACTGGCCCGATCCGCCCGACGCCTGCCTGGTGAACCTTTATCGCGACACGGCGAAGATGGGCCTGCACCAGGACCGGGACGAGGCGGACCTGAAGGCGCCGGTGCTGTCGGTGTCGCTGGGCGACACGGCCGTGTTCCGCATCGCCGGCGCCGACGGAAAGACCTCGACGCTGAAGCTGGAAAGCGGCGACGTCTGCGCCCTGGCCGGCCCGGCGCGGCTGGCGCGCCACGGGGTGGACCGCGTCCTGGCGGGATCGTCGCGACTGATCCCCGGCGGCGGGCGCATCAACCTGACCCTGCGCCGGGCGCGCTGATCTTGCCGTCGTTCCGGGACTGAGCGAAGCGATGAACCCGGAAGCCACGGCCGCATCCACGATCTGAACCGCATGGTGGACGGGCCGGATGACGGCCTCCTGGGTTCCGGGTTCGCCCTGCGGACGCCCCGGAAAGACGATGTCTGGGGCGATCCTAGTCCCCCGTCTGTTCCTTGACGCCCAGAGCGTCGGCCAGGCGCATCTTGGCCGAGCCGCGCGGCAGGGGCTTCTGCTGGCTCTCGTGCGGCTTCCAGCCGGCAAGATGGACGATCTCGAAGGTGGCGGGGATGCGGCCGTCGGCCTCGGCGTGGCGCTCGGCGTAGAGGGCGGCGGCGCGGCCGAGGACGGCGCGCGACAACGGCCGGATCGGGCCGGCCAGGACATTGGTCTCGCCCATCGCCCGCAGGTCGCGGACCAGGGCGGCCAGGTCGGGATAGCGCACGGTGAACCGGTCCACGTCGGACACGGGCAGGGCGAACCCCGCCCGCTGCAGCAGGGCCGCGCCGTCGAAGCCGTCGGCGAAGGGCGAGACCCGCGCCTGGGCGCCGCCGCGCTCGGCCAGTTCCGCCTCGGTCAGCACCCCGCGCAGCTCCTTCAGCGTGCCGGCCCCGAACAGCGTGCCGATGAACAGGCCGTCCGGCTTCAGGGCGCGGCGGATCTGGGCCAGGGCGCCCGGCAGGTCGTTGGCCCAGTGCAGGCTGAGCAGAGACACGATCAGGTCGGTCGAGCCGGGGTCCAGCGGCAGGGCGGCGGCGCCCGGCGCGGCGCGCTGGTCCAGGCTGGTCGGCGTCGACACGGGGCCGATGCGGCCCGCCGCGTCGCTGGCCGCCACGGCCTCGGAAAACACCCCCGGTTGCGCCGAGAGGTCGACCGCGACGGGAAAGTCGCGCAGGATCGCCTCCAGGCTGCCCGCCGCGTTCTCGGCGGCCCGCCGGTGCAGGAAGTCCGCCTCGCGAAAGCGCCGGGCCGAACGCGCCAGCCGGGCCGCGCGGCGGCGGGCGTCGAAGATCTGCGGGGGCCGGAGGCGGCCGGGGAGGGGTCGGTCATGGACGCACAGGATGGGGTCTGGCGCGCGACGTGGAAAGGGGCGAGCCGACGCGCGCGCGACCTGGGGCGGTCCGCCGCCGACCTGATCCTGCCGCCGCTGGCCCACGACAGCCGCGAGGCGACCGCCGCCGCCGGCCTGACGCCCGACGCCTGGAGCCGCATCGCCTTTCTGGAGGCGCCGGTGTGCGACGGCTGCGGCGCGGCGTTCGAATATGACGGCGGGGCGTTCGCCCAGGACCGCTGCGCCGCCTGCCTGGCCCAGCCCTACGGCTTTCACCGGGCGCGGGCGGCTTGCGTCTATGACGACGCCTCGCGCGGGCTGATCCTACGCTACAAGCACGGCGACCAGCAGCAGTTCGCGCCCCTGTTCGCCCGCTGGATCGGCCGGGCGGCCGCCGACCTGCTGGGCGAGGCCGATGTCATCGCGCCCGTGCCGCTGCACCCGTTCCGGCTGCTGTCGCGCCGCTTCAACCAGGCGGCAGAGATCGCCCGGCCGCTGGCCCGCACGGCCGGCCTCGACTATGTCCCCGACGCCCTGGTCCGCATCGTCCGCACCGACAGCCAGGGCGGCAAGAGTCGGCGCGGGCGGCGGTTGAACGTGAAGAAGGCCTTCGCCGTCACCGAGGCCGGCCGCCGTCGCATCAAGGGCCGTCGCATCCTTCTGGTCGACGACGTGTTGACCACGGGCGCGACCGGAGAGGCCTGCGCCCGCGCCCTGGTCGACGCCGGGGCCCGGGCCGTGGACCTGGCCGTGATCGCCCGGGTGAAAAACGCCCGGCAACTGATTATCTAGAAGCGGCCCCTATGTTCGCCGCGCGGCGGCTCACGACTTGAGGGCGCATAATGATTGGAGATGCCTTTTGGCCGACGTCGTCATCTACACCAAACCCGGCTGCCCCTACTGCTTCAGCGCCATGGCGCTGCTGAAGAAGAAGGGCGTCGACTACACCGAGATCGTCGCCTCGAACGATCCCGCCAAGAAGGCCGAGATGGTCGAGCGGTCGGGCGGGGCCATGACCTTCCCGCAGATCTTCATCGACGGGCGGCACGTCGGCGGGTCCGACGACATCCACGCCCTGGACCGCCAGGGCGAGTTGGACCCCCTGCTGGCGGCCTGAGCCGTGGCGGGCGCGCTCGACATCGCCCTGGTCCAGACCCGCACCCCGGCGACGGCGCAGGCGGGGCTGGATCACGTCGCGCCGCTGATCCGCGAGGCGGCGGCGGGCGGGGCGAAATTCGTCCTGACGCCCGAGGGGACCAACCTGCTGGAACAGCGCCGCGACCGCCGCGCGGCCGTCCTGTCGAGCGAGGACCAGGATGTCGCCGTCCTGGGCTTGCGTCGGCTGGCGGCCGAGCTGGGCGTCTGGCTGCTGATCGGCTCGGCGATCGTCCGCTCGGGCCGGGAGGGCGACGACCGCGCCGCCAACCGGTCCCTGCTGATCGACGACAAGGGCGCCGTCGTGGCCCGCTATGACAAGCTGCACGTCTTCGACGTCAACCTGCCCAACGGCGAGCGCTACCGCGAGAGCGCGACCGTGCGGCCCGGCGACGGGGCGGCCGTCGCCGACACGCCCTGGGGCCGGCTGGGCCTGACCATCTGCTACGACATCCGCTTTCCCCACCTGCATCGCCAGCTGGCCCAGGCGGGGGCGTCGATGATCGCCGTGCCCGCCGCCTTCACCGCCCCGACCGGCGAGGCGCACTGGGAGACCCTGCTGCGCGCCCGCGCCATCGAGACGGGCGCCTTCGTCCTGGCCCCGGCGCAAGGGGGGCTGCACGAGGACGGCCGGCGCACCTGGGGCCGCTCGACCGTCGTCGGTCCGTGGGGCGAGGTCATCGCCAAGGCGGATCACGACCAGCCTTGCGTTCTTCACGCGAAACTGGACATGGAGGCCGTGGCCAAGGCGCGCGCGGCCATTCCCTCCTTGACCCACGATCGCGATTTCGCCCCCGTCCGATGATCCGCTACGCCCTGAAGTGCGACCACGACCACGGCTTCGAGGCCTGGTTCGGCTCCTCGTCGGACTATGACGACCAGGCCGCGCGCGGGCTGGTCGAATGCCCGTTCTGCGGCTCCCATGCGGTGGAGAAGGCGATCATGGCCCCGTCGGTCGGCGGCACGAAGAAATCCGCCGCGCCCGACATGGCCGCGAAGATGCAGACCATGATGATGGAGGCCGCGCGCGAGGTCCGCGCCCATGTCGAGGCCAACTTCGACTATGTCGGCGACGCCTTCGCCCGCGAGGCCCGCGACATCCACGAGGGCCGGTCCGAGAAGCGCGAGATCTACGGCGAGGCCACGCCCGCCGAGGTCAGGAAGCTGAAGGACGACGGCGTCCCCGTCGCGCCCCTGCCGGCCCCGCCGCCGGACCCGACCAAGGTCAACTGATCATGGCCTCGGGGGAGGAGCGGTATCAGGAGTTCGGGCCGCCGCCGGCGCTCCGCCCCTTCGTCCGCACGATCTGGACCTACGCCGCGCCGGCGCCGACGCCGGTCGTCCAGCGCGCATCGCCCCCGACGGTTGCCCCGAACTGATCTTCGACATCGGCGCGCCCTATGAGGAGCAGGACGACGACGGTGAATGGCGTCTTCAGCCGTCCGCCCTCTTCGCCGGCCAGATGACCCGGCCGCTGGCGCTGCGTCCCGTCGGCGCGACCGAACTCGTCGCCATCCGCTTCGAACCGGACGGCGCGCGCGACTGGCTGGGCCTGCCGCTGCATCAGGCGACGGACCGCCGGCTTGACATGACCGGGCGTCTGCGCGGCTTCAGCGCGCCGGCGGGCGATCCGGCCGGGCAGGCGGCGGCGTTCGGGGACTGGCTGGACGCCCAGCGCCGGGCCGGCGACTGGCGCATCGACCCGCGGGTCCGCGCCGAGGTCGAGGCGGCGACCGAGGCGCGTTCAGTCCCGCCCCGCGCGCCGACCGAGCAACGCGCCCTGCAGCGCCGCTTCGCCGACCGGGTCGGCGTGTCGCCGCGCCTGCTGCGTTCCATCTTCCGCTTCCGGCGGGTGTTCGACCACGCCGCCGATCCGGCGCGGGCCGAGGGCTGGCTGGGGGCGGGGCTGGAGGCCGGCTATTTCGATCAGCCGCAGATGGCGCGCGACTTCCGCCGCTTCCTGGGCTGCACCGCCACCGACTGGGCGCGCGAACAGCACGACCTGGCGCGGGCCATCGCGTCGCAATCCTACAAGCCGGGCGTCCCGCCTTCGGCCTAGCGTCGACTTCGCAGAGAGGGAGACCCGACGATGCTGACGCTGCTGATGATCACCGCCCTGCAGGCGGACCCGCGCCCCGACCTGAGGTGGATGGCCGGCTACTGGCTGTCCTGCGAGGACGGGCGCGAGGTCTCGGAGACCTGGACCGATCCGCGCCTGGGCCTGATGGCGGGAACCTCGGTCACCGTGCGCGGCGGCCGCGTCGGCTTCGAACTGTCGCGCATCGCCCCGACGGGGCCGGCGCCGGACGCGCCCCTGGCCTATTTCGCCCAGCCGGAGGGCATGGCGGTCACCGTCTTCCCCGTCGTCGCCTCGGGGCCGAACCAGGTGACGTTCGAACAGCCCGCCCACGACTTCCCCAGGCGCATCGTCTATGAACGCGCCGGCGATATGTTGTCGGCCCGGATCGAGGGCGACATCGACGGCGAGACGAGGACGATCCGATGGCGCTTCCGGACGGCGGAACTGAACGCGCGCTGCCCGGCCTGACCGGCCTGGACTGGCGGGCCATGCGGCCCGAGGACATCGACGCGGTGGTCGAGGTCGCGCGCCTGTCCTTCCCCGACCATTTCGAGGACCGCGCCTGTTTCGAGAACCGCCTGGCGCTCTATCCGCGCGGCTGCTTCGTTCTGGCGGGAGCCGGTGCGGAGGACGGGGCGGAGCCGGCGCGGGGCTATCTGATCGCCTACCCCTGGCGGGCCGACGCGGCGCCGGCCCTGAACACGGTGATCGAGGGCCTGCCGGCCCAGGCCGAGGTTCTCTATCTGCACGACCTGGCGCTGGACCCCCGGGCGCGGGGCGGCCGGACCGGCGCGGTGATCGAGCGCCTGGCCGAACAGGCGGCCGAGGACGGCTGGCCCGCCCTCGCCCTGGTCGCCGTCAACGCCGCCTCGGGCTTCTGGGCCCGCCACGGCTTCGAGCCGCGCGATCCGCCCGGCATGGCGCAAAAGCTGGCCAGCTACGGCGAAGACGCCCGCTACATGGTGCGAACCCTGGCCTGAGCCTCAGCGGGCGCATTCCTTGGGCGCGTTTCCGTCGCGCGCCCACATCGCGCACGAGCGGTCGATCTCGGCCTGGATCATCTCGCAGGGATTGGCGGCGTTGCAGGGCGGGCGGGTCGCGGGGCTGACCATCCGGCACTGTTCGGCCAGGGCCGTGGCGGCCGCCTCGCCGATCTGGTCGCGGCACGGCTGGGCGCTCGTCGCGGGCGGCGCCGGGGTTTCCGGCGCGGTCGGAACCGGCGCGGGCGCAGGCGCGACGGGCGTGACGGGTGCGGGCGCGGGGGGCGCGCGGGGGCCGGCTCCGGCGCGGACGGGGCCGGTTGCTGCTGGCAGGCGGCCAGCGCCAGGGCCAGGGACAGGATCGGGGCGTAAACGGCGGCTTTCATGACGTCCTCGCGGTCTGTTCCAGGCAAGAACGCCGCCCGGGCCGTCCGGCTCCGCCCCGCCTGGGCCGCCGGTCTCAGCGGGCGACCGCCGCCAGCGCCGCCTTCTGCAGGGCGAACAGTTCGCCGCAGCCGCTCTCGGCCAGGGAGAACAGCCGGTCGAACTCGGCGCGCGAGAAGCCGCGCTTCTCGCCGGTGGCCTGGACCTCCACGATCTGACCGGCGCCGGTCAGGACGAAGTTGGAATCCGCCTCGGCCTGGGAGTCCTCCTCATAGTCCAGGTCCAGGACCGGAACGCCGTCGCAGACGCCGCACGACACCGCCGCCACCTGGTCCAGGATCGGGTCCGCCTTCAGCACACCCTCGTCGCGCAGATAGGTCAGCGCCGAGGCCATGGCGACCCAGGCGCCGGTGATGGCGGCCGTGCGGGTGCCGCCGTCGGCCTGGATCACGTCGCAGTCCAGCACCACCTGGCGCTCGCCCAGCGCCTTCAGGTCGACCACGGCGCGCAGGGACCGGCCGATCAGGCGCTGGATCTCCTGGGTGCGGCCCGTCTGCTTGCCCGCGGCGGCCTCGCGACGGCCGCGCGTGTGGGTGGCGCGGGGCAGCATGCCGTATTCGGCCGTGACCCAGCCCTGGCCCTTGCCGCGCATCCAGCCGGGGATGGTCTCCTCGACCGAGGCGGTGACCAGGACCCGGGTGTGGCCGAAGGCGATCAGGCACGACCCCTCGGCGTAGCGGTTGACGCCCGTTTCGATGGTGACGGCGCGCAATTGGTCGTCGGTGCGTTGCGAAGGGCGCATGGCTTGTCCTTGGAAGAGCTGGCGGCGGTGCTTATCCTGAAACCATGAGCCTGATCCACCCCTCGGCCAGCCTCGCCGCCCTGGACGAGCGCGCGCGCGACATCTTCCGTCGCATCGTCGAGTCCTATCTGGACACCGGCGAGCCGGTGGGGTCGCGCACCCTGTCGCTGGGCGGGGTGGCGCTGTCGCCCGCCTCGATCCGCAACACCATGCAGGACCTGACGCTGGCGGGCCTGCTGGCCTCGCCCCACGCCTCGGCGGGGCGGATCCCGACCCATGCGGGGCTGCGGCTGTTCGTGGACGGCCTGCTGGAGATCGGCGACCTGAGCCAGGAGGAAAGGCGCGAGATCGACGGGCGCCTGGCCGGGCGGGGTCGCAACTTCGAGGCGGCGCTGGACGAGGCCTCCAATCTTCTGTCGGGCTTGGCGGGCGGCGCGGGCGTCGTGTCCAGCCCGGTCCGCGAGTCCGGGGTCAAGCACGTGGAATTCGTGGCCCTGGGCGGCGACCAGGCGCTGGCGGTCATCGTCGCCGACGACGGCACGGTGGAGAACCGGATCATGACCCTGTCGGCGGGGGTCACCCCCTCGACCCTGGTCGAGGCGTCAACTTCCTGAACGCGCGCCTGCGGGGCCGCCCCTTCGCCGACGCCCGCCGCGAGATGGCCCGCGAGCTGGAGGCCGCCCGGGCCGAGCTGGACCAGACCGCCGCCCGTCTGGTCGAGGACGGCCTGGCCGCCTGGTCCGGCGGCCCGGACCGCGAGCGCGCCCTGATCGTGCGCGGCCGCGCCAATCTGCTGCAGGACCGGGACGGCCTGGCCGATCTGGAGCGGGTGCGGGTGCTGTTCGACGACCTGGAGCAGAAGGAGCAGCTGATCGGCCTGCTGGACGGGGTCGACGCGGCCCAGGGGGTCCGCATCTTCATCGGCGCGGAAACGCGCCTGTTTTCACTTTCGGGTTCCGCCGTGATCGCGGCGCCCTATATGAGCGGCCGGCAGCGGGTCCTGGGCGCCATCGGCGTGATCGGACCCGCGCGGTTGAACTACGCCCGTGTCATCCCGTTGGTGGACTATACCGCCCGGGTGCTGGGCCGGATGCTGGACGGGAACGACAAGTGAGCGACAAGCCCCTAAACGACGAAGACTTCACCGAGCTGGACGCCGATCAGGCCGAGGCCAACGCCGAGCACGGCCTGGACTCGCATCCGGGCGACGACCTGGCCCCGCTGGACGCCGTCATCGCCGAGCGCGACGAGTGGAAGGACCGCGCCCTGCGCGTCGCCGCCGAGATGGAGAACCTGAAGCGCCGCTCGGAGGCGCAGCAGAACGACGCCCGCGCCTTCGCCATCCAGCGCTTCGCCAAGGACCTGCTGGGCGTCGCCGACAACCTGGAGCGCGCCCTGATGGCGGCGCCCAAGGACGCCGACGGCCCCGCCGCCGGACTGGTCACAGGGCTGGAGATGACCCAGAAGTCCCTGCTTCAGGCGTTCGAGACCAACGGCCTGAAGCGCGTCGCGCCCCAGCCAGGCGACGCCTTCGACCCCCACCTGCACCAGGCCATGATGGAGCAGCCGTCCGACACGGTTCAGGGCGGCGCCGTGCTGCAGACCATGCAGCCGGGCTTCGAACTGTTCGGCCGCACGGTGCGCCCGGCCATGGTGGTGGTCGCCGCCAAGGGATCGGGCGGCGGCTCGGCGGGCGGGGGCAACCCCTATGCGGCCGCCCCGGCGTCGGGTCAGACGTTCGACGGCAAGGCCTGACGGCTCCGCCCGCCGCGCCCTGTCCATGCCCACGGTCCTCTACATCGACGCCGACGCCTGCCCGGTGAAGGAGGAGGTCTATCGCGTGGCGCGGCGCTACGGGCTGAAGACCTATGTGGTCTCCAACGGCTGGATGCAGGTCCCGCGCGAGGCGTTGATCGAGCAGGTGGTGGTCGACGCCGGCCCCGACGTCGCCGACGACTGGATCGCCGAGCGGGCGGGGCCGGGCGACGTGGTGATCACCGCCGACATCCCCCTGGCCGACCGCTGCCTGAAGGCCGGGGCCCAGGCGCTGAAGGCCAACGGCCAGCCGTTCACGCCCGATTCCATCGGCTCGGCCCTGGCCGGGCGGATGGTGGGCGAGCACCTGCGGTCGATGGGCGTGGCGACCTCGGGCCCGCCGCCCTTCTCGGCCGCCGACCGCTCGCGCTTCCTGCAGGCCCTGGACCAGGCGGTGGTCAGGGCGCGCAAGGCCGTCCGATGACGACGATCCCGGAAGAGGAACTGGAGTTCCGCTTCTACCGCGCCGGCGGGCCGGGCGGCCAGAACGTCAACAAGGTCGCGACCGCCGTGCAGATGCGCTTCGACGTCGGGAACTCGCCCAGCCTGGCGGAGGCGGTCAAGGCGCGGCTGATGAAGCTGGCGGGCAGTCGGCTGACGCTGGACGGGGTGATCGTCATCAGCGCCGTGCGGTTCCGCACCCAGGAGCGCAACCGCGCCGATGCGATGGAGCGGCTGCAGGCGATGGTCGACCAGGCCTCGGTCCGGCCGACCTATCGCGTGCCGACCCGGCCGACCAAGGCGTCCAAGGAGCGGCGGCTGAAGGCCAAGACGACGCGCGGTTCGATCAAGTCCGGCCGAGGCAAGCCGTCGCTGGACTAGGTTCGCGCCTCGCCCAGCGCCTGCAGCCCCGCGCGCGAGGGACACAGGTCGGCGATGACGCAGGCCGGGCAGTTGGGCTTTCGCGCCGTGCAGGTGTAGCGGCCGTGCAGGATCAGCCAGTGGTGCGCCTTGGGCAGCCAGTCCTCGGGCACGACGCGGAACAGCTGGGCCTCGACCTTGTCGGGGGTGGCGGCGTTGGCCAGGCCCAGCCGGTGCGAGACGCGGAAGACGTGGGTGTCGACCGCGATGGCCGCCTCGATCCCCAGCTCGTTCAGCACCACCGACGCCGTCTTGCGGCCGACGCCGGGCAGGGCCTGCAGCCCCTCGCGCGTCAGCGGAACCTCGCCGCCGTGCTGCTCCAGGACGATGCGGCTCAGCGCGATGACGTTCTTGGCCTTGTTCCGATAAAGGCCGATGGAGGCGATGTAGGGGATCAGCCCTTCCTCCCCCAGCGCCAGCATCTTCTGCGGCGTGTCGGCGACCTTGAACAGCCGGTCGGTCGCCTTGTTGACCGAGACGTCGGTGGCCTGGGCCGACAGGGCGACCGCCACCACCAGGGTGAAGGGATTGCTGAAGTTCAGCTCGGTCTTAGGATCGGGCATGACCCCGCTCAGCCGCTCGAAGATCGCCTCCACGCGGTCGGGGTCGGGCGGCCAGCCCAGCACGGGGATGGCCGCGCCGGTCATCACCGACGGACGGCGCGGCGCCGGTCCGGCCTTGCGCCTGGCGGGGGGCTTGCCGGCCACTAGCTGCGGTAGTCGCCGTTGATCTCGATGTAGCCCTTGGTCAGGTCGCAGGTCCACACCGTGGCCGAGGCGCGGCCCGAGGCGACGTCGACGGTGATGTCGATCTCGGGGTTCCTCATATAGGCGCTCATCTTCGCCTCGTCGTAGGTCGGGGACGGGGCGCCGTCGATCGCCGCCTGGTGCGGGCCGAACTTGATGGCCAGGCGGTCGCGGTCGACCGGCTCTTCGGTCTTGCCCACGGCCATGACGACGCGGCCCCAGTTGGCGTCCTCGCCGGCGATGGCGGTCTTGACCAGGGGGCTGTCGGCGATGGACTTGGCCAGCTTGCGGGCCGAGGCGGGGCTGGCGGCGCCGTCGACCGTGACCTTGACGAACTTGGTCGCGCCCTCGCCGTCGCGCACCAGCTGGTGCGCCAGGTCCAGCATGACCTTGTCCAGCGCGGCGGAGAAGCTCTTCAGCCGCCGGTCGCCCACCCGTCCGATCCGCGGCGCGCCCGAGGCGCCGGTGGCGAACAGCAGGCAGGTGTCGTTGGTCGAGGTGTCGCCGTCCACCGTCACGCTGTTGAACGTCGTGCGCACGTGCAGGCCCAAAAGGGCGCGCAGGACGTTGGGATGGATGTCGGCGTCGGTGACGATGAAGGCCAGCATGGTCGCCATGTCCGGCGCGATCATGCCCGACCCCTTGGCGATCCCGGCGATGCGGACCTTGTAGCCCTCGATCTCGCCTCGGCGTAGGAGCCCTTGGGGAAGGTGTCGGTGGTCATGATCCCCCGACCTGCGCGCGCCCACTGTTCGGTGGGCGGCACGTCGCCGTCCAGGGCGTGCTCGACCTCGGGCAGGCGGGCGACGATCTTCTTGTCGTCCAGCACCACGCCGATCACCCCGGTCGAGGCCAGCATGACGTCGCGCTGGCGGCAGCCGAAGCGTTTGGCGACCTCCGAGGCGGTGCGGCGGGCGGCGTCGGCACCGGCCTTGCCGGTGAAGGCGTTGGCGCAGCCGGCGTTGACGACCAGGGCGCGCACGTCCTTGCCGCCCTCGCTCGCGCCCAGCTGCTTCTTGCACCAGTCGACCGGCGCCGACCCGATCTTGTGGCGGGTGAAGACCCCCGCGCAGCTGGTTCCCCGCGCGAAGCGGAACACCACCAGGTCGTCGCGCTCGTGCTTGTAGAAGCCGGCGCGGGCGGCGGCGATCTCGACCCCGCCGATGGGCGGAATGGCGGGGAAGGGCACGGCCAGGGGCGAAATCTTCAGGCCCGGCTTGCCGGCCGGCGGCGGGGCGGCGGCGGGCTCGGCGGCGGCGGGCGCTCGCGTCGCCCGCTTCAGCGCCGAGGCGAAGGGGTCCAGGGCCTTTTCGAACGCCTGCTCGATCTTCTGGCTGGCCTTGGGGCCGGGCTTGCTCGGGGTCTTGGACATGTCAGGCGGCCGGGGCGGGAGGGGAGGGGGCGGGCGCGGCGGAGGGGGCGGCGCCGGCGATGCGGGCGCGGGCGCGGGCGGGGCGGCGGGCGTCAGCACCTCGACCCGGGCCTTGCCGCGCAGCTGCTCCAGCAGCTGGCGCACCCCCTCATAGGTCAGATAGCGCACGATCTGAGGACGCGCCTGCTCCAGCGTCGGCGGGTTCTCCTTGCGTCGATCCTCGATCTTCAGCACGGCCCAGCCGCCCTCGGTCTCAAACGGGCCGACCACGGCGCCGGCGGGCTTGTCGCGCAGGGCGTCGGCGTAGGCCTGGGGCAGGACGTCCAGCGTCGAATAGCCCAGGTCTCCGCCGGAGAAGCGCGTCGCCTCGTCGATGGAGCGTTCCGTGGCCACGGCCTCGAACCCGGCGCCCTGGGCCAGGACGCCGACCACCGCATCGGCCTCGGGCTTGGTGCGCGACAGGATCAGGCGCAGCCGATACTCCTCGGACGACCGCGCCAGCCGCAGCTGTTCGTTGTAGAGGCGCTGGACGTCCTGGTCGGTGACGGCGTCGTTGACCACGCTCTCGACCAGCATGTCGCCCAGGATGCGTTCGCGCGTCGCCTCCAGCCGCCGCTGCGCCAGGGGCGAGGCGTCCAGCCGGCGCCGTTCGGCCTCGCGCGCCAGCAGCTTCTGGTCGATCACCTCGTCCAGGACGCGGCGGAACAGGTCCGAGGCGGGATCCAGCGGCTCGCCCTCGCCGACCAGCCCCTGGGCCACGGCCTCGCGCCGCACGTCGGAGGCCCAGATCGTTCGGTCCTGCACCCGCGCCGGCCTGGTCGCCCTTTTCCGGCGGCGCGTCCTCGCCGCCGCGCGAACAGGCCGACAGGGCCAGCGCGGCGCTCACGGCGGCGATGGCCAGGAAGGAGAACGGTCGCCGGACTGGGATCAAGGGGGCGCTCCGTCGCTGGGGCGAGAAGGCCCTCGCGTTGACAGGGATAAGGCCGGTGCTTAAGTCCCGCCTGCGCCCAAGTCGAGGGGTTTTGATCGTCTGCGCGGCCCTTCGCGCGCGCCCGTGGCGGCGCTTTCGAGGGTCGCCGCCGGTCCGGGCCTCTCCCGCGGCGTCCGTATCGCCGCCCCCTTCAGGGATTCCAGAGCCGCTCCTTCGACGCTCGACCGCCTATCGGACCCACCATGCTCGGCTTCGCCAAGAAACTCTTCGGCTCTTCCAACGATCGCAAGGTCAAGGCCTTCCAGGACCAGGCCCAGCGCATCAATGCGCTGGAGCCCAAGTTCGCCGCCCTGTCGGACGACGAGCTGCGGATGATGACCGACGCCTTCAAGGACCGGCTGAACGGCGGCGAGAGCCTGGACAAGATCCTGCCCGAAGCCTTCGCCGTGGTGCGCGAGGCGTCCAAGCGGGTGCTGGGCCAGCGCCAGTACGACGTCCAGCTGGCCGGCGGCATGATCCTGCACGAGGGCGGCATCGCCGAGATGCGGACCGGCGAGGGCAAGACCCTGGTCGCCGTGGCCCCCGTCTATCTGAACGCCCTGACCGGCAAGGGCGTGCACGTCATCACCGTCAACGACTATCTGGCCCGGCGCGACGCCGAGACCATGGGCCGCGTCTATCGCTTCCTGGGGCTGGAGGTCGGCGTCATCGTCAACGGCCTGTCGCAGGGCCAGCGCCAGGCGGCCTACAACGCCGACGTCACCTACGGCACCAACAACGAGTTCGGCTTCGACTATCTGCGCGACAACCTGGTCTATGACCGGCGCGAGATGGTGCAGCGCCCGCACAACTTCGCCATCGTCGACGAGGTCGATTCCATCCTGATCGACGAGGCGCGCACCCCGCTGATCATCTCGGGCCCGACCGAGGACCGTTCGGACCTGTACAAGATCCTGGACGGCCTGGTGAAGGAGCTGATCAAAGACAAGTCGACCTACGACCTGGACGAGAAGCAGAAGCAGTCGCTGCTGACCGAGGAAGGCTCCGAGCGCATCGAGGAGATGCTGGAGAAGGGCGGCTATTTCGCCGCCGACACCACGGGCCTCTACGACGCCGCCAACATCAGCCTGGTCCACCACGTCAACCAGGCCCTGCGCGCCAACACCCTGTATCAGCGCGACAAGGACTACATCATCAAGGGCGGCGAGATCGTCCTGATCGACGAATTCACCGGGCGGATGATGACCGGGCGGCGCCTGTCCGAAGGCCTGCATCAGGCCATCGAGGCCAAGGAAGACGTCAAGATCCAGCCCGAGAACCAGACCCTGGCCTCGGTGACCATCCAGAACTACTTCCGCCTCTACGAAAAGCTGTCGGGCATGACCGGCACGGCCGCGACCGAGGCGCAGGAATTCCTCGACATCTACAAGATGGACGTTCTGGAGGTGCCGACCAACCGGCCGATCCAGCGCAAGGACTTCGACGACGAGGTCTATCGCACCCACGCCGAGAAGAACCAGGCCATCGCCAGGCAGATCGCCGAATGCCACCTGGCCGGACAGCCGATCCTGGTCGGCACGGTGTCGATCGAACGCTCGGAACAGCTGTCGGACCTGCTGAGCCGCTATGAATACAAGGTCGAGGTTTCGCGCACGCTGAAGCCGGAATACGCCGGCAAGGCCAAGGAGGCCGAGAAGGTCGGCGACGCCGCCTATGACATCGTCTGGGAGACCAGGCTGCGCGGCATCCCGCACAACGTGCTGAACGCGCGCCAGCACGAGCAGGAAGCCTATATCGTCGCTGACGCGGGCCTGCCCGGCGCGGTCACGATCGCCACCAACATGGCCGGCCGCGGCACCGACATCCAGCTCGGGGGCAACTCGAGATGAAGATGCAGAAGTGGCTGCTGGACCAGCGCAACCTGGCCGTCGAGGTCACGCCCGAGATGGAGGCGGCCAAGGAGGCCGAGTTCAAGGCCGAGATCGCCGTGCTGAAGGAACAGGCCCTGGCCGCCGGCGGCCTGTTCGTCCTGGGCACCGAACGCCACGAGAGCCGCCGCATCGACAACCAGCTGCGCGGCCGCACCGGCCGCCAGGGCGACCCCGGCGTGTCGAAATTCTACCTGTCCTGCGAGGACGACCTGCTGCGCATCTTCGCCGGCGACCGTCTGGACTCGATCATGAAGACGTTCGGCGTGGGCGAGGGCGAGGCCATCACCCATCCCTGGCTGAACCGCGCCATCGAGACCGCCCAGAAGCGCGTCGAGACCCGCAACTACGACATCCGCAAGAACCTGCTGAAGTACGACGACGTCGTGAACGACCAGCGCAAGGCCGTGTTCGAGCAGCGCCAGGAGTTCATGGACTCCGAGGATCTGTCGGAACTGGTCGGCGACTTCCGCCGCGACGTGGTGTCCGACCTGGTCGAACGCTACATGCCGCCCAAGGCCTATGCCGAGCAGTGGGACATCGACGGCCTGGACGAAAAGGTCCGCTCGACCCTGGGGCTGGAGCTTCCGCTGCACGACTGGGCCGCCGAGGAAGGCGTCTCCAACGAGGAGATCGAGGAGCGGCTGCTGGCCGCCGCCGACGCCCGCGCCGCCGAACGCCTGGAGCAGATCGGCGCCGACCAGACGCGCGGTCTGGAAAAGCAGTTCATGCTGCAGATGATCGACATGCAGTGGCGCGAGCACCTGGTCCACCTGGACCACCTGCGCGGCGTCATCGGCCTGCGCGGCTATGGCCAGCGCGACCCGCTGAACGAGTACAAGACCGAGGCCTTCTCGCTGTTCGAAAGCCTGCTCTATGACCTGCGCCACAACGTCACGCGCTGGCTGATGACGGTCGAGTTCCGCTTCCAGCCGCCGCCCGAACTGCCCGAGTTCCAGGAAATCCACCTGAACCCCGGCACCGGCGAGAACGAGATGGCCAATCCGGCGGCGCAGAATCCGGAAGGCGCGCTGATCGGCGACGACCGGTCCAGGCTGCCGGTCGAGATGCTGCCGGCCGGCTGGGAGATGACCGGCCGCAACTCGCCCTGCCCCTGCGGCTCGGGCCGCAAGTTCAAGCACTGCCACGGCGCGCTGATCTAGGGCGGGCTTGCGCGTCGAAAAGGCATCGCCGATCTTGACCATGAAGGAGATCGCGATGGGACGTCACGAACGCATATCGACCGATCTTCCGGACTATATGGTCAGCGAGCTTCGTTCGGCCGTGGAGTCCGGAGAGTTCGCCTCGACGGACGAGGCGGTGCGCGAGGCCCTGACCCACTGGCTGGGCGCGCGCGCCATGGGCGCCGTGACGGCCGAGGACCTGCGTGTCGCCCTTCAGCGCGAGGTCGAAGGCCCGGGGCGTGACGCCGACGCCGTGTTCGACCGGCTGGAGGCCCTGTGCGGCGACCGGATCGAGGCGAGCGAGCGCAAGGCATGAAGCTGGTCTTCTCGCAAGGCGGCGAGAGGGACCTTGAACAGATCGTCGACCACATCGCGCGGGACAATCCGCGCCGCGCCCTGAGCTTCGTCAGGGAACTCCGCGCCGCGGCGCGGGCCCTGGTCCGAAACCCCGAAGGGCGTCCCGGGGCGAACTTCGATTCCCGCATCCGCCGGTCGGTTCATCGCGGTTACAATCTCTACTCCGCCATTCTTCCGGGCGAGATTCGCATCCTGGCCGTCATCCATGGCTCACGCGCGGACGACGCCGTCCTGTTCGATCTGGTCAAACGATGAACCGCAAGTCCCTCTTCTCCCGCGCGCTGGCCCTGTCGCCCGGGCGGCTGCATTTCGCCGCGCACAGCCACCATCTGTGGCCGGACGCCAGCTTCGAGGCGCAGCAACAGGCGTGGCTGGACGCCAACCGGCACGCCGACCGCAAATGGGATCTGGTCTTCGACGCGGTGATCCCCGAGGCGCAGCGCCAGGTGGCGGCGGAACTGAACCTGCCGTCGCCCGACAGCATCGTCTTCTCCTCCAACACGCACGATCTGCTGTTGCGGGTCTTCTCGGCCTTCGAACGCGGGCCGGTGCGGATTCTGTCGACCGACGGGGAGTTCCATTCCTTCCGCCGCCAGGCGGACCGCTGGGAGGAGGCGGGCCAGGCGGTGGTGACGCGCGTGCCGCTGCAGCCGTTCGACACCTTCGCCGAACGGTTCGTCGATGCGGCGCGGGCGGGGGGCATGACTGGATCGTGGTCAGCCAGGTCTTCTTCCGCACCGGCGGCCTGTTCGACCGCATCGGCGACCTGGCGGCCCTGGCGCGGCCCCAGGGGCCGTGGGTCCTGGTCGACGGCTATCACGGCTTCATGGCCACGCCGACCGATCTGTCGGCCGTAGCCGACCGGATATTCTATGTCGCCGGCGGGTACAAATACGCCATGGCCGGGGAGGCGCCTGTTTCCTGCACGCGCCGGACGGGTTCGCGCCGCGGCCGGTCGTGACGGGCTGGTTTTCCGAGTTCGGCGACCTGTCGGGGCCGCCAGGCGGGGTGCCGTACCGCAGCGACGGCGGCCGCTTCTGGGGCGCCACCTTCGACTGTTCGGCGCTGTATCGCTTCAACGCCGCGCGACGCGCCCTGGCCGGCGCGGGCCTGGACACCGCCGCCGTCGCCGACCATGCGCGGACCCTGGCCACGATGGTCCAAGAGGCGGTCCAGGCGGGCCGGGCCGGCCCCCTGTCGGAGGCCGAAATCCTCAACCCCGTTCGGGGCGATGCGCCGCGGGCCCGCTTCCTGGCCCTGCGCCATCCCGACGCCGCGGCCTGGCGCGCCCGGCTGCTGGAGGCGGACGTGGTGGCCGACGTGCGCGACGACGTGATCCGTTTCGGCTTCGGCCTGTATCAGGACCAGGCCGACGTCCAGGGCCTGATCGCGGCCGCCCGCGCCCTGTAGGACGCAGGCGGCCGGGGCGGGGTCAGGCGGCGTCCTCGACCGGCGCGTCGCCGACGTGCTTCTTGATCGACTCGATCGCGCGCTTGGCGCCCGACTTGTCGGAATAGCCTTCGGTCGAGAAGATGACCTCGGAATTGTACTTGAAGCGGACGCGGAACTCGCCCGCCTTGTCCTGATAGACTTCGAACTTGTGAGCCATGCGGCGTCTCCGTTTGCGGCGCCCCCGATCGGGCCAAGGCCAAGCTGGCATGGGCGGCCGCGTCGTCAAACCCCGAATGCGCGCTTTCGAACACAAGGGCGCGAGCGCGCCGCCGGGCGTTGGCGGATCGGGCGCCAGCGACCACATGACCCGGGCAGATCAAGGAATCCCCATGACCGACCTTTCCGCCTTTCCGATCACCACGCGCTGGCCGGCGCGCCATCCCGATCGCCTGCAGCTCTATTCGCTGAACACGCCGAACGGGGTGAAGGTCTCCATCATGCTGGAGGAGATCGGCCTGCCCTATGAGCCGCATTTCGTCGACATCACCAAGAACGAGACGTGGGGGCCGGAATTCCTGTCGCTGAACCCGAACGGCAAGATCCCCGCTATCCTGGATCCGAACGGGCCCGACGGCCGGCCGCTGGCCCTGTTCGAATCCGGCGCCATCCTGCTCTATCTGGCCGAAAAGACGGGCCGGCTGCTGTCGACCGATCCGGCCGAACGCTATCAGACGATCCAGTGGGTCATGTTCCAGATGGCGGCCATCGGGCCGATGTTCGGCCAGCTGGGCTTCTTCCACCGCTTCGCCGGCAAGGACTATGAGGACAAGCGCCCGCGCGACCGCTATGTCGCCGAGAGCCGCCGCCTGCTGGGCGTGCTGAACGACCGTCTGGCCAATGACGCGGGAACGCCGCGCGACTGGATCATGGGCGACTATTCCATCGCCGACGTCGCCGCCCTGGGCTGGGTGCGCAACCTGGTCGGCTTCTACGAGGCGGGCGAGATCGTCGGCTTCCAGGATTTCGCGAACGTCGCGGCCTGGCTGGAGCGCGGCCTGGCCCGTCCCGCCGTCCAGCGCGGGCTGGAGATTCCGGCCCGTCCGTGAAACCGGCCTGAACCACAGCCCGTCGGTCGCGTTGTCTCGCCACATCCAACCAGGAGCGCGACCGATGGGCATCTTCTCTTCGATCTGGAACAAGATCACCGGCCACAAACCCAAGGCGGCGCCGAAGCCGGCCCCGGCTCCGACAGCGACCGGCGCGCCGCCCACGCCCAGCGCCGGGCCGGTTCCCACCGCCCAGCCGTTGCCGCCCGTCGACGTCGAGGCGGTGCTCAGCGACCTGGCGGAATCGAAGGGCGGCGGCGGCAACTGGCGCACCTCGATCGTCGACCTGCTGAAGCTGCTGGACCTGGATTCCAGCCTCGCCGCCCGCAAGGAACTGGCCGAGGAGCTGAACGTCCACGCCGGCGAGCACGGCTCGGCCGAACAGAACATCGCCCTGTCCAAGGCCGTCTGGAAGAAGCTGGCCGAGAACGGCGGCCAGGTCCCGGCCTCGCTCCGGGACTGATGGACGGGCGTCATGCCCTCCAGCGTGATCCGGCGGTTCGACTATGACCCATCGCGGCGTCGCCTGAGCGTGACCTTCACCTCGGGCGACCGCTACGACTATCAGGCGGTGCCGCCGGAGGTCGCCGACGGCCTGCGCGGCGCCGTGTCCAAGGGCCGCTTCTTCAGCGCGCGGATTCGCGATCGCTATGCGTTCGAGCGTCATCCGAAGACGGAATAGGCCGGATCCACCGCAGGGCGGCCAGCGCCGCGAAGCCGACGACCAGACCCCAGAAGGCCGCGCCGAGGTCGAACAGGGCCAGGCCCGAGCCCGTGGCGGCGAAGGTCAGGACGGCCGCCTCCCGCTCAGCCGTCTTCGCCAGCATGGTCGCCAGCGCCCCGGTCAGGGGCGCGACCAGGGCCAGGCCGGTGATGATGGCCAGAACGGCGGGCGGCATGGCGATGAACAGTCCCCAGCGGCGCGGCGAACAGGGCGACGACGACATAGAAGCCGCCATAGACGACGCCGACGATCCAGCGCCGCGCGGGGTCGGGATGGGCGTCCGGCCCGGTGCAGAGGGCGGCGGTGATGGCGGCCAGATTGACCCCGTGCGCCCCGAACGGCGCGGCGACGACGCTGGCCAGGCCGGTCGCCAGGATCAGGCGGTTGGCGGGCGGCTCGTATCCGGCGGCCCTCAGCACGACCAGCCCCGGCAGGTTCTGCGACGCCAGCGTCACCAGGAACAGCGGCAGGCCCAGGCTGACGGCGACCTTCGTGTCGAAAACGGGCATGACCGGCGACAGCGTCCCGAACAGGCCGGTTCCCGGCGGCAGGCCGATCTGGCCCCGCAGCGCCAGGACGACCACGGCGGCGCCCAGCACGGCGGGCAGGGCCCAGGCGGGCCACAGCCGCCGCGCGACGATGAAGACCGCCAGCAGGCCGACCGCCAGCGCCGTCTCGGTCGGCACGACCGCGAACAGCCTCAGCACGAAGGGCAGCAGCACCCCCGCCAGCATGGCCGAGGCGACGGACGCCGGAATGCGCTGCGCCAGCCGTCCCAGGGCGGGCAGCAGGCCGGTCAGCGCCATCAGCCCGCCGGCGACGACGAAGGCCCCCACCGCATTGGCCCAGCCCAGCCCGAGCGTGGAGGCGGCCAGCAGCGCCGCGCCCGGCGTGGACCAGGCCAGCACCACAGGCATGCGCAGCCGCCAGCTCAGCAGCGCGCCCGGCAGCCCGATTCCCAGGCACAGGGCCGTGACCATCGACACGATCTGGGCCGGCGTCGCGCCGAACGCCTGCCCGGCCTGGACCACCAGGGCCACGGTCCCGCCGAAGCCGACGACGGTCGCCACTGCGGCGGCGGAGATGCTGGAGGGCGGAAGGCGGGACGGGTTCATGGCCCCGGCTTAGGCCGGGACGCCGCGCGCCGAAAGGGGTGGAACGGCCGGCCCCGACCGGTAGTTGAACCGCCATGTTCGACCACACCGGAATCGTCGTCTCGGACCTGAAGGCCGCTCGCCGCTTCTACGACGCGGTGGCGGCCGCGCTGAAGCTGCAGACCATCAGCAACTCGCCCGAATCCTTCCTGTTCGGCCACAGCGCCGACCAGCCGATCCCCTATCTGTGGATCGGGACCACGCGGCCGTCCTACTGGGTCGAGGGCTCGCGCGCCGGGCGGAACCAGATGCACGTGGCCTTCGTCGCCGAGGACAAGGCGATGGTCGACGCCTTCCATCGGGCGGCGCTGGCGGCGGGCGGCCGCGACAACGGCGCGCCCGGCCCCCGCGAAGGGGCCGGGGACTATTACGGCGCCTTCGTGCTGGACCCGGACGGCAACAATATCGAAGCCTGCTGCCGGGGCGCGGCGGCCCGCTGAGCGATCAGCCCTCGACGTCTTCGGGCAGGCCGACGGCGTGGAAGCCGGCGTCGACGTGGACGACCTCGCCCGTGGTCGACCGGCCCAGGTCCGAGCACAGCCACAGGGCGGCGCCGGCGACGCCTTCCATCGAGGTCTCTTCCTTGATCAGCGAGAACTGCGCCGACTTGGAATGCAGGCCGCGCCCGCCCGAGATGCCGGCCAGGCTAAGAGTGCGCATCGCGCCGGCGCTGATCGCGTTGACGCGGATGTTCTTGGGCCCCAGGTCGCGGGCGATATAGCGGGTCGCCGCCTCCAGCGCCGCCTTGGCCACGCCCATGGTGTTGTAGTTCGGAATGACCCGTTCCGACCCCAGATAGGTCAGGGTGATCATCGACCCGCCGTTCGGCATCAGCCTGGCCGACCGCTTGGCCACGTCGACGAAGCTGAAGGCCGAGATGTTCATGGCCAGCAGGAAGCTGTCGCGGGTGGTGTTGTCGACGAACGAGCCCTTCAGCTCGTCCTTGTTGGCGAAGGCCACCGAGTGGACGACGAAGTCGATCGCGCCGAATTCCTTCTCCAGCTCCTCGAAGGCCTTGTCCATCGAGGCGTCGTCGGTGACGTCGGCCTGGATCAGCAGCTTGGCGCCGACGCTTTCGGCCAGCGGGCGCACGCGCCGCTCCAGGCTTTCGCCCAGGTAGGTGAAGGCCAGTTCGGCGCCCTGGGCCGCCAGCTGCGAGGCGATGCCCCAGGCGATGGAGCTGGAGTTCGCGACCCCCATGATCAGGCCCTTCTTGCCCTTCATGAGGTCGCCGGTCGGCATGTCCCAGCCTTCGGAAGCGGCCATGGTTCGTCTCCTGATGATTTGGCGGAGGGTTAGCAGGGGCCGGGCCGGACCGGAACCCTCCGCGTCGTCGTCAGCCGTGCGCCCAGACGCCGAACGGATCGGACCATTCCAGGCCCAGCGCCTGGGCCACCGCCGGATAGGTGATCTGGCCCTTCAGCACGTTCAGGCCGCGCGCCAGGTGCGGGTCCTTCTTCAGGGCGTCCAGGCCGTGGTCGGCCAGGGCCAGGCCGAACGGCAGGGTGGCGTTGTTCAGGGCCTCGGAACTGGTGCGCGGCGCCGCGCCCGGCATGTTGGCCACGCAATAGTGGACCACGCCGTCGATGACATAGGTCGGGTCCTCGTGCGTCGTCGGCCTGGAGGTCTCGAAACAGCCGCCCTGGTCGATGGCGACGTCGACCAGCACCGAGCCGGGCTTCATCTTCGCCAGATGCTCGCGCTTGACCAGCTTGGGCGCCGAGGCGCCCGGCACCAGGACGGCGCCGATGACCACGTCGGCCTTGACGATCTCCTCGTCGATCGCGCCGATCGAGGAATAGCGGGTGATGACGCGGCCGCCCGTGACCTCGTCGATATAGGCCATGCGCGGGATCGAGCGTTCCAGCACCACCACCTCGGCGCCCAGGCCCATGGCCATGCGCGCCGCGTTCAGGCCGACGACGCCGCCGCCCAGCACCAGCACCCGCGCGGGCGCCACGCCCGGCACGCCGCAGAACAGCAGGCCCATGCCGCCGTTGTGCTTCAGCAGGGTCTCGGCCGCCGAGAAGACGGCGGCGATCCGGCCGGCGACCTCGGACATCGGCGCCAGCAGCGGCAGGCCGCCGCGCGCGTCCGTCACGGTCTCATAGGCGATGGCGGCGCATTTCGACGCCAGCAGGCCCTGGGTCTGTTCGGGATCGGGCGCCAGGTGCAGGTAGGTGTAGAGGATCTGGTCCTCGCGCAGCATCTCCCACTCGACCTTCTGGGGCTCCTTGACCTTCACGATCATGTCCGAGCCCGAGAAGACGGCTGCGGCGTCGGGGGCGATGCTCGCGCCAGCCTTGCGATAGTCCTCGTCGGTGAAGCCTGCGCCGGCCCCGGCCCCCGCCTGGACCATGACCGAATGGCCGCGGGCCGCATATTCGCGCACCGCCGTCGGCGTCAGGCCGACCCGGTGTTCATTGGTCTTGATCTCGCTGGGAACGCCGACGCGCATCTGTGTCTCCTCCGGGAAAAGGGCCTTCCGCCTGTTCCCGGCGGACCGCCTCGTCGATCGCACTTATATCGCCCAGCGAAACGCAGATTCCTGTTCATTTCGCGGCGAGGGGTGCAGAAAGCGAAGAATCCGCCAGGGAAAGCCGCAGATGAAGACCGTTTCCGCCGTCGAACTGGATGCGACCGACAGAAAGATGCTCCGCCTGCTTCAGGAGGACGGCCGCATGACCAATGCGGACCTGGCCAAGCGGGTGGCCCTGTCGGAGAGCGCCTGCCTGCGCCGCCTGCGGGCCCTGGAAGGGGCGGGGGTGATCCGCCGCTACGCCGCCGTCATCAACGAGCGGGCCGTCGGCCTGCCCATCAGCGTCTTCGTCACCGTGACCCTGTCGTCGCAGTCGGAGGCGGCGCTGTCGGCGTTCGAGCAGGCCGTCGCCGCCGTGCCGGAGGTGATGGAGTGCTATCTGATGACCGGCGGGGCCGACTATCTGCTGCGGCTGGTGGTCCGCGACGTCGACGACCTGGAGCGCCTGCACGCCAAGGCCCTGACCCGGCTGCCCGGCGTCCACCGCGTCTCCTCCAGCGTGGCCATGCGCCCCGTCGTCAAGCGCGGGGCGCTGCCGGTGTGACGTCAGGCGGACAGCCAGTCGATCCATTCGGCGAACCGGTCCGGCGCGTCCGGACGGCGGCCCTGACGAAACTCGTCGGATCGCACCAGCGACAGGGCGAAGCTTCGTCGGTCCGAAAACGTACGCCGGTGGAGCGTGATCACCTCCTCGGATTCCGGCGCCCTTTGCAGGAAGAGGCGGTAGCCGTCGCGCACCTCCTTGACGGACAGGCGCAGGGCTTCTCCCTCCTCGGCCAGGACCGGGGCGTCCTGACGCCGCATGCGACTGCCTTGAAGGGCGGCTTCCAGCACGTCCTCGTCGCAGATGACGTCGCTGTGCCCGCCGGTGTCGAACACCGGCGCGGCGGCGGCTGCGGGATCGGCGCCTTCGCCCCGGATGAAGTGCCGTTCGAACACGCGCATCACATGGGCGACGCCGAGGTCCTTCACCTCCCGCAGATCCTGGGCGTAGTAGTAGCGCCCGGCCCCGCCCGGTCCGGTGATGATCTCGAACGACGGGAAATAGACCACGTCATCATGGGAATCCGCCGCGTGCTGAGCGGCGACGCGGAGCACGGACTTGCTGTACACCGTCGACTGCAGCACGTGGCGATCCTCGAAGGTCGCCTTGAGCGGCACCGGGGAGACCGTCAGGATGATGCGGACGCCGGCGTTGACCGACCGCGTCTTCGTCACGAACAGATCCAGATCGGCGATGACCTCGTCGACCTTGAAGTTGACCGGCTCGAACAGGGCCGGATCGAAGGCGCCGCCGGCCACGCCGGGGGCCGTGGGATAGACGGCGCCCGTGGCGATCGACCGCCATGCTTCCGTCAGCCCCAGGGTGAAGACCAGCACGTCGGCTTCCTCGAACACCCGCCGCACCGCGGCCAGATGTTCGGCGCGCGACGCCCGCAGCGCGTTCAGATCGGCGAAGCCCTTCGGGTCGATCTGCGGCCGAAAGGGGTCCACCAGCGGTCGTCCCGCTCCCACGCCTCGTCGAACGTCGCGTGACCGAAGGCCCGATCGAACAGCTGAACCGCCTGGCGAACCGTGTAGATGTTGCCATAGCGGGCGGAGAAGACGCCGTAGTTCGCCGCCTTGGCCTCGGCCGCCGGCAGGGACGCGGGCGCCGCTTCAGGCACGAAATAGTTGAAGCCGGAGGCCTGCAGCCGACGCGAGATGTGCTGGGCGAAGCAGCTGCCCATCGTCGCCACCTTGTCGGAGGCGGAAATCATGAACGGCGCCCTGGACATCGGGTCCATCTGGGCCGGATGCACCCAGGTGACGCCCCGGCTCCAGAAGCAGTGATCGGGAAGCGAGCTGTAGGGATTGCTCATCAGGCGGCGATCTCGCGAAGTATGGACCTGAATTGCGGCGTGTCGGCCATGGCGCAGGTCACCGGGCCGTCCGCAGCGTCCAGAGCGCGGAACTGCGCCTCCAGATAGTCGTCCAGGGTATAGAGGACGTCGCCGATCTTCCACAGCCAGCTGGGCTGCAGGCCCAGCGCCTCCGCGACGCCCGGATAGACCGGCCAGATCGGCCCCAGACTGAGGGCGTCGGGCACCATGTCCTCGAGCGGCTGGCGAAGGTCCGCCTCGGCCGCCCCCAGCCGACGCGCCACGCCGCGCGCCAGTTGGGCGATCGCCGCGATGTGCGGGTGGTTGAAGGTGTGCATGAAGAGCCTGCCCGACGCCTGGAGCGGCAGGAAGTAGTCCGTGAACGGAATGGTCGTGGCGGCGAAATCCGCGCGGCTCTCCGCCACGGCCTTGGTCCAGTATCGGTCGTATCCCAGCGCGCCCATCGTCCGTTGCGTGAAAAGGCGTCGCGCGTCGCGGGCGGTCAGGCCCCGCTTCCACGCCCAGACCCCAATGGCCGATTGATAGGGCACGCCCGCCAGGACGTTGATCCGCGTCTGGCCCGCATAGGCGATGGTCAGGTCGGGATGGAAGCCGGCGAAGTGAATGCTGGGAATAATCACGCACTTGGTTTCGTCGAATCCGTGCTCGGCCGCCATCTGCGCGCGCAGGTCGGGCGGCGCGGAGGTCACGACGATGTCGGCGTCCGCGGCTGCGGCCGCGGCGTTCGCCTTGCCCTCCTCGGAATATAGCCAGTGAAGGCCCGTCACCGTGTCCCGAGGCAGCAGCAGGTCAAGGCAGGCGGTCAGTCCCCCGGTCTGGCAGTTCGCCAGAACGAAGATCCGGCGGCCGTCTCGAACCGGGGAGGAGGGAAGTCGCTCAACGTCGTCGATCCGAGTGGTGGGGGCAGCCGCCGATTATCAGCAAAGCGACGTCGACTTCCACCCCTTCACGTCGGACCTAGCGCAACGCCAGGGTCACGGCCTTGACGTCGACGTATTCGTCGATGCCGTGGATCGAGCCTTCGCGGCCGTAGCCGGACTGCTTGACCCCGCCGAACGGGGCGACGGGGGTCGAGATCAGGCCGGTGTTGACGCCGCACATGCCGGCCTCGATGCGGCGGCCGATGCGCATGGCGCGGTCCAGGTCGCGGGTGAACAGATAGGAGGCCAGGCCGAACTCGCTGGCGTTGGCCTTGTCCAGGACCTCGTCCTCGGCATCGAAGGCGAAGACCGGGATCATGGGGCCGAAGGTCTCTTCCTCGCGGAACAGCCGGTCGTCGCCGCCCAGGGTCACGGTCGGCTGGAAGAAGCGGCCGCCCAGGGCGTGCCGTTCGCCGCCGGTCAGGACGCGGCCGCCGTCGGCCTTCACCGCCGCCACGTGCTTCTCGACCTTGTCCAGGGCCTTCTCCTCGATCAGGGGGCCGACCTTGACGCCGTCGTCGAACGCGTTTCCGACCGGAATCTTCGCGACCTCGGCGGCCAGTTTCTCGGCATAGGCCTCGGCGACCGGACGTTCGACATAGACGCGGTTGGGACAGACGCAGGTCTGGCCCGAGTTCCTGAACTTGCCCTTGATGGTCTCGGCCACGGCCAGGTCCAGGTCGGCGTCGGCGAAGACGATCAGGGGGCGCGCCGCCCAGCTCCATCGACACCCGCTTCAGGGTCGGGGCGCACTGTTCGGCCAGCATCCGGCCCACGCCGGTGGAGCCAGTGAAGGACAGCTTGCGGATGTCGGGGCTGTCGGTCAGCGCCTTGCCGATGGTCGCCGCGTCGCCGGTGACGACCGACAGGGCGCCGACGGGCAGCCCCGCCTGATAGGCCAGTTCAGCCAGGGCGATGGCGGTGAAGGGCGTCTGGCTGGCCGGCTTGACCACGGCGGTGCAGCCGGCGGCGAAGGCCGGACCCAGCTTGCGCGTCAGCATGGCGGCCGGGAAGTTCCACGGCGTGATCAGGGCGCACGGACCCACCGCCTCGCGGTAGGTCAGGATCAGATGCCCCAGCGGGCTGTCCTGGGTCTCGCCGATCAGGCGCTCGGCCTCGCCGGCGAACCATTTGATGAAGCCGTTGGCGTAGGCGACCTCGCCCTTGGCCTCCTCGAACGGCTTGCCGTTCTCCAGCGCCATCAGGGCGCCCAGCCCCTCGGCGTTCTCGTCGATCAGCGCCGCCCACTTGCGCAGGAAGGCCGCGCGCGCGTGCGGGTCGGACCGGGACCAGGCGGGAAAGGCCTCGGTCGCGGCCTGGATCGCCCGCCGGGTCTCGGCTTCGCCCAGGTCGGGCACATGACCGATCACCGCGCCGGTCGCCGGATCGTCCACGGCGATCCCGCCGCCGTTCGCCGCAATGGGCTCCCCGGCGATCAGGGCGTGCTGGCGCAAAAGGTTGAGGCCGGCGTCGCGAGGACTGGTCATGAAGGCGCTCCGATGTCTGGGTCCGAGCCCTAGAACGCGCTCAGGCCCCGATGGTGTCCAGGTCGCGCCCCTTGGTCTCGGGCATGAACAGGACGGTGACGACGACGGCGATGACGGTGAAGACGACCGAATACCACAGGCCGAAGTAGATGTTGCCCGACGCCGCCGCCAGGGCGAAGCTGGCGGCCGGCAACAGCCCGCCCACCCAGCCGGTGCCGATGTTGTAGGGCAGGCTCATGGCCGTATAGCGCACCCGCGTGGGGAACAGCTCGACCAGGGCCGCGGCCTGGGGGCCGTAAAGCGCGCAGGCGGCCGTCATGAAGACCATCAGGATCAGGAAGACCATCGGCAGGTTGATCCGCGCGGGATCGGCCCGGTCGGGATAGCCCGCCGCCGCCAGCGCGGCCTTGATGCGCGCCTCGACATCGCCGCGGGCGGCCTTCAGCTGGGCGGGCGTCAGGCGGGCGCCGTCGACGGAGGCGACCTCGGCCGCCCCCACCCGGACCAGGGCCGTGGCCCCGGCGGACGCCGCGACCGTGTCGTAGGAGACGCCGGCGTTGGTCAGTATGGTCTTGGCGATGTCGCAGGCGCTGACGAAGGCGGCCTTGCCGACCGGATCGAACTGGACCGCGCAGGTGGCGGGATCGGCCACGACCGTGACCGGCGCGCGGGCCTGCGCCTCGGCCAGGGCGGGGTTGGCCGCGCGGGTCAGGGCGTGAAAGCCGGGGAAGAAGGCGACCAGCGCCAGGATCATGCCGAACAGCATGACGGGCTTGCGCCCCACCCGGTCCGACAGCCAGCCGAAGAAGACATACAGAAAGGCCGAGGCCAGCGAGATGGCCAGGATCAGGCCGTCCACCGTCGCCACGTCCACCTTCAGCATCCGCTCCATGAAGAAGCGGGTGTAGAAATAGCCGCAGTACCAGACCGCCCCTTGCGCGAACATGACGCCGAACAGGGCGATCAGGACGAAGCGGCCGTTCTTCCAGGTCAGGAAGGCCCCGCGATAGGGCGCGCGCCGGGCGCCGCCCTCGGCCTCCATGCGGCGAAAGGCCGGGCTCTCGTTCAGCTTCAGCCGGATCCACAGCGAAATGGCCAGCAGCAGGCCCGACAGCAGGAAGGGGATCCGCCAGCCCCAGGCGTCGAACGCCTCGACGCCCACGATCAGGCGGGTGACCAGGATCACCACCAGGGCGCCGATCAGGCCCAGGGCCGCGGTGGTGTTGATCCAGCTGGTCATGAAGCCGCGGTTGCGGGGCTGGGCGTGCTCGGCGACATAGATGGCCGCGCCGCCGTATTCCCCGCCCAGGGCGAAGCCCTGCAGCACGCGCATCAGCAACAGCAGCGCCGGCGCCAACAGGCCGATCTGGCCGTAGTCGGGCAGCAGGCCGATCGCCACCGTCGCCAGGCCCATCATGGTGATGGTCACCAGGAAGGTGGTCTTTCGCCCCACCCTGTCGCCGAACCAGCCGAACACCAGGGCCCCCAGGGGCCGCACCACGAAGCCGACGCCGAAGGTCAGCAGCGCCAGGACATAGCTCGTGGCCTCTCCCACGTCGGCGTAGAAATGGCGGGCGATGACGGTGGTCAGCGAGCCGAAGATGAAGAAGTCGTACCACTCGAACGCCGTGCCGGCCGCGGAGGCCCCCACCACGGTCTTCAGGCCCGGCTCACGGGCGGCGGCGGCTTGGGCCATCTGTCCTCCGGACGCCGTCTGACGGGCGCTTCCGGGACCAAGCCTAGCCCTGGCGCGCGCATACGAAAAGGCCCCGCCGCAGGGTGCGACGGGGCCCTGAACGTCTGGCTCAGGCCAAGATCAGCAGACGCGGCCTTCGGCGCAGTTCTCGACGGCCTGACCGGCGGCCTGGGCGTCTTGGCCGACGCCGGAAACGGTGTTGCAGGCGGCCGTGGTCAGGGCGGCGGCGGCGGCGAACAGGACGAAAATCTTGCGCATTCTTTTCTCTCCGACAATCCCGGCGCAGGAATGGCCGGTTCCGTGGCAGTCAACGCCACCCAGGCTTGGCGGTTCCGCACCGTGAAGCTTTTAAGGCGCTTCTTCCGGGTGAACGGCCTCGGGCGTGGCGAACGTCATGCGCGCGATGGTTCCGCCTCCGGGCGCGGGGAGCATCTGCGCCTCTCCCCGCAGCTGTTTGGCGAAGGCGCCCATCAGGGTCCGGCCCACGCCCACGTCGTCGTCGGACGGCACGCGGGGCCGTCGTCCTCGACCTCCAGGACGCTGGTCGCGCCGTCGACGCGGAAGCGGACCTTCAGATGGCCGCCGCGCCCGGCGAAGGCGTGCTTCTGGGCGTTGGACACGGCCTCGACCAGCCACAGCGCCAGGGGGGCCAGCTTGTCCGGGTCGACATACAGGGTGTCGGCCTCGACCGAACTGACGACCATCGGCCCGCGCCCGGCTTCGCTGGCGATCAGCTGGCCGACCAGCTCGGTCAGAAAGACGCGCGCGTCGGCGTGGCGCACGTCGTCGCTCTGGTACAGGGTGCGGTAGATCAGGGCCAGGGCCGAGATCCGCTGGCGCGTGTCGCCCAGCGCCGCCTTGGCCGAGGCGTCCGCCACCGCCCGCTGCTGCATCGACAGCAGCGAGGAGATGATCTGCAGGTTGTTCTTCACCCGGTGGTGGATCTCGCGCATCAGCGCGTCCTTTTCCGCCAGGGAGTCGGTCAGCGACCGGTCGCGCACCGTGATCGCCTCGGCCATCTCGTCCAGGGTGCGGGCCATGACCCGGATTTCGGACGGGGCGTTCATGGCCTGGATCGGCCGCACCGAGAAACGCCCCTTGGCGTAGATGGCGGCGACCCGCTCCAGATAGTCCAGCCAGCGGATGAACAGCCGCTCCGACAGCAGCATCACCGCCGCGAAGGCCGTCAGCCACGCGCCCAGCGGCAGCAGCAGGGCGCCGATCGGATTGAGCCGCGCCCACGACAGCAGGCCCGGCGACGGCGCCGAGATCAGCACATAAAGGTCGCCGCCCGCCAGCGCAGCGCCGGCGTAGTCGCGGCGCTGGCCCCGGCTGTCCCGCGCCTCGAACACCGCCGCCCCGTCGTTGCGCGCCCGCTCGACCCAGCCGGCCACGTCGCCCCCGCCGGACAGCTGGAAGGCGCTGGCGTCGCTGGCGGTCAGCAGGCGGCCGGCGCCGTCGGTCAGGGCCGTTTCCGATCCCTGGGGCAGGGCGGGGTCGCGGGTGTCGTCGGCTGCAGCGTGGTCAAGGGGATGACCGCCGCCATGGCGCCGTCGAACCGGCCCATCGGCCGCTCGGCGCGGATGGCCACGATCAGCGCGGGCGGATAGTCGGAATCGACCGGGGCGCGCATGACCACCATGTCCTCGCCGGCCCGCAGGCGCTCGAACCAGCCGGACTGGCCGGCCGGGGCGACGCCGGACCGGAAACCCTCGTCGCGGCCGGACGCGCAGACGGCCTGGCCGGTCGGGCTGACGCGATAGAGGCCTTCATAGCCTTCCAAATCGTCGACCAGGGCCGAAAGACGCGGGGTGCAATAGGGGCCGAGCGCGGCGGGGCTGAGCGCGCGCAACAGCACCTGCGTGCTGTCCAGCCGCGCCTTGGTGGACGCCGACGACCGTTCCGCCGCCAACTGCAGGTTGACGCGCCGCGCCTCGGCCTGCTGGCGGAAATCGGCCTGGGTCTGGATCAGGCTCAGGATGAAGATCGGCAACAGGGCCGCCGCCATCGCCAGGCCCAGGCGAAAGCGGATGCCCTGAAGACGGTCCGGCCGCCAGCCGAACCGTCGGGCGGGAGATCGCCCCGTCGTTCTGGTTTCGGCGGGCACCCGCTAGTCCCGGGCGCCGCTCAGGCGATCCGCTTCCCCCAGGATTGTGCGCATGGCGTCGCCCGCGGCCTGGCCGTCGCGCGCGTAGCCGCCGCGTTCCAGCGTGGCCAGCAGCGCCCGGCGCGCGCGGCTGACGCGGCTCTTGACCGTGCCGACCGCGCAGCCGCAGATCTCGGCCGCCTCCTCATAGGCGAAGCCGCCCGCCCCGACCAGGATCAGGGCTTCACGCTGCTCCTCCGGCAGGGTCTTCAGCGCCTGGCGCAGTTCGTCCAGGGCGACGGGCGCCTCGGGATCGTCCACCGCCACCAGGGTCCGCTCGGCCGCTTCCTGGTCCAGCTGCGACTGGCGCCACGACCGGCGCTTTTCGGAATAGAACTGGTTGCGCAGGATCATGAAGGTCCAGGCCTTCATGTTGGTGCCCATCTGATAGCTGGCGCGCGCGTCCCAGGCCTTCATCATGGCGTCCTGCGCCAGGTCGTCGGCGGCGGTCGGATCGCCGGTCAGGGTGCGCGCGAAGGCGCGCAGGTGCGGGATCAGGGCGACGAGCTGGGTCTTGAAGGCGTTGTCGTCGCTCGACGGCGGCTTGGGCGCCGCGCCCAGACGAGAGGCGCTCATGCGCCACCCTCGCCCGAACGATTGTCCGCGCGCTTGAGGATGTCCAGGAATTCGTCGGGGACCGGCTCGTTGACGACCTCGTCGAACATGTGCCGCAGCTTGACCCCGATGGCCTGCTGTCGAAGCCGGGCCTCTTCAAGACCGGCCGTCCCCGCCTTTTCATCGACCTTGCGGTGCGGGGATTCAGAAGAATTAGTCATAGACAGAACACCGCCCACCCAACATGCAGTGCAGAAATGCAGCGTCGATAACGTCGCCCCCGGCGGGGGTTCCTGCCTTACGACCTTTTAATGCTCAAGCTTGATCGTTTCGCCGGAACCGTGACGCCTTTGGCACGTTTCGTTCCGCTGTAGCGCCTCTCCTTGGGTTGGAGGGGCCATTAGTCGGGGAATTCCGGAATATGAGCCTTCTGGCCAGACTTGCGCCGCACCTGCCCTATGTCCGCCGTTACGCTCGCGCGCTGACCGGGGATCAGGCGACCGGCGACAACTATGTCCGCGTCGCGCTGGAGGCGCTGGCCGCCGGCGAACAGCAGCTGTCGCCGGACATGACGCCGCGCGTGGCGCTGTATCACGTCTTTCACGCCATCTGGGTGTCGACCGGCGCCCAGCTGGAGGACGCCAGCGGGGTCGAGGCGCGCGACGACGCCTCGCGCCGCCTGCTGCGCATCGCGCCGCGCTCGCGCCAGGCCTTCCTGCTGACCGCGCTGGAGGGGTTCACCCCGTCCGAGGCGGCGCAGATCCTGTCGGCCGACCCGCGCGAGGTCGAACGCCTGATCGGCGAGGCCCAGTCCGACATCGACGCCGAACTGGCCACCGACGTGCTGGTGATCGAGGACGAGGCCATCATCTCGGCCGACATCCAGAGCCTGGTCAAGGAACTGGGGCACCGGGTCACCGGCGCCGCCACCACCCATGACGAAGCCATCGACGCCGTGGCCCGCCACAAGCCCGGCCTGGTGCTGGCCGACATCCAGCTGGCCGACGGTTCGTCCGGCATCGACGCGGTCAAGGACATCCTCAAGAGCATGGACGTGCCGGTGATCTTCATCACCGCCTTCCCCGAACGCCTGCTGACCGGCGAGCGGCCCGAGCCCACCTTCCTGATCACCAAGCCGTTCCAGCCCGAGACGGTGAAGGCGGCGATCAGCCAGGCGCTGTTCTTCCATCCGTCGCGCCAGAAGCAGGCGGCCTGATCCGACGGAACGGTTCATGGAAAAGGCCCCGGAGCGGCGCTCCGGGGCTTTTCTCTTGTCTGTCGATCAGTTGGAGGGTTCGGTCGGGGCGTTGACGTTGGGCGCCTCGCCGGTGGGGACCGGCTGGGCCTCGCCCGTCGGGCCGGTGGGCGCGTCCGGCGTCGGCGCGGCGGCGCCTTCGCCCTGGAAGGCCTGGGCGTCCACCGCCTGGGCCCCGTTGTTGGCGTTGGTCTGGGAGAAGCCGCCCTGGCTGACCAGCCACAGGCCCAGCAGCACCACGGCGGCGGCGCCGGCCGAGATGATCAGCAGCCACAGGATCCGCACGCCCGGTCGCCCCTGGCGCGTGTCGCGCGCGTCCACGGGATGGCCCTGGCGCGGCGCGTCCGGGGTTTGATTGGGGTCGAGTTGAGTCATTCAGGCCTCCCGCCTCTTGTCCTTGGGTCGGCTGTTGAACGCCGGTCAGGCTTGGCTGTTCCGAAAGCGGAAAAAACCTGTTCGGCGTCGGAACCGCCGTCAGCGGGCGCCGTTATCGGGATGCGGAGGCGGCGACGCCCCCGACTTGATCGGCCCCAAAACCGATCTGTCGCCTCCGCGCCTCATTCTCGATGATGCCACTCCCAAAGGCGGTCCGCACGGACCGCCTTTTCTTTTCTTGCGCACGCGTCTCGACGGCGCCCGCGCCTGCGCTAGTATGCGTCCTGAATGAAAACGCATGGGAGAGCCGGCATGGCCCGAACCAATCGTCAGTGGGTGCTGCGTCAACGGCCCAAGGGGGCCGTTCAGGACGGCGACCTGGAACTGGTCGAGAGCCCCATCCCCGACCTGAAGGAGTCCGAGGTTCTGGTCCGCACCGTCTATCTGTCGCTGGACCCGACCAACCGCACCTGGATGAACGACGCCGAAGGCTATCTGCCGCCGGTGGGCCTGGGCGACGTGATGCGCGGCCTGACCCTGGGCGTGGTCGAGGACAGCCGCTCGGAACGGTTCAAGGTCGGCGACGTGGTCATGCCGATCTCGGGCGGCTGGGCCGACTATGCCGTCGTGCCTGAGGCCGGCCTGCGCCCCGTCCACCGCGCGCCGGGCCTGCCGCTGACGGCCAATATGTCCGTGCTGGGGATGACCGGCCTGACCGCCTATTTCGGCGTCACCGACGTGCTGAAGGCCCAGGCGGGCGAGACGCTGGTGATCTCGGCGGCGGCGGGCGCCGTCGGCTCCATCGCCGGCCAGGTCGCCAAGCAGCGCGGCTGCCGCGTCATCGGCATCGCCGGCGGGCCGGAGAAGTGCGCCTGGCTGACCGACGACCTCGGCTTCGACGCCGCCATCGACTACAAGAACGAGGACGTGGGCGACGCGCTTGACCGGCTGGCCCCCGACGGGATCGACCTGAACTTCGAGAACGTCGGCGGCGACATCATGATCGCCGTCTTCAACCGCCTGAAGGTGCACGGCCGCATGGCGGTCTGCGGCCTGGTGTCCTCCTACAACGCCACGCGAATGCCGCCGGCGCCGAACTTCGGCCGGATCATCACCCACCGTCTGAACGTCCAGGGCTTCCTGGTGCTGGACTACGCCCCCCGCGCCAAGGAGATGGTCGCCGAGATGGGGCCGTGGCTGGCGGACGGGAAGATCAAGTGGAAGGTCCACGTCGACGACGGGCTGGAGGGCGCCGTCTCCTCGCTGAACCGCTTGTTCACCGGCGATCACGACGGCAAGCTGCTGGTTCGCGTCTCCGAAGAACCGGCCTGAAGGATCGACCGCCCATGAGCGACCCGCTGCTCGTCCATTTCGAGGATCTGGAGGTGGGGCAGGTCGTTCCCCTGGGCGCCTGCGCGGTCGACCAGGGCGCGCTCGACATCTTCGTCGAGCGGTTCCAGCCCGGCTGGGACGTCGCCTATGGCGCGCCGGACGCCCTGATCTATGTGCTGTGGAGCCGACTGGCCGCCGACAAGGCCGCCGGTTGGGCGCAGACCAAGGTGCTGGCCGTCGACGGCCTGCGCTATATGCGCAATCCGCCGGCGGGCGAGCTGCTGCGCGGGCGGATGACGGTGATGGGCAAGGATCCGGTGGGCGACGAGAAGGGCATCGTCATCGCCTCGCACGACCTGCTGGACGAAGGCGGCCGGCTGGTCTTCTCGGGCCTGACCCGCGCCCTGTTCTCGCGGCGCTGACGCCATGACCGACGAACTGGACGCCATGGCCCAGGAAGAGCTGGACGCCGCCTGCGCCCTGCCGTTCGCCGACATCCGCAAGGTCACGCCCTGGGGCGACAGCTTCGCCGGCTTCGCCCCCTCGGGCCGCGCGGTCGAGGTGGAGCGCCGCTATCTGTGGGCGGTCGAACCGAAGGGCGCGGTGGTGGTCGAGGTCGAGGTGCGCGACCCCGCCGCCCGCGCCGGCGCCGAGGCCCGGACCCTGCTTCTGGCCCCCGACTGATTTTCGGTCTAGGCCTTGGGCATGAAACTCGCCTCGCTCAAGCACGGCCGCGACGGCCGCCTCGTGGTCGTCTCCAGCGACCTTCACTGGTTCACCGACGCCTTCCTGATCGCGCCCACCCTGCAGGCGGCGCTGGACGACTGGGATCGCTGCGAACCGCTGCTGCGCGCCCTGGCCGAGAGCCTGGAGCACGAGGCCGTGCCGCGCGGCCGCTTCCGCGAGCACGAGGCCGCCAGCCCCCTGCCGCGCGCCTATCAGTGGGCGGACGGCTCGGCCTATGTGAACCACGTCGAGCTGGTGCGTAGGGCGCGCGGCGCCGAGATGCCCGAGAGCTTCTGGACCGACCCGCTGATGTACCAGGGCGGGTCCGACGGCTTTTTGGGCCCGCGCGACCCCATTCCGCTGGCCGACCCGGCCTGGGGCTGCGACCTGGAAGCGGAGATCGTGGTGGTCGTGGGCGACGTGGCCCAAGGCGCGACGCGGGAAGAGGCGCTGGCCGCCATCCGCCTGGTCGGCCTGGTCAACGACGTCTCGCTGCGGAACCTGATCCCGGCCGAACTGGCCAAGGGCTTCGGCTTCGTCCAGTCCAAGCCCGCCAGCGCCTTGTCGCCCGTCCTGGTCGCGCCCGACGCCCTGGGCGACCGCTGGAAGGACGGCAAGCTGCACGGCAGCTGTCGGTGCAGCTGAACGGCCGCGACTTCGGCAAGGCGGACGCCGGGGTCGACATGACCTTCGACTTCGGGACCCTGATCGCGCATCTGGCCAAGACGCGCGCCTTGAGCGCCGGCACGATCATCGGCTCGGGCACGGTGTCGAACCGCGACGCCGACGGCGGCCCCGGCCGTCCGGTCGCCGAGGGCGGCCTGGGCTATTCCTGCATCGCCGAGGTCCGCACCGTGGAGACGATCCTGCGCGGCAAGCCCGAGACGCCCTTCCTGGCCCACGGCGACACGGTGCGGATCGAGATGCTGGACGCGCGTCACCACTCGATCTTCGGCGCCATCGAACAGCGCGTGGAGCCGCTTTCGCGCGACGCCTGACGCGGCTAGTCTGGCCCCGGCCTCAAGGGGGAGGTCGGGGAAGAGATCATGTCGCCGCAACAGTGGATTCCGCTGGCCGTCATTCCGGTCGTCATCGTCCTGGTCCTGCTGCGCAACCGCAGGCGGCGCGTCCTGCGCCCGAACCTGCTGTGGGTCATGCCGGCGATCGTGGGACCGCTGATCCTGCTGGGCGTGTGGGGCTCGACCCGCGCCGTCGGGGCGTCGCCGTTCGGCCTGGACGCCTGGGCGATCCTGCTGGTCGGGGCGGTGCTGGGCGGCGTCGCCGGCTGGTGGCGCGGCAAGACCATCACCATCGAGAAGGAGCCCGACGGGTCGCTGCGGTCCCAGGCCTCGCCGCTGGGCCTGGTGCTGGTGGTGGCGCTGTTCGCCTTCCGCGGCGTGCTGCGCCCCCTGATCGAGAGCCACGCGGCCCAGTGGCATCTGAACGCCCTGGCCGTCACCGAGGCCTTCCTGGTCTTCGCCCTGGGCCTGATCGTGCTGCAGCGCGTCGAGATGTTCATCCGCGCCCGCCGCATCCTGGCCGGCCGCCCGGACGACCACGTGGAAGTCGCGGCCTAGTCGCCGCTTTACGCCGCCCGCGTCCGTGTGGCATGAGGCGGCCCAATGCGGGCGTGGTGAAATTGGTAGACGCGCCGGACTCAAAATCCGGTTCCGAAAGGAGTGTCGGTTCGACCCCGACCGCCCGCACCACCATCCTCTTCGGTTGCGACCGCGCGTGCCTTGGCTTAAGCGCGCGCCATGAGCACCGAAGGCCCCCTCCGCCCCCTCGCCCGCAATCCGCGCGGTTTCGCCGACAAGCGCGGGCGCGACCTGTCCGCCGAGCGGCGCATCGTGCGCCAGGTGTCCGAGGTCTATGAGCGCTGGGGCTTCGAGCCGCTGGAGACGCCGGCCTTCGAATACGCCGACGCCCTGGGCAAGTTCCTGCCCGACGCCGACCGGCCCAACGAGGGGGTGTTCGCGCTGCAGGACGACGCGGGGTCGGACGAGCCGGGCGACTGGATGGCGCTGCGCTACGACCACACCGCGCCCCTGGCCCGGTTCGCGGCGCAGTCGTGGGAGACCCTGCCCAAGCCCTTCCGCCGCTACGCCTACGGCCCGGTGTGGAGGAACGAGAAGCCCGGTCCCGGGCGCTTTCGCGAATTCTGGCAGTGCGACGCCGACACCGTGGGCTCGGACCGGCCCGAGGCCGACGCCGAGATCATCGCCATGGCCTGTCAGGGCCTCCAGGCCGCCGGCCTGGCGCCGGGCCAGGCCCAGATCCGCGTGTCCAACCGCAAGCTGTTCGACGGCCTGTTCGACGCCGGCGGCGTGACCGAGGCGGGCCAGCGGCTGACGGCGCTGCGCGCCATCGACAAGTTCGACCGCCTGGGCTGGGACGGCGTGGTCCAGCTGCTGGGCGAAGGCCGGCTGGACGAGTCGGGCGACTACACCCGGGGGCGAACCTGCCGCCCACGGTCAGGGCGCCGTCGAGGCCTTCCTGGCCTCGGCCAACACGCCGGGCCTGACCCGCGCCCAGACCCTGGACGCCGTGGCCCGGTCGGGCGACCTGGGCGCGGCGGGGGAGGCGGCCCTGAACGAACTGGCCGCCATCGACCGGGCCCTGAACGCCATGTCGGTCGACCCGGCGGCGGTGACCTTCGACCCGACCATCGTGCGCGGCCTGGAATACTACACCGGCGCGGTGTTCGAGGCCGAACTGCTGCTGGAGACGGCCGACGACAAGGGGCGCCCGGTCCGCTTTGGCTCGATCGGCGGGGGCGGCCGCTACGACGACCTGGTCGCCCGCTTCACCGGCCAGAGCGTGCCCGCCACCGGCTTCTCGTTCGGCGTCTCGCGCCTGGCCTCGGCCCTGCGCGCGGCCGGGCGGGCCGACGCCGACGCCGTGCGCGGCCCGGTGGTGGTCATCGTCTTCTCGGAGGACGACATGGCGCACTATTTGTCGGCCGTCGCCGAGCTGCGCGCCGCCGGGATCGCGGCCGAACTCTACCTGGGCCGGGCCGGCATGAAGGCGCAGATGAAATACGCCGACCGGCGCGGCGCCCCGGCCGCCGTCATCCTGGGCGGGGACGAGATCGCGGCCGGACAGGTGACCATCAAGGACCTGGACGCCGCCGCGCCGCCGCCGCCGGGATCGCCGACAACGAAGCCTGGAAGGCCGAACGCCCCGGCCAGGTCGTCCTGCCGCGCGCGGAACTGGTCTCCGCCATCCGCCGCATTATCGAATAAGCTTCGATAAATAATCTCGCCAAGGATGAGTTATCAGCGATAAGTCGACGAAAGTTCGATTTGCGGCGAAACCCCCGTTGACGACGGCCCCGGGATGGCGTCAATTGGTCTCACTCGAGGACGAGCGGTGCTCAAGCACGCAGTTCTTGAAGGCGTTTCGGGAGGAAACGTCGGCTCACAAGAGCCTCGGAAAGCCCGCTGCGACGTATCCCCCGCAGCGGGCTTTTTCGTGCCTGAAATCAGCAGCCTGGACCGTCGCCGCGCCTTCGTCGCACAGGACGCCGGACAGCAGAAAGGCCGGGGTCGCCCCCGGCCTTTCGCGATTCTCGAAGGAGCGTCGCCTTACCAGATGCGGACGCGATCCTCCGGCGCCAGATAGTATTTGGCGCCCGGCTCCACGTCGAAGGCGTCGTACCAGGCGTCGACGTTGCGCAGCGGGCCGATCACGCGGAACTGCGCCGGCGAGTGCGGGTCGGTCGCCACCTGCTGCTTCAGGGCCTCGTCGCGGTACTTCGACTGCCACACCTGGGCCCAGCCGTAGAAGAAGCGCTGGTCGCCGGTGGTCCCGTCCAGGACCGGCGCGGCCTGGCCGTTCAGCGACAGGTGATAGGCCTCCAAGCCCACCGCCACGCCCGAGGCGTCGCCGATGTTCTCGCCCATCGTCAGTCCGCCCTGCACGTGATAGCCGGGCAGGGGCTCGTACTGGTCGTACTGGGCGCCCAGGCGGGTGGTCAGGGCCTCGAACTTGGCCTTGTCCTCGGCGGTCCACCAGTTGCGCAGCACGCCGTCGCCGTCGGACTTGGAGCCCTGGTCGTCGAAGCCGTGGCCGATCTCGTGGCCGATCACGCCGCCGATGCCGCCGTAGTTGACCGCCGGGTCCGCGTCCGGATCGAAGAAGGGCGGCTGCAGGATGGCGGCCGGGAAGACGATCTCGTTGTTGGCCGAGTTGTAGTAGGCGTTGACCGTCTGCGGGGTCATGCCCCACTCGGACTTGTCGACCGGCTCGTCCAGGCGGGCCAGGTCATAGTTCCACTCGAACAGGCCGCGGCGCTCGGCGTTGCCGACCAGGTCGTCGGCGCGGACCTCCAGGCCGGAATAGTCGCGCCACTTGTCGGGATAGCCGATCTTGACGGTGAACTTGGTCAGCTTCTCCTGCGCCGCCGCCTTGGTCTCGGCGCCCATCCAGCTCAGGCCGTCGATGCGGTGCGACAGGGCGGTGCGTAGGTTGGCGACCAGCTGTTCCATCTTGGCCTTGGACTCGGCCGGGAAATATTCGGCCACATAGAGCCGTCCCGTGGCCTCGCCCAGGGCGTTCTCGGCGAAGGAGATGGCCCGCTTCTCACGGCTGCGCTGCTCGGGTTGGCCCGACAGGTCGCGCGAGCGGAAGGCCCATTGCGCGTCGGAAAAGCGCTTGGACAGGAAGGGCGCCATGTCGTCGGCGGTGTGGAAGGCCTCCCACGCCTGCAGCAGCTCGACCGGCGTCTCGGCGTATAGGGCCGCGATCTTGGGCATGGCCGTGTCCTGGCGCACGATCAGGCGCGGCGTCCCGCCCAGTTCGGCGGCGTCGAAATAGGTCTGCCAGTCGAAGCCGGGCGCGTCGGCGGCCAGGCGGGCGATGGTGTATTCGTTGTAGGTCTCGTCGCGGTTGCGGTTCTGGATCGGGGTCCAGTGCGCCTCGGCGATCTTGGTCTCCAGGGCCACGATGGCGGCGGCGGTCTCGGCCGGGTTCGCCCAGCCGATCATGCCCAGCATGTCGGCGACGTAGGCCTGGTACTTCTCCTTCTTGTCGGCGTAGCGCGCGTCCAGATAGTAGTCGCGGTTGGGCAGGCCGATGCCCGACTGGCCGGTCGAGACGACGTAGCGGGTCGGCTGTTTCGCGTCGATGGTGATGCCGGTGCCGAAGAAGGACCCGCCGAAGCGGCCGACCGTCTGGCCCATGTAGGCGGCCAGCTTCTCATGGCTGTCGGCGGCGCGGATGGCGCTCAGATAGGGTTGCAGCGGCTGGGCGTCCAACTGCTCGATGCGGGCCTCGTCCATGTAGGCGCGATAGGCGTCGGCGATCTTGGCCTCGTCCGATCCGGGCGCCAGGTCGGTGCGCGCCGCCAGGCCCGTGACCAGTTCCTTCATCCGGTTGTCCGACAGTTCGCGCAGCAGGGCGAACGAGCCGTAGCTGGTGCGGTCCGACGGGATGATCAGCTTGTCGATCGCCGTCCCGTTGGCGTAGCGGAAGAAGTCGTCGCCCGGCGCCACGGCGGTGTCGCGCCCGGCCAGGTCGAAGCCCCAGGTCCCGTACTTGGGCGCCTCGGTCCCCTGCCAGCCGGCGGCGGTCTCCTCGCCCGAGAACAGCGAGACGATGGTGCAGCTCTCGTCCAGGCAGGCGTGGTCGTGTCCGATGTCCTGCGCCAGGGCGGCGGCGGGCAGCAGAAGGGCGCCCGCGGCGGCCCCGATAAGCAGACGTTTCATACTTCGATCCTCGATCCCGGCCCCGATGCGGCCGGGCGGCCGGACCCTAGACCGGACAAGGGACCTGTCGCCTTAAAAAAGTTCATGAAAGCGCCCCGGCCTCTCGCCAGACGACGCGCGGCGCCCTCTGATACGCCGGGGGACGGAGGGCGGATGACCAACGGGCACGGCGGCGGCGAATACAAGGATCTGGTGGTCTTCCTGGCGGCCGCGGGCGTCATGGTGCCCCTGGTCAACCGACTGAAGATCAGCCCGATCCTGGGGTTCCTGGCGGCCGGCGTCCTGCTGGGGCCGGACGGGCTGGCGCGCTTCTCCGACGCCCTGCCATGGCTGTCGTGGGCCACGATCAGCGATCCGGGCCAGCTGGCCCAGCTGTCCGAACTGGGCGTGGCCTTCCTCCTGTTCATGATCGGGCTGGAGCTGTCGTGGGAACGGCTGCGCGCCCTGCGCCGCCTGGTCTTCGGCCTGGGGCTGATGCAGGTCGTCGCCTGCACCGTCGTGCTGGCGGCCCTGTTCATGCTGACCGGCCAGCCGCTGGCCGGGGCGGTGGTGCTGGGCATGGGCCTGGCCCTGTCGTCGACCGCCGTGGTCATGCCGGTGCTGGCCGAGCGCGGGCGGCTGAAGGGGGTGGTCGGCCGCTCGACCTTCGCCGTGCTTCTGGCCCAGGACCTGTCGGTGGCGCCGATCCTGATCACCGTCACCGTTCTGGCCGCCCTGGCGCAGAGCGCGGGCCTGGGGGAAGCGTCCTGGAACCGGCCGTCCTGGGCCGCGCCCTGCTGACGCTGGTTCCCGCCGCGATCGGCCTGGGGCTGCTGGTGCTGCTGGGCCGGATCGTGCTGCGGCCGATGTTCCGCTCGGTCGCGCGCGCCCGGCGGGCCGAGCAGGGCGGGGAGCTGTTCGTCGCCGCCAGCCTGCTGGTGGTCATCGGCGCCGGCCTGGCGGCCCAGGCCGCCGGCCTGTCGATGAGCCTGGGCGCCCTGGTCGCCGGCGTGCTGCTGGCCGAGACCGAGTTCCGGCGCGAGGTCGAGGTCTCGATCGAGCCGTTCAAGGGCCTGTTGCTGGGGGTCTTCTTCGTGGGGGTCGGCCTGGGGCTGGACCTGGACGCGGTGGCGGCCGACCCGGCGGGCGTGTTCGGCCTGGCGCTGGCCATCGTGGCGGTCAAGGCCGCGGTCGTCTTCGGCCTGGCGCGGCTGTGGGGCCTGGCCTGGCGTCCGGCGCTGGAGACGGCCCTGGTCCTGGCCCCGGCGGGAGAGTTCGCCTTCGTCGTCTTCGCCACCGGCCTGGTCGAGGGCGTGGCCTCGCCGGGGATCACGGCCGCCGTCGCCCTGTCGGCCACGATCAGCATCTTCTGCATCCCCCTTCTGGCGCTGCTGGGTCAGCGGCTGACCCGCCCGGCCGCGGGCGCGCCCCACGACCCGGGACCGGATGCGGCCGGCGCCGTCCCCGACCCCGGCGAGGGGGCGACCGTGATCGTCGGCTTCGGCCGCGTCGGGCGGCTGATCGGCGAGATGCTGCGCGAGCATGACCAGCCCTTCATCGCCGTGGACGCCGATCCGGCCACGGTGGCGGCGGGCCGCCGGGCGGGCTTCGACGTCTTCTACGGCGACGCCGGCCGGTCCGAGATGCTGCTGCGCTGCGGCGTCATGACCACCCGCGCCCTGGTCGTGACGATGGATTCCCCGGCCAAGGTGGACGAGGTCGTCCGCGTCGCCCGGCCCCTGCGCGAGGACCTGATCCTGATCGCGCGCGCCCGCGACGACCAGCACGCGGCCCGCCTCTATGCGCTGGGCGTCACCGACGCCGTGCCCGAAACCACCGAGGCCAGCCTGCAGCTGGCCGAGAACACCTTGGTCGACCTGGGGGTGCCGATGGGCCTGGTCCTGGCCTCCATCCACGAACGGCGCGACCAGTTCCGCCGCGCCTTCCAGGCCGCAACCCCGGAGTCGCGTCGCCACCGCCCCATGCGCGCGCTCAGGAACAGCCAGCTTAACCATAGGCGTCCATCGCCCACAGAATAGAGTACGTAGTTATACGAGGAGCCTTGTCCGTGACCCATTTTTGTCATGGTTCCGTGGTGGAAGCGCTGCCTCTGTATTCATCGCATCGGCGGAGACTTCAGCGCCCATCGCCCCGGATCGCGCCGATCCCCTTCAGTCAACTTCGTCTCGTCCCCCGCGGGTTCGGAGTCCTTCGTAGAGTACACGCCCCCGTTCATGACCGATTCCATCGCCGCCTCCCCCGAGCCCCGTCTGAACCGTCGCCAGGCCGCCAAGATCCGCACCCGCCAGAAGGTGCTGGAGGCCGCCCGCTCGCTCTTCGCCGAGCGCGGCTACGAGCCGGCCACGATCCGCGACATCGCCAAAGGGGCCGGAATGTCGACCGGCGCGGTCTTCGCCAACTTCCAGGACAAGGCCGAACTGTTCGAGGCGGTCCTGACCGAGGACATGACCCGTCTGGCCGAGGTGGTCGAGGCCGGGGCGCCCCAGGGCGAGCCGGTGCGCGACCGCCTGGTGTCCGCGCTCAGCGCCGGCTACCACTCGTCGCTGGACCAGCTGCCGCTGTTCCAGGCCATCGTCGCCCGGTCCTGGTTCCAGCCGCTGGCGGCCGAGATGCGGGCCCGCGCCGCCACCCGGAAGCTGCAGCTGGCCATCGGCGCCATCCTCCAGGACGCGGTCTCGCGCGGGGAGATCAGCCAGGACGCCGACCTGCGCCTGTTGGTCGAGCTGATCTGGGACGCCTATCTGTCCAACTATCGCCGCGCCGCCTACGACAACTGGGACGCCCAGGCCCTGTCGGATCATGTGGCGCGTCAGATCGACGTGATCCTGGCGGGCGCGCTGGCCGCCCGCTGACCCGACGTCGATCCCGACCTGGAAAGGCCCCGCTTCGGCGGGGCTTTTTCTTTGCGGGCGTCTTGTCGGCTCCGGCGAAGCGCTGCAGAGAGCCGTCAGGCCCGATCGTCCGAATTCGCCCCGAAAACGCGGCAAATCGCGTTGACTCCGCGACCGCCTTCCGTATATGTCGCCGCTCTTCGCCCGCGGGGGTCACCCGGCGGGCGCACTCTTTTTGCGTTTGCGCTGAGGCTTCAACATGTACGCGGTGATCAAGACCGGCGGCAAGCAGTACCGGGTCCAACCGGGCGACACCATCGTCGTCGAAAAGCTCGACGGCGACGCCGGCGCCGAGCTGAAGTTCGACAGCGTCCTGATGCTGGGCGGCGACAAGGGCGTGACCCTGGGCGCCCCGCTGATCGACGGCGCCTTCGTCGGCGCGACCCTGATCGAGACCCGCAAGGGCGAGAAGGTCAAGATCTTCAAGAAGACCCGTCGCCAGGGCTATCGCCGCACGAACGGCCATCGCCAGATGGAATCGGTCCTGCGCATCACCGGCATCGAAGGCGCCGGCGAGACCGCCAAGTGGGACGGCAAGATCGACCTGCTGACCAAGGCCGAGATCGACCTGCGCGCGCGTGGCCTGGCCACCCGCGGGGCGACCTCCTCGATCGGTTCGACCGAGACGGTCGTGACCGAGGCCGACGGCGCCGACGTCAAGGGCGCCGTGGTCGAGAGCTCGGCTCCCGCCAAAAAGGCTCCGGCCAAGAAGAAGGCTCCCGCCAAGAAGGCCGAAGCGGCCGGCGACGAAGCCTAAGACATTCACCGGCGCTTCACCGGCGCCATAGGATATAAGGAGCGTCCTCAAGTAGGCCGAACGGCCGATAGGACGCTAGGAAAGAGCGGAGCGATACGATGGCTCACAAGAAATCCGGCGGTTCGTCGCGCAACGGTCGCGACTCCGAGTCCAAGCGCCTCGGCGTGAAGAAGTTCGGCGGCGAGCGCGTGCTGGCCGGCAACATCATCGTGCGTCAGCGCGGCACCACCTTCCACCCGGGCGAGAACATCGGCATGGGCCGCGACACACCCTGTTCGCCCTGACCCCGGGCGCCGTGAAATTCACCACCAAGCGTGGCGGCCGTTGTTACGTGTCCGTGCTTGCGGCCAACGACGACGCTCAGGCCATGGCCGCCGAGTAACGCCATCTGGAAAGCCCGGATCGCGTTGCTCCACCAGCAGCCGATCCGGACCAGGGAAATTTTCCGCGGGGAGTCTGGATCACCAGGCTCCCCGTTTGCGTTTCCCCGCCTCGAAGACCGTCCGAGCCCTCCAAGGAGACGGTCCAGAGAATGAGGCGACCGCCATGTGCGTCATTGAAACCTCCCCCGTCGTCGAGACGCGGCGTCTGGTGCTGCGCGCGCCCGCGCCCCAGGACGCGCCGCGCATCGCCGCCCTGGCCAACGACATCGACATCGCCCGCATGACCAAGCGGATGCCGCATCCCTTCCATGTGAAGCACGCCGAGGATTTCGTCGTGCAGGTCGCCGCCCAGGACCCCGCGCGCGCCAGCACCTTCGTCATCGAGCATGAGGACCACGGTGCCGTCGGCGTGATCGGCCTGTTCGAGGGCGATGACCGCGTGCCCGAGACCGGCTACTGGATCGGCCGCGAATTCTGGGGCCGGGGCTTCGCCACCGAGGCCCTGGAGGGCGCCCTGGTCTGGGCCAGCCGCAAGTGGCGCCGTCGCGCGCTGGTCGCCGGCCACTTCGCCGACAATCCGGCGTCGGGGCGGGTGCTGGAAAAGGCGGGCTTCCTCTACACCGGCGAGACACGTCGCGCCTTCAGCCTGGCGCGCCGGGCCGATGCGGACACCCGCATGATGGTGTGGATGGCCTGACCGCCGTCAGGGCGCGCCCGAGGGCGGGCCGCCCGGCTCGTCCTGTTCGCCGTCCGCGTCGCGATCGACCCGGCCGCGACCGCGGCCCTCGATCCCCATCGACAGGGCGAACAGGGCGCCGGCGAAGACCATGGCCAGGATGATCAGCAGGATCAGGTTCATGGGATCGCAACGCCCCAGGCGCCGATCAGTTCGAGGTCACGTCCGGCGGGGTCGCCATCTGGCCGCCCATCCGGGTGAAGGCCTCTTTCATCTCGGGGCCGAAGGCGCTGAGGCAGACGATCAGGGCGGCGCCCATCAGGCCGACCAGAAGGCCGTATTCTATGGCGGTCGCGCCGGACTGGTCGCGGCGGAAACGTCGGATAAGCGCGGTCATGCCGGCTCGCCTCCTCGGGCGCGAAGCCCGTGCGGGTCGATCGGCCGAAGGGCCGGTCCCGTGAATTGAAGAAGGCCGGGACGAAACGCCCCGGCCTCCTCCGACTTGACGTCGATCGTCAGGATCAGCCGCCGGTGATGTCGTTACCCGAGGCGTTGCCCATCGAGTCGCCGATGCCTTCGAAGGCTTCCTTCATCTGCGGACCGAAGGCGGTCAGGCAGGTGATGATGGCGACGGCCATCAGGGCGGCGATCAGGCCGTATTCGATGGCGGTGGCGCCGGACTCGTCCTTGACGAAACGCGAAACGAACTTGGTCATGGTAATCCCTTTTTGATTTGATCTGCGAGCAACTGGCGGGGGAGCCGGCAGCCCGCTTGACCCCCAAAACGCAGGATCAAAATGCCCGACAGCCGTTAAAGTGAGGTCACGGCGTTTGGTTACCCCCTGATTCACCACGAAAAATATGCATGACGGCCCGAAATCCTTTGTTGAGGATTGCGGCGCATCCTCGCGGACGTCCCGCGCGTGCGCGCCTTATTCATCAGGGTCGCCATGTCCCGCCTTCCCGTCCTGTTGAGCGCGCTCGCGCTGATCGCCGTCCCGGCCGTCGCCCCCGGCGTCGCCCTGGCCCAGACCAACACCCTGAGCATCGAGATCGACCGCGCCTCGCGGGTCCAGCTGCCGGGCGCGGCCGCCTCGGTCATCGTCGGCAATCCGCAGATCGCCGACGTGTCGGTGGTGGACGCCAACACCCTGTTCATCACCGGCAAGGGTTACGGCGTGACCGAGGTGATCGCCGTGGACGCCATCGGCCGCACCCTGTTCCAGCGCGAGGTCGTCGTCACCGGCGGTTCGACCGGCTCGGTGCGCGTCTGGCGCGGCGGCCAGGCGACCGAGATGGCCTGCGCCGCCTCCTGCGCCCCCAGCGTCCGCGCCGTCGGCGACACCGGGGCGGTCGGTGCGCCCTCGGCGCCCGCCGCGACCGCGACGCCCTGACCGGATGCGCCTGTCCGTCGCCAATCTGCGCCGTCTCCAGCGCCGCCGCCGGTCGCGCGACGGCTCGGCGGCGGTCGAATTCGCGATGATCGCCCTGCCGTTCTTCATGATGCTGTTCGCCATCTTCGAGCTGGCGACGGTCATCACCCTGGATTCGGTGCTGGAGAACGCCACCATCCAGACGGGCCGCCTGGTCCGCACCGGCCAGGCCGAATCCCAGGGCTTCGACGGGGTGAAGTTCAAACAGGCCCTGTGCCAGCGGATGAACGTCTTCCGCCCCGACTGCCTCAATCGCGCGCGCGTCGACGTGCGGGTGGTCGACAACTTCGCCAATCCGATCCCGCCGGTCGAGCAGCCGACCGGACCGGACGACCCCTATAACGGCGGCGAACCGGGCGAACTGATGCTGGTCACCGTCTGGTACCGCCAGCCGGTCCTGACGCCCTTCCTCTCCAAGGGCACCTCGGGCTCGGGCCGCGAGACGGTGCTGACCGCCACCACCGCCTTCCGCAACGAACCCTGGGGCACGCCGGCCCCGCTGGCGGGATGAGGCCGATGATCCGGACCTTCCTTCGCCGGCTGCGGCACGACACCCGCGGCGTCTCGGCCGTGGAGTTCGCCATCCTGGCCCCGACCATCATCATGATCTATTTCGGCCTCGTGGAGTTCGCCCAGGGCTACATGGCCCAGAAGCGCACCACCCACGTCGCCTCCATGGTGGCCGATCTGACGGCCCAGAACGCGACCCTGAACACCAGCCAGATCACCAACATCTTCGGCATCGGCGACAAGATCATGCGTCCCTTCTCGGACGCCGACCTCAGCCAGCGCGTCACCAGCCTGAGCCGCACCGGCAATACGGTGAAGGTCGTCTGGAGCCGCGCCACCGGCGACCTGACGCCCCTGGCCAAGAACAGCGTCTATGAGGTGCCGTCGCTCGATCTGATCCCGAACGGGGAGGGGCTGGTCGTCGCGGAATCGGCGTTCGAATACACCTCGCCGGTCGATTTCGTCCTGCCCCAGCCGGTGACGTTCAAGCACGTCTCGTACCTGCGCCCGCGCAACACCGACCAGGTCGAGTGCAGCAACTGCTAGAGCCTGATCCGTTGAGAGGGAATCGGTTCGCGATCCCTCAATGCGGTGGATCAGGCTCCAAGCATGAGCTCTAGCCGGCTAGCGCCTGCCGGATCGCGGCGATCTTGGCGTCGGTCTCGGCCAGTTCGGCGGCGGGATCGCTGTCGGCCACGATCCCGGCGCCGGCCAGGGTGCGGAAGCGCCAGCCGCCGTCCCCGTCCATCTCGAACGCGGCCGTGCGGATCAGGACCGAGGCCGTCAGACCGCCGTCCTCCTCGATCAGGAACAGCGATCCGCACCAGGGTCCGCGCGGCGGCTCGTGGGCGGCGATCACCTTCATCGCCTGGTGTTTGGGCGCGCCCGTGATCGAGCCGGGCGGAAAGGTCGCCTCCAGCAGATCCGCCGGTCCGACCCCCGCCGCCGCCCGCGCCGTGACCGTCGACACCAGGTGATGCACGGTCGGATGGCGCTCGATCGCGAACAGGGCCTCGACCCGGACCGAACCGGGTTGCGAGACGCGCGCCAGGTCATTCCTCATCAGGTCGACGATCATCAGGTTCTCGGCCCGGTCCTTGGCGCTGGCCAGAAGGTCGGCGGCGCGGGCGGCGTCCTCGGCCGGGTCGGCGGCGCGGGGGCGGGTGCCCTTGATCGGCCGGGCCTCGATCCGGCCCGTCGCGGCCTGAAAGGCCAGGAACAGTTCGGGCGAGTTGGACACCAGCGCCCGCGCGCCGATCCGCCAATAGGCGCCGAACGGCGAGGCCCGGCCCTGCTGCAGGCGCAGGAAGGCGTCGAACGGATCGGCGCCCGGCCTCAGCCGCCCGCCCCAGGCGCGCGCCACATTGGCCTGGAACAGTTCGCCCGCCGCGATGCGCGCCACCACGTCCGCGACGGCGGCGCGATAGGCGTCGTCGCCGGCCTCGGCCGCGAAGGTCTCGGCCGGGGCGGCGGGGGCGGCGGGCGTCGCCGCGCGCGCCAGCCAGCCGGCGGCCCGGCGCGCGGCGGCCTCGGCCTGGGCGGTCGTGCGCCCGCGCCCGATGGCGCGGACCGTCCGCGTCTGGTGGTCGAAGCTCAGCATCGCCGGATAGCGGGCCAGCATCAGGTCGGGCCAGATCGGCGCCCGGGGTCCCGTCGCCGGCCGCGCCCCGGCGTCATAGGCGGCCAGCCCGACCGTGCCGGGTCCGAACGCCGGATCGCGCAGGGCGGCGAAGGCGGCGGTCGCCTCGACGGCCCCCGCATGAACCCGGTCCGGCCCGGTCGCCACGTGCGACCAGCGCCCGCCCGGCCCGCCGTCCGACAGCAGGACCAGGGCGCCGTCGCCCCCGCCCAGGCCCGCGGCGACCCGCACAGGATCCGTCCACGGACGATCCAGGACGACGACCGTCTCGCCCGTCGCGCTCACGCCGACAGCCGCGCCTCGATCCGCGCGCGTAGGGGGCGTCCACGCCCACGGCCTGTTCCAGATAGGCGTCGACCGTGCCGTGCCGCGCCTCGATCTCGGCGAAGGCGGCTTCCAGATAGGCCGCCTCCACCCCCAGGAAGGCGACCACCGCCGCGTCGGAGGCGACCCGCCCGGTCATCCTTTCCAACTGCCGCGCGATAGCCGGCGCCCGGCCCGCCAGGTCCACCGCCGTATTGGTCAGCAGATAGTCCTCCACCATGTCGTCGCGGCCGACGCCCAGCAGCCGATGAGTCAGGGCGGCCAGGAAGCCGGTGCGGTCCTTGCCCGCCGCGCAGTGGATCAGCACCGCCCCGTCCGTCTCGGCCAGGGCGCGGAAATAGCGGGCGAAGACGTCCAGATAGGCCGGGTCGAACGGCAGGCGGCGATAGGTCTGGTCCATGAACCGTCGCCCGCTGTCGGCGGTCAGGTCCGCGCTCTTCAGGAAGGCGATGTGCGGGGCCTCGGCCCCGTCGTCCAGGCCCCCCTCGATCACCGCGGCGGCGAACCCCGCGTGCCGGCGCGAGGGTTGGTCGCGGCGTTCGCCGGGCCGGCGCAGGTCGACCACCGCCCCGATCCCCAGCGCCTTCAGCCGCTCCAGGTCCGCCTCGCTGGCCCGCCCGTGATGGGCCGAACGCAACAGGCGGCCGGGACGAAGGCGTCGCCCGGCCGCCGTGGCGTAGTCGCCGAAGTCGCGGAAGTTGTCGATGGCGTCGAAACGCAGGATGCGCGGGCTCATGCCCCCTTCTAGCGCGCGGGCAGCAGCCCCGCCATCGCGTCCAGATAGGCCACGAAGGCGGTGCGGCCGTCGTCGGTCAGCCGCGCCGTGGTCAGGGGCTTGCGGCCGCTGAAGGTCTTTTCGACGGCGACGAACCCCGCCTCTTCCAGCTTGCGCAGATGGACCGACAGATTGCCGTCGGTGGTCTGAAGCCGCGCCTTTAGGGTGGCGAAATCCGCCGCCTCGGCGCCCGACAGATAGGCCATGATCCCCAGGCGGATGCGGCCGTGGATCACCTCGTCGATGCGGCCGATGTCGAAATCGTCCGCCATCAGACGACCTCCGACGGTTCCTGCCGCATCAGGATCAGCCCGGGGATCAGGGCGACGGCCGCCAGCACGACGGTGAAGGCCAGATAGATCGCCGGCGTATCCGCGAACCAGGCCACGGCCACCGCTCCGGCGTAGGACAGCAGGGCCGTCATCGTCATCCAGCGGGTCCGCGTCATGGCCGCGCCGACCATCCAGGCCGAGCCGTAGGCGACCAGAACGATCGTCGGCATCGCCATCATCCACCGCCAGTCGCCCGATTTCACCGCCAGGGCGACCAGGCCCAGCCAGGTGACGAAGATGCCATAGCCGACCCCGCTCCAGGCCGCGCCGACCGCAGTGTTGCCCGAGGAGTTGTAGCCCGGCCTGCCCTTCATCCGTCCGATCAGAACCGTCAACACGCCTGCGAAGACGACGCCCGCGCCGATCCACAGCCACAACTGCGCCCAGGGACTGACGCTCACGACGCCAGACTGAAGGGCCCATTGGCCCAGATTGGCGGCGCCGAAGATCACGGCGGCGGCGACCAGCACCGGCCCGGCCAGCAGGGGCGCGTGCCGCCCCTCGTGGGCCAGGGCCCGCATATAGGCGATGTCGTCTTGAATGGTCTGCGTGTCGCGCGTCATGGCGTCCTCCCGTTGAAAGTCGGGATACCATGCATCAAGAACTTTATGTTGTAAAGTGCTCTGTTGCCCTTTGAACCAAACGGGATCGACAAGCCTGCCGCGACCGTATTGTCTCGCGTCGTCCACACAGCGCCCGGTGTCCCATGTCCGTGAATTTCCAGCGTGTCGCCTATGCGACGCTTCCGGTCTGCAACGCCCTGGGGATGGCGGATGTGGAGGCGGCCGTGTCGCGCACGGGCCTGGCGCCTGGCGCCCGCGCGCTGGACCTCGGCTGCGCCCACGCCGGCGTGGCCATCCAGCTGGCTCGGCGCTTCGCCCTCGACTTCGACGCAGTGGACGCCGACGGCGCCATGATCGAATTGGCGCGCGAGCGGATTGACCAGGCTGGGGTCGGCGATCACGTGACGCTCCACCACGCCTGGTCCGGCGCCTTTCTGGCGGACCAGTCGCCCTATCAGCTGATCGTCGCCATAGGCGTGATCGAGCCGGTCGGAGCGGGTGTGCGCGAACCCGCCGCGATGATGGCGGGCCTGAGTCGTCGTCTGACGCCTGGCGGCTGGCTGCTGTGGGGCGACCTGGTGTGGAAGGGCGAGCCGCCGGCGCCCTTGCGCCAGGTGATCGAGGCCAACAATCTCTACGCCGACCATACGGGCTGGCAGGCGGCCGCGCGCGACGCCGGGCTGGAGGTCGTTTCGGCCGGCCTGTCCGATGACGCGACCTGGGCGCGTTATCTGGCGGCGATGGACGCGGCCGTGCGCGACTGGACCGCCGCCAACCCCGACCGGCCCGAGACGCCCGCCATCGCCGCACGCGGCGACCAGGTCAGGAGCCTGTTCGCCTTCGGCCGCGATTATCTCGACTTCGGTCTCTACCTGCTGCGCCGCCCCGAAAGCTGAAGACGCCCCTGAACAGGCGGGCATCGCCGAAATCCCTCGCTCAAGCAGCAACCGTCAGCGGCCTTCACCGGAACGGCGGCTCGTCGAAGGCGCGCAGCTTGCGCGAATGCAGGCGCGGGCCTTCGCGCCGCATCAGGTCCACCGCCTGGATGCCGATCTGCAGGTGTTCGGAGATCGAGCCCTCGTAGAAGCGGTTGGCCTGGCCCGGCAGCTTGATCTCGCCGTGCAGCGGCTTGTCCGACGCACAGCAGCGTCCCGTAGGGCACCCGGAACCGATACCCCTGGGCGGCGATGGTGGCGCTTTCCATGTCGATGGCGACGGCCCGGCTCTGGTTGAAGCGCAGCGCCGACTTGGAATAGCGCAGCTCCCAGTTCCGGTCGTCGGTGGTGACGACCGTGCCGGTGCGCAGGCGCAGCTTGACCTCGTCGCCGGGCATGCCGCTGACCGACTTGGTGGCGTCGTACAGGGCGCGCTGCACCTCGGCGATCGACGGGATCGGGATGTCGGGCGGCAGCACCGCGTCCAGCACATGGTCGTCGCGCAGATAGGCGTGGGCCAGCACGTAGTCGCCGATGGTCTGGCTGGCGCGCAGGCCCCCGCAGTGGCCGATCATCAGCCAGACGTGCGGGCGGGTGACCGCCAGGTGGTCGGTGATGGTCTTGGCGTTCGACGGCCCGACCCCGATGTTGACCAGGGTGACGCCCTTATGCCCCGGCGCGGTCAGGTGGTAGGCCGGCATCTGGTGCTTCTTCCAGGCCGTGTCGCTGATCGCCTCTTCCGGGTTGGGCGTGTCCTTGGTGATGACCACGCCGCCGGCGCACGACAGGGTTTCGTACGGGCTGTCGGGCCGCTTCAGCTGCTCGATGGCCCAGCGCACGAACTCGTCGACATAGCGGTTGTAGTTGGTGAACAGCACATAGGACTGGACGTCGTCCACCGGCGTGCCGGTGTAGTGGCGCAGCCGGGCCAGCGAGAAGTCGGTGCGCAGGCCGTCGAAGTGCGACAGGGGGAAGTCGCCGGCCATGTCGAACAGGCCGTCGGCGATCTCGTCGCCGATATGGGCCAGGTCCGTGGTCGGGAACCAGCGCGCCAGGGCCGCGGTCATCGACCGGTCCAGCGCCACGTCCAGACCGTCGGTCACATAGGGGAAGGGGATTTCCTGGTTCGACACCCCGACCTCGAACGTCGCGCCGTATTCCTGCTCCAGCAGGCCCAGCTGTTCGGTCAGATAGGGGCGGAACAGTCCGGCCGGGTGACGGTGGTGGAATAGCGGCCCTGTTTCGACAGCCGGGCGTAGGCGCGCGGCTCCAGGTCCTGGGGCCGGTCGCCGTCCCAGCGGATGCGAAGTTCGGGATAGGCGAACACCCCTTCGGCGCGCCGGACCGGATCGGGCCGGGCGCCGGTCTCGACGAAGTCCCGCACGGCGTCGCGCAGGTTGGTCACGGATCGGGTGTAGAGGGTTTCGAGGCGGTCCAGCGCCGCCTGGGCTGTCATCTTGTCTGTCATGACTTCCTCTAGCCGAGCTTGGCGTCCTTGGCGAGGCGATCCCCGTTCAAGCTCGATTTCGCTGCATTGCAGCAATTTATGACACGCGCATGGTTGCGGCCGGGGCGGTCATGGCGCATCTGGCCCGGATGACCACTTCCGCCGCGTCAACGCCCGCCCAGAAGCCCGGCTTCGTCGAATTCGTCTGCCTGGTCGCGGCCCTGATGGCGATGAACGCCCTGGCCATCGATTCCATGCTGCCGGCCCTGCCGCACATCGGCCAGGACCTGGCCGTCCAGTCGGCCAACGGCGTGCAATGGGTCGTCACCGCCTATCTGCTGGGCTTCGGCGCCGCCCAGCTGATCTACGGCCCCCTGGCCGACCGGTTCGGCCGCAAGCCGATCCTGATGGCGGGCGTGGGCGTCTATGTGCTGTTCAGCCTGCTGGCGACCCTGGCGCCGACCTTCGACGCCCTGATCGCGGCCCGCATCGGCCAGGGCCTGGGCAGCGCGGCGACGCGGGTGCTGGTCGTCTCCATCGTGCGCGACCGCTACAGCGGCCGCGACATGGCGCGGGTCATGTCGCTCAGCTTCCTGGTCTTCCTGGGCGTGCCCATCCTGGCCCCGTCCGTCGGCGCCCTGATCATGCAGTTCGGCCCGTGGCGCTGGATCTTCGGCGTGCTGATGGTCTTCGGCCTGTCGGTCATGCTGTGGGCCCTGCTGCGCCTGCCCGAAACCCTGCACCCCGAATATCGCCAGCCCATCCGCCTGCCGCGCATCGTCGCCGGCTTCCGCGAGGCCCTGACCAACCGCGTGTCCCTGGGCTACACCCTGGCCATGGGCGCCCTGATGGGCGGGCTGTTCGGCTTCATCAACTCGGCCGAGCAGATCTTCTCCCAGGTCTTCCACGCCCCGTCCGTTTTTCCCCTGGTGTTCGCCGCCATCGCCGGCGGCATCGCCGTGGCCTCGCTGCTGAACGCCCGGCTGGTCGGGCGGCTGGGCTCGCGGCTGATCTCGCACACGGCGCTGATCGCCTTCATCGTCATCGCGGCCATCCACGCGGGCGTGGCGCTGGCGGGCGTGGAGTCGATCTGGACCTTCGGCGTGCTGCAGGCCCTGACCATGTTCTGCTTCGGCCTGATGGCGGGCAATTTCGGTTCGATGGCGATGGAGCCGATGGGCCATATCGCCGGCACCGCCTCGTCCGCGCAGGGGTTCCTGTCGACCATCCTGGGCTCCCTGGCGGGCTTCGCGGTGGCCAGCAGTTCAACGGGACCACCGTGCCGATGATGGTCGGCCTGACGGTCTATGGCCTTCTGGCGCTGGCCATGGTGCTGTTCGCCGAGAAGGGCCGCCTGTTCCGCGCCCACCACCTGCCGTCGGCCAAGGTCGCCGCCGAGGCTTGATCTTTTCGCCGTTTCCGCGCGTTCTCCGGGCCGTCGTCATGGTCAGCCCCGGAAAGCCTCGATGAAGCGCAAAGCCTTCGGTCTCGTCTCCGCCCTCGCCCTCGCCGCCGCCCTGGGGGTCAGCGCCTGTTCCACCCCGACCGGAGGCGCCGCCATGACGCCGCCCGCCATCGCCCCCGCGCCCGGCCCGGAGGCCGTGGACAGCCACACCTACGCCCGGCCCGAGATCGCCCGCGTCGTCGACGTGGCGCTGGACCTGACCGCCGACTTCAACGCCAAGACGCTGTCGGGCACGGCCACCCTGGACATCCTGGCCGTCCCCGGCGCCAACGAGGTGATTCTGGACATCCGCAACCTGGACATCCAGGACGTGCGCGACGCGGCCGGCCAGCCGCTGCGCTTCGTCGTCGGCGACGACGACGCCATCAAGGGCCAGCCCCTGACGGTCTATTTCCCGGCCTTCGCCGCCGACGAGCGTCGCAAGATCACCATCCGCTATTCCACCCGGCCGGACGCGGCGGCGCTGCAGTGGCTCACCCCCGCCCAGACCGCCGGCGGCGACAAGCCCTATCTGTTCAGCCAGGGCCAGGCGATCCTGACCCGCACCTGGGTGCCGACCCAGGACAGCCCCGGCATCCGCCAGACCTATTCGGCCCGCATCGTCGCGCCCGAGGACCTGACCGTGGTCATGAGCGCCGACCACCTGACGCCGCAGGGCGAGCCGGCCGGAAACGGCATGAAGGCGTGGCGCTTCCGCATGGACAATCCGATCCCGCCCTATCTGATCGCCATCGGCGTGGGCGACCTGGCCTTCGCCCCGTTCGACGCGCGCACCGGCGTCTGGACCGAGCCAGCCGCCTGCGCGCCGCGGCCTGGGAGCTGGAGCCCACCGCCCAGATGGTGGACGCCGCCGAGAAGCTCTACGGCCCCTATCGCTGGGGCCGCTACGACCTTTGGTCCTACCGCCCAGCTTCCCGTTCGGCGGCATGGAGAACCCCAAGCTGACCTTCGCCACCCCGACCATCATCGCCGGCGACCGCTCGCTGGTGTCGCTGGTGGCGCACGAACTGGCGCACTCCTGGTCGGGCAACCTGGTCACCAACGCCACCTGGAACGACTTCTGGCTGAACGAGGGCTTCACCACCTATTTCGAGAACCGCATCATGGAGTCGCTCTACGGCCATGACCGCGCGGTCCAGGAACAGGTGCTCAGCTGGGACGGGCTGCAGGACGAGCTGAAGACCCTGCCCGCCGCCGACACCCGGCTGCACCTGGACCTGAAGGGCCGCGATCCCGACGACGGCATGAACACCATCGCCTACGACAAGGGCTCGGCCTTCCTGCGCACCATCGAGCGCATCGCGGGCCGCGAGCGGTTCGACGCCTGGCTGCGCGGCTATTTCGACCGCAACGCCTATCGGCCGATGACCACGGCCATGTTCCTGGACGACATCCGCGCCAATCTGGTCAAGGGCGACGCCGCGCTGGAGGCCGAACTTCAGCTGGACGCCTGGGTCTATCAGCCCGGCCTGCCCTCCAACGCCGTCGCCCCGGTCTCGCACGCCTTCGAACCGGTGGACGCCGCCGCCCTGGCCTTCTTCCGCGACAAGGGTCCGGCTTCGGCCATCCCCTGGGCGGACTGGAACACCCAGCAGCGCCAGCGCTTCCTGGGCTGGCGGCCCGAGGGTCTGCGCGCAAACGCCGACTGGCTGACGCCGGCCCAGCTGGCCGACCTGGAATCGACCCTGAACCTGGCGAACGAGGGCAACAGCGAACTGACCTTCGCCTGGCTGCAGATCGCCCTGGCCCACCGCTATCAGCCCGCGGTCGCCACGGCCGAGAAGTTCCTGACCAGCCAGGGCCGGCGCAAGTTCGTCTATCCGCTGTTCCAGACCCTGTGGGCCGAGGGCGACTGGGGCCGCCCCATCGCGCGCCGCATCTACGCCGAGGCGCGGCCGCTGTACCACCCGGTCACCTCGGGCTCGGTCGACGACCTGGTCGGCCGGCCCTGACGCCCGACGAGGAGGGGTGAGGCGCGGCCCTCATCCCTTCCTTCCGTCAGTCCGGGCGAAACGGCCCTCCGCCCGGAACGGCGAAAGGGGGCGTCGCCATCCTATTTCCGAGCCTGAAGGGCTGGAACATCAGCGCTCTAGGCGGCCCGCGGGGCCTTCGGCCTAACACGCCCCAAAACCGTGCGATCCTTCCCGACCACGCCCGCGCCTGATCATCCGATCGAGCCCCAGGGTGACGAAAGGGGAGGAGCCGACCGACGCCGATTTCACACGATTCACACTATTCAGACGGTCTTTTTCCGCCCAGGGGTCCGAAATCACAGATTGACGATCCGCGCCCCGTCCTCGTGCGCCAGCCGCTCGGCCAGGACCGCGCGGTGGCATCCGGCGGGGTCGGCCTCGAAGCACAGCAGGGCGACGCGCCTCTCGGCCGCCAGGGCCTTCAGCCGGGCGTAGTCCATCTGGGCCTGCGGCTCGGCCATGTGGTCGGCGAAGATGGCGCGCATCTCCGCCACATGGCCCTTGCGCGCCGCGTCGCGCCCGGCCTTGGGCGTGCCCAGGCCGCGCAGATGGACATAGTCGACGCCCTGGGCCTTCAGGCTCTCGCCCAGCAGGGTCTTGGAAAAGCCGGCCCGGCGAGAGGCGGCGATGGCCCGCACGTCGACCAGGACCTCGACCCCGGCCGCCTTCAGACGGTCGATGACCTGGGCCTGGGTCGCGCCTTCGTAACCGATGGTGAACAGTTGCATCGGCCACAGATGGGCGTCAGCGCCCCGATCGCCAGCTTGGCCGCCAACGCCCGCGTTGCGGCGCGGCGCCCTATCGTCTATCCCGCCGACACTGATTTCGACTGGAGCTTTTCCCATGGCTGACCTGGCGCCTGGCGTGGTGACCCTTTTCGGAGGATCGGGCTTCATCGGGTCGCAGGCCGTGCGCGCCCTGGCCCGTCGCGGCTGGCGCATCCGCGTGGCCGTGCGCAACCCGGTCCTGGCCATCGAGGTCCAGCCGTTGGGCGACCCCGGCCAGATCCAGTTCATGCGCTGCGACGTGACCAACCCCGACGACGTGGCCCGCGCGCTGCGGGGGTCGGACGCCCTGGTCAACCTGGTCGGCGTCCTTCACGACGGCGGCAAGCGCCGCGGCTTCCAGGCCGTCCACGTCGAGGCGGCCCGCACCATCGCCCAGGCGGCCCGCGCCGCCGGCGTGCGCCGCGTGGTCCAGATCTCGGCCATCGGCGCCGACCTGGACAGCCCCTCGGCCTACGCCCGGTCCAAGGCCCAGGCGGAACAGGAAATCCGCGCCGTCCATCCGGACGCGGTGATCCTGCGCCCGTCGCTGGTCTTCGGCGCCGGCGACGGCTTCCTCAACCGCTTCGCTTCGATGGCGACCTTCAGCCCCGTCCTGCCGCTGATCGGCGGGGGCGAGACGAAGTTCCAGCCCGTCTATGTCGGCGACGTGGCCGAGGCGATCGCCCGCGCGGTTGTCCAGGGCGCGGCTGCGGGCCAGACCTACGAACTGGGCGGACCCTCGGTCTGGACCTTCCGCGAGGTGCTGGAGCTGGTGAAGCGCGAGACCGGGCGCGACCGCCTGCTGGCCCCCGTGCCCTTCGTCGTCGCCCGCCCGCTGGGCGCCGCGCTGGAGATGGTCGGCCTGTTCGGCCTGACCCCGCCCTTGACCCGCGACCAGGTGCTGATGCTGGAAGTCGACAACGTCGTCGCGCCGGGCGCCGCGACCCTGGCCGACCTGGGCGTGGTCCATCCGACGGGGATGGAGGCCATCGCCCCCTCCTATCTGTGGCGCTACCGCACCGGCGGCCAGTTCGCCCAGCTTCCCGCGCTCGACGCCTGAGCGCTTGCCCGGGCTGACGATCGGGTCGGCCGATCGCTTGCCTGCCGGAACAAATCGTGCACAACTCAAGGATGCTCGCCGCGCAGTCCCGACCTGCCCTGACAGAGACGCCCGGCCTCGACCAGGCCCGCGCCCTGCTGTCCCGCGTCTGGGGCCACGGCGACTTCCGCGGCCTGCAGGGCCAGGTGGTCGGCCAGATCCTGTCCGGCGGCGACGTGCTGGCCGTCCTGCCCACCGGCGGCGGCAAGAGCGTCTGCTACCAGATCCCCGCCATCCTGCGTCCCGGCCTGGGCCTGGTCGTCTCGCCGCTGATCGCCCTGATGACCGACCAGGTCGAGGCGCTGAAGCAGCAGGGCGTGGCCGCCGCGCGGCTCGATTCCGGCGTCTCTCTGGATGACCGCTCGGCCATCTGGCGCGCCGCCCGGGCCGGGGAGCTGGACCTGCTCTACGTCTCGCCGGAAGGGCTGGCGGCCGGCGCCATGCTGGACCGGCTGGCCGAGCTGCCGCTCAGCCTGATCGCCATCGACGAGGCCCACTGCGTCAGCCAGTGGGGCCACGACTTCCGCCCCGACTATCGCAATCTGGGCCTTCTGGCCGAGCGCTTCCCCGGCGTGCCCCGGATCGCCGTCACCGCCACCGCCGACGCCCGCACCCGCGACGACATCCTGCGCTCGCTGCGGCTGGAGGGCGCCCAGGTCTTCGTCGACAGCTTCGCCCGCCCGAACCTGCAGCTGTCGGCCGAGCGCAAGGAGAATGCGTCCCGCGCCAAGACCGACGCCCGCGTCATCGAGATGGTGCGCGAGCGGCGCGGCAAGTCCGGCGTGGTCTATTGCGGCAGCCGCGACGGCTGCGACCGCGTGGCCCAGGCCCTGCGCGACGCCGGGACCAACGCCATCGCCTATCACGCGGGCATGGACACCCGGGAGCGCGACCGCCGGCTGGAGCGCTTCCTGGCCGAGGACGGGGCGGTCATGGTCGCCACCATCGCCTTCGGCATGGGGGTCGACAAGGCCGACGTCCGCTTCGTCATCCACGCCGATCCGCCGGGCAGCCTTGAGGCCTATTGGCAGGAGATCGGCCGCGCCGGGCGCGACGGCGAACCGGCCGAGGGGATCACCCTGTACGGCCCGTCCGACATCGCCTGGTCGCTGCGCCGCCTCGACGGCCGCCCGATGGCCGAGGAGGTCAAGCAGGTGCAGGTGCGCAAGGTGCGCCAGCTGTTCGCCATGCTGGACGGGGCGGTCTGCCGGCCCCAGGCGGTGCGCCGCTACTTCGGCGAACAGGACGCGGCGCCCTGCGGCGTCTGCGACGTCTGTTCCGATCCGCCCCAGCTCTATGACGCGACCGTGCCCGCCCAGAAGGCCCTGGCGGCGGTCCAGCGGCTGGGCGGACGCTTCGGCCGGGGGCGGGTTATCGACCATCTGACCGGCCGCACCAAGGACGTCCAGCCGTGGGAGCAGCAGCTGTCCACCTGGGGCGTCGGCCGGGAGATCTCGCTGAACTCGTGGCGCGAGATCGTCGACCACCTGCTGTTCGAGGGCCTGCTGGTCGAGGATCCCAACGACGGCAAGCCGCTGGTCGGCCTGGGCGATCCCGACGCCGTCCGCGCGGTCTACAAGGCCGAACGCCAGGTCGAGGTTCGCCGCGCGCCGCTCCGCGCCGACGCGGCGCCGCGCCGACGCGACCGCTCCGGCGAAGGCCGCAACGCCGCCCTGGAGACGATGGACGCCGACGTCCGCGCCCGCTTCGAGGCCCTGCGCGCCTGGCGCCGCGACCGCGCGTCCGAACAGCACGTGCCGCCCTATGTCATCTTCCAGGACAAGACCCTGCTGGAGATCGCCCACGCCGAACCCGGCGACCTGTCGGCGCTGGCCGCCGTCTCGGGCGTCGGCCAATCCAAGCTGGACCGCTACGGCAAGGGCGTGCTGGAGGCGCTGAGAGGTCTGGCCTAGCCCAGGAACCGGCGCACCGCGGCCAGGAAGCGGTCCGGCTCGATCGATCATCACCTGGTGCTCGGCCCCCTCGATCCGCTCGAACCGGGCGGGCTGGCGCAGGGTGGCGAAGCCGTGGCGATATAGCCCCTCCAGCCGGTTGCGGGGGTTGCGGCTGTCGGCGCTCCAGCCATAGGCGACCGTGACCGGGGCGGTGATGTCGCGCAGGCGCAGGCGCAGGTCCACCGTCAGCGCCTCGTAAAGGCCCTGGGCCAGCACCCGCCGGTCGCCGCCCTGCAGGCCCAGACCGTTGAACACCATGTCGCCCGCCAGCCCCAGGTCGCCGCCCAGGGCCGACACCTGGCCCGCCAGCGCCTTGTCCCCGAACAGCATCAGGGCCTGGTAGCCCAGGCGCGCCAGCGGCTCGACCTGGCCCGGCGTGGCGCGGGAATCCACCAGGGCCGGAAAGAAGGGCGAGGAATCCACCACCATCACCCGCCCCACGCCCTCGACCATGTCGGCGGCGACCCTCAGGGCGATCTGCCCGCCCAGCGAGTGGCCGATCAGGGCGGGCCGGCGCAGGCCCTGCGTCTGGATATAGCGGCGGATCTCGTTGGCGGCCGGTCCGGACAGGCCGCCGCCCGCATTGGCGCAGATGTCGGTCTGGCCGAAGCCGCGCAGCGTCACCAGGTGCACGCGATAGCGGTCGTCGAGCCGGTCCGCCGTCGACCGCCACGCCGCCCCGGTCGAGCCGAGGCCGGGAATGAAGATCACGTCCGGCCCGCGTCCGCGCGTCTCGACGATGATCCGATCCGAATGGAACGGCGGGGTGCGGCTCGGGGCCTGGGCGTCGGCGCCGTCGGGGGCGACGATGGCGATGAACAGGCACAGGGCGGCGAGAAGGCGAAGCATGGCGGCGACCTAACGTCGGATCGGGGCCATTGGTTGACCCCGGTTCACCGTCGCGTCCGCAGATAGGCCAGCGTCAGGCCGAAGCGCGCCAGTTCCGACAGGACCAGACAGGCCAGCAGGGCGTTGGCGATCAGAACCAGCAGGTTGGCCGGCGTGGTCCAGCGCAGCAGGGGCCGCAGGACGGGATCTCCGATCAGGCCCAGGACGAACAGGGTCGCCGCCACCGCCGACAGAAGCCCGATCAGCGCCATCAGCGAGACGTGGCTGGCGGTCAGGGCCGCCCGGCGCTCGGCCGCGCCCTCGCGCTCGCGTCCGCAGGGCGCCAGGCGCGCGACCAGGGTCAGGACGCCTTCCCCGACCGCGATGAGCGCCAGCCCCAGCACGAACAGCCCGCCCATGTCGGCGGCGAAGCCCTGGCCCTTCAGGTCGCCCGCCGCGACGTGCGAGACCAGCCGCCAGCCATAGAGGCCCCACACGCCCACGGTGACGATGATGGCGATCCACAGGTGACGTTCGCGCAGGCTCATGGCCTCACCGTCTCTGGCAACTGGGGCAGTAGAAGGTCGAGCGCCCGCCCTGGACGATGCGGCGCACGACGCCGGTGCAGCCCTCGCCCCGGCACGGCTGGCCCTCGCGGCCGTACACGTCGAAGCGGTGCTGGAAATAGCCCTGTCCGCCCTCGGCGTTGGCGAAGTCGCGCAGGGTCGAGCCGCCGGCCGCGATGGCGTCGTCCAGCACCGCGCGGACCTGCGTCGCCAGCCGCTCCAGCCGGGGCCGCGACACGGCGCCGGCGGCGACCAGCGGCGAGATGCGCGCCCGAAACAGAGCCTCGCAGACATAGATGTTGCCCAGCCCGGCGACGATGCGCTGATCCAGCAGCGAGACCTTGATGGTCTGCTTCTTGCCGGCGAAGGCCTCGGCCAGATGGGCGCCGGAGAAGCCGTCGCCCAGCGGCTCCGGCCCCAGGCCCGCGAACCACGGATGGGTCTCGACCTCGGCCGTGGGGATCAGGCCCATGAAGCCGAAGCGGCGCGCGTCGGCGAAGCCGATGCGGGTGCGGCCGTCGCGTTCGGCGCAGGCGCTGAAATGCTCGTGCTTGCCGGCGATGGGGGCGGGTTCCTCGAACTCGCCCAACTGGCGGCCATCCAGGGTGAAGCGGCCGGTCATGCCCAGGTGGGTGATCCACGTCTCCCCGGTCGACAGGGGCGCCAGCAGATATTTGGCGCGGCGGTCGATCCGCTCGACCCGGGCGCCCTCCAGCCGTTCCACGAAGCGCTCGGGGAAGGGGAACCGAAGATCGGGGCGGTTGATCCGCACATGCGTCAACCGCGCGCCCTCCAGCACCGGCGTCAGGCCGCGTCTGACGGTTTCGACCTCGGGAAGTTCGGGCATGGCCCGTCCTAGCCCGCCCGACGGGTCCGATCCAGCGGCGCGGCGGGCCGGCTGGCCTCGCGCGCCGACGGGCCTGGGCCGATCAGCCTCTAGGCGCCTGCGACATTATGCGCTTACGGTCGCTGCGAACCGTGGGGACTTTCCGATGACTGATGCAAACGCCGCGGCCGCGAAAGGCGGCAAGCGGCTCGAACTCACCCTCCGCGCCGTGGTGCTGGGGTGCCTGCTGGCGGTGATCTTCACCGCCGCCAACACCTATCTGGGCCTGCTGGTGGGCCTGACCTTCGCCTCGGCCATTCCGGCGGCGGTGATCTCGATGGCAATCCTGCGGGCGTTCCGCACCTCGACCATCTGGGAGAACATGACCGTCCAGACCGTCGCCTCGGTCGGCGGGGCCATGAGCTCCATCATCTTCGTCCTGCCGGGCCTGGTGATGATCGGCTGGTGGCTGTCCTTCCCCTTCTGGCAGTCGGTGCTGATCTGCATCTTGGGCGGGGTTCTGGGCGTGACCTTCTCCATCCCGCTGCGCCGGGCCCTGGTGGTCAACGGCGGCCTGCCCTATCCAGAGGGCGTCGCCGCCGCCGAGGTGCTGAAGGTCGGCTCGCGCGGCGCCGAACAGAGCGAAAGCGCGGTGCGCGAGAACAAGTCGGGCCTGTGGGTCGTGGTGGCCGGGGCCGTCGCCTCGGCCGGCTATGCGCTGCTGGTGGGAGGCCGCGTCTTCGCCGGCGAGGCCGCGCGCTTCTTCAAGCTGCCTGCGGCCCTGGGCGGCGGGGCCACGGGCATGGGCTTCGGCATGCAGTTCGCCCTGCTGGGCGCCGGCCACCTGATCGGCCTGACCGTCGGACTGGCGCAGCTGTTCGGCCTGGTGCTGGCCTGGGCGATCGCCGTGCCGATCCTGACCAGCCCGGACACGGTCGCCTGGCTGACGGCGCACGGCGTCCCGTCGATCGCCTCGACCCTGCCGGCGGGCGTGTCCGCCGAGGAGCTGGCCGGGACGGTGTGGAGCCGCGAGGTGCGCTTCATGGGGGCCGGCGTGATCGGCGTCGCCGCCATCTGGACCCTGCTGAAGCTGGCCGGGCCGCTGGTCGGGGGCCTGACCTCGGCCCTGGCCGCCAACGCCCGCCGCTCGCACGGCGAGACGCTGGAGCGGACCGAGATGGACCTGCCGATCAAGCTGGTGGGCGGACTTTCCCTGGTCTGCCTGATCGGCATCGCCGGCCTGCTGGCCTGGTTCGCCCAGAGCGCGCCGGCCCTGGCCGGATCGACCGTCCTGCTGGTCGGCGGCGGCTTGGTCTATGTGGTGCTGATCGGTTTCGCCGTGGCGGCCATCTGCGGCTACATGGCCGGCCTGATCGGTTCGTCCAACAGCCCCGTCTCGGGCGTCGGCATCCTGGCCATCGTCATCGCCTCGGTGCTGATGCTGGGGGTGATGGCCGTCGCGGGGGTGCCGGCCGATCCGTCGATCATCGCCTTCGCCCTGATCGTGACCGCCGTGGTCTTCGCCGTGGCCGTCATCGCCAACGACAACCTGCAGGACCTGAAGACCGGCCAGCTGGTCGAGGCCACGCCGTGGCGTCAGCAGGTCGCGCTGATCGTCGGCGTCGGCGCGGGGGCGCTGGTCATCCCCTTCATCCTGAACCTGCTGAACCAGGCCTTCGGTTTCGAGGGCGGCCCGCCCGCCATCGTCGAGGGGGCCCAGACCCTGGCGGCGCCCCAGGCGACGCTGATCTCGGCCCTGGCGCGCGGCGTCATCGGCGGCGATGCGACCTGCGCTGGGACCTGATCGGCCTGGGCGCGGTGATCGGCGTGGTCATCATCGTGCTGGACGCGGTGCTGGAACGGGCCACCAAGGGACGGGTCAAGCTGCCGCCTCTGGCCGTCGGCATCGGCTTCTATCTGCCGGCCGCCGTGACCACCATGCTGGTGATCGGCGCCGTGTGCGGCTGGCTGTACGAGCGGGCCACGGCCTCCACCACCTACGCCCCGTCGCGCGGCGCATGGGGGTGCTGCTGGCGTCCGGCCTGATCGTGGGCGAGAGCCTGTTCGGCGTCCTGACCGCGGGCGTCATCGTCGCCACGCGCGACGACGCGCCCTTCGCCATGATCCCCGCGGGAACCGCATGGCCGGCTATGGCGGCGGGCATCGTCGGCTTCGCGGCGCTCACCTTCGGCCTGTACCGCTGGACCCAGGGGCGGGCCGCAAAGGTCTGACGACGGTTGATCGGGGGCTGCGGCCCCCATCTTCCCTTCGCCGGACGTCTCGCCGATCGCGGGGGACGAGGACCGGCGCCGGTCGCTTTGACGAGGACCAGAATGACGACGCGCACCATCCTGTTCGACAGCCCCTTCCTGCTGGGCTTCGACCATACCCGGACCCTGATCGACCGGGCGGCCAAGGCGGCGGCCGAGAGCTATCCGCCCTACAACGTCGAACAGATCGGCGACGCCGGGGTGCGCATCACCCTGGCGGTGGCCGGCTTCTCTCCCGAGGATCTGAACGTGACGCTGGAAGGCCGCCAGCTGACGGTCGCCGGCAAGCGCGACGACGCCGCCAAGGGCGAACAGGCCTTTCTGCACCGGGGCATCGCGGCGCGCGGCTTCGTGCGCAGCTTCGTCCTGGCCGACGGGCTGGAGGTGGCCGGCGCGCGTCTGGAGCACGGTCTGCTGCACGTCGACCTGACCCGTCCGGAGGCCGAGCGCGTGGCCCGGCGCATTCCCATCACCGCCGGCTGACAGGGCGACGGATGAACCGCTCGGCTCGCCGGGCATTGGTATCGAGTAAGGAGGCGGTCCTATGACGCCGATGAAGTTGAGCAAGGAAGATTTCGCCGATCTGGGCGCGCCGGATCTGGTCTATGTGCGCCAGGTCAAGGCGGCCGACCTGTTGGCCGATGCGGCCGACGCGCGGGATCTGGATCTGGACAGCGACCAGACGCTTTACGCCGTGCACAGCGCGGACGGGGAACGTCTGGCGGTCATGCTGGATCGCGACACCGCCTTCGCCGCCGCCGTGGCGCACGAGCTGGCGCCGGTGTCCGTTCACTGAACCGAGAGGCCGCCGCGCAGCTCAGGCGGCCGTGGCGGGAATGTCGTCGCGCACGAACAGGGCGCGCACCGCATCGGGCGTGCGGGCCTGGCGCAGCTGCTCGCGCAGCTCGGCCGACCGCAGGGCCCGCGACACCGCCGCCAGGGCGCGCAGATGCTCGGCGCCGTCCTTGGGCGGGGCGAACAGGGCGAACATCAGGTCCACGGGCCGATCGTCGACCGCCTCGAACGCCACGGGCGCGTCCAGACGCACGAACACGCCCGTGACCCGCTCCAGGCCCTGAAGCCGCGCGTGGGGCACGGCCACGCCGGCGCCCAGGCCGGTCGAACCCAGGGCCTCGCGCTCCAGCAGGGCGTCGAACACCCGGCCTTCCTGCATGCCCAGAACCTGGGCCGCCGCCTCGGCGACGGCGTGCAGCGCCTGGCGCTTGGACGAGGTTCCGCCACGCAGCACCACGCCCTCGGGCGCGAGCAAATCACCGATGTCCATGGACTTCCGACTCTAAAGGCGACAGGCGGGGCGTCGCGGGCGCCCGTTTAGAGAAACCCGCGACGAAGTCAAACTAGGCCGTTCCGGCCTGGCCGTTGGACTTGGCGGTCCGTTCCGGGTCGATCCAGCCCACATTGCCGTCCGGGCGACGATAGACGACGGACAGGCCGCCGTGCGCGGCGTTGCGGAACAGCACGACCGGATAGCCGGTCATGTCCAGCTCCAGCACCGCGCGGCCCACCGTGATGGTGCGGATCTCTGACTGGGTCTCGGCGATGACCATGCCCACCGGCGGCGGGCCGTCGTCCTCGCCCGCCGAGCCGAAGGCGTCGTCGTCGACGCTGTCGGGATCGCGCAGCACGATGCTGCGGGCCACCTCGCGGGCGGCGTCCTCGGTCTTTTCGGGCGACAGGCCCTTGGGGCCGATGTGATGGTCCTTGAGCCGACGCTTGTAGCGCCGCACGCGGGTCTCCAGCCGCTCCAGCGCCTCGGTGAAGGCCGAATGGGCGTCGCCGCCGAAGCCGGTCGTCACCAGGGTCTGGCCCGAGGCCAGCCGCACCCAACAGTCCACTTTGAAGTTGTGGCCGTCCTTGGAGACCACGACTTCGGCGTCATCGCCGCCGCGGGCGAAGTACTTGCCGACTCCGTCTTCGAGTTCCTGGGAGATGCGCGAGCCTAACGCTTCGCCGACATCCACTTGCTTGCCGCTGACTTGGACTTGCATGGCGATAGAACGCTACCGACCGGATTTGGTGTCAATCCGGATCACCGATTTGTGGTGACGCTTGTCAGGCCGTCCGCATCAGCCGGCGACGCTGGACCGAGGACGGAATCCTGAGCGCTTCCCGATACTTGGCGACCGTCCGACGGGCGATGTCGATGCCGGCCTCCTTCAGGATCTCGACGATGCGGTCGTCGGACAAAACGTCGCCGTCGGCGCCCTCGGCGTCGATCATGGCCTTGATCCGGTGACGGACGGCCTCGGCGGAATGCGAGGCGGCCCCGTCGGTCGACTGGATGGCGGCGGTGAAGAAGAATTTCAGCTCGAACACCCCGCGCGGCGTCGACAGGTATTTGTTCGAGGTGACGCGGCTGACGGTCGATTCGTGCATGCCGATGGCGTCCGCCACCGTCTTCAGGTTCAGGGGGCGCAGGAACTCCACGCCGAAGGCCAGGAAGGCGTCCTGCTGGCGCACGATCTCGGACGTCACCTTCAATATGGTCTTGGCCCGCTGATCCAGCGACTTGACCAGCCAGTTCGCCTGGGCCGCGCAGTCGGCCACATAGCTCTTTTCGGTCTCCGACCGGGCGCCGGTCTGGACCACGGCGTGATAGCGCTTGTCGACCAGCAGGCGGGGCAGGGTGTCGGCGTTCAGCTCCACCTTCCAGCCGCCGGCCGGATCGGGCCGGACGTGGACGTCGGGGATGACCGTCTGGGCCGGCTCGCCGCCGAAGCCGGCGCCGGGGCGCGGCGTCAGCCCCTTCAGTTCGGCGATCATCTCGGCCAGATCCTCGGCGTCGACGCCGCACACCTGTCGCAGGCCCGCCAGGTCGCGCCGCGCCAGCAGGTCCAGATTGTCCAGCAGGGCCGCCATGGCCGGGTCGAAGCGGTTGCGCTCGATCAGCTGCAGCTTCAGGCATTCGGGCACCGAGCGCGCCATGACGCCCGTGGGCTCGAAGCCCTGGCAGACAGCCAGCACCGCCTCGATCCGCTCCAGCGGCACGCCCAGGCGGTCGGCGAACTCGGCCAGTTCGCCGCGCAGGTATCCGCCCTCGTCGGTGGCGTCGATCAGCGTCAGGGCCACGCCGTGGTCGGCGACGCCGAAGCCGGCGGACGAGGCCTGGGCCTGAAGGTGCTCCCACAGGGTCGGCTCGTGGGCGTCGGGCCGTTCGCCGTCGCCTTCGAACGTCGATCCGCCCTTGCCCGCGCCGGACCAGTCCGAAAGCCCCGGCTGGGCCTCGTCGGTCATCCGGTCGCTGGTGCGTTCGCCGGGCGCGGCGTCGCCGTAAACGTCGTCGGCGCCGGCGTCCAGGGCGCTGGCCGCCTCGTGGCCGACGCCGTCGCCAAAGGCCATCTCGCCGTCGTTGGAGGCGGTCCGCTCGGGCTCGGGCGCGTCGGGGCCGTCGCCTTCGGGCTCCTCGCGCTGCAGCAGCGGATTGCGCTCCAGCTCCGCCTCGACGTAATCCTCGAGCTCGAGGTTGGACAGCTGCAGCAGCTTGATCGCCTGCTGCAGCTGGGGCGTGATGACCAGCCCCTGCCCCTGCCTGACCTCCAGCCTCTGACCGATCACGTCCGATGTTCCCGCCGGGCGCGGAAGTGGCCCGGAACTTGCTGGAGCAGTATGTCGCCGGAACGGTTAACGCCCCCAAACGCGCGGCGTCCCTTCAAGGCGGCGCCCGGCGCGCCGTCGCGCGGCCGAGACCCAGGCTGCCGCAGGCGGCCGGATCGTCGCCGCCATTAAAAAACCGCTTTACATGACAGCGCGATACCCCCATATCGCGCCTTCCGGCGGACCCCGTAGGTCTTACCGTTACGCGCTGCTAACGCCGGTCTGGGTTAACAATCAACAGGGGGTTACGTGAATTGCGCACGTACCAACTTCCCCTGGACCTGGTCCGTGAGCGGCCTCCTGAGCGTCCCGTCGCCCTCGTGCGGCCGCGCTCGGTTTCCGTAGCGGCGCGCTGGTTCCAGGATAATCTCAAGGCCGACGTCTTCTACGCCGTGAAGGCGAATCCGTCGCGCTGGGTCGTCGAAACGCTGGTCGAAGCCGGCGTGCGCGGCTTCGACGTGGCCTCGCTGGCCGAGATCGAGCTGGTCCGCTCGGTCACGACCGACGCGCGCCTGGCCTTCATGCACCCGGTCAAGAGCCGGGCGGCCATCACCAAGGCCTATTTCGATCACGGCGTCCGCACCTTCTCGCTGGACTGCGTGGAGGAGCTGAACAAGATCCTCGACGCCACCGGCGGCGCGAACGACCTGAACCTGATCGTGCGCATGGCGGTCTCGGCCGACGGCGCGGCCTATACGCTGTCGGGCAAGTTCGGCGTGTCGTCGGACCAGGCCCCGGCGCTGCTGCTGGCGACCCGCCAGGCGGTGAAGGACGGCCTGATGGGCGTCAGCTTTCACGTCGGTTCGCAGTGCATGCGCCCGACGGCCTATCAGGCGGCGATGGCCCAGGTCGGCCGTTCGATCAGCCGCGCGGGCGTGATCGTCGACATCGTCGATGTCGGCGGCGGCTTCCCGTCGGTCTATCCGGGCATGGTCCCGCCGGACATGAGCGAATACGCCGACGCCATCCATCGCGGCTTTAACGAGATGCCGGTGTCGGAAACGACCGAGCTGTGGTGCGAGCCCGGCCGGGCGCTGGTGGCCGAGTCGTCCTCGGTGCTGGCCCGCGTCGATCTGCGCAAGGGCGACGCCCTGTACCTGAACGACGGCTCCTACGGTTCGCTGTTCGACGCGACCCACTCGCGCTGGCCCTTCCCGACCAAGCTGGTCCGGGACGGCGACAGCGCCGGCGAGTTGAAGGCGTTCCAGTTCTACGGCCCGACCTGCGATTCCATCGACCACATGCCGGGCCCGTTCTGGCTGCCGGCCGACATCCGCGAAGGCGACTACATCGAGATCGGCATGCTGGGCGCCTATGGCGTGGCCATGACGACGGGCTTCAACGGCTATGGCGAACATGACGTCGCCGCGGTCGAGGACGCCCCGATGGCCTCGCTCTACGGCCTGGCGCCGCGCTCCATCCCGACCGTGCGCACCACGGCGGAAGAGACCGCCCGCAAGGTCGTGCGGTTGTCACGTCCGAAGGGTAAGGCCGGTCAGCGCAAGCGCCGGAAGTAACCTCGCATTGCGTCACCCTCGGGAACTGTTCCGGGGGTGACGGTCTATCAGGACCGTCGGTCGCTCCGTCCCGACGGTCCCGTTGTTTCCGACGGGCGCTCAAATCAAAGGGAAACCTCCGAAATGAACGCTCCCGTTCAATCGAACACCAAGGCCCAGCTGCTGCAGAACGTGGTCGAGCACGTCGACATCACCAGCTTCGACGCGCGCCCGATCATCGACTCGATGCGCAAGATGTCCTTCTCGTCGCGCGACACCGCCCGCGCCGCCGACATCTTCAACATGGCGCTGGAAGACCAGGACTGCTCGCCGTGGCTTATCCTGGCCGGCTCGACCTCGGCCGGCGGCTGCATGCACGTGTACCGCGACATGGTGAAATTCGGCATGATCGACGCCGTGGTCGCCACCGGCGCCTCGATCGTCGACATGGATTTCTTCGAAGCCCTGGGCTTCAAGCACTACCAGGCCGCCGGCGAGGTGGACGACAACGTCCTGCGCGACAACTACATCGACCGGATCTACGACACCTACATCGACGAGGAAGAGCTCCAGGCCTGCGACCACACGATTCTTGAGATCGCCAATCGTCTGGAGCCGCGCGGCTATTCCAGCCGCGAGTTCATCTGGGAGATGGGCAAGTGGCTGTCCGAGGGCAACGCCAAAAAGGAAGGCAGCCTGATCCAGACCGCCTATGAGCAGGGCGTGCCGATCTTCTGCCCGGCCTTCGTGGACTCGTCCGCCGGTTTCGGCCTGGTCAAGCACCAGAAGGAGCGGGCCGCCGCCGGCCAGCCCTATATGATGCTGGACGCCATCGCCGACTTCCGCGAACTGACCGACATCAAGATCGCGGCGGGCGTCACCGGCCTGTTCATGGTCGGCGGCGGCGTGCCCAAGAACTTCGCCCAGGACACCGTCGTCTGCGCCGAGATCCTGGGGATCGAGGCCGAGATGCACCGCTATGCGGTCCAGATCACCGTCGCCGACGTGCGCGACGGCGCCTGCTCGTCCTCGACGCTGAAGGAAGCCGCGTCCTGGGGCAAGGTGCAGACCACCCACGAGCAGATGGTGTTCGCCGAGGCGACCACGGTCGTGCCGCTGATCGGCTCGGACGCCTATCACCGCGCCGCCTGGAAGAACCGGACGCCGCGCCGCTGGCAGAAGCTGTTCGAAAAGGCCTGATCGGGGTCTGGGGAGCGGCGCCTAGCGCGTCGCTCCCGGTTTCCACTTCACGTCGCCGGCCCCGTTGGCGTTGGCCCGGCGGGCGGCGACGAACAGGTGGTCGGACAGGCGGTTCAGGTATTTGACGGCCTCGACGTTGATCGGCGCGCCGGTCTCGACCAGGGCCACGGCCTCGCGCTCGGCGCGGCGGCAGACGGTGCGCGCCAGATGCAGATGCGCCGACAGGGGCGCCCCGCCCGGCAGGATGAAGCTGTCCAGCGGCTTCAGGCTTTCGTTCATCCAGTCGATCTCTGATTCCAGGCGGGCGACCTGGCTCTCGACGATGCGCAGCGCCTCCCACGTCGGGGGCGGGTCCAGCGGCGTGGCCAGGTCGGCGCCCAGGTCGAACAGTTCGTTCTGGATGCGCGCCAGCATGGCGTCGATGCGGTCGTTCTGGCCGCTGTTCAGCCGGGCCACGCCGATCACCGCGTTCAGTTCGTCCACGGCGCCATAGGCGGCGACGCGCGCATCGGTCTTGGACACGCTGGCGCCCGACGCCAGGCGCGTCGCGCCCTGGTCGCCGGTCCGTGTGTAGATCTTGTTCAGGACCACCATCAGCCGCGGCTCGTCGCTTTCCAGACCATGCCGGCGACCAGCACCAGCACCGCCGCCGCCTGGAGCCCGACCCGCAACCGCATCAGCCGGTTGGAATGCGACCGGGCTAGGCGCCGCCCCGGAACAGGGAATAGAGCCCCAGGCCCAGGGTGACGCTGACCGCTCCCACGGCGACCAGCACGAGAATGTCGAACAGATGCATGGCCCTGTCATAATCCCAGCCCCGCTCCGACGCCAGCGGGACCCGAAAGGGCGCCCCCTGGCGGCTGCCGGCCCCGACAGCGAAGGGCGTTTCGGCGACCCCTGTTCGTTTTCCCAAGCAAGCTAAGCCCTTGGTCATGATTGCCGTGCACCATGGCCGCCATGACCGACCGCGCCGTCCGCAGCCTTGAACATCTCCGCGGCTCCGCCTCCACGGCGCGCGTGCTGAACCTGCTTCGCGTCTGGGAAGAGAACGGCGACAGCCGCTCGGACGGCGCCGTGCGCAACCCCGAGTGGGCGGCGCGGCCGATCTTCAGGACCCCGGCGCTGAACCGCGCCCTGATCATCAAGCATCGGTTGCGGCGCAACGAGTTCGATCTGTTCACGGGTCGGCGTCAGGTGGCCACCAAGGTGGTCATCCCGATCGAGGACGACGACCTGAAGACCGGCGGCCGCTACGTCTTCGTCAACCAGATCGGTTTCGAACGGGCGATGATGGAGGCCTTCGGCGTCCAGCCGACCCACCCGGACATCGAGACGCTGCGCCTGATCGACCGCCTGCCGTCGCTGGACCCCTTCCTGTTGCGCGAACAGCTGCGGCGCGGCGGGCTGGACCCGGCGCCCTGCTATTTCTCGATCAGCGATGCGGACCTGCAGCGGATGACCGCCTTCGTCCGCAGCGAGATCGAGCCTCTGGTGACGCTGAGCCTGGGGGGCGACGATTCGGCCGACTCTCGCGATTCGGCCGCGCGGATGGCGGCCAAGATCCTGTCGAACACGCCGGGCAACCAGCTGGACGCCCTGCGCCTGACCCTGCGCCTGGCGCCCGAGCAGTACGAGGAGGGGGTCTTCTGCTGGAAGGGCTTCCTCTATTACAAATGGACGCTGGCGGCGCTGCTGACCGACGTGGCGGCGGTGGCCGAGGCGGTCCGCACCATCCGCCCGGTGGGCAAGGTCGACGCCCAGGCCAAGGAATACATCGCCCGCGGGCGCGACGTCCTGCGCGGGCGCATCATCAAGACCTGCGACGAGGTCAGCCGCACTCTGCGCGTCTATGACGACGCCTACGCCAAGCTGACCCAGGAGGGGCGGCCGATCGCCTTCCGCGACTTCCTGCTGGACGCGCCGTCCATGTTCTCGCGCTTGGGCGACCAGCTGGGCGCGGTCCAGCACATCGTCAGCTACTGGCGCTTCCGCTTCGGCCCCGGCGCCCCGGCGGTGAACGTCGAGGAGCTGATGGACATCTTCATGGACTTCGAGACCGGCCTGCTGGGCCGGGGCGAGACCGCCGACATGGCGGGGCGGGTCGCCGCCTAGGTCCTGCGGCGCAGGGTCACGTAGAAGGCGCCGTTTCCGCCGTGACGCGGATGGGCGACGCTATAGCCGGACACCACGGCCCGAAGCGCGGGCGCGTGCATCCAGTCGGCGAACGCCGCGCGGATGACGCCGCCGCCCAGACGCCCCTGGCCGGTGATGACCAGGACGGCCCGCATCCCGCGCGCCTGGCACGAGATCAGGAAGGCTCGAAGCTGGTCCTCGGCCTCGAACCGGCCGAAGCCGTGCAGGTCGATGCGCGCCTCGATCGGGTCGCGTTCGCGGGTCAGGCGCCGCTTGCGGCTGGGCTCCACGTCCTCGGGGGCGGACGGCGTCCGCGGCGCGGCGCGGGGCGTCCCGGTCGAGACGGCGGCGGGGGGCGCGGGCGTCCGCTTGGCCGCGGGCCGGCTGGCCGGACGCTCCTGCAGGGCGGCCAGGACCTGGGCCATGACGTCGACATGGGCCGCGTCGGCGCGGACGCGCGCGGCCTTTCGCTTTCGCGGCGGGGTGACGGTGCCGCTGACGCGCCCCCAGATGCGGCGGTCCTCGGGCGTCAGGCCGTTCTCGTCGCGCGGATCCGTCGGCGGCCGCTTCATTCGGCGTCGTCGGCGAAGGCCTCGGGCGGGCCGGGCTCATGCGCCAGCAGGTCGCCCGGCTGGCACTCCAGTTCGCGGCACAGGGCGTCCAGGGTGGAAAAGCGGACCGCGCGCGCCTTGCCGGTCTTCAGGATCGACAGATTGGCCACCGTCACCCCGACGCGGTCGGCGAGCTCGGTCAGCGACATGCGGCGTTCGACGAGGACGCGATCGAGCTGGACGCGGATGGCCATGGGGAAACCTTAGGGGAAACGGCTCAGATCGTCAGTTCGGATTCGCGCCTCAGGCGCGCGCCTTCGCGGAACACCTCGGCCAGGACGAAGACGATCAGGACGGAAAACACCGGGGTCAGAAGCTCGCCGATCCCCTGCGGCTCCATCACGCCGGGCGCCAGGCGGGCGGCCACGAAGCCCTGGGCCAGCCACACGCCGCCGGTCACGACCGCCAGGGTCAGGCCGATCTGGCGCAGGCGGCGCACGTTGTGGGGATGAAAGGGGTCGCCGACGGTCAGGGTGCGGAAGATGCGGCGCAGGCTGCGCAGGATCAGCATGAAGCCGCCGAAATAGGCCGTCACGGCGCCCAGGCCGAACAGCAGCAGCATTCGCGTCAACGGCAGCTGGCGTCCCCCCGAATCCCCGCTGACGGTGACGTTGAGGTTGTCCAGCGGAATGAAGACGGCCGCGATCAGCAGCAGCAGCAGCACGCCGGTGATCAGGGCCAGAAGCACATAGGCCACGTCCAGGGCGACCTTCAGGACGCTGGAGACCGAGCCGGGGCCCAGGCCGCGCACGGACGCCAGGAAGCGGGAGCCGGGGGCTCCGTCGGGCTTCGACGTCGATCGCAACCTCGGCAGGCGCATGGAGGGTCGGCCTTTCAGGCCGGATATTGGGGCCGCATGGCCGTGCGGGGTCCGGCGAACCCGCGCACGGCTCTATACATCGCGGTCTTCATCGAGATCGTCAAAGCTCTCTTGATCGAAACTGAGGGACGGCTCAGGACGGATCAGAAGGCCTGGATCAGGATGGCGACCAGGGCGGTCGGCAGGGCGGCGATCATGACCGTGTTGACGAAAGCGGCGCCGACCTTGTCCAGCCACATCGAGGTGTTCATCGTATGCATCGTGTTTCTCCGTTGATCCTGAAGGGACGATTTTCGCCCCGTTGATTGTATTTCCGCACGATGTTTCCGGCTTGTCGGAAAATCCGGAACGTTGCGGCCCCGTTCCTGATGTTCACAACATAGGCCGTGCCCAGCGGGAAAGCACGTTACATATCGTTTAACGATATTAAACTTTGGCAATGGACTGTTTCAGGGGCGTGATCGTCGATGACTCTCAAGCTTATCAAGGGGATGCGGCTCGTCGCCGCCACCCATAACCCCGGCAAGGCGCGCGAGATCGAGGCGCTGCTGGATGGAGATTACCGGATCGTCACCGCCGGCGCGCTGAACCTGCCCGAACCGGACGAGACCGAGACCACCTTCGTCGGCAACGCCATGCTGAAGGCGCGCCACGCGGCCCAGCTGTCGGGCGAGGTGTCTCTGGCCGATGATTCCGGCGTGTCGGTCGCCGCGCTGGACGGCGCGCCGGGCATCTTCTCCGCCCGCTGGGCCGGGCCGTCCAAGGATTTCGCCCTGGCCATGAAGAAGGTCGAGGACCGGCTGGACGAGATCGGCTCCAGCGACCGTCGCGCCTGGTTCACCTCGGCCCTGGCCGTCGCCTGGCCCGACGGCCCGTGCGTCGTCGTCGAGGGGGTGGTTCACGGCGAACTGACCTTCCCGCCGCGCGGCGATCGCGGCTTCGGCTACGATCCCATCTTCATCCCCGAGGGCCAGGCCCTGACCTATGGCGAGCTGGACCCGGCCGTGAAGGAGGCCGACAGCCACCGCACGCGCGCCTTCATGAAGCTGAAGGCCGCGCTGATTGACTGATCCCTTCGACCCGGGGACGGACGTCGGCCTCTATGTCCACTGGCCCTACTGTTCGCGCATCTGCCCCCACTGCGACTTCAACGTGGTGCGCGACCGGGGGCGGGGCCAGGAGCAGACGGCGCTGGCCGCGGCCATCCTGGCCGACCTGGAGGCGCAGGCGGCCCTGGCGGGGCCGCGCCGCCTGGCGTCCATCTTCTTCGGGGGCGGCACGCCGTCGCTGATGGACCCGGCCGCCGTCGCGGCGATCGTCGAGCGCGCCCGGACCCTGTTCCCCCCACGCGGCGCCGTGGAGATCACCCTGGAGGCCAATCCGACCGACGCCGAGGCCGACCGGTTCGCCGCCCTGGCCCAGGCGGGCGTCAACCGGCTGTCGATGGGGGTCCAGGCGCTGGACGACGCCGCCCTGTCGTTCCTGGGGCGCAACCATTCGGCGGCCGAGGCCCTGCGCGCCGTGGACCTGGCTGGACGGCTGTTCCCGCGCCTGTCGATCGATCTGATCTACGCCCGCCCCGGCCAGACCGTCGACGCATGGGAGGCGGAGCTTCGGTCCGCCCTGGACCTGGGGTTCGAGCACGTCTCGCCCTATCAACTGACCATAGAGGCCGAGACCGCCTTCGGCCGGGCCGTTCGGCGCGGGACCCTGACGCCCCCCGACGAGGACCGGGCCGTCGCCCTTTACGAAGCCACCCAGTCGGCGCTTCAGGCGGCCGGGCTGGACGCCTACGAGGTCTCCAACCACGCGCGCGGGCCCGGGGCGCGCTCGGCCCACAATCTGCACGTCTGGCGCGGCGGCGACTATCTGGGCCTGGGGCCGGGGGCGCATGGGCGGCTGACGCTGGACGGCGCACGCACCGCGACCGTCGCCCATCGCCGCATCGGCGACTATGTCGCTGGCGTCCATGCCGGCTCGCCCTGGTCCGAGGCCGACCGCCTGTCGCCCCGGGACGCGGCCGAGGAACGGCTGCTGCTGGGCCTCCGGACGGTGGAGGGCGTCCCAGCGGGGACCCTGGGGGCGCTTGGCCTGTCGACGACCGCGGAGCCGGTCGCGAGCCTGATCTCGGACGGCTTTCTCGCCCTGACCGCCGGCCGCCTGGCCGCCACGGCCCAAGGCCGCCCCGTCCTGGACGGCGTCCTGAAGGCCCTGCTGACCTAGCCCTTCCTGAGGCCCAGCATCCCCAGCCAGCCGCCGCTGGTCAGCAGCGCCACGTCCAGCAGCGCCAGGGGCAGGGGGTGGAGGCGGGGGCGGCGATGAAGCGGGGCGTCCAGCGCGGGGCGAACTTGGCCTTGTAGCTGCGCAGGCCCTGGAAGCCGTAGAGGGCGCCGCCCTCCTCGAACACCAGGGCGCCGACGCGGGCGAAAACGGGCGCCAGGCGACGGTCTTCCAGCCCCGCCAGCGGGGCCATGCCCAGGTCGAAGCGGGCGATCCCCTCGGCCTTGGCCCACTGGATGCAGCGCGTGAACAGATAGTCCATCACCCCGTGCGGGGCCTCGGGGCTGTGCCGCATCAGGTCCACCGCCGCCTCGCCGGGCGTGACCAGAAGGTTGGCGAAGGCGACGATGCGCCCCCCTCGCGGATCACCGCCAGCGGCGTCAGGTCCAGATAGCCGATGTCGAACCGCCCCATGGAGAAGGCCTTTTCCTCTCCGTTGTGAAGCGAAAGCCAGGCCTCGGACACCGCGCGCAGCTCCGCCTCCAGCGGGCGGGCCGATCCGGGCGGCAGCACCTCGAAACTGCCCCCCTCGCGCTCGGCGCGGTTCAGGGCCGTGCGCAGGTTCTGCTTGCTCTTGCCCTCGATGGAGAAGGTCGCGGCGTCCACCACGGCCGTCTCCCCGACCTTGCGCACCGCCAGCCCCATGGTGGCCAGTTCGCCCAGCATGGCCTCGCCGACCGAATAGAAGACCGGCGCGCCGCCGTAGCTGTCGGCCATCTCGGCGAAAGCCCACAACAGGTCCTGGCGTTCCTCCGGCGCGCCGGCGGGTTCGCCCATTACGATCCAGCGTCGCCCGCGCACCCTATACGCCAGGAAGCTGCGGCCCGACGGGCTGAACAGCAGGGCCTTGTCGCCCAGCATGGCCAGCCAGGCCTCGGGCGTCGCCTCGCCGGCGGCCTCCAGCGCGGTGCGGGCGCGGGCGATCTCTTCAGGGCCGGCGGGGCCGTGCTCGTGCGCGCCGGGCGAGCTCAGCAGCGACCGCCCCGCCACCACGAGCGTCAGAACCGCCAGCGCCAGGCCCGCGCGCAGGAAGCCCGACGCCTGGCGATCGCCGATGAAGCGCCACCACAGCTCGTCGGAATAGGCCACGTCGCGATAGGCGAAGAAGCCCAGCCACAGCATGGCCCCCACCACGGCGATCAGCAGCAGCAGCCAGCTGGGCCTCAGGGGCTCGCTGAGCCGCGAGCGCCGGATGAAGGCGGACCGGCACGGGGCCAAGAGGGCCGCGACCAGGATCAGGTCGATCGATTCCGCCCAGTCCAGCCCCTTCAGCACCGAGAACACCGCCCCCACCCCCAGCACCGCCAGCGCCGCCCAATAGGCGCCGCGCCGCCGCCGCCACAGGCCGGCCGACAGCAGCATCAGCAGAAAGCCCGCGATGGAGGCGACCAGGTGCGACAGGTCGATCAGCAGGGGCGAGACGACCCCCGTCAGCTGACGAAGGCGACCGTCGAGCTCGGGCGTCACCGCCGAAGCCAGCATCAGCGCGCCGGCGGCGAAGGCCACCACGGCGAACAGCTGCGGGGTCAGCTCATAGCCCAAGCCGAGCAGGCGGCGCAGCAGCCTAAGGGCGTGGTCAGGGCGGCGCGGCAAGCCGATCTCCGATGATTCGTTGGCGGCGCCCCAGCATAGACCAAGAATCGGCCAACTGGGGCGGGCGCGGGGTCATTTCGGGGCGGCTGAAACAATATGAAATATGGCGGATTACCTCTGTGCGGGCGTCGGGCCCGCGTCACCGGGGTAATCCCATGAACTTCAAGACCGCTCTTCTCGCCGGCGCCGTGGGCGCCGTCCTGACCGCCGCGCCGGCCCTGGCGCAAGAGGCGGCCGCGCCCGCCCAGGAAACCGCCGCCCCCGCGCAGCAAAGCCTGCAGCTCACGCCCGGCGCCACGGTTCGCGGCCCGGACGGCGCGCTGGGCCAGCTGGAAGGCGTGCAAGCCAACGCCGAGGGCGGCCAGGAACTGACCGTGCGCGGCGCCGACGGCCAGCTTCGCGCCGTGCCCCTGGGCGGCATCCGCCAGGAAGGCGCCGATGTGGTGGTGGCCTACACCAAGGCCGAATATGACGCCGCCGCGCCGATCGCCGGCGCCGCCCCTGCGCCGGCCGCGACCCCGGCGCCGTCCAGCGACCCGGCGGCCGATCCGACCACCGCGGATCCGTCCTCGACCATGACGGACCCGGCCGATCCGGCGACGACCGCCGATCCGATGGCCCCGCCCACCGACTCGACCCAGCCTCAGGGCTGAGGGTCCGGGCATGAAGAAAGGGGCGGCTCGACGAGCCGCCCCTTTTTCGCATCCGCCGAGCCGATCAGGCGCGACGCTTGATCAGTCCCAGCAGGAACAGCAGGATCACGGCGCCGATGGTGGCGACGATGGTCGAACCGATCCAGCCGCCCCAGGCGAAGCCCAGCGCGTTGGCGATGAAGCCGCCGATCAGGGCGCCGACGACGCCGACGATCAGATTGGTCAGCAGGCCGTGGTTGCGGCCCATGATTTGTTCGGCGAGCCAACCGGCGATGATGCCGATGATGATCCAGGCGATAATACCCATGCTCAGTATCCTTCCTTCCAAAAGCCAAGCTGTCAGCTAAATGCACGTCGCGCCGACGGGTTGCCTGGGGCGTGGCATTCCCCTGGAGCGCGACCCCGGCACGCCCCTTGCCGCCCGCAAGGCGAGCCGTCCCGATGCGGGACGACGGGCAGACGAGGGAGCCGGTTCATGGCCGCCGACATCGACCTTCACCTGGGGCCGCCTGCGCCGGCGCCGGCGCCTGCTGGGCCTGACCCAGCAGCAGCTGGCGCTGCAGGTGGGCATCCGCTTCCAGCAGATCCAGAAGTACGAGTGCGGCGCCAACCGCATCTCGGCCGCCCGCCTGTGGCAGCTGGCCGAGGCGCTGGAGACGCCGGTGGCCTATTTCTACGAAGGCCTGGCGGAAGCGCTGGAGGCCCCCGCGCCCGCCCGGGCGGAGGTGTTCTCGCGCCGCGAGACGCTGGACCTGATCCAGGCCTTCTACCAGCTGGACGAAACGCCGCGCCGTCGCCTGCTGGACCTGGCCAAGTCCCTGCACGTCGAGGGCCCGCCCGCCCGCTGAGCGGTTCCGCCCGGCCCGGTCATGCTCTATGAGGCCGGCATGACCGAATTCGAAGCCTTCGCCGTCGACCTGGCCCGGGACGCGGCGCGCGTGACCCTGCCGCTGTTCCGTTCCGACATCGGCCACGACGACAAGGGCGGGGCCGGCGGCTTCGACCCCGTGACCGAGGCGGACCGCCAGGCCGAGGCCGTCATCCGCCGGCGCATCGCCGAACGCTATCCCGACCACGGGGTGATCGGCGAGGAATACGGCGCGGACCGCCCCGACGCCGAACACGTCTGGGTGCTGGACCCCGTCGACGGCACCCGCGCCTTCATCGCCGGCCTGCCGCTGTGGACCACCCTGATCGCCCTGAGGACGGCGGGGACGCCGACCGTCGGGGTGATCGCCCAGCCCTATCTGGACGAGATCTTCGTCGGCGGACCGTCCGGCGCGCGGCTGCTGCGCGGCGAGACCGAGACGCCGCTGGCCGTGCGGGCCTGCGAGCGGCTGAACGACGCCGTCATCGCCACGACGGACCCCGACATCTTCACCGGCTCGGAACTGGGCGCCTGGACCCAGGTCCGGGCCGCCGCCCGCCTGGCGCGGCTGGGCTGCGACGCCTACGCCTACGCCATGCTGGCCGCCGGGCGCATCGACCTGGTGGCCGAGGCCGGGCTGAAGCCCTGGGACTGGTCGGCCCTGGTCCCGGTGATCCGCGCCGCCGGCGGCGCGGTGGTCAACTGGCGCGGCCAGGCCCCGGACGACGGCGGCCAGATCCTGGCGGTGGGGCGACGCCCGCCTGATCGACCAGGCCCTGGTGACGCTGCGGCGCGCGGCGCTGTAGGGCGTCATCGAAAAAGACAGTGTGAACCGTGTGAATCGTATGAAATCGCGCGGCGCCTCCTGCAGGACGGATCCAGCCGCGCATCATAGGCGATGTTCGGACCGCGGTTGGTCGAAAGCGCCGGACGCCCTGCAAGCGATTGATTTTGCAGGGGCGTGCGCGCCGAATTAGGCGCGCAAGCCGCCGGACCTAGGCGCCCGTCGTCTCCAGCACCGGGGCCACCGTGTCGGCCAGGGCGTCGAACTCCTGCAGGAAGACGCCGCGCATCTCGTCCGCCTCCATGATGATCTCGTGGCGCGCGCCGGGGATTTCGACATAGCGGCCGCGCTCCAGCCGCTTGGCGGCCCATCGGCTGGTCTGTTTCCAGACCAGTTCGTCGCGGTCGGCCTGGACCACGGTGACGGGGATCTTCACCGCCTTCAGGGCCTTGGGCTTCAGCGCCGTTCGCCCGCGTCGATGGCGAAGGCCAGCCAGCCATAGGTGGGGGCCCCGACGGCCAGGTGAGGGCAGGCGAACAGCTGCTGGCGCCACAGGTCGTAGCGGGCCGCGTCCGACGTCAGGGTGTTGCCCTCGAAGTCATGGTCGAAGGGGTCGTCGACGTCGTCCAGCACATAGTCGCCGGCCTTGCCGTGACGGATGTTCCAGCGCAGGGCCAGCTTGACCGACCACATCGAGCGCTTGCCCGTCTTGACCCGCAGCATGGGGCTGGACAGCAGGGCGGCGGCGAACCGGTCCTCGCCGGCCTCCAGCGTCAGCAGGTTCAGGCAGGCGCCCATCGAATGGCCGACCATGATCCAGGGCTGGGGCATCCGCGCCTGATAGGTCTCCAGCAGCCGGCCGTAGTCGTCCAGGAACTCCTCGACCGCGCGGGCGTGGCCCTTCAGCCGGTCGGGCAGCAGGCGCGCCGACAGCCCCTGGCCGCGCCAGTCGTGGGCCAGGACGCACCAGCCGCGCGCCAGCAGATTGCCGATGAATTCGTAGTATTTCTCGATCGGCTCGGTGCGGCCGGCGCTGAGCACCACGGTGCCGCGCGGGGTCTTGGCCACCATCGGCGACGGCGTCCACAGCGCCGCGCGCAGGCGCATGCCGCCCGCGCCCCGGAACCAGTCGCCGTCTCCGCCGGGCGGCGGGGCGGCGCCGGGCACGCCCATCAGCGGGGCATGGGCGGCGAAGGTCTGGGCGCGGTTCACACGGGCTTCCTGAATTTCAAGGTCATGCGGTCGCTCTCGCCGATCTCTTCATACGGCGCGCGGTCGAAGGCGGGGTCCGCGGGCTCTCCGCGCGGCGCGGTCAGCCGCATCGGCGGCAGGGTGTCGACGCCGAACGGATGGTCCTTAGTGTCCTTGTCGTTGGCGTTGATCTCGGAGGCGGCGACGAAGACGAAGCCGGCCTCGGCGGCCAGCTGGCGGACGAACGCCTCCTGGACGTATCCGTTCGCGGCGACCGGGTCCTGGTCCTCTTCCGGGCCGAGCCGGTGCTGCTCGACGCCCAGGACGCCGCCGGGCTTCAGCGCGGCGTAGGCGTCGGCGAAGGCCTTTTCCGCGATCCCGGCGGCCATCCAGCCGTGCAGGGTGCGCATGAACAGGGCCATGTCCGCCGTGCCGGGATCGGCCGCCGGCCCGCTGGCCGCGCCGAAGGTGGAGAAGCGAGGTTCGCCGTAAAGCCGCCTGTCGGACGAGAAGCGGGCGCGGAAGGCCGCGTTCAGCGCCGCCTGGGCCGGGTCGGCCGTCGGTCCCTCGGGAAACAGGGCCGCGACATAGGCGCCGGCGCCCTTGTTCAGATAGGGGGCCAGGATTTCCGTGTACCAGCCGCTGCCCGGCCAGAATTCGAGCACCGTCATGCGCGGCTGCAGGCCGAAGAAGCGCAGCGTCTCCATCGGGTGGCGGAAGGCGTCGCGGGCCTTGTCCTGGGGCGTGCGCCAGGCGCCGGCGACGGCCCATTCCAGCGATCCCTCGGGCGGGCCCTGCGGCCCGGCGGGCGGCGCGGCCGTCTTCTCCTCGCCGCGACCGCAGCCCGACAGCGACGCGCCCAGGCCCGCCAGCGCCAGTCCGGTCGCGCCGGCCAGCAACGTCCGGCGCGACACGCGGTCCTGGTTCGCTGCAAAATCGGCCATCAAACATCCCTGCGGAGCATCGCCCCGGCGCCCGACCGACTTCGGCGGCGACGGGGGCGATGACGGGCTTACTCAGGTTCGCCGCCGGGGTCAAAGGCCCCGGGGCCCGCCGGGGCGGACTATTCCGGCTTGCGGAATCTCAGGGTCATGCGGTCGCTCTCGCCGATGGCGTCGAAGGCGGCGCGCTGGTCGGGGGTCAGGGCGCGCCCCTGATCGTCCGCGGACCGACGGACCGGCGGCAGCGTCCAGACGCCGAACGGATGGTCGCGATCGTCGGCGGGGTTGGCGTTCAGCTCGCTGCGGGCCTCCAGCACGAAGCCGGCGTCCTGGGCGGCCTTGATGACATAGCTTTCGGGAACGTAGCCGGTGGGGGCGACGTCGGCGACGTTCAGGCCGTCGACGCTGCGGTGCTGTTCCACCGCCAGGACGCCGCCGGGCTTCAGCGCCTGGAAGAAGGCGGCCAGATAGGGCTCGGTGCGGCCGCCGCGCGACCAGTTGTGGAAGGCGCGCGCCACCAGGATGAAGTCGGCGCTTCCCGGCGCGACCCCCATGCTCTCCAGCGGCCGGTTGACCGGCACATAGCGCCCGCCCGTGGCGGCGGCGTAGGGCTCCAGGATATGGCGCCACCAGCTGGCGCCGCCGGGCTCGATCTCGACCACCGTCATGCCCGGCGTCAGGCCCCAGAAGGTCAGGGCCTCGTAGGGGTGACGCCACCGGTCGCGCGCGCGGTCGGCCTCGGGCCGGGTCGTGGAGGCCACGGCCGCCTGGAGCGCGGCGTCTTCCTGGAGCTGGGGGATCGCCGTGGACAGGGCCGAGCGCGGCAGGGTCGGGGTCTGCTGGGCCTGGGCCAGGCCGGGAGCGGCGCAGGCCGCGAGCGCGGCGGCGGCGAGAAGGGCGTGACGCATGGCGAGTTCTCCCGAGGATTCCCTTCTCCATAGCAGCCCGCGTCCGGCGACCAAGCCCGCTTCGACGGGGCAGACGAAATGACGCGCGGACGTCTTGACGGGCGAAGGGCGCATCCCATCTGAACCCACGAGAACGCCGACGCCGGGTTCTCCAGACCCGCCGGGGCCGATTTCGGGCCGGCAGGACTGATCTCCATCCGTCCGGGCCAAACCGCCGGGCGGCTCAACCTTGCTGATCCTCAGGAGGATGCTGATGCGTACCTATGATTTCACCCCGCTGTACCGTTCGGCCGTCGGCTTCGACCGTCTGGCCAATCTGCTGGAAAGCGCCGCGCGCACCAGCCAGGACACGGGCTATCCGCCCTACAACATCGAGACCACGGGCGAGAACGCCTATCGCATCGAGATCGCCGTCGCCGGCTTCACGCCCGACGAGCTGAACATCGAGGTGAAGGAGAACCTGCTCACCGTCACCGGCCGCAAGACCGCCAACGACGCTTCTCTGGATGGGGGCGCCGCAGAAGACCTATCTGCACCGCGGCCTGGCCGAACGCGACTTCGAGCGTCGGTTTCAGCTGGCCGACTATGTCGTCGTGACCGAGGCGAACCTGGTCAACGGCCTGCTGTCGATCGCCCTGAAGCGCGAACTGCCCGAAGCGCTGAAGCCCCGCCGCATCGAGATCGGCGCCGGCACGCCGCTGATCGAGGGCCAGGTCCAGGGCAAGGCGGAGAAGGCGGCCAAGGCCGCCTGATCGGCCCGATCCCGTGACTAACGGCCGCCCGCGCGGAGCCAGGCTTCGCGCGCGGCGGTCATCCGGGCCGGCGTCAGCCCCCTCAGCGGGGTTGGCCCGGCCTGTTTGATTCCAGCTTCCTGGCCCTTCTGCCAGACGACGACGCCCGGATAGGCCAGCCCCTCGGCCACGTCGATGACCACGACGTCGCGCGGCAGGGCGGCGCCGCGGTCGAGCCGAAGCCGGAAACCGGCCGCGGACTGGTCCACGATCAGACAGGCGGTCTCGACGCCCGAGGCGACGACCACCCCGCGCGCGTTGGCCGCCCGACGGGGCTCCTGGCGGCGGTCGGCCGGGTCCGGGGCGCGACCGAATTTCGAACCGAACAAGCTCACGGAGCGGTCAACGCGCCAGAAGCCGGATGGCGCCGCGCGTCACGTCAGTGCTGGTTTTCGGGCAGGCGCACGACCAGGCCGTCCAGGGCGTCGGAGACGCGGATCTGGCACGACAGGCGGCTGTTGGGCTCGACCTCCTCGGCGAAGTCCAGCATGGATTCCTCCATGGCGCTGGGCGACCCCGTGGCCTCGCGCCAGGCCTCGTCGACATAGACGTGGCAGGTGGCGCAGGCGCAGGCCCCGCCGCAATCGGCGTCTATGCCCGGCACATTGTTGCGGATCGCGCCTTCCATGACCGAAAGGCCCGGCTTGACGTCGACGACGTGCTCGGTCCCGTCATGCTCGATATAGGTGATCTTGGGCATGGGGCGCTCTTAGACGAGGGCGCGGCGGAGGCAAGCCTCCGCCGCACGATCCTCAGGCCGCCTGCTTCTTGCGGCCGGGGGCGATCATCAGCTTCTTGGTCTCGGCGATGGCCTTGGCCGGGTTCAGGCCCTTGGGGCAGACCTGGGCGCAGTTCATGATCGTGTGGCAGCGATACAGCTTGAACGGGTCTTCCAGGTCGTCCAGGCGCTTCTGGGTGGCGTCGTCGCGGCTGTCGGAGATCCAGCGGTAGGACTGCAGCAGGGCGGCCGGGCCGAGGTATTCTTCCTGGTTCCACCAGTAGCTGGGGCACGAGGTCGAGCAGCAGGCGCACAGGATGCATTCGTACAGGCCGTCCAGCTTCTCGCGGTCGGCGGGCGACTGCAGCCGCTCCTTCTCCGGATCCGGCTCGTCGGACTGGAGGTAGGGCTGGATGGAATCGTACTGGGCGTAGAACAGGCTGAGGTCCGTCACCAGGTCCTTGACCACCGGCTGGTGGGGCAGGGGGGCGATGGTGATGTTGGACGACTGGCATTCGTCCCAGCCCTTGGTGCAGGCCAGGGTGTTGCGCCCGTCGATGTTCATCGAGCACGAGCCGCAGATGCCCTCGCGGCACGAGCGGCGGAACGACAGGGTGGGGTCGATGGTGTTCTTGATGTGGATCAGGGCGTCCAGCAGCATCGGGCCGTGGTCGCCGGTCGGCACCTCATAGACATCCCAGCGCGGGTCGGCGTCGACCTCGGGGTCGTAGCGATAGACCTTGTAGGTCTTGACGTCCTTCGATCCCGGCGCGGCCTTGAAGACCTTGCCCGTCGTCGGCTTGGAGCCCTTGGGGAGAGTGAGCTGGACCATCTTAGTAAACCCGCGCCTTGGGCTCGATGTACGAGACTTCGTCGGACATGGTGTAGTTGTGCACCGGACGGTAATCGATCTGGACGCCTTCGCCCGGCCGCTTCCAGGCCAGGGTATGCTTCATCCAGTTCACGTCGTCGCGGTCCGGATAGTCCTCGCGGGCGTGGGCGCCGCGCGATTCCGTGCGGTTCAGGCCGCCCTCGATCGTGACCAGGGCCTGGGCGATCAGGTTGTCGTATTCCAGGGTCTCGACCAGGTCGGTGTTCCAGATCAGGCCGCGATCGACAGTCTTGATGTCGGCGCCGGCGGCGTCGATGGCGCGCAGCTTGTCGACGCCCTGCTGCAGGGTCTCGCCGGTGCGGAACACCGCCGCGTCGGCCTGCATGGCGCGCTGCATCGACAGGCGCAGCTCGGCGGTCGGGGTCGAGCCGTTCGCGTTCCTGAAGCGGTCCAGGCGGGCCAGGTGAGCGTCGATCTGGGCCTTGGGCGCGGCGGGCACGGCCGAGGCCTTGTCCACCACCTCGCCGCAGCGCAGGCCGACGGCGCGGCCGAACACCACCAGATCGGTCAGCGAGTTGGAGCCCAGGCGGTTGGCGCCGTGCACCGAGACGCAGGCGGCCTCGCCCACGGCCATCAGGCCCGGAACCACGCTGTCGGGGTTGCCGTCGCGCAGGGTCAGCACCTCGCCGTGATAGTTCGTCGGGATGCCGCCCATGTTGTAGTGGACGGTCGGCAGGACCGGGATCGGCTCCTTGGTCACGTCGACGCCGGCGAAGATCTTGGCGCTTTCGGAGATGCCCGGCAGGCGCTGGTGCAGGATCTTGGGATCCAGGTGGTCCAGGTGCAGGAAGATGTGGTCCTTGTTCGGGCCCACGCCGCGGCCTTCGCGGATCTCGATGGTCATGGAGCGCGAAACCATGTCGCGCGGGGCCAGGTCCTTCACGGTCGGCGCATAGCGCTCCATGAAGCGCTCGCCTTCCGAGTTGGTCAGGTATCCGCCCTCGCCGCGCGCGCCCTCGGTGATCAGGCAGCCGGCGCCGTAGATGCCGGTCGGGTGGAACTGGACGAACTCCATGTCCTGCAGCGGCAGGCCGGCGCGCAGCACCATGGCGTTGCCGTCGCCGGTGCAGGTGTGGGCGCTGGTGGCCGAGAAATAGGCGCGGCCGTAGCCGCCGGTCGCCAGCACCACCATCTTGGCGCGGAACTGGTGCAGCTGGCCGGTGTCGAGCTGAAGCGCGGTGACGCCGGTGCAGGCGCCGTCCTGCATGATCAGGTCCAGCGCGAAATATTCGATGAAGAACTTCACCTCGCGGCGCACCGACTGGCCGTAGAGGGTGTGCAGGATGGCGTGGCCGGTGCGGTCGGCGGCGGCGCAGGTGCGCTGCACCGGGCCTTCGCCGAAGTTGCGGGTCATGCCGCCGAAGGCGCGCTGATAGATCTTGCCCTCGTCCGTGCGGGAGAAGGGCACGCCCCAGTGCTCCAGCTCATAGACGGCCTTGGGGGCGTTCCTGACCAGATATTCGATGGCGTCCTGGTCGCCCAGCCAGTCCGACCCCTTGACGGTGTCGTACATGTGCCACTGCCAGCTGTCCTCGCCCATGTTGCCGAGGCTGGCCGAGATGCCGCCCTGGGCGGCCACGGTGTGGGAGCGGGTGGGGAAGACCTTGGTCACGCAGGCGACCTTCAGCCCCTGCTGGGCGGCGCCCAGGGCGGCGCGCAGGCCCGAACCGCCGGCGCCGACGACGACGACGTCGTATTCGTGATCGATAAGCTCGTAAGCAGCCATGACGGGATCAGACTCCGGCCGGCAGCGGGGCCGAGCCCAGCGCCAGACGCACGATGAAGAAGACGCTGGCGGCCGCCAGCGCGAAGAAGAGGATGTTCACCACGACCAGCAGCAGGGCCTTGTTGCCCGGCCGGTGGATGTAGTCCTCGACGATGACCTTCCAGGCCAGGGCGCCGAACCCGCAGAAGGCCACGGCGGCGAGGACCGCCAGGGCGGCGTTCAGCCCGTTGCCGAACCAGGCGGCGACGGCGCCGTAGTCGGCGCCGGCCAGGGTGACGGCGCTGGAGGCGACCCACAGGCCGAGCGGCATCAGGGCCGCCAGCAGCAGCTTCTCGATGGTCCATTCGCCGGCGCCGTGGCGCTCGGAAATCTTGACGCGGTTCCTGAACTTAGCCGGGCTGCTCACAGCGAGACCCTCCCCGTGGCGAACAAGGCGATCCAGAACAGCACCGCCAGCGGGATCGGCCCCCAGACGGCGATGGCGGACAGGAGGTTGGCCGGCTTGATCGTCAGGGCCGCGCCCGTGTCGTTGATCAGGTGGCGAGCGCCGTTGAGGATGAAGGAGAACAGCACCACCGTCAGGCCGAAGCCGATGAACAGGCCCAGCGGCGATCCGGCGAAGGCCAGCGCCCCGGCGTAGGCGTCCGGTCCGGCGGCGGCCGCGGCCAGCCAGGCCAGGGCGATCAGGGCCGCGACCGTCATCGCGCCGATGGTCACGCGGAACAGGATCGACGCGGCCATGGTGATGTGCCAGCGCCAGACGCTGATGTGAGGGGACAGGGGTCGAACGTGACCGTTCGGCTGGGTGACGAAACGGCCGGTCTGGTCGTCGCGCGCATCCCCCGACGTCGGGTTGGGATGAGTCATGCGAATCGTTCTCAAAAGCGAATGAATTCAATCGCCGTGTGCGGTTGCGAAGGCTTTAGTGACCCGCGCGCGGCGGTGTCAACAAACGGCTTCAACAAGTGTTGCGGAGACGGCCGTCGCGAGGCCGGGACGTCGTCGATCACGTTTGCGCGCATCCGCCGGCGGGGGTTGCGGCCGGCGGGGCGGCTTTGGCAGGGTAAGCCCATGATCTGGTTCGCCTTCGCCCCCGCCCTCGCCGCCGGCCTGACCCTCCAGACCCCCTACGGCGCCCTGGACGCGACGCCGGAAACCTATCAGCCGCCGGTGGTGCGGCCGTTCGAGCCGCCCTCCGACTTTGGTCGCGAACAGGCCCAGGGCGATTCCGGCGACGCCGCCCATCGCCGCGCCCTGACCCAGCCGGTCGTGGTCGGCGCCTATGTCGGCAGCTACGAGACCAGCCCCAGCGACGCCGAGACCGCCTATGACCAGGGCGTGGCCCAGGCCGAGATCACCATGGACAGCCGCGCCGGACCGCTGGACGGACGCTGGCGGGTGCTGGACGCCGAGGGGCGGCCGCTGATGTCGCTGGCCCTGACCGACCTGGGCGGCGGGCGCCGGATCGAGGGGCCTGGCGGCGGCTGGATCCGCGCGTCGGCAGGGACGACGGCGGCGTGGCCGGGCCGGCGCGGACCGACGGCGCGACCACGGTGGTTCCGGTCGGGACGGGCGCGCTGCGCCTGCACGCGTCGGACAAGGGCTGGACCGGGGTCCTGGTCCAGGGCGGCCAACGCCGGCCCGTGACGGTGGCGCGCCCGGGCTGACGCTCGCCACGGCCGATCCGCCACCCTATATGTGACGAATGACACACCCTGCGCCCCGCCCCGTCGTCCGCCTGCATCGGGCCCAGCGCGACGACATCGGCGACCTGACGACACGTCGGCCCGTGCCGGGGCCGGGGCTGGAGCAGGTCGATCCCTTCCTGTTCCTGAACCATCACGGACCGCAGACCTATCCGCCGAACAACCGCGGCCTGCCGTTCGGGCCGCATCCGCATCGCGGGTTCGAGACCGTCACCTTCATCCTGGACGGCGAGCTGGCCCACACCGATTCCGGCGGCGGGGAGAGCATCATCAAGGCGGGCGGGATCCAGTGGATGACCGCCGGATCGGGCCTGATCCACGCCGAACTGTCGCCGGCCGCCTTCAAGCGCGACGGCGGGCCGATGGAGATCCTGCAGCTGTGGGTCAACCTGCCGTCGCGGCTGAAGATGACGCGGCCCAACTACGTGGGCCTGCAGGCCGCCGACATCCCGACCTTCGTGACCGACGCCGGCGTGACGGTCGAGCCGATCTCTGGCCGATGGCAGGGACGGACCGCGCCGATCCAGTCTTTGATCGACGTGAACCTGGCGGTGGTTCGCCTGCCGGCCGGGTCGCGCTTCGTCGAGCCGGTGGCGGCCGACCGCAACGTCTTTCTCTATGTGGTCAAGGGCCAGGTCGAGGTGGCCGGGACGGCGGTTCCGCAATGGACCCTGGCGGCGCTGGGCGACGGGGCGGCGGTGGAGATGACGGCGGCGTCGGACGCGGTCGTCCTGCTGGGCCACGCCCGGCCGATCGGCGAACCGGTCTTCGCCCACGGCCCCTTCGTGATGAACACCCGCGAGGAGATCGTCGCCGCGATCCAGGACTATCAGGCCGGAAAGTTCGGCCCGCCGCCGGCCGTATAGGGCCTCAGCTCTTCCAGCGCAGGGTGGTCGGCTGGATCGGATTGACGAAGGCCCGGTCCTCGGCCCGGCTGCGGGTCCATTCGCGCTTCAGCTGCTGGTACCACTTGGCCTGCCTGTCGGCGTCGTCGATCCAGATCAGGGCCGGGTCGTAGCGCAGGCCCTCGTTCTGCAGGTTCACCATGCCGCCGTCCTGCTTCAGGAAGGCGACCACCCCCATCCGCAGGAAGGGCTTGGCCAGCCCGAACACCCAGTGATCGGACCAGAAGATCTGGGTGATGCGGGTCCGGGTCTCGGTGATCGGGGTCAGGCAGGTCAGGGCCAGGACCTGCCTTTCGCCGACCTGGATATGCTCCCAGCGATAGCCCGGCAGGCGGAAGGTGATCTCGGTCGCCGGGGCGCCGCCCAGGATCTTGTACAGGCGGCTGTTCGACGACGGGGCGTGGCGCGTCATGGCCCAGCCGTGCTCGACCGGGGCGAAGGCCTTGGCCTTCTCGTGCATCGAATGCTCGGACCGCCACCACCATTGCTGGTGGACGTAGGGGCCGTGGGCCGGGTCCATCAGGCCGACGACGGCGTGGTCGATATGGCTGTCGAAATCCATCGCCTCGACCAGGCGGACGGGGCCGACCGCGCCGGGGAAGACCGGCGGTTCGTGGTCCGGCGCCATCGGATTGCGGGCGTCCGAGGCCATCCAGACGAAGACCAGGCCCTGCTGCTCGCGCACCGGATAGGACCGGACGCGGATGCGGTCGGTGTCGAAAGCCTGGTCCTCGACCAGGGACGGGATGGCCGCGCAGACGCCGTCGGGGCGGAAACGCCAGCCGTGGTAGGGGCATTCGACCGTCTCGCCCTCGCCGGGCTTGTCCACCAGCCGCCCGGCCGACAGGGGCGCGGCGCGGTGCGGGCAGATGTCGCGCATCGCATAGACCTGGCCCGCGCGGGTGCGGCCGACCAGCACCGGCTCGCCCATGATCTCATGGCGTTTCAGCGAGGCGGGGGCGACGTCGCGGGCCAGGGCGACGAAATACCAGGCGTCGGTGACGAACCCCTTGCCGAAGGGGGCCGGCCCGGTCCGGGCGGGGGCGGCCTGGGCCTTGGGCGACTGGACGGGATCGGCGGCGTCGGTCTTCATGGGGCCTGTCTAACAGAGGGATGCGGGATCTGTCGCGCGCCTGATGTAAAGAGCTTTACACAACAAAGCAGATGCGCCATCGTGGCCGCGTCCTAGAGGGAGACACACCATGATCCGCGCCGCCGTTATCGCCGCCGTGATGCTGGCCGCCGCGCCCGCCGCCGTTCTGGCCCAGGATGCGGCCGCCGCCCCCGGCCATCGGCACGCCGACTTCGCCTCGGACCGGATCCACGTCCGGGTGGACGGCGACATGGACGGGCGCGACATCATCCTGATCCCGGGTCTCAGCTCCTCGCCCGAGATATGGCAGGAGACGGTGGATCATCTGACGGCCCAGGACGGGGTGGGCTGGCGCGTCCACCGCATCCACGTCCAGGGCTTCGCCGGGGCGCCGGCCGAGGGCAACGCCCAGACGGGGGACGCGCCCGGCCTGGTCGCCGCCCCGGTCGCCGAGGAGATCGCCCGCTATATCCGCGAGACCCATCTGTCGCGTCCCGCCGTGGTCGGCCATTCGATGGGCGGGACCATCGGCCTGATGCTGGCCGCGCGCCACCCGGACCTGGTCGGCCGGCTGATGGTCGTGGACATGATCCCCTTCATGGGCGCCATGTTCGGCCCGCCCGGAACCACGGCCGAAGGCGTGGCCCCCGTCGCCGACCGGATCTGGGCGGCCCAGGCCAACAGCCCGCGCGAGGCCTATGTCGCCCAGGCGACCGCGGCCATCACCGGCATGATCAACACCGAATCCCGCCGCGAAGAGGCGCTGGAGGACATGCGGACCAGCGACCAGAAGGTCTCGGCCGCCGCCTATCGCGAACTGGTCACCACCGACCTGCGCCCCGAACTGTCGAACATCACCGCCCCGACCGAGGTGCTCTACGTCAAGTTCAACGATCCGCGCATGACGCCCCAGATCACCGACGCCATCTACCAGGCGTCCTACGCCGACCTGCGGGGGGCGACGCTGAAGCGGATCGACGACAGCGCCCACTTCATCATGTTCGACCAGCCCCGGGCCTTCCAGGACGAACTGGACGCCTTTCTTTCGGCCGAATAGCGCCTCACGCTCGCGTGATGTCGGCGGGGCCGTTTCGGCGGCGGTTCATACGGGATACATACCCGTGGAGCTAAATCCGCCTGAGCGCGGCATCTGAGGGTGAAAATGGCGGGTCAAGAACGGGGCGAGGGCAGGCCCAGGCGCTCGGCGCTCCAGCGTCTGGTCTATTGGGGCGCGGTGCTGGCGGTCTGGGGGCTGATCTTCCTGGTCGTCTTCTTCGCCGTGTTCGCGCGCGGCCTGCCGGACACCTCCAGCCTGTACCAGGTCGACCGCCAGCCCTCGATCACCTATCTGGACCGCAACGGGGCGCTGATCGCCACGCGGGGCACGCAGATGGCGCCGCCGGCGGACCTGGACGCCCTGCCGGACTATGTGCCGGCGGCCTTCATCGCCATCGAGGACCGGCGCTTCTATCACCACCCCGGTTTCGACCCCATCGGCATGATGCGGGCGGCGGCGGCCAACATGCGCGCGGGCCGGGTGGTGCAGGGCGGCTCGACCCTGACGCAGCAGCTGGCCAAGAACCTGTTCCTGACGCCCGACCAGAACATGCGCCGCAAGGTGCAGGAGCTGATGCTGGCGGTCTGGCTGGAGATGAAATTCTCCAAGAAGGAGATCCTGGCCCTGTATCTGAACCGGGTCTATTTCGGCGCCGGCGCCTATGGCATCGAGGCGGCGTCGCAGCGTTATTTCGACAAGCCGGCCAGCGACCTGACCATCGGCGAGGCCGCGCTGCTGGCGGGCCTTCTGAAGGCGCCGTCGCGCTATTCGCCCCTGTCCGAGAGCGAGCGGGCGGCCACGCGCGCCACCGTCGTGCTGAACGAGATGGAAGAGGCCGGCGTCATCACCGCGGCCCAGCGCGAACAGGCCGTGACCCAGCCGGTCATCGTCTCGCGCACCCTGGCGACCCAGCACGCCCAGTATTTCATCGACTGGCTGGACAAGTCGATCCGCGGCCTGGTCGGCGAACCGACCGAGGACATGATCGTCGAGACCACCCTGGACCTGACCCTGCAGACCGCCGCCGAACGCTCGGTGCGGCGCATCCTGGAGCGGGACGAGGGACGGGGCGTCGAGCAGGCGGCCCTGGTGGCGCTGGACGGCGACGGCCGGGTGCGCGCCATGATCGGCGGCGCCTCCTACGCCGACAGCCAGTTCAACCGCGCGGTGGACGCGCGCCGCCAGGCCGGCTCGGCCTGGAAGCCGTTCGTCTATCTGGCGGCGCTGGAGGCGGGCTACACGCCCCAGACGCCGGTGGTGGACGAGCCGATCACCATCGGGAACTGGTCGCCGCGCAACTATTCGGGGACCTTCTCGGGCCCCATGACCCTGGCCCAGGCCGTGGCCCAGTCGACCAACACGGTGGCGGCCTCGGTCGCCGACCAGATCGGCCGCGACAGCGTGGCCCGCGCCGCCCGCCGCCTGGGCATCGAGAGCCGCATCGGCCTGGAGCCCGCCATGGCCCTGGGCGCGGTCGAGGTCTCGCCGCTGGAGATGGCCGGCGCCTATGACGCCTTCGCCAACGGCGGCCGCCGGGTCGAACCCTATGGCGTCAGCCGCATCCGCACGCCGCAGGGGCGGGTCATCTACCAGCGCTCCAACCCCGAGACGGGCCAGGCCATCAACAATCCGCCGCTCTATTATCTGAACGAGATGCTGCGCGGGGTGATCACCTCGGGCAGCGGGCGCGGCGCGGCCATCGCCGGGCGCGACCTGGCGGGCAAGACGGGCACCACCTCGGACTACAAGGACGCCTGGTTCGTCGGCTACACCGGCGGTTTCGTCGCCGCCGTCTGGGTCGGCAAGGACGACAACACCGCGATGCGCGGCGTGACCGGCGGATCGTCGCCCGCCGCCATCTGGAAGGGCTTCATGGAGGCGGCCCTGCCGCGCCTGAACGCCCCGCGCATCCCCGACGGCCCCGCCATGCCCGAGGGGTGGCGCGCGCCCGACCCGGTCGGCGACCTGCTGTCCAACGTGGGCGACGGCCAGCCGGTAGAGCCGGTCGATCCCGGCCAGGGCGATCCCTACGCCCGCAACCGGCGCAGACCCCGCCGCAACCGGGCGCCGGCCAGCCCCGATCGTGCGCCCGACCTCGCCCCAGCCCGCCCAGCCGCGCGAGCCGGAACAGCAGGTCGACGGCCGCCTGCCGCCCGAACGCCGGCAGGAGCCGCTGTTCTACTGACGGCCGTCGCCTTGCATCGAAGGCGCGGCGGCTGTAGAGCGCCCGCTCCTGTTGGGGAGTAGCTTCCGGCGTTCGAAGCCGGGGTCGCGTCAACACATTCGCCGCCGCCCCTTCCGGCGTCGGCGTGGCGCGACCAGCGGAACGTCGCTTCCGCCTAGCGAGACCAGCGCATCCCGCGGCCGCGCCGGCCGGTGCGGGGGCGTTGCGTCTCGTGTCCGGCGGAGTGAGTTCATGACCCCCGGCGCCATCGCGGTCCTGTCGCTCAGCATGTCCACCGACGCCTTCGCCGCGGCGGTCGGTCGCGGGGCCTCGCATCGGCCGGCCCTGGGCCAGGCCCTGCGCGCGGGTGTTCGGCGTCATCGAGGCCATCACCCCGATCATCGGCTGGAGCCTGGGCCTGCTCGCGGCCGGGCTGATCCAGCAGATCGACCACTGGATCGCCTTCGCCCTGCTGGCCGTCGTCGGCGCCCACATGATCAGGGAAGGCCTGTCCAGGCCGGACGCCGGGGACGGGGAGGCGGCGCCGTCCCGTCGCGGCGGCTTTCTGGCCCTGGTCGCCACCGCCGTCGGCACCAGCATCGACGCCGCCGCCGTGGGCGTGGGCCTGGCCTTCATCGGCGTGAACATCTGGATCGTCGCCGCCTCGATCGGCTTCACCACCTTCGTGCTGACGACGACGGGAATGCTGATCGGCAAGGCGGTCGGCGTGCGCTTCGGCAAGGGGGCGGAACTGTTGGGCGGACTGGCCCTGATCGGCGTCGGCGTGCTGATCCTGGCCGACCACCTGGGCTGGATCGGGGGCTGGCTTCCTAGCGCCCCACGGCGTGCAGCGCCGCGCCGTGGTCGCGCAGCCAGCGGCGCAACGGCCGGTGGTCGCCGATCAGGCGCTCCACCACCGCCCAATAGGCCGGGCTGTGGTCGGCGTGGACCAGGTGGCCGACCTCGTGCGCGGCCAGATAGTCGATCACCGGCGGCGGGGCCATCACCACCCGCCAGGAATAGCGGATGGTGCGGTTTTGCGGGCTGCACGATCCCCAACGCGAGCGGGTGTCGGCGATCGAAACCCTGACCGGCCGCTGGCCCAGCGTGCGCAGGTGATGCTCGGTCCGTTCCACCAGGACGTCGCGGGCCAGCCGCTTCAGCAGGTTCTCGACGCGCCGGGCGTAGGCCTCGCCCTCGCCGCCCGAGCGGATGACCGTCCCGTCCTCGACCAGGCGCGCGGCGCCCGCGCCGGGGGTCGCCTCCAGCCGGACGGGACGGCCCTTCAGCGAGATCACCTGGCCGGGCTGGAGCGGCCGCCCCCGGGGCGCGCCGCCAGACGTTCGGAAATCCACACGCCCTTGGACCGCGCGAAAGGCGACGGCCTGGGCCAGGCCGCGTTCGCTGGGCGCGATCACCACCGCCTCGCCCGCGCGCGCGTCGATCCGCACCGACAGCCGCCGGGCGCGCGGATTGACCGACAGTCTCAGGACGGGGCCGGGACCGCCCCGCTCGTCAAGCGGCAGACGCTGGCCGTCGCGATACGCCACTGAGCGCCTCGTTGCTGGCGATGAAGTCGCGCACGCGGGGATAGATCTCGTCGCGGAAGCGGCGGCCGTTGAACACGCCGTAGTGGCCGACCCGGGGCTGGACGTACAGCTGGCGGCGATCGTCCGGGACGTTGGGGCACAGGCCGTGGGCGGCCTGGGTCTGGCCGACGCCGGAGATGTCGTCCTTTTCCCCCTCCACCGTCATCAGGCCGATGTCGGCGATCCGGGTCAGGTCCACCTTGCGCCCGCGATGCTCCAGCAGGCCGCGCGGCAGCAGGTGCTGCTGGAAGACGATGTCGATGGTCTGGAGGTAGAATTCCTCGGTCAGGTCCAGCACCGACAGGTACTCGTCGTAGAATTCCTCGTGCTTCTCGACCCCGTCGCCGTCGCCGTCGATCAGGCTGTTGAAATAGTCCCAGTGGGCGTCGCGGTGGCGTTCCTCGTTCATCGACATGAAGCTGTAGAGCTGGACGAAGCCCGGATAGACGCGACGGCCGAAGCCCGGATAGGGCCAGGGCACGGTGTGGATCATGTTGGACCGGAACCAGGTGAAGGGCTTTTCCTCGGCCAGCTGGTTGGTGACGGTCGGCGACAGGCGCGCGTCGATCGGCGAGCCCATGAAGGTCATGGAGGCGGGGCGGTTGGGGTCGGCGTCCTCGGCCATGATCGCCGCCGCCGCCAAGACCGGCGGCCCCGGCTGGCAGACGCCGACGACGTGCGGGCGCCCGCCGATCTCGGCCAGCATCATGCGGACGTGGTCGATGTAGTCGAAGAAGTCGAACCGGCCTTCCAGCACCGGGACCTGGCGGGCGTTGACCCAGTCGGTGACATAGACGTCGTGGTCCTGCAGGAAGGCCTCGACCGTGCCGCGCAGCAGGGTGGCGTAATGGCCCGACAGCGGGGCCACGATCAGCACCGCCGGACCCGAGGCGGGCTTTCCGGCGCGCTTCAGGTCGCCGATGTTGCGCGCGAAGCGGACCAGGCGGCACCAGGGGCTCTGCCAGATCACCTGTTCGACGGTCCGCACCGGCTTGCCGTCGATGTCGATCGTCGCGAGCCGCCAGTCGGGCTTGCCGTAGCGGCGGGTGACGCTTTCGAACAGTTCGGCCGAGGCGTAGGCCGTGCGGCCGATGGCCGTGTCGGCGGCCGGGTTGAACGGCGAGTTCCAGAAGCGGCGCGCCGCCTGGGCGCCGATGCGCCAGGGCAGGGCGGACTGATAGGCGAGTTCGTGAAGGGCGTAGAGCATGGACATCCCGGCGGCGACGGCCGCTTTTGCAGCGCAGCATAGAACGCGCGGCCCTGCAAAAGGATTATGGGCGCCGGTTCAGCCGCGCGCCATGGCGTCCTGGATGATCTTCGTCGACTTGTCCGGCCCCAGCCCATAGGCGACGGCGGTGCGGAACTTCCCGTCCGGCCCCATCAGATAGACGGTCAGGCTGTGGTTCATCGTATAGCCGTCGCCCTCTCCGACCTTTTCGTAATAGGCGCGGTAGGCCTTGGCCGCCTGGGCGACCTGCTCCGGCGAGCCCGTCAGGCCGATGGTTCCCCGGGGAAGCCGTCAGAGGACAGATAGTCCTTCAACGCCTGGGGCGTGTCGCGCTGGGGGTCGATGCTGATGAAGACGATCTGCAGGTCGTCGGCCTGGGCGCCCAGCCGCTGCTGCACCGCCGCCAGCTCGGCCAGGGTGGTGGGGCAGAATTCGGGGCAGTAGGTGAAGCCGAAGAAGACCAGGCTCCACTTGCCGTCCAGCATCGTCTGGTCGACCGGCCGCCCGTCCTGGTCGACCAGGTGGAATTCGCCGCCCACCAGCGGCTGGCCGGTGGAGGTCGCCTCTCCGGCGCCGGCCCCCTCGCGCCCCGTGACGACCACCATGGTGACCAGCGCCAGGACGGCGGCGAAGACGATGCAGGCGCCTGCGAACAGCAGGACGGAACGACGCGGCATGACGACCTCTCACGCTGGGGACGGGTCCGGTCTATAGAGGGGGCGTGACCTCGACAGAAGCCCGCATCGCGCCGCAGGCGCCGCCCGCCGACATGCTGCAGGGCTGGCGCGACGCCCCGCGCCGGGGGCGGGATTCTCGCTGCGCACCTTGATCGTGCTGCGCTGGCTGACGATCCTGGGCCAGAGTTCGGCGATCCTGACGGCCTATGTCGCCCTGCACTTTCCGCTGCCCTTGTGGCCCTGCCTGACGGTCATCGCCGTCAGCGCGGCGGTCAATCTGGGCGCGATGGCGCGGGTGCGGCGGCTGGAAGCCAGCCTGCCGGACGGGCGGCTGACGGCGCTGCACCTGGGGTTCGACATCTTCCAGCTGGGGGTGCTGCTGGGCCTGACGGGGGGGCTGGAGAACCCGTTCTGCCTGCTGCTGGTCGCGCCGGTGACCATCGCCGCGGCGGCGCTGCCGGCGCGCCAGGCGCTGCTTTTGGGACTGCTGGCCCTGCTGGCGGTGGCGATCCTGTTCTTCTGGTCCGAGCCCTTGCCGTGGCGGCCCTATGAGCATTTCGCCCTGCCGACCCTGTACCGCTTCGGCATGGCGCTGGCCCTGGTGACGGGGGTGGTGTTCACCGCCGGCTACGCCTGGCGGGTGGCGGCCGACGCCGAGAAGCTGGAGCTGGCCCTGGCCACGACCCAGGACGTGCTGCAGCGCGAGCAGCGGCTGGCGGCGCTGGGCGGGCTGGCGGCGGCGGCGGCGCACGAGCTGGGCACGCCGCTGGCCACCATCCAGGTCGTGGCCAAGGAGATGCAGCGCGCCGCGCCCCCCGGCGGCGACCTGGCCGAGGACGCCGACCTGATCCTGCAGCAGGCCGAGCGCTGTCGCGCATCCTGGCCCAGCTGTCGCGCGAGCCCGAGGGCGACGACGCCCTCTATGCCGACGTGGCGCTGAAGGCCCTGCTGGAAGAGGTGGTGGAGCCGCACCGGGGCTTCGACCTGGCGTTCGAGGTCAATGTCCGCACCCCGCCGGGCCAGCCCGCGCCGCGCGTGCGCCGGATGCCCGAGGTGGTGCACGGCCTGTCCACCCTGGTCGAGAACGCCGCCGACTTCGCCCGCTCGACCGTGCGGGTCCAGGCCCTGGTCGACGCCGGCTGGATCGAGATCGAGATCCTGGACGACGGACCGGGCTTTCCCGGCGACATCCTGCCTCGGCTGGGCGAGCCCTATGTGACCAGCCGCCCCCAGGGCAAGGCGCGGCGCGCCCTGGCCGCCCAGATCGCCGACGCCGCCCGCCGCCGCGCCCCGGCCGCGCCGCAGATCGCCCCCAGCCAGGGCGGCATGGGCCTGGGCTTCTTCATCGCCCGCACCCTGCTGGAGCGGACCGGGGGCCAGGTCAGCGTCGGGCAGGGCCTGCCCCAGTCCGAGCACAAGGGCGCGCCGCGCGGCGCCCGCGTGGCCGTGCGCTGGGCGCGGCCGGCGCTGGAAGTGGCGGACTGAGCGGCCGCCGCGTCTTGGGTCGAAGCGTCGCAGGGGGAACCCCGGTCTTGACCCGCGCGCTTCGGGCCCCGACTTGATGCGGCAGGAGAACCTTCGAGAATGTCCGACCTAGAGACGCGCATCGCCGCCCTGCCCGACAAGTCCCTGCTGCTGCTGGACGACGACCAGGCCCTGCGCACCCGCATGGGCCGCGCCCTGGAGGCGCGCGGCTTCCAGGTCACCACGGCGGATTCGGTCGCGGCGGCCACGGCGGCGCTGAGGGACCACGCCCCCGCCTTCGCGGTGCTGGACATGCGGCTGGAGGACGGCAACGGCCTGAAGGTGGTCGAGGCCGTGCGCGACCGCCGCGCCGACGCCCGCATTGTCATGCTGACCGGCTACGGCGCCATCGCCACGGCGGTCGCGGCGGTCAAGGCCGGGGCGGTCGACTATCTGTCCAAGCCCGCCGACGCCGACGACGTGGTCAAGGCCCTGCTGGCCGCCGGCGACGCGCCCGAGCCGCCCGAGAACCCGATGAGCGCCGACCGCGTGCGCTGGGAGCACATCCAGCGGGTCTATGAGCTGTGCGACCACAACGTCTCGGAAACCGCGCGCCGCCTGGGCATGCACCGCCGCACCCTGCAACGGATCCTGGCTAAGCGCGCGCCAAGGTGAATTCGGGAGCGCGGACCTCTGGTCCGCAGGCCCGCGTTTCGTCGCGGACCGGAGGTCCGCGCTCTCCTGCCCCTCAGTCCCGCATCGTCCGCAGCGCGCCCAGGCGAGCGAAGGCCAGGGTCAGGGCCTTGCGGCGGGCGGGGGCCAGGGGGAGGCGGGGGCGTCCCTGACCACGGCCCCGCCGAAGGCGTCGGCGACGATCAGTCCTGGTTCATCCGGCAGGACGGCTTGCGGGAACTCCGGGGCCACGGCGAAGTAGAAGGCGTCGCAGAAGGGGGCGTATTCGGGCCACTTGCGGTCGACCCGATAGTCGTCGATCCCGGACTTCACCTCGCAGATGACGATGTCGCCCTTGCGCCCCACGGCCATGACGTCGGCGCGGCGACCGTTGGGCAGGCACACCTCCAGCAGCGGCGCATAGCCCATGTCCATCAGCAGCCGCGCCGCCCCGCGCGTGACCGACAGGGTGGTCTCGGGACGGCTGAAGACCAGCTCCAGATGAACGGCGGCGGCGGGCATCCGCCCTTATGTTCCGCCTCCGTTCCGCCCGCAAGCGGCGCCGTCAGCCGCCGGTGGAGATGACCCGGCTCATGTCCATGCCCAGGGCGCGGGCGCGGGCCAGAAGCCGCTGGCGTTCGGCCGGGCTGGCGCTGGGACTGCGCCGCCAGATCCACCAGTCCGACTTGTCCGGCAGGGCCAGGATCGCCCAGCCGTAGTCCGGGTCGTGGTCCCACACCCAATAGTTCTGCCCCGCAAGGCCGCCGAAGCTGAGCAGGCCGGTCAGGGTGAAGCGGAACTTGGCGTTCGTCTCGGCATCGGTGACGCGGGCGTTGGCGCGCAGGGTCTCGACCTGGCCGTCCGCGCGTCGGGTGCAGGTCACCGTCAGGCCATAGCGGCCCGGCGCATCCTGGGGCGTGAAGTCGATCTGGGCCCGGCTGCAGTCCTTCTGCACATTGTTGTGGCTGCGTTCGATCTCGAACCAGCGGCCGTCGAAGCGGTCCATGTCGACCGCCCGGGCCTGGGCCTGGGCGGCGGCGGGCGCGAGCAGGATCACAGCGGCGATCGGGGCGATCGGGGCGGCGCGCATCATCGGGCGTATCCTCGTTCCGTTCAGGTCCGATACGCGGCGTCCAGGCGTTCGGTTGCCCCCGTCAGCGCGTCCGCGCGCGCCATTCGTCGCGCGTCTGGCCCCAGACGCCCACCGGCAGGGCGTCGAACGGCGGCGGCAGGCGGCCCGGTCCGCGATACCGCGAGCCCAGCCGCTCGGCCAGGCGGATGGAGGCGGCGTTGTCGGCGTCGATGGTGTGGATCGCCTCGTCCCAGCCCAGCACGTCGAAGGCGTAGTCCAGGCTGGCGACGGCGGCTTCGCGCGCATAGCCCTTGCCGGCGGCGTCGGGGTGCAGGCTCCAGCCCACTTCCGGCCCCGGCCAGCCCTCGGGCCGCCACGGCCCGATCCGCCCGACCCATTGGCCCGACGCCTTTTCGATAACCGAGAAGAAGCTGATCCCCGTCAGGCTCCAGGCGCCGGCGACGGTCATCAGGATGCGCCAGGTCTCGGGCGGCGTCTTGGGGCCGCCGATGAAGCGGGTCGTCTCGGCGTCGGCCTGGAACTGGGCCCAGCGGGGAAAGTCCGCCATCGTCGGCGGGCGCAGGATCAGGCGTTCGGTCTCGATCACGGGTCCGGTCACAGCAGATACTCCCGCTCCAGCTGATAATGGCTGCCCGCATCGGTCAGGACGCTGGAATACAGGCCGAAGCGGTCGATGCGGATCGGCGGCGAATGCAGCAGGTTGTGGCCGGTGATCCAGGCCCCGACGCGGGCCGGGTCGGTCTGGGGCTTCAGATAGGCCAGGGTGACGTGCGGGCGGTATTCGCGCGCCTCCGCGGCGATCCCGGCGCGCGCCGCCGCCGCCCGGCAGCGCCCGGCCAGGACCGACAGGGCCTGGTTGGGCGTCTCGACCCCGGCCCAGATCGTGTGGCTGCGGTGGGCGTCGCCGAAGGCCCCCACGCCCTTCAGCGCGATCTGGAACGGCGCGCCCCCGACGCGAGACAGCTCCGAGGCCAGGTCGTCGGCGCGGCGTTCGTCCATCTCGCCGTGGAAGGCCAGGGTGACGTGCAGCGCCTCCGGCAGCCGCCAGCGCGCGCCGGGCAGGCCGGACTGGCGCCGCTGCAGCGTCTCGGCGACATCCTCGGGGATCGACAGGGCGGTGAACAGGCGCAGCATGCGACGGTTGGTAGCGGCCGGAACGCCCGGCTCCAAGTCCGGTTTTCCTTGCAGGGACGCCCCCGCGTCCCGATATTCGCGACATACGACCGGGGAAAGCCTTCCCCGGCCTATGGGAGAAAGTTCGTCGCCATGAGCGATTTCAACAACGGCTACGCCCGCCCGCTGCCGCAGACGGCCGACATGTCCGTCGACGCCGGCCTGCGGTCCTTCATGCTGGGCGTCTATAACAAGCTGGCGCTGGGCCTGCTGGTCGCGGCGGCCCTCGCCTATGTCACCGGCAATGTGCCGGCGGTGCAGCAGATGCTGTTCGCCGTCGGCCCCGACGGCCGCATCGGCCTGACGGTGCTGGGCATGATCGTCCAGTTCTCGCCGCTGGTGATGCTGTTCGGCTCGATGTTCTTCATGAAGAACCCGACGGCGCGCGGCGTGAACATGCTGTACTGGGCCGTGGTCGCCACCATCGGCGCGGGCCTGGGCATCCTGTTCCTGCGCTATACGGGCGGCAGCCTGGTCTCGACCTTCCTGGTCACGGCGGCGGCCTTCGGCGGCCTGTCGCTGGTGGGCTACACCACCAAGAAGGACCTGTCGGGCATGGGCACCTTCCTGATCATGGGCGTGATCGGCCTGATCCTGGCCTCGATCGTCAACATGTTCCTGCAGTCGGGGATGTTCTACCTGATCATCAGCGGCCTGGGCGTGCTGATCTTCTCGGGCCTGATCGCCTATGACACCCAGCGGCTGAAGATGACCTACTACGCCCTGGGCGGCGACCAGAACGCGATGGGCGTGGCCACCGGCTTCGGCGCGCTGAGCCTGTTCATCAACTTCATCAACCTGTTCCAGTTCCTGCTGGCCTTCATGGGCGGCAACCGGAACTGACGACGGGCGACAGTCGGATGTGGAAAGGGCCCCTTGGGGCCCTTTCTTTTTGCCCGCAGACTTGCTCCGCGCGTCGCTTCGGGGTTGTGTGCGGGCGTCGTGTTTCGGAGTCTTGCATGCGCCGCCTGCTCGTCCCCCTGCTCGCCGCGGCGGCCCTGGCGTCGCCCGTGTCCGCCCGGCAGCAGGCCCCCGAGCCGGTGAGCGTCTGGTCCATCGACGAGACCGCGCGTCTGGGGCAGGCGATCTGGCGCCAGGACGTCGCCGCCGCGCGCGCAACCGACGCCCTTCTGGCGCAGTCCGGCGGCCAGCCTCCCGACGGTCTGATCGGTTGGGTCGTGGTCGAGGAAGGCGACGGTCAGCGGGTTCGGTTCCTCAAGGGCTCGCGCGAGGCGCCCCAGGCGTTCAAGGACGTCGTGGTGGACGCCCGCTTGCAGGCCGGCGCCGTGACGGACGCCGCCGATCCGGCGTTGACGTCCGACGAAGCCGCGCGTTTCCAGGCCCGGACCGCCGCCGCCGACGCCTTCGGCCCCCTGCGTTGCGCCGCCCGCTACAACGCCGTGGTCCTGCCGGACCCGGACGGGGAGGGCTGGCTGGTCTGGCTGCTGGCGGCGACCACGGACGCTGACGTCGTGCCGATGGGCGGCCACTACCGCTTTCACGTCAGCGCCGACGGCCGCGCCGTCGAACGTAGAGAGCAGCTGTCGGGCGGCTGCCTGAACATGGACAGGCGGCAGGCGACCCAAGGGGGCGGATGGTCGGTCTCGTCACGAACCTGGTCGTCGCGCCTCAGCCGCTGGAGGTGCACGTTTTCCTGTCCCTGCTGAACAGGACGACGATCTACGCCATGGCGGGCGACAAATGTGGGCCGTCGAGGGCGCACGCATCCGCGAGGTGAAGACCCCCGCGCTAGTCCACCACCTGGAACCGGCGGCCGTCGAAGACGCGCAGGGCCTGTGCCAGGTCGCGGCCGCGGCGCAAGACCTGGCCGCCGTCGCCGATGACGGCCCACTGGCCCTGACGGGTCTGCAGGGCGGGGCGTTTCTCGATGCGGTAGGCCGGGGCGTCGCCCGAGCGGCGGAAGACGGCGAACTCGGCGAAGTCCTTGTGGCCGACGACGGAATAATCGCGCCATTCGCCCTGGGCCACCATCCGCCCATAGACCCGCAGGATCAGGTCCAGTTCGCGCCGGTCGAAGAAGACCGGGCCGGGCAGGGGCGGGGCGGCGACGGCGGGGTCCTGGCTCATGGCTTCAACTTAGGCCGATGCGGCCCCGGCGCCAGTCTCCCGGGCGCGCGTCTGGCGGGCGCGCGCCAGGGTTTTCGCGCACGACACGAAAAGGCCCCCTTTCGGTCCTTCGCCCGCCCGTTTGGAGAGCGACACATCGATCATCGGCTCGTCGGAGTTCGGAAGCGTCCGGATCCTGAACAGCCCCCAGCCCCCTGGATGTTTCCATCAAAGGGCTCCGGCGGCCGATGCTTCCTCCAAGCGAGCGCCCGTCCTGCCGAACCCCTCCCCCTCCCCGGCAAGGCGGGCGTTTCGCTGTCCGGGGCCCGGTTCGGTCCCGATCTAGGGGGTCAGGGTCAGGGCCACGCTCTCGCCGCCCCGCGTCGCCGAAATCTCGATCGTCTCGCCCGCCGCCCGCAGGGCCTCGCCCGCCGCGCGCGCGTCCGCGACCGGCGCGCCGCCGACGGCGGTGATCAGGTCGCCGGCGGCCAGTTCGGCCTGGGCGGCGGGCGAGCCGGCCTCGACCGTGGTGACCTGGGCGCCGCCGTCGGCGTCGCGCAGGGTCGCGCCATAGGCCACGACGCGGTCGGCGCCGACGACGACGGGCGCGGCCTCGGGCGTTTCCACCCGCAGGGCCGTGGTCGCCTCGTGGCCGCCGCGCAGATAGACCAGGTTGAGGCTCGAGTCCGGCGCGGCGATGCCGACGGTGGCGTTGATCGATCCGGCGTTGGCCACCGGCCGGCCCTGGATGCGGGTGACGACGTCGTCGCGTCGCAGGCCGGCGCGCTCGGCCGGGGAGCCGGGGGCCACGTCCGCCACGATGGCCCCGCGCACGATGCGCAGCTCCATCTCGCGCGCGCGTTCGGCGGTCAGGGAGGCGAAGAGGGCCCCGGTCTGGCCGCGCTTGACCTCGCCGTTCTTCCTCAGCTGCTCGGCGACATAGAGCATGATGCGCGACGGCACGGCGAAGGCGATGCCGTCGTTGCCGCCGCCGAAGCCGCCCGACAGGATGGAGGTGTTGATGCCGATCAGCCGCCCCCGGCTGTCCAGCAGCGGCCCGCCGGAGTTGCCCGAATTCACCGCCGCGTCGGTCTGGATGTAGTCCTCGACCGCGTCGCCCAGGCCCGAGCGGTTCAGGCCCGAGATCACCCCCATCGTCAGCGTCTGGTCCAGGCCCAGCGGATAGCCGACCGCGAAGGCCAGGTCGCCGGTCCGCAGGGTGTCGGAATCGACCGTCTGGACCTGCGACAGGTTCAGCGGCCGGCCGTCCGGCACGATCTTCAGCACGGCGATGTCGGTGGCCTTGTCGGCGCCGACCAGCACCGCGTCGAACAGCCGGCCGTCGGTCAGGTCGACGGTGAATTTGCGACCGCCCTCGACCACGTGGTTGTTGGTGATCAGCACCCCTTCGGCCGCGTCGACGATGACGCCCGAGCCCGAGGCGAACGGCTTGGGGTCGTCGGCGTCCGAGGTCGGCCCGCGCGACTGGCCCAGGGTTGTGACCTGCACCACGGCCGGCAGGGAATCGTCCAGGCCGGGGGCGAAGCTGAACACCCCGCGCCGCGCGTCATAGGGCAGATAGCTGGGGCCGGGCTGGGCTTGGGCCGGCGCCGCCTGGATCAGGACGACCCCCGCCAGGACGGACGACAGGCCGGTGGACAGCAGGGCCTTGAGGCGAGGCGACATGGACGTTCCCTTGTTCGAACCGCGACCCTAGCGCGGGAAGTCCCGCATGACGATGGGGCGCGGCGCGTTTGCGGGCTTGCCTCCATCGGCCATCGACGCGACCATGGCGCGACCCATCCGGAGGCCGCCTGCATGACCCAGATCCTGCCCGACCGCGACCGCCCGGGGTCCACGCCGTTCGACCGGCTGTTCCGCGATCACCCGCGCGAGGTGGGCGAGAGCTATCTGGAGCATTTCGCCGCCTCGGCCGGCTTCGGGTTCAGGCTCCTGGGCCTGGCCGGCGCCGCCTTCGCCCACGCCCTGGTCCCCGGCGTGCACAAGGCGACCGTCTCCACGGCCATCCGCGGCATGGCCCGCGACATGGGCGGCCGCGCCGAAGAGGCGCGCGAAACCCGGATGCGCGACGCGGGCGTCTGGGACGTGGGGCTGTAGGAGGGCTTAGGGCTTAGGGCTTAGGGCTTAGGACTTAGGGCTTGGGGGAGCGTCCTAAGCCCTACCCCTCGCCCCCGGCCATGCAATCGCCGGGATCCGTGCTATATAGGGCGGCTCAACCTCACGCAGGATCGCCGCCTTGAGCATCACGCTCGACCTTTCGCGCGTCTCGAACGCCCCCGCCGCACCGGCGCCCGTCAACCTCAGCGGCCTGACGCGCGAGGGACTGCGCCAGGCCCTGATCGACGCCGGCGTCTGCCCGCCGGAGAAGGCCAGGATGCGCGCCAGCCAGGTGTGGGGCTGGATCCACCACTACGGCGTCACCGACTTTGCGGCGATGAGCAACGTCGCCAAGGAGATGCAGGCCAAACTGGCCGAGCACTTCACCCTGGCCCGCCCCGAGGTGGTCGAGCGCCAGGTGTCCAAGGACGGCACCCGCAAGTGGCTGATCCGCACCGCGCCGGGCATCGAGATCGAGACCGTCTATATCCCCGACGTGGGCCGCGCCGGCGCCCTGTGCGTGTCGTCCCAGGTCGGCTGCACCCTGAACTGCACCTTCTGCCACACCGGCACCCAGAAGCTGGTGCGCAACCTGACCGCCGCCGAGATCGTGGCCCAGGTCCAGGTGGCCCGCGACGACCTGGAGGAATGGCCGTCGCCCAAGGAAGACCGCCGCCTGTCCAACATCGTCTTCATGGGCATGGGCGAGCCGCTCTACAATCTGGACCATGTGTCGGACGCCATCGACATCATCAGCGACAACGAGGGCATCGCCCTGTCGCGCCGCCGGATCACGGTCTCGACCTCGGGCGTCGTGCCCCAGCTCCAGGCCCTGGGCGACCGCACGGCGGCCATGCTGGCCATCAGCCTGCACGCCACCAACGACGCCCTGCGTGACGTGCTGGTGCCGCTGAACAAGAAGTATCCGCTGGACCAGCTGATGGCCGCCATCCGCGCCTATCCCGGCCTGTCGAACGCGCGCCGGGTGACGTTCGAATACGTCATGCTGAAGGGCGTCAACGACAGCCCCGAGGAGGCGCGCGCCCTGCTCAAGCTGATCGAGGGCATCCCGGCCAAGGTCAACCTGATCCCCTTCAACCCTTGGCCCGGCACCGACTATCAGTGCTCGGACTGGAAGACGATCGAACGCTTCGCCGCCATCCTGAACAAGGCCGGCTACGCCAGCCCCATCCGCACCCCCCGCGGCCGCGACATCCTGGCCGCCTGCGGCCAGCTGAAGAGCGAGAGCGAAAAGATCCGGGCGTCGGCGCTGAGGAAGGCCGAGCAGGCGGCGGCGTAGGGCGTCGACTGTAATCTTTCGTCACCAGGTGTGGCCGCCCAGCGCTTGCGGATTGGGGCGTCAATGGGGCAAGGCGTCGGGGTATGGATCCGTCCCTGTCCAACGTCCTGACCAGCGCCGAGGTGCAGGCCTTCGCCTCCGGATTCCCGGTCATGGTGATGCACCTGGTGGTGACCCTGCTGCTGCTGGCGGCGGGGGCGACGGTCTATGCGCTGATGACGCCGTGGAAGGAGGTCGCGCTGATCCGCGACGGCAATCCGGCGGCCGCCCTGGCCTTCGCGGGCGTGCTGCTGGGCCTGGCCATTCCGCTGGCGGTCAGCCTGTCGGTCTCGACCTCGGTGCGCGACATCGCCATCTGGGGGGTGGCGACCCTGGTGCTGCAGCTGCTGTGCTTCCGCGTGGTGGACCTGCTGCTGACGGGCCTGCCGCAGCGCATCAAGGACGGGCAGATGTCGGCCGCCATCGTGCTGGTCGGGGCCAAGCTGGCGACGGCGGTGGTGCTGTCGGCCGCCCTGACGGGCTGACGCCATGCAATTTCCCCGTCTGCCGGACTGGACCATCTACGCCGCGGTGGTCGGGGTGCTGCTGGCGGTGTCGCTGAGCCGGCGCGAGAACGCCGACGCCCCGCCGGCCCCGCCCGAGGACGGGGAGGGCGCGCTTCTGGGACCCATCACCCCCTTCGACGCCACGGTCACGGTCGATGCGCCGGACACGCCGTTCAAGCCGACGGCCGGCACGGCCTTCTCCATCGCCGGGCGGGGCCGCTGGGTCACGGCGCGCCATGTGGTCGAGGGCTGTCGGCGTCCGGCGCTGGTGATCGGCGGGGGGCGCGCGGTCGCCGCCGACGTGCGCCTGGCGCCGCGCGCGGACGTGGCGCTGCTGCTGACCGACGGCGGCCCGACGGCCCTGCCGGTCGCCGCCGAGGCGCCGCTGAGGAAGGGGCAGCGCGCCTATCATCCGGGCTTTCCACAGGGGCGGCCGGGCGAGGTCGCCACGCGCCTGCTGGGCCGCGAGACGCTGAAGGTCTCGGGCCGCGACGCCCACGACGAGCCGGTCCTGGCCTGGGCCGAGGTAGGCCGCACCAACGGGCTGGAGGGCACGCTGTCGGGCCTGTCGGGCGCCCCGGCGCTGGATTCGCGCGGGCGGGTGATCGGCGTCACCCTGGCCGAGGCGCCGCGCCGGGGCCGGATCTACACCACCGCCCCGGAATCGTTCGGGCCCGCCATTCGCGGGGAACAGCGGGCCGACGAGGCCGCCAAGGGCCAGTCCATCACCGTGGACGACTACGGCCAGGTCTCGGACCGCCTGCGCCGCGACCTGCGCGTGGCCCAGGTGGTGTGCCTGGCCGTCTGAGCCCCGTCTGAGGCTCAGCGCGCGGCCGTCGCCTCCAGGATGACGGCGCGGCCCCGGGCGATGGCGTCGCCCTCGGCGATCTCGCCGTCGGCCATCTGCTGGGCCAGGTCCATCAGGGGCGCGCCGGTGACCGCGCCGGTCTCGCCCTCTTCGGCCAGGCGCACGCCGCCGTCGCGCGCGATCACGGCGTCCCACTGGTCGCGGATCGCCGCCCAATAGGCCTTGGTCGCGGCCCAGTAGTCGTCGCCCGGCTTGGGCGAATAGGCGCTGGAGCGGTCGTAGGTGTTGATGACGTCTTCCTGGACGATGGCGATCGGCTCGCCGCCGTCCCGGCCCGACATCTTCATGTTGTCCTGGATGTGCACCCAGCCGTCGGGCTTCAGGATGTGGCGGTTGGTCCCCAGGTAGCGGTCATAGACGGGGTTGCGCACCGCGTCGCGCCGCGCCAGCGGCCGCCAGGTCGCGTCCGAGGTCCAGGCGGCCAGGCCGTTGTCGTAGGTCCAGCGGCCGACCCCGCCATAGCGGGGCGAATCGTCGGTCTGCCACACGGTCTGGGACCAGGCGCCTTGGCGCTGGTCGGCGGGAACGGGGGTCAGGGTCCACTGGTTCGGCCCGGCGTAGGTCAGGACGGCCTCGGGCTGGTAGGCCCAGTCCTGGCGCCAGTGCTTGACCACGATGGACTGGCCGTCGTGCTCCATCACCAGGATGTGCTGCAGGCTGATGCGGTCGCCCTGGTCATGGACCACACGCACGATCTCGCTGCCGCCCGACAGCTTTTCCTCCAGCGGGTCGTAGTCGGCGCGGAAGCTGACGTTCTCGCGCATGTCGAAGTGGACGCGGTACTGGCCGGCCTGGGCCAGGATCGACTGGCGGTCGCGCTCGAAGGCGCCGGCGGGCGCGGCGGGAGGCGCCGCAGCCTGGGCCGGAGCCGGGGAGGCCGACTGGGCCAGGGCGGCCGGCGCGACGCCGGTCAGCAGGGCGGCGGCGATGAGGATGGCGCGCATGGGCGGGGTTTTCCGGGTCTTGGGGGCGGGATGGGACGGCAACTGGGACATCACAGGCGCAGGCTCAGCGACACGCCGAAGTTCCGGCCCGGCTGGGTGTAGGCGTCCCTGACGGTCGAGGTCGCCGACAGGCCCTGGATGTCGCTCCACCAGGCGTACTTTTCGTCGAAGACGTTGAACACCCCTGCGCGCAGCGTGGCCCGCTCTGTCACGTTCCAGTAGGCGGTCAGGTCCAGCAGGGTGAAGCTGTCGCCCAGATAGCAGGCGGCGGCGCACGGCAGGTTGTAGGTCGCCTGATCCTTCTTGCCCGACCAGGTCACGACGGCCGAACCGCCCCAGACGCCCGACGGCGCGGCGTAGTTCAGGCCGGCCACCAGCTTGACCGGATCGACGCTGGGCAGGTCGGTGCGTGCGCCGTCGGTGCGCTGGTCGCCTTCGGCGTAGGCGGCCGAGACGATCAGGCCCAGGCCGTTGTCCCAGTCGATGTCGCCGCGCGCCTCCAGGCCGCGGATCTCCACCTCGGTCAGGTTGACGTACTGGTAGATCAGCGGATCGACGCCGGGCACGCCCGAGCCCGACACCACCACCTGTTCGATGAAGTTGTCGTAGTTGCTGGCGAAGGCGGTCGCCTGCAGCCGGGCCACGCCGCCGAAGGCCGCGATGTCGCGGAACCGGACCCCGCCCTCGAAGCTGTCGCTGGTCTCGGGTTCCAGGTCGGGGTTGGGGATGGACTCATAGCCGAAGACCGGATTGGCGAAATAGTTGTTCACCTGCATCGGCGACGGCGCCCGGAAGCCCTCGGCGTAGTTGGCGAAGACGCCGAAGCGCGGGTGCGGCCAATAGACCACCCCCAGCTTGGGCGAGATGTGGTCGTCGCTCTGACCCTCCGCCGCGGCCGGAAACAGGGCGTCGGGCTGCGGGTCGAGGTCGTACCAGTCGTACCGCACCGACGGAATGATGCTCAGCGCGCCGTCCAGCAACGCGATCTCGTCCTGAACGAACAGGCCGGCCAGCTGGTATTCGGTCTTGGGGAAGGGGCGGGCGGGGAAGGGCTCGCCCACCGGAGGCGTCACGCCGTCGCGCAGGCCCTCCTGGGTCGTCAGGGACCAGTCGCCGCCGAAGGTCACGCGGTGGCGCGCGGCCTCGGAGCCGAAGGTTTTCGCCCCCTGGCCCGCCACGCCGTAAACCGTGTTGTCGAAGGTGACGTCCCGTTCGCGGTCGGCCAGGGTCGCGCGATCCTCGTAGGTGACCTGCCGCGTCGTCGCATCCTGCCAGTAGGCCGAGATCGAGCCGTCATCCAGGCCGGCGATGTCGGTGAAGCGCCAGTCCAGGCTGACCCGGTCGCGCTGGGTCTCGTCATGGGCCGTCACCGCCAGGGTCGTCGCCGACAGGCTGCTCAGCGCCTCGCCGTCCATCTCGGAATCCAGGTGGTCGTAGGTCAGGCGCAGAGTGTGGCGGGGCGAGGCCTCCCACACCAGCTTGCCCAGGACGGCGTTGGAGCCGAAATCCTGCGGATTGGGCTGGGTGCGGGCCGCGCCCACGCCGCCGACCTCGCCCTGGTTTTCGGTCTCCTGGCTGTCGCGGCGGGTGTAGGCCAGCAGGCCCGACAGCGAGCCGCTGCGACCGGCCAGCGCCAGGCCCTCGGTCCAGCCCTCGTCGGCCGAGTTGTAGGCGACGCGGCCCTGCGCGCCGAAGGCCTGGCCGTCAGTCAGGAAATCGACCGGATCCTTGGTGGTGAAGGCCACCGCGCCGGCGACGCCGTCCGAGCCGTAGAGGGCCGAGGCCGGGCCGCGCAGGATTTCGACCGACTTGACCAGGTCCAGGTCGTTGTAGCCGCCGCGTCCCACCGCCTGGGCGCCGAAGGAGAAGCCGCCGGGCAGGCGGACGCCGTCGTTGACGATCAGCACCCGGTCGCCGCCCATGCCCCGGATGGTGAAGCCGGCGTTTCCGTCGCGGCCGGCGCCCGACAGCGCCAGGCTGAAGCGGGCCGGGCTGGTCGGGACGCTGACGCCGGGCTCGTAGCGGATCAGGTCCTTGATGTCGGTCGCCAGCATCGCCTGGATCTGGGCGTCGGTGATGACGCTGACGGTCGCCGGCGTGTCGCCGGCCCGGCGCTCGGACCGGGTGGCCAGGACCACGACGGGATCCAGCTGGGCGGCCGTCTGGTCCGCCGTCTCGGCGCGCCCCGGCTGGGCGATCAGGGTCGAGGCCAGGCCGGCGACGGCGGTGGAGAGAAGAAGACGGCTACGCATGGTGAAAGCCCCGCTGAAAACAATAGCGGCGCTTTAATGCGAACGATTATCATAATCAACCGCAATGACGATGCGGGATTGGCCGGGGGCTCAGCGGCCGAAAACCTCCACCTCGATCTCGCCGGCCGGGGTCAGCCAGGCGCGCTTCATGCCCTGGCTGTTGAAGGGGGCGGCGATGTTTCCCTGGGCGTCCAGGGCGATCAGGCCCCGTCGCCGCCCACCGCGCCGATGTCGTCGATCACGGCCTGGGTCGCCTGGGCCAGGGTCTGGCCCGTTCCGACGCGCCAGCCGACCTGGGCCGTTGCGGCCACGCGGATGAAATATTCGCCCTGGCCGGTGCCGCTGGCGGCCACGCGCGCGTCGGCCCAGGTTCCCGCCGCGGGCAGGGGGGTGTCGCCCACCCGTCCCGGCATCTTGCCGAAGACGCCGGCGGTGGAGGTCGCCGCCGCCAGCCGCCCCTGCGCGTCCAGCACGCAGCAGCCGACCGTGCCGTGGCTCAGGGTTCCGGGCGGATGATTGTCCTCGCCTTGGCCGGCGTGGGTGAACCAGGCGGCCTCGTCGGCGATCGGCTCCAGCCCCTGGTCGTGGGCGAACAGGGCCGCGCCCTCGCCCGCCAGCATGACGTGCGGCGTCCGCTCCATCACCGCGCGGGCGGCCAGGACCGGATTGCGGAAGCCCTGCAGGGCCGCCACCGCCCCGGCCCGCCGCGTCGCTCCGTCCATGATTGACGCGTCCAGCTCATAGGCGCCGGCCAGGTTGGGCGAAGCGCCCTTGCCCGCGACATAGAGGCCCGAATCCTCCAGCAGGACGACCGCGGCCGTCGCCACGTCCAGGGCGCTGTCGCCCGCCTCCAGCCGCGCCTTCATGACCTCGACCACCTGGCGCATGTGCGCGACCTCGGCGTCGTAGTTGCGTTCGCGCCGGGCGCCGGCGCCGCCGTGGAGGATGAGGGCGGTCATGTCGTGGTCCTGAGCCTGTTCTCGTCGCCTCTTTCAATCGGGCGTGGCGCTGTTTAGCGTCGCCATGAAGGCCGCGCCATGGCGCGGGACAACAGCGGCCTCGAATGGCCCAGGAGGAATGATGCGCGCCGTTCTCTCAAAGGCCCCCGGCGGTCCCGACACCCTGGTCGTGGAGGACATCCTCGATCCGACGCCCAAGGCCGGCGAGGTGGTGATCGAGGTCAAGGCGGTGGGGATCAACTATCCCGACACCCTGATCATCGAGGACAAATACCAGTTCAAGCCGCCGCGTCCCTTCGCCCCGGGGGCCGAGGTCGCCGGCGTGGTCGAGGCGGTGGGCGAGGGCGTCAAGGGCGTGTTCAAGGGCGACCGCGTCATCGCCGTGCCCGGCTGGGGCGGGCTGGTCGAGCGGCTGGCGGTTCCGGCCGCGACCCTGACGCCGATCCCGGAGGGCATGAGCTTTGAGGAAGCCGCGGCCCTGATCATGACCTACGGCACCAGCTATTACGCGCTGAAGGACCGGGCGAAGCTGCAGCCGGGCGAGACCCTGCTGGTGCTGGGCGCGGCCGGCGGCGTCGGGGCCGCGGCGGTGGAGCTGGGCAAGGCGATGGGCGCGCGCGTGGTCGCCGCCGCCTCGACCAACGACAAGGTGGAGTTCGCCCTGGACCTGGGGGCCGACAACGGCCTGATCTATCCCTCCGGCCCGATGGACAAGGCCGCCCAGAAGGAGCTGTCGGGCGAGTTCAAGCTGGCCGCCGGCCGCGACGGCGCCGACGTGGTCTATGACGCGGTCGGCGGCGACTACGCCGAACCCGCGCTTCGGGCCATGGACTGGAACGGCCGCTATCTGGTCGTCGGCTTCCCGGCCGGCATCCCGTCCCTGCCGCTGAACCTGACCCTGCTGAAGTCCGTGTCGGTGATCGGCGTCTTCTGGGGCGCGGCGGTGATGCGCGATCCCAAGGCCCACGCCGCCAACATGGCCGAGCTGATGCGGATGTACGCCGACGGCAAGATCCGTCCGCGCGTGTCCCGGACCTTCCCCCTGGAAAAGGCCGCCGACGCCATCAAGGCCCTGGGCGACCGCCAGGCGCTCGGCAAGATCGTGGTGACGATCGAGGACTGACGTATGCGAGGTCGATATTCAGCGACGTGGTTGCTTGCGAGCAGGTTTTCGTGTCGGAGGTTTTCTGACAGCTGCCGCCGCTTGGCCAACGACGTCGGCGATTGCGCCGCTATCAAGCACCCCTCGGGTCAACCCTATGGCGGCACCGGCCGCCGCGCCGGCGGCGGGGCCTACGAACGGGATTGGCAAAGCGATTAATGCGCCGACAGCGGCGCCAGCCGCGGCGTCTTTGGTGATTTCGTGTCGCGCAACAGCCTTTCCAAGTTCACCGGCTTCGCGCGCGATCCCAGCAGCGGCTTTCCCTGCGGCATGGCGAGCAATCTTCCAATCATCCTCATCGACCTTGCCGTCTCCGTTCAAATCGCCGACGGCGTAGTATGCGGCGACGCCGAGTTCGCCAGAGGCTCTCGCCGTGGCGTCAGCAGCCTTTTTCACGGCATCCACTGCAATGACCATTCCATGGCCTGCAACGGCTGCGGCCGCGCGCGTTTGGTCGCTGCCGGACTGGAGTGAACTTTTAACTTTGTCCAAGACCTGGGGCCCGATCCTCCTTGCTTTGCCGGCCGGCGCCGTCTCTGTCACCAGTACGGCTGGCGTATTGGTGTCGTCGGATGCTTTGGATCTTTTGGTCATGACAGCCCCCTGAGTTCTACTTCGACGACGTATGCGAACGCGTCAAGTCGGAAGGCGAGGTCTGCCACCAAGGCTCGAGAAGCAACCGATACAATCGAATGTTGAGAAAAGCCTCGATGCTCTTCGCCGCCAACATGGCTGAACTGATGCGGATGTAAGCCGACGGCAAGATCCGTCCGCGCGTGTCCCGGACCTTCCCCCTGGACAAGGCCGCCGACGCCATCAAGGCCTGGGCGAACGCCAGGCCCTGGGCAAGATCGTGGTGACGATCAACGACTGACGGGGTCCGCGCGCCGATCTCAGGGCGCGCAGCGGAAGGCTTCGCGCGGAACGCCCGAGACGGTCGACAGCCGCTCGGCCGGCAGCTTGATCGTCAGGCCCGACCGCTCCAGCGGAAGGTCGTAGATCGCGCCCAGCAGCCCGGCCATCGGACAGCCCGTGACGCGCGCGCCCAGGGCGTCCAGGCCCACGGCCAGACCCTCGCCCATGCTGCCGGTGACGCTGAGACCGCCGGGCGCGCCGGGCAACTGAATAATCGGTAAGCCTGGCTATTCGCCTCGGCGATCCCTGAGCCGCTTCACGGCCGCCTCGGCCTGGTCGCGGTGGCGGCGCTTGATGTTGGCGCCCAGGGTGGCCAGCAGGGCCGTGATGACCGCCGACCGCGTCGTCGGTGAAGCCGATGCCGGCGAAGAGGTCCGGGATGGCGTCGATAGGCATGACGAAATAGGCCAGGCCGGCGAAGATCATGCCCTTGGCCGCCATCGGCGTCTGCGGATCGCGCGCGGCGTACCAGGCCGCCAGCGCCTGGTCGGCGAAGGGGATGCGCGCGGCGGTGCGGGTGATCTTGGGCCAGAAGCCGCGCTTCACCCGCGTCTCGTTGACGCGCACCACCGCCGGGACCAGGGCCTTTTCGGGGTCCAGGACGTCGTCGGGCGAGATCGGTTTGGCTTTGCCGGGCATGGCCGCTAAATCCTCGATCGAAACTCAGGTTCACCAGATATAGGGAATGGACGCATGAAACTCGACAGCCGCATCGCCGCCGTCGTCACCGGGGGCGCCTCGGGCCTGGGCGAGGGCACGGCCCGCGCCATCGCCGCCACCGGCGCCAAGGTCGCCCTGTTCGACCTGAACGCCGAGAAGGGCGAGGCCATCGCGGCCGAGATCGGCGGCGTCTTCTGCCAGGTGGACGTCACCGACGACGCCTCGGTCGCCTCAGCCTTCGAAAAGGCCCGCGCCGCCCACGGCCAGGAGCGGCTGACCGTCAACTGCGCCGGGATCGCCACCGGCATGAAGACCGTCTCGCGCAAGAAGGACACCGGCGAGATCAAGGCCCACGACATGGCCCAGTTCGAACGCACCGTGCGGGTCAACCTGTTCGGCACCTTCCGCGTCCTGTCGCAGTCGGCGGCGGGCATGGTGACGCTGGAGCCTATGGCCGACGGCGAGCGCGGCCTGATCGTCAACACGGCCTCGGTCGCGGCCCAGGACGGCCAGATCGGCCAGGCGGCCTATTCGGCGTCCAAGGGCGGGGTTTACGCCATGACCCTGCCGATCGCGCGCGACCTGGCCCAGGAAGGGGTGCGCTGCAACACCATCCTGCCCGGCATCATGTGGACGCCGATGATGGCGGGCATGGACCAGAAGATCCAGGACGCCCTGGCCGCCGCCATCCCCTTCCCCAGCCGCCTGGGCACGCCGGCCGACTATGCGTCGCTGGTGCTGGAGCTGGCGCGCAACGTCTATATCAACGGCGAATGCATCCGCCTGGACGGGGCCATCAGATTGGCGCCGCGGTAAAAAGCAAAAAACCCTCTTGCGAAGGAGCGGGGCGCTCCGCTATACGCCCCCTCCTCGACGGGGAGCGCACATCGCTCCCAACGGAGTGCGGGCGTAGCTCAGGGGTAGAGCATCACCTTGCCAAGGTGAGGGTCGGGCGTTCGAATCGCCTCGCCCGCTCCAGTCGAAGCAAGAAAATCAGGCGCCTGTCGATTCGGCAGGCGCCGATTTTTTCCGGACCCTTCCTCATCACGCGGTCATCGAACCAGGCGGCCGGTCGGCGGCGCCTTGCGGCGGGTCGCGCCATCGCCGTCCGTCCCGCGCATGCTCGGGGCGAGCCGCACCCCCGCGGGCGCCGGATGTCCGGGACAGCCGCGACGTCGCCGCCGAGGACGGCGTTCACAATCTTGAATGGAAGTGGCGCACCCGAGAGGATTCGAACCTCTGACCCCTGCCTTCGGAGGGCTATCAAGCCAGACCCGCCACGACAGGGTTTCAGGGCTAAAATTCAGTCGTGGCGGCGATTTGCACTTTCGGATCGTGCTATCGTGTTCTACAGGTGTTCACGGGTGTCACCTTCGCGGTGATGACCATGTGATGACCACGGGCTCACCGCGGTCGGCAGGTGGAAGGTGAAATGGCGGATGAAATGGACGATCGGCACGCATTACCAAGCGTGTCGTGGACGCCGCCAAGCCGGGGGTCGAGCGCTTCACTGTCTGGGACAGCGATCTGAAGGGGTTCGGCCTTCGCGTCTCGCCCCACGGCACGAAGACGTACGTGGCCCGATACCGGGTCGGGGGAGGCCGGAGCGGCACACTGCGCCAGCTCGTTATCGGGCGGCATGGTGCAATCACCGCCGACGAAGCCAGAGACGAGGCGCGCGCAAGGTCTTGGCTTCGGCCACTAGGGGCGCCGACCCGCAAGCCGACCGGGCGAAGGTCCGCGCCGACATCACCGTTTCGGAACTGTGCGACCTGTATCTGGAGCAGGGCGTGGCGATGAAGAAACCGTCCACCTTGGCCACGGACAAGGGACGAATCGAACGCCACATCAAGCCCATCCTCGGTAACAAGCGGGTCAACGTCGTCACACTGCCTGACGTCGAGCGGTGGATGCAGGACGTCGCATCCGGCCGGACAGCATCGAAGATCAAGCCGTCAATGGCGCAGGTTAAAGCCGGGCAGGTCCCCAAGGACGCCGAGCGCCGGCGCCTGAAAGATCCAATGGCCAAAGGCGGAAAGGGGACCGCGACGCGGACCGCTGGTCTGCTGGGCGGGATTTTCGAGTTTGCAGTCAAGCGGAAGATGCGACCAGATAATCCCGTGCGCGGCCTTAAGCGCTACCGCGACCGTAAGATGGAACGCTTCCTGTCGCCGACGGGCTGACGGCCCTCGGCGAAGCCATGGCGGCGTCGGATGCGGCCGGCGGCAATCGGTCCGCCACCCGCATTTTGCGACTGCTGGCCCTGACTGGCGCCAGGCGCGGCGAGATCGAACAGCTTAAGTGGTCTGAGGTTGATTCCGACTTCGGGTGCCTGCGTCTCGAGGACAGCAAGACAGGCCAGAAAATCGTGCCCGTCGGTCGAGTTGCACTGGAGGTCATAGAGGCCGTGCCGAAGGTGAAGGATAGCCCATATGTGTTCCCCTCCGCGACGGACCCGCTGAAGCCATTCGGTCAGTTGCAGAAGACGTGGCGCGTCGTGCGCAAGGCGGCCGGTCTGGAAGACGTACGAATCCACGACCTGCGCCACTCATTCGCCAGTAGTGGGGTCGCATCTGGGCAAGGCTTGGTCGTCCTGGGTAAGCTGCTAGGCCATGCAGACGTGAAGACCACTGCTCGCTACGCGCACTTGGCCGACGATCCGGTGCGGGCGGCGGCAGATAGTATCGCCGAATCGATCGACGCTGCGATGGGGCCGAGAGCCTGATGGCCCCACGTAAGCCAAGGCCGCCAGCGCAAAATCCTCAGATTTCTCTGATCGAGGCCATCAGCGCAGTGGCCTACGGTCAACCCGTCTCGGCTGAAGCGTACCGCCAACGTTGCCGCGCTCATCCTCGCTATTCAGCGTGGCAGGCGCGGATGGCATGCGGGCCATTTGATGCACGATCTATCGCAGCGCGTGCCGCGAAAGCTGCCATCTTCGAACAGCACGTAATTTTCGGGATGCTGCGGAAGGAGCACTTCGAGACGGAGCAGTGGCAAGCCGCGTATCGGCTGATCTACGAGCTATTGCTCAGCGGAGAGGTGCGCGCGACAGGCTCCCCGAACTTCGCTGCCGATCGAATTTTTCAGGCTTCTGGTCGAGCCGACATTCCGCGCGGATATTGGGCCGTTTACCGCGCCTGGGCTCATTTCTCCTGGCACGACATGGGCGTCGCATGCGGCATTACCGCCGATAATATCGGCCAGACCGAACCGGATCTGAAACACTGGGCTCGGGTGGAACTCGGAAAGGATGACGGGTCGGTCCTATTTGGCTGGAGAGACGTCTGCCTCAACCGGTCTGATTTCATAAAGTCCACGCGAGCCCGTGGCTTGGAAGTCAGCGCGGGGACGCTTCGAACGGACGGAGCAGGGGAGGCTAATCTTGCTGAGGGGAACAAAAAACGAGACCGAGCCGTCCAGTTGGTCGCTCAAGGTTATGCGCGGTCTTGGTGGTCTCTGTGTCAACAAATTGCTCAGGAATTCAGCATCACGGACGAGGGAGCCGAGGCGGTATTGAACCCTATCAAGGCCAACCTCGTAGCGGAAATGTCCTAACCGGCGTCACGCCGGTCCCCCTAAGCGGCGTGACGCCGGTTCCTGAACCACCCCGCTATGGCGGGTCAGGTCTGTTCCTAGACGCCCACCCCGGACTTCACCGGGAGCGTCCGGGACACGACAGATGCTCGCGACACAGTCCACGCTACGGCCCGCCGCGGTTCCGGCAACGGACCGGTTTATCGATGATGTGGAGGCGGCCGAAATGCTCGGCCTCAGCCGCAGTTATCTGCGGCAGCTCCGCCTTCGCGGTGGCGGATGCCGCTTCAGCCGCTTCGGCCGCGCCGTCCGCTACCGGGTCGGCGACCTGCTCGCCTGGGCCAACGACAACTCCGCCTCCTCCACGAGCGAGGCGGCGTGATCATGGGAAGGTTCAACCAGGCCCCGCCCACGAAAAACCCCGGCGGCCGTGCAGGGCTCACCGGGGTTTGCAGGAGATCAACTGACGAGGAAGATCGGCAGCAATCCTACTCCCGGCCGCTCTGCCCTGCAAGGGCGATGCTCCGCTCGATCGTGAGCGACGAAGGCCATTTCCAGGGCTGGGAGGTGGTCCGTGGCTGATGATCCTCGCATCATTAACCTCGCCGCCGTGCGCACCGCCCGGACCGCACCGCCAACCCATACCTTCAGCTCCGAGGAAGAGGCCGCCGCTGCTGTCCGCGCCGCGTTGGACACGCTCGCCGCGGCGTGCACCACGATCAACCTCTTCACGCCGTTCACGACCGTCGACGACTGGGCGGGGCTCATCAGCGACGGCTTCCGCAATCGCATGGCGAGCCGAATTGGGGGCGCTGCATGAACGCCGCGCTGGATCTCCGCACCGTCGCTCACGCTCTTGGCGGCAAGATCGAGGGTGATCATGTGCGCGCGGCGGGGCCGGGACACTCGCAGCGCGACGACAGCCTCATTGTCTGGCTTGATCCCGACAGCCCGGAGGGCTTCCGAACCGACAGCAAGGCGGAGGACGACTGGCGGCTATGTCGAGAGTACGTGCGCGCCAAGCTTGGGCTAAGCTCCTGGACACCCAAGCCCGGCGCCATCGAGCGCATGTCCGAACGGGCTGCCCGAAGCCCGAAGCCTTACTCCGACCTTGGGTTGACGGGCGCTGGGTACACGCTTGCCGCCACCTACGACTACCGCAGTGATGACGGCGATCTGCTCTATCAGGTCCTCCGATACGAGCACGCCAGCAAGCCCAAGACCTTCCGCCAGCGCCGGCCAGATGGCCGCGGCGGATGGTTCAACGACGCGGGTGAGCGTCGTGTCCTCTACCGCGCCGCTGACCGCAACAAAGTGGCTCACAGCACCATCTGGATCACCGAAGGCGAGAAGGATGCCGATCGGCTCGCTGGCCTGAACCTGACGGCCACGACGGCGGCCAGCGGAAAATGGACCGAGGACATGGCCCGGCAGCTCGCCGGTTATGACTGCCTCATCCTGGAGGACAATGACGAGCCCGGCCGTAAGAAGGCGGCGAGGCTCGCTAAACAGCTCTCAGCCTATGCTGCCTCTGCCAGGATCATTCGCATCCCCGGCCTTGCCGAAGGTGAGGACGTCTCGGACTGGCTAGACGCTGGCGGCCCTGTCGATCAGCTACGCGCCTGGGCCTCTTCACCGCCGCCACTCGCCACGCGAGGCGATCATCCCGCGCCGAGTTGGGCGGTGCCGTTCAAGTGGATCGACCCTGCCGCTATCCCCCTCCGCGCTTGGCTGTACGGCCGGCACTACATCCGCCAGTTCGTCTCTACCACCTTCTCTCCGGGTGGCGTAGGCAAGTCCTCCCTCGTGTTGGCCGAGGCCATGGCGATGGCCAGCGGCAAGCCCCTGCTCGGCATCAAGCCGGTCGAGAAGCGGGTGCGCGTCGCCTACTGGAACGGGGAGGACCCTTTCGAGGAGACCATGCGCCGGGCCATGGCGCTGGCGCTGCACTACGGCCTCACGCCAGATGATCTGGAGGGTTGGCTATTCCTCGGCTCAGGCCGGGACGCAGGCATCACCATCGCGAAGAGCGACGCCAGCGGCGCGCTGATCATTGAGCCGAACGTCGAGAAGGTCGTCTCGGAGATCCAGACCCACAAGATCGACGTGGTCGTGATCGACCCCTTCGTCTCCTCCCACAAGGTGGCGGAGAACGACAACGGCGCCATCGACACGGTCGCCAAGGAATGGGGCCGCATCGCTGGCAAGACAAACACCGCCGTTGAGCTGGTCCACCATACCCGCAAGACCAACGGCGCTGAGATCACGGTCGAGGACGGGCGTGGGGCAGGTTCCCTCCTAGCCGCCGCTCGCTCCGGTCGCGTCCTCAACCCCATGTCGAAAGACGAGGCTGAACGCGCAGGCCTGGAGACGCCTTACCCTTACTTCCGGGTCGAGGACGGCAAAGCCAACATGTCGCCGCGCTCCCCCGACGGAGCCGTCTGGTATCGAATGATTGGCGTGGACCTCGGTAACGGCGTCGGCATAAAGCCCAGCGACAACGTTGGTGTGGTCACCGCATGGAAGTGGCCCGACCCCTTCGATGGTGTCTCAGCCGCCGATCTGCTGGCCGTGCAGCGGCACATCGACGGTGGTCACTGGCGTGAGAACGTCCAGGCCAAGGAGTGGGTCGGCTATCCCGTGGCCGAGGTGCTGGAACTCGATCTCGACGAGAAGACGGCACGCGAGAAGGCGAAGGGGCTGCTGAAGACCTGGTTCAAATCAGGTGCCCTGGTGGTCGTTGACGCCCTCGATGAGCATCGGAAGTCACGCAAAACGGTCGGCGTCGGAAGGTGGGTGGAGCTATGATTTGCGCCACCTGCGCCACCTTGCGCCACCACCATTTCCATGGTGTCGCAGATCGCCCTTTGCGCCACTGCGCCACCTGCGCCACCACCTTTATAGGTGGAGCGCAGTGGTGGTGGCGCAAATACGGGGTCTGCGGGAGGTCCGTCCAGTGACCGGCCTGCGCTCCACCTCTGAGCCGTCATCGCTCGCCCTAGTCCGCACCCTGCGGCGGGACCGGGCCGCCCTGACCGGTGACCAGATCGACGGCCGCCTTGTTGAGATCGAGCATTCCCTCCAGCGCAGCCTGTCTGTCGACGACGTCGCCCGTCTGGCCGGGGAGAAGCCCGACACCATCCACAAGGCGATCCGTCGAGGACAGCTCCCGGCTTCCAGGTCAGCCGGCAGCAACACGTGGCGCCTCGAACAGGCCGACGTCGACATCTGGGTCAGCCGCCCGCGTCGCCGCCGGCAGCCGCCCGAAACCCAATCTCAGTCCGATCTAGTCCGGTCGCATTGAGCCCGGGCGAGTCCAGTCGCAGAATTCCCAACACCACCACGAGGACCGACATGGCCGTCACCGATATCCTGAAACGCGATCCCGTCGCCGCCGCCCGCAAAGCCCATGAAGCCGCCCAGCGCGGCCTGGCAACGCCAAGGCCAAGCGCGACGCCGCAGTCGCCGAGGTCTTGTCCGCCGAGCGCGCCCAGACGGCGGCCGCCACGGCCGATGGTGAGGCCGCCGACGGCGTCTTGGAGAGCGCCACCCGCCGGCTCCGGGATGCGCGTGACCTGGTCGATGCGTTCGATCGTCGGGTGACCCCGGCCGCGGAAGCCGCCCTGGCCGATGCGGAGCGGCCATCGCCGACGCGGAGAGGCACGTCCAGTACGCCGCTGCTGAAGCCCAGGCCAAGGCGGCCCGCGCCAAGCTGGCCAAAGAATATCCCGACCTCCAGCGTCGGTACGTCGAGCTGCTGGACTTGGTCACCGCCGCCGACGCCGCGGTCGACGCCGCCAACAGCAACCTCCCGGCCGACGCGTCCCCGCTGCCCACGGTCGAGGCTCCGCTGCGGGACCATCCCGCCCAGCCCCGGCGCATCGTCTCCGACACGATCCAAGGCATCTGGCATCACCAGGGCGGTGCGCGGGTGATCGATCCGTCCAGGATCGTGAACGGCAAGTACCAGCACCGCAGCTCGGGCGCGGTCCATCACCTCACGGCGGATCACTGCAAACTCGTCGACAAGCGGGTCGTCGTCTCGGTCCCGGCCACTCCCGCCGCCATCGGTCCGCGCCTTGCGTCTACCCCGCTTCCTCCCCTCAAGCTGGAGGCCCCGAAGCCGCCGCCGGAGAAGACCGAGTATCTCTCCCCCGAGACGGCCGGGCGCTCGGAGGCGGCATGACCCCGGCCCGCCGCACTGCCGAGCTGATGGCCGAACAGAGCGTGGGCATCACGCCCCGATCTGACGCGGGAGAACGCCGCGCCCACATCATGCAGCACCCATTGGCTCAGGGACGCTTCTCTCTCGCCCTGTCCCTCGCGGCGCACCGCCCCGTGACGATCGAGGCCGCGCTTCTCGTCCTCCGACACGCACCCCCCGCCATGACCGTGGGCGAAGCCGAAGCATGGGCGTCCCGCCTCGTCATGCCCGACAGCGACAGCCTGGGGGTGTCTCGTGGGCACTGATCTCCCCGGCATGATCGTCGCGGGTCCTTCCCCGGCGTCGCAACGTATACGGGCAGCTTGGGCATGTTCTTCCTCCAGCTATGACCCCGAAATCCGGTTGCCGGTTGCCAGTTGCCCTTCTGGGGCTTCACCCGCTCACGGATGGATCGGCCCGAAGCCCCGTCCTCTCTGCGTCGGACGCGCGGACCGGAGGGGCCTGAGGGCCGCCGACAGGTTTCCGGTTGCCCGAGGTTGCCGCTGATGAGCGTGACCCTCGCTTCACGGCCCGCGTTCGCAAAGATGCACGGCGTCAGCAAGGCGGCTGTCCAGAAGTGGGAGGCGCGCGGCGCCGTCGTGGTCGTCGATGGCAAGATCAGCGTCGAGGCCTCCGATCGGCTCTTGATGCACGCCGGCCTGGGTCGCTTCTCGGATCGGCCCAGGAAGGCCCGCTCAGCGCCTGTGACCCAGAGGTCCGTCCCGTCTGGCCAGATCAGCCGAGGCCCGGACGACACCGAGACGGGAATTCCGCCCGAGGTGCTGATGCCGCTCGCGGTCAATCTGCTGGTGACCTACTTCAACCGCATCTGCGCCTTTGCGGCACTCTCCGCATGGGAGCACGGTGCATCGCTGGAGACGGCGAAGCAGGCCGACGCGACGTTCCGCACCCTCGCCATGGGGGTGGTGACCGAGATGCTCACTGAGATCGACGTCGGCCGGCCGGATGGATTCGTCTGGGAAGACCAGCCGATCTGGGATCTCGACCGGATGGCCAAGATCGACTGGTCGGCGGTGGAGGGGGCGGAATGACGGTTGTCGGCCTCTCCAACATCGCTGCCCGTCTGGGCGTCTCCCCCAGAACCGCCAAGCGCCTCGCCAAGACCGGAGACCTCTCGACCCGACTTGTCGATCGTCGCCGGATCGCGTCCCGCCAGGTCATCGAAAACTTCCGGCTGGATCGGGAAGCGCTCTCCTCGTGGGAGGGCGAGGGCGGCGCCCTGCGTTGCCAGATGCCCGACCAACCATTCCCCCACCACCAAAGGAGCCCGCAATGACCGGCCCGACCACCCCGAAGCCTCAGCTTCGCTATAGCCTGGCGCAGGCCATGGCCGCGAGTACGCGCCAGTCCAGCCCCGCCAAGACGAAGTACAGCCTCGCCGAAGCCATGCGCCGAATGATCGGATCGGAGGACAGCAAGTGACCCGCCGTCTCAGACTTTTCCTGGGCGTGCTGGCGTGTCTAGTTGCCTTCCCGGTCGTGGCTCACGCCGACCCAGTTTCGGCGTATATCGTCACCACGGTCCTCGGCTTCTCTGGCACGGCCGCCGCCGTGGCGACCTTCGTCGTGAATGCCGTGCTCTACTCGGCTGGGTCGTTCTCCGAGGATCGCGCCTTCGAGCCGGAGGACGATCAATGACCGCGGCCTTGGTCTATTTGGCCCCGACGTCTGTAAGCCTGCTGACCGATGGGGCGATGATCACCCCGGATGGTTCGACCGTCGCCTTGAAACAGAAGGTACAGATCGCGGCGCACCAGTCGGCAGCCTTCGTCGCCCGCGGCCCAGACATGTTCTCCGCCCTAGTCGCCGTGGCCATGGCGCAGGTGCAGGGTGGTTTCGAGGACTTGGTCGCCAGCTTTGCAGGCCGAGTTGTTTCGGCCCACCAGCACATGATGACGGCTATGCGCGGTGGCGCCGCGGTCCCCGGCGACCCAGGCAAGGTCGACGCGATTTTGGTCGGCGTAGGGTCGGATGGCCGGGCCGCCGCCTACGTCGTCAGCAGCTATCCCGACGCGGGTCACCCGGCCTGGGCGCTAAGGCCCATCAAGGGGCCGGCAGCCTCCAGTGGGGCTGTGATGCGTTTCGCGCCCGAACTGGTCCAGCCTGCCCTGACATTCGCATCGCCCATGCCTGATGCTGTGGAAGCCGACCTCAAGACCTTCGGTCTCAAGCTGTGGGGCGGGACGCCTGACGTGAAGGCGCATAGCCTGGCCGTGATGCGCGCCCAGCGGAAGACCGGGCTTGTCGGCGGCTTCTGCCAGATGACGACCATCACCAAGGATGCGGTCACCACCTCCATCGTGGAGCGGTGGTAACCGTCGAGCCCCAGGCTCCGCTATCTACCGAGGCCCGCTCACTTCGGAGGGCGGGTTTTACTGCAGCATAGGGGACGGCGTGCAGCTACTCGGACTGTGGCTCGACGAAGTCCTTCGTTGTGTAGGCATCGCGGGTCGGCGGCGTTGTGCCGGTTGCGACCTGTTCCGGCGATGAACCCAGCTGCGGCGCCGGCCCCTTGGCTCCGAGATGCGACCAAGAAAATACGGCTAGGCCGATGAAGGCGACCACAGCCACCAGGATGGGGATCAGTAGGGCGATACGCTTGGGCGTCCTCAAGCCTTGGGGGGTGCTCATGATGCCTCTCCTAGGCGGGTCCAGACTTGCGGCTAAGATACTTCTCGATATCCTCGGCCTGATTGCCGACGGCGTCGACGGCGGCGCGGAGTTGATCGGCCGTGACGCCGAAGCGCTTGGACCAGTCCTGGACCTCATAGTCCTCGGACAGGCTGACGCGTTGGCGATCGGGGTTGCCAGTTTGGGATTTGTCGTCGCTCATCAACTTCTCCTCTCTGAGGGTGAACGTCCTCGGCGGCCCTTAGGGTTCCCGGCTAGATCGTCCCGCGCTCCATCAGCGCGCTACGATCACCGGGTCCTGCAGCGAGGCGGTGACCTCGCGTGCAAACGCGTCTTCAGCCTCGTCCAGGTCGGCGATGTAGCGCGGCTGCGGCGGCCGGTAGGTCGACAGCTTGAACGTGATCTTACCTCGCTGGCGTTCGGCCAGGTCTTCGATCGCTCCAGGCGGACGCCGGCCTTTGATGCAATGAGGGTCTTCTTCTGCGCCATGCTTTTCCGCCTCTTTCTGAGGGGCGGATTCAGCGCCGATCCATGGGTTTCGTTCCGGCGGCGTCACCCTGAGGCCTCCTGATCAGCTTCATCAGCCCGCACCCGAGGGCTGCGAAGCCTGCCGCCACGAGCGTGGCCATGCCGAAGAAGCGCCACACCAGGGCGCTGCACTTGCCCATGTGGTAGCAGTTCAGCGACGCCATGGTCGCGAGGATCGGGAGAAGGCCCAGCCCGATCACCATCACGAAGAGGGCGACGATCCAGCAGTACGCCCTCATGGCAGATCTCCAGCGCTCGATTCAGCACCGCCCGTTGCAGGGCCTTCGCCTCGTCCCACGGCGCGCTCATCCAGGTCTCGACCTCCCTCGCGCTCTGTCAGGATTGCCGGCATGATCCCGGGGCGGATGCTGCGGACGAGCTGGCCGGGTTCGGTCGCCAGGAAGCCGAACAGGTCGCATGTCTCCGGGCCCGTCTTATCTTGCGGACGAAGGGTTGGTCGCGGACGTCGATGCGGAAGAAGGCCGGGGACCCGGCTTCTCACCATCCAGCCTGAATCACATGGCCCCGCCTTCCCCAGCCCCTTTTTCGCTGAACTGCGGTCTTTGCACCGGGAGGCTGGCCGCCACCTACGGCGCCATCTCGCGCAACACCTCGATCGCCAACTCGGCGGAGGTGGATTTCGGGGCGGCGGCCGGCAGCGAGACCGTCTCGCACTTCGCCATCTTCGACGCGGCCTCGGGCGGCAACATGCTGGGTTCCAACGCCCTGGCGTCGTCTCAGACGGTCGTCGCCGGCTCTGGTGAAGTTCGCCGTCGGCGCGCTGACGATCACCGTCGGCTGAGCGGTAGGACGGCCCGGCCTCAGGGTGGGGCCAACGCCGGGCCGTCCCGCGTCCCTCTCTCCCACGATTGGCACGCGCTGAGACCATGACACAGCGGCGTGCGGCCGCAACCCCGAAGGGGCACGGCTTGACGGCGTCGACAGCTTTTGGTTTTGGCCTTCATCGCTCTGACAAACGCGACCGGGATTAGGTAGTCATATCCCTGAGCGGCCTAGACACTCGTCCGACTTGTGCTAGGACACGCGAACGCCGCGACGGGGGTTGCGGTGCTTCTGTCCCTGGGGAGGGGATTCTATGAGGTTTGTGATCGCGCCGGCGCTTTGCGCCGCGCTTGCCATATCCGCTTGCGCCACCAGCTACACCGTCAAGCCGGTCGCCGACGCCAACCAGTCGATCCGTTATGTCCAAGGCCAGGCGACCACATTTGCGGAAGGCCGCAATGGGTCTGTCCAAGTCACCCCGCTCGGCGTCAACGAGAAGGGCCGCCTGGTCTTCGGTGTCGCTGCCTTCAACAACGCGAAAGAGCCGACGAACTTCGGCGTCGAGAACATGATTGCAGCGGCGGGCGGCGAGCCGCTCCGGATCTTCACCCATGCTGAGCTCGAGCGAATGGCGAAGAACGATGCAACGATCGCGCTAGTGGCCGCCGCTCTCGCCGGCGCTGCTACTGCATACGCAGCGTCCCAAGGCCCGACCTACACCAGCACCTATTCGACGCCGCGCGGCGTGTATCGATACCAAGCGACCGACCATGTTGCACAGGCGGCCCTGGCTGGCGCGGCGGTCGCCGGAACCGCTCTCACGATGAAAGAGATCAACGATAACCTGGACGGCACATTGATGGCTCTGCAGGGCCAGGTTCTACAGACGACGACGATCGATCCGGAAAGCTCTTTCGGCGGACAGGTGATCACTGACCGGGTGGCGATTCCTTCCGAAGGTTCGCTTGATGCGCTACTCACGGTAACCTGGAACGACGACGTCTATCAGTTTCGTTGGGACGTTTCGAAAGTCCAATGAACCGCTGGACCGTAGTCGGCGCCGTCGCCGCGCTCGCCATTCCCGCAGCAGTAGTGGCGCACCCAGGCGGCCTGAACTCCGAGGGCTGCCACAACGATCGGAAGAATGGCGGCTATCACTGCCATCGAGGCAGTGGCGGCTCGCCCTCGACATCTCGGCCCCAAGCGCTGCGATCGCAGCCGCCAGCCGGTCGAGCCTATGCCAACTGTTCGGAAGCGCGCGCTGCTGGAGCCGCCCCAGTGCGAAGAGGCGATCCCGGTTATGGCCGCCATTTGGACCGTGACGGCGACGGCATCGGATGCGAGCGCTAGACACTCGCCCCGGCTGTGCTAGGCAGCTACGTCAACAGCGGCGGGGCCGGGAGGGGGACGCGGTTGGAGATCCTAATCATCGTCGTATTCATCGGCCTCATCCCGGCAATAGTCGCCAAGAACAAGGGCCACGGACCGTTCGTCCTCTGGTGGCTCTACGGTGCCGCGATCTTCATCGTCGCGATCGTCCATTCGATCATGCTCAAGCCCCAGGGCGAGGCGGCGCGACGTCTTACCGCTCCGCCACCGGGGTTCAGCCATGCCGACGAGATCGCCAAGTTGGCCGATTTGAAGGAAAAGGGCGTCCTGACCGAGGCGGAGTTTCAGGCGAAGAAGGCTCAGTTGTTGAGCTAACGGGGAGACAACCAATGGCTGGAATGATCCAGATCATCACCTACATGCTGGCCTTCTATTTCGTATTGAAAGGCATTGAGATCCTGCAGATCGGACTGGCCTCCAGCCGCTCCAACAGGAAGGGCATCATCACCCTGGGAGCCTTAACGCTCGTTGCCTGCGTGATAGCCGCGATCGGCTTCGTGGCGGCTCAGGACGAACAGGCTATGGGCCTATCCTCCTCAATGAGCAGCCTTACAGGGCTGGGGTCGCCTTACTAAGGTGCCGCCAGAACGACCAACGGCGGCTTCATGAGGGCCGCCTTTTTTTGGTCTACGGGTTGCGAAATGAAAAGGGCCCCGCCGAAGCGAGGCCCTTCCTGACACCATGGCGGTTTGCGATCACCAACACATAGTGGCCAGCCGAAGCTGGACTTAAATGCCGGTGCGACCGGCGACAGGCCAAACGTAATACGCCCGACCCCTAACCACAACCTTAAAGGCCGAGCCCCGCCCTCACGCAGGCCTGCACACGACCGAAAGTGTCGTCGTCCAGAACGCGGACGTCGTACACTCGTTGCCCGCCTTCCTTGTGGGAGAAAAGCAGACGAAGTCGATGGAACGCAACCGTCAGGACGATGTCCGCTTTCACCCACATGCGAGGCGATGCGTAAGGGGCCGGCAGCGGCGGATCCAGAACGATCTCCAGATGATGGTCGTGCATCTGGCGGGGAGGCGTCGTGGACAGCGGAACGATGGTGCAGAGCTGCTTGCGATCCCGCAGTTGCGGCGACAGAACGATGCAGGGGCGCCGCTTTACCATCTCAGGCTCTCTGAAGCCCTTGACGTGACCCCCGTTTCTCATCCAGCCATAACGAGAGTCCTAGGTTGATCTGAGCTGTGATCGGCTGGGTTGGCAAGAGGCCGGTCTGCGCAGCCATCAACCAGCGCAGCAGGCCGGCCGATGTGTCCGGTGAGCGCTTCTGCATAAGCCTGCGGCGTCAGCCACCCGAGCTTCGAGTGCGGACGCTGCTCGTTGTAATCGCGTCGCCACGCCTCCAGCACGGCGCGAGCGTGCGGCAGCGAGCGGAACAGCGTCTCGTTCAGCAGCTCGTCACGCAGCCGCCCGTTGAAGCTTTCGTTGAAGCCGTTCTGCTGGGGCTTGCCCGGCGCGATGTAGTGCCAGCCGACGCCGGTGTCGTCGGCCCAGGCCAGGACCGCGTTCGAGGTGTACTCCGTGCCGTTGTCGCTGACGATGGTGTCGGGCCGCCCTCGCTGCCGGATGACGGCGTCCAACTCCCGCACGACCCGCGCGCCCGACAGCGAGGTGTCGGCCACCAGCGCCAGGCACTCGCGCGTACAGTTATCGATCACCGTCAGGATGCGGAAGCGCCGCCCGTCCGTCAGCTGGTCTGCGACGAAGTCCAGCGACCAGCGCTGGTTGGCGCCAGCGGCAGGTCCAGCGGTCGCCGCGTGCCCATCGCTCGCTTCCGGCCGCCGCGCCGGCGCACCGTCAGTTGCTCGTCGCGATAGATCCGCTGGACCCGTTTCCTGTTGACCGCATGGCCCTCGCGCCGCAGCAGCACGTGCAGGCGACGATAGCCGAACCGTCGACGTTCCTGGGCCAGGGCCTTCAGCCGGTCGCGCAGAGCGCCGTCGTCCGGGCGCGTCGCCTGATAGCGCACGCTCGTCCGATCGACGCCCAGAACACGGCACGCCCGCCTTTCGCTCATCTCGTAGGCGGCCTGCAGATGGCCAGCCGCCTCGCGATAGCCGGCGGGCGTCACCACTTTTTCCCAGCAGGTCCTTCAGGGCCACGTTGTCCAGCATCGCGTCCGCCAGCATCCGCTTCAGCCGGGCGTTCTCATCCTCGAGCGCCTTGAGCCGCCGAGCCTCCGACACGTCGAGCCCGCCAAACTTGGCCTTCCATTTGTAAAAGGTCGCCGAGCTGACCCCGTGGCGTCGGCACACCTCCGCCGTCGCTACACCGGCCTCCTGCTCCCGCAGGATCCTGATGATCTGCTCTTCCGTGAACCTCGATCGCTTCATTCTGTCCGTCCTTCGTTGGGCGGACTCTAGCTATTCCTGGAGGAGTTTCAGGGGGTCACGTCACCCTCATTGAGATCGACGCGAACGATTGTGCCGGGCTGAGGGTGAGCGATGACGGTCATAGCTAACCACTAGACGTGATTCGCGCACGCCGCGATCCCTCCCCCTCCCAGAACTAAAGACGCCTCGGCCCTCGTCAGACGGCCGCGCCCACATCATGCCGCACACGCCGAGCCCGCCCAGGACCAGCAGGAAACCGCCCACGGTGGACGCGTCGAAGAGGTATCGGCGACCAGAGAACCGAAGAGACCAACGACAGCGACGCCCAGCGCCACCAGCATCAGTGCGTCGCGTGTCATGCGCCCCTCAGCCGTCCGGTCCGAGCCGAACGGTTGTGCGAAACGTCCCGACTTTTGAACCGGGATCCTTCGGCACCACCCGTCCGCGAGCCACAGCTTCTATAGCCATGCGTCCGTACCCCTGGCCCGGCTCACTCTCTTCCACGACGGTGCAGCCGCTGACCCTCCCGTCTGGCAAGGCAGCGCACTCAACGACCGCGTAACCTGCAGCCGACTGCATCGACGCCGTCGAAGCGCATCCTCCCATGGCGATTAAGCCAGCCAGTACGATCCGCTGCATTGTCCCTCCCCAGAACTAAAGACGGGTGTCAGCGGCGCCTGTGGCACTAATCCCAAGGCGCCTGAAGTCTCCCGCCCATACTCACCGCGATCGAACGGGAGCGCGTGCTTCTCTCAGTAGCCCACCGCTACTCGCTCACCATAGCTTGCCCTGGGCGGCATCGTACATGTCTCGCATCGCGTTGAAGTCAATCTGGTTCTCACGAATCCCCTGCTGGGCTTCACGATGATTATAGGATCCGGAATTGCGGGCTGGGGTTTCAGCCGCTGCGGCTTGGACTCTGCTTCGCATCGTCTCCGAGACCCACCCCGCTCCACTTCGGGTAAAGTCGTTGGTGTGGGTATAGGATCGGACGTCTTGGCCGGCCGCCTGATTTAGTCCCGCCGTGAACGCGCCCAACATCCCCAACAGCCCGGGCTGATCCGCCTGCATCATCTGCGTGGTAAGGGTGTAGCTGCAGCGGAAGGTCCGCCTTGCCCGCGCCGAACAGCTCAGGTCGGTCACCGACTGCCGAAGCTTCATAATGTCGCCGACCATCGGGTGATGGATGGCGAGCTCGCCCGGAGCACCGGTGAGCCGGAACTCCTGATTGTAGCGTGTGTATATTCGACGCCCAGGTCGCGGATTGCAGCCGCAGTCGGGGCGCCGTTTGCCGATACGAGGGTCGCCGTGGGGGCGAAACAGAGGCACCCTGGGCCGATGGCGCTGCGGATGCCAAAGCCGCGCGTTCCTTGGCAGCCCGCTCCGCCGCTGCCTGCTCTGCCAGCACCTGAGTATAGGGCCGCCCCTGCATACCAGCTTCCACCTCGCTCCGGGTCGGCAGCGAGGTTGTGGCGACGTGCACTCTAGCGGCTCCGGCAAGGTCGTTGCCGGGCAGCGCGGTCGGAACGGGTGCCGGCTCAGGCCGCCGAACCTGCGCGGCCTCTCCGCGAAGCAGCTCCAAGCGACCGTTTGGCCCCATGCAGTGGAGGCCTCTCTCCATACCGCCCTCGCCTTGGCGCCCAACGAAGACCGATCGGCACTGGGTGTACCCGGGTGGTCCCTCGACCAAATCCCCGGAGCTTGTGTCAGGACCGCCAAAAGCGCTGCTACAGTAGACATGAGCCCCCTCTTCCCAACCCGAACTTTGATCGATCGAGGTTCTCTCGGCAAATAGATTCGCCGAAACGAGGCGTTTCAGTTCACGGTGTTGGTGGAGTTCGCATTGGTCGCCAGCGCCATGATCGCATTTGCGGAAAAAGCGCCAAGGCTCGCCTCCAGAGCGACCGGGTCAATCTGGGGCAAGGTACGCGCTGCTGCTTCTGCGAATGACGCGTTGAACAGTTCCACGACCTCCAGATCGGTCAGGGCGCCGAAATCTACCCCGCGCTCGCGCATCTTTCGTTCAATCACGGTGCCCGTGGTGCGCAGTACCTCTCCGAGCGGGCCTTGGAGCCGGTCGTAGAACGCCTCCAGATCCTCGACTGTGGGACCGTCATCATCCGCGCGGCTTCTCACCTTCACGGGCGCCCGAGTTCGAAAGGAACAGTCACGGTGAACCGGCTATCGGGCGGCAGTCGGTCAACATACTGCGGAGCGAGCCTCGCCCGGCCGACCACTGCTAGTGCTGCCCGGCCGAATCCTACTCCAGAGGGGTTCTCGCTCAAGACGCGGCAGTTTGTCGAAGAGCCGTTTGCGCGAGCTTCGCAGCTAAGGGTCGCCGAGCCCGTCACATCGCGCTCCCTGGCATGGGCAGGGAAGTCATCGGCAGTCACCTGCGGCCGACGTGCCCATTGGACGCCGTCTTCAGACGTCGTCGGTTCGGGCGGCGTCACCTCTGCGAAAGGGTTCTCAGGGATGTGAGCCAAGCGCTGCCGCTCACGTTCTGCGGCATCGTGTGCCCGGCGGACGGATGTGATGCAGCGGCGGAGTCCGGAGGCAGCGCCAGCGCTGCCGTCCAAGCTCAGGCTGTCAACGAGTTGCTCGCCATTGAAGACCTTGAAACTCCTCGCTGCCGCGAAGTCGTCGACAAACGTGGCCGGCATTCGCATCGTTAAGCCGCGTCGGTAGCCTTCGCTGATATACCCTCGGGCACCTCCGCCCGTGTACGCCTGGTCATCAAGAACGACCTCGACATCTGGGTATCGCTGATCATCAACGGTGGTCCAGTTCGCATTGTTGATCAGCACCGTGCTGGAGCCGTCGAGTTCGAGGGTGACGTACAGCTCGGTCGCCCCGGCGCCCTCGAAGTCGAGGCTTGTTACGCAGCGCTCTTCGAACCGATCTATCGCCCAGTCTCCCGCATCGGGCCAGTCGGCCTGAGCGGCCAGCATCAGCAGCAGAGCAAAGCTCACCATGTCGTCCTCCCCCTCTGTCAGTTCAACAGGCGGTGGTTAGAACGTCAACCTGACGATCGCGCCCGGCTGCCTTCGAAGGCTGATCTCCGCCAGCTTCGCACGCTGTTCTTCGGCTGGGGTGCGGGCCAGTTCGTCCAGCACCACGCCCTTGTCCAGTTCGGTCCCGGCGACCTCGGCTAGGACATCTGGGGCGATCTTCTTGCCGCGCTGTATGTCCCGCTCGACAGCCCTCTTGGACTGTCCAAGGGTCTCAGCGGCGTGCGATGCATACGACCTATCGCCAAGTTGGCGATTGCCGCCACGGCCCGGCTCGGAGACAACGTTCTTGCGGACGAGGATTTCCTCCCGCCGCACATGGTGGTCGGCGCGCTGGGCATCCGTCAGTTCGGCGCGGGCGAAGTTCTCATCGATCTCCCACAGGGCGGCGTCGTCGGCGTCGCCGTCCATGACGATGCAATCGATCATGTCGTCAGTCGCAGGTCGCAGGTCGCAGGTCGCAGGTCAGAACAGCGTCTTGATAGTCCGATCGACGCCCGTAATCAGGTCGTCCACGTCCTCCGCGGTCGGCTCCGAGCCTTTGTTGTGCGTGCACTTCACCCGTAGCTCGTTGAGGTGCTGCAGCCGGCGCCAGTCGGGCGTGCCCAACACCTCTGCGTCCTTGAGCACTTGGATAAAATCACCCAGCGTCGGGCGGGTCTTCACCTTCACATCGTGGCTCGCCACGACCTCTTGTAGGTGCCGTTCCAGCACAATCCCGGCGACCACACCGGCGGGTCGAAGGAAGTTATTTTTCAGCAGCTCCCGGGCGCCAGCCAACTCGCTGTCGAGGATGTCGGCGTGAACGAGCTGTCGAATATCGAACAGAGAAGACTTGAACCGCGCCTGGCACGCTTTCAGGATGGAAATCTGGGCACTGAACCTTGGAACCGCAGCGCTTGGACTAACTATGACGTTGTCATAACCACGGGTAACTTGGAGGCCTTGGTAGAAGTCATCAATCACATAGTTGGCCGCCGTCAACTCCCTGCGAGCAGATTTCGGCTTCTCATAGTGGCTTTTGAAGTCTGCCAGCCTATCGGGCAGCAGTTGCTTTATTACTGCCAGAGCCTCTGAATACCAGGACTGGTAGCCCTCCTTAAAATCTGGTAACGATCCTATGAAGGAGACCGCTTGCTCGCCTAAGGTTTTCTTTAGTTGAGCATCTACCGCTTTACTATCGATAGACCGCTGCATCGCGATCATTAATCTCTCGGCGCGGCTAATCAGCGACTTGAGGTCGGCCTCGTATCGATTGAGGTTCGTCACCACGGAAACACCCTTCAAGCAGAAGCCGAATCGCTGCCGGACGGCTTCAGGGTACCATCGTTCTGGGAATCCTTGCCTTGCCGCAAGGTCTATTCGATGCGGCCCAATCGCGCGCCGGTGGCGAATGCCTCGGGATGGCGGGAACATGCTGCCCGACGAGGGCTGACGCCACACCCATCGTCACCGGGCAGATGTTCACGCTGGTGGGGCCGATGGGCGCTACAACTACATCGCCACCGAGCCCGTCACGGCGGACGGGAACGGGAAGGCCACGCTACGGTTCGCGCCCATGCTGCGCCGCCCGCCTGCCGATGGCGACCAGGTCCTGATCGCTGCCCCGGAGATCGAGGGCTTCGCCACGCCGGCGGGCTCGGGATGGTCCATGGACACCGCCCGCCATGTCGGCCTGGCCTTCACCGTGGAGGAGCGGAACTGAGGGTGTGCGCAAAAGTGCGCAGACCCCTCAGCCAAGATTGCGCGGTGCGAAATCAAGGTGCTTGGATACCAGCTCAACGCTGAGGATCGCATCGGCGGCCGATGCCTGATCGGGGTCCTTCTTGTACACAAAGGCGCGCTCGATCACGGTGTAGGGTCCGTGCTTCCCGTACCAGAAGGTGTCCCCCTTCACCGGTAGCTCGTGGACTGTCTCAAACTCCCCGATGAACTCATGGCCGGTCAAGTGATTGCCTGAGACTACGCGAACGATCACTGAAACGCCCCCGCGCCTTTGAACGACGCCACCGCATCGCCTGGGCGCCATTGGGTGATAATCACAGGTCCGACCTTGCCGTCGTCCAGCGTCAGCATCACGCGCTGCGCATCGAAAGCCTCGCGCCAGACGTGCCAGTGATCGGCCTCTAGCCCTCCATCGCTGTCGAGAAGTTGGCCGCTTCGATAGACTTGGAGCATGTAGCGGACGGGGTGATCCTGATCGCTGAAGGTGATCCGGCCGTGACCCTTATAGGCGCCCTCACGCATTCAGCTTCTCCTCCATGATCGCCCGAATCGCAGCGGGACGCGTCAAGGTAGCATCGTTCTCGGAAATCCACCGGTCGAGGGCTGCGAGCATCTCTGGAGGAAGCCGGAGACCTATCTGGGTCGCATCGACGCGAGGTCGCCCGCGAGATTTTCTCGTATCAGGTATTGCGTCGTTCATAATTAACCGATACGAGAAAAGGCAGGCCGGAGCAAGGGTGCAACCTCGCTCACGGCCCTAACCGCAACCTCGACCGTAGGAGGATCGAGATCATGGCTTCGCACGCCAATAGCATAGCTGCGCCCCGCAGTTCACCCCCTCGCTCGGGGACCTTCGCGACCTGTTCTGCTTCGCTGACTCAGCTCGGCTGATAATCCAGAGCACCGCGTCGGATGACGCCCTAGACGCAATCTGCGACCAACTCCTGCACCGTCTGATCCGTGAGCCGGTCGGCAGCGTTCGCGATTTGCTCGTGAAGCTCTGGCTGCTGGAAACGGCCGGCGAGCGGGATTGGGATTACGAGTATTGTTCGCGGCATGTCCTGGGCCAAGTCGCGGCCTACGTGCGGAGGCGGTGGAAATGACCGCCGCCGCCTTCCACCTGATCGAGCATCCAGCCGCCTCTCGCCATCGCCTGAGGCAGCGCCTGGCCAAACTGATAGATCGCCTCATCGTCACGCTCGATGAACTTGATAGCGACCCGGATCTTGAGGACGGCGCGGACAACGAGCCCAGCCTTTCGTTCACCGGCTACGTCAACCAGGACGTGGCGATCCGCACTGAACCGACCGGCGGCCTTGAGTGGCTGGACCTTGAAGATGCATGCGAGGACGAAGGCGCCGAGCACGACGGACGCGAGCCGGAGGGCTTCGAATGATCCCCGACAAGCTGACGCCGGAGCAGGAAGCGGCGCTCGATGAGCTGTTCCACCAGTGCGACCTCATCAGCGTCCGGCCGCTGCCGTGTGAGATCGACTGGGTTCTTGCAGCGGTGTCCAATCGTGCACCGTCTTGATCGCACGGTGCCGGTGGTGACCATGTGATGACCAGATCGGCGGCGGGGCTCGCAGATAAAGGCCTAACCCTTTGGAAAGAATGGCGCACCCGAGAGGATTCGAACCTCTGACCCCTGCCTTCGGAGGGCAGTACTCTATCCAGCTGAGCTACGGGTGCGTGCACGGCGGTGACGCCGGAAGACGCCGCTTACAGCAAGGCGCGGGCGGCCTCAATCCCGAATAAGCGACAGGCGCGCCTTCACGGCCTCAAGCAGCGCAAGCGCGGTAAGCTAGGCGTCGCAGCCTCAAGCAGCGCGAAGCGCGGTAGGCCAACAAAGAAGCAATAGGTCGCGCGCGACCTATTGCGCCGTCATGCCGCCGTCGATCTTGAACTCGGCGCCGGTGACGAACTTCGATTCGTCGGAGGCCAGGTACAGGACGCAGTAGGCCACGTCGTCCGGTTCGCCGATCGCTTCAGCGGGATGCCGCGCGACAGGCGCTCGTGGGCCTTGGCCTCGTCGCCGCCGGCCATGGCGACGAAGGGGTCCAGGATCGGCGTCCTGATGAAGACCGGGTGGACCGAGTTGCAGCGCACGTTCCAGTCGGCCTTGGCGGCCTCCAGCGCCAGGGTCTTGGTGTACATCCACACCCCGGCCTTGGTGGCGTTGTAGGCGCCCATGCCCGGCGCGGCGGCCAGGCCGGCGATCGAGGAGATGTTGACGATCGAGGCGGGCGCGGCGGCGCGCAGATGCGGCATGGCGTGCTTGGCGCCCAGCATGACCGAGCGCAGGTTGATCTCGTACTGGCGTTGCCAGTTCTCGACCGTATCCTGCTCGACGAAGGCCAGGGGGCCGCCGACGCCGGCGTTGTTGATCAGGACCGACAGGCCGCCCAGGTCGGCGACGGCGGCGGCGATCACCCGTTCCCAATCCGCCTCGCTCGCCACGTCGTGGGCGTAGGCGAAGGCGGCGCCGGGGATTGCGGCGTTGAGGCGCGCGGCCAGGTCGGCGGCGCGGTCGCCCTCGATGTCGGTCACGGCCACGGTCGCGCCCTCGCGGGCCAGCATGAAGGCCATCGCCTGGCCCAGGCCGCCCGCGGCGCCGGTGATCAGGGCGGTCTTGCCGGCGACCCGGCCGGGACGGGGCGCGCTCATGCGCCGGCTCCCATCGCTTCGGCGACCTGGTCGATGAAGCGGGCCATCTCGACGTCGCGCCGGGTCACGCCGTCCGCGTCATGGGTGGTCAGCAGCACGTCGACGCGATTGTAGACGTTCGACCATTCCGGGTGATGGTCCATCTTGTCGGCCAGCAGGGCCACGCGCGTCATGAAGCCGAAGGCGGCGTTGAAGTCGGCGAAGACCAGCCGGCGGACGAGCGCCTCCCGAGGACCGTCATCGGCGCGCCAGGCGGGCAGGGCGGCCAGGGCTTCGGCAAGGTCAAGACGGGCGTCGGTCATGCGCGTTTCCTCATTTTGTCCCTGGCGTAGGGCGCCCGCGGACGCCTCGCAAGCGCCACGACATCGCCCCGCAAAGGTCCCGGAACGCCCCGCCAAGCTTCGGCGTTCATCCCCAAGCGCCGCCATATGGAACCCAGGAAGGACGCCGCATGACCAATCTCTGGCTCGCCGCCCTTTCGGCCTCCGACCGCGCGCGCCTTGCGCCGGTCCTGGAGACGCGCGCCTTCGACCACGGCCAGGTGCTGTTCCGCGAGGGGCAGGACGTGGACGCCGTGTGGTTCCCCACCACGGGCGTGATCTCCCTGATGACGCTGCTGGACGACGACAAGCGGGTGGAGACGGCCGTGATCGGGCGCGAGGGGGTGGTCGGCGTGACCTGCGGCCCCTTGAACGCCCGGGCCGCCAGCCAGGCCGTGGCGCTTCTGCCGGGCGAGGCCGCCTGCTGTTCGGCCGACGCCTTCTCGGCCGCCATGGACGACAGCGAAAGCCTGAGGCTGGCGCTGGCGCGCTTCACCGAGGCGCTGATGGCCCAGGTGCAGCAGGTCGCGGCCTGCAACGCCCGCCACGCCCTGGACGAACGGCTGGCGCGCTGGCTGCTGTCGCTTCACGACCGGGCCGGAGAAGCGCGTTTCGAACTGACCCAGGCCGACATCGCGGGAATGCTGGGCGTGCGCCGCGCCACGGTCTCGGAGGTGGGCGGCAGCCTGGAGGATCGGGGCCTGATCGAGCGCGGGCGCGGCTGGGTGCGGGTGTTGGACCGGAACGGGCTGAAGGCGGCCGCCTGCGGCTGCTACGGCCAGATGCGCGCGGTGATGGACGAACTGGACCTGCGGACGCCAAAGGCGGCGTGACGGCGGACGTGCGAGCCGCTACATCCACGCCATGACCGACGCAGCCCCGAACCGCCCCCATTCGTCGGGCGACAGCTCCTCCTTCGGCTTTCGCGACGTGGACGCGCGCGAGAAGGTGAAGATGGTGCGCGGGGTGTTCGATTCCGTGGCCTCCAACTACGACCTGATGAACGACCTGATGAGCGCGGGCGTGCACCGGCTGTGGAAGGACGCGGCGGCGGCCAAGCTGAACCCGCGTCCGGGCGAGACCATCCTGGACGTGGCGGGCGGCACCGGCGACATGGCCCGGCGCTATTCGAAAATGGCGCGCGCGGCGCAGGCCAGGCGCGGCGGGGCGGACGCCTCGGTCATCGTGATGGACTACAACGCCGAGATGATCCTGGCGGGCGTCCACAAGGGCGGCGAGCCCGAGATGAGCTGGTCGGTGGGCGACGCGATGGCCCTGCCGCTGCCGGACGCCTCGGTCGACGCCTATTCGATCAGTTTCGGCATCCGCAACGTGGCCCATATCGATAAGGCCCTGGCCGAGGCGCGACGGGTGCTGAAGCCGGGCGGGCGTTTCCTGTGCCTGGAGTTCTCGCGTCCCACGACCGGGCCGATCCGGCGCGCCTATGACGCCTGGTCCTTCCACGCCATCCCGCGCATCGGCCAGTGGGTCGCCAAGGATCGCGACAGCTATCAGTATCTGGTCGAGAGCATCCGCCGTTTTCCCGACCAGGCGGCGTTCAAGGCCCTGGTCGAGGACGCGGGGTTCAGCCGCGTGTCGGTGACCAATCTGTCGGGCGGGGTCGCGGCCATCCATCACGGGTGGGCGATCTGAGCAGCCCCGTCTATCGCACGCCGCCGCCCGCACCCGTCGCCGAGCCGGTGCGCCATCCGGTCGGCGCCTTCCTGCGCCTGCTGGCCTGGCTGTGGGTGCTGGCGCGCCACGACGCCCTGGTCCCGCGCGAGGTCACGCCGCTGCTGCCGGCCTGGACGCGGCCGTTCGCCCGCTTCGTGCAGATGTTTTCCGGTCGGGCGGGCCGCGAGGGGCGACCCGGCCAGCGGCTGGGCAAGGCGTTCGAGCACCTGGGGCCGGTGGCGATCAAGCTGGGCCAGGTGCTGGCCACCCGCGCCGACATCTTCGGCCTGCAGTTCGCCCGCGACCTGGGCCGGCTGAAGGACGCCCTGCCGCCGTTTCCGCTGGCCGAGGCGCGCCGCGAGATCGAGCGCTCGCTGGGCCGGCCGGCGGAGGCCCTGTTCACCGACCTGGGCGAGCCGGTGGCGGCGGCGTCCCTGGCCCAGGCGCATCCCGCCTGGCTGGCCGACGGGCGCAAGGTGGCGGTCAAGGTGCTGCGCCCCGGCGTCGAACGGCGCGTGGCCGACGGGCTGGATTCCATGCGTCTGGCCGCGCGGCTGGTGTGGCGGCTGGTTCCCCTGGCCCGGCGGCTGGAGCCGTCCGCCTTCGTCGAGACGATCGCCCGCTCGCTGGACCTGGAGCTGGACATGCGGCTGGAGGCGGCCGCCGCCAGCGAGATGGCCGAGGTCATGGCCAAGGACGGCTACATGTCCGCGCCCGCCGTGATCTGGGACGGGGTGGGCCGGCGGGTTCTGACGCTGGAGTGGGCGCAAGGCACGCCGATGACCGATCCGGCGCTGGCGGAGCTGCCGGGGCTGGACGTCGATCTGCTGGCCGACAACGCGTGCGCGCCTTCCTGGTGCAGGCGCTGGACCACGGGGCGTTCCACGCCGACCTGCACGAGGGCAATCTGTTCGCCAGCGCCCCGGCGCATCTGACGGCCATCGACTTCGGCATCGTCGGACGGCTGGGGCCGGCCGAGCGGCGCTATCTGGCGGAAATCCTGTGGGGCTTCATCAGTCGCGACTACGACCGGATCGCCCGCGTCCATTTCGAGGCCGGATACGTGCCGCCGCATCATTCGGTCGAGACCTTCGCCCAGGCGCTGCGGGCGGTGGGCGAGCCGGTCATCGGCCGCGCCGCCAGCCAGGTGTCGATGGGCCGGCTGCTGGGCCAGCTGTTCGAGATCACCGCCCTGTTCGACATGCGGCTGCGGCCCGAACTGATCCTGCTGCAGAAGACGATGGTGTCGGTCGAAGGGGTGGCGCGCCGGCTTCAGCCCGACCACGACCTGTGGAAGGCCGCCCAGCCGGTGGTGGAACGCTGGATCCGCCGCGAGCTGGGGCCCCAGGCCCAGGCGCGCGACGCCCTGAACGAGGTCCTGGCCGCCGCCCGCGCCCTGTCGCGCCTGGTGCAGGAGCCGCCCCGTCCGACGACGGTGGTCATGGAAAAGCCGGGAACTCCCGCTTGGCTGACGGCTTGCGTCACCGTGGCGGTCGTCGCCGCGCTCGCGGCGCTGGGGCTTTCGCTCTGGCCGCTCGTGTCCTGACTGCCTGGAGCTTTCCGATGAAGACCGCCCTCAAGACCCTGGCGCTGGCCGCCGCGCTTCTGGCGCCCGCGCCCGTTCTGGCCCAGGCCGCCGCCGGCTCCGTGCCCAACAGTTTCGACGCCCCCGCGGCCCAGGCGACGCCCGCTCCGCAGCGTCCGGGGCAAGCCCCGTCCAGGCCCCGGCCGCCGCCGCGCCCGCCGATGTGGCCGAGGCCGAGGCCGCCCTGCGCGGCGTGATCGTCGCGATCCAGGGGCCGGGGCCCGACTATTCGGCGTTCACCCAGAACCTGGCCGCGCAAATCCGCCAGCAGGCGGATCAAGTGACGCCGCTGATCAAGAGCTTCGGCGCGCTTCGGACCATCGAACACGTGCGGCCCGAGGGCCAGGCCCAGCTGTTCCGCGTCACCTTCGACAACCAGGCGACCGAGTGGATCATCGGCTTCGGCGACGACGGCAAGATCGCCGCCCTGCTGTTCCGTCCCGCCGAGGCCTAGTTTGGGGTGACGCCGGGCCCCGCGTCGGCTAAGGCCCCGGCATGACCGATATCCGATACGACGTCTGCGCCGTCGGCAACGCCATTGTCGACGTGCTCAGCCCCTGCGACGAAGCCTTCCTGAAGGCCCAGGACCTGGCCCCCAACTCCATGCAGCTGGTCGATGCGGCCCGCAGCGCCGCCCTGTACGACGCCATGGCGCCGGGGGTGGAGGCGTCGGGCGGATCGGCCGGCAACACCGTCGCGGGCGTCGGCTCGTTCGGCGGCCGCGCGGCCTATATCGGCAAGGTGGCCGACGACACCTTGGGCCAGGTCTTCACCCACGACATCCGCGCCGCCGGGGTGCATTTCGACACGCCCGCGCTGAAGGGCGGCGCCGCCGAAGGCTTCGGCACCGGCCGGTGCCTGGTCAACGTGCTGGCCGACGGCCAGCGGACCATGGCGACCTTCCTGGGCGCCGCCAACCAGCTGTTCGCCGACGACATCGACGAGGCCCTGATCGCCGACAGCGCCATCGTCTATCTGGAAGGCTATCTGTTCGACCCGGCCCCGGCCCGCGCCGCCTTCGAGCGCGCCGCCGCCGCCGCGCACCGGGCCGGACGCAAGGTGGCCATCACCCTGTCGGACACCTTCGTGGTCGCCCGCTGGCGGGCCGAGCTGCTGGACTTCATTGAACAGTCGGCCGACATCGTCCTGGCCAACGAGGCCGAGCTGGGCGCCCTGTTCGAGACCGACGACTTCGACGCCGCCGCCGACAAGCTGGCCGCTCTCGTCGAGATCGCCGCCGTGACGCGCGGCGCCGAGGGCTCGGTGATCCTGCGCGGCGACGAACGGGTGGCGGTCCCCGCCTATCCGGTCGACAAGGTGGTCGACACCACCGGCGCCGGCGACCAGTACGCGGCCGGCTTCCTGCTGGGCCTGGCGCGGGGCCGTCCGCTGGCCGAGGCGGGCGCCCTGGGCTCGCTGGCCGCCGCCGAGGTCATCGCCCACTGGGGTCCGCGCCCGATGACCAGGCTGTCGGACCTGGCGGCGGAGAAGGGGCTGCTCTAGCCGAACCGTATGCCGGGCAGGACGCGGGGCAAGGCGACCCGCCCCGGCCTGCCGAAGAAGAAGCCTTGGGCGTTGGCGCAGCCTTCCTCCAGGACCAGGCGACGCTGGGCCTCGGTCTCGACGCCCTCCGCGACGATGGGAAGGTCCAGGCTGCGGCCGATGCCGACGATCGCGCGCACGATCGATCGGGCCGCGGCGTCGTCCTCCATGCTGGCGATGAAGCTGCGATCGATCTTGATCTTGTCGAACGGGAAGCTCTGCAGATTGCTGAGCGACGAATAGCCCGTGCCGAAGTCGTCCATGACCACGCTGACGCCCAGCGCCTTGATCCGGTGCAGGGTGGCGACGGTGCTCGCGCGCTCCTTCAGCAGGGCGCTTTCGGTGATCTCCAGCTCCAGCCGGCTTGGGTCCAGGCCGCTTTCGGACAGGGCCGACGCCACCAGATCGGCCAGCGTGGCGACCTGGAACTGCACCGGCGAGACATTGACCGCCACCTGAAGATGATCGGGCCACCGCGCCGCTTCGCGGCAGGCCTCGCGCAGGACCCACTCCCCGATGGTTATGATCGCCCCCGTCTCCTCGGCGATCGGGATGAAGTCGTCCGGCCCCACCGCGCCGCGCTCGGGGTGGTCCCAGCGCAGCAGCGCCTCGTAGCCGGACAGCTCGCCGTCGGCGGTGCGGACCAGGGGCTGGTAGTCCAGGCGCAGCTGACGGCGCAGGATGGCGTGACGCAGATCGGTTTCCAGCTGTCGTCGCAGACGCGCCTCCTCGTCCATCCGCGCATCGAAGAAGGCGGCCTGGCCGCGTCCCGAGGTCTTGGCGCGATACAGGGCGATGTCGGCCGCATGACGCAGGGCTTCGGCGTCGCGGCCGTCCGTGGGGTGGACGGCGACGCCGACGCTGACGCCGACGGCGGTCGGGTCCAGGGCCGGATCCATCTCGGTGCGGAAGGCCGCCAGGATGCGATCGGCCAGGGCCTGCGCGGCCTGGGGCTGATCCGCGCCGACCTGCAACACCACGAACTCGTCGCCGCCCAGACGCGCGACCGTGTCGCTGGCGCGCACGCACCGCCTCAGGATGTCGGCCACGGACTTCAGCACCCGGTCGCCCTCGGCGTGGCCGAAGATGTCGTTGACCGCCTTGAACCGGTCCAGGTCCAGCGCCAGGACCGCCAGCGCTTCCTCGGTCCGCGCCGCACGGGTCAGGGCGTGCTCCAGCCGCTCCTGGAACAGGGTGCGGTTGGGCAGGTCGGTCAGGCCGTCGTGACGGGCCAGGTGTTCGATGCGGCGCTGGGCCGCCTTGGTCTCGGTCAGGTCGCGGACCGCCAGGACCTGCGACGGGCGTCCGCGATACTCGATCAGGTGCGACGCCACCTCGAAGATGCGATCGGCGTCGTCCTGGCGCAGGGCCGCTTCCACGGGCTTTTCGCGCGCGCTCGCCATCGGCAGGCCGTCGGCGGCCGCCAGAACCTTGTCGGCGCCGACGCCGATCAGGCGCGAGGGGTCCCGCCCGACCAGCTCCGCGAAGCGATCGTTGGTCTCCACGATCACGCCGTCGCGCAGGATGGCCAGCCCCTCCAGCGTGGCCTGGGCCAGGCCGCGCAGGTCGGTCAGGTGCCGGTCGATCAGCGTCGCCGTCACCGTCAGGGCGATCAGGACGGCGGCGGCGCCCACGGTCGCGCCGATCAGCCACGACCGGGCGCCGCCCGAGGCGACGAAGGGCAGGGCGGGGTCGGGGATCAGCACGGTCGCGTCCATCGCCGTGAAATGGAGCGTGCACACGGACAGGACGGCGCACGCCGAGCCGATCGCGACGCCGCGCCAGCCCGGAAAGCGCGCAAAGCCGAGGAAGGCCGCGGCGAACAGGGCCAGGGCGATGAGCCCGCCCGCGGCGATCGGCCCCGTCTCGTATCGGATGTGCGCGGCCACGCGCATGGCGGCCATGCCGGTGAAGTGCATCGCGGCCACTGCCGTGACCGCGACGACCGCCGCGCCCAGGCAACGGATCGGCCGCAGATCGCCGAGCACTCTGAGCGCCAGCCAGAAACCGGCCACGGCCATGCTGGCGGAAAGGGTGGTCAGAAACGGGTCGTAGTCGATGGCGACGCCGCCGTCGTAGGCCAGCATGGCGACGAAATGGGTCGCCCAGACGCCGACGCCGCCGGCCAGTCCGCCAATCGCCAGCCATCCGGCGCGCCGCTGGGGCCCGCACTCGCGTGCGTGGGCCAGCGCCAGGAAGAAGGCCAGGCTTCCGACGGCCCAGATCGCCGCCGCCATCAGGACGGTCAGGCGGTCATGTTGAACCCAGACGCATTCGATGACGCGAAACATGACGATCCCCCGATCTTCGACGCCATGTTGGCACCGCAGGGTTGCGGGATCATGAATCCAGAGGTTGTTCTCGCGCGACGCGCCCGGCGTCGGCGCCTCAGTGCGCCTCGTCCCAGTTGGCGGCGGCGCGGGCTTCGACGTCCAGCGGGACGCTCAGGGCGACGGCGGGTTCGGCGGCGGTCTCCATGACGCGCTTGATCACGGCGATGGCGGCCTCGGCCTCGGCTTCGGGGGCTTCGAAGACCAGTTCGTCGTGGACCTGCAGCAACATGCGGGTGGACAGGCCCGCGTCCGTCAGGGCGCCCGGCATGCGGATCATGGCGCGGCGGATGATGTCGGCGGCGGCGCCCTGGATCGGGGCGTTGATGGCCGCGCGCTCGCCGAACTGGCGCTCGGCCCCGGACTTGGAGTGGATGGCCGGGATGTGGATGCGGCGGCCGAAGACGGTGGAGACGAAGCCCGCCTGTCGCACCTCGGCCTTGGTCCGGTCCATGTAGCCGCGGATGCCGGGGAAGCGCTCGAAATAGGTCTTGATGTAGGCCCCCGCCTCGCCCTGGTCGATGCCCAGCTGGGCGGCCAGGCCGAAGGCCGAGATGCCGTAGACGATGCCGAAGTTGATCGCCTTGGCGCGGCGACGGGTCTCGGACGGCATGCCCTCGACGGGGACGCCGAACATCTCCGAAGCCGTGGCCGCGTGGATGTCCAGCCCGGCCTTGAAGGCGCGCTTCAGCTCGGGGATGTCGCCGATGTGGGCCAGGAGGCGCAGCTCGATCTGGCTGTAGTCGGCGCTGATCAGCACATGGCCGGGCGCGGCGATGAAGGCCTGGCGGATCTCGCGGCCGGTCTCGGTGCGGATCGGGATGTTCTGCAGGTTGGGATCGGAACTGGCCAGCCGGCCGGTCGAGGCGGCCGCCAGCTGGTGGTGGAGGTGTGGACCCGGTCGGTGGCGGGATCGGCCGCGGCGGTCAGGGCGTCGGTGTAGGTGCCCTTCAGCTTGGACAGCTGGCGCCAGTCCAGGATGGCGCGGGGCAGGTCGTGGGTGAGGGCCAGCTCCTCCAGCACGCTGGCGTCGGTGCCCCATTGGCCGCTGGCGGTCTTCTTGCCGCCGGGCAGGTTCAACTCTCCGAACAGGATTTCGCCGATCTGGCGGGGCGAGCCGACGTTGAAGGGGCGGCCGGCGATCTCGTGCGCCTGCTGCTCCAGCTCGGCCATGCGCAGGCCGAACTCCGAGGACAGCCGCTTCAGCCGGTCGGGATCGACACGCACGCCGGCCAGCTCCATGTCGGCCAGGACGGTCGGCATCGGCCGTTCCAGCGTCTCATAGACGGTGGACAGGCCCTCGCGGGCCAGGCGGGGCTTCAGGATGCGCCACAGGCGCAGCGTCACGTCGGCGTCCTCGGCCGCATATTGCGTCGCGGGGGCCAGCTGCACGTGCTTGAACGACTTCTGGCTCTTGCCCGTCCCGGCCACCGACTTGAAGGCGATCGGCTCGTGGCCCAGGTGCAGGCGCGCCAGCTCGTCCATGCCGTGGCCGTGCAGGCCGCCCTCCAGCACATACGACAGCAGCAGGGTGTCGTCGTAGGGGGCGACGCGGATGCCGCGCCGGGCGAAGACGGCGACGTCGTACTTGGCGTTCTGCAGCACCTTGAGGACCGACGGATCCTCCAGCAGGGTCTTCAACTTGGCCAGGGTTGTCGGCTTGTCCAGCTGGGTCAGCGGTTCGCGCGTGTCGGCCTCGCCGCCGAAGTCCAGCCCGCCGGCGTTCGCCGCCGGCTCGTGCTCGTGGGTCAGGGGAATGTAGCAGGCGTCGTTCGGCCCCAGCGCCAGCGACACGCCGCACAGGCCCGCATGGGTGGCCGACAGGGCGTCGGTCTCGGTGTCCAGGCCGACGACGCCGGCCTCGCGCGCGTTCGATCCAGCGGTCCAGCGCCTCCTCGGTCTGCACGCATTCATAGGCGTCCAGGTCGAAGACGTGCGGCTCGGACGGCGCGGCGACCTCCTTGGGCGCATAGCGCGGGCTGGCGACCGGGGCCGACAGGTTGGGCGCGCGCTTGGGCGCGAAGGCGGAGGTCTCGGTCGCCTCGGCCTTGCCGTCCCCGACGCGCCGGGCCAGCGAGCGGAACTCCATCTTGTCGAGGAATTCGGACAGGGTCTGCGGGTCCGGATCCTTGACCGCGAAGTCGTCGACGGCCTCGGGCGCCGGGGCGTCGCAGGTCAGGCGCACCAGTTCGCGCGACAGGCGGATCTGGTCGGCGAAGTCGATCAGGGTCTGGCGGCGCTTGGGCTGTTTGATCTCGCCGGCGCGGGCCAGCAGCGTGTCCAGGTCGCCGTATTCGTCCAGCAGCTGGGCGGCCGTCTTGGGGCCGATGCCGGGGGCGCCGGGGACGTTGTCGACGCTGTCGCCGATCAGGGCCTGCAGGTCGACCATCTTCTCCGGGCCGACGCCGAACTTCTCGAACACCTCCGGCTCGGCCAGGCGGCGGTCCTTCATCGGATCCCACATGACCACGCCGCGCCCGATCAGCTGCATCAGGTCCTTGTCTGAACTGACGATCACCGCCTCGCCGCCCGCGTCGCGCGCCTTGCAGGCGTAGGTGGCGATCAGGTCGTCGGCCTCGTAGCCCGGCAGTTCGACGCAGTGGACGCCGAAGGCCGCGGTCGCCTCGCGCACCAGCGGGAACTGCGGGATCAGGTCCTCGGGCGGCGGCGGGCGGTGGGCCTTGTACTGGTCGTACAGGGTGTTGCGGAACGTCTTCTCGGAATGGTCGAAGATGGCCACCAGGTGCGTCGGGCCGTCGGCGCCCTTCATGTCCTTCAGGAGCTTCCACAGCATGTTGCAGTAGCCCTGGACCGCCCCGACCGGCAGGCCGTCGGACTTGCGCGTCAGGGGCGGCAGGGCGTGGTAGGCGCGAAAGATGTAGGCCGAGGCGTCGATCATCCACAGCCGCAGGGCGGGCCCGTCCTGGGTCAGCTCCCGGTCCTGTTCAATGGCGGGCGGCGTGTCGGCGGCGTCGGTCATGGCCGGAACATAGGGCGGCGAAGCCCCCGCGTCAGCCGGGAAACCGGATCAGAATTCGGTCCAGCTGGAGCCGGGGTCGCGCTGGCCCGGCTGGGCCTGCTGCTGGCCCCAGGTGACCATCATCATCGCCTTGTGGCTGCGGATCCTATAGCTGCCGATCATCGGCAGGACGGCGCCCAGCGGCGCGCCGGTCTTGGCCTCGTAGAGGAAGCCCGAGAACTCGGCCACGCCGACCCGGTCGCGGTGGCTGTAGATCGACAGTTCGGGCAGGGAGACCACGTTGAAGGTCTCGTTGATCGGCACCCGCATCTCCGGGATGCCGAAGACGCGGCGCATCTGCTCCAGCGACAGGGCGCCGGCGCGGATCTCGAACACGGCGTCGGCGGCGTCCTTGCTCGGGGCCAGGCGGAAGCCGGCGTCGGACAGGGCGGCGCGGATGGCGCTGATCGCATAGCGCGCGCCCTCGCCCTGGAAGTAGGATTCGTCGACATAGACCGCCGAGCCGGCGGGAAGCGGCAGGCTGAGGCCCTCCACCGCCCGGTCGGCGGCGCGGGCCAGCAGCAGCTGCTCGGTCGCCGTGCGGCCGGGATTGGTCTCGGTGGTCGAGGCGCAGGCCGAGAGCGTCAGTCCGGCCGCCAGCAGGGCCGCCGCCCGCCGCATCACCAGGTCCCGGTGTTGGGCATGGAGGCCCAGGGCTCGGCCGGCGGCAGGGGGTCGCCCTCCTGCAGCAGTTCGATCGAAATGCCGTCGGGCGAGCGGACGAAGGCCATGTTGCCGTCGCGCGGCGGGCGGTTGACGGTCACGCCGCCGTCCATCAGCCGCTGGCAGGCGGCGTAGATGTCGTCGACCTTGTAGGCCAGGTGGCCGAAGTTGCGGCCGCCCTGATAGTCTTCCGGGTCCCAGTTGAAGGTCAGCTCGACCTCGGGGCAGCGCTCCGCCTTCGACTGCTCCAGGTTCTTGGGCGCGGCCAGGAAGACCAGGGTGAAGCGCCCCGCCTCGTTGTCCATGCGCCGGACCTCCTGCAGGCCCAGCAGGTCGCAGTAGAAACGCAGCGAGGCGTCGAGGTCCTTCACGCGGACCATGGTGTGCAGGTAGCGCATCGGCGGGCTCCTGGGAGGAAGGGCGGTCGGCGGGCCGTCAGTGGGCCTCGGGCGCGCGGGCGGCCGGGCTCAGATATTCGTTCTCGTCGTGCGGATGGGCCGACAGGACGAAGCGGCGGTCGCAGTAGCCGCATTCCACGAAATCGTCCTCGCCCATGTCCATATAGACCAGCGGATGGCCCAGCGCGCCGCCGCCGCCGTCGCAGGCCACGCGCTTGGTCGAGACCACGATCTCTTCGGGCGGCGGGATGATCGCATCGGGGTGGCGGGGCGGCATTTCGGGCTCGTCTCTTGGCGGGAGGGCGTCGCGCGCATACCTATGCGGCCCGCCCGGCGGCGTCAAACCGCCGCACGACCTGATTTTCCCGACCGAAGCGCGCCGATGACCGATCCCGTGACCCTGCCCGACAACGCCATCGAGGTGCGGGGCCTGAAGAAGACCTACGCCGGCTCCAAGAAGGCGGCGCCCAAGACTGCGCTGCGCGGCGTCGACCTGGTCATTCCGCGCGGGTCGATGTTCGGCCTGCTGGGCCCCAACGGCGCGGGCAAGTCGACCCTGATCAACATCCTGGCCGGGGTGGTCAAGAAATCGGAGGGCTCGGTCAGGATCTGGGGCCGCGACATCGACAAGGAGCCGCGCGACGCCGCCGCCGCCATCGGCGTGGTGCCGCAGGAGATCGTCGCCGACGTCTTCTTCACCCCGCGCGAGTCGCTGGAGGTGCAGGCCGGCTTCTACGGCGTGCCGGCCAACGAACGGCGCTCGGACGAACTGCTGGCGGCGCTGGGCCTGTCGGACAAGGCCAACGCCTATGTGCGGGCGCTGTCGGGCGGGATGAAGCGCCGGCTGATGGTGGCCAAGGCCCTGGTCCATAATCCGCCGATCCTGATCCTGGACGAGCCGACCGCCGGGGTGGACGTCGAGCTGCGCCGCCAGCTGTGGGACTACGTCCGGCGCATCAACGCCGAGGGCGTGACCATCGTCCTGACCACCCACTATCTGGAAGAGGCGCAGGAGCTCTGCGACACAATCGCCATCGTCAACCGGGGCGAGGTCGTGGCCTGCGAGCCGACGCCGCAGCTGCTGCGACGTCTGGACAGCCGAAACGTGGTGGTGACGCCCGAGACGCCGCAGGCGACCCCGCCGGTCCTGCCCGGCTTCGAGGTGACGGCCCGGCCGAACGGCGCGTTCGCCGTGGCCTACAAGAAGGGCCAGTCGTCGGTCGAACAGGTCATCGCCGCCGTGCGCCAGGCGGGCGTGACCATCGCCGACATCTCGACCGAGGACCCGGACCTGGAGGACGTCTTCCTGGGGCCTTGACCTATGGCGACGCGTCCCAGGTCGATCCGACCCGGGACTGAGCGTCCGCCCGCGCGGCGAAGATGAAACTTTCGTCATGAAAGCCTGTCCCCGTTGTGACGCGTCGTCCGGCGTCTAAGGTCGATCCCTCGCAAACCGAGGAATTGCCCATGCGCCGTGTCGCCCCCTTCGTCGCCGCCGCCGCCCTGATGGCGGTGGTCGCGCCGATCGCCCTTGTTTCCGCGCCGGTCCCCGCCGTCGCCCAGGCCGCCATCCAGGCCGCGCCGGTGTCCGAACTGGTCGCCGAGGTGGACATCCCCTATACCAAGTTCACCCTGGACAACGGTCTGACCGTGCTGGTGCACGAGGACCACAAGGCGCCCGTGGTGGCGGTGTCGGTCTGGTACAACGTCGGCTCCAAGGACGAACCGGCGGGCAAGACCGGCTTCGCCCACCTGTTCGAGCACCTGATGTTCGGCGGGTCGGAGAATGCGCCGGGCAGCTATTTCACGCCGATGCGCAACATGGGCGCGACGGACATGAACGGCACCACCTGGTTCGACCGCACCAACTATTTCGAGACGGTCCCGACCCCGGCGCTGGAACAGGCGATGTTCATGGAAAGCGACCGCATGGGCTACATGCTGGGCGCCATCAGCCAGGAGACGCTCGATCTCCAGCGCGGCGTGGTCCAGAACGAAAAGCGCCAGGGCGACAACCAGCCGTTCGGCCTCAATGAATACAAGGTGCTGGAGGCCCTGTTCCCGGAAGGCCATCCGTATCGCCACTCGACCATCGGCTCGATGGCCGACCTGGACGCGGCGTCGATGGAGACGGTGCGCGACTGGTTCCGCTCCAACTACGGGCCGAACAACGCCGTGCTGGTCCTGGCCGGCGACATCACGCCCGAGAAGGCGCGTGAGCTGACCCAGAAATACTTCGGCCCGATTCCGCGCGGCCCGGTGAACAACCCGGCCCAGGCGCCGGTCCCGACCCTGGCCGCGCCGATCCACGAGACGACCCACGACCGCGTGGCCAACGCCCAGGTCTCGATCAACTGGGCCGTGCCCGGAATGCTGGATCCCGACAGCGTGCCGCTGAGCGTCGGCGCCTCGGTGCTGGGCGGCCTGGCCAGCTCGCGCCTGGACAACGAACTGGTGCGCGGCGAGCAGACCGCCGTTTCCGTCAGCGCCTCGAACGGCGCCTTCCACCGCGTGGGCATGTTCGACATCACCCTGAACGTGAAGCCCGGCGAAGACCCCGCCGCCGTCGAGGCGCGGGCCCGCGAGATCCTGAACGGCCTGATCGCCGACGGCCCGACGGCCGAGGAGGTCGAACGGGTCAAGACCCAGTACGTCTCGCGCACCGTGCAGGGCCTGGAACAGGTCGGCGGCTTCGGCGGCAAGGCCGTGGCCCTGGCCGAGGGCCAGCTCTATGCGGGCGATCCCGAGCACTACAAGAAGGAGCTGCAGGCCTATGCGGCGGTGACGCCGGCCCAGGTCCAGGCGGCCATGCAGAAGTGGCTGACCCGTCCGGCCTACACCCTGACCACCCTGCCGGGCGAACGCGAAGCCTATCAGGAGGCGGCGGAAGCGCCGTCGGGCGCCAACCACACCCCCGCCCCGCCGATCGAGCGCGTGGCGCGGATGGCCAAGCCCGAGATCGGCGCCGTGTCCAACGTCGACTTCCCGGCGGTGGAGCGCACCCGCCTGTCGAACGGCATGGAGGTCGTTTACGCCCATCGCGACGCCGTGCCGGCCACCAAGATCGCGGTCGACTTCGACGCGGGCCTGGCGGCGGACGACGCCGGCAAGCTGGGCGTCCAGACCCTGATGATGGACCTGATGGACGAAGGGGCGGCTGGCCGTAACGCCACGCAGCTGGCCGAGGCGGAGGAAACCCTGGGCGCCGGCATCTCGACCGGCTCCTCGATGGACCGGTCGGTGGTGTCGCTGAGCGCCGTCACCCCGAACCTGGCGTCGTCGGTCGCCCTGCTGGCCGACGTGGTGCGGCGTCCGACCTTCGACGCGGCGGAACTGGAGCGGCTGCGCGCCACGCGCCTGGCCTCCATCGCCGCCGAGCGCACCAGCCCCGCCGCCTTGGCCAACCGGGCCCTGCCCGCGCTGATCTACGGCGCCGACAGCCCCTATGGCCGGCCCTTCAGCGGCAACGGCGACGAGGCCTCGGTCAAGGCCATCACCCGCGCCGACATCCAGAACGCCTATGCGCAATGGATCCGCCCGGACAACGCCAAGATCTTCGTGGTTTCGGACCTGCCGCTCAACGAGATCAAGCCGCTGCTGGAAGCGAACTTCGGCCAGTGGACGCCGCCCGCCTCGGTCAAGCCCGTCAAGGACTTCTCGGCCCCGATCCCGGCCGCGACGCCCAAGATCGTGCTGATCGACCGGCCCCAGTCGCCCCAGTCCTACATCCTGGGCGGCGAGGTTCTGAACGCCTCGGGCACGGACGACCTGCTGGTGCTGAACGCGGCCAACAACGTGCTGGGCAACGACTTCCTGTCGCGCATCAACTCGGACCTGCGCGAGACCAAGGGCTGGTCCTACGGGGTCAACGCCTCGGTCGCCGGCTTCGAGCACCGCGTGCCCTATCTGGTCACCGCCCCGGTCCAGGCCGACCAGACCGGCCCGGCCATCGCCGCCCTGAACGCCCAGTTCAACGACTTCCTGAGCGGCGGCAAGGGCGTGACCTCCGCCGAACTGGAACGGACCGTCAACGGCAACACCCGCCGTCTGGCCGGCAGCTACGAGACCTCGGGCGCCGTCCTGGGGGCGCTGCGGACCAACGACATGCTGGGCCGCCCGGACGACTATCCCGAAACCGTGGCGGCGCGCACCAACGCCTTGACGGCGGATCAGATGGACGCCGCGGCCAAGGCCGCGATCGACCCGTCGCGCTTCGTCTGGGTGGTCGTGGGCGACGCCTCGGTGGTCAAGCCGCAGCTGGACGCCCTGGGCCTGCCGGTCGAGGTGCGCTCCGCCTCGGGCGACTGAGGCCGGCGTCCCGCCGAAACGACGAAGGCCCGGAGCGCGCGCTCCGGGCCTTTTTCTTCGTCGTCGAGCGTCCCAACCTCGTCATCCTCGGCTTGACCCGAGGATCGGATGTGGAGCGAGATCGTGCGCCGCACCAAGGCGCAATGCGGCGGAACACCCGGCCCTCGGGTCAAGCCCGAGGGTGACGGTGGCGGGATGGAAAATCAGTCGATCGTCGCGCCGGTCGTGCGCATGATCTCGGCGCGCAGCTCGGGCAGGCCGACGCCCTTTTCGGAAGAGGTCAGGGCCACGACGGGGAAGGCGGCCGGGCGCTTGGAGACGGCCTTCAGGGTGGCCGCCTGCATCTTCTCGCCCTCGCCCTTCTTCAGCTTGTCGGCCTTGGTCAGGACGATCTGATAGCTGACCGCGGCCAGGTCCAGCGCGTCCAGCGCCTCGGCGTCCACCGACTTCAGGCCGTGCCGGGCGTCGATCAGCAGATAGACGCGCTTCAGCGTCACCCGCCCGCGCAGATAGTCGCGGCCCAGGTCCTGGAACTTCTTCGTCGTCGACTTGGACGCCTTGGCCCAGCCGTAGCCGGGCAGGTCGACCAGGCGCAGCCGGCCGTCCAGGTCGAAGAAGTTGACCTCGCGCGTGCGGCCCGGCTCGTTGGAGGCGCGGGCCAGCTTGTGCATGCCGACCAGGCCGTTGATCAGGCTGGACTTGCCGACGTTGGAACGCCCGGCGAAGGCGATCTCGGGCAGGTCGGGATCGGGCAGCTGCTCGATCTTGGCCGCGCCCATGACGAAGGTCGCCGGCCGCGCGAACAGCACCCGCGCGGCCTCGATCTCCTCGGGCGTGAACTCGGTTTCCTCGATCACGCCGGGGACTTCTTGAACCGGCCGATGAAGCTGTCGATCGGGTTCTCGGCCTTGTAGCGGTGCATGATGACGTACTGCTGCAGGATGGTCAGGATGTTCGACCACGCCCAGTACACCAGCAGGCCCGCCGCGAAGGGCGCCATGATGAAGGTGAAGACCAGCGGCATGAACTGGAAGATCTGGCGCTGCATCGGATCGGTGGCCGGCGGGTTCATCGCCGTCTGCAGCCACATGGTCAGGCCGTAGGCGATGGCCAGAAGCCCGATGTGCAGCGGTCCGCCCAGCAGGCCGCCCAGGACCGGCAGGGTCGACGGATCCCACGGGATCAGGCCGAACAGGTTCCAGATGGTCGAGGGGTCGCGCGCCGACAGGTCGTGGATGAAGCCCAGGAACGGCTGGTGGCGCATCTCGATGGTGACGGTCAGCACCTTGTACAGGGCGTAGAAGACCGGAATCTGGAGCAGCAACGGCAGGCAGCCGGCGACCGGATTGATCTTCTCCTTCTGGTACAGGCCCATCATCTCCTGCTGCTGCTTCTGCGGGTCGTCCTTATGCTTCTTGCGGATCTCCTCCATCTTGGGCTGGAGGTTGCGCATCTTGGACATCGAGGCGTAGGCGTTGTTCGCCAGCGGGAACATGACCAGCTTGACGATCACGGTCAGCGCCAGGATGGCGACGCCGAAGCTGCCGACCACCGCATAGACGTTTTCCAGGATCCAGAAGATCGGACGCGTCAGGAACCAGAACATGCCCCAGTCGATCGCATAGACGAAGCGCGGCAGGCCCAGGCTTTCCTCATAGGACTTCAGCACCTCGGCGCGCTTGACGCCGGCGAACAGGCGCTGGGTCTCGGTGGTGGTCGCGCCCGGCTGGATGGTGCGGCTGGCGCCCAGCAGGTTGGCTTCCAGCTGTTGGCCGCCGTTCGCGTCGCGCACGCGGAATTCGGTCTGCACCGCCTCGTTCTGCTGGGGCAGCAGGGCCGCCAGCCAGTATTTGTCGGTGATGCCCAGCCAGCCGCCGGTCGAGGCGTTCTCGATGCGCGGCTCCTTGAGCCAGTCCTTGTATTTCTTCTGCTCGGTCCGGTACTCGCCCGGCTTGCCGAAGGCGCCGATGGCGCCCTCGTGGACGATGTGGGACGACCCCGCCGCCGGCGGCACGCCCTGGCGCTGGACGCTGCCGTAGGGGGCGATGGTGATGGGCTGCGTCCCCAGGTTCTGCACCGTGTCCTTCAGGGTGAAGACGTACTTGTCGTCCACCGACACCATGCGGGTGAAGCGCAGCCCCTGGCCGTTGTCCCAGGTCAGGGTGATCGGCGTGGTCGGCGTCAGGGTCGAGCCGGCGGTCAGGCGCCACGGCGTGTTGGGGCCCGGCACGCCGCCGGGGATGTTGGCGCCGGCCCAGCCGAACTGGGCGAAATAGGCGTGCTCCATGCCCTGCGGGCGGAACAGTTCGACCGGCGCGGGATCGTCCTGGACCTCGCGGTAGTCGGTCAGGAACAGGTCGTCGATGCGCGCGCCCTGCAGCGACAGCGAGCCCCTGAGCGTGCCCGACTGGATCGGCACGCGCGCGGCCGTTCCCAGCGCCTGGGTCCGGTCGGTGACGAAGACCGGGCCCTGCGGGCTCAGCGCCGTATTGGCGGCGTTCTCGGCCGTCTGCGACTGTTCGGCTTGGGCCGACTGCTGGGCCGCGCGGCGCTCGGCCTGCGGACGCAGCACGGTGAACCAGTAGATCCCGAGGATCAGGACCGAGCACACGATGAAGATGATCGTGTTGCGCGAGTTCTCGTTTTTCATGGGGTTCGGTCGTCCTGGCCGGAAGAGGCGCGAGGGTGGGAAGGCCGGTCGGCCCGCTCTGTCTTGGGGGTCGCGAGCCTTGTAAGCGTCGATTTCACGTCGTCAAGCAAACGGTCCCAGGGACGGTCCGCCGTGCCCATGCGGGCGATGAAGACATAGTCGCTGCCGGGACGGCCGTGCTGGGCGATCATCAGGCGGGCCGCCTGGCGCAGGCGGCGCTTGGCCCGGTTGCGGACCACGGCCCCGCCGACCTTGCGCGTCGCGGTGAAGCCCAGGCCGATGTGCGCCGAGCCGTCGCCGCGATCCAGGCGCTGGATCACCACCGCGCCGCGGGCCTCGGAAACGCCTTTGGCGGCCGCCAGGAACTGGGGCCGCCGCAACAGACGCTTGATCTGTAAAGGGTCGCTCATGCGTCCTTGGCTTTCGGACGCGAGAGCCGCTTACGCCGTCAGGCGCTTGCGGCCCTTGGCGCGACGGCGCGCAACAATCTTCTGGCCGTTCTTGGTGGCCATCCGGCTGCGGAAGCCGTGACGGCGCTTGCGCACGAGTCGCGACGGCTGATAGGTCCGCTTCACGGTCGGCTCCTGACTCTAAAAGGTTGGGGCGACGGGGCAAAAGGCGTCCGCCGCAGGAAGGGCGGGCGTATAAGTCGAGCAGACGCGCGAGTCAACGGCGCGGCGGGCTTTTCAGGGATGCGGACCGCATGGCGCAACGAACGGCGAAGGAATGGGCGCTCCGGCTTTCGCCGCTGGCCGCCATCGCCGGCGTGGTGGTGCTGTTCTTCGCCCTGGGCTGGAACCGCTATCTGTCGATGGACCTGATCCGCGAGCATGGGCTGAACCTCCAGGCCTATGCGCGCCAGCACTGGTGGATCGCCCTGGTCGCCTTCGTCGCCGTCTATGCGCTGGCCACCGCCTCGACCATTCCCGGGCCGGTGTTCCTGACCCTGCTGGGCGGGATGATGTTCGGGCCGGTCGTGGGCATGCTGGCCCAGGCGACGGGGGCGACGATCGGCTCGGTCGTCATCTACGGCGTCTATCGCACCTCAATCGGCGGCTGGCTGCGCGCCAAGTTCGAGGCGGACGCCGGCTTCATGGATCGGCTGGCCAAGGGCATCGACCGCAACGCCTTCACCACCCTGTTGACCCTGCGACTGATCCCCAGCGTGCCCTTCGTCCTGATCAACGCCACGGCGGGGATGATGGCGGTGCCGCTCAGGCCCTATGTGATCGCGACCTTCCTGGGCCTGTTGCCGTCGACCTTCATCTACACCTGGATCGGGTCGCGGCTGGGCGGGCTGATCCGGGCGGGGGTCCGGCCAGACCTGGAGGTGCTGCTGCGCCAGTTCTTCTGGCCGTTGATGGGGGTGGTCTTCCTGTCCCTGCTGCTGCCGCTGGGCATCAAGCTGGTCCAGGTGGCGCGGCGGCGCCGTCAGGGAGCGGCCCCGGCATGAGCGCCCTGTTCGACCGCATCGCCGCGCGGCTGAAACTGTCGCCCGAGGCGGCCGAGACCTGGCGCGAGCGCCTGCGCCCCCGCGCGCCCGACGGCCTGTCGTCGCGACTGCTGCTGCTGACGGTCGCCTTCACCCTGGCGGTCGAGGCGCTGATCATGGCCCCCAACCTGGCCGCCTTCCACGAGCGCTGGCTGCGCGACCGGCTGCAGGCCGCCGAACTGGCCTCCGTCGGGGTCGAGGCGCTGCCCTATAGCGCGGTCGAGGACGACACGGCGGCCGAACTGATGCGGATCGGCGGGGTCCAGGCCGTGGCCCTGACCGAGCAGGGGGTGCGACGGCTGCTGCTGCAGGCGCCCAACCTGCCGCGCGCGCCCGAACTGATCGACCTGCGCCGCGAGAACATGGGCTCGCGCCTGCTGGACCCCTGGCGCACCCTGTTCGGCCACCCCGACCGGTCGCTGCGCGTCCAGGCCAAGCCGCGCTATCGGTCGGGCGACTTCATCGAGATCGTGACCCCGGCCCAGCCGCTTAAACTGGAACTGAGGGCCTTCCTGCTGAACAGCCTGCTGGTGTCGCTGCTGATCTCGGTCACGGCGGGGGCCCTGCTCTATGGCGGCCTGGCCCTGCTGGTGCTGCGCCCGCTGCGGCGCGTGACCCGGTCGATGGAGCGGTTCGCCGCCGATCCCGAGAGCGATCCCGAGACCCCGTCAGACCGCCACGACGAGATCGGCCGGGTCGAACGCGAACTGGCCCGGATGCAGGACGAGGTGCGCCAGTCCCTGCGCTCGCGCGCGCGCCTGGTGGCCCTGGGCGAGGCGGTGGCCAAGATCAATCACGACCTCAGAAACATGCTGACCTCGGCCCAGATGGCCTCGGAGCGGCTGGCCGCCTCGCCCGATCCGGCGGTGACCAAGGCCCTGCCGCGGCTGGAGCGGGCGCTGGGCCGCGCCGCCGCCCTGTCGCGCAACGTGCTGGAGTACGGCAAGAGCGAGGAGCCCGCGCCGCAGAAGACCCGCGTGGTCCTGACCCAGGCCCTGACCCTGGCGGCCGAGGACGCCGGCCTGGACCCCGACGGCGTGCGCCTGGTCAAGCAGGTGCCGGCCCGTTTCGCCGTGGAGGCCGATCCCGACCAGCTGTATCGGATCCTGGTCAATCTGATGCGCAACGCCCGCCAGGCGATCGAGGCCGATCCCGCCCGCCCGCCCGAGCGACGCGGCAAGGGGGCGATCACCGTCAGCGCCTTCGCCGAGAACGGGGTCTGCGTCGTCCGCATCGCCGACGACGGCCCGGGCATCCCCCCGCGCCTGGCCGCACGCCTGTTCGAGCCCTTTGTCAGCTCCAAACAGTCGGAAGGCACAGGCCTGGGCCTGACCATCTCGCGCGAGCTGGCGGCCCTGCACGGCGGCGACCTGCGGCTGGTGGAGGCGGCCGAGGGCGGGGCGGCGTTCGAGCTGCGCCTGCCCGCCTAGGCCCTATTCCAGCCCGTCCTCGCTGACGACGAAGTCGCGGTTCTCGGCCCGGGCGCGGGCGGCCAGCTCCTCCTGAACCAGGTGCCAGCGGCGCAGGCGTTCGTAGTCGATGGCGTGTTCGGGCGAGGCGTCCAGCCAGTCGCGGAAGTCCGCCAGCTGGATTCGCGCGTTCGGCGCCGACAGATCGGGCAGGGCCGGCACATTGGGCAGGCGGCGCGCCACCGAGGGCGGGATCGGGAAGTCCCCGGACGAGGTGCTCAGGATCATGGCTGCGCCGGCGGCTGAAGGAACGCCCGACCATGCCCGATCATCGGGCCTTGGCCAACCTTTTCCGGCCTTGCGCATTTCAAGCTTGAGTGTTCCAGTCTGAAGCCCTTCGGGAGAGCGAGCGATGAAAGCGTCCGTTGCCTTGACCCTGGCCTTGGCCGCCGCGCTGAGCGTCGCCGGCGTCGCGTCCGCCCTCGAACAGGGGCAGGACGGGGGGAGGCCGGGACGCCCGCCCCCCGCCTCGACGGCCTATCGCGCGCCCGACGGCTATCGCGACCAGCGCGCCCTTCCCGACGCCCACGATCCGGCCGCGCGCGAGGCGCTGCTGCAGGCGCGCGGAGAAGCCTATCGCCGGGCCCCCGACAGTCAGCAGACCGAGGCCGAACTGGCCGCCACGCGCGCCCTGAACGCCGAGATCGTGGCCCAGAACGACCTGGCCGCCAAACAGGAAGAGGCGGACCGCCTGGCCCACGACGCCGCCCTGGCCCGCTATCAGATCGAGGTGCGCCAGACCGAGGAGCGCGCCCATGCCGAGGCCGAGGCGGCCCGCGCCGCCCAGGACCAGTACGACCGCGACTACGCCGCCTGGATGGAGCGGGTCAAAGCCTGTCAGTCGGGCGTCCGCGCCGCCTGCGCCGTTCCCAATCCCTAGAGCGGCTGTTCGCCCCGACGCTGCGCGCTCAGAAGCCCGGCCTCCAGCACCTCCATCACCGCGATCGCCTGCGCCGGCGGAACCGGATTGGGCGCGCGGCCGCGCAGGGCCAGGGCGATCTGGTCGTAGTAGCGGCGATAGTCGCCTGAGGCGTCGTCCGTGGGCGTGCGCGCGCCCGTCAGGCCGTCGACCAGGGTCCCGGGGCGCGGATCCAGGCCCCAGCCGTCGCCCCCGGCGCGGCCGTGCGCCTTCAGCTGGTCCTCCTGCACGTCCAGGCCCGACTTGATCCAGGCGGCGCGGTCGCCCTGGACGGAAAAGCGCAGGTCCGGCGCCGGGCTGGTCATGTCGGCGTGGAGGATGGCCCGGAAATCCTCGTAGCGCAGCACGGCGTGGGCGTAGTCCGTCGCCTGCCCGCCCTGGCGCAGGATCGCCAGGTCCGCCGTGATCGCCAGCGGCCGGCCGAACAGGACCAGCGCCTGGTCGATCAGGTGCGGGCCCAGGTCGTACCAGATCCCCCGCGCGGGCGTGTCCGCCTCGCGCCAGCGGTCGCGCACCTGCGGGCGGAAGCGATCGAAATGGCTCTCGAACCGGAGGATGCGCCCCAGGCGCCCTGCGGCGATCAGGGCCTGAAGCGTCAGGAAGTCGGCGTCCCAGCGGCGGTTGTGAAAGACCGACAGCAGCAGGCCGCGCGCCTGGGCCAGGTCGGCCAGGCCCCGCGCCTCGGCCACGGTCAGGGTGAAGGGCTTGTCGACGACCACGGCGCGGCCGGCCTCCAGCGCCTGGCGGGCCATCGGCGCGTGAAGCGCATTGGGCGCGGCGATCACGACCAGGCCGACCTCGGGATCGGCCAGGGCGGCGTCCAGGTCGGCGACCGCCTTCGCATCCGGCCAGTCGGCTTTCACGGCCTCGCCCTGGCTGGACACGACGGCGTCCAGCCGCAGGCCTTCGGCCGCCGCGATCAGCGGGGCGTGGAAGGTCTTTCCGGCATAGCCGTAGCCGACCAGGGCGACGCCGACGCTTCACGCGCCGGCCTTCATCTCGGCGATCAGGGCGTCGTCGATCTCTCTCGCGCGGACGGCGGCCGGACGGGCCATCAGCCGGGCGGCGTAGGCCTGGAAGGCGGGGCGCTCGGGCAGGGTCTTGAACATCAGGCCCCAGGCGACCTGGCTGCCGACATAGACGTCGGCGGCGGTGAACTGGTCGCCCAGCAGCCAGGGCCCGCCCTGTTCCACGGCGTATTCCAGGGCGTCGACCGTCTGGTCGAACGAGCCGTAGCCGACCGTGGCCGACTTGTCGGACGGGGCCAGCAGGCCCAGCGACTTGGCGGTGACCGCCGCCTCCACCGGCCCGGCGGCGAAGAACATCCAGCGATAGTAGAGGCCGCGCTTCGAGTCATCGACCGCCGGCGCCAGCTTCGCCTCGGGAAAGGCGTCGGCCAGCCAGGCGCAGATGGCCGCGCCCTCGGTCACCGTCACGCCGCCGTGGACGACGGCCGGCACCTTGCCCATCGGATTGATCGCCAGATAGTCGGCCGACTTCATCGTCGTGCCATAGTCCAGCACCTCGGTCCGGTACGGCCGGCCGACCTCCTCCAGCATCCAGCGGACGATGCGCCCGCGCGACATGGGGTTGGTGTAGAAGACGATCTCGTCGGTCATGGCGTATCTCCCTCGCCGAGGAAGATACGCCATGACTTTCCTTTGGCCTACCGCGCTTCGCGCTGCTTGAGGCCGCTTTACCTTCGGCCTACCGCGCTTCGCGCTGCTTGAGGCCTGGCCGTCGTCAGCCCGCGACCAGGCTCATGTCGCGACGGGCCATCATGCGGTCGAACTCGGTCCAGACGCCGTCGGCGCCGTGCCAGTTCCCCTGCGTCGCCGCCTTGGAATATTCGGTGGCGCGGGCCTCGAAGAAGTTGGCGTGTTCGACGCCGCTGAGCAGCGACTGCAGCCAGGGCAGGGGGTTTTCCTTCACCCCATAGACTTCCGGCAGCTTCAGCTGGCGCAGGCGCCAGTCGGCGATGAAGCGGATGTACTGCTTGATGTCGTCGGGCGTCATGCCGTCGACCGCGCCCATTTCGAAGGCCAGGTCGATGAACTTGTCCTCCATCTTCACCACCGTCTGGCAGCAGTCGACGATGTCGTCGGCCACCGCCTTGGTCACCGCGCCCGTCTCCTTGTTGAAGGCGTGGTACAGCTTGATGATGCCCTCGCAGTGCAGGCTCTCGTCGCGCACCGACCAGGACACGATCTGGCCCATGCCCTTCATCTTATTCAGGCGCGGGAAGTTCATCAGCATGGCGAAGCTGGCGAACAGCTGGACGCCTTCGGAGAAGCCGCCGAACATGGCCAGGGTCCGGCAGATGTCGGCGTCGCTGTCGACCCCGAACTGGCCCATGTAGTCGTGCTTGTCCCGCATGGCCTCGTATTCCATGAAGGCGCCGAACTCGCTCTCGGGCATGCCGATGGTTTCCAGCAGCAGGGCGTAGGCCGCGATATGGATGGTCTCCATATTGCCGAAGGCGGCCAGCATCATCTTCACCTCGGTCGGTTTGAAGACCCGGCCGTAGCGTTCCATGTAGTTGTCCTGCACCTCGATGTCCGCCTGGGTGAAGAAGCGGAAGATCTGGGTCAGCAGGTTGCGTTCGTTGTCGTTCAGGGTCGAGGCCCAGTCCTTGACGTCCTCGCCCAGCGGCACCTCTTCCGGCATCCAGTGGACCTGCTGCTGCTTCTTCCACATGTCGAACGCCCACGGATAGCGGAAGGGCTTGTAGGCGGCGGAGGGCGTCAGCAGGCCGGGCGCGTCGGCGCGGATGATCGGGGTGACGGCGTTCATCGGGCGAGGACCTTTGGCGGGAGAGCGAATCCGAACAGGCGTTCACCATGCGACTCGTCGCTTCCGGCGCCAAGGGCAATTTCCCCTATTTAGCGATCACATTTTGCTAGACCGCTATATCTGGTGTTCTGTGGCAAGTTCCTTGGGGACGGGGCTGGGGACGATTTCCCGGGCTTGCCTTGACGCGGGGAGAGGCGCCTAAAGTTCCGCCGAAACAAGGACGCGGCACGCCGTCGCGCCGACCCGGAAGGAAACCACCCATGCGCGAAGCCGTCATCGTCTCCACCGCCCGCACCCCGATCGGCCGCGCCTATCGCGGGGCCTTCAACGACACCCAGGCGCAGGCGCTGGGCGCCCATGCGGTGCGCCACGCCGTCCAGCGCGCCGGCGTCGACCCGGCCGAGATCGAGGACGTGGTCATGGGCGCCGCCCTGCAGCAGGGCTCGACCGGCACCAACGTGGCGCGCCAGATCGCCCTGGCCGCGGGCCTGCCGTCGTCGGTTCCGGGCATGAGCCTGGACCGCCAGTGCGCCTCGGGCCTGATGGGGATCGCCACGGCGGCCAAGCAGGTGATCTTCGACCAGCAGAAGATGGCCGTCGGCGGGGGCTGGAGTCGATCTCCCTGGTCCAGAACCCGCACATGAACCTGCACCGCTTCAAGGACGAGGACCTGCTGAAGCTGTCGCCGCACATCTACATGTCGATGCTGGAGACGGCCGAGGTGGTGGCGCGCCGCTACGGCATCGACCGCGACCGCCAGGACGAGTATGCGCTGCAGTCCCAGCAGCGGACGGCTCAGGCCCAGGCCGAGGGGCGGCTGGACGCCGAGATCGTTCCCATGACCACGACCATGCTGGTCACGGACAAGGCGACGGGCGAGACTTCGTCGAAGGAGATCACCCTGTCCAAGGACGAGGGCAACCGGCCCGATACGACGCTGGAAGGCCTGAAGGCGCTGAAGCCCGTCTTCGGCGGCGGCGAGGAGATCCAGCAGGGCGAATACATCACCGCCGGCAACGCCAGCCAGCTGTCGGACGGCGCCTCGGCCTGCGTGATCATGGAGGCCGGCGAGGCGGTGAAGCGCAACCTCCAGCCGCTGGGCGCCTATCGCGGCATGGCGGTGGCCGGCTGCGAGCCGGACGAGATGGGCATCGGCCCGGTCTATGCTGTGCCCAAGCTGCTGAAGCGTCACGGCCTGACGGTGGACGACATCGGCATCTGGGAGCTGAACGAGGCCTTTGCGGTGCAGGTGCTGTATTGCCGCGACACCCTGGGCATTCCCAACGACCGGCTGAACGTCTCGGGCGGCGCCATCTCGATCGGCCACCCCTACGGCATGTCGGGCGCGCGGATGACCGGCCATGTGCTGATCGAGGGCAAGCGGCGCGGCGCGAAATACGGCGTCGTCACCATGTGCGTCGGCGGCGGCATGGGCGCGGCGGGGCTGTTCGAGATCTATTGAGGGGCCTTACCCCTCCGTCATCCTCGGGCTCGACCCGAGGATCGGATGCGGGTCAGGCTGTGCGCCTGAGGCGGACGCAGAGCGGCGGAAAAGCCGGCCCTCGGGTCGAGCCCGAGGGTGACGGCGATGGGGATCACACCTTCTCGCTGACCTTGATCGCCACCCTGCAGCCCGCCTTGATCACGCCGCTGAGCAGGCGATAGGCCGGCGCCTCGCGGCTGCCGTGTTCGATCGCGTGGTCGTGGTGGGCCAGCTCCTCGTCGCGGAACTGCTTCAGCTCGGCGGCCAGGGCCGGGTCGCGGTCGCCGATCTCGGCGATCTGGTCGGCGTAATGCTGCTCGATCACGCTTTCGACCGCCTCGGTGCAGGCATGGGCCGCCTTCTCGCCGATCAGGGCGGTGCCGGCGCCCAGCGCCGAGGCCGCCAGCCGCCAGACCGGCGTCATCGCCGTGGGCCGCACCTTGCGTTCGTTCAGCAGCCTTTCGAACCGGGCCAGGTGGACCGCCTCCTGGTCCTGCATCTCGGCCAGGTCGTGGGTGATCGCCTCGCGGCCCTTCCTCGCCTCGAACACCGCGCGCTGGGCGCGGTAGATCAGGACGGCGGCGTATTCCCCGGCGTGGTCGACGCGCAGGATCTCGTCCATCCGGGCCTTGTCGGCGCCCTGGCCGGGGCGGGGCAGCGGGATGCGGTCGCTCATGGTCAGGCCTTTTCGATGCGGGGCGCGGGCGTCCTTGGGACGCTTGGCGGCCAGCAGGCTGAACGTCGCAAGCGCCAGGGAGATCAGGACGTTCCATCCGGCCATCGACAGGCCCAGCCAGCTCCAGGCCACGTCGCCGCATGACGGCAGGGGGCCGGCGGGCGCGGTTCCGGCCGCCAGGGCCGCCAGGGCGTCGACATCCACCGACGCGCCGCCCATGCAGGTCGCGGGCAGGGCCCACCAGCCCTGCTCGCCGCCCAGGTGGAACAGGGCCGTGATCGCGCCGGTGGCGAAGACGGCGGCCAGCAGGAAGGCGGCGATGCGCGGCGTGCCCCGTCGGCCGCCGCTGAACAGGGTCCAGCCCGTGGCCAGCACGGCGATGGCCACCGCGCCCCAATAGACCTCGCGCTGCTTGAGACAGAGATTGCACGGCGCCAGTCCGCCGAACCGCTCGAAGGCGTGGGCGGCGCCCAGCATGGCCAGCGACGCCGCAAGCGCAAAGGCGGTCCACCAGCGGGTCAGAGGCGATAGGCGGCTCTCATCGATCGGGTTCTAGACCGGCGCGCGGTCCGCGTCGACTTACAGAAGCTTCACGACGACGACGGTGCCGACCAGGACGGCCAGGCCGATCCCCGTCCACAACGCCAACCGCTTTTCGACCTGGGCCAGCATGGCGGGGCCCCACCGCTTCAGGACCCAGGCCTCCAGGAAGAACCGGCCCCCGCGGGTGACGACAGAGGCGGCCACGAAGGCCGGGAAGCTGAAGGCCGCCAGGCCGGAGGCGATGGTCACCAGCTTGTAGGGAATGGGGGTCAGCCCCTTGATCAGGATGACCCACAGGCCCCAGTCGTCGAACCAGGCGCGGAACTGCGCCAGTCCGTCCGAATGGCCCAGCAGGCGCATCAGCATCAGCCCGACGTCGGTCAGGAAGAAGCCGATGGCGTAGCCCAGCATCCCGCCCGCCACCGAGGCCGCCGTGCAGACGGCCGCATAGACATAGGCCCGGTCCGGCCGGGCCAGGATCATCGGCGCCAGCATGACGTCGGGCGGGATCGGAAAGACCGAACTTTCGGCGAAGGACACCAGGGCCAGGGCGGGCGTGGCGTGGCGGCTGCGCGCCAGGGCGAAGACGCGGTCGTAGAGCTTGCGAAGCATGAAATCCCTGGGAAATCCCTGGCGGCGTCCGCATCGGCGCCGCCCTTGCGGCAACCGATAGCAGGGCTGCGACATTGCGTCATCCGACGCCGGAACGCGGCGTCGCTACATCCCCGCCATGACCGACGCCCGGACGCCCGAACAGAAAGACGACGTCAGCCACAACGTCACGCGCCTGCTTCGCCGCCTGGCCGACGACGGCGGCGACCGGGGCCTGACGCTGCACGAAATCCGCGACCGGATGGACGAGCGCGCCTATGGGCTGCTGATCCTGCTGCTGTCCATTCCCTGCCTGGTTCCGGGTCTCTACGGGGTGCCGCAGGTGGTCGGGGTGATCATCATCCTGGTTGCCGCCCAGCTGCTGGTCGGGCGCGAGGAGCCCTGGCTGCCGCGCTGTATGCTGGATTTGCGGGCCAGGGGGTCGTGGCTGAAGGCGATGGCCGACTTCGCGGAATCGAAGCTGTCCTGGATCGACCGGCTGTCGCGGCCGCGCCTGACCCGCTTCGCCGACGGGCCGGGCGAGAAGCTGGCGGCGGTCTTCATGATCCTGGCCACCCTGACCATCGTCCTGCCGATGACCAACACCATCCCCTCGATCGCCCTGGCCCTGCTGTCGGTCGGCCTGATCCAGCGGGACGGCCTGTTCGTCATCGCCGGGGCGGCGGTCGCCACGGCCTGGCTAACGCTGCTGGGCGCGCTGGCGGCCGGTCTCCTGCTGGGCGCCGAGTGGGCGACCCGGCTTCTGCCGGGGTGAGGGCGCACGCCGTCATCAACTCCCCGTGGCTTCGCCTTGGCGTTCGGGCGTTCGGCGACTAGGTTCCGGCCCAATCGGCGGCCCCGGCTGGGTAAGTCCGCCCCAACGACATGGCAGGAGACGCATCATGCACGACATGCCCCCCAACGATGCAGCGAAGCAGCTGGACCAGGACAACCCCCTCGGCGTCGACGGTTTCGAGTTCGTCGAGTTCACCGGCCCCGAGCCCGAGGCCATGATCTCGCGGCTGGAGACCATGGGCTTCACCCAGACGCACGTGAACCCGAAGACCGACGTGGTGCGCCTGAAGCAGGGCGACATCTCCTTCCTGGTGCACCGTTCGCCCAAGGGCCAGGCCGCGGACTTCGCCACGGATCACGGCCCGTCGGCCAATGGCATGGCCTTCCGCACCACCGACGCCAAGGCCGCCTACGAAGGCGCGCTGGCGCGGGGCGCCGTGGCGGCCCAGGGCGCGAACGGCGGGGCGCTGGGCGACCACCCCTATATCCTGCAGGGCATCGGCGGCAGCCTGCTCTATGTCATCGACCAGTATGGCGACGCCGGCTCCCTGTATGACGCCTGGGACGAGATCGAGGGCTGGGAAGAGGCCGAGCGCAAGAACTCGGTCGGCCTGGAGATCCTGGACCACCTGACCCACAACGTGCGGCGGGGCCAGATGCGGACCTGGTCCGGCTTCTACAACTCGATCTTCAACTTCGAGGAGCAGAAGTATTTCGACATCAAGGGCAAGGCGACCGGGCTGTTCTCCCAGGCCATGATCGCGCCCGACCGCGCCATCCGCATCCCGCTGAACGAGAGCCAGGACGAGAACTCCCAGATCGAGGAGTTCATCCGCCGCTACAACGGCGAGGGCATCCAGCACATCGCCCTGACGACCGAGAACATCTTCGAGACGGTCGAGGCCATGCGCGAACGCGGCGTCGCCTTCCAGGACACGATCGAGACCTATTTCGAACTGATCGACAAGCGCCTGCCTAACCACGGCGAGGACGTGGAGCGGATGCGCAAGAACCGCATCCTGATCGACGGCTCGGACGAGGAAGGCCTGCTGCTGCAGATCTTCACCGAGGACACCTTCGGCCCGATCTTCTTCGATCATCCAGCGGAAGGGCAACGAGGGCTTCGGCAACGGCAACTTCCAGGCCCTGTTCGATTCGATCGAGCTGGACCAGATCCGGCGCGGCGTCATCAAGGTCGACGCCTAGGTGAGGATGCGGCCGCCGCACTGGCTTCCCTGGCTCGGCCCGCTGCTGGCGGCCGGGGCCGGGGCGCTGGCGGGCGAATACTGGCTGGGCGGCGGCTTCTGGGTCGTGCTGATCGCCGCCTTGGTCTGCGGTTTCGCCCCGATCGTCGCCTATCGCATCTGGAAGCGGATGCATCACCGGTCCTGACGGATCGAGGGGGAACGTCATGAAGTTCGTCGCGCTGGCCGCCGCCCTGTCGCTGATGGCCGCCTCGGCCGCCGCCGCCCAGCCGGCCGGGGACGCCCCGCGCTGGTCGCTGGCCATCCACGGCGGGGCGGGCGTGATCGAGCGGTCCAGCCTGACCCCGGAACAGGACGCGGCCTATCGCGCGGCCCTCCAGAAGGCGCTGGAGGCCGGGTCGGCCGTGCTCGAATCCGGCGGGGCGGCGCTGGACGCCGTGCAGGCGGCGATCCAGGTCATGGAGGACGATCCGCTGTTCAACGCGGGGCGCGGCGCCGTCTTCACCGCCGCGGGGCGCAACGAGCTGGACGCCGCCGTGATGAACGGCCCCGACCTGACCGCCGGCGCCGTGGCGGGCCTGACCACCACCCGCCATCCCATCGCCGCCGCCCGCGCGGTGATGGAGCGCTCGCCCCACGTCATGCTGATCGGCGCCGGCGCGGACGCCTTCGCCGCCTCGCAGGGCCTGGAGCAGGTCGAGCCGGCGTGGTTCTTCACCCAGCGTCGATGGGACCAGCTGATCCGGGCGCTGACGGAGCAGGGCGCGGCCCTGCCGCCCCTGCCGCCGGCCGGCGCGCCCGGCTCGCCGATCGGCGGCCTGGCCTCCACGCAGCCCGCGCCGCCGCTGGACGAGAAGAAGTTCGGCACGGTCGGGGCCGTCGCGCTGGACGCCCAAGGACGGCTCGCGGCCGGAACCTCGACCGGGGGCATGACGGCCAAGCGCTGGGGCCGGGTCGGCGACGTGCCGATCATCGGCGCCGGCACCTACGCCTCGAACGCCGACGGCTGCGCGGTCTCGGCGACGGGCTCGGGCGAATATTTCATCCGCTCCACCGTGGCGCGCGACATCTGCCGCCGCACCGCCGAGGGCGCCTCCGTCCAGGCCGCCGCCGAGGCCGAGATCGCCGAGGTGGCCGCCATCGGCGGCGACGGGGGCGTCATCGTCATGGGCCGGGACGGCGCGGTCGCCTTCGCCCTGAACACCTCGGGCATGTATCGCGGGCAGGCCGGCGCCGGGCGCCCGGCCCGCGTCGCCATCTACGCCGACGAAGGGCGCTGAAACGAAAAACGCCCCGCCGATCCTCGGCGGGGCGTCGGATCGTCAGGCCGTCGACGCTCGGGCGTTGGCGGCGACCGGGGGCGCGGCACGCAGCAGGGTCATGGCGATCAGGCGATCCCAGCCCAGCAGCGACACCAGGTGGGCGTAGATCTGGCCCAGGGCGCCGTTGTCGCGCAGCTCCACCAGCTTTTCGGCCGGCAGGGCCTTCAGCTTGTCTTCCGACACCGCATAATATTCCGCGAGCTTCTGGGGCGCGCCGGCCGTGCCGTCCGGGTTGCGCGGCGTGAAGCTGGCCTCGCGCACCTCCAGCAGGTCCAGGTCCTCCATCAGCTTGACGAAGGATTCGGTGCGCACCCGCTCCTGTTCGAAGCTGTTGCAGAACTCCATCGCCATCTTGACGTAGTCGCTGGGCTGGCCGTCGACGAACAGCGGGTTCAGGCCGCCCTCGACCACGATGTCGGCGCCGCGGTCGACGCAAAGGATCAGGCGCTGGTTGGACTTGTCGTCGGCGAAGACGAACGGATAGCGGCGCACGAAGGCGGGGATGTAGGCGTCGGGGCGGAAATCGCCCTCGGGCGACACGAACAGGTTCTCGCCGTTGCGCAGGCCCATGACGGCGGCGGGCTGCTTCTGGGCGCCCATGAAGATGACCGGATAGGACAGGGCGGCGGCGGCGAACTCGGTCACCGTCAGCGGGACGAAGTTGGTCTGACCCACGAAGGCGTAGGGCTTTTCGGCGGCGTTGACGCCCAGGGTCTGGTGCTGGGCCGGATCCAGCGGCTCCGGCTGCTTGTAGAAGAGGACGGCGCCTTCGAGCGGCGATTGGAGGGTGTCGGTCATGGAAGCCCGGACGCTTGAGAGGGGAAAGAGGCGCGCCTTCTAGCCCAGGCCCGCCCTGTCGGCAAACCGTCGCGCGTCATGATCGGCCGCGGTTCATGTTGCGGCGGGGGCGGCCAGCCATTAGCTGTGGCGCATGGGTTCCGCCTGCGACCACGACCACGACCTGTCCGGCCTCCACGGCGGCGCCCTGGCGCGCGCGCTGCAGGCGGCCGAACGCCGCGCGGCCGAGAGCGGGGAGCGGATGACCGCCCCGCGCCGCCGCGTGCTGGCTGCTGCTGGAGGCGGGGGAGCCGGTGAAGGCCTACGACCTGATCGCCCGCTTCGGCGAGGACGGCCAGGCCGCCAAGCCCCCCACCGTCTATCGCGCGCTGGAGTTCCTGGAGAAACTGGGGCTGGCCCACCGGATCGCCTCGATCAGCGCCTATGTCGCCTGCGCCGAGCACGACGGCGGGTCCGCCCACGCCGCGGCCTTCCTGATCTGCGACTGCTGCGGCGCCACGCGCGAGATCAGCGGGCCGGACCAGGGCGTCATCGACGCGGCGGCGGCCGACGCCGGCTACGCCATCGCCCGCACCACGATCGAGGCGCACGGCCGCTGCGGCGCCTGCCGCGAGGCCGGGTGATCGTGGACGCGGCGCTGCTGACCCCGCCGCGCCGCCTGTCCGTCCCAGTGGCTAACCGCTGGGGCGCGGGGACGATGGCGGTGATGGACTACGGCGACCCGGCCCGGCCGGTGGACCTGGTCTTCTCGCACGCCAACGGTTTCAACGCCGCCACCTATCGCAGCCTGCTGTCGCCGCTGTCGGCCTCGCTCAGGATCTGGGCGCCGGACCTGCGGGGTCACGGGCGCTCCACCCTGCCCACCTTCGCCCGGCCCAAGACCAGCTGGCTGGATCACCGCGACGACCTGCTGGCGTTGCTGGCGGCCATCGACGGCCCCCCGGTGGTGCTGGCGGGTCATTCGATGGGCGGGACCGCGTCGCTCCTGGCCGCCGCCGAACGGCCCGAGCGGGTCTCGAGCCTGGTCCTGTTCGACCCGGTGATCTGGCGGCGCTCGGCGGTTCTCGCCTTCCAGCTTCCGTTCGCGCACCGCTTCGCCTCGCGCATCCCGATCGCGGCCGCCACCCTGCGCCGTCGCGCCGCGTTCGACAGCCGCGAGCAGGCCATGACCGCCTATCGCGGACGCGGAGCCTTCAAGGGCTGGCCCGACATGGTGCTGGCCGACTATCTGAGCGACGGCCTGGCCGAGACGCCGGACGGCTTCGTCCTGGCCGCCGCCCCGGCGTGGGAGGCGGCCAACTACGCGGCCCAGGCGCACGACCCCTGGCGGGCCCTGCGGCGCTATCGCGGCCCGGTGCGCATCCTGAAGGCCCAGCACGGCGCGCTGACGCACGTGCCCGCCCATCCCCGCGGCCTGCCGCACGTCACGGTCGAGACGGTGGCCGGCGGCGGCCATCTGTTCCCCATGACCCACGCCGACGTCGCCCGCGACGCCCTGTTCGAGGCGGCGGTCTGACGGGGAGAAATCGGTATGCGGATCGTTCGGGGGCGTGGTAAGGGCGCCGCTGAGCATAACCCCGTCCGAGACGCCGTTGTCCTTCTTTCACGCCGGTTCCGCGCCCCAAGGCGGCGGTCCCCGCCCCGGGGGGCTGCGCGACGGCCTGATCCTGGCGCCGGGGATGAAGGTCGGTCTGTTCGGCGGCTCGTTCAATCCCGCCCATGACGGCCACGCCCATGTGGCCGAGACGGCGATGCGGCGGCTGGGCCTGGACCGGGTCGTCTGGCTGGTGTCGCCCCAGAATCCGCTGAAGCCCGTCCGCGACAGCGCGCCGCTGGCCGCGCGCATGGCCTCGGCCCGGCGCCAGGCCCAGGGGCCGGCCATGATCGTTTCGGATTTCGAGAGCCGCATCGGGGTGCGCTGGACCGTCGACACCCTGCGCGCCCTGGTCGCGCGCCATCCGGGGGTCCGCTTCGTCTGGCTGATGGGGTCGGACAATCTGGCCGACTTCCACCGCTGGCGGGGCTGGACCGACATCATGCGCCTGATGCCGGTGGCGGTGATCGCCCGGCCGGGATCGCTGCTGGACAGCCGCACCGCCCCGGCCGCGGCCCGCTTCTCCCGCTTCCGCGTCCCGGCCGAGCAGGCGGGCCTGCTGCCCAGCCTGGAAGCCCCGGCCTGGACCTATCTGACGGCGCCCCTGAACGCCCGTTCCTCCAGCGCCATCCGCGCGGCGCGGGCGGGCGTCGTCCCGTCCTGACGCGGCCTTGATCGGATGGCCGGTTCACGATCCGGCCCATCCGTGCTAGAGGACCGCTTTAAGTCAACGCTCCCGGAGCCCTCCGCTGACCCCCTCGCCCGCGTACGATACGCAAGACGCCGCCGTCTCCAACACGGCGCACGAGATGGACCCCATCGAACCCCTCCATTCCGAAGACGGCTTCGACACCGACGGTCCCGTCGGCGAATCCGCCCCGCGCCCGATCGGCGCCACCCCGCTGGAAGAGGCGCTGCTGGCCCGCCTGGACGACGACAAGGCCCAGGAGATCGTCCTGATCGACCTGAAGGGCAAGAGCGCCATGGCCGACACCATGATCGTCGCCTCGGGCCGGTCTCACCGCCACGTCGGCGCCATCGCCGACCACCTGCTGCGCACCCTGAAGGAACAGGGCCTGGGCCGCGCCAAGGTCGAGGGCCTGCCGCACTGCGACTGGGTTCTGATCGACGCCGGCGACGTGATCGTGCACCTGTTCCGCCCGGAAGTGCGCACCTTCTACAACATCGAGAAGATCTGGGCGGTCGATTCCGCCCACCGCACCGCGCGCGACTGATGTCGTGAAGCTGGGCGTCGTCGCCATCGGCCGGCCCGGTCGGGGCCCGGAAGCGGTCCTGGCCGAAGACTACGCCCGGCGCGCCACCCTGGCCGGGCGCGCCCTGGGCCTGGGTCCGCTGGACCTCGTCGATCTGGAACCGAAGAAGCCCGGCAAGGCGCCCGAGGCCGAACTGATCCTGGCCGCGGCCGAAGGGGCGCATCTGATCGCTTGCGACGAGCGGGGCCGCACCTATTCGTCGCGCGCGTTCGCCGAACATCTGGCCCGCTTGCGCGACCAGGGCGAGCGGCGCGTGGTCTTCGCCATCGGCGGGGCCGACGGGCTGGACGACAGCGTGCGCGCGGCGGCGGCCTCGACCCTGGCCTTCGGCCCCCAGACCTGGCCCCACGCCCTGGCGCGCGCCATGCTGACCGAACAGCTGTACCGGGCCGTGACCATCCTCCTGCCGGATCGCCCTATCATCGCGATTGAGATGCGCCGCGCCCTGGTTCCCGCCCTGCTGCTGACGGCCCTGGCCGTCGCCCCCGCCGCCTCGGGCCGCCCGGCGCCGGAGAGCGAACTGGCCCGTCTCCAGGCCGAGTTCCGCGACGAGACCGCCCGCGCGCGCCGCCTGCGGGCCGACGCCGACGCGGCGCGCGACGAACTGGCCCGGCTGGAGCGCCGCCTGGCCTCGCTGCGCGCCGAGGCGGCGACCGGCGACGGGCGCGTGGAGGTCCAACGCGCGCGCCTGGCCCAGCTCAGCCGCCAGGAGGCGACGCTGGTGGCGGACATGGCGCGCGAGCGCGGCGCCCAGACCCGCCTGCTCAGCGCCCTGCAGATGATGAGCCGACGGCCGCCGCCGCCTTTGCTGGTGCCGGCCGACAAGGCGGTCGACACGGTGCGCGCCGCCATCCTGCTCAAGGCCATGACGCCCGACCTCCAGGCCAAGGCCGCCACGCTGAAGGCGCGCCAGGACGAGATCATGCGCGTGCGCCGCCTGGCGGTGCTGTCGTCCGAACAACTGTTGACCAGCGAGAGCGAGCAAGGCGACCTGCGCGGCGAAATCCAGTCGCTCAGCGACCGCAAGAGCGCGCTCAGCGCGGTGCTGGGCGCCGAGGCCCGCGCCGCCGAACGCGCAGCGGGCGTGCTGGAACGGCGGATCCGCGAGCTGGGCGGCGCCGTGCCGGCGACCGTGGCCGCGGCCCCGGAGACCGCGCCGCTTCCCGCCGGGCGGGGCCGGCTGACGCCGCCGGTCAGGACCGGCCCGACCCAGACCTATGGCGACGGGACCAGCGGCTGGCGCTGGCGCGCCGACCGGGCCGTCGTCGCCGCCCCGGCCGAGGCCAAGGTCGCCTACGCCGGGCCGCTCAGCGGCTGGGGCCAGGTGGTGATCCTGGACCTGGGGCCGGGCTGGCGCGCGGTGATCGCGGGGCTGGAGACGCTGGACGTCCAGGCCGACGCCCGCGTCGCCGACGGCCAGGCGCTGGGCCGCACCGGACCGGACGGCGACGTCTATTTCGAGCTTCGCCGCGACGAACGTCCCATCGACCCGGCGCCGTGGCTGCGTTGAGCCCGACCCGGCGCTGACGGGACCGCCGCAACCGTCACGGCTCAGCTTCGTTGAGGGGGCGGAGGATTCATGAACCGCTGGCTTTTCTTCTGGCGTCGCTTTCGGCGCCAACTGTGGGTGCGGGCGTCGGCCTACGCCGGCCTGGGCGTGGCGGCCTCCCTGCTGGCGGTGTTCCTGGCGCCGTGGGTGCCCAAGGACATGGCCGAGCGCCTGGGCGGACCGTCGGTCGAGTCGATCCTGACCATCCTGGCCTCCAGCCTGCTGAGCGTGGCGACCTTCTCGGTGGGGGCGATGGTGACGGCCTATACGTCTGTGTCCAGCGCGGCCAGCCCGCGCGTGGCCGCCCTGGTCACCAGCGACGGCGAGACGCAGAAGTCGCTGGCCACCTTCGTCGGGGTGTTTCTACGCCATCGTGTCGGTGACGGCGATCAATGCGCATTATTACGGCCAGGGCGGGCGCGCGATCCTGTTCCTGTTCAGCCTGGCGGTGGTCGTGCTGGTGGCCTTTCGCCTGCTGGCGTGGATCAACCGCCTGTCCAGCCTGGCGCGGGTCGGACACATGATCGACCTGGTGGAGGCCCAGGCGCGCCAGGCGCTGGATCAGCGCCGCGACACGCCGTGGCTGGGCGGGCGGCGTGGGCGGCTGGAGACGGGCGTGGACGTGACCGCCGTCTCGACGGGCTATGTTCAGAACGTCGATCCGGACCGCCTCCAGGGCGTGGCCGAACAGCACGATTGCCAGGTCGAGGTCGTGGCGGCGCCGGGCGCCTTCGTGCGGCGGGGCGAGGTCCTGGCGCGGGTCGACCTGCCCCGCTGCGACGAGGCGGCGCAGGGGGACTTCCGCTCGGCCTTCGCCGTCGGCGATTCCCGATCCTACGACCAGGATCCCCGCTTCGGCCTGATCGTGCTGGGCGAGATCGCGGCCAAGGCGCTGTCCCCCGGGGTCAACGATCCGGGCACGGCGATCCAGGTCGTCGGCGCCGGCGTGCGGCTGCTGGAAGGCTGGGCGACCCATGCGCGGCCGGACGCGCCCCGATGCGATCGCCTGCTGGCGCCGTCGATCCAGGAGGCGGACCTGCTGGACGACGTCTTCGGGCCGATCGCGCGTTTCGGCTCGGGCGACGTGGCGGTGGCCATGCGCCTGCGAAAGGGCCTTCTGTCGCTGTCGACGCTGGACGCCCTGGCGACCCCGGCGCGGGCGATGGCGGACGAGGCGCTGGAGCGCGCCCGGGCCGCCCTGCCGATCCCCGCCGATGTCGCCCGCGTCGCCGCGATCGGACGCCAGGACCCACGCTCGGCCTGAGCCGGACACGAGACTGGACGAAATCGTCCTGTCCATGCGATTAAGACTTGCCCACACGCCACATCCGCGTATTGCGGCGCCCTTCGCCACAGCCTCTCCAGCGAGTTCATGAGTTCATCCGCAGCCGCCGCCGCTCCCGGGCTTGTCTCGGCGCGCGACGTGTCGAAGACCTTCGGATCGCGAAAGGCGCTGGACGGCGTCTCGGTCGAGGTCGCCTCGGGCGAGATGGTCGCCCTGATCGGACCGTCGGGTTCGGGCAAGTCCACCCTGTTGCGCTCGATCACCGGCCTGCAGTCGATCGATCCCGGCAAGGGCACGATCTCGGTCTTCGGCGAGACGGTGCAGAAGGACGGCAGGGTCACCGGCGCGGTGCGCAAGGCGCGCGGCAAGCTGGGCATGATCTTCCAGCAGTTCAATCTGGTCGGGCGTCTGAGCCTGTTCTCCAACGTCATGCTGGGCGCCCTGGGGCGGCTGCCGGCCTGGCAGGGGCTGCTGGGCGCCTGGCCCAAGGCCGACAAGGACAAGGCGATGGCGGCCCTGCACCGCGTCGGCGTTTCCGACTACGCCGCCCAGAGGGCCAACACCCTGTCCGGCGGCCAGCAGCAGCGTGGCGCCATCGCCCGCGCCATCGTCCAGGGCGCCAAGGCCATTCTGGCCGACGAGCCCGTGGCCTCGCTGGACCCGGTCTCGGCGCGCAAGGTCATGGAGCTGCTGGTCGAGCTGAACCAGCGCGACGGCCTGGGCGTGATCGTCACCCTGCACCAGGTCGACTACGCCATCCGCTACTGCGACCGGGTGATCGCCCTGCAGGGCGGCAAGGTCGTCTATGACGGCCCCTCCACCGCGCTGGACCAGGCGCGCCTGATCGAAATCTACGGTCCCGAATTCGAGGACGCCTTCTGGGAGACCAAGGCATGAGCCAGCCTCGCACCCTGTCCCGCCGCCTGTTCGCGGCCGTCGGCGCCGCCGCGGCGCTGATGGGCCTGGCCTCCTGCGGAGGCGGCGACGAGAAGAAGGCGGCCGGCGCGACGCCGTCCGAACTGACCTTCTCCATCCTGTCGGCCGAGGGCCAGGCCTCGTCCGGCCCGCTGTGGCAGCCGCTGCTGGACGACATGTCCAAGGCGATCGGCGTGCCGGTGAAGCCGTTCTTCGCGGGCAATTACAACGTCCTGATCGAGGCCATGCGCTTCAACCAGACCCAGGTGGGCTGGCTGTCGGCCAAGCCGCTGCTGGAGGCCGTGGACCGCTCCAACGCCGAGGTGATCGCCCGCATCGTCGATCCGGAAGGGCGCGACAGCTACACCTCCACCCTGATCGTGCGGAAGGGCTCGGGCATCACCCTGGACGACGTCCTGGCGTGCGGTAAGCGCTACAGCTTCGGCATCGGCGACGCCCAGTCGACCTCGGGCACCCTGGCCCCGCTGACCTTCCTGTTCAATCCGCGCGGCATCGTGCCGGCCCAGTGCTTCTCGACCGTGCGGTCGGCGAACCATCAGGCCAACGCCTTCGCCGTGGCCACCGGCGTGGTGGACGTGGCGACCTCCAACTCGGTCAACACCATCTTCATGAGGCGCGAGAATCCGCGCCTGGCGGATCAGATCGAGGAGATCTGGCAGTCGCCGCCCATCCCGGAATCGGGCATCGCTATCCGCGAGGACCTGGACCCGGCGCTGAAGGAAAAGATCCGCAGCTTCTTCCTGACCTACGGCCAGGGCGACGGCCCCGAGGCCGAGCGCCAGCGCCAGGTTCTGGCGGGTCTGAACTATTCGATGTTCCGCGCCGCCGACGACAGCTACCTGGACCCGGTGCGCGAGATGGTGGCCGACCAGAAGCTGGGCGAAGCCCGCGCCAAGAACGACCAGGCCGGCGTCGCCGCCGCCGAGCGCGAACTGGCCGCGCTGCGCGCCAAGCGCGAGGTCCAGCCTTGACCGACGCGCGCGTGGACATGGCGGTCAAGGGCGGCGTGAGCCCGACGGCCATCCCCAATCCGCCCAAGCGCTCGGCCTCGGCCCTGGCCTTCGACGTCCTGCTATGGGGCGGCCTGGCGATCGTGCTGATCGCCAGCTTCGGCAAGGTCGACATGCAGAATTTCGGTCGGCTGTTCTCGGGCTCCGAGAACATCTCGACCTACGGCGCCGAACTGCTGCAGCCCGACTGGGGCGCCATCTTCCCGCCCGGCGACTTCTGGACCTCCTTCAAGGCGATCTTCACCCAGCCGACGGCCAGCCTGGCCGGTCAGATGTGGCTGACGGTGCAGATCGCCCTGTGGGGCACCTTCCTGGCCGTCTTCCTGGCCCTGCCGCTCAGCCTGATGGCTTCGCGCAACATCGCGCCCGGCTGGATGGTCTTCATCGTGCGCCGGGTCATGGACCTGCTGCGCTCGATCCCCGACCTGGTCATCGCCACCCTGTTCATCGTCGCGGTGGGCCTGGGCCCGCTGGCCGGCGTGCTGGCCCTGGCGCTGAACACCGGCGGGGTTCTGGCCAAGCTGTTCTCGGAAGCCGTGGAATCGATCGACAAGGGGCCGGTCGAGGGCGTGCGCGCCACCGGGGCGGGCCAGCTGCACGAGATCGTCTGGGGCGTCTTCCCGCAGGTCGCGCCGCTGTGGACCTCGTTCGCCCTGTACCGCTTCGAATCGAACAGCCGCGCGGCCACCGTGCTGGGCCTGATCGGCGCGGGCGGCATCGGCCAGACCCTGTTCGAGAGCATCCAGGCCTTCGACTACAGCCGCGTCGCCGCCATCGCCATCGTGATCGTCGTCGCCGTGACCCTGATCGACACCCTGTCCCAGGTCATGCGCAAGCGCCTGCTCTGACCCGTCGGGCGCAAGCGCAAAACCTTCACAATCCTCTGCTCTAAGCGTCGCGAACACGACGCTCAGGGAGAGCCTTGATGATCCGGACTCTGAAACTCGCCGCCTCGGCGGCCGCCCTGCTGGCTCTGGCGGCCTGCGGGGACAATGGCGCCGGCGCCGGCGGCGGAGCCCGCGCGGGTATCTGGGCGGCCGGCTCCTCGACGGTCTTCCCCTTCTCGACCCGCGTGGCCGAGACCTTCGCGCGCAGTTCGGGCGGCGCCGCGCCGCGAGTCGAAAGCCTGGGCACCGGCGGCGGCATCCAGGCCTTCTGCCAGGGCGTCGGCCCGACCACGCCCGACATCGCCAACGCCTCGCGCCCGATGAAGGCGTCCGAGTTCGACATGTGCCAGAAGAACGGCGTCACCGAGATCGTCGAGCTGAAGATCGGCTTCGACGGCATCGTCATCGCCACGGCGCGCAGCGGCAACAGCTTCAACTTCGAACTGAACGACCTCTACGAAGGCCTGGCCAAGGAAGTGCCCGGCCCGAACGGCGCCTTCGTGACCAATCCGGCCAAGACCTGGAACCAGGTCAACCCCGGCCTGCCGAACCAGCGCATCCAGGTCTATGGCCCGCCGCCCACCTCGGGCACGCGCGACGCCTTCCTGGAGCTGGGCATGACGCCGGGCGCCAAGCTGGTGCCGGCGGCGGCCGCCCTGGAAGAGAGCGACAAGGACCGCTTCGAAGCCATCGCCCACACCCTGCGCGAGGACGGCGCCTGGATCGACTCGGGCGAGAACGACAACGCCATCGTCCAGACCCTGACCCGCACGCCGGGGTCGCTGGGCGTGTTCGGCTATTCCTTCCTCGAGCAGAACCTGGACACGGTGAAGGCCGAGACCATCGACGGCGTCGAGCCGAACGCCGACACCATCGCCGACGGCTCCTATCCGCTGTCGCGCAGCCTCTACATCTATGTGAAGAAGGCCCATGTCGGCGTGACGCCGGGCCTGGCGCAGTTCGTTCAGGAATTCCTGTCCGAGGGCGCCGCTGGTCGCGGCGGCTATCTGCAGGATCGCGGCCTTATCCCGCTGCCGGAAGCCGACCTGGTCGCCCAGCGCGCCGCCGCCCAGGCCATGACCCCGATGCAGCGCCCGGCCAGCTGACGGGAACCGATGGCCGTTCCGCCCCTTCTTTCGCCGGTCCGCACCGGCTAGAAGGGGCGGGACAGCTGTCAGGATCATACATGACTTCCACTCCCGCGCGCCTGCGCAAGGCCGTGCTGCCCGTCGCGGGCCTCGGCACCCGTGTCCTTCCGGGCACCAAGACCACGCCCAAGGAACTGCTGAACGTCGTCGACCGGCCCATCCTCTCCTACATCGTGGAAGAGGCGCGCGAGGCCGGCATCGAGCACATCGTCTTCGTCACCGGACGCTCCAAGGGCGCCATCGAGGACTATTTCGACCACCAGATCGAGCTCGAGGCCCAGCTGGAGGCCAAGGGCAAGACCGACATCCTGGCCATGATGAACGCCGAACTGGCGACCGCCGGGGAAATGAGCTTCACCCGCCAGATGCAGCCCAAGGGCCTGGGCCACGCGGTCTGGTGCGCCCGCGACATCATCGGCCGCGAACCCTTCGCCGTCATCCTGCCGGACGTGATCGTGGATTCCCAGCCCGGCGCCTTGAAGCAGCTGGCCCAGGTCTATGCGGAAACCGGCGGCAACATCATCGGCGTGGAGTCGGTGCCCGAGGACCAGACCCACAAATACGGCATCGTCGATCCGGTCAGCCGCGACGGCGCCCGCATCGTCATGAAGGGCATGGTGGAAAAGCCCGCCGCAGGCACGGCGCCGTCAAACCTGTCGATCTCGGGCCGCTACATCCTGCAGCCGGAAATCTTCGACCTGCTGGCGACCCAGGAAAAGGGCGCGGGCGGCGAGATCCAGCTGACCGACGCCATGGCCCGGCTGATGGCCGACCAGAGCTTCACCGCCGTGGAATACGAAGGCGTCACCCACGACTGCGGCGACAAGATCGGCCTGCTGCGCGCCAATGTCGCCCTGGCCCTGAAGCGCCCCGATCTGGGCGAGGCCGCGCGGGCGGCGATTTCGGCGCTGCTCTAGACGACCACGCTGACGCGTCGCGGCGGCGGGGCCGCCTGGTCGCGGGCGCGCAGCGCGTCCAGCCCGACGATCGGCGGCGCGACGGCGCCGGCCGCCGCATAGGCCCCCAGCGCCGCCTTCATCTCATAGGCCAGCATCGCCGCCATCGCCGGATTGGCCGCGCCGCTGGTCTGGAGGATGCGCAGATGGGCGGCCAGCTGTTCCAGATGGCGCTTGGCGGCCTCGGTCGCGACGGTCTCGCCCGCTTCGGCGCGGCGCGGCCGTTCAGTCTGGGCGCTTTCGGTCTGGGCGCGTTCGGGCCGCAGGGGCCAGTCGCGCGCGACGGCCGGCTTCGTCGTCTCGACGAACGGACGGGCCAGGGCGGGCGAGGCCAAAGGTTTCATGAGCGTTAACGCTCGGCTGCTTTGGTTAACCGGGTCTTAACGACGCACGCCTCGCCCTCGCCGCCGTCTTTTGGCATAAGCCGCCGATGAAGTTCCTAGACCAGGCCAAGATCTACATCCGCTCGGGCAACGGCGGCGCGGGCTCCGTGTCGTTCCGGCGCGAGAAGTTCATCCCCAACGGCGGGCCCGACGGCGGCGACGGCGGCAAGGGCGGCGACGTCTGGATCGAGGCGGTCGAGGGGCTGAACACCCTGATCGACTACCGCTACCAGCAGCATTTCAAGGCCCAGACCGGCGCCCACGGCCAAGGCCGCCAGATGCACGGCGGCAAGGGCCAGGACGTGGTGCTGAAGGTCCCCGTCGGCACCCAGGTGCTGGACGAGGACAAGGAGACGGTGCTGCTGGACATGGACACGCCCGGCAAGGCCGAACTGCTGCTCAAGGGCGGCAACGGCGGCTGGGGCAACGTCCACTTCAAGGGACCGGTCAACCAGGCCCCGACCCACGCCAATCCGGGCCAGGAGGGCCAGGAGCGCTGGATCTGGCTGCGGCTGAAGCTGATCGCCGACATCGGCCTGGCGGGCCTGCCGAACGCCGGCAAGTCCACCTTCCTATCGGCCGCCAGCGCGGCGCGGCCCAAGGTGGCGGACTATCCGTTCACGACCCTGACGCCGAACCTGGGGATGGTCGACCTGTCGCCTTCGGAACGGTTCGTCATCGCCGACATTCCCGGACTGATCGAGGGCGCCAGCGAGGGCGCGGGCCTGGGCACGCGCTTCCTGGGCCATGTAGAGCGCTCGGCCAGCCTGATCCACCTGATCGACGGGACGCAGGACGACGTGGTCGAGGCGTACCGGATCATCCGGGGCGAGCTGGAGGCCTATGGCGAGGGCCTGGCCGACAAGGCCGAAATCCTGGCGCTGAACAAGATCGACGCCCTGACCCCCGAGATGCGCGAGGAGAAGGCCGCCGAGCTGGAGGCCGTCGCCGGCCGCCGCCCGATGCTGGTCTCCGGCGTCTCCGGCGAGGGCGTGCCCGAACTTCTGCGCGCCGCCTGGGCCGAGGTCAAAAAGACGCGCAGAGCCCTGGCCGACGACAGCGAGGTCGCCCAGACCACCGGCTGGCGCCCCTGATTCATGCCGGCCGACAACGGAATCGTCCCTTCGTGCGTTAGGATCGCGTACAGCGAAGCTGGGGGAGGCGTTTCGATGCGGCGTGTTCTGATCTGGTCGATCCTGACGGCGGTCACCGCCCTGATCCTGATGGGCGTCGGCTACTGGGCCTATTGGAACTTCTTCGCCCGGTTCCAGCCGGTGACGGTGACGCAGAATCAGGCCGAGATTCAGCAACTGCTGGACCAGTCGTCCTGGGTCTCGGACGGCGCGGGCGGGCAGGCGGTCTATGTCGTCGGCTGGCGCGACAGCGCGGCGATGGATCGCTATCTGCGCGAAGAGGCGCCCCGCCTGCGCGCCGGCGGCGCCGAGCCGCGGTTCATCTTCTTCGCCCGGCCCGACCGAGAGGGCGCGCCCCAGTCCACCGCCGCCGAACGGTCCACGGTGGCCGAGCTGTGGCTGACGCGCGACTGGCGGCTGTTCCAGCGCTGGACCGCGACGCCGCCGCGAAGCTGGACCGCGCAAGGGGTGACGCCGGCCGACGGGAACCTGGCGCGCGAGGCGGTGGTCGAGGGCGCCCGCCGCTTCGACGCGCGCCTGACCGAGTTGCTGGAGCCGTCGGGGGTCGAGGACGCCCGCCCGCTGGTGCTGTGGCGCGACCGCCAGGGCTTCCTCAAGGCCTGCGCCTGCGCCGATGCGCGCGGCTGGCCCTTCATCCGCGACGACCTCGGCGCGCCGGACCGGATCGGCGAGGCGTCCGAAGCCCCGGCCGCCGGGTCCGTGCCGTCGATGTCCTATCCCGACGTCTCCGGCGCGCCGGCGACCGTTCCGCCGGGCCAGGTCGCGCCGCCGCAGCCGGGTGCGAATCCCCAGACCCCGCAGGCCCAGCGCAATCCGCCGGCGCCCTCACGTCCCGCCCAGCCGCCACGTTCGGCGCCCCAGGCGCAGAAACAGGACGACACGACCTTCTTCTGAGGGAGCAACGCCGGTCCCTCATCCCCCATCGTCCTTCCGGGGCTGAGCGAAGCGAAGAACCCCTAACCCAGGACCGCAGCCCAGGCGCCAAGCCGCGTTCGGCGCTGGAGCCATCCTCCTGGGTTCCGGGTTCGTCCTGCGGACGCCCCGGAATGACGCATAGTGAGCGCATTCAGTCCGGCTCGCGCTCTCCGACCTCGACCGGGCGAAGGACGCGCAGCCAGCCCTCGGCCAGGCGGATGTCGGGCACGGCGTCGCGGGTGAAGGGCAGATACCAGGTCGGCCCCCGGCGGCGGGCGCGATCTCCAGCATGTCGTCGGCGCCGAAGTTCTGCACCGCCTTGACCACGCCGATCGCCGCATCGTCGCCGTCGCGCGCCTGAAGCCCGATCAGATCGGCCAGGTAGAATTCGTCCTCCTCCGGTTCGGGGAAGCGGTCGCGGGGCACGTGCAGTTTCAGGCCGCGCAGGGCGTCGGCCTGTTCCTTGGTGGCGATCTCCTTGGCCCGGCCGACGACCCCGTTCTTGTCCGGTCGCGCCGAGGTCAGGGTCAGGCCCACCGAGCCGTCGGCGCGCAGCAGCGGCCCATAGGCGGTCAACGCCAGCGGATCGGCGGTGAAGGCGGTCACCCGCACCTCGCCCCTGACGCCGAAGCCGCCGCCGACCTGGCCGACGAGGATGAGTCTGCTATCTGTGGTCATGCCGTCCTCCTCGATCTTCCCCCGGCGCGGGGGAAGTGTCGCGTCGTGGCGCGCAGCGACACGCGTGACGATGGGGGAAGTTTCTACTTGAGAGAAGACTCCCCTCTCCGACCCTGGATCGGCTGCGCCGATCGACGGGCCGCCTCTCCCGCAAGCGGGAGAGGATCAAACGAAAAACGGCGGCTCCGGAAGGAGCCGCCGTTCTCATGTCAGAACCGAAGGACTCAGCCTTCGGCCTTTTCCTCGGTCGCTTCTTCGGCGGCCGGGGTTTCTTCAGCAGCGGCTTCGGCGGCGGGCGCCTCTTCGGCCGGGGCCTCTTCAGAGGCCGGAGCGTTCTTGGCGGCTTCGGCCTCTTCCTTGGCCTTGGCGGCGGCTTCGGCGGCCTCGGCCTTGGCGGCGGCTTCGGCTTCCAGGCGGTCGGCCTCGCGCTGGGCGCGCTCGGCGGCGCGTTCCTGGGCCTTCTTGCCCGGTTGGGCCTTGTTCGGGTTGTTGCCCTGCGACCACTTCACCTTGGCGCCCAGGGTCTCGTCCTGCGACAGGAAGCGGGCGACGCGGTCGGTCGGCTGGGCGCCCTTGCCCAGCCATTCGGCGATGCGCTCGACCTTCAGGGCGACGCGCGGGGTCTCGCCGTCCTTGGGCAGCATCGGGTTGTAGCTGCCGACCTTCTCGATGAACTTGCCGTCGCGCGGCGAGTGCGAGTCGGCGATGACGATGTGGTAGTAGGGGCGCTTCTTGGCGCCGCCGCGGGCCAGACGAATCTTCAGCATTGTCAGTCTCTTTCTAGATCAGATCAGTTTTTCTTGGGGAAGCCCGGAAGGCCTGGAAGCCCTCCCGGCAGGTTCGGAAGTTGACCGCCACCCAGTCCGGCGAGCCGGTCCTGAATGGCCTTCAGTTCGTCGGCGCTGGGTTCCGGCGTCTTGCCGCCGCCCAGGGCCTTCAGGCGCGCCATGTCCGGCCCGCCGCCGCCGCCGAGGCCGCCCAGCATGGCGGCCATCTGCTGCATCTTCTTGGGTCCGCCGCGCGCCATCGACTTGACCACGTCGGCCATCTGGCGGTGCTGCTTCAGGACCCGGTTGACGTCCTGGACCTCGACGCCCGCGCCGGCGGCGATGCGCTTCTTGCGCGATGCGTTCAGCAGGTCCGGCTTCTTGCGCTCGGCCTTGGTCATCGAGGAGATGATGGCTTCCTGGCGCAGGATCATGCGGTCGTCGATGCCGCTCTCGGCCATCTGGCCCTTCATCTTGGCCACGCCGGGCAGCATGCCCATGATGCCCTGAAGCCCGCCCATCCGCTTCATCTGCTGCAGCTGGCCGGCCAGGTCGTCCAGGTCGAACTGGCCCTTGGCCAGCTTCCTGGCCATCTTCTCGGCCTTGGCCTGGTCCAGGTCCTGGGCGGCCTTTTCGACCAGGGCGACGATGTCCCCCTGACCCAGGATGCGGCCGGCGACGCGGCGGGCGTCGAACACGTCCAGCGCATCGACCTTTTCGCCGGCGCCCAGATATTTGATCGGCAGGCCGGTGACGGCGCGCATCGACAGCATGGCGCCGCCGCGCCCGTCGCCGTCGGCGCGGGTCAGGACCAGACCGGTCAGCGGCAGGCGCGCGTGGAAGGCCGACGCCGTGCGCACCGCGTCCTGGCCGGTCAGGCTGTCGGCGACCAGCAGGGTCTCGACCGGCCTGGCGATCTCGGCGACCTCGGCCACCTCGTTCATCAGCCCCTCGTCCAGGGTGATGCGGCCGGCGGTGTCCAGGATCAGGACGTCGAAGCCCTGGAGCTTGGCCGATTGCAGCGCCCGGCGGGTGATCTGGACCGCGCTCTCGCCCTGAACGATGGGCAGGGTAGCGACCTCGATCTGCTTGCCCAGGGTCGCCAGCTGTTCCATCGCGGCCGGACGGCGCGTGTCCAGCGAGGCCATCATGACCTTCTTGCGATCGAACTTCGTCAGGCGCAGCGCCAGCTTGGCCGAGGTCGTGGTCTTGCCCGAGCCCTGCAGGCCGGCCATCAGCACCACAGCGGGCGGATTGGCGTTGGTGTTCAGCGGGACCGGCTCTTCGCCGCCCAGCATCTCGATCAGGCCGTCATAGACGATCTTGACCACCTGGTCGGCCGGCTTGACCGAGCGGATGACCTCTTCGCCGGTGGCGCGCTCGGTGGCGAAGGCGATGAATTCCTTGACGACCGGCAGGGCGACGTCGGCCTCGAGCAGGGCCACGCGCACCTCGCGCATCGCCTCGGCGACATCCTTTTCGGACAGGGCGCCGCGCCCGGTGATCCGGTCGAAGACGCCTGTCAGCCGCTCGTTCAGAGCCTCGAACATTCACTACCTCGTTGCGACGGGTGAAACGGCTCCATACGACAACGGCCCCTGTGGACGATCACGTCGACAGGGGGTTCTCGCCTGACTCGTCCGGCGGGCCGGGGTCGTTCAGGTGGAGACGCGAGGTTCACTTGCGTCGGAAGCGGCGGCTTATGACGGAAAACAAGGGAAATGTCGAATCCCCTTTCGCATCGTCCGCAAGGCGCCCAATCAAGCTCCAGCGAAGTGGCGGCTTGTCTTAAACGAGCCCTTTCTGATCGAGCGTGCGGAGGGCAGGGTGTCGGGAAACTGCACCGAGGAAACGTATGATTTCCCTTCTGGCCGCCATCCTCCTCCAGACCTCGCCTTCCCTCCCGCCGTTGCCCCAAGGATGGAGCGAGAGGGAACTCTTCGCTCTGAAAGGCGGCCGGGGCGGGTTCGGCTTTGCCGACAGGCTGGAGGCCCGGTTCTGGCGACGCTCGCCCTATCCCGCCGCTAGGGGCGCTCCCGCCGCCTATTGGGTGGCGCATGTCGTTCGCCGACATGACGGGCTCCCGGGACAGACGGATCAGTCCTTCGATGCATGGCTCGACGAATCCGACTGTCCTCAACTGCGAAGAGCAGTGGAAAGGATCGCCGCGTTTCGGCCGCCGCCTCCCTATGCCTCCGATTCCCAGGAACAGGGCCTTGTCATTGGGGCTCATGGCACGAACTACACCCTCGACCTGGGGAGGGCGGGACGCGATCCATCAGGCTCAGGTCACGACCTTCGACCCGAATGGCGGCCTTCTGGGCGATCTGACCTCGGCCATCCAAGACGACCTGCTGGCCTGCCTGTAGCGCCGACTGGTCTTCGCTCTACGGCTCCTCGTCCGTCTCCGGTTCGTCCGCCGGGGCCTGGTCCGGCCTGGGCTCCGAGCCGGGCTCCGTGACCACGATCCCTTCCGGCGGCGCGCCGAGCTTCGACAGGTCGCCGCCGGCGCGCAGCAGGTCCAGGGCGCGCTCCAGCTGATAGTCCTTGTCCTTGGGATAGTCCTCGCCCGGCGCCTCGCGCGGGGTGTGGGCGCCCTTGCGTTCGGCGCCGATGGAGGCGTCCAGCGCGGTGGCGTAGGCCGCCTCGGAATAGATGAAGCTGGAGCGCGAGACGATGCGCGCCTCGGCCGCCGACCGGGCCACCTCGTAATCCGGCTCGATGCCGATCTTCTGGATCGAGGCGCCGGACGGGGTGTAGTAGCGCGCCGTGGTGATCGACAGGGCGCCGTCCTGCCCCTGGCGCAGCGGGATCACCGTCTGCACCGACCCCTTGCCGAAGCTGGTCAGGCCCACGACGGTCGCCCGTTCGTGGTCCTTCAGGGCGCCGGCGACGATCTCGGACGCCGAGGCCGAGCCGTAGTTGATCAGCACCACCAGCGGCAGGCCGCCGGTCAGGTCGCCGGGCTTGGCGGAATAGCGTTCGATCTGCTCGGGCTTCCTGCCCCGCTGGCTGACGATCTCGCCGCGTTCCAGGAAGGCGTCCGACACGTCGATCGCCGCCGTCAGCAGACCGCCGCCGTTGTTGCGCAGGTCCAGGACATAGCCCTTCACACCCGGCTTCTCGGCCTTGATCTTGTTGATGGCCTCGGTCAGTTCCCGGCCCGTGTTCTCGTTGAAGGTCGAGACGCGCAGATAGCCGAAGTCGCCCTCGACCCGGCCGGTGACCGACTGGACCTTGATGACCTCGCGGGTCAGCACGACCTCCAGCGGGTCCTCGCCGTCGCGCAGGAAGGTGACCTTGACGCTGGTGCCGACCTCGCCGCGCAGCTTTTCCGACACCTGGCTGACTGTCAGGCCCGCCGCGTTCTGGCCGTCGATGGCGCTGATCACGTCGCCCGCCTGTACGCCGGCGCGGGCCGCCGGGCTCTCGTCCATCGGCGAGATCACCTTCACCAGGCCGCCTTCCGAGGTGATGGTCAGGCCGACGCCGGAATACTGGCCGGTGGTCCGCTCCTGCAGATCGCCATAGCTGTCGGGCGGCAGATAGTTCGAATGCGGATCCAGCGCGGTCATCATGCCGCTGAGCGCCGCCTCGATCAGCTTCTTGTTGTCGACCGGAACGACGTAAAGCCGCTCGACGATGCCCACTACGTCGCCGAACAGCTCCAGCATGCGGAAGGTTTCGTTGCGCGGGGTCTGGCTGGCGACGGCGGCGGCGGAGCCGCCGAGGGCGAGGGCGGCGCAGCCGCGAGGAGCAGTTTACGCATTCGGTCTCTTTCGGTGGGCCCGATCATGGAAGGCGCCCGGCTTCGATCACAGGCCCCGCAGACACGACCAAATCGTGGCGACGCGGCGTCGTCCCGATAAAATCAGCGTCAGGCCGGCAGGGGAAGGGCGCACGCGCGATCAGCCGTACATTTCGCCCAGATAGACGCGCCGGACCTCGGGGTCGTGGATGGCCTGGTCGGCCGTGCCTTCGAACAGGACGGATCCGGCCGAGATGATCGACACCCGGTCGGTGATCTCCAGGGTCTCGCGCACATTGTGGTCGGTGATCAGCACGCCGATGCCCTGGCCGGCCAGGTAGCGGATGACCGAGCGGATGTCGGCGATGGCCAGGGGGTCGATGCCGGCGAAGGGTTCGTCCAGCAGCATGAAGGACGGCGGCCGGCCCGCCAGGGCGCGCGCGATCTCGACCCGGCGCCGTTCCCCGCCCGACAGGCCCGTGGCCGGGGCGTGGCGCAGGTGTTCGATGTGCAGTTCGCCCAAGAGGCGCGAGGTCTCGGCCTCGATGCTGGCCTTGGGATAGTTCAGCTCGACCACCGCGCGGATGTTCTGCTCGACTGTCATGCCGCGGAAGATCGAGGCCTCCTGCGCCAGATAGCCCAAGCCCATGCGGGCGCGCTGGTACATGGGCTGGGCGGTGATGTCCTCGCCGTCCAGCCAGATCGAGCCGGCGTCGGGCGGGATCAGGCCCGTGATCATGTAGAAGCAGGTCGTCTTGCCCGCGCCGTTGGGACCCAGCAGGCCCGCGACCTCGCCGCGCTGGACCGTCAGGGAGACGTCGCGCACCACCTGCCGCTGGCCGAAGGCGCGGGCGATGTTGCGCACCCGCAGGCCCTTGTCTGCGGGCGCGGCCTCGACCTCGCGGCGGCCGGTTCGTCACGGTTCAGGGCGGAGAGTTCCTTGCGCGCCAAATCTGCTCAGTCCGGCCGAAAGGCCTCAGTTGCCGTTGGGGTAGAAGACGCCTGGATGCGGTTGCCGGCCGACCCGCGCGGGGCGGCCATGGTCGCGGCGTCGGTGTTGACGTTGTAGGTCAGCCGGCCGCCCGTCAGGACGTTCCGACCCTGGGTCAGGACCACATTGCCGGTCACCACCACCTCGCCGCCGTCGATGGAATAGACGGCGCGGTCGCCGCGCATCGACTGGGTCGGGGTCACGAAATAGACGGTTCCGGTCGCCTCCACCCGATCCGGGTCGCCCGAGGCGTCGCGGTACAGGGTGATGGCGTCGGCGCGCAGGCGGTTGTCGCCCTGGGTCACCTCGGCCCGGCCGCGCAGGGAGATGGTCTCGGCGGTCTGCTCGCCCGAATCGGCGCCGAAGGCGATCGGCTGGTTCGAGGTCCGGCCGGCCGCGCTTCCGCTCTGGGCGTCGCCCACGCTCGGCAGGACCAGGACGGTCAGGGCGGTCGCCGCCGCCAGCATCTTCATCTTCATCGCCGTCATCCGCCTGATCCGGAGGGATTTATCGTCCCCCTTATCTTGTTATCGCCCTGGCCGTTGAAAACCACCCGCTGGCCCTGGTCGTAGATCGCATAGGACGAAGCGTTGATGGTTCCAATAGGGCCGGCTCCCTGAACGCCCTTTGAACCGGTGATGATGCCGGTGCGGGTGTCGACCACCGCTTCCGGCGTGGTCAGGACGAAGCCCGAGCCGCCGTCGGAGATGCGCACGTTCGGGCCGATCGTCACGGTGCGGGCCGCCTCGTCGTAGGTTCCGCCGTCCGCCGTCATCTCGGTGACCTTGCGCCCGCCCAGGTTCAGCTTCAGCGCCGGGCCGATCAGGCGGAAATGGCCGGTGGCTCCGTCCCGCACCGCCCCTTGCGCGCCGATGACGAAAGAGCGTCCCTGCGCGTCCTGGCCGTGGAACATCGGATTGTCCAGCCGGACCTCCTGGCCCTGGGTGGCGCGCCGCTCCACCCCCGACATGACGGTGCGGAACACCGTCCAGGTCAGGGCGCCGCCCGCCAGAACCAGCATGATGATCGGCAGCACCCGGCGATACAGCCGCACCCGGCGCGAGTGGGCGCGCCAGCGCCGGCCCTCCTGGGCGACGCGGGCCTCGTCGGCGCGGGTGGCGGGGGTGTCTCGCGGGTCCGTCACGGGGCGGCCTAGCTGTGGGCGAAGATGTCGACCTCGTCCCAGCCGGCAAGGTCGAGCGCCGAACGCGTCGGCAGGAAGTCGAAACACTGGGCCGCCAGCTGGGTGCGCCCTTCGCGCGCCAGCATCTGGTCCAGTCGGGCCCTGGCCGCGTGCAGATAAAGGACGTCCGAGGCGGCGTAGTCCAGCTGGGCCTGGGTCAGCTCGGCCGTGCCCCAGTCGGACGACTGCTGGGCCTTGGACAGGTCGACGCCGACGGTCTCGCGCACCACGTCCTTCAGCCCGTGACGGTCGGTGTAGGTGCGCGCCAGCTTGGAGGCGATCTTGGTGCAATAGACCGGCCGGGTCTCGACGCCCAGATGCAGCTGGAACATGCCGATGTCGAACCGGCCGAAGTGAAAGATCTTGAGCACCTTCGGGTCGGCCAGCAGCCGCTTCAGGTTCGGGCAGTCGTAGGCGGGGCGGTTCAGGCGCACGACATGGGCGTTCCCGTCGCCGGCCGACAACTGGACCACGCACAGCGGGTCGCGGCCGAAGCGCAGGCCCATGGTCTCGGAATCGACGGCGACCTCGGGCCCCAGGTCAAGGTCGTCGGGCAGGTCGCCCTGATGCAGATAGACGGTCATGGGCAGGTTCTTACACGCCGGCCTCAAGCAGCGCCACGCCGCGCGCGATGCGATAGGCCAAAACCAAGAACGGCGCCGCATCGGGGATGCGGCGCCGTTCGAAAGATGGTGCCCAGAAGAGGACTCGAACCTCCACGGCCGTTAAGCCACTGGCACCTGAAGCCAGCGCGTCTACCAATTCCGCCATCTGGGCCCCGTCGGTCCCGCCTCGCGGCGTTTCCATCGGGAAGGCGCGGACCTCTAAGGCAGAGCATCGGCGGGGTCAACAGACGTTTTGGCGCTTTTTTCGCTTTCCGTGACAAGGGGCCGATCCGGCGTGGCTAAGGCGTGTTAGGCCTGTTCGCTAACGTCGCCTTGAAGGCAGGGGGCGCAAGGTGGGGCCATGGCGGATTCCCTGATCCAGACCCCGGCGGACGACCGCCGCGCCCACGCCCGCCCGGCCTTTCGTCAGGCCCGGCGCGACGACGAGCGCGTGCGCCTGCTGGGCCAGTCGGTCGACCTAGTGCGGCCCGAGGAGGTCCTGCTGCACCTGGCCCGCCACGTGCGCGAGGGCCGGCGCACCGTGATCGCCAACCACAATCTGCACAGCCTGCACCTGGTGCGCAAAACGGCCGAGATGCGCGCCTTCTACGCCGCGGCCGACCTGGTACAGGTGGACTCGCGGCCCCTGCTGTGGTTCGCGCGGATCCTGGGCCTCAGCGCGCGGCCGTTTCACCGCTGCACCTACCTGGACTGGCGCGACGCTTCTGGAGCCTGGCCGACCGCGAGGGCTGGCGGGTCATGGCCGTGGGCGGGGCGCCGGGCGTGGGCGAGACGGCGGCCCGGCGCCTGGGCGCGCGCCATCCCCAGGCCAACATCCGCACCCATCACGGCTATTTCGACGCGACGCCGGGTTCGGCGGAGACTACGGCGGTCCTGGCCGAGGTGGCCGCCTTCCGCCCGCACGTGCTGTTCGTCGGCATGGGGATGCCCCGCCAGGAGGCGTGGATCGTCCATAACCTGGAGCGGCTGCCCGACTGCGCCATCCTGTCGGTCGGGGCGGCCTTCGACTACGAGGCGGGGGTCCAGGCCGCCGCGCCGCGCTGGACCGGGCGCGTGGGGCTGGAGTGGGCCTATCGCCTGATGCGCGATCCCCGGCGCCTGTTCGTGCGCTATTGCGTCGAACCGTGGAGCCTGGTCCCGGCCGCCCTACAGGATCTGCGCGCGGCCCGCGGGCGGCGAGGCGCCAGCGCCGCTCACAGCGGCCGTCACTAAAAACCTACTTGTGCGATAGAGTTTTACGGCGAATGATCGCGTCTCCCTCACGGAGACGCCGGTGACACAAGCGCACATCGCCATCGTCGGGGCCGGCTTCAGCGGCCTGCTGAGCGCCATCCACCTGCTGCGCCTGGCCCCCCGCGCCCGGGTCAGCCTGATCGAGCGCCGACCGGTCTTCGGCGTCGGCGCGGCCTATGACACCGGCAATCCCACGCATCTGCTGAACGTGCGGCTGGACAATATGAGCGCCTTTCCCGATCGGCCCCGCCACCTGGCCGACTGGCTGGCGGACCAGCCCCGCTGGGAGGCGCAGGACGGTTTCATCACGCGCGGAACCTATGGCCGCTATCTGCGCGCCCTGCTGGAGGACGCGGTGCGGGAGGCCCCGGACCGCCTGGCCCTGGTTCCCGGCGAGGCGAGGGCGATCCGGCGCGCCGGCGACCGCTGGCGGCTGGAGATCGAGGGCGCGTCGCCGCTGGACGCCGACGCCGTGATCCTGGCCCTGGGCAATCTGGAGCCGGCCGCCCTGAGCGGCGTCGATCCGGCGCTGAGGGCCTCGGGCGCCTATGTCGAGAACCCGTGGAGCCTGGACCCGGCCAGGGTCGAGGCGGCGCGCGACGTCCTGCTGATCGGGGCCGGCCTGACGATGGTGGACTGCGCCCTGGCGCTGCGGCGGCCGTCGCGTCGGTTCACGGCCCTGTCGCGCCACGGCCTGCTGCCCCGCGCCCACGCCTCGGCCGCGCCGGCGCCGTTCACAGGGGATTTCGAAGGCGACCCGGCGACGATCCTGGCCCAGGTCCGGGCCGCGACCCGCGATCACGACTGGCGCGCGGTGTTCGACCGGCTGAGACATCAGGCCCGGCCGCTGTGGCGCGGCTGGACCCCGGCCCAGCGCGGCCGCTTCCTGCGCCACCTGCGCCCCCTGTGGGACGTGCACCGCCATCGGCTGTCGCCCGGCGCTGCGCGTCAGGTCGACGGCATGATCGCCTCGGGCGAACTGGCCGTTCAGGCCGGCAAGCTGGCCTCTGCGGCGCTGCAGGCGGACGGGGTGCACGCGGCCTGGCGGCCGCGCGGGCGGCGGCGGGCCATTCGCGGCCGTTTCGACCTGGTGATCAACTGCACGGGCCCCCTGGGCGAGATCGGCCGCAGCGCCGAGCCACTGGTCGCGGACCTTCTGGCCCAGGGGCTGGCCGCCCCCGATCCGCTGGGCCTGGGCGCGCGGGTGGACGACATCGGCGGCCTGATCGGCCGGCGAGGACCGACGCCGGGCCTCTACGCCATCGGCCCGCTGACGCGCGGCGCCTATTGGGAGATCACGGCCGTGCCGGACCTGCGCGGCCAGGCGCAGGACCTGGCCGCGGCGGTCGTGCGCGACCTGGCGGTCTAGCGGCGTTCGGCGGCCGAGGCGGCGCGGGCGCCGGCGAACTCGGCGTCGGCGTTCCATTCGGGCCAGGCGTCGGAATCGGCCAGGTCGCGGCCCACGGCGTAGATCAGGGCCACGTCGGCCGCGGCGGCGTCCATGCGCCAGGTCTCGCCCCATTCGTCGGACGGCTGGTGATAGCGGTTCTCGACATAGTCCCGGCTGGCGGCGCTGGCCCCGGTGAAGCCGGCGGCGGGGAACAGGGCCGGCACGCCCTGGATCGCCAGGGGGAAGTGATCCGAGCGATAGAAGGCGCCGGCCTGGGGCGCCGGATCGGCGATCAGGGTGCGCCCCGTGGCGCTCGCATGGCGTTCCAGCACCGCGTCCAGTTGGTTCTTGCCCTTGCCGATCACCACCACGTTCGGGTCGACCTCGGTCCCCGGCAACAGGCTGTCGACGTTGATGTTGGCGACCGTCTTCTCCAGCGGCCAGACCGGATTGGCGGCGTAGTAGGTCGAGCCCAGCAGGCCCGCTTCCTCGCCCGACCAGGCGGCGAAGACGATCGACCGCTTGGGCCGCGGGCCGGCGGCGAAGGCGTGGGCCAGCTCCAGCAGGGCCGCCACCCCCGTCGCATTGTCCACGGCGGCGTTGTAGATCTTGTCGCCGGACGCATCCGGCGTGCCGACGCCGTAGCCGTCCCAGTGGGCGCCGTACATCACCGTCTCGTCCGGATGCTGGGCGCCCGGGATGCGGGCCAGGACGTTGCGCGTCTGGACCCGGTCGGCGATCTGGCCGAAATCGACGCTCATCGTCGCGCCGGGCAGTTCGACCGGGCGGAAGTCGGCGCGGCGGGCCGCGTTCTTCAGGGCGGCGAAGTCCAGGCCGGCAGCCCTGAACAATTCGGCCTTGGCGCGCTGAATCCAGCCCTGGAAGGGCGCCCGCTCGGCGTCGGGGTTCGCCCGCACGATGTCGAACTTGGGCGCCGCCGAGGAGTTCTGCAGCACCGACCAGGGATAGCCCGCCCCGGCCGTCTCGTGCACCACCAGGACGCCGGCGGCCCCGCGCCGGCCCGCCTCCTGGAACTTGTAGGTCCAGCGGCCATAGAAGGTCATGGCCTGGCCGTCGAACTTGCCCGCCACCGGATCGCCGTCAGGCGCCTGGAAGTCCGGGTCGTTGACCAGGACGACGATCACCTTGCCGCGCACGTCCACGTCCTTGAAGTCGTTCCACTGGCGTTCGGGCGCCGTCGCGCCATAGCCGACGAAGACGATCGGCGCGTCGGCGACGGTGATGTGGTCGGTCGGCCGGTCGCTGGAGACCAGCACGTCCGGGCCGCGTTCGAAGTTCAGGGTGCGGCCTCCGGCCGAGGCGGTAATCGTCGCCGGCCCGTCCTGGCGGGTGCGCGACAGCTGGGCCGTCTGGAAGAAGGAACCGTCTGGCCCGCCGCCCTCGGCCCCCGCCGCGCGGAACTGGTCGGCCAGCCATTCGACGGTCTTCTCCTCGCCCGCCGAGACCGGGCCGCGCCCCTCGAACTCGTCCGACGCCAGGATCCGCACCGCCTGGTTCATCCGCTCGGCGTCGATGGCGGCGACGCCCGGGTCCCGGGCGGGGCTCTGGGCGAGCGCCGCATTGCAGGACAGCGACAGGGCGAGGATGGACGCGGCGGACAGAAGACGGCGCATGAATAGGGTCTCCGGCAGGCGGGCGGGATCCTAACCCTGAACCGTCGCGGCCGCCGTGTCGACCGCGCCCGCCAGCCAGTCGCGCACGCCCGCGGCGGCGGCCACGCCCGAGGCGAAGCTGGCCTGCAGCAGATAGCCGCCGGTCGGCGCCTCCCAGTCCAGCATCTCGCCGGCGACGAAGACGCCGGGCCGGGCCCTCAGCATCAGGCGGTCGTCGACCGCCTCCCACGCCACGCCGCCCGCCGAGGATATGGCCCGCTCCAGCCCCTGCACGCCGGTCGCCGTCAGGGCCAGCCCCTTGATGCGGGCGGCCAGGGCGTCAGGCGTCTCGGGAAGGGGGCCGGCTTCGCGCAGCAGGGCCGCCGCCGCCGGATCCAGCCCCGCCGCCTTTCGAAGGCGGTTGGACAGGCTGGCCTTGGCCGGCTGGGCCGCGAGCCGCGCGGTCAGCGTTTCGGCCGTCACGTCGGGTTTCAGGTCCAGGGTCAGGACGGTGCGGCCCTTGCGCGCCGTCGCATCGCGGATCGCCGCCGATAGGGCGTAGATCGCCCCGCCTTCCAGCCCGTAGCCGGCGATCACCGCCTCGCCCCGCACCGTCGTCCGCTCGTGGCGCACGGCGATGCCCTTCAGCGGCGCGCCGGCGAACCGGTCGCGCAGCACCGGCGACCAGGCGATGTCGGCGCCGACATTGGCCGGACGGAAGGGCGACAGGGTCACCCCCGCCGCTTCCAGCCACGGCGTCCAGGCCGCATCCGAGCCCAGGCGGGGCCAGCTGGCGCCGCCCAGCGCCAGGATGGTCGCGTCGGGCCGCACGCGACGTTCGCCCTCGGGCGTGTCGAACGCCGGGGCGCCGTCCCGCCAGCCCGTCCAGGTCGAGCGGGTGTGGATCGTCACCCCCAGTTCGGACAGGCGCGCCAGCCAGGCCCGCAGCAGGGGCGAAGCCTTCAGCGCGCGCGGAAAGATGCGGCCGCTGGTGCCCACGAAGGTGGGCTGGCCCAGGCCCTCGGCCCAGGCCACGAGGTCGGCGGGAGAGAAGGCGTCCAGCCAGGGCGCGACCCGGGCGCGGCCCTCGCGGTACCGGCCCAGGAAGGCCTCCGCCGGCTCGGAATGGGTCAGGTTCAGCCCGCCCCGGCCGGCCATCAGGAATTTGCGGGCGACCGACGGCATGCGCTCGTGCACGGCGACCGTCAGGCCGCCGGCGGCCAGGCGTTCGGCCGCCATCAGCCCGGCCGGGCCGGCGCCGATGACGACGATCTGGGGGGCGTCCGCTCGCATCGCCTCGCTTTGCCCGTTCACGGCCCCGCTGGCCATAGGGTCGTCAGGCGCTATGTTCCGTACCATGAGCGTCGCCTTCACCCGCGAGGAAGATCTGGAAGCAACCGCGGCCGACCTGGCCGACCGGCCGATCTCGCCCCATCCCAACCTGGTGACGGAACAGGGCCTGGCCCTGATCGAACAGGAACTGGCCGCCGCGCGCGCCGCCTACACGGCCGCCCAGGTCCAGGGCTCGATCGAGAGCGACCGCACGGCGATGGCGCGGGCGACGCGCGACCTGCGCTACTGGTCGGCGCGGCGGGCCTCGGCCCAACTGGTGGCGCCCGGCGCGGACGACGGCGTGGTGCGTTTCGGCGGGACGGTGACGATCGAGCGGGAGGACGGGCGCGTCCAGACCTGGCGCATCGTCGGCGAGGATCAGGCCGATCCCGCCCAGGGCTGCGTCAGCTATGTCTCGCCCCTGGCCCAGGCCCTGCTGGGCAAGCGCGTGGACGACGAGGCGACCGTGGCGGGCGGCGTCGTCGCCATCGTCGCCGTCTCGACCTGAACCGGATCAGCGCGGGCGCGCCTCGATCAGCACTTCCGTGCGCCTGCGCATCGGGGCGTTGGCGCCCTGCGGGGTCGTCGCGCCGCTGGCGCCCGCGGCCTGGACCTCGAAGGTCGGGACCGGCAGGCCGTCCGCCTCCAGCGCCGCGGTGACGCTTTGCGCGCGCCGTTCGGACAGGTTCAGATTGGCCGTGGCCCCGCCCTGCGCATCGGCCAGGCCCAGCACCCGCACCCGCTCGATAGCGCAGCCCGCGACCTGTTGCGCGCCCAGCCGGATCGCCTCGCGCGCCACCGGGGTCAGGCTCGTCTGGTCGTTGGCGAAATAGATGTCGAACCGCACCGGCGCGCAGTCCGTCCGCTCAACCAGATCATCCCGGCTGGGCCGGCTCGCGCACCCCGCCGCGGCCAGCGCCACGCCGATCAGTCCCGCCGCAATCACTCTCATCGATCCGCCTCCTCGGTCATGAAAAGGGCGGCCCGTCGTCCGACGAGCCGCCCCATCCTTGGTCTTTTCGCACCCGTCAGGCGCGCTGACCGGGATCAGTAACGGCGCTGGCCGTTATCCCAGTAGCATTCGTCCTGACGATTGTCGTAGCAGTAGTAGTACCGGCCCTGGTTGTCGCGGTAGCGCTGCTGGTTGTTGCGGTCCTGGGCCGAGCCGCGGATCGCGCCCGCCGCGCCGCCGAGCGCGCCGCCGATCAGCGCGCCGGTCGCGGCGTTGCCGCCGCCGACGTTGTTGCCGACGATGGCGCCGGCCACGGCGCCCAGGCCCGCGCCGATGGCGCCCTGGCGAACCGTCTGGTTGGAACCGTTGTTGTAGCCGTAGGGATCGCTGGCGCAGGCCGAGGCCAGCAGACCGGCCCCCGCGATCGCGATAATCGCCATTTTCATGATGTCTCTCCTGGAACTCTGTTGCTTTCGCCCTGACGACGAAAACGTGGTCCGGGCTTGACGGTTCCCAGCCATCACGACGTCGGGGCCGATATATGGCGAAGCTTTCTTTGGCGGCGTGCGGAACGGGCGCGGATGCGAGGCGTTGCGGCGCTCATGAGCGATACGATTGCGCCCGAAGGAACGACGGCCGCCGGGCCGAAGGCGAGCCTGACGCCGCACACGCCGCTTCGGCGCGCGGTGATGCTGGTCAATCCTCTGTCGGGCAGCGTGGGGCCCAGGGCGGCCGGCGAGGCCGAGGCCATCCTGGCCGACTATGATCTGGAGGCGCGCGTCGTCGTGCTTGAAGGCGACTTCGACGCGGCGATCGCCGAGGCCTTCGCCGAGGAACCGGACGTCATCTTCGTGCTGGCGGGGACGGGACCGCCCGGTCCGTGGCCTCGCGCGCTAAGCCTGACGGACCGATGATCGCGCCGCTGCCGGGCGGCACCATGAACATGCTGCCCAAGGCCCTGTACGGGACGGCGGACTGGAAGGACGCCCTGCGACGCGCGCTGGAGGAGGGCGAGCCGCAGTACGTCTCGGGCGGAGAGGTCGGCGGAGAATATTTCTACTGCGCCGCCATCCTGGGCGCCCCCGCCCTCTGGGCGCCGGCGCGCGAGGCCATCCGCACGGGCAAGCTGCGTCAGGCCGTCGGCCATGCGCGCCTGGCCCTGAAGCGGGCGTTCAGCGGTCGGCTGCGCTTCAGCCTGGACGGCGGGCGCAAGCGCCGGGCCGAGGCTCTGGTCCTGATCAGCCCGATGATCTCGCGCGCCCTGGAGGAGCCGGTCGGCCTGGAGGCGGCGGCGATGGATCCGCTGGACGCCATGCAGGCGTTTCGACTGGCGGCCACGGCCCTGTTCACCGACTGGCGCCAGGACCCCTCGGTCTCGACCCAGCCGGCGCGGCGCATCGACGCCTGGGCGCGCTCTCGCATCCCCGCCGTCATCGACGGCGAAACCATCCGCCTGAAGTCCGAAGCCACGGTCCGCTTCGCGCCCAAGGCCTTTCGCGCCCTGACGCCCAAGCCGCCGGCCGCCGAGGACAGCGTCTGATGGGGCGCATTCTCCAGTTTTCCGACATTCATTTCGGGTGCGAGCACAAGCGCGCCGTGGCCGCCGCCCTGGACTACGCCCACGCCACGCCCAACGATCTGGTGCTGATCACCGGCGACATCACCCAGAAAGGGTATCCGGCCGAGTTCGCCGCCGCGCGCGACTGGATGCGCGCCATGCCCGAGCCGCGCTTCGTCATCGTGGGCAATCACGACGTGCCCTATTGGGACGCGGTGGCGCGGGTGTTTCACCCGTGGCGGGCCTTCGAGACCGCGACCGGCTTTCCGGCGCACGACGGCCAGTTCTGCGACGACACGGTGATGGTGCGCGGCGTCGTCACCGCTCGCGGCTTTCAGGCTCGACCCAACTGGTCCAAGGGCGTGATCGACCTGGACCAGACGCGGCGCGCGGCCGAGGCCCTGCGTCAGGCCCCGATCGGGGCGCTGAGGGTCCTGGCCTGCCACCACCCGCTGATCGAGATGGTCGGCACGCCGATGACCGGCGACGTCAAGCGTGGCGACGAGGCGGCGCTGATCTTCGCCGAGGCGGGCGTCGACCTGATCATGACCGGGCATGTGCATGTGCCCTTCGCCATGCCGATCCCCCTGGCCGACAAATGCTCCTATGCGGTCGGGTGCGGAACGCTGTCGCACCGCGAACGCGGCTCGCCGCCGGGGTTCAACCAGATCGACTGGGACGCCAAGACCATCACTGTCACCGCCCTGGCCTGGGACGGAGAGCGATTCTGCTCTCACCAGGTCTGGCGGCTGCCGCGTCGTCAGGACACCCGCCGGGCCGCCACCGCGCCTGATCCGCAACATCCGGGCGAACGCGAGAAGGCGGCGGTCTGAGCCCCGGTCTCGCCAAGGCATGAGACGAGGCATGAGAAAAGGGCCGGAGCTGACGCTCCGGCCCTTTGTCGTCGTCAGGCGACGCGGTCTATATCCGCGTGCCGCGCCCGCGCAGTCCGCCCGCCACCAGCGCGATGACGAACAGGATGATGGCGACCACGGCGATGAACTTGGCGATCTCGAACGAGAAGTTCGCGATGCCGCCGAAGCCGAGAACGGCCGCGACCAAGGCCACGACCAGGAAAATAATGGCCCAACGAATCATGGCCCGGTCCTCCTGAAGTTGTTGTTTCCAAAAGGTCGGGATCTTGTCCCTTCCCTCGATGGAACAACGCTCCCGCTTACGGGCCGTTCCCGGTCGCGAGACGGCTAAATTCTATCGCCGCCGCCGACGATAACCGCGCTCGTCCAGTTTTCGCTCGGTCACCATGCTGGCCACGATCGCGGCCAGGGCCGGATTGCGCAGCAGCAGGAACAGGGCGCCCAGGCCGCCCACGGCGCCGATCACCGGGCGGTCGCGCACGATGTGAATGACCTTGCCCAGCAGACCCTCGGGTTCGTCGTCCTCGTCCTCGTCGTCACGGCTGTCGCCGCGCAGGAAGACCAGGGCGGTCACCAGGGCGACCAGGGCGAACAGGCCGAAGGTCGCCGCCGCGGCGCCCAGGGGCGTCATGGCCAGGCTGAGCGCATAGAAGATGGCCAGGCCCAGAAAGACCACGGCGAGAAAGGCGCTGGCGGCGGCCACGGCGGTCGCCACCACGCGCTTGATGAGCCCCGGAACATCAGCGGCGGCGGCCGGCCAGCAACATGCCCAGCACCATGCCGACGCCGAGCGCGATGGCCGTCGACTGGAGCGGACGCTCCTGCACCCGCTCGACGACGTAGCGCTGGGCCTCGTCCAGACGTTCGGCGGCGTCGTCGTAATACTCGCGTCCGCGCACGCGGGCCTGTTCGTAATAGCCGCGGGCCTGCTCGCGCACCTCGTCGCTCTTGGCGCGCAGGCGGGTTTCGGCCTCGGAGGCCTTTTCGCGCAGGCGCTGCGTTTCCTCGCGCGCGCCCGCCTTCAGATCCTCCTTGAGGGTCTTCAGGTCGTTCTTGATGTCTTCTCGAGCCTTGGTCGTGGCCATGATGCGCGCTCCATTCGCAAGCTTTGCATTAGAATAGGGAACCCCGATAGCCAACGCTACCGCGTGGTCAAGGTTCCCGCGCCGCAGCATGGCGACGGGCTCGCCAGTCGCGACGCGGCGATCTAGAAGACGGCATGACCCAATGGCTGTTTCCGCCCCGCCCGATCCCGTCCCTGCCGATCGTCGGCGACGACCGCCGCCTGCCGGTGCGGCGCATCCTGTGCGTCGGCCAGAACTATGCGGCCCATGCGCGCGAGATGGGGTCCGACCCGGACAAGCAGACGCCGTTCTTCTTTTCCAAGCCGGGCGACGCCCTGGTGACGGACGGGGCCAACCCGGCCTATCCCTCGGCGACCGACAACCTTCATTACGAAGCGGAACTGGTCGCCGCCATCGGCGAGGGCGGACGGATCGTCGGCTGGGCGGTCGGCTGCGACCTTACCCGGCGCGATCTCCAGGCCGAGGCCAAGAAGGCGGGCCGCCCGTGGGACGCGGCCAAGGGCTTCGACCAGTCCGCGCCCTGCGGCGCCGTGACCCTGGGAGCGCTGCCCGATCCGGCGGGGCGCATCGAACTGAGCGTCAACGGGCAGGTGCGCCAGTCCAGCCGTCTGGACGACATGATCCTGAACCCCGACCGCATCGTCGAGGAGGCCGGCAAGCTGTGGGCGCTCCAGGCCGGCGACCTGATCTTCACCGGCACGCCGTCCGGCGTCGGGCCGGTCGTGCGCGGCGATACGGTCGTGGCGACCATTGACGGGCTGGAGACGCTGAAGTTCGAGATCGTCTGATGATCCTGCACGGCTATTGGCGCTCCGGCGCCAGCTACCGGGTCCGCATCGCCCTGAATCTGAAGGGCGTGGCCTATCGGCAGGCGGCGCACGATCTGCGGCAGGGCCGACAGAAGGCGCCGGATTATATGGCGCTGAACCCCCAGGGCATGGTCCCGGCGCTGGAGGTCGACGGGCGGGTGCTGATCCAGAGCCCCGCCATTCTGGAATGGCTGGAGGAAACCTGGCCCGAGCCGCCCCTGCTGCCGCGCGGCGCCGGCGATCGCGCGACGGTGCGGGCCATGAGCGCCCTGATCGGCTGCGACATCCATCCGCTGAACAATCTGCGTGTGCTGACCTCGCTGCGGCGCGACCTGGGGGCCGATCAGGCGACGGTCGACGCCTGGGCCGCGCGCTGGATCGCGCCGGGCTTTGACGCCCTGGAGGCGCTGGTGGCGCGCGACGGGGCGGGCTTCAGCTTCGGCGACGGGCCGACCCTGGCGGACTGCTACCTGATTCCGCAGCTCTATTCCGCCCGGCGCTTCAACATCGAGACCGCCGCCTGGCCCGCGCTGGAAGCGGTGGAGGCGCGCGCCCTGGCCCACCCGGCCTTCGCCGCCGCGCACCCGGACCGACAGCCGGACGCCGACGCCTGATCGTCCACCGATTTCGCCGACCGGCGGTGGATAAGTAAGGATTGGGCAAGGTCTCGCTCAGCGTCCCTTAAACATTGCGAGTCATTGTCCCGGGGTGACGCCATCCCCCGCCACCCCTTCGGCGCCCTCGCCCGTCCATCGCCTGGCCCTGGCCGTGGTGACCGAGCCCGAGCGCGCGCCCGGCGCCTTCATGGCCGCCCCCTCCGGCGCGCGCGAGGAGGCGATGCGCTTCCTGTTGCAGACCGGGGCCGACGCGGGCGTCAAACTGGTCGCGACCAAGCCGGAAGGCGACGCCGAGCGGCTGCTGGGCCAGGCCTGGCCCTTTCCCTCGCCCTTCCAGGTGACGGTGCGGACCGTGCCGCTGGCCGACGGCCTTGACCGGGTCGAGGCGCGCGCCCGCCGGTCGCTGGAACGCATGGGCCTGCCGCGCGGCGAGGCCCTGCTGGTGTCGAACGCCGCCGAACTGGCCGGGGCCGAGGGCCGCGCCCTGTGGGACCGGATGCAGGCGCTGAAGCAGCGCGGCCTGTTCCGCCGCATCGGCTTTTGCGCGACGATCGAGGACGGGCCGGCGCTGCTGGCGCGACGGCTGGAGCCCGACGTGGTCCAGATCGGATGCAGCCTGCTGGACCAGCGCGCGGCGCAGGACGGGGTGCTGGACGAACTGGCCGGCATGGGCGTCGACGTCCATCTGTCGTCGGTGTTCGCGAACGGCCTGCTGTTCGCCGGGGGCGAAGATCTGCCGCCAGAGATGGCCGGCCACGCCCAGGGCCTGTCGCGCACGCGTCGGCGCCTGGCCGAGATGCGCTGCGATCCCATGCAGGCGGCCCTGGGCTACGCCCTGTCGCTGAAGGGCGTGGCGATGGTGGTCGCCAGCGTGGCCTCGGCCGCCGAACTGCGCGCCATCCTGGCGGCGGCCCACGCGCCGTGCCCGAACCTGGACTGGGCGCGGCTGGCGCTGGATGCGCCGGCGGCCTTCACCGCCGACGCCCGGCTGCGGATCAGTAGCGCAGCCTGATCCCCAGATAGCCGGTTCGGCCCGGCTCTCCGTAACCCAGCACCTGCTGATAGCGCTCGTCCGCCAGGTTCTCGACCCGCGCCGTCAGCACGACGTTGTCGGTCAGGGCGTAGGCCGCGTTCAGGTTCGCCGTGACGAAGCCGTCGCGCACGCCGCCCGAGTCGTCCATATCGCCCTCGGCGCGCACGGTCAGGGCGCCGGACAGCCGGTCCCCGCTCCAGCCCAGCGTCGCCGAACCGGCGTGTTCCGGCACGCGCAGCAGGCGGGCGTCGGTCGTCCCGTCGCGGGCGTCGGTCCAGGCGTAGGCCAGGGTCAGGTCGAAGCCGCCGCCCAGGGCCGCGCGGCCCTCGGCCTCGACGCCGTCCGTCTCGGTCTTGGCGATGTTGATGTAGCGGCCGTCGCGCCAGGCGATCTCGTCGTCGACGTTCAGCCGATAGGCGGTGACGCGGCCGTCCAGGCGGCCGTCGGCCGAGGCCCAGCCCAGCGCGACCTCGACGCTGTCGGCCGTCTCGGCGGTCAGTTCGGGCCAGGGCAGGGGGCGTAGCAGTAGTCGCACACCGCCTGGCTGACGGTCGGGGCCTTGAAGCCGGTGCCGTAGGCCGCCGACAGGGTGAAGCCGCCGGCCAGGTCGTAGGCCGCCGAGAGGCGCCCGGTGGTCTCGGCGCCGAAGTCGTCGGTGTCGTCGTAGCGCAGGCCGCCGGTCAGGTTCAGCGGGCCGGCGTCGTACTGGGCCACGCCGAAGACCGAGGTGGTCGCCAGGTCGCGCGCCTCGCCCGACGACAGGGCGCCTGAGGCTTCCTCGCGCTCGGCGCCGAAGGCGTAGGCCACGCCCGAGGTTTCGCCGTCCGCCTGCCAGCGATAGACCTGGCGGTCGCCGCTGAAGGTCGAGCCGAAGCCGCCGCTGTAGGAGGTGCGGTCGATGTCGGACGCCGAGACGCTGAACTGGTGCGACAGGCCCAGGGCCCGGGCGCTCAGCCGGGCGACGCCGGACCATTGCTCGCTGTCCTGCACGTCGTCGGTGTCGCCCAGGGCGTAGGTGGGGGCCGGATAGCCGTCGATGTCGACATGGGCCTTGGCCCAGCGGATCGAGCCGTCGACCGACACCGTGTCGGAGAAGGCGTAGCGCGCCTTGCCGCCGGCGGTGGTGCTGCGCAGGCCGTCGCGCTCGCTGTTCCCGTCGGCTTCGTCGGCCGCGCTGACGCCGTCCGTCTCGAACTGCGAGACATAGGCGCTGACGGCGTAGGCGTCGTTGGCGGTCCCGACCGACAGGCGGCCGCGCGCGGTGGCCAGGCTGCCGGCCTCCAGTTCGGCGCGCAGTCCGTCCACCTCGCGGGTGGTGAAGGCGATCACGCCGCCGATGGCGTCGGATCCCCACAGCGACGACTGCGGGCCGCTGAGCACCTCGATCCGGTCGATGTCGGCCAGCTCGAAGGCGCCGAAGTCATAGGCGCCGTTGATGTCGGCCGGGTCGTTGACGGGCGCGCCGTCGACCAGAACCAGGGTCTTGCCCGGATTGGCGCCGCGCATCCGCACCTGGGCGACGCCGCCGAAGGCGCCGGTGCGCGTGACCGACAGGCCCGGCACGTCGGCCAGGATGTCGGCGGCGAAGACCGCGCCGCGCTGTTCGATGGTCTCGGCGTCGATGACGCGTGCGCCGGGCGTGTCGGCGGCGACGGCGGGCAGGCGGGTGGCGGTGACGATCACCTCCTCCAGCTGGTCTGCCGGTTGCGCCCAGGCGGGCGCGGCGGCGAAGGCGGCGGCCGCGACGGCGGCCGTGGAAAGAAGCATGGAACGCGTCATGGCGGTTCCCCCGTATCGGCGCCGCGATTGCGTGCGGGGCGCCTGTGTGCGAGCCGATCCGCCCGGCCGGAGGGTCGGGCGGCGCAAGATCGGGTCGCTGCGACGGAAGTCCCCGCGCCCCTGTCTGGTCCCGGACAGCGGACGAGCGACGTCGGCGGCCAGGTCTCCTGGCTTGCGGGTCTCCACGTCGCGTCCTCGCCTTCCCAGTTTCCCAGTGGCGCCGGGGCGGACCCCGGACGGACGACACGCTCGCCGCCTACAGTTGCGGGCACAGCCGCGGTGTTCGACCGCGTTCCCTAAACCGCCTGACGCGGCCTATCGCAGGGCCAAGATGCCTGTGCAAGAGCGGCGGATCGGGCTTGAGACGACCGTTGCGATCCGTCACCCTGACGCCACATGAACGCGCCCGCCTTCCCGCCCTCCGGTCCCCCGTCCGACATCGCCGCCTCGCTGGAGGGCGCGACGCCATTCATGGCGCAGTATCTGACGGCCAAGGCGAGCCAACCGGACGCCATCCTGTTCTTTCGCATGGGCGACTTCTACGAGCTGTTCTTCACGGACGCCGAGGTCGCGGCGGCGGCCCTGGGCATCACCCTGACCAAGCGGGGCAAGCACCAGGGCGAGGACATTCCGATGGCCGGGGTGCCGGTCCATGCGATGGACGGCTATCTGGCCCGGCTGATCCGCCTGGGGCACAAGGTCGCCATCTGCGAGCAGCTGGAAGACCCCGCCGAGGCCAAGAAGCGCGGATCCAAGGCCGTGGTCCAGCGCGGCGTGGTGCGGGTGGTGACGCCGGGCACCCTGACCGAGGATTCGCTGCTGGACGCGCGCGGCGCCAACCGTCTGGCGGCGGCGGCCGTGAGGCGCGGTCGGGCGGCCGTGGCGGTGGTGGAGCTGTCGTCCGGGGCGGTGGACTGCGTCGCCTGCGCGCCCGACGACCTGGCCGCGGCCCTGGCCGCCTTCCGCCCGTCCGAGGTGCTGGTCACCGACCGGATGTTCTCGGACGAGGCGACGCGCGACGCGCTGAACGGTTCCGGCGGCGTGGTCCAGGCCCTGGCGGCCGCCATCGCCGAGCCGCAGGCGGCGCGCACGCGGGTCGAGCGGCTTTACGGCGTCGCGGCCCTGGACGGTTTCGGCGCCTTCGAGGAGGCCGAGGTTTCCGCCCTGGGCCTGATCGCCGCCTATCTGGAGACGACCCAGGCGGGCAAGGTTCCGGCCCTGTCGCCGCCGCGCCGGTCCGGCGAAAGCGGCTTCCTGGCCATCGACCCGGCCACCCGCGCCAGCCTTGAGATCGACCGCACCCAGAGGGGCGAGCGCGAGGGATCGCTGCTGGCCTGCATCGACCGCACCGTCACCTCGGGCGGGGCGCGGGCGCTGGCCGAGCGGATCGCCCGGCCGCTGCGCGATCCGCTGGCGATCAACGAACAGCTGGACGCGGTCGAGTGGCTGCTGGAACGACGCACCCTGCGCCGCGATCTGCGGGAAGGGCTGAAGGCGTCGTCGGACATCGCCCGCGCGGTCGGGCGGCTGGCGTTGGGGCGCGGGGGGCCGCGCGATCTGGCCGCCGTGCGCGCCGGCCTGACCATCGCCGAGGGCGTCGCCGGCCTGTTCATCGGACAGGTGGACCCCCTGACCGGACAGCCGCGCCGCATCGCCCTGGCGTTGGACCGGCTGACGCTGAGCCCGGACATATCGCGCCTGATGATCGACCTGGCCGAGGGGCTGGTCGAGGAGCCGCCTCACCTGGCGCGCGACGGCGGCTTCGTGCGGCCGGACTATCGGCCGGAGCTGGATGCGGCGCGGACCCTGCGCGACGACAGCCGCAAGGTGATCGCCGAGCTGGAGGCGCGCGCCGCCGCCGAGGCGGGCGTGGCCTTCAAGGTCAAGCACAACGCCGTGCTGGGCTATTTCCTGGAAACCAGCGCCAAGGCGGCGGAAGGCCTGCTGCGGGCCGGGCCGGACAGTCCCTTCATCCACCGTCAGACCCTGGCCAGCCAGGTGCGGTTCACCACCGTCGAACTGTCGGAACTGGACGCCCGGATCAGCCAGGCGGGCCACCGCGCCCTGGCCATCGAGGGCGAGACGTTCGAGGGCTGGCGGCGCGAGGCCGCGCGCCTGGCCCAGCCGCTGCAGGCCGTCGCCGAGGCCCTGGCCGAACTGGACGCCCACGCCGCCCTGGCCGAATGGGCCCAGGAGGTCGGCGCGACCCGGCCGGTCGTGGACGACACCCTGGTCTTCGCCGTCGAGGCCGGGCGCCATCCGGTGGTCGAGGCGGCGGTCAAGGCGGCGGGCGATCCCTATACCCCCAACAACGCCCGGCTGGATGGGTCCGGCGCCGATTGCGCCCGGCTGGCCATCGTCACCGGGCCGAACATGGCCGGCAAGTCGACCTTCCTGCGCCAGAACGCGCTTCTGGTGATCCTGGCCCAGGCCGGCGCCTTCGTGCCGGCCCGGTCGATGCGGCTGGGTGTCGTGGACCGGCTGTTCAGCCGCGTCGGCGCCGGCGACGATCTGGCGCGCGGCCGCTCCACCTTCATGATGGAGATGGTCGAGACCGCCGCCATCCTGACCCAGGCGACGGACCGCAGCTTCGTCGTGCTGGACGAGATCGGGCGCGGCACGGCGACCTATGACGGCCTGGCCATCGCCTGGGCCACCGCCGAGGCCCTGCACGAAGCCAACCGCGCCCGCACCCTGTTCGCCACCCACTATCACGAGCTGGCCCAGCTGGAGACGCGGCTGGACCACGTCTGCAACCTGTCGATGGTCGCGCGGGAGTGGAACGGCGAACTGGTCTTCCTGCACGAGGCGGCGCCGGGGGCGGCCGACCGGTCCTATGGCGTGCAGGTGGCCAAGCTGGCCGGGGTCCCCGCCCCGGTGGTGGCGCGCGCCCGCTCGGTGCTGGAGCGGCTGGAGGGTGAAAAGCCGCCGCCGCCCGCCTGGACGATCTGCCCCTGTTCGCCGTCGCCGAACCCGAGCCGCCGCGCGGACCGTCGGCGGCCGAGGCGGCGCTGCGGGATCTGGATCCGGACGCCCTGACCCCGCGTGAGGCGCTGGAGACCCTGTATCGGCTGAAAACCCTGATCTAGCGGGTTTCGGCGCTTCTTAACCGTTCGCGGGCACGATGGGCGACGAATCGCCGACCGGGCCAGCGCATGATGTTTCGATCTCTTTCCCTGGCCAACAAGACGGCGCTGATGGTCGTCGCGTCGGTCGGGACCGTGGCCCTGGCGCTGATGATCGTCGCCGGCTGGATGATGGCCAGGGACGCGCGGCTGATGGCCGCCGAGCGGCAGGACGCCAACATGCGCGTGGCCTGGGACGTGCTGGGCGACTACGGCTCGGAGTTCTCGGCCCGCGACGGGCGGCTCTATGTCGGCTTCACGCCGCTGAACGGCCTGGTCGAGCCGGTGGACCGGATCAAGACCCTGGTGGGCGGCACCGCCACCGTCTTCCAGGGCGACACCCGCATCACCACCAACGTCAAGAAGGACGACGGCTCGCGCGCCGTGGGCACCAAGCTCAAGCCCGGGCCCGTGTACGACGCCGTCTTGCGCGACGGCCGCGCCTATCGCGGCCGGGCGGACATCCTGGGCAAGCCCTATTTCGTCGCCTACGACCCGATCAAGGACGCCTCGGGCGCCGTCGTCGGCGTGCTTTACGTCGGCATCCCCGAGGCCGACTTCATGGCCACGGTGAACCAGACGATGATGGCGCTGTTCGGCGTCGGGGCCGTGGTGTCGCTGGTCGTGCTGGGCGCGTGCCTCTATCTCTCGCGGCGGATGTTTGCGCCGTTGGGCGAGTTGCGGCGACGGATGGAGGCGCTGCAGCAGGGACGGCTCGAGATCAGCGTGCCCTGGGCCGGACGCAGCGACGACATCGGGCAGATCGCCCGCGCCGTGGCCTCGTTCCGCGACGCCGCCGTCAAGCGCGTGGAGATGGAGGCCGAGGCCGAGGCCCTGCGCGAGACGGCCAAGGCCAACCGCATCGCCGCCGAACAGGAGCGTCACCGGATCGCCGAAGAGGACGCCGTCGTGGTGGCGGCGCTGGGCGAAGGCCTGGCCTGTCTGGCGCGCGGCGACCTGACCCATCGCATCCGCGTCGACTTCGTCGCGCGCAGCCGCCAGCTGAAGGACGACTACAACGCCGCGATGGACGCCCTGGGCCAGACGATGGGCGACATCGTGGACCTGGTCCAGGCCATGCGCGCGGGCACCGCCGAGGTCACGACCGCCACCGACGACCTGTCGCGCCGCACCGAACGCCAGGCCGCCAGCCTGGAACAGACCGCCGCCGCCCTGGACCAGATCACCGTCACGGTGAAGAAGACCGCCGAGGGCGCCCAGTCGGCCGCCGCCATCACCGCCGAGGCCCGCTCCGGCGCCGAGGCGCGAGAGCAGATCATCGCCGAGACCACGGCCGCCATGAGCGAGATCGAGACCACCTCGGGCCGCATCGGCGAGATCATCGGCGTGATCGACGAGATCGCCTTCCAGACCAATCTGCTGGCCTTGAACGCCGGGGTAGAGGCGGCCCGCGCGGGCGAGGCCGGCCGCGGCTTCGCCGTGGTGGCGTCCGAGGTGCGGGCCCTGGCCCAGCGCTCGGCCGAGGCGGCCAGGGAGATCAAGACCCTGATCGGCGCCTCCAGCGCCAGCGTGGGCGAAGGCGCGCGCCTGGTGGCGCGCACGGGCGGCGCGCTGACCGCCCTGATCGGCCAGGTGGCCCAGATCAACGGCCTTGCGGCCGAGATCGCCGCCTCCGCCCGCGAACAGGCCGTGGGCCTGGCCGAGATCAATACGGCGGTGAACCACATGGATCAGACGACCCAGCAGAACGCGGCCATGGTCGAACAGACCACCGCCGCCAACCAGGCCCTCAGCCAGGAGGCGGACCGCCTGGCCGACCTGGTCGCCCGCTTCCGCGTGGAGACGGACAGGCCGAACGCCTGGGCTGCCTGAAGGGGGCGGCCTAAGCGGGGGTCAGAAGTCGAGGTCGGCGTAGGTCGCAGCGGGGGCGACGCCGATGAAGCGGTCGGCCAGGAGGGGACGGAAGCAGGGGCGCGACTTGATCTTGCTGTACCAGGTCCTCAGCGCGGGCCAGCCGCCCCAGGACACCTCGCCGAAATAGTCCAGCACGGACAGGTGGGCCGCCGCGATCAGATCGGCCTGGCTGAGCCGGCGTCCGGCCAGCCAGTCGCGCGCCCCGGCCATGTCGTCCAGCAGGGCCAGGTGGCCTTTCAGGGCGTCGCGCCCGGCGCGCAGGGCGCGGGCCTCCGGCGGGCCCAGCTTGAGCAGGGGCTTTTCCATCCGCTCGTGCAGCAGGACGGCGTCGACCTCGTCGGTGAAGCGGCTCTCGAACCAGGTCGTCAGGCGGCGCGCCTCGGCCCGTTCGGCGACGTCGGCGGACAGCAGCAGGGGGATTTCTGCTGGTCCTCGATCCAGCCCAGGATCGCCGGCAGTTCGCACAGCGTCAGGTCGCGCCCCCGGTCCGCGGTCTGGATCACCGGCGGCATGCCCGACGGATTCAGCGCGCCCAGGGGACAGTCCGGCTCCCAGGGCCGGACGGGGGTGTCGGTCCAGTCGATGCGCGCCTCTCCCAGCGCCAGGCGCGCGGCGCGCGAAGCGGGATGGAAGGCGAAATGATAGAGAACGCAGGGCTGGGCCATCGTCGCTAGATGCGCCGACACCCGTTAAACGCGCGTTTACCGCGTCAGGACCACGGCCCCTTCGGCGCGGCGGGCGCCTGGACCGCTTCGACGGGGACGTCGGGCTCGGGCGGCGCCACGTCCCGGTGTTCGGCCGGCGCCTCGGCATGGACGCCGCCGTGGGCCTGGCCCACGCCGCGCGGATCGGCGTGGATCAGGATGCCGGCTGTCGGATAATGGCTGAGCACCCGCGTCTCGGCCTCGACCACGATGGCGTGGGCGGCCTCCAGCGTCAGGGCGGGATCCAGGTCGACGTGCATCTGGATCATCATCACCTGACCCGCCATGCGGGTGCGCAGCTGGTGCACCCCCGAGATGCGCGGGTCCTCCAGCACGGCGCGCGTGATGGCGGCCAGGTCCTCCGCGGGCGTGGCCCGGTCCAGCAGGTGGTCGGCCGCCGCGCGCAGCATTCCGACCGCCCCCCAGAACAGCCAGACCGCGACCACCAGGCCGGCCGCGGCGTCCAGCCCCGGCGCGCCCAGGAAGGCGCCCGAGACCACCCCCACCAGCACCACCGCATTGGCGGCCAGATCGGCGGCGTAGTGCGCCCGGTCGCCCGCGACGGCCAGGGAGCCGGTCTTCCTGAGCGCGCGCGTCTGCATCGCCACCAGGCCCGCGGTGATCAGGATCGAGACGACGACCACGCCGGTCGCCCAGGCGCCGGCGGTGACGGGACGGGGGTCCATCACCCGCTGCAACGCCTCCCAGCCGATGAAGACGGCCGAGGCGAACACCAGCCCGGCCTGGACCAGGGCGGCCAAGGCCTCGCCCTTGCCGTGGCCGTAGCGATGTTCGGAATCCGGCGGGGCGGCGGCCCATCGCACGGCGAAGAATGTCGCCAGGGACGCCGCCAGGTCCAGGGCGGAATCGGCCAGGCTGGCCAGGATGGAGACCGAACCGGAGGCGCCCAGGGCGAAGGCCTTGAGCGCGATCAGCACCACCGCGACGGCGACGGACAGCCGGGTGATCCGCCGCGTGGCGAGATGGGCGTCGTCGAGGGGGCGGGCGTCGTCATGGTCTCGACCTTGTCGCGCAATCGCCGTCGAAAGCCAACCGACGCCGCGCGCGCGTTAGGGTTAAAGACATAAAACGCCGCTATGTCGTTTCCCGTCATTCGATCACGGGGGCGAACGCCATGGACGAGGATCGGCGCTGGATCGACCGCCACGAGGCCCTGACACGGTTGGGCGTCAAGGCGCAGACGCTGTACGCCTACGTCAGCCGGGGCCGCATCGCCGCCCGGCCGGACCCCGCGCATCCCAGGCGAAGCCTCTACGCGGCCGCCGACGTGGCGCGGTTGTGCGGCGCGGACACGCAAGACGCCGCGACGGCCCGACCGGCGCAGGGCGCCGCGGCGCGGGGCGAGGCGGACCTGACCTCCTCGGTCTCGCTGTTCGCGGGCGGGCGCCTGTTCTATCGCGGCCTGGACGCCATCCAGCTGGCCGAACAGGCGACGGTGGAGGATGTGGCGCGCCGGCTGTGGGACGCGCGGCCGGACGACTGTTTCGCCGGGCTCAAGCCGCGCATCGATCCGATCGTCGGCGGGGCCACGCGCCGGCGCATCCTGGCGGTGCTGGGGCGGCGCCTGACCGAGGATCGGTCCATGCGCGCCCACGATGTCCCCAGCCTCAAGCGCGAGGCCGGCGCGCTGCTGAACGAAGTGGTCGACAGCGTCTCCGGCCCGGGGCCGCGCCTCTATTTCCACCAGCGCCTGGCGCGGGGCCTGAAGGCGCCCGAGCGCGACAGCCATCTGCTCCGCCGCGCCCTGATCCTGGGCGCCGAGGCGGGGCTGAGCGACGCCGTGCTGGCGACCCGGACCGCGGCGGCCGGCGGCGCCCCGTTGGCCGGGGCCGTCCTGGCGGGCCTGACGACGCTGGAAGGCTCGGTCCTGGGCGCGCTCGACGATGTCGTGGCCTATGTCGGGGAAGCGCGGCGCGATCCCGAAGAGGCGGCGCGGCGGTGGATCGCGCTCAGGGGCTCGCCTCCCGGCTTCGGCGGCTGGAACGTCACGCCCGACGATCCGCGCGCCGCGGCGCTGCTGAAGGCGGCGGACCTGGGCGACGAGCTGGCGGCGATAAGGACCGAGGGCGAGAGGGCCAGCGGCCGCAAGGCGGACTTCGGCCTGGCGCTGGCGCTGATCTCGCGTCGCCTGGAGCTGGGACCGACGGGCGCGGGCGATCTTCTGATGCTGGGTCGGCTGATCGGCCTGATCGCCCATGCGCTGGACCAGGTCATCGACGGCTCGCCTATCCGGGCGCGCATGCGCTATGTGGGGCCCGAACCGGGCGCGAACTGATCCCGGTCTTCAGCGGGATCTTCATGTCGGACTGGCTTGCGGCGATCATTCTGGGTCTGGTCGAGGGACTGACCGAGTTCATTCCGGTGTCCTCCACCGGCCACATGCTTCTGCTGGGCCATTTCATGGGCTTCGAGAGCGCCGGCAAGACCTTCGAGATCGTCATCCAGCTGGGCGCCCTGCTGGCCATCGTCAGCGTCTATTTCCGCCGGCTGTGGACGCTTGCGACGCGCTGGCCGTTCGACCCCGAGGCCCGCCGCTTCCTGATCGGCCTTTTGGTCGCCTTCGCCCCGGCGGTGGTGATCGGCTTTCTGGCCTATGACTTCATCAAGACGGTGCTGTTCGAGACGCCCCAGGTCATCTGCGTCGCCCTGATCGTCGGCGGGGTGATCCTTTTGGCGCTGGACCGGATGGACAAGCGGCCCCGGTGGCTGGACGCCAGCGCCTATCCGATGCGGGTCTATTTCCTGATCGGCCTGTTCCAGTGCCTGGCGATGATTCCCGGCGTGTCGCGCTCGGGCGCGACCATCGCCGGCGGACTGCTGCTGAAGACCGACAAGCGGTCGGCGGCCGAGTTCAGCTTCTTCCTGGCCCTGCCGACCATGGGCGCGGCGGTGGCCTACGACCTGTTCAAGAACCGGGCGGTGCTGGATTTCAGCGACATCGGCCTGATCGTCGTAGGCTTCCTGGTGGCGTTCGTCTCGGCCCTGGCGGTGGTGCGCTTCCTGCTGGACTTCGTGTCGCGACGCGGCTTCGCCCCGTTCGCCTGGTGGCGGATCGTGGTCGGCGTGGCGGGCCTGGCGCTGCTGCAGGCCGGATTCTGAGATGACCGTGCTGCTGTACGGCCGGCCGCCGGCGGTGTTCGACCCGCCCGGCGACGCGACCCAGACCTCGCCGCTGATCCCGGAGTCGGCCGCCCTGGAGGCGCAGGCGCCCGGATCGGCGGACGCCGTGATGATCTACGCGCCGCCGGGCGTGCTGGAACGACGCTACGTCCTGGCGCTGGCGCTGCGAGCGCTCAAGGCCGGCGGGCGACTGGACGTCATGGCCCCCAAGGACAAGGGCGGTTCGCGGCTGGGCAAGGAGCTGAAGGCCTTCGGGGTCGAGGTCGCCGAGACGGCCAAGGCGCACCACCGGCGCTGCGTCGTCATCCGCCCCCGGACGGCCGATGGACTGGACGCGGCGATCCAGGCGGCGATCCAGGCGGGCGGCCCGCAGATCGTGCCGGGGCTGGAGGCCTGGTCGCAGCCGGGCGTGTTCGCCTGGGACCGGATCGACCCGGGCACCGCCCTGCTGGCCGACCACCTGCCGCCGATGAAGGGGGAAGGCGTCGACCTGGGCTGCGGCTACGGCGCCCTGGCGACGGTGGTGCTGCGCTCGCCCGAGGTCACGAAGCTGAAGCTGGTGGATCTGGACCGCCGCGCCATCCAGGCCGCCCGCCGCAACATCGAGGACGCCCGCGCCAAGGTGTGGTGGTCCGACGCGCGCACGCTGGAGGCGCGGGGCGACAAGGATTTCGTGGTCAGCAATCCGCCCTTCCACGACGGGGGCGCCGAAGACCGTCGGCTGGGCCAGGCCTTTGTCAGGAAGGCGGCGGAGCTGCTGAAGAAGGGCGGAACGGCCTGGATCGTCGCCAACCGGCACCTGCCCTATGAGGCCGAACTTGACGCGGCGTTCACGCGGGTTCGGCTGGTCGCGGACGCCGGCGGCTACAAGCTGTTCGAGGCGGTGAAGTGACCGCGCCCAAGCAGCCCGCAGGGCGATAGCGCATGAGAAAAATTCCGACCTCTCGCGTCGATCGCCTGCTCGGCTCGATGGGCTATGGCTCGCGCGCGGAGATGGCGCGCATGGCCAAGGCCGGCGGCGTCGTGCTGGACGGCGCGGACCTGACGGACGTGTCGAAACGCATCGCGGTCACCCCCGACCTGCCGTCGCGGATGGACATCGACGGCGAGCCGCTGGACCCCGTTCCGGGCCTGGTGCTGATGCTGAACAAGCCGCTGGGCATGACGTGCTCGCACAAGGAAGAGGGCGCGCTGGTCTATGACATCCTGCCCGACCGGTGGCGCAGGCGCGATCCGGCCATCTCGACCATCGGACGGCTGGACAAGCAGACCACGGGGCTCTTGCTGCTGACCGACGACGGCGACCTGCTGCACCGGGTGATCTCGCCCCGCCGTCATGTGGCCAAGGTCTATCGCGCCGCGCTGGCGCGACCGCTGGTCGGGACGGAAGCCGCCCTGTTCGCCTCGGGCGAGCTGGTTCTGGAAGGCGAGGACAAGCCCCTGGCCCCCGCCGCGCTGGAGGTGGTGTCGCCGACCGAGGCGCTGCTGACCGTGACCGAGGGCCGTTATCACCAGGTGCGGCGCATGTTCGCGGCCGTCGGCAACCATGTCGAGGCGCTGCACCGCGAGCGTATGGGCGGGCTGACCCTGCCGCCCGACCTGGCGCCCGGCCAGTGGCGGCTGCTGACGCCGGAAGAAATCGGTTCGATCTTCACGGAACCGACCGCTCCCTGATGATCTATGGCTCCGCTGGAGGGGAGCGATCATGGCCGGGGCCACCACCAAGAGGGATCTGCGAACGGGGCGCTCGCTCTGGGCGGACAGCCCGGGGCTGGGCGTCAGGACGCGCCCGCTGACCCAGGCGATCGCGGTCGATGTCGCCATCGTCGGCGCGGGGATCAGCGGCGCCTTCATGGCCCACGAACTGGCCCGCGATCATTCGGTGGCCGTGCTGGATCGGCGGCCGCCGCTGATGGGCTCCACCATCGCCTCCACCGCCCTGCTGCAGTGGGAGATCGACCTGCCGCTGAACGCCCTTGCCGAACGGATCGGCACGGCGAAGGCGCGCCGGGCCTATCTCCGGTCGCGGGCGGCGGTCGAGGCGCTGGAGCGGATCGTGTCGGATGAAGGAATCCGCTGCGGACTCAAGCCCAAGCGGACGCTTTATCTGGCGGGCGACGACTACGGTCGACGAGCGCTGGAGGCCGAGGCCGAAGCCCGGGCGGCGATCGGGCTGGAAAGCCGCTTCGTCCCGCCGGCGGAGTTGCGCGACCGCTTCGACATGGCGCGCACCGGCGCCATCCTTTCGGAAGGATCCGCCAGCGGCGATCCGGCCCGGCTGGCGGCTGGGCTGTTGCGGCGCGCAGGCGAAAACGGCGCGAGGATCCATTCCCCGGTCGAGGTGCTGGAAGCGGTCGGCGATCCCGAAGGCGTCACCCTGCTGACCGACGCGGGCCACGCCGTGCGGGCCAGGACGGTCGTCTTCTGCTGCGGCTACGAATTCCCCAAGGGCGTGCCGACGCCTGGCGCCAAGGTGATCTCGACCTGGGCGATGGCGTCCAGGCCCCGGATGCGATGCCCGGCCTGGCTGCGCGACACCCTGGTCTGGGAGGCGTCCGATCCGTACCTCTATTTTCGCATGGGCGCGACGGGCGGCTGATCGTCGGCGGCGAGGACGAGCCCTCGGCGACCGCGCACCAGGACAAGGCGAAGCTGAAACGCAAGTGCGAGACGATCACGCGCAAGCTGCGCCGGCTGTTGCCCGACGTGGACTTCGAAGTCGATTACGCCTGGGCGGGCGCCTTCGGCGAAAGCCAGACCGGCCTGCCGCAGATCGGGCCGGTGAAGGGCATGGAGCATGTCCACGCCGTCATGGGGTTCGGCGGCAACGGCATCACCTATTCGGTGATCGCCTCCGAAGTGGTCGGACGGGCGGTGCGGGGCGAGACCGATCCGGACGCGGACCTGTATCGGCCCTGATGGATTTCGCACGCCCGACGGCTATCTTGACGGCCATGTCCAGCATGTCGTGGCTTACGCTTTCGGCGATGAGACTGCGACGGCGGCCAGGCTGACGGGTGTCGAGGTGATTTCGGTATGACGGCGATCAAGATCTGCGGCCTGACGACGCCGGAAACGCTGGACGCCGCCCTGGATGCGGGGGCGGATTTCGTCGGGGCGGTGGTGTTTCCGCAAAGCCCGCGCCACATCGTGCCGGACAGGGCCGCCAGGCTGTTCGAGCGGGCGCGCGGGCGGGCGAAGATCGTGGCGGTGACGGTCGACGCCGAGGACGCCCTGCTTGACGAGATCGCGCGGACGCTGAAGCCGGATTTCATCCAGCTGCACGGGGCCGAAACGCCCGTCCGCGCCGAGCGGGCGCGCGCCGTGACGGGCGCGGGGATGATCAAGGCCTTGCCGATCCGGCGTGGAGACGACTTCGCCGCCGCCGACGAATGGGATTATCACGCCGATCACCTGATGTTCGACGCCAAGCCGCCCGAGGGGGCCGTGCTGCCGGGCGGCGTCGGACACCGCTTCGACTGGACCCTGCTGGGCGACCGGGTGTTTCGCCATCCGTGGTTCCTGGCGGGGGCTGAATCCTGACAATGTCGGCGAGGCGCTCAGGATCACCGGCGCGCCGATGGTGGATGTGTCCTCTGGCGTGGAAAGCGCGCCGGGTGTTAAGGACGCCGGCCGGATCGCGGCCTTCATCCAAAACGCGCGCCGGACGTAATTACGCCGCCTCCCCGGGATTTCGTCCCCTGCGTGAAAGCTGAAGCCGTGAACGCCATCCTGCCCAACACCTACGCCTGGCCCGATGCGGAGGGGCGGTTCGGCCCCTACGGCGGCCGGTTCGTCGCCGAAACCCTGATGCCGCTGATCCATGAACTGGACGCGGCCTACGCCGCGGCCAAGGCGGACCCGGCGTTCCAGGCCGAGCTGGACGGCTTTCTGACCCACTATGTCGGCCGCGAGAGCCCGCTGTATTTCGCCGAGCGCCTGACCCAGCATTTCGGCGGCGCGAACATCTGGCTGAAGCGCGAGGACCTGAACCACACGGGCGCGCACAAGATCAACAACTGCATGGGCCAGATCCTGCTGGCCCGACGCATGGGCAAGACCCGGATCATCGCCGAGACCGGCGCCGGCCAGCACGGCGTGGCGTCCGCCACGGTGGCCGCCCGCTTCGGCCTGCCCTGCACCGTCTATATGGGCGCGGTGGACGTGGAGCGTCAGCAGCCCAACGTCTTCCGCATGCGTCTGCTGGGCGCGGAGGTCTTCCCCGTCACGGCCGGCGCCGCGACCCTGAAGGACGCGATGAACGAGGCCATGCGCGACTGGGTGACCAATGTCGCCGACACCTATTACATCATCGGCACGGCGGCCGGCCCCGCGCCCTATCCGGCCATGGTGCGCGACTTTCAGTCGGTGATCGGCAAGGAGATCAAGACCCAGTCGCAGGCCCAGATGGGCAAGTTGCCCGAGGCGGTCGTCGCCTGCATCGGCGGCGGATCGAACGCCATCGGCGCCTTCCATCCCTTCATCGGCGACGAGGGCGTGCGCCTGGTCGGGGTCGAGGCGGCGGGCTACGGCCTGGACACGCCCGACCACGCGGCCAGCCTGAAGGGCGGCCGGCCCGGCGTGCTGCACGGCAACCGCACCTATCTGCTTCAGGACGACGACGGCAACATCGTCGAAGGGCATTCGATCTCGGCGGGCCTGGACTATCCGGGCATCGGCCCCGAGCACGCCTGGCTGCACGACATCGGCAGGGCCGAGTACCGTTCGGCGACCGACGCCGAGGCGCTGGAGGCGTTCCAGCTGTGCTCCAAGCTGGAGGGGATCATCCCGGCGCTGGAGCCGGCCCACGCCCTGGCGCGCACGGGCGAGGTCGCGCGCGAAGTCGGCAAGGGCGGCGACGTCGTGCTTCTGATGTCCGGCCGGGGCGACAAGGACATCTTCCAGGTCGCCCGTCATCTGGGAGTCGAACTGTGATCCAGACCCTGGCGGCGCTGGCCGCTCTGACCCTTTCCGCCGCCTCGCCGACCCCGGCGGCGGCGTTGGCCCAATCGACGCAGAGCCCGCCAGCGGAAGCCCAGCCGACGGCCGCCGACCTCGTCCTGCCGGGGGCGACGGCCGCCCCGGACTGCGGGCCGCGACCGGAACTTTCCAACATCGCCTTCTGCGTCACGGCGCCCCTGTCGGCGATCGGGGGCTTGGGCGACGCCTATTTCGCCAGGTTCCAGGCGCTGGGCTGGCTTCCGGCGGACGGCGACGACAATCGGGTGATCTTCATCCGGCGGCGAGAGGCCGGCGGCTGCGACGGCCTGCAGATGCTGGCCTTCTACGACCAGGACAAGCCGACGACCGGGACCGAGCCCGGCTATCTGGCCTTCGCCGCCGTGCCCGGCGACGTCTGCGCGTCCGCGCCTTCCGCCACGCCTCCAGCCTCCGAGCCGCAATGACCACCGCCCGCATCGACGCCCGCTTCAACGCCCTGAAGGCCGAAGGCCGCGCCGGCTTCGTCGCCTATGTGATGGGCGGCGACCCCGACGGCGACCAGGCGCTGGACATCCTGAAGGGCCTGCCCGCAGCCGGGGCCGACATCATCGAACTGGGCTTTCCCTTCAGCGATCCGATGGCCGAGGGGCCGCCGATCCAGAAGGCGGCGCTGCGCGGTCTGAAGGCCGGCTTCGGCCTGGGCGCGACGCTGGAACTGGCGCGCGCCTTCCGCCAGGGCGACGCCGACACCCCCGTCATCCTGATGGGTTATCTGAACCCGATAGAGAACCTGGGCTATGACGCCTTCGCCCAGCGGGCGGCCGCCTGCGGCGTCGACGGCGTGATCGTGGTGGACTGCCCGCCCGAAGAGGCCGCGCCGCTGGTCGAGGCGCTGGACAAGGCGTCCCTGTCGCTGATCCGCCTGGCCACGCCGACGTCTGACGACGCGCGCCTGAAGGTCGTCGCTCAGGGCACGTCGGGCTTCGTCTATTATGTCTCGGTCGCGGGCGTCACCGGCGTCAAGGAAGCCGAGGCGGCCGCCGTCGCTCCGGCGGTGGAGCGGGTCAGGCGCGCCTCGGGCCTGCCCGTCGCGGTCGGCTTCGGCGTCAAGACGCCAGAACGCGCCGCCGAGATCGCCCGCGTCGCCGACGCCGTGGTCGTGGGTTCGGCCCTGGTGGACGAGGTCGCCGCGGCCCTGGAGGCGAACGAAGCGGTCGCGCCGCGCGTTCTGGCCAAGGTCAAGGCGCTGGGCGACGCGGTTCGGTCCGCGGCCTCTAGTGCGTCCGTCGCGGAAACCGTCTAAAGGGCCAGCCATGGTCGACAAGAACAAGCCGCAACAGGAAAAGCGCGGAGGCTGGCTGAGCCGCTTCGCGCCAGGCGTCCGCAAGATCGTCTCGCGCCGGGAGACCCCGGACAATCTGTGGGTCAAGGATCCGGACACGGGCGAGATGCTGTATCGCTCGGACCTGGAGGCCTCGCTGTGGGTGACGCCGTCGGGCCGGCATATGCGGATCGACGCGCCCACGCGGCTGCGCTTCACCTTCGACGACGGCCGCTATGAGGCGATCGACACGCCGGACGTGCCCGAGGACCCGCTGAAATTCTCGGACGGCAAGCCGTACAAGGACCGTCTGAACGCCGCGCGCAAGGCGGCGGGCCGCAAGGACACGATGGCCATCGGCGTCGGCGCCGTGGGCGGCCAGGACGCGGTCGTGATCGTGCAGGACTTCACCTTCATGGGCGGCTCGCTGGGCATGGCGGCGGGCGAGGCCTTCATCAAGGCCGCGCGCGAGGCCATGTCGCGCAAGGCGCCGCTGGTGTGCTTCACCGCCGCCGGCGGCGCGCGCATGCAAGAGGGCGCCCTGTCGCTGATGCAGATGGCGCGCACCACCCTGGCCATCGAGGAACTGAAGACCGCCCGCCTGCCCTACGCCGTGGTTCTGACCGACCCGACGACCGGCGGGGTCACGGCCTCCTACGCCATGCTGGGCGACGTGCACCTGGCCGAGCCGGGCGCCCTGATCGGCTTCGCCGGCCCGCGCGTGATCGAGGCCACCATCCGCGAGAAGCTGCCGCCGGGCTTCCAGCGCGCGGAATATCTGCAGGAGAAGGGCATGGTCGACCAGGTCGTGGCCCGAGCCGACCCTGCCGCGCGCCCTGGGTCAGATCCTGTCCATGCTGATGGGCGGAACCCGCCAGGCGGCCTGACGGCCGTGGACCCGATTTCGGAACGGCTGCGCGCCCGCCACCCGCAACGGATCGACCTGTCGCTGGACCGGATGCGGGCGCTGTGCGCGGCGCTGGGCGATCCGCAGCATCGGTTGCCGCCGGTGGTCCATGTCGCGGGCACCAACGGCAAGGGATCGACCGTCGCCTTCCTGCGCGCGATCGCCGAGGCGGCGGGCCTGCGCGTTCACGCCTACACCTCGCCGCACCTCGTGCGCTTCAACGAACGGATTCGCCTGGCCGGAAGGCTGATCGAGGACGAGGCGCTGAACGCCGTGCTGGATCGGATCGAGGCGGTTTCCGGCCAGGCGACCGTGTTCGAGAGCACCACCGCCGCCGCCTTCGTCGCCATGAGCGAGACCCCCGCCGACCTGGCCATCGTCGAGGTGGGCCTGGGCGGGGTGCTGGACGCCACCAACGTCATCGAACGCCCGCTGCTGAGCGTGATCGCGCCGGTCGACTACGACCATGCCGAATTCCTTGGCACGGACCTGGCGGTCATCGCCTCGGAAAAGGCGGGGGTGCTGAAGGCCGGGGCGCCGGCGGTTATAGGCCGCCAGCGCGAGGAGGCCATGGCCGCCATCGAACGGCGCGCGACCGACGTTCGGGCGCGGCTGACGGTGCTGGGCGTCGACTTCGACGCCTGGGCCGAGCGCGGCGGCCTGGCCTTCCAGACGGCGGACCTGTTCATGGACCTGCCGGCGCCGGCCCTGGCGGGAACGCACCAGATCGACAACGCCGCCCTGGCGATCGCGGCGGCGCTGGAACTGGACCTGCCCGAGGCCGCCATCGCGGAGGGCCTGCGCACGGCGCGCTGGCCGGCGCGGCTGCAGCGGATCACGGCGGGGCCCTATGGCGAGGCGGCGCGGGCGGCGGACGCCGAGCTGTGGCTGGACGGCGGGCACAATCCCCACGCCGGGCGGGCGTTGGCCGCCTTCCTGACCGCGCGGCAGGCGCGTGCGCCGCGCCCGCTGGCCCTGATCTGCGGCATGCTGGCGAACAAGGACCAGGGCGGCTTCTTCGAGGCGCTGAAGGAGACGGGCGCGACCGTCTTCACGGTCGGATTCGAAGGCGCCGCGGCCGAACCGAGCGCCCTGGCGGCGGTGGCGCGCGGCCACGGCCTGGGCGCGACGGCGGCCGGTTCGGTCGATGAGGCGCTGAAGCTGGCGCTGCGTCTGGGGGCAGGTCGCGTGGCCATCTGCGGCTCGCTGTATCTGGCCGGCGAGGTGCTGGGCTCCAGTCGCGAGACCTGGCCGGATTGACGGTCCGCCGTCCCTATTTGCTCATCCACGGGCGCGACTTGCCCGCATCGATCTTGGCGTTCTGCTCGCGCTGGAACCGGCCGCCGCGCGGCGGCTTGGGCCGGGCGTCGATCTTGGCGGTCTTCAGCCGCAGCGCCTTTTGCGCCGGGGTTTCGCCCGGCACGTCGTCGGCGGGGGGCGTGGGGGCGTCGTCGGTCATGGCTTCGTGTCTATCACGTTCCAGTTAGACTGTATCCAACCGAGGTCCCGCGTGGTGGGATGGCCTCATGTCATCCATCGCGCTGTTCGCCCTTCTGTTCGCAGGCCAGGAGATCGTCGTATCGGCCGTAGAGCCGCGCGCGGCCGATCCCTGGATCCAGTCCGTAAGCGCACGCTGCGGGAGTGAAACCCTGCGCATCGAGGGCTATGGCGCAGGCCGTCCCTTGGACAGGGGCGTCAGCCTCTCGACCGACGGCGCGGATGTGGAAGGCGTCCACGTCGCCGACATGGCGGCCGATCTGGGGCACGTTTCAGCCGCCTATCGCCTTGAGATCACCTGCGGGCGCGACGACGCCTTCATGGTCCGCATAAATCGGGGCGAGGCGGGCATGGCCGACGCTGTTCGATATGAGGTCGCGTCGGCGACGATCCAAGGAAAGGCGCTGACGTCCTATTCAGGCATGCAGCCCGCGAACGCGTCCACGTTCTGGTTCAGGTGACGGACAAAAACGCCCGCCGGTCGAGACACCGGCGGGCGTTCGATCTTCGGCGGAAGCGAAGGATCAGGCGACGGCCTTGACGCCCGCCTCGGCCAGCCATTCGACGATCTTGCCCTTGGGCATGGCGCCGACCTTCATCGAGGTCATCTGGCCGTCCTTGAACAGCATCAGGGTCGGAATGCCCTTCACGCCCAGCTTGGAGGGGGTCATGGGGCTGTCGTCGATATTGACCTTGGCCACCGTGACCTGGCCGCCCAGTTCGTCGGCGATCTGCTCCAGCGCCGGGCCGATCTGCTTGCAGGGGCCGCACCACTCGGCCCAAAAATCCACCAGGACCGGCGTGGACGCCTTGAGGACGTCGGCGTCGAAGCTTTCGTCGGTGACTTTTACCGTCGCCATAGGGGGGCTCCTTGGGGCGCTGGCGCTGCGGCCCGCGGGGGCTCGCGGCGTGAGCGCGAATGAGAGTGGCCGGATTCGTCCGGGTTCGATGGCAGATGTGGGAGCGAATCGCGGGCAAATCAACCGCTCGCCAGCGCCGCCTTCAGCATCGGCTCGGGGATCGGCATCAGCCTTGGCCCGTCGGTCCAGACCAGGGCCGCCTCGACCGGGCGGTCCGGGTAGAGCCGCCTGAGCACCGCGGCATAGACCGCCGCCTGGAGCACATAGGCCGGATCGACCGCCTCGATCACGTCGGGGGCGGGGCGGTTGGTCTTGTAGTCGACGACCAGAACGCGCTCGGGCGTGACCACCAGCCGGTCGATGCGGCCGTTGATCGCGACGCCGGCGGGCAGTTCGGGCGCCGATCCGGTCAGGGCGACCTCGGCGCGCGAGCCGGGGCCGAAGACGGGGGCGAAGCGGTCGTCGTCCAGCACCGAGAAGGCGGCGGCGATCATCTCGGCGCGCTGGGCCTCGTTCAGGTCGACCTCGCGCGCCAACAGGCGACGCGCCGCGTCGTCGGGCGATCGGCCGGGGGGATGTCGGGCAGGCGTTCCAGCAGGCGGTGGATCAGGTCGCCGCGACGGAACCGACCCAGGGCCGAGCCGAGCCCCGCTCCGCCGCCCGCCTGGGCCAGGGGGAGGGCGCCGGGATGCGAATCGACCCTTCCATCCGCGACGGCGAGGCGAAACGGGCCGCGGCGTCGGCGGGCGGCGGCCGCATCGCCCAGTCGGGGACGACCGCGCGCGCGGCGGCGGCCGAGGGCGTCGGCGCCCCGGAGGCGGGATCGGGCCCGAACCGCAGGCGGCCTTCGGGAAGATCGCGCACCTTTCCTTCGGCCTTCAGCCGCTCGAAGGTTCCGGCGATCACGTCCCACCAGCTGCCGGCCTCGAACCCCTCCTTGGGCGAACGGGTCTTGCGGCCCATGACGATCAGCCGGTCGCGCGCGCGGGTCAGGGCGACATAGAGCAGGCGCAGGGATTCCGCGTCGGCGCGGTCCACGCGGGCCTGGCGCACCTGGGCCGAAAGGGCGCAGTCGGCCTTGGCGCTGGAGGGGCACATCAGCCAGGCTTCCGTCCCGTCGGGCAGGGCGGCGGGCATCAGGGTGGGCCCCTGCGGTTTCGCCTTCGCCGTCGTGTCGGGCAGGATCACGATCGGCGCCTCCAGCCCCTTGGAGCCGTGGACGGTCATCACGCGCACCTCGTCGCGCGCGCCCTCCATCTCGCGCTTCACCTCGACATCGGCCTGTTCCAGCAGGCTCAGGCAGGTCTCCAGGTCGCGGCCGCCCCGCTCCTCGGCCGCCAGGACCTGGGCCAGGGTCTCGTCGATCGCCTCCTCGGCCTCTCGTCCCAGCCGGTCCAGGATGCGCGCGCGGCCCGAGCGGCCGTCGGCGCCGATCCGGTTCAGCGCCAGGGAGAAGAAGGCGAACGGGGCGCGGTCGCGCGCGGCGATCAGCGCCTCCAGCAGGGCGCGCGCCTCGGCCCAGGCCGGCTGTTCGTGCGCGCGGTCCCTCAGGGTCCGCCACAGGCCGCGACCCTGGCGCGCCACCTTGTCCGCCAACGGATAGAGGGCGTGGTCCGGCCCGAAATCGGGCACGTCGCAGAACGGGCTGCGCAGGATTTCCGCCAGCGACAGGTCGTCGTCGGGATAGAGGGCGAACCGCGCCAGGGAGACCAGGTCGTCGAAGACGATGTGGCTGGACAGCTTCAGCCGGTCGGCCCCCGCGACGGGGACGCCCTCGATCTTCAGTGCGCGGATGATCTCCTCGAAGGTGGCGTCGCGACGGCGCACCAGCACCAGGAAATCGCCGTAGCGGACGGGGCGCATCGCTCCGCGGCGTTCGGGGTCGTGGATGGCCGCGCCTTCCCGCACCTGGCGTCCGATCTCGCGCGCCAGGGCCTGGGCCAGCTGTTTTCTCGCGCTGCGGCTGTCCTCCTTGTCGACGGGGGCGTTCCAGGCCTCGCGGTCGGGCGTGGCGGGATCCTCGAACAGGGGCCACAGGTCCACCGAGCCCGACTGGCCGGCGCGGGCGGGCCGGTGCACGGCGATGTCGCCGGCGTCCCCCGCCAGGGCGCGGGTCCGTTCGGGGTTGTCGAAGGCCGCATCGACGAAAGCCAGGATCTCGGGCGTGGAGCGGAACGAGGTGTCCAGCGGCACCTCGCGGAACTGGGCCCCCGCCGCGCGCGCCAGGGCGTCATAGGCCCGCGCCTCCTGCCTCAGCCGTTCCGGCCGGGCGCCCTGGAAGGAATAGATCGACTGCTTCTCGTCGCCGACGCCGAAGACGGTGCGGGGGATGGCGGCGTCGCGACGAGCCGCGCCGTCTCCGGCGAAGAAGGGCTCGGTCAGGGCGCGCACGATGGCCCACTGATCCGGCGCCGTGTCCTGGGCCTCGTCGATCAGCACGTGCTCGATTCCGCCGTCCAGCTTGTAGAGCACCCAGGCGGCGCTGGCGCGCCGGGTCAGCAGCTCGACCGTGCGGCCGACCAGGTCGGTGAAGTCCAGCGCCCCCTGGCCCGCTTGGCCGCCTCATAGAGGGCGGCGTGGACGCCCGCCAGGGTCAGGACCTTGCGCGTCTCGTCGGCGACACGCGCCGCGCGGGCCCGGTCCAGCGTCGACAGGTACTTCAGCGAGATGTCGGCCAGATAGGTCGAGGCGCCGGGCGGGGCCTTGGACGTGCCGAACCTGTCGCGCGCCACGCCCTTGGAATCGATGAAGATCGACGTCATGGCCTGAAGCGTCGTCTCGGGCGGGACGGCGGCGCGCATCTGGGCCGCCAGCTTCTGGTCGTTGGCGCCGCCCGCGGCGAAGCCGTCGGCGGCGGCCCGCCAATCGTCGGGATTCAGCCAGGCCATGAAGTCGGCCTCGATGGCCTGGGGCGTCTCGTCGGGCGCGACCCCGCACAGGACGTGCGGCCCCGGCGCGGTCCCGGCCTCGATGCGGGCCAGATAGTCCAGCAGCGCCTCGCGCCGGGCTTCGATGGCGTCGAGCAGGGCGTGAAAGTCGCCCCACGCCAGTTCCACCGCGTTGGGGCGTAGGCGTCCCCGACCGGGCCGTCGCCGTCCTTCAGCGCGTAACGGGCCAGATCCTCTCGCGCGGCGTGGGACAGGGTCAGCGCCGCTTGGTCCTCCAGCACCTCGAAACCCGGCGCGACCCCGGCCTCCAGCGGAAAGCGGCGCAACAGCTTTTCGCAGAAGGCGTGGATGGTCTGGATCTTCAGCCCGCCGGGCGTCTCCAGCGCGCGGGCGAACAGGACGCGGGCCTCGGACAGTTCGGCGTCGCCCAGATCGCCGGGGTCGCGCCCGTCCAGCCGGGCCAGGTCCTCAGCCAATGCGCGGTCGTCGGCGACGGCCCATTCGCCCAGCCGCTGGAACAGCCGGGCCTGCATCTCGGCGGCGGCGGCCTTGGTGTAGGTGACGCACAGGATCTCGCCCGGCTTCACCCGTTTCAGCAGCAGGCGCGCCACCCGGCTGACCAGGGTGGTGGTCTTGCCCGACCCGGCGTTGGCGGTGACGAAGATCGACAGGGCCGGATCGGCGGCGGTCGCCTGATTGGCGCGGGCCAGGTCCACGGGGTTCGGGTCGAGCGGGGACGGGTCGGTCATTCGGTCGCCTCGTCCTCTCCGCCCACGACGTGCCATTCCCACACGCGCGCTAGGTGGTCGTAGTTGCCGCCGAAGGAGCCCATGAACTGGGGCGCCACCCACGAGGCGTAGGGCGTGGCCTCGTCGTCGAAGGCCTCGACGCCCTGCTTAAGCCGTTCCAGCTCGCGCGTCGCCAGGTCGGCGGCCGACAGGGCGTTGCTGCGCCCCTGCCGGGAGACGTCGGTGACGACGCCCGGCTCGCGACGGCCGGTGACCCGCACATACAGCAGTTCGCTGGCCTGGGTCGGCGGGGCGGAAAAGCCGCCTTCGGCCAGGATGGCGGCGGTCAGGGTCAGCTGCGGGGCGAAACCCTGCACCACCTGCTTCTGGCTGGGCGTCGATCCGGTCTTGAAGTCGATCACGGCCGCGCCGGTCGCGTCCAGCTCGATCCGGTCGGCGCGCGCGGTCAGGGTGAAGGGGCCGCCCGGCGCATCGAAGGCCAGGGCGCCCGACTGTTCGATCAGCAGGGTCGCGCCCCGTTCGCGCCGCTCGCGCTCGAACCGCTCCAGCCAACGGGCGCAGTTGCGGGCCAAGGGACGCTCTCGGGCCAGGGCGGCGTCCTCGAACCCGGCGTCGGTCAGGGCTTCGTGCAGGAAGCCCTCGATCTGGTCGGCGCAGTCGTCCGGCAGGGCCTCGGGCCAGGTGTGGACGATGCGTTCGATGGCGGCGTGGATGGCGTTTCCGCGCGCCATCGCCTCGGCCGAAGCGCCGGGCCGGTCCAGGACCTTCAGCCCCAGGATGCGCTGGGCGTATATGGCGTAGGGGTCGCGCACCCAGCGCTCCACGCCGGTGACGGGCAGTTCGCGCGGCCGCCGGTCCGCGGGCGGCGTCGGCGCGGGACGGCGGGCGTAGTCGGGCGCGGGCCGCGCCGGGGCGTCCAGCGCGCGGGTCCATTCGGCGACGTGAGCAGGGGCGGGGACGACCACGGGCGTTGTCTCGGCGTCGGCCCCGCGCGCCAGCATGTCCAGTCGCCACAGCCAGCGCGAGCGCACGGCCGGCTGGCCCCCGCGCCGCTCGGTGTGGATCAGGACGGCTTCGTCCGCGCAGGCGGCCTGGACGAAGTCCTGGGCGCTCTGGCCGATGCGGCGTTCCGGCGGCGGCAGGCCCAGCGCCTTTCGCATCGGCCGCGACAGGAAGGGATCGACCGGCGCGCCCTGGGGCCAGACGCCCTCTTCCAGACCGGCCAGGATCATTCGGTCGGCCCGCACCAGCCGCGCCTCGATGGCGCCCAGGATCCGCAGCGACGGATGGGTCGCCCCGCCGGTGCGGACCACGGAATCGGCCAGCAGCCCCTGGACCAGGTCGACCAGGTCCTGGGGCCGCACCGCGCCCAGGGAAGCCCCGCCGGTGATGAGATTCGACAACAGGGCGGCGGCGGCCTCCCCGTCCAGCCCGGCCCAGGCGTCCTGGCCCGCCAGCGCCTCGACGAGGGCCGTCAGGGCGCGCGCGGCGGCGTCCAGCGGGGCCTCGGGCCCGAAGACGGCGCGGGCGGCCGACGCCAGGCTTTCCAGCCGGGCCGACAGGGCGCGGGCCTCGGCGTGGCGCCTGACCCGCCCTTCGGAGGGCGGGGCGCCGTCGCGGTTCGGCCCCAAGGCCTTGTCCAGCCTGAGGTTCAGCCGCGCGAAACTGGACGGGCGCGGGCCGCGCAGGCCCATGTCCTCCAGGGCGGCGGTCGCGCGGGCCGGGTCGACCTCGCCCAGGTCCAGGCTGACCAGCGGGTGTTTCAGCAGGCCCAGCAGCACCTGCGGATCGGTGCGCGTCGCCATCCACCGCGCGCAGAGATCGACCAGCACGCCGGCCGGCATCCGGTTCAGCGGCTGGCCCGCCGAGGCGTCGGCGACGACGCCCCACCGTTCCAGCCGCGCGGCGACGCGCCGGCCCAGCCCTGATCCGGCGTGACCAGGGCGCAGGTCTTTCCGGGCGTTTCCAGCACCTCGCGCATCATCAGGGCGATGGCGGCCGCGGTCTCCTCGTCGTGACGCATCGTCAGGACCGACAGACCGTCCAGCCCGTCGGCGATGGGATCGCTGGACCGGCCGGCCTCGGCCGCGCGGACGCGGATGTCGCGGATGGCGTCGCGCCAGTCGCCGGTGGCGTCGGCGGGACGCAGGGCCTCGTTCAGCAGACGCTGGCGGGCCAGGCCCTTCTGTTCGACCGAGGCCGAGACGGCGGGGCGGAACCAGGGGCGGACCGCCGCGCGGGGAACGTCGTGCCGTTCCAGCAGACGCTTCAGCGCGCGCTGGGGGTGCTGTTCGTTGTCGGCGTCGATCTGGCGCCAGACCTGCTCGTCCAGATCAAGGTCGAGGCCCGGCAGGACCACGCATCCCAGGGGCGCGCGCGCCACCGCGCCCAGGACGTCGGCGGCGGCGGGCATGGTGCCGGTCGAACCGGCGGCGATGACCGGCTGGGCCGGCGGATGGGCGTCCCACAGTTCGGCGAGACGGCGCAGCAGGGTCGCGCGTCGCCAGGCCGGGTCGACCAGGCCCAGTTCCTTCAGACGCTCCGGCCAGGCCCTGACCCCCAGTCCCAGGAATTCGGCCGACCGCTCCCAGTGTTCGGCCATCTCGCCCTCGACCAGGCGCGCGACGCGCTCCGGCTCGACCACCTCCTCCAGCTGGCACGAGTCCAGGAAGCCGCCCAGGGCGTCTGCCAGGTCCAGCGCCCGCATCGGCGTCAGGTCGGAATCGAACCGCTCCACGATCATGCGCGCCATTTCGAACCGGCGCGTCAGCGGGGCGATGGCGGGCGGCAGGTCCAGGCCCAGGGCGCCGGGCGTGAAGGGCGGCTCGTCCTCCTCCAGATCGCCCAGCGGCCGCACCTGGGGCAGCAGCACCGGACGATCCCGGGACAGTCTGGACAGGGCGCCGGCGAAAGCCCGCGCCGCCCCGACGATTGGGCAGCAGGATGAGGGCGTCCGACAAGGTTTCCGGCGCCTGTTCGCCCAGCCAGTCCAGCACGCCGGCGGCCAGATCCTCCAGGAACGGCCGGTGCGCCGGCACGGCGAACCAGCGGGGGCCGGACCCGACGAAGGGGTCGAATCCGCTCACGCGGCCTCGCCCAGCCTGGCCTCGGCTTCGTCCCGCGCGCCGGGGTCGCCAACGTGCATCCAGTCGCCGTCAAGCACGCAGCCGAACAGGCGTCCCTCGGCCGCCGACCGGCGCCACAGGGGGCTCAGCGAAAAGGGGCCGTCCGGGCCGTCGTCGGCGTATCCGGGCCGGGTGATGTGGACGCCCATATAGGCGAAGGGGGCGGACGGGGCGTCGCCGCGAAAGGTCAGGCGACCGTCTTCGGCCAGGAAGAAATCGCCGTCGCCCTCGAAGCCGATCGAGCCCTCGCGGCGGGCCAGCAGCAGGGCGGCGTCCATCGTATCCGGGTTCCACAGGCGGACCAGGTCGGCCAGGGCGTCCCCCCGGTCGATCCAGATGCTGTCGATATTGGCCACGAACACCGGATCGTCGCCCAGCAGGGCATGGGCCTTCTTCAGCCCGCCGCCGGTCTCCAGCAGTTCGGCGCGCTCGTCGGAGATGACGACCTCGGGGCCGCGGTCCCGCGAATTCAGATGGCCTTCCAGCCGGTCGGCGAACCAGTGGACGTTGACCACGGCCTTTTCCACCCCGGCGTCGGCCAGCCGGTCCAGCACATGGTCGATCAGGGCGCGGCCGCCCACCTCGACCAGGGCCTTGGGCCGGTCGTCGGTCAGGGGGCGCATCCGGGTGCCCAGGCCGGCGGCCAGCACCATCGCGGTCGTGGGCGCGCGGCTCATGCCCGGACCTCCGCCGGCACGTGCCGGTCGAACCAGCGCGCGACGGGCGCCAGGGCCGGCTGTTCCAGATTGGCGTTCAGATGTCGCCACATGCGCGGCAGGAAGCGGGCGTAGCGCGGCTTGCCGTCCCGCGCGATCAGCCGGGCGAAGATCCCGATGATCCGCGCCTGGTTCAGCGCCGCCAGACCGGCGTAGTCGGCCATGAAGGCGGCCCGGTCGACGCCGGGACGCAGGGCGAAATAGCGGTCCAGCGCCTGGGCTTCCAGGGCGGGCGACACGTCGCGGCGCGCGTCCTGCAACAGGGAGTGCAGGTCCCAGGACGGATGGGCCCGCACCGCGTCTTGGAAGTCGATCATCCCGACCCGCGCGGCGCCCTGGCGCTCGGGCAGCCAGATCAGGTTCTCGGCGTGATAGTCGCGGTGCGCCATGACCGAGGCCCCGCGCGCGCCCGAGGCGACGATCGGCGCCCAGGCCTCGCGCCAGTCGGCGACAGCGTCGTCGTCGAAGCTCACCCGGTCGTCCAGCTTCGGCAGCCAGTCGACGAACAGGTCCGCGCCGCCCTGCAGCGCCGTCTCGTCATAGGTCAGCATCGGCCAGTCGCCGCCGGGGCCGTTCAGGACGGCGGCGGCGGATCACCGGCGTCATGCAGCGTCGCCAGCGCCTCTATGGCGGCCAGGTAAAGCGGCGTCTCGTCGGCGCCGTCGGCGATCACGCGGGCGAACAGGTCGTCGCCGAAGTCCTCCAGCACCGCCAGGCCGTTCGCGGCGTCGAGGGCGGGCAGGTCGGGCGCCGACAGCCCCAGCGCCTTCAGGTGGGCCGCGACGGCGGCGAAGGCCTCGATCCGGCCGGCCGACAGCCGGGCGACCGCATTCCAGCCGGCGGCGCGGCGCTGGTCCGGCGACCAGGACGGATCGCACGGCGGGCTTTCGGCGGCCGGCGCCTGGTCCATCAGCATCAGGGTGGGGCCGGTCGCGGGCGTCAGCCGTTCGTAGCGCCGGGTCGAGGCGTCGCCGGGCAGGGCAAGGCGCACGGCGTCGTCCAGGCCGGCGGCCTTCAGGAAATCGAGACGGAGGGCTTCGCGGTCAGACATGCAGTTCCTTCACCCGCGTTTCCCAGCGCCCTGCGCCGAAACGGTCGCAAGGCGGCCTTCGCCCTGTTCGGAGATGGCGATGACCAGCCGATCCGGCCCCAGGAAACGACCGGGATCCTCGCCAAGCCGTTCGGGCCATTCGATGACGGCGCAGCCGTCGTCCAGCGCCTCGTCCAGGCCGATCTCGAACGCCTCTTCCGGCCGGGTCAGGCGATACAGGTCGAAATGCGCCACGGCCGGCTCGCTGTCGTAGAACTGGACCAGGGTGAAAGTGGGCGACGGCACGTCTTCGTCCGGCGTGGTCAGGGCGCGGATCAGGCCGCGCGCCAGGGTGGACTTGCCCATGCCCAGCGGCCCGTACAGCAGCACGCTGTCGCCCGTCCGCAACAGGGGCGCGACGGCCTGGCCCAGGCGCGTGGTGGCCGCGGCGTCGGGCAGCACGATCCTCATGCGAACACCGCGTCGGGGTCGGCGGCCAGCGTGCGCTCGGTGAACCGCTTCAGCGCCTCGGTCGCCCGGGCCGCGTCGATGTCCAGCCGCTGGGCGGGTATGGGGCGGCCGACCTGGACGGTGAAGGACTTGCCCGCCTTGTTCAGCAGTTCGTGGAACAGGGTGACGTCGCGCAGTTCCTGCGAGACCTTGTCGAACAGGTGGAACAGGCGGCTGTAGGGGCCGGCGACATGCATGGGCACGACCGGCGCATCGTATTTCCGCGCCAGGGAGGCGGCGGTCGGGGCCCACTCCGGGTCGGTCAGCCGGCCCGCCCTGTCCACCCGCGCCAGCCTCCCGGCCGGGAACATGACCACGCACCGCTCGGCCTCGAAGGCGTCCCTGGCCGCGTTCAGGGTGGCGCGCGTCTTTTCGCGCGTGCGCTTGGCGTTGACCCATTCCACGGGAATGATCGCCTCGCCCAGGCGCGGCGAGACGCGCAGGGCGTCGGCGTTGGCGAAGAATATCGCATCCTGGCGCCGCGTCCTGACGGCGTCATGGACGGCCACCCCGTCGGCGATGCCGGTCGGATGGTTGCACACCACCACGCGCGGCCGGCCGCGGGCAGTCGGTCCATGTCCTTCGCCGTCACCTTCAGCGACAACAGGTCGGAGACGTGCTCCAGGGTGTCATGACCGGACAGCGGCCGGATCGCGTCGGCCATCCGCACCGCCTCGCCATAGCCCAGAACGCCGTAGAGGACTGGTCGCACGACCGGCCAGAAGGGCGAGGCCGTCAGGCGCGGCGCGCGCTCGGCGATCAGCACGTCGACGATGTGCGGCTGGGCCCCGGGCGGGGCCGTTGTCGGCGAAGCAGCTTCCATTCTCATCGCTTGTCGCCGGTTCGCCGCGGCCGGGCAAGCTGTCAGATGCGCGCCGCTTCCAAGACGTGGGGCGGCCGCTTGTCGGGGCGGGCGGCCCTCCGCCGCATCGGCAACTTCCGCCCGGCGAACGGTGGTGCTACGCCTCGCGCAGCACGCTTTGCGAGGAATGCCCCATGCGCCACCGTTTCCTGTTGTCCGCCGCCTGCGCGGCCGCCGCCCTGATGGCCGCCGCGCCGGCCCTGGCCCAGGTGCCGCCCGCGCCGGTTCCGGCCGCCCCCGCGACGCCCGACGCCTTCACCTATCGCGACATGATCTCGGCCAACCGTCTGGGCGATCCGCAGGTCTCGCCGGACGGCCGCTATGTGGTCTATTCCGTCACCACCACCGACGTGGCGGCGAACCGGCGGGCGGGCAGCCTATGGATGCTGGATCTGAACGCGCCGGATCAGGCGCCGCGCCGGCTGGCCATCTCGGACCAGGGCGCCAACACCGCCCGCTGGGGCGGGGACGGAAATCTGTACTTCCTGTCCGGAAAGTCGGGGACCAGCCAGGTCTGGCGCGTCGCCTCGCCCACGGCGGCGCCCATTCAGGTCACCAGCCTGCCGCTGGACGTGAACGCCTATCGCCTGAGCCCTTCGGCGGACAAGATGGCGGTGTCGCTGGCCGTCTATCCCGACGCGGCGGACCTGAACGCCTCGGTCGAGACGGGCAAGGCGCTGGCCGAGCGCAAGACCACCGGCCAGGTCTATGACCGCATGTTCGTGCGCCATTGGGACACCTGGAACGACCACACCCAGAACCACCTGTTCGTCCAGTCGATCGGCCGCGACGGCAAGGCGACGGGGCAGCCGGTGTGGGTGACCAAGGGCTTCGACGGCGACACGCCGTCCAAGCCGTTCGGCGACGAGAGCGACTTCACCTTCACCCCGGCGGGCGACGCCATCGTCTTCTCGGCCCGTCTGGCCGGCCAGACCGAGCCGTGGAGCACCAATTTCGACCTGTGGAAGACCAATGGCCTGACCGGCGACGGGACCTTCGCCAACCTGACCCCGGACAATCCGGCCTGGGACGCCGGGCCGGTGTTCTCGCCGGACGGCCGCACCCTGGCCTATCGCGCCATGGCCCGCCCGGGTTTCGAGGCCGACCGCTACCAGATCGTGCTGAAGGACGTCGAGACCGGCCAGACGCGCGAGATCGCCTCGAACTGGGACCGTTCGGCCGACACCCTGCAATGGTCGCGCGACGGCCAGACCCTCTACACCACCGCCGGCGACGTCGGCTCGACCCGGCTGTTCGCGGTGGACACCCGCAACGGGGTGGTGACGCCGATCACGGGGAGCGGTCATGTCTCGGCCTTCCAGCAGACGCCGTCGGGCTTCGTCTTCGCCCAGGACAGCCTGCGCGAGCCGGGCGACCTGTACTTCAAGACCTATCTGGGCCGCGAGACGCCCCGGCGCCTGACCACCGCCAATCCCGACTTCGCCGCCAAGGCGTTCGGCGACTACGAGCAGTTCAGCTTCCCCGGCTGGAACAACGAGACGGTCCACGGCTATGTCATCAAGCCGGTCGGCTATCAGGAAGGGCGCAAGTATCCGGTCGCCTTCCTGATCCACGGCGGACCGCAGGGCTCGTTCGGCGACAGCTGGTCCTATCGCTGGAACCCCGAGACCTACGCCGGCGCCGGCTATGCGGTGGTGATGATCGATTTCCACGGCTCGACCGGCTACGGCCAGGCCTTCACAGACGCGATCAGCCAGCACTGGGGCGACCGCCCGCTGGAGGACCTGCAGAAGGGCTGGGCGGCGGCGCAGCAGAAGTACGACTTCCTGGACGGCGACAACGCCTGCGCCCTGGGCGCCTCGTACGGCGGCTACATGATCAACTGGATCGCCGGGAAGTGGAACGACGCCTTCAAGTGCCTGGTCAACCACGACGGGGTCTTCGACACCTTCGGCATGGGCTACGCGACCGAGGAACTGTGGTTCACCGAATGGGAATACGGCGGCACGCCGTGGGATCACCCCGAGGGCTATCAGAAGTTCAACCCGGCCAATCACGTCGAGAACTGGAAGACGCCGATGCTGGTGGTGCAGGGCGACCTGGATTTCCGCATCCCGACCGCCCAGGGCCTGTCGACCTTCACGGCGCTTCAGCGGCGGGGCGTCGACAGCCGGCTGATCGTCTTCCCCAACGAGAACCACTGGGTGCTGAAGCCGGCCAACAGCCTGCAATGGCACGACGAGGTGTTCGGCTGGCTGAACAAGCATCTCGGCCAGGCCGAGTAGCGCCTGCCGCGATCAGAGAACCGAAGGGCGCGGTCGACGGCCGCGCCCTTTGTCGTTCACCGGATCGTTCAGAGACCGGCGCGGGTGCTGGCCGTGGCGACCAGGCGGCCGTACTCGCGCTCGGTCATGCAGCGCGGCGCCGACCAGGCCTCGCCGTTGCGGCGCGCCTCGACGGCCTCGCGCGCGGTGACGAACACCGGCTGGACGCCATGTTCGCGCTGATAGGCGCGCCGCGTGGCGACGTCGGTGCCGCACATCATCACCGACTGGCGGGCGATGGGCGTCGATCGGTCGATCTTCTGGCTCTGGACCGGATTCTGGGTCGATTCTGGGCGGCCGCCGGGGCGGCGCTGGCGGCCAGGACCGCGAGGGTCAGGGCGGAAGCAGCGATACGGGTCATGTCAAACATCCTCCATGGCCTGATTTTCGATCAGGACTCTGACGAATTATGCGCCGAATTCTCGCTGTGTAAAGGATTTGCGACATTCCCGCGTCAAATCGACGACAAAGCGCGGGGCGGCGCCAATCGGCGGCTGGCGCGTTGTCTGTGACCTGAGGAGGTGGACGCGTGGCCAGATCACTGAAATGGAACGACATGTGGTCAGGCGTGCGGGACAAGGCGCTGGTTCCGGCCGGCGCCCGCGCCCGCGACTGGCGCGACTGGATCCGGCAGAACGATCCCGTTTACGCCGCGGCCCGCCGGCCCGGCGCGGCCGAGAAATGGGCGGCGTCCGTCACTCTGCTGCTGATCGCCGCCGTCGTCGTCTTCCTGATGCTGTTCGACTGGAACTGGCTGCGCGGGCCGATCGGCCGATGGGCCTCGGCCAAGTATGACCGCGAGATCGCCCTGCGCGGCGACCTGGACGTCAGACTGTTCAGCTGGACGCCGTCGGTCGTCGTCAACGATCTGAAGTTCGGCGGGCCGGACTGGGCGCGCGAGGCGGACACCGCCAACGTCCAGCGGATCGAGGCTTCCGTGCGGCTGCGCAAGCTGTTCGCGGGCCAGATCGAAATGCCGCTGCTCAGCGTCACCCGCCCGGACGTCGTGCTGATCGCCGCCGAAGACGGCCGCAAGAGCTGGGCGCTGGAGCCGGACAAGCCCGACACCGGCGAGGGCATGAAGCTGCCCGTGATCCAGCAGCTGATCATCACGGACGGCCGCATCCGTTTCGACGAGCAGCGTCGCGGCCTGACGCTGGACGCCACGGTGACCGCGCGCGAGACCGCCAACGACGGCGACGCCGGCTTCGTGCTGGACGGCACGGGCGCGTTGAACGACTCGCCCCTGACGCTGCGGATCGAAGGCGGACCCTTCATCAACATCCGCCGCAATCGACCCTACAATTTCGAGGCGGTGCTGAGCGGCGCCGGTTCGCGGCTGACGGCGGACGGGGCGATCACCCGGCCGTTCGACCTGGGTCGGTTCAACGCCACACTGACGCTGGAAGGCCAGAACCTGGCCGACCTGTATCTGCTGACCGGCGTCACTCTGCCCAACACCCCGCGCTACAGGCTGGCCGGCGCGCTGAGCCGCGACGAGCGGATATGGACCTTCAAGGACTTCGACGGCCGGGTCGGCGCCTCGGACCTGTCGGGCGACGTGCGCGTGGATGCGGCCGAGCGGCTGCGGGTCGACGCCGACCTGACCTCGCGACGGCTGGACCTGGACGACCTGCTGGCCGTCTTGGGCGGCCGGCCTCAGACCAATGCGGCCGCGACCGACACCGAGACCACCGTCGCCGCGCCCGGCCGGCTGCTGCCCGACGCCACCCTGCAGGTCGATCGACTGCGGACCATGGACGGGACGCTGAAATATCGCGCCGCCGCGGTGAAGGCGAACGACTTCGACGTCCGCGCGGTCAATCTGGGCGCCGATCTGAAGGACGGCGTGCTGGCCCTGAACCCCGTCAGCTTCGCCTTCAATCGCGGCGAACTGAACGCACGGCCCGGATCAACGCGACGCGCGACACGCCCTACAGCAATGTGGACTTCCGCCTGTCGGGCTATCCGCTGGAATCCCTGATCCCGGCCGGCGACGGCCCGGCGCCCCTGACCGGCCGGGCCCTGGGCCGGGCCAGGCTGGAAGGACCCGGAGCCTCGATCCACGACTTCGCGGCGGGCTCCAAGGGGTCGATCAGCGTGGTGGTGCCGCAGGGCGAAATGCGCGCCGCCTTCGCCGAACTGCTGGGCATCAACGCCAGCGCGGGGCTTCTGAAGCTGCTCAGCGGCGACCAGTCCAAGGCCGACATCCGCTGCGCCGTGGCCGATTTCACGGTCTCGGGCGGCACGGCGACGGCGCGCACCTTCGTAGTCGACACCGACGTGGTCCTGGCCCAGGGCAAGGGCTCCATCGACCTGGGCGCCGAGACCTTGAACCTGCGCATCGACGGCGAGAGCAAGAAGCCGCGCCTGCTGCGGGTCTGGGCGCCCATCACCGTCGGGGTCCCCTGACGGCGCCGCGTATCGGCGTGGACGTGGGCGAGGTGGTCGGGCAGGGCGGCCTGGCGGGGCTGCTGGGCGCGGTGGTGGCTCCGGTGACGGCCCTGTTCGCCTTCGTGGATCCGGGCCTGGCGGAGGACGCCGATTGCGGCCGCCTGATCGCCTCCGCGCGCTGAGCCCGGCAGGCGCAGGCCGATCGCCTCTTGCTACGTATAGGCCCCATGACCCGTAGAGGATTGATCGCGCCGGCCCTGGCGTCCCTGGCCGCCGCCTGTTCGCCGCTGGCCCTGCTCGACCGGTTCGGCCCGCGGGACCCGGGCGCCCGCCGGGCGGGGCGGGACCTGGCCTACGGCGACCACCCTCGCCAGCGGATGGACGTCTATGCGCCCCCGGAGAGGGTCCGTTTCCGACGCTGGTCTTCTTCTACGGCGGGGGTGGAATTCGGGATCGCGCGATCTCTACGGCTGGGCGGCGCAGGCCCTGGCCGCGCGCGGCTTCGTCGTCTTCCTGCCCGATTACCGTCTGGTCCCCGAGGTGGTCTTCCCGGTCTTTGTCGAGGATGCGGCGAAGGCGACGGCGCGCGCGGCCGACCTGGCCCCGACCTATGGCGGCGACGCGGCGCGGCTGGCCGTGCTGGGCCATTCCGCCGGCGCCTATCTGGCCCTGATGATCGCGCTGGACGCCCGCTACATGAAGGCGGCCGGCAGGCCCGACCTGATCCGGGCCGCCGCGGGCCTGGCCGGCCCCTACGACTTCCTGCCCTTCGACGTGGCGTCCACCAGGGACGCGTTCGGCGCCGCGCCGGATCCCGTCCAGACCCAGCCCGTGACCTTCGCCCGGGCCGACGCCCCGCCCCTCTGGCTGGGCCACGGCGCCGACGACACGGTCGTGCACGACGAGGACACCCTGATCCTGAACGACCGGATCAAGGCCGCCGGCGGGCGATCGACCGCCCGGATCTATCCCGGCCTGAACCACGCCGACCTGATCGCGACCTTTTCGCCCCTGTTCCGCAAGAAGGCGCCCGTGCTCGATGACCTGGTCGCCTTCCTCCATCGCGCCCTGGGTTGAGCCCCTTGGCGACGGTCAGGCGCCCAGCGTCTCCACCGTCAGGTTGCCGTTCGTATAGACGCAGATTTCGGCGGCGATCTTCATGGCCTTGCGCGCCACCTGCTCGGCGTCCAGGTCGGTCTCCTCGATCAGGGCGCGGGCGGCCGACAGGGCGAAGTTGCCGCCCGAGCCGACGGCGGCGACGCCGTGTTCCGGCTCCAGCACGTCGCCGACGCCGGTGACGGTGAAGATGGAAGAGGCGTCCGCGACCAGCAGCATCGCCTCCAGCCGGCGAAGATAGCGGTCGGTGCGCCAGTCCTTGGCCAGGTCGACACAGGCGCGCGCCAGTTGGTCGGGATACTGCTCCAGCTTGGCCTCAAGCCGCTCGATCAGGGTGAAGGCGTCGGCCGTGGCGCCGGCGAACCCCGCCAGGACCTTGCCCCCCGCGAGCGTCCGGACCTTGCGGGCGGCGCCCTTGACGATGGTCGGGCCCATCGAAACCTGGCCGTCGCCGGCGATCACGGTGCGCCCGTTCTTGCGAACGGCCAGGATGGTGGTGCCGTGCCAGTCGGGAAAGGCGGAGGGGGCGGAAGGACGGGTCATGCGACGCAGATGGCGGCGCGCGTCGCGATCATCAAGGCCATGCGCAAAGCGCCGCGGTTTTCGGTCGCGGCCTAATTTCGACCAATATGCTTCGTATAACGGTCATATTCGACCATTCATCCCGCCAGTTGAAAGCATTAAATTGCTGTACCGCCTCGTTTTTGTGAGCAAAGCTGTCGGGGATGCGGGACAGAGCCCGCAGTCGTTGGCGCACATCCTGGGCGCGTCCGAGCGCAACAATCGCCGTGACGAAGTCAGCGGCGCGATGATGTTTCATGGCGACGAGATCGTGCAGATCGTCGAGGGCGCGCGCACGGACCTGGACCGGCTGATGCGGCGGGTCGCGGTCGATCCGAGGCATTGCGATCTGGTGGTGGTCGAGGATCGACCTGTTATGCAGCGTCGCTATCGCCAGCCCATGCAGTTGTGTCAGACCGATCATCGCTGCGTGGCGCGCCACTCCGGCGGCCGCCCGCTCCGGACCCTGAGCGCGGTCGAGCTGGAGCGGTTGATGCAGGCTTGCAGCCTGCAGGCTGCTTGAGAACACGCGGCTCGACCCCTAGGCTCGCGGCGGCGCGCCGGGATTCGGCGTTCGAGTTCGTGAGTACGCCGTGAAATTGTTTCGAATCGTCTACGTCAGCCGCGCCGCCGAGGCCGTCAGCGACGGACTGATGCCGCTGATCGACATCATCGGCGTGTCGGACCGAAACAATCGTCGCGATCACCTGACCGGCGCCCTGATGCGCCACCAGGGCTTTTTCATTCAGGTGATCGAGGGCGCGCGCGGCGACCTGGACCGGCTGATGAAGCGTCTGCATCAGGACCGCCGGCATGAGGATCTCAGGATCCTGGCGGACCGGCCGGTGGAGAGCCGCGGCTTTCCCGACTGGGCCATGGTGCGGCTGGACGCGCCGCCCGCCGCCGACGATTTCCTGGACGACCATCTGGAGGCCCCCGACGCCGGCGACCGGGCCGAGGCGCTGCTGGTCCAGGCCAGCCGGTCGATGGCCGTCGCGCCCTGAGGCGCTGTTCCCCGACGGTGGAAGACCCTAGATAGGGGCGTGAGCTTTTCCGAAGACGACGTCGAGCGCTACGCCCGCCATCTGGTCCTTGCCGAGGTGGGCGGGCCGGGCCAGCAGGCGCTGAGGCGCGCCAGGGTGCTGATCGTCGGCGCGGGGGGCGTCGGCGCGCCGGCGGCCCTGTACCTGGCGGCGGCGGGCGTCGGGACGCTGGGCCTGATCGACGATGATACGGTCGCCCTGTCCAACCTTCAGCGCCAGGTGCTGTTCGCGACCGAGGATGTCGGCCGGCCCAAGGTCGAGGCCGCGGCGGCGCGCCTGGCTGGGCTGAACCCCGGGGTCGAGGTTCGCGCCTGGCGCGAGCGGCTGACGCCGGAGAACGCCGCCGGCCTGATCGGCGACCACGATCTGGTGATCGACGGCACGGACGACTTCGCCACCCGTCACATCGTCAACGCGGCCTGCGTCGCCGCGGGCAGGCCCCTGGTCTCGGGCGCCCTTGGACGCTGGGACGGGCAGGTCGGGATCTTCGCGGGCCGCCCCTGCTATCAGTGCCTGACGCCCGAGGTCCCGCCCGAGGCGGAGACCTGCGCGCGCGTCGGCGTGGTCGGCGCCCTGGCCGGGGTGATTGGGTCGATGGCGGCGCTGGAGGCGATCAAGCTGATCGTCGGCGCCGGCCAGCCGCTTGAAGGCCGGCTGCTGATCTACGACGGCCTTGCGGGAACCAGCCGCACCGCGCGAGTCGCGGCCGATCCGGATTGTCCCGTGTGCGGGGGCGGCGCCAGAGCGAGATCGGTTGAGGGGGGCGTAGTCCAACTCGGCTCAGATTTCGCTCCAGGATCAACTGGAGCCTGATTCACGGCATCTGCGGAATCGCGAAGCGATTCCACCTCAGCCGATCAGGCTCTAGGCCGCCGTGGCGAAGCGAACGGGCAGCGGCAGGTCGGGCAGCGGCTCGGCGAAGCCCAGGGCCGGATTGCTGAGCACCGTCACGACCCGCTCGCCGCAATACAGGTACAGGGTCTCAAACCCGACCCATCGCCGGGCCAGGTCCTGGAGGGCCCTGTCGGCGGCCTCGTCCGAGGCGGCGTCGAGCACGCAGATGTCCCGCACCGGCACGCCGGGCAGATTGACGATGCAATAGTAGGAGTCCAACGCACGCTTCCTCGAACAGGTCGCCGGAAACGAGGCGCGTCGCCGGCGGTTCCGCCCCTGAACGGCGTTTTCGACAACCGTATGAGGGCGCTCCGACAGGCGTGTGAAATCCGCGCCCTACAACATCGCGGGAATGACCCGATCCGGCGGGCGGTGGCCGTTCTGGAACGTCATGATGTTGGCGATGACGCGGTCGCCCATGTCCTGGCGCGCCTCCAGGGTGGCCGAGCCCAGGTGGGGCAGCAGCACCACATTCGGGTGGCCCAGCAGGCCGGGGTGGATGGCCGGCTCCTTTTCGAACACGTCCAGACCGGCGCCGGCCAACAGGCGGCGGTCGACGGCCTTGGCCAGCGCCTCCTCGTCGATCAGTTCGCCGCGCGCGGTGTTGACTAGGATGGCGTGCGGCTGGAGCCGGGCCAGGCGTTCGGCCGACAGCAGATGGTGGGTGTCTCGGGTCGCCGGGCAGTTCAGGGAGATGATGTCCATGCGCGACAGCATCTGGTCCAGGTCGTCCCAATAGGTGGCGCCCAGTTCTTCCTCGATCAGGGCCGAGACGGGCTTGCGGTTGTGATAGTGGACCTGCAGGCCGAAGGCCTTGGCGCGCCGGGCCAGGGCCTGGCCGATGCGGCCCATGCCGACGATCCCCAGCCGCTTGCCCCACAGCTTGCGGCCGCACATCCAGGTGGGGGTCCAGCCCTCGAAGCGGCCTTCGGCGACCACCTGGGCGCCTTCGACGATGCGGCGGCTGACGGCCAGGATCAGGCTCATGGCCAGGTCGGCGGTGTCCTCGGTCAGGACGCCGGGGGTGTTGGTGACGATGATCCCCCGGGCGACGGCGGCCTCTATGTCGATGTGGTCGACCCCGGCGCCAAAGTTGGCGATCACCTTCAGTTGATCGCCCGCGCCCTGGATCAGCTCGGCGTCGATCACGTCCGTGATGGTCGGGACCAGGACCTGGGCGCGCTGGACGGCCGCCTGCAGCGCCGCACGGTCCATCGGGCGGTCGGTCAGGTTCAGTTCGGCGTCGAACAGTTCGCGCATCCGCGTCTCGACGGCGTCGGGAAGGCGTCTGGTTAATACGACCTTAAGCTTGGAGGCGGACATTGCGGGCCTTGGTCTGCGGGCGGCGATTCAACAGGGATCGGAGCCCGCGAGCGACGGGTCGTGCCTGGGTGTCTAGCAAAGCCGCCATCATCTTCCAAAGCCTTCGCCGTCGCGCCCCGGTTCTGGCGGCCGTGGCGGGCCTGGCCGTGATGGCCGGCGCGGGCCAGACCATGCCCGACGGCCGGCCCACGCCGACCGGGCTTGAGGTGCCGCGCTGGATCTCGCTGAAATCCTCGCACGTGCGTGCGCGTCAGGGACCGGGGCTGGATTATCCGATCCTGTGGGAATACCGCGCCGCCGGCCTGCCGGTGCAGGTGGTGGCCGAGACGACCGAGTGGCGCAAGGTGTGCGACCCGGACGGCGCCGTGGCCTGGATCCATCGCACGGTGTCCTCGGGCCGCCGCTCGGTGTTCAACAACTCCGACGCCGAGATCCCCATCCACGCGGGCAAGTCCGAGACCTCGCCGGTGCGGGCGCGGCTGCAGCCCCGCTCCATCGTCTCGCTGGACGAATGCGAGGACGGCTGGTGCCGGGTGCGGGCGCGGCGTCTGGAGGGCTGGGTCGTCCAGCGCGCGGTCTTCGGCGCCCAGTCGCGGGCCCTGTGCAACGCCAACCGGCCCGCCGGAACCGGACGCGGCTGAAACGCCTGTCTGTTGAGCGAAGCGGCGCGGTCGTGTAACCCGCCCGCAACAGCTGACGGAACGGAACCGCCTTGACCCAATCGCAATATCCCTCGTCCTTCGATCACGAGGCCCTGCTCGCCTCCGGGCGCGGCGAGCTGTTCGGTCCCGGCAACGCCCAGCTGCCGGCCCCGCCGATGCTGATGTTCGACCGGATCACCCAGATCAACGCGGACGGCGGCGCCCACGGCAAGGGCTATGTCGAGGCCGAGCTGGACATCAATCCGGACCTCTGGTTCTTCCAGTGCCACTTCATCGGCGATCCGGTCATGCCGGGCTGCCTGGGCCTGGACGCGATGTGGCAACTGGTCGGCTTCTATCTGGGCTGGATCGGCGGGCCGGGCCGCGGTCGCGCCCTGGGCGTCGGCGACGTCAAGTTCACCGGCCAGGTGACGCCGGACGTCAAGAAGGTGGTCTACAAGATCGACCTGAAGCGGGTCATCAATCGCAAGCTGGTCATGGGCATCGCCGACGGCGTGCTGGAGGCCGACGGCGAGGTGATCTACACCTGCAACGACATGCGGGTGGGCCTGTTCGGCGCCAAGGATCAGGCGACCGGCGGCTGAAGCCCCCATATAGAGCCGCGAACCCAGCGGCCGGCTCCGGGAGGAGCCGCAAGCAAGAAGGATCTCCCATGCGTCGCGTCGTCGTCACCGGCCTTGGCATCGTCTCCTCCATCGGCCACGGCGCCGAGGAAGTGACCCGTTCGCTGCGCGAGGCCCGCTCGGGCGTCGTCGCCGCGCCGGATCACGCCAAATACGGCTTCCGCAGCCAGGTCTGGGCCCCGCCGCAGATCGGCCCGTGGGAGGAACTGGTAGACCGCCGCGCCGCGCGCTTCCTGGCCAACGGCACCGCCTGGGCGCACATCGCCTTCGAGGAGGCGCTGAAGTCGTCGGGGCCTGACGGCGGACGAGATCAAGGACGACCGCATCGGCCTGATCGTCGGCGAGGGCGGTCCCTCCACCCAGGTCATCCTGCAGGCGGCCCAGACCACGATGGAGAAGGGCTCGCCCAAGCGGGTCGGCCCGTTCGCCGTGCCCAAGGCCATGGCCAGCGGCCCGTCCGCGGTGCTGTCGACCTGGTTCCAGATGCGCGGGATCAACTATTCGATCAGCTCGGCCTGCGCGACTTCGGCCCACTGCATCGGGGCGGCGGCCGAACAGATCCAGTGGGGCAAGCAGGACGTGGTCTTCGCCGGCGGCTGCGAGGACATCGACTGGTCCATGTCCAACATGTTCGACGCCATGGGCGCCATGTCGTCCGACTTCAACGACACTCCCTCGGTCGCCAGCCGCGCCTACGACAAGGACCGCGACGGCTTCGTGATCGCCGGCGGCGCCGGCATGGTTGTGGTCGAGGAATACGAGCGGGCCAAGGCGCGTGGGGCCGACATCCTGGCCGAAATCGTCGGCTACGCCGCCAACTCGGACGGCTACGACATGGTGGCCCCCTCGGGCGAGGGCGCCCAGCGCTGCATGAAGATGGCGCTGGACCAGGCCGGCGGCCGCACGATCGACTATCTGAACCCGCACGGCACCTCGACCCCCGTGGGCGACGCCAAGGAGATGGAGGCGGTGCGCGCGGTGTTCGGCGACAAGATGCCGATGATCTCCTCGACCAAGTCGCTGACGGGCCACAGCCTGGGCGCGGCGGGCGCGCAGGAGGCGATCTATTGCCTGCTGATGATGCAGAACGGCTTCGCCGCCGAGAGCGCCCACATCGAAAACCTGGACCCGGCGTTCGAAGGCATGCCGATCCTACGCGAACGCAAGGACGGCGAACTGACCACGGTGATGTCCAACAGCTTTGGCTTCGGCGGCACCAACGGCACGCTGATCCTCAGCAAGGTCTGAGGCCGTCATCCTCTCCCGCTTGCGGGAGAGGCGGCCCGGCGTTCGGCGCAGCCGAACCAGGGTCGGAGAGGGGAGTGCTCTCTCCAAAAAGAAGACTTCCCCCATCGTCAGCCGTCTCGCTTCGCTCGACGCGCTGACACTTCCCCCGCAAGCGGGGGAAGGTCGGGAAGATCAGTCGTATCTGACGCCGCTCAGATAGAGCCCCGCCGACGGCGCCACCGGCCCGCATTCGGCGCGGTCCTTCGCGTCCAGAGCCCGTTTCACGTCATGCGCGGTCCAGCGGCCCAGGCCGACCTCGACCAGGGTCCCCGCCATCGACCGCACCTGGCGGTGCAGAAAGCTGCGGGCCTGGAAGACCAGGTGCACCTCCTGGCCGAAGCGGGTCACGCGGGCCACGTCCAGCGTCTTGACCGGCGACTTCGACTGGCAGCCCACGTCGCGGAAGGTGGTGAAGTCGTGGTGGCCGACCAGGACCTGGGCCGCATGGTGCATGGCCTCGGCGTCCAGCGGCTTCTTGACGTGCCAGACCCGGTCCCTTTCCAGCACGGGCTGGGGCCGGCGGTTCAGGATGCGATAGAGATAGGCCCGGCCGGTCGCGGAAAACCGCGCGTGCCAGTCGGGATCCGGCGCGGGCTGGACCGACAGGACGCAGACGTCTTCGTTCACCAGATGGGCGTTCATGGCGTTGAGGATGGTGGTCTCGGGCCAGGCGCGCTGCAGGTCGGCGTGGATCACCTGTTCCAGGGCGTGGACGCCGGTGTCGGTGCGCCCGGCGGCGGCGATGCGGATGCGCTCGCCCGAGAAGGCGGCGATGGCCGTCTCGAGCGCGCCCTGCACCGTAGGCTGGCCGTCCTGGGCCTGGAAGCCGTTGTAGGCCGTGCCGTCATATTCGATAGTGAACTTATACCTAGGCACTCAGGACTCCACATGGCCGTCATCGACCAGTTTCAGCCGCTCGATAGAGAGCGTGATCTCAAGCTGCATCCAACGCACGTGATCGGCCACTATGGCGTGTTCAAACGAGATGGGCGCGTATTCCTGCAGATCGATACCCTCGGCTCTGCCGATCGGGCCAAACCAAACAGTCAAAGCCAGACTTTTCAACTGACATCGGAAAGCGCCAAAGCCCTTTGGGAAATCCTGGGCCGTGAGTTCAATCTATCAGCCTAAAAGGAGCCCGGCGGGCAGGGAGAAGCCGCGCAGCATCTCCTCGGCCGCCTGCGCTGCCTTGCCCTCGCGCTGCACGCGGATCAGGCGCACGGCACCGTTTCCGCAGGCGACGGTCAGGGCGTCGTCCAGAACGGCGCCCGGCGCGCCGGCCCCCTCGGCCAGGGTCGACAGCAGGGCCTTGATCCGCACCGGCCCCGTCTCCGACGGTGCCTCGAACCAGGCGCCGGGGAAGGGCGACAGGCCGCGGATGCGGGCGTCCACCTCGGCGGCGGGGCGGGTCCAGTCGATGCGGGCCTCTGTGGGGGTGATCTTGCGGGCGTAGGTCGGTTCGCCGGCCTGGGGCGTCTCGGTCGCGCCCCCGCGTTCGATGGCGGCCAGGGCGCGGGGCCACAGGCCGGCGCCGACGTGGGCCATGCGCTCGGACAGGCTGGCGGCCGTGTCGTCGGGGTGGATGTCCATGACTTCGCCCAGCAGGATGGGCCCCTCGTCCAGCCCCTCGCTCATCCGCATGATCTGCACGCCGGTCTGGCGGTCGCCGGCCATGATCGCCCGCTGGATGGGCGCGGCCCCGCGCCAGCGCGGCAGCAGCGACCCATGCAGGTTGAAGCAGCCCAGGCGGGGCGCTTCCAGAACCGCGGGCTTGAGGATCTGGCCATAGGCGACGACGCAGGCCGCATCCAGGTCCAGGCTCTGGAAGATGTCGATCGCCTCCGCGGCCTTCATCGACTCGGGCGTGAACACCGGCAGGCCCATGCTCTCGGCGAAGGCGTGGACGGGCGACGGCGTCAGCTTCTGCCCCCGGCCCCTGGGCCGGGGCGGCTGGGAATAGACGGCGACGATCTCGTGGCCCGAGGCGATCAGCTCGGCCAGCGACGGAACGGCGAATTCGGGGGTACCCATGAAGGCGAGGCGCATGGGCAGGCCTTTAGAGGTTTGGCGCGCCTACTGCCAGCGGGTGAAGACGCCGCCGCCCTCGTCCCATTCGCCGCCGGCGTCCAGGGCGTCGTCGAAATCGAGCAGGCGATCCAGCAACAGGCCGGCGACCACGCCCAGAAGGGCGACCCCGGCCAGGGTGGCCACGCCCGCGACGCCGACCTTCTGGCTGCGCGTCAGGCGACGGCGGCCCTGGGTGTCGATGACCAGGGACTGACCCCGGCGGGGCAGGCGGACGGTGCGTCGGCTCATCAGGCGGCGATCCTGTCTCGGGCGGCCTTCTTGACCTTGGTCACGGCGCGCTCGCGCTTGAGCCGGGACAGGTGGTCGATGAAGAGCACGCCGTTAAGGTGGTCCATCTCGTGCTGGATGCAGACGGCGTAGAGGCCGCTGGCCTCCTCCTCCACCTGCTCGCCGTCACGGTTCAGGTAGCGAATGCGGACGCGCGCGGGGCGTTCCACCTTGTCGAAATACTCGGGGATCGACAGGCAGCCCTCCTCGTAGGTGTAGAGCTCGTCCGACGCCCACAGGATTTCGGGATTGGCGAAGAAGCGCGGGTTCCTGCGCGTCTCGGCGGCCTCCGGCGTGTCCTCTTCCTCGGTGTCGCAGGCGTCGCCGCCCTTGTCGCCCAAGTCCATGACGATGACGCGGTCCAGGGCGCCGATCTGCACCGCGGCCAGGCCGATGCCCGGCGCGGCGTACATGGTCTCCAGCATGTCGTCCATCAGGGTGCGGACGGCGTCGTCCACCCCCGCGACGGGCTTGGAAACCTGCTTCAGGATCGCCAGATCGGCGACGTTGTCGATGGTGAGGATGCGACGAAGGGCCATGGGCGGGAGGTAGGCCGGCCCCGGCGTCAGGTCAAGATTTCCGACCCCGGCGGTCGGATTTGACGCGGTTCGGGCCTGGCCGATCAGGCGGGAGCGAAGACGAGACTGACGATCAGCCACAGGGTCCAGATCACCGCCACCACCAGCATCAGCGCTCCCGGCCCCATTGCGCGGAATCGGCGGTCCATCAGGCGTGAAAATCGCTCGGGATTCTCTGCTCTGCGGACCGCTTCACGGCGATGCCCGCGCGTATAGCCGACGCCCGAAGACTTAGCCCGGATCCATGGCACGGCTTCGCGCATCAGCAGCACAAGCCCGGCCGCGTATAGAGCTATGAGCAACATTGAACGGCCCCCGAAAGAAAACTATGGGGCGGGGGAAAAACCGTCAACCCGGGGTGGCCCTTGGGCGAACTTACGCCTTGCCCGGCAACGGGCGCGGCTTGCGGTTCTGGTCGATGGCGACATAGGTGAAGACGCCTTGGGTCACGCGCACCGAGGCGGCCTGGGGCTGGCCCCGCGCGCGCTTCCAGGCCTCGACATGAACCCGGATCGAGGTCCGGCCCGAGCCGATCACCTCGGCGTAGATGCTGACCTCGTCGCCGACCGAGACGGGCTGGTGGAAGACCATGCCGTCCAGCGCCACGGTGGCGCAGCGCCCGCAAGCCAGCTCGAAGGCGGGCGTCGCCCCGGCCACGTCCATCTGCGCCAGCAGCCAGCCGCCGAAGATGTCGCCCTCGGGGTTGGTGTCGGCTGGCATGGCGATGATGCGGCCGACGGGCTGGGTCGCGGGCGGTTGGGCGGCTTCGGTCATGACGGGCGCTTTCGAACGGGCGGGGGCGGTTGTCTAGCCCGATGAGCGGCCGGCGTCAGCGCCGGATCGCCGCTTCCTGGGGCGGGGCGGCGTTTTGGGCCGGGCCCCGGCGGCCGCGACGCGGGCCGCCAGGATGATCTCGCGATTGGCGCGCCAGGTGGCGCCCAGCTCCATCGCCGTCAGCAGGTCCTCGGCGAGCAGGGGCCCGTCCCGAGCCTCTCTCAGCCGCGCCGCAAGTCTCAGAAGGTCGGAGGCCGCAGCCAGATCCGGCTTGTTCGAACGCGCGCCCAGATCTTCCAGCCGGGCGAAGCGCCAGCCCGCCTGCCGGGGCTGGTCCAGCGCGCGCTGAAATCGTTCCTCGGGCGTCAGCTGTTCGGCGATGAAGCGCCAGCGCCGTGCGCGCGGCGCGCGTTCGTAATGGCCGGGACGGGTCGGCAGGCCGTGCAGCGCATAGACCTCATGCGCCGCCGCTTCCATCTCGGACAGCGCGCGCGACAGGGCGTCCTGGCGCGGGCCTTCCGGGGAGCGCCCGTCTTCGGCGCGAGCGTCGATCGGGAAGGGGTCGTCCTGCGGCGTCTCTCTGCGCGAGCGCGGCAGGAGACGCCACAGGCTCAAGGCCGTCAGTCCACGTTGATCGCGCTGGTCACCGACACATCGTAGATGACGCGCGTGATGCTCTGGACGAACTCGAAGAATTTGCGCGCCTCGGCGGCGTTCGCCAGCGGCACGTAGATCACGTCCTCGGGCATGATCTGGATGTTGCTGGCGGCGAACACATTGGCGGCGTTGTTGAAGTCCAGCTGGTAGATGATCGGCACGCCGCTGGGGGTGGCCGGCTGGGTCACGCCCAAGGCGCGCGCGACCTCGGGCCGCTCGAAGCGGAAGATCATCACCCGGCTGGCGTTGGCGGTGTTGGTGTTCAGGCCCGCAACGCGGCTGAGGGCGCCGGCCAGGGTCACGGGTCCGGGCGGCATGTCCACCTGGGCCACCGCGCCCAGGGCGCCGAAGGTGCTGAACCGGCGCGGCTTGTAGGCGAAGTTGACCAGGTCGCCCGGCTGCAGCCGCACATTCTCCTCGAACGAGGTCGTCACCACGCCCAGCGGCGCGGCGTAGGTCTGGCCGGCGCGCTGGATGGTCACCATCATGTCGTCGACCGGCCGTTCCGAGCCGCCGGCCTCGCCCAGAACGTCCAGCAGGCGGTTGCTGTTGACCGACAGGGGCTTGCGGCCCGGCTGGCGGACGTCGCCCAGCACCGTCACGGAATTGGAGGCGTTCTCGGCCACGACGACCGTGATCTGCGGATTGGCCACCTTGCCGCTGAGGGCGCGGCGGATGGCGGCGGCGGCCTGCGGCGGGGTCAGGCCCTCGACCCGCACGGCGCCGGCGAACGGGATGGACACCGCGCCCGAGCGGTCCACGACCTGCGCCGGCAGGACCTGATTGCCCGGCTGGACCGCGGACCCTGCGCCGACGCCCCCGCCGAACAGGGTGCCGCTGGGCTCGATGATCTGGACCTGCAGGGCGTCGCCGACGCCGATCAGATCCAGAGGCCGCTCGCTGGCGGCGCCCGTCAGCGAGCCGAAGAACTGCGCAGGGACGGCCTTGATCCGCTCGCTGACCTCATAGTTCATCTCGACCAGGGCGTAGCCGCCCACGGCGTCGGGCCGGGTGGCGCCGGCGTCGACCGACCGGCCCGAGGGCCCGTCGCGCGGCAGGGTGGTGCAGCCGCCCAGAATGGCGACGATCATCAGCGGCAGGATGGTACGCGTCATGAAAGCCGTTCAGCCCCTCGTTCGACCTTTGCTTACTCGCCTTCGCCATGCGCCGCCAGAGGCGATGACCCGCCCAGGCCGACGGCGCCGGCGACGACGGCGAAATGGTCGTCCCAGCGAGGCGGCGCAAAGGCGGCGGCCGGCTTGGACGCCTCGTCCAGCGTGGCGCGCCGGATGGCGTCCAGCCAGCCCAGCCCGTCCAGCGGGTCGATCAGCCTGGCTTGCGGCGTCAGTTCGCGATGGGGCGGAATGTCCGAAGCGATCAACGGGGCGCCCATCGCGCAGGCCTCCACCGCCGGCAGGTCGAAACCCTCGACGGCCGAGGGGGCCAGCACCGCGCGCGCGCCGCGCATCAGCCGCACCAGGGCGCCGTCCGACAGGTTCTCGGCCTGGTGAACCACGCCCTGCAGATTCGGCGAGCGCTGCAGGTGGTCCAGCACCGCCTCGTTCTCCCAGCCATAGCGCCCGACCAGGACCAGCGACGGCGTTCGTTCCCCCATCTCTTCCTCCAGCCGCCGCCACAGCGTCAGCAACTGGGCCAGGTTCTTGCGCGCCTCGATGGTGCCGACATGGATGAAATAGGGGCGGCTGGCCCGCACCGCGTCGCCGGGGGCGAAGGCCGTCTCGATGCCCAGGTGGGCCACGTGGACCGGCGGCGGCGTCAGGCCCTCGCGCGCGCGCGAAGGCGGCCAGCTGATCGGCGGTGTGGCGCGAGTTGACCAGGATGCTGCTGGCGTGACGCAGGGTGTGCACGACGCGGGCGCGGTGCTTGTCGGCGTCGCCGGGTCGGCAGAACTCGGGGTGGGTGATCGGGATCAGGTCGTGGATCATCACCACGCGATCGACGCCGTCCTGCTCCAGGGCCTGCAGGGCGTCCGCCTCGTGCAGGGTGGTGTGGCCGACGTTCAGATAGAGGTCGGCCGCCGGCAGGGGCGCGGCGTGCCGGGATCGGAAGAATTGGCGCAGCACGCGCGGCTTGTCGCGCGCCGGCTTGTGGTCCGCCAGCGGCGGGGGCAGATGACGGATTCGGCGGGGCGCTGGTCGTGGGTCAGGGCCGCCAGCAGCCGCGCTTCGTGGCGCGCCGCCCCGTTGACCGTGCGGCCGTCCCAGCGGGCCCGCAAGCTGCGCACGAAGTCGCGGAACCAGGTCTGGTCCACCGTCACCAGCCGGCCCTTGCGTCCCCGCACCGGAATCATGACCACGTCGGACCGCTGGTCCAGCCATTCGGCGTAGGCCAGGCAAACCCGGTCCACGCCCGTCGGGGCGGTCCGCTCGGCCCGGCTGAGCAGCCGGCTGACGTCGTAGAGCACCCGCATGGTCAGGAGACGTAGCCGGCCTGCATCAGTTCGGCGATATGGACGATGGCGGTCGGCCGCCCCTCCTCGACCACGAACAGATTGGAAATCTTGTTGGCGGTCAGCAGGTCGACCACGTCGCTCATCCGCGCGTCCGGATCGACCGTGATCGGGTTGGGGCTCATGATGTCGGCCGCCTTCAGGGCGGCGATGTCGCGCTGGAACGCGCGGCGGATGTCGCCGTCGGTGACGATGCCGCCCAGGGTGCCGTCCGGATTGAGCACCGCGACCGCCCCCTTTCGCCCCTCGGTGACGGCCGAGACGACTTCGCTGAAGCTGGCGGTGGTCGGCACGGCGGCGGGCGCGGCGGCGTTGTCGCCCATCCATTCCCGCACGCTCTGCAGGCTCATCCCCAAGGCGCCGCCGGGATGATGCAGCCCGAAATCCAGGGCGGTGAAGCCGCGTCGATCCATCAGCACCATGGCCAAGGCGTCGCCCAGCGCCAGGCTCATCAGCGTCGAGGTGGTGGGCGCCAGGCCGTTCGGGCAGGCCTCGGCCACCTTGGGCATGGTCAGGCAGACGGCGGCGTTGCGGCCCAGGAAGCTGGTCGGCCGTTGGGTGACGGCGATCACGGGGATTCCGTTGCGCTGGCAATAGATCAGGGGATCACGAAGCTCGCGGCTCTCGCCCGAGTTGGACAGGGCCAGCACCGTCACGTCGGGGCGCAGCATCCCCAGGTCGCCGTGGCTCATCTCGGCCGGATGGACGAAGAAGGCGTTCGTGCCGGTCGAGGCCAGGGTGGCGGCGATCTTGCCGCCGATATGGCCTGACTTGCCCATGCCGGTGACGACCACATAGCCCGGCCGGCTCATGATCACGTCGGCGGCGCGGGCCAGAGAGACGTCGATGGAGCGTTCCAGCGCGTCCAGGGCCTCGATGTTCAGGCGGATCACCTCGCGCGCGCGCTCGGTCATGGCGGCGATGTCTTCGGGCGAGGAAAGGGCGGTCTCGGTCATTGGCGACAGGCCCGTGCGGCGGGCTCTCCTTGTTCGAGGCGCGCGGTCTGCCGCATCCCACGGCGGCGCGCAACGGCTCCCTTTCAGACGATGTTGTCGATTCCGCGTCAACCTTTGCCGCATTGGCGCGTTAGTGTGGCGGGGAAATCATCGAATAGAGAGTCTCTCGCCTCATGCCGTCTCACGTCGGAGCCGCCGATCTCGTCTTGCCGCCGCCGCCCGTCCTTGCGGAAGGGATCGCCCTGTTTCTGGACATGGACGGGGTGTTGGCGCCGATGGCCCCGACCCCGGATGCGGTCAAGCCGGTGGCCCGGCGCACGGCGGTCCTGAAGGCGTTGGAGCGGCGGTTGGACGGCCGCGTGGCCATCGTCAGCGGGCGCACCCTGGCCGAGATCGACCGAATCGCCGACGGCGCCCTGTCGTCCGCGTCCGGCGTGCACGGGCTGGAGCGGCGTCGACGCGACGGCTCGATCGAGCGCGGCGCCGCCGACGCCGGCGTGACGCGGGCGCTTGACGCCTTCCACGCCTTCGCCGCCGAACGGCCGGGCATGATCGTCGAGGACAAGGGCGTTTCGGCCGGCCTGCACTACCGCCTGGCGGCGGACCAGGCCGCCGCCGCCGAGACCCTGGCGCGAAAGCTGAGCGACGAAACCGGCCTGGCCCTGCAGCCCGGCCATATGGTGCTGGAACTGAAGACGCCGGGCGCCAGCAAGGGCACGGCCGACACCGCCTTCATGGCCGAACCTCCGTTCCGGGGCGCGACGCCGGTCATGCTGGGCGACGACGTCACCGACGAGGACGGCTTCCGCGCGGCCGACGCCCTGGGCGGCTACGGCGTGCTGGTCGGACCCGAGCGGCCCACCGCCGCGCGCTATCGGCTGGACGGGGTGGACGACGTGCTGGGCTGGCTCGAATCCGTGGCGGAGGCTTAAGATGAAGCCCAATCTCGATCTCTGGCCCATCGGCAACTGCGGCATCAGCGCCCTGATCGACCGCCAGGGCCGCTATGTCTGGGCCTGCGCGCCGCGCGTCGACGGCGACCCGGTCTTTTCCGCCCTGATGGACGGCGAGGATCCCGAGCACGGCTTCTGGGCCATCGAACTGGAGGGGCTGAAGCACGTCGACCAGGCCTATGTCCGCAACACGCCGGTTCTGCGCACCGTTCTGACCGCCGAGGACGGGGCGGCGGTCGAGATCCTGGACTTCGCGCCGCGCCATCCCAAGCATTCGCGCACCTATCGGCCGCTGGCCTTCGGGCGCATGGTGCGGCCGCTGGAGGGGACGCCGCGCATCCGGGTCCGCCTGCGCCCTTCGACGGACTGGGGCGCGCGGCCGGCGCCGACCACCTCGGGGTCCAACCACATCCGCTTCCTGTGTCCGGACGTCACCTTCCGGCTGACGACCGACTGCCCCGTGTCGCACGTGCTGAACGAGCGCACCTTCCGGCTGGAGCGCCCGTTCGCCTTCTTCTTCGGGCCGGATGAAGGCTATGACCAGGACGTCGGGCCGGGCGTGCAGGCGGCGCTGGACCGCACCATCGCCTATTGGCGCGACTGGGTGAGGAAGCTCTATCTGCCGCTGGATTGGCAGGAGGCGGTGATCCGCGCGGCCATCACCCTGAAGCTTTGCGCCTATGAGGAGACCGGCGCCATCGTCGCGGCCATGACGACCTCGGTGCCCGAGTTTCCGGAAAGCGGCCGCAACTGGGACTACCGCTACTGCTGGATCCGCGACGCCTATTACACGGTGCGGGCGTTGAACCGGCTGGGCGCCGTCGACATCCTGGAAAACTACCTGGTCTATCTGCGCAACCTGGTCGACAATTCCGCCGGCGGACACGTCCAGCCGGTCTATGGCGTCGGCCTGGAGCCGGGCATCGGCGAAAGCATCGTCGACAGCGTCGAGGGCTATCGCGGGATGAAGCCCGTGCGCGTCGGCAACCAGGCGCATGAGCACCTGCAACATGACGTGTACGGACAGATCGTCCTGCCCCTGGTCCAGGCCTTCTACGACCAGCGCCTGCTGCGCCCCGGCGTCATCGACGATTTCTACGCGCTGGAGAAGGTCGGAGAACGGGCCTTCGCCATGCACGACCAGACCGACGCCGGGCTTTGGGAGTTCCGCACGATCGCTCGGGTCCACACCTATTCCTCGGTCATGTGCTGGGCCGCGTGCGACCGGCTGGCCAAGGCGGCGGACCATCTGGGCCTGCCCGAACGCGGCGAGGTGTGGCGCGCGCGCGCCGACACCATCCGTGCACGGATCGAGAAAGAGGCCTATCTGCCCGAGGAGGGACGCTTCGCCGCCAGCTACGGCGGGCGCGAGCTGGACGCCTCCCTGCTTCAGATGACCGACCTGGGCTTTCTGGACGCGCGCGATCCGCGCCAGGTCGCCACCTTCGACGCCATCGAACGCGACCTGAAGAAGGGGAGCCATCTGTTCCGCTACGTCGAGCCCGACGACTTCGGCGAGCCGGAGACCGCCTTCAACTTCTGCACCTTCTGGTTCATCGAGGCCCTGCATCAGAACGGGCGGGTCGAGGAAGCGCGCGAAATTTTCGAGGAAATGCTCAGCCGGCGCACCCATGCGGGGCTGCTCAGCGAGGACATCTCGATCGAGGACGGGGAGCTTTGGGGCAACTATCCGCAGACCTACTCCCTGGTCGGCATCATCAATTGCGCCGTGTTGTTGAGCCGTTCGTGGACCGATGTGCGTTGATCCGTCTGGCCCCGGGGCTGGGGTCGCCCGTGGAAGAGTGAAATGAGTCGTCTGATCGTCGTGTCGAACCGGGTTTCCGCACCCGTCGATCCCGCCGCCGGGTCGGCCGGAGGGCTGGCCATGGCCCTTTCGGCGGCGCTGAGGAAGTACGACGGCCTGTGGTTCGGCTGGTCCGGCGAAACCGTCGACCATTGGACCGGCGAGGTGAAGATCGAGGACCGCGCGGGCGTGACGGTGGGTCTGGTCGATCTGGAGCCCGCGGACGTCGACGAGTATTACAATGGCTACGCCAACAAGACGCTGTGGCCGCTGTTCCACCACCGCATCGACCTGGCCCAGTATGAGCGGACGTATGGCGAGGGCTACGAGCGGGTGAACCGGCGGTTCGCCGAGGTGCTGGCCCCGCTGATCCAGCCCGGCGACATGATCTGGATCCACGACTATCACATGATCCCGATGGCGCGGGACCTGCGCCGGCTGGGGGTCAAGAACCGGATCGGCTTCTTCCTGCACACGCCCTGGCCGGCGCGCCAGCTGCTGGTCACGCTGCCGCACCACCGCCGCCTGGTGGAATCGATGTTCGCCTTCGACCTGATCGGCTTCCATACCCAGGAATGGTGCGACCTGTTCACCGACTATGTGGTGACCGAGGCCCGCGGCGAACTGTTCGGTCATGGCGGGCTGGAGTGCTTCGGCCGCAAGGTCCAGACCGGGGTGTTCCCGATCGGGATCGACGTCGACGGATTTCTGGCCGCGCGCGATTCCACCCTGGGCGCGCGGACCTACGACCGGATGGCGGCCTCGGCGGTGTTCCGCTCGATGATCGTGGGCGTGGACCGGCTGGACTATTCCAAAGGGCTGGAGGAGCGGCTGCTGGGCTACGAGCAGTTCCTGCAGGACAATCCTTCGATGCGCGGCGAGGTCTTTCTGTTGCAGGTCACGCCGATCTCGCGCGACGACGTGGACAGCTATCAGGACATCCGCGCCCGGCTGGACGCCCTGGCCGGGCGGGTCAACGGCGCCTTCGCCGACATGGACTGGCAGCCGATCCGCTATCTGAACCGCACCTATCGCCGGGATCAGCTGGCGGGCATCTACCGCGCCGCCAAGGTCGGGCTGGTGACGCCGCTGCGCGACGGCATGAACCTTGTGGCCAAGGAATATGTCTGCGCCCAGAACCCGGACGATCCCGGCGTGCTGATCCTGTCCCGCTTCGCCGGCGCGGCCGAACAGATGGGCGAGGCGCTGCTGGTCAATCCCTACAGCCGCGAGGAACTGTCGGACGCCATCCACAAGGCGCTGACTATGCCCCTGGCCGAACGCATCCGGAAGTGGGAGGCGCTGATGCAGGTAGTGCGCGAAACCGACGTGTCGATCTGGCGCGACGACTATGTGCGCGCCTTGCTGGCGGTCGACGCGGACGCCGACGAGGGCGTGGCGGACGCCGCGGCATGAACCTCAGTCCAGGTCGAAGGCCAGCAGCAGAGTGCGCTGCATCGGATTGAGTTGTCGTCCGACAGGATGTACAGGCGCGTGCGCCCGTCGCGCGTCTCGGCCGCGATCCCTTCGAAATTGTCCGTCGTGCCGGGCAGCTTCAGGTCGATCAGAACCGGCCCCAGGGTTCCGCCCGGCGCCATGCGGCGGACATGGGCGCGCGCGTCCAGCGGCGGCCGGTACCGACGCTGGACGACCATCCAGCCGTCGCGCGCCGGATCGCGGTCCAGGCCGGTGATGCGGTATTCGCTGTCCGGGATCGGCGTGTCCGGCGGCGGCGTGACGGTGGTGCAGCGAGCGGGGTCGCAGTCCCAGACGCCGCCCGATTCCCCGGCCGCGCGCCACCCGCCGGGCGCGGTCGCCAGCCCTTCGATTCCGTCGTTCTCGGTGAAGGGGAAGGCGGGGATCCGCATCGCCCGGGGGCGCGTCGACAGGGCGTCCAGCGGGCCGTAGTTCCAGATGCGGTGGTCGCGCTCGAAACTGACCAGAAGGTCGCCCGAGGCGGTGAGGGCCAGCCCCTCGGCGTCGCCGTCGGCCTTTTCGGTGATCGGGGCGCCGTCGGCCAGGGTCAGCCGCCGGGTCTGAAAGCCGTCAAGCCCGACCAGGCGTCCGGCGTGGTCCAGCCGCAGCCGCGCCCGCACCAGGTCGCCCACGTCCGACACCGTGACCAAGCCGCCGCCGCCGGTCAGCTTCAGGTCCGACAGGCTGTGCAGCGGCGAGGTCGGATCGGCGACGATCTCCACCCCGCCGGCGAAGCGCACGCCCGGGGCCAGGACGGCGCCGCCGGGCAGGCCCAGGCCCACGCTTTTCAGGGTCGCGCCGGCCTCGGTCCATCCGGTCGCCGGCTGGGGCGCGGGCCGGGGCGGACCCAGGGTGCTGGCGCAGGCCGCCAGGGTCAGGGCGGCCAGGGTCAGGGCCGTGCGGGCGAACGGTCTCATGCGGCGGTCCTGCGTCGCCCGCGCGCGGCCGGCGCGGGGTCCTGTTCGAACAGTTCGGCCAGCTTCTCGGTCATGGCGCCGGCCAGCTGCTCCACGTCCACGATGGTCAGGGCCTTGCGGTACCAGCGGGTCACGTCGTGGCCGATGCCGATGGCCAGCAGCTCGACCGGCGACCGGTCCTCGATCTGGGCGATGACCTGGCGCAGGTGCTTGTCCAGATACAGGGCGGCGTTGGCGCTCTGGGTCGAATCGTCGACCGGCGAGCCGTCGGAGATGACCATCAGGATGCGCCGCTGCTCGGTGCGGGCCAGCAGGCGGTCGTGCGCCCACAGCAGGGCCTCGCCGTCGATGTTCTCCTTCAGCAGGCCCTCGCGCATCATCAGGCCCAGGTTCTTCTTGGCCCGGCGCCAAGGCGCGTCGGCGGCCTTGTAGATGATGTGGCGCAGGTCGTTCAGCCGGCCGGGATTGGCGGGCTTGCCGGCCGTGATCCACGCCTCGCGGCTCTGGCCGCCCTTCCAGGCGCGGGTGGTGAAGCCCAGGATCTCGACCTTGACCCCGCACCGCTCCAGCGTCCGCGCCAGGATGTCGGCGCAGACCGCCGCCACCATGATCGGCCGTCCGCGCATGGAGCCTGAGTTGTCCAGCAGCAGGGTCACGACCGTGTCCCGGAACGGGCTTTCGCTCTCGGCCTTGAACGACAGGGGCGCGGTCGGATCAGTGACGATCCGGGTCAGGCGCGCGGTGTCCAGCATCCCCTCTTCCAGGTCGAAGATCCACGACCGGTTCTGCTGGGCCAGCAGTCGGCGCTGCAGCTTGTTGGCCAGGCGCGAGACGACGCTGGAAAGGATGGCCAGCTGGCCGTCCAGCAGGCCGCGCAGCCGGTCCAGCTCCATCGGGTCGCACAGGTCGGCGGCGTCGATCACTTCGTCGTAGGCGGTGGTGAAGACGCGGTAGGCGTCCACGGCGCGGCCGTCGTCGGCGGTCTGCTGGCGGTTGGGCTGCTCGCCCTCCTGAAGCTCGGGCCCGTCTTCGGAGGCCTGGCCGTCGGGGTCGGCGGGCGCGCCCTCGGGGGGACTCGCGCTCTTCCTCGGCGGTCTGGTCGTCGGCGTCGCCTTCCATCGACTGGCCGCCTTCGCCGCCGTCCTCCTCCTCGTCCTGATCCTCGTCGGCGTCGTCGGGCCGTTCCTGGGGGTCGGGCTGATCCTCGCCCTGGTCCTCGGAGGCGTCGTCGCCCTTGCCGTCGCCAGGGTCCAGGTCCAGGGCGCGCAGCACCTCGCGCAGCTTCAGGGCGAAGCCCGCCTGGTCCTCGGCCGAGGCGGCCAGGGCGTCCAGCCGCGCCCCGGCCTTGGCCTCCAGATTGGCGCGCACCAGGTCCAGCATGGCCCCCGCCCCGTCCGGCGTGGCGCGTCCGGTCAGGCGTTCCCGCACCAGCAGGCCGACGGCTTCCGCCAGCGGCACGCGCTCGGCCTGGGCGACGCGCAGGACGCCCGTCTTCTCCAGCCGGGTCAGCAGGGCCGCGTCCAGATTGCCGCGCACCCCGGCCAGATATTGCGAGCCCACCGCCTCGACCCGCGCCTGTTCGGCGGCGTCGAAGACGTCGGCGGCCTGGGCGTCGGCGGGCCGCATCCGCCGGTCGGTCGCCTCGTCGTGATTGGCCAGACGCAGCGCCAGCCGGTCGGCCTGGCCGCGCAGGGCCGCGCTCTCGGGACCGGAGGGTCGCGCGGCGGGTGGGGCAGGGTCAGCACGCCGCCCGCGACGCGCGGTCCGTCCGAGCCGAACGCCACCTCCAGCTCCGGCTGCTCGGCCAGGGCGCGCGCGGCGTGGCCAAGCGCGCGCTTGAAGGTTTCTGCGGGCGTGTCCGGGGCGGCCATGGGGTCCAGTTAGTCGTTTCGGCCGCGCCGGGAAAGGCGCTCAGGCGGCTTTTCGCAGCGGCAGGGGGCGGCCATAGGTCAGCCGCCGCCAGACCCACTCCAGCGGCCCCATGCGGAACCGCGACAGCCACAGCGGCGACCAGACCAGCTGCAGCGCCCAGACCGCCGCGACCACGCCCCACAGCTGCACATAGTCCATCCGCCCGAACAGGCGCGGCCCCCAGGGCATGTAGAAGAGGGTCGTCATGATCAGCGTCTGGGCCAGATAGTTGGTCAGGGCCATGCGTCCGACCGGCCGCAGCCCCGCGACCAGGACGCCCGCGCCCCGCGTCGCGGCCAGGATCACCAGGCTGGCGTAGCCCAGGGTGATCACGATCGGATAGGCGCCGACCACGTCGCCAAGGCCGCCCGTGGCCGATCGCCCGGCCGGGGCCGTCAACTCGCGCCATTCCAGCACGCCCAGCAGGGCCAGGGCTGCGGCGCCCAGGGCGGCCAGCGCCAGATAGAGTCCGGTCGGCGCCCGCCCGCTGAGGAAGCCCGACTTGAACAGCCCCATGCCCAGCATCATCAGCGGCACGGTCGAGAAGACGAACACCGTCAGGCTGGTCCCCTGCAGCACCAGCCAGGCGGTCAGGTTCTGGCCCAGGGCGCCGGCCCAGCCGCTGCGATAGGCCTCGATGGTCTGGCGGACCATCTCCGGGGTGAACTGCGGGCGGGCGAACTCGCCGGTCAGGGCGGCCGGGCCGTGGGCGGCGAACAGGGCGAGGCCCGCCTGCAGGCTGGCCAGCAGCAGCGTCAGCCCCAGGCCCAGCGTGATCAGGCGTCGCGCCGGCAGCGACCGCATCAGCGACACGAACACCCCCGCCCAGGCGTACAGCAGCAGCACGTCGCCGTACCAGAAGGCCAGCCCGTGAATCAGGGCGATGGCCGCCAGCCACAGCAGCCGCCGCCGCAGCAGGGCGCCGCGCGCCGCGTCGCCGGTCTCGCCCCCGACCAGATAGATCGACGCCCCGAACAGCATCGAGAAAAGGGTGATGAACTTCTGCTGGAAGAAGACCTCCACCGCCCAGCGGGCCGTGGCGTTGGCGCCCTGGACCGGAAACGGCGCCAGCGCCGGATCGTCATAGACCATGAAGGGCAGGGCGAACGCGGCGGCGTTGACCGCCAGTATGCCCAGCACCGCCAGCCCGCGCAGGGCGTCCAGCGCGGCGATGCGGTCGCGGGCCTCGACGGGCGCGAGCGACAGGGTCCGGGCGGTCTGGTCGGCGGTCTGTTCGGTCATGCGCGCCCCCGACGTCGTCCCTGTTCAGGCCTTCGGCATCAGCCCCAGTCGGTCCTTGACGGTCGGCTTGGCCTCGAAGGCGATGAAGGCCGCGCACAGTCCCGCCCACAGCCCATAGCTGACGCCCCCGGCGATGGTGATCGGCAGGAAGCCGACGCCGAAGATAAGAAGCGTCGTTTCGGACGCGCCCAGGGCCTGCAGCACGCCGCCCGCCTCGAACCAGCCCGCGACCGTCAGCGCCAGCGCCATCGCCACCTGCAGGGCGCCGGCCAGCAGACCGCCGAACAGCATGAAGCGCCAGACCACGCCCAACCGGGTCGAGGGCCGTCCGCTGCGCGACCGCTCGACCGAAATGCGCCATAGGCCGGCCGGCACGGCGATCAGGCCGATGATCAGCACCATCAGACGCCAGTCCAGTTCACGCCCCGGCGTCCAGGAACTGGGGGCCAGAACGGCAGGGTCAGGATCAGCGGCGGCCAGGCCGCGCCGGCGAAGGCCGCCATCGCCGGCCAGGCCGGGGCGGGCCGTGCGAAGATGCGGGCCTGGCCGGGCAGGTCCTCGTAGCGTTCGACCCGGTTCATCGCGTCGGCACCGGCGTCTCGCCGGAATAGTCGTAGAAGCCGCGCCCGCTCTTGCGGCCCAGCCAGCCGGCCTCGACGTATTTCACCAGCAGGGGACAAGGGCGGTACTTGCTGTCGGCCAGGCCGTCGTAGAGCACGTTCATGATCGCCAGCACCACGTCCAGGCCCATGAAGTCCGCCAGTTCCAGCGGCCCCATCGGATGGTTGGCCCCCAGGCGCAGCGCCTGGTCGATGGAGGCGACGTTCCCCACCCCTTCGTACAGGGTGTAGATCGCCTCGTTCATCATCGGCACCAGGATGCGGTTGACGATGAAGGCCGGGAAGTCCTCGGCGTCGGTGGTCGTCTTGCCCAGGCTCTCGGCGAAGGCGACGGCCGCGGAATGGGTCTCGGCCGAGGTGGCGATGCCGCGGATGATCTCGACCAGCTTCATCACCGGCGCCGGCTTCATGAAGTGCAGGCCGATGAATCGGTCCGGCCGGTCCGTCGACGACGCCAGCCGGGTGATGGAGATGGACGAGGTGTTGGTGGCCAGAAGGGCGTGCGGGGCCAGGTTCGGCACCACCTCGGCATAGACGGCCTTCTTGACCGCCTCGTCCTCGACCGCCGCCTCGATGACCAGATCCGCCCCGGTCACCGCCTCGGCGATGGTGTCGACGGTCGTGACGCGCGCCAGGGCCTCGTCGGCCTGACCCTGGGTGGTCGCACCGCGACCGACGCCGCGCGCCAGGCTGGCGGCGATGCGGCCCTGGGCCAGGGGCAGCTGCGCGGCGGCGACATCGTAGAGCCGGACCGAATAGCCGCCCAGCGCCACGGCCTGGGCGATGCCTGCGCCCATCTGTCCGGCGCCCAGGACGGCGACTGTGGTGATCGTGCTCATGAACCGCGGTCTGAAGTGGTCGGGGCCGGCACCTTAGGAAGGTCGCCGCGCGGCGCAAGGCCCCTTCGATGCGGAATCACGAGAATCCGCCCGCCCGTGTCGCCTCAGCCCAACATGCCGACCAGGGCCGGCGCCGCCGCACGGTTGAACAGCACGCTGGCGAACTGCAGCAGCAGGATGACCACGATCGGCGACACATCGATGCCGCCCAGCGACGGGATGATGCGGCGGAACGGCTCCAGCAGCGGCCGGGTGATCTGGTCCAGGAAACTGCCGACCGAATAGACGAAGCGGTTGCGGTAGTTGATCACGTCGAACGCGACCAGCCAGCTCAGGATGGCCTGGGCGATGATGAACCAGATCATCAGACTGATGACGGCGTTGACCAGCCAGACGATGGCGAAGCCCATGGGTGTCTCCCTTAGCGCGAACCCGGCTTCTAGACCGGCGTGGCCGGCCCCCGCAACGCCCGCGACGCCGCCTGCGCCGATTGCACGCACAAGCCCGTTGACACCGCCCCCGCCGCCCGCCTATGTCGCGCCCTCGCCTGGGGCCCGATCCAGACTGGAACCGGGGCCGTAGCTCAGTTGGTAGAGCGCGTCGTTCGCAATGACGAGGTCAGGGGTTCGACTCCCCTCGGCTCCACCAGGCGTTTTCCCGTCTTCTAATTCCATGCGAAGTCAAGACGTTACGTGGTATCCAATCTCGGTATTGGTGACCCCCCGACTCTTGTGCTGGGTGACACTTAGCTCGTTGCTTCCCACACTGGCGATGGGTATGCCATCCGGGTTGGAGCGAGCAGGCGACCGACGTGTATCGCTGTCACGGGTGCTTTTTTGAAAACTTCTGCGGCCGAAACGAACAGTTTTCGCTCATCTTCGACTGGCGAAAGTTGCGAAATCTGAAGTCCAACTTTGGATACGTTAATGATCGGCACTTCAAATGATGAGTGCGGCGGAGCCTCTATTCTCAAGGCATATTTGCGGCCTACGACGGGTAAAAATCCTTCGGAACCAATCTTGATCTGCCAGCTTAAACCTAGACCCCCAACCGCAGAGACGAGGCCAGCATCCTGCGCCAGAAGCAGGTCTTTCAGTAATGGCCCCTTGTCCATATTCTCTGTTTTGATTATCAGTCCGCCCGAGATGTACTGGGAGACGCGTTGGGCCAGGCTCACCAAATCCTGATCTGCCTCAGAAAGGAAGCGCATTGTGGAAAGTGAGAAGCTTTGAGGTTTTCGGATTTCACCCGCTAACACTTTCCCCCACAGCAGTTGCATCCGCTCCGAGGACGCGTCTTCCGCATATCGCTCAAAAACATTCAGCCAGTCGTCGGCCGGAGGAGGCGTTCCAGCGGTCGCATCCGTCGCATCGTCCGAAGGTGAGTTTTCAGGCTCTTGCAAAGCTTCCAATGCCTGATGTGCAACTCGTTCGCGATTGGCCTGTTTACGCACTGCGGCGGTCGTAAAGGCTGCTACGGCTCGATCAACGATTGCCGGGTCATTGATGGCTTGGGCTGCCGCAGCCGCCGCTACTGCATTGGATACTGTCGTGCGCGCATTCGTGCCGTCTTCAACGCCTTGCGAGGCACGACGCAGCCAAGCAGCAGGATAATCGGCTAGGCCGCCGATCAATCTTCCAATGCCTTTAAACGCACCCTGAGCAATCGGGGCGGGAACCCCGCTCCCGACCGCTAGGAGCTTACCGATGGTCTCTACGTCCGGGCCTGTTTGGGGGTCTTCAGTCATAGGGGGATGAGGGCCCTCTTCGGCCGACCCGTCAACCTCCGGTGTCGGTCATGTTCCCACTGGGCCGTTGCTATCCGCCGCGCGCCTACCATCCTCCGACCTCCTCACGAGAGCCTCCCCTCGGCTCCACCAGGCGGTTTTCAGACAATCAGCGCAGCACGACGTAGCCGCGTTCGACCAGGCGGCGCAGGGCTTCGTAGGCTTCGACCAGTTCGTCATAGGCGGTGCGGGCGGCGGTCAGGCGGGCGGCCTGGTCGGGGGTCACGGGCGAGCCGGAGTGGGCCAGGCGCAGGGCCTCGGCCACCCACTTCGCGCGGGCCTGGGCGGTCACGACGGCCAGCTTCTGCAGCGAGGCGGCGTCCAGGCCGGTCAGCGACTGGGCGATCACCTCCTTGTTGGCGACATAGGCGGCGTAGTCGATCTGCTCCAGCTGGCCGCGCAGGCGGCGCTGCTCCTGGGGATCGGCGTCCTGCGGCTCGAAATGATCGCTGTAGCGGCGGATGCTGGAGGTCATCTTGGTCGACACGGGCGGGCCCTCCCCGGCCTGTCCCACGGCGCTGGCGGCCGCACGGGATCGAGGTTGCGCCTCGCCGGTTAACGGGGCGTTGCGCGTCGGCCCGGTGCGGCCGATATGAGGCGGCCCCGACGACGACGAGGAGACGGCCATGGATCTGCAACTCGCCGGAAGGCGCGCCCTGGTCTGCGGCGGTTCAGCGGCCTGGGCCGCGCCGTGGCGGCCGCCCTGGTGGCGGAAGGCGCCCACGTGGCCCTGTTGTCGCGCGACGAGGCCCGGCTGAAGGCGACCGCCGAGGCGCTGAACGCCTCCGGGCCGGGGCGGGCGGTGGTCGCCGCCGCCGACCTGGCCGATCACGCCGCGCTGCTGAAGGCCGTCGACACGGCCGAGGACCGGCTGGGCGGGGCGATCCAGATCCTGCTGAACAACACCGGCGGGCCGCCGCCGTCGGGCGTGTCGGGCCTGGATCCCCAGGTCTGGCGCGATCATTTCGAATCGATGGTGCTGTCGGTCTTTCGCCTGACCGACCGGGTCCTGCCGGCGATGCGGGCCGAGGGCTGGGGGCGCATCCTGAACGTCGCCTCGATCACGGTGGTGGAGCCGTCGGCGGCGCTGGGGGTGTCGAACACCCTGCGCGCCTCGATCGCGGCCTGGGCCAAGACCCTGGCGGGCGAGGTCGGCCCCGACGGGGTGACGGTCAACACCCTGCTGCCCGGGCGGATCGACACGCCGCGCATCGCGCGGCTGGACCAGGCGGCGGCCGAGCGGGCGGGCGTGACGCCGGAACAGGCGCGCGCCGAGTCGGTGAAGTCGATCCCGGTCGGCCGCATCGGCACGCCCGAGGAATTCGGCGCGACCGCCGCCTTCCTGGCCAGCCCGCTGGCGGCCTACATCACCGGCTCGCTGATCCGGCTGGACGGGGGCGCGGTCCGGGCGATCTGAGCGGGCGGCGATTGATCAATCTTCGGTTGCGGGTGTAGGCTGGCGGCAGCCGCAAGGAGAGAGGTCATGCTGACCGCCGTCGTGCTGAGCCTGTCGCTTCAGGTCGCCCTCGTGCCCAATCTCGGCCAGACGCCCGCGCGATGTCCGTCGGAGACGACGCGGGCGGGGCTGGAGCCGCAGGATCGGTCGGCGGCCTTGCCCAGTCTGCTGGACCGATCGGTCCGGCCGCAGGCGGTGCGGCGATACCTGCTGCTGGGACCGCCGGGACCAGAACAACTGTCCGCTTCCGATCAGCTTTCCCGTGAACGGATCGGGCCAGGCCCTGGGACGAAACCTGCTGAGCCCGGACAACGCCTCGCGCACGCCGCCGCGCCAGCCCGAAAGGACCGTTCCGGCGCTCTGAATGGCGCGCTAGGCCCGCGGATGGGCGGCCGCATAGGCGCCCAGCAGGCGTTCGGCGTCGACGCCGGTGTATTTCTGGGTCGTCGACAGGCTGGCGTGGCCCAGCAGTTCCTGGATCGAACGCAGGTCGGCGCCGGCGCCCAGCAGGTGGGTGGCGAAGCTGTGGCGCAGGGCGTGGGGCGTGGTGCGCTCGGGCAGGCCCAGCCGGCCGCGCAGGCGCTGCACCGAGGCCTGGACGTGGCGCGGGCTGAGCGGGCCGCCGCGCCGGGCGCGGAACAGGGCGTCCTCGGGCGTCAGGGCGAAGGGCTGGCGCGCCAGATAGTCGTCGACCGCCATCCGCACGGCGGGCAGGACGGGGACCATCCGCGTCTTGGATCCCTTGCCGACGATCCGCAGGGTCTCGGCCAGGGGGGCGTCGGCGCGGGTCAGGGACAGGGCCTCCGAGATGCGCAGGCCGCAGCCGTAGAGCAGGGTCAGGACGGCGCGGTCGCGCGCGGCCTCCCACGGATCGGCGTCGGGGTCGGCCTCGGGCTCCTCCAGCAGGCCGCGCGCCTGGTCCTCGGTGACGGGGCGGGGCAGGGACGGCTTGATGCGCGGACCGCGCACCAGGGCCAGTTGCGGCGCCGGCGCATCCAGGCGGCGGTCGAGGAAGGCGTGAAGGCTCCGGATCGCCGACAGGCTCTGGCTCAGCGACCGGGCGCCCAGCGGACGATCCCCGGATCGCCGCTCGGCCATGTGGGCGCGCACCTCGGCGGCCGTGACCGTCGTCAGGTCCGCCAGCGACTGCGGTCCGCCGCGATGACGCTCCAGGAAGGCCAGGTACAGCCGCCCGATGTGGCCGTAGGCCTCCAGCGTGCGTGGCGACAGGCGACGCTCGTGCGCCAGGTGCGCCAGCCAGGCGGACAGGGCCTCGGCGGCGGTCATCGGTTCAGTTCAGCACCGGCCAACGCTCGGCCATGCGTTCGACGACGCGCGCCAGGAAGGCGGCCAGCTCGCAGCCCATGGCGGGGGTGAAGCCCTCGTCCTCCAGCGAGCCGAAGGCGCACAGGGCCGGGCGCGGCGGCTCGCCCGGCGTCAGCTGGGGCGCCATGCGGATCAATGCCACGGACCGCACCTGGTCGGCGGCGGCGCCGAACAGGTCCAGGCCTTCGAAATGCGGTCCCAGCCAGGCCAGGCCATGCTCGCCCAGCAGGGCGTCGACGCCGCCGGGCTCCAGCACGCGCCAGCCGAACGGCACGCCGCCGGGCTTCTCCAGGGCGATTGCGGCGCCGGCCAGGCCGAACCGCCCCTGCGCCGCCGCATCCAGGCGACGCCCCAAGTCGGAGTGATTGCGCGCCTCCATCAGGTCCAGGGTGGCGACATGGGTCTGGGTCTGGGCGGCGAAGTTGGCGCGGGCGATCATCTCCAGTTCGCGACGGGCGCCGGCCTCGCGCTCGGCGACCGCTTCCAGCCGGGTCAGGGCCGCGGCGCCGAAGTCGACGACGTTGCGACCGTGCGGGCGCAGGCCCACTTCCTCCAGCAGGGAGCGGTCGTCCAGCAGGGTCTGCGGGTGCGCCTGAAGCCAGGCCCGCACGTCGGGCCAGTGAAGCGCGGCCGCTCCGTCCGTTTCCGACGTCGCGAAAAGGTCCAATGAGCCGCTCAACAGACCTCTCCGGGAAGGGCGACGATTACAGTATGGACTGCCCGGTCTTGCCCCAGTCAGCCATGAAGGCATCAAGCCCCTTGTCGGTTAACGGGTGCTTTACCAGGGCCTTGAAGGTGTCGGCGCCGAAGGTGGCGGCGTCCGCCCCGGCCACGGCGGCGGCGGCGACGTGGCCGACGTTGCGAAGGCTGGCGGCCAGGATCTGCGTCTCGAAGCCGTGCACGTCGTACAGAACCCGGATTTCCTCCAGCAGGGCGATCCCGTCGGCGCCGTGGTCCTCCAGCCGGCCGACGAAGGGCGAGACGAAGGTCGCGCCGGCCTTTGCGGCCATCAGGGCCTGGGCGGCCGAGAAGCACAGGGTGACGTTGGTCTTGATCCCCTTGTCGGTGAAGACGCGGCAGGCGCGCAGCCCGTCCCAGGTCAGGGGCAGCTTGACGACCACGTTCGGGGCGATGGCGGCCAGCTTGTCGCCTTCCTTGACCATGGTCTCGAAATCCAGCGAGACGGCCTCGGCCGAGATCGGGCCCTCGACCAGGGCGCAGATTTCGGCGATGACCTCGGCGATGTTCCGACCCGACTTGGCGATCAGCGACGGATTGGTGGTGACGCCGTCCACCATTCCGGTGGGGACCATGTCCTTGATGACGGCGACGTCGGCGGTGTCGAGAAAGAGTTTCATGGGCGGCGTCATAGCCGAGGGCGCGGTTCGGTGAAAGTCGCCTCGGTCCTGATTCCCCTGCCGGTGCCGGAGGCGTTCGACTACGCCGTGCCGGACGAGATGGTCGTGGCGCGCGGCGACCAGGTGGCCGTGCCGCTGGGGCCGCGGCTGATGCGCGGGATCGTCTCGGAAGTGTTCGAGACCACGGGATCGAACCGGCGGCTGAAGGCGGTGGAGGCGGTGCTGGATGATCCGGCGCTGCCGCCCTCGACGGTGGACTTTGTCGAATGGGCCGGTCGCTGGACCCTGGCTGCGCCGGGCGAGATGGCCGCGACCGCGCTGAAGGGCCTGCGCGCGCCGCCCCCCGGCCCGAACGGCGGGTGCGCCGCGTCGGCGAGCGCCAGCCGGCCCGCGCGACCCCGGCCCGGACGGCGGTGCTGGCGGCGCTGGGCGACCGCGCCCTGACGGCGGCCGACCTGGCGCGCGCGGCCGGCGTTTCGTCGGGCGTGGTCAAGGGCCTGGTCGACGAGGGGGTGCTGGAGATCTTCGAGGTGTCGGCCCAGGCCGCCTTCGACCCGCCGGACCCGGACCATGCGCCCTCCAGCCTGAATGCGGACCAGGCGGCGGCCGCCCAGGCGATGGCCGAGGGCGTGATGGCGCGCGCCTTTCGGCCCTTCCTGCTGGACGGGGTGACCGGCTCGGGCAAGACCGAGACCTATCTGGAGGCGGCGGCCGAGGCCCTGCGCGCGGATCCGGCGGCGCAGATCCTGATCCTGCTGCCCGAGATCGCCCTGACCCAGGCGGTGATCGAGCGGATCACGGCCCGGTTCGGCGCGGCGCCGGCCGAATGGCATTCGGGCGTCGCCCCGCCGCGCCGTCGCCAGGTGTGGGAGGCGGTGGTCGCCGGGCGCTGCAACATCGTGGTCGGCGCACGCTCGGCCCTGTTCCTGCCCTTCGTGAACCTGCGCCTGGTGGTGGTGGACGAGGAGCACGACAGCTCGTTCAAACAGGAGGAGGGGCTGGTCTATCACGGCCGGGACCTGGCGGTGGCGCGCGCGCGGATCGAGGGGGCGGCGGTGGTCCTGGCCTCGGCGACGCCGTCGCTGGAGACGCTGTGGAACGCGCGCCAGGGCCGCTACGGCTGGCTGAAGCTGCGCGCGCGGCACGGGGCGGCGGTCTTGCCCGACATCCAGCTGCTGGACCTGCGCCAGAGCCCGCCCGATCCCCAGACCTGGCTGTCCCAGCCGCTGCGCCAGGCGATCGGCGAGACGCTGGCCCGGCGTGAGCAGACCCTGCTGTTCCTGAACCGGCGCGGCTATGCGCCGGTCGTCCTGTGCCGCGCCTGCGGCCACCGGCTGACGGCGCCGGACACCGACAGCTGGCTGGTCGAGCATCGCTACACCGGCCGCCTGGTCTGCCACCTGACCGGCTTCTCCATGCCGCGTCCCAAGCTGTGTCCCTCGTGCGGGGCCGAGGATTCGCTGGTTTCGGTCGGACCGGGCGTGGAGCGGGTGGAAGAAGAGGTGCGCCAGCTGTTCCCGGAGGCCCGCGTCGCCGTCTTCAGCTCCGACACCGTGCCCGACGGCAAGTCGGCGCGCGCCCTGATCCAGAGCATGACGGACGGCCAGATCGACATCCTTGTCGCCACTCAGGCGGCGGCCAAGGGGCATAACTTTCCCGGCCTGACGCTGGTGGGGGTGGTGGACGCCGACCTGGGCCTGCGCGGCGGCGACCTGCGCGCGGCCGAGCGGACCTATCAGCTGCTGGCCCAGGCGACCGGCCGGGCCGGGCGCGCCGACAAGCCGGGCCGCGCCCTGCTGCAGACCTGGACGCCCGAGCATCCGGTGCTCCAGGCCCTGGCCGCAGGCGACCGCGACGCCTTCGTGGAGGCCGAGACGGCCGAGCGCGAAATCGCGTCGCTTCCGCCCTATGGCCGGCTGGCGGCGATCATCCTGTCCAGCGAGAACGCGGCGGCGGTGGAGAAGGTCGCCGCCGACCTGGCCCAGGCCATCCCCAACGCCGAGCGGCTGGAGGTCTATGGCCCGGCCGACGCGCCCCTGGCCCTGGTGCGCGGACGGCGCCGGAAGCGTCTGCTGGTGCGGGCGGACCGGGATGTGGACATCCAGGCCTTTCTGCGCGCCTGGCTGGGCCGGGTGAAGGCGCCCGGCTCGGTGCGCCTGACGGTGGACGTCGACCCCTACTCGTTCCTCTAGACCGCCATCACCGTGCCCAGCAGCACGCGTGCGCCCTGACGGCCCAGGGTCGCGTTGGCGGCGGCCTGAAGTTCGCCGGCGAGCTGATCGACGTTGGGGGCCATGCCCGGGCGAAGGCTGTTGGCGAAGCGTTGGGCGGCGGTGTTGAAGGCGGCGCGCAGGCGCGGCTGGGACTGTTGCGCCCGCGTCCGCAGGGCGGCGTCCGGGACGTCCAGGCCGGTCTCGATCGACAGCACGCCGCGCCTTCCGTTGGCGAACAGCAGGCTGGCGGTGACGACGGGAAGACGGAAGTAGGTGTCTGCCGACGCGGGCGCCCCCCGGACGAGGCCTTGGCGGCGGCGGGGGGGCCACGCGGCGGGGGTCAGGGCGACGGCGGCGAGGCCGATGAGGGCGCGGCGATCCATGCGGCGACCCTAGCGCGACCCCGTTAAGAAACGCCTCATGCGGCCTGGACCCAACCGCCTGGCGTCGCGGCCTCCAGCCGGAACGCCTCGACCTGCCGGGCCAGTGTCTCGGCTTCGCCGGCCAACTGCCGGCTGGCGGCGGTGGCCTGTTCGGTCATGGCGGCGTTCTGCTGGGTGATCTCGTCCAACTGGCTCAGGGCCTGGCGGACCTCGGCCAGGCGATCGGCCTGCTGACGCGCGGCGGCGGCCATTCCCCCGGCCAGGTCGTCGACGGCGGCCACCCGCCCGCCGATGCGGTCCAGGGATTCGCCGGCCCGCTGGACCAGGGCGACGCCGCGCGCGACCTGTTCGGCGGAGGTGGCGATCAGGGTGCGGATCTCGCCGGACGCCTCGGCGGAGCGCTGGGCCAGGGCGCGCACCTCCTGGGCGACCACGGCGAAGCCGCGCCGGCCTCGCCCGCGCGGGCCGCCTCGACCCCCGCGTTCAGGGCCAGAAGATTGGTCTGGAAGGCGATCTCGTCGATCAGGGAGGTGAACCGGCCGATCTCGACCGAGGAATCCCGGATGGCGGCCATGGCGTCGGTGGTCTCCTGCACCACCTCGCCGCCGTCGGACACGTCGCGGCGCACCTCGGCGACGGCCTCGGCCGTGTCCTGGGCGCCGCCGGCGGTGCGCGACACCGCCTCGGCGATCTCCTCGGCGGTGGCGGCGGTGCGTTCCAGCCCGGCGGCCTGCCGCTCCGTGCGGCTGGCCAGGTCATCGGAGGCGGCGGCCAGTTCCTCCGAGCCGGTGCGGACGGAGGCGACGCTGTCGGCCACGGCGGTGAAGGCGCGGCGCAGGCTGTCGGAAGCGGCGTTGAAGTCGTCTCGCAGGGACCGGTATTCGGACGGAAAGTCCTGGTGGATGCGGGCCGTCAGATCGCCGTCCGCCAGGGTCTTCAGCGCCTGGCCCAGGGCGGCGACGACGGCTTGCTGACGCGCGTCCGCCTCGGCCTTGGCGGCGGCGACGCGATCCCGTTCGGCCTGCAGGGCGTCCAGATAGGTCGAGATGGCCAGGTCCATGTCCAGCATCGCCCGCTGGGTCAGTTCGGCCAGGCCCTCGGCGGTCTGGCGATCATGGGCGGCGCCGGCGAAGCGCGGCCGGGGCCGGCCGACGACGGCGCGGATCAGTTCGGCCATCACCAGGCCGTATCCGCCGATATACCAGCGCGGCTCCAGGCCGATGCGGGCGTGGGTGCGCCCGATGGCGGTGACGGCGGCGGCGTAGTCGGCGTCGATGCGCCCCGCGACGATCGCGTCCCAGTGGCCGACCTGAGCGGACTTGGCGCCCTGCATCTGGGCGTCGTCGCGGAAGAAGCGGCGGGTCTCTGGCGTGGCGCGCACGCGTTCGTAAAAGGCGTCCAGCGCTCGCGGCAGGGCCTCGCGAATGATGGAGCCCAGGGCCGCATAGGCGGGCTCCGCGCGGACAGGCCCGCGAATGCGGCGCGCAGGTGGAGGGACTGGGTCATGCGGACGCTCGTTCAAATCGGCCGGACGCCCCCGTCACGGCGAATATCCGCATAGACGGAAGGGTTTTACGGACGGTTAAGGTCGCAGCGGCATCGCATAAGGATATCCTTATGCCTTCGTTGCCCAGCGAGCGGCGGCGGGCTATAGGGCGGCCATACGAAGCTCGAACGGCCGGGAGTCCAGCCATGACCGACTACATCATCCGCGACATTGGCCTGGCCGACTGGGGCAAGAAGGAAATCGCGATCGCCGAGACCGAGATGCCGGGCCTGATGGCCCTGCGCGACGAGTTCGGCGCCGAACAGCCCCTGAAGGGCGCCCGCATCGCCGGCAGCCTGCACATGACCATCCAGACGGCGGTGCTGATCCAGACGCTGGAAGCCCTGGGCGCCGAAGTGCGCTGGGCCTCGTGCAACATCTTCTCGACCCAGGACCACGCCGCCGCCGCCATCGCCGCCGCCGGCACGCCGGTGTTCGCGATCAAGGGCGAGACGCTGGAAGAGTACTGGGACTACGCCCACAAGATCTTCGAATGGGCCGACGGCGGCTATCCGAACCTGATCCTGGACGACGGCGGCGACGCCACCCTGCTGTGCGTGCTGGGTCCCAAGGCCGAGAAGGACGCCAGCGTCCTCGACAACCCGCAGAACGAGGAAGAAGAGGCCCTCTTCAAGGTAATGAGGCGGTATCTGAAGGAGAAGCCCGGCTTCTATTCCGCCATCCGCGACGCTATCGGCGGCGTGTCGGAAGAGACGACCACGGGCGTTCACCGCCTGTATCAGATGTCGGAACGCGGCGAGCTGCCCTTCCCCGCCATCAACGTCAACGACAGTGTCACCAAGTCCAAGTTCGACAACCTTTACGGCTGCCGTGAGAGCCTGGTCGACGCCATCCGCCGCGGCACCGACGTCATGCTGTCGGGCAAGGTCGCGGTGGTGTGCGGCTATGGCGACGTGGGCAAGGGCTCGGCCGCCTCGCTGCGCCAGGGCGGCGCCCGCGTGATCGTCACCGAGATCGACCCGATCTGCGCCCTGCAGGCGGCGATGGAAGGCTATGACGTCCAGACCCTGGACGACGTCTGCGACAAGGCCGACATCTTCGTCACGGCCACCGGCAACAAGGACGTGATCACCGTCGATCACATGCGCCGGATGCGCAACAACGCCATCGTCTGCAACATCGGCCACTTCGATTCCGAGATCCAGGTCGCCGGCCTGCGGAACTTCAAGTGGGACGAGATCAAGCCCCAGGTCGACCACGTCGAATTCCCGGACGGCAACAAGATCATCCTGCTGTCGCAGGGCCGCCTGGTGAACCTGGGCAATGCGACGGGCCACCCGTCCTTCGTGATGTCGGCGTCCTTCACCAACCAGACGCTGGCCCAGATCGAGCTCTGGACCAACAAGTCGGCCTATGAGACCAAGGTCTACACCCTGCCCAAGCGCCTCGACGAAAAGGTCGCGGCCCTGCACCTGGGCAAGCTGGGCGCCAAGCTGACCGTGCTGAACAAGGAACAGGCCGATTACATCTCCGTGCCGGTCGAAGGGCCGTTCAAGCCCGAACACTACCGTTACTGAGGCGTCCCGTCCGGAGCCGGTCTCGTGAGCCGGGCGTCGTTCGACGTCCTGGTGGTCGGGGCCGGCGCCGCCGGCATGATGTGCGCCGTGGAGGCCGGCCGGCGCGGCCGTCGGGTGTTGGTCGTGGATCACGCGGCCCGGCCCGGCGAGAAGATCCGCATCTCCGGCGGCGGTCGGTGCAACTTCACCAACCTGGGCTGCGGACCAGCGAACTTCCTGGGCGAGAATCCCCGGTTCGCCACCTCGGCGCTGCGGCGCTTCACGCAGCACGACTTCATCAAGCGCGTCGACAGGGCCGGGATCGCCTGGCATGAGAAGACCCAGAACGGACGTTCCTTGGGCCAGCTGTTCTGCGACGGCAGCGCCAAGCAGCAGATCGTGGCCCTTCTGACCGACGACATGGCCGAGGCGGGGGTCGATCTGCGGCTGAAGACCGGCGTGGATCGGCTGTCGCGCTCGGGCGACGGCTGGTCGGTCGGCCTGTCGGACGGGTCGGAAGTCGCAGCGGCGTCGCTGGTCGTGGCCACCGGCGGCAAGTCGATCCCCAAGATGGGCGCGACCGGCTGGGCCTATGACGTCGCGCGCCGGTTCGACATCCGGGTGACGGAGACCCGGCCGGCGCTGGTCCCCCTGACCTTCGAGGCGGGGTTGCTGGAAACCCTGGCGCCGCTGGCGGGCGTGGCCGTCGACGCCCGGATCGCCTCGGCCCCGGCCGACAAGGGGCGCAAGGCCCGTTTCGACGAGGCGATGCTGTTCACCCATCGCGGCCTCAGCGGACCCGCCGTCCTGCAGATCAGCTCCTACTGGCGCGAGGGCGAGGCCATCGTCGCCGCGATGGCGCCGGGTCTGGACGTGTTCGAGACGCTCAAGGCGGCAAGAGCCGACAACGGCCGCCAGGCGGCGCACAACGCCCTGGCGCACATCGTGCCGCGTCGCCTCGCGGAATACGTCTGTGCGCGAGAGGGCGTGTCGGGCAATCTGGCCGACGCCTCGGACAAGGCGCTGCGACGGCTGGACCAGGCGATCAACGCCTGGAGCGTCAAGCCCGTGGGATCGGAAGGCTATCGCACGGCCGAGGTGACCCTGGGCGGGATCGACACCGCCGCCCTGGACCAGCAGACGATGCAGGCCCGGACCGTCCCCGGCCTTTATTTCATCGGCGAGGCGGTCGATGTGACCGGCTGGCTGGGCGGATACAATTTTCAGTGGGCCTGGTCGTCGGGCTGGGCCGCGGGGCAGGCCTGCTGATCCCTTGGCGGCCCTGTGGCGCCGCGACGCATGGCGGGCCGCGCGGCGGGCGCCTAGCTTGGAGAGGCGGGACGGGCCCCTCTGGCGCCGTTGCCGATCCGGGACCTCCTTCCCTCTCTCGGACGGGTGCGGCGCGATGTCGGACCGCTCGGGAGCGCCGCGCGCGGTTGGGCCACAGCGCCCCGCCTTCCCCCAAGGGCCGCGCCGGCGCCCCGACCCCTTTTGATCGCAAGGACGCCCGATGCCTCTTCTGATGTGCCCCAACGACGACGCCGCCATGCAGACCCTGGAGCGCGGCGGCGTGCAGTTCGACATGTGCCCGACCTGCCGGGGCGTCTGGCTGGATCGCGGCGAGTTGGAGAAGCTGATGGCCTCGGCGACCGAGGAAGGCCGCGCCTCCGCCCCGGCGGTCCAGCCTCATGCGCCCGCGCCCGCCCATCCTCAGGCCCAGGCTCCGGCACCGCCCTGGGGCGGTCACCCGTATCAGGACGACCGGCGCTACAAGGACGACCGGTATCGCGACGACGGCTACCGCTACAAGAAGAAGAAGCGCGACAGCATCTTCGACATCTTCGACTGACCGCTCTTCAGGCGGCGACGCCGGCGGACTGCATCAGGCCTCGCAGGGCCGCCACCTGTTCGGGCGCCTGGTCCAGCGCGGCGCGCGTGGCGGGGGCGCGCAGAAGACGGCCGGCCTCGGTCCGGGCGCGATCGGCCGCCGGCCCCAGCGGCGCGGCCTCGCCCACTGCGAGCCTCAGCAGGGCGGTCAGCTTCTGAACCGGACCGACTGCGGCGCGCGCGATCTGGGCGCTGAGGCCGACGTCGGCTTCCAGGGCGCCGCCGACCGCGCCGATGGCTTCCTGGATCTGGCGTTGCTCCAACTCTCCCAGCTGGGCCGCCTGCACCGAACGCTGCAGCCGGGCCAGCACCGCCAGCTTCTGCGAGGCGCTGGCCCCGCCCGGCGTCGCCTGGCGCATCTCGGTCTCGAACCGCAGGGAGGTCACGCAGGCCGCCAGCCAGCGCGCGGCCGCCCGCTTGTTGGCGCCGCCGGTCACATTCTCGCACAACCGGGTCAGGTGCTCGGCCTCGGTCAGGACGGTGGGGCAGTCCTTGACGTAGGCGGCGACGAAGTCGGCCGTGATCAGCGACTTTGAGCGCTCCACGAAGGCGGCCTGCACCTCGTCCAGGGACAGAAGCCGCCTGGACGCCGCCGTCAGCGTCATGGCCAGGACCCGCAGGATGTCGATCTCGCCCTGCGGATCGTTGGGGCGCAGCCGGCGGGCGCTGGACAGTTCGCGCAGCACCATCCGGGCCAGGGTCGCGGCCAACAGCGGGAACTCGCCCGCCGACAGTCGCTGGCCCAGGCGCGCGGCCGGTCCCTCGATCGGGGGCGTCATCAGCGCCATGCGCGGGTCGCGCGACAGCACGGCGTCCACCTCCTGGGGCGCCACCATGCGCACCACCGCGGCGAGACTGGCGCCCTGGTCCAGCGAAGGACCCAGGATTTCCGACAGATTGGCGCGCACGGCCAGCATTTCGGCCGCGATCTGTTCGACCGCAACCACGACCAGGGCGCGCGGCGGCCCGTCCGGCGGGGCGGCCTCCATCAGGTCCATCAACCGGTCCAGCCGTTCCCTCGCGCCCTTGCAGCCCCTGAGGCTGCCGGCGATCGCCCCGCCCATGACGAAGGCCCGGTCCGGCGCGCCGCCCAGCCGATGCGCCAGGTCGGCCACCGACCGTTCCGCCAGATCGGGAAACAGTCCCGCGCGTCCCGCCTTCAGAAGTTGGGCGATCGCCTGCTCGGACAGCTTCTGATAGTGCCGCATCATGCCGTGCAGGTCCTGACCGGTGGCCTGGCTTTCGGGCACGGCGACCTTCTGGATGGCGTGCTGCAGTTCCACGCCCGAGGCCTCCAGCCGCTCCGCGAGGTCGGGGCGGTGCAGCAGCTCGAACGCGGTGGCGCCCTGCCGGCGCAGCCAATCCTCGAGCACCCGCCCGATCAGACCGCGCGCGTGGGGGGCGTAAAGCTCGGCCGGACTGCCGCAGGCGGGCCGCGGCGCGGTCTCCGCGACCTTCTTCTTCTTCGGCTCGGGCGCGCCGAGCTCCAGAATCGTCAGGCTGCTGAACTCCATCGTGTCCGGGTCCAGCGTCTCCTTGCAGACCCGCACCGCCGCCGCCAGGCGGTCCGCCATCTGGTCCTCGGCCGTCTCTATAGCGTGCTTGCGGTCCTCGGTGGCGATCAGCAGCGACCAGGCCGAGGGCGCGGTCTTGCGGACATAGACTTCATAATGGATGGGGCCGGCCATGACTCCAGCCTGCGCCGCAAGGCTTTAAGGCGAGGTTTGCAGACGAAAAATCGCAAGGCCCGCCCGGCCGCGGCGGGCGATGCGTTGAAAACCGCCGGCTGGCGGCCCATCTCAGATCGCCCTAATGTCAACGCGATCGAACGGTTACGCTTGTCGTGCGTTCTCGCTCGCGGGAACGGCGAAGTTCAGGAGATAAGGCCTTTGGCGAACATCACTCTGGTCGACGACGACGAGAACATCGTGGCCTCCGTTTCGCTGGCGCTGGAAAGCCACGGTCACAAGATCACCGCCTATCACGACGGCGCCTCGGGCCTGGCGGCCCTGGAGAGCTCGCCGCCGGATCTGGCCATCCTCGACGTCAAGATGCCGCGCATGGACGGGATGGAGGTGCTGCGCCGCCTGCGCCAGACCTCGCAGATTCCGGTCATCATGCTGACGTCCAAGGACGAGGAGATCGACGAGATCCTGGGGTTCAACCTCGGCGCCGACGACTACATCCACAAGCCCTTCAGCCAGCGCCTGCTGATCGAACGGGTCAAGGCGCTGCTGCGTCGGACCGGCGCCGACGGCGGCGAGGCCGAGCCCTCGGCCGACATTTCCGGCAAGGCGATCAAGCGCGGCAAGCTGACGATGGACCCGGCCCGCCACGAGAGCACCTGGGACGGCAAGCCGGTCAAGCTGACGGTGACCGAGTTCCTGCTGCTCCAGGCCCTGGCCCAACGTCCGGGTTTCGTGAAGAGCCGCGACAATCTGATGGACGCCGCCTACGACGATCAGGTCTATGTCGACGACCGCACCATCGACAGCCACGTGAAGCGGATGCGCAAGAAGTTCCGCGTGGTGGATCCCGAGTTCGACGCGATCGAGACCCTGTATGGCGTCGGCTACCGCTACCGCGAAAGCTGATCCCGCCGGGCGCGAGCCTGAGGACGACGCCGCCCCCGCCGGTCGCGGTTCCGCTTCGGCGGATCGCGGCTGGGCGGCTTCATCCTGGCGCTGAACCTTCTCAGCCTGCTGATCCTGTTCGGCGGGGCTCTGGCCCTGAACGAATGGAACCGGGGCCTGGTCCAGGCGCGCCAGGAATCGCTCACGGTCCAGGCTGAGCTGCTGGCGAACGTGCTGGGCGAGCTGGGCATCAGCCGGGGCATCCCCAGCCCGGAACTGGACCCCTACGAGGCCTCGGCTTGGCTGCGGGACAATTTCGTGCCCCAGGGACAGCGGGTGCGGCTGTACGACATCAACGGCCTGCCGCTGATCGACAGCTATCAGGTGACCGAGAACATTCCCGGCGAACCGCTGCCGGCCGCGCGTCCCGCCGGATCCCCGCCGCCGGCCGGGATGGAAAAGCGCGCGGCCCGCCAGCAGGCCCTGACCCGCGAGTCCGACCGCCAGGTCCAGGCCGAGGTCGAGCGCGCCCTGGCCGGGGAACCCCAGGCCACCGTGCGGCGCAACGAGGAGGGGGAGCGCGTGGTGTCCGTCTCCCTGCCCATCCGCCACGTGCGTCAGGTGCTGGGCGTGCTGACGCTGGAGGCGGGCAACGTCGACGAAATCCTGGCGGCGCAACGCAGCGCCCTGGTGCCCTTCGCCCTGGTGGCGCTGGGGGTGAACCTGCTGGCGTCGCTGCTGTTGCACCTCTTCGTAGCGCGGCCGATCCTGCGACTCTCGGCGGCGGCGGACCAGGTCAAGCTGCAGCGCGCGCGCGCCATCTCCCTGCCCGACCTGGAGGAGCGGCGCGACGAGATCGGCGATCTGGCCCGCTCGCTGGAATCGATGACCGACACCCTGTCGACGCGGATGGACGCGATCGAGCGCTTCGCCGCGGACGTGTCGCACGAGATCAAGAATCCGCTGACCTCGATCCGTTCGGCGCTGGAGACCCTGCCCCTGGTCAAGACCGACGATCAGCGCGACCGGCTGACGGCCCTGCTGCAGCAGGACGTGCGGCGTCTGGACCGGCTCATCACCGACATCTCCAACGCTTCGCGCCTGGACGCCGAACTGTCGCGCGACCGGCCGCGCCCCGTCGACATGAACCGCCTGATCGCCGACATCGTCGGGGTTTACGAGACGACCGCCAAGCCCGGCGACATTCCGGTCGTTCTGGCCACGACCGAAACCACGATGCGGGTGATGGGGCGCGACGGCCCGTTGGGCCAGGTGGTGCGCAACCTGATCGACAACGCCCGGTCCTTCAGCCCGGCCGGCGGCGCGGTCGCCGTGACGCTGCAGGACGTCGAAGACGATCTGCCGGTCCGCATCCGGGTCGAGGACGACGGCCCCGGCGTGCCGCCCGACAATCTGGAGACGGTGTTCGAGCGCTTCTACACCTCCCGGCCCAAGGGCGCGGCTTTCGGCTCCAACTCCGGGCTCGGCCTGTCCATCGTGCGCCAGATCGTGGAGGCGCACGGCGGCCGCGTCTGGGCCGAGAACCGCAAGGACGAGGCGGGCCAGGTCGTCGGCGCCAGCTTCGAGGTCGCCCTGCCCGGCGTCGGACGCCGGCCATGACCGGCGAACCGCCCGTGCACGCCTCGACCGTCGCCATCCGGCGCCGGGGCGAATGGGCGGGGGTGGCGATCCTGGGGCCGTCGGGCGCGGGCAAGAGCGACCTGGCGCTGCGCCTGATCGGCCGGGGCTGGCGGCTGGTCAGCGACGACTACACGCGGATGTGGGCCTCGGACGGCGCGCTCTATGCGACGGCGCCGGAACGATCGCGGGACGGATCGAGGCGCGCGGGGTCGGGATCGTGTCCGTCGCGACACGCCCGGTCGCCCGCGTCTTGCTGGCCGTCGCCCTTTTGCCGGAGGCGGTCGAGCGCCTGCCGGAGCCTGAGTTCCGGCGGTTCGCGGGGGTCGAGACGCCGGTCCTGGCGCTTGATCCGCGCCCGGCCTCGGCGGTCGAGATGGTCGCAGCCGCCCTCGAAAGGGTTTGAACCCGCGCGCAACGGGTCTATGACAGCCGCCTTGCGGTTCCGATCGGACGCGGCCGGGCTCCCATCCGGTCGGGGGAACGTCCGGGGACGACGCTTCGGGACGGGGATGCGAGTGAAGTCCTTATGATCGGTCTGGTCATCGTCACCCACGGGGGCCTGGCCTCTGAATTCCTTTCGGCGATGGAGCACGTGGTCGGCCCGCAGCGCGGGGTGGCCGCCATCTGCATCGGCCCGGAAGACGACATGGAGCGGCGCCGTCGCGACATCGTCGACGCCGCCGCCGCCGTCGACGACGGCGAGGGCGTGATCCTGCTGACCGACATGTTCGGCGGCACGCCGTCCAACCTGGCCATTTCGGTGATGGAGCAGACCCGCGCCGAGGTGATCGCCGGCCTGAACCTGCCCATGCTGATCAAGCTGGCCAGCGTGCGCGGGCGCGAGACGCTGGAGGCCTGCGTCGCCCACGCCCAGGACGCCGGGCGCAAATACATCTCGGTCGCCTCCTGGGTGCTCGCGGGCGAGAAATGAGCACCACGACCACGCTGAACATCTGCAACGCGCGGGGCCTGCACGCTCGCGCCTCCGCCAAGTTCGTCAAGCTGGCGTCCAGCTTCGACAGCGAGATCAAGGTTTCGCGCGACGGCGTGACGGTGGACGCCCGCTCGATCATGGGGCTGCTGATGCTGGGCGCCGGCATCGGCTGCGACATCCAGGTGTCGGCCGAAGGCTCCGACGCCGAAGAGGCGATCGCGGCCCTGTCCGACCTGGTCGCGCGAAAATTCGACGAGGACCAGTAGCGCCCCCGGCCGTCCGGCGGTCGACGGATTACTGCGCCGGCGTGTCCGGCTGGGCCTGCGGCTCGGGTTGCGGCTCGGGCGCGGGCCTGGGATTGGCCAGGGCGTGCATCACGGTCCGGGCGATCAGATCGGGCATTGCGCGGATCTTGGAGCCGTTTTCGACAGCCTCCTTCCTCAGCGCCTCGGCGGTTTCGGCGTCGGTCGCCGCCTCAGCCCGCGCGTTCAGAAAGGCCTCGGCCGAGGCGGCCAGGTCGTCGGCCTGGGCGCGATAGGGCGCGATGATCGCTTCCTTGTCGCCGTCGGGCCAGGCGGCGACCAGTTCGTCCTGCATCCGCACCAGGCCGTCGCGCAGCGCGGCCGCCTTGGCCTCGATCGCCCGCTCTTCCGACGACTTCTCGGCGGCGGCGGCAGGCGGGACCTCGCTGGGCGCCGGCGAAGGTTCGGACTGGGCGTGGGCCGCGGCGGGCACGACCGCCAGCGCCAGGGCGCAACAGGCGGCGGAAAGGATGGGGCGCATGCGGGGCTCCTGATCTGGCGGACGCTTCTAGGCCGGACTCCGGCCCCGGCTCAAGCGCCCGCAGGCGGCGGGCGAAGACGAGAGAACGGCCGCAGGGTGCGGTCGAAGTGCGGATTGAAGCCGGGATCGCGTCCGAACCGCTGACCCCAGCGCGCCCACAGGATGGCGTTGGCGGCGTCGGCGCGCGCCTGGCGCTCCGGATCGGTGTTGAAGCCGCGGGTCCGGGATTCCAAGTGATAGAGGGTGGCGTAGGGATCATAGAGGACGCGCAGGCCCTCGGACTGGGCCCGCAGGCAGAGGTCGACGTCGTTGCCCTCGACCGGGAAACTGGCGGCGTCGAACCCGCCCAGGCGCCGGAAGATCTCGGCGCGCATGGCCATGCAGGCGCCGGTGACGGCGACGGCCGATCGCAGCAGGCCGTGGCGGCCCAGATAGCCGGGATCGCTTCCCGGCGCGCCGACGCCTTCGTGGGTCAGGAAGCCCTCGCGCTGTTCCCGCGCGACGAACCCCGCGTGCTGGATCGCCCCGTCGCCATAGACCAGGCGGCAGCCGACCACGCCGACCTCGGGCCGCATGGCCTGGGCGGCCAGTTCGTCCAGCCAGTCCGGGCTCAGGACCACGGTGTCGTTGTTCAGGAAGACCAGAACGTCCGCGTCCGTCTCGGCCGCCGCCAGATTGTTCATCAGCGCCCAGTTGAACTCTCCCTGGTGGGGCAGGACGCGGGCGTGACCGCCTGTGGCCAGGTCGGACAGATAGGCCAGGGTTCCCGGATCTCGACTCTCGTGGTCGATGATCAGCAGTTCGGCATGGACGCCGTTCGACGCGGCGTGCGCCATCACGCTGTCCACGCAGGGGCGCAGAAGGTCCAGAGCGTCTCGCGTGGGGATGATGACGGCCGCGCGGACCGGCGGCGTCGGGCGGCGCACGCGAACCGCGCCGGCGATGTCGGCGCCCAGGATGTCGGTTCGCGGCTCGGTCGCGAGGCCCAGCCGGCGCTGCACGCACCCGGCCCAGGGCACCAGGTCGTCCTCGCGCGCGGGCGAAGACACCAGCACGCGCGGGACGTGGGCGACGGCGGCGGGGGGCAGGGCCAGCAGGGCGTCGGCGCCGCACAGGGCGCCCGCCTCGGCGTCCAGACCCACCCGATCCAGGGCCGACCGGCGAAACGCCAGGGCCGCGCCGACATAGGGCGTCTGCGCCAGCAGGTCGGGATCGGGGCCGGGCTTCAGTCGCGGCCCGACCCGGCGGCGTTCGTCCGGATCGACTGCCTCCTCGCCTGGGGCCAGCACGTCCTCGTCCATATAGACCGCCTCCACCTGCGCCGATCGGGCGAAGGCGGCGCCCAGCCAGGCCAGGGCGCCGATCGCGGGCACGTCGCCGGCGCGAAGCAGCAGCACCGTCGAGGCGTCCGAGGCCTGCTCCAGTCCGGCCGAAATCCGCTCGGCCGGCGTCGGCGCGCCGCTTGGCGCAAAGCGGATCGCCGATCCGTCGCGCCAGGCCGCGCGATTGGCCAGGTCCAGCGCCAGCGGGCGACGCGCCTCGTCCCCGACCAGCACCAGGCGCCGCGCGGGACGCGATTGCTCCAGCAGGGCGCGAACGGTCTGGTCCAGCTCTCGGTCCGTCGCCGCGCCGATGTCGACGACCACGTCCATGTCCGCGCCGGCCGCCGTCGCCTCGTCGCCCGTCGCCGGCCAGGCGCGCCGATAGGCGTCATAGGCGGCGAACGGAACGGAAAGCCGCGTCTCCAGATAGGGCAGCCGCGCCTCCAGGCGTTCCAGCGCCAAGCGCGCGTGCCGGACCTCGTCCAAGGTCGCCGCCAGGAGGTCGACGCCGGGCGCCCCCGTCTCGACGCTGGCCCGACCCACGATCATCGGCGCCCCCGCGGCCCGGACCTCCAGCAGAAGCTGGGGGCGGCGCGATCGCATCGCCGGCGGTACGGGGATGTCGAAGCCGGCGCGGCCCGATCCGCCGAATTGATCCTGCACGTCACGGCGGAACCCGTCGCTCAACGCTGCGGCGCAGAAGACTCCGTCGGCCCACAGTTCCAGAGCGACCGGCGTGTCGAGCGCATCGGTCCGAACGGCCCAGCCGCGCACACGGTCGGCGTCGGCCTCCTCCAGCCTTCCGACAAGGGCGGCGACGTTGCGCAGGGCGGCGAGACGGTCGGGGGTGAAGGCCCCCGTGTCGGACAAGATGGGGCCGATGATCTCATCCTCGGCCAGGGCCAGGTAAAGCGCCGCCCACGACCGCGCGCGGGCGCGCACGGCTTCTCTCGTCTCTTCGCCAAGGGGCAGGGCGTCGCCGGCCCATGCCGTCAGCGCGGGATCGGGCGTCGCGCCGCCCCACAGCGGCCGGCCCACGGTCAGGTCGGCGCTCGGCCCTCGACCGAACTCGGCGGAAGCGACCAGCGAATGGACGGCCGCGTGCAGGGGTCGGTGAAGAAGATTGTCGATCGCCGTCTCCGATTCCGGCTCTCGATTCAGGAACAGTCTGTAGAGTTGCCGGACCGCAGGGGCGTCGACCATCTGATCCAGGGTAGGGGACGGGGGCGGCGAAACAGGCTCTGTCGCGATCATCCGGCCGGTGTAACGCGACGCTTGACCGGCGTCGACCGCCGGTTCCCTTGCGACCGCGGATGTCACCGTTCCTTCGCTTGCCTGACCCCGTCAGTTTCGGCCAAGGACGGGGCGACAAGCGCCGAGGGATGGATTAATCATCCTTCACCCGTCGTCGCTCCACCCGACGGCGATCATCCGGAGTTTTCATGAGCCGAAGCCCCAATGTCGGCCGAGCGCTGAAAAAGAGCATCACGGGCATCGCGGCTCAGTTCAACGGTCGCGAAACGCCCGCGCAACTGCGTCGATACGCCGACCAGGCCCGTGCGCAGCAGGATTGGGCCGGCGACGCCTTCTTCCGCCGCAAGATCTGCGAGATGGAGCCCGAGCGGCTGGGCGCCTGGGTGCAGTACGGCCATGCGCTCAAGGAGTCCGGTTTTCATGCGCGCGCGGCCGAGGCCTACAAACGCGCCCTGGCGCTGAAACCGGGCGATCCGGAGATCACCCTGCAGCTGGGACACCTGGCCAAGGTGCGCGGCGATTTCGCCGAGGCCCAGCGCTGTTTCGAGGAGGCCCGCGCCGGGGGTATCCCGATAGGGATCACATCGACTTCGAACTGAAGCTGTTGCGCAAGATCGACAACAGCCGCCTGTTCTGGGGAGGGGGCGGCGAAGGCGACAAGGTCCCCTTGCGCATCTTCCTGTCCGCCCCGGCCAAGCCCGTCAACGAGACCGATCGCGCGTCCGCCTCGCAGGGGTTGGGCCGGTCGGACTATTCCTACGCCTTCGCCATGCGTGGCTTCATGGCCGCGCTGGACGAGATGGAGGTGGACTATACCGTGGTCGAGCGTCCGGAGGCCGTCGCCGACATCCGCGACCGGTCTGACGCCGAGATCAACATCCACTTGGGCTTCTATCCGCCCGAGCTCATCCGCGTCCTGAAGGGCGCCTACAACATCAACTGCTTCGCCTGGGAATTCGATCGGCTGAGAAGCCGGGACGAAATCCCCTCGGATCACGCCTTCGCGGACCAGGCTGAGATGCTGAGCATCGCCGACGAGATCTGGGTGCCCTCGGAACATGGCGCCGCGGCGGTCAGGGAAGGCGTGGCCAAGCCTGTGCACCGGACGCCGTCGCCCGTCCTCTCCAACCTCGTCAAGCGCGCGCGCGACCACGCGCCGAATGCGCGAGACGTCGACCGGGCCTCGCGCGCCCTGGGGGCGGTCAACTGGGTCCCGCTGGCGATCCTGCCCCGCGTCAAGGAAACGGTCGAGCAGGCGGCGCACGCCCGCACCCGTACGCTGCAGGCCATACTGTCAGAACTCGAGTCTCCGACGCTGTATGTCAGCGTGCTGAACGTCCACGACTATCGCAAGCAGGCCGAGCCGATGATCGCCGGCTTTCTGCGTTTCGCCGAGACGAATCCTCGGGCGGTCCTGTTGCTGAAGCTGAGCACGCCCTTCCGCGGGCGAGGGCTGGCCAACCGTATCCTGCTGGAGGATCAGATCGCCCACGCCGGTCGAATGATTCCGCCCATGGTCAGCGAGCGGATATGGCTGACGGACGATGTCCTGACCCGCGAGGAGATGAGCCATCTCTACGATGCGGCGTCCTTCTATCTGTGCACCTCCTATGCGGAGGGACAGAACCTGCCGCTGATCGAGGCCATGGCGCGCGGCGTCGTGCCGGTCAGCGTCGACCACACCGCCATGCGCGACTATATTTCAGACAACGACGCGGTGGTGGTGCCGTCACATCGTCGACCGCTCGATCTGCGGATGTCGCATCGCTACCGGATGGTCGGAACCGCGATGAACGTGGTGGAGCCGAGCGACCTGGCGCATGCGCTGGCGACCGCCCAGGCGCTGTCGCCGGAAGCCTATGCGCACAAGTCCGCGGCCGCCCTGGCCGAGGTGCAGAACCAGTTCGGCCTCGCCCCCTTCGCCGATCGATTGAACGCCGTCGTCGAACGGCTGGCTGCCGGAGGCCAAGCGTGAGCGCACCCCGCAAGGCTGTCTTCGACGTCAGCGCCCTGTTCGAGGAAACCTGGACCGGCATCCCCAACGTGGTGGCGGCGATCGCCGAGCGCGCCCTGACCGATGGCGACATCGACTGGGTGTTCACCTACGAGACCATCCCGCTTCCGCGCGATCTTGTGCGGCGGTTCCTGCGGCTTCGCTCGGGCGCGGGCGGATTGCCCGCCCTGTCGCAGCTGGCGTGGGACCGACAGCCGATCCCCTTCGACGAAGCCCGGTCGATGGTGGCGGTGTTTCCCAATATCAAGCCGGTTCGCGGCTACTTCGGGACCGAGGCGATCATCGTTCATGACCTCAGCCCGGTCACGACGCCGCAGTTCCACAACGCTGACAACATCTTCCACTTCGCCAATCGCATCCGCGAAGACGTCGCGACGTCGGATCATGTCTTCTGCGTCTCCAAGGCCACAATGGGGGACGTCCACGCCTATCTCGAAAAGCCGATGGAGCAGATGTCCGTCCTTCGTCTGGGCGCGGAATTCGATCCGGCGGAGCTTTCGGCCGGGCTGCTGCAGGTCCGTCAGGGCGCGCATGTCGAGCCCTATGTCGTCGTCATCGGCACGCTGGAGCCGCGCAAGAACGGCGGTCTGGTCTTCGACTACCTGGCCCAGAACCCGGGGTTCGCCCACCAGTACAAGATGGTCTTCATCGGCCGCGACGGATGGCTGGACGAAAAGGGCCGCCTGATGGAGCGGCTGCACAACGTCGGCGTGCCGGCCGAGCGGATCCAGTTCACCGGCTTCGTGTCCAACACCGAACGCACGGCCCTGCTGCTCAACAGCGCCTTCTGCATCTATCCCTCCTTTTTCGAAGGCTTCGGCCTGCCGGTGCTGGAAGCCGGCGCCTTGGGCAAGATCACGGTCTGCTCCAACAGTTCCAGCATGCCCGAGGTTTTCCCGGAGCAGTGCGTCTTCTTCGATCCCGGCGAGATGTACGAGTTCGTCCAGGCCATGCGGATCGCGGAGTTGCGCGCAGCGCAGACCCGGTCGCGCCAACAATCGCTTTCCGACATTCTGGAACGCGCCGCCCCTCACGGGTGGGACGCCTGCTACGCCCGCGTGGCCCAATGGGTGAAGGAGCAGTAATGATCAGCAACTACTCTCCCGTCGCAGCCTTCAAGCTCGAAGATCAGAAAGATGTGCTGACCGGCTATGCCGCGCCGAGCGGCGAAAGCCCCTGCCTGTTGAAGTTGGTGGGCGGCGACACCCCGATCTTCTTCGCGCGGGCCAGCGGCTATTCCGCGAGCGCCGCGGCCGACGGCTTTCGGTCCGGCTGGTGCGGATTCGAGGTCCACGGCGCGGCCCAGGCCTTCGTCGTCAGCGATACGGTGCGTCTGGTCTGCGGCGTCAGCGGGGAAGTCCTGGCCGAAATCACCGAGCCGCCCCGAACGACCTCCGCGTCTCAGCCGGGGGCCTGGTCGGTCACGGACCTGTTGTCGGAGGTCCGCCGTCCCGACACCAGTCCGTCGATGGATGAACTGTCACGGTTCGCGCTCAATCATTATCGCCGACATGGCGCGCGTCAGTTCATAGAGGCCACCTACGAAACCCTCCTGGGCCGTTGGCCGGACCCGAACGCGCCGCAGGTGAACGAACGCTTGGCCGACGACGAAAAGAAGGTCGCGAGCTACCTGCGGATGATCGTGAAGAGCGAGGAATACCAGGCGCGCTGGGGAGCGCTGATGCCCGGCGCTTTTCACCCGTCGTTTCGATACGATCGATCGGGCGTGATCTAATCGATGCCCGAGACGGTTGGCTTGTTGCGGCCGCCATGTCTGCTAGCGTCCGTAACCGCCGCCAGCCCTTCCAACGCTGCGATCATTTCCAGAGAAGTAGGACATGGGTGATTTGTCCCCCAAGACGCAAGACACACACGCCGTGAGGCTAACCCCCGACCTGGTCGGAGAGGCCTACAGGGGGCTCCTCGACCGCGAGCCGGAATCGGATGCGGTTGTTGAAACGCACATCCGGCATCATTCGACCCTATCGAGCCTGCTGGCGGCGATAACGCACAGCGCTGAGTTCGGTCGTTCGACCAACAGCCCGGGCCGCAATGATATGGTGATGGCGGCGTTGCGCGACGCCTATTGGAATGTGCCGGGCGTGATCGAGCACGATGTTTCGCCCGAGGCCATGACCCAACTCGTGGATCGCATACGGGCGCAATGGACCTTGTTGGGAGAGACCGAGCCGCATTGGTCGGTTCTGGCCATCGACGAGTTCAAGTCCGATAAGTTGACCGACGCCGCCGTCGACGCCTTCTACAGGACTGGCGAGGATTCCGCTCGTCTCATCGACCTGTTCGAGCAACGCACCGGCGTGAGGGCGCGCCACGGCGTTTGCCTCGAACTCGGCTGCGGCGTCGGCCGCATCACCGAACATCTGGCCAGGCGTTTCGACCAGGTCATCGGCGTCGACCTATCGCCGGGCAATCTGAAGCTCTGCAACGAGCGCATGGCGAGCATCGGCGCCAAGAACGTCACGACCCAGTCCGTCAGCGGCATCGAGGACTTCGCCGCCCTTCCAGACTTCGACTTCTTCTATTCCATCATCGTTCTGCAGCACAATTCGCCGCCGATCCAGAAGGCGATCCTTCGCACCCTGTTGGGCAAGGTGAGGCCCGGCGGCGGCGCGTTGTTCCAGATTCCCACCGAGATGCCCGGGTACGCCTTCGGCATGGAGCCTTATCTGGCGTCGCCATCGACCGATATGGAAGTGCATGGGTTGCCCAAGGCCGTGGTGCTGGACGAAATTCGCCGGGCCGGCCTGAATATCGTGGATCTGATGCCTGACAGTTGGACCGATATATTCGGTTCCTACACCTTCTACGCGGTGAAGCCGGCGTAGCCGCCGCCTGTCACCTCAGGGCGGCGTCGGCCGGGGCCTGGAGGATCGGCGTGTGGTCGGCGATGTCCGAAAGGACGCCGACAAGGTGGTAGAGGCCCCGAGCGGGAGCGGCTTCGTCGATGAACCTGTCGGCGGTCAGGCGGGTGTCGCGCCAAAGACCATCCGGCGTCAGGTGACGCCAGAGAGCGGCCAGCGCCTCCTGGGCGTCCCGCTCCAGGCGGACGCGATCGCCGGGTGCGGCGTCGATCGACAGCGCCAGCGCGGCCCTCAGCCATTCCGCCTGCGCCCACAGGCGGGTGCGGCCCCCTCGGGGCGGCCCTGCTCGTCCAGCGCCTCGGTCACGGCGCGGATGCGGGCGTCCACGCCCTTCGTGGCGACGTCGTAGAGGCGCATCGTCAGGGGCTGGGTCGGCGCGCCGCGGCGCGCACGGGCGTGCCGGTCCAGGATGCGCGCGCATTCGAACAGGCGTCCTGGCGCGACGCCTCCGGGATAGGCCCGTTCTGTCGCCGCCTCCAGACGCGCGCGGGCGGGGGCGGCCAGGGTGTCGGCGACAGCGATCCACTGGGCGTCGCCGACGGTCTCCCACGCCAGGCAGGCCTCCAGCAGATGGATGTCGATGTGGACGGGATCGCTGGATCCGGGCGTCGGCGCCCGCGTGTCCAGCAGCAGTCGTTCCTGAATCTGGTCGCGGATGGAAACCGCGCAGGCCTCCAGCGCGGCGGCGTTGGGCGCCACGCCCCACGCGGCGCGCAGCGCCAGCAGGACGAAGACCTGGTCGTAGGCGGCCGTGCCGTCCGCCGGCGCCCCGTCGTCGCCGAGCCGGGCGCAACACAGGCCGTCGGCGCGCAGGAAATGGGTCCGCAACCGTTCCGCGCCGTTCACCACCAGGCGACGCCACGGCCCTTGCCAGCCCAGGCGGCCGGCTTCGGCGTAGGCCCAGATCTGCTTGGCCTGGACCCGCGCGCTGCGGGCGCCCTGGACCGGACGGCCGTCAAGGCTCAGCGCCTCGGCGAAGGCCCCGTCGTCCAAGGCGCCGACGCTGCTCCACAGCGGCAGGGCGCGCAGCCGCAGCCAGTCGGCCAGGCGCCTTGCGCCCGCGTCCAGCGTTTCCGGCGCGTCGCGGGCGAAATCCAGGTGTTGGGGCGAACTCGTCTGGATGCGGGCGACCAGACGCTTGATGTCCTGAGCCCGGTCCAGGTCGCACACCAGGACGGCGTCGTGTTCGGCGATGATGGCCAGGTCGCGCACGCCCAGGGCTGCGACCAGCATGCCGTCGGGGGCGCGCACCAGACAGCCTTCCGCGTCCTCGAAGATATGCTGGCCGAAGTCCCCTTCGCCGGTCGCGGCGATGGCGTCCCAGGCGCCCAGGTCCGACCATTCGAAATCGACCTCCAGCACGCTGGCGTGGCGGGTCTTTTCCATCACCGCATAGTCGATGGAGATCTTGGGCGCGTCGGGGAAGGCGGGGCCCAGCACGGCGCGGTCGGCCGCCGACGGATTGGCCACCGCCTGGCGCACGGCGATCTCCACGCCCGGCGCATTGGCCTTCAACTCGTCCAGCAGGGTGGCGGCGGTGACGATGAAGTTGCCGCTGTTCCACAGGTAGCCGGCGGCGATGTAGTCGGCCGCGGTGCGCGCGTCGGGCTTTTCGCGAAAGGCTCGCACCGGGGCCAGGCCGGGTCCTTCGGGACTGATATAGCCATAGGCCGAGGAGGGTTCGGACGGGCGCACCCCCAGGGTGACGATCCGCCCGTCGCGGGCCGCCTCCGCGGCGACGATGCAGGCTTCGCGAAAGGCGTCGTGGTCGGGGATGTGGTGATCGGACGCGACGAAGATGTTGACGCCCATCGGGTCGCGGGCGTGGGTCCACAAGGCGGCGGCGGCCATGGCGGCGGCGGAATCGCGCGCCTGGGGCTCCAGCAGGATCTCCACCCGGTCCTCGACCCCGATCTCGGCCAGCTGGTCCATGATCCAGCCGCGATGGCCCACCCCGCCGACCACGATCAGCCGGCCGTCCTCCTGGGCCAGGGGGGCGACCCGAAGCGCGGTCTCCTGGAACAGCGAGCGGTTCCCGGCCAGGGGAATGAACTGCTTGGGGCGCGACGGACGGGAGGCGGGCCAGAGCCGCGTTCCGGCCCCGCCGCACATGATCACGGGATAGAGCGCCATGGACACTGTCTAGCCGCAGGTTGAGCGCCATTAAAGACTGTGATTTGCACGCCTGACGGCCTATGCGCGACCGACACGCCCCAACGGAGGTTCTCATGGGTCGCAGCGCCATCGTGGTCCTGGGCATGCATCGCAGCGGCACGTCGTCCGTCGCCGGCGCGCTGTCCATGCTGGGCGCCGCGCCGCCGCGAACCCTGATGTCCCCGGCCCAGGACAATCCGCGCGGCTTTTGGGAAAGCGTCGTCCTGGCGGATTTCAACGACCGTCTTCTGACCGCCGGCGGCTCGCGCTGGGACGATCCTCGGCCGTTCGACCTGGCGGCGGTTTCCGGCGTGGACGGCTTCGCCCAGGAGGCGGCGCATCTGCTGCGGGCGGAATTCGACGACCAGTCCCTGATCGTGATGAAGGACCCCCGCGTCTGCCGGCTGTTCCCGTTCTGGGGCGAAGTCCTGGAGGCGACCGGCCACGACGTCGCCGTGGTCAGCCCGCTGCGCGACCCGGCGGAGGTCGCCGCCTCCCTGACCCGTCGCAACGGGTTCCCGCCGCGCCAGGGACTTGGCCTGTGGTTGCGGCACGTGCTGGACGCCGAGGCGGCCAGCCGGGGGCGACCGCGGGTCTTCCTGCCCTGGTCCGATTTCCTGGCCGACTGGAGGGGGCTGCGGACACGCTCAGGACGCGGCTGGCCCTGCCGCTGGACGCGCCGCCCAGGGATCAGCCCCACGCGGTGGATGACTTCCTGTCGCGCGACCTGCGCCATCAGGCGGCGTGCGCGCCCGGCGACGATCCGCTGGCGGTCCGCGCCTGGCAAGCCCTGACGCATCTGGCGCGTCATGGCGAGGAGCCGGCGATCCACGGGGAACTGGACGCCGTGCGCGCCGAGTTCGACCGAAGGATCGCGGCGGACGTCTGACGCTTTCTCCCGGTTTCGCCGTGACAGCGCCCCGCGCGCCCGCTATGCGCGCGCCATGAACGAAACCGAACGCCAGTCCGAGGAACGCAGCTGGGAGACGGCGAAGACGCTCGCCGAGGCGCTGCCCTATATCCAGGTCTATGACCGCGAGAACGTGGTCATCAAATACGGCGGCCACGCCATGGGCGAGAGCGCGGTGGCCAAGCAGTTCGCCGCCGACGTGGTGCTGCTGAAGCTGATGGGGGTGAACCCGGTCGTGGTGCACGGCGGCGGGCCGCAGATCAGCGCCATGCTGGACAAGGCGGGGGTGAAGTCCAGCTTCGTGGACGGCCTGCGCGTCACCGACCCGGCGACGATGGAAGTGGCCGAGATGGTCCTGTCCGGCGCGGTCAACAAGGAGATCGCCCACTGGATCACCATGGCCGGCAAGGAGGCCGACGTGCGCGGCGTGGGCCTGTCGGGCAAGGACGCCGGCTTGCTGACGGTCGAGAAGACGCGCCGGACCAAGCGCGACCCCGACAGCATGATCGAGCACGAGGTGGACCTAGCTTCGTCGGCGAACCGACCAAGGTGGACCCCAAGCTGATCGCCGGCCTGATCGCCTCCGAGACCGAGGACTGGGTGCCGGTCATCGCCCCCATCGGCGTGGCCGAGGATGGCCAGACCTACAACGTCAACGCCGACACGGTGGCGGGCGCGGTCGCCGGATCGCTGAACGCCAAGCGGATGCTGCTGCTGACCGACGTGGCGGGGGTCAAGGGCGCCGACGGCGAGATCATCCGCCAGATGACCGTGCCCGAGGCGAAGCAGCTGATCCGCGACGGCGTCGCCACCGGCGGCATGATCCCCAAGCTGGAGACCGCCATGGCCGCGGTCGAGGCTGGGGTCGAGGCCGTGGTGATCCTGGACGGCCGCCGCCCGCACGCCATGCTGGTCGAGCTGTTCACCGAATTCGGCGCCGGCACCCTGGTGAAGGCGTCTTGAACGACCTGTCGCACGTGACCGCCTGGGTGTTCGACATGGACGACACCCTGTATCCGCCCGACCAGGGCCTGCTGGGCCTCGTCCAGGCGCGGATCAACGCCTATGTCGTCGAGGCCGTGGGGCTGGAGCCGCAGGAAGCCGGCGTGCTGCAGCGCCAGTTCCTGGACGAGCACGGCACGACCCTGGCTGGGCTGATGGCCAACTACACCATCGAGCCGGAGCATTTCCTGGAGATGGTGCACGACGTGCCGATGGACGGGCTGGAGCCCAATCCGCGGCTGGCCGAACAGCTGATGCGCCTGCCGGGGCGTCGGTTCGTCTTCACCAACGGCGCGCGCGACTACGCCGGTCGGGTGCTGGACCGGCTGGGGGTGGCCCACTGTTTCGAGGGCGTCTTCGCCATCGAGGACGGGGACCTGACGCCCAAGCCGGCGCCGTCGGCCTTCCGACGCATGATCGAGCGCTTCGACTTCGAGCCGCGCAGCGCCGCCTTCTTCGAGGACACGCCGCGCAATCTGGAGCCGGCCAAGGCGCTGGGCATGGCCACGGTGCTGATCGGCGACGGGCGCGGCAAGCCGCTTGGCGACCACATCGACCACCAGGCGCCCGACCTGCTCGACTTCCTTTCCGACCTGACCTTCAAGGACGCCGCATGACCGACCTGTCGCATCTGGAAACCGTCATCGAGGCCGCCTGGGACGACCGCGCCGACGTCTCGCCCGCCACGCACGGCGAGGTGCGCGACGCCGTCGAGACGGCGCTGGAACTGCTGGATTCGGGCCAGGCCCGCGTCGCCTCGCGCGGCGCCGACGGCGTGTGGACGACGCATCAGTGGCTGAAGAAGGCGGTGCTGCTGTCCTTCCGCCTGAACGAGAACCGCATCATGCGCGCGGGCGACCACGGCCCCGCCAGCCTGGGGTCCTTCTCCGGCGCGCCCGGCGTCGGGCCCTTCTGGGACAAGGTGCCCAACAAGTTCGGCGATTGGGCGGCCGCGGATTATCAGGCCGCCGGCTTCCGCTCGGTCCCCGGCGCCATCGTGCGTCAGGGCGCCTTCATCGGCCGCAACGTGGGTGCTGATGCCATCCTTCGTGAACATCGGCGCCTATGTCGACGAGGGCGCGATGGTCGACGCCTGGGCCACGGTCGGCTCCTGCGCCCAGATCGGCAAGAACGTGCACCTGTCGGGCGGCGCCGGCATCGGCGGCGTGCTGGAGCCGCTGCAGGCCAATCCGACCATCATCGAGGATGGCTGCTTCATCGGCGCCCGCGCTGAGGTGGCCGAGGGCGTGATCGTGCGCGAGGGCGCGGTCCTGGCGATGGGCGTCTATCTGTCGGCCTCGACCAAGATCGTGGATCGCGCGACCGGCGAAGTCTTCCGGGGCGAGGTGCCGGCGTACTCGGTCGTGGTGCCGGGATCCCTGCCGGACGCCAATGGCGGTCCGTCGCTGTATTGCGCCGTCATCGTCAAGCGCGTCGACGCCCAGACCCGCGCCAAGACCGGGGTCAACGAACTTCTGCGCGACTGATGCTTTCCGCCCCGACTTGGCCCCGCCGCGAAGCTGGGTCATAGATCGGAAAAAGGTCGGACAAATGGGGCGGGCGTGACGGGCGACAGGACGCGGATCGAGGACGTCGTCATCGTCGGCGGCGGGACCGCCGGCTGGATGAGCGCGGCGGCGCTGGCCGCCCTGGTCGCTCCGACGGGCGTGCGGGTGACGCTGGTCGAATCCAGCGAGATCGGCACGGTGGGGGTGGGCGAATCCACCCTGCCGCACATCCGCGATTTCAACCAGAAGCTCGGCATCGACGAAGCCGACTTCATGCGGGCGACCCAGGCGACCTTCAAGCTGGCCATCCGCTTCGACGACTGGGGCCGGATCGGCGATAGCTATTATCACCCCTTCGGCGACTACGGCGCGCTGGGCGGCGCGCGCCCTTCCATCACTACTGGCTGCACGGCGGCGGCGCGGATCGGGTCGGATCGATCGATGACTACGCCCTGCCGATCGTCGCGGCGCGGGAAGGGCGGTTCGCCCCGCCCGTCGACGACAGGCGCTCGGTCCTGTCGACGTACGACTACGCCTATCATTTCGACGCGGGCCTCTACGCCGCCTATCTGCGGCGGTTCGCCGAGGCGCGGGGGGTGACCCGGATCGACGGCCGGATCGCCTCGGTGGCGCAGTCGCCGGAGGACGGGACGATCCGGTCCGTGACCCTGGAGGACGGGCGAGAGATCGCCGGAGACTTCTTCATCGACTGCTCCGGCTTTCGGGGCCTGCTGATCGAGCAGACGCTGAAGGCGGGCTACACCGACTGGTCGCGCTGGCTGCCTTGCGACCGCGCCGTGGCCCTGCCGTGCGCCTCCGACGCGCCGAAGCGGGCCTATACCCAGGCCGTGGCGCTGGAGGCCGGCTGGCGGTTCCGCATCCCGCTGCAGCACCGGATCGGCAACGGCTATGTCTATTCCAGCGCCTTCCTGGACGCGGACAATGCCGAGACGCGGCTGAGGGGTCTGCTGGAAGGCGAGGCGCTGAAGGAGGCCAACCACCTACGCTTCCTGGCGGGACACGGGACCCGCAACTGGGCGGCCAACTGCGTCTCGGTGGGGCTGGCCTCGGGCTTCATCGAGCCGCTGGAATCAACCAGCATCTATCTGATCCAGGCCGCGATCACCAAGCTGACCGAGCTGTGGCCCGCCCACGCCCGCGACGCGCCGGCCGCGCGCGCGTTCAACCGGCAGATGGACCTGCAGTACGAACGGATCCGCGACTTCATCATCCTGCACTACCAGGCGACCCAGCGGGACGATTCTCCGCTGTGGCGGGCCGTGCGCGAGACGCCGCCGCCCGACAGCCTGGCCGAGAGGATCGCGCTGTTCCGCGAGAAGGGCGTGGTCCAGGACTATCGCGAAGGCCTGTTCCAGCACCCGTCCTGGATCGCCGTGCTCCTGGGCCAGCACGTGACGCCGGCGCGGGCGCACCCCCTCGTGGCCGCCGAGGATCCGGTCCGCCTGCGGGCGGGGCTGCAGCGGATGCGCGACGCCATCCGCCGGGCCGCCGACAGCCTGCCGACGCAGGACGCCTACATCGCCCGCTACTGCGCGGCCGAAGCCGTCTGAGCCTCCGCAGGGACAGGGTCGGGGTCGACGAAGGCCGCGACCCAGACCAGGGGCGCGTTCCAGTTGATGGCGACCTCGTTCAGCGCATACGCGTCGATGTGGTCGGCCCAGCAGGCCAGCGGGGCGCAATGGCCGCGCATCGGCCTGGCGATCTCGTCCGACATGGCGGTGTTGTTGGGGCCGCCCGACAGGGCGCCGGCCGGCGGTTCGGGCCAGCCGGGACCGGATCCGGCCGCCCAGAAGCGATGGTGCGGATGACGCATCGGCCGCTCGCCCCAGCCCGAGACATAGGACTGATCCAGCGGATTGCGGCCCAGCAGATAGTCCAGACTGTCCACGACGCCCTGGCGGAATGCGGGCTCGCCGGTGAAGTCATGAGCCAGGCCCAGGATCATGGCGCGGTTCATAAGGGCGCCGTTGGATCCCCATCCGAACCGGTCGCCGCCGCGCGCAGGGCGTAGCCCTGGGTTTCGCCCTCGGCCAGATAGGCGCGTGCCGCGGCCGTCAGAGCGTCGCGCGCGGCGCGCCGCTCGGCCTCCGGGAGCGCCGGTGCGGAGGCCAGGGCGATGGTCCCCAGCGCGCCGACCTGGCCCCAGGAGATGTCGCCGGTCGACGACGCGCCCGCGCCCGGCGCGCCCAGCCAATAGGCCGAGGCGCGCGCGTCGGCCGCATAGGCCGCCTCTCCGGTCGCAGCCCACAGCTCGGCCGCCGCCCAATAGAATTCGTCCGCGACCTGGTCGTCGCCATAGGCGCCGCTGCCGTCGAACCGGTTGTCGGCGAGCAGGCCGGGGCGGGCCTTGGCGGCGGCGTAGGCGCGCCGTGCGGCGGTCAGGCAGCGATCGGCGAAGGCGGGGTCGACGTCCCGCCACACCCGCGCGCACTGGCCGGCGACGGCGGCCAGGTTCAACGTCGCGGCGGTGCTGGGCGGATAGAGCAAGCGCGGCTGGGGATCGTCGGCCGGCGCCATCGGCAGGGCCGTCCAGGCGCGGTCGGCGACCTTGTGATGGACCAGGCCGCCCGCGTCGATCACGCGGGGCGCGCCGTCGACCAGCACCGCTGTCCGCGCGCCGTCCGGAACCTGCATCGCCAGCAGGAACTCCAGCTCGTAGCGCGCCTCGTTCAGCAGATCGTCGACGCCGTCGCCGGCCTCGGGAATGTCGGCGGCGCCATCCGCGAAGGGCGCAAGGTCCCGCCGGCGTCCGCGCTCATAGGCGTCGACCAGGGTCCAGACGGCGATGCCGCCGTTGACCACGTACTTGCCGTGGTCGCCGGCGTCGTACCAGCCGCCGGTGACGTTCAGCCGATAGTCGCAGCCCGGCCAGTCGGCGCCCCGCTGGTCGCGTCCGGAGAAGCAGGTCACCACCTCTTCGGGATGGCCGGCGGCGCGCGCCAGGTCGGGACGTTCGACATGCCGGGCCAGGATCGGGACCCCGGCGCGGTTCTGATAGAAATAGGCCAGGGCGTCGCGCTTCAGCGTCGCGAACGGGCGCGGCGCGACGCGGAAGGCGCGCCGGCGGCCATCGACGGCCACGCTGTAGTCGCCCGCCGGCAGGGCGTCGATCCGGACCTGGTGGACACGCTCGCCGGACGCCGCATCGGCGCCGAACGGCCGGGTCAGACCCTCGGCCCGGACCGTGCCGGCCTCATCCGTCACCCGCCACGGAAGCGGCGTCGCGTCGTCGGCCGCGATCGTCATGCCGATGCGCCCGCCCGCCTCGTAACCCGCCTGGTTCAGGCGGATGGCGGGGCGGTCCTCCGCCTGGACGGGCGACGCGGCGGCGATCAGGGCCGCGGCGGCGACACAGGCGGACAGGGCGGTCTTCATGGCGTGTTCCGGGGCAGTTTGGACGCGTCGTAGTCCTGGCCGAAGTTCAGCAGCAGCGCCGGCCCAAGCTCCACGGTCTGGTCGGCGCCCGCCAGGTGGACCGCCAGGTTGGCCGCGCCCGGCGCATAGTCCTTCGTGGCGACGCCCGAGGCGTAGATCATGGTCCATGTCGATCCCACCGTCCCGGCGTCCTCGGCCAGGGCGGCGTAGGGCGGCGTGCTTTCCTGCACCCGCAGCGGCAGGCGGCTGGTCTCGGCGCCGGGCGGGGCGACGGCCAGGCGGGCCCAGACGGCCAGCAGCACGGTGTCGCCCTGTTTGACGGCGCCGGTGACGGGCATCTGCGCGGCCACGGTCCAGGGCTGGTCAGAACGCCGCGCCGCGATGCGGATCGCCCGCTCGCCCAGAACGCCCTCGGCATGCTGGGGCCGGGGCGGGCGGTTGACGCCCAGCACCTGCCAACTGGCGACGTTGGGGTTGTTGATGAGGTTCTTGAGGATGTCGTCGTCCTGCGCCCGCGGCGCGGTCGAGGGAACGATCGCAAGCAGGACGGCCGCCGCCGCCCCGAGGATTCTGTTGAGCATGTCGCCTCCCGATCGGCGTCTGCGCGCCGTCCGCGAATACTCAGACAATAATCGGGCGTTTGGCAAGGCCTCAGCGACGCGCCAGCCCGTTCATCACGAACCGCTTGATGCGCTCCAGCATCACCGGGGTCGATTCGCCCAGGACGCCGCGCCGCTCGGGCGGCAGGTGGGCGTGGGTGCGCGCGTCCGTCTCGAAGACATAATGGTCGAAGGCGGCCCCAGGCGCGTCGGCGTTCCGGCGGCAGATCGCCCAGGGCGCCGATGGCCAGCACCAGGGCGTCGAAGGGCGACGGGGCGCCGGGACGGCCCACGGTCCACCAATAGTTGACCAGCATGCTCAGCGGCGCCGTGGCCTGGACGTGATGCCACCAGAGCGACGGGATATAGATGGCGTCGCCCGGCTCCAGCACCGCGTGGCGGGCGGCCTCGGCGGCGGCGTCGAACCTCGGCCAGTCCTCTCGCCAGTCGCCGCGATCGAACGGCACCAGACTGATGGGCTGGCCGGCCGGGGTGAAGTCCAGCGGGCCGACATAGAGGTTCGCCACCTGCTCGGGCGGGAACAGGGTGAAGACCCGCTGTCCGCCGACGGCGCAGGCGACGTTGTCCGACTGGTCATAGTGGGTCTGGATGGTGGTGGCGTTGCCGATCCACAGCCGGGGCTCGACGCCGGCGGGCGTGCCGGGCGCCGGGTTGGCGGCGGAAAAGTCGGGCGTCAGGGCCGAGGCCGGGACCGATCCCATGTACATGGTGGGCGGACGCGCCTGGTCCGCCGCCGCCTCCAGCGCCGTCAGCAGCGCGGCGAGGGGGCGCGCGCGCGTTCGAAGTTCAGCCCCGAGAGGTCCGCGTTGTAGAAGGGCCGTCCCTCGATCTCGGGGCCGCCCAGGATCACGTCGCCGCCCCCGCCCCGGTCCAGGCTGCGCAGATAGTCGGCCAGTCGGTTCTCGCGCGCCGCCCGGACCGCCGGCCAGTCGCCGACCAGGCCGCGCAGCACCGTGGGCCGCCCCTCGGCCGCGCAGGCGACGACGTCGGCGGGCGTGGCGGCCGCGACTTCCGGCAACGGGCGGCCCAGGCGGACGGGCGCGCTCATGCGGCGCAGTTCCGGCGGATGAATTCGGCGTGCGGGGGCATCTGGTCGGCGCAGGTGCGCATCACCCGCCGAACCTCGGCCAGCCGCCGCTGGGTCTCGTCCAGCGACAGCACCTCGGCGACGGGATCGAAGCGCTTGGGCCGCATCCCCTGGCCGATCATCACCGCGAACCAGCTGGTGTCGTTGAACAGTTCGTCGTTCTCGCGGAAGATCCGGCCGGTCGTCTCGAACAGGCGGTATTTCTCCTTCAGCGTTTCAGGCACGTCCATGTCGCGACAGTGGCGCCAGAAGGTCGTGTCGTCCCGTTCGCTGAGATTGTAGTGCAGGATGATGAAGTCGCGGACCTGCTCCATCTCCAGCCGGGTGGCGCGGTTGAAGCGGTCGATGTCGGCCTGGGGGAAGGTGCGGTCGGGGAACATCTGAAGCAGCTTGGCGACGCCGCTCTGGATCAGGTGGATGCTGGTCGATTCCAGCGGCTCGATGAAGCCCGACGCCAGGCCCAGGGCGACGCAGTTCTTGACCCAGGCCTGCTTGCGCCGCCCCGTGACGAACCGCAGGAAGCGGGGGTCGGCCAGGGGCCGTCCGTCCAGGTTGGACAGCAGGACGCCCGCCGCCTCGTCGTCTGAAATATAGCGGCTGGAATAGACGTGGCCGTTGCCGGTGCGGTGCTGCAGCGGGATGCGCCACTGCCAGCCGGCGTCCCGGGCGGTGGAGCGGGTGTAGGGCGTCAGCACCGGCGCGCTTTCGCACGGCGCGGCCACCGCCCGGTCGCACGGCAGCCAGTGGCTCCAGTCCTCGTAGCCGGCCTTCAGCGTCTGCTCGATCAGCAGGCCGCGGAACCCTGAGCAGTCGATGAACAGCTCGCCCTCGATCCGCTCTCCGCTTTCCAGCGCCACCGCCTCGATGAAGCCGTCGGTCGCGCGCTGGTCGACGCGGACGATCTTGCCCTCCTGGCGACGCACGCCGCGCGCCTCGGCGAACTGGCGCAGGAAGCGGGCGTACAGGCCGGCGTCGAAGTGGAAGGCGTAGGCGATCTTCGACAGCGGCGACTTGGGCCCGGCGTCGACGGCGCGCATGAAGCGGTCGTCCTCGGCCGCGACGGCCTGGAGCGAATAGTCGGTGATGGGATGCGGCGCGCCCGCCTGCGCCAGCCGCAGCCAGAAGGCGTGGAAGGAGACGCCCTCCATGTCCACGCCGAACGGGCCGAACGGGTGGAAGTAGGTCTGGCCTTTGCGGCCCCAGTCGACGAACTGGATGCCCAGCTTGAAGCTGCCCTTCGTCTTCCTGACGAAGTCGTCCTCGTCCAGGCCCAGCATCCGGTTGAACATGCCGATCTGGGGAATGGTCGCCTCGCCGACGCCGACGATGCCGATCTCGTCGGATTCGACGACGACGATTTCGGCGTAGTCCGGACCCAGCAGCTTGCCCAGGGCGGCGGCGGTCATCCAGCCGGCGGTTCCCCCCGACGATGACGATCTTGCGGATGCGCAGGTCGTCCATCACGCGGCCTCCGGCGCGGCGCAGAAGCGCGCGATCACCTCGGCCTGGGGCGGCATGGCCAGGGCGACGGCGCAGACCCGATCGCGGATCTCGCGCGCGGCGGCGTCCAGCGCGGGCAGGGGCAGGGCGTCGGCCAGGGGGTCGTGGCCCTGGGGCGTCACCGCCTGGCCCAGCAGGACGGCCAGCCAGCTCGATTCGGCGAACAGTTCGTCCTCGTGCCGGAAGAGGCGCCCCTTGTGGCGGAACAGGTTCATGCGACGCTCCAGGCTCTCGGGAACCGTCATGGCGCGACAATGGTCCCACAACGGTTCGCCGACGCGGCCGTTGGCCTTGTAATGCAGGATGATGAAATCGCGGACCTGTTCGATCTGCAGGTCGGTCAGGCGGTTGTATTCGGCGATGTCGCGCGGGTCGAAGCCGCGGTCCGGGAACAGGGCCAGCAGCTTGGTGACGCCCGCCTGGATCAGATGGATGCTGGTCGATTCCAGGGGCTCCAGGAAGCCGGAGGCCAGGCCCAGGGCGACGCAGTTCTTCACCCACGCCCGCTTTCGTCGCCCGGTGGTGAAGGTCAGGCGCCGGGGCTCGGCCAGCGGCTCGCCCTCAAGATGGTTCAGCAGCAGGGCGCGCGCGTCTTCGTCCGAGACGTGGGCGCTGGAATAGACATGGCCGTTGCCGACGCGGTGCTGCAGCGGGATGCGCCACTGCCAGCCCGCCGTCCGGGCCGTCGCGCGGGTGTAGGGGTCCAGCACGCCCGGATCCCGATGGGCGCAGGGGACGGCGACGGCGCTGTCGCAGGGCAGCCAGCGGCTCCAGTCCTCGTAGCCCGCCTTCAGGGTCTGTTCGATCAGCAGCCCGCCGAAGCCCGAGCAGTCGACGAACAGGTCGCCCTCCAGCCTCCGCCCGTCTTCCAGCATGACCGCGCTGAGGAAACCGTCCTCGGGCCGCTGCTCGACCGAGACGACCCGGCCCTCATGACGAACCACGCCGCGCGCCTGGCTGTAGCGGCGCAGATAGGCGGCGTAGAGACCGGCGTCGAAATGATAGGCCCAGGTCGTGCGCGTGACCGGATTGCGCGGGTCGCCCGGCCCGAACCGGCCGGCGCGGGCGGCCGCCTCGCAGATGTTGTAGTCGCCGAACGGCCCGGCCAGGCCCTTGTCGTGAAGGCGACGCCACGCCTGGTGGAACTTCACGCCTTCCAGGTCCGCGCCGAAGGCGCCGAACGGGTGCATGTAGGCGTGCCCGGGCCGGGTCCAGCCGACGAACTCGATCCCCAGCTTGAACGTCCCGCGCGTCTCGCGGACGAAGTCGGCCTCGTCCAGGCCCAGCATGGCGTTGAAGGTGCGGATCGGCGGAATGGTCGCCTCTCCGACCCCGACCGTGCCGATGGCGTCCGACTCGACCAGGACCACCCGGGTGACGCCGTTGCCGGACAGCCGCGACAGGGCCGCCGCCGCCATCCAGCCTGCGGTTCCCCCGCCGACGACGACGATGTCGCGGATCGGTCCGTTCGCCATTCGACTGCCTCCCCTTTGGCCCTCTCCGGGGCGATTTCCGCCCGACCTTCCGCCCGCAGACTGACGAAATCAACGGGCTTGCGCGATGCGAAAGACTGCGATATCGAGATTACTCAGACATTTCCATGCTGCCAGATGGTAGCGCTAACAAAAGAAATGCTGACTTGGGGAGGTTAAACATCATGCGTGTCGTCACGCCCGCAATTCGTCCTGCGTTCACGAGGGGGAGCTTCCTCAAGGGAGGCGTTTCCCTGATCGCCGTCGCGGCGGTCAGCGCCGCCGCGCTTCCGGCGTTGGCCCAGGAGCAGACCGACGAGACCCAGGCTTCCGAGGTCGAGGAAGTCGTCGTCACCGGCATCCGCTCCAGCCTGCGTTCCAGCCAGGCGATCAAGCAGAACTCCGACGTCTTCGTCGATTCGATCACCTCGGAAGACATCGGCGCCCTGCCGGACCGATCCGTCACCGAGGCGTTGCAACGCGTGCCCGGCGTGGCCATCGACCGTTTCGCCGCCGGCGTCGACCCCGACCACTTCTCGGTCGAAGGCTCGGGCGTGGTCGTGCGCGGCCTGACCTTCGTGCGGTCCGAACTGAACGGGCGCGACACCTTCACCGCCAACAACGGCCGCTCGCTCAGCTTCGCCGACGTGCCCGCCGAGCTGATGGGCGGCGTGGATGTGTTCAAGAACCCCTCGGCGGACCTGATCGAGGGCGGCATCGCCGGCACGGTCAACCTGCGCACCCGCGTGCCCTTCGACAGCCCCGGCCGCGTCGTCGCCTTCTCCTCGGAAGCCAGCTACGGCGACTTCGTCGAGGAGGTCACTCCGACCTTCTCGGGCCTGATCAGCGATCGCTGGGAAACCAGCTTCGGCGAGTTCGGCCTGATGCTGAACGCCGTCTATTCGCAGCTGAAGTCGCGCGGCGACGGCCAGCAGATCTCCAACTACGGCCCGCGCACCCTCTATTCGAACGGGGACGTGGTGCCGAGCGACGGCGCGACCGAGGTCGCCGACGTCTGGTTCCCGCGCGGCGCGGCCTTCCGGTCCCAGACCTTCGATCGCGAACGCCGCGGCTATGCGGCCGCGGGCCAATGGCGCAGCAACGACCGCACCATGATCGCCACGGCCCAGTTCCTGCGGTCCGACGCGACCCAGGCCTGGACCGAACACGCGATGGAGATCGCGACGGACAACGTCACCTCCAACGGCGACTCCCAGGCCCAGGGCGGCACGACCCTGGATTTCGGCGAGGACGGCCTGTTCACCAACGGCGTCATCACCGGCACCACCGGGTGGCGCGCGGACCAGAACGGCCCCGATCCCCGCACGCCGATCAACGGCCTGCAGAGCAACAACCAGCGCCGCGACGTCTATCAGCAATCGGTCACGACGGATTACGGCTTCAACTTCAAATGGACGCCGACCGATCGGCTGTCGCTGAACTTCGACTACCAGCACGTCGATTCCGAGCTGGACAATCTGGACGCGGCCCTGTGGAATTCCACCTACCAGAACGCCGCGATCGAGATCCGGGGGTCGGACGTCCCGGTCGTGACCTTCCTGCCGCCGTTCCTGAACGGCACGCCCTGCGAGGGGCCGGCGACGGCCGCCTGCCCCGGCTACTATCGCGGCGACAACGCCAATTTCTCGTCGCCCTATAACAGCTTCTCGCGCGCGGCGATGGACCACAAGGAGATGAGCGAGGGCCAGTCCGACGCCTTCCGCATCGACGCGGACTATTCGTTCGATCAGGACTGGGTCCGGTCGATCCGCTTCGGCGCGCGCTACAACAAGCGTGATCAGGTCGCGCGCTTCACCACCTACAACTGGGGCGTTCTCTCCGAGCAGTGGGGCGACAATGGTCCCGTCTGGCTGAGCGACCTGGTCGACGGCGTGCCACAGGCCGACGGGGCGCCGGGGACGACCGGCTTCAACCCCATGGACTACAACGAGGTGTTCTCGTTCGAGAACTTCATGCGCGGACAGGCGCCGGTCCCGACCGGCGACCAGCCCCGCCTGTTCTACAACCAGAACATCATCGACAACTATCAGGCCTATGCCGACTACGCCCTGGCCTATGGCGACGAGTGGCGGTCGCGCAACGCCGCCGGCGCGGCCTGTCCCCAGAACTGGGTCCCGCTGGGGCTGCGTTGCGACGCGGACGCCGACGGTTTCCTGCCGCAGGAAGTCAATCCGATCCAGGAAGACACCACGGCCTTCTACGTCATGCTCCGCTACGGCAAGGAGTTCGACAACGGCTGGAATCTGAGCGGCAACTACGGCATCCGCTATGTGAAGACCGAGCGGGCGGCGCAGGGCTTCACCGCCTTCAACCTGGGCACCTTCCCGACCGAGGAGACCTGCCTGGAGCCGGTTCCCCCGGGCAGGAGGTCAGCCCGTTCTGCGCACTGGCGCCGGACGTGCGGCAGGGCGCGCGGAACTTCGCCAACGGCGCCCGCCAGGAGACGTCGGCCGAAATCGAATACGACTACTTCCTGCCGAGCTTCAACGCCAAGCTGGAGGTGGGCAACGGCCTGCAGTTCCGCCTGGGCCTGTCGCAGGCCATCACGCCGCCGGACCTGGGTCTGACGCGCAACTACTACAACATCTCGCTGTCGGCGAACGCGCAGGACATCGTCGACGGTCGTCCGACGGGCCGCTTCTCGGTGGGCAATCCCTATCTGAAGCCGATCTTCTCGACCAACTACGACGCCTCGGTGGAATGGTACTTCGCCGATGTGGGCCAGCTGACCCTGTCGCTGTTCTACAAGGAGCTGGAAGACGTCATCACCAACGGCGTCCAGCGCCTGAGCTTCACCAACAACGGGGCCACCTTCGACTCGGTGGTGACGACGCCGGTCAACTCGGACGAGACCGGCAAGATCAAGGGCTTCGAGGTCGCCTATCAGCAGACCTACGACTTCCTGCCCGCCCCGTTCGACGGCTTCGGCGTCAACGCCAACTACACCTACATCGACTCCGAAGGCGTGGCGCAGAGCACCCTGTCGTCGACCGATCCGGACGTGGCGGCCGGCCGCGTGTCCAACGTCGACACCAGCCTGCTGCCGCTGCAGAACCTGTCGAAGCACACGGTCAATCTGGCGGGCTTCTACGAGAAGGGTCGGATCTCGGCGCGCCTGGCCTACGCCTGGCGTTCGGAGTTCCTGATCACGCCGCGTGACGTCATCGTTCCGTATGCGCCGATCATGAACGAGGACACGGGCCAGCTGGACGGCTCGATCTTCTACACCGTCAACGACAACTGGAAGGTCGGCCTGCAGGCGGTGAACCTGACCAACGAGATCACCCGCACCAGCCAGGTCCTGAACAACGACCTGCTGCGCGCGCCGCGCTCGTGGTTCATGAACGACCGTCGCTTCACCCTGATCGCCCGCGCCACCTTCTAGGCCGGCCGGTTCTCCGCCTCCCCGGGGACGTGTCGCTTGCGCGCGGCGCGTCCCCTTCTTTTTGCGCTCAGGCCTGGGACAGGGTTCGGATCAGCATGTCGCGCAGCCGCTGTTGCGCCGCGGCGTCGAGCGGGCCCTGGACGCCGCGGCGTTCGGGCGGCAGATGGCGGCCGGGCGGGGTCTCGGCGTCGAACACCAGGGCCTCGAACAGGCCGGCCCAGGCCCGGCGCTGGCGCGCGGGCAGGTCGCGGACGGCGGCGATGGCGTGGATCACGGCCGCCATCGCGCCGCGATCCGGCGTGGCGTTCCACCAGAAGTTCGCCAGCACGCTGACCCGGTCCAGCGACTGGACGTGGTGCCACCACATGAAGGGGATGAACAGGGCGTCGCCGGGCGCCAGGTCCGCGACCTGGGCCGCCGCCCAGGCCGTCGGAAAGCGCGGGAACCGCTCCAGGTCGGGGGCGTCCAGCCGCACCATGCTGACCGGCGCCCCGGCCGGCGTATGCTCCAGCGGGCCGAGGTACAGGTTCGGCGCCTGCTCGGGCGGAAACAGGATGAACCGTCGCCGCCCCGAGACCGCGCAGGCGATGTTGTCGTAGAGGTCGTAGTGGGTCTGGACCACGGCCTGGGTGCTGATCCACAGCCGGGCGGGCACGTCGTCGTCGACCAGGGGCGAGGGGTTGGCCGCGCTGAACCCGGGCAGGATGTCGGGCGCCGTCACGGCCTGGGCGGCGAAGGCGGATCCGTCGGACGGCGCCAACAACCGGGCCAGCACCTGCGACACCGTCCCCTCGTGCTTGCGGAAGTTCAGCCGAGTCAGGGCGTCGTCATAGAAGAAGCGTCCGTCCTCGGACGGGTCGGTGACGATCACCCGCACGGGCCGGCCCTGATCGAAGGCGCCGAGGTGGTCGACCAGCGCCTGGGGCGACTGGCGGGCGGCGCGGACAGCGGGCCAGTCGCCGACCAGTCCGCGCATCACCACCGGCCGTCCGGCCGGGACGATCTCGTCGAAGAACTGCGCGCGACCCACCCGCGTCAGGACGGGGCAGGCCGTCTCGGGCGTGGGGAAGCCAGGCGTCACGACGCCGCCTTGCGGCCCCTGGCCGGCGGCGCCCCCGGCTCGGCCGGCGGATGGCCGTCCGACTGGCGACGGATCAGGGCGAAGCCCATCAGCTCGCGCGCCGCCAAGGCGGGCTGGCCGTCGGCCTTGCGGCGGATCGCGTCGACCAGCACGCTGACGGCCTCGCGCGACATTTCGGCGACCGGCTGGCGGATGGTGGTCAGGGGCGGCCAGACGGTGCTGGCCAGGGCGGTGTCGTCGAAGCCGACGATGGTCAGGTCGCGCGGCACGTCCAGGCCCTGGCGGTGAGCGACGGCGATGGCGGCGGCCGCCATGTCGTCGTTGCTGGCGAAGAGGGCGGTCGGGCGGCGGCGCAGGGTCAGCAGCTGGTCGGCGGCGTCCAGTCCCGAGTGGTAGGTGAAATAGCCCTGGGCCACCAGCCGGTCGTCCACCTCGATCCCGTGGGCCTTCAGCGCCTGGGCGTAACCTTGAAGCGCAGCCCGCTGGCAGTCTGGTTCGGGTGGCCGCGCACGAAGGCGATGCGACGGTGCCCCAGGCCGATCAGATGCCGCGTCATGGCCTCGGCCGCCGCCTCGTCGTCGATCCGGATGGCCGAGACGCTGGGCATGGGTTCGCCCGAGGCCACGGCGACGGCGGGCAGGCCGGCCGCCTCCAGCCGGTCCACGACCAAGGCCGAGTCGCACAGCGGCGGCGGCAGCAGCACGCCGTCGACGCCGGCGGTCAGCATTCGTTCGATGGCGACGGTCTCGCCGGCCTCGGGTTCGCACTTCTCGACCACCAGCTGGGCGCCGGCGCGGCTGCACTGGTCCAGCCCGCCCAGCAGGAATTCGCTCAGATAGGCGGCCGAGGGGTTGCTGTAGAGCAGGCCGATCTTCAGCGTCTGGGCGCTGGCCAGGCTGCGCGCGGCCTGGTTGGGCGCGTAGCCCAGTTCCCGGATCGCCTCGGTGACGCGCAGGCGGGTGGTCGCGGACGTTGCGTTCGCCGTTGATGACGCGCGAGACGGTCATGGGCGAGACGCCGGCGTGACGCGCCACGTCGTCGATCGTCCGGCCGCCGCCCTTCCGCCTGGTCGACTTGCGTTGCACGCTGATCCTCCAATGGCGCAACCGGCGCCGCGAACCTCCTGCCTAAGGCCCTGCGGCCGACGGGGAAGGGCGGCGGCGCCAGTCATGGGCCTCAGGCATGGGCTCAGGCGCGACGCCGATCCTCATCGAAAGGGAAACGCTGTGACCCGGCTGCAGGACGACGAGCCCGGACGCTTCTCCCCCGGGGCGTTCAGCGCGTCGGGGCGATGGGTGACGGGTTCGATGCAGACGAAGTCGGCGCCCTTGGGAGCATAGACATGGACGCGGTCGACGCCCGGCGCGTCGATCACCGCGACGCCGTCCGAGGACGCCAGCCGCGCCTCTCCGGTCCAGCCGTCATAGGCGTTGTCGACGAAGGGGGCGTCGGCGACCCTGGGCCCCGGCTCCAGTCGAACAGGGCGTCGGCGGGGGCCAGCTCTTGCGGGATCAGGTCGGCGCTCAGCCAGACGCGCGGGGCGGCCAGCGTAAGCCGCGCGTCGAACGGCCGATGAAAATAGGGATGCAGGCCCACGCCCGCCGGGGCGGGACGATCGTCGCGGTTGGTCAGCGACAGCGCGATCGACAGGCCCTCGTCCGACAGGACCAGCCTCTGCTCGGCCTCGAACGCCCAGGGCCAGTCGGCGCCGGCGGCGTGGCGCAGCGTCAGGACGGCGGCGCGCGCATCGACCTGCGTCGCCGTCCAGGCCGTCCGCCAGCCGACGCCGTGCAGGGCGTGCGGCTCGAACCCCGGCGTGGCGCCGACATCGTGGGCCTGGCCTTCGAAGCGGAAGCGGCCGTGGTCGATGCGGTTCGCATAGGGAACCAGGGGGAAGCAGGCGGTCTGAAGCGGGTCGTCCGCCCCCTGGGGCGTCGGACGCAGGATCGGGCGGCCGCGGTATGTCAGGTCCAGGACCGCGCCGCCCAGCCGCAGCTCCAGTTCGGCGCGCCAGTCGCCCGCTTCCAGCCGGATCACAGTCGGATCAGGTTCTGGGGCAGTCCGGGCGTCTCGACCCGCACGCGATAAAGGCCCCCCAACGTCGGCTGATCGCCCCGCTTGTCGGCGTTCCCCAGCCAGGCGGTGGTGCAATAGAGGTCGCGAAGATCGTCGCCGCCGAAGGCCGCCTTGGTCACCGTCTGGACGGGCAGGCGGATGGCGCCGATGCGCTCGCCCTCCGGCGAGAAGCGCGCCACGCCCCAGCCGTTGAACAGGCCGACGTGCAGCACGCCCTCGGCGTCCATGCTGGGGCCGTCGGCGAAACCGTCCTCGGTCACGGCGAAGACGCGCCGGTTGGACAGGACGCCGTCGTCGTGATCGAAGGCCAGGACCGTCTTCTCCAGCGTATCGTGGTGATACAGGGTCTTGCCGTCCGGGCTGAGGCACGGGCCGTTGGTGACGCCATAGCCGTCGTCGTGCCGCGTCAGTTCGCCGTCGGCCCAGCGATACAGGGCGCCGGTCCTGACCTCTTCGCTGTCGTCCATCGAGCCGAACCACAGGGAGCCGTCGGGGGCGACGAAGCCGTCGTTCAGCCGGTTCTGCGGACGGTCGGTCTCGACCGGCAGGATCAGGGCGAAGACGCCGCTGTCCGGATCGAACCGATGCAGGCCGCCGCGCACGCCGCAGACCAGGGCGCCGTCCTCGGCGGGCAGGGCGAAGCCGATCTGGTCCGGCGCGTCCCACGACGCCTTGTCGCCGGTCGCGGGGGTGTAGCGATGCAGCCGCCGACCCTTGATGTCGACAAACCACACCGCCTTGCGGGCGGCGTCCCAGACCGGACCTTCGCCCAGCTCGGCCTGGACGTCCCAGACCAGTTCGGCCTCGCTCATGCTCACCCCGCCGAATAGCTGGTCTTGATCTGGGTGTAGAACTCGACCGCCGCGAAGCCCTGCTCGCGCGCGCCATAGGACGACTTCTTCGAGCCGCCGAACGGCACGTGGTAGTCGACGCCGGCCGTGGGCAGGTTGACCATGGTCATGCCGGCCTTGGCGCGGCGCTGGAAGTCGCGCGCATGCTTCAGCGAAGAGGTGACGATGCCGGCCGACAGGCCGAATTCGACCCCGTTGGCGACCGACAGCGCCTCCTCGTAGGACTTAACCCGGATGGTCGAGGCGACCGGGCCGAACACCTCCTCGGTGTTGATCCGCATGTCCGGCGCCGTGTCGGCGATCAGGGTCGGCTGGACGTACCAGCCGGGCTTGTCCAGCGTCAGCCGGTCGCCGCCGGTGACGATGCGGCCGCCCGACTCCCGGGCGATGTCGATGTACTTGTAGGAGGTGTCCCGCTGGGCCTCGGTCACGGCGGGGCCCATCTGGGTGTCGGGATCCAGGGCGTCGCCGACGCGAAGCGCCGCGACCTTCTCGGCCAGGGCGGCGACGAACCTGTCGTGGATGCCGTCCTGCACGATCAGGCGGCTGGAGGCGGTGCAACGCTGGCCGGTGGCGAAGAAGCTGCCGTCCAGGGCGATGTTGACCGCGCGGTCCAGGTCGGCGTCGTCCAGCACGATCAGCGGGTTCTTGCCGCCCATCTCCAGCTGCACCCGGGCCTGGCGCTTGACCGCGCCCTCGGCCACGCCGGCGCCCACGCCCTGCGAGCCGGTGAACGAAATGCCGGTGACGCCCTCGTGGGCGACGATGGCGCGGCCGACGTCGCCGTCGCCGATGATCATGTTGACCACCCCCTTGGGCAGGCCCGCCTCGTGCAACACGGCGATCAGGGCCTCGGCGGTCGCCGGGGTCGGGCCGGCGGGCTTGATGACCACGGTGTTGCCGAAGGCGATGGCCGGGGCGATCTTCCAGGCCGGAATGGCGATGGGGAAGTTCCACGGCGTGATCAGGCCGAACACGCCGACGGCCTGGCGATAGGTCTGGACCTCGACGCCCGGGCGGGTGGAGGCCAGGTTCTGGCCGTGGGCGCGCAGGGCCTCGCCGGCGAAATACTTCAGGATGCGGGCGGCGCGCACGGTCTCGCCGATGCCTTCGGGGACGGTCTTGCCCTCCTCGCGCGACAGCAGGCGGCCGATCTGCTCGCGCCGCTCCATGATCAGGCTGCCAGCCTTGTCCAGCACGTCGAAGCGGACCTCGGGCGAGGCTTCGGACCAGGCCTCGAAGGCGTCGGTCGCGGCGACGACGGCCTGGTCGACCTCGGCGGCGCCGCCCTTGGGCGTGCGGGCCACGATGTCGCGCGTGTCGGAGGGGTTGTGGCTTTCGCCCGGACGGTCGCCCGCGACCTTCTCGCCGCCGATCCAGTGGGAGAGTTCAAGCGTGTCGGTCATGGGGGCGTCCTTTCGGTGTGGAAACGGGCGGCGGGGAGCGCCGCCCGTGAGGGATAACTCAGACTATTAGATAGGTCAGCCGGTCATGTCTTCCAGTTCCCGGCCGCGGGTTTCCTTCAGCCAGGCCTGGACCAGGAAGAAGGAGATCAGGGCGCTGACGGCGTAGAAGCCGTAGGTCACCACCAGGCCCAGGCCGGCGGCCATGGCCGGGAAGCTGACCGAGATGCCGAAGTTGGCGATCCACTGGGCGAAGCCGGCGACGGCCAGGGCCGAACCGCGCATCTGGTTGGGGAACATCTCGCCCAGCATGACCCACATGACCGGGCCCCAGCTGAAGTTGAAGAAGACGACATAGGCGTTGGCCGCGATCAGGGCGATCAGGCCGGTGGTGTCGTCCAGGTGCAGCGACCCGTCGACCAGGGCGGCGCGCGAGAAGCACCAGGCCATGACCGACAGGGTCACGAACATGCCGGCCGAACCGATCAGCAGCAGCGGCTTGCGCCCGATCCTGTCGATCAGGCCGATGGCGGCCAGGCAGGCGGCGATCGACAGGACGCCGGACAGGATGTTGATCTGCAGCGCGTCGTTCTCGGAGAAGCCCACCGACTGCCACAGCACCGCGCCGTAGTAGAAGACGATGTTGATGCCGACCAGCTGCTGGAAGACGGCCAGGATCAGGCCGGCCCAGACGATGGGGCGGACCTTCTTGGTCACGGGATCCAGCAGGTCGGAGAACTTGGGCTTGTGGTCGGCGGCCAGGGAGGCGCGGATTTCCTGCACCTTGCGCCCGCCGGCGCCGGCGCCGAACAGCTTGGTCAGCACGGCCTCGGCCTGGGCGTCCTTCTTCTTGACGACCAGGTACCGCGGGCTTTCCGGGATCACCAGCAGGGCCAGCAGGTAGATGGCGGCCGGGATGACCTGCAGCCAGAACATCCAGCGCCAGGCCGGATAGCCCATCCAGAACTCGGCGGTCGATCCGCCCGCCGTCGCCGCCAGGATGTAGTTGGCCAGGAAGGCGCCGGTCAGGCCGGTGATGATCATGATCTGCTGCACCGACGACAGCCGGCCGCGGATCGAGGCCGGGGTCACTTCGGAGATGTAGGCCGGCGACAGCACCGAGGCCGCGCCGACGCCCAGGCCGCCGATGAAGCGGGCGATGATGAAGTGGGCCGAGGTGTCCGCCGCCCCGGCCCAGACGGCCGAGATGATGAACAGGACGGCGGCGATCTGCATCACCGTGCGGCGGCCGATGGCGTCCGCCAGACGGCCGGCGGCGAAGGCCCCGAAGGCGCAGCCCAGCAGGATGGCGCCGACGTTGAAGCCGGTGCCCAGCGCCGACAGGTTGAAGGCCGCCTCCAGCCCGTCCTGGGTGCCGTTGATGACGCCCGAGTCATAACCGAACATGAAGCCGCCGATGGTGGCCACCGCCACGATCAGGGCGATGAAGGCCATGTTGACGCGGTCGCTCCCCGCGATGTCGGGGCCCGAGCCCCCGTCGGTCCTGCCATTGAATACCCTCCCGAAGCCCGTCTGACGCGGGCGTGAAAATCCTAGGAAACCCTATCGCCAGCCGGCGTCCACGAAATACTCGTGGCCTGTAATCAAACGTGCGTCGTCCGAGGCCAGGAACAGGCCCAGCGCCGCGACGTCGGCGGGCTGCAGCCGTCCCTTCAGGCATTGGGCGGCGACGATCTCGGCCTCGCCCTCGGGCGTGTACCACTTCATCTGGCGCGGGGTCTGGACGTTGCCCGGCACGATGCAGACGACGCGCACGCCGTCGACGCCCAGTTCGCGCGCCAGGGCCCGGGTCATGCCCTCGATCCCGGCCTTGGCCGTCTCGTACAGCGACAGGTCCGGCAGCCCCAGGTGCCAGCTGATGGAGCCCAGGTTGATGATCACGCCCGCGCCGCGCTCGCGCATCCTCGGCGCCACGGCTTGGGCGGCGAAATAGAGATGACGCAGGTTCACCGCGACGCGGTCGTCCCAATAGGCGGGCGTGACCTCCGTCAGGCTGTGGCGGTCGTCGTTGGCGGCGTTGTTGATCAGGACGTCGACGTCGCCGTACTGGCTCGCGATCTCGGCGAAACAGGCCTGCAGGGCGGCGATGTCGATCAGGTCGCATCGCTTGAACGCCGGCGCCGGCGACAGGCCGGACAGCGATGCGGCCAGGGCCTCCGAGTCCTCGACCGCGACGTCCAGGAAGACCACCTGCGCGCCCTGCCGGGCGAATGCCTCGGTGAAGCCGGCGCCGATGCCCGATCCGCCTCCGGTGACGACGACCAGCTTGCCCTTCAGGGACGGATAGACGGCGGCGCTCAAATCGATCGCTCCTGCAGAAGGCCGCGACCGGCCAGATTGTACATCAGTTCGACCACGCCCACGGTCCACGGCGGGGCCCGGTCGGTGGTGGTCACGCGGTTGCGCAGCGTTCCCAGGCGTTCGGATGACACGGTCACCACGTCGCCCGGCTTGTGGGTGAAGCCCTGGCCCGGCGCGTCGCGATCCTTGATCGGGGCGAACATGGTGCCGAGGTAAAGGATGAAGCCGTCCGGATACTGATGGTTCTCGTTCAACGTCTGGCCGATCAGGTCCAGCGGGTCGCGGCTGATCAGCCGCATCGAGGACGAACCCTCCAGCACGAAGCCGTCGTCGCCGCGCACCTCCAGCGACACCGTCGCGTCGCGCACGTCGTCCATGCCGAAGCCGTCGTCGAACAGGCGCACGAACGGGCCCAGGGCGGCCGAGGCGTTATTGTCCTTGGCCTTGCCCAGCAGCAGGGCGGACCGGCCCTCGATGTCGCGCAGGTTGACGTCGTTGCCCAGCGCCGCGCCGACGGGACGTCCCGCCGGATCGCACAGAATGGCGACCTCGGGCTCGGGGTTGTTCCAGGCGCTGTCTGGACGCACGCCGACCAGTTCGCCCCAGCCGACCGAGGCCAGGACCGGCGCCTTGGTGAAGATCTCGGCGTCCTTGCCGATGGCGACTTCCAGGTATTGCGACCACAGGCCGTCGGCGATCAGGGCGTCCTTCAGGGCGTAAGCCTGGTCCGAGCCGGGCTTCACGGCCGAAAGGTCCGCGCCGACGCGATCCGCCAGCGCCTCGCGGATGGCCAGCGCCTTGTCGGCGTCGCCGCGCGCGCGCTCCTCGATGACGCGCTCGACGGCCGAGATCGCGAAGGTGACGCCCGAGGCCTTGATGCATTGCAGATCGACGGGGGACAGCAGGCGCGGCGCGACGTCGGCGTCGTTCCACGCGGGGCTCAGCGCCAGCGTTTCCAGGTCGCCCAAGTCCCGGCCCGGCGCGTCGGCCAGGTCGGGGCGGGCGGCCGCCTGGGCCGAGGTGGGCGCCCAGGCCGAAATGTCGTGCACCCGGCCCTTGCGGACTAGGACCGGCGTCGGTCCCTCAGGCAGCGCCAGCCGGCCGAGGAAGACGCCCTCGCGCCAATCGCCGGGCAGATCGTGGATAAGCGTCGTCATTTCCCCCGCCAGCTCCGTCAATGCGAAGCGGTTCTTGAGTGTTAGCGCTATCATCGCGGGCGGACGCCCGAGCGTCAAGGGCGGCTCATGCGGGTCTTGGCGGGGCCGCGCGGAAGGCGTCCGCGATCGCCGTGCGCAGCGGCTTGGCGCGGCCCTCGGCGTCATAGGGGGTCGGCCGTTTGGGCAGGCCGTCGGCGCGGGGCCAGTTGCCCTGAAGCCAACTGTGGGAATCCGCCATGCCCCAGGCGACCACGCCCGTCGTCTGCGGGTAGGCCAGCATCTGATCTAGGTACCGCCGGCCCAGTTCGGCGACGGCGGCGTCGCGCGAGGGGATATCGGCGGGCAGGTTCTTGTCGTGGACGTCGAACTCGGTGATCACGACCTCCAGCCCCATGCCCACGACCTCGTCCATGAAGGCGCCCCATTCGCGCTCCTGGGCGGTGTCGAAGCCGACCGAGTCGTCGCTGTTGCCCGAGCCGATGTGGCTCTGCACGCCCAGGGCGTCGATCGGGACGCCGCGCGCCTTCAAGCCCTCCAGCAGGCGCAGCACCCCGGCCCGGTGCTTCTCGTGCCCGGCCTCCCAGCTCATGTAGTCGTTATAGACCAACTGGGCCTGGGGCGCGGCCTCGCGCGCGGCGTGGAAGGCCACGTCCAGCACCGACTGCCCCATGGCGCGCGACAGCGGCGTCTCGCGCAGTTCGCCGGTCTCGGCGTCCACCGTCTCGTTGACCACGTCCCAAGAGCGGATCTGCGGATACCGACCGGCGACGCGCTGGATGTGATCGACCACCATGGCCTCGGCCGCCGTGGCGGGCTGGGGCCCGAAGTCGTGCTTCGCCACCCAGGCCGGGAACCACTGCGGATGGTGCCACAGCAGGGTGTGGCCGCGCAGGTCCATGCCGTTCTCGCGCGCGAAGTCGGCGATCCGATCGGCGCGGGAGAAGTCGAACGTCTGGGCGTCGGGCCGCAGCACGTACCACTTCATTTCGTTCTCGCAGACCAGCAGGCCGCACTCGCGCGTCAGCAGGCGGCGATAGGTCGGATCGCCCAGCGACGCCGTGACGCCCGCGTCGCCGGCGCCGACCGCGCTGCCGAAGAAGCGGCCGTTGGCGCGCGCCAGATCGTTCAGGCTGGGCTCGGCGGCGAAGGCCGGCGCGGCGGCCGGGGCGATCGCGACGCGCCGGCGGCGGCCATCAGGTCGCGACGGGTCAGGCCCTGGGTCATCGTCTTCCTCCTTGTGGTTGCGCTAACAAGAGCCGAATGCAAAAACTCAGACAAGTGAAAAATAATCGCGGGAGGACAATCGGATGAGGAGGACAGGCAGCGCGGCCCTGGCGGCCCTCGCCCTGGCGGCGGTCGCGGGCGGGGCGACGGCGCAGGAGGCGGTGTTCGACCATTTCGTCTATCGCGGAACCGACGCCGCGCATCAGGGCGCCGAACCGACGGCCGACCAGTACCGCAACCCGATCCTGCAGGGCTTCTATCCCGACCCGTCGATCACGCGCGTCGGCGACGACTATTATCTGGTCACCTCGACCTTCGCCTACTTCCCGGGCATCCCGGTCTTTCACAGCCGCGACCTGGTCAGCTGGACCCAGATCGGCAACGCCATCGACCGGCCGGATCAGCTGGATTTCGGAACCCTGGGCCTGTCGCGCGGCGTGTTCGCCCCGACGATCGAGCATAGGGACGGGACCTTCTACATCCTGAACACCTGCGTCGATTGCGGCGACAACTTCCTGATCACCGCCAGCGGTCCGGCCGGTCCCTGGTCCGATCCGGTCTGGCTGCCCGATCTGAAGGGCGGCATCGACCCAGGCCTGTTCTTCGACACCGACGGCTCGGCCTGGATCGTCAACAACGGCCCGCCGGAGGGAACGCCCCGCTACGAGAGCCACCGCGCCATCTGGATCCAGCGCTTCGATCCCGTCGGGAAAAAGACCGTCGGGCCGCGCAAGGTGCTGGTGGACGGCGGCGTCGATCCCTCGACCAACCCGATCTGGATCGAAGGGCCGCACCTCATCCGCAAGGGCGACTGGTATTATCTGGTCTGCGCTGAGGGCGGCACGGCCGAGGGCCACTCCCAGGTCGTGCTGCGCTCGCGCAAGCCCGACGGCCCCTACGAACCCTGGTCCGGCAATCCGATCCTGACCCAGCGCGCGACCTGCCGCGCGATCGGCCCAATCCCATCACCTCCGCCGGCCACGCCGACCTGGTGCAACTGCCCGACGGCGCGTGGGCGGCGACCTTCCTGGCGGTGCGGCCCTATGAGGGCGACTTCTACAACACCGGGCGCGAGACCTTCCTGCTGCCGGTGGACTGGTCGGGCGACTGGCCCGTGATCCTGAAGCGGGGCGAGGCCATTCCGTATGTCGGCCAGCGGCCGAACCTGCCGGCCCAACCCGCGCCGGACGTGCCCACGAGCGGCGATTTCGAGGTCGTGGACGCGTTCGACGGGCCCGCCCTGCCGCCCTACTGGATGATGCTGCGCAATCCGCGCGAGGCCTGGTTCGACCTCGACAGCCATCCCGGCGCCCTGACGCTGAAGGCGCGGCCGGTCGGCCTGGGCGACAACGCCAACCCCTCCTTCCTGGCTCGCCGCCAGCAGCATCAGAACGCGCAAGCCCAGACCGTGCTGCGCGCCGCGCCGACGCGCGAGGGCGACCGCGCCGGCCTCGCCGTGCTCCAGAGCGACGACTACTGGTACGCCCTGTCCGTGGTGCGCCAGGACGGCCGCGCCATCGTCGAACTGCGCCGCCGCGCCGGACCCGACCAGGCGAGCGGGGGCGAACTGCTGGCCAGCCGGCCGCTGGCCGGCGAGGGGCCGATCCGGTTCCGCATCGCCGGACGCGGCGACGCCTACGACTTCGCGGTCGCGCAGGGTGACGGCGACTGGTCCACCGTCCTGGCGGGCGCGGACGGCACGCTGCTCAGCACCCGCACGGCCGGCGGCTTCGTCGGCGCCGTCTTCGGCCCCTTCGCCCAGTCGGCGTTCTGACCTGGACCCAACCGACATTGAAGGGGCCGGTCGCTGGCCACCGCTTTGGTCCCGGAACCGGATGTCGATCGAACCTAGTCCGCCCTCGCGCTGTTGGGCGGTCCCATATAGCTGTCGGGCAGGGGCTTCGTCGCCACCACCAGCCGCTGGAACACCAGGCCGGAATCGACCAGCCAGACCTTGACCGTGTGCGGTCCCGGCGTCGCGACCCGATGGCGCGACACCGTCCGCGCGAGATTGTCCGAGACGGCGCGGTCCCAGTCCGCATTCTCTCCGGCGCCGGCCGCAAGCAGGTCCAGGGTCACGACCTGGGCCGGGCCGTCGTCGATCGACACGGCGTAGCGCAAGCCGTCGCGCCCACGGAAATCCAGCGTGGGCGAAAGCCACAGCTGCACCTCCGCCTCGCCCGCCTCGGTCAGGTGGATGTCGTACTCCAGCCGGGGCCCGTCGCCGCCCGGCGTCAACCCGACCGCGTCCGACGACGCCGTGGTGACCGCCGATCCCGTGCGCCCCAGGCCAGGCGCCGCCTGCCAGTCCACACCCGGCCCGCCGATCGCGCGGGTGTAATCCACGGCCTCGACCGCCACCGCCCCGTCGCTCTCGACGAAGCGTCCCGCGGCCGGGGGCTCGGCGGGCCTGGTCACCACGGCGGTGACGACGACGGCGCCGTCCGGCCCGGTCACGGTCACCGGGACCTCGTGCCGACCGGCGGGGACGGCGGCCCAGTCGGCCGACACCGCGATCCGCGTCGTCTCTCCCGCGCGCCCCTCCGTCCGCGACAGCCTCAGCCACGGCGCCCCGGCCTCGATGCGGAAATCCGCCGGCCGGTCGCCCCGGTCGAACACCTCGATCCAGCGGGCGGCGCTGTAGGGCGAAAGCTCGGGCAGGCGCGCCCCGGCGCCCGCCGCCACGGCTTCGGCCCGGCCTTCCACCGCCACGCCCAGCCGGGCCCCGCGCTCGGCCCGCGCCGTCGCCAGCTCGGGCAGGACGTCCCGCTCCGGCTGCTGCCAGTCGTCATAGCTGATGTGGGTCTGGGACATCATGTGGTCCCACTTGCCGCCCTTCAGCCCGTGGTAGATCGCCTCCAGTTCCACGTCCCGCGCGAAGCGGGCGCGCACGGCCTCGGCCGCCGCCTGCGCCGCCTGCCAGCGACCCTGGGCGGCGTACAGCCGGTTGCGACCCGTCTCGATATGCAGGGCGGTGACATTGCCGCTGGCCTGGATCGGGAACCAGACCAGCTGGACGAAGGCGTCGTCGTATTCCGCAGGCAGGCTCGCCCGGACCCTGTCCGCCCGCGCCGCCAGTTCGGCCCATTCGGCCTCGATCCGGTCGGCCTCGCCGTGGTTGACCAGGCTGAAGGTGTCCGGCCCGATCAGCTCGGGTTTCCGGCGGCTGTTGTAGCGGGTGTAGAGGTCGATCAGCTCCGCGATCTCGTCCGCCTGCGCCTCGCCGAACTGCGCCCGCGCCCAGTCGCGCGACCACCCGGCCATCCGCTCGACCGTCATGCCTTGCGGGTCCCACGCCTGGTCCAGGAAGAAGTCGATGGGGACCTCCATCGGCTTCAGGTCGCCGACGTTGACCACCCACAGCCGATCCGCCCCCGCCTGCCACGCCAGCCGCATCTGCTCCCACGTCCGCTCGTTCTGGGTCGTGTTCAGCCACTTGTAGTTCCGCGGCCCGCCGACATAGTCGAAGTGATAATAGACCCCCGACCCGCCGGCCCGGTCGCCGGGCGCGGGCAGGCGGCGGATGTTGCCCCAGTTGTCGTCCGCGAACAGCAGGGTCACGTCGTCCGGGACCCGCATGCCCTGGTCGTAATAGTCCTGCACCTCCTTGTAGAGGGCCCAGACCTGGGGCGTCTCGGCAGCGGGCCGTCCGGTGACGGCCTCGATGATCCGGCGCTGCGAACGGACGATGTCTTCCAGCAGGGGGATGGCCGTGTCCTCGCTCATCGCCTCGTCGCCGTCGCCGCGCATGCCGATGGTGACCAGGCTTTCGGTGGTCCCGCGTCGTCTGACGCCATCGCGCCAGAATCGGCTCAGGACCTCGCGGTTGGTCCGCCAGTCCCAGGCGCCCTCGCCATAGCGCTCCCATTCGACATGGGCGCGGGCCAGGGGCTCGTGGTGCGACGTGCCGATGACGACCCCGTATTCGTCGGCCATCACGGCGTTCAGCGGGTCGTCGTCGTAGAAGGCCTTGCCCCACATGGCCGGCCACAGGACATTGCCCTTCAGCCGCAGGATCAGCTCGAACACCTTCTCGTAGAAGGCGTGGTTGAAGCCGCCGAACGTCTGCCGCACCCAGTCGCCCAGCGCCGGCTCCTCGTCGTTCAGGAAGACGCCGCGATAGCGGACGGCCGGCGCATCGGCGCGCCGGCCCGGCGTCAGCGACAGGTCGCGGCGCACCGCGACCGGCACGTCGGCCCACCACGCCCAGGGCGACACGCCTGCCCGTTCCGAGATGTCGTAGGCGCCGTAGATCGTCCCGCGCTTGTCCGCCCCGGCGATCACCAGGGCGCGGGCGACGCCGTCCATAGGCCGCTCGACCACCGCCTGGACAAAGCCGTCCCAGCCGGTCGGGGCGGGCAGGCGGCCCTCGGCGATCAGCCGGTCGATGACGGCGTTGCGCCCGGCCGTCCCGACCAGCACCACCGGCCCGTCCTCCGCCGGCGCGCCGCCGCCCGAGACGCGGCCCAGGTCCGCCTGCAGGTCGTGGGCGGCGCGGATCACGCCGGGCCAGTCGCCCGGATCGGTCAGCACCCGCGCCGGCCGTCCTCCGACGATCAGCGACGCGCCGTCCGCCGACGCCTGTTCGCACACGGCGACCAGGCCCTGGCAGGCGACGGCCGGCGCTCCGGCGCAAAGGACCAGGGCGGCGGCCGCGACCGCGACAGACAGGCGGGACCGTCGCATCAGCGGACCTCCATCCGAAACGGCCCGGCGGGCAGGCCCGCGGCGTCATAGAGGTTGCACACCGGACTGTCGGCCCAGCAGAAGCGGACCTCCGACACCGAATCTCCGGCGGGCGCGGCCAGCCGCACTTCCGCGCCCGAGGCGGCGGCCGAGGCGGCGTAGCGGCAGGCGTCGCCGTCGCACAGTTCGAAGCCGATGGCCTGGGCGCCGCTCAGCGTCTTCAGCGTCCCGGTCACGTCGTCGAAGGCCACGACGATCTCGCCGCCCTCGCGCCGGACGGAGGCGGGGACCGGCCCCGATGGCGGCGCCGGGTCGCCATAGACGACGTGCCGCGCGGCCCGCGCCAGGCGCCGGCCCAGCTCCTGCTTCTGCGCCGGGTGGATGTCCCAGCGGTCGCCCAGGTCGATGGCCACCGCCAGGCCGGCGTTGTCGTCCGCCGCCACCGCCAGCCGCTGGCTCTCGCGCAGTTCGGCCCAGCCCGAGGGGCCGGGCGCCGACGGCGGCGCGCCGAAGTTGGCCAACTGCACCACCAGGAACGACAGGTCCGGCCCGAACCGCTCGCGCCAGTCGGCCATCAGTCCGGTCAGCAGCGCCTGGTACTGTTTCCCCGCGCCGGTGTTGGACTCGCCCTGGTACCAGAGCGCGCCCCGCAGCCCATAGTCGTGCAGCGGCGCGATCATGGCGTTGGCGATGGTCGTCAGGCCCGAGGTGGACGACCACGGCCCTCTCGGCGGCGCGGCGGTCACGTCGCCGGCCACGCGATAGCGCCATCCCGCCGGGTCCAGCGGCACGCGCCCGCCGTCGGCCAGCACCAGGGCCCGCTTCTCGGCCGGCCCGTACAGGCCGCCGACCTCCCAGGTGTCATAGGCGTTGACGACCACGGTGTTGCGTCCGGCCTTCAGCAGGCCGGCGGGCAGGGCGTACAGGCGGTCGCCCGATCCGGACGCCCCCACCGCCACGCCGTTGACCCAGGTCTGGTCCGCCTCGTCGACGCCGCCCAGCGACAGGGTCCGCCCCGCCGCCGCCTGGTCCGCCGCCAGGTCGATGTCCAGCCTATACCAGACCATGCCGTTGTAGTTCGCCAGCGCCGGGACGCCCCAGCGTTCCCACGGCTCCATGACGGGAACCGGCGTCCATTCGCCGGCGTCATCCGGCGACCAGGGCCTGTCGGTCGCCAGGCCTTCCCACCACGCCTGCCATCTCAGACCCCACCGGCCCTGGGCCGCGACGGGATCGGTCGCCATCTCCGACAGGATCGACAGTTGGTCGCCATAGCCCTGCGCCGCCAGCGCCTTGGGCGACATCCAGGTCTCGATGTTCGAGCCGCCCCAGTTGCTGCTGATCAGGCCCGTGGGCACGTCGTGGTCGCGCCTCAGCTCCTGGGCGAAATAATAGCAGGCGGCCGAAAAGCCGCCGACCGAGGCGGGCGACGCCGCCGCCCAGGCCAGGGGATTGCGGAACGTGTCCTGCGCCGCGACGTCGAAGTCCTTCTGCACCGTGATCAGCCGGATGCCGTCGTCATTGGCCGCGCCGATCACGCTGGGCGCGTTCAGCGTCCGCTCGACCGGCAGCTCCATGTTCGACTGGCCCGAGCACAGCCAGACGTCGCCGACCAGCACGTCGCCGGCCGTCGCCTCGCCCCCGGCGCCCCGGACGCGCAGCTCATAGGGGCCGCCCGCCGCATGGGCCGGCAGTTCCGCGCGCCAGCGGCCGTCCGCGCCGACGACGGTCCGCGCCGTTCGGCCGTCCAGCTCGACGGTCAGCGCCGCCCCCGGCGTCCCGGCGCCCCAGACCGGGATCGGCCGGTCGCGCTGCAGCACGGCGTGGTCGGAAAAGAGGGGCGCCAGACTGGGGGCGGCGGGCGTCTGGGCGACCGCCGGCGTCGCCGCCAGCAGAAGGGTCACGGCGGCGACGACAGGACGCGGCATCGATCCTACTCCGTCACGGTCAGGGTCGTGGACTTCAGCTCGGCCGAGTTCGGGCCGGCGCTGATGGTGAAGGTCCCGGGCTCGACCACCCGCTCCATGTCGATGTTCCAGAACCACAGGTCGGACGGCCTGATCTCGAAGGTCACCGTGGTTCGCGCGCCCGGCTCCAGCGTCACGCGCTTGAAGTGCTTCAGCTCCTTGACCGGACGGGTGACCGAGGCCTGGTCGTCGCGGATGTACAGCTGGACCACCTCGTCGCCCTTCACCCCGCCGGTGTTCCGCACGTCCACGGACACCTGGACGCTCTGGCCCATGCCGATGGAGGAGCGCGCGCCAGGCGCGGCTCGGACATTTCGAAGGTGGTGTAGCTGAGGCCGTAGCCGAACGGATAGAGCGGCGCGGTGGTGTCGAACAGATAGCCGCGCCGCGCGCTGGGCTTGTAGTTGTAGAAGATCGGCAGCTGGCCGACCGACCGCGCGATCGACACCGGCAGCTTGCCGCCGGGGCTGACGCGGCCGAACAGCACGTCGGCGACGGCGTGGCCGGTCTCCTGGCCCAGATACCAGCCCTCGATCAGGGCCGGCGCGTTCTCGGCCAGATAGTTGACCGACAGCGGGCGGCCGTTCAGCAGCAGCACCACGGTCGGCTTGTTCAGGGCGAAGATCGCCCGCGCCAGGTCGTTCTGCTGACCCAGCAGTTCCAGCGAGTCGCGGTCGCCCAGGTGCTGGTCGGCCCAGGCCTCGCGGCTGGTCTGCTCGTTGTCGCCCAGCACCATCACGATCACGTCGGCGTCGCGGGCGTCGGCGACCGCGCGTTCGATCAGCCGGGCGTTGACCGCCGGATCGACCAGCGTGACCTCGTCGGCGGCCCAGACGCGGCTCTCGGTGATTCGCACGGCCTCGGAATAGACCACCTCGAACTTGCCGCGCCCCTCGGCCTGAAGGCCTTCCAGCACGCTGACGACGTGGCGCGGCACCTCGGAATAGCCGCCGATCGGCGTATCGCGCGCATGGGTTCCCAGGACCGCCAGCTTGCGGATGCGGTCGGCCTTGAGCGGCAGGACGCCCTGATCGTTTTTCAGCAGCACCATCGCCCGCTGCGCCGTCTCGCGCGCCAGGGCCACGGCGTCCGGCGTGGCTTCCTTGGCCTCCGCCGCCGCCGCATCGACATAGGGGGTCTCGAACACGCCCGACAGGAACTTCATGGTCAGCAGGCGGCGCACAGCCTCGTCGATCTGGGCCTCGGTCACCTGGCCCGACCGCACCAGTTCCGGCAGGTGGTTGTAGCCCTCGCCGTCCGGCAGTTCGATGTCGACGCCGGCGTCCAGCGCGCGCATCGCCGCCTCCTGGATCGAGCCGAACATCTGGTGGCGGGTGTTCAGCTCGCGGATGGCGAAATAGTCAGACACCACCGAACCCTTGTAGCTCCATTCCCCGCGCAGCACGTCGTGCAGCAGCCAGCGGTTGGCGTGCGACGGCAGGCCGTCGATCTCGTTGTAGGAGGCCATCACCGCCTGCACCGGCAGTTCGGTCACCGCCCGCTCGAACGGCGGGAAGAAGTTCTCGCGCAGGGTCCGTTCGGAGATGTCGGCCGGGCCGACGTTGGTGCCGTTCTCGGGCTGGCCGTGGCCGGTCATGTGCTTCAGCGTGACCAGCACCTTGTCCGGCGCCAGCGGCAGGGTCTCGCCCTGGAAGCCGCGGATGGCGGCCAGGCCCATTTCCGAGACCAGGTGCGGATCCTCGCCATAGGTCTCCTCGATCCGGCCCCAGCGCGGATCGCGCGCCACGTCGACGACCGGGGCCAGCGCCAGCTGGGCGCCGCGCGCCCGCATCTCGCGCGCCGCCACCGAGAAGACGCGGGTGACCAGTTCGGGGTCCCAGGTCGAGGCGAGGGCGATCGACTGCGGGAAGCTGGTCGCGCCGCGCGCCACATAGCCGTGCAGCGCCTCCTCGTGCATGAGGATCGGGATGCCCAGGCGGGTCTGCTCGACCGCCCAGCGCTGGGCCGCATTGATGTAGTCGGCGGTCTGGCGCGCGTCGCGATTGACCGCCTCGCCCGAGGCGCCGGCCGCGCCGTTCTGGCTGGGATCGACGCCGCGGAAGTCCGACGGACGGGAGATCTGCCCCAGGCCGTGCGGGAAGGCTCGCGAGGCCTTGTCCGGCGCGAAGTCGCCGTTGGCCGTCTGGATGTCGCCCTTCTTTTCCCAGATGCCGACCATCTGGGCGACCTTCTCCTCCAGCGTCATGCGGCGCAGCAGGTCCTCGACCCGCGCGGCCACGGGCTGGGCGGCGTCCTTGTAGAGGGCGCCCGCTTCCGGCCGACCGGCTGGGCGCGCGCCGGCCCGGCCAGGGGGGCCGCCGCGACGGCGCCGAGCAGGCCCGTGACGAAGGTGCGGCGAGCAAGCGTGATGGTGCGGCCATCGGCGATGGTCATGATCTTCTCTCCCTGTGCCCCGCCGGTTCCGACGTCCGTCCAGCGATGATAGCGCTACCATTCACGATAGGTCGGATATGCTCTAGCCGTCAATCGGCGCCTTGTGTCGCACCGTGCTAGATGTGAGCGATTCACGGAAGGTTTCGATGTCAGCATCTCCAGTTCAGGCGCGGCCGGGTCGCCGCAAGGCGGGCAAGGAAAGGCTGCACGGCTCCATCGCCCATCAACTTGGCGTCGAGATCGTTTCCGGCCGCCACCAACCCGGCGACATCCTCACCAACGAAATCGAGTTCAGCGAGCGGCTTCAGGTGTCCAGAAGCGCCTATCGCGAGGCCGTGCGGATCCTGGCGGCCAAGGGGCTGGTCGAGAGCCGCCCCCGGGTGGGGACGCGCGTCACCGAGATGAACCGCTGGAACCTGCTGGACCCCGACGTGCTGGCCTGGTTCTTCGAGGCGGAGCCCGCGCGGGCGCTGGTCGAGGGTCTGTTCGAACTGCGCATGATCGTCGAACCGGCCGCCGCCGCCCTGGCCGCCGAACGCCGGACGGGGCCCCAGATCGAGGCCATGCGCGAAGCCCTGCAGACGATGGAGCGGGCGGGGCTGAAGACCGAGGCCGGTCAGTCGGCCGACCGCGACTTTCACCAGCTGGTGCTGGACGCGACCGGCAACGCGCCCCTGGTCAGCCTCGCCTCGACCATCGGCGCGGGCGTGCGCTGGACGACCTTCTACAAGGGCCGCAAGCACAAGCTGCCGCCGGACCCGATGCCGGAGCACTGGGCCGTCTTCGACGCCATCGCGGCGGGAGACGCGGGCGGCGCGCGAAAGGCGATGGACGTTCTGGTGGCCAATTCGCGCGCTCAGGCGGCCGAGGCCCTGGAGGATCGCTAGCGGCATTGCCAAGGCGCATCGGGGGCGTCTATTTGTCTGAGTAATCTTCGCTTGCCCGAGTGACTCATGACCAAGCCTCTGCGTTCCCGTGCGTGGTTCGACAATCCGTCGAACCCGGACATGACGGCGCTCTATCTGGAACGCTATCTGAACTACGGCCTGACGCTGGAGGAGCTGCGCTCAGGCAAGCCGATCATCGGCATCGCCCAGACCGGGTCGGACCTGTCGCCGTGCAATCGCCACCATATCGAGCTGGCCAAGCGGGTCCGCGAAGGCGTCCGCGAGGCGGGCGGGATCGCGCTGGAGTTTCCCGTCCACCCGATCCAGGAAACCGGCAAGCGCCCGACGGCGGGCCTGGACCGCAACCTGGCCTACATGGGCCTGGTCGAACTGCTTTACGGCTATCCGATCGACGGGGTGGTGCTGACCATCGGCTGCGACAAGACCACGCCGGCCTGCCTTATGGCGGCGGCGACGGTGGACATCCCGGCCATCGCCCTGTCGGTCGGGCCGATGCTGAACGGCTGGCTGAAGGGCGAGCGGGTCGGTTCGGGCACCATCATCTGGAAGGCCCGCGAGATGATGGCGGCCGGCGAGATCGACTACGAGCAGTTCATCGATCTGGTCGCCACCTCCGCGCCTTCGGTCGGCTATTGCAACACCATGGGCACGGCCAGCACCATGAACAGCCTGGCCGAGGCCCTGGGCATGAGCCTGCCCGGATCGGCGGCCATTCCCGCGCCCTACCGCGAGCGGCCGCAGGTGGCCTACAAGACCGGCCTGCGCATCGTCGACATGGTGCGCGAGGATCTGAAGCCTTCGGACATCCTGACCCGCGAGGCGTTCGAGAACGCCATCGTCGTCAACTCCGCCATCGGCGGCTCGACCAACGCCCCCATCCACCTGACCGCCTTGGCGCGCCACGCCGGCGTCGACCTGCCGCTGCAGACCTGGGAGGCGGTCGGCCACAAGGTGCCGCTGCTGGTGAACCTTCAACCGGCGGGCAAATATCTGGGCGAGGACTATCACCAGGCGGGCGGCGTGCCGGCGGTCGTGGCCCAGTTGATGAAGCACGGCCTGATCCACGAGGGCGCCCTGACGGTGAACGGCCGGTCGATGGGCGACAACTGCCGCGACGCCGGCATCGTGCTGCCCGACGTCATCCGCACCTTCGACGACGCCCTGGTCGAGGACGCGGGTTTCCTGGTGCTGTCGGGCAATGTGTTCGACAGCGCGGTGATGAAGACCAGCGTGATCTCGCCCGAGTTCCGCGACCGCTACCTGTCCGATCCGTCCGACCCTGAGGCCTTCGAGGGCGCGGTGGTCGTGTTCGACGGTCCAGAGGACTATCACCGCCGCATCGACGATCCGGCCGAGGCCATCACCACCGACAGCATCCTGGTGATGCGCGGGGCGGGGCCGGTGGGCCACCCCGGCGCGGCCGAGGTGGTGAACATGCGTCCGCCCGCATACCTGATCAAGCAGGGCGTGCACGCCCTGCCATGCGTCGGCGACGGCCGCCAGTCGGGCACTTCGGGCAGCCCGTCCATCCTGAACGCCTCGCCGGAAGCAGCGACCGGCGGGAACATCGCCCTGCTGAAGACCGGCGACCGCCTGCGCATCGACCTGAAGACGCGAAAGGTCGATGTGCTGATCGACGCCGAAGAACTGGCCGAACGTCGCCGGGCCTTCGACGCGGCGGGCGGCTACAGATACCCGGCGTCCCAGACGCCCTGGCAGGAGATCCAGCGGTCGATGGTGGGCGAGCTGGAGACCGGCGCCGTGCTGGAGCCCGCCGTCAAATACCACCGCATCGTCGACACCCTGGGCCTGCCGAGGGACAACCACTGACCGGGCGAGAGACGCCCGTCAGTTCGAGGGAGCGGGCGTCTGCGTCGGGGCCGGGGTGACGGCGACGGCGGTCTGGGCGGCGCTGGCGGCCGGCGTCACGCCCGTCTCCTGCGGGTCGCCCACGGTGATGATCGGCGACAGGACGGCGGTGGTGGTGCAGCTGGCCACGTCGCGCACCACGTGGCGGCCCAGGCAGAACATGTCCTCATAGCTGGGGCGCGAAGCCGCCAGGCACTGGTACAGCATCAGCTTGGACATGTTCAGGCAGAACTCGTTGTTGGTCTCCACCGTCAGCGCCTCGGTATTGGCGCGCGCCTCGTCGCCGGCGGCGCCGAGGGCGGCCAGCGCGGCGATGGCCAGCGACCGGGTCACCGCCGGGGTGTAGGGCGGCGCCTTGCGCGACGGCGTCACGCCCAGGCCGGATCCGGACGAGGCGGCGGTCAGCAGCCGCGCGGAATCCTCGGCCGACGGCAGCATCTGCGCCGCCGAAAGGGTCTTGGCGCCCTCCAGCCGCTCCTCGCGATTCTGGATGTGGGCGACGGCCCAGCGACGGCGCGGGTCGCTGCGCTCCTGGATCGTATAGGCGTCCTGCTCGATCGCTTCGCCGATCACGCGCACCGCCAGGGCGTCCTTGCTGATGGCGTCGGTGATCAGGCCCGCGGCCGCGTCGGCGCCGGGGAAGGTGGCGGCGTAGGCGGGGTCGGCCACGATCTGGGCCACGATCTGCTGGCGCTGGGCCGGGTCGATCGCATACTGGCGCACGCCGGCGACGAACTCGGGCGATTGCAGCGCCAGGATGGCGCCATAGGCGATCAGGCCGCGCGACAGCTGGGCCGGGTCGTAGGCCACGCCCTTGCGCAGGGCGGACTGGATAGCCTCGGCGCTGTCGAAGCCGCCGGGCTGGATCGTGCCCGCCTCGCGCAGATAGGCGACGTAGATGGAGGCGGCCTGGGCCACGCCGTCGTTCAGCGCGATGGGCGGTGGTTGACGGGCGGCGGCCTCCGCGGCCAGGCGCTGGGCCTCCAGTTCGGCCTTCGACGGACCGCTTTCGCAGGCGGCGAGAACGGAGACGGCGGCGAGGGCGGCGAGGGTCAGGCCGCGGCTCACGAAACGCTGGGTCATCGGCTAAGCTTCCAGTTACACGGGGACGCGGGGGAACGTCAGGGTTACGGAAGTCTTATAACGCGCAAAAAGTGGTTGTTCGAAGGTTAATCGAACAGCTTGGAAACCGATTCCTCGTTTGCGATCCGACGGATAGCTTCACCAATCAGCGGAGCCACGGAAACCGCTCGGATTTTCTTGCAGTTCAAAACTTCGTGGGGCTGCTCGATCGAGTTGGTGATGACCAGTTCCTTCAGCGGCCCGTCGGTGATGCGCTGGACCGCCGGGCCCGACAGGACGCCGTGACTGATGTAGGCCGACACCTCGGTCGCGCCCTGGTCGATCAGCGCCTTGGCGGCGTTCACCAGCGTGCCGCCCGAATCGACGATGTCGTCGAACAGGATGCAGCGACGCCCCTCGACGTCGCCGATGATGTTCATGACCTCGCTCTCGCCCGCCTTGGGCCGGCGCTTGTCGACGATGGCCAGGTCGGCGTCCAGGCGGCTGGCCAGGGCGCGCGCGCGCACCACGCCGCCGACATCGGGCGAGACGATCATCAGGTCGTCGCCGCGCGGATAGTTCTCCTTGATGTCCTGCGCCAGCACCGGCGTGGCCACCAGGTTGTCGGTCGGAATGTCGAAGAAGCCCTGGATCTGGCCGGCGTGCAGATCCATCGTCAGAACCCGGTCGGCGCCGGCGCGGGTGATCAGATTGGCCACCAGCTTGGCCGAGATGGGGGTCCGCCCGCCGGTCTTCCGGTCCTGCCGGGCGTAGCCGAAATAGGGCATGACCGCCGTGATGCGCCGGGCCGAGGCGCGCACCAGCGCGTCGGTCATGATCAGCAGTTCCATCAGGTTGTCGTTGGCCGGATAGCTGGTCGATTGCAGGATGAAGACATCCTCGCCGCGGACGTTCTCCTCGATGACGGCGAAGACCTCGTTGTCCGCGAAGCGCTTGACCTGGGCCTTGGTCAGCGGGGCGTCCAGGTGGTCGGCGATGGCCTGGGAAAGCGCGCGGTTGGAGTTGCCAGAAAGCAGCAGCTTCATCGGCCGGTCATCTTTCGCCGTCATCCGACCCCCAATGACGGACGTCGGTTGGCGCGCTCTTTACCAGCGAGGCCGGGCGGGGCAAGTCGTGCACGGCGTTTTTGTCGGCATGGCGCGTCTCGGTCACGGGTGCTAGAGATCGCCGCGTTGTTCCACAGGCCGCCGGGGTGCGCGCCTTGCGCTGGTCATGAGGTCGTCCTTGCTCGCTTCCAAGTTCCGTTCCGGCGTGGTGCTGATGGCCGCCGCGCTCGCCGCCATGACGATCTCGGGCTGCGCGGGCCGCGAGCGGCCGCGGCTGGCCTATGAGGAGCGGCCCGTCGAGGCGCTCTACAACACCGGCTACGAGCGTCTTCAGCAGCACCGCTGGAGCGACGCGGTGGACTATTTCCAGGAGGTGGAGCGCCAGCACCCCTATTCGGACTGGGCCCGCCGTTCGATCCTGATGCAGGTGTACGCCTACTATCAGAACAACAACTACGCCGAGGCCATCGCCGCGGCCGATCGCTTCATCCAGCTGTTCCCGGGCAATCCGTCGGCGGCCTACGCCTTCTATATGCGCGCGGTGTGCAATTTCGAGCAGATCACCGACGTGGGCCGCGACCAGGGCTACGCCAACGCCGCCCTGACGGGCCTGCGCGACGTGGCCCGCCGCTATCCCGGCACGCCCTACGCCACCGACGCGGCGGTCAAGATCGACATGGTCAACGACCAGCTGGCCGGCAAGGAGATGAACATCGGCCGCTATTACCAGCGCGCCAACCAGCCGCTGGCGGCGATCAATCGCTACAAGGCCGTCATCGCCAACCCGGACTTCCAGCGCACCTCGCACACGCCCGAGGCCCTGTACCGCCTGGTCGAGGTCAACCTGCAGCTGGGGCTGAAGGAAGAGGCGACCCGCAACGGCGCGGTGCTGGGCTACAACTACCCCGGCAGCCCCTGGTACGCCGAGGCCTACGCCCTGCTGACCGAAAACGGCCAGCGGCCGGAGACGGCGCCGGGCGCCAAGCGCGAAAGCTGGCTGCAGCGCATCATCCCGGGCTGATGCCGGCGGGCGAACCCCGCTAGGATCGAGCCAAGCGAATCGTTCCGAGCCCATGCTGACCGCCCTATCCATCCGCGACGTCGTCCTGGTCGACGCGCTCGACCTCGAGGTCGAGGGCGGGCTGACGGTGCTGACTGGCGAGACGGGCGCGGGCAAGTCGATCATCCTGGACGCGCTGGGCCTGGCCCTGGGCGGGCGGGGCGACGCGGGCCTGGTGCGCAGCGGCGCGAAGCAGGCCGTGGCGACGGCGGTGTTCACCGCGCCCGACGATCCGGACCTGATCGCGCTGATCGCGGAGCGCGGCTTCGAGATCGAGCCGGGCGGGGAGCTGATCCTGCGCCGGGTGTTGTCGGCCGACGGCCGCAGCCGCGCCTATGTCAACGACCAGCCGGCGGGCGTGACGGCGCTGCGCGAGATCGGCGCCGCCCTGGTCGAGGTGCACGGCCAGCACGAGACCGTGGGCCTGCTGACTGGCGCACCCACCGCGGCCTGCTGGACGCCTACGGCGGCCTGAAGCCCCAGCTGGACGGGGTCGCGGCGGCGTCCGTGAAGCTGAAGGCGGCCGAGGCGCGGCTGGCGGAGCTGAAGGCCGAGGCGGCCGATGCGGCGGCGCGGGCCGAAGAAATCGCCTTGAACCTGGCCGAGCTGGACGCGCTCGATCCCCGCGCCGACGAGGAGACGGAACTGGCCGGCGAACGGGCCCTGCTGGGCGCGGCCGAGAAGGCCATCGCCGACCTGGCCGACGCGCGCACCCAGCTGGGCGGCGACAAGCTGAGCCAGAAGCTGGGCGCAGCCCTGCGCGCCGTCGAACACGCCCGCCAGCGGGCCGGCCAGGCGGGCGCCGAGGGCGACCACCCGGTGATCCAGAAGCTGTCCGCCGCCGTCGACGCCATCGACCGCACGATGGTGGAGGCCGCCGAGGCCATCGCCGCCGTGGACGCCGCCGCCGACGCCTTCGACTACGAGCCGGGCCGGCTGGACAAGGCCGAGGAGCGGCTGTTCGCGCTGCGCGCGGCGGCGCGGAAACTGAACACCACGGTCGACGCCCTGCCGTCCTTGCGCCAGCGTCTGCGCGAGCAGCTGCGGCTGATCGAGGACGGGGCCGACGCCCTGGCCCAGGCCGGGCGCGACGCGGCCGCCGCGCTGGAGGCGTACGACCTGGCCGCGACCCTGCTGACCTCGGCGCGCGAGGCGGCGGCCGAGCGGTTGACCGAGGCGGTGATGGGCGAACTGGGCCCGCTGAAGCTGGAGCGCGCGCGCTTCCGCGTGGCGCTGGAGCCGATCGAAGGCCGGCGGGGCCCCGAGGGGGTGGAGACCGTCCGCTTCCAGATCGCCACCAACGCCGGGACCGCCTTCGGCCCGCTGGACGCCATTGCGTCCGGTGGCGAGTTGGCCCGCTTCGCCCTGGCCATGAAGGCGGCGCTGGCCAGCCGGCAGGAGCTGCGCCAGCCGGTGATGATCTTCGACGAGGTGGACCAGGGCGTCGGCGGCGCCGTGGCCGAGGCGGTGGGAACGCGGCTGCAGCGGCTGTCGGGCGGCGCCCAGGTGCTGGTCGTGACCCACAGCCCCCAGGTGGCGGCGCGCGGCCACGCCCACTGGAAGGTGATGAAGGCCGACCGCGACGGCCTGACCGCCACCACCGTCGTCGCCCTGGACGACGCGCGCCGCCGCGAGGAGATCGCGCGGATGCTGTCGGGCGCCGAGATCACCGACGCCGCCCGCGCGGCGGCCGAGGCCCTGATCGGATAGAGCCCGGCTTCTTCCTCCGCGCTGGGGAGAGAGGGCGCCCGTTCCACCCCGCGCTGCAATCCACACGCGTCAAGCGGTCGCCCACAGGGCGGGCGCGGATGTGTGTTCCCTTTTCGTTCTGGTTCTGCTTTCTGGTCCCGTCGGCGGCGCGACGGAGGATCAGATGAACGACCGAGCCCTTTCAGACATGGTGAGCCAGATGGACGCGGAACTGGCCCCCCGCGCCGAACCCGACCTGCCCCTCCACCCCGAGGAGACCCGCCGCCTGGAGATCCTGCGCGCCCTGGCGCTGGGGCTGGGCAATTTCGAACGGATGCGCGCGCACGAGGTGCACCTGCTGGCGGCGCGGATGGGGAGGCGGTGAGGGGTGGATGGACCCCCGCGCCTTGCCCGCGGTCCGGCGTTTGTCATCCGGTCGGGATGCGGCGATCTGGACATTGAGGGCAACCGCGGCGGCTGCGGATCGTTTCAGGCGGCCACAGTTACGGAGTCCACTCATGAAACTTGCACAAAACGCCCTCGTGGCCGTCGTTGATGGCGAAAAGCTCGCCCTGTTTCGCAATACGGGCCAGCAGGACGTCCGTCTCGAGGCGGTGCCGACTCCGCCGATCGAGGACCGCGTATCTGGCGCGGCGGGCCGCATTTCCAGCGAAGCCAATCCCGATAACGACACCCAGGCCGAAGACGGCTTCGCCATGGGCGTGGCTGAAGTTCTCAACAAATGGGTGTTGACCAACAAGGTCGAGCACCTGCTCGTCATCGCCGCGCCCAAGACCCTGGGTCAGCTCCGCAAGGGTTGGCACAAGGAGACTGCGTCACGCCTGGTCGGAGAGGTCGCGAAGGACCTGACCGGGCACTCCACCGACCAGATCGCGGCGGCCATCGAAAAGGCGTGACGCCGGTCGCGCGCGTTGCGAGGCGTGACGTGAGGGGCGTGCTCCCTGATCAACCGCCCCGGCTCCTCATGCGCCCGTATCGATCCTGACCACCACCGACATCCCCGGCGCCAGGCGCTCCGCCGCCGCCTGGCCCGGATCGATGGCGATGCGCACGGGGATGCGCTGCGCCACCTTGGTGAAGTTGCCGGTGGCGTTGTCGGGGCGGATGACGCTGAACTCGCTGCCGGCGGCGGGCGCGATGCGCTCGACATGACCGCGCAGGGTCTGGCCGCCTAGCGCGTCGACCGAAAGTTCGACGGGCTGGCCGACGCGGATGTCGCGCATCTGCGTCTCCTTCATGTTGGCGGTGACCCAGATCGTGTCGGGGACCAGGCCCATCAGTTGGGTTCCGGCGGTGACGTATTGGCCCTGGCGGACGCCGACCTCGCCCAGGCGGCCGGCGCGGGGGGCGACGATGCGGGTGTTGGCCAGGTCGATCTGGGCCAGGCGCACGGCGGCGCGGGCGTTCTCGACCTGGGCGGCCAGGGCGTCGCGGTTGACCACGGCGCTCTCGACGCCGGTCTCGGCGATGCCGCGCTGGGCGCGGGCCTGGGCGACCTGGGCCTGGGCGCTGCGAAGCGCCGCCTCAGCGATATCGACATTGGCCTGGGACACCCAGCCGCCTTCCTTCAGCGTGCGGGCGCGGTTCGCGTCGGCCTGGGCGCGGGCCAGGGTCGCCTCGGCCCCGGCGATGGAGGCCTGGTACTGCGCCACCGAACCGCGCGCCGAGGCCTGGGACTGCGCCGAGTTGGCCAGGGCGGCCTCGGCGGCGTGCAGGGTCGCCTCGGCCTGTTCGACCCGCTGGCGGTAGATGCGGTCGTCGACCTGGGCCAGCAGCTGGCCGGGCTGGACCGTCTGGAAGTCCTTGACCGGGACGTCGGTGACATAGCCGTTCACCTGGGGGCTGATCAGGGTGACCTGGCCGCGGACATAGGCGTTGTCGGTGCGCTGGATGTCGCCGGTGAAGGGCGGCAGGCGCCAGGCGTAGAGCACCAGCAGCACCCCCAGCACGGCGACGGCCCCGGCGACCACGGTCCACAGGACGCGCTTCTTCGGCTCGGAGGCGGGCGCAGCCGGCGCGGCGGCGGGCGGAGGCGCGGCGGCCGGTTGGGGCGCGGGCTGGGAGGCGATGGGGGGCGGGGTGTCGGTCATGATCGTTTCTTCTGGGTCTTCAGTCGACGGCGGCGGAGACGACGGAGGCGTCGGGGGTTCGAGCGGTGCGACGGGCCTCGGCGCGGGCGCGCCAACGGGGCCTGAGATGGGTGACGGTGACCCAGGCGCAGCCCAGGGCCGCCAGCACGGCGATGATGCGGAACACGTCGTCATAGGCCAGGACGTTGGCCTGCTGGGTCACCTGGCGGCTGAGCAGGGCCACGCCCTCGGCGCGCAACAGGGCGGGGTCGGTGATCGTGTGGGAATAGGCGCCCGACAGCTGGGCCAGGCGCTGGGTCACCTGTGGATCCGAGGCGACGATGTCGGCGGCCAGCTGGTTGGAGTGATATTTCTCGCGCACGATCTGCAGCGTGCCGGTCAGGGCGCCGCCCGCCAGGCCGCCGACGTTCTGAAGCACGCTGAACATGACGATGAAGCTGATCAGGTTCTGTTTGCCCTGCTGCAGGACGCGGGAAATGCCGATCATCAGCGCCGGGCCGATGAACATGGCCGAGGCGAAGGCGATCATCGCCTGGCTGAGATAGAGCTGGGCCGGGCGGGTCAGGACCGTCGCATGGCTGTCAATGAAGGCGCCGACGGCGATGAGGCCGAGGGCGATGGCGATGGGCTTGTTCAGCTTCTCCATGTTCAGGGTGAAGGCGCTGACGGCGGTGCCGGCGATCATGGCCAGCAGGATGACGACGAACAGGCCGTGCAGCTGGTCCGGGCCCAGGCCCACGACGGTCAGGAAGCCCACGGCGCCCGACGTCTGTTCGCTGAGCACCATGCGGATCAGCAGGATGGCCCCGAACAGGCGCAGCATGTCGGCGCCGGTCAGCCAGCGGGTGTTGATCAGCGGGTTGGTCCGGTTGTGCTCGACGGTCAGGGCGGCGGTCAGCAGGACGATGGAGCCGACCAGGGCCCAGCCGATCCACGCCGCCTCGGTCCACCAGACGATGCGGCCCAGGCCCAGCACGGCGGTCAGCAGGGCGACGCCGGGCGCGAACAGGGCGAAGGTGACGAAGTCCAGCCGGTCGAACACCTTCAGCCGCTCGGACGGCGGCAGCTTCAGCACCTGGACGGCGGCCCAGGCGACCAGGGCGAAACCCAACTCGAAGATGTAGAAGCCGCGCCAGCCGTCCAGGTCCAGCAGGGTCGGCATGACCAGGCGGCTGATCGGCACGGCGAAGCTGGCCAGGCCGATGCCGATGATCAGCCCCTTCAGCCGGTGCGCGGCGGGAAAGGCCTGGATGATGTAGAGGAAGCCCAGGCTGGACAGGCCCGCCCCCGCCATGCCGGCGACGGCGCGGACCAGCAGGGTGGACTCATAGTTGTCGACCAGCAGGTGGGCGGCGCAGACCAGCACGAATACGCCCAGGAAGATCTGGGTGAACAGGCGCAGGCCGTACTGCATGCGGAACTTGACCAGGATCAGGTTCATGCAGGCGTTGGTCATGACGAAGACGACCGGCAGCCAGGCGGCCTCTGTCGCCGTGATCCCCAGCGCGCCCTGCAGGTTCTGGATGTTGGCGGTGACCGCCGCATTGCCCAGGCTGCCGACCAGGGCGACCAGCACGCCGGTCGCGGCGTACTGCAGGCGGCGGGGCCAGGGGTGGTCGGGGGTCGCCGGGCTGCCGGGCATCATCGGCCGCTCGTGCGGCTTCAGCGTCTCGACGTATTCTTCCCAGGGCAGATGCCAGTTGCGGGCCATCAGCGGCTTCTCAGTCCGTACAGGACGATCAGGCGGGTGCGGGCGGACACGGCGCGGCGCTCGGCCTCGTCGGCGCCCTGGAAGCCCGAGCCCAGCAGGGTGGCGATCAGACGCACGTCCATCGGCCCCAGGTCCTTTCGCACCAGGCCGGCCGCCTGGGCCCGCGCCAGCGGACCGGCGCCCGCCTCCATCAAGCGTTGCCGCAAGGGCGTAAGCGCGTCGGGCGAGCGGACGTTCCGCAGCACGTCGGACCAGCCGGCGTTGCGCATGACCAGATCGGCCAGCTCCTCGACGAACCAGAAGAAGACCTGCGGATCATCGCCGCGCGCGCGGGTGCGGGCGTCCAGGTCGTCGACGCCGTCGATCAGCACGGCCAGGGCCAGTTCGGTGCGGTCGGCGAAATGGCGATACAGGGTGCCGCGCCCGACGCCGGCGCGCTCGGCGATCAGCTCCAGCGGCGCGTCGAGACCGTGCTCGGACAGCACCTCGCGTGCGGCCTTCAGCAGGGCGGCGCGGTTGTGGACGGCGTCTTTTCGGGTGGGGCGCGACATTCTGTCCCGCTAAATGGACAGTCGTGTCCGTTTTGCAAGGGGTCAGGCCAGCCCCTTCTCCAGCACCATGAAATCCAGCTCCGGGCGAGGCGGGTCGACGGGGAAGGGGCGGCGCTCGCCGGTGGGGGCGTAGCCGCGCCGCTCGTACCAGGCGATCAGCTCGGCGCGACGATGGATGACGGTCATCTCCATGCGCCGGGCGGCGAAGCGGGCCACGGCTTCCCGTTCGGCGGCGGCGAGGATATGGCGGCCCAGGCCCGAGGCCTGCAGCGCCGGATCGACCGTCAGCATGCCCAGATAGGCCCGGTCCGGACCCGCGCGGGCGACCTGGACGCAGCCGATCAGGCGGTCGTCGCGGCGCGCCAGCAGGATGACGCGGTCGGGATCGGCGATCAGGGCGGACAGTTCGTCGGCGCTGGTGCGATCGTCGAACAGCAGGTCGGCCTCGTGCGTCCAGCCGGCCCTGGCCGTCTCGCCGCGATAGGCGCGTTCGATCAGGGGATGGAGCGCGGCGACGTCGGAGGGCGTCGCCGCGCGGAAGGTCAGGTCGCTCACTGGCTGACGCCCAGCTCCTCGACCAGGTGGTCCATGCCATAGACGTCGCGCAGGGCCACGGTCACCGCCTGGGTGGTGACGATGACGCTGCGATTGACGGCGCGGTCGTAGCCGTAGGCGTTCCTCTGGGTCAGGACGGTGGAGTCGAAGTTGGCCCCGATGATCTGGCCCCGCGCATTGATGGCGGGCGAGCCGGAGGAGCCGCCGATGGTGTCGGTGGACACGGCCATGTCCATCACCGCGTTCGGGTCGATGCGGTCCTTGGCGGCCAGCAGCTTGGGCGCGACGGCGAAAGGCTCGGCGCCGGTGGCGCGGTCCCACAGGCCGGCGAAGGTGGTGAAGGCGGAAAACCGCTGGCCGGGCACGTCCGACCCCTCGACCAGGCCGTAGGTCAGGCGCAGGGTGCCGGTGGCGTCGGGATAGACGCTGTCGCCATAGGCGGCGAAGCGGGCGGTCGCGAGTTCCTCGGAGGCGCGGTCGGTCGGGGCCTGGACCTTTTCCTCCCATTCGGCGCGCACGGCGCGGGCGTCGGCGTCGACGGCCAGGGCGTAGCGGATCATCGGGTCGGTGGAGGCCTGGACGGCGGCCAGGCCGCCTTCCCAAAGGGCGCGGCGCACGGCGGGATCGGCCAGTTTCGTGCTCTCGACCAGACGGGCCGACAGGCCCTCGGGGCTGTCCTTGCCCAGCAGCGTGGCGACGTAGGGATTGTCGACCGTCAGCCACTCGCGCGTCTTGGACAGCCACCATTCCAGGCGGATCTGCTCCAGCTCCGGATAGGTCGGGCGCTCGGCGAACAGGCGCGACTGGACGCCGGACAGGCGGCTGTCGGCGAACTCGGGCAGGCGCTGGTCGGACGGCTTGGCCCGCTCCTGGGCGCCGCGCACCAGGGTGCGGGCGTAAGCGAACAGCTGCGACCCGCCGGCGACCGAGGTGGTCCCCAGGCCCGTGCCGCCCTCCAGCAGGGCCATGGCGGGATACAGTTCGCGAGCGGTTGGCTGGATCGCCTCCAGGGCGCCCCACGGGTCGGGCCCGTCGCCGTTGGCGGCGGCGTAGCGCTGCATGAAGTCGGCCTCGCCCGCGGCCTTGGCCGTCATGAAGCCCGGGTCGATCAGGGCGGCCATGCGGCCGCGCCCGCGCTTGTAGGTGTTCTCCAGGCCCACGATCGGGTCCATGGCGATGAAGGCCTGTTCCTCGCCCTCTTCCGAATAGCGGATCAGCCGGCCGCGCAGTTCGGAGGCGATCAGCTGGTCCAGCGGCAGGACCACGTCGCGGATGGTGGCCAGCTGGTCCATCGTCAGCAGGCGCTGGGTCGCGCCGGGATTGCCGGAGACGAAGACGGCCTCGCCCTCGGTCGGCTTGTCGGCGTTCCAGGCGAAGTGGATCGGGGTCTCGACCGGGCGGCCGTCCTCATAGAGGCGGATAAAGGCCGCATCGATGGCGAAGCGCGGGAAGGAGAAGTTGTCCAGGTCGCCGCCGAAGGTCGCGGCGCGATCCTCGGGCGCCCAGGCCAGGCGGACGTCGTCGTACTTGCGGAATTTATAGAGCTTGAACTGGCCGCCGCGATACAGGCTGACGACCTGGCAGCGGACCTTGGCGTCGTCGCCGCAGGCTTCCGTCTCGATGCGGCCCGCCTCGGCGTCGCGCGCCTGGGTGAAGGCCTGGCCTTCGAGCCCTTCGCCGGCCTTGCGCATCCGTTCGGTGACGTCGGAGATGTCGGTCAGGATTTCGGCCGAGGCGCCGGGGCATTTCAGCTCTTCTTCGCGCGACTTCGGGGTGAAGCCGGTCTCGGCGTAGTTGACCTGGGGCGTGGACAGGTTGGCGACGCAGGTGGCGACGCAGTGATTGTTGGTCATCACCAGGCCCTGGCCCGAGACGACGCCGGCCGAGCAGCCGCCGAACTTCACCGACGACAGGCGGACGCGGTCGAGGAAGGCCTGGTCGATGTTTGTCCCCAGCGTCTGGTTGGCGCGGGCGATGGGGAAGTTGTCGAAGGTCCACATGCCCTCCTCGGCGCGCGCCGAGGAGGCGGCGAAGGCGAGGACGGCGGCGGAGGCGAGAAGGGCGAGGCGCATGGGAAAACTCCTAATCCTTCTCCCCTTGAGGGAGAAACCCTCAGCGGCGAGAAAGTCGAATAACTCGCGACAAATCAATGCCATGAGTTTCTCGTTCAGTGCTGTTGCGAATACACCTTCGTCGCTAAACCACCGATGGAACCACCTCCTGGGAAATGCCCCTGGTGGGCACCCCAGCAAGTTAGCTGCGCAAGCCAATAATGTCACTTGCCGTCGGAAAGCGGTGGTGACGTGGATGTTTTCGGGCGGTTGATAAGGCGCTGGGCGGCCTTCAGCGCTGGGGGGTGATAAACGGAGTTCGCCCATGCGCAGCCGCCCCCATTATATCCACTTCCGTCGTGGCCGTCAGCTTTTCGGCGTCCGGCGCGTGACGGCCGGAGACCGCCTCCAGTTCGTCGGTTCCCTGAACGGCATCGACTGCGGCACCTGGCCCACCAAGGAGGCCGCTGTGCAGGCGCTGCTGCGGCGCGCGGCGTCGAACGTGCCCTACTAGTCCTCTCGTGCTAAACTTGCGCCAGATGCTGTCACCAACCCGAGAACCCTCGTGAGCCGTCCTCCTTTGGACGAAGACGACGATGCGGTCGCCGCTGACGTCGCGCGTGCGATCCGCAGAATCTTGGTGGATCACGATCACCCGCTGACGCGGGATGAGGCGAAGGAACTGGAGGCTTTGAAGGCCAAGCTTCCGCGTCCGTCGCGTAAAACTATGCGCGACCTCGGTCGACGCCTGGCTATGCCCGAAGACCCTCAGGACTGACCGACTCCATCCGCGTGCTGGACCAAGGATGCGGTCGCCGGGTCATACTCATAGGCGGTGATAGTCTGGTTGGTGATCCGCTCCACCACCTCGTCGATGACGTGTAGCGGCACTAGGTGTTCAGTCCAGGCATCTGGTGGATCGGATTGACGATGAACCGGTCAGGCTCTGACGTCCAGATTCTGGCGATGTATTCGTAAGGCGTGAGACCGTTGAGGGTCTTGAGCCTTCGGGCGAAGTTGTAGGCGGCCATAAAGTCGGCGAGGTGCGTACGCAGTTCGTCGTGGCTGTCGTAGTGGAAGCGTTTGACGGTGGCGTCCTTGATGGTGCGGTTCATCCGCTCGACCTGGCCATTGGTCCACGGATGGTTCGGCTTGGTCAGCCGGTGCTCGATGTCGTTGGCTTCGCAGATCATGTCGAAGCGCATCTGTCGCGAGAAGGCGGTGTTGCGGTTGCGAGGCTGCTCGGCGAACTGGATGCCGTTGTCGGTCAGGATCGTGTGGATCTTGTACGGCACGGCCTCCAACAACTGTTCGAGGAACTCCCAGGCGGTTCGTCTGTCGGCCTTGTCGACCAGCTGGGTGACAGCGAACTTGCTGGTGCGATCAATGGCGACGAACAGATTGAGCCTGCCCTCGGCCGTCTGCAGCTCGGCGATATCAACATGAAAGAAGCCGATCGGGTAACGCTTGAAACGCTGCCGCTTCGGCTTGTCGCCTTCGACATCCGGCAGGCGTGAGATGCCGTGTCGCTGCAAGCAGCGGTGCAACGCTGAGCGCGTCAGGTGCGGGATGGACGGCTGCAGGGCGTAGAGGCAGTCGTCCAGCGGCAGCAGCGTGTGCCGCCGGAACGCGACGACCATCGCTTCCTCGGCTTCCGTCAGAACCGTCGAGCGCGGCTCCTTCGGCCCGGTCTTGCGATCCTCGACCGAGGTCCGCTTACGCCACTTCGCCACCGTCTTGGGGTTGATCCCCAACTCCCGGCTCAGCGTCGCGAGCGAAGCCTGCGATCGCTGTATTGCTGCTCGGACGGCGTGCGTGGTCGTGGCGCTCCCGTGACGAACCTGGCCCATATGGCTTCCTTCCATTCCAACGAAAGGATCACACCATCTAAGCCTGGGACCAAACACCTAGTCGGGCCGGGTGGACGCTATATCACCGGCGCCACAATCGACGTCAACGCCGGGCGCACCGCAGCGAGCGTGGTGTAGGTGAACTCTCAGGTTCTTTAGAATAGGCCGGCATTGTGCGTGATCGGCTCACGTCCCTGAGGACCGGTCGCCGGGACTGTTCATGAGTTGATCGCGGATTTCGAGAACAGAAGATCGGCGAAGAGGGTCAACAATTCGCCGTCCTTTATTGTGGACGGTTCCAGTAGGCGCTGGAACATGGCGCCTTCGTGGACCGCCAGAATGAGGCGAGCGACGCGGGAAGACGCGTGGGGGCGGCTCGGCTCGATTCCCCTCCAGACACGGCCGACAGCCTCTTCGATAATACCGAGAGGATGCGATTCTGCCGCGCGGCGTAATGGCTCGCCACCGCAGGGTTTCGTAGGGCGTGCAGACCGAAATCCGCCTGCAGCAGATACCAACTGCGGTCGAAGGCGTAGTCGGCGATGAACGCCCTGACGAAGTTCTCCGCCGCGGGTCCCGGTCTGGACAGGGCCGACGCAATCGAGATCTCGAGATGCCGTTCCAGCCGTTCGATCGTCCGATCGTAGATGGCGAAAAACAGCTCCTCCTGGGACCGGAAATTGGAGTTGTACGCGCCCCGGCTCAATCCGACCCGATCGCAAATGTCCTCCTGTGTCGCCCCCTGGAAACCGCGTTCGGCGAAGGCTTCCAGGGCGCCGTTGAGGATACGCTCGCGCGTCTGGGCACGCGTGGGACGGCTCCGGACAAGCCTTGGGCTCAAGAGAGCAGTCTTCTGAATCATTCGATACAGGTATGTATTGAGGTGGATCCATGCCAACGCTACGGTCGGCCAAGGAGAACCTCGCTCATGACCTTGCGACCTTCCATCCTGCTGGTCCTGCTGATCTCGTCGACCTGTGCGGCCGCCTACGCTCCCGCATCCAAGGCCCAGATCTCTGACGCCAAAACCTCCGGCCTCCAGACCGTTGGTCCTTTGCCCCTGACCTATCGCGACGCGCAGGCCAGGCTCCTGCAACGCTCGGACGCCATCGAGGCGTCGGACGCCGATGTCCGCAGCCGGGAAGCCCAGGAAAACGCCGTAAGGACGCTGCGGCTGCCCACGGTGGAGTTCGAGGGCCAGATGATGCGGTATCAAAAGACCCTCTATCTGCCGCTGGGGCCCTTGGCGGATGTCGCTCAGGACTACGCCATCAGCGATCCGTTGCAGTTCCAGATGGAACGCGACAGCACGCGGCCGATCATCACCGCCACCGTCCCGCTTTATTCCGGCGGCCGGATTCCGGCCGCCCAGGCGGCCGCTGAGGCTCAACTCGGCCAGTCCCGGGCTGAGCGCCAGATCGTCGTCGATAACGCCCTGTTGCAGATGACCGAACTCTATTTCGGGCAACAGTTGCTCACCCGGGTTCGGGACGTCCGCCGCGACGTCCTGGCGGGCCTCGAACGCCACCTGGCCGATGCGACGATTCTGGAGCGCGGCGGGTTCATCAGTCGCGCCCAGCGCCTGCAGGTGGAGGTGGCGCGTGACGACGCGGCGCGCGAGCTGGAGACGGCCGAAGCCAATCTGGCCAGCGCGGACACGGCGCTCTCTGGGACCTTGAGGGCGCCGTCGGGGATCGATCCGGCTACGTCTCTCTTCGTGCTTCTCCGGCCGCTCGAGCCGCTGGAGACCTATCTGCAAGCCGCCTATCGCGCCCACCCGCAGCTGGAGCGGCTCCAGGCCCTGGAAGACCAGGCGGAAGCCGGGGTCACCGCCCAGCGCGCCGAGCTTCTGCCGACGGTCTATGGCTTCGCCCAGTACAACTTTGATCGTCAGGACACCTTGTTGACCGATCCGGACTGGTCCGTGGGGGTCGGTCTCCGTTACACCCTCTTCTCCGGCGTCGATCGCTCGCAGAATGTCCGCGCCGCGCGCGAGAAGGTCGCCCAGGCCCAGGCGGGGCTGCGCGAGGCGCAAAGCCAGATCGAGATCGGCGTGACCCGATCCTGGAACGACGCGGAAGCGGCCCGGCGGCGGTTCCAGAGAACCGACAGCGCCATCGTCGCCGCCGAGGAGAACCTGCGCGTCCAGATGGTCGGCTACCAGGTGCAGCAAACCACCTCGCTCGACGTCATCGACGCCCAACTCGGCGTCGGACGCGCGCGGATCCAGCGCGCCCAGGCCGCCCATGACTTCGTGGTCGCGCTCGCCCGCCTTCTTCATGTCAGCGGCCGGATCGAGGACATGCCCGACTATATCGACCAGGGCGAAAGGATCGCGCCATGACCGACACCCAGGACACGCCGACGCCGAACACGGAGCCGGGCGGGGAACGGGGCGACGCCGGACCGTCTCGACGGCGCCGAAAACTGCTGCCCCTCGGCATCGGGGCGCTGATCGTGGCGGGGCTCGGCGTCGGCCTCTGGCTCAGCTACCGACCCGTTCCCGATCAGCTTCAGGGGATGGTGGATGCGCGGGAGCTTCGGATCACCAGCAAGGTGACGGGGCGGATCGCCGACTTCCATGTGGAGGAGGGGCAGCCGGTCCGGGCCGGCCAACTGCTCTACACCCTCGACAGTCCCGAGGTCGCGGCACGTTCAGAACAGGCGGGCGGCGCCCTCGTCGCCGCCGAGGCCACGGCCGACAAGGCCGACGAAGGTGCGCGTCCGGAGGATATCCGGGCCGCGGAAGCGCAATGGCGGCGCGCGCAGGCGGCGGCGGATCTGGCCCAGACGACGTATGCCCGCACCCAGGAGATGTACGATCAGGGCGTGATCGCGGGGCAGAAGCGCGACGAGAGCCGGGCCAATGCGGTGGCCTCGACGGAGGCCGCCCGCGCCGCTCGCGCCCAGTATGACCTGGCGGCGCTGGCCGGGGCGCGCCGACAGGATCGCCAGGCGGCCGGGGGACAGGTGCGGCAGGCGCGCGGCGCCGTGGCGGAGGTCGAGGCGGCGGAGCGCGAAACCCGGGTGCTGGCGCCGTCGTCCGGCGAGGTGGGCCGGCGGCTCGCCCAGCCCGGCGAACTGGTCCCCCAAGGGTTCCCGGTCTTCATGCTCACGGACATAGAGCATCCCTGGGTGACGCTCACCCTGCGCGAGGATCAGTTCAGCGGGATTCGACGCGGACAGACTCTGACGGGTCGTATTCCCGCTCTGGAGAACCGCACGGCCCGGTTCCGGGTGACCTTCATCGCTCCCGCCGGAGATTTCGCTACCTGGCGTGCGACCCGGCAGTCGAGCGGCTTCGACGTCAAGAGTTTCGAGGTGCGCGTCGCACCGGTCTCGCGCGTCGACGGGCTGCGGCCGGGCATGACCGTCCTGTTCGACTGGCCGCAATGATCGCGGCGTTTCTCGCCGGCGCCCGACGCGAGATCGCCTTTCTGCGCGGGAGCTTCTGGGATCTGTTCCTCGTCGTCTGGCTACCGCTGGCGCTTCTCGCCCTCGTCGCCGTGCAGATGTCGGCGGGGGTTATGCGCGATCTGCCGGTCGCCGTCGTCGACGCCGACGGCGGAAGCGTCGCTCGCGATCTGGTTCGTCGTCTGGACGCCTCGCCCGGCCTGCACGTGGCGGCCCGCCCCAAGGATATGGCCGAGGCCGAGAGCGTGGTGCGGTCCAACCGCGCCTATGCGATCGTCATGCTGCCGCAAGGGCTCGAACGCGCGGTGCTGCGCGGCGAGGCGGGCAGGGTGCTGGTCTTCTACAACGCCAGCTACTCCACGCCCTCGGGGTCAGTGCTGCGCGAGGTCGGCGCCGTGATCCAGAGCCAGGCCCGGACCCTGGCCGCGCAACAGAGCGCGGCGATCCTCGGCCCGGGCCGGGTGCGGCCGGCGCCGATCCAGGTCCAGAGCCGCATCCTCTACAATCCCCAGGCCAGCTACGAGCTGCAACTGGTCGCCCTGATCCACCCGGCCTTGCTGCATCTGCTGTTCATGGTGGCGGTCGTCAGCGCCCTGGGACGCGAACTGCGAGACGGGACGATCGGCGGCTGGCTGGCCGGGCCGCCGCGCGAGGCCGTTGCGGCGGTCGTGGGCAAGATCGCGCCCTATGTGGCGATCTTTCTCGTCTGGGGCGCCCTGGCGACCATCTATCTCGCGGCGTTTCGCGGCTGGCCGGTTGAAGGCAGCGTCGGCCTGCTCCTGGCGGGCTATGTCGGCCTCTATCTCGCTTATGCGGGTATGGCCACGCTGATCGTCGGCCTGACGCTGTCCATGGGGCAGGCGCTGTCCATGACCGCCCTCTATGCGGGCGCCTCCTTCGCCTTCGCCGGGGCCGTCTTTCCAATCGAATCCGCTTCGGCCTTCGCGCGCGTCTGGAGCGCGCTTCTGCCCTACACCACCTTCGCCCGTCTCGTCGCCGAACAATGGATGATGGGCGCGCCCGCGGCGATGTCGGTCAACCTGCTGCTGATCCTGATGACCTTCGCGGTCGTGGGGTTCGGGCTGGGCCTGCCGCAATATCTGGCCGCCTCCCGCAAACCCGATGTCTGGGGGCGACGTTGATCGGCCGGGCCTTCATCGCGACGTTTCGCGCGGTCCTCGCCGACCGGTCGGCCTTCATGCTGATCGTGGTGTCGACGATCCTCTATTCCTTCTTCTACCCTTCCGCCTATTCCGGCGAGGTCGCCGTCCGGATCCCGGTCGCCGTGGTGGATCTGGACAACACCGGGGCCAGCCGTTCGCTGGTGCACAAGCTCTCGGGTCTGCAGCAGGCGGATCTCGTCGCCCGCCTGCCGTCGCCCGAGGCGGCGGACGACTGGTTGCGGACGAGAGGGGCGGGGGCGATCGTCGTCGTGCCTGCGGGGTTCGAACGTCGCATCCTGACCGGCGGGCAAGGGACGGTGGCCCTCTATGGCAACGGCGCCTATCTGCTGCGCAGCAGCACGGCGCTGGCCGGCATAGGCGCGGCGATCACGGCCGAGGCGGGCGAGGCCGCCGTCGATCAGGCGATGGCGCAGGGCGCGCCGGCGCCGCCGGCCCTGTCGGTGATCGCGCGCCCGCTGTTCAACACCCGCGAAGGATACGGCAGCACCGTCTTTCCGGGCGTCGGCTTCCTCATCATTCATCAGACGCTGCTGATGGGACTGGCGATGCTGGCGGCCACCCTGCGTGGCGAGGGGGGCGGCTTCGGTTTGCGTCCCGTCGTCTCCTCGGCGTCGCGCTCGCCTTCTTCGTCATCGGCTGGATCGACGTCGCCTACTACGCCGGCTTCGTCTTCTGGTTCCAAGACTATCCACGGGCCGCCGCCGCGCCCGGAACGCTGATCGTGGCCGGCAGTCTCTTCGTGGCGGCGACGGTTGCAGCGGCGCTCGCCCTTGCGAGCGTCTTCCGCACCCGCGAGCGGCCCCTGCAACTGCTCATGGGCACCTCCCTGGTCATCTTCTTTCTCGCTGGACTGTCCTGGCCCGCGGAGGCGACGCCGACCTGGCTCGCCTTCCTCGCCCGACTGCTGCCCACGACGCCCGGAATCCATCTCATGGTCGGGGTGAACCAGATGGGGGCCGGCCTCGTCGAACAGGGGCGGGAGGTTCTCAACCTCCTGGGCCTCATCCTCCTTTACGGCGGCGTGGCGTGGTGGCGCTTCACCCGGCCGTCCGGAGCGCCCTCGACCGGAGCGTGAGCCACGGCGGGGAATGATCGCCCGCCGCCGCCTAGACCGGCGCCGGGCGTCCCGGACCGATCGCGAGGGCGGCGTCCTGTCCGCTGGCGACCAGCCTTCGGGCGACGAAGCCGGAGGCGACCAGATCTTTGAGAAGCGCCTCCAGGAAACCGCGCCCGTGAGGCCGCTCGCGGGGAGGGCGACGGCCTGCTCGATGGCCTGGAAACTGTCCGGGAGCAGGCGGACGCCGGCCCGGTCGTGCGCCGCCGCCTCGAGCGTCTGGCGCACACCGGCGCAGACGTCTGCGCCGCCCTCCAGGAAGAGGGCGACGGCCGCCTGGGAGGAGGGCGTATGAATCCGTCGGGCCTGTTTCAGCGAGCGGTTGAGAAAGAGATCGTAGGCGGTGTTCAGGCCCGACGCGATCGTCACATCCGCGACGTCCACGTCGCGGACGGAGCGGAAGCGGGACTCGGAGGGAACCAGATAGGAGGCTTCGATCCGGACGTAGGGCGCGGTATAGTCCAGGACGGCGCGACGATCCGGATCGATTGCGAGGAAGGCGAGATCGCAGGCCTGATCCTGAAGCGCCGCCACCGCCGCCCCCGCCGTGGCGAGGTTCGACAGCTCCATCTCCACGCCGAGGCGCACAGCGATCTCCCAGGCGAGATCGACAGACACGCCGGCGAGAGCCCCGTCCGCCGCCCTCTGCGCCAAGACTGGATTGCCGAGATTGATCGCCACGCGCAACCGTCCCAGGGGCGCCAGTTCGGACCGGATGATCTGCATCGACACGTCCATTGCCATCCTCAAGCGCCGCACCGTTTCGACCGGTCTGGCTGACGATAGGTGTTTGGTCCTCGCCGTTCCACTCCGGCGAGAGCCGCGTCCGTCATATCCTCGTGGTCCGCAGCCGAAGCGCATTGCCGATCACGCTGACCGACGAGAGAGCCATGGCCGCGGCGGCGATGACCGGCGACAGCAGCAGGCCGAACACCGGATAGAGCGCCCCCGCCGCGATCGGCACGCCGGCGGCGTTGTAGAGGAAGGCGAAAGCCAGGTTCTGCCGGATGTTGGCCATGGTCGCCCGCGACAGGCGCCGCGCCCGGACGATGCCGGTCAGATCGCCCCTCAACAGTGTCACGCCGGCGCTTTCGATCGCCACGTCCGTGCCCGAGCCCATGGCGATTCCGACATCGGCGGCGGCGAGCGCGGGCGCGTCGTTGACGCCGTCGCCCGCCATGGCGACCACCCTGCCTTGAGCCCTCAACCGTGCGACGACCGCCGCCTTCTGGTCGGGCAGCACATCGGCCTCGACGTCGTCGATGCCGAGCTCGCGGGCGACCGCCTCGGCGGTCGTGCGATTGTCGCCGGTCAGCATGACGATGCGGATGCCCTCGCCGTGCAAGGCCTTCAGCGCCGCCGGCGTCGTGGCCTTGATCGGATCGGCGATGGCGAAGACCCCGCCGAGCGCGCGGTCGATGGCGATGTAGATGGCGCTGGCGCCGTCGCGTCTCAGAGCGTCCGCCTCCCGCGCGAGCGCGGCCGTATCGACGCCGTGTTCCGCAAGGAAGGCCGCGCCGCCGAGAAGGACGAACTGCCCGTCCACAAGACCGGTCGCCCCCTGGCCGATCGGCGAATCGAAGTCGGACACCTCGGGTATCGGAATGCGGCGTTGTTCGGCCGCGGCGACGATCGCCCGGGCGAGCGGGTGCTCCGACGCCTTTTCCACCCCGGCGGCGAAGCGCAGGAGGGGCTCCTCGCCGAAGCCGGGCGCGGCGACGATCCGGACCACTGACGGCCGGCCTTCGGTCAGGGTGCCGGTCTTGTCCACCACCAGGGTGTCGACCGTCTCCATCCGTTCGAGCGCCTCGGCGTTTCGGATCAGAACGCCGCTGGCCGCGCCCTTGCCGACGCCGACCATGATCGACATCGGCGTCGCGAGCCCGAGGGCGCATGGACAGGCGATGATCAGGACGGAGACGGCGGCGATCAGACCATGGGCGAGGCGAGGTTCCGGCCCCCAGATCGCCCATGCCGTGAACGCCGACAGGGCGATGGCGATGACGATCGGGACGAACCATCCCGAAACCCTGTCCGCCATGCGCTGGATCGGCGCACGCGACCGCTGCGCATCGGCCACCATCTGGACGATCCGGGCCAGCATGGTGTCGCGCCCGACCTTTTCCGCGCGGATGATGAGCGCTCCCGTCTGGTTCAACGTGCCTCCGGTCACGGCCTGGCCGGCCGTGCGGGTGACCGGCATGGATTCTCCGGTCACCATGGATTCGTCGATCGACGAGCGCCCCTCCTCGACCACCCCGTCGACCGGCACGGTTTCGCCGGGCCGGATCCTGAGCCTGTCGCCGATGGCGACGGCGTCGATCGGCACATCCTCCTCCCGACCGTCCCGTCCGATCCTCCGCGCGGTCTTCGGTGCGAGGTCGAGCAAAGCGCGGATCGCGCCGGAGGTCTGTTCGCGGGCGCGCAACTCCAACACCTGGCCGAGCAGCACCAGAACCGTGATGACGGCGGCCGCCTCGAAATAGACCGGGACCGCGCCGTCGGCGGTGCGGAAGGCCCGGGGAAGAGGTGCGGCGCCAGGGTCGCGACGACGCTGTAGACCCAGGCGACGCCTGTTCCCATGGCGATCAGGGTGAACATGTTGAGATTGCGGTTCGCCAGCGAGGCCCAGCCGCGTTCGAAGAACGGCCATCCCGCCCAGAGGACCACCGGCGTCGCCAGGACGAACTGAATCCAGACAGAGACGCGCATCGGCACGAGATGGTGCAGCGCCGGGACCAGGTGAGCGCCCATTTCCAGCAGAAAGACCGGAAGAGCCAGCGCCAGACCGATCCAGAACCGCCGCGTCATGTCGGCCAGCTCGGGACTTAGGCCGAGGTCCGCCGTCGCGACCAGAGGCTCCAGCGCCATGCCGCAGATCGGGCAGCTTCCCGGCGCGTCGCGGCGAATTTCCGGATGCATCGGACAGGTCCAGATCACGTCCATGGATGCCGACGCCGTGTTTCGGCTTGCAGGTTTTCCGTGCGGATGGGGGCGGGCATGCGGACGGTCATCGGCGCTCAAGGCGTTGTTCTGGCCGGCCGATGACGCATAGCGGTGCGGATCGGCAACGAACTTCGCCTTGCAGCCTGACGAGCAGAAGAAGAAGCGCCGACCCTCGTGCTCCGTATGAACGGCGGTCGCTGGATCGACCGCCATGCCGCAGACCGGATCGCGCAGGGGCGGGCCGGCCGGCGTCGCGCCGTCCGATCCCTTAGGATGGTGATGTCGCCGGCCTGCGGCGGGGCCGCTGCGGCGATCGTCGTTGGTCATTCTTCACCTTCTTTCGCGACGACGTCGCGCTTCGCTCACTCCGATATCAGGTGAAACTCCTCGATCAGTTTCGCAATCTCGGTGCCTTCAAGCTTCTTCATCAGCAGTTTGCGCAGGAAGGCGGGGCCGGGAACTTCTATGCCTTCGCCATCCCGAAGAGGCGTGATGGCGGCGAGCAGGGTCCGAATGTCATAGGTGGAGTTGAACACTTCCGGCACGCCGCGTTCGACATTCATCAACGTATAAACGGCCTCCATCGGCGTACGCACCGAATATTCGGTGGTGAAGATGCAGTCGCGTTGTCTGGATTCCGCGAACTGGCCAATGAAGGCGAAGTTGACCGCTCCCTCCGGCACCACGTCGGGCCGATCGCCGACCTGGCGCGGCATGAAGAAGGCGGTGATGTAGGCTCAGGACCCATTGAAGTGAGGCGTGCGATCTGATTCAGGCTCCTGAGGAGTCTGGATATGAGCGACCTGTATTGGCTGACGGACGAGCAGATGGCTCGGCTGGAGCCCTTCTTCCCCAAGAGCCACGGCAAGCCGCGCGTTGACGACCGCCGGGTATTGAGCGGGATCATCTTCGTCAACCGCAACGGCCTGCGCTGGCGGGATGCGCCGTCGGCCTATGGGCCGCACAAGACGCTCTACAATCGCTGGAAGCGGTGGAGCGAGGCGGGCGTCTTCGTCCGGATGATGGAGGGCCTGTCCGGCGCCCAGACCGAACGTCGGACTGTCATGATCGACGCGACCTATCTGAAGGCGCACCGCACGGCTTCGAGCCTCGCGGTAAAAAAGGGGCCTCGGGCGGCTGATCGGACGCACGAAAGGCGGCATGAACACCAAGCTTCACGCCGTGACAGACGTCAACGGAAGGCCCATCAGCCTCTTCATGACAGCGGGTCAGGTCAGCGACTACATCGGCGCTGCCGCTCGCTCTCGGACAGTCTGCCCCGCGCCCAGTGGCTGCTGGGGGACCGGGGCTACGACGCCGACTGGTTCCGGGACGCCTTGCAGGCCAGGGGATCACGCCGTGCATCCCTGGCCGCAAATCCCGGACCGAACCCATCCGCTACGACAAGCGACGCTACAAGCGGCGAAACCGGATCGAAATCATGTTTGGCCGCCTGAAAGACTGGCGACGGGTCGCCACTCGCTACGATCGCTGCCCGACCGTCTTCCTGTCCGCCATAGCCCTCGCCGCCACAGTGCTGTTCTGGCTATGAGTCCTGAGCCTAGTGTTGATGCAGGCCATTCGAGAGCGACTGACGGCCGGGCTGACGCCCTATCAGGCCGCCATCGAAGGCGCGTCCAGCCGTCTGCGGGCCGTGCTGACGACGGCGCTCGTCGCCATCGTCGGCTTCATCCCGATGGCCCTGGCGCACGGAGCGGGCGCCGAGGTGCAGAAGCCCCTGGCGACGGTCGTCATCGGCAGCCTTCTGACCGCCACCGCGTTGACCCTGCTGGTATTGCCGACATTCGCCGCCAAAGCGGTCAAGCACCGCGCTTCGGAAGGAATTGACGAGTGACCGCCTTCAACGCCCAAGACCAGCGGCAGCGCCGAACGCTGCTGCTGGTGCTCGTCCTGAACTTTGGTCTCTTCCTGGCGCTGGCGCTGGCGGGCTGGCTGGCCGACTCCAGCGCCTTGCTGGCGAACGCGGCCGATAACGCGTCGGACAGCGCCGTTTATCTGATCAGTTTTCTGGCTGTGGGCCGCGCCCCGCGATGGAAGAAGACGGCGGCCACGGTGTCCGGGGTTCTCCTGCTCCTGTTCGCCATCGGGGTTCTGGCGGACGTTGCCCGTCGATGGCTGATGGGGACGGAGCCCATCGGGCCGACCATGATGGTCATGGCGCTCGCGGCGGCCCTGGTGAACCTCTGGTGCCTTAAGCTACTGCAAAAGGTGGACAGCGACGACGTCAACATGCGCGCCGCCGAAACCTTCAGCTTCAACGACTTCGTGTCGAACGGCGGCATCCTGGTTGCGGGGGCTTGGTGCTCTGGCTCGGCCAGGCTTGGCCCGACCTGGTCGTCGGCGCCCTGGTCGCGATTGTGGCAGCCAAGGGAGCGTTCGAGATATTGCGCGACGTCAGGGATCAGCCTTCCTGAAACGCAGAACGCCGGGCCTGCAAGCCCGGCGTTTTTCGTCAGCGCCCGCGAGCCAAAGCCCGCGCCATCTCTCGGAGTTCTTCCCGCGTAGGCCGGGGTGCTCCGCTTTTACCTCAGCCATCAAGGCTTCCTCTGTGGCCGTGATAGGCGTTTCGTCGTCTTCAGTTTCGCCCGAAAACCGGCGGGCGGCCCGCACCATGCGGGCCGCTCGCTCGTCATCGCGCGTCCTGTCTCTTCGCGTCATCCGCACCTCGTCTCGGTCAGCATAGCACGCATCGCCGGCTTAGGTCAGGCCGCCGGAGAGTAGGCGAGACGGCGCAGGCGAGAGCAAACGGCGCCCTCCTTGGTCGGCGACTGCACGCAGACGCGGCCATCGACTCGACCGATGTAGCGGACTACCCCTCCGATGAACTCCTGAGCGACGGTGAGCGTCTGGTTTCCCCGACGCAGTTCCATGGTTTCGATGTTGTAGCGCATGGCGATCTCCTCTGTTCGCCACGCATCGCTCCGGCCGCTGATCACCGTTATCAATCCAGAAAATCAAACTGCGTCACCACCCGGAAAGCGTGGCCGCTGGGTCGCTTAGACGAGTGACGGTTCCATGGCCCAGTGGGTCGGAAGGGCTATCGCTAGATAAATGCCGATGGCACTGGCCAGACCTCTCTGGCGGCCGCAAACAACTCGAAGGCGCGGCGCTTCATGCATCCCTCGTCCCAGCGCTCTGGATGATCGCGAACAAGGCGGGCATTCATGTCCAGCTTGCTGTGGAGTTCGAGCGCGGCTCGCTTCGAGTTTTTGACGCCGCCGTCGGCAACCAGGGAGCGTTGGAGAGCGATGGATTCAGCTTGTCGCTGACCAGCGTCAGGTTGCCGACGCCATGTAGCGCGATGTCACGCTCGTAGCTTGCAACGCCATCCGTCAACGGCCAGTGGTTCTGCCAAGTCTGCGGCAGGATGTGTTCGATCGTCAGCTTGGAGAAGTCGAATTTCAGGACCGGCTCCGACTTGGTAGAGGCCTTCTGGTTCCATTCCTCGATCGCCTGAAGGATCATCAGCACCCGGTCCTTGCGCAGGCTGCCGTAGAACCGCCGGTTCGTGAACTCGTGCTTGAACAGGGCATCGTCCGGCCACTGCATGGCGGATTGGGGCGGCTGGTCCAGCGCCTTGATGATCGCTGGCGCGGCCGGCTCGCCCGCCGGCACGCCGGCCAACACGTCCAGCAGGTCTAGCGCCAAGGCACCGTAACCGCGCGTCTGCAAATTGCAGATCATGCGCCGCACCAAGTAGCTTTCGAGTGCCAAGGCGATCCGATCCCGATCGTTGAGGTCGGTATCCTCGCGCCCCATGACGGCGAGGATTAAGGGGTAGAATACAACGACGTCCAGCCGATCGAGGCGACGCAGAAAGTCGTCGAACCGGGTCGATCCCGTGGGCGACTGGATTTCGCGGAACCGCACCGCATCGTCGCGGATGTCGCCTAGGACCGCGTGAATGTCGGTGATGGCGTCCTCGACCTTCGGAGCGGCACCCGCCATGTAGCGGATGAACCCGTCGTAAATGTGCTTGGGCGAGACCGGCTTCTTCGTATGCCGGGTGAGCCAGTTCTGGAAGAAGGTGTCAATGCGCGGCCGCGCGGCGTGGCCCACACCAGTCTTCTCGCGCCAGTGGCCGGCATCCTTGTCGAACGGGCGCCAGTATTCCTCATAGAGGGCGGCGACCGGCAACTTCTGCTTGGTCGCCTCCCAGAGAATCCAGTTTTTCATCAGGTCGGCGGGCAGAAGCGGCGTGCCGTGAGCGTTGAGGGTCTCGAAGATCGCCTGGGGTTCGTCGGTCTCGTCAAGGTCTAGAACAATCAGACGCAGATGGTCCTTCAGTCCGGACGCCAGCGCCTGGGCGCGATTGGCGACGTTCGCGCCGGTGAGCCACTTGATGAAGGTCTCACGGAAGTAGGCATAGGCGTCAGCCATGCGGGTGGTCTGTCCCGTGACGCCGACGCGGGCGCCGGTGTTCATCACCGCCTGGAACGGCAACCGGTCCTCGTTGGTCGGCCAGACCTTGAAAGACTCCTCGTCCGTGGACGTCGCCATGTTCTTGGTGAGGAATGCCAACTGCTCAGACGCCCGTCGCACGAGCATCGCCTCCTCGGCCTCTGTGGACGTTTCGGCGACAACCGCCAGGGCGTGTTCGGCGGCTTTGAGCAGGATTTGCAGTGTCGTCAGGCGCTGCTGACCGTCGATGACTTCACGGCGCGGCAGGTTCACGATCGAGACGGGCGTCTGCTCCAACACGACGGTGCCGAGGAAGTGGCCCGCGATGGGCTTGCCCGCCTCGGTGACGAGGACACGTTCGACCAACTGGCGCAGATCATCCCACAGCGGTTCCCACTGGTCGGTCTTGGACCAGACGTAAGGACGCTGAAATAACGGCACGGTGTAGCGAGTCTGGACGCCGAATAAGTTGGCTATCGAGATGTAGTTCGGCTGCAAGTGATTTCCCCCGAAAGCGCAACGCCCAGTTGCGGTTACGTCAAAGCGATCCCGCTGTCATCCGCTCGGCGACTGGGCCTTGGAAACAACCGCTGCCAATGTCTCCGTCAGGAGCCGATTGTCGGTGATCCAAGCCCTGAGGACTTCCGCCTGCCTGAGGCCTTCAATGACGGCGACCTCTTGGTCGAGCAGCGGCTTCTGGTTTGACACGGCCGGCGTCATGCTGACGATCATCAGGCCGGATCGACCGCCTTTACGCTTGTTCACGGTTGGCATGATCTTGAAGCCGGTGCCCTTCAACGCGACGCTCAACGGGGTCACCAGATCGGCGAAGTGGTCTCCCCAGCCGTAGAAGCACAGGTTCACGTTCGCTTCTCGAAGTTGATGAACCAGTCGCATCTGCGGGAGGTGCGACCATTTGGGCAACGTGTCGGGGGCGAAGATCATCGTGACGCTCTCGCCCGGTGAAGCCGCCTTCAACATGGCGGGGCCAGGCTTCAGGTTGGGAAAATCTCGACGACAGAGGGTTACGTAGGCCGAGTTGAAATCCGCAATGACGGGCAATGGCACAGCCCTATAGCCGCGCCTTCCCTTGGTGACGGCCTGGTCCAGCAAGCGGGCGCGATGCGATAGGCGTTCGCCGAGTTCGCCACCGATATCGTCGGCACGCTGACTCAGGAAGCGGGCTATCTCCTCATAGGACAGACGGTGGTCGAACTGCGTCAAAGGCCGCGTTCGTCAGGCCGTATTCTTTCGGCCGAACCAAGACCGTCTTGACCGTGGACGCCGCCCCGGTGGCTTCGAGATGAGCAGCTTCCTCCCGGTAAGATAGCGCTTGATCGACCTGTTCTCCGGCGTCCAGCTTGTTCTCGATCAGAAGGATGATCGGCTTCCCCGCCGCTGTTTTGATCTCGACGGTGATGTCAATCTCGCGCCTGTTATGCATTCGGCGACTGCTATGCAGCACCCGGTGCGAGAGGTAGTCCATATCAGTCAAGGTTTGGCCGATGATTTGATTAGCGAGGAAGGCCAGAAATGCGCTGCCAGAGATGATCTCTTCTACAAGCAACAGATCGACGTCACGCTCCGTCGCGTGCGATAATGTCAGGATTTCCTCTTCAGGCATCTCTAGTCTCGCATCCGCCCTGTGAGCCGTGGGCTCTGTCAGGTAAGGCAGTCTGACGGGGATAGGCGGGGTCGGTGTTCAGGTCTTCGAACGACGTGATCCCTGCGGCTCGCCCGGCACGCGAAGCCGAGCGCCTGCACCCAATTCATCGGCATCAATAAAAATCACGCCTTCGTCCTCCAGGGCTTGCCGGAGCAATTGGGCATTGGGCCTGTAGACAGACATGTAGTTCTGGGCGCTTTCCGCCTTACGGACAGTGTTGATTGCCAGGCCGGTTCGTTCCGACAACTCCGAAACCGACCAATTTAGTAGCCCTCGCGCGGCCCGCAGTTGGGCGGGAGTGACGACGGGAACGTCCTGACGATCACTTTCTTTAGCTGCCATAGTTGACGTTTAACACCATCGATGCATAATAGCACCTCCACAACAGGGGGTGCCCTTGAATCAGCATAACGTCATTCCCGCCACCTGTCCGGTCCACGGTTCGCCCAGGCATCGCCAAAAGTGCTCGGGCTGCAACGCCGCCTACATGCGCGGCTACCAGCGGACGAGCCGCAGGAAGAGGCCTGTTCGCGCCCTGCTGGACCGGGCGAAGCAGCGTGCCCGCACCCAGAGCGCCAGCTTCTCACTGCGCTTGGATGACATTTGTGTCCCGGATGTCTGTCCTGTGCTCGGCATTCCGCTCGTGATTGGCGGCCCTCGCTCCGATGCCTCGCCCTCCCTTGATCGTATTGAACCCGACAAGGGTTATGTGGCGGGCAACGTCCGTGTGATCAGCGATAAGGCCAACCGGCTCAAGGGGAGCCGCACCTTGGCTGAGGTCGAAATCCTGAGCCGCTCGGGGCGGCTCGCCCGCCGCAAGGAGTTCGCCGCTATCGCGCGCTACCTGGAACGCGAAGCGTTGCTGCTCGATGTCAAACGTAAGGCTCGCGAGGCCGGCCCCGATAGTCCGTGGGCCAAAATCGCTGAGTTCCTTGAAGCCAAGTTCCGCCGCTTCTTGCCTGTCGCCAAATAGATGCGAAAGTAAAAAGTAACTATTCGTTCGGGTTAATCACTTATTAATGAAAGATGACAGCGATTCCGTGTGAATTTCTCTTGACTTTCGGAAGTAGTTAATCCACCGTAAACCATCAACCGCCCGCACCGACCAATGGAGACGTGCAACGAAACAGGAGGATTCATGACCGACGCGACCCACGCCTTTTCCCCGCTGGATGACCGCTGGCTTACGCCGAAAGAAGCAGCGGCATATCTCAGCGTTCAAATCGAGACGCTGGCGAAGTGGCGGCAGCGCGGACATGGTCCGCTTTACTCGGCCGCGATCGGCAAGGTCCCTCGTTATCGCGTCTCTGATCTCGTTGAGTTCATGAGCACGAAGATGGCGGCCAATACCCGTGAGGCGAAGGCCGTTCGTCGCGAAACGCCCAGCGTTATCGGGGTCCGCTATACTGCCCGCCGTCAGCAGCGTCCCATGGGGCGCCACGCTTGATGATCTCGCACCCGTCCCACATCCATCTCACATCCGCCCTCCAACGGAACACCGGGATCGTGCCCGCCGGTGGCGGCTTCTACGCAGCGGTCTCCCAACTCGAACACCGAATCCACCCGCCGACCGCTGGGGAGGTGCTAGTGCTCCCGCCGGGCACGCCTCTGATCTGTGGGCCTGTCAAGACTTTCAGCGACGCGGTGCACGCCCATCTGCACGGCACGTTCGCCCAGTCGGACCTTCGTCTCGGCGTCGCAATCATGCTGGGCCACCACCCCGATGACGGGCTCGACGGCGCCTACGGCGCGCGGGTCCGCGCTGAGATCGACAACTGGCTCGGCACCCTGACGGCCTTCCATTTCTGGTGCGGCGACGAGACGCCTCCGATGGACAAGGTGTTTGGGTTCTTCGACGGCGTTGCCGGTTCCTGGGCCAATCGACGCACTGGCGGGCGCCGCCGCCTGAACTAGGTCGCCGGGGTCTGTCTCCGATAGCGGTCAGGGTGTTGCTGGCACTCCTCCAGCACCCGATTCACCCAAGGCTCATACCAGCACCAGGTGTTGCCGACCGCTACGGCCCCATAGCCCTTGGCTGGATCCTTGGCCCCCAATTGCTTCCACAGCTTGGTGTGGCTATCCATCGTGAACCGGTTCCAGCCTTCGGCCCGAATCTTTTTCACGACCTCGCCTGGCAGATACTTCCGCTTCTCGACTTCCTTCAACGCCATCTGGAACTTGTCGTCGACCTCGGAGCCAGGCGGAACGAGTTCAACCGCAAGGTCGGCGCCGGGCGCACGGTTGGCCGTGCGGTGGATCATGAAGACCCGGTAGGCGAACCTCGGATCGGCCTGCTGCTCGGCTGTCAGGTTCTGCTCAAAGCCTTCCATGCGCGTCATGACGTGACCCGGCAGACCGCTAGCCTTCTTGAGGAGCGCCCTCTGGTCCGGGCTGAAGGTGACGAACTGAAGGGCGATCGGCAGCCGACGCTCCAAGGCATACTGGGCGCCGAACTGCGACTTGATCGCGTCGTTGAAGTTGATGCAGCAGGCCTGAAGCTTGGCGCTGACCGTGTCGTCGATCCGACTGGTCGAGCGATGCTCGATCTCGTGTCGCAGTTCGAGCAGGAAGTTCAGATTGTCTGCCGCGCCGCGTTCGACGGGGCAGCGCGCGTGCTTGAGGCACTGGGCGAGTTCCCAGTATTTGTCGGCTCCGCCCGGCGTTTTCATCACGACCTTCTGGCCGTTCTCGTTGCGGGTATGGCGGTAGTCGATTCCTTCGCGCTTGAACCAGGCGTGCAGCAGGTAGGTCCAGGCGATCACCGCCGTGACGATGAACAGTTCGGCCCGGAAGGTGAGGCCCGCGCTGTTGAACGTATGAACCGCCGAGATCATGGCCTCGCGCGCCTTGATCAGCAGTTCGTCACCACGGATGCTGAGACCCGTCTCGGCATCGATCTCGGGCCACGAGGCTATGAAGCCGTCCAACTCGTCTGCGGTCGCGGCCTTAACCGTCGTGTGCTTCGACTTGGTCCTGATCTCGGCGATGGCGCGATGGTTCACCGACCGGGTCGGGCGCGTGAAATAGGCTAGGATGTCCTGATCGTTCGGCCACCGCCCGTCATCGATCATGGCCTTGATCAACGCGATCTCCCAGCGCTCCAGGGAGTTGCCGCGCCGACGGACGGGCACCTTTGGCTTTGCTGGTGCTGATGCTGGTGCTGGTGCTGGTGCTGGCGCAGGTGCCGCAGGGGCTGGGGAACTGCTGGTGGCACCTGCCCGACGAACGGCGTCTTCATCCCGCGATCACCGCGTCAGGCTCGCCGGCTAACAAGGCGTTGATCCAGGCGAGCGTGAGGTCACGGCTCCTGTAGCGGCCCCACTTTGCTGTCTCCTCGCGCTCCACGATGGGGAAGGTCGAGTAGATGTAGCGGATGTCGTCGCGACTGCGGGCCGGGTCGGTGGGGTCATGGACGCCGTAGAGGATGAAGTAGAGGGCATCCAGCTTGGCGCGTAGGATCAGACGCCGGTCCTCGTCCCAGACAAACGGCGGCAGGACCTCGCCGTCCTCGTCCACACGGTCTAAGTCGCGGGCGAACGGCGCCAGGTCGTGGGCGGTGTAGCTAAGTTCGAGGACGGCCTCCCTAACGATGTTACCGGCGGTCTTGCCGCCGAAGGCGCGGTCGTAGGCGACTGGCGGAACGACAGGCAGCTGTTCGACAATATACCAGTTGAGGTGGGTGCTCTGCGCCTTCTGGCGTGCGACGTAATCGAGAACCAACGCATTCAGGTTGGCGAGAAGGAGGACCTGCTCGGTGGCGGGCATCGACGAGACGATCAAAGGAGCAGTATTGCCGGCTGCGCGATGGGGAAGCATGGCGGCGATCATTGTGCGCGCATCTGTGGCGCGCGCGATGTCGCGGAAGGCGATCGCCGACCCGTCCATCACGCCTTGGTGTTGAAGCCAATACTGAGGTTCCGGAACGAAAGCAGGGTCCGCCTTCTGTTCGTCGGTGACCTCACCGCTGAGCGCGGCGTTGTGAACGTTGGCGGCGTTGACCGTGACGGAGGCGGCCCGGTGGTCGAACTGGTGGATCATCCGCCCAGCGTAAAGTGGTAGCCAATCCCCCGACGTCGAACGGAACCGATTGCCCTCAACGGCCCAGGCTCCTTCTCGCTCCTCCAACTCCGTGCGCGTGCGGAAAAGGTGGCTGTCATTGGTCATGTGGAACATGGTCGCGTAGCGCACCGGCCAGGCCGCCACGGCGGCGGCGCCCGAGCGATCCACCAGCACTGGGAGCCGTTGGTAGATCGCCGTGGTCAGGGCCATATCGCGCCGGGACCGGAAGATGGGCGCGGTTCCCGTATTTGGGTTCACGGCCGCAAAGTCGTCGGCGGTGATCGAGAAAGCGCGGTCCGGGTCGCGGGTCTCGCCCGTCGCCTGGAGGAAGAAGCCGCACTGGGCCGACGGGAACATCCGCCCTGGGCTGGCGATCATGGCGACGAATTTGAACCGACTATCCACGTCCGGGAAGAAAGGTTCCAGCCCGTGCCGCGTCCGACGGTTTTCGAAATCGTAGAGCGCCTTCAACCGCCCCTCGGTCGCCACACCCCGGAAAAAGGCACTGGCCGACAGGTCCGATGCGATGCCGCTTGGTGTCAACAAACCCACCATGCCGGACGGCTTCACCAAGGCGTGCGCCCGTTCGACGAACAGGCTGTAAAGGTTGATGTCGCCTCGGCTGAGCAGGGGATATTGGCCCGACGCCCGCGCCATCCGGGCTGTATCCAGCGCCCGAGCCTCGGCCTTCTCGAAGTCGCCGTGCAGCGGGTCGTCCGCCTTCTTGAGCACCGAGATCATCTTTGTCCGATCCGACGCGCGCTGGGCCAGAGCGATCTCAGGCCTGCGGGCCGCGAACCATTCGATCTGTTGCAGCTTGATCCGGTCCCAAGGCGGATTGCCGACGACGGCGTCGAACCCGCCGTGCCGCTCCTCGTCGTCCCAGCGGTCCCACACGCCGGGGAATGCGATCTGCCAGTTCAGGAATCGCTCTTCGGCGATCAGGTCGCGAGCCCGGCGCCAGATGTCGGCGAAGGCCTCGAAGTCTTCCTTCTTGGATCGCCGCCGCTCGGGCTCGGCACGACCGCGCGCGATGGCCAAGGCGTCACCGAACTGTCCATCCAGCCATAGCCGGATCAGCCCCTTCTCGGTCCGGTTCAGGTTCAGCCACTCCAAGGCGTGCATGAAGCTGACAAAGCTATCCAGCGGACCGACCTGGGCCTCCACGTCGGTCCACATGGCAGCGGACCGGTGCGCCTCGGCGATCTCGGCATCCGTCGCCATCTCGATCGTCTTCATCGCCAGCGCCTGACGCTGGGCGTTCTTCAGGGCCTCGTCGTAGAACAGTGGGGCGCCAAAACCGTGGGCCTTGTCGATCGCGTCGCGGACCCAAAGGCCAAACAGACTGTCGCCAGCGTGCAGGTGGTGGTCGATGAATGACAGGGGCGCGCCGACGGTGAAGGTGTGGAGCCACAGGGCCACCTTCGCCAGCTCGACCGCCATCGGGTTCTTGTCGACGCCGTAGACGCAACGCTTCAGCACCATGCGCCGGACGATGTGGCGGTCATCCAGTTGCGCTTCATCGATCGCCCAGCCGGCGGCCTTGGCGTTCTTCAGGATGGTGGCGCGGATGTCGTCGATCTTCTCCGCCAGGGGGAGACGTAACCGAGGTCCTCGCCCAAGGCGGCGGCCTCGGCCATGGCGTCGAGAACGTGGTCAGCCAGAGTATCGACCAGGCTGACCAGGAAGTGCCCCGACCCCATCGCTGGGTCGCAGACCCGCAGGGACAAGATCGCTTCGGCGGCGTCGGCGTCCTTCAGCGCACGGCGGCGGACGCCTTCGTCGTCGTTGTCGGAAAAGCCTTCGAGTGCTGCCGAGAACGCATCGCGCCGTTCCTCAACAAGCGGCTCCAGCGTCTCGTCCAGGATCAGTCCGACCAGTTCATCGGGTGTGTAGTAGCTGCCCGAGTTCTTGCGGGCGAAGAGGTTGGGTCGAACGGTCAGGTGTCCCGCTTCGCCAGCCAGCCCTTCCCGGACGATCTCGAACTCCAGCAGCCGTTCGTAGATCGAGCCCAATGCTGGACCGACAAGTCGCGGTAGTTGATATATCGGCGCTGGCCGGTCGATCGTTCGAAGGAAAGGGCGTCGAGAGCGGGTGCCATGACGCTGTCAGGGATTGCGCGCGCTCGCCAGCAGGGTCGTGCCCGACGTCGCGAACAGGCCCCCGTTGTAGGGCGGGATGCCCACTGAGGCGTCGCCCTTGTCGACGATCCGCGACAGGTCCGAAATGTGCGCCCAGACCTTGGCGGCGGTCGATGAGAAGGTGTCGCCGTTGGTGACCCGCTCGCCGATGTCGAGGCGGACGGGCCGGAGCGCATAATCGTCATACCGGTCGTCGTTTACAGGCAGCAGGTCCCGGTCCTCGGCGTAGAGAAGGAACAGCAGCCGGTAGAGAAGGATCAGTGCCGCATCCCGCACGTCATCCAGCGAGGCCTCGGGCGCGGACTCGGCCAGCGCGCGAGCGAGGCTCGGGAAGACCTGATCGAAGACAACCCTGGACAGGCTGGCGGCGACCCGCTCCTCGTAGAAGGCCGCCTCGGACCTGGCGCGCTCGTGGAACGTCTTCTGGTCGATCCCGGTGGCCAGGAAGGCCTCGCGGCCGAACATGACCGCAAAGACGCGCAGCCAGTGGTCGCTGGCTTCCTCGTCGCTGAACAGATCAACGCCCACGAGCCCCAACACGCGGCCGAGGTCGATCTCCAGGAACTCTTCCGAGATCGACCGAGCGCCCGCCCAATAAAGCCTCCAGCGCAGCCCGTTGGTCAGGATGCCCCAGCGCAGCTTACCGTTCGTCAGATCGTCGATCCGCCGGAGGTAGCGCAACATCTGTGTCGACGGCGCGGTGGTCTCGTGGCGGCCCGACGCCCGGTCGAGAGGGCGAGCCCATCGCTTGCTCTCAACGACGGCCAGACCATGTTCATACCGCCGCCACTGTTCCGGCTGGGCGTTGGCAGCCGCCTTGGCCTCGGCGTTGGCGAACAGGAGGCCGTCCGGGACGTCGTCGCGACCACTGACGGTGAGATTCTGTTGCCGCAGCGACTCCGACCAGCCCAGCGCGGCTAACACGGGCCAGATGAAGTCGTCCTCGGTCTGGCTCTCGTTGGTCTTGGTGTCCTGCGGGAAGGCGGCGGCGATCCGGTTCAGGTCACCACGGAGCGTCGCCACATCGACACCCTGATAGGCCGGCGACGACTTGATGGCCTCGGCCAAGTAGTCGGTGCTGAACAAAGAGCCAGCGCTGAACAATGTCGATCAGCCAAGCCGGCCCCTCCAGTCACCCCGCCATCCTTTAGCAGGCCATCATCGTAGGCAACGGGAGAGGCGCGGCGAGGCGGTCACGCGCAAATGTTTTCGAGATGGGCGATCAAGCGAGACAGTTCGCCCCCGTCATGCGCTCGACTTCCTCGCCCCATTTGAGGTGCGCTTCCGTCATATGCGGGAGCATCTCTTCAACATCATAAAGACGGGCCCCCTCGTGTTGTTGGCCGACGTGGTTGATCACCGCCTCTGCTACGTCATTCGAGAACCCCAGTTTGGCGCGAATCTGAGTGCGACCGAACCTCCTGCCATCGTAGAGTTCGACATCCTCGTCATCGAGCAGACCGGCCTTGATCAGACGGCGACGCGCTCGTATCCAGCCAGTGGTCAAGGAATGCTCGTCCATGTGCGGGCCGTTTGCGCGATTGCTGGGGAAGAGCATCTCCCCGTCTGCGATCGACATGACGATCCGAAGCAGTCGGGCCACCGGGTCAGACAGTGGGACGTGATACTCGTGACCTGTCTTTGTGTAGTCCTCCGGGATAATCCACATACGCTTGGACAGGTTGATGTGAGAGCGGATCGCACGGGCCACATCGATCGGCCGCTGTAGGGTCAACAGGAACAGCAGGATCGCCAGCAGGCCCGGCTTCGGGCTCGACATGGAGTAGAGGCGCCCGGACAGATCGGCCCAGAACTGCGCAAACCGCTCCTCGGTCAAGCGCCCGCGCCGCTTTTCGCGCTTGATCTCGAACAGCGGCGGGAAGTCAGCGGGGTTCTTCGTGGCAACTTCCTTCTTGCACGCCCACTTGTAGACGCGCTTGATCGCACGATGACATGCGTTGGCTGTCGTCTTGCCGTTTGCCCCCTTCCTGCGGTGGCGAGCGCCGACTTCGTTCTTCACTGCGATCACCAAGTCCTCAACGCACTGGGCGGTGACCTTGTCGAACTTCCGCGACCCGAGAACGGGCAGGACGTAGCGGTTCAAGAAGAAGACCTCGTCCAAAGGCTTCTGCCCTGGCCGCTGCTCGGCCTTGGCGGCCATGAACGCCACCGCGAGATCGCCGAACGTCTTTAACTTAGGCGCCTTGGCTTCTTCCCGGGCTTCTCGACGGGCCTCGACCGGATCGATGCCGTGCGCGTGCAGGTCGTTGAGCAACCGTCGCGCCTCAGTGCGAGCGCTGTCGATCGCGATCTTGTCGACCGAGCCGATAGAGTAGTCGCCGTCCGTGCCGTCCAGTTTGGTGTAGCGCAGCATGAAGCTGGGCCGGCCCGTCCGTTTGGCGTTGAACTGCACACACAGGTCCGGGACGGTCGTGTCCCAGTATCGGCGAGCCCGCTCGTCGGCGGACAGGGAACACACCTCGTCGATTACGCGGTTGGTCAACCGCTGGCGGGTGGGGATAGGGGCCTTCATCTAAATCACTCCGTTCTGAACGACGGAGGAGGTCCGGCAATTGACGGGCCGCCGAGGCTGGGCCTGAACCACCTGACAAACCACCTTTGGAGGTCTCAAAAGGTCCGACTCAGTCCTACTTGATCCGCATTGCCGCCCGGCGATTAATGCACTGAAATAATTCGCAAAATGACACATCTTGTTGATGCGATTGGCCATTTTGAAACAGCCGTGCCTCTGCACCTGCTACAGATGATTTTCCCCTTGCGGGAGAAGGTGGGCCCGAAGGGCTCGGATGAGGGGGCTCTGTCCGCATCCAGAACGGAAAGAGGGAGGCCGGGTCAACCAGCCCCCTCATCCGTCTTGCGGAGTTTATCCTCGGGATCGCCGGAGGCGATACCCAGGGGCGTTCTAGTTCTTACTCCACGCCCAGTTCTTCCAGCAGGCGGGGCTGGTGATAGACGTTGCGCAGCGCCTCGGTGATGGCGGCGGTGGAGACCGTGACCGTGCGGTTCAGGTTTCCGTCGTAGCCGAAGCTGCCGCCCAGCGAGTGGATGTTGCCGTCGAAGGCGGCGCCGATCACCTCGCCCTTGGCGTTGATCACCGGCGAGCCGGAGTTGCCGCCGATGATGTCGTTGGTCGAGACGAAGTCATAGACGGTCTGCTTGTTGACCTTGTCCTCGGCCGCCAGCCAGTCCTCGGCCGCGTTGAAGGGCTCGGCGCCGGTGTTCCGCTCATACAGGCCGCCGATGTAGGTGAAGGGCTCCACCGTCACTCCCTGGTAGGTCCAGCCCTTGACCGAGCCGTAGGACAGGCGAAGGCTGAAGGTGGCGTCCGGATAGAGATTGGTGCCGTAGGCGGCGAAGCGGGCCTGGGCGATCTTTTCTCCCGCGCGGCTGGTCGGGCCCGAGACGGCCGATTCCCACTGGGTGCGGATGGCCTGGGCCGCGTCGTCGTTGGCCAGGACGAACTGGATCATGGCGTCGCCCGAGGCGGCCAGCTGTTCCGGCGTCATGGCCAGGGCCTGGGCGCGGAAGGCCGGGTCGGCCAGGCGGGTGCCCGAGACGGTGCGCTGGGCGATCTGTTCGGGGCTGTCTTTGCCCAGCAGCGCCTTCACCTGCGGATTGTCGACGGTCAGGTATTCGCGGGTCTTGGACAGCCAGAACGCCATGTAGATCTCCTCGATGTCGTTCGAGATCGGCGCGTTCTGGGCCAGGCGGCGGCCCAGGGCGGCGATGTCGGCGTCGGTGTAGCCGGGGCGGCGTTCGGCGACCGGCTTGGCGCGTTCCTTGGCCGCGCGGACGATGGCCTTGGCGTAGCTGTAGAGCTGCGAACGCGGGCCGGATTCCAGCTGGCGATAGGGCAGGTAGAGGTCGCGCTGGGCCTGGGCCACGCGCTCCAGGTCGGCCCAGGGGTCGCCGATGCGGGCGGCCAGTTCGGGGTCGGCGGCGACGCGCTGGCGCAGGTCGGCCTCTTCCTGGCGCTTCCTGGCCATGAAGGCCGGATCGGTCAGGGCGCCCTGCTGCCCGTAATAGACCTTGAAGCTGTTCTCCAGGCCGAAGATCGGATCGACGGCGACGCGCTTGGCCTCATCGCCGGTGGTCGAATACTCCAGCAGGCGGCCGCGCAGTTCGGAGAACTGGATCAGGCTGATCGGCAGCTGCTGGTCGCGCAGCGCCTCCAGCTGGGCCACCGTCAGCAGGCGCTGGGTCGTGCCGGGGTTGCCGGCGACGAAGGTGACGTCGCCTTCCTTGGGCGCGTTCGGATTCCAGGTCAGGTGGTTGGGCGTGGCGACCGGCTTGCCGTCCTCGTAGATGCGCAGGAAGCCGCTATCCAGGGCATAGCGCGGGAAGTTGAAGTTGTCCGGATCGCCGCCGAAGAAGGCGGCCTGGAACTCGGGCGCGAAGACCAGGCGCACGTCGTCGTACTTGCGGAACTTGTAGAGCTTGTATTGGCCGCCGCGGTACAGGCTGATGACCTGGCAGGTCCACTTCGGATCGTCGCCGCAGCCTTCCTTCTGGATTTTCTCAGCCTCGGCGTTGCGGGCCTGGACGAAGGCGGCGCCCTCCAGGCCCTGGCCGGCGCCCTGGACGCGTTCGGTGACGTCGGTGATGTCGGTCAGGATCTCGGCCGTCTGGCCGGGGCACTTCTTCTCGTCCTCGCGGGTCGCGGGCATCCAGCCGTTCTTGACGTAGTCGTGCTGGGCGTCCGACAGGTCCTGGACGCAGCCGACGACGCAGTGGTGGTTGGTCAGGATCAGGCCTTCGCCCGACACCAGCGACGCCGAGCAGCCCTGCAGCCGCACCGCCGCCTCACGCACCCGGTCCAGCCAGGCCTGGTCGATGTTCACGCCATAGGTCTGGTTCACCGTGGCGATCGGGAAGTTGTCGAACGTCCACATTCCCTCCTCGGCCTTGGCCGGAGCGGCGGGCGCGGACAGGACGGCGGTCGCGGCGCCCAGGGCGGCCAGCGAGGCGGTGAGACGAAGCGAAGGCAGGGACATCGGGCGTGTTCTCCGGGCGCCGGGATCGGGTCGATCCGGCCGTTATTCTGTAACTAGACCCGCCGCCGCGGCGTGGGCAAGTCGGTGCGTCGGCGCCGCCTTACCCCGATTTAACTTGGCCGCGAGCAAGCGCGCGGTCAGATAGAACTCGGTTCGGGGGATTTCAGCGCTTCATGTCGCTCGCTTTATCTACATTGCTGTTCGAATGGCGTCGCTACATGGCCGCGGTCATGGCCCTGGCGCTGTCGGGGTTGCTGGTCCTGGCCATGACCGGGGTGTTCATCGGCATCGGCAAGGGGTTCACCGCCGCCATCGAGCGGTCGCGCGCCGACGTCATCATCATGCAGCCCGGCGCGACCCAGCTGTTCGGCGGCTCCATGGGCGTGCCCCGGCGGTTCATCCCCCTGGCCTACAACCACCCCGAGGTGGTCGAGGTGCGGGCCATGGAGATCAACGGCGGCAACCTGCAGAACGTCGCGCGACGTCGATCCGACGATGAGCCAGGCCGAGCGCGCGCGCCAGGGCGCGCCCAAGTCGCGTCAGGTGATGGTCAACGTCATCGACACCCAGCCCGGCTCGGTCACCATACCGACCGACTATTCCGACGAACTGGTCGCGGCGCTGCGCCAGCCCTTCACCATCGCGGTGGACGAGACCGCGCTGGGAACCCTGGGCGTCAAGCTGGGCGACCGCGCCATCTACGCCGGCCAGACGGTGACGGTGGTGGGGGTGCTGCGCGGCTATCCCAACATGATGCAGCCGACCATCGTGATGTCGCGGGACTCGCTGCGGATGCTGGGCCAGTCGTGGGGCAACACCATGGGCGGCCCGCTGATGATCAAGCTGCGCGACCCGGCCAAGGCGACGGTGGTCGCGGCCCAGCTGAACGAGATGGGCAAGGGCCAGTGGCGCGCCTGGACCCGTCAGGAGCTGGCCGACGCCAACGCCAAGTCGATGTTCGAGGAAGGCATACTGGTCATCATCATCGGCGGCTGCGTGGTGCTGGGCATCATCATCGGCGTGGCCATCACCTGGCAGACCCTGCGCGGCGCCATCATGGCCAACATCAAGGAGTTCGCCTCGCTGCGGGCCCTGGGCGTGGGCATGGGCAGCCTGCGCCGGATCGTCGTCGAACTGAGTTTCTGGGTCGGTCTGGTGGGGGTGGCGGCGGCCGTCCTGCTGACGTGGCTGCTGTCGCTGCTGGCGCGGATGGGCGGGGTCATCATCGCCCTGCCGTTCAGCCTGCTGCTGGTGGTCGGCGTCGGTCTGGTCCTGATCGCCATGGGGTCGGGCCTGCTGTCGCTGGGCGTCCTGAAGAAGAGCCAACCGGCGGATTTGCTGCGATGATCCATACCAAGACCCACGGCAAGCATGGCGACTACGCCATCGAGGCCACCGGCCTGATCAAGCGGTTCAAGTCGGGCCGCGCCTTCGTCGAGGTGCTGAAGGGCGTCGATTTCGACGCGCGGCACGGCGACCTGACCATGGTCATGGGGCCGTCCGGCTCAGGCAAGTCGACGCTGATCGCGGCGCTGTCCGGCCTGCTGAAGCCCGAGGAAGGGCGCGTCGACGCCCTGGACGTCGACGACCTGTGGAAGCTGTCGACCGGACGGATCGACCGGTTCCGGCTGGAGAACTGCGGCTTCATCTTCCAGGGCTTCAACCTGTTCCCGTCGCTGACCGCCCTGCAGCAGGTCGAGACGGTGCTGAAGTTCCAGGGCCTGTCCTCGGGCCAGGCCAAGAAGCGCGCCACGACGGCGCTGGAGGAGGTCGGCCTGGGCCATCGCCTGCACCAGCGGCCGGCGGCCCTGTCGGGCGGCGAGAAGCAGCGCGTGGCCATCGCCCGCGCCCTGGCCAAGGATCCCAAGATCCTGTTCGCCGACGAACCGACCTCGGCCCTGGACGGCGAGAACGGGCAGGTGGTGATCAAGCTGCTGCGCCGGGCCGCCACCGAACACGGCGCGGCCGTCATCTGCGTGACCCACGACCCGCGCCTGGAAGCCTGGGCCGACCGAGTGATCCACATCGAGGACGGCAAGATCCTGGACGATCAGCGCCGTAATCCCGACCCGGACGCCGTCCTGGCGTCGCATCACTGAACCCCCAAGACGAACCCCTTAGGACGACACGCCCCATGCCCGGCTTCCTGAAGAAAAAACGCACCTGGCTCGGCCTGCTGGTCATCATCGTGCTGGTGGTGGGCTTCATGCTGTTCCAGTCGGCCGCCAAGACCAAGAAGGCCGAGGCCGAGAAGGCGGCCGCCACCAAGGTCGAAAGCCCCTATGCGGCCATCGCCAACGGCAAGGTGGACGTCGAGGGCGGCATCATCCAGATCGCCGCCCGGCGCGGCGGCGTGGTGCGCGACGTCCTGGTGCAGGAAGGCGACCGCGTCGTGGCCGGCCAGATCCTGGCCCGCCAGGAGGACGACGAGGCGCGCCTGGCCGTGCAGAGCGCCCAGGCCGCCGTCAACCAGGCCGGAGAGCCAACTGGCCCAGATCCAGGTCGACATCCGCACCGCCCAGCGCGAGCACGATCGCCTGTCGCGACTGGTCGCCACCAACTTCGTCGCCGCCCAGCGCATGGACCAGGCCCAGGACGCCATCGCCACGGCCCAGGCCCGGCTGGGATCGCAGACCGCCGCCGTCCAGACCGCCCGCGCCCAGCTGGCCCAGGCCCGCTATGACGAGGAGCTGACGGTCATCCGCGCCCCGACCGCGGGCCGCATCGTGCGTCGCTACGCCAACCCCGGCGCCGGCGCCTCGACCCTGAACGTCTCGACCATGTTCGACCTGGAGCCCGACGCGCCGCGCATCGTCCGCGCCGAGGTGGTCGAGAGCGACCTGCCCAACCTGACCGACGGCCAGGCGGTGGAGATCACCCCGGAGGGCGACCCGTCCAAGGTCTATGTCGGCTCGGTCATGCGTCGGGCGGCGGTGTTCGGCGCGCGCAAGCTGGCGTCCGACGATCCCTCGCAGCGCACCGACGAGCGGGTGGTCGAGGTGGTGGCCTCGGCCGGCGACGCGCCGCTGCTGATCGGCCAGCGCGTCCTGGTCAAGTTCATGAAGCCGGGCGAGACCGCGGGCGCCAAGCGCGAAGCCGCCGTCGGCGTCGGCCCCGAGCGGGCGATGGTGCGGCCGCAGTAGGCCGCACGACCCCTGACCTCGACTAGCGCCCCGTGAAGTCGGCGGGGCGCTTTTCCAGGACGGCGGCGACGCCTTCCCGGTGGTCGTCGGTCTGGTGGGCCAGGGCCTGCAGGGCGGCCGACAACTCCAGGATCTGCTCGAAGGTCTGGTCGCGGCCCTGGCGCATCAGGGCTTTGGCCATGCGCAGGGCGTGGGGCGGCTGGGCCGCGATCTGGCCGGCGGTCAGCAGGGCCTCGTCCATCAGCCGGTCGTGGGGACCACGCGATTGACCAGGCCCCAGCGCTCGGCCGTCTCGGCGTCGACGCTGCGGCCGGTGAACAGCATTTCGGCGGCGCGGGCGTAGCCGACGTCGCGCGGCAGCCGCCAGGCCCCGCCGTCGCCGGGGATGATGCCCAGCTTGAGGAAGGGCACGCCGAAGCTGGCCCGGTCCGAGGCGATGCGGATGTCGGCGGTGCAGGCGATGCCGCATCCCAGGCCCATGGCCGGGCCGTTGACGGCCGAGACCAGCGGAACCTCCAGATCGTAGAGCGCGCGCACGATGCGGTGAACCACGCGGCGATAGCGCTGGCGGATTTCGGCGCCCGAGCCCGCGAACAGGTCGCGCCCGTCGCGCATGGCCGTCAGGTCGCCGCCGGCGGAAAAGGCGCGCCCCGCGCCGGTCAGCACCACGCAGCGGACGCCGTGATCCGCATTGGCCTCGGCGCAGGCGGCGGCGAATTCCTCGCCGTCGGTCAGGTCGGGCAGGGCGTTCAGCCGATGCTCGCGGTCCAGCGTCCAGATCAGGACGCCGCCCTGGCGGTCGTGACGGATCAGGCGATGTTCGGGGACCGGGGCCATGCGTCGTCTCCTTCGGCTGGCCCCGTCATCGACGCTGGACGCCGGGTCAGGCAAGCCCGGATTGCAAAAGCCCCGGTCGAACCGGGGCTTTCGTATCGCCGGCCGCGGGCGGCTTCAGCGTTTCTTGATCGGATAGGGGACGAAGTTGGAGGGATGGCTGACCACCCGGCCCGCGTTCGACGGCATATGCCGACTGTTCACCAGCATCCCGCCCCACAGGGCGAAGGACATCATGGCGTGCTGGAGGTTGCGCTCCTTATCGTTCATCTTGGCGTCTCCTTTCGCAGAACGATGAAAAGAGACGCGTCGTACTTATGGGGGTCTCACCCTCAGTCGTTTCGCGTCATCGGACAATATAAGGCGGTTTCGTGAATTTGCAAATTTATAAGTCCGAGGTCGGAGCATTATTCGCTTCGATGTCACAATGAGCGAGGGGCCGCCGCGCGCCATCGCCAGCCCGTGCGTGATGGTCTGCGCCGTCGACGGCGAGAGCGGCCTGTGCCTGGGATGCTTTCGCACGCTGAAGGAGATCGCGGGCTGGCGGGCGCTGAGCGATGCGGAGCGGGCGGCGGTGATGGCGGACCTGCCGTCGCGGCGGGGGCGCATCGACCCGGTCAAGCTGGGCGGGTAAGGTTTCGTCAGCCACGTCGCTTCACCGCATCCCAAGACCGGTCCGCTAGACCGGGGCCATGATCCGGTTCGACCTGCAGTCCGTCATCGTGATCGGCGTCGCCCTGACGCTCTCGTGCGCCACCGCGCTGGCGGTGCGCAGCCTGGACGGCGCGGGCCAGGCCCAGGCCGCCGTGGTCGCGCCCCGGCCGCCCCAGGCCAGCGGCGCCTCGGCCCAGGTCGTGCGTGGCGCCGACGGCCATTACTGGACCCAGGCCCGCATCGACGGCCGGGCCGTGGACGTGCTGGTCGACACCGGCGCCACGGTGGTGGCCCTGACCCGCCAGGACGCGCGCCGGCTGGGCGTCGATCCCGGCCCGGACGCCTTCACGCGGCAGGTGCAGACGGCCTCGGGCCTGGCGCGGGCCGCGCCGGTGCGGCTGTCCTCCGTCTCCGTCGGCGGGACGCGGGTCGAGGCGGTCGAGGCCCTGGTGGTCGAGGAAGGCCTGGCCTATTCGCTGCTGGGCATGAGCTTCCTGGGCCGGCTGTCGGGCTTCGAAGCCACGCCGCACGGCCTGACCCTGAGGCCCTGATTTTGCGGCCCTAGATCGCCCGCATCTGGCGGCGCGCCTCGCGGAAATACTGCCAGCCGGTCCACAGGGTGATGATGGCCGCCAGCCAGATCAGCACGTCCGAGAAAAACTGGAACTCGTCCAGATATTCGAACGACAGGCCGAAGCCGTCCCAGTTGCGGGCGAACAGCTGGCAGCCCAGAGCCACCATCTGCAGCGTCGTCTTCCACTTGGCGGCCAGGGTGACCGGCAGCTCGATGCGGCCGGCCATCGTCTCGCGCAGGGCCGAGACGGCGAATTCGCGGAACAGGATCAGCCCGCAGGGAATGATGATCTGCGGCACCGAGCCCGAGGTCAGCACGCCCAGGATGGCGCCGGTGGTCAGCACCTTGTCGGCGATCGGGTCCAGGATGGCGCCCCAGTTGGAGGTCGCGTTCCAGCGCCGCGCCAGCCAGCCGTCGAACCAGTCGGTCGAGGCGGCGATGACGAAGATCCAGAACCCCGTCCGGTAGAGGGCGAACTGATCGTCCGGGCTCATCCACTGATCGGCGAAGGGAAAGCCGCTGGTGGCGCCGGCCAGGATCAGGAACATCACCACGCCCGCGAACAGGCGAAGGCCCGTCAGGATGTTGGGGATGGGATTGGCGCGGTGGGCGGGCGCGGTCATGACGGGGTCTCCAGCAGCGACGCCAGCAGGGGGTGCAAGGTTTCCGCGAACGGATTGGCGACGGTCACGCCTCGATAGACGAAGCCGTCCTGCATGTCTTCGGAAAGCAGAAGCGCGCAGCCCGCCTCGGCGGCGATGCTCAGAACTAGCGCATCCCAGATCTGCAGGTTGAAGAAGGCCGCGCCTTCCAAAGCCGCCTCCATCGTCGCGGCGGTCGGCGCGGTCAGGCCGATGGCGTCCGCCCAGTTCCGGACGACGCCGCGGGCTGTCTTCGGGTCGTGGCCGCCCTTGCGGGTCAGGATGTTGTAGAATTCCCCCGCGACCTGGGTCGGCAGAACCATGGACGATCCAGCGAGAGCCCGGATCAGCCCCAGCGCCAGCCGCCGCTTCACCTCGTCGTCGCCGATGCCGGCGGCGTAGCCCAGGACGTTGGTGTCCAGGGCGACCTTCAAGCGTAGCCGTCTTCGCGGGTGATCGGACCCGGCGCCCGGCCAGGCAGGACCGCCAGTTCGTCCGCCAGGACCCGAAGGCGCGCGGCGCGGTCTTCGACTGTCGCCGGCTCCGCCGCAGGCTCCATCCGCACCATGGGCTTGCCGTGGGCGGTGATGACATAGCGCTCGCCGCGCGCCACATCGCGGAAGATGCGGGAGAAGTCCCGATTGGCCTCGGTCGCGGTTACCGTGCGTTCCATGCGATTAAAGTAGTGGAAGACACTACTTTGCGCAACTCAGGCCAACGGTTCGAACCGGGGGGCGTCGGTCAGAGCGGTCAGGACGCCGTCGGCGATGCCGAAGTGCAGGCCGCTGAGCCGCAGGGCGCCGCTGGCTTCGCGCTCGGCGATCCAGGGGAAGGTGCGCAGGTTTCGGATCGACAGGCGCACGATGGCTTCCTCGGCCGCGCGTTCCAGCTGGTCGGGGGCGACGGTCTCGGCGACGTGCTGGACGACGGGCGCGCCCTGGGCGATCCAGGGGCCGACGAAATCGGCGACGACGTCGGGCGCGCCGTTGATCATGGCGTTGACCCCGCCGCAGTGGGCGTGACCCATGACGACGATCCGCTTAACCCCCAGCACCTTGACCCCGAACTCCAGCGCCGCCGACACGCCGTGCAGCTTGCCGTCCGGCTCATACGGCGGGACCAGATTGGCGACGTTGCGCACCACGAACAGTTCGCCCGGCTTGGCGTCGAAGATCAGGGCCGGGTCGGCGCGGCTGTCGGAACAGGCCACGATCAGGGTGTGCGGCTTCTGGCCCTTCTCGGCCAGGGTTTCGTACTCGGCGCGCGCTTCGGGCCAGTGATCGGCCCGGAAACGGTGATAGCCGGCGGTCAGTTCGTCGTCATGATGGTCGCACATGCAGCGTCGTGTAGCGCCTTGGGCGGCGCTGCAAAATCGTGTATACGCGTATATACCAGGGAGCGCGCGATGGCCGTCACCAGTCGAACTTTCAAAAGCGGCAATAGCGACGCCGTGCGCCTGCCCAAGGAAATCTCCTTCGGCCCCGGCGTGGAGGTCGAAATCGAGCGCAAGGGCGATGTGGTGACGATTTCACCCAAGCGTAAATCGGTGAGAGAGATGCTGGCGAAGCTGCGGAGCTTGCCGAAGCCGTCCAGCGTCGGCGTCCGCCACGAAATCGAAATCCCCGAACGTTCAGGTCTTTAGGTTTGGCCTATATGCTCGACACCAACGTCGCCATCCATCTGCGGGATGGCGACGAGCGGATCGACGAACGGGTGGATGCTCTGGATCCGCCGCTTCTGCTTTCCGTCATCACCCGGATAGAGCTCGAGGCGGATCTCGGGCGGGCGGATGAAGACGCCGACAATCGGCGAGCAAGGCTGGACGCCCTGCTGGACGCGGTGCCCGTCCTGCCGTTCGGCGAGGCCGAAGCGAGGGCTTATCGCACCATTGTCGAGACCTGTGGGTTTTCGCGCCGGAAGGCTCTGGACCGGATGATCGCCGCTCAAGCGATCGCGGCCGAGGCGGCTCTGGTGACACGCAACGGCGACGACTTCCGCGACATTCCCGGACTGACGCTGCTGGAGTGGTGAAGGCCGCTCACGCCTTGCGGAAGAAGGCGTGGATGCGTTCGGCCAGGGGCTGGCTGACGCCGTCCACCTTCACCAGGTCGGCGACCGAGGCGCGGCCCACGCCCTTGGCCGAGCCGAAGGCGTGCAGCAGGGCCTTCTTGCGGCCGGGGCCCACGCCCTCGATCTCGTCCAGCGGGTTCCTCTTGATGTCCATCGAGCGGCGCTTGGCGTGGGCGCCGTTGGCGAAGCGGTGGGCCTCGTCGCGCAGGCGCTGCAGGTAGTAGAGCGCCGGCGACTTCAGCGGCAGCATGAAGGGCGGCTTGCCGGGCATGAAGAACTTCTCCATGCCCGCATCCCGGTCCGGCCCCTTGGCGACGCCGACCACGGCGATGTCGTCGACGCCCATCTCGGCCATCACCGCCAGCACCTCGGCCAGCTGGCCCGCGCCGCCGTCGATCAGCAGCAGGTCGGGGCGCACGACCTCCTCGCCCTCGGCCTCGTCCTTGACCAGGCGCGAGAAGCGGCGGCGCAGCACCTCGCGCATCATGCCGTAGTCGTCGCCGGGGGTCAGGTCGTCGCCCCGGATGTTGAACTTGCGGTACTGGGATTTCTGGAAGCCCTCGGGCCCGGCCACGATCATGCCGCCGACGGCGTTGGTCCCCTGGATGTGGGCGTTGTCATAGACCTCGATCCGTTCGGGTCGGGCCTCCAGGCCGAAGGCCTCGCACACCTCGTCCAGGATTTTCCCTTGCGCCGAGCTTTCCGCCAGGCGGCGGCCCAGGGCCTCGCGGGCGTTCGTCAGGGCGTGGTCGACCAGGGCCTTGCGGTCGCCGCGCTGGGGACGCTCGATGGCGACGACGCGCCGGCCGTCGGCCTGCTTGGCCTTCATCGAGAAGGCCTCTTCCAGCAGTTCCAGCTCGTGCGGGCGGACGTTGGACAGGATCAGGCGCGGAACCGGCTTGTCCTCGTAGAACTGCCCCAGGAACGACGCCAGGATCTCCGGATCCGTGTCCGACTTGTCCACGCGCGGGAAATAGGCGCGCCCGCCCCAGTTCTGGCCGGCGCGATAGAAGAAGACCTGGACGCAGGCCTGGCCGCCGTCGGAATGCAGGGCGAAGACGTCCGCCTCGGCCAGGCCCTCGGCGCTGACGGAATTCTCCATGGCGATGGCCGACAGGGCGCGGATGCGGTCGCGGATGCGCGCCGCCTGTTCGAAGTCCATGTCGTCGGACGCGGCCTGCATCTCCTGGGACAGGCGGCCGATGACGGCGCGCGACTTGCCGCGCAGGAACTGCTCGGCCTCGGTGACCAGCTCGCCATAGTCCTCAAGGCTGATCAGGCCGGTGCAGGGCGCCGAGCAGCGCTTGATCTGGTGCAGCATGCACGGGCGGGTGCGGGTCTCATAGACGCTGTCCGAGCAGGACCGCAGCAGGAAGGCCTTCTGAAGGGTGTTCAGCGTGTTGTTGACCGCCCAGGTGGAGGCGAAGGGGCCGAAATAGTCGCCCTTGATGGTGTGGGCGCCGCGATGCTTTCGGACCTGCGGCGCGCGGTGGTCGCGCCGGATCATCAGTTCGGCGAAGGACTTGTCGTCGCGCAGCACCACGTTGAAGCGCGGCTTCAGCTTCTTGATGAAGTTGGATTCCAGCAGCAAGGCCTCGGTCTCGGACGCCGTGACCACCAGCTCCATCGACCGGGTCAGCGACACCATCAGGCCGATGCGCTGGGTGTGGAACCGCCCCTGGGCGTACTGGACGATGCGCTTCTTCAGGCTGCGGGCCTTGCCGACATAGAGGCACGTCCCGTCCTCGCCGTACATGCGATAGACGCCCGGCTTGTCGGGCGCGCGCCGCGCCTCGTCGGCGATCAGCGCGGCGGCCTTAAGGTCGGTGAGCGGCTCCTCGGTCATCGCCGGGGATATAGGGCGCTTCGCCCGTTCGCGCGACGCCATCGCATGGCCATCAAGGTTTCGTTCACCATATGGCGCAAACCTTCGTTAACCCTGCTCGATTCGGAGCCGACCATGCAGACCCGAAATCCCCTCCTCGACGAGTTCGCCAAGCTGACGACCGGGGCGATGGGCCTGGCCCAGGCGGCGGGGGAAGAGGCCAGGACCGCCTGGCGCGCCCAGACCGACCGCCTGGCGGCCGAGATGGATCTGGTGCGCCGCGACGAATTCGACGTGCTGAAGGACGAGATCGCGGCCCTGCGCGCCGAGATCGCGGCGCTGAAGGCGGCGGAAAAGCCCGCCGGCAAGCCTCGCAAGGGAACGTCCACAGGCGGAACTCCCCGCAGGACGCAGCCGGTTGAGCCGAATCCGCGAACACGCCTAACGTCCCGTTAACGGTCGCGAATCGCGTGGCCTGAGTCAGAATCGAGATTGCTCTCCATGGACGCAGCCCGGCCCGAAGAGGTGGAGATCCCCGTCGACCCGCTGGAAGTCGTCGAACATGTGCTGACGGCCGAGAACCTGCCGTTCGACCGCACCGACGACGGGGACCTGGCCTTTTCCCTGGCCGGCGACTGGAAGGACTACGAGCTGTGGTTCGCCTGGCGGCCCGAGGGCGACTGCCTGCAGCTGTGCTGCGCCCTGGACCTGCGCGTGGCCAAGAGCCGCAAGACGGCGGCCTATGAACTGGTCGGACTGATCAACCAGCGCACCTGGATGGGCCATTTCGAGGTGTGGGCCGAGGACGGCGAGATCGTCTTCCGCCACTCTCTGGCCCTGCCGCTGGGCGAGCGGCCGACCCTGGCCCAGGCGGCGTCGATGATCGACGCGGCCATCGAGGCGGCGGACCGCTACTATCCCGCCTTCGACTTCATGGTCCGGGGCAACAAGAAGCCGCAGGAGGCGATCGACGCCTGCCTGTTCGAGACGGTCGGCACGGCCTGATGGCGGTTTCCGGTCCCGTCGTCCTGGTCGGCTGCGGCCGGCTGGGGTCCGCCATTCTGGAGGGCTGGCTGCTGACCGGCGCGGTCGCGCCCGCCGATTTGATCGTCCTGACCCCGTCCGAAAAGCCGGCCTCGGAGGCGGCGCGGGCGCGCGGCGCGCGGATCAATCCCGAGCCCGAGGCGCTGAGGGACGCGCGCGCCGTGGTGATCGCGGTCAAGCCGGCGATGTGGCGCACGGTGATGCCGCCGCTGCTGCCCTTCCTGGGCGACCAGGCGGTGATCCTGTCGGTGATGGCGGGCGTGACGGCGCCGACCCTGGCCGAAGGGCTGGGCGGATGGCCCATCGGGCGGGTGATGCCGACGACGGGCGTGTCGCGCGGCCGGGGCGTGGCCTCGGTCTGGGCGGCCGATCCCGCGGCGCGGGCGCTGGGACGCGCCCTGTTCGAGCCGATGGCCGAGACGGTCGACCTGCCGGACGAAGGCCTGATGGACGCCGCGACCGCCGTCGCCGGATCGGGCGCGGCCTATGTGTACGCCTTCACCGAAGCGCTGGCGCGCGGCGGCCAGGCGGCGGGCCTGGACAAGCAGACGGCCGACGTGCTGGCGCGCGCGACCCTGCGTTCGGCGGCGGACTCCATGGGCGACGACGCCTTGGAGACCCTGATCGCGCGCATCGCCTCGCCCGGCGGCTCGACCCGGGCGGGTCTGGACGCCCTGGACCAGGACGGCCGGCTGACGACGGCGTTGCGGGAAACGGTTGCGGCGGCGGTGCGCCGCAACCGAGAGATGGGCTGACGCTCTAAGGCGTCAGTAGCGCCCGCGCTCGATGCCCGCGCCCAGACGGTCGAAGGCGCGATCGGCGTCGTGCCAGACCCCGTAGCCATAGACGTCGCGGATGCTGGGCGAGAAGTAGGAGAACTTCACCGGGCGGCTTTCGCCGTCGGCGGTGACGATGGTTCCCTCGACCGCCGCGCCGCCGATCGAGACGCTGCGGATCGGGTCCAGGCCCGGGGTGTCGCGCATCTGCTGCATGGTCGGACGATTGGGCTTCAGGTCGGTCAGCACCAGTTGGGCCGAGGCGCCGGGATAGCGCTGGGACAGGGCCTGTTCGACCTCGGTCTGCAGGCGCGCGACCTGTTCGCCGACTTCTCGGTCGCCCAGCTTGTCGACGCGGCTCTGAAGCTCCGCGCCCAGGGTGACGTTGACGGCCGATTGAGCGGCCTCCGGTTGCGCCTGGGCGGCGCCGGCGACCGCGAGGGCGGCGGCCACGGCGGCGGCGGGCGCGAAGAAAGGCGATTTACGCATGGTGATCCATCTCCAGTCCCTGTCGGACCTGAAGATGACCCCTAGGGCGCCGTTTCGCTAGAGGGGGCGGCGGTGGAAACCGGCGTCGGCAGGCGGATGATCGCCTTCAGCCCGCCCAGGTCGCTGCGCCCCAGGGTCACCTCGCCGCCGTGGCCGCGCGCCACGTCGCGGGCGATGGCCAGGCCCAGGCCCACGCCCTTGCGGTTCTGGTTGCGGGATTCGTCCAGGCGCGAGAAGGGGCGGAACGCCTCCTCGTGCAACCCCTCGGGAATGCCCGGCCCGTCGTCCTCGACCAGGATCTCCAGCCCGCCCGAGGCCAGGGGACGGGCCGACAGCCGCACCCGGTCGCCGTGGGCGGCGGCGTTGCCGGTCAGGTTCACCAGGGCGCGCTTGAAGGCCAGGGGGCGCACGGCCGTGGTCAGGCCGGCGGGGCGACCACCTCGACCTCGGCGCCCACGCGGCGGGCGTCCGCGGCGGCGGCCTCCAGCAGATCGGGGATGACGACGGGGGCCGGCGGCTCCCCGGCCTCGCCGCGGGCGAAGTCCAGGTATTCGTCGATCATGTGCTCCATCTCGTCCAGGTCGCCGCGCATGGCGGCCTGGCGCTTGAAGGGCGGGGCCAGCGCCAGTTCCAGCCGCAGACGGGTCAGGGGCGTGCGCAGGTCGTGGCTGACCGAGGCCAGAAGAGCCGTGCGCTGGTCGATGTGGCGCTGGATGCGGTCGCGCATGGCCAGAAAGGCGGTGGCGGCGGCCCGGACCTCGCGCGCGCCGTGCGGCTTGAAGCGCGGCACGGTCTCGCCGCGCCCGAAGGCCTCGGCGGCGTCGGCCAGCCGCTCGATGGCGCGCACCTGGTTGCGGATGAACAGGATGGCCACCCCCATCAGCAGGATGGTCGCCACCGCCAGCCACAGCACGAAGATGTGCGCTGGGTCGCCACCGCCCGTTCGCGCGGGGCGATGATGCGCAGCACGCCCTGCGGCTCCTGCACCTGGATGTCGACATAGGCGGGGTAGCGGGTGGTGTCGAACCAGTAGGGGCGGTCCAGCCGGCCCGCCAGCGCCCGGTCCAGCACCCGGTCGACCACGCCGATGGCCCCGCGGCGCTGCTCGGTGGGCAGGGTGCGGTCCTCCTGCAAGGCGATGGACAGGGACATGGATCGTTCGGCCCGTTCGGCGATCCGGTCCAGGTTCTCGCGCGTCGGATCGTCCTCGTAGCTTTCGACCGCCCAGGCGATGTCGCCGGCCAGCCCCTCCGACAGGCGCGCGGTCACGGTCTGCCAGTGGGCGTCGAAGAAGATCCAGGTCACCGCCGTCTGCATCACCAGCACCGGCAGGACGATGATCAGCAGCGACCGGCCCCACAGCGAGGTGGGCAGGCGCCGCTTCAGGAAGCGCGGCCACAGATAGGCGGGCAGCAGCCGCATGGCGCGCTCCGGGGCTCAGTCCGGCGCCAGCATGTAGCCGACGCCGCGCACGGTCTGGAGATAGCGCGGGTTCTTGGGGTCGGCCTCCAGCTTGCGGCGCAGGCGCGTGACCTGGACGTCGACCGCGCGGCCGGTGATGTCGGCGGTGTCGGGCGACAGGCTCATCCGCTCGACCGGGGCGTGGGCGTGCAGCGCCAGGGTCTTCAGCAGCTGCGCCTCGGCCTCGGTCAGGCGCTGGGGCTTGCCCTCGCGGGTCAGCTCCAGCCGCTCCATGTCGAAGACGGCGGCGCCCAGCTTGATCTCGCGCGGGGTCAGGGGCTTGCCGCCCGTGCGGCGCAGGATGGCCTCGATCCGAAGCACCAGTTCGCGCGGTTCGAACGGCTTGGCCATATAGTCGTCGGCGCCGCGCGACAGGCCCTCGATCCGGTCCTCGGCGTCGCCCCGGGCGGTCAGCAGCAGGACGGGGGTCTTGGAGGTCTCGGCCTTCTCGCGAACCCAGGTGGTCAGGTCCAGGCCGCTTTCGCCGGGCATCATGACGTCCAGCACGACCAGGTCGAACTCGATCAGCTCCATCATCCGCTTGGCCGCCGCCGCGTGGGCGGCGCCCGTGACCCGGTAGCCCTCGCGCGAGAGGAACTCCTTCAGCAGCTCACGAATGCGGTCGTCGTCGTCGACGATCAGCAGATGGCGGCCCACGCCGGGTCCCGCGATCGGCCCGGAACGGCCGTAAGGACGCGATTCCGTCAGGCTCATGCGGCCTTCTCCCCGCTCAAGGCGTTGACCTGAGCGATTCGGGCGGGTCTAACACCCTCAGTTCCGCGGGAGACGTATTGCAATGGCCTTCGTTCCTTTCGACGATCGTGACGGCTGGATCTGGGTAGATGGCGATTTCGTGCCCTGGCGGGAAGCGAAAACGCACGTTCTGACCCATGCCCTGCATTACGGATCGTCCGTGTTCGAGGGTGAGCGTATGTATGGCGGCGAAATCTTCAAGCTGACGCCCCATTCTGAGCGCCTGAAGCGGTCGGCCGAACTGCTCGATTTCGAAATCCCTTACAGCGTCGCCGAGATCGACGCCATCTGCAACGACACCTGCGCCCGGAACGGCCTGACCGACTGCTACGTGCGGCCCGTCGCCTTCCTGGGGCCGGAGCAGACCAGCGTCTCGGCCCTGAACAACAAGGTGCACCTGGCCGTCGCCGTGTGGGACTGGCCCAGCTATTTCGACCCCGAGGTCAAGGCGCGCGGCCTGCGGCTGGAATGGTCCAAGTGGCGCCGCCCCGATCCGGCCACCGCCCCGACCACGGCCAAGGCGGCGGGTCTGTACATGATCTGCACCATGTCCAAGAACGCGGCCGAGCGGCGCGGCTTCGCCGACGCCATGATGCTGGACTGGCGCGGCTTCGTGGCCGAGGCGACCGGCGCCAACGTCTTCTTCGTCAAGGACGGCGTGCTGCACACGCCAAGGGTCGACCACATCCTGGACGGCATCACCCGCCAGACGGTGATCGAGATCGCCCAGGCCAAGGGGATCGAGGTGGTGGTGCGCGACATCCGGCCGGAGGAACTGTCGGACTTCTCCGAATGCTTCCTGACCGGCACGGCGGTCGAGGTGACCCCGGTCAGCGAGATCGGCGACTATCGCTTCACGCCCGGCGCCCTGTCGCTGGACTTGATGGAGCACTACGGCAGGCTGGTGCGCCGCCAGCTGTAGGGCGTCACCAGCGCAGGGCGAAACGGCCGACCACGGCGCCGATCAGGCCCGCCGCGGCCACGCCCAGCGTGTACCAGGTGGCGACGAAGGCTGCCGTCGCCTCGCCGCAATGCAGCAGGCCGTAGGCGGTCGCGGCGATGCCGCCGGCCGCCACGCCCAGCGCCAGGCCCGCCGCCGTCGGGCGCGTGGGGGCCAGCTTGCGCGCCGACAGGAAGACCAGCGGCGCGGCGAAGGCCGACGCCAGCACGATGTTGCGCCCGCAGACGGTCCAGGTTCCGCCCAGCCAGCCGGCCATGCGCTGGTCCGCCGGGGTCATCGCCGTCTCAATCCCGCCCCACAGGACGGCGGCCGCCACCACCGCCAGCAGCATCGCCGCCGCCGGGCGCGCGTCGATGCCGGGACGCCCCAGGCGCGTGGCCAGCCGGATCGCCGCCCCCGCCAGAAGGGCGGTGTAGATCGCCTTGAGCCAGGGCGTCGGCGCCTGCAGCGCCTCGGTCAGGTCGGGGCGGACGCCCAGGAGCAGGGCCACCGCGACCGTCGCCGCGCCGCCCGCCCAGCAGAGCCATGCCGGGTCCATCCGCGCGGGCGCGACGGGTTCCAGTCCCGCCGCCAGGGCGTCGATCAGGTCGTCAGTCTTCATCGGTCTTCACGCTGGCGGACAGCGTCTTCATGGAGCGGTGGACGCTGACCTTGGCCGCGCCCTCGGTGAAGCCGTTGCGGGCGGCCGCCTCGGCCAGGCTGAAACCGCCGATGCGCACGTCCTCGATCAGGCGGCGCTGGCGCAGCGGCAGATGGACAGGACCGTCTTCAAGTCGCGGCGGATGACGCCGTCCTCGACCGTGTGTTCGGCCAGAAGGACCGAGGCCTCCTCCAGCGGCACGTCGGGGCGCCGGCCCAGGCGGCGGAAATGGTCGATCAGCTTGTAGCGGGCGATCGCATAGGCCCAGGCCGTGAACGGCAGCGACCGGTCATAGGTCGCGCGCTTGGCGTGGATGGCGATCAGACAGTCCTGCACGAGATCCTCCGCATCGGCCTCGCAGCCGATCAGGCGACGTTTGAAGAAGGGGGTCAGGGCGCCGCGCATCTCGGACAGCAGGGCGCGCCAGGCCGCGGCGTCGCCATCGAGACCCCGCAACATCAGACGCTTGAGCTCGGCTTCCCTGTCGACCACGCAGCGTTCCATTCGCGTCGGACCGGTCGATGGTTACACGACGGCGCGGAAATTCCTCGAGGACTTTTTTCGTAACCTGCGCCGCCGTCGCGACGAACCCTCTCCCGTCAGGCCGCTCCGCCCCGGACCGGTCCCCTACAGGAGACGACCCCGATGCAAACCACCCTCGCCACCTCCGCCAAGATCGCGATCGGCGCCGGCGCCCTTCTGGCCCTGGGCGCCCACGCCGCCGCCGCGCAAAACCGTCCCTCCGCCGAGCAGGAACGCGCGATGGAGAAGTGCTACGGCGTGGCCAAGGCCGGCCAGAACGACTGCGCCGCCGGCCCCGGCACCACCTGCGCCGGCACCTCGGTGCGCGACTATCAGGGCAACGCCTGGAAGCTGGTCGCCAAGGGCACCTGCACCTCGATCCAGACGCCCAAGGGCAATGGCTCGCTGACCGCCATTCCGAACCGCTGATGTCCGTCGCCCCGACCGCCGGGCTCGGTCTGAAGCCCCAGCACTATGCCGAGGCGGACGGCCAGCCGGCGGTCGGCGCGCAGGACGGCCTGTGGTTCGAGGTCCATCCCGAGAACTACATGGTCGCCGGCGGGCCGCGCCTGACCTGGCTGGAGCGCATCGCGCGCGCCGGCCGCTGTCGCTGCACGGCGTGGGCCTGTCGCTGGCCGGGGACGAGCGCCCCGACCGCGCGCACCTGGCCCGCTTCCGCGCCCTGATCGATCGGTTCGAGCCCTTCGTGGTGTCCGAACATCTGGCCTGGTCGCGGCGCGGGAACGTCTATCACCCTGACCTCCTGCCGGTCCCGCGCAGCCGCGAGATGCTGCGACTGGTCTGCGACCACGTTGAAGAGGCGCAGGAACATCTGGGACGCCGCCTGCTGATCGAGAACCCGACCGCCTATCTGCCGATGGCCGGTCATGAGTGGGACGAGGTCGACTTTCTGGTCGAGATCGCCCGGCGCACCGGCTGCGGCCTGCTGGTGGACGTCAACAATGTGCACGTCAGCGCCGCCAACATGGGCCTGTCGGCCGAGGCGTGGCTGGACGCCGTGCCCGGCGACTTGGTCGGCGAAATCCACCTGGCGGGGCATCGCCCCGATCCGGTCTGGGGCGAAAGCCTGCTGATCGACAGCCACGACGCCCCGGTCGACGAGGCCGTCTGGCGCCTGCACCGGCGCCTAGTCGACCGCATCGGCGCCCGGCCGACCCTGATCGAGCGGGACGGACAGGTCCCCGCCTTTGCCGAGCTTCTGGCCGAACAGGCCCGCGCCGCCGACGCGCTGGCCGCCGTGGAGACCCACGCATGACCGCCTTTCACGACGCCTTCGAGACCGCGCTTCAGGGCCGGTTCGACGATCTGTGGCCGCATCTGGCGCCGGACGACCGAACGCTGGGCGCCGTCGCCGTCTATCGCAACACCGCCATCAAAGGCCGCATCGACGCCTTGGAGGCCAACTATCCGACCGTGTCGCAGCTGGTTGGCGGCGAATGGTTCCGCGCCGCCGCGCGCGAGTTCGTCGAGGAACAGCCCGGCGACGATCCCGTCCTGGCCGCCTATGGCGCGGGCTTTCCCGACTGGCTGGCCCGGTTCGAGCCGGCGCGGGAGATGGCCTATCTGGCGCGCCGCGCGCTTGGACCGCGCCTGGACCGAGGCGCACCTGGCGCCGGACGCGCGCACGCTGAACGCCCGTCAGGCCGCGGCCCTGGGCCTGGCCCTGACCGGCGTCCCCGCCCGGCTGCACCCGTCGGCGCGCCTGTTCTGGTTCGACTGGACCGCGCCTTCGCTGTGGCTGGCGCACCGCTATCCTCAGTCCGGGGCCGAACTGGCCTGGCGCGCCGAGCCGGAGGGCCTGCTGGTCCACCGTCCGGACGCCGAGGTCCGGGCGCGCCGCCTGACCCGCGCCGAATGGGTCTTCCTGGGCGCCTGCCGCAAGGGCCGCGCCTTCGGCGCCGCCGCGCTTTCCGCCCAGTCGGCCCAGCCGGGCCTGGACGTCCCCGCCCTGTTCGCCGGCCTGATCGCGCTCGGCGTCTTCGAAACCATCCAGAGACCGAACCCATGACCGTCATCGCCCGTTTCCACCAGCGCCTCACCGACGCCGTTCCCGAATGGCCGCTGGCCCTGCTGCTGCGCGTCGGCGTCGCCGCGCCCTTCTTCCTGTCCGGCCGCACCAAGGTCGACGGCCTGCTGACCCTGTCGCCGTCAACGGAGTATCTGTTCGCCGAGGAGTACCGCGTGCCGCTGCTGCCGCCGGACCTGGCGGCGCATCTGGCGACCTATGCCGAACACGCCCTGCCGATCCTGCTGGTGCTGGGCCTGCTGACCCGGCCGGCGGCGATCGGCCTGCTGCTGATGACGGCGGTGATCCAGCTGTTCGTCGTGCCGACCGGCTGGCCCACCCACCTGCTGTGGGCCGGGCCGCTGGTCTATCTGATCGCGCGCGGGCCCGGCGCGGCCAGCCTGGATCGGGTTTTCCGTCTGGACTGAGGCCCCGGCGCCCTTGCCAGCCGCGTCAACTTGTCCTTGAAGCGGATGAAGCCGCCGCGCGGCGTGGGAATCCGACTTCATGTTCAGCCTCCTGAACCTCCAGAGCCTGTTCGGCCTGGTCGTCATCGTCGCCCTGTGCTGGGCGATCTCGGAGAACCGCCGGGTGTTCCCGTGGAAGCTGGCGCTGGGCGCGGTGGCGGTGCAGGCGGCGCTGGTCCTGGCCCTGTTCGCCATCCCCGGATCGCGCGGCGTGCTGGCGGCGGTGACGGGCGCCATCGACGGCCTGGCGGCCGCCACGGCCCAGGGCACGCGGTTCGTGTTCGGCTATCTGGCGGGCGGCGAGCAGCCCTATGCGGTGGCCAACGAGGGGGCGCTGTTCACCTTCGCCTTCAACGTGCTGCCGCTGATCCTGGTGATCTCGGCCCTGTCGGCCCTGCTGTGGCACTGGAAAATCCTGAAGTGGCTGATCCGGGGCTTCGGCTTCCTGTTCCAGCGGACCATGGGTCTGGGCGGCGCCTCGGCCCTGGCGGTGGCGGCCAACATCTTTCTGGGCACGATCGAGAGCCCGATCGTCATCAAGGCCTATCTGGACAAGCTGAGCCGGTCGGAGATCTTCCTGATGATGACCGTCGGCCTGCCACCGTCGCGGGTTCGACCATGGTGGCCTACGCCAGCATCCTGTCCCAGACCCTGCCCAATGCGGCGGGGCACGTGCTGGTCGCCTCCATCGTCTCGGCGCCCGCCGGGGTGCTGCTGGCGCGGATCATCGTGCCGGAGCCCAACAAGGAGGCCGCCCAGGCCATCAGCTACGATTCCGCGCTGAAGTACGACAGCGCCATCGACGCCATCTCCAAAGGCACGTCGGACGGGCTGATGGTGGTGCTGAACATTTCGGCGGTGCTGATCGTCTTCGTGGCGCTGGTGGCTCTGGTCAATGTGATGCTGAGCGGTTTCGTCGTGTTCGGCGAGCCGCTGACGGTCGAGCGGATGCTGGGCGTGCTGTTCACCCCCCTGGCCTGGCTGACGGGGGTCGAGGCGTCCGAGGCGGGCAAGGCCGGCTGGCTCTTGGGCGTCAAACTGACCCTGACCGAGTTCGTCGCCTTCATCGACCTGGGTCGCATTCCGGCGGGCGAGATGAGCGAGCGCACGCGGATGCTGATGACCTACGCCCTGTGCGGCTTCGCCAACATCGGTTCGGTCGGCATCACGGTGACCGGCCTGTCGGTCCTGATGCCCGAGCGGCGCGAAGAGGTGCTGGGCCTGATCTGGAAGGCCCTGTTCGCCGGCTTCATGGCCACCTTGATGAGCGCGGCCATCGTCGGCGCCTTGCCCGCGGCGGTGTTCGCGCAGTAGCGTTTCCAAACGCAACGGGAACGCCGCTATGAAGCTGTACACCTCACACCGCGCGCCCAACCCGCGCCGGGTCCGCTGGATCATGGCCGAGAAGGGCATCCAGGACGTCGAGGTCGTCGAGATCGACATCATGTCGGGCGAACACCGCACGCCCGACTACCGGGCGAAGTTCGGCGTGCCGCACGTTCCGGCCTTGGAGCTGGCTGACGGAACCCGGCTGACGGAATCGATCGCTATCGGCCGCTATCTGGAGGCGCTGCATCCGGAGCCGAACCTGTTCGGCCGCGACCCGAAGGAGCAGGCCGTCATCGAGATGTGGATGCGCCGGTGCGAAATCTATCTGGCCAATCCGATGATGCTGACCGTGCGCTTCAGCCATCCGGCCCTGGCGGTGCTGGAGACGCCGCAGCCCCAGGTGGCCGAGTACAATCGCGCGGGCGCCGAGAGGTTCATGAAGACGCTGGACCGGCGCCTGGCCGACACCGAATTCATCGCCGACCGCTTCACCATCGCCGACATCGTCGCCGTGGTGGGCCTGGATTTCGGCCGGCTGATCAAATACCGCCCGCCGGCCGAGCTGGAGAACCTGGCGCGCTGGCTGGAGACGTGCCGCGCGCGGCCGGCGGCGCAGGCGGGGGTGTGATTGAAAATTCGGGTTAGCTAGGTTAGCTTACCGGCATGGCCGTCACCGCGAACATCCACGAAGCCAAGACCACGCTGTCGAAGCTGATCGAACGCGCGCTGGCGGGCGAGGAGGTGGTGATCGCCAAGGCGGGCAGGCCGCTGGTGCGGCTCAATCCGATCCAGCCGGAGGAGAGTCCGAAAAGGAAGCGGGAGTTCGGCCGGATGCGAGACGAAATCCACTTGGCGGACGATTGGGACAGCCCCGAAACCAACGAGGAGATCGCCCGCATGTTCTATGAAAGCGAAATCTCTCCGGGCGATCCGAGCCCCACGGATTGAGATACCTGCTCGACACCAACGTCGCGATCTGGCTGATCGCGAAGCCCGAGAGATTGTCGGGCTTAACCCTTGAACGACTGGGCGACACGTCCAACGAAATAGTCGTCAGCGCCGTGTCCGTGGTGGAAGTCGCGATCAAGCGCTCTCTCGGCAAGCTCGATATCAACGAGCGCTTCATCGAGGAGTTGCAGGCCCAGGACTGTCGGTTCCTGTCGGTGAACGTTCGTCATGCCTGGCAAGTCTCCAGCCTGCCTTGGATTCATCGGGATCCCTTCGATCGATTGATCGTCGCGCAGGCCCAGATAGAAGGTGCGACGTTGGTCACGTCCGACCGGACCTTGATCGACTATGACGTCCAGGTCCTGCTGGTCTGACCCGATCACCTGGGCGTGAACTTCCGGATCACGCCCGAGAAGGTCATCAGCAGACGCTCGCCGGCGGTGATCTGGCCGCGCACGAAGATCAGGCTCTTGCCGGCCTTGCTGACCTGGCCGGTCGCCTCGATCAGTTCGCCGACATAGGCGCCGTCGATGAACGTGGAATCCAGCTGCACCGTGACGCCCGAGGCGCCTTCCAGCTCCTGATAGGCAATCTGGAACAGGGCGATGTCGGCGAAGGTCATCAGGCAGCCGCCGTGCATCCGCCCGCCGGCGTTCATGTGCTTGGGCTCGGCGCGGAAGGCGCAGCGCATCTGGCCGTCCGGGTCCGGGCGGCCGTAGAAGGGTCCCACGACGGTGTCGAAGGTGGCGTGGTGGTCGTAGGTCTGCCAGCCGGCGAACTCGCCCTCGGTCACGGTGATCTTGTTGGCCATGTCTTGGTCTTACTTCTGAGCGTGCGGTGCAGCATATAGGCGCGATGAGCGATCCGATCGAAGCCGCAATTTTCGAAAAACTGTCCGCCCTCGGCCCGGGCAAGAGCATAGAGCCGGCCGAGGTGGCCAAGGCGCTGCAGCCCGAACAGTGGCAGCGCATGCTGCCCAAGGTGCGCACGACCGCGCTGGGGCTGATGCGCCAGGGCCGTCTGACCATCACCAAGAAGGGCAAGCCCGTCGATCCGGACGACTTCCGGGGCGTGACCCGGCTGCGGCTGCCGACCGAGGAGGAGACGGCCCTGGCCCTGAGCCGCCGCCCGCCGGTCGAAGAAGGCGATGACGACTGACCTCGACGCGGTCGTCGCCGACATCCGCGCCTGCCGCGCCTGCGCCGGGGCGCTGCCGCATACGCCCCGGCCGGTGGTCTGGGTCTCGCCCGAGACGCGTCTGCTGATCTGCGGCCAGGCGCCGGGTCGGCGGGTGCACGAGAGCGGGCGGCCCTTCACCGACCCTTCGGGCGACCGGCTGCGCGACTGGATGGGGGTGGATTACGAGACCTTCTACGGCGATCCCCGCATCGGGGTGGCGGCCCAGGCCTTCTGCTATCCGGGAACCGCTCCGAAAGGCGGCGACTATCCGCCGCCGCGGCGCTGCGCCGAGCTGTGGCGGCCGCGCTTGCTGGAGGCCCTGCCGGCGGTGGAGCTGACCCTGCTGGTCGGCGGCTACGCCCAGGCCTGGGCGCTGGGCGGACGGGCCAAGGCCAACATGACGGAGACGGTGCGGGCCTGGCGCGACTACGGCCCGGCGGTCCTGCCCCTGCCGCACCCGTCATGGCGCAACACCGCCTGGCTGAAGCGCAATCCCTGGTTCGAGGCCGAGGTCCTGCCGCACCTCAGACAAAGGGTCCGCGCGCTGCGGGAGCGCGCGGACCCCTGAGGTCGTCGTGACGAAATCAGCCGCGGCGGTTGTCGCGGTCGCGACGCTCGTAGCGGACCTGGGCCGACAGGCGGTCGAAGCGACGATCCAGGTCGTTGCGCTCCCAGGCGCTCAGGCCGCCGCGGCGGTAGTTGGCTTCCAGACGCAGCAGGCTGGCGAATTCGCCGCGCACCCGGGTGGCTTCCCGGCGGCTCAGCTGGCCGGTGCGGACGCCCTGGTCGATGCGGCGGTCCAGATTGGCCTGGCGGGCGTTGATCGACTGCCACGAGCCGTAGCTGACGGCGTGCGGCGCCGGGCGATGATAGGATTGGGCGAACGACGGCGCGGCGACCGAAACGGCGGCCAGGGCGACGGCGGTGATGACGAACTTCCGCATGGGAGGACTCCTCGTTTTCGGCGCCGGTCGGGGCGACCAGCGATGAGGCCAGATGACCACCCGGCGGCTGAGCCCGATCTGAACAGGGACGATCAGGTTCGGTTCATCCAGATGAGAAATCGGTCACGATCACCGTTCCTTGGTTTTGCCGCGCCGCCCATTTCACCTATACGGACCATTCAGCGCCTGTTCAGGCGCACGGGGCTAGATCGACCGCCATGTTCCGCAAACCCGCCAGTCTCATCGTCGCCGTCGCGGCCCTGGCCTTCGCTCCCGTCCTGTCGACGGAGGCGGTCGCCCAGTCGCGCGATCAACGTCAGCAGTCGCAGGAGCGGCCCGCGCCGCGCGTCAGCCCGGACGAGGCCCGCCGACGCGGCGGCCAGGCCGGCGGCGGCCGCGTGATCGACACCCAGCCGCGCCGCAACGGCGACTATTCCGTGCTGGTCGAGCGCGACGGCCGGGTGCGCGAGGTCGTGGTCGACGGCCAGACCGGCCGCACCAGCCAGGGCGGAAACGACAACAACACCCAGCGTCGCAGGCCGAACTGATGCGCGTGCTTCTGGTCGAGGACGACGCGGACCTGTCGCGTCAGCTGAAGACGGCCCTGGGCGACGCCGGCTATGCGGTCGATCACGCCCCGGGCGGCGAGGAAGCCCATTATCTGGGCGAGAACGAACCCTATGACGTCATCGTGCTGGACCTGGGCCTGCCCAAGATCGACGGCGTGTCGGTGCTGGAGCGCTGGCGGCGCGAGGGCAAGGCGACGCCGGTGCTGATCCTGACCGCGCGCGGCGCCTGGTCGGACAAGGTGGCGGGCTTCGACGCCGGGGCCGACGACTATCTGACCAAGCCCTTCCATACCGAGGAGCTGCTGGCGCGGCTGCGCGCGCTGCTGCGCCGCTCGGCCGGCCACGCCTCGGCGACGCTGTCGTGCGGCGGCCTGCGGCTGGACCCGCGCGCGGCGCGGGCCAGCGTCAACGGCGAGCCCCTGCGCCTGACCAGCCTGGAATACCGGCTGCTGCACTACATGATGATGCACCAGGGCCGGGTCATCAGCCGCACCGAACTGGTCGAGCACCTGTATGACCAGGACTTCGACCGCGACTCCAACACCATCGAGGTGTTCATCGGCCGGGTGCGCAAGAAGGTCGGATCGGATCGGATCGAGACCGTGCGCGGCCTGGGCTATCGGCTGACGCCCCTGCCGGGCGAGACCGAAGCGGCGTGAACGAGGCCCCGGCCCCCGCGTCCGCGCGGCCGCCGCGGCGGGACTGGGGCCGCTGGTTCGGGCGGCCCGGCCGTTCGCTGACCCGGCGCCTGATCTGGCTGGCGGCGGCGTGGATCCTGCTGGCCCTGGTGATCGCGGCCCTGTTCCTGACCCAGGCCTTCCAGGAATCGGCCCTGCGCCGGCTGGGAAACGTGCTGAACGAGACGGTCGACGAGATCGTGGTTGCGGCGGCGCGCACGCCGCGCGACCAGGCCGTGCCCCAGATCCAGGACGCCCGCACCCTGCGCCTGCTGTCGGGCAAGTACTGGGCGATCGCGCGCGAGGGGGCGGACGGGCGGCTGGTGATGCTGGAGCGGTCCCGCTCGCTGTGGAACTACGACCTGGACACCCCGCCGGACCTGCCCGACCGGTTGGACGCGGCCTTCGGCGACGTCATCAGCTTCAACACCGTGGGCCCCAAGGGCGAGCCCCTGCGCGCGGCCGCCAGCATGAAGTCCATCCCGCGCTACGACGAGCCGGTCGTCTTCCTGGCCGCGCTGGACCGGTCGAATATCGACGCCGACACCCGCCAGTTCGCCACCGTGACCTGGATCGCCCTGCTGGTGATGGGCTTCGGCCTGGTGTCGGCGGTCTTCATCCAGGTCCAGGTCGGCCTGCGCCCCCTCTATGATCTGAGGAACGAGATCGCCGATGTCCGCAAGGGCAAGGCGGCGCGGATCGGGCGCAGCTATCCGGTCGAGATCCAGCCCCTGGCCGAGCAGGTCAACCGCCTGCTGGACCACAATCAGGAGGTCGTGGAGCGCCAGCGCACCCACGTCGGCAACCTGGCCCATGCGCTGAAGACGCCGATCTCGGTGATGATGGCCGAAGCGGGGACGGCCGAGGGGACGCTGCCGGAACTGGTCCGGCGCCAGACCAAGGTGATGCAGGGCCAGGTCGATCACCACCTGCGCCGCGCCCGCGCCGCCGCCCGCGCCGCCCACGGCCTGGGCGAGAAGACCGACGTGCCCGAGGTGCTGGACGAACTGGCGGTGATGATCGAGCAGGTGTTCCGCGACAAGGGGGTGGAGATCGACTGGCGCGCGCCCGACGGCCTGGCCTTCCTGGGCGAGCGGCAGGACCTGCAGGAAATCCTGGGCAATCTGATCGAGAACGCGGCCAAGTTCAGCCGACGGCGCGTGCGCGTGTCGGCGGGGCCGGACGGGCTTGGACGGCTGGTCACGGTGATCGAGGACGACGGGCCAGGCCTGCCCGAGGCCGCCCGCGCCGAGGTGCTGAAGCGCGGCGCGCGCCTGGACGAGGACGCGCCGGGATCGGGCCTGGGCCTGTCCATCGTCGACGACCTGACGCGGGCCTATGGCGGCCGGATGAGGCTGGGGGACAGCGACATGGGCGGGCTGAAGGTGGTGCTGGAGCTGCCCGCCGCCGAACTGTGACGCCAAGCGCTTGTTAATCTCGGCGGCCCACCATGTCGCCGAACGGCGGAGACGGGGTTGGCCACGCTATCCGAAACGCAACGGTCGGTCCTGACGGGCCTCATCCAGCGCTGCGGCGACGCGGTGCTGGACGGCCTGCGCGGCGGCTTTCCGGTCGAGGGGGCGGCCGACGACCGCACCGCCGACCTGGCCCGGATGATCGAGGACGAGTGGCGCGGCCGCCGCCGTCGCGACATCGCCCTGGCGCCCCTGGCCCCGATGTTCGCGCCCCGCCAGGACGGCGTCGCCGGCCTGACCTTCCCCCCGGGCGCGCGCGACCGCGCCTGGCGCGTCGCCGCCGAGCGCGAGGCCGACCTGCTGCCGCTGCTGGACGGGGCGGGCCCGACCGAGGGCGACTGGACGACGGCCGCCGACCGGCTGTGCGCCGCCGCCGCCGCCGCCGTGCGCGACCGCCACGGCCAGGTCTGGCCCGACGCCCCGCGGGAGGCGCGCGAGGAACTGGCCGGCTGTTTCGACCTGGGACCGCTGGCGCGCCGCGCCCTGCCGCGCCTGCCGGCCTGGCTGGAGCGGCCCGACGACGAGCAGGCGGCGGGGCTGCGGCTGCTGATCCAGGACGCCAACGCCGTCGGCGAGCAGGGCGGCCGGCGGATCGTCGACATCCTGTTCGCCCATGTGGCCGACGCCGAACGGATGCTGCGCGTCGTCACCCGGACCAGCCGCTCGGCCGGCAACGAACTGGTGCTCAGCCATTCGGAGATGGCGGTCTTCGTCGACCGGCTGCTGGCCTCGGTGACGGAACGGGTGGCGCGGCTGGGCGCCCTGGGGTCGGCGCCGGGCGAGGCGGAGGCCCAGGCCGCCGTGACCGACGCGGAATGGTGCGCCGCCGTCCTGTCGGAACTGGACCTGACGCTGCAGCTGCGTCCGGACTCGCCGTGGGGCAAGACCACGCGAATGGCGCGGGTCAAGCTGTCCGGCCAGCTGTCGGGGCTGATGCGCTCGGCCGGGGCGGCGGCCCATGCGGCCTTGCCGATGAAACGCCAGACCATCGCCGGGCGGATGACGCGCATGGCGCCCTGGCTGGAGGCGCCGACCGAGGGCGAGCCGATCGAGGCGGCGGCGGCCCTGCTGGGACTGGTGACGGCCTTGCGCGGACCGGCGGTGGTGTTCGGCAGCGAATCCGACCGCCAGCGGCTGAACGCCGAACTGACCGACTATCTGACCATCTGGGCCAACGAGGCCCTGGACAGCGTCGCCGACGGCGAGGCGCCGGACGTGGACCGGGCGCTTCGGCTGGTCGGGATCGCCGCGCGCTATCTGACCCTGATCGAAGCGCTGGAGGCGGCGCGCACCGTGCGGCGGCGCGCGGCGACGGCCGAGACGGCGCGGGCCACGGCGGGCGCGGCGTCGCGGGCGCTTTGACGGCCGGCCCGCATGGGCTAGACGGCGGGCCATGATCGTCTTCTGGATGATGACTGGCCTCGCCGCCGCCCTGGCCGCCCTGGCGGTGCTGGGCGGCGCGCGGCGCGGCGCGACGGCGGCGCCCCGGGCGGAAACCGCCGCGGGACTGCGCGAGATCGAGGAACTGGACCGGCTGAAGGCGCGGGGCCTGATGGACGAGGCCGCCCACGCGGCGGCGCGGGCCGAGGCGGCGCGGCGGCTGCTGGCGGGCGAGGCGGCCCAGGCGGACCGCCCGGTCCGCGCCGGGCCCCGCGACCGGCTGTGGGTGCTGGCCGGGATCGGGGCGGCGACGGCGGCGGCGCTGGGCCTCTATGTCCTGGTCGGGGCGCCCGGCCTGCCGGACCAGGGCTACGAAGGCCGGGTCGATCAATGGGCCGAGACGCCGGACGCGCTGCAGCCGCCGCAGCTGGCCGCCGTGGTCGCCCGCGTGGTGCGCGAGCGGCCCGACGATCCGCAGGCGCTGGCCATGCTGGGCGCCGCGCGGTTCCAGGCCGACGACCCCTTGGGTGCGGCCTCGGCCTTCCGTCGTCTGGTCGCGTTGCGTCCCGACGACGGCCAGGCCTGGGCGCGGCTGGGCGAAAGCCTGGTGCGGGCCAACGACGACCGGATCGGCACCGACGCCGAGGCCGCCTTCCGCGAGGCCGTGCGCCACGATCCCGACCAGCTGGGCGCGCGCTTCTTCCTGGGCGAGGCGGCGCTGAGGCGCGGCGATGCGGCGCAGACGCGCGCCCAGTGGACGCCGCTGATCGCCGCCCTGGACCCCAGCGATCCGCGCCGCCAGGACCTGGAGCGGCGGATCCCCCGGCGGGGGCGCAATGACGCTTTGGCGCCGCGCCGCACGGCGGCTATATCGGCGCCTTCCGTTCGCCGTTCCCGGATCGTCCGCCGCATGAGCTGGCTGCCCAAATCGCCGAAGGCGCGTCGCCGCCTGTGGGTCGTCGCCGCCGCGGCGCCGATCCTGGCCCTGGCGGTCGGCCTGTCGCTGTGGGCGATGCAGGACAGCGTGACCTTCTTCTATTCCCCGTCCGAGGCGACGGCCGAGACGGCGCCGGCGGGCCGTCCCATCCGCCGGGCGGCCTGGTCGAGGCGGGCAGCGTGCACAAGGCGGCCGATGGCTCGGTGGCCTTCGTCGTCACCGACAACGCCGGAACCGCGCGGGTGCTGTATCACGGCGACCTGCCCGACCTGTTCCGCGAGGGGCAGGGCATCGTGGCGCAGGGGTCGTTCGGCCCCGACCGGGTCTTCCAGGCCAGCCAGGTCCTGGCCAAGCACGACGAAAACTACATGCCGCGCGAGGTCGCCGACCGCCTGAAGGAAAAGGGCGAATGGCGGCCTGAGGGCGCCGGCGCCGGCCAGGGCCGGGAGACCCTATGATCGTCGAGTTCGGGACCTTCGCCCTGGTCCTGGCCCTGGCGCTGTCGGTGTTGCAGACCGCGATGTCGGCGGCGGGGCGCTGGCGGCGCAGCCCGGTGCTGGCCGGGGCGGGCGAGGGGGCGGCCCTGGCGGCGGCGGCGGCGGTCGCCCTGGCCTTCGCCGCCCTGATCTACGCCTTCGTGACGTCCGACTTCTCGGTGTCGAATGTGGCGGGCAACAGCCACACCGACAAGCCGATGCTGTACAAGGTCGCCGGCGCCTGGGGCAGCCACGAGGGATCGCTGTTGCTGTGGTGCCTGGTGCTGACGGTGTTCGGCGGCGCGTTGGCGCGGGCGCGGGGCCTGCCGTTCGGGCTGAAGGCCTCGGCGGTCGCGACCCAGGGCGCGCTGGGATCGCTGTTCCTGGCCTTCGCCGTCTTCACCTCCAGCCCCTTCGTCCGGTTGGACCCGGCCCCGTTCCAGGGGGCGTCGCTGAATCCGCTGCTGCAGGACCCGGCGCTGGCCGTGCATCCGCCGCTGCTCTACGCCGGCTACGTCGGCTTTTCCGTCTGCTTCTCCCTGGCCGTCGCGGCCCTGATCGAGGGGCGGGCGCAGACCGCCTTCTGGCCCGCCTGGGGGCGCTGGGTGCGGCCGTGGGCACTGGCCAGCTGGGCCTTCCTGACGGTGGGCATCGCCCTGGGCAGCTTCTGGGCCTATTACGAACTGGGCTGGGGCGGCTGGTGGTTCTGGGACCCGGTGGAGAACGCCAGCTTCATGCCCTGGCTGGCCGGGGCGGCCCTGCTGCACAGCGCGGTGGTGACGGAACGGCGCGGGGCGCTGGCGGGATGGACGGTCTTCCTGGCGCTCCTGGCCTTCACCTTCTCGATGCTGGGAGCCTTCCTGGTGCGCTCGGGCGTGCTGACCAGCGTTCACGCCTTCGCCGTCGATCCGCAGCGGGGGCTGATGCTGCTGGCCATCCTGGGCGTCACGGCCGGCGCCGCCTTCGCCCTGTTCGCCTGGCGCAGCCCGCAGCTGAAGGGCGGCGGAATGTTCGCCCCCGTCAGCCGCGAGGGCGCGCTGGTGCTGAACAACCTGTTCCTGACGGCGGCGGCGGCGACGGTGCTGCTGGGCACCCTCTATCCGCTGATCCTGGAGGCGGCGTCGGGCGCGACCATCTCGGTCGGCCCGCCCTATTTCGCCGCGACCTTCGTTCCCTGATGACGGTCGCCTTCCTGATCCTTCCGGCCGGGCCGCTGCTGGCGTGGAAGCGGGGCGATCTGACCGGGGCGTTTCAGCGCCTGTGGGTCGCCGCGGTCCTGGCCGTGGTCGCGGGCCTGGCCGCCTTCGCCCTGTTCGAGCCGAGGAAGGCGCTGGCCGCCGCCGGCGTCGCCCTGGGGGCCTGGCTGATCGCCGGGCCGCTGGCCGAGGTCGCCGAACGCGGCCGGCTGATGCGCGCGCCCCTGGCCGAGAGCCTGCGCCGGCTCCGGGGGCTGCCGCTGGGCGCCTGGGGCATGACCCTGGCGCATCTGGGGCTGGGGGTCTTCATCCTGGGCGCCGTGGTCGAGACCGGCTTCAAGGCCGAGGCCGCGCGCGCCCTGACCCTGGGCCAGAGCGTCTCGGCCGGACCGTGGGCGGTCACGCTGGACCAGGTGCAGGTGGTGGAGGGGCCGAACTATCTGGCCGAACAGGGCCGGCTGACGGTGCGCCGCGCGGATGGCGCCGGGCGGGCCGCGACGGTGACGCCCGAGCGCCGCTTCTTCCCCGCGGGGGGACAGACGACGACCGAGGTGGGGCTGGATTTCCGCGGGCTGGACGACGTCTATGTGGTGCTGGGCGAGCGGACCGAGGTCGCGGGCCGGCCGGCCTGGACCGTGCGCCTGTACTGGAACCCGTGGGCGCGGCTGATCTTCCTGGGGCCGGCGATCATGGCGCTGGGCGGCGCGCTTTCCCTGATGGACCGGCGCCTGAGGCTGGGCGTCGGCGCGCGGCGGAGGAAGCCGGCGTGAAGCGCCTGTCCGTCCTGCTGGCCGCGCCGATCCTGGCCGTGATGCTGGTTGCGGCCGAGCCTGCGGCGGCGCCCGACCGTCCGCTGCCCGACGCGGCGCAGGAGGCCCGCGCCCGCGCCCTGTTCGCCGACGTGCGCTGCGTGGTCTGCCAGCACGAATCCATCGCCGACAGCCCGGCGGGCGTCGCGGGCGACATGCGCCGCCTGATCGCGAGGAGATCGCCGCCGGGGCCGACGACGCGGCGGTGCGGGCCGACCTGGTGCGCCGCTTCGGCGACTATGTGCTGTTCCGCCCGCCGGTGCGGCCGGGGACCTGGCTACTGTGGTTCGGCCCGTTCGCCCTGGTGCTGTCGGCCGGGGCGGTGCTGCTGGCGCGCCGTCGCGCGGCGTCGGCGGAGCCCGCGCCCCTGTCGGCGGACGAGCAACGCCGGCTGGACGATCTTCTCCAAAATGAGAACCTTCGCCGCGATCCTGACGCAACCTCGCCTCACGACGGGCGCTAGGCGGGAACAACGATCGTCGGCCGGGTTTTGGCCTTCGGGCGGATCGGCCTATATCAGACGCGACCCGGGCCCGCTCGGCCCGGACAGAGGATCGCAAGGACCACGATGCTGAAGCGCAAGGAGTTCATTCTGGGGGCCGCGGCCGGCCTGACCCTGGCGGCGGCCGCGACCGCCGGCGGCGTCATCACCTGGCCCGGCGCGCACGCCGAGCCCCAGGCCGTGAACCGGATCACCCCGGTGCCCGCCAACGGCGACAGCTTCTCGCCCCCGCCCGGCGCGCCCAACAGCTTCGCCACCATCTTCGAACAGGTGGCGCCGGCGGTGGTGCAGATCGACGTGACCGTGCCGGTCGAGCAGCCGCAAGGGTTGTTCCAGATCCCCGGCCTGCCGTTCCAGTTCGTGCCGCCGAATGGCCGCGGCGGCCAGGGCCAGGACGCCGAACCGCAGACGACGCAAGGGGCCGGCTCGGGCTTCTTCATCTCGCAGGACGGCTACATCGTCACCAACAACCACGTCGTCGCCGACGCCACCGAGATTAAGGTGAAGATGTCCGACGGCCGCGAACTGCCGGCCCGCCTGATCGGCCGCGACCAGGGCACCGACCTGGCCGTCATCAAGGTCGAGGGCGACGACTTCAAATACGTCAGCTTCGAAGAGACGGCCCAGCCCCGCGTGGGCGACTGGGTCATCGCCGTGGGCAATCCCTTCGGCCTGGGCGGCACCGCCACGGCCGGCATCGTCTCGGCCAAGGCGCGCGACATCGATCCCTCGGGCTACAACGATTACATCCAGATCGACGCGGCCATCAACCGGGGCAACTCGGGCGGGCCGACCTTCGACATCTACGGCCGCGTCATCGGCGTGAACTCGGCCATCTATTCGCCGACCGGCGGCTCGGTCGGCATCGGCTTCGCCATCCCGGCCGAGACCGCCAAGTCGATCACCGCCCGCCTGATGCGCGGCGAAACGATCGAGCGCGGCTATCTGGGGGTGCAGATCACCAACCTGGCCGACGAATATCGCGAAAGCCTGGGGCTGCCCGCCACGCAGAAGGGCGCCTATGTCGCCGAGGTGACGCCGGACGCGCCGGCGGCGCGCGGCGGCCTGCGCCCGGGCGATGTGGTGGTTTCGCTGAACGGCAAGGCGGTCGAGGGCTCCACCGAGCTGACCCGCGCCGTCGGCGCCGCCAAGCCGGGCGACAACCTGCGCCTGGAGGTCCTGCGCGAAGGCCGTCGCCAGACGATCGACATCCGCGCCGGCACCCGCCCGGCGGATCTCGAGATCGCCGCCGACGACGACAGCGGCTCGGGCGCGCCGGCCAACCCCGGCGCCGCCGCCGGCGAGGTGGTCGAGGGCATGACGGTGGCGCCGCTGAACGGCGCCCTGCGTCGTCGCTTCGACATCCCCGAGACGGTCGACGGCCTGGTGGTCACCGCGGTCAGTCCGCAGTCGCGGGCCGGACGGATGCAGTTCCAGCCGGGCTTCGTCATCATGCAGGCGAACGGCCGCAGCCTCGGTTCGGCCGCCGACCTGAAGGGCGCGGTCGAAACGGTGAAGAGCGCCGGCCGTCCGGGCGTCCTGCTGCTGGTCCGCACGCCCCAGGGCAACCGTCCGGTGGTCCTGCCGCTTGGGGACAAGAACTGATCGGCAGTCTGAACAAGCCTTAACTCGTCAATCGCCGCCGATGCGCTACCATCGGCGGCGATTTTGATTCCGGGAGGGGTTCATGCGGATTCTGGTGGTCGAGGACGACGCCGAGGCGGCGACCGCCATGGTGCGGGGCCTGACCGAGGCGGGCCACGACGTGACCCACGCGGTGGACGGCGCCTTCGGCCTGCTGGAGGCGCAGAAGGGCGGCTACGACGTCTATGTCGTGGACCGGATGATGCCGCGCCTGGACGGCGTCGGCATGGTCGAGACGGTGAGGAAGGGCGGCGACCAGACGCCGGTGCTGTTCCTGTCGGCGCTGGGCGAGGTCGAGGACCGCGTCACGGGCCTGAAGGCCGGGGCCGACGACTATCTGGTCAAGCCCTACGCCTTCGCCGAACTGATCGCCCGGGTCGAGGCCCTGGCCCGCCGTCGCGAGACCGGCGGCGTCCTGACCGTGCTGAAAGTCGGCGAACTGGAGATGAACCTGATCGCCCGCACCGTGCACCGCGAGGGCCAGGAGATCGACCTTCAGCCGCGCGAGTTCCAGCTGCTGGAGTTCCTGATGCGCCACGCCGGCCAGTCGGTGACGCGCACCATGCTGCTGGAAAAGGTCTGGGAATACCACTTCGACCCCCAGACCAACGTCATCGACGTCCACATCAGCCGCCTGCGCTCCAAGATCGACAAGGGCTTCGAAAAGGCCATGCTGCAGACCGTGCGCGGCGCGGGGTATCGGCTGGAGGCGTAACTTTTCTCCCTCCCCTTCATGGGGAGGGTGGTCGAGCGAAGCGAGACCGGGTGGGGGAATATCCGTGTCAGAAGCCACGAGCCGCGCTCGCGCCATGCGCAAGACGATGACGCCGCCAGAGGCGCGGATGTGGGTGAACCTGAAGCGTCTTCGCGCCCAAGGGTATCATTTCCGACGACAGGCTCCGTTTCGCGGCTACTTCCTGGATTTTGTCTGTTTCGAGAGACGGCTGGTGATTGAAGTCGACGGTCAGCATCACGGCGAGGAGGCGCAGGCTCTGCATGACGCGCGTCGCGATGCGACCCTGGCGACCGAGGGCTTTCTGACTTTGCGTTTCGACAATCCATCTATCCGCGATCACATCGGCGACGTGATGGATCATGTGCTGAGGACGCTTCAGGCGCGCCCCACCCGGTCGCTGCGCGACCACCCTCCCCATGAAGGGGAGGGAGAATAGGTGCGCCTTCCCTCCCTTCTCCGCCGCACGCCGTTCCGGCTGACGCTGCTGTTCCTGGCGCTGTTCGTGGCGGCGGCGGGGGCGATCCTGGCCTATGTCTATTTCGCCTCGGCGTCGGAGGCCCAGGCCCGGGCGCAGGCCGACGTGCAGGGGGAACTGAACGCCCTGACCGCCATACACCGGACGCGCGGCGTCGACGCCCTGAACCAGGCGCTGGTGGAGCGCACCATCCGGGGCGGACCCTATCTGTATCTGCTGACCGGGCCGGACGGGAAGATCGTCACCGGCAACCTGTCGGTCATGCCGTTCGACCTGAAGCAGCCCCGCCAGGCCGGGCGCGGCGAATGGAGCACCTTCCGCCTGACCACGACCGACGAGGACGGCCGGGTCGAGAACCGCCGCTCGATCGGCGTGATCCTGCCGCTGACCGGCGGCGAAACCCTGTTCGTGGGCGAGGACATCGGCGGGATCGAGGAATATCTGTCGCGCCTGACCCAGGCGCTGTGGGGGGCGATGGCGCTGGTCATCCTGCTGGGCCTGGCCGGCGGCCTCTATGTCAGCCGGCGCGTCGAGGCGGCGATGGCCGGGTTGAACCGCGTCGTCCAGGCGGTGCAGGAGGGCGACCTGAAGCAGCGCGCGCCCTTGCGCCATTCCGGCGACGAACTGGACGAACTGGGCCAGGGGCTGAACATCATGCTGGACCGGCTGGAGACCTCGATGGCCTCGATCCGCCACGCCGGGGACGCCATCGCCCACGACCTGCGCTCGCCGCTGACCCGGATGCGGGCCAAGCTGGAGGTCGCCCTGATCGACGCCGAGGCGGGCAAGGTGAACGGGGTCGACGCCCTGACCATCGCCCTGGACGAGGCGGACCAGTTGCTCAAGACCTTCAACACCGTGCTGGCCATCGCCCGTCTGCAGGCGGGCGGGGCCCCGGACCCCAAGGTGTTCGACGCCGCCGACCTGGCCGCCGACATGGCCGAACTGTACGAGCCCGCCGCCGAGGACAAGGCCATCGACTTCTCCGCCGAGGTCGAGAAGGGGCTGATGGTCGAGGGCAACCAGCCCTTCCTGGCCCAGGCCCTGGCCAATCTGATCGACAACGCCATCAAATACACCCCGGCCGGCGGCGCGGTGAAGCTGCGGGCGCGGCGGCGATCGTCGGGCGAGATCGAATATTCCGTGACCGACACCGGACCGGGCGTGCCCGAGGAAGACCGCGAGCGGGTCGTGCAGCGCTTCGTGCGCCTGGACAACAGCCGCACCGAGGCCGGTTCGGGCCTGGGCCTGTCGCTGGTCACGGCGGTGGCCGAGGCGCACGGCGGGCGGATCGTGCTGGACGAAGGCCCCGGGGCGTACGGCGACTTCGGGCCCGGCCTGCGCGTGGCGCTGGTGCTGCCGCCGGCGGCGAACTGACCCTTTTTCCGTTCCTCCCGGCGAACGCCGGGACTCAGGTCTTTGGGCGTTCCAACTTGTGGAACGTGTCGGGGTCGTGGTCCAACGCAAGCGATGCGAAAGCGCTGGGTCCGGCTTTCGCCGGGATGAGCGGACGATTCATGGCCAAGCCCCTGTTCCACAGCCTGAAGCCCGCCGGCCCGGTGGCGAACGCCGCCGCCGCCGACCGCCTGCATGAGGCCCTGATCGAGGCCGCGGGGACCGACGGCTGGTCCGACACCCTGGCCGCAGCCTGGCCCGCGCTGGCGCCCGTGGCGGGGGCCTCGCCCTATCTGTCCGGGCTGATGCGACGGCGCCCCGCACACCTGCGCCGGATCCTGGAGACCGACCCGGACGCGGCCCTGGCCGATATCCTGTCGCGAACCGACGCCCTGGATGACGAACCGGAGGCGATGAAACAGCCGCTGCGCGTGCTGAAGGCGGACCTGCACCTGCTGACGGCCCTGGCGGACCTGGGCGGGGTTTGGGGGCTGGACGCGGTGACGGGCGCCCTGTCGCGCTTCGCCGACGCCGCCTGCCGTGCGGCGCTCAGGGCCGTGGGCGCCGAACAGCGCGCGCGCGGGCGTCTGATCTCGCCCGCCGACGACGCGCGCGGTCCCGTGCCGGGCCTGTTCGGCCTGGCCATGGGCAAGCACGGCGCGAATGAGCTGAACTATTCCTCCGACATCGACATCTCGCTCTTCTTCGAGCCCCGGCTGCTGACCCTGGCCCTGCGCGAGGGCGAGGAGATGCAGGATTTCGTCAACCGCGCGGCGCGGACCCTGGCCACCCTGCTGACCGAACGGACGGCCGACGGCTACGTCTTCCGCGTCGATCTGCGTCTGCGGCCCGACCCGTCGTCGACCCCGCCGGTGGTCGCCGCCCCCGCCGCCCTGGCCTATTACGAAAGCGTCGGCCAGAACTGGGAACGGGCCGCCTTCATCAAGGCGCGGCCGGTGCTGGGCGACCTGCGATCGGCCGGCCGGTTCCTGAAGGCGCTGCAGCCCTTCATCTGGCGGCGCAGCCTGGACTACGCCGCCGTGCTCGACATCCAGGCGATCAAGCGCCAGATCCACGTGCACAAGACCGGCGAGGGGCTGCAGGCGGCGGGCGCCAATCTGAAGCTGGGCCGCGGCGGCATCCGCGAGATCGAATTCTACGCCCAGACCCAGCAGCTGATCCTGGGCGGACGCGATCCGGCCCTGCGGGCGTCGCGCACCCTGGAGGCCCTGAGCGCCCTGTCGGCCGCCGGCCACGTGCCCGCCGACGTGACGCGGGAGCTTTCGGCGGCCTATGTCGAACTGCGCGGGCTGGAGCACCGCGTGCAGATGCTGGATGACGAGCAGACCCATCGCCTGCCCGAGGCGGCCGACCGGCGCGCGGCCGTGGCGGCCCTGGCGGGGCAGGGCGACCTGGCCGCCTTCGACGCGCACGTCGAGCGGCTGCTGGTCGGGGTCAACCGGCGCTACGGCGAACTGTTCGAGGGCGGCGAGGAGCTGGACTCCGCCTATGGCAGTCTGGTGTTCACCGGGGTCGAGAACGATCCGGAGACGCTGGAGACGCTGAGGCGGATGGGCTTTTCCGAGCCGGGGCCGGTGGCCGACACGATCCGCAGCTGGCACCACGGCCGCATCCCGGCGACGCGGACCGAGCGCGGGCGCGAGCTGTTCACCCGCCTGGCGCCGCGCCTGCTGGAGGCCCTGGCGCGCTCCGGCGCGCCCGACGCCGCCTTTCCGCGTTTCGCCGCCTTCTTCTCGGGGCTGGCGGCGGGGGTCCAGGTCCAGGCCCTGTTCCTGAACCAGCCCAGGCTGTTCGAGATGGTGGTGGGGGTGATGGCCTTCGCCCCGCGCCTGGCGCGCACCCTGGCGCGCCAGCCCGCGGCCCTGGACGGGGTGTTGGACGCCCGTTTCCTGACCGACCTGGCCGAGGACACCGGCCTGACCGAGCAGATGGCGCGCGAGGCGGGCGAGGCGGGCGATTTCGAGGGGGCGATGAACGCGGTCCGGCGGCTGCACCGCGAACAGCTGTTCCGCATCGGCATGCACGCCCTGTCGGGGCGGGCGGGGCCGGAGGCGGCCGGCCGCGCCTACGCCGCCCTGGCCGACGCGGCGATGCGGACCCTGGCCCCGGCGGCCCTGGCCGAGACCGAACGGCTGGGCGGCGCCCTGCCCGGCGCGGTGGCGGTGGTCGCGCTGGGCAAGGCCGGATCGCGCGAGATGACGGCCGGGTCGGACCTGGACCTGATGACCCTCTACGACGCGCCGGCGGGCGCGGCCTCGACGATCAAGGACTGGAGCGCGGACGTCTTCTACGTGCGTTTCACCCAGCGGCTGATCTCGGCCCTGTCGGCGCACACGGCCGAGGGCGGGCTGTATGAGGTGGACATGCGGCTGCGGCCGACCGGCTCCAAGGGGCCGGTGTCGGTGCGGCTGTCGGCCTTCGACGATTATTACGCCCGCGAGGCCGAGACGTGGGAGTTCATGGTCCTGACCCGGGCGCGCGTGGTCTGGGCCAGCGATCCGGCGTTCGCAGAGCGGGTGTCGGCGGCGATCGAGGCGGCGCTGCGCCGGCCCCGGCCGGGGGTGGACGTGGCCGCCGACGTCCGCAAGATGCGCGCCCTGATGGACCGCGAGCGCCGGCCGCACGGCTTCTGGGACCTGAAACTGTCGGCGGGCGGCCAGGTGGACGCCGAATTCGTCGCCCAGTATCGCCAGCTGCAGGCCGCCGTCATCGGCGAGCCGCTGACCGTCTCGACCCTGGAGGCGCTGCACGACGACGCCGTCCTGGCCGAGGCCTGGCGGCTGCAGCAGCGGCTGGGCCAGCTGCTGGCCGCCGCCTTCGAGGGGCGGGTCGACCCGGAGAGCGAGCCGGCCGTGTTCCGCCATCGGCTGGCCGAGGCCGCCGGCGCGCCGGACTTCGACACGCTGAAGCGCGAGCTGACGGAGCTGAGGACGCGCGCGCGCGCCGCCTTCGAACGCGCGGTTCCCGCCGGTCGCGACGGATAGTCGTTGGTTCTCCGTTCAACGTCTCGACAGGGTTGAACACCGGCCGCCGCGCGCGGCCTCAGGAGACCATCGACATGAGAAAGACCATCATCGCCGGCGTCGCCGCCGCCGCCCTGGCCGCCATGACCGGCGCGGCCGCGGCCCAGACCGCCGCGCCCGCGCCGAGGGGCGAGGCGCGCCCCCATCGGCTGGCCGGGGACGCCGACCGCGACGGCCGCGTGACCCAGGCCGAGTTCGTCGACGGCCGCGTGGCGCGCCTGACGGCCATGGACGCCAACGGCGACGGCGCGGTCTCGCGCGAGGAAATGCAGGCGGCCGGCCAGGCGCGGCGCGCCGAGAGGGCCGACCGGCGCTTCGCGCGTCTGGACGCCGATTCCAACGGCGCGGTCAGCCGTGCGGAGTTCGACGCCGGCATGGCCGCGCACGGCGCGCGCGGGCCGCGGGCGGAGCGGGCCGGTCGCGGCGGCGGTCGTCACGGTCCGATGCGCTCGGGCGCTCGCGACAAGGCCGAGCGCGGACCCGTCGTCATCGCCGACGCCCGCGCCAAGCTGACCGAGCAGTTCGCCCGGCTGGACGCCAACCGAGACGGCGTGGCGACCGCCGACGAACAGCGCGTCGCGCGCCGGGCGTGGGCGGAACAGCGCCGCGAACGCCGGGCGTCCCGTCCGGCGCAACAACCGGCTTCCCCGCTCCGGCTTCGGAGTAAGACAGGTGTCGGGGTCGGCCGTGACGCGCGAATCGGTCCCTGTCTTGGGCAAAGCGAGAGGCGGGCTTGGTCGCAGTCGTCGACCCCGACGAGGATCTGGTGCGCCGCGTGGGTCAGGGCGATCCCGCGGCGTCGCAGGCCTTGGTCACGCGCAAGCTGCCGCGCGTCCTGGCCCTGGCCCAGCGGATGCTGGGCGATGCGGCCGAGGCGGAGGACGTGGCGCAGGAAACCCTGCTGAAGGCCTGGCGGCAGGCCCCCCGGTGGACGCCGGGCCGGGCGCGGTTCGACACCTGGCTTCACCGGGTGGCGCTGAACCTCTGCTACGACCGGCTGAGGCGGCGGCGGGAAATTCCCACCGATGCGCCGCCCGAACGGCCGGACGAGGGGCCGGCGCCGGATCGCGGATTGCTGGCGGCCGAGACGGGCGCGCGCGTCGACGCCGCCCTGGCCGGCCTGCCCCAGCGCCAGCGCGAGGCCATCGTGCTGTGCCACTATCAGGAGCTGTCCAACATCGAGGCGGCCGCCCTGATGGACATCAGCGTCGAGGCGCTGGAAAGTTTGCTGTCACGGGGGCGGCGCGCCTTGCGCCACGCCCTCGCTGACGTGTCGCCGAAAGGAGACGGATGATGACGATCGAACGGCTGAAGGCGCTGGCGCAGGCTTACGGCGCCGACCTGCGCCGCTGGCCCGCGTCCGAGCGGCCCTTCGCCGAGAGCCTGATCGCCGCCGATCCCGCCGCCCGCGCCGCGCTGGACGAGGCGGCGGCCCTGGATGCGCTGCTGGCCGCCTCGCCCGCGCCTTCGCCGTCGGCGCAACTGACCGCGCGCGTCCTGGCCGGGGCGCCGAGGCCGCGCGCGCGCCAGGCGCGGCGGGGCCGGCTGGCCTGGTTCCTGGGGGCGGGCTGGACGGCGGCGGCCTGCGCCGGCGTGGTCGCGGGCCTGGGCCTGACCACCCATCTGACCGCCGACGCGCGCGCCGACGCGGTGCTCTATCAATCGACGCTCAGCGGCGTGGACGACGCCGAGGTGCTGGGATGAGCGAACGCGGACTGAAGATCGCCCTGGCCGTTTCGGTCGCCTTGAACGTCTTCGCCCTGGCGGGCGGCGGCGCCTTCCTGATCAGCCGCCAACAGGTGGAGCGCAAGGTCGAGGATCAGGTCCGGCCGGGCCGCAGGCCGTTCGACGCGGTGCTGGCCGATCTGGACCCGGCCACGCGTCGCAGCGTGCGCCAGCAGATGCGCCAGGCCGCCCTGGCCGCGCGCCCCGATTTCGAGGCCGCCCGCGCCGCCCGTCGCCAGGCGACCGAGCTGGCGGGGGCGCCGACGATGGACGCCGCGCGCGTGCGCGCCCTGCTGGAGCAGTCGCGCGAGGCCGAGATGCGCGGGCGCGGGCGGCTGGAAGGCGACGCCGTGGACATTCTGGCCGGCCTCAGCGTCGAGGAGCGCAAGGCCCTGACGCCGATCCTCGCGCGCAAGAGCGATCACCGCCGGGCGGTGGCGCGCGAAGACGCCGCGCCCCACGCCCGCTAGGCCGAACGGATCAGCCGCGCGCGCGGAAGGCGGCGACGGCCTCGACCGCCGCGCGCGTCGAAGCCTCGATCCCGGCCCAGTCGCCCGACTTCACCGCGGCGTCGGTGATCAGCTTGGAGCCCATGCCGGCCGCCACGATGCCCGCGCCGAACCATTTGGCGATGGAGGCCTCGTCCGGATCGACGCCGCCGGTCGGCATGATCTTGGCCCAGGGCATCGGTCCCCGGACCGCCTTGACGAAGTCCGGGCCGCCGACGGACGCGCCGGGGAACAGCTTGACGATGTCGCAGCCCAGTTCGTGCGCCTCGCCGATGTCGGTGACCGATCCGCAACCGGGGAAATAGGCGACCCTGCGCCGGTTGCAGACCTTGGCCACGTCCGGGACCAGGCAGGGGCTGACCACGAAGCGGGCGCCCCGGTTCAGATACAGCGCCGCCGTGCCCGCATCGACCACCGAGCCGATGCCCAGCACGATGTCCGGGTCGGTGCGGATCAGTTCGCGGTTGATCTCGCCGAACAGGTCGCAGGCGAAGTCGCCCCGATTGGTGAACTCCACCACCTTCGCTCCGCCGCGCGCGCTGGCGCGGATGACGTTCAGGCAGACCTCGGGATCGGGATGGTAGAAGACCGGGCACACGCCCTGAGCTTCCAGCGCCTGAAGCACGCTGACGCGGTCGTGTCGTGGTCATGGTCGACATCCTCTGCAACGGTTCGCGCCCGACCTCCGACGTCGCCGCCGCCGCGTCAAGTCAAACCACGTTAGCGCGTCAGGCCGCCTGGGCGGGTTCGCCCTCGGCGCCCCAGCCGTGCGCGTCCAGGGCGACGCTCAGGACGAAGGTCGAGCCCTCGCCCGGCGCCGAGCGGACGGTCATCTCGCCGTTCATCATCTCGGCCAGCCGCTTGCAGATGCTCAGGCCCAGGCCGGTGCCGCCGAACCGGCGGGTGGAGGAGGCGTCGACCTGGCTGAACGGCTGGAACAGGGCGGCCTGGTCCTCGGGCGCGATGCCGATGCCGCTGTCGCGCACCTCCAGCCGCAGGGCCAGCCGGCCGTCGTCCCGCCGCCGGCCGTCCAGGCGCAGGCCCACCTCGCCCGCCGCGGTGAACTTGATGGCGTTGGCCAGCAGGTTGTGGCTGATCTGGGCCAGGCGCAGCACGTCGGCGCGCACCAGCGTCGGCCAGTCGCCGGTGGTCTCCGCGACGAAGCCCAGGCCCTTGGCCTCGGCCTGGGCGGCGAAGGGGCCCACCAGGCGCGGGGCCAGGGACTGCGCCTCGACCAGGGCCTGGGACAGCTCCATCTTGCCGGCCTCGATCTTGGTCACGTCCAGGATGTCGTTCAGCAGCACCATCAGGCCCTCGCCCGAGCGGGTGATGATCTGCACGAACTCGGTCTGGCGCGCGTCCAGGTCGGACAGGCGCAGCAGTTCGGCCGCGCCCAGGACGCCGTTCATCGGCGTGCGCAGCTCGTGGGAGATGACGCCCAGGAAGTTGGACTTGGCGGCGCTGGCGGCGTCGGCGCGATCGCGCGCCTGTTCCAGCTCGGTGATCAGGGCGGCCTGGCGCCGGTTCACGGCGCCCAGTTCCTCGTCTTTCATCTGGGTGATGACGACCTTGATCAGCAGGGCGAGGCCCAGCACTGGCACGATGCTCAGCACCACCCAGAAGCCGGACGTGCCCCACAGGCTGAGGACGAGCAGGATCACGACGATCGAATAGGGCGTCGACACCATCAGCGCCTCGTGCGGGGCGGCGCGCATCTGGGTGAAGACCAGGACATAGCCGGCCATCAGCAGGGCCACCCCGACCGCCACGCCGAACAGGCTTCCGGCGCTGAAGGACAGCCACGGCGCGGCGGCCCAGATGGCGCAGGACAGGGTGGCGACGGCCAGCCGCAGCCGGGTGGGATTGGCGCCGCGCGGCCCCTGGCGTCCGTCGACGACCGTGCGGATCAGCCCCGCCACCGTGGCCAGGACGAACCAGGTGGCGGCTGTGTGGAAGTCGGTCGTCGTCCACAGCGCCAGCGACCAGCTGGCGATGATCCAGTAGCGCAGGTGTCCGGCGGCGATCAGCCGGTGCAGCAGGGGTCGGGGATCGTCGGCGGCTGAGGTCATCGTCACGCGCTCCTTGCCGCCGTTTTAGTTCATGACTGATAAGAGACCGTGAACGTTGAACTTTTTCGTTTCTGTGGGTTCGATACCGTACCTTGGCGACCCTGGAGATGCGGCCTTATCGGCGCGGCCGCGATGGTCTAGGAAGGCGTCAGGGAGACCGCCGCCATGATGACCGCCATCTTCGTCTTCATCAAAACCGAACTGGGCTACGCCAACGACGTGGCCGCCGACATCGTCGACAATGTCGAGAACGTGTCGGAGGTCTATTCGACCTCGGGCCAGCACGACCTGCTGGCCAAGTTCAACCTGCCGCGCGACGCCGACATCGGGACCTTCGTGACCAGGCAGGTCCAGACCCGCCCCCACGTGCGCGACACCTTCACCGTCATCACCTTCTCGCCCTTCCTGCCCAGCGGGGCTGAGGTCAGGCGTCGCTTCGGCGGCGGGCCTTTTCCTTGCGCTCCTCGGCCTCGTCGTCGTCGCCGACCTTCTCCTCCACCGTCGCCGAAAAGCGCTGGAAGGCTCCCAGGCCGACCAGGACCAGGACCGAAGCCAGCAGCAGGGCGGTCGGATAGATCAGTTGGGAGACGTCCGCGCGGGCCGTCTTGAACACCACCACCAGGGCCTCCAGGAACAGGGCGATGACGATGGTGGACAGGAATTTGGTCAGGCTGCGCCGGGCCTCGGCGGCGCTGCGCTTGTCGTTGCCGCGCCGCACCTCGTCCTCGAAGATGTACTTGGCCACGTCGAACACGGCGATGGCGACGATGACATAGCCCAGCACGTCCAGCACCGCGTCGGCGCCCGACTGTTCCGGCGAGCGGATGCTCTGGATCGCATCGCTGACGCCGAAGCCGATCAGCGCCATCGCCGACAGCAGCAGCAACAGGCTGGCGCCGGCGAAGACGGCGCGGCTGAGATAGGTCATGGTCGGCTCCAAACGGGCCTGACGAACGCGCGAACGGCGAAGCTGTTGCCGAGGCTTCCCCTACGTGACCGTAGCCAATCGAAACGCATCTGCTAACGTCGTCGCCAGAGGAAACGCGGGGAACACGCGAATGAGCGATCTGGAAGGCTTCCGCGCCGAGACGCGCGCCTGGCTGGAGGCGAACTGCCCGCCCGAGGCGCGCGGGCCGATGGGCTCCGAGGCGGACATGATCTGGGGCGGGCGCGACGCCGTCTTCGCCACGCCCGGCCACAAGCTCTGGCTGGAGCGGATGGGCGAACGCGGCTGGACGGCGCCGGAATGGCCCCGGGAATACGGCGGCGGGGGGCTGAGCCGTGAGGAGGCCAAGGTGCTGGCCTCGGAACTGCGCCGCATCAAGGCCCAGCCGGCGCTGAACAGCTTCGGCGTCTGGATGCTGGGGCCGGCGCTGCTGGCCTTCGGGACCGAGGAACAGAAGAAGCGGTTCCTGCCCGAGATCGTGCGCGGCGAGATCCGCTGGTGCCAGGGCTATTCCGAACCGGGCGCCGGCTCCGACCTGGCCTCGATCCAGACCCGGGCCGAGGATCGGGGCGACCACTGGATCGTCAACGGCCAGAAGATCTGGACCAGCTACGCCGACAAGGCCGACTGGATCTTCTGCCTGGTGCGGACGGACCCGGAGGCGCCCAAGCACCTGGGCATTTCCTTCGTCCTGTTCGACATGAGGACGCCGGGCGTGACGACGCGGCCGATCACCCTGATCAGCGGCAAGTCGCCTTTCTGCGAGACCTTCTTCGACGATGTTCGGGTCGAGAAGGAAAACCTGGTCGGGACGCTGAACCGGGGCTGGGACGTGGCCAAATATCTGCTGGCCCACGAGCGGACCATGATCGGCGCCATGGGCGAGGTCGCGGGCGGGCGGCCGGTGGGCCAGGTCGCCCTGGACGCCATCGGGACGGACGAGGCCGGCCGGCTGGACGAGCCCATGCTGCGCGCGCGCATCGCCGAACTGGAGATCGATCAGGCCGCCTTCCGCCTGGCGATGGAGCGGGTGGGCGACCAGGTGAAGGCCAAGCAGGCCCATCCGGCCATCGCCTCCATGCTGAAATACTATGGGTCCGAACTGAACAAGCGCCGCCACGAACTGCTGATGGCGGCCGGCGGCGCCGACGCGCTGGAGTGGGAGAGCGAGCGCTCGCGCGGCGGTTCGGCCGCCCGCGACTGGCTGCGCACCAAGGCCAACTCCATCGAGGGCGGAACCAGCGAGATCCAGCTGAACATCATCGCCAAACACCTGCTGCAGCTGCCGGGAGCCTGAGCCCATGCCCCTGATCCTGACCGAAGAGCAGGCCATGCTGCAGGAGGCCGCCGACGGCTTCCTGGCCGAGCGCGCGCCCATCGCCCACCTGCGCCAGCTGCGCGACGCGCGCGACCCTGATGGACTGTCCCGCGACCTGTGGCGGGCGTTCGGAGAGATGGGCTTCGCCGGCGTCATCATTCCTGAAGAATACGGCGGCGCCGGGCTGGGCGCGGTCGAGGCGGGGGTGATCGCCGAGAGCCTGGGCCGCACCCTGACGCCGTCGCCCTTCATGGGTTCGGCCGTGCTGTCCGCCAGGGTGCTGGCCGACGGCGGGTCCGAGGCCCAGCAGGCCTGGCTGCCGAAGATCGCGGCGGGCGAGGCCATCCTGTCGCTGGCCGTGGACGAGGGTCCCAAGCACGCCCCGGCCAAGATCGCCACGCGGGCCGAACGGGCGGGCAACGGCTTTCGTCTGAACGGCGCCAAGGCCTTCGTGCTGGACGGCCATGTCGCGGACGCCCTGATCGTCGTGGCCAGGGCGGAAGAGGGGACGACCCTGTTCCTGGTCGATCCCAAGGCGGCGGGCGTGGAGATCGAGCGGACCGTCATGGTCGACGCCCACAACGCCGCGCGGGTCGTCCTGACCGACGTCGCGGTCGATGCGGATGCGGTGATCGGCGAGGTTGGAAATGGCGAGGCGCTGCTGGACGGCGCCCTGGCGTTGGGCCGGGCCTGCGCGGCCTCCAGCCTGACCGGCGCGGGCGACCAGGCGTTCAAGATTACGCTGGAGTATCTGCGCACCCGCAAGCAGTTCGGCAAGCTGATCGGCGAGTTCCAGGCGCTTCAGCACCGGGCGGCGCACCTGTTCACCGAACTGGAGCTGGCCCGCGCCGCGACCCTGGGCGCGCTTCAGGCCCTCGACGCCGGGCGGCAGGACGCCGCCCTGGCCGCCTCGGTCGCCAAGGCCAAGGCCGGGCGGGTGGCCGAACTGGCGGTCCAGGAGGCGGTGCAGATGCACGGCGGCGTCGGCATGACCGACGAATTCGACGTCGGCCTGTTCATGAAGCGGGTGCGCGTGCTGAACGAACTGCTGGGCGACGCCGGTTTCCACAGCGAGCGGCTGGCGCAAGCTCAAGGGTTCTGAGATTCCGCCTGACCGCCCCCGTCCTTCGCGGTAAGACGGGGCCATGACGGACAGCGACCCGAATCTGGACGGCCCGCCCTGGGACGAGGATGTCGTCGAACGCGACGAGAACACCGACGACATGTTCGGCGCGCCGGCGGCTGCACCGGAACCGCCGCCTGCGCCCGTCGCCGCCGCTCCCGTCGAGGCCCGTGCCGAGCCGGCGGCCGAGGATGGCGCCGCCTATCAGGTGCTGGCGCGCAAGTACCGGCCGCGCACCTTCGAGGACCTGATCGGCCAGGAGGCGATGGTCCGCACCCTGACCAACGCCTTCGCCACCGGCCGCATCGCCCACGCCTTCATGCTGACCGGCGTGCGGGGCGTCGGCAAGACGACCACCGCCCGCCTGCTGGCCCGCGCCCTGAACAACGAGACCGACGCCATCGACAAGCCGTCGCTGGCCCTGACCGCCCACGGCCGGCACGACGCCGCCATCATGGCCGGCCAGCACATGGACGTGATGGAGATGGACGCGGCGTCCCACACCGGCGTCAACGACATCCGCGACATCCTGGAAAGCGTCCGCTATGCGCCGGTAGAGGCGCGCTACAAGGTCTATGTGCTGGACGAGGTCCACATGCTGTCGACGCAGGCGTTCAACGCCCTGCTGAAGACGCTGGAGGAGCCGCCGCCCCACGCCAAATCATCTTCGCCACCACCGAGATCCGCAAGGTGCCGGTGACGATCCTGAGCCGGTGCCAGCGCTTCGACCTGCGTCGTGTCGAGCCCGAGATCCTGGTCGAGCACCTGGCGCGCGTCGCCGACCGCGAGGGCATGAAGATCGAGGGCGACGCCCTGGCCCTGATCGCGCGCGCGGCCGAAGGGTCGGTGCGCGACGGCCTGTCGCTGCTGGACCAGGCCCTGGTCCAGGCCGAGGGCGGCGAGACGGTCAAGACCGAGACCGTGCGCGACATGCTGGGCCTGGCCGACCGCAGCCAGACCATCGCCCTGTTCGAATCCGTCATGGCCGGCCGCACGCCCGAGGCGCTGGAGACCTTCCGCACGCTTTACGGCTTCGGCGCCGATCCGGTGCAGGTGACCAACGACCTCTTGGAACATTGTCACGCCGCCTCGGTGGCCAAGATGCTGGGGCCGAACGCGACGCGCCTGCCCAACGACCAGGCGCAGAAGCTGGCGGCGCTGGGCGCGGCCATTCCGGCGGCGACCCTGTCGCGCACCTGGCAGATGCTGCTGAAGGCGCTGGACGAGGTGCGGCGTGCGCCCAATCCGGCCGATGCGGTGGAAATGGCCCTGGTGCGCCTGGCCTACGCCGCCGACCTGCCCGGACCGGAAGAGGCGCTGAAGCGGCTGCAGTCCGGCGAGCCCCTGGGCGGCGGCTCGGCCCCGCGCGGCGGCGGCGGCGGGAGCGGCGGGGGCGGCGGCGCGTCCGCCCAACTGGCCGCGCGACCGATGGCGGCGCCGGCCCTGCCGGATCCGCAGAGCTTCGAACAGGTCGTGGCCCTGATCGGCGAGCGGCGCGAGATCGGCCTGCAGATGGACGTCGAACGCTATGTGAAGCCGGTGTCGTTCAAGCCCGGCGCCATCGTCTATGAGAGCGTCCAGGGCGCGCCGGTCGAACTGGCGCGCAAGCTGGCCTCGCGCCTGAAGGACTGGACCGGCCGCACCTGGCTGATCGCCGCCAACGGCCAGGGCGGCGGCGAGACCCTGATCGAACAGCAGAAGAAGGCCCGCGCCGCCGAGCGCGAGGCCGTCGAAAGCGACGCCTTCATCCAGTCTGTGCTGACGGCCTTCCCCGGCGCGAAGCTGGGCGAAATCCGCACGGTCGCGCCGACCCTGGTCACGCCGGAAATCCCGGACGAGGCGGAAGGCGACGAGGACTGAGGGGGCGCACCGCGCTCTCCCTCCCCCTGCGGGGGAGGGTGGTCGAGCCAAAGGCGAGACCGGATGGGGGCGGCAAGGCGACGCCGACTCGGTCTGTCTCTGTTCGCCCAGCCCTCCCCACCCGGCTTCGCTGCGCTCAGCCACCCTCCCCCGCAGGGGGAGGGAGAAGCCTTGCGTCGTCGCTCACAGAATCTTCGCCGCCTCGTCGAAGCTCAGGCGCGGCGAGCGGGGGAACAGGTTCTCGTCCGAACCGTAGCCCAGATTGACGATGAAGTTGGGCTCCACATTGCCTTCGGGAAAGAACTCGGCCTTCACCGCCGCGGCGTCGAAGCCGGACATGGGGCCGACGTCCAGGCCCAGGGCGCGGGCCGCGATCAGGAAATAGCCGCCCTGAAGCGAGCTGTTGCGGAAGGCGGCCTCGCGGCGGCCGGCCTCGTCGGCGAACCAGTCGCGGGCGCCGGGCGCATGCGGGAACAGCGCGGGCAGGTGGTCGTGGAAGTCGATGTCCTGGCCGATGATGACGGTGACCGGCGCCTGGGCCGTCTTGGCCTGGTTGCCTTCGCTCATCAGCGGGACCAGGCGGGCCTTGGCCTGTGGCGACGTCACGAACAGGAAGCGGGCCGGCGTCATGTTCACCGCCGTCGGCCCGAACTTGGTCAGGTCGTAGAGCCGATGCAGCAGCTCGGGCGCGACCGGCCGGTCGGTCCAGCCGTTGCGGGTGCGCGCCTCGGTGAACAGTTGCGACAGGGCGGCGTCCGACAGCGGGGCGTCGCGTTGGGGAATGGCGTCATAGGCCATGGGAGCGTTCCTGACTTGATTAGCAACGAATGCGCGAGTGCTAATTAAGCCGTATCGCAACAGTCGCAAGTGCGAATCGCGCATCACAGCGTTTCCATTTGCGTGATGTCGGCGAAAGACCCCTGTGCGACCGGGGCGCTTGGCCCTATCTAGGGGCCATGAAAGACCTGACCCAACTGATGCAGCAGGCCCAGGCGATGCAGCAAAAGCTGCAGGACGCCCAGGCCAAGATGGCCGAAACCTCCGCCGAGGGCACGTCCGGCGGCGGCCTAGTGAGCGTGGCGCTGAAGGGCGCCGGCGAGATCACCGCGATCAGGATCGACGACAGCCTGCTGGCGCCGGGCGAGGGTGAGATCCTGGCCGATCTGATCGTCGCCGCCCATGCCGACGCCAAGCGCAAGCTGGACGAGGTCAACACCGCTCTGATGCGCGAGGCCGCCGGGCCGATGGCCGGGATGAACATTCCCGGAATGCCGAAACTGTTCTGATGGCCGCCTCCGCCGGGCCCGAGATCGAGCGGCTCATCTCCCTTCTCGCCAAGCTGCCGGGCCTGGGCCCGCGCTCGGCCCGGCGCGCGGCCCTGGCGCTGCTGAAGCGGCGCGAGCAGCTGCTGGTCCCGCTGGCCGCCTCGCTGGCCGAGACGGCGGACAAGGTGGTGTCGTGCTCGGTGTGCGGCGCGCCCGACACCCGCGACCCCTGCGCCATCTGCGCGGACGGCGCGCGCGACAACGGCCTGATCTGCGTGGTCGAGGAGGCCGGCGCCCTGTGGGCGATGGAGCGGTCTGGCGCCTTTCGCGGCAAATACCACGTGCTGGGCGGCCTGCTGTCGGCCCTGGACGGCGTGGGGCCGGACCAGTTGCGCGTCGCCGAACTGGTCGGCCGGGTGAGGGGCGGCGAGGTGCGCGAGGTCGTCCTGGCCCTGCCCGCCACCGTCGACGGTCAGACCACCGCCCACTACATCGCCGAACGCATCTCCGGGCCGGGGGTGGAGGTGACCTCCCTGGCGCGCGGCGTGCCCGTCGGGGGCGAACTGGACTGGCTGGACGACGGCACCATCGTCCAGGCCCTGCGCGCGCGCCGGCCGACCTGACGACCGATTCCGTCGCAGGGAGGGCGCAACTGGCCTGATCCTTCGACTCCGTTTAAGGAACGGACCATGAACATGCTCGCGCCGATCCTCGCCGTCGTCGCCGTCGCCCTGGGCGGCGGTTTCCTGTGGGCCTTCATGGGATGGCAGCGGACCCGCGCCGAGCTCTCCGCCGCCCTGGCGCGGATCGAGGTGGTCGAGGAAAGCCGCGTCACCCTGGGCGAGCTGCTGAAGGCCCAGGCCGCCCAGTCGGCGCAGGTCGTCGCCGACCAGATGGTCAGTCGCGCGACCGAGACCTTCCGCGCCCAGGACCAGCTGGCGCGCGAGCGGATGGCGGCGCAGCTGAAGCCGGTCGCCGACACCCTGAGCAAGTTCCAGGAACACGTCGCGGCGCTGGAAAAGACCCGTTCCGAGGAAACCGGCGGCCTGCGCGAGCAGCTGGCCCAGCTGATGGCGGCCTCCTCGGCGACGCGCGACGAGGCGCGCAAGCTGACCGAGGCCCTGCGCGGCAACACCGGCCGGCGCGGCCGCTGGGGCGAGCAGACCTGCCGCAACGTGCTGGAGGCCGCCGGCATGGCCGGCCGGTTCGACTTCACTGAACAGACCTCCAGCGCCGACGACGAGGGGCGCCAGAACCGTCCGGACTTCATCGTGCGCCTGCCGGGCGGCGGCATGTTCGTGATCGACGCCAAGGTGCCCCTGGCCTTCGACGACGGGGAGGGGGACGAGGAGGCGCGCGCCCGCTCGGTCGGCCTGCGCACCGCCGCCAGCCTGAAGACCCACGTCCGGCAGCTGTCGTCCAAGGCCTATCAGGACCAGTTCAAGCCCAGCCCCGATTTCGTCGCCCTGTTCGTGCCCGGCGACGCCTTCCTGGCCACCGCCCTGGACCACGAGCCGGACCTGATGACCCACGCCATGACCTCGCGCGTCGTCATCGTCACGCCCACGACCCTGTTCGCCCTGTGCAAGGCCGTCGCCTACGGCTGGCGCGCCGAGGAGCAGGCCGCCAACGCCGACCGCGTCGCGGCCCTGGGACGCGAGCTCTACAAGCGGCTGTCGGTCATGGGCGGCCACGCCTCGGCGGTCGGCCGCGCGCTGGATGCGGCGGTCGGCAAGTACAACCAGTTCGTCGGCTCGCTGGAGAGCCAGGTCATGGTTTCGGCCCGCCGGTTTGAGGACCTGCAGGTCGATCACGAAGGCAAGACCCTGCCCGAACTGGCCCCGGTCGACGCCAGCCCGCGCGCCGTCAGCCGGCCGGAACTGCTGACGTCAGCCACTCGCGACGCCGCCGAATAGCAAGCGAGCTTGTCCATAAGGAAAGGGTGCTTGACATTGCCGTCATTGGACGTAAAGTGACCTTGTCATAAAGACAAGGAGGGCTGTCATGCAGCCGAAACTGAAGCGACTGCTGGGCTGGGTCTTCCTGGGCGGGCTGCTGACCGGGTTCCTGGCGGGACTGGCCGGGTTCGGCGCGGGCTATCTGTCGGCGTCCAGCCCGGAAGCCGCCGACCGCGTCGCCGCGTTCGAGATCGTCGGTTTCGGCGTGTTCGGACTGATCGCCGTCGGCGTCAGCCTGTGGGTCAGCGTCTATTGGATGCGCACGATCGACGAGGCGGCGCGCGAGGCGCACAAGGCCGCCTGGTTCTGGGGCGGATCGGGCGCGCTGCTGCTGGGCCTGCCGCTGATGCTGATCGCCACCCTGCCGCAGACGGCGGACTGGCGCCTGCCCGACTGGTTCTACGGCCGCAGCGATCCCGTGGCCCACGCCGCCCTGGGCGCCGGCGGCCTGCTGGTCCTGATGCTGGTCGGCTACACGGTCGCCTGGGCGTGGTGGTGGTTCCGGCGGCGATAGGAGAACCCCATGAACAACCGCCTCAAGGTTCTGCGCGCCGAGCGCGACTGGTCCCAGGCGCAGCTGGCCGAGCTGCTGGCCGTGTCGCGCCAGACCGTCAATGCGCTGGAGACCGGCCGCTACGACCCGTCCCTGCCGCTGGCCTTCAAGATCGCCCGCGTCTTCGGCCAACCCATCGAATCCATCTTCTCGGAACAGGAGACCGACGGATGACCGCGTCTTCACGCAAGACCTCCCCGCTGCCGCGCCGCCTGCTGACCGCCTTCGGCTTCGGCCTGGCGACGGGCGCCGCCGGCTATCTGTTCGGTCGGCTGATCCTGCCCGACCTGATCGGGCCCGACGCCCTGGACGGCGTCGACGTGCGCTGGTCCGACGCCCTGGCCGCCCTGACCGGCGCCGCCCTGATCATCGGCGCCGGGGCGGTCATGCTCATCAGCCTGGATCCGCGCCGCCTGGGCCGGATGTACGGCATGGACGACCCCGCCTCGGCCGAGGAAGGGCGCCAGGCGCGCTTCCAGGCGGCCGTCATGGGCTTTTCCGGCCTGATCCTGCTGCTGCCGATCGTCTTCGCCCTGGCCGGGCTGGCGGGCGGCGTGGCGATGGGGTCGATCGTCCTGCTGCTGGCCGTCCACACGGTGCTGAACTTCAAGGTTTGGCGCGGCGTCGACGAACTGCTGCGCCGCACGGCCCTGGAAGCCGCGGCCGCGACCCTCTTCCTGGGCCAGGGCCTGCTGTTCCTGTGGGCGGCGGCCGAGCGTCTGGGCGTTCTGGCGCCCCTGACCGCCTGGGACATCTACGCCGTCCTGATGACCCTGTACCTGCTGGTCTCCGCCGTCGCCTCGGCCCGTCGAGGCCTGGCCTGAGGGCCGCCGCCTTCCCTTTTTCAACGAGGACTGAACCCATGACCCTGTCGACCCTTCTGAAGACCTCCGCCTCCACCCTTGCGCGCGGCGCGGCCGGCGTGGCCGGCGGCCTGGCGCTCTACTTCGCCCTGACCGGCCAGCCGGCCCTGGCCCAGGAAGCCGCCCAGCCGGCGGCCCCGCCCGCCATTCGCGGCGAGGGCCCGGCCCTCTGGGTGGTCAAGGACGCGGACTCCACCTGTATCTGTTCGGCACCGTCCATGTGCTGCGCCCGACCATCGGCTGGTCCAGCCCGCGCGTGGAGGCCGCCTTCGACAGCGCCGACGAGGTCTGGTTCGAGATCAGCGATCCCGACAACCAGGCGGCCGTCATGCCCCTGGTCCAGCAGTACGGCCTGTCGCCGGACAAGCCCCTGTCCAGCATCCTGACCGCCGAGGAGATGGCCGAACTGGACGCCGCCGCCCGCACCGTGGGCATGAGCGCCGCGCAGCTGGATCCGATGCGGCCGTGGCTGGCGGGCCTGACCCTGTCGGTCGCACCGCTGGTCAAGGCGGGCTACGATCCCCAGTCGGGGGTGGAACTGGTGCTGAAGGCGCGCGCCGAGGCCGCCGGCAAGCCGATCAAGGCGTTCGAGACCATCGACAAGCAGATCCGCATCCTGGCCACGATGGACGAGCCGGTGCAGCTGGAGTTCATCCGCCAGACGCTGGAGGACTTCGACGACGCCGTCGAGATGCTGGACGGCATGGTCGACGCCTGGTCGCGCGGCGACGTGGCCGAACTGGACCGGGTCGTGGTCGAGGACATGAAGGACACGGCGCCGCACGTCTATCAGGCGATCCTGGTCGACCGGAACCTCGATTGGGCCAACCAGATCCAGACCCTGCTGCAGGGCTCGGGCACGGCCTTCATCGCCGTGGGCGCCGCCCACCTGGCGGGCGACGACAGCGTCCAGGCCCTGCTGGCGCAGCGCGGCGTCGACGTGGCGCGCGTCGCCGACTGACCCGGAACGGCGGCGGTCTCAGCCCTGATTGACGTCCCAGACGAAGATCACCCAGAGCGCCGCCGCCACGCCCGCCCCGATCAGGAGCACGGCCAGGCAGCCGAACATGGCCGCCCTTCCCGCGCCCGCTCCCTTTTCGCGCCTCATGATCTCGTCCGCCCGCCTTGCGCCTTGAGCCCCGCCTCGGGCGAGGCTAAGGAAACCGGGAGCGCGGGTATAGTTCAGAGGTAGAACGTCAGCTTCCCAAGCTGAATGTCGCGAGTTCGATTCTCGCTACCCGCTCCAATTTCAACAGCTTATGGAAATGGCTGAGGCCGCGTTTTGTGGTTTTTGCAGTCATTTTGGAATCGCGGGCACCTTTTGTTCCCGCGCTCCTGATCCTTGAGCGCCAACTATTTGAACTTTCGTGGCGGGTAGAAGGCGCCGGGTGACGTGCCCCCTCTGGTCCCTCGATCTTTATGAAAGCCCAGGGTGCTGTCAGGTTACCGCCTGCGGATGAAGTTCGCCCAACCCCGGCCGATCTAAGCGGTCGCCGCCGCCCAGGCGGCATCCGCATCGGCGCGGAAGCGCCGAAGGGTAGGACCGCTGATGAGATGTCGTTGGACGTTGAAGGTGTTGTAGATCGCGGCGTGGGTGGTGAGGAAACGCTGGGCTGAGGCTTTGGATTTGAAGCCCTGTTGTTGTCGCTCTCGTCGTCGGATCGGCAGGTGCGAGTTCTCGACCCGGTTGTTTTCCCGCAGCTGGCCCGGTCGATGGATCTGAGCCCGGCCGAGCTCACGAAGCGCCGCGCCGTATGACACTAGGCCGTCGGTCGTGATCCTCTTCGGCTCAATGGGTTGGTTACGCAGCAGGCGGCCCAGCAGTTTCAACGCCGCTTGCGTATCCCGCCGGCGCTGGACGACGAGGTCGAGGACCTCGCCTTCGTCGTCCACGGCGCGCCACAGATACATCTGCCGGCCGCCGATCCAACAGACCATTTCGTCCAGATGCCATCGCGGCGATGGCGCTGGCCGGCGCTTCCTCAGCCGCCTGGCGATCAAGGGGCCGAACTTGCGTGTCCAGCAGCGGATCGTCTCGTAACTGACCTCAATCCCGCGTTGAGCCAGCATCTCCTCGACGTCGCGCAGGCTGAGGCTGAAGCGAAAATACAGCCAGACGGCGTGACGGATCACTTCCGCCGGAAAGCGGTGGCGCTTGAACGACAGCGGTTTCATGAAAATCGTTCCCGGTCAGCCATTTACGCCATCGTCAGTGGAGACAAGTTAGCGTTAGACTGACAGCACCCCTACTATGTGCGCCAATGCCCGTCGGCGTGGCGCGCTTCAGACTGAGCGCGGGAGACGCACGGTGAAGCGGCTGCCCTGGTCCTCGCCCTCGCTGGAGACGGCGATGGCGCCCCGGTGCAACTCCACCAGCTGCTTGACCAGGGCCAGGCCGATGCCCAGTCCTTCGGAGGAGCGCGTGTCCGGTCCCGGAACCTGGGTGTAGAGGGCGAAGATCCGCTCCTGCATCTCGGGTGGGACGCCGACGCCGTTGTCCTCGACCTCGATCTCAACCGTGTCGGCCTCTAGTCGCGCCGACAGTCGGATCTCGCCCCCGGAGGGAGTGTATTTGGCGGCGTTGGTCAGCAGGTTGCTGACCACCTGGGACAGCCGCGTGAAGTCCCCCGCGATCCACGCCGGTTCGTCCGGCAGGTCCACGGTCAGCGCGTGCAACCCGGCGTCGATCTTCGGACGGCTGGTGTCGATCGCCGACTCCAGCACGGCCTGCAGCGACACGCGTTCTAGACGCAGGGCGATCTTGCCCTGGTCGATGCGCGAGACGTCGAGCAGATCCTCGATCAGGCGCGACAGATGGAGCACCTGGGTCCCCATCCTCTCCCGGATCACCCCGGCCTTGGACCCGTCCGCCTCGCGCTCCAGCAGTTGCAGCCCCGCCCTCAGCGCCATCAGCGGGTTGCGCAGCTCATGGCCCAGGACGGCCAGGAACTCGTCCTTGCGGCGGTCGGCCGCCCTCAACTGAGCGGCGTAGGCCTTCAGTTCGTCGCGCTGGCGCAGCACCTGGCGGCGCTGGTCGAACAGATCGAAGAAGACCTCGGCCTTGCTGCGCAGGATGTCGGCCTCGATCGGCTTCTGGATGAAGTCCACCGCTCCGGCCTCATAGCCGCGGAAGCGTCTCTGGTGGTCCGCGCTGCCCGCCGTGACGAAGATGATGGGCACGTGGCGGGTCCGCGTCGAGGCGCGCATGTATTCGCCCAGCTGGAAGCCGTCCATGCCGGGCATCTGCACGTCGAGCAACGCAAGGGCCACCTCATGGGCGAGCAGCAGCTCCAGCGCCTCGTCGCCGGTGCGGGCCTTGAGGAAGGTCAGGCCGTCACGTCGGAGCAGGGCCTCGAGCGCGAGCAGATTCTCCTCCAGATCATCCACCAAGAGGACAGGGATGGGATCGTCGGTCTGGGTCATCCGGTCATCCGTGCAAGGTGGTCGGCGATGGCGTCGAGGCTGAGGATCCGGGCGGAGGAACCGACCAGGGCGGCCTCGGGCATGGTCGAGGCGTAGGCCTGTCGCGGGTCCTCGACGATCGTCTCGCCGCCCGCGGTCGCCACGGCCTGCAGCCCTGCGGCGCCGTCGCTGTTGGCGCCGGTCAGGATGATCCCGGTCAGGCCCGCGCCATAGGCGTCGGCGGCGCTCTCAAACAGGACGTCGATCGAAGGGCGGGAATAGTTGACCAACTCGTCCGAAGACAGGGCCAGGCTCCCGTCGCGTTCGACCAGGAGGTGATAGTCCGAGGGCGCGAAATACACCACGCCGGCCGCGACCGGCTCCTTGTCCTCGGCCTCCTTGACGCGAACACTGCACCGCGACTGCAGCAGCGGCACGAGGGCGTTGTCACGGTCCGGCGGCACGTGGACCGCGATCAGCGCGGGCGCCGGAAACTCCGCCGGCAGGGCGGGCAGGATCTTCAGCAGGGCCTGGACCGCACCGGCCGAGGCGCCGATGACGACGGCGCGTGTCTCGTTCGTCGTCATGCCGCGCGCTTCCTGTAGATTTTCTCCTCGCGCACGAACTCGCCGAAGGCGTCGGCGTGGGCGGAGAAGCGCAGGCTTTCCTTGGCGCCCAAGCCGAGGAAGCCGTTGCGGGGGAGGGCGTCGCGGAACAGCCCGACCGCCCTATCCTGCAGCGCCCGGTCGAAATAGATCATGACGTTGCGGCACGAAATCAGCTGCATCTCGGCGAAGAGACGGCGTCGGTCACCAGGCTGTGGTCCGAGAAGACGATCCGGCTTCGCAGGCTCTTGTCGAATACCGCTCGGCCATAGTCGGCGGTGTAGTAGTCCGACAGCGACGAGCGCCCGCCGGATTTCTGATGGTTCTCGGTGAACGTCCGCACCCGGTCCAGCGGATAGACGCCTGCCTCCGCGATGCGCAGCGCCTCGGGATTGATGTCGGTCGCATAGAAGAGCGTGCGGTCGTAGAGCCCTTCCTCGCGGAACAGGATGGCCAGCGAATAGACCTCCTCCCCATGGCTGCATCCGGCGACCCAGACCTTCAGGGACGGATAGGTGCGCAGGTGCGGCAACACCGTCTCGCGCAGCGCCCGGAAGTAGGACGGATCGCGGAACATCTCGCTGACCTGCACCGTCAGATACCCGAGCAGGCGCGGCAACATGCCGGGATCATGCAACATCGCGTCCTGCAGCGCCGATAGCGTGGCGTAGCCCATCTGCTCCCGGGCCTGGACGAGGCGGCGCTTGATTGACGCCCGCGCATAGTGGCGGAAGTCGTAGTGGTAGCGCTGGAAGAGGCCCTCCAGCAGCAGATCAATCTCCAGGTCCTCGATGCTGTCGGGCGCGGGGAGAGGGCTCACCGGGGCATCCACACGCGCACCAGCGACAGCAGCTTGTCCACGTCGATGGGCTTGGCCATGTAGTCGTTGGCGCCGGCGTCCAGGCAGCGCGCCTGGTCGTCCGGCATAGCCTTGGCGGTCAGCATCAGGATCGGCAGCCGCGCCCAGCGTGGGTCGGCGCGGATCTTCGTCGTCGCCGTGAGGCCGTCCATCACCGGCATCATCACGTCCATCAGCACCAGGTCGATGGCCAAGGCCGGATCAGCCTCGGCCGCGGCGAGGGCGTCGATCGCCTCCTGGCCGTTGCGGGCGATCTCCACCACGGCGCCCCTCGGTTCCAACACCTGGGTCAGGGAGTAGACGTTGCGCACGTCGTCCTCGACGACGAGGATGCGGCGGCCTTCCAGCACGGCGTCGCGATGGCGCGCCTTCTGGATCATCCGCTGCTGCTCCGGCGGCAGGTCGGACACCACCTGGTGAAGGAACAGCGACACCTCGTCGAGCAGCCGTTCCGGCGACTTGGCGCCCTTGATGATAATCGAGCTGGAATAGCGCTGCAGCTGCTGCTCGTGCTCGGCCGACAGGTCCCGGCCGGTGTAGACGATCACCGGCGGGAAGGCCCGGTCGCCGTCCTCGCTCAGCGTCTCCAGCAAAGAGAAGCCCGAGGCGTCCGGCAGGGTCAGGTCCAGCACCATGCATTCGAAGGTCTGACGCGCGAGGGCGTCCAGGCACTCCGCCGCGGTGCCGACGCCGACGATCTCGACTTGGCTTGAGCCCAGCAGGCGCTCGACGGCGTCGCGCTGGATCGGATCGTCCTCGACCACCAGGACCCGGCGGACCGTGCGCGCCAGAGTCTCCTCTAGGTCTGTCAGCACCTCGGCCAAATCCTCGCGTCGGACCGGCTTCATCGTATAGCCGCGGGCACCGAGCGTGAGGGCGGTCTGGCTGTGATCGTCGGCCGAGACGATGTGGATCGGGATGTGCCGGGTCCGGTCGTCACGCTTGAGGCTATCGAGCACCGTCAGTCCGGACTGGTCCGGCAGGCCGATGTCGAGGACGATGGCGCTGGGGCCGTGACGTCGCGCCAGCGCCAGCGCCTCTTCGGCCGTGCTCGCCACCAGGCACTGGAAGCCGAGCTCGCGCGACAGGTCGCGGACGATGGCGGCGAAACGGTCGTCGTCCTCGATGACCAGCAGCAGGCGCCGCGCGCCCGCGATCCGCTCGCGGTCGTCCTCGATGGCCCGCAGCATGGCCGGGCGCGTCGCGGCAGGCGACGAGGACGGCGACGGCACCTCGCCTAACGCGGGCGCCTTGGCAGGGACGGGACGCGCGGCCACGGCGTCAGGGTCGTACATCCGAGGCGTCGTCAGGGTGAAGGTGCTGCCCTCGCCGGGCTCGCTCTCGAGCGCGATGGAGCCGCCCAGCAGCCGCGCCAGCTCCCGCGAGATCGACAGGCCCAGGCCGGTGCCGCCATAGCGACGGCTGATGGTGCCGTCCGCTTGCTGGAAAGCCTCGAATACGCTCGCCTGCTGGTCACGCGAGATGCCGATGCCCGTGTCCTTCACCGCGAAGGCCACGCCGTCGCCGTCCGCCCGGATGAAGAGGCGTACGCCGCCAGTCTCGGTGAATTTGAAGGCGTTCGACAGCAGGTTCTTGAGGATCTGCTCCAGCCGCTGCCGGTCGGTCTCCACGATTTCCGGCGCGCCCTCGTCGATCTCGACGGCGAACTCCAGGCCCCGCGTCTCGGCCACCGGCTGGAACAGCTGGCGCAGCTCGGCGGCCACGCGCTCGACCGACACCCCTTCGGCCCGCACTTGGACGTGGCCCGCCTCGATCTTGGACAGGTCGAGAATGTCGTTGATCAGCGTCAGCAGGTCGTCGCCCGAGGACTGGATGGTGCGGGCGAAGCGCACCTGGTCCTCGCTCAGATTGCCGTCGGCGTTGTCGCCCAGCAACTTGGCCAGAATCAGCAGCGAGTTCAGCGGCGTGCGCAGCTCGTGCGACATATTGGCCAGGAAGTCCGACTTGTACTGGCTGGCCTGCTCCAGGTCCCGGGCCTGACGCGCCAGATCGGCGCCGACCTTCTCAAGGTCGTCGCGCTGCGTTTCCAGGGTCTGGGCCTGCTCCTCCAGCTGGCTGTTGGTCTGTTCGAGTTCGACCTGCTGCTGCTCCAGGCGGACCTGGGATTCCTTCAGGGCCCGACCCTGCTCCTCCAACTCTTCGTTGGAGACGCGCAGTTCCTCGCTCTGCACCTGCAGTTCCTCGGCTTGGCGCTGCGTTTCCTCCAGCGCGTCCTGCAGCTCCGAGCGATAGCGCGCGGACCGCAGCGCCACGCCGACGGCGTCGGCGGCCGCATCAAGCAATTCCAGAACGAGGTCGTCCGGCGGATGATGAAGGAAGCCAAGCTCGATCACGCCGTTGACGGACCCATCGACGCGGGCCGGCGCGATGAGCAGGTGCCGCGGGGTGTCGCGGCCCAGGGCCGAACCGATGGTCAGATAGCCGTCCGGCACCTCGGACAGCAGCACCGGACGACCGTCGGCCGCGACCTGGCCGAGCAGACCTTCCTTGAGGCGGAAGGTCTCTGGCGTCGGCGCGTCGGCGGGAACGCCGAGCGCGCCGGCCTGCTGGAAGCGGTCGCCCTGGCCGGCGAACAGCACAGCCGCCTGCGAGCCGACGTAACGGGACAGGAAGGCCAGGACATTGTCGGCCAGCTGTTCGAGCGTCAGGTCGCCGCCAATAGCCTCGGCCAGACCGACCTGGCCCGACTGCAGCCAATCCTGCCGCGCTCGGGCGCGGGCGCTGCGGCGGATCAGCAGGAAGACGCTCACGGTCAGGACACCGCCCAGCAGCGCCGACAGAATCCCGCTCACGATAGCTGTGCGATAGGCGGCCTCCATTTGCGCAAGCCAGTCCTGCCGCTGCCGCAGACCCTCTGCCCGCACCGCGGCGACCCGCTCCCGGATGGCCTCCATCTCCGTCTTGCCCCGATCGGTCGCGACGACGGCCAGCGCGGGAGCGAGCCCCTCGTTACGGCGCAGCGCCACCGTCGCCCGCAGTTCCTCCGTCTTGGCGGCGACGTTGCGGCGCAGCTGGGCGATATTGGCCTGCTGCCGTGGATTGGCCTGCGTCAGCGCCGCCAGGCCGTCCAGGCGCTCGTCCACGACGGCCATGGCGCGGTCGTAGGGCTCCAGATAGCGCTCGTTCCCGGTCAGGATGTAGCCGCGTTGGCCCGTCTCGGCGTCCTGGACCGCGCTGAGTAGATCGTCGGCGCCGATCAGGACGGAGTGGGTGTGGACGACCCGCTGATTGTTCGAGCGCAGGTCCTGGATGTTGGCGTAAGCGATGACGCCGCTGATCAGGAAGAAAGCCAGGACCACGGCAAGGCCCGCGCCCGCCCAGAGCTCGACCTTGGAGCGAGCGAACATCTCACGGGGCTTGAGAAGGGGCATGGGCGATCTCGGCGTGAAAAGGGGGCGAGCCTGCCTACCCGCTCGATCCTCTCCCGCAAAGCTCAAACTGGTGACCAAGCGGCTTGTCGATCATCAGCCGCATCGACTACCCGACGCGGCGCACCTGCTGCCTGACCGATTAGGCCCCGCTGCGCCAAGGCAGCGGGGCCGTGGAGGCGACGGGCTTCGCCTTATTCGCCGTCGGTGACGTCTCGAACGACTTCAGGGGCCGTCGTCACGCTCGAGCGCCGGTCCTTGACGCGGAGATTGTTCTGTACGTGCTTCACGCCCGAGCAATCGTCGGTGATATCCTCGGCCCGCCGCTTGTCCTCGCGGCTGCCGACCGTGCCACTTAGTGTGACCTCCCCCGCAGCGACCGTCACTTCGATATCCGAGGCGTCGACGCGCCAGTCGTCGCTGAGGCGGTCAGATACGTCTTCGCGAATACGCTCATCCGACCGCGTGTAGCCTCGCGGACCGCGTCCGCGGTTATGCTCCACCTCGTCCATCTCGCGGCGGCGGCGTGCGTCATCGTCGCCGCCCCAAGCCTTGACCTGGTCTTTCGTGCGATCCCACCAATTGCGGTCGTCATCGCGGTCGTCACGCCAATCGCTCGGACCATATGCGCGACGCCGATCCGCTTCGCCGGTGCGTTCATAATCGTAGCCGGCGTACCCCTGTCCGTAGGTTGAGCCATACCCGCGCGATCGGCGACGACCGTAGCCCTCGTTGTAATCGTAGCCCCGCCCGTAGTCGCTGCGCCCATAAGTCGAGCCTTCGTCGAAGCTGCGACCTTCGCCGATGCCATAACCGCGATTTTCTCTTGAAAATTCTCGGCCGCCGCGATCGGCGGCATGGGTTCGATCATAGGGGGAATGATAGCGATTGCGATCACCGTAGCTGCGTTCGCCGGTTTGGCGGAAGCGATCCTCGGACCAATCCTGCCTGTTGTCGTCGTTTCTCCAGCGGTCGTCTGCCACGTCTCGCTCCCTTGGCTGATGTTGGTGTGCGCCGCTTAAGCGGTCGATTTGATAAATGACCGAGCGGATGAGCCGTTCCGTAATAAGAAATTGCGAACGTCAGTGACGCTCAAGCTTAAGCGTTACTGTTCGAATATTGATTGGCGTGGTCTTACCTACCCCGCATTACGCGGCTTCGAGAGCGCCGAACCTTTCTTCGGACCGGACGTTCACGAGAAATCCCAGGAGGAAACAATGTTTAAGCCCGAGGGCTATAATAGCCTTTCGCCGTACCTCATCGTCGATGACACACAGGCGACAGTGGATTTCATCAAGGCAGTCTTCGACGTTGAACCTGACGTGCCCCCTCTGGTCCCTCGATCATTATGAGAGCCCAGGGGGTTGATAAAGTCGTCCACGATGCACAGGATGCGGAAGCGTCGGCCCCACGACAGACTGTCGGCCACGAAGTCCAACGACCAGCGCTGGTTGGGGCCGTCCGGCAGGGCCATGGGCGCACGGGTTCCGGTGGCCCGCTTTCGGCCCCGTCGCCGTCGCACCGTCAGGCCTTCCACCCGATAGAGCCGGAACAGGCGCTTCTTGTTCATGCTGACGCCCTCCCGTTGCAACAGGATGCCCAGGCGCCGATAGCCGAACCGGCGGCGCTCAGCCGCCAGGCTGCGCAGGCGCTCGCGCACCTCCACGTCGCCCTGTTCAGGCTCGCGACGCACCGTCTTGGGATCGATCTGAACCAGCCCGCAGGCGCGCTTTTGGGAGAAGCCGCGCTCCGCCATCAGGCGAAGCACGGCCGCCCTGCGCGCTGCAGGCCCGATCAGTTTTTTCCCAGAAGATCCTTCAGCGCCGACACGTCCAACATCGATTCCGCCAGCAGCTTCTTCAGCCGCCGGTTCTCGTCTTCCAGCGTCTTCAGCTTCGTGGCGTCCGACACCGTCATGCCGCTGTACTTCGCCTTCCACCGATAGAAGGTCTGCTCGCTGATCCCGTGCCCCCGACAAACCTCCGCTGTCGGGCTTCCGGCCTCCTGCTCGCGCAGCACGCCAATGATCTGCGCCTCGTTGAACCTGCTCTTCTTGGCTGCTTCACGCCGCCCTTCGGGTCACGTCCGTCTCCTTGATGAAACGGACTCTCACTCAAATCGAGGGATCAGGAAGGGGGCACGTCACAAGGTCGCGTACTCGCTTGGCGACCTTGAGTTGCTGTCGGATCGCCCAGATGTGCTTCGGCTTCAACGGCGCCTTGGGGCCGATTAGACGGCCCGCGTTCCAAGGCCGACGAGGGATGATGAAAAGGTCAGACTGGCGCATGGCCAACCTCCCACGGATGGCCTCCCTGCCTGGGCAGATTCTACTCCTGTTTCGTCAGGCCTGCGCCAGCCGACGTTGGCAGAGGCCCCGATTTCAGACATTGTGCCAGCAGACCACGGGGGGGCAGGAAATGTCCGGGTTCACCGACGAGGAACGCCGCGCCGACGTCGCGCGGAGAGCCGCTGAAGAAGCACGGCGCGACGCCAGCAAACGAAACGCTCAGACGTACCGGCCGGGAGCCAAACACCCTGTCTGCATGATCTGCAATCTGCAGTTTCCATCCCATCAAACGAGCACACCTGACACGCCCATCTGCTTGTCCTGCTTCTAGGCCCCAAATGCGCCAGAAGCGGTCCTTGCTTGGCTGCCTAAAAGCGGACGTCCAACCGGCCACGGCCTTCACGCCCGCTTTCGACCCGTTGCGGACATAGTTAGATCAGTTCAGGTATAGATGGCTTATGACCACCACCACTCCAACGCGGGATGCCGAAGCTACCCGACACGCGATCCTTCGGGCTGCGCTGGACCTCTTCGCTGAGGAGGGTTTCGAGGCAGTCGGAGTCCGCTCGATTGGAGCGCGCGCGGGCGTCGATTCTTCGCTGATCAGCCGATACTTCGGTGGAAAGGACGAGCTTTTCGTCGAAGTGATCAAATCTGGGAGCGTGAACTGGCAGCGTCGCTGGGGAGATCGTGAGAGCTTCGCTGAGCGCGTGACGGATGATGTTCTGGCGGTTCCAAATGGCGGAAGGGTGCTGCGCGACTTGCTCGTTCTGATGCGCTCCGCTGGATCAGATAAGGCCAAACGCCTCATCGATGAAGCGTTGGGTCACCAAGGCTTTCGCGACCTTGAAGCATGGATCGGGGGCGAGGACGCAGATGTCCGTGCGCGCCTGCTTATGGGCTTTCTCGCCGGTATGGCCATCACCCGCGATCTGAACAGTAAGTTTGACCTCAGTCACGAACGCGCCGTCGTAATGCGCGAGCAACTCCGTTCAGCGGTTGCTGCCTTCCTCATGCCAGCGACTTGAGAACGCCAGTCCGCTTTCCACCCGTTCCGGACGTTAGGACGATCGCGGCCCCTGGGTCGGCAGAGCGCCAGCAGCGGACATGGGCACTTGGCCCGGAAGCGGAACTCTGATCGTGGGCAGATCGTTGGCTAGCGCCGTTCAAGGCTGGAAAGCGCCTGCTCCTCCCGCGACGAGAAGGATCACGGGGGGCGCCAGCTTGCTTTTCCAGAGGTAGGTCGCTGCGAGCGCAGCCAGCAGGATCGCGGTCGTCGCCAGTCTTCGGTCCGCTTCCGACAGCAGGCCCCCGAGGAGCTGTCCCACTGTCACCGCGATCAGACCGACGACCGCCGCCGTCACCCCTTCCAGAAAGGCGTGCAGGCGCCGGTTCTCGAGAACCGCCTCGAGCCGGTCGTAGAAGATCAGCGAGAAGGCGAAGGCGGGCAGGAAGACACCCGCCGTAATCGCGACGGCGCCGGATGGTCCGCCCGCGACATAGCCGACAAATGTCGAGAAGATGATCAGCGGCGCCGGCAACACCCCGGACAGCGCCAGGCCGTCCAGGAACTGGGCGTCGCCCATCCAGCCCTGTCGTGCGCTGTCCGCGCGCAAGAAGGGTATGGCGGTGTAGGCGCCGCCGAAGGTCAACAGGCCGGCTTTCAACCCGGCCAGGAACAGCACCCAGGCCGCGACGTCGCCGGGCCGCGAGACTGCGCTTCCATGGAAGACCACCGACGAGCTCGCCTCGGAGTTCAGGACGAGCCCGGCGCCCAACGCCACGCCGGCCAGGGCCAGGCAAGCGGCCGAAACCCGCCGGCCGGACCGCGCCAGCGCATAGACCGCGCCGCCCAGAGGCAGAACCAGCCAGAAGCTTACGCCGGCTGCGGACGCCGCCGCCGCTCCTGCCGCGACGCCCCACAGCCATTTGTCCTGAAGCCCATGCGCGCCGATGCGGTGGACGGCCCTGATGATCAACGCCACCACCGCGGCCTGCACGCCCATCAACGCCGCGCCGACCCAGCCGCGCTCGAAGTCGATCCGAAAATAGAGCCACGACAGCGCCATCATCAGCACGAAGCCGGGCAGCATGAAGCCCAGGCCCGCCAGCAGCCCGCCCAGCCGTCCGCGGGCCCTCATGCCCAGGTGCACGCAGAGTTCGTGCGCTTCCGGCCCCGGCAGAACCTGCATCACCGCCAGCAGTCGGTTGAAGCGCGCCGACGACATCCAGCGCTCTTGGTCCACCAGCTCGCTCCGCAACATGGCGATCTGCGCGACCGGCCCGCCGAAGGCGAACAGGCCAAATCGCAAGAAGCGCAGAAAGAGCGCGCCAAGGCTCAGGGCCGGCGGACCAGGCTCTGTCAGTTCGGGCTCGGCTTCAGCCATGGGTCGCTCCGCGCCTCTCGCAGGGGATTGGGACGACCGCCTGTCCAGGCGACCGCGCCAGCCCGGACGGGCATCTAGGGCGATTTCCCGCCCGGCGTCCATGGCGGCGGCTGTCGCGTCGTTGCGTCGTTCGAGGCGGTCGCCACGCATCGGGCAGGTTGCCTCCCGTCGTCCTCCTCGCCACAAGGGTCGGGTCATGATTTCGATGAAAACGCGGTACGCGCTTCAGGCCCTGATCTTCCTTGCGCAGCGGTCGCCCACGCCCGCGCCCATCAGCGTCATCGCCCAGGGATCGAAGGCCCCGCGCAAGTTTCTCGAAGCGATCCTTCTGGAGCTGAAGACCGACGGCGTGCTTGTCAGCCGGATGGGCCGCGCCGGCGGTTACGGACTGGCGCGATCCGCATCGACGATCACGGTCGCGGACGTGCTGCGCTGCCTGGACGGGCCGCTGGCCCTGGCGCCCTGCGCGGCGCGCAACTCGACCCGCACCTGCCCGGGGTGCGAAGACGTTCGCACCTGCGCGATCCGGCCCGCACTCAAGGCTGCGCGAACGGCCGTCGCGGAGGTTCTGGAGAACCGCACCATCGCCGATCTGGCGAAGGTTCCCGCGGCTCTCGAAGAGTTCAGCTAGGATCACGTTTCAGAAATCCTCTCCAAACTCCCCCTTGGCAGATAGGCGTTTCTGCGGTCCCTTGCGGATCACAGGCAGGGAGGACTGACCGTGTTTCATCGTCGCGGACTGCTCATGGGGGCCGGCGCCCTCACATTGGCGGCGTGCTCGCCGCGCGGCGGGGGCGAAGGGGGCGCGTCCCTGCTCAACGTCTCCTACGACCCGACGCGCGAGCTCTACCGCGCCTACAACGGACTGTTCGCCACCCATTGGCGGGATACGGGCCAGGGCGCCGTCAGCGTGGAGCAATCCCACGGCGGGTCGGGCAAACAGGCGCGCGCCGTCATCGACGGCCTTCAGGCCGATGTGGTCACCCTGGCGCTGGCGGCGGACATCGACGCCATCGCCGAGCGGGGCCTGCTGCGGCGCGGATGGGCCGACAGCCTGCCCGACAACGCCTGCCCCTACACCTCGACGATCGTCTTCCTGGTCCGCAAGGGCAATCCGAAGAACATCAAGGACTGGCCCGATCTGGTGCGGCAGGGCGTGGAGGTCATCACGCCCAATCCGAAGACGTCGGGCGGCGCGCGCTGGAACTATCTGGCGGCCTGGGGCGATGCGCTCCGCCGGCCCGGCGGCTCCGAGGCGACGGCCACCGCCTATCTGACGGAGCTGTTCCGCCATGTGCCCGTGCTGGACACGGGCGCGCGCGGCGCGACGACCACCTTCGTGCAGCGCGGGATCGGCGACGTGCTGCTGGCCTGGGAGAACGAGGCCTTCCTGGCGGTCGAGGAGCTGGGGCCGGACAAGGTCGATATCGTCGTGCCCCCTTCTCCATCCTGGCGGAGCCGCCGGTGGCCGTGGTCGATAAGGTCGTCGACCAGAAGGGCACGCGCGCCGTGGCCGAAGCCTATCTGAAGTTCCTATACGAGGAGCCTTCCCAGGTGCTGGTGGCGCAGAACTACTATCGTCCGCGCAACGCCGCCGTGGCCCAGCGCTTCGCTAGCCGGTTCCCGCAGCTCGAACTGGCCACGATCGGCGACTTCGGCGGCTGGCCGGAGGCGCAGGCCAAGCATTTCGCCGACGGCGGCGTGTTCGACCGGATCTACCAGCCGAGCGGCGCGTGACGGCCGTTCCGCTGTCCCGTCGATGGCGTTGGAAGGAGCCGAGCGTCCTGCCCGGCTTCGGCCTGACCTTCGGCTTCACCGTCCTGTATCTGTCGCTGATCGTGCTCATCCCTCTAGCCGCGCTGGTCGTGCGGCCATGGGAGTTGGGTCCGGCGGGCGTGTGGGAGGCCGCGACCAACCCGCGCGCCCTGGCGGCGCTGCGTCTCAGCTTCGTCGCCGGCGGCCTGGCGGCCCTGATCAATGCGGTTATGGGCCTTGTGCTGGCCTGGGTGCTGGTCCGGTACGATTTTCCGGGCAAGCGGATCATCGACGCGCTGGTCGACCTGCCGTTCGCCCTGCCGACCGCGGTGGCGGGCATCGCCCTGACTGCGCTCTATGCGCCCAACGGTCCCATCGGGTCCGTCCTGACCGACTGGGGCGTGCGCGTGGCCTACACGCCGCTGGGCGTGCTGATCGCCCTGATCTTCGTCGGTCTGCCCTTCGTCGTCCGGTCGGTCCAGCCCGTGCTGGAAGACCTTGACCACGAGATCGAGGAGGCCGCTGAGACCCTGGGCGCCACGCCGTTCCAGCGGGCGCGGCTGGTGGTCCTGCCCGCCCTGCTGCCGGCGCTGATCTCGGGTGCGGGCCTCGCGTTCGCCCGGGCGGTGGGCGAGTACGGCTCGGTCATCTTCATCGCCGGCAACATGCCGCAGAGGTCCGAGATCGCCCCTCTGCTGGTCGTCATCCAGCTGGAGCAGTTCAACTACGCCGGCGCGGCCGCGATCGGCCTGGCGATGCTGGCCTTGTCCTTCCTGATCCTGCTGACGCTCAACGGGCTCCAGGCGGTCATCGCGCGCCGGGGCCGGGCATGAGCGCCGTCCGCCGTTCCCCGGTTCGCGGCCTGGCGCCGCTTCTGATCGGCGTCGCCCTGCTGTGGCTGGCGCTGGTCGTGCTGCTGCCGCTCGGCATGGTGTTCGCCGAAGCCTTCCGGCGCGGACTGGACGGGTTCCTGGATGCGTTCAGCGAGCCGGACGCCTGGTCCGCGGTGCGGCTGACCCTGCTGGTGGCCGCGATCTCGGTGCCGCTGAACGCGCTCTTCGGCCTGGCCGCCGCCTGGTGCATCACCCGTTACGAGTTTCGCGGCAAGGCGTTGCTGACCACCCTGATCGACCTGCCCTTTTCGGTGTCGCCGGTCATCTCCGGCCTGGTCTGGGTGCTGTTGTTCGGCACGGCCGGATGGTTCGCGCCGCTGCTGGACGCGCTGGGCGTGCGGGTCATCTTCACCGTCACGGGCCTGGTGTTGGCGACCATCCTGGTCACCCTGCCGTTCGTGGCGCGCGAGCTGATCCCGCTGATGCAGCAGCAGGGCGCCGACGAGGAGCTGGCGGCCGTGACGCTGGGCGCCGGCCCGTGGGCCATCTTCTCCCGCGTCACCCTGCCGAACGTGCGCTGGGCGCTGCTGTACGGCGTGCTGCTGTGCAACGCCCGCGCCATGGGCGAGTTCGGCGCGGTGTCGGTGGTCTCGGGCCATATCCGGGGCCTGACCAACACCCTGCCGCTGCACGTCGAGATCCTGTACAACGAATACGACTTCGTCGGCGCCTTCGCGACCGCCACGGTGCTGGCGAGCCTGGCTCTGGTCACCCTGCTGATCAAGAGCCTGCTGGAATGGCGTTTCGCCGACGAACTGGCCGCCACGAGGCGACACTAGAATGCCCCTGTCCATTCAGAACCTGACCAAGACCTTTCGGGGCTTCACCGCCCTGGACGCCATCGCCCTGGAGGTCGGCGAAGGCGAGTTCCTGGCGTTGCTCGGCCCCTCGGGCTCGGGAAAGACCACCCTGCTGCGCATCATGGCGGGGCTGGACCAGCCCGACGCCGGCGCCGTGGCCTTCGACGGCGAGGACTTCCTGGTCCAGACCCCGAGGCAGCGCCGCGTCGGCCTGGTGTTCCAGCACTACGCCCTGTTCCGCCATATGACGGTGGCCGACAACATCGCCTTCGGCCTGAAGGTGCGGCCACGGGGACAGCGCCCGTCCAAGGCGGACATCGCCGCGCGGGTGTCGGAGTTGTTGCGACTGGTCCAGCTGGAGGGGCTGGAGAAGCGCTATCCAGCCCAACTGTCCGGCGGCCAGCGCCAGCGCGTCGCCCTGGCGCGGGCCCTGGCCATCCAGCCGCGCCTGCTGCTGCTGGACGAGCCCTTCGGCGCGCTGGACGCCAAGGTGCGCCGCGAGCTGCGCCGCTGGCTGCGCCACATCCACAACGAGACCGGCGTCACCACCGTCTTCGTCACCCACGACCAGGAAGAGGCGCTGGACCTGGCGGACCGTGTGGCCATCCTGAAGGACGGCCGGATCGAGCAGGTCGCGACGCCGCTGGACCTGTATCAGCACCCGGCCTCGGCCTTCGTGCACGACTTCCTGGGCGGGGCGGTCCACCTGCCGGGCGAGGTCGTCGATGGCGTGCTGGCGGTCGACGGCTGGCGCGCGCCCGCGCCCGACGGGTCGCCGGTCGGCCCGGTCGTGCTGGCGGTTCGCGGCGAGGATCTGATCCTGTCGGACGGGTCTGGAGACCCGGGTTCTGACGGTCAGCCCGCGCGGTCCCCGCTCCCGAGTCGGCATCGAGATCGAGGGCCAGGCGCTGGATCTCGAGCGCCCCGCGCACGACCCCATTGCCCAGCTCGCCGTCGGCCAGACCGTGCGGCTTCGACCCGACCTCATCCACCTGTTCAAAGAGTGAAGCGTGCGGGGCGCGAAGCCGCGCCTTAATTTCCTACAAACTCGATAGATCAACGAGGCCGCCATGCGTCTGTTTTCGATCACCGTGTCCGCCGCCGCCCTGCTGGCCGCGCCCGCCCTGGCGCAGTCCGGGGACGGCCCCCTGACGTTCAGCGGCAGCGCCCGCATGCGATATGAAAGCCTCGGCGGCCAGTACCGCCCCGGCCGCAGCGCGACGGACCAGTTCCTGTCGACCAGGCTGTCGCTCGGCGCCGAGCTGGACCTGGGCGCGCTGTCGCTCGTCGGCGAACTCGTCGATGCGCGGGGCTGGAAGGCGGACGAGGGGGGGCAGCCTGTCGAGCTCCGAGGTCAACACCTTCGACATTCCCGTCCTCCACCTCCGTTACGACGCGGAAGGGTGGCTGGGCGACGGCTCAAAGACGGAGGTCCGCCTCGGCCGCTTCTACCTGAATCAGGGCTCGCGTCGGCTGGTCGCGATCAGCGCCTATCCGAACGTCACCACCGCCTTCACCGGTGCCTCGATCGACTGGAAGCGCGGCGACGACGCCTTCAGCGCCTTCTACACCCTGCCTCAGAACCGCCTGCCGTCGGACCTGCCGGCCCTGCTGGACAACGACCACGACTGGGACGAGGAAAGCGGCGACCTGCGCTTCTGGGGGTTGTTCTACACCCGCGGCAAGGCGATCGGCGACGCGACGGTCGAGGCCTATCTCTACGGCCTGAACGAGGAGGACTCCGCCGATCTGCCGACGCGGAACCGCGACCTGTGGACCGTCGGCGGCCGCATCGTTCGCGCCCCGGCCAAGAAGGCCTGGGACGCCGAGCTGGAAGGCGCGTGGCAAGGCGGCTCGGCGCGCAACTCGACCGCCGCCGCCGATGTGACCGACCTCGACGTCCGCGCCTGGTTCGTCCACGCCGAGGCGGGCTACACCTTTGACGCCCCCTGGAGCCCGCGCCTGGCGCTGATCTACGACATCGCCAGCGGCGACAAGGATCCGACCGACGATGCGGTCAACCGCTTCGACCCGCTGTACGGCTCGCGCACCGGCGACTTCGGCCCGAGCGCCCTCTACGGCCCGCTGGACCGGTCCAACATCAGCGCGCCGGGCGTGCGGGTGCAGGTCAAGCCCAGTGACCGGCTGGACGGCTTCGTCTCCGCGCGCGGCCTGTGGCTCCAGCAAGCCCGCGACAGCTTCGCGCGCACCGGCGTGCGCGACAGCGCGGGCGGCTCCGGCCGCTTCGCCGGCTATCAGCTGGAGACCAAGGTGCGGTACTGGCTGGTTCCCCGGTCGCTGCGGCTCGAGATCAGCGGCGCCGTCCTGTTCGACGAGGGCTTCCTCCGCGACGCGCCGAACGCCACGGGCCTGGGCGACACGGTCTATGGCGCCATCGACATCACCAAGACCTTCTGATCCAAAGCGCAGATGAGCGTTCGCCCGCCCCATGTGATCGTGATCGGCGTCGGCTTCAGCGGCCTGCTGACGGCGATCCACCTGCTGCGGAGCGGCCCCGCCGTTCGCGTGACCCTGCTCGAGCGTCGAAGCGCCCTCGGCCCCGGCACGGCCTATGACACGGGCAACGCCGACCATCTGCTGAATGTCCGCCTCGGCAATATGAGCGCCTTTCCCGACGAGCCTGAGCATCTGTCGGAGTGGCTGGCGCAGCAGCCCAGTTGGCAGGCCAGCGGCGAGTTCATCACGCGCGGAACCTACGGCGCCTATCTGCGTACGCTTCTGGAAAAGGCGGTGGCCGACAATCCGCGTCGGCTGGATTTGGTCCACGGCCAGGCGACCGCGCTGGACCGCCTTGATGATCGATGGATGGTGGCGCTGGCGGACGGTCGGACGCTTGACGGCGACGCCGTGGTTCTAGCGATCGGCAACCAGGAGCCGTCGACGCCGCCCGGGATCGATGACGACCTTCGCCGGTCGTCCCTGTATGTCGAAAATCCCTGGGTCGGCGACAGGCTTGCGCCGGACGCCGCGCGCCAGGTGCTGCTCATCGGCGCGGGTCTGACCGCCGTCGATGTCGCCATTGCGCTCGAGCGGCCGGGTCGGACGGTGACCGCCCTGTCGCGCCACGGCCTCCTGCCGCGCGCGCACGCGACCGTCGCCGCCGCGGCCGCCGACCTCTCCTTTTCCGGCGATCCGTTGGAGATCCTGCGCAAGGTGCGCCTGGTCTCCCGCACGCGGGACTGGCGCGAAGTCTTCGACGCGCTCCGCCATCAGGCCGGCGCCCTCTGGGCCGGCTGGACGCCGATGGAGCGTCAACGCTTCATCCGCCACGTCCGCCCGGTCTGGGACGTCCACCGCCATCGCGTGGCGCCCACCATCGCGCGGCGGATCGCCAGCCAGATCGCCGACGGCGCCCTGTCGGTGACAGCCGGAAAGATCGTCGAACTGAAACGCGACGGCGACGCGGTCCTGGCCGTCTACCGGCCGCGCGGCCGTCGCCGCGTCGTCAGCCGCCGCTTCGACCTGGAGATCAACTGCACCGGTCCCTTGGGGCGCGTCGCGGACAGCACCGATCCGCTGATCCGCGACATCCTGACCAAGGGGTTCGCCGCCCCGGATCCGATGGGCCTGGGCTTTCAGGTGAACGCCGACGGCGCCCTCGTCGTCGACGGCGCGGCGTCGCCCCATCTGCACATTATCGGCCCCCTGGCCCGCGCCGCCTTCTGGGAAATGACCTCCGTGCCCGACTTGCGCGAGCAGGCGCGAAGGCTGGCGGGCACGATCCGGGCGGAGCTGGGGTCGCGAGAAGCTTGACCTTCTCTCTGCCTCTAGGCGGACTTTCGGAGGGACCGCTTTGAGTCAGATCTGCGCCTTCGGCAACTGATCAACACCTTTCCCGAAAGCGGACGTCGCCAAAGACCGCGTTGAGTCAGGATGAGCCCTTCGTCATGTAACGCAGATCGGCTATTAACCTCCCGGCTCTCGATAGACACCGCCTTCTCCGCGATGATCTCCGCTAAACGAGCGGCGCTCGCCCGATCGCCACCGCCACTCTTTATGAGAACATCGCCTTGACGAAGCGCCGCCGCGATCTCTTGCCCGCTATTTGCTGTGAGGGGCCCATCAACTGCCAAGTTGTCCGTCTGGCGAACCAGGTCGAAACGCGCATCCTGAGGTGATGCCTGACAGCTAGCCGCAGTCGGTGAATTTCAGCTTTGCTGACGATGGGTGCGCACTCATACCGTAGTCTTGCGCGCCTCAGCCCGTTTTCGGATGCGTTCGGCAATGACTCGCACCACACTTTCGCGGTCCACATATCGCTCCAGCAACCGCTCGACTCGGCTCTCCGACCAGCCAAGAATTTGGGAGATTTCAGCAGCCGTCGCCCCATCCTTGCGCAGACGCGTTGCGAACGTGCCCCGCGCATCGTGAAGGTGCTTGTCGACATCAGCGAGATGCTTGGCGTCGATCACCTGATGCTCGGCGCCGTTGACGGACCACGGCCGTCCTCGGGTCGTCGACAACACGGTGCGGGGCCGGGGCGGCGGCAGGCGCGACTTCGCCATCGCGCGCTCGACCAGGGCCGCCCACGGCTGTCCTGCTGGGCCTTGATCTCGGCCAGGAGTTCCAGCGTCTCGTCCAGAAGGGGGATCGTCACCGCTTTGCCGGGCCGGCGCCGTCGGCTCTTGTTCGGTTCGATCACTATGGCGATGTCGCCTACGTGATCCCATTCCAGCCGAACTAGGTCGCCCCGCCTCAATCCCGTGAGGCAGGCGAGGCGAACGATATAGCCGACCTCCGGCGACGGCGCCGCCTTGACAAAACGTGCGATCTCCTCGTCGGACCAGATCTGATCGGCGCGGTCGGAGGCATAGAGACCCTTGTGACCGATCAGGACGTTCACGGCGAGGGTTCCGCGATCAACGGCCCAGGACAGCACGGCAGACAACACCTGCATGGCGTAATCCGCCTTGCGCGGCGTCGCGCGCCATTGATCCCGCCACGCCAGAAGATGCTGCCGCACCCGGGGATCGCCCAGGCCGGCGACGGGGAGGGAGGCGATCGCCAAGGGCCCGTCATCGGCCTGGATCATGTCGAGGTGACGCGACCATTCCCTGAGTCGACGCCGAGCGATTCTCGAACTCAGGCGAGGCGCGATAGGCGGCCGCGAGCCCGGCCAGGGTGTCGCCATGGCGCGCCTGATTCCGACGTCTGATCGCACGACGATAGCTGGCCTCGAAGGCCGGCGTGCCCGGCTCCCCTTCCAGGCGAGGCCCGCCCTTCCAGGCGTACCAGTAGGTCCGTCGGCTCCCATCGGCCACACGCGCGGTGACCTTGTGCAGCCCCTTAATGGGGCCGACGGCCACGGGCGGTCTCCCACGCGGTCAGAGGGTCGTCCTTGTCCTCGCCGCCGACGTCGCCATGCAGGATCACCGCGCCGGTGGGCGACAGTTCCACCTTGGCGGCGGTGAAGCCGAACGGCGTCAACACCTCGAGCAGGGCGCGCAGTTGGGCTGGGGTGACGGCGAGGCGGCGGGACATGGTCAGTCGCCCGCCTCCTCGTCGGGACGCGGCGGTTGCTCCACGATCACCACCACGACCTCCGGCGGGATGATGCGAAGGACGGGAATGGTGCGGGTCATGGGCGGCTCAGCGATGCGGGCCTTCCATTCGTCGTCGCTCAGCCCCCGATCGTTCCAGACATAGCCCGTGTCGGGGCTGCGCATGTTGATGCAGCGGGTGAAGCCCCAGGTCTGAAGGTAGCTGACGGCGTTGCGGGCGCGTTGGTCCGGCGAGCGATCGGCGTCGGGTCCCGCCGTCGGGCCAGCGTCGCAGAGGGCCTGCGCCATCGCCTCCATGGACACCGGCACGTCGGCTTCATCGAGCAGGCGGGCGATGATCGGCAGATCGGCGTGCACCGTGGCGAGGCGGGGATCGCGCCATTTCAGGACATAAGAGAAGGTCCAGACGGCAGTCGCGTTATGCAGACCGAACATCGGCCGGTGTCCATGCTTGGCAACGCGATCGATGTTGAGGTCGGCGAGATCGATCAGGGCCGCCATGGGTCCTTCCACGGTGACCGTCATGTCGCCGGCGCCGCGACCGTCCGTAACCGAGCCCGGCGTGGGGATCAGAACGATCCGAGTGATCAAGCCCCGCAGCACCTCCTTCGCGCGCGAGGCTTCGGCGTCGTCGGCTTGAAGGGCCTGATGCAGACGGCCCAGCGTGCCGGAGATGGAACTGATGATGGCGTTGACGTCGCCGGTGACAGGCGGAGCCGATGGGGCCTGCTTGACCTGACGCTCCAGATTGCGCTTCTCGGCGCCCAGACGCTCCAATTCCTCCATCATCAACTGGCTGGCGAAAGACGCCTCGCCGGCGCTGCCCAACTGAACCATGAGGTTGGCGATGCGCTGATCGATCTCCTTTAGCCGGGCGCCTTGGCTGGCGACCCTGGCGACATGATCGGCGCGTACGCGTTCGACTTCTTCGCGGAACGCCGTCAGCGCCGGTCCCAGGACGGCCGTGTTCAGCACGTGGACCTTGATACGGTCGAAGATGGAGGTCTCGACAGCCTCGCGCGCCACGCGCCGTGGGTTGGAGCAGATGCCCTTCTGCTGCCGACCGGTGCAGACGTACTTGCCGTCGCTGACGATGCAGGTGGAATTGCAGACGCCGCAGTGAACCTTGCCGGTGAAGACGTACTCGACCTTGCGCTTCGCATGGAAGGGCCGGTCGATGTTCTCGGCCAAGCGCGCCTGGTTGCGATCCCACAGGTCTTGATCGACGATAGCCAGTTCGGGATGCTGGGTGACCATGCGCTCCGACTGGTCGGTGAAGCGCATCTTCATCTTGCCCTTGCGGCGACGGCGGCTGGTCTTCCGGAACTGGTATTCGCCGACGTAGATGGGATTGCGCAGGATACCCAATCCGCCGTGACGATTGCCGAGCAGGGCGCCGGGACGCCAGGGTTTGCCCTTGGGACCCGGCACGCCCTCGGCGTTCAGGGTGGCGCAGATTTCGAAAGTGGTGCGGCCGGCGTCGAACTCTTCGTGAATGCGGCGAACTATGGCCGCCTTCTCGGGATCGATCTCCCGCAGACCGTTGATCGGTTCCCCGCGCGCATCCACTTCCGGACCTTGCGATAACCATAGGGAATGGAGCCCGACATGCGGCCCTGGCTGACCGCCAACTCCTGCCCCCGCTTGGACTTCAGGACGTTCTGCTTGATGAACTCTTGGTTCTGGACCGCCTTGAAAGCCAGTTCGATGTCCGTGACCACGCCGCCGGCGACGGTACAGATCACGATGTCCAACTCGTGCAGGTCCTTTGCGATCTTGTGCATGTCGGCCGCGTCGCGGCTGGTGCGGTCGATGTCCCCCACCAGAAGGACGTCGAACTCGCCGCGCTCGGCCGACGCCAACATCTCGAACAGACCGGCGCGGCCCATGGTGGTGGTGCCGGATCGTTCGGAGTCGCTGAAGCGCTTGTACTCCCCCCATTTCCGTTCGGCGGCATAGGCGGCGCAAAGCCGCTCCTGACCTTCGATGGAAGTCTGCTTCTGACGGTCGGTGGAGAAGCGACTATAGAAGGCGACCCGGCTGCCGGGCGGGGGCATGGTCCGCATTACTGGATTCCCGCTCCCTCGGCGATCGGAGACGTGCTGGGGGTCCCTTCGAAGGAGGGGCGGAACTCATAGAGATCGTCGCCGGCGACCATCAGCAACCGGTCGAACTCGTCGCCCAGGCGCTCGACTAGGGTCGTCAGCGCGCAGGCACCGGACGATTTCTGGGCCAGCGTCACCACGCGATCGCCGGCGGTCTGGACCGTATCGAAAGCGGCGCGGATCACATCGCGATCAATCGGGGGCAGGTCAGCGAGATAGATGGCGACCCGGCTCATTGCGCGCCCTCCGCCGTCTGCATCCGCGCCGACAGCCGAGCCACCGCCAGGGTGAGCGGCAACAGCAGGGCGTCCAGTTCGGCCATGCCCTCGCTCAATGCGGCTTCGCTGCGCCGACGACGGTCCTTCGCCAAGGTCTCGGCCATATCGTAGCCGCTGACGTCGATTTGATTGGTCATCATCCTTCTCCTTTCTAGTGCTTGCGTGTCGCTGCGGCGCAGGCCATAACGTAACCAACACCTCATACCGTGTCGACGACACGGATAGTGATCGGATCACACGGAATAGGCTGGATGTCAACCGCCCAGATTTCGCTGCGCTATCGGGAGGGGCAGTTCACGCCCTCGGAGACGGCGGCCATCACCGGCACGCCCCTGCATCTGCAACGGGACTGGCGCAGCCAGGGTCTGCTGCGCGCACGACAAGGCGGGCGGGCCAGCTTCACGCCCCGAGAACTCGCCGAGATGCGGCTGATGATGCGACTGCGCGGTCTAGGTGTTTCGTTGCCGGATGCACGGCGGGCGGCAGTGGAGGCGGCGCCCGGCGTGGTGTTCATCGCGCTGGCCCATCATCAGGACCAGACCTTGACCGTTGAGGGGACAGCGGCGGAAGCCACCGCCTACATCGACTCCCTCGAGCAGGCTGGCGATCACGCTTACATGCTGATTTTGGCTGAACTCGAGGGTATGGATCAGGTTTACCGGCACGCCGTCATTGAGGACGGCGAATGCAGGCTTCTCCACGCCCTGAGCGAAGACGCCGCCGACGAGAAGATCGAGGCGGCGGGGCTGATCAACCTTTGGGCCGTGGCGCGCGCAATAGCCGAGGCGTTGCCCCGCCCGCTCTTCACCTTGGTCATTCCGAAACGGTAGACTGCCGCCCTTCGAAGCGCGCCTCGATCAGCCGAAATGCACAGGCGCCAAAGCGCCCGATGCCATTTTGGAGGTAAGCCTCTGACGTTGTGGTGATAACTTCAGCCCCAAGCTGAATGTCGCGAGTTCGATTCTCGCTACCCGCTCCATCCCTTCGGACACTCTCTCGGCCGCCCAGGCCTTCAGGCCCCGGCGCGGTTCTTGACCAGGTCGTCCACGACTGACGGATCGGCCAGGGTGGAGGTGTCGCCCAGGGCGCCGACCTCGTTCTCGGCGATCTTGCGCAGGATGCGGCGCATGATCTTGCCGGAGCGGGTCTTGGGCAGGCCCGGCGCCCACTGGATCACGTCGGGCGTGGCGATCGGCCCGATCTCGCGCCGCACATGGGCGCCCAGCGCCTTTCGCAGGTCCTCGGTCGCCTCGATCCCGGCGTTCAGGGTGACATAGGCGTAGATGCCCTGGCCCTTGATGTCGTGGGGGAAGCCGACCACGGCCGCCTCGGCCACCACGTCGTGCAGCACCAGGGCGCTCTCGATCTCGGCGGTGCCCATGCGGTGGCCCGAGACGTTGATGACGTCGTCCACCCGCCCGGTGATCCAGTAATAGCCGTCTTCGTCCCGGCGACAGCCGTCGCCGGTGAAATACCGGCCCGGATAGGTCGAGAAATAGGTGTCGAAGAAGCGCTGGTCGTCGCCATAGACGGTCCGCATCTGGCCCGGCCAGCTGTCGGTGATGCACAGGTTGCCCGACACGGAGCCCTCCAGCGGCTGGCCCTCGGCGTCCACGATCTGAAGCTCGACGCCCGGCAGGGGCAGGGTGGCCGAGCCGGGCTTCAGGTCGGTCGCGCCCGGCAGGGGCGTGATCAGATGGCCGCCCGTCTCGGTCTGCCACCAGGTGTCCACGATGGGGCAACGGCCGTCGCCGACCACCTCGTGATACCAGCGCCAGGCCTCGGGGTTGATCGGTTCGCCGACGGTGCCCAGGATCCGCAGCGACTGGCGCGAGGTCCGCTTCACCGGTTCGTCGCCCTCGCGCATCAGGGCGCGCAGGGCCGTGGGGGCGGTGTAGAAAATCTCCACCTTGTGCTTGTCCACCACCTGCCAGAAGCGGCTGGTGTCGGGATAGTTGGGCACGCCCTCGAACATCAGCGTCGTCGCCGCGTTCGCCAGCGGCCCATAGACCAGATAACTGTGCCCCGTGACCCAGCCCACGTCGGCGGTGCACCAGAAGACCTCGCCCGGGCGATAGTCGAAGACGATCTCGTGCGTCCAGGCGGCCCAGAACAGGTATCCGCCCGTGGTGTGCAGCACGCCCTTGGGCTTTCCGGTCGAGCCCGAGGTGTAGAGGATGAACAGCGGGTCCTCGGCGTTCATCGGCTCGGGCGGGCAGTCGGTCGCGGCCTTGGCCGCCTCGACGGCGTAGTCGACGTCGCGGCCCTCGATCATCGGCACGTCGGCGCCGGTGCGGCGGATGACCAGGACGGTGTCGACCTTCACCTTCTCCAGCGCCGCGTCGACATTGGCCTTCAGCGGGATGGTCTTGCCGCCGCGCAGACCCTCGTCGGCGGTGATGACCAGGGTGGAGCCGCAGTCCTCGATCCGGCCGCACAGGCTGTCGGGCGAGAAGCCGCCGAACACGACCGAATGCACCGCGCCGATGCGGGCGCAGGCCAGCATGGCGTAGGCGGCCTCGGGGATCATGGGCAGATACAGGGTGATCCGGTCGCCCTTCTTGGCCCCGTGCGCCTTCAGCACATTGGCCATGCGGCACACCTCGGCGTGCAGTTCGCCGAAGGTGATCAGCCGGCTGTCGGCCGGGTCGTCGCCTTCCCAGATGATCGCCGTCTCGTCCTTCCGGTGGGGCAGGTGGCGGTCGATGCAGTTGGCCGAGACGTTCAGGACGCCGTCCTCGAACCAGCGGATGCGGAAGTCCTCCTTCTTGAAGGAGACGTCCTTGATCCGGGTCGGGAAGGTCATCCAGTCCAGGCGGCGGGCCTGTTCCGACCAGAAGGCGTCGGGGGTCTCGCGCGCCGCGATCCGCGCCGCCTCATAGGCTTGCCGGTCCATGTGGGCGCGGGCGGCCAGGTCGGCGGGAACGGGATAGAGTTCGGAATCGGGCACGCGAGACGTCTCCAGCATCAATCAGAATCCGTATTTGGCGAACAGGGACAGGCGGGTCATGTCGCCGTTGACGCCGGACTCCAGCTTACGCTCACCGAACATCAACTCGGCCCCGACATCAAATCCCGTCAGCGGAGTCCAGATCAGGTTTCCGCGAACGCTCTGGGCCGAACTGTTGACGCCCAGGCCGGTCAGGACGGTGTCGTTGTCCACCTCCTGCACCGAATAGATCAGGTTCGAGCGCCAGCCCGGCGACCAGATGTGGCGATAGGCGGCGAAGCCGGCGATGACGCCGATCGTGTCCAGTTCGCCCGAGGCGTCCAGCACCGCGTCGTTGGAGAAGTTCAGGCCGATGTAGCGGCCCACGCCGTCGCCGCCGCTCAGCATCAGGCGCAGGTCGTCCTGCGCCCCGACCTTGATCTTGGCCGAGGCGGACAGGCCCCAGCCGGTGGCCGAACTGTCGATGGTCAGCGCCGGGTTCTCGTATTTCAGCTGGCGCAGCAGGCCCGACAGCTGGACCTCGCCCCAGGGCCTGGCCATCACATAGCGGGCGGTCAGGTCGGGCAGGCCGTTGTCGTCGGCGACGATGCGCGTCCCGCCGCCGAACGGGGTCACGGTCGTCTCCGGGTTCTCGACCGCGATCGAGAACGGGCCGCGCGTATAGCGGATCTGGGCCTGGCGGGCGAAGACGGTGCCCTCGGCCGGGCCGATGTAGTCGGCCGTCTCGGGCAGGACGTTGGTGTTCTGGAAGTTGGTCCACTCCTGGCCGAACAGCCAGTTGTCGATGGTGACGAAGGCGCGGCGCAGCGCCGGGTTGGCCGGGCTGGTCGTGCGCTGGTCGCCGGCCCCGGGCAGGACCTGGAAGTCCATCTCGATCCGGCTGCCGACCTTGTGGCCGCCGACCATGCCGTCGGTGGTGAACCAGAAGCGGGTCTGGCGCGCGTTGAAATCGGTCGCCGTGTCCTCGTCGGCGCCGCCGACGGGGATCGAGCCGGGCAGGTAGAATTCGCGCAGCGCATCGCCATTGGCCGGGTCGCCGCCGGAATAGCTCGACGCCGTGGCGTCCAGCTTGATGAAGCCGCCGAACTTCACCGTATGGGCGCCGATGCGGAAGCCGTCGCCGGGTGTCGCGGGGGCGGCCGGCGCGGGCGCCGCGGCCGGGCGGGTCTCCAGCCGGATGATGTCCTGCTGTTGCGCGGCCTGCTGGGTTCGGGCCGCCACCACCTCGGTCTTGAGAGCGTTCAGCTCGGCCTCCAGCTGGGCGATGCGGGCCTCCAGGGCCGAGGCGTCCTGGGCCATCGCGGCGCCGGGACCAAGGAGGATGGCGGCCACGCCGACGCCTCCCAGAAGAACGGATCGTTTCATGGTCTCTCCTCCCGCGCCCGTCTGATGCAGGCGTCCGGCCGCAGCTTTTCGCCTCGGGGGAGTGGCGGCCATTAGCCAATGGTCTACTTTCGACCAAAGTCGATCCGCGCCATGCTGTCGCAAACGCGACCGTCAGCCGTCGCGGCCAGGGGAAGACGCTCATGGATCGTATCGTCGTCGCCGACGATCACCCGCTGTTCCGCGCCGCCTTGCGCTCGGCGGTGGAAAAGGCCGCGCCGGGCGCCGCGATCGAGGAATGCGCCAGCCTGGCCGAGGCCAAGGCGGCCCTGTCGCGTCCCGTCGACCTGCTGCTGCTGGACCTCAAGCTGTCGGACAGCGAAGGCATGGCCGGCCTGGCCGCCGTCCGCGTGGAGCATCCGGCCGTGCCGGTCGTCGTCGTCTCGGCCAGCGAGGACGCGCCGGTGGTCCGCCATGTCCAGGGCCTGGGCGCCGCCGGCTTCATCCCCAAGTCCGCCGCCCTGCCGCAGATGGTCGCCGCCATCGGCGCGGCCCTGGCCGGCGACGGCTGGTGGCCCGACCTGCCCGAGGACGAGGCGGGCGAGGGCGATCTGGCCGCGCGCGTGGGCAGCCTGACGCCGTCGCAACTGCGCATCCTGGAGGGGCTGAAGGCCGGGCGGCTGAACAAGCAGATCGCCTTCGACCTGGGCGTGTCGGAGGCCACCATCAAGGCGCACCTGACCAGCGTCTTCCGCAAGCTGGGCGTCCAGAACCGCACCCAGGCGGTGATCCTGGCCAAGCAGCTGGACGGGGCGTGAATCCAGTTCCGCCGGGATGAGCGGATAAGGATCAGCTCGACAGAAACGCCTTCAGCGCCGCCGGCTTGATCGGCTTGGGCAGCAGCACCGCCCCCGCCGCCGTCGCCTGCTCCTTCAGCCCGTCGCGAGTGTCGGCGGTCACCAGGGCGATGCGGCGTACGCCGTGCGGACGCAGGCGGTCGATCACCGCGAACCCGTCCGGCCCCTCGCCCAGATGCAGGTCGACGACCGCCGCGTCGAAGCCGCCGCCCGCGGCCCAGGCCTGATCCGCCGTCGCCGCCAGGGTCGGCCGCGCCCCCCAGCGGGTCAGCAGGGCCGACAGGGCGTCCAGGATGGCCGGCTCGTTGTCCACGCACAGCACCCTCAGGCCCGCAAGCGGCAGGCGCGGGTCGGCCTCGCGCGCGGCGTCCCGCGCCGGCTCGGCCGGGGCGCGGGGCAGGGTGATGCGGAAGGCGGTGCCGCGCCCGACGCGCGAGGTCAGGTCCAGCGGATGGTCCAGCAGGCTGGACAGCCTACGCACGATGGCCAGGCCCAGGCCCGCGCCGGGCTCATCCGCCGCCGCGCCGGGCAGGCGGACGAACTCGCCGAAGACGTGTTCGCGGTCGGCTTCGGGAATGCCCCGGCCGGTGTCGCACACCAGGATGCGCGCCGTCTCGCCGTCTCGCCGCGCCCCCACCAGGATGCGGCCCCGGTCGGTGTAGCGGATGGCGTTGACGATCAGGTTCTGCAGCATCGAGCGCAGCAGATCGGCGTCGGTGGCGACCCACAGTCCCGAGCCGACGATGGTCAGCCGCAGCGCCTTGGCCTCGGCCACCGGCTGGAACTCGCGCCGCAGCTCGTCGAACAGGGCGTCCAGCGACAGCCGCCGCACCGCCGGCTGGACCCCGCCGGCCTCCAGCTTGGACAGGTTCAGCAGCGCCGTCAGCAGACGGTGGGCGCTGTCGATGGCGCGGTCGGCGTTGGTGGCCAGCCCCTGCGCCCCCTCGTCCAGCGCCGGCTCCTCCTTCAGGGCGGCGATGAACAGGCGCGCGGCGTGCAGCGGCTGCAGCAGGTCATGGCTGGCGGCGGCCAGGAACCGGGTCTTGGAGGCGGTGGCGTCCTCGGCGACGCGGCGCGCCTCCTCCAGCCGTTCGGTGCGATCCGCGACCCGCGCCTCCAGCCGCTCGTTGGCCTCTTCCAGCTGGCGGGCGGCGCGGCGCAGGGCCGTGATGTCGGTGTAGCTGGTGGCGTAGCCGCCGCCGGGGATCGGCGCCCCGGACGAGCCCAGCACCCGCCCGTCGGGGCGCGCCCGCTCGTGCTCGTGCGGGATGCGCCGGCTCAGCGCCTCCAGCCGCCGCTCGACCCAGGCCTCGACGTCCTCGGGGCTTTCGCCGCGCTCGGCGTTCAGCCGGTAGATCTGGGCGATGGGCAGGCCGACGTGGACGAAGCCGGGCGGCAGGTCGAACATCTCGACGTAGCGCCGGTTCCAGGCGGTGACGCGCAGGTCCTCGTCGACCACGATCACCCCCTGGTCGATGTTGTCCAGCGTGGTCTGCAGCAGGTCGCGGTTGAACTGGACGGCCTGGGACGCCTCGTCCAGCATTCGCACCACGTCCTCGGGCGCGCGGCCGCCCCCGGCCAGGGCGGCGGCGATGACCCGCCGGGCCGAGGCCGCGCCGATGGCGCCGGCCAGCATCCGTTCGGCCCCGCGCGCCAGGGCGGCGTCGGCGGGATCGGCGTCCCTCAGGGGGGTGTCGGTCTCGCGCGCCCAGGCGGCGAAGGCGCGCTCGGCCCGTTCGTCGCCGATGAAGCGGGCGACCAGGGCGCGCAGGTCGCCGACCGAGGCCCCCGCCGGCGAGGGGCGGCCCTCCAGCCAGTCCGGCCCCAGCCGGTCGACGAAGGCCCGCGCCTGCACCCGGTCGATCAGCCTGGGCTTGGCCCAGCGGGACACCGCCACATAGGTCGCCAGGTTCAGCGTCAGGCTGACGAAAACGCCGGGAGCGAAGGCGTCGGTCAGGCCCAGCAGGGCGGGAACCTGCCAGGCGGCGCCCGGCGCCAGCTGCGGCAGGGCCAGCATCACCAGCCACACCGCCACCCCGACCCCGACGCCGGCCAGGGCGCCGTGGGCGTGGCCGCCGCGCCAGATCACAGCCCCCAGCAGCGCCGGGGCCAGCTGGGCCATGGCCGCGAAGGACACCAGCCCCATCGCCGCCAGGCCGTGCGTCTGGTCGGTCGCCTGGTAATAGACCCACGCCAGCAGCAGCACCGCCACGATGGCCACCCGGCGCACCTGCAGGATGGTTCCGGCCATGTCCGAGGCGTCGCCGCGTCGCCGCCAGCGGTCGCGCGCCACGAACGGCAGGATCAGGCTGTTGGAGACCATGGCCGACAGGGCCACCGCCTCGACGATCACCATGGCCGTCGCGGCCGAGAAGCCGCCGACGAAGACGATGGCGGTCAGCGTCTGGTCGCCGCGGCCGAAGGGCAGGGCCAGGACCAGCAGGTCCGGATTGACGCTGGGCGCGAACAGGGCGCCGGCCGCCACCAGCGGCACGACCGCCAGGCTGGTCAGGGCCAGATAGAGGGGAAACACCCAGCGCGCGCGCCGCACCTGGGCGGGCTCGGCCCCCTCCACGAAGGCGACGTGGAACTGACGCGGCAGGCAGAACAGCGCCAGGGTCGCCACCAGGGTGATGGCGGTGAAGCGCGGGGTGATCTCGGGCGGCGCGGCCAGGTCGCCGATGCCTTGCGCGATCCGGCCGGCGTCGCCCTGGCCCAGCAGCAGGAACAGGGCGAAGCCGGCCACCATCAGCAGGGCGCCCAGCTTGACCACCGATTCCAGCCCGATGGCCTGGATCAGGCCGCGATTGTGCTCGGTCAGGTCGGGCCGCCTCGCGCCGAACAGAATGGCGAAGAAGGCCAGGACCCCCGCCAGGACCAGCACGGTCAGGCGCTCCGATCCCGCCACCGGCGTGCCCGCCGTCAGCAGTTCGCCGGCCATCGACAGGCTTTTCAGCTGCAGCGCGATGTAGGGCAGGGATCCCAGGATGGCGACGATGGTGACCACCGCCCCCAGGGTCTGGCTCTTGCCGTAGCGGGAGGCGACGAAGTCGGCCATCGAGCCGACGTTCTCGCGCCGGGCGGCGGCCGCGATCCGTCGCCAGACGGGAAACAGCACGGTCAGCCCCAGGATCGGGCCGATGTAGATGGGCAGATACTCCCATCCCGTCCGCGCCGCCGTGCCGACCGCGCCGTAATAGGTCCAGGAGGTGCAGTAGATGGCCAGCGACAGCGCATAGACCGACGGGCCCAGGCCGCCGCCTCGGGCGCGCGCGGCCGGGCGTTCCTGCGACCAGGCGACCGCGAACAGCACGGCCATGTAGGCGGCCACCAGGGCCAGGATCACCAGGCTGAACATGAGGGCATCTGATCCGGCCGCCGCCGCGCTCACAAGGGGCGCCGGCGCGGGCCTGGCCTAAAAAGAGCGGGGGCGGGCCGCTGGTCGACGGCCCGCCCCCTTCATCCACGCCTGAAAGCAGGATCAGGCGTTGATGTCGACGTCCTTGCCTTCCTTGACGAACAGGAAGCCGACCACGACCGTGATCAGGGCCACGACGATCGGGTACCATAGGCCGTAGTAGATGTTGCCCGTGGCCGCCACCATGGCGAAGGCGGTGGTGGGCAGGAAGCCGCCGAACCAGCCGTTGCCGATGTGATAGGGCAGCGACATCGAGGTGTAGCGGATGTTGGTCGGGAACATCTCGACCAGGGCGGCCGCGATCGGCCCGTAGACCATGGTCACGTACAGAACCAGGATGAACAGGATGCCCACCACCATGGGCTTGTTCACCTCGGCGCTGGCGGCCTTGGCGGGATAGCCGGCGGCGGCCAGGGCCTCGCCCAGCGACGCGTCCCAGGTCTTCTTGCCGGCGGCGAAGTCGGCGCCGCTCATGGATTCGCCGCGGAAGCTGGGCACCACCACGTCGTCGCCGATGCGCACCTCGGCCACCGTTCCGGCCGGGGCCTCGACGTTGGTGTAGTTGATGCCCGCCTTGGCCAGGTAGGACTTGGCTAGGTCGCACGAGTGGTTGAACACGGTCTTGCCGATCGGGTCGAACTGAACGTTGCAGTCCGCCGGGTCGGCATAGACGGTGATCGGCGAGGTCGCCGTGGCGCGCGCCAGGGCCGGGTTGGCGGCCGTGGTCAGCGCCTGGAACAGCGGGAAGTAGGTCAGCGCCGCCAACAGGCAGCCCAAGAGGATGATCGGCTTGCGGCCGACCTTGTCCGACAGCCAGCCGAAGATGACGAAGAAGGGCGTGGCCAGCAGCAGGGCGACCGCGATCAGCACGTTCGACAGCGAGGCGTCGACCTTCAGCACCCGCTCCAGGAAGAACAGGGCGTAGAACTGGCCGGTGTACCAGACCACCGCCTGACCCGCCGCCAGGCCGACCAGGGCGATCAGCACCAGCTTCAGGTTCGGCCACTTGCCGAAGGAGTCCTTCAGCGGGGTCTTGGAGCCCTTGCCCTCGGCCTTCATGCGCTTGAACGACGGGCTTTCCGACAGCTTCAGCCGGATCCACAGCGACACCGCCAGCATCAGGATCGAGACCAGGAACGGGATGCGCCAGCCCCATTCGGCGAAGGCTTCCTCGCCCACCGCCGTGCGCACGCCCAGGATGACCACCAGGCTCAGCAGAAGGCCGGCCGTGGCGGTGATCTGGATGAAGGAGGTGTAGAAGCCGCGCTTGCCGTGCGGGGCGTGCTCGGCGACATAGGTGGCCGCGCCGCCGTATTCGCCGCCCAGGGCCAGCCCCTGGATCAGGCGCATCAGCACCAGGATGATCGGCGCGGCGATGCCGATGGCCGCATAGGACGGCAGCAGGCCGACCACGAAGGTCGACAGGCCCATCAGCAGCATGGTCACCAGGAAGGTGTTCTTGCGCCCCCACAGGTCGCCCAGCCGCCCGAAGACGATGGCCCCGAACGGGCGCACCGCGAAGCCGGCCGCGAAGGCCATCAGGGCGAAGATGAAGCCGGTCGTCTCGTTGACGCCCGAGAAGAACTGCACGGTGATGATCGCCGCCAGCGATCCGTACAGATAGAAGTCGTACCATTCGATGACGGTGCCGACCGAAGAGGCCAGGATCACCAGGCGATCGTTGCGACCCACCTGATGCTCTTCCCCCCGGACGCAGCTGCGGCGTCGGTAGCCATTGTCCTGTTTCCTCCATGTCGCCGTTGATCGGCCGTTCTGACGCGGCCTCTGGCGGACGCGCGGATCGGGACTTTGACGCACGCCGATACGGCTGGAGAGACAGACTTTGGTCGCAGACGGGCCTCAGCCCTCCAGCGAGATCACCGGCCCGGCTTCCGGGCGGCGGGCCGCGCGAGCGCCGGCGCGGCGCTTGAACCAGCGGCGGATGCGCGACTGGATCGGATTGTCGATGACGAAGTGGAAGGCGAAGGCGAACGCCACCGCCGCGGCCACGCCCATCGCCCACAGGCCCCACTGGGCCGCGACCGGCAGGGCGAAGCGGGCGATCAGCACATTGACCGCGCCGAACCAGGCGATGCGCACCACCTCGTTGGTGATGAACATGGAGAAGGACACCATGGCCGCCGTCTCGACAAGCTTGGAGGGCCGGCGCACGGGCGTGGCGCCGGCGGCCAGGATGATCACCGAGATCAGCGCCAGGGCGATCAGGGCGTGCTTGTCGTGGAGCTCGACGGCGAAGAAGCCGACCGCCGCCAGCACCCCGGCCCAGCCGGCCAGCCGGGGCGAGATCCAGACCTTCTGGGCGAACCAGGCCAGGCACATCCCCAGGAAGAACAGCGGCAGGGCGCGGATGAAGCCGTAGCGCATCGGCATCTGATAGACGGGGTAGTCCAGCATCCACCAGCACAGCTGGTTGGCGGCCAGATAGACGCCCACGCCCAGCGCCAGGGCGGACCACGGCCCCAGCCGCATCAGGCCCCGGATGATCCAGGGGAAGGCCAGGTAGCAGCCGATCAGGGCCGAGATCGACCAGGTCGGGGCGTTCCAGCCCAGGCCGCCGGGGACGCCGAACGACTGGACCAGCAGCAGCTGCGCCGGCAGCTGATCCCAGGCGAACCATTCGGGATTGCGCGGGGCCACGCCCACGGCGGCGCTCAGCACCACCAGGCCGACCAAGGACAGGCCCATGATCAGGTGGGCCGGGACGACGCGCAGGAAGCGCTTCAGGAAGAAGTCGCCGGGCGACATCCGCCCCCTGTCCACCGCCGCGCCATAGACCCGCATCAGGACGTAGCCGGAATCGATCAGGAAGAAGTTGGTCAGCAGGAAGCCGCCGCGCTCGAAGATCGGATTGACGACGGCGGCCAGATGCGCCGGACCCGCGGCCTGGAAGTGATGCAGGATGATCAGGAAGGCCACGATGAAACGCAGGGCGTCCAGCCAGCCGCCCCGGGCGATCTGAACTGTCTCATTCCGGGTCGAAAACAGGGTCCACGGCATCGACGGAGGCCTCCTTGGCCCCGACGACGCAAGAGGCGGGCCGTGAATGGGGCGATCAGATCAAGGGCTGGGCGCGGTCGCGAATCCACTGCGACAGCACCCATTTTTCCCCGTCCGTGGGTGGAAGGCCCGCATGCAGGCTGCGTTCGACGGGGCGTCCGTCCAGATCGACGTTGAAAAACAGCAGAGCGTCGCCCGCCTTGGCCTTGAAATCCCACTCCAGCCGGGGAAAGGCGGTTTCGCCACCCGCATAGCCGTCGTTCAGATAGGCCAGGAAGGTGGCCGTGCGTTGACCCTGGCGGTGCAGCGCCTCGGCCAGCGCCGGCGCTGCGGGATCCAGATAGTCGTAGTGCAGCCGATACTGCTGGCCGACCTGGTAGTTCAGCACATTGGCCGGCTCGAACGTCTCCAGCCGCAGGCCGGAAGCGACCGCCATGCGCGCGGCGACCAGCGTCAGCACGACATCGGTGTCCAGAAGGCCGAAGCCGGCGCCGCGGCTGGTGCGAATGCCGTCGGTCCTTACGCCGCCGGCCTCGGCGTCATAGACCCTGAGCACATCCAGCTTTCGGTCTGCGCGGCGACGGATCCAGAGACAGGCGAGGGGAGGCAGGAAGTCGCTGAAGATGCGGATTCTTGGTGTCTCGCTGATCTCCGCCGGCGTCGGCGGGCCCAGCCAGGCGGGCAGGTCTATGGCGCGGCGGGCCCTCTTCAGACGATCCTCGGACAGGGGAGCGCCGCGATCAACGCGGGCCAGGAGGTCCTCATCGTTCGCCAGCACAGCCAATTGCGCGCTGGCGTCGACATTGTCTTTCAGGGCGGCGCTCAGCAACAGGTCCAGCGCCGCGTCGCCGCTCGGCGGGCGGCCCAAACCGCGCAGCAGCAGGACGGCGGCGCGCATCGCGGCCTCCACGCCGCCCATTTCGGCCGCGCGGTGGATGCGTTCGGCGCCCTGCGCCGGGGCGAAAGGGGCGGCCCGACCCACCAGAAGCCGCGACCCCAGAGCCGTTTCCGCCTCGAGGCTCCCGCCAGCGGCCGCCTGCTGCAACCACCCCAGCGCCACGTCGTGACGTCCCTCTCGGTCGAAGATCGCCGACAAGGCGATCTGCGCTTTCACGTCGCCGTCCCTGGCCCGGGCGTGAAGCGCCAGCGGATCCAACGGTTCGGTGACGGGCGCGGTCACCCTCGCACCAGCCGCAGGAACTCCTCGCGGGTGCGGGGGTCGTCGCGGACCACGCCCAGCAGGCAACTGGTCGACAGGCTGGCGCCGGGCACGTTGACGCCGCGCAGGGTCATGCAGCTGTGCTCGGCCTCGATGACCACGCCGACGCCCTGGGGCTTGAGCACCGTCTGGATGGCCTGGGCGATCTCGGAGGTCATCTTCTCCTGGATCTGCAGCCGCCGGGCGAAGCCGCGCACCACCCGCGCCAGCTTGGAGATGCCGACCACGCGGTCGGTCGGCAGATAGGCGACGTGCGCCTTGCCCACGACCGGCAGCATGTGATGCTCGCAGAAGCTGACGAAGCGGATGTCCTTGAGCACCACCAGCTCGTCATAGCCGCCGACCTCCTCGAAGGTCTTTTCCAGATACTGCAGCGGGTCGACCTCGTAGCCGGCGAACAGCTCGCGATAGCTGCGGGCGACGCGCGCCGGGGTCTCCAGCAGCCCCTCGCGGGCGGGATCGTCGCCGGCCCACTGGATCAGGGTGCGCACGGCGGCCTCGGCTTCGGCCTGGGAGATTTTCGGAGCGTGGGGGGCGTCGGTCATGGGGCCTTCATAGTCACGCGGGACGGCGAAGGGGAGAGCCGGCGGCCGGATAAGCGAAAACGCCCCTTCGGACCCGCGACGAAAAACACCGTATGAATAGTGTGAATCGTGTGAAATCCGCCGGACGCGAGACGGCGCCCGACAGGCCAGATGGTCGCGCGACGGCCGTTTTCAAGCCGCCCCGCGCGCCCGGCCTCAGAACGGGAAGAAGATCGGGATGGCGATCATGGCGGCCGCCCAGGTGATCAGGTTCAGCGGCACCCCGACGCGGACGAAGTCCATGTAGCTGTAGCCGGCCATGTTATAGACCAGCACATTGGTCTGATAGCCGAACGGCGTGGCGAAGGCGGCCGAGGCGGCCATCATCACCGCCACCAGGAACGGGCGGGGATCGACCCCCAGGCTTTCGGCCAGGGCCACGGCGACGGGCGTGATCAGGACCGCGACGGTGGCGTTAGACAGCAGTTCGGTGGCGAACAGGGTCACGCCGTAAAGCACGATCAAGGCGCCCAGCGGTCCCAGCGGCCGGATCACGTCGATCAGCCGTTCCGCCCCGGCCTGGGCCAGGCCCGTCACCTCGATGGCGGTGCCGACCACCACCATGCCGGCGATCAGCAGCAGGATTTCGGGACGCAGGCCGGCGTAGGCCTCTTCCGGGGTGATGGTCCTGAGCAGGATCAGCAGCACCGCGCCGGCGAAGGCCGCCGCCGCGATCGGCGCCCACCCCAGGGCCGCCGCCGCGATCACCAGGATGAAGACGACCAGCGAGGTCAGGGCGGGGCGCAGCTGGAACGGCCGGTCGGCCGCGCCGTAAAGCTCGACGTCGCCCAGATGGGCGTCGCCCGAGCCGTCGGACTGATTCCGCGATTCCCCCAGGCGAGGCAGGTTGAACGGCAGGCGGCGGCGCCGTTCGGCCCGCGCGCGCTGCAGCGCCTCGGCCTCCAGCCGGGCGGCCTCGGCCTCGTCGCGGGCGACCGTGCGCCCCAGCTGGCGCGCGCCGACGAAATAGAGCCACAGCCCGCCCACGGCGGCGATGACCAGGCCGACGGGGGTGATCTCGAACAGGCTGAACACCGGCTGGCCGGCGTTGCGGGCCATGTCGTTGACCAGCAGGTTGGTCGAGGTCCCGATCAGCGTCAGCAGCCCCCCCAGGACCGTGACGTGGCTGAGCGGCATCAGGAAGCGCTTGGGCGACAGCTTCAGCGACTTGGCCACGTCCCGGATCACCGGCGCGGCCAGCACCACCACGGGCGTGTTGTTCAGAAAGCCGCCCACCGCGCCGCACAGGCCGATGACGATCCAGATGCCGCGCGCGCCCACCCGCGACGCCAGCCGCGTGGCCTGGCGGATCAGCAGGCCCAGAAGCCCCGACAGCTCGATGGCGTAGGCGATGACGAACAGGCCGGCCAGGGCGATGATGGCCGGGCTGGCGAAGGCGCCCTGCACCTCGACCGGACGCACCACGCCGAGCAGAAGAAGCGCGGCCGAGCCCGTCAGCGCGACGACATCGGCGCGCGCCTTGCCGTGGATCAGCGCGCCGACGACGGCGACGAGCACGACCAGGGCGGCGATCTGATCGAAGGTCATTGGCCCTTGGAGACTCCCCTGCGCGGTCCAGGTCAACCTTTTTCCGCGCCCGCCCCCCAACCAGCGAACGGCGTGCTAGGGTGGTTCCATGCTCGAACCGATCGCGATCCGTCGCCTGCCGGTCGTCGCGCTCGCCGCGTCCGGCCTGGTCCTGACCGCCTGCCAGGAGGAGCCGGAGACGACCCCGGCCGCGCCGCCGCCCGCCGCCCGACCGACGTCGGCGCCCGCCACGCCGCCGACGCCGCCCGTGCTCAGCCGCGCCGACCTGATCCAGGCCGCCGAGGCCGCGGCCTCGGCCTATGCGGCCGGGGGCGCGGCGGACCGCGACAGCCTGTCGGGACGCCGCTTCGCCGTGCGACAGGCCTTCGGCTGCCAGGGCGCCGCCCCCGCCCCCGCCGCGGCCGAGGACGCCGCCGGCGACGGCCTGGCCCGCTGGTCGTGGGGCGCCGAGCGCAAGACCCTTCGCCTCAGCCTGACGCCCGGCGACTGGACGCAGTCCGCGCTGATCTCGGGCGGGGACGCCGGGTGGGAGGCGGTCGAGGGCTTCTGGTTGAACCGGCCTTGGATGCGCGCGGAGGGGTGCCCGGCCGCGCAGGGCGACCCGCTGGCCAGCGGCCCGGCGGCGCCCTCGCCCCAGACGGTGGGGCTGGCGGCGGTGCACGAGCAGGACGGTTCGCGCCTGGGCCGCCGCAACGGCCGCGCCTACAGCTTCGTGGTGCGCGGCGAGGGCGACCAGCCGGCGGCCGCGCCCGTCGGCGGCTATCGCCTGGTGCTGGAAGGCCGCCTGACCGCCTTTCCCGACGGGCGGGCGTTCCAGTGTCGCGCCACCAGCCCGGACCAGCGCCCGGTGTGCGTGGCCGCGGCCCAGATCGACCGCGTCGCCTTCGAGGACGCGGCCGGCGCCGTGCTCAGCGAGTGGCGACCGGGCTGAGGTCGACGGGCGTTCGCCCGCGCCAGGGCCGCCCGCGCGCGATCCTGGCGTGCGCGGGCCGATCCCACTGGGGCGATTTAGGGCGCGCGGCCGGCGGAAGTTAGCGCGCCGTTAACCATCCTCCCGGCATTTTCTGCCCGGTAGTTTTCCGGGGAGCGGCCGATGAGCGGCGCCGAGGTTTTGGACGTGGGCCGCGACGCCATCTGGCTGACGATCCAGCTGTGCGCGCCGGTGCTGCTGGTGGGCCTGGTGGTCGGCGTGGTGATCGGCCTGTTCCAGGCGCTGACCCAGATCCAGGAACAGACGCTGATCTATGCGCCCAAGATCATCGCCATCTTCGTCTCGCTGCTGCTGTTCCTGCCGCTGATGGGCGCGCTGCTGGGCGGCTTCATGCGCCAGATCGCGGCCCGCATCGCGGGGATGTAGTGGGGCGCCTGCGGATGGAGCGCTTCTAGATGGAGCCCTGGGCCACCGCCGACCAGGTCTGGGCGGGCGGGCTGATCTTCGCCCGGACGGCCTCGATCCTGATGCTGATCCCCGGCGTGGGCGAGGCCTATGTGCCGCCGCGCATCCGCCTGTCGCTGGCGCTGGTGCTGACCCTGGCGCTGTGGCCGGTGGTGGCCGGGACCCTGCCGGCCGTGCCGTCCACCGTCGGGGGCATGGCCGGGTGGGTGATCCGCGAGGCGGTGGTCGGCCTGATGATCGGCCTGTTGCTGCGAATGTTCATGGCGGCCCTGTCCACGGCGGGCGAGATCGTGTCGCTGCAGACCACGCTGAGCTTCGCCCAGACGGCCAATCCGCTGCAGGCCCAGCCGGGCACGACGATCGCGGCCTTCCTGACCCTGCTGGGGGTGACGCTGCTGTTCGCCACCAACACCCACCACCTGTTCATCGCCGGGATCGTCGGCTCGTACCAGCTGATGGCGCCGGCCAAGCCGCTGATGCTGAACGACTTCGCGGCGGTGGCGGTGCGCACGATGGGCGAGGCCTTCCTGCTGGGGGTGCAGCTGTCGGCGCCGGTGCTGGTGTTCGCCCTGATCTTCAACCTGGCCTCGGGCCTGGTGGCGCGGGTCATGCCGCAGTTCCAGATCTTCTTCGCCGCCGCGCCGCTGAGCGTGATCCTGGGGCTGTCGGTCTTCGCCCTGAGCCTGGGGGTGCTGGGCACGGTCTTCATCGACCGCTACCGGCGCCTGGCCGAATATTTCGTGGCGGGAGGGTCCGGTGGCTGAAGGCGCCGATCCCGAGTCCAAGACAGAAGAGGCCACCCCGCGAAAACTTGAGGAGGCGCGCAAGAAGGGCGACGTCGCCAAGTCCGCCGACGTCGGCCAGGTCATGGCCCTGACGGGGGCGGCGGCGGTGATCCTGGGCGGCGGGGGCTGGTTCGCCTCGTCGATGGCCGAACAGCTGCTGCCGTTCATCGCCCAGCCGCACGAGATGCTGGGGGCGCTGGACGGGGGCGGCGGAACCGAGATCTTCGCCCACGCCCTGTGGGCCATGGCGCCCTTCCTGGGGGCGGTGATGCTGGCCACCATCATCGGCGGGGCGGGCGGGCATCTGGCGCAGTCGGGCCTGATCTTCTCCGGCGAGAAGCTGAAGCCCAAGTGGTCGATGGTGAACCCGCTGGAGGGGTTCAAGCGCATCTTCGGCGTCGACGGCCTGGTCCAGTTCCTCAAGACCTTCCTGAAGCTGATCGCGGTGTGCGTGGTCTGCTGGCTGGTGCTGAAGCCGCACACGCGCGAGCTGGAGAACCTGGCGGCGATGAGCCCCCTGGCCCTGCTGCCGCTGGCGCGGGACATGGCGATCAGCCTGTTCGTGGCGGCCATCATCCTGCTGGGGGCGACCGCCGGGGCCGACTTCCTGTGGCAGAAGTTCCGCTTCGCCAAGCGGATGCGGATGTCCAAGGAAGAGCTGAAGGAGGACTACAAGCAGACCGAGGGCGACCCGCACGTGAAGGCCAAGCTGCGCCAGATCCGCATGCAGCGCAGCCGCCAGCGGATGATGCAGAACGTGCCGAACGCCACGGTGATCGTCACCAACCCGACCCACTATTCGGTGGCCCTGCGCTATGAGCCGGACCAGGGCGACGGGGCCCCGATCTGCGTGGCCAAGGGGGTCGACGCCCTGGCGTTGCGCATCCGCGAGGTCGCGCGCGAGCACGCCGTGCCCATCGTCGAGAACGTGCCGCTGGCCCGCGCCCTCTACGCCCAGGTCGAGGTCGACGAGGTGATCCCGAAGGAGCATTTCGAGGCCGCCGCCAAGATCATCGGCTTCGTCTTCCAGTCGCGCCGCCGCCGATAGGGGCCCGGTAAGGGTCCGGCAGCAATTGGGCGTATGATCGCCCTTCTGATTCGCCTTCGCCGCGAGGCCCCATGACCGCTCCCCGACGCCTGCCCTTCGATCCGTTGCTGGTCGTGATGGCGGTCGGGCTGGTGCTGGCCGTGGCGGCGATGGCCTATCCGGCCTTCCGGTCGGACCCGCTGTCGGCGCCGGGGCTGATGCTGATCGTCACCGCCGGCCTGATCGCCCTGATCGGCCTGTTCGCCTTCCGCCGGGCCGAGCCGCGGGCGGCCGACAGCGACGCCGCCATCGACATCCTGGACGCCATGGCCGAGCCGGCGGCCCTGGTCTGGGCCTCGGGCCAGGTGCTGGCCTTCAACGCCGCCTGGGCCGAGGCGAACGGGGCGACCACCGCCCTGCCGCGCGGCAAGTCGGCCCAGGCCCTGTACATGGCCTTCGCCCAGGCGCGGAAGGGCCTGCCCGGCCACGCCATCGTCACCATCGGCGCGCGCGAGGTCGAGGTGGTGATCGGACAGGCGGGCGAGGGGCGCTTCCTGCTGCGCGCGGCGCCCGAGGCGGCGCTGCCGGTTCCGGTCGCACCGCGTCCCGCCCCTGCGACGGGCGAGGCCCGCGCCATGGCGGCGGGCGCCCCCTTCGGATCGGCGGTGATCGCGGGCGAGGACCTGTTCGCGGGCCGCACCGAGGAGCCCAACGCCGCGCTGCAGGTGCTGACCGGCCCGGCCGCCGCGCGCGACGCCGCCTTCGGCCACCTGTTCGACGCCGCCGGCGTGATCGAGGCGCGGGCCAAGCTGGCCGCCGGCTCGTCCGGGCCGATCGAACTGGTCGCGCGCGCCTTTCCGGACAAGGCGCTGCATCTCTATGTGGCGCCCGAGGGCGACCGGCGGCGCATCTGGCTGTTCGACGTCTCGGCGCAGAAGTCGATGGAGCTGCAGCTGTCGCAGGCCCAGAAGATGCAGGCCGTGGGCCAGCTGGCCGGGGGCGTGGCGCACGACTTCAACAACCTGCTGACGGCGATCCAGCTGCAGCTGAGCGGCCTGCTGGAGCGGCATCCGGTGGGCGATCCCTCCTACGAGGGGCTGAACGAGATCCGCCAGACGGCGATCCGCGCCGCCGACCTGGTGCGCAAGCTCTTGGCCTTCTCGCGCAAGTCGACGGTGCGGCGCGAGCGGCTGGATCTGGGCGAGCTGGTGGGCGAGTTCGCCATCCTGCTGCGCCGGCTGCTGCGCGAGGACGTGCGGCTGGAGACCGACTACGGCCGCGACCTGCCGGTGGTCGTCGCCGACAAGAGCCAGCTGGAGACGGCGGTGATGAACCTGGCCGTCAACGCGCGCGACGCCATGCGCGGCCATGTCGAGCCGGGCGCCGGCGTCGTGACCATCCGCACCCGTCGCTTGACCGCCGAACAGGCGCGCGGCCTGGGCTGGGCCGAGGCGACGACCGACGAGGTGGCCCTGATCGAGGTGGCCGACACCGGCCCCGGCGTGCCGCCCGAACTGGTCGACAAGATCTTCGAGCCCTTCTTCACCACCAAGGCGGTCAACGAGGGCACCGGCATGGGCCTGGCCACCGTCTATGGCATCGTCCAGCAGGCGGGCGGCCACATCACCGTCGGAAACGGCGAGGCGGGCGGCGCGGTGTTCCGCATCTTCCTGCCGGCGGCGGGCGAGGCGGAACTGGCCGAGGTTCAGCCGGTCGAGGTCAAGGTCAAGGCGCCGCGCGACCTGTCGGGCGCCGGCCGCATCCTGTTCGTCGAGGACGAGGCGGCCGTGCGCGGCATCGCCGCCCGCCTGCTGCGCCAGCGCGGCTATGAGGTGATCGAGGCCGCCGACGGCGAGGAGGCCCTGCTGCTGGCCGAGGAGAACGCGGGTCGGATCGACATGCTGATCTCGGACGTCATCATGCCGGGCCTGGACGGGCCGTCGCTGCTGAAGAAGGCGCGCCAGTACCTGGGCGACGCGCCGGTCATGTTCATCTCGGGCTATGCCGAGAGCGACTTCTCGGACCTGCTGCAGGACGAGAAGGGCGTGTCCTTCCTGCCCAAGCCCCTGGACATCAAGACCCTGGCCGAGCGCGTCAAGCAGGAGCTGCACGCGGCGTAGCGCGCCGGCGCCCGGCGCGCGGGCCTCCGGCCCCACGCGCGTCTGGAGACGCGCGCTCTGGATCTGGGCCGCGTCAGCGCTTCAGCGGCGGCGCCACGGCCACGGCCCAGACCTGGGGCGTCTCAAGCGGGGCGTCGCAGGCGGCCTCCAGCACCGCGCCCTCGCGCGTGCGGTAGCGCACCGGCAGCGTCTCCGCGCAGCGCTTCTGGACCGCCTCGAACATCGCGGCGCTGTCCTGCTGCGGATCGAAGCCTTCCACCGCGTCGATGACCGGGCCGCCGGACAGGGGACCGCAGCGGTCCCCGTCCAGCTTCAGGGCGCCGGGCTCGTCGTAGAATCCGTAGGTGCCCTGGCAGTTGGCCGCGGCCACATGGAACAGGGCGGCGACCCGCAGGTCGTTCGGCCCCGGCGCGTTGACGAAGCGGACGCCCAGGCGGGCCATGCGGTCCTGAAGCCTCCGCCAACGGCCCTCTCCCGGCTCCTTCAGGAAGGTCCGGGCGGCGCTGTCGGGAGGAAGGGCGGCTTCGAAGTCGGCGACGCCATAGCCATCCTGCGGGTTGCGGCGGCCGGCGCCCAGCACGTCGCGCCAGACCGAAAAGACATCGCCCGCGCCGGCCTGCCGAAGTTCCAGGTCCGCGAGCCACTGGACCAGGGTCCCGCAGTCATAGACCGCGCCGCCGGAGCGGAGCGAGCTCTGATCCAGGCCGTCGACGCCGATGGCCCGGCGGCAGCCGTTCAGCCGGCCCGCCAGTGCGGTCCGGGCCTGCGCCTCGGACATGGCGTCGCTGGAGACGGCGCCCGCCAGGGCGGCGTATTCGGCCCCGCCTTCGTGCAGCCAGGGCGCGGCGTCGCCGTCGCGCGTCACGACGCCGTGGCCGTTCCAGAGGTGGAAGACCTCATGCCAGACGAAGAGGGCGACCGCATCGGGATCGTATCTCCAACTGTCGCCGTGAAAGCGGACGGAGATCACGCCGGTGTCGGTCACGTCGCCGCGAAAGCCGCTGGGACCGGGACTGTCGGTGCTGACCACGATCGCGGGCCGGTAGGGGAGGTCCAGCCCCAATCGCGCCTGATAGAAGGCCATGGAGGAGACGAAGGCGTCGCGGATCGGCTGCGCCAGGTCGGCGGGCAGGTCGGGGCGAGCGACGATGGCCCCACGCTCATCGCCGCCGACATGGTCCGCCGGACCGACGAAGGCGTAGCCGACGATCGCGTTGTCGGCCGGCAGGGCCACGTCCGACGCGGCGTCGGAAAACCGCAACCGCGTGTCCTGGCCCCTTGCGCGCAGGGCCGGGCCATAGACCACGTACCCCTCGCCCGCGCGGCTCAGGCCCATGTAGATGCGGTCCACCTCGGCCGCGTCGGGCGTGATCCGCAGGTCGAAGCTGGAGAAGGGGGCGTCGCCCGTCACGACGCCGTCGGCCAGCGCCAGCCCCTGGGTCTCGACCCGCCAGCGGTCGCGGATGACGTCCTTGTCGTCGAACGTGAAGGACCGGACGGGGGCGGGCAGGCGGTATCGGACCAGAACGCCCTCCGCCGTGCGTTCGACCCGGGCCTCGACCGGCGGCGTGGACGAGCTCGGCGTTGAGGCCGCAGAAGAGGCCGTCCACGCAAGCGCCATGAGCGATGCGGCGATTCCGTTCATCGTCTTTCCCCCGATTTCGCCTGGAGGCTAAACGTGTCGGTTGCGTCGATGCAAGCGACGACGGCGCCAAGGTCCACGCGCACATTTCGCTTGCGGCGCGGACGGACCAGGGCTCCAGTACGCGCCTGTCTTTGGGGAGCTGAAACCATGATCGATCGTCGCCGCCTGATGTTCACCGCCGCGGCCGGCGCCGCGCTGGCCGCTTCGGGCCAGGCCCTGGCGCAGGATGCGCCCGCCGCGCCCGCCGGGGACGCCGCCGGCCAGCTGAACGCCCTGATGGACCGCATCTTCAAGGAGATGCTGCTGGACTCGCCCGAGACCCTGACCAGCCTGGGCTTCGACAAGGGGCCGAACGCGGCGATGAAGTCGCGGCTGGACGACCGGTCCCAGGCCAAGGTCGAGGCCGACAAGGTCAAGTTCCGCCAGGCCATGACCGACCTGTCCGCCATCGACCGCGCGGCCCTGCCGGCCGCCTCGGCCGTGCACTACGACACGCTCAAGTATTTCGGCGACACGGTCGTCAGCGGCTACGACTTCCCCTACGGCGGCGGCTTCTTTCCCTCGCCCTATACGGTCAGCCAGCTGAGCGGCGCCTATCAGAGCATTCCCGACTTCCTGGACAGCCAGCATTCGATCGAGACGGCCGAGGACGCCGAGGCCTATCTGTCGCGCCTGGAAGCCTTCGGCCCCGCGCTGGACCAGGAGACCGAGCGGGTGCGCGCCGACTTCGCCGCCGGCGCCGTGCCGCCCGACTTCATCATCGCCAAGACCCTGCAGCAGATGGGCGCGATCACCGGGGCGGAACCGGCCAGCCTGACGCTGGTGGACTCCATCCGCCGCCGCACGGCCGAGAAGGCCATTCCCGGCGACTGGGCCGCGCGCGCCGAGGCGATCGTGAACGCCGGCGTGCTGCCGGCGCTGAACCGCCAGGCCGACGTGTTCAAGGCCGCCCAGCCGACCGCGGTGCACGACGCCGGCGCCTGGCGCCTGCCTGACGGCGACGCCTATTACGATTTCGGCCTGCGCTACTTCACCACCACCAACATGACCGGCGACGAGGTGCACGAGATGGGCCTGGCCCAGGTGGCCGAGCTGACGGCGCGCGCCGACGAACTGCTGAAGGCCGAGGGCATGACCCAGGGGTCGGTCGGCGAGCGCATCGCGGCCATGAGCAAGGACCAGCGCTTCATCTATCCGAACACGGACGAGGCCAAGGAAGAGCTGCTGGGCAAGCTGAACGAGCAGATCGTCGCCATGGAGGCGCGCCTGCCCCAGTATTTCGGCCGCATTCCCAAGTCGCCGGTCGAGGTCAGGCGCGTGCCCAAGGCGATCGAGGCGGGGGCGCCCGGCGGCTATTACAACAGCCCGGCCCTGGATGGGTCGCGGCCGGGCTACTACTACATCAACCTGCGCGACACGGCGGAATGGCCCAGCTGGACCCTGCCGACCCTGACCTATCACGAGGCGACGCCGGGCCATCACCACCAGATCGCCCTGCAGCAGGAAAACGCCGACACCCCCATGCTGATGAAGATCCTGGGCTTCTCGGCCTATACCGAGGGCTGGGGCCTGTACGCCGAGCAGCTGGCCGACGAGATGGGCGCCTATGAGGACGACGCCTGGGGCCGCATCGGCTATCTGCAGTCGCTGATGTTCCGCGCCGCGCGCCTGGTGGTCGATTCCGGCCTGCACGCCAAGCGCTGGAGCCGCGAGCAGGGCATCCGCTACATGGTGGACACGCTGGGCGACCAGGAAAGCGCGGTGACCACCGAGGTCGAACGCTATTGCGTCTGGCCGGGCCAGGCCTCCAGCTACAAGGTCGGGCACACCAAATGGGTCGAACTGCGCGAGAACGCCCGCCGCGACCTGGGCGACAAGTTCGACATCCGCGCCTTCCACGACACCGGGCTGAACGCCGGCGGCGTGCCGCTGACGGTGCTGGAGCGGGTCATCGGCGACTGGAAGGCCACGGTGGCCTGAGCCTTCGTCAGTCCGCCACCGTCCAGCCGTCGGCGCGTCTGAGGGCGTTGTGGATGTCGGTGGCGGCGACGGCGGCCTCGGCGGTGGCGACGGCGATCTGGTTCAGGCCGCGCACCACGTCGCCGGCGGCCCACAGGCCGGGCAGGCTGGTGGCCTGGTGCAGGTCGACCTCCAGCCGTCCGTCGGCGGCCAGCCGGGCGCCCAGGTCGCGGGCCAGTTCGGCGTTGGGCGATGTGCCGAGCGCCGAATAGACCAGGTCGAAGGCGCGGCTCTGGCCGCCCCAGCCCAGGGCGGTGACGCGATCCTGCTCCAGGCGCACGGCCTCCAGCGGGGCGGCGATCACCTCCACCCCCAGGCGGGCCATCTCGTCGGCCTGGGTCAGTCTGTCGGCCGGGCCGATGTGGATCAGGGTCACGCGGTCCGAATAGGTGCGCATGAAGGCCGCCTCGCGCGCGCCCTTGTCGCTGTCGCCCAGGATCGCCACGGCCTTGTCCGTGGCCTCGTAGCCGTCGCAGATCGGACAGATGCGCACCAGGGCGCGCTGCACGGCGCGCTCCACGCCGGGCAGGTCGGGATGGTGGTCCACCACGCCGGTCGCCAGCAGCACCGCCCGCGCGCCGATCCGCTGGCCGTCCATCACGGCGACGAAGGCGTCCTCGTCCCGCATCAGGCGCTCGACCCGGCCCGGACGGATCTCGGCGCCGTATTCCAGCGCCTGTTCGCGCATCCGGCGCAGGATGTCGGGGCCCGACACCCCGGCGGGGAAGCCGGGCATGTTGTGGCTGAGGGGGATCCAACAGGCGCGCGGCTCGCCCGCATCGACGACCAGCACCCGGCGGCGGAACCGACCCAGATACGTGGCCGCCGTCAGCCCCGCGGGGCCGGCGCCGACGATCACGACCTCGGGGGCGCTCATCGGCTGCGCCACAGGCTGGGCCACAGGTCGCGGGGCACGCCGGCGCAGTCGCGCATCTCGGACTGCTCGGCCAGGGCGAAGCCGCGCCCGTTCCAGACCCACCGCTGGGCCACGCCGCAGTCGCCGACGCCGCGGCCCTTGTTGAAGGCGCTCAGGCTGCGCGTGGCGGGGTCGTAGGCGGCGTTGACCACGGTGTCGACCGTCCCGCCCTCGGCGACGGGAAAGGCGAGGGGCGTGGGATCGGCGCCGTTCGGCCCGGTCACATAGACCGCCGAGCCCAGGTTGTAGGCCCCCGCGAAACAGGGCACGGCCCACAGCTCCCGGTCGGCCGAGAGCCGGGCCGAGAAGACGGCCTTCTGGACATAGTCGTTCCAGGCCGTCTCCTGGCGGCAGGCCTTGACGGCGGGCAGGGCCTCCAGGGTCCTGGGCAGGGTCTGGTCCTCGTCGCCGAAGCCGGCCTGATCGGCGGGCGGGGCGGCGGTCACCCGGGGCAGGTCGGGCGCGCGGGTCGAGGCGGGGCGGTCGCCGACCCGGACCAGGGCGCCGGGCGTTTCCAGCCGGCCCTGCCGCTCGTCGATCCACAGCAGGGCCGCCGCGGCGCCGGACAGGGACAGGTCGACGCGCTGGCCGCCCGCCGACAGGATCGCCTTTCGGCCGGCCGCCAGCGCCCGCGCCACGACGGGGGCGTCCGCGGCCTCCACCTGGCTGACGGGCAGGTCGGCGTCGGGGTCTCGCTGCGTGACGAAGGCGCGGCCGTCGATGGTCAGGGTCAGGGGCGCGGTCGGGGCGAGCCCTTCGGCGCCCGGCGACCACAGGCCCACGGCGATGCGGGGCGCGGCCTGCGCCTCGGGCGCCAGGGCCAGGCGCAGCCAGCCCTGGTCGGGCAGGCTGGACGGGGCGAAGGCGAAACAGGCCGCGCCGTTGTCGCAGGCGGCGCGCCAGTCGCGGAACGCGCGCTGTTCGGGTCGGGCGGACAGAACATCGCCGGCCGGTCGGTCCATCGCCGCCGGCAAGGCCGGCGCGGCGGCGTCGCCCTGGTCGTCGCCTTTCTGGCCGGCGCCCTGGCCGCACCCGGCCAGCAGAAGGGCGGACAGGCTGCAGATCGCCAGGGTCTCATCGGTGGTCTCCCGCTCAGGCCTTGCGCAGGGCGTCGGGCTTGTGCGCGGCCCGGGCGCCGGTCTTGTCGCTCTCGACAAGATACTCCGGCTCCGATGGAGAGGCGGCGACCTTGTGGCCCTTGATCTTGGTCGGCCGCGTCAGCTTGCGCACCACCTCGCCCTTGCTGGAACCCTGGCTGTGGTCCCAGCGCACCGTGTCGCCGGGCTTGAAGGTCTTGTCGGTCATGGCGGGCTCCGTCCTGGCGTCATGCTCAGCGAGCAGGCGGCGCATCAGTTCCGGATCGACGACGGGCGGAGGTTCCAGGAAGGTCAGGATCCAGCGATCCAGCAGTTTTCGGTCCTCATCTTGCATCCAAACCCCGCCTTGCTTCGCCGATGGGCGGAGATAACCCGCCGGCTCCGGAACGGTTCAGCTTGGCCGTGGGCGGCTTTTTCAGGGCGGGGTCGACGGCGGTCGGGGTTTGCGCGGCCGTTCGCGGCGGCTATATCGCCGCCACGACATTCCTTCCCCAGAGCAGAGGCGGACGCCCCCATGGCCAAGATCAAGGTCCAGAACCCCATCGTCGACATCGACGGCGACGAAATGACCCGCATCATCTGGCAGATGATCAAGGACAAGCTGGTCTTCCCGTTCCTGGACCTGGAGCTGGACTACTACGACCTGGGCATGGAGAACCGCGACGCCACCGACGACCAGGTGACGATCGACGCGGCCCACGCGATCCAGAAGCACGGCGTCGGCGTCAAGTGCGCCACCATCACCCCCGACGAGGCGCGGGTGAAGGAGTTCGGCCTGAAGAAGATGTGGAAGTCGCCGAACGGCACCATCCGCAACATCCTGGGCGGCGTGGTCTTCCGCGAGCCGATCATCTGCTCGAACGTGCCGCGCCTGGTGCCGGGCTGGACCCAGCCGATCGTCGTCGGCCGCCACGCCTTCGGCGACCAGTACAAGGCCACCGATTTCAAGGTCCCCGGCCCGGGCAAGCTGACCATCAAGTTCGTCGGCGACGACGGCGAGACGATCGAGCACGAGGTGTTCCAGTTCCCCGGCGCCGGCGTGGCGATGGGCATGTACAATCTGGACGACTCGATCCGCGACTTCGCCCACGCCTCGTTCGGCTATGGCCTGGCGCGCAACTATCCGGTCTATCTGTCGACCAAGAACACCATCCTCAAGGCCTATGACGGGCGCTTCAAGGACATCTTCCAGGAGGTGTTCGACGCCGAATACGCCGAGGAGTTCAAGAAGCGCGGCCTGACCTACGAGCACCGCCTGATCGACGACATGGTCGCGGCCGCGATCAAGTGGTCGGGCGGCTTCGTCTGGGCGTGCAAGAATTACGACGGCGACGTCCAGTCCGACATCGTGGCGCAGGGCTTCGGCTCGCTGGGCCTGATGACCTCGGTGCTGATGACGCCGGACGGCAAGGTGCTGGAGACCGAGGCCGCCCACGGCACCGTGACCCGTCACTATCGCCAGCACCAGAAGGGCGAGGCCACCTCGACCAACTCGATCGCCTCGATCTTCGCCTGGACGCGCGGCTTCAAGCACCGCGCCAAGCTGGACGGCAACGCCGCGCTGGATACCTTCGCCGACACGCTGGAGAAGGTCGTCGTCGACACGGTCGAGGCCGGCTACATGACCAAGGATCTGGCGCTGCTGGTCGGCGACCAGCAGGGCTGGCTGACCACCGAGGGCTTCCTCGACAAGGTCGCCGAGAACCTGAAGGCCGCCCTGCCCGAAGCGGCGTAAGACAGAAGGTCCTCCCCGCCTCGCGGCGGAGGATTTCAAAGCCCCGTCGGAGCCATCCGGCGGGGCTTTTCGTTGCGCACCTGTCCGGGCCGTGCATGATGGCCGTGGGGAGTGCAAGCGTGAAGCGGCTGTTCGGCAATCTGATCCTGGCGGCGGTGGTCCTGGCCGTCGTCGCCTTCTTCGCGGCGCCCGCCGTGGCCTTCCTGGCCATCCGTTCGGCGGCCGAGGCCAGCGACGTCCAGGGGCTGAACCGGCTGATCGACTTCAACGCCGTGCGCCAGTCGATCCGGCCGCAGCTGACCGGCCGGGCCGAGGCGATGGCCCCGCCGCCCGCCTTCCTGGAAGACCCCATCGGCGCGCTTCGCCGCCAGTTCGAGAACAATCCCATCATCCGCCCGCCCGACGCGGACGCCTATCTGACGCCGGCGGCCCTGGCGGCCCTGACGCGGGGGGAGGGGCGCCAGGCCGACCGCTGGTCCGCGACGCCGCCGCCCGCCGCGGCCGAGCCGGTGCGCAAGCCCTGGCCCCGCCCCGCCTATTGGGGCGTCAACCGCGCGCGGCTGGCGGTGTCCGACCGCGCGGGCGCCCGCACCGTCTTCACGTTCGAGCGGCGCGGGCCGTTCGAATGGCGGCTGGTCCAGATCGGCCTGCCGCCGGCGCCCGCGCCCGTCCCTCCCGCCGCCTGAACGCCAAGGTCACGCCAATGCGTCGCAAGCTTCTTCTGGGTCTGGGGATCGCCGTCGTCGCGGGCGTCGTGATCGCGGCCTTCGTCTCGCCCTTCGTCGCCGCGCAGGGACTGATCCGCGCGGCGCGCGCGGGCGACGCAGCCGGACTGGAACGGCGCGTGGATTTCCCGGCCTTTCGCCAGAGCCTGAAGACCGAGCTGAACGCGCGGGCCGCCGTGGAAATCCGCGAGCGGGCCGGCGACGACCGGGGGCTGGCGGCGCTGGGGATGCTGCTGGCGCCCAGCCTGGTCGACGGCGCGGTCGACAGCTTCGTCACCCCCCAGGCGATCGCCGCCATGGTCCGCTCGGCCGAACGCCCCGAACCGGAGGAGCCTGCGCCGTCCGAGGACACGCCGGCGGTCCCCAAGGACAGGGTGCACCAGGCCTGGGCCTATCGCGGGGTGAACACGTTCGCGGTGACCCTGACGCGCGACGACCAGCCCGACGAGGCGCTGGTCCTGATCATGAGCCGTCGGGGGCCGTTCACATGGAGGCTGTCGGGCGTGGACCTGACGCCCGATCCGATGATGTAGCGCAGATCCTCCCCCGTTTCGCTGCGCTGCACGGGGAGGATCTTAGCCCTGAAGCGCCGCTCGGACCGCCGCCAGGCCGTCCTCGGCCTTGGAGCCGTCGGGCGCGCCGCCCTGGGCGAAGTCGGGCTTGCCGCCGGCGCCCTGGCCGCCCATGGCCAGCACCGCCGCGCGGGCCAGGTCGGCGGCGTTGACGCGGTCCGTCACGTCGGAGGTGACGGCGACGGTGACCGCCGCCTTGCCGTCCGTGACGCCGATCAGCGCCACGACGCCCGAGCCGACCTGCTTCCTGAAGTCCTCGGCCACGCCGCGCAGGCCCTTGCCGTCCACCCCGTCCAGCACGCGGGCGATCAGCTTGATCCCGCCGATCTCCTCCGGCGCCGCCTCGGCGCCCGAGCCGCCGCCCAGGGCGAGTTGCTTCTTCAGCTCGGCGACCTGTTTCTCCAGCGCCTTGACCGAGGTCTGCAGGCCCTCGACCCGGCCCGGCACGTCGGCGGGCTGGATCTTGAAGTCGCGGGCCAGGCCGCGCGCGACCTTGGCCTGGCCCTCCAGATAGAGGCGCGCCGCCTCGCCGGTCAGGGCCTCGATGCGGCGGACGCCGGCGGCGACGCCGGTCTCCTGCACCACCTTGAACAGGCCGATGTCGCCGGTGCGGGCCACATGGGTGCCGCCGCACAGTTCGACCGAATAGGGCGCGTTGTCGGACGTGAGCGACCGGCCCAGCGTCAGCACCCGGACCTCGTCGCCGTACTTCTCGCCGAACAGGGCGATGGCGCCGGCCTCGATGGCGTCTGCGGGGGCCATCAGCCTGGTTTCGGCCGGCACGTTCTGGCGGATCACGGCGTTGACCTCGGCCTCGATGGCGGCCAGTTCGTCCTCGGTCACGGGGGCGGAGTGGCTGAAGTCGAAGCGCGCGCGTTCGGCGTCGACCAGCTGGCCCTTCTGCGCCACCGCCGCGCCCAGCACGTTCTTCAGCGCCGTGTGCAGCAGGTGGGCGGCCGAGTGGTTGGCGCGCGTCGTGGCGCGCTTGTCGGCGTCGACCAGCTGGGCGACGCGGGTTCCGATCTCCAGCTTGCCGGCCGTGACCTGGACCGACAGGACGTGCAGGTCGCCCGCGTGCTTCTTGACGTCGATCACCTCGGCGTCGCCCGAGGTTCCGTCGGCGCCGGACCATTCCAGGGTCCCGTGATCGCCCGCCTGGCCGCCGCTTTCGGCGTAGAAGGGGGTCGTGTCGAACAGGACCTCGACGATGTCGCCGGCCTCGGCGGCCTCGACCGGCTGGCCGGCCTTCATCAGGGCCAGGACCTCGCCCGATCCCTCGACGGCGTCATAGCCGGTGAAGACGGTCGGTCCCATGCGGTCGCGCACGGCCAGCCATTCGCCGGCGTTGGCCGTCTGGCCCGAGCCCTTCCAGTTCTCGCGCGAGCGCTGGCGCTGCTCGGCCATCGCCGCCTCGAAGCCTTCGACGTTGACGGAAAAGCCGCGGCGGCGCGCCTCGTCCTGGTCAGGTCCAGCGGGAAGCCGTAGGTGTCGGACAGGGTGAAGGCGGTCTGGCCGTCCAGCATGTCGCCGGGGCGGAAGCCCTGAACCGCCGTGTCGAACAGGGCCATCCCCTTGGACAGGGTGGTGCGGAAGCGGATCTCCTCCTGCTTCAGCGTGTCCTCGATGAAGGCCTGGGCGCGGGCCAGTTCGGGATAGGCGGCGCCCATCTCGGCCACCAGGGTCGGCACCAGCCGGTGCATCAGCGGGTCCGAGGCGCCCAGCAGGTGGGCGTGGCGCATGGCGCGGCGCATGATCCGGCGCAGGACATAGCCGCGCCCCTCGTTCGACGGCGTGACGCCGTCGGCGATCAGGAAGGAGGAGGAGCGCAGGTGGTCGGCGATGACCTGGTGCGAGGGCTTGCGCTCGCCCTCGGCCCTGGTCGAGGTGGCGTCCTCGGAGGCCGCGATCAGGGTCTTGAACAGGTCGGTCTCATAGACCGAATGCACGCCCTGCAGCACGGTGGTCATGCGCTCCAGGCCCATGCCGGTGTCGATGGACGGCTTTTCGAGCTTGCGAACGATCTCATCGTTCTCCTTCTCGAACTGCATGAAGACGTTGTTCCAGATCTCCACGAAGCGGTCGCCGTCCTCGTCCGGGCTGCCGGGAGGGCCGCCGGGCACGCTGTCGCCGTGGTCCCAGAAGATTTCGGTGCAGGGGCCGCACGGGCCGTTTTCGCCCATGGCCCAGAAGTTGTCCGAGCCGGCGATGCGCACGATCTTGTCGTCCGAGAAGCCCGCGACCTTCTTCCAGATCGCCGCCGCCTCGTCGTCGTCGATATAGACGGTGACCATCAGCCGCTTGGGATCCAGGTCGAAGTCCCGCGTCACCAGGTTCCACGCCCGCTCGATGGCGTGTTCCTTGAAATAGTCGCCGAAGGAGAAGTTCCCCAGCATCTCGAAGAAGGTCAGGTGCCGGGCGGTGTAGCCGACATTGTCCAGGTCGTTGTGCTTGCCGCCGGCGCGGACGCACTTCTGCGACGAGGTGGCGCGCGGATAGGGCGGCTTGGCGGCGCCGGTGAAATAGTCCTTGAACGGCACCATGCCCGCGTTGACGAACAGCAGGGTCGGGTCGTTCTGCGGCACCAGCGGAGCCGAGTGCACCTTCTCGTGGCCGTCGGCCGCGAAATAGTTCAGGAAGGTGGAGCGGATCTCGTTCAGGCTGGGCATGGCGTCTCGGGCTTTTAGGCGCGGGGCTTTGGGGAAACAGGCCATATAGGGCGTCGCGGCGCGCGAGGCCATGCGTTTCGCGACCTCAACGCCCCGCTATCGCCCGCTGCGGGTTGGCGCTATGGGGCGGGATGATCTCCAAGACCACCCGGTTCGACGTGCTGGACGCGCTCAGGGGCCTTTGCGCCATACTGGTGGTCTTTTTCCACCTGCCCGTCAGCAGCCACTTCCACGCGCTGCCGCTGACCCGCCACGGCTATCTGTTCGTCGACTTCTTCTTCGTCCTGTCCGGCTTCGTCATCGCCCACGCCTATAGCGGGCGGATCGGCACGGTCGGCGACGCGGGGCGCTTCCTGGTGCGAAGGGTGGGGCGGGTGTGGCCGCTGCACATGGCGATCCTGGCCGCCTTCGTGCTGCTGGAGCTGTGTCGGCTGTGGTTCCGCTTCGACGCCGTGCCGCCCTTCTCCGGCGACCGGGCGCCGCAGTATCTGATCTCCAACATCCTGCTGGTCCAGGCCTTCGGCCTCCATCATCACCTGACCTGGAACGGGCCGGCGTGGAGCATCAGCGTGGAGATGGGCTGCTACGTCCTGTTCGCCCTGATGCTGCTGGCGGCGCCGCGCCGGTTCACGCCGATCGCCGTGATCCTGGCCGTGGTCGGGGCGCTGGTCGTGCTGACCTTTGCTCCGCGCTACATGAACACGACCTACAACTTCGGCTTTCCCCGGGCGATGTACGGCTTCCTGCTGGGCTGTCTGGTGCAGCGCATCTGGAGCGCGGCGCCCGATCCGGGGCAGGGCCTGGTCCGGTGGCTGGAGCCGATCAGCCTGATCGCCGCCGTGGCCTATGTGTCGCTGGCGCGCGGGCCGTGGACGGTGCTGGCGCCGCTGATCTTCGCCGTCTGCATCTGGGTGTTCGCCTCGGAGGCCGGGCGGGTGTCGCGCTGGCTGTCGGCGCGGCCGCTGCTGCGCCTCGGCCACTGGTCCTATTCGATCTACATGACCCACATGCTGGTCATCACCGTCATGCTGATCGTGGCGCGGAAGGCCGGGATCATGGAGAACCGGCGCATCGACTTCGGCTCGGTATGGCTGAACGACCTGTTCGCCCTGGCGGTGCTGGCCTTCATCGTCGGCCTGTCGGCCCTGACCTACCGCTGGATCGAGACGCCGGGCCGCGACTGGGTCAACGGCTGGCTGAAGCGGCGGGACGCGCGGCGCGCGCGGCCCGTCCTCGCCGCCGAGACGGCCTAGGCGGCCATCCGCCATTCGGGCTGAACCTGGCCGAAGCGGCCTTCGTCCCACAGGGCGTCCTCGTCCGAATAGCGGGCGCTGGCGGCGGCGAAGACGACGTCCACCACCTGCTCCTCCAGCCGGTCCCAGATGACGGCCAGGTCGGCGCAGCCGTCGGCCTCGCACGGGACGATGATGTAGCGTTCGGCGTTGACGGCGGCGTGGGCGGGGTGGGGGCGGAAGCGGGCCATGTGAGGATCTCCTGAAGCGTTCGCCTCTTGTCGATGAGGACGTTATGGAGCAGCATTGCGCCAGAAACGGACGTATCATTTCGAGGGCGCGCGGTGCGGCACGACAAGGCGGCGATGGTGATCGAACTGGCGCGGCGCATGGCCGCCAGCGCCGAGGGCCTGACCATCGACGAGATGGCGCGCGAGATGCGCGTGGGCCGCCGCACCGCCGAGCGGATGCGTGACGCTGTGCTGATGCTGTTCCCCCAGGTGGACGAGGTGTCGGACCCGCCGACCAAGCGCTGGCGCATCCGGGGCGGGCTGTCGGCCTTCGAACAGGCGCCGACCGCGACCGAGATGCTGGAGCTGACCAAGGCGGCCGCGGCCCTGACCGCCGCCGGCGAACCCGTGCGGGCCGCCGCCCTGCAGGGGCTGGAGCGCAAGATCAAGGCGGCCATGCGCTCGACCACGCTGAACCGGATGGCGCCGGACCTGGAGGCCCTGGTGCGGGCCGAGACCATCGCCGTCCAGGCCGGGCCGCGCCCCTCGGCGGACGAGGCCATGCTGACGGCGATCCGCGCGGCGGTCCTGGCGCAGCAGCCGCTGGGGTTCACCTATTGCCGACCGGGCGCCGAGCCGCGACGGCGCAGCGTGGCCCCGTGCGGCGTCATGTTCGGCCGCGCCAACTATCTGGTCGCCGCCGACCGCGAGACGGGCCGCATCCAGACCTTCCGCCTGGACCGGATGAGCCACGTCGCCCCGCAGGAGGGCGTGGCGGCCCCGCCCGCCGACTTCGACCTGACCGTCTTCGCCAGCCAGTCCTTCGGCATCTATCAGGACGAGATCGAGGACGTGGTCCTGCGCATCTCGCCCGAGGGCGCGGCCGAGGCGCGCGGCTGGCGCTGGCACCCGACCCAGAGCTTCGAGGACCAGCCGGACGGGTCGGTGATCGTGCGCTTCCGCGCCTCGGGGATGCGCGAACTGGCCTGGCACCTGTTCACCTGGGGCGAACAGGCGACCATCCTGGCCCCCCAACGGCTGAAGGCGGTCATGGCCGGGGAACTGGACGCCGCCCGGCGCGCTCTGGACGCCGCCGGAGGATGACCAAGGCTTAAGGTGACGCGGGCGCGCCGCCGACCTAAGCCGTTGGACCTCTTCCTGTCAGTGGAGATCCGAATGCCCCGTCGCCCGGCCCTCGCCGCGTCCTTCCTGGCCCTGTCCGCCTTGTGCGTGGAGGCCTGCGCCCCCGTCGCCGCGCCGCCCCCGTCGTCCGCCCAGCAGGCGCCGAGGGTCGAGGTCTCGGTGGTGCGCGACGGCGACGACTGGAGCGTGGACTATGTGCTGGATCGCGACGCGCCGGCGTGGGCCTTCTTCAACTCGGCGCTGTTGCGCGACAGCCGCCGGCCGTGGCGGCCGGACTGGTGGACGGTCCAGACGCCGGGCGTGACGATCGAGCGTGTCGGGGACTATGACGTGCTGCGGTCGACCGACGGCGGGCCCGTGCCGCGTCGCGTCAGCATCCGGATGCGGCCGCGCCCCGGCGACCTGGAGGCGGCATACGACCCGGCGCTGGTCTTCTCGGACGGGACCGTGGCCCTCTATTCCGAACAGTTCGACGTCATCCCGCTGGAGGCCGCCGCCGCCGCCCGCGACCTGCCGCGCGACCTGAACGGGGTCGCCGTGCCGGGCGGGCCGGCGCGCGTGACCTGGCGCGACGCGGCCGGGCCGGTGCTGTTCAAGGGCGAACGGCGGGCCGAGGTCACGGCCGTGGAGGCCGAGACCTATGTGCTGTTCGGCGAGGCGACGACCCGCCAGGGCGACGGCGTGACCACCGTGGTGTCGATCCCGGCCTGCCGCGCTGGCTGGGCGACGAACTGGCCGGCTTCACCCCGCGCGTCATGGGCTATTACGCCCGGCGGCTGGGGCCGGCGCCGGGCGACGCCCCGACCCTGATGGTCAGCTGGACCGGCCCGACCAGGTCCCTGTCCAGCATGGGCGGCAGCGTCCTGCCGGGCATGATCTCCATGAGCTTCGAGGGGGAAGGGGTGCTGAACCCCGACCGGGAGGCGCTGGACCGCGCCCACTGGTTCATCGGCCACGAGGGCGCGCATTTCTGGCTGGGGCAGGCGGTGCGCTATGAATACGCCCGCGACATGTGGATCACCGAGGGCGGCGCCGACCTGATGGCGGTGCGGGCGCTGAAGACGCTGAACCCCGCCTATGACGCCCGGGCCGAGTTGCAGACCGAGGTGGACGACTGCGTGCGGCTGACCCAGGGGCGCTCGGTCGTCACCGCCGCAGACCGGGGCGAGCACCGGGCGCACTACGCCTGCGGCGCCGTGTTCGCCATGGCGGCCGAGGGCGCGCAGAAGGCCCGGACCGGCGGCGACTGGTTCGACTTCATCAAGCCCCTGCTGGCCCAGCCGGACGGCGTCCTGACGCGCGAGGAATGGCTGTCGGCCCTGACCGGCGTGTCGCGCGACCCCTCGCTGCGCCTGGGCGTCGAACAGTTGCTGGACCAGGGCGCGGCCGACCCCGCCGCCGTCGTCGCCCGCCTGTTCCAGCGCACCGGCGTCGCCTTTCGCATGGACGGCGGGCGGGTCGTGCTGATCTAGGTCGCCGCGTCCAGGGATTGATGCGGATCAAGGCGCGGCGGCCCGGGCGGGCGCATCCAGGCTTCGAACACAAAGGAGCCTGGCCATGACCTGCGCCAATCTGATGGTCTATGTGGACGACGAGCCGGACAATGTCGCGCGGATCGGCTTCGCCTGCGATCTGGCGCGGGCGCTGGACGCCGAGGTGATCGGCGTCTCGGTCAGCGAGGCCGAGCCGCCCCTGGCGGACGTCGCCGCGGTGGGCGGCATGGCCGGCGAAATCCTGTCCCTGCGGCGCGACCAGGCCGCCGCCGAACTGGCCGAGGCCCGCGCCCGCTTCGCGGCGACGGCCGAGGCGGCGAACGTACGCCATTCCTGGCGCGCGCAGATCGGCTATCCGGCGGCCTGGCTGGCGCGTCAGGCGCGCGCCGCGGACCTGCTGCTGATCGGCCGCGAAGGGGGCCGCCGCCCCTATCGCGCCCCGGATGCGGGCGACCTGGTCATGGCCGCCGGCCGTCCGGTCCTGATCGCCCCGCCGCAGGCCCAGGCCGCGCCGCTGGACGGCGTCGCCCTGGTCGCGTGGCAGGACGGGCGCGAGGCCCAGCGCGCGACCGCCGGCGCCCTGCCTTTGCTGCGCCGGGCCCAGGCCGTGCGGGTGGTCGAAATCTGCGCCCCCGACCAGGCGGACGCGGCCCAGGCGCGGGTGCGGGACGTGGCCGACTGGCTGTGTCGCCACGGCGCAGCGGCCGAGGGCGAGGTCCGCATCGCCGACGACCGCCCGGCGGGCGACCGGCTGCTGGCCTGCGTGGAGGAGACGGGCGCCAACCTGGTCGTCGCCGGCGCCTGGGGTCATTCCCGCCTGCGCGAATGGGTGCTGGGCGGCGTCACCCAGGCCCTGATCGCCCGCTGCCCCGCCTGGTTGCTGCTCAGCCACTGAGGCGGATGCGCTCTTGTTATGGACCATTCAATGGTCCATATTGGCCCGGAAGGAGCGGACCCATGGAAGTTTCTGTGACGGACGCCAAGGGCCAGCTGACCGACCTGGTCCGGCGGGCCGAAGCGGGTGAAGAGGTGGTGCTGACCCGGCACGGCCATCCGGCGGTGAGGCTGGCTCCGATGCGGGCTGCGCCGGATCGGGACGCGCGCCGCACGCTTCTGAAGACGGTGCGCCAATCGGCCGGCGTCAAGGCCGCTGCGGTTGACGGACCGGCCGCCTCCCGCAGCCAGGACTTTCTTTTTTATGGGGCGGACGGCCTGCCCGAATGATCGCGGTCGACACCTCCGCCCTGATGGCGATCCTGTTGGGCGAGCCGGAGGCGGACGCCTGCGCCGAGGCGTTGGAGGAAGCCGACGTCTTGCGGATTTCGACGGCCACCGTCGCCGAGGCCCTGATCGTCGCCGCGCGCAGGGGACTGGGCGAGGAGATGCAGGCGCTGATCGACGGTCTGGGCTTCGAAGAGGCGGCCGTCACGCCGGCTGCGGCGCGACGCGTCGCGCGGGCTTACGGCCGGTGGGGCAAGGGCGCGCATCCGGCCGGGCTGAACTTCGGCGACTGCTTTTCCTATGAGGCGGCGGTTTCGGCCGATTGCCCGCTGCTTTACGTCGGCGACGACTTCGCCCGCACGGACGTGAGGTCGGGTCTTACCCCTCACCCCGCCGCGAACGGATAGGGGCTGACCGACTTGGACCAGTCGTCCACCGCCAGCGGGCGGTCGATGGGGGCGGCGGCGCGTTCGGCGCAGTGGCGGTGGCACAGGCGGCAGGCCGGCCCGATGGGGGTGGCGTCGGGCCGCTCCAGGTCCAGGCCGCGCGCATAGGCCAGGCGGTGGGCGTGGCGCAGTTCGCAGCCCAGGCCGACGGCCAGGTCGTGCGCCTCTCCGTAGCCGTCGTGGCCCTGGCGCTCGACCGTGCGGGCGAAGGTGAACCAGCGGTTTCCGTCCGGCGTCTCGATGATCTGGGTGACGATCCGGCCCGGCGTGCGGAAGGCCGAATGCAGCCGCCAGCGCGGGCAGGCGCCGCCGAAGCGCGAGAAGGGAAAGGCGCCGGCGGCATAGCGTTTGGAGATGTTGCCCGCCTGGTCCACCCGCATCAGGAAGAAGGGGACGCCGCGCGCCGACGGCCGCGACAGGGTGGTCAGCCGGTGCGCCGCCTGTTCGTAGCTGACGCCGAAACGGGCCTGGAGCCGCGCCATGTCGTAGCCGGCAGCCTCGGCCGCGCGCTGGAAGGCGGCGTAGGGCAACAGGGTCGCGGCGGCCAGGGTGTTGGTCAGCGCCACCTTCAGCAGCGCGCGGGTCGCCTCGTCCGGCGCGTTCGCGGCCCCGGCCAGAGCGTTCAGCGCGGGGCCGTGCTCGGCCAGCGCCAGCTGGTAGGCGATGGCGAAGGCGCGCGAGGCCGGGCCCAGGGTGTCGGACAACAGCAGGCGGCGGCGGTGCAGGTCGAAGCGGCGGGTCCATTCCACCATGACCTCGGCCGGCAGGGTGCGGACGCCCAGGTCGTGCTTCGCCGCCAGCCGCTGGCGGGCGGCGGGCTCGAAGCCGTCGCCGTGCGCGGGGGCGTCGGCGGCCAGAGCTTCGGCCAGCGCCTCGCCCATCTGGTCCAGTTCGGGGAAGTGGTTGCCGCGCGCTTGGACGTATTCGCGCACCCAGTCGGCCGGGCTGGCCTCCAGCAGGCCCTCGCCGGTGTCGGCGGCGGCGCGGGCCCGGGCGCGCTGGTCGTCGAAGGCGCGATACAGGCGCAGCAGGGCGTCGGCGGCGCCCGGCGCCTCCTCGATCAGCTCCAGCAGTTCGTGGCGCGGGACGGACAGGCCCTTGAACAGCGGGTCGGCCAGCGCCTCGGCCAGCCGCGCCTCGTCCGCCTCTCCGCCCTGGTTCAGGGTGCGCAGGTCGACGTCGTATGTCTCGGCCAGCCGCAGCAGCAGCTGGGCCGACACCGGCCGCTGGTTCCGCTCTATGTGGTTGAGATAGCTGGGGGAAACGCCCAGGTCGGCGGCCATCGCCGTCTGGGTCAGCGACAGGTCGCGCCGCAGCCGCTTCAGCCGCGCGCCGAGGAAAAGCTTGCGATCCGCCGCCGTGTCCATGGTCACAGAATGTCACTTTTGGATCGACAAAGCAAAGTCATATTGTGACATCATGACTTCGCCATTCGCGGTTGCCATGTATCGTTCGTGACACTGGCGTGTTCTTGTCCCTGAGACGGCGGCCCCGGCCGCGCCTTTCCAGAGACGAGATCGATCATGACCACCTTCGCCGACCTGGTTCCGTCCCCCGCCGGCCGCTTCGACGGCATCGAGCGCCCCTACACGCCGGAGGACGTCCTGCGCCTGCGCGGCTCCGTGCCGATCACCTATTCGCTGGCCGAGCGCGGCGCCAACCGCCTGTGGCAACTGCTGCACGACGAGCCCTTCATCAACGCCCTGGGCGCGGTGACCGGCAACCAGGCCATGCAGATGGTCCGCGCGGGCCTGAAGGCCATCTATCTGTCGGGCTGGCAGGTCGCGGCCGACGCCAACACGGCCGGCGCCATGTATCCGGACCAGTCGCTGTATCCCGCCAACGCCGCGCCCGAACTGTGCCGCCGCATCAACCGCACCCTGCAGCGCGCCGACCAGATCGAGCACGCCGAGGGCGGGGCCAAGCGGGACTGGTTCGCCCCCATCGTCGCCGACGCCGAGGCCGGCTTCGGCGGCCCGCTGAACAGCTTCGAGATCATGAAGGCCTTCATTGAGGCGGGCGCCGCGGGCGTCCACTTCGAGGACCAGCTGGCGAGCGAGAAGAAGTGCGGCCACCTGGGCGGCAAGGTGCTGATCCCGACCCAGGCGCACGAGCGCAACCTCGTCGCCGCGCGCCTGGCCGCCGACGTCTGCGGCACGCCGACCATCACGGTCGCCCGCACGGACGCCGAAAGCGCCCAGCTGATCACCTCGGACATCGACGAGCGCGACCAGCCCTTCATCGACCGCGACAATCGCACGCCCGAGGGCTTCTTCCGCCTCAAGGAAGGCACGGGCCTGGACCACTGTATCGCGCGCGGCCTGTCCTACGCCAACATCGCCGACCTGCTGTGGTGGGAGACGTCGCACCCCGACCTGGACGACGCCAAGAAGTTCGCCGAAGCGATCCAGAAGCAGCACCCCGGCAAGCTGATGGCCTACAACTGCTCGCCGTCGTTCAACTGGAAGGCCAAGCTGGACGACGCCACCATCGCCAAGTTCCAGCGCGAGCTGGGGGCCATGGGCTACAAGTTCCAGTTCGTGACCCTGGCCGGCTTCCACGCCCTGAACAACTCCATGTTCGAGCTGGCGGACGGTTATCGCGACAACGGCATGGCGGCCTATTCGGAACTGCAGCAGCGCGAGTTCGCCAACGAGGCGCGCGGCTACACCGCCACCCGCCACCAGCGCGAGGTCGGCACCGGCTATTTCGACCAGGTCGCCACGGTCATCTCCAACGGCACGTCGTCCACGACGGCGCTGAAGGACTCGACCGAGACCGCCCAGTTCACCCACGCGGCTTGAGGAAAGGACCCATCATGGAACCGCTGACCCGAACCGAAGCCATCATCGACTTCTGCCTGGCCCCGCTGGCGCTGGACGCCGGCACCGAGGCCGAGCGCGAGGTGCGCCGCCGCCTGACGCACGTGCTGCGCACCTACCAGGCCAAGGTCGCCAATCCGGTGGCCGTCGACTTCTCCAACATGCCCTCGCAGGTCATCAACGAGGCGGCCCACGGCTACGAATAAGCCTAACCCTTTAGGCGTCATTCCGGGGCTTCGCGCAGCGGAGAACCCGGAACCCAGGGCCGGCGCACGCCTCCTGGGTTCCGGGTTCGCTCCTCGAGCGCCCCGGAAGGACGCGTTAACTGCCCGATCTGAACGCCGCGGGCTTCAGCCCGTGGCGTTGCAGCTTGTCGTACAGCGTCTTTCGCGGCACCCGCATCTCGGCCAGGACGGCGGCGATGTCGCCGCGATGGGCCTCCAGCGCCGCGCGCAGCAGGTCGGCCTCGAAGCGGTTGAGACGTTCGGGCAGGCTCAGCCCCTCGTCGGCGGGACGGGCCGTCTCTTCCAGCGACAGGGCGACGCGCTCGGCGTAGTGGGCCAGTTCGCGGATGTTGCCGGGCCAGTCGGCCTCCAGCAGGCGCCGCCGGATCGCATCGTCGACCGCCGGCGGCTCCACCCCGTGGCGATCGGCGGCGCGGCGCAGGAAGTGGGCGAACAGCAGGGGGATGTCCTCGCGTCGCTCGCGCAGCGGCGGCACGCGCAGCCGCACCACGTTCAGCCGGTAATACAGATCCTCGCGGAACGTCCCCGCCTTGGCCGCCTCGCCCAGGTCGACCTTGGACGAGGCCAGCACCCGCAAATCCAGCGCGCGCGGTTCGTTGGCGCCGATCGGATGGACCTCGCGCTCCTCCAGCACCCGCAGCATCTTGACCTGGACGCCCAGCGGCATGCTCTCGACCTCGTCGAGGAACAGCGACCCGTTGTGCGCGCGCTCCACATGGCCGACGCGGCGGCGCAGGGCTCCGGCGAAAGCGCCCAGCTCGTGCCCGAACAGTTCGCTCTCGATCAGGCCGTCGGGCAGGGCGCCGCAGTTGACCGCCACGAAGGGCGCCAGCCTGCGCCGGCCGCCATTGTGCAGGGCCCGCGCCACCGCCTCCTTGCCCGTCCCCGTCTCGCCCTCGATCAGCACGTCCATGCGCGCGTCGGCGATCTGGGCGATGGTGGCGCGAAGGGCGGTGACCGCGCGCGACGATCCGGCCAGAGGCAGCTCCTGGCCCCCCTCGGCGGCGATGGCCGCCAGGCGGCGGTTCTCCAGCACCAGGCCGCGCTTCTCCAGGGCTCGCTTCAGGCTGTCCTGCAGCCGCTCGAACGGAAACGGCTTGGCCACGAAGTCATAGGCGCCGTCGTGCATGGCCGCGACCGCGTCGGCGATGTCGCCGTGGCCGGTGATCAGGATGACGGGCAGGGTCGGGTCCAGCGCCTGCAGACGGCTGAGCAGCTGGCGCCCATCCAGGCCCGGCATCCGCAGGTCGGTGACGACCACGCCGGGGAAGTCGGCGTCGAGGACCTTCAGCGCCGGCTCGGCCGCGGAGAAGGCCCGCACGTCGCAGCCCTCCAGCGTCAGGCGCTCGACCAGGGCCTGGCGGAAGTCGGCGTCGTCCTCGACCAGGGCGACCGATGCGGGATGGTCGAAGCTCATCAGGCTTTCCTCAGGGTGGCGGCGAAGGTCGCGCCGTCCTGGCTGTCCAGCAGGTCCAGCTCGCCGCCGAAGCCGGCCACGATGTCGCGACAGATGACCAGGCCCAGGCCCAGGCCGTTGGCGCGGGTGGTGACGAAGGGGGTGAACAGCTGGTCTCGCACCGCGGGGGCACGCCCGGCCCGTTGTCGGCCACGATCAGGCGGACGCGATCGGCGTCGTGCTCGACCGCCAGGATCAGGCGCGCGCCGGGGCGGCCCTCCAGCGCCTCGGCGGCGTTCTTGACCAGGTTGACGATGACCTGCTCCAGCCGGAAGCGGTCGGCGCGCACCTTCACGTCGGCGTCGCCCCGCCGGATCAGTTCGATCCCGCCCTCGTCCAGCCGCCCGCGCGTCAGCAGCAGGGCGCCGTGGATGGCGTCCTCCAAGCGCACGGGCTCGATCTTCGGATCGGTCTTGCGCGAGAAGACGCGCAGTTCCTGGGTGATGGCGCCGATGCGCTGGGTCAGGTCGCCGATCCGCGCCAGGGCGCCGCGCGCCCGTTCGGGCTCGGCCCGGTCCATCAGGACGCCGGCGGTCTCGGCCTGGGTCTGGATGGCGGCGACCGGCTGGTTGATCTCGTGGGCCACGCTGGCCACGATCTGGCCCAGGGCGGCCAGTTTGCTGGCCTGCACCAGTTCGTCGCGCAGCAGTTCGCGCGCGGCCTCGGCGCGGCGGCGCTCCTCGATCTGGCGGTTCAGGGCGGTGTTGGCGTCGCGCAGTTCGCGGGTGCGTTCGTCGATGCGCCGCTCCAGCTCCAGCCGCGCCTCCTCCTCGGCGCGGGCGCGGGCGCGGGCCTGCTGGCGGCGGCGCAGCAGGACGGCGGCCAGCCCCGCGATCAGGGTCACGACCAGGGCGGCCAGGGCGCGCGCGGCGCCGACGGCCACGTCGATCGCCCCCGGCTGGGCGACAGCAGGTGCAGGGTCCATCCCGGCGTCGCCGTGCCGACCTGGGCGTGCATCCAGCGCTGCTCCCCGGCGCCGACCGAGGCCTGGACCAGGCGGGGCCGGTCGCCCTGCGGCGTGGCGAAGGGCAGGGGGCGCAACGACTCGGGCCGCAGCGTCTGGTCGATCAGGGTCAGGCGCCGACGGCGCTCGTCCAGCGGCTGGGTGGTGCGGAACCGCCAGTCCGGCACGCTGGTGATCAGGACCACTCCGCCCGGATCGACGACATAGGCCGGTTCGCCCGAGGCGCGCCATTCCGCCTCCAGGGCGTCGAACTCGACCTTCACCACCACCACGCCCAGCGGCCTTCCGTCGGCGCGGTCGACCCGCCGCGCCAGATAGAGGCCCGGCCGCCCCGACACCGTCCCCAGGGCGAAGAACTCGGCCCGGCCGTTCCTCATGGCGTTGATGAAATACGGGCGAAAGGCGTAGTCGGCGCCGACGAAGCTGGTCGGCAGGCGCCAGTTGCTGGCCGCGCGCGTGCGGCCCCCGGCGTCGATGGCGTAGATGGCCGCCGCCCGCGTCTGGCGCGCGAGATCCTCCAGCTTGTGGTTCACCCGCTCCACCTGGGCGACGCCGGGCGTTTCCAGCAGCCGCTCCACGTCCGGGTCGCCGGCCAGGGCCAGGGGCAGGGAGCGGTGCTTCTCCAGCTCGCTGCGCAGGACCGCCGCGTGCAGGGCGGCGGCGGCCTCGGCCTGACGCGCCAGCTCCGCCTGGGCGTTGCGGCGGGCGGCCTCTCCGGCGCCCAGGGCCGCCACGACGGCCGCGACCAGCCAGACCGCGACGAACAGCATCCAGCCCCGGCGCAGGGCGGGAATCGAACGGCGGGCGGCGGCGTGGGTCATGCCGACATTGTGCGAAAAATCGCACGATGACGCCAGGCGGGCGGGCGATAAATCGCACTTTCGCCGTCCCGACTGAGGGCGGAATTGAGACAATATCCAGCCTAATCAACGAACTGAAATAATCGTCGAGTGCGGTTGGTCGATCTCCGACGCTTCCTCGATAGTCCTCTCACGGAGCGTGGCGAAGATCGCGCCTGTCGAGGAGACTGCGGGAAACCGTCCCGCACATCAGGAGCCTTTCGTGATCCCAGTCCCTTCCGAGACCGCGCCGGCCGTCCGCCGGCCGTTCTATCGCCACCTGTATTTCCAGGTGCTGATCGCCATCGCCCTGGGGGCGATGATCGGCCACTTCTGGCCGGTCTTCGGCGAGAGCCTGAAGCCGCTGGGCGACGGCTTCATCAAGCTGGTGAAGATGGTCATCGCCCCGGTGATCTTCCTGACCATCGTGACCGGCATCGCCGGGATGCGCGACCTGGGCAGCGTCGGGCGCGTGGCGGCCAAGGCCTTCGCCTATTTCCTGACCTTCTCGACCCTGGCCCTGATCGTGGGCCTGATCATCGCCAACATCGTGCGTCCCGGCCACGGGCTGAACATCGATCCCGCCACGCTGAACGCCGGCGCGGTCGAGCAATACGCCGCCGCCGCGCACGAGAGCACCATCGTCGGCTTCCTGATGGGCGTCATCCCCGACACCCTGGTCAGCGCCTTCTCGACCGGCAACATCCTGCAGGTCCTGTTCGTGTCGATCCTGTTCGGCGTGTCCCTGGCCCTGATCGGCGAGCGCGCCCAGCCGGTGCTGGACCTGTTCGAGACGCTGAGCATCGCCGTCTTCAAGCTGGTGGCCATCGTCATGAAGGCCGCGCCGATCGGCGCCTTCGGGGCCTTCGCCTTCACCATCGGGGCCTACGGCATCGCCTCGATCGCCAATCTGGCCGCCCTGATCGCCACCTTCTACCTGACGTCGATCATCTTCGTGGTGGGCGTCCTGGGGCTGGTCGCCATCGCCAACGGCTTCAACATCCTGAAGCTGATCCGCTACCTGAAGGAAGAGCTGCTGCTGGTGCTGGGCACCTCCAGCTCCGAGGCGGCCCTGCCCAGCCTGATCGCCAAGATGGAGCGCGCCGGCGCGGCCAAGTCGGTGGTCGGCCTAGTCGTGCCCACCGGCTATTCGTTCAACCTGGACGGCACCAACATCTACATGACGATGGCGGCCCTGTTCATCGCCCAGGCGCTGAACATCGACCTGACGATCTGGCAGCAGATCACGCTGCTGCTGGTGGCCATGCTGTCGTCCAAGGGCGCGGCGGGCATCACCGGCGCGGGCTTCATCACCCTGGCGGCCACCCTGTCGGTGGTGCCGGACGTGCCGGTCGCGGGCATGGCGCTGATCCTGGGCATCGACCGCTTCATGAGCGAGTGCCGGGCCCTGACCAACTTCATCGGCAACGCCGTGGCCACCGTGGTGGTCGCGCGCTGGGAGGGCCAGCTGGACCGCGACGCCCTGCACGCCGCGCTGAACGGCCAACCCGCGCCCATCGCGGCCAAACCCGATCCGGCCGCCGGGCCGGGCGACGACCTGGTCCTCGCGGACGACTGACCGCGCGGGCGAACTTTTGAAGGCGGGACCGTCGGCGACAACGGCGGCCCGGGAGGAGGAGACATGAAGATGCAGTCCAAGTTCACCCTGAGGGCGGGCGCGGCCTCGGCCGTCCTGCTGATGTCGGCCGGCGCGGCCCTGGCCCAGGAGGCGGACCCGGCGACGGACGGCCAGCCCGCCCAGGTCGAGGACATCGTGGTCGTCGGTTCCCAGATCCGCGGCGCCTCGACCACGGCCGCCCTGCCGGTCACCGTCGTGACGCAGGAAGAGATCGTCGCGACCGGCGCGGTCAGCGGCGACGACCTGCTGCGCTCCATTCCCCAGATGGGCGACGTGCTGTTCTCCAGCGCCAACAACCCCCAGACCTCGAACGCGGCCCGCGGCGACGTCAATTCGGTCAACCTGCGCTCGCTGGGCGTCGGCAACACCCTGGTCCTGCTGAACGGCCGCCGCATCGTCCAGCATCCGACCAGCCAGGGCACGTCGGACACCGGCACGGTGCCGGTGCTGAGCTACAACTCCAACGCCATCCCGGTCTCGGGGCTGGAGCGGCTGGAGGTCCTGCTGGACGGCGCCGCGGCCATCTACGGCGCGGACGCCGTGGCCGGCGTGGTCAACACGTGCTTCAGGAAGACTTCGACGGCCTGGAGATGAAGGCCCAGTACGGCGGGGCCGAGGGCACGCACCGACGCGAGTTCACCCTGGGCCTGTTCGCCGGCAAGGACTTCGAGCGCGGCAACATCTCGGGCTTCCTGGACTATACGGACCGCACGGCCCAGCGCGCCGAGGACATGGACTACACCGCCTCGGACGATCGCCGCGCCCTGTTCGCCGACGTGCCGGGATACGAGACGTCGACCGATCCGGACGCGCGCTCGTCCTATACGTCGTGGGCCAACTTCCAGACGCCGTTCCGGGTCCGCCAGGGCACGACCAACCTGACCTCCGCCGCTGGCGCCTTCCACAACCAGCCCTCGGCCCTGGGGTGCACCGCGCCGATCGGCGGCGACGTCTGCCTGGCCAGCGGCAACATCAGCTACAGCAGCGCCGCCGCGCGCGACCTGCGCTACGACGGCGCGCGGGGCGCCACCGTCTCGCCCGACGTCGAGCGGCTGAACCTGTTCGTCTCGTCTCGGGCCACTACGACCTGGACAACGGCGTCACCGCCTTCGGGGAGCTGGGCTATTACACGGCCACCACCCAGAACATCCAGCCCGCCACCATCCTGTTGAACCCGCTGTGGATTCCGGCCAGCAACTACTGGAACCCGTTTGGGCCGATCACCTTCGCCGACGGCACGGTCAACCCCAACCGCCTGCCGGGCTTGAGCAATGTTCCGGCCGAGGGCACAGACGTGAAGCTGGTCCGCTATCGCTTCAACGACGTGGGCGAGCAGGTCGTTGACGTCGACAACTGGCAGTCGCGCATCCTGGGCGGTCTGCGCGGCGAATGGCGCGGCTTCGACTGGGAAAGCGCCATCCTGTATTCGGAGGCCGAGGCGACGGACACCTCCAACGCCATCAACCTGACGGCGCTGCAGGCCAGCCTGGCCCTGTCGACGCCCGACGCCTACAACCCCTTCAGCGGCGGCTGCGTCGACGACACCAGCGGCGGCGACTGCACGCCCAGTTCGCAGACCGCGATCGACGCCATCAGCACCGACCTGACGCGGGTGTCCAAGACGACCCTGGCGCTCTGGGACTTCAAGGTGAGCCGTCCCGACCTGTTCACCCTGCCGGGCGGGCCGGTGGGGGTCGCCCTGGGCGTCGAGGCCCGCAAGGAGACCCAGCGCGACGACCGCGACGAGGACCTGGACGGCACCAACGTCTTCGTCGACATGATCAGCGGCGAAACCAGCATCTCGAACATCGCCGCCGTCAGCTCCAACCCCGACACCTACGGCGAGCGCGAGGTCTATTCGGCCTATGTCGAGTTCGCAGTGCCGGTGGTCTCGCCCGAGATGAACGTGCCGCTGGTGCGCAGCCTCGATTTCCAGATCGCCGGCCGGTACGAGCACTATTCGGACTTCGGCGACGTCGCCAAGCCGAAGATCGCGATGGCCTGGGACATCATCGACGGCGTTCGCGTTCGCGGGTCCTATTCGCAAGGGTTCCGCGCGCCGAACCTGGAACAGACCAATGCGGCCCAGTACGCGCGCCTGTCGACCAACAACGACTACATCCGCTGCGAGGCGGACCTGCGCCTGGGCCGGATCGACAACTTCAACGAATGCTCCCAGCCCGCCAGCGCCTCGCTGCTGGTGTCCGGCAACCCGGAGCTGGAGCCCGAGGAAAGCACCAACCAGTCGATCGGCCTGGTGTTCCAGCCCTGGTTCATCCCCGAGCAGTTCGGCCGCTTCACCTTCACCATCGACCGCTGGAAGATCGAACAGGAGAAGATCGTCGGCCTGCTGGGCGCCCAGTCCAACGTCGTGCTGGATTATCTGAACATCCTGCAGGGCACGACCAACGACAACGTCAACCGCGCCCCGGTGACGGCCGACGACATCGCCTTCTTCGAAGGCAGCGGCATCACCCCCGTGGGCCAGATCACCTCGATCGAGGACCAGTTCATCAATCTGCTGCCGCAGACGGTGGAGGGGTTGGACATCGGCATGCAATGGCGGCTGCGCGGCACGCCCTGGGGCGACTTCCGCGCCAGCCTGAACGCGGCCCATCTGATGGAATTCAACCGCTCGGCCGGCCCGCTGGTTGAATCGCTGTTCGAGGCGCGCGAACAGGGCCTGATCAACGAGAACACGCCGCTGCCGATCTCGGAAACCCTGCTGGCCCGCAACGGCCGGCCGGAATGGCGGGTGTCGGGCTCGTTCACCTGGTCGCAGGGCCCGTGGCAGGTCGGCGCCTTCACCCAGTACATCAGCTCGGTCACCGAAACGGGCTTCCTCAGCTCCGAGGGCGACGCCTGGACGGTCGACAGCCAGCTGACCGGCAATCTGTACGGCCAGTACGAGTTCGAGGACGGCTACGGCTTCGCCTCGGGCACGACGGTTCGGGTCGGCGCCCGCAACATCACCGACGAACAGCCGCCGCTGTCGTCGGAAGGCTATCTGGGATCGCTGTACCGTCCCTATGGCCGCTACTGGTACGTCAACGTCTCCAAGACGTTCTGATCCGAGGAGGCGAAGGATGCGCCCGATCCCGATGCTGGCGGCCGCCGCCGCCCTGACGCTGATCGGCGCGCCCTTCGCCGCCGCCCAGACGACGCAGGCCGCCGCCCCCGCCGCCGCCCCGTCCGATCCCTCCCCGGACCCGGCCGCCTGTCCCGACTTCCTGCCGCAGCAGACGCGGTGCTGGTCGGGGCGGGCGGCCAAGGGGGGTATTACTGGATCGCCGTGCCCAAGGACTGGAACGGGACGCTGGTGGTCCACGCCCACGGCGGGCCGCGCACGGCCGCGCCCGAACCCGACGACCCGCTGGAGGATCTGGAGCGGTTCTCCATGACGGTGAAGGAGGGCTACGCCTGGGCGGGCTCGACCTATCGCCGGGGCGGCTACGGCGTGCGGATGGCGGCCGAGGACACCGACGACCTGCGCCGGATCTTCTGGGACGCCTTCGGCCGGCCGCGCCGCACGATCCTTCACGGCCAGTCCTGGGGCGGCAATGTCGCGGCCAAGACGGCCGAGCTCTACGCCCGCGACGCGGAGGGGCAGGTGGTCTGGGACGGCGTGGTGCTGACCAGCGGCGTCCTGGCCGGCGGAGCCCGCGCCTATGATTTCCGCGCCGACCTGCGCGCCGTCTATCAGTTCTACTGCCACAACCACCCCGCCCCGGACGAGCCGCAGTATCCGCTGTGGCGGGGCCTGCCGATGGACAGCGCGATGACCCGCGCCCAGCTGGCCCAGCGGGTCCAGGCCTGCACCGGCGTCGGCCTGGCCGAGAGCCGGCGCACGGCCGAGCAGAAGCGCAACCTGGCCGACATCCTGGCCGTCGTCGGGATCGAGGAGGACCAGCTGGTCTCGCACCTGGCCTGGGCCACCTTCCTGTTCCGCGACATGGTGCAGACGCGGCTGGACGGGCTCAATCCGTTCGACAACAGCGCGACGGTCTATGCGGGCTCGCACGACGACGCGGCCCTGAACGCGGGCGTGCAGCGGTTCGCCGCCGATCCGATGGGCGAGGCGCGCCTGGCCTATGACGCGGCGCTCAGCGGCCTGATCGTGGCGCCGACCCTGACCATCCACGGCAAGGCCGATCCGACCGCCTTCGTCTCCAACGAGGCCGCCTATCGCCGGACGGTGGCGGCGGCGGGCCGGTCGGACCTCTTGGTCCAGACCTTCACCGACGAGGCCGAGCACAGCCGCCTGTCGGCGCCGCAGTACGTCGCCCTGTTCCAGGCCATGTCGCGCTGGCTGGACGCGGGCGACAAGCCGACGCCGCAGGGCGTGGCGGCGCTGTGCCAGGCAGCGGCCCCTCGCTATGACGGCGGCTGTCGTTTCGACGTGGATTTCACGCCGACCGTCGACTGAGGCCGGGATCGCGAAGCGACGCCTTAGCCGATCAAGGTCTAGCCCCGGCGCGGGCGCCTGTCCTATAGCGGGGCGTTCGTCACGGGAGCCTTCGTATGCGCGTCGCCATGATCGGGTCCGGCTATGTCGGCCTGGTGTCGGGAGCCTGTTTCGCCGACTTCGGCCACACGGTCGTCTGCATCGACAAGGACCCGTCCAAGATCGAGCGGCTGAACCGGGGCGAGATCCCGATCTTCGAACCCGGCCTGGACGATCTGGTCGAGACGAACGTACGCGACGGCCGCCTGTCCTTCTCCCAGGACGGCGCCGAGGCGATCCGGACCGCCGACGCCGTCTTCATCGCCGTGGGCACGCCCAGCCGGCGCGGCGACGGCCACGCCGACCTGTCCTACGTCCATGCGGCGGCCGAGGAGATCGCGGGCCTGATCCAGGGCTTCACCGTCGTGGTCACCAAATCGACCGTGCCGGTCGGCACGGGCGACGAGGTCGAGGCCATCATCCGCCGGGTCAATCCGGACGCCGACTTCGCCGTGGTCTCCAACCCCGAATTCCTGCGCGAGGGCGCCGCCATCGGCGACTTCAAGCGGCCCGACCGGGTGGTCATCGGCGTCAACGAGGACGCGGCGGCCGAGCGCGCCCGCACGGTGATGAGCGAACTCTATCGCCCGCTGAACCTGAACGAGAGCCCGCTGCTGTTCGTCAACCGCCGCACGTCGGAACTGATCAAATACGCCGCCAACGCCTTCCTGGCGATGAAGATCACCTTCATCAACGAGATGGCGGACCTGTGCGAGGCGGTCGGCGCGGACGTGCAGCAGGTCGCGCGCGGCATCGGCCTGGACAAGCGGATCGGCGCCAAGTTCCTGCACGCGGGCCCCGGCTACGGCGGGTCGTGCTTTCCCAAGGACACCATCGCCCTGGTCCGCACGGCCCAGCAGTATGGCGCGCCGACGCGGCTGATCGAGGCGACGGTGGCGGTCAACGACGCGCGCAAGCAGGCCATGGCGGGCCGGGTCGAGAAGACGCTGGGCGCCAGCGTCCAGGGCAAGACCGTCGCCCTGCTGGGCCTGACGTTCAAGCCGAACACCGACGACATGCGCGACGCCCCGTCGCTGGACATCGCGCCGGCCCTGATCGGCGGGCGCGCGGGTCCAGGCCTTCGATCCCGAGGGGATGCACGAGGCCGCGAAACTGCTGGACGGCGTGGAGATGAAGGACAGCGCCTATGACGCGGTCCAGGGCGCCGACGCCGTGGTCATCGTCACCGAATGGGACCAGTTCCGGGCGCTGGACCTGGACCGCGTCAAGCTGCTGATGAACCAGCCGGTGCTGGTCGATCTGAGGAACATCTACCGGCCCGAGGACATGCAGCGGCGCGGCTTCCGATACTCCGGCATCGGGCGCGGCTGAGATGGCGCGGCCGGTCATCGTCACGGGGGCGGCCGGCTTCATCGGCATGCACGTCGCCGAACGGCTGCTGAACCGGGGCGAGGCGGTCGTCGGCGTCGACGTCTTCAACGCCTATTACGACCCGCGCCTGAAGGAGGCGCGCGCCGCCCGGCTGGAGGGGCGCGACGGCTTCCGCATGGTGCGGCTGGACATCGCCGAGCACGAGGCGATGCGGGCCCTGGTCGCCGACAGCGGCGCCGACCGGGTGGTGCATCTGGCCGCCCAGGCGGGGGTGCGCTACTCGATCGACAATCCCTTCGCCTATGAGCGGTCGAACCTGGCTGGGCATCTGTCGATCCTGGAGGCCTGCCGCCACGCCGGGATCGAACATCTGGTCTATGCGTCGTCCAGTTCGGTCTATGGCGACCGGCCGCTGGACGGGCAGGGGTTCAGGGAGGACGATCCGACCGTCAGCCCGGTCTCGCTCTACGCCGCCACCAAGCGGTCGTGCGAACTGCTGAGCCAGAGCTACGCCCGCCTCTACGGCTTTCCGCAGTCGGGCCTGCGCTTCTTCACCGTCTATGGCCCGTGGGGCCGTCCGGACATGGCCTACTACAGCTTCACGCGCCGGATCGTGCGGGGCGAGCCGATCGAGGTCTATGGCGAGGGGCGCATGGCGCGCGACTTCACCTATATCGACGACATCGTCGACGGGGTGCTGGGCGTGCTGGACCACCCGCCGGCCGAGGGGCGCACGAGATCTACAACATCGGCGACAGCCAGCCGGTCGGCCTGATGGAGATGATCGCTACGCTGGAGGCCGCGCTGGGCGTGCAGGCGAACAAGATCATGCGCCCGATGCAGCCCGGCGACGTCACCGCCACCTACGCCGACATCTCCAAGCTGAACGCCCTGACCGGCTACAGGCCCAGGGTCGCGCTGGGCGACGGCCTGCCGAAGTTCGTCGACTGGTGGCGGTCGTTCGAGAACGGGTAGGCGTCCGCACCCTCGTCATTCCGGGGCGTCCGCAGGACGAACCCGGAACCCAGGACCGCATCACCCCGCGTGGACCGCCCTGGGCTCCGGGTTCCGCTGCGCGGCCCCGGAGCGACGATGGCCGGCGACCCGACCGTCAGAACAATATCTTCCTCAGGTTGATGCGGAACACGCGGCCCTGCGGGTCCAGATAGTCGGCCTGGTAGTTGACCGGCCGGGCGCCGTCGCTGGAGGTGGCCGAGACCCGATCGTCGAACAGGTTCTGCACCCCGACGCCGACGCGCGTGCCGTCCAGGAAGGGGAAGCGCGCGACCAGCGACTTGCGCTGCGACAGGTCGGCGAAGGCGAACAGGTTCACCGTCGTGCGGTCCGAGAACTCCAGGTCCGGCGAGCCCAGGGCGTCGCCCTCGACCGTCGTGCCCGACTTCCAGTTGGCGTTCAGAAAGGCGCCGTAGCCGTTCCGGAAGGCGCCGGCCTGCAGCTGCACCTCGTGGCGCGACTGACCGCCCGAGCCGCTGATGGAGTCGCCGTCCAGAAGGTCCAGCGGCGCCAGGCCGTCGCGGATGACGACCTCGTCCTGAACGCGCCAGGTGTGGGTCAGCGACAGGTTGAACATCCCCTGTCCGGGCTGCATGGCCGATCCGCGACCGCCGCGCATCCGGGCGCCGCCAGGACCGCCAGGGCCGCCGGGGCCGCCGGCGCGCGATCCGCCGTCGCCCGGCGGGGACCCCCGGGCGGAGGTCCGCCCGCGCCCGGGCCTCCGCCCCGGCCCCGACCCGCCGCCGCCGCGGGATTGGGCGCGCCGAACGCGCGCGAGAAGTTGAAGCCCCACTGCACGTCCTGCTGCTCGCGCTTGGCGAAGTTCAGCGGCCGAGCGTCGATCGACAGCAGGTTCCCGTCGTCGTCGCGGGTGAACCGCTCGGGCAGGGCGGCCTCCAGGTCCGGGGTGATGGCCGGGAAGCTGGAGATCTCGTTGTCGGTCTCGGTGCGGGTGTAGGCCAGGTTCAGCCGCAGGTCGCGTTCCGAGAACGGCTGCCAGTTGACCCCCAGCTTCAGGATGCGGCTGTCCTCGGCCTTCAGATTGGGGTCGCCGCCGGTGATCTGGGTGATCTCGACCGTCTGGCCGGTGGCGAAGTCGAACACCGGCGTGTTGGGGGTGGAGACGAACGGGTCGTTCAGCTGCTGGATGGTCGGGGCCTTGCCCTCGTCGGAATAGTTGGCCGACAGCGACAGCCGCTCCCACGGCGACCAGTTCAGCCCGGCGCCGATCTCATGCACGCCGCCGAAGTCCGACAGCTCGTCGTACTGCAGGTTCAGATTGGCCGACAGGTCGCCCAGCACGGGCAGGACGCCGCGATCCTTGTTGGCGATCGGCAGGTCGAAGTTGGCCTGGAAATTCCCCTGGTCGCGCGACTGCGACCGCTCGCTGGCCGCGCCGGACCGGACGCTCTCGGAATCCAGCGACTGGTGCTCGGCCCCCACCTTGAAGGTCGAGGTCAGGTCGCCGGCCGGCAGCTCCCAGGCCGTGCCGTTCAGCACGAACTCGGCTTCGGCCGTCTGCGAGACCGAGCGGGCGGTGTCGCGCAGGGCGTCGCCGACCAGGCCGTCGATGTCGCCGAACGGATTGACGGACGGGTCGCCCGCCTCGATCGCGGCCTGGAGAGCGTCGTCGTCCACGCCCCGCCCGGTCGAGGTCTTGGTCTCGGTGCGGGTGTATTCGCCGGTCGCGGTCCAGCGCCAGTCGCCCAGATAGCCGTCCAGAACGCCGCCCAGTTCGGCCGTGCGGGTGTCGACCGATCGGCTGAGCGCATCGGGGCGGTCGACATAGCGATACAGCAGCACGTCGTTGGCGAACGGCGAGAAGCCGCTGCTGGACGGCAGGGTCAGGGTCACGCCCGGCAGGCCCAGGTAGCTGAAGCTGGAGCTGTCCTCCAGGCTGCCGCTCAGGGTCAGGCCGACGCTGTCGTTCAGGTCGTGCTTGTAGGTCCCGGCGATCGAGGCCTCGTCCGACTGCGGCAGCAGGGTGCGATAGGCGTTCAGGTCGTCGGCGCGCGCGACCCCGGCGGTGGCGACGAAGTCGCTCAGGCTCGGCGCCCCGCCGGCGGCCGAGGCGGGCACGCCCGCCACCGTCACGGCGGACCCCGCCAGGGCTGACAGGGCCGGGTCGATCTGGGCGCCGTTCAAGCCCGTGACGTTGCCGACCCGGTCAAACAGCACGTTCGTTCCGGTGCGGTCGATGTCGCGTTCGGTCTCGTACAGCGGATTGCTGGTCTGACCGTTAATGTCCAGCGACCAGCGGTCCGAGCCTTCGATCCGCAGGATGTTGTTCTCGGACTGGGTGGTGGTGCGGCCGCCCTGCTCCGAACGGCTGACGTTGACCGAGGCGGTCAGCGAGCGGAAGTCGGCCTTCAGCACGATGTTCACGACCCGCTGGTTGGCGCTGTAGCCATAGGACAGCGCCGTCTCCTCGGGCAGGATGTCGAACCGTTCGATCGCCTCGGGCGGGATGCCGCGGATCTCGCGAAAGCCCGAGATGCGCCGGCCGTTGACCAGGAAGACCGGCGAGCCGCCGCGGGCGCTGCGGGTCTGGGCCTCCAGCAGCGTCACCAGCTCGCCGATGTTGGTGGCGCCGAACGCCTGCAGCTGGGTGGTGTCGTAAGAGACGATGGGCTCCTGGCCGCCCAGGGCCACGCCGCGCTGCTGGCCGGTGACGACGATGTCGGGCAGGACGGCGACCGCCTCGTCCTCGGGCGGCGTCTGGGTCTGGACTTGGGCGACCTCGACGTTGGCGGTCGCCGCCGTCGGGGCCAGGGCAAGCAGGAGAAGGGACGCGGCGGGCATGGGGAGAAGCCTCGAATGCGGAAGTGCGCCCTATGGAGGACGCTGCAAAGGTGACCATAAAGCGGCGAAATTCATGAACGATTGGAAAGCGTTGCGGCGATCCAACAGGCCGCGGAATTCAACGTTCGACGCGCGACGGAAACGCCGGCGACCCGCGTTGAAGTCCGTTTGAAGGCGATCGTCTAGGCCGCGCGCGCGGCGACCGCGCCCCGCGTCGCCTCCAGCGCCGCCGCCACCCCGTCGAGCAGGCTCTGCAGGGTGATGGGCTTGGACAGGTGCCCGTCCGCGCCCGCGGCGCGCGCCGCCTCGACGTGCTCGGGCAGGGCGTTGGCCGTCAGCATGATCAGGGGCGTGCGCCGCCCGTCGCCTTCGGCCTCCAGCGCCCGGATCGCCGCCGTGGCGCTCAGCCCGTCCATCACCGGCATCTGCATGTCCATCAGGATCAGGTCGAAGCCGCCCTTTGCGAAGGCGTCGACGGCGGCCCGGCCGTCCTCGACCGCGACCAGCTCGGTCTCGACGCCGCTCAGCATGATCTCCATCACCTTGCGGTTGGCTGGGTGGTCGTCGGCCAGCAGGACGCGCGCGGGGAAGGACAGGGGGGCGTCGGCGCCCGCGGCCTCAAGGGCCGTCTCGGCCTCGCCGGCGCTGGCGGCCGGGGCGGCCGGCGGCAGGGTCAGGTCGAACCAGAACCGCGCGCCTTCGCCGGGACGGGATTCGCAGTCCAGTTCCCCGCCCATCAGGCCGACCAGCTCGCGCGAGATGGCCAGGCCCAGGCCGGTGCCGCCGAACCGGCGGGTGATGGAGCCGTCGGCCTGCTGGAAGCGGGCGAAGATCCGCGTCTTGTGAGCGTCGTCGAAGCCGCAGCCGGTGTCGGCCACGGTGAAGCGGACCCGGTCCGCGCCGGCGTCGGCCACGCTGACCGTCACCGACCCGCCGTCGGTGAACTTCAGGGCGTTGGAGATCAGGTTGGACAACACCTGGCGCAGGCGCACGACGTCGCCTTCCACCGCCCGGTCCAGCGCCGGGTCGATCTGGACGCGCAGGGCGACGCCCTTCTCGTCCGCGCGGGGGCGATACAGGGCCGCGGCGCCGCGCACCGTCTCGGCCAGGTCGAAGGGCGCGGTCTCGATGACGATCTGGCCGGCCTCGATCTTGGCGGTGTCCAGGATGTCGGACAGCAGGCGTTCCAGCGTCACGCCCGAGGCGCGGATGACCTCGACCATCTCGTGCTCGCGCGGACGCAGCGCGGCGCGCGACAGGGCGTCGGCCATGGCCACCACGCCGTTCAGCGGGGTCCGGATCTCGTGGCTCACATTGGCCAGGAATTCGGACTTGGAGCGATTGGCGGCCTCGGCCCGGCGTCGCGCCTCGCGCAGGCGTCGCGACTGGCGCCACATCCAGAACAGGGCGACCCCGGCCGACAGCAGGAACAGCACGGCGATGCCGGTGATCCAGTTCTGGGCGCCGATGACCGCGCGTTGCAGATCGGTGTTGGCGCGCGCGGTCTCCAGCTGGGCGCGGCGCTCGGCCAGCTGCTGCTGCATGTCGCCCGTCACCTGGCGGATGCCGCCGCTGAAGCGACGGGCGTCGGCGATCTTCTCCTGGCGCGCGTGCTCGCGCATCCGTTCATAGGCCTCGCGCGGGCGGCCTTCGGCGAACAGGATCTCGGCCTCGACGTGGGGCAACTCCGAGGCGCCCTCCTCGCGGAACAGGCCGGCGGCGGCCAGGCGACGGATCTGGTCCAGGTCGCGCCGGGCCTCGACCAGGCGGCCGGTCTGGGCGCGGGCGATGGCGCGCGTCGGCAGCAGGTGGGGCGCCAGGAAGGAGGCCTGGCCCAGGTCTTCCCCATAGGGCGCAAGGCAGGTCAGGACGTCGTTCGGCGCCTGGCGGGCCTTGGCCACCATGGCGCACAGATTGGCGTCATAGACCTTCAGACTGGGCAGGCCCGCGCGCAGGGTCAGCCGGTGGTGGATCTGGAACAGGCGCTGGGCCTGCTGGACGTCGCCCATCCCCGTCGACAGCCGCGCCAGATTGTACACCGCGTCGAAGTCCGGGCGCGGATAGTCGGGATTGGCGAAGTCGATCTCGAAGCGGCCGAAGGCGGCGATGGCGCCGTCGATGTCGTTCAGCTTCATCAGGCCGATGCCGGTCATCTCCCACAGGCCGGCGCGCGCGACGTCGGCGTAGGGCGCCGTGTCGGGGATGAAGGCGTCGGCGTCCGCCAGCAGTTTCAGCCCCTCGCCGATCTTGTCCTGGTCCATCAGAGCCAGGGCCCAGATACGCGTGGCGTGGGCCTTGGCGAACCAGTCCTGTTCCGCGGCCGCCTGGCGGCGCATCTCGTCGGCCGCCGGGGTGTCGCCCTGATCGTAGCGCAGCACCAGGTCGTTCAGGGCGGCGATGCGGATATAGCGGCTGTCCTTCTGAAGGTCGGCGGCCTGCGCCAGGCGGCGGTTCCAGTCGGCGGCCTCGTCGAACTCGCCCTGGTTCAGCATGATCCAGGCGACGTGATAGAGGCGCTGCAGCCCCTCGCGGTCGTTGCGCTGCTCGGCCGCGCGGCCGAAGGCCCGCAGGGCGGCGAAGTCGGTCGCGCCGGCGCGGCGCTCGACGGCCTGGGCCAGTTCGATCGGCGAGCGTTTCGGACCGGGGGGCTGGGCCTGGGCGCCCAGGGCGACGCCCTGGACCAGCAGCGCGATCAGGGCGAAGAGGGCGAAGGAGCGGACTCTGGAACTGGACATGCGGCTTCCGATTTCGCCGCACCATGCCAAGGCTTGGTTGAATAAGGCTTATCAGGTCCATGCGGGCGACCGCCTAGTCGCCGTCGACGACGCGAAGAGTCCGCGTTGACCGTTCCGGGGCTTTCGGCTATAGGCCCGCCCTCTTGAGATTTTCGCGCCGTGGACGTGTGCTCCGCGGCGTTTCCGTTCGAAGGTTTGACATGGCCAACAACCCCGGCGCCCGCAAGGCGATCCGCAAGATCGAAGCGCGGACCGAAGTGAACAAGGCGCGTCGCTCGCGCGTCCGCACCTATCTGCGCAAGTTCCAGGAAGCCCTGGCCGCCGGCGACGCCGCGGTCGCCAAGGCCGCCTTCGTCGAGGCCCAGTCCGAACTGATGCGCGCCGTTTCCAAGGGCGTGGTTCACAAGAACACCGGCTCGCGCAAGGTCTCGCGCCTGGCCGCCCAGCTGAAGAAGCTGTCGGCCGCCTGATCGGCGACGCCTGACCGGACACGGAGCGGCTGTCGCCGTTTCGTTATGGGAATGTGTAGGTATTACAACGGCGAAGGGGCGAACGCTCCTTCGCCGTTTTGCATTCCGACGCCAAGTCCTCCTAGGGGCGAACCCCTAATCGTCGTCCGTCGAACGCCGAAATTCCCATGCAGAATTGGGCTTTGGCGGAGTCAAACAATTTAACTGCGAATCGACCAACGAATCATCGTTGACCCCACCCCCCGGCGCGTAAGTTTTGGCCTCTAACGCACTTCCATCCCGACACGGATGAAGACGGCGCGGGACCTTGTTTCGCGTCGGCGGGAGATGTCTGTCCAGAGGTTCGACCCCGCTCGGAAAGCCATGCTTTTCGGGGCAGGAGAAGTCGTCCCTGACGCATCCCCCTGAAGCGCGGCGGAACGGTGAAGATGAGCAGCGGGTGGCTGAGACGATGGTTGGGGGCGCGACGGCGATGGCGAACGGGGCAGGCAGGTCGGGCGGCGCCGATCTCGACCGCATCTGGAGCGAGGCGTCCGTGCGCCTGCGCGCCGAGATCGGCGACGGCCCCTTCAACTCCTATGTCGCCCCCTCGGCCGTGCGGATGGATTCCGCCGGCCAGCTGATCCTGGTGACGCCCACCGCCTACGCCCGCGACTGGGTGCGCAAGAACGCCCTGCGCCGCATGAACGAACTGTGGCTGGGCCTGGACGGCCAGCATCGCCGGCTGGAGGTGCGCTGCCGCGCCGAGGTGGGGTCGGCCCCGCCGGCCACGGCGGTCGCCGCCGCCGGCGGCAATGTGGTGGACGCCACGCCGCGTCTGGCCGCCCTCTCGTCCGGCGTGGCCGCCCCGACCGTGGGGCCGGTCGCCGACGGGGCCCGCGCCGTGCGCGCCGCCGGCCTGCAGGAGCGTCTGACCTTCGACAGTTTCGTGGAGGGGCAGGGCAACGCCTTCGCCCTGGCCATCGCCAAACAGGTCGCGACCTGGGCCGACGGCCACTTCAACCCCGTCTTCTTCTGCGGCCCCTACGGCTATGGCAAGACGCACCTGCTGAACGCCATCGCCTGGGAGGCCCAGCGCCTGCGCCCCGAGGCCAAGGTGGTCTATCTGACCGCCGAACGCTTCCTGTCGACCTTCGTCAAGGCGATGCAGGACCGTTCGACCGCCGCCTTCAAGGACAGCCTGCGCTCGGCCGACATGCTGCTGCTGGACGACGTCCAGTTCGTCGGCGGCAAGGCCTCGACCCAGGAAGAGCTGCTGTCGACCCTGACCGCCCTGATCGAGGACGGCAAGCGCATCGTCTTCTCGGCCGACCGCGCGCCGATGGCCCTGACCGAGGTCGAGCCGCGCCTGCGCAGCCACCTGGCCGCCGGCCTGACCTGCCCGGTCGAGGCGGGCGATCGCGAACTGAAGATCGCCGTGGCCAGGAACCGCCTGGCCGCCCTGTCGGCCCTGGGCGTCGTCAAGGGCGAGGCCGCGCCCGAGGTGCTGGCCCACCTGGTCGACCGCACGCCCGGCTCGATGCGCGAACTGGAGGGGGCGGTGAACACCCTGGCCGCCGCCGCCGGCGCGCGCCTGTCGGCCGTCACCCTGGACGAGGCTTCGGCCCTGCTGGGCGCCGCCCTGCGCGGCGGGCCCGAGCGCCGCATCACCGTCGACGAGATCCAGAAGACGGTGGCCGAGCACTTCAGCCTGAAACAGGCCGACCTGCTCAGCGAGCGCCGCACGCGCTCGGTCGCCCGCCCGCGCCAGATCGCCATGTATCTGTGCAAGCAGCACACGACCCGCTCCTATCCGGACATCGGCCGCCGCTTCGGCGGGCGCGACCACACCACCGTCCTGCACGGCGTGCGCAAGATCGAGGAGCTGATGCCCAAGGACGACCAGATCGCCCGCGACGTGGAAGCCCTGACGCGGAAACTGCGGGGTGAAATTCTCCCTCCCCTTCATGGGGAGGGTGGCCGAGCGCAGCGAGGTCGGGTGGGGGCGGCCGACGCGGCGCTTTCCGGATCGGGCGCATCTGGGCCGACGCGGCCTTTTCAGGCCGCCCCCAACCGGTCGCTTCGCGACCACCCTCCCCATGAAGGGGAGGGAGAATTCTGTGCACGGTCGGTGTCGCCTTCCTTGCCCTCGCCGCCTGATCCGCTAGTGTCCAAGGCCATTTAACCGCGGCCGTTACGAGTCGGGCCGCGTCGGGCGAGACGACATGCAGCTTACGATCGAACGTTCCGCGCTTCTCAAGGCCCTGGGCCACGTCCAGAGCGTGGTCGAACGGCGCAACACCATTCCGATCCTGTCCAACGTCCTGCTCAGCGCCGGGCGCGACCGGCTGGCCTTCGCCGCCACCGACCTAGACATGGAGATGGTCGACGAGGCCGAGGCCCAGGTGCAGGTCGAGGGCCAGATCACCGCGCCGGCCCACACCCTGTACGAAATCGTCAGGAAGCTGCCCGAGGGCGCCGAGGTCTCGCTGACCTATTCCGGCGACGATCCGCGCCTGGTGGTGTCTGCCGGCCGCTCGCGCTTCAACCTGCCGGTGCTGCCGGCGGGCGACTTCCCCGTCATGTCGACCGACAGCGCCGGGGCGTCCTACGTCCTGCCCAAGGAAGACCTGGCCCGGCTGATCGACAAGACCCGGTTCGCCGTCTCAACGGAGGAGACGCGCTATTATCTGAACGGCCTCTATCTTCACACCGTCGCCGAACAGGGCGTGCCCCTGCTGCGCGCCGTGGCCACCGACGGCCACCGCCTGGCCCTGGCCGAGACCCCCGCGCCGGAAGGCGCCGCCGGCGGCCCCGGCGTGATCGTGCCGCGCAAGACCGTGGACCAGGTCCGCCGCCTGCTGGACGACGCCTCCGGCCCGGTCGAGGTCCAGGTCTCGGCCCAGAAGATCCGCTTCCAGCTGGGAGAGGCCAGCCTGACGTCGAAGGTCATCGACGGCGCCTTCCCGGACTATCTGCGCGTTATCCCGCGCGGCAACGACAAGCAGGCCGACATCGACAACAGCCTGTTCGCCAAGGCCGTCGACCGCGTCGCCACCATCTCGGCCGAGAAGAGCCGCTCGGTGAAGCTGGCCTTCGACAACGACCGGGTGAAGCTGACCGTGCGCAACATGGAAGCCGGCCAGGCCGAGGAAGAGGTCGAGATCGGCTATTCCGACGAGCCGTTCGAGATCGGCTTCAACGCCCGCTACCTGCTGGACGTCGCCGGCCAGATCACCGGCGAAAACGCCGCCTTCCGCTTCGCCGACCCGGCCTCGCCCACGCTGGTCCTCGATCCGGGCGATCCGGGCGTGCAGTACGTGCTGATGCCGCTCAGGGTCTGATATTTCCGCTCATCCCGGCGAAAGCCGGGACCCAGTGCTTTCGTTCGCACCGGAGCCTGGCGTTGGCGTTCTACACCTACATCGTCGCCAGCCGCCGGAACGGGACGCTCTATACCGGATCGACTGATGACCTGGTCCGTCGCGTGGCTGAACATCGGGACAAGCTGCGCGCGGGCTTCACCCGGAAACACGGCGTGGCCCTGCTGGTCTGGTTTGAGGTTCACGATACCCGCGACGCCGCCTTCACGCGCGAACGTCAGATCAAGGAATGGAAACGGGTCTGGAAGCTGGAACTGATCGAGCGCAAGAACCCGGCATGGGCGGACCTGTTTCCAACATTGCTCGGCTAGATCGCGCCGAGCGAAAGGACTGGGTCCCGGCTTTCGCCGGGATGAGCGGATAGATTTGAGTCTGATTTCCCTCGCCCTCACCGACTTCCGCTCTTACGCGAGCGCGCGGCTGGATCTGGCGTCCGGGCCGGTGGTGCTGCATGGGCCGAACGGGGCGGGCAAGACCAATCTCTTGGAGGCGATCAGCCTGCTGACCCCCGGCAAGGGGTTGCGCAACGCCACCGCCGTCGAGATGGGCCGGCGCGAGCCGGGCGAGGCGACCGGCCGTCCCTGGGCCGTCAGCGTCGAACTGGACGACGAGACGCGGCTGGGCACCGGCGTGCCCGGTCCCGGCGCCGCCCGCCGCATCGTCCGCATCAATGGCGAGACCGCCCAGCCGGGCCGGCTGCTCGATCATCTGCGTCCCGTCTGGGCCACGCCCGAGCAGGACCGGCTGTTCTCCGACGCCCGCGCCGAGCGGCTGAAGTTCTTCGACCGCTTGGTCTTCGCCGCCGATCCCGACCACGCCGCCAGCGTCTCGGCCTATGAAAAGGCCCTGCGCGAGCGCCTGCGCCTGCTGAACGACGCCCAGGAGGGCCGGGAGGCCGATCCCGTCTGGCTGGACGCGCTGGAGGCGCGCCTGGCCGAGGCCGGCGCCCGCGCCGCCTTCGCCCGCGTCGCCGCCCTGCACGCCCTTCAGGCCGCCATCGACGCGCGCGGCGACCGGCCCTTTCCCCAGGCCGACCTGGGCCTGGCCGGCGAGGCCGAGGCGATGGTGGAAGGCGGCGCAGAAGGGGCCGAGGTCGTCTCCGCCCTGCGCGCCGGCTTCGCCCGCGCCCGCGCCCGCGACGGCGCCGCCGGACGGTCGCTGTTCGGCCCGCACCGCACCGACCTGACCGCCCTTCACCGCGAGAAGCGGCGCCCCGCCGCCGAGGGCTCGTCGGGCGAGCAGAAGGCCCTGGTCCTGAACCTGATCCTGGCCCAGATCGCCCGCCTGGCCGACCAGCCGGCCGCCCCGATCCTGCTGCTGGACGAGGCCCCGGCCCACCTGGACGAAGGGCCGCGCCCGCCCTGTTCGACGAGATCGTCGCCCTGAAGCTGCAGGCCTTCATGACCGGCACCGAACGCGCCCTGTTCGCCGGCCTGGACGGCCGCGCCCAGTTCGTCCGCATCGCCGGCGGGGCGCTGGAGGCGGGCTAGGATTCCGGCGCGGAAATCCTCGCTTTTTCGTCGGAATTTCCTATATGTTGCGGGCTTCGGCGCGGTGCGACTCCGTCGTCGATTCGAGCGTCCGCAGCGGCGCTCCATCCCTGTCCCGGTCGGGACTTCAGAGCCGACGATTTCATGACCGATCCGATTGCCGAACAGCCCGAATACGGCGCCGATTCCATCAAGGTTCTCAAAGGCCTGGACGCGGTGCGCAAGCGTCCGGGGATGTACATCGGCGACACCGACGACGGCTCGGGCCTGCACCACATGGTCTATGAGGTGGTGGACAACGCCATCGACGAGGCCCTGGCCGGCCACGCCGACCTGGTCCAGGTGATCCTGAACGCCGACGGATCGGTGACCGTCACCGACAACGGGCGCGGCATCCCCACCGACATCCACGAGGGCGAAGGTGTGTCGGCCGCCGAGGTCATCATGACCCAGCTGCACGCCGGCGGTAAGTTCGACCAGAACTCCTACAAGGTCTCGGGCGGCCTGCACGGCGTGGGCGTGTCGGTGGTCAACGCCCTGTCCGACTGGCTGCAGCTGAAGATCTACCGCAACGGCCGGCGCCACGAGATGCGCTTCGAGCGCGGCGACACGGTCAAGTCGCTGGAAGTCACCGGCGAGGCGCCCGTGCGCGAGACGGGCGAGAAGGCCGGCCAGCTGCTGACCGGCACCGAGGTCACCTTCTTCCCGTCGATCACGACGTTCAGCCACATCGATTTCGACTTCAAGACGCTGGAGCACCGCCTCAGGGAGCTGGCCTTCCTGAACTCGGGCGTGGTCATCCGCCTGGCCGACCTGCGCCACGCCGAGCCGATCGACGTCACCCTGCACTACGAGGGCGGGGTCGAGGCCTTCGTGCGCCACCTGGACAAGTCCAAGCAGCCGATCCTGAAGGACGTCATCGTCATTCGCGGCAAGAAGGACGGTGTCGAGCTGGACCTGGCCCTGTGGTGGAACGACAGCTACCACGAGACCATGCTGTGCTTCACCAACAACATCCCCCAGGATGGCGGCACGCACCTGTCGGCCTTCCGCGCCAGCCTGACGCGGGTGATGGGCGGCTATATCGAAAGCTCGGGCCTGGCCAAGAAGGAGAAGGTCTCCGTCTCGGGCGAGGACGCGCGCGAGGGCCTGACCTGCGTGCTGTCGGTCAAGGTGCCCGATCCCAAATTCTCCAGCCAGACCAAGGACAAGCTGGTCTCGTCCGAGGTGCGCCCGGCGGTGGAATCGCTGTGCACCGAGGGGCTGTCGGAATGGTTCGAGGAGCATCCGGTCGAGGCCAAGCTGATCGTCTCCAAGATCATCGAGGCGGCCTCGGCGCGCGAGGCGGCCCGCAAGGCGCGCGACCTGACGCGACGCAAGTCGGCGCTGGAGATCAGCAGCCTGCCGGGCAAGCTGGCCGACTGCCAGGAGCGCGATCCCGCCAAGTCCGAACTGTTCATCGTCGAGGGCGATTCCGCCGGCGGCTCGGCCAAACAGGCGCGCAACCGCGAGAACCAGGCGGTCCTGCCCCTGCGCGGCAAGATCCTGAACGTCGAGCGCGCGCGCTTCGACCGGATGCTGTCGTCGGACCTGATCGGGACGCTGATCCTTGCCCTGGGCACCGGCATCGGCCGCGACGACTTCAACGCCGACAAGCTGCGCTATCACAAGATCATCCTGATGGCCGACGCCGACGTCGACGGCGCCCATATCCGCACCCTGCTGCTGACCTTCTTCTATCGCCAGATGCCCGAGCTGATCGAGCGCGGCCACGTCTATATCGCCCAGCCGCCGCTCTATAAGGCGTCCAAGGGCAAGCAGAGCCGCTATCTGAAGGACCAGGCCGAGATGGACGCCTTCCTGATCGAGGAGGGCGTGTCCGAGGCCGAGTTGGACCTGTCGACGGGTGAGCGCCGCACCGGCCAGGACCTGCAGAGCCTGGTGCGCGAGGCCAAGGCCTTCAAGGCCGGCGTCGACCGCCTGAGCCAGCGCGCCCCCGCCTTCGCGATCGAGCAGGCGGCGATGGCCGGCCTGTTCGTCGAGGACGCGGACCTGGCGCGCGCCGCCGCCGCGGCGGCCACGCGCCTGGACCTGTACGCCGAGGAGGGCGACGGCGCCTGGAGCGGCCAGCCCGGCGCGCAAGGGGCGGTCGTCTTCACCCGCACCCGCCGGGCGGTGCAGGAGACGATCGTGCTGGAAGAGACCCTGATCCGCTCGCTGGACGCGCGTCGCCTGGCCGAGCGCGCCGCCGCCTTCGAGGGTTTCGACGCCCCGGCGACCTTCCGCCGCAAGGACAAGTCGACCACGATCCGGGGACCGATCGACCTGCTGAACGCGGTGCTGGACGCCGGCAAGAAGGGCCTGTCGATCCAGCGCTACAAGGGCCTGGGCGAAATGAACCCCGAACAGCTGTGGGAGACCACGCTGGACGCCAACGCCCGCACCCTGCTGAAGGTCTCGGTCGAGCACGAGGAAGAGGCCAACGACCTGTTCGCCAAGCTGATGGGCGACGTGGTCGAACCCCGCCGCGAATTCATCCAGGACAACGCCCTGGACGCCGCCGTCGACGTCTGACTCCGTCCGCTAGGGCCGGTCGCGGTCGGGCAGGGCGGCGATCTGCTCGGGCGTCAGCTGGCGCACGACCTGGATGCGGCACGGGCCGTCGGGGATGGCGCCGCCGCCGCGCGGAACGACGAAGGCGGTGTCCCCGGTGCAGACGGTCGACACGCCCTGTCCCGCCAGGGTGATGCCCAGCGCCCAGTCCAGATCGCGACAGGCCCCCAGCGCCCGCGCCTCGAACACGTCGCGGCGCGAGGTGCGAAGATAAAGGGTCTGGTCCGCCGTGGCGCGGAAGTTCTGGACCCGGTCCACCTGGAAGCACCGGCGCGGCGTGTCCGCAAGCCCGCTGGACGGGTTCGACCTGGTCGCGGGCGCGCAGGCGGTCGCGACCCCCAAGACGGCCAGGACGGCCAAGGCGGAGACGAAGGGCGAAGGGCGCATGGCGGGGTCTCCTTGCGAGGCCCCGCCACGCTCGCGCATTTTACGCCCCGCGCCAAGCGTCGCCGTCAATGCGCCTATTTCCGGCCGGCGGCGATGAAGGCCGCGATGTCGGGATAGGGGGTCCCGCCGGTCGGGTGTCGTCGCAGACGAAGGACACGACGTCGGCGTAGATGGTGCCGTCGGGCGCGCGCTCCCAGGGGCTTTCCTCGGTGTAGCGATCGGTCTCGGCGCCGTCGGGCCCATAGGCGACGCTGAGGCCCGAGCGCGACTGCTGGTCGGCGCAACGGACCTCGACCTCCTCGGTGTCGTAGCTGAGGTCGCCGGCGTCGCCGGTGCGGGGCACGCGGGCCAGACGCGTCGTCGCCGTCCCGTCGGTCGCGGCCAGGGTGTCGGCGTCCACCAGATAGGCCGTGCGGTCGGTGGTGGAGAACAGCGTCCAGTTCTGGGCCGCGGCGGGGCCGGCGCCGGCCAGGGGCCCCACGGCGCAAACGGCCGCGGCCGCGACGATCTTCATCCTGCTCTTCATTGTTTTTCCTCCCTCGAGCCCGCCGACTTCACACCCGCGCGGCGGAAAGTTCAATCCATCGATCCGCGTTCGCCAGGCGGCCTCGCTTGACACCCCGCCCGGCTTCGCGCCTGAGTCCGGGACGATCGCGTCCAGGTTAGACTCCGTGCTGAAGCTTACATCCGTCGACGACAAGGGCGCCGAGCCGCTGGCCGAGGCCCTGCGGGCCTGCCGGACGCATTTCGTCTGGGCCGCCGTCTTCAGCGCCCTGGTCAACATCCTGTATCTGACGCCGACCCTGTACATGATGCAGGTCTATGACCGGGTGGTGCCGACCGGCGGCGGCCTGACGACCCTGGTGCTGATCAGCGTGGCGGCGGTCTTCGCCCTGGCCTCGCTGGGACTGCTGGACTGGCTGCGGCAGCGGCTGCTGCTGCGCGCCGGGCTGCGGTTGGACCGGATGCTGTCGCCGCGCATCCTGTCGCGCGCCCTGGGGGTGCAGGGACGGACGCTGAACAGCCAGGTGCTGCGCGAGTTCGACAGCGTGCGGTCGGCCCTGTCGGGGGCCGGCGCGCTGGCCCTGTTCGACGCGCCGTGGACGCCGCTGTACCTGGCCTGCTGCTTCCTGCTGCATCCGGCGATCGGGGTGCTGACCCTGGTCGGCGGCGCCGTCCTGTTCGCCCTGGCCTGGCTGAACGAGCGCGACAGCCGCCCGCGCCTGGCCCGCGCCATGCAGTCCAACACCGCCGCCTACGCCGCCCAGGAGGGCGTGGCCGCCCAGGCCGAGGTCGTGCGCGCCCTGGGGATGCGCGCCGCCAGCGTGGCCCGCCAGACCGGCCAGCGCCGCGCCGCCGCCGACGCCCAGGCCGACGCCCAGCTGACCGGCGGGAAATATTCCGGCGCCATCAAGTTCGTGCGGATGACGCTGCAGTCGGTGTCGCTGGGGCTGGCCGCCTTCCTGGTGGTGCGCGGCGAGATTTCGGCGGGCTCGATCATCGCCTCCTCGGTCCTGCTCAGCCGGGCCGTGGCGCCCGTCGAGCAGCTGGTCGGCGCCTGGCCGAACCTGGTGCAGGCGCGCGCCAGCTGGGGCCATCTGGTCGAGCTGTTCAAACAGACCGCCGGCCAGGAGCGGGCGCGCACCGCCCTGCCGGCGCCCCGGGGCGGCTGCGGGTCGAGGGGACGACGGTGCGCCTGGTCGAGGGCGGTCCGCCCCAGCTGTCGGCCGCCAGCCTGTCGCTTGAGCCGGGCCAGACCCTGGGCGTGGTCGGGGCCAGCGGCTCGGGCAAGACCACCCTGGCGCGGGTCGTGGCCGGGGCCCTGGCGCCGGCGTCGGGCGCGGTGCGTCTGGACGGGGGCCGACTATGACGCGCGCGACAGCGACGACCTGGCCGCCCACATCGGCTATCTGCCCCAGGTCCCCAGCCTGTTCGCCGGGACGATCAAGGACAACATCTCGCGCTTCGCCGCGGCGCGGGGCGCGACGCCGGACCAGATCGACCGCGACGCCGTGGCCGCCGCCCAGGCCGCCGGCGCCCACGAGATGATCCTGCGCCTGCCGCTGGGCTACGACACCGAACTGGGGCCGTTCGGCCAGGGGGTTTCGGCCGGCCAGGCCCAGCGCATCGCCCTGGCGCGCGCGCTGTACGGCGACCCGGCCCTGCTGGTGCTGGACGAGCCCAACTCAAACCTGGACCAGGAGGGCGAGGCGGCCCTGATGGCGGCCGTGCTCCAGGCCGCCCAGCGCGGCGCGGCCGTGGTCATCGTCGCCCACCGCGCCGGCATCCTGTCGCGCGTCGACCGGCTGCTGGTGATGGCCGACGGCGCGGTGCAGATGGAGGGCCCGCGCGAGGAGATCCTGGCGCGGATGCGCGCCGGCCGCCCGACCCCGGCCGCCCCGGTGCACAAGGACGCCGCTTCATGAGCGATTTCGCCGCCGGGGCCGCGCCGGCCCAGACCGATTCTCCGCGCTTCGAGCTGCGAGCCGGCATCGCCGTCATCGTCGCCTTCTTCGGGCTGTTCCTGGGATGGGCGGCGTTTGCGCCGCTGGACGCGGGGGCCTTCGCCCACGGGCGGGTCGCCGTCTCGGGCAATCGCCAGGCCGTCCAGCACCGCGAGGGGGGCGTGGTCCGCAGCCTGCGCGTAGCGGAAGGCGACCATGTGGCGAAGGGCCAGGTGCTGGTCCAGCTGAACGACGGAGAGCTGCGCGCCGCCGAACGCGGCCTGGCGGGCCAGGTTTACGCCCTGTTGGCCCAGCGCTCGCGCCTGATCGCCGAGCGGGACCGGCTGGGCGCCCTTCCGGTCCCGCCCGAGTTCGCCGATCTGTCGGCCGACGATCGGGCCGTCGCCGACGAGGCGCTGCGCCTCCAGCGCCAGCAGTTCGCCGCGCGCGGGGCGGGCCGCTCGACCCAGACCGGCGTGCTGGGCCAGCGCGTCGGCCAGCTTCAGGACCAGATGGACGGCTATCAGCGCCAGATCGAGGCCAACGCGGAACAGCAGCGCCTGATCGGCGAGGAGCTGGAGGGCATCCGCTCCCTGGCCGCGCGCGGCTATGCGCCCCAGACCCGGGTGCGGGCGCTGGAACGCACCGCCGCCGCCCTGGAGGGGGAACAGGGCTCATTGCGCGCCCAGGTCGCGCGCACCCGCGAACAGATCGGCGAGACCCGCTTGCAGATGGCGGGCGTGACCACCACCCTGAACGAGGACGTCGCCGAACAGCTGCGTCAGGTCGAGGTCCAGCTGAACGACCTGCAGCCGCGCCTGGCCGACCTGCGCAGCCAGATCGCCCGCGCCGAAATCCGCAGCCCGGCGACGGGCCAGGTGGTGGGTCTGACCGTCTTCACCCAGGGCGGCGTCATCGCGCCGGGCCAGACCGTGATGGAGGTGGTGCCCGACGACGTCTCGCAGGTGATCGTGGCCGACGTCGACCCGTCCTACATCGACAACCTGCGCGTCGGCCTGACGTCGGAGATCAAATTCCCCGGCCTGCACGAGCGCAATCCGCCCCTGCTGCACGGGCGGGTGACGCTGATCTCGCCCGACGCCATCGCCGATCCCCAGACCGGCCGCACCCACTATCGCGTCGAGATCGTGGCGCCGCCGTCCGAACTGGCCAAGCTGGGGCCCGCCGCCGACCAGATCCGCGCGGGGATGCCGGCTGAGGTCGTGATCCTGACGCGCAAGCGCACCGCCCTGGCCTATCTGACCGAGCCGCTGACCCGCAGCCTGTGGCGCTCGGGCGCCGAGCAGTAGCGAAAACGGAAACGGCCGCCCCGGTGTCGGGGCGGCCGTCCTGGTCCGGTTCTGGTCCGGCGCCGGGGGTCGATTACGTCAGGACGACGATGGCGACCCGGCGGTTCTGCGCCCGACCCTCGCGGGTGTTGTTCGGGGCGACCGGCTGGGCCTCGCCATACGAGATGGTGGCCATCCGGTTCAGGGCGATGCCCTGCATGCTCATGTAGCGACGCACCGCCTCGGCGCGCTGGGCGCCCAGGTCCTCGTTGTACTTCTCGTCGCCTTCCGCATCGGTGTAGCCCTGGATTTCCAGATAGACGTTGCGGTTCTCGGCCTTCAGGCGCTGGGCCAGTTCGCCAAGACGCTGCTCGGCCTCGGGCGAGAGGGCCGAGGCGTCGGTCGGGAACTTCACCGAGTCGTCGGACAGCACGACCTGATAGAGGAACTTGCCTTCCGCCAGCTTGTGGGCGGCGTTGGCGCGCTCCAGCGCCTGGCCGGCCGTGCCTTCGACCTGGGTGACGCGGCCGTCGACCTCCATCACGCGGTTGTCCACCACCTCCACCTGATCACGCACGAAACGATGGCTGGCGCAGCCGCTGGCCGCAAAGCCGAGGGCGATGAGGGCCGCCGACGACCGCCGTCCTGAGTTTCGATTTGCTGCTCAAGTCCTGTCTCCTTCTTGCCGGGGCGCCACTCCCAGGATCGCGCCATTACAGCTACGAGGGCGGACGAGGCGGAGTAATGGCGTGCTTTGGGCGAGAATCGTTCAGCTTGGCCATATGATGACCGGCGCGGCCGCAAGAATATTGTTCTAGATGGAACCGTCCTGCGGACCCAGGCGTTGAGCCGCGCCAGAGGGCGTAGCTTGGCGCGGTCTCGCCTGATCTATCGCCGGTACGAAGTTCCTGAGGTTGCAGGCCGACATCGCCATTATACTGACGCGCAGCGCTGATTTTCATCACGACATCGAGATTCTTTTTCGGAGTCGGGATGCGGGAGCCTTCCACAGGGCGCGCGGGTCGGAAAACCGGCGCGGGCCGGGTCGCCGGATGGACGGCCGCCGGCGGTCTGGTCGTCGGGCTGGAGGCGGCGCTGATCCTGGGCCTGGCCTGGGTCCCGGCCGAGACCTTCGATCCGCCCGTCGACCCGCCCATTGTCGTCAGCCTGGTCGACCCGCCGCCGCCGCCGCCGCCGGCCCCGCAGCCCCAGCCGGCCGAGGCCCCCGCGCCCGCCGAGGCCGCGCCCCCGGCGCCGGCGCCGCGCGTCGCCCCGCCCGCGCGCCCGGCCTCGCCCCCGCGTCCGACGCGTCGCCCCCCGCCGCCCGAGGTCAAGCCCCTGCCGATCCCCGCGTCCGTCGCGCCGCCCGGACCGCCGCTGCCCCTGATCGGGGCGACGGCGCTGGCGGGGGCGACCCGCGTCGGCGCGGGGCCGGGCGGCGGGGGCGGCGGCCAGGGAACCGGCGGCGGCGGGGGCGGCGCGGGCGGCGGCTGCGACATGCTCAAGCGGCTGCAGGAGGCGCTGCGCGACGACGTCGAGGTGCGCGCGGCGATCCAGACCGCCCATCGCGAGATGAGCGCCCAGGGCAGGGCCATCCAGGTCTGGGACGGCGACTGGCTGCAGAGCCGGGGTCAGGAAGGCAAGGGCCTGGCCGGCGTGCGCCAGGCCATCTCGGTCGAGGTCGCCTTCGCCCCCGCCGAATGCCGCGCCCAGGCCATGCGCGGCCTGGCGGTCCTGGCCCTGGACGACCGGGCCGACGGCGCCAAGCTGGCGCTGGGCCGGGCCGCCTGGCGCTGGTCCGACCTGCTGGACCTGCGGCGCTAGGATAACCTTGGACGCCTGTCGATCAGCCTCTGGGGCCGAACAGGATCAAGGCCGCGCCCGCCAGGCAGACGGCGCCGCCGATCAGGTCCCAGCGGTCGGGAAGGGTTTTCTCGACCACCGCCATCCAGACCAGCGAGGCGCAGATATAGACCCCGCCATAGGCCGCGAACGCCCGGCCCGCCGCCTCGGTCGGAACCAGGGTCAGCAGCCAGGCGAAGGCGATCAGGCAGACCACGCCCGGCGCCAGCCATAACGGCGCCCGATCCAGCTTCAGCCACGCCCAGAAGGCGAAGCAGCCGGCGATCTCGGCCAGGGCGGCGAGGGGGTAGATGAGGAGAAGCTTCATTGCCCTTCGTATCCCGTTGCCGACGGCATCGTGAGCCCTGCAATAGACGTCACTCCGGGGCCGCGTAGCGGAACCCGGAGCCCAGGACGGCCCCCGGCCAGGTGATGCGGTCCTGGGTTCCGGGTTCTTCGCTGCGCGAAGCCCCGGAAGGACGAGCTTGAGGCTTTTTACCGCGACTCAGTCGACCGTCGCGCTGAACCAGTCCGCCCCCAAATCCTTCCACTGGGGATTGCCCCTTTCGATCAGGGCCAGCTTCCAGCCGCGCCGCCATTTCTTGATCGCCTTCTCGCGAACGATCGCCTCGATCATGCTTTCGTGTTGTTCGTACCAAACGAGTGCTTTGCAGCCATGCTCTTGGGCGAAGCCCGGCGTGACGCCCGTTCGATGCTGCCACACGCGCTGGAACAGATCACTGGTGACGCCGGTGTAGATCGTGCCGTTGCGGCCGTTGGCCATGATGTAGACGGCGATGACCGTGTCGGCTTTCATAGTGAAACAGGATCACGATGGCCGAATCCTTGCAACAGACGTCACTCCGGGCTGCACAGCGGAGCCCGGACCTGGAGCTCAGGACGGCTAGTCCTTCTTGCCCGCCCGCTCCGCCGCCAGCTTGGCCAGAACCCGGCCGCGGCCGCGGGCCAGGGCGTGGATGGCGCCGCGCATGGTGGCGACCTCCTGCTCGGTGAAGGCGGCGCGGCCCAGCATGACGCGCAGGTTCTGGCTCATCGAACGCTTCTTCTCGGGCGGATAGAAGAAGCCGCCGTTCTCCAGCTCCTCCTCCAGATGCTCGTACATCCCGACCAGCAGGGCGTTCGAGGCCGGCGGCTCGCCCTCGCGGAAGCGGGGCGGAGGGGCGTCCAGGATCAGGGTGCGCCATTCATAGGCGTTAATCGCCACCGCCTGGGCCAGGTTCAGCGAATGGTGCTTCGGGTCGATCGGAATGGTGACGATGCCGGCGCACAGGGCGATGTCGGTGGTCTCCAGCCCGGCCCGCTCGCCGCCGAACAGCAGGCCGGTCTTCAGGCCCGAGGCGGTGTCGTCGTACAGGACGCGCGTCGCCTCGCGCGGGGTGCGCACCGGCTGGCGCGTCTCGCGCGGGCGGGCGGTGGTGGCGAAGACGGTGTTCAGGTCGGCGATCGCCTCGGCCACGCTGTCGAAGACGCGCACGCCCTCCAGCACCCAGTCGGCGCCCGAGGCCGTGGCCCAGGCCCGGTCCTGGGGCCAGCCGTCGCGCGGACTGACCAGCCGCAGGTCCGTCAGGCCGAAATTGGCCATCACCCGCGCCACCGCGCCGATGTTGTCGGCCAGTTGCGGCTTGTCGAGGATGACGGCGGGCGGCGTGAGATCGGACATGGCGGTTGCTTAGAGCCTCAGGCGACGGGAGAGAAGCCGTCAGCCCTCCCCGCGATCCATGATCCACGGCATCGACCGCCACAGGTCGCAGCGGTGGGCCTGGGCCAGGCCTGGGTCGGCGCGACGGCGTCGCCCGTCGGCTGGAACACCAAGGCGGTCGGCGCCGCGTCCAGCGGACGCCAGTCCGCCAGCCCCGGCGCGTTCGGCGACAGGGTGCGAACGAAGGCGCCCCAGCGCCGCCGCATGCGCAGGGCCAGGGCCAGCTGATCCTCGTCGAACCGGGCGGACTGCCCGGCGAAGGCGCCGCCGTCGGGCCACAGATAGGCCAGTTCCGCGCTGTGGGCGGCCCCCAGCCGCCACGGCCCCGCGTCCCACATCGGGGGATCGACATCGGCGAACTCGTACAGCCATGTCGGGCCGTGCGCGGCGGCGGCCTGCGCCAGGGCCAGGGTCGCGCAGCCGCCGAAGCCGCGCATGCCGCTGTCGGTCAGGATGCGGCTGATCACCTCGGCGGCGGCCTGCGATCCGACCTCCGCCGGATAGGGATAGGCCGCCTCGATGCGGGCCGCCGACGCCTCGTCCACCAGCCGCCGCAGCCAGGCGCGATAGCCGGCGTGGTCGTAGCCCAGGAAGGCGGGGCCGCCGATGCGGCCTTCCTCGCGCGTCGCGCCGACGATGACGGGGATGGGCGCGCGGCCGCCGCGGACGATCCGGTCCAGCGCCGCCGCGTCGGGCGCGCCGCGGCCGCCGAAATGCGGCGCCGCGAACCCGCCGGCCGCCAGGATCGCCTCGACCGGCCGGTCGCGCAGGCAGGCGACGGGGTCCGCCGCGCCCTCGCAGCCCAGGGCGCGCGCCGTCTCCAGCCCCCGGCCGACGGCGGTCGTCAGGTCGTCGACATCGTGCAGGCAGTCGTCGCTGGACACGATGGCGGCCCGGAACAGCCGCCCGGCCTCCGGGCCCGCCAGCAGGGAGCAGATGACGGTGCCGCCGGCGGATTCGCCCGCCAGCGTCACCCTGGCCGGATCGCCGCCGAAGGCCGCGATGTTGTCGCGAACCCAGCCCAGGGCGGCGGCCACGTCCATCACGCCGTAGTTCCCCGCCCGACCGCCCGCGTCTTCCGCGGCGAAGGCGGGATGCGTCATGAAGCCCAGGGCGCCCAGGCGATAGTTGACGCTGACCACCACGATGTCGCCGTCGCGGGCCAGGGCGGCGCCGTCGTGGTCGTTGGCCGCGCCGCTGACCGCCGCGCCGCCATGGACATAGACCAGGACCGCGCGAGGCGCCGACGCCGGCGCCGAAGGCCGCGCGATGTTCAGGGTCAGGCAGTCCTCGGTCGTCGAGCGGGTGTCGGGCCGGCCGGTCTGGGGGCAGCGCGGCCCCGCGGCCGAGGCGTCGCGCACGCCGTCCCAGGCGACGGGCGGGGCCGGCGCGGCCCAGCGGCGGGCGCCGGTCGGCGGCGCGGCATAGGGCAGGCCCTGGAACCGATCGACGCCGTCGCGGCGGACGCCCCGCACGACGCCCTGCGCCGCCGCCGCCGTGGGCGCCTCGCCCGCCGACGCCTGCGCGGCGGGCAAAGACAGGGCGTTCAGCAGCAGGATCGTGAGGCGCGGGTCAGGCGTCGCATCATCGGTCGGGCATCGGCCAAACGCGCGCGGGGCGCAAGCGGGGCGCGATGGCAATTCGATCGCTTCGTCCCCACTATCGGGTCGAAGCTTGAGGGGACGCGGATGGCCGAGGCGGCGACGGGACTGGATCTGGGCGCCGCGGCGGCCTTGCTGGCGGCGGGCGTGTTCGCCGTGCCGATCTTTCGCAGGATCGGCCTGGGGTCGGTGCTGGGCTATCTGGCCGCCGGCCTGGCCATCGGCCCGTTCGGCCTGGGCCTGTTCCAGCAGCCCGAGACCATCCTGCACGTGGCCGAATTCGGCGTGGTCATCTTCCTGTTCATCATCGGGCTGGAGATGCGGCCCAAGCGATTGTGGGGGCTCAGGAAGGAGATCTTCGGCTTGGGCGCGGCCCAGGTCATGGCCTGCGGCCTGACGATGACCCTGGCGGCGATGGCGGTGGGCGTTTCGGCGCCGGTCGCCTTCGTCGGCGCGATGGGCTTCGTCCTGTCCTCCACCGCCGTCATCATGCAGATGCTGGAGGAGCGGGGCGAGATCGCCGGCGCCTCGGGCCAGCGGGCGGTGTCCATCCTGTTGCTGGAGGACCTGGCCATCGTGCCCCTGCTGGCCGTGGTGGCGATCCTGGCCTCGGTCACGGGCGTGGCCCAGGAGCACGCCCCGCCGCTGTGGCGGACCGTGGGCTTCGCCGTCCTGGCCGTGGCGGGGGTGCTGGCGGCCGGGCGCTGGGCGGTCAATCCGGTGTTCCGCCTGTTGGCGCGCTATGGCGGGCGCGAGGTGATGACCGCCGGCGCCCTGCTGGTGGTGGTCGGCGCCGCCTGGGCCATGTCGCTGGGCGGTCTGTCGATGGCGATGGGGGCCTTCCTGGCCGGGGTGCTGCTGTCGGAATCGACCTTCCGCCACCAGCTGGAGGCGGACGTGGAGCCGTTCCGCGCCATCCTGCTGGGCCTGTTCTTCCTCAGCGTCGGCATGTCGCTGGACGTGTCGGTGGTGATCGACCAGTGGCGCATCGTCCTGGGCGGGGTGGTCGGCTTCATGGTCGTCAAGGCGGTCGGCATCTATGTCGTGGCGCGCCTGTTCAAATCCACGCACCACGAGGCGATCGAGCGCGCGGCCCTGTTCGCGCAAGGGGGCGAGTTCGCCTTCGTCCTGTATGGCGCGGCGGTGGCGGCGGGCCTGTTCTCGCCGGTCGTGGCGGCCATGCTGACGGCCATCGTCATCCTGTCGATGGCGCTGACGCCCCTGACCACCCTGTTGCTGGGACGGTTCCTGCCCAAGGAAAGCCTTTCGGCCGAGGACGCCGAGGGCGTGGACTTCGCCAAGGACCTGCGCGGCCAGGTGTTGATCATCGGCTTCGGCCGCTTCGCCCAGGTGGTGTCCCAACCCCTGCTGGCGCGCGACGTCGACGTCTCTATCATCGAGAACGACGTGGAGATGATCCAGGCCGCCTCTCAGTTCGGGTTCAAGGTCTATTACGGCGACGGCGCGCAACTGCCGACGCTGCGCGCCTCGGGGGCCGAGGAGGCCGAACTGGTGCTGGTCTGCGTCGACAAGCCCGAGGCGACCGACCGCATCGTCGAACTGGTCAAGCACGAGTTCCCGACCACAAAGGTCATGGCCCGCGCCTTCGACCGGGGCCATTCGATGCGGCTGATCCAGGCGGGGGTCGACTATCAGATCCGCGAGACGTTCGAATCGGCGCTGAAGTTCGGCGAGCGCGCCCTGGTCGAACTGGGGCTTGAGGAGCACGAGGCCGCCGAGACCATCGGCGACGTGCGCCGCCGCGACGACGCGCGGCTGGACCTGCAGCTGACCGGCGGGCTGAAGGCGGGACGCCAGCTGATGCGCGGCAACCTGCCCACGCCGCAGCCGGCCCCCTACATCAAGCCCAAGCGCGAGGGCCGTCTGCTGAACGAGGACGAGGCGGGCCCGCTGGCGCCGGACGCCCGGAGCGAGCCCGCCGAGGCCTGACGCCTTACTGGCTGACGCCCTTTTCGGCGCGCGCGCCGATCAGCTGGGCCTTGGCCTGCAGATAGTCGTCCTGCGACACGACCTGGGCGATGGCGTTGAAGCGTTCGACCTCCAGGCCCGAACCCTGCACGGCGGCGGTCAGCTGGGCGCTCTGTTCGGGCGTGGCCCGGCCGTTCTCGACCTCGGCGGTGACCGCGCGGATCTGGGTCATGGCGGTGACGTAGCGGGTCAGCTCGTCATCGGTGACGCTGGCGGCGGGGGTGCCCGGCGCGGGCGGCGCGGTGTTCAGCACGGCGATGCGGGCCGCCAGTTCGGGGTCGGCGGAAACGGCGGTGGAGATGGCGTTGAAGCGCGTCACCTCCAGGCCCGAACCCTGGATGGCCGCCGCCATCTGGGCCTGCTGCTCCGGCGTCGGCTGGGCGCCGTTCAGGGTGTCGCTGACCGCGCGGACCTGGGCCATGGCGTCGTCGAACTTCTTCAGTTCCTGATCGGTGAAGCCGCCGGGGGCGGGGGTCATGGCGGCGCCGGGCGCGGCGGGAGACGCGGCCGGAGAGGCGGCCGGGGCCGGCGCGGGGGCGTCCTGGGCCTGGGCGGCGCCGGCGGCGACCAGCAGAGAGGCGGAAGCGAGAAGGGCGAGACGGGGGGCGCGCATGGGCGTGTCCTTTTCGGTCTAGCATCCACAGGGCGTCCGACGGACGCCGACGACGCAATCACGTCGTCGCTCCCCGCAGGATGTGGAGCCTTGGATGAACGAAAGAGGGCGGGGAACCCTTCTAACGTAGTTGGCCGAGACGAAATGGCAACGCCGGCGCTCTGGAGGGCGGATCACCTATGCGTTAGATCAGGGTGATCTTTTCCCGGGGTTGCCTTGCATGAAACGTCTCGCCCTCGCCGTCCTGGCGTCCGCCGCCGTGATCGTCGCCGTGGCGGCGCCGGCCGTCACCGTGACCGCCTGGGGCAATACGGGCCACCGGCTGATCGGGGTGGCGGCCATGCGCGCCCTGCCGGACGACCTGCCCGGCTTCCTGCGGACGCCCGGCGCCGTCGCCGACGTGGGCGAGCTGGCGCGCGAGCCCGACCGCTGGAAGGGTGCCGGCCAGCCGCATGACCGCGAGCGCGACACCGCCCACTTCGTCGACATGGACGACCAGGGTCGGGTGATGGACCAACGCGGCATGACCCTGGCCGAACTGCCCCGGCTGAAGTCCGAATACGACGCCGCACTGGCCAAGGCCGGGTTGGATGTGAACGACGCCGGCTGGCTGCCCTACGCCATGATGGACGCCTGGCAGAACCTGGAGCGCGACTTCGCCTACTGGCGCGTGCTGACCGCCGCCGAGGCGCGTGAGACCGACCTGGAGCGCCAGGCCTGGTACCGCGCCGACCGTCTTCGCCGCGAAGCCTTGATCCTGCGCGACATCGGCGTGATGGGCCACTACGTCGGCGACGGCTCCCAGCCGCATCACACCAGCATCCACTACAACGGCTGGGGCGATTATCCGAACCCGGAAGGCTCACCAACTCGCGCCGCACCCATGCGGTGTTCGAGGGCGAGTTCACCAGCCGGGTCGCGCGCCTGGACGCGGTGGAGGCGGCCATGCCGGCGGCGAACCTGGACGGCTTCGACGTCCGCGCCCGCACCACGGCCTATCTGACCACCACCCTGGGCACGGTTGTTCCCTTCTACCGCCTGGAGAAGGCCGGCGCCTTCGCCGAGGCCGACCCGCGCGGCGGCGCCTTCGTGACCGAGCGCCTGGCCGCCGGCGCGGCCGAACTGCGCGACTGGATCACCGCCGCCTGGCGCGCCTCGGCGTCGTCCTCGATCGGCTGGCCCGCCGTCAAGGTCGCCGAGGTCGAGGCCGGAACGGTCGATCCCTGGCTGTCGATGGTCGGCGAGGACTGACCCTGGTGGCCGGCCGCGCCGCCCTGCTGCGCCTCCACTGGCCGCTGGCGGCGCTGCTGGCCGTCGCCGTCTCCAGTCCGCTGTGGCCCGTGGGCGGCGACCTGCTGATGCGCTGGCGCTGGGGTGGGACGCGGGCGTGGCGGTCTTTCTGGCGGGGACGCTCGTCCACGTCGGGCGCCACAACACCGCCGCCCAAATCCGGGCGCGAGCGGCGTCGCTGGACCAGGCCGGGCCCGCCATCCTGCCGCTGGCGCTGCTCTCCGCCGGGGCCAGCCTGGCGGTGGTGGCCGGCGAGGGGGTCCGTTCCGGCGGCGCGGCGGGCGCGGCGCTGGCCCTTGCGACGGTGGCGCTGTCGTGGACCTTCGTTCAGGTGATCTTCGCCCTTCACTACGCGCACCGCTTCTACAGCGCCGATGCGAAGGGCGGGGATCGGAAAGGGCTGATGTTTCCCGGCGAACGGACGCCGGACTACTGGGATTTCCTGCACTTCGCCGTCATCATCGGCGTGGCCAACCAGACCGCCGACGTCCAGATCGCCGAGCGCGGGCTGCGGCGGCTGTCGACCCTGCACAGTCTGACGGCCTTCGTCTTCAACACCGTCATCCTGGCCCTGGCGGTCAATCTGGCGGTCAGCCTGCTCAGCGGATCGTCGTCGGCCGGATAGGCCGCCGCGCTAGGGGCGCGGGCCCTGATCGTCCACCTTCTCGGTGATGAAGTGGCGGCCCTGGCGGTCTTCGATCTCGACGACCCACAGGTCCGGATCGTAGCCGCGCTGGCGGGCGATGTAGGCGTCCAGCTCGCTCTCGCTGTCGCTGACGACCGGCTGGATCCACAGCCGGTCGCCGTCGGCGCCGAAGGCTTCGGTGAACAGGCGCGCGGTGCGGGCCGAGGTGTCGTAGGCCTTGACGATGACCGAGCCGGCGCGGTCGTCGCCCTTCTTCACCACGGTGGCGAAGGCGCCGCCGATCTCGGCGCGGCGGATCAGGGCGCTTACCCAAAGGTCGCTGTTCAGAAGCAATTCGCTAACCCTGCTCGGAAACGGAACCCACAGCAGGCGGCGCTAGGGTCGGGGCATGAGGATAGGCCTTTCCCCGCGCGGCGCCAGCCGCCTGATCGCCAGGATTCTGGTCGGCGCGCTGGCCGCGGCCGCGCCGGTCGCGGCCCAGGCCGCGCCGCAGGACCGCTATTACGAGCGCAGCTTCGTGCTGGCGGCCAACCAGCGCTGCGGCCTGTTCCAGCCCCAGGTCTCGGCCGCCCTGAACGCCGCCGCCTGGCAGGCGCGGGGCGCCGCCCTGCGCGCCGGCGCCAACGAGCGCGAACTGTCCGAGACCGCCCGTCGCGCCCGCGCGCGCGCCGCCTCGACCCCGTGCGATTCCGGCGACCTGAAACTGGTCGGCGGACGGGTCCAGCACGCCTTCGCCGGCTGGTCGCGCACCGCGCGCATGACCTTTCCGGGCGATCGGTCCGACTGGGTCGCCAACCGCGGCGCCTACGCCCGCCCGACCTGGCGGCTGATGCAGCAGTCCTCGGTCGGCGCCTCGCCGGTGCGGCTGGGCGTCGTAGGCGGCATGGACCGGGCGGACGTCATGACGGCGGTGGTGTCCTGGCACGGGCGGCCCCGTCCGACGGGCGCGCGCATCGTGCTGCGCGACGCCGCGGTGGCGCCCCAGCCCTGGCTGGCCCGCGACCTGCCGCCCGAGGTCCAGCGCAAGGCCGTCTGGGCCTCCAGCGTCGTCGCCGCCGAGACCGGTCTGCTGCCCGAGGGGCGCGAGGCGGGTCAGGCCTGGCGCTTCCCCGCCGCGGCCGCCGACGCCATCGGCCGGCTGGACCCGCGCGAGGCGGTGGCGGTGGAGTTCGTCTTCCGCGACGGCAGCGTGGCCCGTTCGGTGTTCGAGGCGGGCGACTTCGCCGCCGGCCGCGCCTTCCTGGCGATGGGGCCGGTGTAATTCTCCCTCCCCTTCATAGGGAGGATGATCGAGCCGAAGGCGAGACCGGGTGGGGCGGGGTCAGTCGGTTCGGGCGTTCGGCAGGCGCACGCTGATGGCCGTGCCCTCGCCCAGGGTGCTGTCGATCACGGTGCGGCCGCCGTGCAGTTCGGTCAGGGATCGCACCAGCGACAGCCCCAGGCCCGTCCCCTGCGCCCGCTGGTCGGCGCCGCCGGCCTGTTCGAACGGGCGGCCCAGCCGCTGCAGGTCCTCCGGCGCGATGCCGACGCCCGTGTCGGCCACCGACAGCTCCACCGCGTCGTCCAGCCCCTCCAAGGTGACCGTGACCGATCCGCCCGCGGGCGTGAACTTCACCGCATTGGACATCAGGTTCAGGGCGATCTGCTTGACCGCGCGCCGGTCGGCGACGACGGGCAGCGGCGCCTCGGGCAGGACGCCGGCCAGTTCCACCCCCTTGTCGGCCGCCTGCAGCCGCATCAGGGCGATGGCTTCCGACACCGGATCGCGGGCGTCGAACTCCTCAAGCGCCAGCTGGTAACGGGCGGCGTCGATCTTGGACAGGTCCAGCACGTCGTTGATCAGCGCCAGCAGGTGGCCGCCCGCCTGATGGATGGACTCGGCGTAGTCGGCGTATCGCTCGGGCAGGGGGCCGAACAGGCCCTGGCGCATGATGTCGGAAAAGCCGATCACGGCGTTCAGCGGCGTGCGCAGTTCGTGGCTCATGGTCGCCAGAAAGCGGGTCTTGCCGGCGTTCTGGGCTTCGGCCTCGGCGCGGGCGGCCTCCAGGCGCAGCTCGCGGGCGTATTGGGCGGCGGCGTCGAACGCCTGGGCGGCCAGGCGTGGCGGATCGCCGGGAAGGCGGCGCAGCACCAGGCCGACCCGCCGGTCCAGCGCCTGGCGCGGGGCGAACACCACCTCCGCGTCCTGGCCGCCGGCGGCGCGGGCCAGGGCGGCGGCGACGGCGGGCCGGTCCGGGCCGTGGACGGCCGCCACCAGCCCCTGTTCGACCAGGTCGCGCACCGACAGGGCGGGCGGCGCGGCGCCGTAGGCGGCCAGCACCCGGCCGTCGGCCTCGATCATCAGGGCCAGGCTGGGCTGGCCGTGCAGGAAGGCCTGGGTCTCGGCGGCGGCGGCCAGGGCCTGCCTCTCGCGCTCGGCGCGCGCGCCCGGCGATGCGCACCGCCGTGGCCAGGGCGACCAGCGACAGCAGCACCGACAGGGCGGTCAGCGCCGCCATCGGCGGCTGGGGCGGGTTCAGGCCGTTGGAGATCAGTCCGCACACCACCGCCAGGGCCGAGGCCAATCCGCCGACGTGCGTCAGCCGGTCCTCGCCGAAACGCGGATGGTCCAGCGCGATCCCCGCCGCCAGCGGCAGGGCGACCAGGCCGGGCGCGGCCCCGCCGACCCCGCCGGTCAGGCCGGCCGCCGCCCCCGTGGCCAGGGCCCAGAAGCACAGCAGGCCCAGCCGCACGGGCGGATCGTCGCGCCACATCAGCAGCAGGCCCGCCACCCCCGGCGCGGCCATGATCAGCAGGGCCGCCGGCGTCGCGCCTTCCGCCACGGGCTGGGCCCACTGGCTCAGCATGGCCAGAAGCGCCGACCCCACCGCCCAGGCCGCGTGCCACAGGGCCAGGGCCTGGGGCCCCGTCAGCCATCCGCCCCCGCGCGCGCGGGCGGCGCGGGCCTGAAGGTCGGTGGAAGGGCTGGCGACGTGGGTCAATCAGGAATCCGGCGCATGAGGTTCGGCCAGATTACGCCTGCGGGTGCGGCGAGGCGAGGGCGCTCGCCCGTGGGGCGACCACCCTGGGGTGCGGCCGGGGCGGAAAGCTGGGGATGGCCGGCCCGGTTGTCGTTAACGCGCGCCCGGCCTATCTGGCCCGGATGACCCAGAGCGCCCGCACCGTGCCGACCGATTCGCTGGATCAGGTCCTGTCCGATCTGGCTGAGGACTTCGACCTGCTGGGCGACTGGGAACAGCGGATCGAATACGTCATCGAACTGGGCAAGGGGCTGGCCCCCCTGCCCGAGGCCGCGCGGACCGAGGCCAACAAGGTGCCGGGCTGCGCCGCCCAGGTGTGGCTGGCCGCCACGCGCGATCAGGACCGGCTGTGGTTTGACGCCGATTCCGACAGCGCCCTGTCCAAGGGCAACATCGCCCTGCTGTTGAAACTCTATTCCGGCCGCACGCCCGCCGAGATCCTCGCCTTCGACGCCCGCGCCGCCCTGGACCGGCTAGGGCTGCCGTCCGCCCTGACGCGCCAGCGCGCCAACGGCCTGAACAGCATGGTCGGCCGCATCAGAGAGGCGGCGCTGGCGGGGTGAGGCGGCGATTAGACGGGCCGATTTCGATCCGTCGCGCGGGCCGCCCCCAAGCGTACCCGGTCACGCCCCCGCTGATGGCCCCTAGCAACCCGAGCCAATGACCGTGCGACACCTGCGTTAGAGCCAGGAGCAGTAAAGGAATGATAGCGCCAGCTGCCGCGCCGATCACGCTGTAGGCATTTTGGTTCTCCCACCCTAGCCGCCTAAGCAGCGCGGCGACTGGCAACCCAATGATAGTCGCCGAGACCAACACGATAAGAAGCGATACCAGGAAGGGCAGGACAATCAGGCTGGTCGCTTGCCACGGCCCGTAGGCGCCCTGCACCACCTCCGGAAGCATCATCGTTGCTAGCCCAATGGTGAAAAGCGAGGGGAGAGCCGCGCCTGCAAGCGCGCCGAGGAAAACTGCCTTCGCGAACCGTCGCATGTCCTAGCTAGATCACGGCGCTCCGGCCGCGGCAAGGCGGTGTTGCGTGCGGGCAGGCAGCACCTTGGCGGGGTGACCCGGCGTTGAAACCAGTGTGAAGGTCTGCGAGGCTGACGTCGCGCATCCGCCGGAGGACGCCTTGGACCTGCTCAAGATCCTGCGCTCCTTCGAGGAGTTCATCTTCGAGGCCACCAGCTGGCTGATCTTCTATCCGATGACGCTGTGGCGCGTGGTGCGCGATCCGCTGGCGGCCATGGAATATTCGGATCGCGAGCAGGGCGATCCCGAAGAGCGCCGCTACGACGACGCCCTCAGCCCGCCGTTGTTCCTGCTGGCGACCCTGGTGCTGGTCAACCTGGTCGCCCTGGCGGCCCATGTGCCGCCCCCGCCCGAAGCCTCCGAGGCGATGAAGGCGGTGGCGGCGTCGCCGCAGAATCTGATCCTGTTCCGCTCGCTGGCGTTCAGCCTGATCCCCCTGGTCGCCGCCGCCAGCCTGCTGCACCGGCAGGGGCGACGGATCAGCCGCGAAACCCTGCGCGCGCCCTTCTACGCCCAGTGCTACCTGGCGGCCCTGTGCGCCGCCAGCGTCTCGATCGGCACGGTGGTCTTCCAGAGGCCGGAACTGCCCAACGCCGTGGGCGCCGCCATCATCGCCGGCGGCTTCCTCTGGTTCCAGGCGGTCCAGACCGCCTGGTTCCGCAGGCGGCTGGCCGTCGGCTGGGTGAAGGCCGCCCTGCTGGGCCTGTGGGCGACGGTCCGGGCGCTGGCCTATCTGCTGGCGCTGCTGATCCCGATCGCGATGCTGTAGGCGTCAGTTGTAGGGGTTCATCTCCCGCACCTGGCCGGACGCCGAAACCGTGCACAGCGACCGGTATGAGCCCGTCGCCATGGTCAGTTCGAACTCGCCCCGGCCCAGGTCGCGCACGCCGATCGGCACGCTGGAGCCGTAGGGGCGGTTCTGGAACTCATCGGCGCGACGCGCGCAGGCCTGGCGGGCGGCGTCCGGGGCGCCCCGCACCCAGCTGCTGTTGGAATGGCGACGGTTGCTCGCCTCGGCCTCGCCCGCCAGATAGCCCTCGTGATAGCCCTCGGTCTCGTGACGATCGTCATAGTCGGCGCCGTAGAGGGCCGCCTGGTAGCCGCGCTCATATTCGCTGTCGTGCTGATCGCTGCGATCGTGGCGGCGGCTGTTGTGGGCGGCCAGGGCGGCGGCCAGGCCGACCAGGGCGACGCCCGCGACGACCGCGCCCGTGTTGGAACCGGAAGAGCGGCCGGACCCGCACTCGCCTCGTCCCGCCTGGTTGATCGAGGCGTAGCGGCCGTCGCGGGTCATGATGGCGACGCACTCGTCGCCGCGCCGCCAATAGGTCAGGCGGCCGCCCGCCACCACCTCCGATCGGTCCGTGGCCTGGTATCCGCGTCGGTTCAGCTCCGCCTCGGCCTGTCCCGCGCGGGCGTCGACCAGGTCGCTGAGCGCCGACGGGGTCTGGGCGACCGCGGGCAGGGCGGCGCACAAGGTGACGGCGGCGACGCCGGCGGTGAGGAAGCGCGAAGGCATGGCGAAGGCTCCGGGGCCGGTCCGGCCCCAGCGACCGGTCCTCAGGCGAACGCCGGCCAGCCTATTTGGTTTCGCAAAGCATTGTTAGGCTTCATCCTTCACCCCTCCGATCCCGTAATGCTCGGCCAGGGCCTGAAGGCCCTGCTTCAGCAGCGTCTTGCCCTGGCGGCGGCGCAGGCCCAGGCCCGTCTCGGCCAGCTTCAGGCTGTCGCCGTGGACGCAGATGCGGCTGACGATGGGGCGCAGGCGCGGGCCGACGGCGGTCAGGGCCTGGTCCACCCGGCGCGCCGCCGACAGGACCCGCTCGCCCGGCTCGATCCGCGCGGCCGTGCCCGAGGCGGCCCGGGGCAGGGCGTCCCAGCGCATGGTCAGCGAGGCGCCGCCCGCCGCCCGTTCGGCGTCCTGGCGCAGCCGCTCGCCGGCGGCCGCCTCGGCCGGGGTCAGCCACGGCCGCCCGGCCGCATCCTTCCTGCGGGCCAGCCAGGCGACGGGGCTTTCGCCCAGATTGGCGGGCAGGGACGCCAACCGGCCGTCGGCCTGGATCACCGCGCGCGTCCCCGCGATCACGCCGGGACGCCCCGGCGGGGGCGGGGCGGCGTCCGCTTCACCGGCGGGGCGCGCCGTCCAGCCGCCCTCGGGCCGGGCGCGCAGGCCGGGCCGATCGACCAGGGCGAGGAACTCGGCCTCGGTCAGGCTCAGATTGACCCGCGCGCGCCGGTCCGGCCCCAGCCGCAGGCCGTAGCCGGCGCCCTCCACGCCCAGCCAGGCGCCCGGCCGCGCCAGCAGGCGGCGCGCCCGCTCCACCGCGCGGCTCATTGCGCCAGCTCGCAGCGCGGGGCCTGGTAGAGCGCCTGGATGCAGGTCTCCAGTTCGTTCAGCAGGTCGTCGATGGCCAGGCTGTCGCGCGCGTCCTCGGCCCAGCGACAGGCCGCGCCCGCCGTCGCCCGGTTCAGGCCGAACACATGACCGACCCTCTCCAGCGTCCAGCCGAAGGCGACGTGCGACAGGTACATGGCCAGCCAGCGCGCCTTGGACGTGCGCGGATCCAGCCGCCCGCCGCCGATCATCCGGTCCGGTCGCGCCCCCGTGCGCGCCGCCACCAGATGCATGGCCACCCCGGCCCGCACCCGGTCCTCGGCGCTGACCGGCACCCTGTATTCCTCCATCGCAAAACGCCTCCGTCTCGAACATCCAGGGCGCCATCTTACCGGGGCCGGCGCCTGTAATAGGAAAATCATCCTATCTCGCGTCAATATCGGACGTGGAGCCTTGCGTGACTTGGGGTTGCGATCGGGGCGAAAGGCGGCCTGGGCGGCGGGGGTTCGAAATCATGGTTAATAAATTTCGAATCGTTGACTCGCGACTCTCGACGCCGATTCGCAAATCAGCCTAGGATTCGACTCAATCGGATGGCGTTAACCCTTCTTAAGGTTTTCCTATCTTAACCTGCGAACAAGGTTACCCGGCCGTTGGTGCGGGTGCTTAACGTCAAGCTTTGCCTGGAGGGGCACGAATGCGCGTCCTGTTGATTGAAGACGATCACGCGACGGCCCAGAGCATCGAGTTGATGCTGAAGTCGGAAGGCTTCAATGTCTACACGACCGATCTCGGCGAAGAAGGCATCGATCTGGGCAAGATCTACGACTACGACCTGATCCTGCTTGATCTGAACCTGCCGGACATGAGCGGCCTGGAGGTCCTGCGCCAGCTTCGGAACGGCAAGATCAACACCCCGGTCATGATCCTGTCGGGCAGCCACGAGATCGAGACCAAGGTCAAGACCTTCGGCGGCGGCGCCGACGACTATCTGACCAAGCCCTTCCACAAGGACGAGCTGATCGCCCGCACTCACGCCGTGGTCCGTCGCTCCAAGGGCCATGCCCAGGCGATCATCCACACCGGCGACATCGCCGTGAACCTGGACGCCAAGACGGTCGAGGTGAACGGGCACCGCGTGCACCTGACGGGCAAGGAATACCAGATGCTGGAGCTGCTCTCGCTCCGCAAGGGCACGACCCTGACCAAGGAAATGTTCCTGAACCACCTGTACGGCGGCATGGACGAGCCCGAGCTGAAGATCATCGACGTCTTCATCTGCAAGCTGCGCAAGAAGCTGGCCACCGCCGCCGACGGCAAGCATTACATCGAAACCGTCTGGGGCCGCGGCTACGTCCTGCGCGACCCGGCCGAGGGCTCGGCCAGCGCCGCCGCCTGATCCATCCGGGTCGAGACCACGAAGCGCCCGCCGGAAACGGCGGGCGTTTTCCTTTCCGCCGTCAGCGGTAGAGCCAGTCCGGCGGCAATCCCAGGCGGACACACGCCCGCGCGGGCGGCGCGTCGCGCAGCGGCAGCCGATCGGCGCGCGGGCGGCGGCGCGCACCGCGCCCGCCTGCCAGCCGTTCAGTCCGTGGCGCGCCTCCAGCCCCACGATCCGCGCGACCGGCGCAGGCGTCAGGTCCACGGCGGCCCGGATCAGCAGGTGCTGCAGCGGGCGGCCAAGGCGGGGCAGGGCCGGCGCGCGCCGCATGATGTCCAGGAATTCGAACACCACGGGCGAGGCGCTCAGGCGCGGCGTCATGGCCGCCAGCTGCGCCTGCCATTCGGCCTGCGATGTCGGGGCGCCGGTCGCGCCATACAGCCGGGCGGCCGGCGCGGCCTCGGCCCAGGCGCGGTCCCGCTCGGCCGGGCTCAGCGGGCGCACGAAGCGGTGATAGGCCTCGCCGAAGCCGTAGCCGGCGGTCGCCTGCACCCAGTCCAGAAGATCGGTGTCGTCGGCGGCGTAGGCGCGGCCGTCGTCGGCCTGGCCGGTGACGCGGGCGTGGCGGCGGTTGACGCCCGCGATCATCGCCTCGGCCTGGGACCGGGCGGCGTACACGGTGACCATGGCGGCCAGGCCGGTGCGTTGCAGGCGCGGAACCGGATCGGTGCGGAAGCTGGTGTGGTCCCAGACCCCGGCCCGCACGCGCGGCTCGGCCAGTTCCAGGATCACCGCCGCCACGCCGCCGATGAACAGGCTGACCGGGTTCTTGAACACCTGCCAGGAGACGGAGTCGGCCGGAACCAGCGCCGGTTCGCCAGCCGGCTGGGCGAAGTCGATCTCGGGCAGGCCTGCGGGCCGCAGGAAGGCGCCGGCGGCGGCCTCCACGCGGCGCTGGATCGGAGAGGGCAGGGCCAGGGCGGTCATGACGCCAAAGCGGGCGGGGGCGGCGGGCGGTTCCCGCTCCCTTAGGCGCCGAACCCCTGGACCAAGGCCGCCGCCATCGGGTTCGGCCGGCCGAAACTGTCGAACGGCAGGGGCTTGTCCTTGCCGTCGTCCTTCTCGCCCTGGCGGTACCAGCTGTCGGTGTCGCGCAGGCCCCAGACGGTGAAGGCGTAGCGCTGGGCCTCCGGCAGGGCGGCGAAGGCGGCGGCCAGTTCCGTCACCCGCGCCGTCTGGCGCGCGATCCGTTCGGACTGGGACCGCAGGTCCAGCCGCTTGTCGGTGCGCAGGGTGCAGTCCAGTTCGGACACGTGGAGCGGCAGGCCGAACCCCGCGACCTCGCCCATGAGGCGGGCGATGGCGCCCTCCTCGACGTCGATCCACAGGTGCGACTGCAGGCCCAGGCCGGTCAGCGGACAGCCCGCCTTCAGCAGCCGCTCGACCAGCCGCAGGAACTGCGCGCCCTTGGCCGGGATGCTTTCCTGGTTGTATTCGTTCAGGAACAGGACCGCCTCGGGGTCCGCCTCCCGCGCCTTCTCGAACGCCCGCAGGATGTAGCCGTCGTGGCCGTAGCGGGCCGACCAGTGGCAGTCGCGCAGGCCCGAACCGTCGTCCAGGATCGGCTCGTTGACCACGTCCCAGCCCCGCGCCCGGCCGCGATACCGGCCGGCGACCGAGGCGATATAGCCGTCGAAGGCGCGGTCGAAGGCGGCGCCGCTCAGTCCCGCGAACGCCTGCTCGCCCTGGGCGTACCAGATCAGGGCGTGGCCGTGCAGGGCCATGCCGTTGGCGGCGGCGAAGGCGGCGATGCGGTCGGACCGGTCGAAGTTCGGGCGCTTCAGGCCGTCGGCCAGGACGTATTCCATCTTCATCTCCCACTCGGGCGTCAGCTGGGAGACCTGCGTACGCGCCAGGGCGACCCAGTCGGGATCGTCCAGCAGATAGGCCTTCACCGCCGCGCCGAACGGGGCGGGGCAGGCGGACTTCAGCGGGGGGATTGCCACCGGCGCCGGCTCGGCCGAGGCGAACCGGTCGCAGGCGGCGAGGGCGAAGGTCGAGGCCAGAACGGTGCGGCGGTCGATCACAGGCTTTCTCCCTCCCCGTCCCGGGGAGGGTGGTCGCGCAGCGACCGGGTGGGGGCGGCCCGACGATGCGGGATGAACGGAGAACGCGGCGCGCGGCCCTCCCCACCCGGCTTCGCCTGGCGGCTCAGCCACCCTCCCCCGCAGGGGGAGGGAGAAATCGTGCGCCTACACCGCACGCCTTCTCAGGCCCATTTCGTCGAACGCCGCCGTCTCGCGCTTGGCCCGGGCGACCAGCCTCTCCAGCCGCGTCGCCTCGGCGACGTGCTCGAACTTCTTCAGCGCCTCGAAGGCGCCGGTCAGGGCGTCGCGGGCGCCGGCCTCTTCGGCCTCGATCTCGGTCAGGGCGCCCTCGGCGGCGGCGCGGCGGTTCTTCCAGCCGGCCAGATAGGCGCCCAGCATCATGCCGGCCTCGGCGTCGGCGCGGGCGCGGGCGCGTTCGCCCTCGGCCTCGGCGTCCAGCACGGCCAGCTTCATCTCGGCGCCGCCGCGGCGTTCGGCGATCTCGGCCAGGCGCTTCTGCAGCGTCTCGACCTCGTAGTTGGAGATTCGGATCAGGGATTGGGCCCAGGCGGTCATGTGTACTTACTCCCTGATCATGCCTTGGTTCAGGATTGCCTCCAGCCGGGTAAAGGAATCGGTAAGACGCGTGACGTCGTCCTTGTCCTGTCCCAGGAAATCCTCCAGCGCCGGGTTCAGCGCTATGGCGCGGTCGACGATGGGGTCGGCGCCGGCGCGATAGGCGCCGATCTTGATCAGCTCTTCCATGTTCGCATAGGCGCTCAGGCACTGGCGGGCGCGCTTGTTCAACTCGCGCTCGGGCGGCGTCTGACAACCCGGCAGGGTGCGGCTGACCGACTTCAGCACGTCGATGGCGGGAAAGCGCCCGCGCTCGGCGATCTTGCGGTCCATGACGATGTGGCCGTCCAGGATGCCGCGCACCGCGTCGGCGATCGGCTCGTCATGGTCGCCGCCGTCCACCAGCACGGTGAACAGGGCGGTGATCGGCCCGGCCGTCGTGCCGTCCGGCCGGATCGGCCCCGGCCCGGCCCGTTCCAGCAGCTTGGGCAGTTCGGTGGTGAAGACGGTGGGGGTGTAGCCCTTGGTCGTCGGCGGCTCGCCCGCCGCCAGGCCGATCTCGCGCTGGGCCATGGCGAAGCGGGTGACGCTGTCCATCAGGCACAGGACCTCCAGGTCCTGGTCGCGGAAGAACTCGGCCACGGCCATGGTCATATAGGCGGCCTGGCGCCGTTTCAGCGCCGGCTCGTCCGAGGTGGCGACCACCACCACGGCGCGTTTCAGCCCCTCTTCGCCCAGGGTCTCCTCGATGAACTCGCGCACCTCGCGGCCGCGTTCGCCGATCAGGCCGACCACCACCACGTCGCAGGTCGCCTGGCGCGCCAGCATCGACAGCAGCACCGACTTGCCCACGCCGGACCCGGCGAAGATGCCCAAGCGCTGGCCCCGGCAGGTGGTGGTGAAGACGTCCATCGAGCGCACGCCCAGATCCAGCCGTTCGCCCACCCGGCCGCGCGAATGGGCCGGCGGGGGCGGGGCCTTCAGCGGATAGGGCGCCGGCCCTGGGGCAGCGGACCCTTGCCGTCGATCGGTTCGCCGAAGGCGTCGACGATCCGGCCCAGCCAGGCGGTGGTGGGGCGCACGCTGGCGGCGGCGTCGATGATCTTGATGTCGGCGCCGGGGGCCACGCCCTCGACCGGGCCGAAGGGCATCAGCAGCGCCTTGGCGTCGCGGAAGCCCACGACCTCGGCGGGCAGGGGGGCGTGGCCGCGCCGGCCGATCTCGGCCCGGGCGCCGACGGCCAGGCGCGACAGGCCGCCGCGCGACTCGATCAGCAGGCCGTTCACGCCCGCGACCTTGCCGGTCACGACCAGCGGATCGATCGCTTCGACGGCGGCGACGAGATTGCGCAAACGGGACCCCACAACAGCCCCCGAGCGTTTGCGCCATCGTGGTTAATGCGCCGTGAAGATCGGCGCGGCCGACCGCGGGTACGCACATTCACCTGCAACCTGGGCGAGAAACGATTTGTCAAGGATTGGGTGCGACCATCCGTCGCTCATCATCCAACGGTCTGGGGAGGCCAGGATGTTCTCACGGCGTCGCGTACCGGGTCCCAACGACGGCCGGCTGGCCGATCTGGAAGGCAAGATGGCCGCCATCGAGCGGTCGCAGGCGGTGATCGAATTCAATCTCGACGGCACGATCATCGACGCCAACACCAATCTGCTGTCGACCCTGGGCTATACGCTGGACGAGATCCGCGGCGGCCACCACCGGATGTTCATGGACCCGGCCGAGGCGGCCTCGCCCGACTACGCCGCCTTCTGGCGCGAGCTGAACGAGGGGCGCTTCCTGGCCCGCAAGTTCCGCCGCCTGGCCAAGGGCGGGCGCGAGGTCTGGCTGCAGGCCTCCTACAATCCCGTGTTCGGCCCGGACGGACGCCCGACCAAGGTCATCAAGCTGGCCGTCGACATCACCGAGGCCGAGCAGCAGGCGGCGCGCAACGAGGCGGACCGCCTGGCCGCCGAACAGGCCCAGAGCTCCCTGGTGGAGGCCCTGGCCGGGGTGCTGGATCGACTGTCCCACGGCGACCTGACCGCGCGCATCGACCAGCCGATGGCCGGCGCCCACCAGCGCATCAAGGACGACTACAACGGCGCGGTCGACAGTCTGCGCCAGGCGCTGGACCAGGTGCTGCAGGCGGTCGCGGCCCTGCGCGGCGGGGCCGACGAAATCTCCAGCGCGTCGGACGACCTGTCGCGCCGCACCGAACAGCAGGCCGCCTCCCTGGAGGAAACGGCTGCGGCCCTGGACCAGATCACCGCCACGGTGGGCCGCAGCGCCGAGGGCGCGCGCCAGGCCTCGGCCGCCGCCGCCGGCGCGCGCCAGCAGGCCGATCGCTCCGGCGAGGTGGTGCGCCAGGCCGTGGCGGCGATGGACGGCGTGCGCCGGACGTCGGGCCAGATCGGCGAAATCATCGGCGTGATCGACGAGATCGCCTTCCAGACCAATCTTCTGGCCCTGAACGCGGGGGTCGAGGCGGCCCGCGCGGGCGAGGCCGGACGCGGCTTCGCCGTGGTGGCGTCCGAGGTCCGGGCCCTGGCCCAGCGCTCGGCCGAGGCGGCCAAGGAGATCAAGGCCCTGATCGGCGCCTCCACGACCGCCGTGGCCGACGGCGTTCGACTGGTCGACGAAACGGGGGCGGCGCTTCAGGACATCGTCGTCAAGGTGGCCGAGATGGACGCCCTGGTGTCCGAGATCGCCGCCTCGGCCCAGGAGCAGGCGACGGGCCTGGCCCAGGTCAACACCGCGGTCAACTAGATGGACCAGGTCACCCAGCAGAATGCGGCGATGGTCGAACAGACCACCGCCGCCTGCGCCAATCTGAAGGCCGAGGCCAGCCAGCTGGCCGATCAGGTCGGCCGGTTCCAGACGGGCGCGGCCGAGACGGCGCCCGTTCCGCGGCCGTCGCGCGAACCCGCCCGTCTTCGGGCCGTGGCCGGGGGCCGCGCCGCCGCCGCCGCGACATCCGACTGGGAAGAGTTCTAGGGCCCGATCGCCGGTCGTCGCCGGTCACTCCGGCAGGGCGGGCGGCGCCCGACGCGTGGTCAGGACCGCGCCGGCCGAGGCGGCGACGATGGCGGCGATGGCCAGGGCCTGCTGGCCGCTGAGATGTTCGTGCAGCAGCACCAGGCCGGCCAGGGCGCCGACCGCCGGCTCGGCGCTGAGCAGCACGCCGAAGGTCCGCCTGGGGATGTGGCGCATGGCGTACAGGTCCAGCGAATAGGGGATGGCGCTGGAGGCCACCGCCACGGCCAGTCCCGCCAGCAGGATCGACGGCGACAGCAGGGCCGCGCCGGCGTGCGCCACCCCGAACGGCAGCACGACCAGGGCCGCCACGCTCATCCCCATCGCCACCGACGGGCCAGGATGGATGTGCGACAGCCGCTTGCCGAAGACGATGTAGAGCGCCCAGAACACCCCGGCTACGGCCGCCAGGGCCACGCCGGTCGGGTCCAGCGCCTGGCCGGCGCCGGACAGGGGCAACAGCAGGCCCAGGCCCAGCACCGCCAGCCCCACCCAGACGAAATGGATCAGCTTGCGCGAAGAGATCAGCGCCAGGCTGAGGGGCCCGGCGAATTCGATGGCGAAGGCCACGCCCAGGGGGATGGTCTTCAAAGACAGGTAGAAGCACAGGTTCAGCCCGCCGATCGCCGCGCCGTAGAGCGCCAGGCCGACCAGGTCCGCGCGGCTGAAGCGCAGCCGCCAGGGCCGCCACACCGCCAGCAGCAGGATCGCCGCCAGGCCGACGCGATAGGCGGTGGCGCCCTCGGCCCCCACGGCCGGGAACAGACCCTTGGCGAAGGTGGTGCCGATGCTGAGCGACAGCATGCCGACGACCAGGGCGACATAGGGCAGGACGGGGGCGGGCGGGGACTGGCGCAGGGGCAGGGCGGTCATGCCCCGACAGGTAGCGGAATCCCGCTTGCGCTTCCCGGCGATTTCCGCTTCGTCAGCGACTGATTTCGTCACGAAAGGTCGCGAAATGACGGGTTTCGTCACCCTGGACGCGTTCGACCACCGGCTGATCGAACGGGTCCGCCGCAACAACCTGGAGCCGGCGCGGGTGACGGCCGAGGCGGTCGGCCTGTCGGAATCGGCGGTGCTGCGTCGCCTGCGCCGTTTGCGGGCCCAGGGCGTCATCGTCGCCGACGTGGCGGTGATCGACCCCGCGCGGGTCGAGCCGCGCATCGTGCTGCACGTCCAGGTCGAGATGAACACCCAGGAGCGCAAGACGGCCGAGGCCTTCAAACGCGCCCTCAAGGCCAGCCCGGAGATCCAGGCCGCCTGGGACGTGACCGGAGAGACCGACTATCTGCTGACCGTGGCCGTCCCCTCGATGGAGGATTACGAGGCCTTCTGCCTGCGCGAACTGACGACCGAGGCGGGGGTGCGGTCGTTCCAGAGCATGATCGTGATCCGCGAAGTGGTCGGCTTCGACCCCGCGCGCCGCGCCTTGCGGCGCTGAGCCCGGCTGAAAGGGCCGCGCAGAAATCATCGACGGCGCGCTCTTGCGCGTTACATCCAGGGCTTATCTGTATAGGCCGCCCAGATCACGGAGACCCGACCATGTCCGACTTCAGCTACGACGCCTCCCGCCACCTGAAGAAGGGGCGCGGCAAGGTCTATGAGTCCATCGTCGACACCCTGGGCGACACGCCCGTCGTTCGCCTGCCCAAGCTGTCGGCCGAATACGGCGCCAAGGCGACGGTCCTGGCCAAGCTGGAGTTCTTCAATCCCATCGCCTCGGTCAAGGACCGGATCGGCGTGGCCATGGTCGAGGCGCTGGAACAGGCGGGCAGGATCGACAAGGACACGGTCCTGATCGAGCCGACCAGCGGCAACACCGGCATCGCCCTGGCCTTCGTGGCCGCCGCCAAGGGGCTGAAGCTGATCCTGTGCATGCCCGAGAGCATGTCGATCGAACGCCGCAAGATGCTGGCCCTGCTGGGCGCGCAGCTGGAGCTGACCCCGGCCGAGAAGGGCATGAAGGGCGCCATCGCCCGCGCGGACGAGCTTCTGGCCTCGACGCCGAACGCCGTCAGCCCGTCGCAGTTCGAGAACCTGGCCAATCCGGCGATCCACCGGGTCACCACCGCCGAGGAGATCTGGAACGACACCGACGGCGCGGTCGACATCGTGGTGGCCGGCGTCGGCACCGGCGGCACCATCTCGGGCGTCGGCCAGGCGCTGAAGGCCAGGAAGCCCTCGGTCAGGATGATCGCGGTGGAGCCCGAGGCCTCTCCGGTCCTGTCGGGCGGCCAGCCCGGCCCGCACAAGATCCAGGGCATCGGCGCGGGCTTCGTGCCCGCCATCTACGACGCCTCGGTGGTGGACGGGGTGGAGCAGGTCTCCAACGACGACAGCTTCGACATGGCCCGCAAGGTCGCCCGCGTCGAAGGCATCCCCGTCGGCATCAGTTCGGGCGCGGCCCTGACCGCCGCCTTCCGCCTGGCGGCGCGGGAAGAGAACGCCGGCAAGACCATCGTGGTCATCATCCCCTCCTTCGCCGAACGCTATCTGTCGACCGCCCTGTTCGAGGGGCTCTGATCGCCCTTCTTCCGCTCTCACACCCGGTTAACGGTTCGCCTCTAGGTTGGAGGCGATGAGCGACGCTTCGGCCCTGTTCGGAGAGGAGACGGCCAGCCCCGCGCCGCTGCGGGCCCGCCATGCCCTGCTCAAGCGGCTGGCCGACGTCGTTTCGCTGCCGGCCAGCCGGGTCAACGCCTTCGAGCGCGCCGTCACCGGCGACCTGCTGGTCGAGATGCTGCGCCTGGCCACGCCCGAGGAGCGCCGCCGCGTGGCCGCGCGCCTGGCGCCCCTGGCCGAGCTGCCCAACAGCGTCAGCCGCCTGCTGCTGCGCGACGAGCCGGCCATCGCCGGCCTGCTGATCGAACAGTGCGCCTCGCTGACCGACGCGGATCTGATCGGCTGCGCGCGCGACGCCGGGCCCGAGCACCGGCTGATGATGGCCTCGCGCCGCGGCCTGTCGGAGATCGTCACCGAGACCCTGTTCAGCTTCGGCGAGATGGAGGTGATCGAGGCGGTGCTGCGCAACGCCACGGCGCGCCTGTCGCAGGTCGGGCTGGAGGCCGTGGTGGCCCTGACCCGCCAGCATCCGGCCCTCAGCGCGCCCCTGCTCAAGCGCCCCGAGCTGCGTCCTGCCGGCGCCTATGTGATGTTCTGGTGGTGCGGGCCCGAGGATCGGCGCACCATCCTGCAGCGGTTCGCCGTCTCGCGCGAAGTGATGCAGGAGGTGTCCGAGGACGTCTTCGCCCTGGCCGCGGAAGAGGGCTGGGCCGACCCGGTGGCGCGCAAGGCCCTGCAGTTCATCGAGCGCCGCCAGCGCAACCGCGCCGCGATCGGCAAGAGCCCGTTCGACGACCTGGAGCAGGCGGTCGCCGTGGCCGCGCGCGACGGCCTGTCGCGCCAGACCGCCACCGAGATCGCCTATCTGTCCGGCATCAAGCCTCTGTCCGGCGCCAAGATCCTGGGCGATCCGGGCGGCGAGCCCCTGGCCATATTGTGCAAGGCCACCGGCCTGTCGCGCACCGACCTGCACCACCTGTGGCGCTCGATGCGGCGGCCCGAGCGGCTGGCCGACGGCGCCGCCCACCCCGACTGGGAGCGGGTGCAGATCACCTATGAGATGCTGGCGGTGGATCGCGCCCAGACTGTATTGCGATACTGGAACTGGTCGCTGTCCTCGGCCCTGACGCCCGAACTGATGCGCGCCATACGCGAGGGCGAGGAGGATGCGGTCGACGAATATTCCGCACCCGAATGGGCCGCGATGATGATCCTGGGCGAAGACTTGGGACGATAAGGTTAGCGGCCGAAGACGCACTTTCTCGTCAGCAGCCTGTCAAATGACGCAGTCGATCCGGGCCCGCGATTGCTTTTGTCCGCAAACCTGCCTAAGCACCGCAAAGAAGTTCGACGGGGGCGGCCGGTCGAGCGCGTTGAATCACGGAAGAGATCGGACGAATGGAAGAAGAAAAGCCTGAACTGCTCGAAATGACGGCGGACATCGTGTCGGCCTATGTCGGCAACAACACCGTTTCGGCCGAGACCCTGCCGACCCTGATCGCCAGCATCCACGCCGCCCTGTCGGGCGTGTCGGCCGGCCCGGTCGAGCCGGAGCCCGAGCCCAAGGAACCGGCGGTGCCGATCCGCAAGTCGATCAACCCGGACTTCCTGATCTGCCTGGAAGACGGCCGCAAGTTCAAGTCGCTGAAGCGCCACCTGCGCACCAAGTACGACATGAGCCCGGAAGAGTATCGGGCCAAGTGGGGCCTGCCCAAGGACTATCCGATGGTCGCGCCGAACTACGCCAAGGCGCGCTCGGAACTGGCCAAGCAGATGGGCCTGGGCCAGGGCGGCCGCAAACCCGCCCGCGCCGCCCGCGTCAAGAAGTAAGTCGGAACATTTCCGGCGACGGACGCCCGCTTCCGCCAGGAGGCGGGCGTTTCCAATCGCCCTCACCTGCAGGGCGGCGAGGCGCATCCGGTTTGGTTCAGGCGGCCGCCTGGGCGCCGCGGCGCATGCGCCAGAAGCGCAGGGTGCGCAGGGCGGCGTCGCGGCTCAGTTCGCCATACAGCCGGCCGTAGGCGCCGGCCTTGCCCATCGGATTGTCCTCGGACCCCAGCAGCACGACGGCGTAGGTTAGGAAGATGGCCCGGTCCATGTCGGCCGCCTTGCAGATGACCGCCAGGGCGTCCAGCTCCTTGCGCTCGACGATGCGCCGGGCGGTGTGGAAGTCCACGTCGGCCAGCTGCGACAGGGCCACCAGGAAGGGGGTGCGGCCGTTCGAGCGCAGGAAGCGCGCCAGCACCTGGGGCGTCAGCTGGCCGGCGGCGCGCAGCTCGTTCACATAGGCGACGCTCTCGGCGTAGTCGGCCGGCAGGGCGCCGTCGTCGGTCGCGACCCGGGTGCGGCCGGCGGCCAGGGCGGCCTCCAGCAGGTCGGGATCCATGCGCGCGTTCTGCTCCAGGATATGCTGGCGCAGCCGGGCCTCGACGACGAAATACATCTCGTTCAGCAGGTCGGCGGGCAGGCTCTTGCGCTCGACCGTGGCGGCGTGAAGGGCCGGATTGACCTTGGCCCGCTCCACCGCCGTTTCGGACGCCGCGCGCGACAGCCGGGCGCCGTCGTTTCTCAGCAGGGCGCCCAGGGCCTCGTCGTCGCCGTGTTCGACGATGGCGTCCGACAGGGCCTCGGACACCTCGGCCCGGCCGGAGACGGCGCGGATATGGCCCTGGCCCCGGCTGCGGATGACGGTGATCAGGTCCGCGTCGGTCAGCACCGGCGAGGCGCGCAGGACCTTGTCGGCGACCTCGACCTCGTCATTGGCCAGGCGCTGGATCAGGCGATGGGGCGCATGGGGCGCCTCGGCGAAACGGCTGGCCAGTTCGGCGCGGACCGCCGTCTCCATCTCGTCGGACAGCTGGGCCAGGACGTCGCCGTACAGGGCGGTCTCGGCGGCGGTGTGGACCGGGGGTTCGCCGAAGAAGTGGTCGGTCAGCTCGCGCAGCAGCAGGCGGCGCTTGTCGCTGGACGTTTCCCCGGCCAGGGCGATCAGGTGCGGCAGGCGCGAGCCTTCGACGGCGGCCTCCGCGGCGGCGGCTGCAGCGGTCATGGCAGGTCGTCGGCCTGGGTCTGGGGCAGGGCGCGGACCGAGCCGTCGGTGTTGCGCACCAGAGCCGGCGGGCCGTCGGGCTGGGCCAGGTCTGCGCTGGTCGGCGTCTGGGCCATCTGCACCGGCAGGGCGTCCAGATAGACCGGCGCCGGGGTGCGGATGGCGTCCGGCTCGTGCCCCGCCTGGCGGTGGACCGAATAGTAGCGGGCGCTCTGGGCGGAAGGGGCGGCGCCGGCCTCGGGCGCGGCCGCCGTCGCGCCGTCGGGCCGCTGCAGGCGGAAGATCGGGGCGTCGCGGCGGGGCGCCATCGGGTCGGCGACGGCCGCCTGAACCGGGGCCGGTTCGGCGGGCGCGGGTTCGGGCGCGGGCTGGGGCTGGACGCGGGCCTGCGGCGCGGGGACGGGTGCGGACGGCGCGGCGGCCTCCGGCTGGCGGGGCGTCGGCTCGGCCAGGGCGTGAGGCTGGGTCTGAGGTTGCGGCTGGGGCTGGGGCTGGGGCTGGGGCTCGGGGGCGCGCGGCGCGGGCGCCAGCCAGGCGCTGGCCGGGGTCAGGCCGCGAGAGGTCGAGGTCGGGATCGGCGCGGGGGCGATCCGGGCCAGCGGCAGGGAGGCGGTCGATGCGGCGGCGCGGGTCGGAACCGGGCGGGCGCCCTCGGTCGCGGCGTCGAGGGCAGGGGCGGGGGCGGTCGCCGGCCGCGCGGCGACGGCCGCCTTGCCCGGCCAGGACAGATAGCGCAGGCCGGCGCCGTTGGTCGGCTGCTGCTGGGCCAGGGCGACGCCCGGCGCGAGGCCGGCGCCGAGCAGAACGGTGGTGAGCAGGATGCGGCGCAAGACGGCGCTCCGATTGAGGGTCGCATCCACCCCAGCCGGCAGCGCTTAATCGCGCGCTAACGCGCCGTGCTGCGGTTGTCAGCCGCGGCCGGGCAGGTAGGCGTTGGTGAAGGCGTCGCGCCAGTTCAGGCCCGTGTCATAGACATCGCCCCGGCTGGCGACCTCGAAGAAGGCGCGCCAGCGCTCCTCGGTCATGGCGCCCAGGCCGAACAGGGCCGCATCGCCGCCGTCGACCACGGCGTTGTCGCGAAGCCGCGCGCGGGCCTGGTCAAGCAGGGCCTGGCTCATCTCAGGGTTGTCGCGCCGGATCAGGGCGTCGGCCGCCGACGGGTCGCCCCGGATATAGTCGCGCCACCCCTCGGCGGAGGCGGCGATGAAGCTGCGCAGGGCGCCGGCGTTGTCGCGCGCGAAGGCGTTGGGCGCCAGCACCAGGCCGCCGTAGGAGGGATAGCCCGCGTCCGCCGGCAGGAAGACCTGGGGCGTGAAGTCCGCCGCCTGCTCCACCGCGTGGGGGTCCACGGTCAGGTCGCCTTCCAGCACGGCGCGCGGCTCGGCCAGGAAGGCGGCGGCGCGGTCGGGGACGACGCGCGCCTGGTCGTCGGCCAGGCCGTAGGTCGCCTTCAGCCAGACCCAGAGGCCGGCGGCCTGCGGCTCGGCCAGCAGGAAGCGGCGGCCCCGAAGCTGGGCCAGGGCGGCCAGGTCCTCGACCGCCGGCTCGGCGTGGGCGATCAGGACCCGCGGGTCCTTCTGGAAGAAGGCGGCGACGGCGCGCACGGGGGCGCCGGAGGCGACCAGGTTCATCGGCGTGAAGCTGCTGGCGCCCAGGCCCAGCTCGACCGCGCCCGAGGCCAGCAACTGGGGCACGTTCACCCCCGGTCCGCCCTGGACGATCTGGACGTTCAGCCCGCGCTTCTCATAGGCCCCGCCGGCCACGGCCTGATAGAAGCCGCCGTGTTCGGCCCCGGCGCGGGCGTCGGTGGCGAAGCGCAGCCGCACCCGCCCCTGGTCGTCCACCGGCGCCTCGGTCCGCCCGCAGGCGCGCAAGGCCAGCGCGCCCGCGCCGACGACGGCCGCGCCGCCCGCAAGCAGGGCGCGACGCCGGGTCAGGAGGGGGCGATTCCCGCGCTGGATCATGGCGCTGGTTTAGGGGCGGATGGCGGCGTTGGGAAGGCGGGCGTCAGAAGGGCGTGCGTCAGTCGGGGGCGGACGTGTCGTCTCCCGCCTCGATGCGGTAACGGACCGGAACGACGCAGCGGACGCCGGCCTCGAAGCCGGGCGTGGCCTGGCTGGCGCGGACCAGGCGAAGGGCGTCCTCGCCGAACAGGGCGGCCGGCTGGGCCTCGATCACGGCCGCATTGCCGATCGCGCCCCACGGCGCGACGTCGAACCGCACCAGCGCCCATCCCTCGATCGCCCGCTGTCGGAAGACCTCGGGAAAGACCAGGCGGGGTCGAACCCGGAACCGCTCGTCCATGGCCTCGGGGCAGGCGGCCAACGGGTCCGGCCGATCCTCTTGCGCCGGCATCGGCGGGGCGGGCAGGGTCTCGCCCGTCCGGTAGAAGTTATAGACGCAGCCGGTGCGCGCCGGTCCGGGGCGCATTCGGGTTTCCGACACCGCGCGCAGACCCTCGGCGTCCAGGTCGGCGTCGCCGGAGGAGCCCAGGATTTCGACCTGGGACGCCTGGCCGTCCGCCGCGATGTTCCAGCGCACCACCGTCCAGCTGCTGCCGCCGGGCGGCGGTCGGCGGCCGCGCAGGAAGTCGGGATAGGCCGCCACCGCCGGACGACGCCCGCCCCAGCGCTCGCCGCAGTCGGCGCCGTCCCCACCCAGCCGGCGGGCCACGGCGTCGCGCAGCCTTCCCGTTCGGCGGTCGACCGCGAAATAGTTGAGCAGGTCGGGGGTTTCCGCCTCGGCCAGGGCGACGGTGCGCCAGGTCACGGTCAGGCGGCAGTCGGCGCGCGCCCTGGGCTCGAACCGCCAGGCGGCGAAGGCGGCCTGAAGCTTGGCCTCCGTGGCGGGAGGGGCGCCGACGGGCCGCAAATCCGTCACCCGGCCATCGGGCGCGGTGGCGAAGGCCAGGACCAGGTCCGGGCCGGCCAGGCGCATCCCCTCCCGCGCGGGCAGGATCTCGCTGTAGGCGGGGGTCACGGCTTCGCCGTCGCAGGCGGCCTGGGCGTCGGGAACCTGGAAGGTCATGGGCTCGACCGGATCGGCGCCATCGGGGCCGGGCCCCGGGATGATGACGGGCGCGTGCTGCGGCGGCCGCTCTCCGCCGGCTTGCGCCCAGGCCGGGATCACGGCCGAAGCCGCCGTCAGGACGACCAGGGGGACGACACGCATGAAGACCTCCATCTGCCCGCCATGGCTGCAGAAGGAAGCGGCGGCTGTCTAGCGCCTTGTCGTGAAATCGCCGCCGGAATTGAGCGAGGGGACGAAGCGTCCGGGGCGAACCCGTGCTCTTCGTCCCCTCGCCAAGTCCGGGTTGGACTTGGCCGTTCGGGTCTGGACCTCGGCCTGGGCGCCGTCGCAGGCGAACCTGAAAGGGCGGTCGGCTGTATCCTGTCGCGCTCCTGGTCTCCGGCGTTTGCGCAAACCCTGGGGTCCGCGCCGTCCATCGATCCCGATCCGGTTCCCCGTCCTGTCCGATCCGAAGACCGGGAAGGTCGGAGCCTGGATCCCGCCTGTCACCCGTTACGGTCCGAAGACCGCCCGAAGCGCCAGGTCGGAGAGCCGGGCCGGTTCGCTTGATTTCCAAGGTCTCCCCTGGTTTTCCGCGCCGCCGTGTCCCTCTGGCCCGTTGACGTTCCGACGAAACCCGCTATGAGGCAAGCGCCCGATCCCGCCCCGATGTGCACCACTGGCCCGGCGGCGGGGACAACCCTGTGCATATCCGTGGACGGATCGAAATCGCTGTTTTCGATCAGCGGCTTGCGTTGTCCACAGAAAGCGAGGGCCGCGGCCTCACCCGCCCGGCGCGATGCGCCAGACGGTGTTCGACACGTCGTCGGCGACCAGCAGGACGCGCTTGGCGGGGTCGAAGGCGACGCCGACCGGGCGGCCGCGCGCCTTGCCGTCCTTCAGGAAGCCGGTGGCGAAGTCGACGGGCGGGCCCGACGGGCGGCCGTTGGCGAAGGGGACGAAGACCACCTTGTAGCCGGACGGATCCTGGCGGTTCCAGCTGCCGTGCATGCCCACGAAGGCGCCGGTCGAGAAGGCGCCGCCGAAGCCGCCGCCACGCGCGAAGTCCAGGCCCAGCGCCGCCACGTGCGAGCCCAGGGCGTAATCGGGGCGGATAGCGCGGGCGACCAGGTCGGGCTTCTGCGGATGGGCGCGCGGATCGGTGGTCTGGCCCCAGTAGCTGTAGGGCCAGCCGTAGAAGGCGCCGTCGCGCACCTGGGTCAGATAGTCGGGCACCAGCTGCGGGCCCAGTTCGTCGCGCTCGTTGACCACGGACCACAGCAGGTTGGTGGCCGGCTCGACAGCCAGGGCGGTGGGGTTGCGGATGCCCTCGGCGATGGTGCGGTGGGCGCCCGTCTGGCGATCGACCTCCCACACCACGGCGCGGTCCTGCTCGACCTCCATGCCGCGCTCGCCGACGTTGGAGTTGGAGCCGATGCCGACATAGAGGAAGCGGCCGTCGGCGCTGGCGGTCAGGGCCTTGGTCCAGTGGTGGTTGATGTGCGAGGGCAGGTCCGTGACCCGCTGGCCGGGCGCGGAGATGCCGGTCTGGCCCGGCTGGAACGGGAAGCGGGTCAGGGCGTCCTGTTCGGCGACGTAGAGGGCGCCGTCGACATAGGCCAGGCCGTAGGGGGCGTTCAGGTTCTGGACCAGGACGGCGCGCAGCTCGGGCCGGCCGTCGTTGTCGGCGTCGCGCAGCAGGGTGATGCGGTCGCCGCCCTTCACGCTGCTCTTGCCGCGGGCCTTGATGACGCCGGCGATGACGTCCTTGGGCCGCAGCTTGGGGGCCTCCTTGCCGCCCGATCCCTCGGCCACCAGCACGTCGCCGTTCGGCAGGACCAGCATCTGGCGCGGGATCTTCAGGTCGGTGGCGAAGGGGGTGACGGTGAAGCCGGCGGGCACGGTCGGCAGTTCGCCGTTCCAGGGACCGGGGGCGAGACCTTCATCGGCGGGATCAGGGTCTGGTCCTGGCGCGGCAGGTCGGGCTGGGCGCCCGTCTGGTTCAGCGACGGGTCGCTGGAGCCGCCGCAGGCGGCCAGGGCGAGAACCAGGGCCGAGGCGGCCGGAGCGGCGAGAAGACGACGGATCATCGGGCGATCTCCCGCACGGTCGGGGTGGAATAGGCGAACCAGCCGGCCGCCAGGGCCAGCAGGGCGGACAGGATCGACAGGGTCAGGCCGAAGGCGCCGACCGAGCTCCAGGCGTCCTGGCTGTGCTTGAAGGCGTTGACCAAGCCGACGACCCAGGCCAGCGCCAGGGCGCCGACATAGACGGCGCTGTCGCGCCGGGCGGGGCCGCGCCAGTCCAGCGCCAGCCGCACCAGGGCCCAGACGCCGATCACGCCGCCGAACCAGGGCGCCCACGATCAGCCAGGCCGAGAAGTTCGACCACTGCATCTCGGCGGTCTTCAGATAGGCGATGTCGGTGAAGACGGTGAAGACGAACAGCACGATCGGAAAGCCCAGCAGAATGTCGTGCAAGGGGCGAAGTCGGGCGCGTATGTCCCCTGTCGTGGAAAGCATGGGCTCTGTTCCTCCTCGATCCCGAACCTGTGAGCCAGGGTCCAATCCCCAGCGTGGCTTTTGGTTTCGCGAGATCGGCCGATGCGGCGGTTTCACGCGCCAGGCCGGGCCTCAGCCGGCGGAGGCGGCCAGCCGGGCCTCAGCCGGCGGAGCCGGCCAGCCGGGCTTCGAGCCAGCGCCGCACGGCGATGCGGGCGCCGCGCGCGGCCGGGCCGCCGAAATGCAGGAAGCCGTGCGGGGTCTCGGGCACGCGGATCAGGTCGACCTCCGCGTCCTGGGCCCACCCGCGCGCCATCAAGAGGCTGTCCTGGAACAGGGGATCGTACTCGCCCGCTAGGAACAGGGCCGGCGGCAGGCCCGACAGATCGGCGTAGAGGGGCGAGACGTCGGGCGCCCGAAGCGCCGCCTCGTCGCGGTCGGGCGCAAGCCGGGCCAGGTCCGCCCGCATCGTCGGGCCGTTGAACAGCAGCGTGTCGCGCCCGGCCGCGCGGACGCTCTCCGTGCCGGAAAGGTCATAGACGCCGTAGGCCAGGACGCAGCCCCGCACCAGGTCGACCAGCCCCCGGTCGCGCAACGCCAGCACGGTCAGGGCCGCCAGGTGGGCGCCGGCCGATTCCCCGGCGACGAACAGATCGGCGGCGCCCAGCTGGTCGACGTTGCCGACGGTCCAGTAGGCGGCCTGAAGACAGTCCTCTATGGCCGCCTCGATGAAGACGCCGCGCCGTTCCGACAGCAGGCGATAGTCGATCGAGACGACGCAGAAGCCGCGCCGCGCCAGATGGGCGTTCAGCCGGTCGTTCAGGCTGGCGCTGCCCAGCACCCAGCCGCCCCCGTGAATGTCCAGGACGACGGCGCGGGGCGGGCCCTCGGGCCGCAGGATGCGCAGGGGAACCGACAGGTCCTCGTCCGGGGCGCGGACCTCGACCGTGACGCCGCGCTTCTTCAGGCGGGGGCCGTGAAGCCGGCCGGCGGCCGCGTCCAGCCAGGTCGAGAGCCGCTGGCCCGCCTCGATCCGCCAGGGGTCGGTGCGCAGGCGCGGCGCGCGGGCCAGGACGGCGTTGATGCGCCGCTGGGCCGCCAACTGCGGCGGCGGGAAGTCGACGGTATGGACGCGCAGGGGCATGGGGGCCTAGCGGGCCTTGGCGTCGTGCTCTTCGATCTCGCGGGACAGGCGGTCGGAGCGCCGCTTCAACTGAACGGCCCAGGCGGTCAGCGGCGTCGTGATCGCCAGAATCGCGATCAGGCCAGCCAGAATGTCGCCGTCAGTCATCGTCGGGAGCCTCCGCTACGACAGGCGCAAGATAGATGGTCGCGGCGTGCAGCGCCAGTGCGACGACCAGTCCGACCCACGCCCAGATCGTGTCGTTCGGCCCCCGGGTCACGATCAGGGCGACAGCGCCTCCGCCCGCGGCGATGGCGTAGGTGTGAAGCGTCCGGCGCAGCTGGACGATCCGGGCGTCGGCGTCCCGCTTCGCCTCCCGGAGAGCATCCTAGGGTCGCGAAATCGATGTCGCTCTGGACGACTCGCGGCCTGTCGGCCTAGCCTGGCGGGATGAAACGCCTGACGCCCTTCGCCGTGCTCTTGATCTTCGGCCTGATCGGCCTGCTGACCGGCAAGTTCGGGCTGTGGTTCCCGTTCGGCCTGGTGGCGGCCATCGTCGTGGGCGTGGTGCAGGATCGGCGCGCCAGGGCGGCGGCCCCGAAGGACCCGGCGCCGACGGACGGCTGAGGCTCAGCCCGCCAGGGCCGCCTTCTTCTCTTCCAGCTCCAGCCATTCCAGTTCGGCGGATTCCAGCTCGGCGCGGGCCTTTTCGGCGGCCTTCATGGCGACGTCGAAGGCCTTGGGGTCGCGGGCGTACAGGTCGGGATCGGCCAGGGTCGCGTCGTGCCGGGCGATGGCCGCGGGCAGGGTTTCGAGCAGCTTCTCCAGCTCCTCCAGCCGGCGCGCGTCCTTGTAGGAGAGCTTCTTCCTGGGAGGGGCGAGGGGCGAGGGGCGGGGGCGACGGGTTCGTCGCTTGTCGCCGCCGCGCCCGACTTCTTCTTCTCGCTGCTCGCCACCCGCGACTCGCCGCTCAGGAACCCCGGGTTCTGGCGCAGGAAGTCGGTCCAGCCGCCGGGGGTCTCGACGATGTCGCCGCGGCCGTTCAGGGCCAGGGTCGAGGTGGCCAGGCGGTCGATGAAGTCGCGGTCGTGGGAGACCAGGATCAGGGTGCCGTCGTAGCCCTCCAGCAGCTCCTCCAGCTTGTCCAGCGTGTCCATGTCCAGGTCGTTGGTCGGCTCGTCCAGGACCAGCAGATTGGCCGGCTTGGCCAGGGCGCGGGCCAGCAGCAGGCGGTTGCGTTCGCCGCCCGACAGGGTCGAGATGGGCTGCTTCAGTTGGGCCTCCTGGAACAGGAAGTCCTTGGCGTAGGCGGCGACGTGCATCGAGCGGCCGCGCACCAGGATGCTGTCGCCGCCGCCCGGCGTCAGGGCGTCCCACAGGGTCATGTCGGACTTCAGCCCCTCGCGCGACTGGTCCAGATAGACGGGCTCCAGGTTGGCGCCCATGCGGACGGTTCCCTCGTCGGGGGCCAGTTCGCCCAGCAGCACCTTGACCAGGGTGGTCTTGCCCGCGCCGTTGGGGCCGACGATGCCCAGGCGGTCGCCGCGCAGGATGCGGGTGGTGAGGTTCTTGAACAGGGTGCGGCGTGATCCTCCCCGCTTGCGGGGAGGGGGACCCCGAAGGGGTGGAGGGGGCGGACGTCGCACCGGCGTCAGAAGCGTCGAGAGCGAGTCCGGTTCCGCCCCCTCCACCACGCTGCGCGCGGTCCCCCTCCCCGCGTCGCGGGGAGGATCGAGGTGGCGAACCCTTTGCTGACCCCCTTCACATCCGCCACCAGCTTGCCGGAGACGGCGCCGGAATCGACGCCGAGGTTCAGTTCGCGCGGCAGGTCGCGGACCCGTTCGGCGCGGTCGGCGCGCATGGCCTGAAGGGCGCGGGCGCGGCCTTCGTTCCTGGTGCGCTGGGCGGTGATGGAGCGGTAGAAGGTGTAGGTCTCGGCCTCGATCTTCTTGGTCAGGCGGCGCAGGGATTCGGCCTCCTCCTCCATGACCTTGGCGGACCAGTCGTCGAACTCGACGAAGCCCTTGTTCAGGGTGCGGACGCGGCGGCCCTCCAGCCAGTGGACGGTGTCGGTGACGCGGTTCAGGAAGGCGCGGTCGTGGCTGACGACCAGGACGGCGAAGCGGGCCTGGAGAAGCTCGGTCTCCAGCAGTTCGATGGCCAGGATGTCGAGGTGGTTGGTCGGTTCGTCCAGCAGCAGCAGGTCCGGCTCCTCGGCGAAGGCCTTGGCCAGGGCGGCGCGGCGGGTCTCGCCGCCGGACAGGCCTTGCGTGGACTTGGCGGGGTCCAGGCCGAAGGTGGTCAGCCAGGCCTCGGCCGTCCAGGGCTCGGCCTCGCCGGAGGCGGCGTAGTCGAGGAGCGTGTCGCCCACGATCAGGGGCTCCTGCGGCACATAGGCGAAGCGCGTGCCGGCCTGGACCGAGCGGTCGCCGCTGTCGGGCTCGATCAGGCCCATGACGACCTTCATCAGGGTGGACTTGCCGGCGCCGTTGCGGCCGACCAGGGCGGCGCGGCTGCGCGGTTCGACCGCGAGGTCGACGCCGTCGAACAGGGGGCGGGGTCCGTCCTGGAGACGGACGTCCTTGAGGGCGACTAAGGGGGGTCTGGCGGCCATTGGCGGCCATATAGAGGAGGGGGCGGCGAACCGCCACGGGCTTCGGAAATTGACTGTTACCGTCCGGCCGGTATGTAGGGCAAATGGACACCGCCACTCGCCGCCGCGCGCCCGACGACACCCGAACCGAGATCATCGACAAGGCCCTGGAGGTCGCGGCCGAACTGGGGGCGTCGGGCTTCACCCTGGATGCCGTGGCGGCGCGGACGACGGTCAGCAAGGGGGCGGTTCTGCACCACTTCCCGACCAAGATCGCCCTGCTGGAGGGGATGATCGACCATCTGGGCCAACTGCACACGGACGGCATCCTGGCCGAGGCGGCGCGGGACCCGGAACCCTATGGCCGCAATGCGCGCGCCTATCTGAGGGCGACGGTGACCGAGCCGGTGACGCCGCAGGACGTCAGCATCGGCCGGGTCGTCATGGCCGCCTGCGCCATAGAGCCGGCGCTGGCCCTGCGCTGGAAGGGCTGGATCGACCGGGTGAAGGCCGACGATCCCAGCGACCCCGTCGGGGCGGACGACGCCCTGATGCTGAGGCTGATCGCCGATGGGCTGTGGATGTCGGACCTGTTCGGCCTCCATCAGGTTTCGGCCGAGCAGCGGCAGGCGCTGCTGTCGCTGCTGACCCCCGGCCACCCGATCACGGGGAACGACGCATGAGCCCGGCGACATGGGCGGCGCTGCTGGGCGCCATCGGGCTGGAGGTGGCGGGCACGACCCTGCTGCAGAAGTCCGAGCAGTTCAGCCGGCTGTGGCCGACGCTGGGGATGGCGGCCTGCTATCTGGTCGCCTTCTACCTGCTGAGCCTGGCGCTGCGGCAGATGCCGGTGGGGATCGCCTATGCGATCTGGAGCGGGCTGGGCGTGGTGGCGATCTCGGCGATCGGCGTGGTGCTGTTCAGGCAGAGGCTGGACCCGCCGGCGGTGGTCGGCCTGGCGATGATCGTGGGCGGGGTGGTGGTCATCAACCTGTTCTCCAAGGCCGTTTCGCACTGATTGATCCTCCCCGTGGAGCGCAGCGGAACGGGGAGGGGGACCGCGCGAAGCGTGGTGGAGGGGGCGGACAGCGCGCTGATGTCGGGCGTTAGTTCTGCGAGTCTGATCATCGAATATCGAGTCCGCGTCCGCCCCCTCCACCACTTCGTGGTCCCCCTCCCCGCTTTGCGGGGGAGGATCTTTAGAGGGAGAGGATGAAGTCGGCGACGGCGTCGGGGTCGCGGAGGACGGCCGTGGCGGGGACGCGGAGGGTGCGGATGCCGGCGTCCGCGAAATAGGCGTCGCGGCGGGCGTCGTGGGCCGCGTCGTGCTGCTGGCCGTCGATCTCGATGCAGAGGCGGTCGCGCAAGCGATAGAAGTCGAGGATGTAGGGGCCGAGGGCGTGCTGGCGGCGGAAGCCGCGGCCGCGGATGCGCGCCCAGATCAGAACTTCGGGCAAAGACAGGGTTCGGCGGAGACTTCTGGCGCGTTTTTGGGTAAGGACCGGCGCTCTCATGGCACGCATCACAATCATAAGCTGCGCCGTTGGCAAGTCTGGTCCGGCAGGGTGCGTCGTCCGCCCCCTCCACCGCTTCGCGGTCCCCCTCCCCCGCGGGCGGGGAGGACCTGATGTTCTGCGGACCAAGACCCTGGCCGAGATGAACCCCGTGGAGTGGGAGAGCCTGTGCGACGGGTGCGGGCTGTGCTGCGTGGTGCGGTTCGAGGACGAGGACACCGGCGAGGTGATTCCGACGCGGGTGCACTGCAAGCTGTTCGATCCGGAGGCGTGCGCCTGTTCGGACTATGCGAACCGCAAGAAGCACGTGCCGGACTGCATCAAGCTGACGCCCGGAAACATCGAGGCGCTGGAGTGGATGCCGAAGTCCTGCGCCTATCGCCGGATCCACGAGGGGCGGGACCTGGCGTGGTGGCATCCGCTGGTGTCGGGCGACCGGGAGACGGTGCATGCGGCGGGGGTGTCGGTGCGGGGGCAGACGATCTCGGAACTGTCGCTGGCCGAGCCGGAGGACGCGCTGGACTTCGAGGCGCCGGAATGGGCGCTGGAGCGGGGCTGAGGGCGCCAGGTCGAGCCGGCGAACCATCATAATGACGCTGGTCTGAATTCAACGAAATCATGGGCTTGTGCTTTTCTCGAGGCGATCGACGCGCCTGAGGACGCTGGTGCGCTATGGTTGGTTCATGGCGAGACATGGGGACGAGACGGGGGCCGGGGGCGAGAGCGCCGGCTGGCTGGGGCATGTCTGCGCGCGGCTGAAGGCCAAGGTGGACGAGGCGCTGGACGCCGTCTGCGACGCGCCGAAGGTCGAGGGCGTGGCCGAGGCCGAGAAGCTGGCCCGCGCGGTCGGCGTGATCGCGCGGGCGGCCAGGGCGGTGGCCGCGCTGGAACCCCGTCTGGCCGCCGACAGCGAAGAGGACGAGATGGGTGGACGGATCTACGACCCCGAGGAAGACGAGCGGCTGCGACGCGAGTTGGCCGCTCACTGCGATCGGCTCGACGGCATCATCGAGGCAAAGCGAGCTCGAGACGCTGAAGGGAGCGCCGCTGAGGCGGGAGCTCCGCAAGGCGCGGGTGAACGATCACCAGGTTCCGCCGACGAGACCTGACTGGCGCACCTGGCTGCTGCTGGGCGGCCGGGGGTCGGGCAAGACGTTCGCCGGGGCGGTGTGGATCGACACCCTGGCGCGTCGGAGCCTGGTGAATCTGGCTCTGGTCGGGCCCGCCCTGCACGACGTGCGCGAGGTGATGGTCGAGGGGGCGTCGGGGATCAAGGCGCTGGCCGAGCCGGGCGATCGGCCGCGCTGGGAGGCGGGGCGGCGCCGGCTGCTGTGGAAGAACGGCTCGGCCGCCTACGCCTTTTCGGCGGAGGATCCGGACAGCCTGCGCGGGCCGCAGTTTCATGGGGCGTGGGCCGACGAGTTCTGCGCCTGGCGCGAGCCGGAGGCGGTGCTGTCCAACCTGAGGTTTGGGCTGAGGCTGGGGGACGATCCGAAGCTGGCGGTGACGACGACGCCCCGGCCGATCCCGGCGCTGAGGCGGCTGATGGCCGAGGCGGGGACGGTGACGGAGCGGGCGGGGACGGCGGCCAACGCCAAGAACCTGGCGCCGGGGTTCCTGGCGCATCTGACGGCGCTGTACGGCGGGACGCGGCTGGAGGCGCAGGAGTTGGAAGGCCTGGTGGTCGAGGGCGAGGGCGCCCTGTTCCGCATCGAGGACCTGAAGCGGGCGAAGGGCGCGCGGCCGGCCGAGCTGGACCGGGTGGTCGTGGCGGTCGATCCGCCGGCGACCGCGCACGGCGACGCCTGCGGCATTGTCGTGGTGGGACGGAAGGAGCGCCGGGCCTTCGTGCTGGCGGACCGGACGGTGCGGGGGATGTCGCCGCACGGGTGGGCCGGGGCGGTGGCGGAGGCGGTGGCGGATTTCGGCGCGCGGGAGATCGTGGCCGAGGGCAACCAGGGCGGCGAGATGGTGCGGTCGGTGCTGGCGCAGGCGGACTGCGCCGCGCCGGTGAAGCTGGTCCATGCGTCGCGGTCCAAGGCGGCGCGGGCCGAGCCGGTGGCGCTGCTGTACGAACAGGGGCGGGTGGTCCACTGCGGGGACTTTCCGGCGCTGGAAGAGAGATGCTGGCGCTGGGGTGCGGGGGCGGGAAGAGCCCGGACCGGGCCGACGCGCTGGTGTGGGGGATCACGCGGCTGATGCTGGAAGAACGGTCGGAAGGGCCGAGGATACGGGTGATCTGATCCTCCCCCGCAAAGCGGGGAGGGGGACCGCCCGAAGGGTGGGGGAGGGGGCGGATAGCGCACGAGCGTTGAACGTCTGCTCTCAGAATTTCCACGGTGAAGACCGAGTCTGCGTCCGCCCCCTCCACCACTTCGTGGTCCCCCTCCCCGCCTCGCGGGGGAGGATTGGTTTCAGGGAGATTTCGATGGTTTCGATGCGATGGCCGTTCGGCCAGCGGGGGCGGGCGGCTGCGCCCGAGGCGAAGGCCAGCCGGGCGGGGGCGGTGGCGGCCTTCTCGTCCGTGGGAAGGCCCAGGTGGACGCCGAACGACTACGCCAGCCTGGCGCGCGAGGGGTATCAGCGGAACGCGGTGGCCTATCGCTGCGTGCGGATGATCGCCGAGGCCGCCGCGTCCGCGCCGTTCGCGGTGTTCGTGGACGGGGCGCGGGACGACGCCCATCCGCTGGCGAAGCTGATCCGGCGGCCCAATCCCGAGCAATCGGGGGCCGAGCTGATGGAGGCGCTGTACGGGGCGCTGCAGGTGTCGGGCAACGCCTATGTCGAGGCGACCGGGGACGCGGACGGGGACGGGGCGCCGGACGAGCTGTGGGCGCTGCGGTCCGACCGGGTGAAGGTGGTGCCGGGGCGGTCAGGCTGGCCCGAGGCGTGGGACTATTGCGTCGATGGGCGGTCGGTGCGGATCGGCCGGGCGGCGGACGGCTGGGCGCCGGTGATGCACCTGAAGCTGTGGCACCCGCTGGACGACTGGTACGGGCTGTCGCCGCTGGAGGCGGCGGCGCGGGGGTGGACGCGCACAATGCGGCCGGGGCCTGGAACAAGGCCCTGCTGGACAATGCGGCGCGGCCCAGCGGCGCGCTGGTCTATGGCGCGCGCGACGGCGAGCGGCTGACGAACGACCAGTTCGAGGCGCTGAAGGCGCAGCTGGACGAGAACTATGCGGGCGCGGCGAACGCGGGGCGGCCGGTGCTGCTGGAAGGCGGCATGGACTGGAAGCCGCTGAGCCTGACGCCGGCGGAGATGGATTTCACGGCCGGCAAGCACGCCGCGGCGCGCGAGATCGCCCTGGCCTTCGGGGTTCCGCCGCAGCTGCTGGGGATACCGGGGGATGCGACCTACGCCAACTATCGCGAGGCGAACGCGGCGTTCTGGAGGCAGACGGTGATCCCGCTGGTCAGGAAGGCGGCGGGGGCGCTGACGGGGTGGCTGGGCGAGCGGTTCGCGGGCTGCGAGGTGCGGGCCGACCTGGACGCGGTGGCGGCGCTGCAGCCCGAGCGGGACGCGCTGTGGGCGCGGCTGGAGGGCGCGAGCTTCCTGACGGACGAGGAGCGGCGGCGAATGGCGGGGGTCGGGCAATGATGGAGCAGTTGAGGAAGGCGCCGGCGGCGCTGATCGCGGCGTTGGCGGTGCAGACGATCGCGGGTCTGCTGTGGGCCGGCGGGGCGGCGGCGCGGATCGCGACGCTGGAGCAGCGGGTGGGCGAGCAGAGGCTGGTGGCCGAGCGGCTGGCGCGGCTGGAGGCGCAGGGCGAGGCGACGGCGGCGGCCGTGGAGCGGATCGAACGGAGGCTGGAGGAGAAGTGAGGACGTCTGGAACGATCCTCCCTCGCGAAGCGGGGGAGGGGGACCGCCCGAAGGGTGGTGGAGGGGGCGAAAACGGGCTGGATCTTGGCCGCCAGGAAATGAAAGCGACCTGGGCCGGCGTTCGTGCGGCGTCCGCCCCCTCCACCACTTCGTGGTCCCCCTCCCCGCAGGCGGGGGAGGAGCTTTGGTCATCCAAGGCTACGCCTCCCTGTGGGGCGCGGCCGATCTGAACGGCGACGTGGTGCAGGCGGGGGCGTTCGCCGACAGCCTGGCCAAGACCGGCGCCGAGGGGGTGCGCATGCTGCACGGCCACGACGGCCGGGCGGTGGTCGGGGTGTGGGACGCGATCGCCGAGGACGCGCGCGGCCTGTTCGTGCGGGGGCGGATCATGGACTGGTCGCCCGAGGCGCGGCTGGCCCAGGCGCTGAGCCGGGCCGGGGCGCTGGACGGCCTGTCGATCGGCTATCGCACCGCGCGGGCGCGGCGTCAGGGCCGGCTGCGGGTCCTGAGCGGGGTCGATCTGTGGGAGGTGTCGCTGGTGACCTTCCCCATGCTGCCGGGGGCGCGGTTCAGCCTGTCGAGGACGCCGGCCTGACGCAGGCGCTCGGTCAGGTCGCGGACGGCGGCGCGGCCCTTCTTGCCGTTGATGGCGCGCACCGCCCACAGGCCGACGAGGAAGACGAAGACCAGGGAGAAGCGAAAGGCGAAGACCAGGATCAGGCCGACGACGACGAGCAGCAGGTGAAGGCCGGTCGTGACCAGGGCGACCGGGCCGGTGGCCACGGGCGGCGGCGTCGGTTCGTCGGGCGACGGCAGGCCGAAGGTCTTGGCGTTGGACTCCGGCGTCGGCTCCAACTGGACCCGCTGGAGGGCCGAGAGCTTTCGGTCGGGAACCGGGGCGACGGAGCCGTCGGCCGGGCCGGGCGGGACGATGTCCGGGTGGTCGTGCAGGCGGTGAAGCGGGCTTTCGCGGCGGTGGGCGGCGGGCTCGTAGAGGACGGACTCGCCGGTTTCGTCGATCGTGAAGACCTCGTCGAAGGGCGTAGTCGCAAAGTCGATGGCGCGGGTGTCTTGGCCGTAGCTCTGGCCGTGCAGGGCGATCAGCCGGCCCTGGCGCAGCTCGACCTGGAAGCCGATGGGATCCTCAAGGTCGCCGACCATGACGTGGACCGTGCCGAAAAGGCCGGTGATCCGGCGCTGGGCCTCGGCGCGGGGCGGCGGGCGATGGCGGTCGACGATCAGTTCCGAATAGAGGCCGGCGCCGGTGTTGCGGCGTCGGCCCGGCAGGCTTTCCTCCACCTGGCCGGCCAGGTCGGGGACGACATCGCGCAACTCCCACGCCAGGGCGTCCAGGACGGCGCTTTCGAGACGGGTGAGGCGGGCGGCCATCAGACGATTTCAAGAGGACGGTTCACGTCCCGACACTAGCCGCAAGACGCGGTTCTTCAACCGGAGACATCATGAAAGAGACCAAACAGGCCCCGGCTTCGCCGGAGGCGCGCGACGCCGTGCGCGAGGTGATGGCGGCGTTCCAGGCGTTCAAGGGGGCGAACGACGCCCGGCTGGACGAGATCGAGAGGAAGGCGGCGGCCGACGTGCTGCTGGAGGAGAAGGTGGCGCGCATCGACCAGGCGGTCGCGGCGGCTCAGGCGCGGCTGGACCGGGCGATGAGCCAGAACCGGCGGCCCGTCATCGGCGGGGAGGCGGCCGAGCCGGCGTCGGCGCCGGAGGCGAAGGCGGCGTGGGACGGCTATCTGAAGACCGGCCAATCCGTCGGCCTGGAGACCAAGGCGGGGCTGAGCACCGGCGCGACCTCGGGCGGCTATGTCGTGCCGTATGAGACCGAGCGGGCCATCGAGCGCCGGCTGATGGCGGTGTCGCCGATGCGCGAGATCGCCACGGTGCGCACGGTGGCGGCCGGCGTGTTCAGGAAGCCGGTGTCGACGGCGGGCGTGGCCTCGGGCTGGGTGGCCGAGACGGCGGCGCGGCCCGAGACGGACCCGGCGACGCTGGCGCTGCTGGAGTTTCCGTCGGCCGATCTGTACGCCAGTCCGGCGGCGACGCAGGCGTTGCTGGACGACGCCCTGGTGGACCTGGACGAATGGCTGGCGGGCGAGGTCGAGGACGCCTTCGCCGCCCAGGAGACCCAGGCCTTCGTCACCGGCGACGGGACGAACAAGCCCAAGGGGTTCCTGAGCTATGCCGCCGTGGCGGACGCGGACCAGGCGTGGGGCCAGATCGGCTATGTGGCGTCGGGCGCGGCGGGCGGTTTCGCCGCGACCAATCCGACCGACCGGCTGATCGACCTGATCTATGCGCCCAAGGCCCAGTACCGGCCGAACGGGCGGTTCGTGATGAACCGGCGCACGGTCTCGACGGTGCGCAAGTTCAAGGACGCGGACGGGAACTACATCTGGCAGCCGGCGGCGCGGCTGGGCGAGAACGCCAGCCTGCTGGGCTATCCGATCACCGAGATCGAGACCATGCCGGACGTGGCGGCGAACAGCCTGTCGATCGCGTTCGGCGACTTCCAGCGCGGCTATCTGATCGTGGACCGGGCGGGGGTCAGGGTGCTGCGCGACCCGTTCACGGCCAAGCCCTATGTGCTGTTCTACACCACCAAGCGCGTCGGCGGCGGGGTGCAGAACTTCGACGCGATCAAGGTGATGAAGTTCGCCGCGACGTAGTCGCCGAGAGGCAAGGTGATGAAGCTCGCGGCGAGCTGAGGCGATCCTTCCCCGTGAAGCGCAGCGGAACGGGGAGGGGGACCGCGCGCAGCGTGGTGGAGGGGAAGCGGACTCGGTTTTGGCCGGCATATTCGTGACTCCGGTTTCCAAGCCGGTGCGGCGTCCGCCCCCTCCACCGCTTCGCGGTCCCCCTCCCCGCCTTGCGGGGGAGGATCTGATTTTTCTGAACATTGGAGGTTTGCATGGCGCAGCCGGTGACGGTGGCGGAGGCGAAGCTGTTCCTGCGGGTCGAGCATGAGGCCGAGGACGGGCTGATCCAGACGCTGGTCGAGGCGGCCCAGGCGCGGGTGGAGGGGGACGTGGGCTTGAGCCTGACGTCGACCTCGCCGGCGCCGCTCAGGCTGGCGGTGCTGATGCTGGCGCTCAGGGCCTATGAGCGGGGCGAGGCGGAAATGAGCGTCGCGCCGGTCGAGGGGTGGATCGCGCCCTATCGCGTGGTGCGGCTGTGACGGTTCTGGCGGGGCTGTACCGGGCGGTGGAGGCGCAGACGCCGTATGGCGGGCGGAGCGTGACGTTCGAGCCCGCGGGCTCGGCCTGGCTGAAATGCGGGGCGCGACGGCGCCAGGAGCGCGGGTCCGGCGACGAGCGCCATGCGGTGGAGACGATGACGGCGGAGGCGCGGGCCGATGCGCGGCTGGCGGTCGGGCGACGCCTGCGCCTCGGCGGGGCGGACTGGGCCATCGTGACGGTCGAGCCGACGCGGCCAGGGCGGGCGAAGCTGGGGCTGGAGCGGGTGCGATGACCGATCACGAGAGCGCGCTGCAGAAGGCCCTGGTCGCGGCGATGAAGGCCGATGCGGCGGTGGACGCCCTGCTGGGCGGGCGGGTGTGGGATCAGGCGCCGGAGGGGGCGGGGTTTCCGCATCTGCTGGTCGGACGGTGCGAGAGCCGGCCGCTGGACGCCGACGGCGGCGGGGTCGAGCAGGCGCTGACCCTGACGGCGGTGTCGCGCTTCGCCGGGACCGAGGAAGCCAAGGCGATCTCGGCGGCGGTGCGGGCGCGGCTGCATGAGGCGACGCTGGAGGCGGACGGGGTGCGGACGGTGTCGCTGCGGGTCGTCTGGTCGGACGTGGCCCGTTCGGGCGACGGACGGCGGACCTGGGCGGTGGTGCGGCTGAGGGCGGTGACTGAGGGCGTGGCGGCGTGACTTCTCCCTCCCTGGCCGGGGAGGGACGCCGATGCGGAGCATCGGCGGGGTGGGAAGGGCCGGCGGCCGAGGCGTATCGCCTTGCCGCCCCCACCCGGTCGCTGCGCGACCACCCTCCCCGGACGGGGAGGGAGAATTCGGGGATGGAGAAACAGACATGACGGCACAAGCCGGCAAGGACATGCTGCTGAAGATCGAGGGCGCGCCGGGCGTGTTCACGACGGTGGCGGGGCTGAGGGCGCGGACGATCTCGCTGAATGCGCGCACGGTCGATGCGACCGACGGCGACAGCGCCGGGCGGTGGCGCGAGCTGCTGGCGGGGGCGGGGGTGAAGTCGGCGGCGGTGTCGGGGCAGGGCATCTTTCGCGACGCGGCGTCGGATGCGCTGGTCAGGGAGGCCTTCTTCGAGCAGGCGGCCAAGACCTGGCGGCTGGTGGTGCCGGACTTCGGCGTGCTGGAGGGGCCGTTCCTGGTGGCGGCGCTGGAATACGCCGGCGACCACGGCGGCGAGGCGACCTTCGCCATCAGCCTGGCCAGCGCCGGGGCGGTGGCGTTCAGCGCGATTTGATCCTCCCCCGCGTCAGCGGGGAGGGGGACCATGCGCAGCATGGTGGAGGGGGCGGAAGCGAGCTGGGTGTGGAATGTGGAGACCGAGTCTGCGTCCGCCCCCTCCACCGCTTCGCGGTCCCCCTCCCCCGTTACGCTGCGCTTCACGGGGAGGATTTGAATGAATGGCGTCAGGGGCGAGGTCGTCGTCAGGCTGGCGGGGGCGAGCGGAGGCTGTGCCTGACGCTGGGCTCTCTGGCGGAGATCGAGACGGGGCTGGGGGTCGAGGGGCTGGGCGGCGTCGCCGAGCGGATGCGGGCGCTGTCGGGCAGGGATCTGATGGTGGTGCTGGCGGCGCTGTTGCGGGGCGGGGGCGAGGATGGTTCGGCGGCAGAGGCGGTCCAGCCGCGCGAAGCGGCGGAGGCCGTCGCGCGGGCGTTCGCCGCCGCCGCCGGATGACGCCCTGGGCCGAGATGTTGCGGACGGCGGCGGCGCTGGGGATCGCGCCCGAGGCGTTCTGGCGGCTGTCGCTGCGGGAATGGCGGATGCTGGTCCAGGCGCCGGCGGGCGCGGGACCTCTGGGGCGGACGGCGCTGGAGCGGATGATGGAGGAGTGGCCGGATGGCGGATGAGTTCGAGCCGGGCGGGCTGGACGGCGTGCCGCGTCAGGCGGCCGAGGCGGCGGCCGCCCTGGAGGCGCTGAAGGCGCCGGCGCGGGAGGCGGCCGACGCCATCGAGGACGCCTTCGGACGCGCGGGCGACAGCCTGACGCGGTCGCTGGCGCGGGCGGCGGCGGACGGGGAGGTGAGCCTGGGCGAGCTGGCGCGGGCGGTGCTGAACGCGGTCAATGCGGCGGCGGCCGGGTCGGGCGGTCTGGGCGCGGCGGTTCAGGCGGCGCTGGGCGCGTTCGGCGGGGCGCGGGCGGACGGCGGGCCGGTGTCGGCCGGCGGCGCCTATCTGGTCGGCGAGCGCGGTCCGGAGGTGTTCCGGCCGGCGACGGGCGGCGTGGTCGAGCCGGTCCCGGGCGGCGGGGTGACGGTGAACGTGACGGTGGACGGCGGGGCGCCGGCGCTGCTGCGGTCCGAGGCGCAGATCGCCCAGATGCTGGCGCGGGCCGTCAGCCTGGGCGCGCGGCGGATTTGAGCGATCCTCCCCCGTGAAGCGTAGCGTAACGGGGGAGGGGGACCGCGCGAAGCGTGGTGGAGGGGGCGAAACGGACTGGGTTTGGACGGTTGGCGTCGTGCGGCGTCCGCCCCCTCCACCGCTACGCGGTCCCCCTCCCCGCAACGCGGGGAGGATCTAGGTCAGAGGCCCTTCGGATTGGGGCCGAAGCGGTTGTCGCCGGGCTGGCTGTCGGTCAGGCCGACCCACAGCAGGAAGGCGACGCCGACCAAGAAGGACAGGGCGAAGACGCCGAAGGCCGGGCCCATGACGGCCAGGGCCGCGGCCGGATTGTCCTCGTAGTAGTCCGAGGTCATGCCCGTGGCCGCCATGCCGCCGAACATGATGACCATGCCGGCGATCAGCAGGGCGAAGCCGATCAGATAGGGGGCGACGACCAGCCAGCCGGTCCGGCCCATGTCGTGCAGGCGCTTCACCGCGATCGCCAGGTTCGGCCAGATCAGGGCGAGCGAGATCAGCCAGCCGAGGATCGGGATCCAGCCCAGCACGACGTTGGCGCCGAAGATGATCAGGAAGCCGATCCAAAAGTGCGAGCGGCGCAGGCGGCCCTCGAAGGAGAACATGGCCGACTGGAAGTCGAAGCCCGAGCCCGCGGCGAGCGGCGCGGCGCCGGCGACGCCGACCGTCGAGGGCGAGCCGGCCAGGATCAGGATCTGGGTCGCCTGGTCGCCGTCGGCCACGAAATCGACCCGCACGCCCGGCGCAGGCGTGGCCGGGGACTGCAGGGCGGCGGCGTCGAAGCCGTAGCGCACGCCGTCGTCGCCGCTGATGAGGCCGGTTCCGGCCGTGCTGTCGTAGCTGAGGACTTCTCCGCGCACGCGTCTCGCTCCTGGGTGAAGCGGCCCCTCCGGCCGCGCGCGGAGCATGGACGAGCACGGATTTTCGAACAAGCGAAACGAGGGAAAGGTTGGGGATGGCCTTCCATGAGGTGCGCCTGCCGGCGCGGCTGGCGTTCGGCTCGACCGGCGGGGTGGAGCGACGGACCGAGATCGCGACCCTGGCGTCGGGACACGAGCGGCGATCGACGCCCTGGGCGATGGGGCGCAGGCGCTATCTGATCGGGGCCAATCTGCGGTCGCTGGACGACATGGCCGAGCTGGTCGCCTTCTTCGAGGCGCGGCGGGGGCGGCTGCACGGGTTCCGGTTCAAGGATTTCGCCGACCACAGGTCGTGCGCGCCGGGCGCGACGCCCGGGCCGCTGGACCAGATGTTGGGCGTCGGGACGGGGGCGCGGCGGACGTTTTCGCTGGTCAAGCTGTACGGCGACGTGGCGCGGCCGATCGCCAAGCCGGTCGAAGGGACGGTGCGGGCGGCGGTGGCGGGGGTGGAACTGGCCCCCGACGCCTTCGCGGTGGAGACGACGACGGGGGTGGTGACGCTGGAGGCGGCGCCGGGGGCGGGCCAGGCGGTGACGGCGGGGTTCCACTTCGACACGCCGGTGCGGTTCGACAGCGACCGGATCGAGGCGACGCTGGAGACCTTCGAGGCCGGGCGGATGGCGGCGGTCCCGCTGATCGAGGTGAGGGTCTGAGGATGGCGGCGTGTCGCCTGGCCCGCCCCACCCGGTCGCTGCGCGACCACCCTCCCCGGCGCGGGGAGGGAGAGGATTGAGATGAGAGACATATCCGAGGAACTGGCCGCCCGCATCGAAAGCGGGGCGGCGACGCTGTGCCATGCGGGGCGCTGGCGCGGGCGGACGGGGTCGTGACGGGGTTCACAGACCATGACCGCGACCTGACGATGGACGGGCTGACGTGCCGGGCGGCCAGCGGCTGGACGGCGGGGGCCGAGGAGACCGCGGTCGGGCTGGCGGCGGGGTCGATGACGGCGGCCGGGGTGCTGGACGACGCGGTCCTGAGCGAGGCGGACATCGAGGCGGGCCTGTACGACCAGGCGTCGGTCGAACTGTGGCGGGTCGACTGGAGCCGGCCGGACCTGAGGGTGCGGCTGTGGGCCGGGCGGCTGGCGCGGATCAGCCGCGAGGACGGTCGGTTCACCGCCGAGCTGGAAGGGCCGCTGGCGCAGCTGGAGCGGGTCGTGGGGCGGACCTACGGGCGGATGTGCGACGCGCGCCTGGGCGACGGGCGGTGCGGGGCGGACCGAGCGCTGTTCCCGGGCGCGACCTGCGACAAGCGCTGGGAGACCTGCGTGGAGACGTTCGGAAACGGGCGAAATTTCCGGGGCTTTCCCGACGTGCCCGGCGACGACTTCCTGACGGCCTATCCGGCGAGCGGCGGGCGCAACGACGGGGGAGCCGGCGATGAGGGACGCGGACGAGGTTTCTCCCTCCCCCGCGGGGGAGGGTCGTCGCGGAGCGACGGGGTGGGGACGGCAAGGCAAAGCCTCACGATTGGGTCAGGTCCGAAAGGGCGGAGGTGTGTCGCCTGGCCCTCCCCACCCGGTCTCGCTGCGCTCGACCCTCCCCCGCAGGGGGAGGGAGAGGGCTGTGCGGTCGTCGCCGCCGCGCGGGGGTGGCTGGGGACGCCGTATCGGCATCAGGCCAGCGTGAAGGGGGCGGGGGCGGACTGCCTGGGCCTGGTGCGGGGGGTGTGGCGCGAGGTGGTGGGCGAGGAGCCTGAGCGCGCGCCCGCCTATGCCGCCGACTGGGCCGAGGTCGGGGGCGAGGAGACGCTGCTGGCGGCGGCGGGGCGGTGGCTGGAGGCGGTTCCGGTCGGAGAGATGCGGCGGGGGACGTGCTGCTGTTCCGCATGGCGGAGGGGGCGGCGGTCAAGCACTGCGCGATCCTGAGCGATCTGGAAGGGCCGGAGCCGCGGATGATCCACGCCTATTGGGGCCGGTCGGTGGTCGAGAGCTGGATGGGGCCGTGGTGGCGGCGGCGTCTGGCGGCGGTGTTTCGGTTTCCGGGGAGTAGCGAATGGCGCAGGTGGTTCTGGGCGGGCTGGGGGGACTGGTCGGCGGCGGGCTCGGGCGGATCGTCGGCGGGGCGCTGGGGCGGGTCGTCGACAACGGCCTGATCGGCGCGCTGGAGCCGGCGCGAGAGGGGCCGAGGCTGGAGGGGCTGAAGGTCCAGGGGACGGCCGAGGGGGCGCCGATGGCCTGCGTCTTCGGCCGGGCGCGCGTGACGGGGCAGATCGTCTGGGCCGCGCGGTTCCTGGAGCGGAGAAACGAGAGCGGCGGGGGCAAGGGCGGGCCCAGGTCGGTCGACTACGACTATTCGCTGAGCTTCGCCGTGGCCCTGTGCGAGGGGCCGATCGACGGGATCGGGCGGGTGTGGGCCGACGGCAAGCCGCTGGCCACGGCCGGGATCGCCATGCGGCTGTATCGCGGGACCGAGGACCAGACGCCCGATCCGCTGATCGAGGCGGTGGAGGGTGCGGGCGCCGCGCCGGCTTATCGCGGGACGGCCTATGTGGTGTTCGAGGACCTGCCGCTGGGGCCGTTCGGGAACCGGCCGCCGCAGCTGAGCTTTGAGGTGTTCCGCCGCGCGCCGGGCCTGACGCCGGGGCTGGAGGAGCTGATGGAGGGGGTCTGCCTGATCCCTGGCGCCGGCGAGTTCGTACTGGCGACCGAGCCGGTGACGCGACGCGAGGGGCTGACGCGCACGGCCAGCGAGAACGTGCACCATTCGGAGGGGCGGCCGGACCTGGCGGTGTCGCTGGACCAGCTGCTGGCCCAAGCGCCGAACCTGAAGCGGGTCAGCCTGGTGGTCGGCTGGTTCGGGACCAGCCTGCGCGCCGGAGAGTGCGAGGTCAGGCCCGGTGTGGAGCGGCGCGACAAGCCGACCGAGCCGCTGAGCTGGTCGGTGGCGGGGCTGGACCGAAGCAACGCGCATCTGATCAGCACGGTGGACGGCCGGCCGGCCTATGGCGGCACGCCGTCGGACGAGACGGTGCGCCAGGCGATCCGACTGCTGAAGTCGCGGGGGCTGGAGGTGACGCTGTATCCGTTCGTCTTCATGGACGCGCCCGGCTATCCGTGGCGGGGGCGGATCGCGGGTGACGACGGGGCCGAGGCGGCCGGGCAGATCGAGGCCCTGTTCGGGGCGGCCGACGGCTGGGGCCTGAGGCGGATGGCGCGCCACTATGCGACGCTGGCGGCCCAGACGGGGGCGCACGGCCTGCTGATCGGATCGGAGATGCGGGGCGTGACCTGGACGCGCGATCAGGACGGCGGGTTTCCGGCGGTGGCGCAGTTCAAGGCGCTGGCGGGCGAGTGCCGGGGGATCGTCGGGCCGGGGGTCAAGCTGTCCTATGCGGCGGATTGGTCGGAATATTTCGGGCGACAGGCGGGCGGTGAGGCGATCTTCCACCTGGACCCGCTGTGGGCCGATGCGAACATCGATTACGTCGGCATCGACTGGTATCCGCCGCTGAGCGACTGGCGCGAGGGCGCGGGCGGGCTGGACGGCGAGACCTGGGCCGGGAAGAACGACCCCGCCTATCTGGCGGCCGGCGTCGCGGGCGGCGAAGGCTTCGACTGGTTCTACGCCGACGCGGCGGACCGGGCGGCGCAGGTCCGGACCCCCATCCTCGACACGGCGCACGGCGAGCACTGGCTGTTCCGGCCCAAGGACCTGTTCGGCTGGTGGTCCAATCCGCATCACGACCGGCCGGGCGGGGTGCGGGCGGCGACGCCGACGGCCTGGGTTCCCCGGATGAAGCCGATCCGGCTGACGGAAGTCGGCTGCGCGGCGGTGGACCGGGGGCCGAACGCGCCCAACCTGTTCCAGGACCCCAAGAGCAGCGAGAACGCCCTGCCGCCGCACTCGGACGGCGGGCGCGACGACACGGCCCAGCGGCGGGCGCTGGAGGCGATCCTGGGACACTACGCCCGGGCGGAGAACAATCCGGAGTCGGGCCTTTACGACGGGCGGATGCTGGAGGCGGCGGACCTGTGGTGCTGGGACGCGCGGCCCTATCCGGCGTTTCCGGCGCTGGACGCGGTGTGGGCCGACGCCTCGGCCTGGAATGCGGGCCACTGGCTGAACGGGCGGCTGGTCGGGGCGGGGGCGGACCTGATCGCGGCGGTGCTGAGGCGCGGCGGGGTGGAGGACTTCACCGTGACCGGCGTGGAGGGGGCGGCGTCAGGCTATGTCATCGACCGGCCCATGCGGGCGCGCGAGGCGCTGGCGCCCCTGCTGACCGCCTTCGATGTGATCGCGGCCGAGCGGGACGGGCGGGTGGCCGTGGTCGGGCGCGAGGCGGCGGGCGCGGAGATCGCGCTGGAGGACCTGGCCCTGCCTGACGACGGGGCGTCGATGCGGGCCGAGCGGCGGCTGGAGCCCCGGGCGACGGCGGCGCGGGTGCGCTTCATCGACGAGACGGCGGACTATCAGACCGGGACGGCGACCGTGCGGACCGACGACGACGGCGAGGAGGGCGGGCGCGACCTGGACCTGCCCGTCGTCTGCGCGGGGGATCTGGCGCAGGCGGTCGCGACGCGGCTGCTGCAGGCGGAAGGCGAGGACGCGCTGGCGCTGGCGCTGGACCCGCTGGGGCGGATGCGGCTGGAGCCGGGGGACGTGGTGGCGGTGGAGGGCCGCGCGGGCGTCTGGCGGGTGGAGCGGATCGGCGCCGACGAGACGCCGACCGCGCGGCTGGTCCGGCTGGGGGACGGCGCGGCGCCGGGCGGAGCGCCGGGAGGCTGGACGCCGGGCGAGCCGCCGGCCGTGGCGGGCGCGCCGTTCGTGCGCCTGCTGGACCTGCCGCCCCTGGTCGGGTTCGAGGACGACGACCGGCCGCTGGCCGCCGTGGCGGTCGAGCCTTGGCGGCCGATGCGGCTGCACGCGGGGCCCTCCGTCACGGCGCTGACGGTGCGGGCGACCGTGGAGACGCCGGTCGCGGTCGGGCGCCTGGTCGAGCCGCTGGCGCCGGGCGTGGTCTATCGCTGGGACGAGGCCAACAGCCTGCGGGTCGCGGTGGAGGGCGCGGCGCCCGAAAGCGCGGCGGAGGCTGCGGTCCTGGCCGGGGCGAACCTGGTCGCGGTCGAGGCGGGGGAAGGCTGGGAGCTGATCCAGTTCCGGCAGGCGACGCTGGAGGGCGCGACGCTGGAGGGGGCGGGGCTGTGGCGGCTGTGCGGCCTGCTGCGGGGGCAGCAGGGCACGGAGGCCGAGCGGGCGGCCGGCGCGGCGCGGGGCGCGATCGTGGTGTTTCTGAACGCCGGCGTCGCGCGGGCGCGGTTCGGCCGCGAGGAGCGGGGCCTGCCGCTGGTCTGCCGCACGGGGCCGAGCGGCCAGCCGCCGGGCGAGGCCGGGTTCGCACAGACCCTGTTCATGCCGCGTGGACTGCATCACCGGCCGTGGCGGCCCGCCGGCCTGACGGCGCGCGACGACGGGGCCGGCGGGCAGAGCCTGGCCTGGACGGCGCGGGCGAGACGCTATGGCGACAGCTGGGAGGGCGAGGTCGGGGCGCCGGACGCCGCGCGCTGGCGCGTCGACATCCTGAAGGCGGGCGAGACGGCCCGGTCGTTCGAGACGATGCAGCCGCAGGCGGCCTATACGGCGGCGATGCGGGCCGAGGATTTCGCGGGCGGCGGCGGGGCGCGCGCGCGGGTGCGCCAATGGGGCGAGGGCTTCGGCTGGGGCCAGCCCGCCGAAATCGCGCTGGACTGACGATTATGCCGGCGCCCGCCCTTTGCGCCGGGCGGTGCATGGACTAACTGAACAGGCGGATTTTCATGGAGCGGAAGACGACGTGGCGAGCGATCCCTACAAGGAACTGGGCGTTTCGAGAGGGGCGAGCGCGGACGAGATCAAGAAGGCCTTCCGCAAGCTGGCCAAGGAACTGCATCCCGACAAGAACCCCGGCGACAAGATCACCGAGGAAAAGTTCAAGCGGGTGACGGCGGCGTTCGACATCCTGGGCGACGCCGAGAAGCGCAAGAAGTTCGACGCGGGCCAGATCGACGCCGAGGGCAACGAACAGTTCCGCGGCTTCGGCGGCGGGCGCGGCGGCAATCCGTTCGGGCAAGGCATGGGCGGCGGCATGGGCGGGGGACCCGGCGGCTTCAGCCACACCGGCGGGCCGGGCGGGCGCGCCAACTTCGAGGGCATCGACCTGGACGAACTGTTCGGGATGTTCGGCGGGGCGGGGCGTCAGCGCGGGGCGCGCGACTTCACCGCGCGCGGGCAGGACGTGAAGGCCACGCTGGAGATCAGCCTGGAGGACGCCATCGCGGGCGCGACGCGGCGCATCCAGTTCTCGGACGGGCGGACGCTGGACGTGACCATCCCCAAGGGCGCGTCCGACGGGCAGGTGATCCGTCTGCGCGGCCAGGGCGCGCCGGGGCGCGGGGCCGAGAATGGCGACGCCCTGATCGAGCTGAAGATCGAGGCGCACCCCGTCTATCGGCGCGAGGGCGCCGACCTGACGATGGACCTGCCGGTGTCGGTCCCCGATGCGGTTCTGGGCGGCAAGGTCCGGGTGCCGACGCCCGAGGGCGTGGTGCAGATGACCGTGCCCAAGGGCTCGAACTCGGGCCAGGTGCTGCGGCTGAAGGGACGCGGGGCGTTCGCGGGCGGCAAGCGCGGCGACCTGCTGGCCAAGCTGGTGGTCACACTGCCGGACGAGCAGGACGAGACGCTGAGGGCCTTCGCCGAGGACTGGCGGGCCAAGCGGCCCTATACGCCCGGACGCTGAACCCCATGACGATCCAGAAACCCGATGTCCGGCCCCAGCGGCCGTGGTTCTCGTCCGGGCCGACGGCGAAGCGGCCGGGGTACAGCCTGGCGGGCCTGCCGCATGGGTTGCTGGGGCGCGGCATCCGCGCGCCGGAAGTGGTGGAGCGGTTCGCGCACGGGCTGCGGCTGACGCGCGAGGTGCTGGAAGTGCCTGAGAGCCATGTGATGCTCTATACGCCGGGGTCCGACACGGGGGCGGTCGAGGCGGCCCTGTGGGGGATGCTGGGCGCGCGGCCGGCGCAGGTGGTCGCGTTCGAGAACTTCGGCCTGACCTGGCTGGCGGACGTGAAGGACCACCTGGGGCTGGAGCCCGAGGCCCTGACGGCGCCGTGGGGCGAGCTGCCGGACCTGTCGAAGGTCGACTGGTCCAGGGACGTGGTGTTTCCGTGGAACGGCACGACCTCGGGCGTGCGCGTGCCGGACGGGGACTGGATCGCGGACGACCGTCAGGGGCTGGCGATCTGCGACGCGACCTCGGCGGCCTTCGCCATGCCGCTGCCGTGGGATAAGCTGGATGTCGTGACCTTCAGCTTCCAGAAGGCGCTGGGCGGCGAGGCGGGGATCGGGGTGATGGCGCTGTCGCCGCGCGCGGTGGAGCGGCTGGACAGCTACCGGCCCGAGCGGGCGATCCCCAAGGTGCTGCGGATCACCGACGGCAAGGGCCGGTTCGACCGGTCGCTGGCGGACGGCGCAGCGATCAACACCTTCTCGATCCTGACCATCGAGGACTGGATCGACGCGCTGGAGTGGGCGCGGTCGGTTGGAGGCTTGGCGGAATTGATCCGGCGGACGGACGCCAACTCCGCGGCGCTGGCCGAATGGGTGGAGAGGACCGACTGGATCGACTTCCTGCCCGAGCGTCCGGAAATCCGGTCGACGACGTCGGTGTGCCTGAAGTTCGTCGATCCGCGCCTGACGGCGCTGGACGAGAAGGCGCAGAAGGCCTTCGTGACGCGGTTCAAGGCCCTGCTGGAAGGCGAGGGGGCGGTGTTCGACATGGAGCCGCACCGCAACGCCCCGCCGGGCCTGAGGCTGTGGTGCGGATGCACGGTCGAGACGTCGGACGTGGTCGCCGCGACGCCCTGGCTGGAATGGGCGTTCGAGACGGCGCTTCAATCCTCCCCCGAGTAGCGGAGCGGAACGGGGAGGGGGACCGCCCGAAGGGTGGTGGAGGGGGCGGAACCGGACCCGGTTTGACCGACAGGTCCGTGACACCCATTCCGACGCCCGTGCGGCGTCCGCCCCCTCCACCACTTCGTGGTCCCCCTCCCCGCCTTGCGGGGGAGGATCTTACGGAGACACCGGACGATTCCCCGGCTATAGGCTGCGCCCGCATTCAGCGGAGAGACGGCTTTGGCGAACGTGGCGGTGGTCGGCGCCCAGTGGGGCGACGAGGGCAAGGGCAAGATCGTGGACTGGCTGTCCAACCGCGCCGACATGGTCGTGCGGTTCCAGGGCGGGCACAATGCGGGCCATACGCTGGTCGTGGACGGCAAGGTCTATAAGCTGGCGCTGCTGCCCAGCGGCGTCGTGCAGGGCAAGCCGTCGATCATCGGCAACGGGGTGGTGGTCGATCCCTGGCATCTGGTCGGCGAGATCGAGAAGATCGAGGCCCAGGGCGTGACGATCAGCCCCGACATCCTGACCGTCGCCGACAACGCCTGCCTGATCCTGCCCATTCATCCGGCGCTGGACGTGGCGCGCGAGGCCGCAGCCAGCGCGCCGGGCGCCAAGATCGGCACGACCGGGCGCGGCATCGGCCCGGCCTATGAGGACAAGGTGGGCCGCCGCGCCATCCGCGTCTGCGACCTGGCCAATGAAGACGATCTGAAGGTCAAGATCGAGCGGCTGCGCTCGCACCACGATCCGCTGCGCGCGGGGCTGGCGCTGGAGCCGATCGATCCGGAGGCGCTGCTGGCGTCGCTGCTGGAGATCGCGCCGAAGATCCTGCCCTATGTGAAGCCGGGCTGGCGGGTGCTGGATGAGGCGCAGAAGGCGGGCAAGCGCGTGCTGTTCGAGGGGGCGCAGGGCGCCTTCCTGGACGTGGACCACGGCACCTATCCGTATGTGACCAGCTCCAACACCGTGGCCGGTCAGGCGGCGGCGGGGTCGGGCGTCGGGCCCAAGGGCGTCGGCTACGTTCTGGGGATCGTCAAGGCCTATACGACCCGCGTGGGCGAGGGGCCGTTCGCCTGCGAACTGAACGACGCGGTGGGCGAGCATCTGGCGACGGTGGGTCGCGAGGTGGGGGTCAACACCGGGCGGGCGCGGCGCTGCGGCTGGTTCGACGCGGTGCTGGTGCGCCAGTCGGTGGCGATCAACGGCATCGACGGGATCGCCTTGACGAAACTGGACGTGCTGGACGGGCTGGAGACGCTGAAGATCTGCGTCGGCTATCGGGTCAACGGCGAGGTGCTGGACTATCTGCCGTCCAGCTTGAAGGACCAGGCGGCGGCCGAGCCGGTGTTCGAGGAGCTGGAGGGCTGGAGCGAAAGCACCGCAAGCTCGCGCAGCTTCAAGGACATCAACGCCAACGCCATCAAATACGTGCGGCGGATCGAGGAGCTGATCGGAGCGCCGGTCGCCCTGCTGTCGACCAGCCCGGAGCGGGACGACACCATCCTGATGCGCGACCCCTTCCAGGGGTAAGGGGCGTTCAACCGGTCTTAACGGTGTTGCGGTTAAGGAGAATCCCCTAGCCAGGGAGCCACACCGTGTTCACCGCCGACTCCAAGACCCTGAGTCGTATCGCGCCCGTCGTCCGGCGGGTGGTCGTCGTCGATCCCAACGCTTCGGCCGCGCGCCTGATGACCGACATCATCAAGGGCTTCGGCGCGCGCGAGGTCTATGTCGAGGGCGACGAGGACCTGGCGATGGAACTGATCCGCGACGTGGAGCCCGGCGTCATCTTCACCGAATATTCGGGCCAGACGCTGAGCGGTGAAAGCCTGGCGCGCAAGGTGCGCCGCTCGCACATGACGTGCCGCACCGCGCCGATCATCATGGTCACGGCCGAGGCCACCGCCGCGACGATCCGGGGCGCGCGCGATGCGGGCGTGCACGAGTTCCTGAGAAAGCCCTTCACGACCGGCGACCTGTTCAAGCGGGTCGAGAACGTCGCCCTGAAGCCGCGCCCGTGGGTGGAGGCGGTCGGCTACGTCGGGCCGGACCGGCGCCGGTTCAACTCGGGCGAATACAGCGGGGCCAAGAAGCGGCGGGGCGACACCGACGGCGGCAGCGTGGTGGACGTGCGCGACCAGGCGACGCGCATCCTGGTTGCGGCTATGACCCAGTTCGACCAGGACCCGATGCAGGCCGTCAGGGCCGTTCGCCAACAGGCGGCGACGCTGAAAGGCCTGGCGGTTCGGACCGCCGACGCCAAGCTGGCCATCGCCGCCGCGGCGCTGGAGAGCTATCTGGCGTCCGGAACGCCCAGCAAGGCCGGACTGGCCCAGCCCGTCGGCGCGATCCTGTCGCTGAATCCAAGCACGCAGGCGCCGGCCCAGCAGGCCGGCTGACCCGCGCGCCGTCAGGCGTCGACCAGTTCCGTTCCTCGGCCGCCGCGCGCATGGCCTTCTGCAGCTTTTCGAAGGCGCGGACCTCGATCTGACGCACGCGCTCGCGGCTGACGCCGTACTGGCCGGCCAGTTCCTCCAGCGTGACGGGGTCGTCCTTGAGGCGGCGCTCGGTCAGGATGTGCTTCTCGCGGTCGGTCAGTTCTTCCATGGCTTCCTGGAGCAGGCCCATGCGGATGCCCTTTTCCTCGTCCTCGGCGAGCTGGGTTTCCTGCGAGACGGCCGTGTCGTCGGCCAGCCAGTCCTGCCATTCGCTTTCGCCGTCGGCGCGCAGCGGCGCGTTCAGCGAGGCGTCGCCGCCCAGGCGGCGGTTCATGTCGGTGACCTCCTGCTCCGACACGCCCAGCTTGGTGGCGATGGCCGACAGGTGTTCGGGATGCAGGTCGCCTTCCTCGAAGGCCGAGATCTGGCTCTTGGCCTTGCGCAGGTTGAAGAACAGCTTCTTCTGCGCCGCCGTGGTGCCCATCTTCACCAGCGACCAGGAGCGAAGGATGTATTCCTGGATCGAGGCGCGGATCCACCACATGGCGTAGGTGGCCAGGCGGAAGCCCTTGTCCGGATCGAATTTCTTGACGGCCTGCATCAGGCCGACGTTGCCCTCGGAGATCACCTCGCCGATCGGCAGGCCGTAGCCGCGATAACCCATGGCGATCTTGGCCACCAGGCGCAGGTGGGAGGTGACGAGACGGTGGGCGGCCTCGGGGTCCTGATGCTCGGACCAGCGCTTGGCGAGCATGAACTCCTCGTCCTTGGTCAGCATCGGAAACTTGCGGATTTCCGTCAGATAGCGCGACAGGCCCTGTTCGGGCGACATGATCGCGAGCGTGTTGTTGGCAGCCATATGGTCCCTCCGACCGTCTTGAACGAGCGGGCGCTTCGCCGTCGACCACGCGCGTGCATCGACGCCTCTCCCCTCAACCGGACAAGTGGCGATGGGTTGCCGCCTTTTTTAGGGGCGGTTTGTCACGAAAGCGTGACCGTTGCCCGGGCGCCACTCGCGCCGGTCGACGCTGAATATAGAACTTCGACTGTTGCCGTTCAAGGCGGGCGGAGGAACGGCGGGTTAAAGCCCCAGGATGCCGCGGTAGGTGGGATGGACCACGTCGGCCTGGTCGGGGTGTTTCTGGAACCAGGCGGAGAAGAAGGGGCAGACCGGCAGGATCAGCAGGTCGCGCGCGCGGGCGTCGTCCACGACGTGGCGGGCCAGGCGGCTGGCGATGCCGCGCCCTTCCAGTCGCTGGGGCACCAGGGTCTCGGTGATCATCAGATTGGGCGGCGACAGGTTGTAGGTGACGACGGCCAGGTCACCATCGACGGGCAGTTCGTACTGGTGGCGGTCGGGGTTGTCGCGGATTTCCGGGTCTGTCATCGACGGCTCCTCAAAGCTCGGACAGCAGCTGCTCCAGCCGGATCATATCAGGGGGCGGCGCGGTTTCGAAGCGCAGCGGCTGGCCCGTGACCGGGTGAACGAAGCCGAGCACGGCGGCGTGCAGGGCCTGGCGCGTCAGACCCGCCGCAACGATGGCCGCGCGGACCGGGGCGGCGGGGCTGCCCGAGCCATACGTGGCGTCGCCCAGGATGGGCGACCCCTTGGACGACAGATGGACGCGGATCTGGTGGGTGCGTCCGGTGTGCAGGGTGCAGGCGACGCGGGCGGCCAGGGGCGCGCCGCCGGCGCGTGCCGGCTGGCCGAACGTGGTCTGGACAAGGTAGTCGGTGATCGCCTCGCGGCCGCCGGTCCGCAGCACGGCCATCTTCTTGCGGTCGCCGGAAGAGCGGCCGATGCGGGTCTCGATCCGGCCCTTGGAGGGGACGGCGCGCCGCGCGTCAGGGCGATGTAGGTGCGCTCGATGTCGTGGGTCGCGAACAGGGCCGACAGGCCGGCGTGGGCGCGGTCGGTCTTGGCGGCGACCATGACGCCCGAGGTGTCCTTGTCCAACCGGTGAACGATGCCGGGACGGGCACGCCGCCGATGCCGGACAGCCCGGCGCCGCAGTGGGCCAGCAGGGCGTTGACCAGGGTGCCGGTCTCGGATCCCGGCGCCGGGTGGGCGGCCATGCCCGCGGGCTTGTCGATGACGATCAGGTCGGCGTCCTCGTAGAGGACCGTCAGAGGGATGGCTTCCGGCTGCGGATCGGCGGGCGCGACGGGCGGCAGGGCGACCGCGTAGAGGCCGGGCCGGGCCTTCGATGCGCCGCCGGTCAGGGGCAGGCCGTCGCGGCTGACGGCGCCGGCCGCGAGCAGGGCCTGGAGGCGGGCGCGCGACAGGGTCGGGAAGGCTTCGGCCAGGGCCTTGTCGAGGCGGACGCCGGGCGTGTCGATGCGGGCTTCAAGCACCTCGGCGGGCGCGTCGTCGTCGTCTTCGATGGGGTTCGCGTGGGACAAGGGGCCTCCGCCGGCCGGTCTATCACGACCGGCGGATGACGCCACCGTCTCAGGCGGCCTTGACGGTCGCGCCGCGGAAGGACGGGTCCAGGTCGCCCGAGGCGTAGCGCTGGGCCATCTGGGCGGTGGAGAGGGGGCGGATCCGGGAGGCCTGGCCCTCGCAGCCGAACTGCTGGTAGCGTTCCATGCAGAGCTTCTTCATCGCCTCCTTGGCGGGCTTCAGATAGGCGCGGGGATCGAACTCGCCGGGCTTCTCGGCCAGGACCTTGCGGATGGCGCCGGTGATGGCCATGCGGTTGTCGGTGTCGATGTTGACCTTGCGCACGCCATGCTTGATGCCGCGCTGGATCTCCTCGACCGGCACGCCCCAGGTCTGGGGCATCTGGCCGCCGTACTGGTTGATGATGTCCTGAAGGTCCTGCGGAACGGACGAGCTGCCGTGCATCACCAGGTGGGTGTTGGGCAGGCGGCGGTGGATGTCCTCGATCACGTTCATGGCCAGGATGTCGCCGTCCGGCTTCTTGGTGAACTTGTAGGCGCCGTGGCTGGTGCCCATGGCGATGGCCAGGGCGTCGACCTTGGTGGCGGCGACGAATTCGACCGCCTGGTCCGGGTCGGTCAGCAGCTGCGAGTGATCCAGCTTGCCCTCGAAGCCGTGGCCGTCCTCGGCCTCGCCCATGCCGGTCTCCAGGCTGCCCAGCACGCCCAGCTCTCCCTCGACCGAGACGCCGCAGGCATGGGCCATCTCGACCACGCGGCGGGTGACGTCGAGATTGTACTCATAGCTGGCGGGGGTCTTGGCGTCCTCCTCCAGCGAGCCGTCCATCATGACGCTGGTGAAGCCGTACTGGATGGCGGTGGCGCAGGTGGCCGGGCCGTTGCCGTGGTCCTGGTGCATGCACACCGGGATGTCCGGATACAGTTCGGCCAGGGCGTCGATCAGCTTGGCCAGGACGATGTCGTTGGCGTAGTTCCGCGCGCCTCGGCTCGCTTGAATGATCACGGGAGCATTGACCGCGTGGGCCGCCTCCATGATCGCCAGACCCTGCTCCATGTTGTTGATGTTGTAGGCCGGCAGGCCGTAGTCGTTCTCCGCCGCATGGTCGAGCAGCTGTCGCAGCGTGATGCGCGCCATTGGGTAATCTCCTGAGCCGAATAGTCTTTTTGGTTGGCCGAATCTTAGCGCCGACCACGCCCCAAGTCACGCCGTGTTACAGGCGAGTCGGGACGCAGTCCTTATAGACCGATGGAAAGGCTCGGGTTGCGCAGGGGAAGCGAAAATCCCCCGGCTGCGTCAGGCGCGCAACGCTTCCACGCCGGGCAGGGCCTTGCCCTCCATCCATTCCAGGAAGGCGCCGCCGGCGGTGGAGACGAAGGTCATGTCGTCGGCCACGCCGGCATGGTTCAGGGCCGCGACCGTGTCGCCGCCGCCCGCGACGGCGACCAGGGCGCCCGACCGGGCCAGGTCGGCGGCGGCGACGGCGGCCTTGACGGTAGCGGCGTCGAAGGGCGGGACCTCGAACACGCCCAGCGGGCCGTTCCAGATCAGGGTCTTGGACAGGGCCATGGCCTTGAGCAGTTTCTCGACCGTCAGCGGGCCGGCGTCGAGAATCTTTTCCTCGTCGCCGATTTCCTCGCGGGCCAGGACGGTGCGGGTCTCGGCGCCCGGCTTGACCTCGGTGGCGACGACCACGTCGATCGGCAGCAGGATTTCGCAGCCTTTCGCCTCGGCCTCGGCCAGGATGTCGCGGGCCGTGTCAGCCATGTCCTTTTCCGCCAGCGAACCGCCGATGTCGACGCCCTGGGCGTAGAGGAAGGTGTTGGCCATGCCGCCGCCGATGGCCAGGCGGTCCAGCTTGCCGACCAGGTTCTTCAAAAGGTCCAGCTTGGTCGAGACCTTGGAGCCGCCTACGATGCCCAGAACCGGCTTCTGCGGATTGCCCAGGGCGGCGTCCAGCGCCTCCAGTTCGCGGCGCATGGACTCGCCGGCGTAGGCGGGAATGTGATGGGCGACGCCTTCGGTGGAGGCGTGGGCGCGGTGGGCGGCCGAGAAGGCGTCGTTGACGTAGAGGTCGCCCAGGTCGGCCAGCTTCTCGGCGAAGACCGGGTCGTTGGCCTCTTCCGCGGCGTGGAAGCGCACGTTCTCCAGCAGCAGCACGCCGCCCGGATCCAGGTCGCGGATGGCCTCGACCGCCGGGCCGCCGATGCAGTCGTCGGCGAAGCGGACCGGCGCGCCCAGGACGTTCTCCAGCGGCTCGACCACCGGCTTCAGGCTCATGGACGGGACGCGCTGGCCCTTGGGGCGGTCGAAATGGGCCAGGAGGACCACCTTGGCGCCCGCGTCGCGCAGGCGCTGGATCGTCGGCACGGCGACCCGCAGCCGGGTGTCGTCGGTGACCTTTCCGTTCTCCATAGGGACGTTGAAGTCCACCCGGACCAGGGCCGTCTTGCCGGCGAGGTCCTTGGCGTCGTCGAGGGTGCGGAAGGTCATGGTTTTCTCCTTCCGCTCATCCCGGCGAAAGCCGGGACCCAGTCCTTGTCGCGGGCGCGCCGACTGGGATCATGAGCGGTGCGAAACGGTCGGGCTGGATCGCCCAAAGGACTGGGTCCCGGCTTTCGCCGGGATGAGCGGGAAACGAAGACCTTACAGGAACTTCGCCATCTGGAGCGCGGTGTCGCTCATGCGCGTCGCGAAGCCCCATTCGTTGTCGTACCAGCTGAGCACGCGGGCCAGCTTGCCATCGACGACCTGGGTCTGGGGCAGGGCGGCGGTGGACGAGGCGGCGATGTGGTTCAGGTCGTGCGACACCAGCGGGTCGGTGGTGGTGAACAGCACGCCCTTCATCGGGCCGTCGGCGGCGGCCTGGAGCGCTTCGTTGATTTCGGCGACCGTGACCTCGCGGCCGGCGACGACCTTCAGGTCCACGACCGACACGTTCGGGGTCGGGACGCGGATGGACGATCCGTCCAGCTTGCCCTTCAGTTCCGGCAGGACCAGGCCCAGGGCCTTGGCGGCGCCGGTCGAGGTCGGGATCATCGACAGGGCGGCGGCGCGGGCGCGGTACAGGTCCTTGTGCATCGTATCCAGCGTCGGCTGGTCGCCGGTGTAGGAGTGGATGGTGGTCATGTAGCCGCGCTCGATGCCGAACAGGTCGTTCAGCACCTTGGCGACGGGCGCCAGGGCGTTGGTGGTGCACGAGCCGTTCGACACAACGATGTCGTCGGCGGTCAGGGTCTCATGGTTGACCTTGAAGACGATGGTCTTGTCGGCGCCGTCGGCGGGGGCCGAGACCAGGACGCGCTTGGCGCCGGCCTTCAGGTGGGCGCTGGCCTTGTCCTTGGAGGTGAAGATGCCGGTGCATTCCAGGGCGATGTCCACCTTCAGCTCGGCGTGGGGCAGGTTGGCGGGATCGCGCTCGGCCGTGACCTTGATCTTGCCTGCGCCGACGTCGATCCAGTCCTCGCCCGAGGTCACCGTGCCGGGAAAGCGGCCGTGGACCGAATCGTAGCGGAACAGGTGGGCGTTGGTCTCGACCGGGCCCAGGTCGTTGATCGCCACCACCTCGATGTCCTTGCGGCCATGTTCGACGATGGAGCGGAGGACAAGGCGGCCGATGCGGCCGAAGCCGTTGATGGCGACGCGAACGGTCATGGACGGAGTTCCTCTGAGCGGTTTGTTGATTGGGCGTTTCAATGAGCCCGGGCGCGGCGCGTTTCAACCCCGACCCCCTAAAATCGCGCGTTCGACCGCCACGCCTTGTCGTCCCTGGGCAAGAAACACCCTTTCAAGCGGCCTCAAATCGCTGTCGCGCAAAATTCTTGCGATGGCGGGTTGCTTCGCATGATGCGCTATGGTTTCTTGCCTTTCGAACAAGGGAGCCAGCCCGTGGCCACGATGATGCGCGACATGAAGGGACGCACCGCTGAAGCGGTCGCCGTCGCGCGCGCGCCGATCGGCCTGGAAGCCCCGGTTTTCCTCATTACGCTCGTACTCCTTGGCCTGCTTACGCAAGCGGCGTGGATGCACGCGACCTGACCTAGACGCACTCAGGATCGCCTCGCACCACCCCGCTCCCGAAAGGAAGCGGGGTTTTTCGTGCTTGGCGGTTCGAACCGAACTGGACCGATGACGCAAGATTCTACCTCTCAGCCTCGTAAGCCGAACGCGCGCAGCGCGGCGGTCACGCACGGCCCGAACCGGGCCGCGGCGCGCTCCTATCTGCGGGCCGCCGGAATGCGCGACGAGGATTTCGAAAAGCCGATGATCGGCATCGTCAACACCTGGTCGACGGTGACGCCGTGCAACATGCACCTGGACCGTCTGGCCAAGGACGTGCGCGCCGGCATCGTGGCGGCGGGCGGCTATCCGGTCGACTTCAACACCATCGTCGTCACCGACGGCATCTCGATGGGCACCGAGGGCATGAAGGCCTCGCTGATCAGCCGCGAGGTCGTGGCCGACAGCATCGAACTGGCCATCGAAGGCCACCAGCTGGACGGCGTGGTCTGCATCGTCGGCTGCGACAAGACGATCCCGGCGGCGGCGATGGCGCTGGCGCGGATGGATATCCCCGGTCTGGTCTATTACGGCGGCACCATCATGCCCGGCGTGATCGGAACCAAGGAAGTCTCGGTCCAGGAGGTGTTCGAGGCGATCGGCGCCCATTCGGCCGGGACGCTGGACGATGCGGGGCTGAAGGCGGTCGAGAGCGCGGTCTGCCCCGGCGCCGGCGCCTGCGGCGGCCAGTTCACCGCCAACACCATGGCCATGGCCCTGTCGGTCATGGGGATTTCGCCGATGGGCGCCAATGACGTGCCCGCCGTCGACCCGGCCAAGGGGGCCGAGGGCGAACGGTGCGGGCGCATCATCGTCGAGCGCGTCTTCGCCGGCGACACGGCGCGAAAGTACATCACCAAGGCCAGCCTGAAGAACGCCGCCGTCGCCGTCTCGGCCTCGGGCGGATCGACCAATGCGGTCATGCACCTGACCGCCATCGCGGCCGAGGCCGGGATCGAGTTCGGCGTCGAGGACTGCCACCAGGCCTGCGTCGAGGCGCCGGTCATCTGCGACCTGAAGCCGGGCGGGCGGTTCCTGGCCTCGCACCTGTACGCCGCCGGCGGGACGCGGCTGGTGGCCCAGCGGCTGGCCCAGGGCGGCAAGATCGTCAACACGCCGACCGTCAGCGGCCGCAGCCTGTTCGTGGAGGCCGGAGAGGCCGAGGAAGCTCCGGGCCAGCAGGTCGTGACCGACTTCGAGGCGCCCGTCATGGCGCGCGGCTCCTTCGCCGTCATCTATGGCGACGTGGCGCCCGAAGGGGCGGTCATCAAGCTGACGGGCCACAAGGTCGACCGGTTCGAAGGCCCGGCCTGCGTCTTCGACAGCGAGGAAGACGCCTTCCACGCGGTCCAGGACGGATCGGTCGGCGAGGGCGACGTCATCATCATCCGCTACGAAGGGCCCAAGGGCGGTCCCGGCATGCGCGAGATGCTGCAGGTCACCGCCGCCCTGAAGGGCCGCAAGATCGAGAACGTCGCCCTGCTGACCGATGGCCGGTTCTCGGGCGCCAGCTATGGCTTCGTCGCCGGCCACGTCTCGCCGGAAGCCGCCGTCGGCGGTCCGATCGCCCTCATTCGCGATGGTGACCGCATCACCATCGACGTCACCAACCGCCGGATCGACACCAACATCGATCTGGCGACGCGCCGGGCGGGCTTTACGCCCCACGTAGTCCGTCCGGCGCGAGGTGTCTTCGCCAAATACCGCGCCTCGGTCGCCTCGGCCGCCCAGGGCGCCGTCACCATCCCCAACCCGCCGCCGGCTCAAGTTCCGGCGTCTCACAAGACAACCGCTGCTCAGGACGCCTGACCCATGGCCATCACCATCTACATCAACGACGATATCCGCCCCGGTGCCATCGCCGGCCAGCGCATCGCCATCATCGGCTATGGATCGCAGGGCCGCGCCCATGCGCAGAACCTGAAGGACAGCGGCCATGACGTGGTCGTCGGCGTTCGCCACGGCGGCACGGGCTGGAAACACGCCACCGCCGACGGGGTGCCGACTGCCGAGCCGGCCGAGGCGGTCAAGGGCGCCGATATCATCGCCATCCTGACGCCGGACATGATCCAGGGCGAAGTCTATCGGGACATCATCGAGCCCAACGCCAAGCCCGGCTCGGCCCTGCTGTTCGCCCACGGCTTCTCGATCATCTACGAGCGCATCACGCCGCGCGACGACATGGACGTGATCCTGGTCGCGCCCAAGGGACCGGGCGACCTGGTCCGTCGCGAGTTCCAGCGCGGTCGCGGCGTCCCCAGCCTGTTCGCCATCGAGAAGGACGCGACCGGCAAGGCGCGCGACCGGGCCATGGGCTACGCCAAGGGCAACGGCGGCGCGACGGGCGGCCTGCTGGAGACCACCTTCCGCGAAGAGACCGAGACGGACCTGTTCGGCGAACAGGCCGTCCTGTGCGGCGGCGCCAAGGAGCTGGTGATGCAGGGCTTCAACACCCTGGTCGAGGCCGGTTACCAGCCCGAGATCGCCTATTTCGAATGCCTGCACGAGCTGAAGCTGATCGTGGACCTGTTCTACGAGGGCGGCATCTCGAAGATGCACCACTTCATCTCGGAAACGGCCAAGTACGGCGCCGTGGCCAGCGGCCCGCGCGTCGTCAACGACGAGACCAAGGCGCGGATGAAGACCATCCTGGACGAGATCCAGAGCGGGGCCTTCGCACGCAACTGGATCGCCGAGAACGACGCCGGCAAGCCGCAGTACGAAGCCTGGCTGAAGGCGGACCGCGAGAGCCAGATCGAACAGGTCGGCGCGCGCCTGCGCGAGCGCATGGCCTGGCTGAACACGCCCAAGTCCGAGGCCGCCTGAACCATGACCGCCGCCGCCTTCAAACCCCAAGCCGAGGCCGTCCCCCAGTCGGGGGCGCGGCTGCTGGTCTCCACCCTGGAGCGGCTGGGGGTGGAGGTGGTGTTCGGCTATCCGGGCGGCGCCATCATGCCCGTCTATGACGCGCTGGCCGGATCGAAGCTGAAGCACGTCCTGGTCCGCCACGAGCAGGGCGCCGCCTTCGCGCCGACGCCTATGCGCGGATGAGCGGCCGGGTCGGGGTCTGCATGGCGACCTCCGGGCCGGGCGCCACCAACCTGATCACCGGCATCGCCAACGCCATGATGGATTCGGTGCCGATGGTCTGCATCACCGGCAACGTTCCGCAGGGGGTGATGGGCACCGACGCCTTCCAGGAGATCGACATCCTGGGCGTCACCCTGCCGATCGTGAAACATTCGATCCTGGTCCGCGACGCCGCCGAAGTGCCGGCGGCGGTCGAGGAGGCCTTCCACATCGCCGCCTCCGGCCGGCCGGGGCCGGTGCTGGTCGACCTGCCCAAGGACGTGCAGTTCGCCCAGACGACCGAGGACTTCGGCTTCCACATTCCCAACGCGACGCCGACGGTCGATCACGACGCGATCGCGGCCGCCGAGGCCGCGATCCGCGCGGCTAGGAAGCCGCTGGTCTATATCGGCGGCGGGGTGAAGATCGGCGGCGCGACCCAGGCCGTGCGCGACTTCGTGCGGGCCACCAACATTCCGCAGGTCTCGACCCTGAACGCCCTGGGCACCGTGCCCACCGATGCCCCCGGAATGCTGGGCATGCTGGGGATGCACGGCACGCGGGCGGCCAACGAGGCGGTCCAGGAGGCGGATCTACTGATCGTCGTCGGCGCCCGCTTCGACGACCGCGCCACCGGCAAGCTGGCCGAGTTCGCGCCCAACGCCGGCGTCGTCCACTTCGACATCGACGCCTCGGAGGTCGGCAAGCTGCGCGCGGCCAACGTCGCCGTCGTCGGCGAGCTGAAGACGGGCGTCGAGGCCCTGACCCAGCGGATGCGCGCCGGCGCGGCCCTGGACATCCAGCCCTGGACGGTCGATTGCGCCCGCGCCGCGGCGGCCGGCGCCCATCGCTATGACGCGCCGGGCGAGGGGGTCTATGCGCCCGCCCTGCTGAAGGAAATCTCCGAGGCCGCCGGCGACGCCTTCGTGGCCGCCTGCGACGTGGGCCAGCACCAGATGTGGGCGGCCCAGCACTGCCGCTTCGCCAGCCCGGAAGCGCACATCACCTCGGGCGGCCTGGGGGCCATGGGCTTCGGCCTGCCGGCCGGCATCGGCGCCAAGATGGCCCGCCCCGAGGCGACCGTCGTGACCATCGCCGGCGACGGCGGCTTCATGATGAACATCCAGGAGCTGGCGACGCTGAAGCGCTACGGCGTGCCGCTGAAGATCGTGCTGATCGACAACTCCAGCCTGGGCCTGGTGCGCCAGTGGCAGGAGCTATTCTTCGCCGAGAACTATTCCGAGATCGACCTGTCCGACAACCCGGACTTCGTGAAAGTGGCCGAGGCCTTCGGCATCGAGGCCTTCCGCATCGATCGCCGCGATCAGGTGTCGGAGGGCGTCCAGCGCCTGCTGGCCGCCGACGGCCCTTGCCTGGCCCATGTGGTCATCGATCCCCGAGACAATGTTTGGCCGCTGGTTCCGCCAGGCAAGAGCAATGCTGAAATGATGGAGGGCTCCTGAGATGAGCGACACGATCCACATCCAGATCGACCGCGCGGACGGTTCGCTTCAGCGTCTCATCGGCCTGGTGGAGCGCCGGGGCTTCCACATCGACGGCATCAACATGGCCGACGAAGGGTCGTTCCGTAAAATCGCCCTGACCGTGCGCGGCCGCGACGCCGGGCGCTGCATGGACAATCTGGGCCGCCAGATCGACCGGCTGTTCGGCGTGCGCCGCATCGGCAACGACATTATCCAATCCGAGGCTGCGTGATGGACCGAGTATCCGGCGTATCGCGCACCGCACAGATCGCGGCCGACCCCAACCGCGTCATCATCTTCGACACGACGATGCGCGACGGGGAACAGGCGCCCGGCTTCTCCATGTCCGCCCAGGCCAAGGTGAAGATGGCCCAGGTCCTGCGCGACCTGGGCGTCGACGTCATCGAGGCGGGGTTCGCCGCCGCCTCTCCGGGTGACGAGGACTGCATTCGCCGCGTGGCCGGCGAGGTGGAGGGGCCGATCTTCTGCTCGCTGTCGCGGGCCAACGAGAAGGACATCGACGCCAGCTTCCGCGCCCTGCAACCGGCGCCGAGGGCCAACCGCCGCTGCCACGTCTTTCTGGCCACCAGCCCGATCCACCGGGCGGCCAAGCTGAAGATGTCGACGAACGAGGTGCTGTCCACGGCCGTGCGGTCGGTGGAATATGCGGCCAGCCTGTTCGACGACGTGGAGTTCTCGGCCGAGGACGCCTTCCGCACCGAGCCGGAGTTCCTGGCCGACGTGCTGGAGGCCGCCGCCGACGCCGGCGCCCGGACGCTGAACGTGCCCGACACCGTCGGCTATGCGACGCCGGAAGAGGTGCGCGAGCGCTATCGCTATCTGGCGGCGCGCATCCACAGGCGCCATCCGCAGGTGATCTTCTCGGCGCATTGCCACGACGACCTGGGCATGGCGGTCGCCAACTCCCTGGCCGCCGTCGAGGGCGGGGCGCGGCAGATCGAGGGGGCGATCAACGGCATCGGCGAGCGGGCCGGCAACGCCTCGATCGAGGAGGTCGTCATGGCGCTGAAGGTCCGCCAGGACCGCTATGGCGTCACCACCGGCGCCGACAGCCGCCACCTGGTGCGGGCCTCCAAGATCTTGTGCGAGATCACCGAGACGGTCATCGCCCGCAACAAGTCGGTGGTGGGGATCAACGCCTTCGCCCACGAGGCCGGGATCCACCAGCACGGCATGCTGGCCGACAGCCGCACCTACGAGATCATGAGCCCCCAGGACGTGGGCTTCGAGGGCAGCTGGTTCGTGCTGGGCAAGCACTCGGGCCGCCACGCCATCGCCAAGCGCGCCGAGACCATCGGCCGTCCCATCGAGGGCGAGCGCCTGGCCGCGGTGGTCGCCGGCTTCAAGCAGCGCGCCGACCAGATCGGCGAGATCAACGATGCGGAACTGATCGCCATCATCGACCGGGTCGACGGCGTCTCCGCAGAACAGGAAGAAGTCTATGCAGCCGCTGGCTGAGAACATCTGGATCAACGGCGAACTGACGCCGTGGGCCGACGCCAAGATCCACGTCATGAGCCACGCGCTCCACTACGGCACCTCGGTGTTCGAGGGCATCCGCGTCTATGACACCCCGAACGGCCCGTGCGGCTTTCGCCTGCGCGAGCACGTGCGCCGCCTGTTCGACAGCGCCCGCATCTATCATATCCAGCTGCCCTACACCGAGGACGAGCTGGTCGCGGCCTGCCATGCGGTGGTGCGCTCCGAGGGGCTGCGCTCAGCCTATGTCCGGCCCATCGCCTTCCTGGGCCAGTGCGGCATGGGCGTGACCCCGGCGCCGCAGAACATGAACGTGGACATCGCCATCGCGGCGTTCCCGTGGGGCGCGTATCTGGGCGAGGAGGCGCTGGAGAAGGGTGTGGACGCCTGCGTGTCCAGCTGGAACCGCACGGCGCCGAACACCACGCCCTCGGCGGCCAAGGCGGGCGGCAACTATCTGTCGTCCTATCTGATCGGGCGCGAGGCCCGTGTCGGCGGATTCGGCGAGGGCATCGCCCTGGGCGTCGACGGCCGTCTGTCGGAAGGGGCGGGCGAGAACCTGTTCGTGGTCAAGGACGGCCGGGTGATGACGCCGCCGGCGGCCAACTCCATCCTGATGGGCATCACCCGCGACAGCGTCATCAAGCTGGCCAAGGCGCAAGGGTTTGAGGTGGTCGAGCAGGCCATGCCGCGCGAGGCCCTGTATCTGGCCGACGAAATCTTCATGACCGGCACGGCGGCGGAGATCACCCCGGTGCGTTCGGTGGACGGGATCACGACCCGGGCCGCCGGGCCGGGTCCGGTGACCAGGGTGGTCAACGCCGCGTTCCGGGGCCTGTTCACCGGCGAAACCCCGGATGCGTTTGGCTGGCTGGAACCGATCGGCGCGGCGGTGACCAAACGGGAGCCTGAGTATGCGTGAACGATCCTCCCCGAGGAGCGCAGCGTAACGGGGGAGGGGGACCGCCCCCGGGTCTCGCCAGAGGCGAGCCCGAGGACAGGCTACACGGTGGAGGGGGCGACCCCACGCGCCGAGTCCGGGTTCGCCCCCACCACCATGCTGCGCATGGTCCCCCTCCCCGCTTCGCAGGGGAGGATCGCTGATGGCCCGCACCCTGTTCGACAAGGTCTGGGACGCCCATGTCGTGCGCCAGGAGACGGCCGAGACGCCCGGCGTGCTGTATATCGACCTGCATCTGGTGCACGAGGTCACCAGCCCGCAGGCCTTCAGCGAGATCGAGGCGCGCGGGCTGAAGGTCCGCCGCCCGGACCGCACCTACGCCACCCTGGACCATTCCACCCCGACCCTGCCGGCCGGGCCGGACGGCGCCAAGCCCTATGTCACCGCCCAGGCCGAGGCCCAGGTCCATACGCTGGAGCGGAACTGCGCCGCCCACGGCGTGCCCTTGGCGGGCTGGGGCTCGGACGATCGGGGCGTAGTCCATGTCATGGGGCCGGAGCTGGGCCTGACCCAGCCGGGCATGACGGTGGTCTGCGGCGACAGCCATACGGCGACGCACGGCGCCTTCGGGGCCCTGGCTTTCGGCATCGGCACCTCGGAAGTCGGCCATGTGCTGGCGACCCAGTGCCTGCTGCAGCGCAAGGCCAAGGCCATGCGGGTGACGGTGGGCGGCGAACTGCAGCCGGGCGTGTCGGGCAAGGACGTCGCCCTGGCCGTCATCGCCGCCATCGGCTTTGGCGGCGGCACCGGATACGTCATCGAATACGCCGGCGAGGCGGTGCGGTCGCTGGACATGGAAGGGCGAATGACCCTGTGCAACATGTCCATCGAGGCGGGCGCCCGCGCGGGCATGATCGCCCCGGACCAGACCACCATCGACTGGCTGCGCGGCCGCAAGCACGTCCCGACCGACTATGAGGCGGCCGCGGACGAATGGCTGAAGCTGGCGACCGATCCGGGCGCCGTCTTCGACAAGGAGGTCGTCATCGACGGCGCGGCCATCCGGCCGATGGCGACCTGGGGCACGACCCCGGACGCCGGGGCGCCGATCGGTTCGCCGGTGCCGCAGCCGCAGTCGGACAGCGACCGCAAGGCCATCGCCTATATGGGCTTCACCGCAGGCGAGGCGACGACCAGCCAGCCGGTGGACGTCGTCTTCATAGGTTCTTGCACCAACGGCCGCCTGCCCGATCTGCGCGCCGCCGCCGAGGTGCTGCGTGGGCGCAAGGTCAAGCCGGGCGTCCGGATGCTGGTGGTGCCGGGCTCCGAAGCCGTGCGTCGCGACGCCGAGGCGGAAGGGCTGGACCAGGTCTTCATCGCCGCCGGGGCCGAATGGCGCATTCCCGGCTGTTCGATGTGCATCGCCATGAACGGCGATTTCGTCGCGCCGGGGCAACTGGCGGTGTCGACCTCCAACCGCAATTTCGAGGGCCGCCAGGGCAAGGACGCCCGCACCATCCTGGCCAGCCCGGCGACGGCGGCGGCGACGGCGGTGGCCGGGGTGCTGACCGATCCGCGCGTCTATCTGAGCGAGGTGGAGCATGTCTGAACCGTTCCAGGTCCTGACGTCGAAGACGGTCACCCTCAGCCAGGCCAATATCGACACCGACCAGATCATTCCCGCGCGCTTCCTGACCACGACGACGCGCGAGGGGCTGGGCAAGGCCGCCTTCTACGACTGGCGCTACGAGGCGGACGGATCGGAAAAGCCCGAGGCGATCCTGAACCGCATCGACCCGACGGAGCACCGCATCCTGCTGGCGGGCCGCAACTTCGCCTGCGGATCGTCGCGCGAGCACGCACCCTGGGCGTTGCTGGACTATGGGTTTCGGGCGGTGATCTCGACCGAAATCGCTGACATTTTTACATCGAACGCGCTGAAAAACGGCCTTCTGCCCATCGTCGTCAGCCAGGCCGTGTGGGACGATCTGGCGTCGCAGCCGGACCAGCCGGTGACGATCGACCTCCAGGCGAACGAGATCCGGCGGGGCAATGCCCATCCCGTGCCGTTCGGGGTCGAATCCTTCGCCCGCCAATGCCTGCTGGACGGGGTGGACACCCTGGGCTGGCTGCAATCAAACCTGCCCGAGATCGAAGCCTTCGAGCGATCGAGAGAGACCGTCTGATGCCCCACGCCGCCCCCAAGACCTACACCATCGTCCTGCTGCCCGGCGACGGGGTCGGGCCCGAGGTGACGCGCGCCGCGCGCGATGTCCTGTCGGTCATCGGCGACTTCTACGGGCACGACTTCCAGTTCACCGAACACCTGATCGGCGGCGCCGCCATCGACGAGACGGGCGAGCCCCTGCCTGAGGCGACGCGGGCGGCCTGCGTGGCCGCCGACGCGGTGCTGCTGGGCGCGGTGGGCGGGCCGAAGTGGGACGGCGGCAAGGCGCGGCCCGAACAGGGGCTGCTGGCGATCCGCAAGGCCATGGGCCTGTTCGCCAACCTGCGGCCGCTGCAGGTCTCGCCGGTGCTGGCGCATCGGTCGCCGCTGAAGAAGGAGATCGTCGAGGGCGTCGATCTGATCGTCTTCCGCGAACTGACGGGCGGCGTCTATTTCGGTGAGAAGACCCGCGACGACAAGGGCGCGACCGACCTGTGCGAATATACGGTGGTCGAGATCGAGCGCGTCGCCCGCGCCGCCTTCCACACCGCCCGCCAGCGGCGCGGCAAGGTCACGTCCGTCGACAAGGCCAATGTGATGGAGACCAGCCGTCTGTGGCGCGAGGTGGTGACCCGCATCCACGCCGAGGAATTCCCCGAAATCCAGCTGGAGCACGCCCTGGTCGATTCCATGGCGATGCACCTGATCCGCAAGCCCCGCGAATACGACGTCATCCTGACCGAAAACATGTTCGGCGACATCCTGTCCGACGAGATTTCGGTGCTGGGCGGCTCCATCGGCCTGCTGCCTTCCGCCTCGCTGGGCGCGGAGGGCCCGGGCCTGTTCGAGCCGATCCACGGCTCGGCGCCGGACATCGCGGGCCAGGATCTGGCCAATCCGGTCGGGACCATCCTGTCGGCGGCCCTGCTGTTGCGTCACAGCCTGAAGCTGGAAGACGAGGCGGATTCCATCGAGGCGGCCGTCGCGGCGGTCCTGGCGGCGGGCGCGGTCACGGCCGACCTGGGCGGCGAACTGGGAACCCGCGCGGCGACCGAGGCCGTCATCGACGCCATCCGCGCCATCCACTGGGCAGCGGCGCACCGGGTGCAGATGCACTGGGCCTGACGCCCGATTCAGGCGCTGAATATCCTTTCGCGGAACGCCGATCCGCAGGGAAGGCCTTTCGGCCAAATCCCCTTTTCGCGCAAACATTATTCCGGCTTTAACTTTTGAGCCGTGAACGTTGCAAGAAAGTTGCACCGTTCACGGTCAAGCCTCTTGCGCGTTTCGCGAATGCGGTAAAAGTTCGCATCTGCGAGATTGCATAGGGGGTACTAGCTTATGTCGCAGGTCGGAAATCGACTCCTCGGGGCCGCGGGGCTCCTTCTTCCCACACTTTGTCTCTTCGGCGCGGGAGCGGCCGCCGCCCAGGACGCCGCGCCGGCTCTGCTGGGCCACCAGGCGGCGCTTGAGCTGGACGGCGCGGGCACCGCCTGGCTGGGCACGTCCACGGCGTTGGTGCTGCTGATGACCCTGCCGGGCCTGGCGCTGTTCTACGGCGGCATGGTGCGGCGCAAGAACGTGATCGCCACCATCACCCAGTCCGTCGGCGTCTTCGCCGTGGTGTCGCTGGTGTGGTTCATCGCCGGCTACAGCCTGGCCTTCGGCGCCAATCCGTCGGAGGGGCTTCAGCCCTTCATCGGCAGCCTGGACATGCTGTTCCTGAACAATGTGTCGCTGCAGACGGCCAACGGCCTGCTGCCGGGAATCCCCGAGTTCCTGTTCATCTCCTTCCAGATGACTTTCGCCATCATCACCCCGGCCCTAGTCACCGGCGCCTTCGCCGAGCGGATGAAGTATTCGGCGCTGCTGCTGTTCACGGCGCTCTGGTCGCTGCTGGTCTATGCGCCGATCTGCCACTGGGTCTGGGGCGGCGGCTTCCTGGGTTCGGCCGGCGTGCTGGACTTCGCCGGCGGTGCGGTCGTTCACGTCAACTCGGGCGTCGCGGGTCTGGTCTGCGCGATCTTCCTGGGCCGCCGCAAGGGCTACGGGGTCGAGCCGATCCTGGCGCACAACCCGGTCCTGACCATGATCGGAGCCTCGTTGCTGCTGGTCGGCTGGATCGGCTTCAACGCGGGCTCGGCCGGCGCCGCCAACGACCTGATGGGCGTGGCGCTGCTGAACACCATCCTGGCCGCCGCGGCCGCCGCCCTGACCTGGAAGGTCGTCGAATACATCGAGAAGAAGAAGGTCTCGCTGATCGGCATGCTGTCGGGCGTGGTGGCGGGCCTGGTCGCCATCACCCCGGCCGCCGGCTTCGTCGATCCGAAGGGCGCGGTCATCATCGGCCTGATCGCCGGCCCGGTCTGCTACGCCTCGTCGGTGTGGATCAAGAAGCTGCTGCGCTACGACGACTCGCTGGACGCCTTCGGCATCCACGGCGCGGGCGGCCTGATCGGCGCCCTGCTGACCGGCGTGTTCGCCTCGACCGCGATCAACAGCCTGTCGGAAGGCGCCAACATCGGCGCCCAGGCCTATGGCCTGATCGGCACCATCATCTACAGCGCCGTGGGCACCCTGGTGATCCTGTTCATCTGCAAGTTCACCACCGGCCTGCGCGTCAGCGAGGCGGAAGAGACCGCCGGCCTTGACACCTCGCTGCACGGCGAGGCGCTGGAGAGCGTCTGACGCCCTCAATCCCGGGGCGCGGCTCTCCCCGCGTCCCGGATCCCGCCACGCGCGGGCTCTCTCGACAACAATCATAAACAAGGGGATTCTGTAATGAGCGTAGCTAAGTTCCGCATGGCCGCCCTGGCGATCGCCGCCGGCCTGGTCTCGCTGGCGGCGCCGGCCTCGGCCCAGACGGACGTGGATGTCGCCTTCAACGTCGGCGTGGTCAGCGACTATGTCTTCCGCGGCGCCAGCCAGACCGACGAGGAGCCGGCCATCCAGGGCGGTATCGACCTCACCGCCGGCGGCTTCTACGCCGGCGTCTGGGGCTCCAACGTCGACTTCTTCGACGACACCGACGCCGAGGTCGACGTCTACGGCGGCTTCCGGGGCGAGGCGGGCGGCTTCGCCCTGGACGGCGGCGTCATCTACTACGCCTACGTCAACGAGCCGGGCGCCGCCGACTACAGCTACACCGAGTTCAAGCTGGCGGCGTCGCGCGCGGTCGGTCCCGCCAGCGTCGGCGCGGCGGTCTATTATTCACCGGACTTCTTCGGCGTGGACGAGACCGCGACCTATTACGAGGTCAACGGCAGCTTCGCGCCGATGGACAAGCTGACGGTCTCGGGCGCGGTGGGCCAGCAGACGCTGGACGTGTCGGACGACTATGTGACCTGGAACATCGGGGCGACCTACGCCCTGACGGACAATCTGGCGATCGACGTCCGCTATCACGACACGGACGTGGACGGCGTCGCAGCCTATGAGGACCGCATCGTCGGCGGCCTGAAGGTCGTCTTCTGACGACCGATCCCGTCGGATCGAAAGGGGCCCCGGAGAGCGATCTCCGGGGCCCTTGTCGTTACCGGGCGTAGCGATCCTCGACCGCCTTGTAGCGGTCCCAGACCTTGCCGTCGGCCAGCGACCGAAGCAGCTTCAGATACTCCGCATGGGTCCAGGCCAGGGGCGTGGCCGAGTCGTTGTTCTGGCCCAGCACGTAGTCGTTCTCGGTCGGGTTTCCGACGCCGTCCCACACCTGCTCCGACAGCATCAGGCCGTCGTTGGCGAACCGCTCCATGCCGCGCACATAGGTCTGGCGGATGGCGTCGATATCGGATTGCGAAGGGGTTCCGTTCACGCTGGCGCGCGCCAGCTCATAGTGACCGCGCTCGCCGGTGAAGAAGGGCCAGACGCGGCCGCGCTGGCCGGGGCTCATCTCGCCGCCGACGCCGTAGTTGGCCCCGGTCCGCCAGTCCTCGCCATAGCCGTCGACGCCATAGCGGCGCCAGCCGGGCGTGGTGTCGCCCTCGGGGCCGAAGTCGTAGCGGACGCGGTACAGGTCTTCGAGGCTCTGGTCGTCATAGACGGGCAGGGTCTCGACGATGTGGGGGTCGTCGGCCTTGCGGACCCCATAGCGCACCAGTTCCAGGAAGCCGCCGTCGACGACGCGGTCCTCCTGCGGGGCGATCTGGCCGTTGGCGGCGCCGATGGCGGCCTTGTCGTTCGGGTTCTCGTTCTGGGTGATGCGGATGAAATAGCGCCCGTCGCCGAAGTCGCCGTTGGTGGTGAACATCCGCGCTTCGATCTTGGCGGCGTAGTCGTCGGCGGCGGCCTGGTAGCGGTTCGCATCGGCAGCGTCGCCCGCGGCCCGCGCCATCTCGGCGGCGACGGTCAGGCCCGCGACCACGGCGGCGGTGGTGGAGGGGGAATAGCCCTGCTGCTCCTCCCAGCGTTCCTGCTGGGTGAAGGGCGGCCTGATCTCGGCGTCGTTCCAGAGCAGACCCACCTTGCCGCCGTCGACCAGGAAGTCGGCGGCCGGCTTCAGCATGGACCGGAAGTGGTCGGCCATCTCGGCGTCCGACAGCCAGCCCAGCTTCCACAGGCGATAGCCCAGCATGATCGGCATGGCCGTCTGGTCCAGCTGGACCGCGACCCATTCCAGTTCGCCGTCGACATGGGTCTTCTGCAGGAACCAGCCGCCGACGCCGGTGTTGCCCGGCGTGTCCGCGCCCACCTGCACCTGGGGCAGATAGTTGAAGGCCGCCAGCGGCGTCTCCCTGTCGCCCAGCGCCGCCAGGGCCATGGCCACCTGGTAGAAGTCGCGCGGCCAGACGGCCTTGTAGCCGGTCGAGGACTTGGAGGCGTCGACCGTGTCGCCCCACGGGTTCGACAGGCTGGCGATCAGGGCGCCGGCGTGGGTGCGATCCTCCTGAACCTTCAGCATCAGGGCCGAGGCGTAGGCCAGCTTGCCGCCGTCGGTCGCCTGCTGCGCAATGCGCGGCAGTTCGGTCAGCGAGGCCACGTAGTCGCGCCAGCCCACGCGGTCGCCTTCGCCGACGAAGCGGGCCAGAACCTCGTCCAGGCCGGTCTGGAACGATCCGTCCGCCGCCGCCTGGGCCGCCTCGGCGCTGTCGCCGAAGCCGATGACGAAGTCGCGCGTCAGGGTCTGGCCCATGCGCAGCGTCGGCAAGGCGCCGGTCATCAGGGTGTTTCCGGTCGCGTCGCCGGTGGAGGCGTAGGTCCAGTCCAGCTTGCCGTCGCGCAGGTCGGTCAGGCCGTCCGAGACGCCGACGAAGCCGACGCTGGCCGCCTCGAAGGCGTCGGACGGCTTCAGGACAAGGTGCGTGTCGCCCTCCCAGGCGTGGAAGGCGTCGCGCGTGACGCGGCCCTGGTCGTCCACGCCGGTGTTGGCGATGTGCGGCTCCAGCAGCAGATAGGGGGTGATCTCGCCGCTGAGCGCCTTGATCTCGACGCGCAGGACCAGGGCGTTGCGGTCCGGGTCGCTGTAGATGCGCTTGACGATCTCGTAGCGGCCGGACGTGTCGCGGGTGGTGATCCGATAGGCCGGGGCCAGCGGGCGGCCCTGATCGTCGACGTCGATGTATTCGGTGCGGGCGGTGGTGTCGTCGCCTTCCAGCGACAGGCCTTCCGGCGTGACCAGGGCGAAGCGCAGCGCCTTGATCTGCGCCTCGTGGATCAGGCCGTACATGGTCTCGGTCAGGACGCCGTCGGCGATGGAATACCAGACCTTGGACACCGCGCCGGTCGGGCCGCCGTCGCGGTACTGGCCGTCGACATAGGCTTCGTAGGACGATCCTGCGCCGGTCTTGGCGGCGCTGGACCAGACGGGCGCGTCGCCCGGCGCGCCCGGGGCGACGCCCGATTGGGCCGCGGCGGCCGAGGCGAGGGCCAGTCCGGCGGCGCCGGCCAGGCAGAAAGTCTTGAGATTACGCATGCAGGTCCTCACGAGGTTTGCGTGGGGCGGGGGAAAGAAGGAAGGTCAGCGGCACGTCCAGCCGGCCGTTCCACGAGGCTTCATTGTGCTGGGCGCCGGGGAACAGCAGGCTCTGGAAGCGGCCCGGGCCATAGCCGGCGTCGCGGAAGACGCGGTCGATCCGCGTCTGGAACTGGCCGTAGAACTGATCCAGCGTCTCGTCGCCGCGATCGAAGTAGAAGCGGTGCGCGCCGGCGGGCGGCAGGCCGGCGGCGATGACGCCGGTCCAGGCCGTGACCAGCCGTTCGCGCCAGGCGTCCAGCGCCGGGCCGGGCTCCAGTCCCTGGACCTTCAGCGGCCAGTGGGTCGACAGGCAGGCGGCGGCCGAGAAGACGTCGGGCCGCTTCATCACCGCCTGCATCGAGATCAGCCCGCCCATGCTGGAGCCGCTGATCGTCGTGTCCTGCGGTCCGGTCAGGGTGCGATAGGTCCGGTCGACGAAGGGTTTCAGCTCGTCGGTCAGGAAGCGCAGATAGCCGTCCGACAGCGGCGGGCCGCCGTAGATGGCCTGGACCTCGTCGCGCATGTCGGCGGGCAGGGCCGCGATCAGGTCGCTGGGCAGGTATTCGCGCAGGCGCAGGTCGGTGTTCCAGACGCCGACGACGATGGGGGCGCGCACCTGGCCGCCGGCGATCAGCCGGTCCAGATGCTCGTCCACGCCCCATTCGCCGAAGTTGGCGGTCGCCGCGTCGAACAGGTTCTGGCCGTCGTGCATGTAGAGCACGGGATAGCGGTCGTCGGACGCATCGTAGCCGGGCGGCAGCCAGACCGAGACGTTGCGGGCCTTGGCGTGTGCGGAGGCCATCGCCTCGTGCAGCACCAGCCGGCCGGCCGTCGGCGTCTCGGCCCGCGCCGCGCCGGCGAAGGGCAGGGCGGCGGTCAGGGCCAGCAGGGTGCGGCGGTTCATGCGCGGTGCTCCCTGACCAGAAGCGCGCTGATGGCGGCCAACACGAAGGAGACGGCGCCCAGCACCAGGGCCCAGATGGCCTGGCCGTCGAACAGGCTGCGCAGGATCAGGCCCAGGACGGTCGCCGCCAGCAGCTGGGGCACGACGATGAAGATGTTGAAGACGCCCATATAGACGCCCATCTTCCGGTCCGGCACCGCCGCCGACAGGATGGCGTAGGGCATGGAGACGATCGAGGCCCAGGCGAAGCCGACGCCGATCATCGGCAGCCACAGCAGGCCCGGATCGCGAATGGCGAAGACGCCGAACAGGCCGACGGCCCCCAGCAGCAGCATGACCGCGTGGGTCGCCTTTCGGCCGATGCGTTTGGCGACGACCGGCAGGGCGAAGGCGGCCAGCGCCGCGACGCCGTTATAGACGCCCATCAGCACCCCGACCCAGTCCGCGCCCTCGGCATAGGCGGCCGAAGTGGTGTCGGTGGTTCCGTAATGGACGCTGGTCACGGCGGCGGTGGCGTAGATCCACATCGCGAACAGGGCGAACCAGCTGAAGAACTGGACCACGGCCAGGCCGCGCATGGTCGCCGGCATGCGGAAGATGTCGTTCAGGATCTCGGTGGCGGCGTTGGTCATGCCGCGCCGCTGCATCATGCCGACCGCGATCATCAGCAGGCCGAAGCCGGCGACGAAGCCGGCCAGGATCAGCAGCTCCTTCTCCAGATCCAGCGCGCCGATCAGGACGAAACCCAGCAGGCCGGCGACGGCGCAGCCCAGGCCCGCGCCCAGCCAGCCGCGCACCGACTTGGCGGGCGGTTCGGCGACATCGTCGACGGGCGCGGCGCCGCCAAGGCGGGCGCGCTCGAAGGCGGCGATCTGTTCGGGGCTGTATTCCCGCGTGCTCAGCACCGTCCACAGCACGGCGGCGAACAGGCCGATCGCCCCGACGTAGAAGGCGATCTTGACCGACAGCGGCACGACGCCCGCCTCGGCCGTGGAGACCACCCCGAAGACGTTCGACAGCAGCCACGGCAGGACCGAGGCGAACACCGCCCCCGCGCCGATGAAGAAGCTCTGCATCGCATAGCCGGCGGTGCGCTGTTCCTCCGGCAGGTTGTCGCCGACGAAGGCGCGGAACGGCTCCATGGTGATGTTGATCGAGGCGTCCATGATCCACAGCATGGCCGCGGCGAACCACAGGCTGGGGCTGTTGGGCATGGCGATCAGCGCCAGGGTGGTCAGGATCGCTCCGACCATGAAATAGGGGCGGCGACGCCCGAACCGCGTCCATGTCCGGTCGCTGAAATGGCCGATGATCGGCTGGACCAGCAGGCCCGTCAGGGGCGCGGCGATCCACAGGATCGCCAGCGCGTCGACCTCGGCGCCCAGGGTCTGGAAGATGCGGCTGGTGTTGGCGTTCTGCAGGCCGAAGCCGATCTGAATGCCGAAGAAGCCGACGCACATGTTCCAGATCGCCAGGCCGGACAGGCGCGGGCGATGGGCGTGGATCAGTTCGGGCGTCGCGCTGCTCATGCCGAAATGACCCTCGTCATTCCGGGGCGGGCGAAGCCCGAACCCGGAAGCCAGGAGGACATCACCACTCTGTCCCTCCCATCAGGGACGCAGTTCTGGGTGCCGGGTTCTTCGCTGCGCAAAGCCCTGGAATGACGGAGGAGGCGGTTCATCGACGGCGACGCCCCACCGGCACGAAGCGGATGGCCTGGCCGCCGCCGGGGGCCAGGGCCAGGGTGAGCGTGTCAGCCGAGGTGACTTCGCGCTGTTCGATGACGATGTCCTCGCGCTTGCCCTTGTAGTCGGCGTCCGGGCCGTCGCGGTAGATTTCGGCGCGGTAGCGGCGGCCGGCGTCCAGGAAGTCCAGGTCCGCCGTCAGGACGCGGGGGTTCTCGTCGGTGATGGCGCCCAGGGCCCAGATGTCCGAGCCGCGTTCCTTGCGGGCGATGACGACGTAGTCGCCCATCTCGGCGGCCAGGGTGCGGCTCTCTTCCCAGTCCACCGGCACGTCCTTGATGAACTGGAACGGGCCGGGATTGGCCTCGTAGTTGACCAGCAGGTCGGCGGCCATCTGGATCGGGCTGTAGATGACGACGTAATAGGCCAGCTGCTTGGCCCAGGTCGTCTGGATGCCCTGCGGACTGCGCGTCTCCATGCCGAAGATGCCGGGCGTGTAGTCCATCGGCCCGGCCAGCAGGCGGGTGAAGACCAGGTTCGGGACGTGCTCGGGCGGGTTCGACGGATTGCCCCAGGCCGAATATTCCATGCCGCGCTGCCCCTCGCGGCTGATGATGTTCGGATAGGTCCGGCGCAGGCCCGTGTCCTTGAACGGCTCGTGGGCGTTGATCGCCACCTTGTGCCGGGCGCCGACCTCGACGACCTTCATGTGGTGCTGGGCCATCGCCTGGCTCTCGTGCCAGGCCATGACCATCCGGCCGTCGGGCCCGGCGACACGGGCGCCCTGCGCGTCCGCGACATAGCCGGTCTTCACCGAATGGACGCCCAGCCGCTCGTACAGCGCCATCGCCGGTTCCAGCTGCTGCTCGTAGTGGAAGGCGTTGCCGCCGGTCTCGTGGTGGCCGATCAGCTGCACGCCCTTGGCGCGGGCGTGGGCGCAGACCGCCTCGATGTCGAAGTCGGGATAGGGTTCGGTGAAGCTGAAGTCCGCGCCGTTGGCGAACCACTGGCCGTCCCAGCCCTTGTTCCAGCCTTCCACCAGCACCCCGCCGAAGCCGTGCTCGGCCGCGAAGTCGATGTGCTTGATCGTGTTCTCGGTGGTGGCGCCGTGCTTGGGGCCGGAACCCCAGGTCTTCAACTCCAGGTGCATCTCCCACCAGACGCCGACGTATTTCATCGGCTTGAACCAAGACACGTCGCCCAGCTTGTTGGGCTCGTTCAGGTTCAGGATCAGGCTGGAATCGATCAGGCCCGCGCCGGTGTCGGCGATCTGCAGCGTGCGCCACGGGGTGTTGAACGGCGCCTGGCGAACCACGGCCGCATTGGTCAGGCCGGGCGTCAGCTGGGCGCGGAAGTTCGTGCCCTCCGACCGGCGCAGGTTCATGCCGGCGTAGTCGACGCAGGCGGCCTCGTGGATCGAGACGTGCAGGCCGGACCGGCCCTTGACCGTCATCGGGGTCTGGGCGCTGCCGATCGCGTCGACCGGCGTGCGGTTGTAGAGGTATTCCTCGCGGTTCCACTCCCAGGCCGGACACCACAGGGCCTCGCCGTTTTCGGCCAGGTTGAACTCGGTGATCTCGGAACCGATGCGGACGGTCTTCAACGCCGGCTGGTCCGGGAATTCATAGCGGAAGCCCAGGCCGTCGTCATAAAGGCGGAAGACCACGTCCACGCGGCGCTGCAGGCCGCCGGCCTCGGCATAGGTCACGCGCCATTCGTTGTAGTGGTTGCGGATGACGCGGCGCTCGCCCCAGGGCTGCTCCCAGGTCTCGTCCACCGTGACCGGCTGGCCGGCGGTGATCGCCAGGCCGCGCTCGATGGCGGGGGCGTCGGTCAACAGGAAGCCCAGCTTGGACGGCGCGACGACCGGACGGCCCTGGCGCATCACCGAATACATCGGGCGGCCGTCGTTGTCGGTGAAGGCCTCGACCGTCAGCATCCCGCCGGGCGAGCTGGCGCGGGCGTGGGCGGGCGTGGTCTGGGCCCGGACGCCGGTGGCGCCGAAGGCCAGGATCGAGACGCCGCCAAGGGCCAGGAAGGATCTGCGCTTCATCATGGGAATCTCCGTTACGCCGCCTCTTGCCAACCGTCGCGAACGGTGGCTGAAATATTTGCAGAAAAATTTGCAGCGCCGAAACGCTGTCGTGAGGATCCGCGACCTTGAGCCGCAAGACGACCCGCCTGGAAGACATCGCGCGCCTGGCCGGCGTGTCCATCGCCACGGCTTCCAGGGCGCTGAACGACAATCCCGCCGTCAACGACCGCACCAAGCAGCTGATCTGGAAACTGGCCAAGGAGCACGACTACCCCTTCCGCCGCCATATGCCGGCCGGCCCGATCGGGGCGCAGGGGACCATCGCCCTGGTGACGCCGCGTCCTCAGGGGCGGGAAGGGCGCCTCTCGGATCCCTTCTTCCTGGAGCTTCTGGCCGGGGTGGGCGAGGCGGCGCGCGAACGCGGCTGCGACCTGCTGATGAGCCATATCTCGCCGGCCAACTACGAGGAGCTGTCGGCGGCGCTGAACACCAGCCGGGCGGACGGCGTGATCTTCCTGGGTCAGTCCAGCCTGCATTCGGCCTTCAACCGGCTGGTGGACGCCGACCATCGCTTCGTCGTCTGGGGCGCCGAACTGCCGGAACAGGACTACTGCTCCATCGGCTCGGACAACATCTCGGGCGGCCGGCGCGCGACCCTGCATCTGGCGCGACTGGGCCGCGAACGCATCGTCTTCCTGGGCGACCTGGACCCGCCCGAGGCCATGCAGCGCCACCGGGGCTATCTGGACGCAATGGGCCAGGCGGGGCTGTCGGTCGACGCCGAGCTGATCGTGCCCGCCCACTTCGAGGTGGAGTCGGCCGAGGCGTCGGTCGACGCCCTGATCCGGCGCGGCGTCGCCTTCGACGGCGTGGTCGCCGCCTCCGACCAGATCGCCCTGGGCGCCGTGCGCGCCCTGCTGCACGCGGGGATCGACGTGCCCGGCCAGGTGTCGGTCATCGGCTTCGACAATGTGCCGTTCAGCCGCTATTCGCGCCCGGCCCTGTCCACCATCGCCCAGGACACGATGAAGGCCGGACGGCTGATGGTCTCCAAGCTGCTGGATCATGGCGGCGCGACCGCCGGCCGTTCCGAGCGCGTTCCGACCGAACTGATCGTTCGCGAGACCTGCGGCGGCTGATCCGGCCATCAGACCGCGAACAACAGGCCGGCTAGAGGCGCCAGCCTCGATCCGTCGGCCTCGCTCCAGTTGACCGCCTCGATGCGGCGCGCGCCCGCGGGCGGGGTCCAATCGACAGGCTGATGGCCCAGGTTGAAGACGCACAGCAGCCGCTCGCCGCCGTCCGCGCGCTCGAACCGTTCGAACACCAGCACATCGGCGGCCTGGATCAGGTCCAGCCCGCCGTAGCGCAGGGCCGGATGGGCGTGGCGCAGGGCGATCAGACGGCGCGCCACGTGCAGGGTCGCCTCGGGATCGGCCTCCTGCGCGTCGACGGCCATCTTCAGGTGCCGAGGGTCGACCGGCAACCAGGGCTCGACGGCGGAGAAGCCGGCGTTGGGCGCTGATGCGGTCCAGGGGATCGGCGTGCGGGCGCCGTCCCGGCCCAGGGTCTGGGGCCAGTTGGCGATGGCCTCCGGATCGACCAGCCGCTCGAACGGCACCTCGGCCTGGGGCAGGCCCAGCTCCTCGCCCTGATAGACGAAGACATTGCCGCGCAGGCACATCAGCAGCAGCAGGGCCATCTCGGCGAAGGCCTTTTCGTCGCGGCCTTGCGCCCAACGCGACACCGCGCGCGGGGCGTCGTGATTGGAGAAGGTCCAGGACGGCCAGCCCTCGCCCTGCCGATCCGGCCACATGCCGTCGCCCAGGCCGATCAGTTTGCTGCGCAGCGTGTCGGCGTAGAGGTACAGGAAGCCGTAGGCGGAATGCAGCCGGTCGGACCCGGCGGTGTATTCCTTCATCTCGCGATCGGCGTGGTCGCCGCCGACCTCGGCCACGGTGAAGCGGCCGTCATAGCTGTCGGTCAGGGCCCGGATGCGGTTCAGGAAGCCGATGATCTCCGGCTGGCTCTGGTTGTGGATCTTGTCTTGGAAGTCGAAGGGCCGGGTGCGCTTCTTGCCGTCGTTGATCGGCGGATTGTCGGTCAGCTTCGGGTCGTGGATGGCGAAGTTGATGGCGTCTAGGCGGAAGCCGTCCACGCCCCGATCCAGCCAGAAGCGGGCGGCGGCGATCAGGGCGTCCTGGACCTCGGGGTTGCGCACGTTCAGCTGGGGCTGCGAAGCCAGGAAGTTGTGCATGTAGTACTGGCCGCGCCGCGCATCCCACGTCCAGGCCGGGCCGCCGAACACCGACTGCCAGTTCGACGGCGGCGAGCCGTCCGGCTTGGCGTCGGCCCAGACGTACCAGTCGGCGTGCCTGGCCGTCTTCGACGCGCGGCTGTCGATGAACCACGGGTGTTCGTCCGACGTATGCGAGAACACCTGATCGATGACGACCTTCAGGCCCAGCGCGTGGGCGCGGGCGACCAGGGCGTCGAAATCGGCCAGGGTCCCGAAGATCGGATCGACGTCGCAATAGTCCGAGACGTCGTAGCCGAAGTCCTTCATCGGCGACTTGAAGAAGGGCGACAGCCAGACGCCGTCGACGCCCAGGGACGCGACGTGATCCAGATGGTCGGCGACGCCCTTCAGGTCGCCGACGCCGTCGTCGTTCGAATCGGCGAAGCTGCGCGGATAGATCTGGTACAGGACCGCGCCCCGCCACCATTCGTGCGCTAGGTCAGGCGCGGCGGCGGCCGTGGACAAATCGAGGGGCTGGGCGGTCACGGCACGCTCTTGCAGACGAGGTAATCGAGGGGGGGACGCTGACGGAGACGCTGGCCGGCGCCGAGGATTCGGGCGCGCAGTCGCCGCGCAGAGCCTGCCACCGAAGCGAGGTCGGCTCCACCTCGACCTGGGCCGTGACGGGCGCGGTCGAACTGTTGAACAGGACCAGGATCTCGGCGCCGGCGTCGTCCAGGCGCGACAGGGCGAACAGGCCGGGCGCGTCGCCGTAGGCGCGCACCACCTGGCGGCCGCGTCGCAGGGCGGGTTCGGCGGCGCGGATGCGGGCCATCTCGGCGATGGCGCGGTACAGCGGCGCCTGGGTGGAATAGGCGGGCTGGCGACCGCCGATGGGCGTCGTGTCGCGATAGACCGGCGTCTGGCTGTCCCACATGTCCTGGCGCGAATTGCCGTACCCGCCCGCGCCGGCGAAGCCCTGCTCGTCGCCATAATAGAGGGTCGGCACGCCCCGGCTGAACATCATCAGGGCATGGGCCAGCTTGATCCGCGCCAGCAGTTCGGCGTCGTCGGCGTCCGGATTGGCCTGTTTCACTAAGAAGCCGACGCGGCCCATGTCGTGATTGCCCAGGAAGGTCGGCAGGATGGCGGCGGTGTCGGCCCCCTTGGCGTAGAGGGCGTCTGCGTCGAACAGCTTGGCCAGGGCGTCGCCGCCCGTCTTGCCGGCGGCGAAGTCGGTCGCCTGCTTCTGGAAGGGGAAGTCCAGCACGGCGGGATAGTCGTCGACCCGCGTGAACCGGGCCGTCACCGCCGGATCGGGATCATAGACCTCGCCGAAGATGTGGAAGTTGGGAATGCCCTTCGCCTCGGCCCGCGCCAGCATGGCGGGAATGAAGGCCTGCCAGAACTCCGGGTTCACGTGGCGGGCGGTGTCGATGCGGAAGCCGTCGACGCCGTATTTGTCGATCCAGCCGCCGAAGACGTCGATCATGCCCTGGACGACCACGGGATCCTCGGTCAGCAGGTCGTCCAGGCCGGCGAAGTCGCCGTCCAGGCCGCTCTCGCCCGCGAAGGTGCTTTCGCCCCGGTTATGGTAGTGGATCGGGTCGTTCAGCCAAGCCGGAACCTTGGCGTTCTCCTCGCCCGCCGGGACGTAGGGGGTGTAGGCGTAGTCCGGGCGGGTCAGGCGCGAGAAGTCGCGGCCGTCGAAGCCCTCGTTGATCGGCGCCCCGTCCACGCCGCCCCGTCGGGTGTAGGGATAGTCGGCGCGGCTGCGATAGGCGCAGCGGCCCTCGGGGCATTCGCGATACTGGATGACGTCGGCGGTGTGGTTGGCGACGATGTCCAGATAGACCTTCATGCCTCGCGCATGGGCGGCGTCGACCAGGGCGCGCATCGCCGCCTCGTCGCCGAAGTGCGGATCGACCGCGGTGAAGTCCGTGATCCAATAGCCGTGGTGCGCCGCGCCGGTGTAGTTTCCGTGGCTCTGCACCGGCTTGTTCTTGAAGATCGGGGCCAGCCAGACGGCGGTCGCGCCCAGGCCCTGGATGTAGTCCAGCCGTCGGGTCAGGCCGGCCAGATCGCCGCCGTGGTAGAAGTCGGTGTCCGAGGGGTCGAAGCCGCTGACCAGTCGCTCGGGCGCATAGCCGCCGTGGTCGTTGGACGGATCGCCATTGGCGAAACGGTCGGGCAGGAGAAAATAGATCACCTCGTCCTGCGGCGGACGCTGGCGAAGGGCGGCGACCGGGTCGCCGACGGCCTGGGCCTGAACGGGCGCGCGAGGCTGAGCGGGAACCTGAGCCTGGGTCGCCGTCGCGCCGCAGGCCGTCGCCAGGGCCGCCAGCGCGCATAGTCCGCTGTTCAATCGATTGCGCCGCATCGGTTTTCCTCCTGCCTGGTCAGTGCAAAGCCTTCCAAGTCGATTTGCAAGATTTTGCAGTCCTGCCGCCGCCTGTCAACGCGCGTAAAAAATGCTGCAACGCACACATAGCGTGGCAATGCGTCGCAACATCCCGAAGAAACGGGGTGCGGACGCCCGGGCGAACATGACGAATTTCCAGCAGCAAGATTACCGGCTTGCAATGTGCAATCAGATTTGCATATTTTTTGCGACGGCTTCCGGTTGCGACATTCAGAATCGCGACCAGCCCTCAGGGAGGATGATCCATGTCTCAACGTCTCAACCGGCGTGCGCGCCTGCTGTCGGGCGCCGCTTTCGGCGCCGTGGCCCTGATGGCCGTCAGCAGCGCCCAGGCTCAAACCGCCGACGCCGCCGTCCAGGCCGCCGAGGCTCAGCCCGCCGACGCGCAGCCGACCGAAGTCGGTGAAATCGTCGTCACCGGCATCCGCCGCGCCATCGAGGCGTCGATCTCGGCCAAGGCCAACAACACCTCGATCGTCGAGGTGATCTCCGCGGAAGACATCGGCAAGCTGCCGGACGTCTCCATCGCCGAATCCCTGGCCCGCCTGCCGGGCGTGACCTCGCAGCGCCTCGATGGCCGCAGCCAGGCCATCTCGATCCGCGGCCTGGGCCCGGACTTCACCACCGCGCTGCTGAACGGCCGCGAGCTGGTCACCACCGGCGACAACCGCGGCGTCGAGTTCGACCAGTTCCCGTCGGAACTGCTGGGCAGCGTCGTCGTCTACAAGACCCCCGACGCGGCCCTGGTCGGCCAGGGCCTGGCCGGCACCGTCGACCTGCGCACCGTTCGGCCGCTGGCCTATGGCCGTCAGGCGATGGCCGTGAACTATCGCCACGAGTGGAACGACATCGGCGCCCTGAACTCGGGCACGACCGACAGCGGCGACCGCTACACCCTGTCCTATATCGACCAGTTCGCCGACGACACCATCGGCGTGGCGCTGGGCTACGCCCACATGAGCTCGCCCTACCAGTCCGAGCGCTTCAACAGCTGGGGCTATCCGAACTACAGCGACGGCAATCTGCTGACCGGCGGCGTCAAGCCCTACGTCATGTCGTCGGAGCTGGAGCGCGACGGCTACATGGGCGTGCTGGAATGGCGCCCGAACGACCGTTTCCACTCGACGATCGACGCCTTCTATTCCGAATTCAAGAACACCCAGGTCCTGCGCGGCATCGAGTTCCCGCTGGCGTGGGGAGGGCTGGCCGAAAGCCCGGGCCGTAGCGATACTGTGCTTGGCGGTTGCCAGATCACCAACAACGTTCCCACGCCGAACGTCTGCCGTCCTGGTCCGTCGCTGCGTCCCGGCTACACCGTCGAGGACGGCCTGATCGTCGCCGGCACCTGGGACAACATCAAGGGCGTGGTCCGCAACGACCTGAACAAGCGCGACAGCAACATCACCGCCATCGGCTGGAACACCGAGTTCGTCGCCAATGACGACTGGACCCTGGGCCTGGACGTCAACTACTCCAAGGTCGAGCGCGAAGACCTGATCCTGGAAACCAACGCCGGCACCGGCCGCAACATCAACGGCGCCCTGGACACCCTGGGCTTCGAGCTGACCGACGACGGCGTGACGCGCTTCACCAGCCAGCTGAACTACGCCGATCCGTCGCTGATCCTGCTGACCAGCCCGCAGGGCTGGGGCGGCGACGTGATCCCGGAAGGCCAGGCCGGCTACATACATGAACACCCCGTCCATCACGGACGAGATCAAGGCGGTGCGCCTGACGGCCAACCGCGCCCTGCACCAGAGCCCGTTCAGCTCGATCGACTTCGGCTTCAACTATTCGGAACGCACGAAGGAGTTCATCAACGACCAGTACTACCTGGGCGTCCCCGGCGGCGGCGACCTGGCCGTGCCGTCGGAGTTCCTGCTGGAGCCGACCGACCTGGGCTACTTGGGCATTTCGGAAGTGCTGAGCTACGACGCCCTGGCCCTGGTCAACAGCGGCGCGCTGAACCTGATCCGCAACCCGAACGCCGACGTGGCGGCCGGCAACTGGGACGTGACCGAAAAGGTCTCGACCGCCTACATCCGCGCCAACATCGACCACACCCTGTTCGGCCTGCCGCTGACCGGCAACGTCGGCATGCAGTTCGTTTACACCGACCAGCAGGGCCACGGCTTCGAGGCCCAGCAGATCGGCGTCGGCGTCGCGGCGGTCGAGGAGATCACGGGCGGCAAGGAATATCTGGAAATCCTGCCCAGCTCGAACTTCATCCTGGAAGTCGGCGACGACATGTTCGCGCGCTTCTCGCTGTCGCGCACCCTAGCGCGGCCGCGGATGGACGACATGCGCGCCGGCCGGAACTTCTCGTTCAACCCCGGCAACAACAACGAGAACGCCACGCCCGAGCAGAACTCGCCCTGGGGCGGCGGCGGCGGCAATCCCGAACTGATGCCGTACATCGCCAATGTGGCCGACCTGTCGTTCGAGAAGTATTTCGCCAACCGTCGCGGCTATGTCTCGCTGGCGGGCTTCTACCGCGACCTGGAAAGCTACGTTTACACCTACAACCGCATCTTCGACTTCAGCGGCTATCCGACCGGCGGCGTCACGCCCGTGATCAACGAGGGCATCATCTCGACGCCCGAGAATGGCAACGGCGGCTGGATCCGCGGCGTGGAATTCTCGGTCTCGGCGCCGTTCGAGATCTTCCATCCGGTGCTTGAAGGCTTCGGCGGCCTGTTCAGCGCCTCGCAGACCGAAAGCGAGGTCCAGCCGGATCCCGCCAACCCGCCCACGCCCATGCCGGGCCTGTCGGAAACGGTCGTGAACGGCACGCTGTACTATGAGCGCTTCGGCTTCTCGTCGCGCATCTCGGCCCGCTATCGCTCCGACTACCTGGGCGAAGTGGCCGGCTTCGGCAACGGCCGCACTCTGCGCTCGGTCGCGGCGGAAACCGTCGTCGACGCCCAGATCGGCTACGAGTTCCAGTCGGGTCCGCTGGAAGGCCTGTCGGTCCTGGCCCAGGTCAACAACCTGACGGACGAGCCCTTCAAGACCTTCGAGAACGGCGATGAGCGTCGGACCATCGACTACCAGTCCTATGGTCGCACCTTCGCGGTGGGCGTGAACTACCGCTTCTGATCCTCCCCTGCTGAGCAGACTGGGCCGCCCTGGCGACGGGGCGGCCCTTTTTTCGCCCGGCCGGGCGAAAAGTTTGGTTACAGCGGACGGTTTCGGCTGGACGGCCCGGCTTCGATATCGGAACCAGAGGGACAAGAACCGCGCGCCACGGCGCGGCGCCGATCCATCGCAGGGGGACCCATCCGCATGACCACGACAGACGCCGCCCGCCCCAAGGGCGCGGGCCTGGCCTTCGCCTATGTCACCACGCTGTTCTTCGCCTGGGGCTTCGCCACCTCGCTGATCGATCCGCTGATCGCGGCGGTGAAGCGGGTGTTCGACCTGAACAACGCCGAGGCCTTCCTGACGACCTTCGCCTGGTTCATCGCCTACGGGCTGATGTCGCTGCCGGCCGCGTCGGTGCTGGGCAAGCTGGGCTACAGCCGTTCGATCATCGGGGCGCTGATCGTCATGGTCGCCGGCTGCCTGATCGTGCCGGCCGCGACGGCCGCCGACTGGTATCCCGGCGTCCTTCTGGCGCTGTTCGTCATCGCCTCGGGCGTGACGCTTCTGCAGGTCGCGGCCAATCCGCTGGTGGCGGAGCTGGGCACGCGCAAGGGGTCGCACATGCGGCTGAACCTGTCGCAGGCCTTCAATTCCCTGGGCACGACGATCGGCCCGTGGCTGGGGTCGCACGTGCTGCTGACCGGCGGCGTCTTCGCGGCGGGCGCGGTGGTGACGGCGGCGACGCGGTCGCAGTCGCTGCGCAGCATCGACATGGCCTTCCTGGGCATGGGCGCCTTCTTCGCCCTGATCGCCGTCTTCATCTTCACCGCCCGCAAGAAGATCAACGCCGCCGCCCCGGCCGCGACGGAAGCCGTGTCCCCGCTGAAGGCGCTGTCGTCGCCCTGGGCGGTGTTCGGCGCCCTGGCCATCTTCCTCTACGTCGGGTCGGAAGTCGCCATCGGCGGCATGCTGACCAACTTCCTGGAAAGCCCGGACGTGCTGAACGCGCCGATCGAGACGGCGGGCAAGATGGTCGCCCTGTACTGGGGCGGGGCGATGGTGGGCCGCTTCATCGGCTCGGCGGTGCTGACGCGCGTGCCGGCGGGGATCGTGCTGGCGGTCTGCACCGTGGTGGCGGCGCTGCTGTGCCTGGTCGTCAGCCAGGTGGGCGGTCCGACGGCGGCCTACGCCGCCCTGTCGATCGGCCTGTTCAACTCCATCATGTTCCCGACCATCTTCACCCTGACGCTGGAGCGGTCGACGGCGCCGACCTCGGCCACCTCGGGCCTGCTGGTGTTCGGCATCATCGGCGGGGCCCTGCTGCCGCAGGTGGCGGCGCGGATCGCCGATGCGGCCGGCGCGCTGCAACCGGCCTTCATCGTGCCGCTGCTGGGGGCTATGTGGGCCTGACCGTCTTCGCCATCGCGGCGGCCCGGACCAAGGTGCGCGACGCCGACGTGGTCAGGGCGCCGTCGCCGCACTGACGCGCACGGCCAGGAAAGCAGAAGGGGCGCGGACCGAAGTCCGCGCCCCTTTCTAATTGCGTCACGGTTTCAGTTGTCGATCAGCGCCTGCAGGATCACCGCCAGGCGGTCGCGCATCCGCTCGCATTCGGCGGGCTCCAGGTCGAAACTGCCGCCGCCCAGTTCGCGGCTGATCGACATGCCCATGATGAAGCCGGCCAGCAGACGGGCGCGAACGGTCGCGTCCGGGCCGCCCAGCCAGTCCTGCAACGGGCCGAAGAACTGGGCGGAACAGGTCGTCTGCACCATCTCCGAGGCGCGGTTGGAGCCGATGGAGCGCAGCATGATGGACATGCCCTTCAGCTGGTCGGCCTTCTTGGGTTCGAACACGACCTCGTGCGCCACCCGCTTGCCGAACTCGGCCTTGTCGCCCTGCATCAGGGCGCTGCCGTCGCCGCAGCTTTCCAGCGCCGCCAGGAACAGGTCGTCCTTGGAGCCGAAGTAGCGGCTGATCAGGGCGGCGTCGACGCCGACGTCCCGGGCGATGTCGCGCATGCCGACGTCGTCGTAGCTCTCCGCAGCGAACCGCTCGCGCGCAGCGTCGAGAATGGCCGTGCGGGTCGCTGCGGCGTTTCTCGGGCGGGGACCGGGGCACAACAAGGGGGCGAAACTCCTGGGAACAATAACCGTAAATCACATATGGCTTTGTCAACGCCTGTTGACAAGCGTCGCGGCCCTGACCATTAAGTCACCATGCGTTGACACGGCCGACTCCCCATCGGTCGGTGTCCGCTCGACAGGGATTTACCTCCGACAGGGAGAATGCGCCGATGCGCGGGCTTAAGATCGCGGCCGTGTCCGTTTTGGTGACGGGCGCGCTTTATGGATGTTCGCCGAAAGCCGAGGACCAGGCGCCGGGCGCGCCTCCGGTGACGGTGGCCACGCCGCTGCGTCAGCAGGTGGTGGATTGGGACGAGTTCACCGGCCGCTTCGAGGCGGTGGAGGCGGTCGACGTGCGCGCACGCGTCGGCGGCTACATCCAGGGGGTGCACTTCCGCGACGGTCAGATGGTCCAGAAGGGCCAACTGCTGTTCACCCTGGATCCGCGTCCCGCCCAGGCGGCCCTGGCCCAGGCCCGCGCCCAGGTCGCCCAGGCCCAGTCGCAACTGAGCCTGGCGCGCGCCAATCTGGCCCGCAGCGAGTCCCTGCTGGCCTCGCAGGCGGTCTCGCAGGCCGAATACGATTCCAACAAGGCGGCGGTGCAGGCCGCCGAGGCCAATCTGGAGGCGGCGAACGCCGCGACCCGCACGGCCCAGCTGAACCTGGACTACACCCGCGTCACCGCGCCGGTGTCGGGCCGCGTGTCCGACCGCCGGGTCGACCCGGGCAATCTGGTCGCCGGCGGATCGTCGGCCGGCGACGTGCTGACGACCATCGTTTCCGGCGGTCCGATCCACTTCGTGTTCGACGGCTCCGAGGCGATCGCGCTTAAGTACATGCGCGAAGGCGGCTCCGAACAGGGCGCGCCGGTGCGGATCCGCCTGCAGGACGAGACCGAGTACAACCGCACCGGTCGCCTGGACTTCTCGGACAATTCGATCGACACGGCCTCGGGCGTGATCCGTCTGCGCGCCATCGTGCCCAACGCCGACGGCTTCCTGCGTCCGGGCATGTTCGGCCGCGCCCAGGTCGCGGGCGCCGAGGCCTATGACGCCCTGCTGGTGCCCGACACCGCGATCAACACCGACCAGTCGCGCCGCACCGTCTATGTCGTGGCCGCGGACGGCTCGGTCACGCCCAAGGCGGTCCAACTGGGACCAGTGGTCCAGGGTCTGCGCGTGATCAAGTCCGGCCTGGCGCCGACCGACCGCGTGATCATCTCGGGCCTGCAGCGCGCCGCCCAGCCGGGCTCCAAGGTGACCCCGCAGAACGGCCGCATCCAGCCGGTCCAGCAGCAGAACCAGGCCCCCGCCGGTCCCGTGACCCAGGCCGCGCCGGCCTCCAGCGCCTCCTTCGCCAACAGCCTTTCCAGCGGCGACTGATCCATGAACATCTCCCGTTTCTTCATCGACCGGCCCATCTTCGCGATGGTGCTGTCGGTGGTGATCACCATCATCGGCGTGTTCGCCTATCCGCTGCTGCCGCTGTCGCAGTATCCGGAGATCGCGCCGCCCACGATCACCATCAACGCCGCCTATCCCGGCGCCTCGGCCGAGACCCTGGCCGAGACCGTCGCCGCCCCCATCGAGCAGGAGGTGAACGGCGTCGAGAACATGCTCTACATCTCCTCGTCCTCGACATCGGACGGGGCGGTGGCGATCACCGTGACCTTCAATCCGGGCACCGACCTGGACGACGCCCAGGTGCTGGTCCAGAACCGCGTGGCCCTGGCCGAGCCCCGTCTGCCCGAGGCGGTGCGTCAGACCGGCATCACGGTCAACAAGGCCGAGAGCGGCTTCCTGATGATCCTGGGGCTGACCTCGCCGGACGGCACGCTGGATAACGACTACGTCGGCAACTACGCCAACTCGACCCTGCGCGACCGACTGCTGCGCCTCGAGGGGGTCGGCACCGTCCAGGTGTTCGGCGGCGGCAACTATTCGATGCGGGTCTGGATCGACCCGGCCAAGGCGGCCGAGCGCGGTCTGACGGGGCCGGACATCGTCGCCGCCCTGCGCGCGCAGAACGTTCAGGCCGCCGCCGGCTCCATCGGCCAGCCGCCTTTCCCGAACAACGCTTCCGCCTTCCAGCTGCCCGTCCAGGTCCAGGGGCGTCTGACCGACCCTGACCAGTTCGCCAACGTCGTGCTGAAGACCGACGCCCAGGGCCGCGTCACCTATCTGCGCGACGTGGCGCGGATCGAACTGGGCGCGCAGGATTACGGCATCCGCGGCTTCTTCGACGGCGAGCGCGGCGTGGGCCTGGCCATCGTGCAGCAGCCGGGCGCCAACGCCCTGGGCACCGCCGAGCGGGTCCTGGCCGAGGTCGAGGCGGTGAAGTCGGAACTGCCGCAAGGCATGGCCATCTCCGTGCCCTACAACCCGACCGAATTCGTCGCCGCCTCGGTGGAGTCCGTCGAGCACACCCTGGTCGAGGCCGTCATCCTGGTCGTGATCGTGGTGCTGGTCTTCCTTCAGACCTGGCGCGCGGCGATCATCCCGATCGTGGCCATCCCGATCGCGTTGGTGGGCACCTTCGCGGTGCAGCTGGCGCTGGGATATTCGATCAACTCCCTGTCGCTGTTCGCCCTGGTCCTGGCCGTCGGCATCGTCGTCGATGACGCCATCGTGGTGGTGGAGAACGTCGAGCGCGCGATCAGCGAGGGGCTCAGTCCCAAGGAGGCCGCATACCGATCCATGCAGGAGGTCTCCGGCGCCCTGATCGCCATCGGCCTGGTGCTGGTGTCGGTGTTCGTGCCGACGATGTTCGTGCCCGGCATTCCCGGCATCTTCTACCGCCAGTTCGCCGTGGTCATCGCCTCGGCCGCCGTGATCTCGCTGTTCGTGTCGCTGACGCTGTCGCCCGCCATGGCCGCGCTGCTGCTCAAGCCGCACAAGGACCACGACGCGCACGCCCGCAAGCCGGGTCTGTGGGGCTCGGTCGTCTATTACGTCGGCTGGGGCGGACGGAAGTTCAACGAGGGCTTCGACTGGCTGTCCGACCGCTACGGCCGTTTGACCGCGCGTCTGGTGCGCACCGTGACCATCGTGCTGATCGTCTATGTCGGCTTGCTGGGCGTCACCGCCTGGCGCCTGATGGACACGCCCACCGGCTTCATCCCGGAGCAGGACCAGGGCTTCCTGATCGGCGTCATCCAGCTGCCCGCCGGCGCCTCTCTGGACCGGACCCAGGACGTGATGATGCGCGCCCGCGGAATCATCCAGGGCACCGACGGGGTGGACGGCACCGTCGCCTTCGCCGGGCTGGACGGATCCAGCTTCAGCTTCGGCTCGAACGCCGCGACCATCTTCGTCCGCCTGAAGCCGCACGCCGAACGCTCGCGCGAGGAAGCGGCCGCGGCCCTGGCCGGGGCCATCACCCAGGCCACGGGATCGATCTCCGACGCCAACATCTTCGTCATCGCGCCGCCCGCGGTTCAGGGGCTGGGCAACGGCAACGGCTTCAAGATGATGATCCAGGACACCTCGGGCGCGGGCTACGGCGCGCTGGAGGGGGCGACCTTCGCCATGATGGGCGCGGCCGCCCAGGCGCCGGATCAGGTCAACCAGGTCTTCTCGACCTACAACACCGGCTCGCCGCGGATCGAGGCCGACGTCGACCGCGACAAGGCCCTGATGCTGGGCGTGCAGCCGTCCGCGGTGTTCGACACCCTGGGCGTCTATCTGGGCTCGTCCTACGTCAACGACTTCAACTATCTGGGGCGCACCTTCCGGGTGACGGCCCAGGCGGAGCCGACGGCGCGCGACGACATCGCCGACATCGCCAATCTGAAGACGCGTTCCGACAGCGGCGCCATGGTTCCGATCGGGTCGGTGGCGAACCTGAGGGACGATTCCGGTCCCTCGCGGATCGTGCGCTACAACCTGTACCCGGCGTCCGAGCTTCAGGGGCAGCCGGCGGCGGGCGTGTCCTCCGGCCAGGCGCTGGACATCATGGAGCAGATGGCCGGCCAGACCCTGCCGCAGGGCTTCTCCTACGAATGGACCGAGCTGGCGCTGCAGCAGAAGGCCGCGGGATCGGGCGCGACCCTGATCTTCATGATGGCCGTGGTGTTCGTCTTCCTGGTGCTGGCCGCTCAATACGAGGCCTTCACCCTGCCGATGGCGGTCATCCTGATCGTGCCGATGTGTCTTCTGGCGGCCATGCTGGGCGTCAACATCCGGGGCCTGGACAACAACATCCTGGTCCAGATCGGCCTGGTGGTTCTGATCGCCCTGGCGGCCAAGAACGCCATCCTGATCGTGGAGTTCGCCAAGCAGGCCGAGGAGGAGGGCATGAACCGCTTCGATGCGGCCGTGTCCGCCGCCAAGACCCGTCTGCGGCCGATCCTGATGACGTCCTTCGCCTTCATCCTGGGCGTCGTGCCCCTGATGCTGGCGTCGGGGCCGGGCGCCGAGATGCGCCAGGCGCTGGGCACGTCGGTGTTCTCCGGAATGCTGGGCGTGACCTTCTTCGGCCTGTTGTTCACGCCGGTCTTCTACGTCGTCATGCGCTGGGTGTCGGGCAAGCTGCCGGCGTCCCACAAGCCGACCCCGAAGGCCGAACCGGTCCGCTACGACCAACCTTCCGACCTGACCGATCCCGACGCGCCGGCGCCCGCGACCGGCCTGGGAGGGGATATCCGATGATCCGATCCAAGACCCAGACCGTCCTGACCGCCGCAGCCGCCAGCGCCCTGCTCGCCGCCTGCGCGGTCGGGCCCAAGGCGCCCGTCGCCGACCTTCCGGTCGCGGGGACCGGCGCTCTGATCGGCTCGGCCAATCCGGCCGTGTCGACCGCCCAGGCGCGCGACGACTGGTGGCGGCTGTACGACGATCCGACGCTGGACGGCCTGATCCAGCAGGCGTTCGCCGAGAACAACCAGCTGGAAGCCGCCTTCGCCAATCTGCGCGCCGTGCGGGCCTCTCTGTCCGAGGCGCGCACCGGCCGGCTGCCGACGACCTCGACCAGCGCCTCCTACCAGCGCAGCCGGGCCTCGGCCGCGACGGTCCAGGGCCTGCCGGCGGGCGAGGACGCGCCCGAGGTCGACAGCTATGACGTCGGCCTGGACGCCTCCTACGAGATCGACCTGTTCGGCCGGGTGGAATCGACCATCCGCGCCGCGCGGGCCGACGTACGCGCCGCCGAGGCCGCCTTCGCGACCGTTCAGGTCACGGTCGCGGCCGAGACGGCGCGGGCCTATGCCGACACCTGTTCGGCCAATGCTCAGATCGCCGTGGCCGAACGGACTCTGGGCCTGCAGCGGGACACGCTGCGCCTGACCGAGCGCCTGCTGGAAGGCGGCGCGGGCACCGGTCTGGACGTCGCCAGCGCGCGCGCGGCCGTCGCCCAGACGTCGGCGACCCTGCCGACCCTGCGCGCCAGCCGCAACGAGGCCCTGTTCCGCCTCGCCACCCTGACCGGCGTGACGCCGGGCGAGGCCAGCGCGGCGGCCGCCGCCTGCGTGCGTCCGCCCCAGCTCGGCCAGCCCATTCCCGTCGGCGACGGCGCCCAGCTGCTGGCCCGCCGGCCCGACGTGCGCCAGGCCGAGGCCGACCTGGCGGCGGCGGCGGCGCGGGTCAATGTGGCGACCGCGGACCTGTTCCCCTCGATCAGCCTGGGGGGCTCCATCGGGTCCACGGCGCTGGAGTCCGACGGCCTGGGCGACAGCGAGAACTTCCGCTTCAGCTTCGGCCCCCTGATCAGTTGGTCCTTCCCCAACGTCTTCGCCGCACGGGCGCGGATCCAGCAGGCGGGCGCCCTGTCCGACGCCGCCCTGGCCACCTTCGACCAGACGGTGCTGGGCGCGCTGCAGGAAACCGAGACGGCGCTGTCGAACTACGCCAACGAACTGGACCGCCGCGCGGCCCTGACCGAGGCGCGCGACCAGGCGGCCCGTGCGGCCGGCCTATCGCGCCAGCGGTTCAACGCGGGCGCCGACAGCTTCCTGCTGGTGCTGGACGCCGAACGCACCCAGGCGGCGGCCGAGGCGGCGCTGGCGCAGTCCGACGCCCTGGTCTCGACCTACCAGATCGCCCTGTTCAAGGCGCTGGCGGGCGGCTGGACGCCCCAAGCCTGACGCCGGGCGAGGAAGGGCCGGGCGGGCGTCAGACGCCCAGGATCCAGCCTTCTTCCTGCTCGACCCGGTCGATCAGTTCCGGGGCGGCCGACTTGGGCGGGGCGAAGGCGCCGGCCAGGTCGCCCGCGTCGTCAAGCCGCGCCAGGGCCTCGGCCGTGGCGCGGACCTGGGCCTGATCCTTGTATTCGCCTTCGGCCGGCCGGGCGTCGAACATCGACGGCCACACCTCGACCACCAGGGCTGAGAGCGGCGCGACGTCCTCCGGGGTCAGGGCGCGCCAACCCGTGCCGAACGGCCAGACGGCGCCCGAAGGCCCCAGGGCCTCCAGCAGGCGGCGCACGGCGGGAATCCCGACCAGGGTCTGGCCGCCGACGGCGCCGGCGCCGTGCATCTGCCAGACGCTCTTGGGCTGAAGCCGCCCCTTGCGCGCCGCGTCCTCCGTGGCGCGGAACTCGGGGATGTCGCCCGTGCCCTGCGGCGGCTTGGTGGTGGTCAGCCAGCGCTGCGCCTGCTTGGCCGGCGCGCCCCACAGCGGCCAGGCCTCGTCGGTCATCAGCCGGTTCATCTTGGCCGCCACCTGATAGCGGTTGTTGGTGTTGTCGGCCTTGTCGACCACGTTGGCGGCGATGAACTTCCACATCGCCTGCCAGGGCGCGCCGGACAACTTCAGCCGCGCGGCCGTGCCCGCCGGATAGCCCAGGTTGAAGTCGAAGCCGACCAGCACCCGATCGCCGCGCTTTCGGTGATCGGCCAGCAGGCTGTTCAGCAGGGCCTCGCCCTCGGCGCGGGTCGCGACATTGTGCGTCTCCGTGTACAGACGGAAGCGCACGTCGCGCTTGGCCACGCCGATCCACAACGAGTTGTCGCCCAGCTTCCTGGTCTCGGCGGCGGTCCAGTCGGCCACGATGTAGGCGTCGAAAAGGCGGGCCACGGCGGGCTCCTTCAGGGGATGCGAGAAGGGGGAACGAGCCGCCGCTTCTAGCGCTCCCGCGCGGGGATCGAAAGCCCCCGAACGCCGGCGCTCACCCCTTCAGCAGGGCTTCCAGATGAGACAGCCAGCGCCGGCCCAGCCGCAGGGCTTCGCCCGGCGATCCCGTCGGGGCGGGCGCGGCGGCGTCCCACAGCGCCAGTTCGAACTCCGGGTTCCGGGCGTCCGCGAACATCAGCCGCAGCACCACCTGTTCGGCGTCCGGCGCCATGACGTCCAGCGCCTTGCGCGCCTCGCCGCGGCGGACCCGCGCGACGACATGGCCGTCGACGATGATCTCGCCCCCGTCCACCTCCTGGAAATGGTAGGCCAGGCCGTGGGCGCCGTTGGCCCACAGCACGACGACCTGCTCGACATCGAAGTTCAGGGCGCAGGCCCGGCCTTCGCCGACCGCCATGGCCTCGACCTCCGGGGCGCCGCCCAGCGCCTTCAGCAGGGCGCGCCGCATCCGCCGGGACGGCTCCATCCACCAGGACAGACCCAGCGCCAGCGTCGTCAACAGCGCGGCCGCCAGGGCGACCAGCAGGACCACCCTGAAGGCGTCGGCCATGACGCTCAGCCCTCCAGGTCGAGGTCGATCACCACCGGCACGTGGTCGCTGGGCTTTTCCATGTCCCGGGCCTCGCGGTGGGTCTCGACGCCGCGAAGGCGGTCCGCCGCCTGCGGAGACAGCAGGGCGAAGTCGATGCGGATGCCGTGGTCGCGCTGCCAGGCGCCGGCCTGATAGTCCCAGAAGGTATAGGTCCCGGCCGGTTCGTCGCCGATCTCATGCGCATCGGCCAGGCCCAGGTTCTTCAGCGCGCGAAAGGCGCGGCGGCTTTGGGGCTGGAACAGGGCGTCGTCGGTCCAGGCGGCGGGATTGCGGGCGTCCTCGGGCTCGGGGATGACGTTGTAGTCTCCGCACAGCGCCAACGGCTCCTCATGGGCAAGGAGGCGACGCGCATGGGCGTTCAGCCGGTCGAACCAGGCGAGCTTGTAGTCGAACTTCTCGGTCCCGATCGGATTGCCGTTGGGCAGATAGATCGCCCCGACCCGGATCGGGCGGGGGGCTTCGATCAGGGCTTCCAGATACCGGGCCTGTTCGTCCGCCTCGTCGTCCGGCAGGCCGCGCCGGACATCGGACATCGGGTGTTTCGAGAGCAGGGCGACGCCGTTGTAGGACTTCTGGCCGTGGGTCTCGATGTTGTAGCCCAGGCTTTCGAACGCCTCGCGCGGGAACTTCTCGTCCACGCACTTGATCTCCTGGAAGCAGGCGACGTCGGGATTGGCCTGCTCCATCCACGCCAGCACCGTGGGCAGGCGGGCGTTGATCGAATTCACGTTCCAGGTGGCGATGCGCATGGCGGGGACGCTAGGCCGCGTCTCGGTTCGGGGAAAGAGGGCGACAGAAACAAAGACGCCGCCGTTGCGATCCGGCGGCGTCTGGGAAGTGATGCGGCGACGGCTTACTGTTCGGTCGCGTCGGCTTCCGGCGTAGTGGTCAATGTGCAGCCGCCGCCGATCGTCGGCGCCGGGCAGCCGTAAACCTGGGCAACCGCACCATCCTTGATGCGGGCGATGTAACCTGTGCCGGCCGCTTCGCATTTGGCCTCAATGAACTGGCCATTCGCATTCTGCCCCATCAGCTTGATCTGCTGAACGGTGCAATCCGAGGCGTCCGTACCAGTAAACAGCTTTTGCAAATCCGAGACCTGTTCGGCGACGGTCGTAAAGCGGCACGCCTTGCCTTGGCTCATGATCTGCAGGCAGGGGGTCTTGGTCCAGCCGGAGGCTGTCTTTTCGAGCCAGTAGCCGTCGGAGTTGGAGCAGCCGATTTCATACACGGTTTCACCGGTCGAGGTTTGCCCAATCGCCAAACCTTCGTCCACGTCGCAAGAAATGCCGGCTTCGCGCGCATAACCGGAGAAGACGGATGCGATATTCTGGTTCGCCGGAAGCGTGCAGAGCGTTCCCACGTCCGCAGCGGGATCCGCTGCACGCGCCGTTTCGGCCTGGCTCGCCAGCAGAGCGCAATCCACGGCCTGAGGCGGTGTCGAAGCGACGACGATATAGCCAGGGCCGGTAGCGCAGACCGCCTCGAAGAGATCGACCCGTTCGGCCGTTTGGCCCAGCAACTTAGCCTCGGTCACCGAGCATGACGAGCCGGTGGCGGTTAGAGCTGTCTGGGCATCCGCCTTGGCTTTCTCGGGATCGGCAGGCGCTGCCTCTTGCTGCCGCTCCTGACGTCCCTCGCGCTGTTGGCGACGCGATTCGCGTTGCTGCTCACGCTGATCCTGATATTCGTTGGAGCGACCACCGCGGAGCAGGGTGGACTGTCCGGACATCTCCGCGAACGCCGTAGTCGGCGTCAAAAAGACGGGCGTGCCAACCAAAAGAGCAGCAGCGACGCCGCACATGGCGGCCAACGATTTTTTCAACACCGGACAATCCTCATTACAAGCCGGAAAGGTCTTGCGGGAGCCTTGTCTCCTGAAGATAGCGTCGTCAAGGTTGACCATAAGGCGGCGTGCCTGGACGTGAACGCCTGACCGGCCTAACCATAGCGTTTCGAATGGAGACGCACTTGGACGGTTCAAGCCCTGCATCCGCCCACCGAGACCGGCTTTGAACGTGGCATATCTGGATCATGCCGCGCCCTTGCCGGGTCAAGCGCACGACATCGCGCCAGGCGTGCTGTGGGCGCGCTTTCCGTTGCCGTTCCAACTCGACCACGTGAATATCCATGTCCTGGACGACGGGGCTGGATGGGCCGTGATCGACGCGGGGCTGAACACGCCGGCTTCGATCGAGGCCTGGACGGCCCTGCTTGCCGGTCCGCTGCAGGGGCGGCCGATCACGCGGGTCATCTGCACCCATATGCATCCCGACCACATCGGCCTGGCCGGCTGGCTGTGTCGGCGGACGGGCGCGCCGCTTCGATGTCGCGGACGGAATATCTGACCGGACGGACGCTGGCGGCCGAGAGCGCGGGGGACGCGCCGCCGGAGGGCGAGGTCTTCTATCGCGCCGCCGGGTGGAGCGATCAGCAGATCGCCGCCTGGCGCGAAGGCTACGGCATGTTCGGCAAGGGGGTCAGCCCCCTGCCGCGCGCCTTCACGCGGTTGCAGGACGGCGAGGCGCTGACGATCGGCGGCGAGGAATGGCGGGTGGTGGTCGGGGCCGGGCACAGCCCCGAGCACGTCTGCCTGTGGCGGACGTCCGACGACGTCTTCATCGCCGGGGACCAGATCCTGCCGCGCATCTCCTCCAACGTCTCCGTCTGGCCGACCGAGCCGGACGCCGATCCCCTGGGCGACTGGATGGACTCCCTGGCCAGGCTGCGCGCCCTGTTGCCGGCGCACGCCTTGATCCTGCCCTCGCACGGAGAGCCGTTCCGAGGCGTTCACGAACGGCTGGCCGCCTTGAGGCGCGGGCACGAAACCGCGCTGAAACGACTTGAACGGACGCTGCGGAAACCGACTAGGGTGCTGGACGCCTTTCCGGCCGTGTTCGGCCGGGCGGTGGGGGATGCGATGCTGGGCATGGCCACGGGCGAGGCCCAGGCGCACCTCAACTATCTGGAAAGGCGCGGCCGCGCACGGCGGACGCGCGACACGAACGGCGTCGACTGGTGGTCGAACGTCGAAAGGGACGAGGAAGCCTGATGAGCGAACACATCCGCACCGATCTCGACGACGGCGTGCTCAGCATCGTGATGGCGCGCCCCGACAAGAAGAACGCCATCACCCAGGCCATGTACGCCGCCCTGTCGGAGGCGACCGAGCGCGCGCGCGCCGACGCCGCCGTCCGGGCGGTGCTGCTGAAGGCCGAGGGCGACAGTTTCTCGGCCGGCAACGACATCGGCGACTTCATCGCCATCGGTTCGCAGACGGAGCAGCCCTTCGACATGGCGGTGTTCCGTTTCCTGAAGGCCCTGGCGGATCTGGACAAGCCGTTGGTGGCGGCCGTCAGGGGGCGGGCCGTCGGCATCGGCCTGACCATGCTGCTTCATTGCGACATGGTGGTCGTTGCCGAGGACGCCCTGCTGTCGGTCCCGTTCGTCAATCTGGCCCTGGCGCCGGAGGCGGCGTCCAGCCTGCTGCTGCCGGCGGCGATCGGTCACCAGCGCGCCTTTGAACTGTTCGCCCTGGGCGAGGCGATCGACGGCCGCACGGCCCTGGCCTGGGGCCTGGCCAACCGGGCGGTTCCGGCCAGCCAGGTCGAAGAGACGGCCGCCGCCCTGGCCGCCGCCCTGGCGGCGCGCGCGCCCAATTCGATCCGCAAGACCAAGCGCCTGATGCGCGACGCCGAGGCCTTGTGGACGCGGATGCAGCGCGAGGGCGAGGCCTTCGGATCGCAGATGAAGAGCCCGGAGGCGATGGAGGCCTTCATGGCCTTCACCCAGAAGCGGGCGCCGGACTTCTCCAAGGCGGGCTGAGGCGAACCGCGCGCCTTGATTTGGCGCCGCTTTGGTCCTAGGTGCGCGCGCCCGCACCGGAGCGCCCATGTCGCACGCCCTCGTCCAGCCCTCGGCCGCCAGCCGCATCGACGCCGAGACCCCGGCCGACGCCGAAGGCGTGGAGGCGCTGGTCCTGGCCGCGTTTGGGCCGGGCCGTTTCGCCAAGACGGCCGAGCGGCTGCGAGAGGGCTCGACCCCAAGCGCCGGTTTCGTGGCGCGCCAGGACGACCGGGTGATCGGTTCGGTCCGGCTGTGGCCCATCCTGGTCGGCGAAACGCGCGCGCTGTTTCTGGGCCCGATCGCCGTGGACCAGGCCGCGCGCAGCGACGGGCTGGGCGCCGAACTGGTGCAGGCCTGCGTCGACCAGGCGCGCCGAATGGGCGTCGGCGGCGTGCTTCTGGTCGGCGACCGGCCCTATTTCGAGCGTTTCGGCTTCCAGCCCGCGCCGGGCGCGGCGTTGCCGGGGCCGGTGGACCGGCGGCGGATCCTTTGGCTGGGCGCGGGGGTCGAGCGCGTCGAGGGCCCTGTCCGTATCGGCTGACGCCTTTTCGAGACCGCGCGAGCGGCCTAAGTCATGTTCGCACATGACGACGATCACGCCCAAAGCCAGCGCCGGCCTTGAAGCCGTCACCGAGGCCGCCCGCCAGGCGCCGGGGCGCGGCCTGCCGCCGGTGCATCTGTGGAATCCGCCGCATTGCGGCGAGATCGACATCGTCATCCGCGCCGACGGCGTATGGATGCACGAGGGGTCGCCCATCGGGCGCGAGGCGCTGGTGCGGCTGTTCTCCACCGTCCTGCGCAAGGATCCGGACGGCTACCATCTGGTCACGCCGGTCGAGAAACTGCGGATCGGGGTGGAGGATCTGCCGTTCCGCGCGGTGGCCATGCGCCGCGAGCGCGACGCGCTGATCTTCACGACCGACGTCGGCGACGAGGTTCGCGTCGATGCGGCCAATCCCATCGTCGTCGAGACCGACGCGGCGACGGGCGAGCCGCGCCCGCGCCTCCATGTGCGGCGGGACTTGTGGGCGCGGATCGTGCGGCCGGTCTTCTACGACATGGTCGAGGCGGCCGAGGCGGTCGACGGGCGACTGGTGCTGCGCTCGGCCGGCCAGGCGTTCGATCTGGGGGCGCTGTCGTGAGCCTGGAGACGCTGAGGACGCGGCTGGTCGAGCGGCTGGCGCCGGTCGACAGTTGGCGGCCGGGCTTCCAGGCTGCGCGGTCCGACTTCGACCTGAACCCGACGATGAACCGGGTGAAGGCCGAGCTGAGGCCTGCGGCGGTGCTGGTGCCCGTGGTGGCGCGCGCGGAAGGGGCGACGGTGCTGTTGACCCGCCGGGCCGACACCCTGGCCAGCCACACCGGCCAGATCGCCTTTCCGGGCGGGCGGCTGGACCCCGGCGAGGACGCCGTGACCGCCGCCCTGCGCGAAGCGGACGAGGAGGTGGCGTTGGCCCCGGCGGCGGTGGAGGTCCTGGGCCTGTCGGACGCCTATGAGACCGGCACGGGCTTCCTGGTGACGCCGGTGGTCGGCTGGCTGCGCGAGCCGCCGCGCGTCACGCCGTCGCCGGACGAGGTGGCCGAGGTGTTCGAGACGCCCTGGGACTTCCTGATGGACGCGGCCAACCACCGCCAGGACTTCTACGATGTCGACGCGGGTCTGCGGCGCTGGTTCTGGGCCATGCCGTGGGGAGAGCGCTACATCTGGGGGGCGACCGCGGGCATACTGAAGGGGCTGCACGCGCGCCTCTATGGCGACGAGGCCGCGCCCGGCGCCGCCGCCGGCGAGGACGCGGCGTGACGGCCTCGATGGCGGACCAGCCGTGGCTGCGCGCGGCCTCGACGCGGGCGGTGATGGCGGCGTTGGCGGCGGCGGGCGGGACAGACTGCGCCCGCTTCGTCGGCGGCTGCGTTCGCAACAGCCTGATGGGCCAACCGGTCGACGACATCGACATCGCCACCCGCCTGAGGCCCGAACAGACGATCCAGGCGCTGAAGGCGGCGGGCCTGAAGGCCGTGCCCACGGGCGTCGAGCATGGAACGGTCACGGGCGTCTCGGGGCGCCGGCCCTATGAGATCACCACCCTGCGGCGCGACGTGGAGACGGACGGGAGGCGCGCGGTCGTGGCCTTCACCGAGGACTGGGCCGAGGACGCGGCGCGGCGGGACTTCCGGCTGAACGCCCTCTACGCCGATGCGCAGGGTACGGTGTTCGATCCGATGGGGGGCGGGTTGGCGGATGCGGCTGCCGGGCGGGTCGTCTTCGTGGGCGAGGCCGAGACCCGGATCCGCGAGGACTATCTGCGCATCCTGCGCTTCTTCCGCTTCTACGCCTGGTACGGCCGGGGCGCGCCCGACGCGGCGGGTCTGGCGGCGTGCACGCGGCTGAAGGACGGCATGGCGCGCCTGTCGGCCGAGCGGGTGTCGAAGGAACTGCTGAAACTGCTGGCCGCGCCCGATCCGCGCCCGGCCCTGCGCGCCATGACGGACAGCGGCGTGCTGGCGCAGATCCTGCCCGAAGCCGAACCGCCGGCGATGTTCGAGGCCATGTGCGCCCTCAGCCCCGATCCTGCGCTGAGGCTGTCGGCCCTGTTGCCGGAAGACGAGGCGGCGGTGAGGGCGGCGGCCCGGCGTTTGCGCCTGTCGAACGCGCTGCGGGATCGGCTGGCCGTCATGGTCGCGGACGGACCGCCGGTCGCGCCGGGCGCGGCGCCGGCGGCGGCGCGCGCGGCCCTCTATCGGCTAGGCCGGGCGGCGTTCGAGGATCGTCTGGCGCGGGCCGAGGCGAAGGGCGGCGGCGACGGCGCGCCGCTGCGCGTCCTGGCCGAAACCTGGACGCCGCCGCGGATGCCGGTGGGCGGACACGACCTGGCGCGGCTGGGCGTTGCGCCCGGGCCCGAGACGGGGCGCCTGCTCAAGGCGTTCGAGGCGGACTGGATCGCCGCCGACTTTCCGTCCGACGGGCACGAGGCGCGGCTGCGGGCGCTTATTCGGCCGCGCGGGTGAATTCGGTGACGACCGGGCGGTGGTCTGATCCGGTCGGCTCTCCCAGGCGGCGCGACAGCAGGGCCAGGTCGGGCGAACGCCAGACCTGGTCGATCGTGATGCCCAGGAAGGCGGGCAGTCGGCTGGGCCAGGTGCCGGGCCAGCCGGGCGCGGGGACCAGGCCCAGGTCGGTCTTCATCTGCCGGCCGATGCGCGCGGTCGAGACGCTGTTGAAATCGCCGGCGGCGATGACCGGATGGTCGGGCGCGGCGCGCCGGCGCGCGTCCAGGGCCATGACCTGGGTGATCTGGCCCCACTGATACTGGAACGGCCACGGGCGGGTCAGGTGGACGCCGAAGACGGTGATCGGACCCAGGGCCGTATCGACGACGGCGCCCACGGTGCTGAGGCCGTCCGGCGGATCGGGCAGCTGGCGCAGGATCGGACGGCGAGACGCGATCACCGACCGGGCCGGGCCGCCGGGTCGGTCGATCCGCCCCAGCAGGGCGCGATGCGGATAGCCGGCCAGCACCTGGTCGATGCGGGCGGCCGGGGCGTCGCCGAACTCCACCAGGATCACCACGTCGGCGTCGGCGGCGGCGATGGACCGGGCCATGGCCGCGACATCGGTGTTCAGGGCCCAGACGTTGGCGGAATAGACCCGCACGATCGGCGCGCCCGCCTGGGGCCGGCCCTTGGGGGCGTCCACTGCGGCCAGACCGCGACGGCCAGCACCAGGCAGGCCAGGCCGCCCGCGACGGCGGCCGGCCAAAGGCGCAGGATCAGGCAGGCCAGGGCGGCGATCAGGGCCGCCATCAGCACCGGCGCGGTGAACTGGGCCAGGATGTCGACCCAGCGGTGGCCGATCCCGCTGAGCGCCGCCAGGCCGAAGCTCGCCGCGCCCAGGAAGCCGCAGATCGCGACCGCATTGGCCGCCCATCTCAGGATCAGCGGCAGCGACAGGCTTTGCGGTTGAACGAGGGGCATGATCGGGCGTTGATCGTCGGCAGGAGGGGACAATGGCCGGGCGGACCATCGCGGATATCGAGAAGATCTGGGCCAATGTCGAGGGCGTGAAGAAGCTTTCGGACCGGGTCATCGGCATCGGTCCCGTCGGCTTCGGCATGGACGCCCTGCTGACCTGGGTTCCGGTGGTGGGCACGGCCTATACCGTCGGCACGGCGGGGTGGCTGATGTGGCAGGCGACGCGGGCGCGGGCCACGCCGGCGGTGCTGGCGCGCATGGCCGCCTACATGGCCGTCGACACGGCCACGGGAACCGTCCCCCTGGCGGGCGATCTGGTGGACACCTTCTTTCCCGGGCAGCTGCTGGCCGCCCGCGCCCTGCAGAAACATATCGAGGCGACCCACTGGGTCGAGGACAACGAGGCGGCGGCGCGCGCCAGCGGCGATCACGAGCGGCACCTGGCCACGGTGCGAGACGACCCCAAGCTGAAGCGCATCGTCTATCTGCACGACTGATTGCGCGCGCCGGACGCCGCCAGCCATCCCAATTCCGAAGAAAGTCGCGTTCGCGATCAACGGCTTGACGGGTCGAAACGACGAGCGGCGCGCCTGGGTCGGCGGCTGAGTCAGGCTGATCTCCACACCGATGGAGATTGCGATGAGCGACGACTTCAGCGCCCGCCTGGCGCTGCCCTATCTGGCCGCGGGCCAGATGCAGAAGCACGTGACCCTGAACACCGCCCTGACGCGGCTGGACGCCCTGCTGCAGACCGCCGTGATCAGCCGCACGACCGCCGAGGCTCCCGCCGCGCCGGGCGAGGGCGACCTCTACATCCTGCCCGACGATCCGACCGGCGCCGGCTGGAGCGGCCGGGCGGCGGGCGACCTGATGCGTTACGAGGCGGGCGGCTGGGCGGTCGTTCCGGCGCCGCGGGGCCTGCTGGCCGTGGTGCTGGACGCCGAGGAGGTGGTGACGCGAACGGACGCCGGCTGGACGTCGTTGGCGGACTGGATCGGCGGGGCGAGCGGCGACGCGCTGAGCGTGCTGCGGCTGGGGATCAACACCACGGCGGACGCGGCCAATCCCTTCGCGGCCAAGGTCAACAAGCTGCTGTTCACGGCCCTGGGCGCCGGAGAAAGCGGCGACGGCGACCTGCGGATGACGCTGAACAAGGAGGCGGCGGGCGACGTGCTGTCGCTGTTGTTCCAGAGCGGCTACGGCGGCCGAGCCGAGCTGGGGCTGGTCGGAAACGACGACCTGAGCCTGAAGGTCAGCGCGGACGGCGGAACCTGGCGCACCGCCTGGTCGGTGGACCGCGCCACCGGCCGGGTGTCGTTCGACCAGGGGGCCGCGCGGGTCGAAAGCGTCCTGTTCACCGCCGACGCCGCCTATTCGCCGCCCGCCTGGGCGCGGTGGATCGAGGTCGTGGCCATCGGCGGCGGCGGCGGCGGCGGGTCCGGCATGGCCGGGGCGGCGGGCACGGTCCGTTACGGCGGCGGGGGCGGCGGCGCGGGCGGCGTGTCCGAAGCGCGCTGGCCCGCGGCCGTCCTGGACGGCGACATCCTGATCGACGTCGGACCGGGCGGCGCGGGCGGGGCGGCCGTCAGCGGAGCGGGACAGGCCGGGGCCGCCGGCGGCGTCAGCGGCGTCCGGCTGAACGGCGAGACGATCCTCCAGGCCCACGGCGGCCTGGGCGGCGGCGGGGGACTGGCCGCCTCGGGCGCGGCGGGCGCGGGCGGCGGCGGCGTGCAGCCGGCCAACGGCGGCGGGGCGTCCTCCATCTCCGGCACGGCGGGAGCGGGCGCCGCGTCGGCCCTGCCGTCCGGACCAGGCGGGGGCGGCGCGGGTGGGGGCTTGAGCGCCTCCAACGCGGCGCGCCAGGGCGGGGCCGGCGGCGCGGGCGCGGTGATCCTGAGACCCGGCCAAGGCGGGACGGGCGGCGCCAGTTCCGGCGGCGCGGGAGGCGATGCGCCATCGGCGGCCCTGTCGATGGCGGGCGGCGGCGGCGGCGGAGCCGGCGCCCTGGCCTCGGGGTCGGGACAGCCGGGCGGCGCGGGCGGCCTTTACGGCGGCGGCGGAGGCGGCGGCGGCGCGGGCCAGAGCCTGTCCGGCGCGGGCGGGGCGGGCGCGCCGGGCGCCGTGCGCGTCACGGCGATCGGGTGACCGCGATGAGACGCTTGCGCGCGCCCGAGGCGGTCGAGGTGCTGGACGAGGAGACCTGGGAGGTTCCCGCCAGCCTGAGCGAGGACGACTGGCGCGGCATGGCCGACGGCCGCCGCGACGGTCCTCTGGAGGGGGAGGAGGAGACATGGTGAAGCGGCTGGGGACGAGACGACCGGCGCGGCCGTTGGCCGAGGGGCGCTGGTTCTGGCGCAGGCTCTACGCCTTCACGGTGACGGCCGCCCTGTTCTGGCTGCTGCGGGGCGCGGTGCGGGCGACGCCGCCCGAACGCCTGCCAGAGACGGCGAACGGACTGATGACGCTGATGGCGCTGATCCTGGTCCTGTACCTGGTGGCGCCGACGGCCCAGCAACTGGCCGCGGTGGCGGCCAATCTGCGCCTGCGCCTGGCGGTTCGGGGGCGGCCATGAGCTACAGACTCTCGACCCGCTCTCTCGCGCGGCTTCAGGGCGTTCATCCGGCCCTGGTCGCGGTGGTGGAGGCTGCGATCCTGATCACGCCGGTCGACTTCATGGTCACCGAGGGGCTGCGCTCGCCCGCGCGGCAGGCGGCCCTGGTGCGCGCCGGGGCCAGCCGGACGCTGAGCTCGCGCCACCTGACCGGACACGCGGTGGACGTCGCCGCCCTGGTGGAGGGGCGCGTGCGCTGGGACTGGCCGCTGTACGGCCGGATCGCCGAGGCCTTCCGCGCCGCCGCGGCCGCGCGGGGCACGCCCATCGTCTGGGGCGGGGACTGGCCCACCCTGCGCGACGGCCCTCATTTCGAACTGGACCGGAAGGCGTTTGCATGAGCCCCCGCGTCCTTATGCGCGCGGCCGCCTGGATCGCCGGCGGCGTGACGGCGCTGGTCCTGCTGTCGGCGCTGCTGGGCGGCCTGGGCCTGCGCTGGGATCCGCTGGGGTTCGATCGGCGGCGGCTGGAGCGGGCCGAGGCGGGCGCCGCCCTGGGCCGGGCCGAGGCCGACGCGCGCCGCCTGGAGGCCCAGGGCGCCGCCGACCAGATGCGCCGCCTCGACCAATTCCATCAACGCGAGGCGACGGTCGGCCAGGTCACGGCCGCCGCCCTCGACCAGGCCAGGAGCGCCGCCGATGCCCATCAGCCCCTTGAAACCGATCGCGCCGATCGCCTGCGTCGTCATGACGGCGAGCTGTGCGGGATCGCCCCCGACCTTGACGGCTGCGCCGGTGCGGCTGGTCCTGCCGGAAGCGGCGACGCGGCCGTGCGCCCTGGCGACCCTGCCCGCTGACCCCGCCGTGGGCGACCTGGAGGCGGCCTATGCGGCGCGCGGCGGCCAGATCGTGGCCTGCGACGCCGCGCGCCGGCTGGCGGTCCAGACCCTGCTGGCCGAGCGGGCCCTGCAGGACCGGGCGCGCGGGGCCGACTGAACCCTCGCCCGGCAGCTTCGACCCGGCAACTTCTGCCGTGAGGCGGACAAGCTTGCCCGGCGTCACCGCCAGCCTTGCAATGAGATGTAATAGTTTCAATGGGTTAGCGGGCGGCCGGCGCGCCTGACGCCTGGCCTCGACCTTGCTCCTGGAAGACCGAGCAAAATGCTCCCGGCCGCCAAAATGGCGTCGGACATCACACGAAGTGAAAAAGGACAGCCAAAATGGCTAACAACAGCATCAATGTGAACGCGGGCGCCCTGGTGGCCCTGCAGAACCTCAACGCGACCAACCGTTCGTTGGCCGTGACGCAGAACCGTGTCAGCACGGGACTGGCCGTGGCGACGGCCAAGGATAATGGCGCCATCTTCGCCATCGCCACCAATCAACGCGCCGAACTGGGCGCCCTGAATTCGGTGCGCCAGTCGCTGCAACGCGGCCAATCGATCGTGGACGTGGCCCTACGGCCGGCGACACCGTGGTGTCCGCCCTGACCGAAATGAAGGCGCTGGCCGTCGCGATCGAGGCCGGCGGCTCGACCGCCACCACCGACGCGCTCCAGGCCGACTACGACGCCCTGCAGGACGAGATCGACGCGGCGCTGGCCGGCGCCAACTTCGACGGCGTCAACCTGTGGACCGACGGCGCGGTGAACAGCGTGATCACCGACACGGGCGGCACGACCTACGACATCGGCTTCGCCGCCGCCGTGGACCCGACGCCCGCCACCGCCACCGCCGCGGCCGTGCAGACGACGATCGAATCCTTCACCGCCAGCCTGGCCACGATCGGCACCCAGTCCAAGTCGCTGGAACGCCAGACGACCTTCAACAGCAAGATGCAGGATGCGGTGGAAGCCGGCATCGGCAACCTGGTGGACGCCGACCTGGCCAAGGAAAGCGCCCGCCTGACGGCCCTGCAAACCAAGCAGCAACTGGGCGTGCAGGCCCTGTCGATCGCCAACTCGTCCAGCCAGATCCTGCTGGGCCTGTTCCAGGGCTAAGCCCTCGCGCCGCAAGGCGCCTGACCTCGCAAAGGCGGCCGAACCCGGGTTCGGCCGCCTTTTTGCTTGTCCGGCAGTTCGTGCCGGGCAGATTTTGCCGGGCGCCCGGCAGACCTTGCCGCCGACCCGGCATTTCCTGCCGCAGCCTTAACGTAAACGGCGATATAACTCAGCAAAATCAATAATATGAGCGGGTCTTGCGTTGGCCCGTTAATCTTCGCTCTGGCCCGGCATTTGCTTCCATCCAGGTGGGCAAAAGGCCCCCGGCCGTCAAAACGACGCCGGACACCACGAAGTGAAGAAGGACAGCCAAAATGGCTAACAGCATCAACACGAACTACGGCGCCAACGTCGCGCTGCAGTCCCTGAACGCCACCAGCCGGGCGCTCGCCACCACCCAGAACCGCGTCAGCACCGGTCAGGCCGTCTCCTCGGCCAAGGACAACGGCGCGATCTTCGCCATCGCCACCAACCAGCGCGCCGAACTGGGCTCGCTGACCTCGGTCAAGCAGTCGCTGCAACGCGGCCAATCGATCGTCGACGTGGCCCTGGCGGCCGGCGACACCGTCATCTCGGCCCTGACCGAAATGAAGTCCCTGGCGGTGGCCATCGAAGCCGGCGGCTCGACCGCCACGACCACGGCTCTGCAAGCCGACTATGACGCCCTGCAGACCGAAATCGACAACGCCCTGGCCGGCGCCAACTTCGACGGCGAGAACCTGTGGACCGCCTCGGTCGACGTGATCTCCGACACCAGCGGCACGACCTACACCGTGGGCATGGCCGCTCCGGCCGACGCGACGCCCGCGGGCGCCACGGCCGCCGAAGTCCAGACCGCCATCGAGGCCTTCACGGCCGACCTGGCGACCCTGGGCACCCAGTCGAAGTCGCTGGAGCGTCAGACCACCTTCACCAGCAAGATGGAAGACGCCCTGGAAGCCGGCGTCGGCAACCTGGTGGACGCTGACCTGGCCAAGGAAAGCGCCCGCCTGACGGCCCTGCAGACCAAGCAACAGCTGGGCGTGCAGGCCCTGTCGATCGCCAACTCGTCGAGCTCGATCCTGCTCGGCCTGTTCCGCTAAGACGACCGGCCGGGACGATCCGCGTGATCGTTCCGGCCGACCTCTTGCGCTAGAGGAGCGCGGTCGAGGCCGCGCCTGGAGCCATGTCCAACCATGTCGCGAGTGTAGCCAGCGTATCCCCAGCCGTCGAAGTCGCCGCCGCCGTCCCCGCGCCCCCGCCCGCCGTCCCGGCGACGGACGCGCGAAACGACAACGCCGACATCAGTCGAATGCGGCTGACCATAGAGGCGACCCCGGAAGGCCGCTTCATCTACAAGGTCCTGGATCGGGTCACCGGAGAGGTGATCCGTCAGCTGCCCCGCGAGGAGGTGGAACGGCTGAACGCCGACCCGACCTACCGAGGCGGCAAGGTGGTCGACACGACCATCTGAAGGGTCCGGACCCACGTCTTGCCCCGTCGCCGGCGTCCGCCGCGCGGCGCGATCGGCGTCGCCCGCGCGTTAACCATACGCTCACGACTCATGGTTAATCCTGCTTCGAACAGAAGTTCCGAGGCTCGAAGCCATGACCACCAGCATCCATACCAACGCCTCGGCGCTCGTGGCGCTGCAGAACCTGAACCGCACGAACGACCAGCTCGCGGCGACGCAGAGCCGTGTCAACACCGGGCTGAAGGTTCAGGGCGCCAAGGACAATGCGGCGGTCTGGGCCGTGGCCCAGGGCCAACGCGCGGACAAGGGGTCGCTGGAGGCGGTGACCACCAGCCTGAACCGCGCCACCTCCATCGCCGACGTCTCTCTGGCCGCCGGCGAGCAGATCTCCGACCTGCTGATCGAGTTGAAGCAGAAGGCGACGGCCGCCTCCGAACCCAGCGCCACCCAGGCCACGCGGGATTCCTACAACGCCGAGTTCCAGTCGCTGCTGGAATCCATCCAGTCGTTCGCCGACAACGCCATCTTCGACGGCGCCAACATCTTCGACGGGTCGATCACCGCGCCGCTGGACTTCTTGGCCAATGCGAACGCGAGCGAGACCATCTCGCTGGATCCGCAGGACATGACGCTGACCGGCCTGGGCCTGGACGGCCTGGACCTGACCAGCGAGGCCAACGCCACGGCCGCCCTGACGGCGGTGACGGCCGCCATCACGACCAGCAGCGCGCGTCTGGCGGACCTGGGCGCGCAGGCCAAGCAGATCGAACGCCACACGGTCTTCGTCAGCAAGCTGTCGGATTCGCTGGAGACCGGCATCGGCAATCTGGTCGACGCCGACCTAGCCAAGGAAAGCGCGCGGTTGCAGGCCCTGCAGGTTCAGCAGCAGCTGGGCGTCCAGGCCCTGTCGATCGCCAACCAGGCGCCGCAGGTGATCCTGTCGCTGTTCCAGGGCTGAGGCCTCGCTTAACCCCGCGTTATCCCGGCTTGGCGCAAGAGTGAGGCGCGGAGCCGCATGATGATCGACAACAGCTACCTGCTGGGCCTGTTCGGGACGTCGACCACCACGACGTCGAGCACGACCTCGGCCGCCACGACCGCAACCAAGAAGACCCAGCCGACCGCGCCCTGGTCCAGCACCGAGACCGCCTCGAAGCCCAGCGACCTGGTGCGCTCGGCCCTGGCCGGCCGCCGGCTGATCAACGAAAGCGCCGTGGACCTGGATCTGGCCGGAGCCTCGGCCGACTACACGCGCCTTTTCGCCCTCTACAAGGGTCTGGAGACCCTCAGCGCCCTTGCCGACCGCGCGGGGGAGCGGGGGTTGAGCGCGATCGAACTGGCCCAGACGCAGAAGCGCTTCGCCAGCGGCCTGGAGGAGGTCGGCGACTGGCTGTCGACCACGAAGTTCGAGGGCGTCGACCTGGTGCAGGGCGTGTCTTCGACCAAGGTCAAGACGACGGCGGGGATCGAGAAGTCGTCGACCACCTTCGTCTCCCAGCCGGTGCACATGGGCGCCATAAGCGAACCGGTGGCGGCCTTCGAGGGCGACGTTCGCTTCACCATGACCGTGGGATCGCGGGCGATCCAGATCGACCTGGCCGACATGGGCGACACGCCGCGCACCTTCGGCGCGGTGGTGCAGCACATCAACGCCAAGCTGGGCGACGCCGGCGTCTCCACGCGGGTCAGCTACGAGCAGATTCCCGGCGAGGCCAAGACGGTCAAGAGCGGCGACAAGACCATCACCCTGCCGGCGGGCCCCGACCAGTGGGCCTTCGAGATCCAGGGCGCGGTGGGCGAGACCGTGTCCTTCTCGGCCGACGCCGTCTCCGACGCGGTCTATGTGACGCAAGGGGTGGGGACCAAGGGCGTCGATCAGCTGTTGAAGTTCCAGGCCGACGGCGGGTCGGCTCCCGCCGCCGCGGCGCGCGTGGGGGACGCCTTCGCGGTCGACGGGCAGGTGGGGCAGACGGCGCTGCCGGAAGGCGTCGGGACCGTGCGGGCCAGCGCGACGGCGGCCGACGGTTCGCTGTGGGTCGTGGCGGACCTGACCGCGGGCGACGCCAACCAACCGATCAAGGGCAAGAGCGACGTCGCCCTGATGAAGTTCGATTCCGCGGGCAACCTGGTCTCGACCCGGCTGCTGGGCGCCGCCAGCGAAGCCAGCGGCTTCGCCATCGCCGTGGGCGACGACGGCCGCGTCGCCGTCGCGGGATCGGTCACGGGCGCCCTGGAGCCGGGCAAGAGCGGCGCCGACCAGACCGTGGCCGACAGCTTCGTCACCGTCTTCGACGCGACGGGGGCCGAGATGTGGACCCAGAGGCGCGGAGCCAAGGCCGAGGACGAGGCGACCGCGGTCAGCTTCGGCCCGGACGGCCAGGTCTATGTCGCCGGCCGCGCGCGTTCGGCCATGCCGGGCGCCACGGCCCTGGGCGGCTGGGACGGCTATGTGCAGGCCTTCTCGGAGCATCAGACGACGCCGATCGCGCCGGTCCAGGGCCTGGGGGCGCGGTGGCGCAGTTCGGGGGCGTGGGCGATGATTTCGTCCAGGCCATGACGGTCTCGGGCTCGGACCTCTACACCGCCGGGGTGGAGAACGGCCGCATGGTGGTGCGCCAGTTCACCCTGGGCGAAGACGGCGCGCCCGTGCTGTCGGCGACCCGCGACCTGGGGCTGGCGCAAGGGAGCATCGCCGGGATCGCGATCGACAACGGGCGCGTCATCCTGACGGGCCAGACCGAGAACGCCGCGCTGGACCTGGGCGCGCCGACCACGGCGCACGGGGGCGGTTCGGACGCCTTCATCGCCGTGATGTCGGCTGACCTGCAGCCGGCCGCCAGCGACCGCCTGACCTATATAGGCGGGGAGGGCGACGACACCGCCGCCGACGTGGTGGTCAAGGACGGCAAGGTCTGGATCACCGGCGCCAACCGGGCGGCCGGCGCTTCCGACGCCGATCCCAGCCAAGGCTATCTGTCGCGCCTGGACCCCGAGACGGGCGCGGTGGAGTGGAGCCGGACCTGGACCGCCGACAACGCCCAGGCCCGTCCCGCGACGATCGCGGTCGCCTCGGGCGGCGCCAGCGTCCTGGACCGGCTGGGCCTGCCGCAGGGCGAGATCACCCAGACCAACGCCAAGCTGCTGACCCAGGCCACCGCATTGCGGGTCGGCGACCAGTTCACCGTCACGCCCGGCAACGGCGCGCGCGCGGTCACGGTGGAGATCACGGCCAAGGACACGCTGGACACCCTGGCCAAGAAGATCGTCAACGCCTCCAGCCGCCAGCTGAAGGCGACCGTCGTCACCGACAAGACCGCCCCCTTCATGCAGCGGCTGGAGATCACCGCCGAGAGCAACAAGGCCGGCGCCGTCATCTCCTCCGGCGCGCCAGGCAAGGACGCGCTGGGCGCGCTGGGCCTGACGCCGGGGCTGATCTCAACGACCGCGGGCGCTGAATCGAAGGACAGGAAGGCCTATGGGCTGAGCCTGCCCAACACCCTGACGCTGAACGGCAAGGAGGCGATCAAGGCCTCCATCGAGGCCCTGGCCAGCGCGATCTCCACCGTCCGGTCGGCCTACAAGGGCCTAGGCCCGCAAACCGCCGGAACCCTGACCAACAGCCTGACCGGCAAGGGCGGCTCGACGGCCTATTACGACACCCAGGCGGCCAACTTCCAGGCGGCGCTGGCGCGGCTCAGCACGACGGCCTGAGCGCCTGTTGACGGTTGACGCCCGGCGTCGGGTCGGGGTTATTGACGCTCCCCCTCCGTGAAAGCCGTCGCATGGCCCTTCCCAAAGACAATCGCGTGATCATCGGCGTGGGCGCGGCCGTCGTGGTTGTCGCCGCCGTGGCGCTGGCCCTGGTCTTCACCGGCGGGGATCAGCCCGACGAGGCGCCCCCGCGTCCAAGGGCGGGCTGGTCGTGGACCTGGCCGAGGCGCCGTCGCTGGAGCCGACGCGCGAACTGCGCTGCTTCGTCGACGGCCAGTTCGTGGGCATGGCCACCTGGCCGACTGCGCCCAGCGCAACGGGCTGGCGACCGACGCCCTGGACGTGGGCCTGGACGAGACCGGCGCCCTGGCGGCCGCGCCCACGGCGGCCTTCGCGCCGCCGCCCGAGGCGCCGCCGATCGAGATGGCCGAGGCCGCGCCGGCGCCGTCGCCCGACGCCGCCGCGCCGCGACCGTCTCCGTCGCCCGCGCCGTCCGCCACGCCCTGCCTGCGTTACAGCGGCTCCGACTGGCGGGTGCTGTCGACGGGCATGGGGCTGAACGCCTGCGTTCAGGCGCTGTACGCCGGGACCTGCGTTCGTCCCGGAGAGGCCCAGTACGGGCGCTGGGGCGACACCACCCTGCGCCTGGTGCCGCGCCGGGTTGAACAATCGGCCGACAATACGCGTTTCCGCACCCTGGCCGAACAGGATCGCAACTGCCAATTCCCGGGTCTGAACTGATGCGCGCCGCCGTCACCCTCGCCGCCTTCGCAGCCGCCGCTCTCGTCGGGGCGTGCAGCCAGGGCCCCGATTTCGATTTCGAACCCGGCGTCTGCTATTTCGTCGCCCGCCCAGACGGCGAGCCGCCGCGCCTGGAGGTGGTGGCGCGCGACCAGGCCCAGATCGAGTTCTGCGCCGCGCGGCTGGAAGAGATGCGGCTGCGCTTCCTGCGGATGGGGGGATCGAACCAGGAGATCGTGGGGGCCTATCAGGGCCGGTTCGTCTTCATCGACCGCGAAGGGGTCAAGATCGGCCAGAGCCTGGACGGCAGCCGCTTCTTCGCGATGGCGCGCACCGGCGACGGCCGCCTGGCCATTCCCGGCGCCATCGCCCGCGACGACACGGGCCGCCCGGTCGCCGTCGCCCCGGCACCCGAGGGGCGATAGGCCAGGCTTGCGCCGATCGAACAAAGGTGGAACATTCGTTAATCCACCGGTTTGACGCGCGCGATGTCGAATGCGGGGTGGCGGCCGGTCTCCCGGCGCCTAAGACATCGGCTGAATTGCGGGCCGGCGACCGAGTCGCCACCCATACGAGAAGGAAGTTTCCATGGCGGGCAGCGTCAACAAGGTCATTCTGGTCGGCAACCTGGGCCGCGATCCCGAGATCCGGTCGATGCCGAACGGCGACCGCATCGCCAACCTGTCGATCGCCACTTCCGAGACCTGGCGCGACAAGTCGAGCGGCGAGCGCAAGGAAAAGACCGAGTGGCACCGCGTCGTCATCTTCAACGACAACATCGTCAAGGTGGTCGAGAACTATGTGAAGAAGGGCTCGACCGTCTACATCGAAGGCGCGCTGCAGACCCGCAAGTGGACCGACCAGCAGGGCGTCGAGAAGTACACGACCGAGATCGTGGTCAGCCGGTTCAAGGGCGAACTGACCATGCTGGGCGGCCGGTCCGACGGCGCCTCGCAGGGCGGCGGCTATGGCGGCGGCCGCGGCGACGACGACTATTCCTCGGGCTTCTCGACGGGCGGCGCCAACAAGCCTTCCGGTCCCAAGGAAAGCACGACCTGAACGACGACATCCCCTTCTGAGACGCCGACGTTTCGACCGAAACGTCGGGTCATCCGATGTGAGCGGACGGGGGCGCCGCGGCGTGCCATAGCGCGATCATGACCGCGCCCGCCCCGTCCGCTCCCGCCGCCTCCAGGCCGCATCCCCTGACCGCGCTGGAGATCGCCGCCATCCTGGCGATCATCGTCACCTGGGGCGTCAACAACGCGGCGGGCAAGCTGGCGACCGAGACGATGCCGCCGCTGCTGGTCGGGGCGTTGCGCTTCGCCATCGCCACCGTCTGCCTGGTCCCCTTCGTCCGCCCGCCCTTTCCGGATTGGCGCAGCCTGGTGCTGATCGTCGTGGTCGGCGGGGCGCTGCAGTACGGACTGCTCTACGTCGCCTATTCCCTGGCTGCGGACATCACGCCGGTGACGGTGGCGAACCAGCTGTGGATTCCGCGCCTTCCTGTTGCTGAAGGAGCGGCTGGGCAAGGCGGCCCTGGGCGGGATGGTCGTGGCCTTCGTCGGCGTGGCCTGGATGATGCTGGACGCCCACGCCGTCCAGGACTGGCGCGCCATCCTGGTGGGTATAGCCGCCGGCGCGGCCTGGGCGCTGACGACGGTGGTGGCGCGGCGCACGACCTAGATCCCGCCGCTGAAGATGCAGGGCCTGCTGGCGGCCGGCACCCTGCCGATCCTGGCCTTCGGCTCGGCGGTGTTCGAGCGCGGCCAGGTCGAGGCGGTGCGACACGCCGGGCCCCTGGTCTGGGCGGCCCTGCTGTGGGCGGGGATCGTGTCGTCGGTCATGGCCACCACCTTGCTGTTCTGGCTGGTTCAGAGGCGCGAGGCCGGCCGCGTCACCCCCTATCTGCTGGCCACGCCCGTGGTCACCATCCTGATCGGCTGGGCCTTCATGGGCGACGTGCTGACGCCGCAGATCCTGACCGGCGCCGCCATCGCCATGGGCGGGGTCGCGGTGGTGGCCCTGGCCGAACGGGGCTTGCGCGCGGGCGCCGCCAAGGCTTGATCTAGACGCTTCCCAACAGGAGCCTGGCCATGCGCAATTCCCTGGACGCCGACCGCCTGTCCCACCGCTGGTTCGGGCGCCCGCACGCCGAACTGGACGAGGAAGAACGGCAGGTGCTGGACCGGACCGCCGCCCGGCGCCCCATCACGCGCGACACCAACGAGGCCTTCGCCGGCAAGCTGTCGTTCGGCGACCGGATGGCGGACCGCGTGGCCAGCTTCGGCGGCTCCTGGACCTTCATCAGCGCTTTCGGCGTGTTCCTGGCTGTGTGGGCGGGGCTGAACCTGGCCTTGGGACGGGGGGCGTTCGATCCGTACCCCTTCATCTTCCTGAACCTGATGCTGTCGACGCTGGCGGCGATCCAGGCGCCCATCATCATGATGAGCCAGAACCGGCAGTCGGAGAAGGACCGGCTGGACGCGGCCAACGACTACCAGGTCAACCTCAAGGCCGAGATCGAGATCATGGCGCTGCACGAGAAGCTGGACGAACTGCGCGACCGCCAACTGGGCGCGATGATCCTGAAACAGCAGGAGCAGATCGACATGCTGACGCGGCTGCTGACGGAAAAGGGCCGCTGACGACGCCAGCGGCCCTTAGTCGCGCGAAGGAGGCGGGAGGTCAGCTTGCGCTGAGGGCCGCGCAGGCCACCCGGTCGCCTGCGCCGCCGATGGGCTGGGTGCTGTGGTCGTCGGCGTTGGCGTGAATGATGACGGCCGAGCCGTCCTGATCCCACAGCCATTGGCCGGGCCCCTCTGCTGAGATGCGGGCGCGGGTGGTGAACAGTTCGGCGTTCACCTTGCCGTCGGCGCCGGCGTAGATGTTGGGCAGGTCGCCGTCGTCCGGGCCGTTCGGGTTCAGCAGGCCGTGCGGGGCCTTGGGCTCGGCGTGATTGATGTGGGCGCCGGACGAGGTGAAGGGCGCCTCGCAGGTTCCCGTGGCGTGGATGTGGATGCCGTGCCAGCCGGGCGTCAGGCCCGACGCCTCGACCTTGATCAACAGGCCGGTCGCGCCCTGGCGCAGCTCGACGCGGCCGATCTGGGCGCCTTCGGCGTTGACCAGGACCGCCTGTCCGCCGGCGCCGACCGGCGCGCGGTTCATCGTCAGTTGCGCCTCTTCGACGGTCGAGGCGCAGGCGGCGACGAGGCCGAGCGGAGCCGCGATCAGCAGGGCGGCGGCGAGGGTCTTGGCGTGCATGCGGAAAGTCCTTTCAGAGACGGGCTTTCACGGCGGCGTCGCTTTGCCACCCGAGCCCCTGAATGCTAGAAACCGGAACAGCGGATCACGTTCCGATTCCGGCCGCATAAAGCCACGCTTCCTTGACCGACGACAGCTACGAAAACGCCGCAACCCCGATCAATGGCGGAGGCGGCGGCTCCGACATCTCAACGATCACGATCGAGGACGAACTGAAGCGTTCGTACCTCGACTACGCCATGAGCGTGATCGTCAGCCGCGCCCTGCCGGACGCGCGCGACGGCCTGAAGCCGGTGCATCGGCGCATCCTGTATTCGATGCACGACCTGAACATGACGCCTGAGCGCGCCTATTCGAAGTGCGCGCGCGTGGTGGGCGACGTGCTGGGCCGGTTCCACCCGCACGGCGACGCCTCGGTCTATATGGCGCTGGTGCGGATGGCGCAGCCGTTCTCGATGGGGCTGATGCTGGTCGACGGCCAGGGCAACTTCGGTTCGGTCGACGGCGATATGCCCGCCTCGATGCGTTACACCGAGTGCCGGATGGCGCCGGCGGCCGTGGCCCTGATGGCCGACATCGACAAGGACACGGTCGATTTCCAGCCGAACTACGACGAGAAGGAACTGGAGCCGGCGGTCCTGCCGTCGCGGATTCCGAACCTGCTGGTCAACGGCGCGGGCGGCATCGCTGTCGGCATGGCCACCAACATCCCGCCGCATAATCTGGGCGAGGTGATCGACGCGGCGGTGGTCCTGCTGGACGACCCGGACGTGTCGGACGAGGCGCTGCTGGACATCGTGCCGGGTCCGGACTTCCCGACCGGCGGCGAGATCATGGGCCGCACGGCGCCGCGCAACGCCCTGCGCGAGGGCCGCGGCTCGGTCATCGTGCGCGGCAAGGCCTCGATCGAGGAAATCCGCAAGGACCGCGAGGCGATCGTCGTCACCGAACTGCCCTATCAGGTCAACAAGCAGACCCTGATCGAGCGCATCGCCGAAATGGTGCGCGAGAAGCGCCTGGAAGGCATCGCCGACGTCCGCGACGAATCCGACCGTCACGGCATGCGGATCGTCATCGAGCTGAAGCGCGACGCCTCGGGCGACGTGATCCTGAACCAGCTGTGGCGCTACACCGCCATGCAGTCCTCGTTCGGCGTCAACATGCTGGCGCTGAACCACGGCCGCCCCGAGCAGATGGGCCTGCGCGCCCTGCTGGCGGCCTTCCTGGACTTCCGCGAGGAGGTGGTGGTCCGCCGCGTCAAGTTCGAGCTGAACAAGGCGCGCGACCGCGGCCACGTCCTGGTCGGTCTGGCCGTCGCCGTCGCCAACATCGACGAGGTGATCCACATCATCCGCTCGTCGGCCGATCCGACCGAGGCGCGCGAGCGGCTGCAGGCCAAGCCCTGGCCCGTGGGCGACATGATGGCCCTGGTCGAGCTGATCGCCGATCCGCGCACGGTCATCGTGGAAGGCGACAAGATCCGCCTGACCGACGAGCAGGCCCGCGCCATCCTGGCCCTGACCCTGTCGCGGCTGACGGGCCTGGGCCGCGACGACATCTTCGGCGAGGCGCATGGCCTGGCCGGGACCATCCAGGGCCATCTGACCATCCTGTCGGACCGCAAGAACGTCCTGGCCATCATCCGCGAGGACCTGCTGGCGGTGAAGGCGGACTTCGCCGTTCCGCGTCGCACCCTGATCGGGGAAGGCGACGGCGAGATGGAGGACGAGGACCTGATCCCGCGCGAGGACATGGTCGTCACCGTCACCCACGGCGGCTACGTCAAGCGCGTGGCCCTGAACGCCTATCGGACCCAGCATCGCGGCGGCAAGGGCCGCAGCGGCATGGCGATGAAGGACGAGGATGCGGTGGTCGGCGTGTTCAGCGCCTCGACCCACACGCCGGTGCTGTTCTTCGCCACCAACGGCAAGGCCTACAAGCTGAAGACCTGGCGCCTGCCGCTGGGCAATCCGCAGTCGCGCGGCAAGGCCTTCGTCAACCTGCTGCCGATCGAGCCGGGCGACAGCATCATGAACGTGCTGCCCCTGCCCGAGGACGAGGCGACCTGGGGCGACTACGACATCATGTTCGCCACCCGCTCGGGCGACGTGCGGCGCAACAAGCTCAGCGACTTCGCCACCGTCAACCGCGCCGGCAAGATCGCCATGAAGCTGGAAGGCGACGACCGGATGGTGGGCGTGGGCCTGTGCACGGCCGACGACGACGTCATGCTGACGACCGCCATGGGCCGGGCCATCCGCTTCAAGGCCGACGACGTGCGCGTGTTCAAGGGCCGCGACTCCACCGGCGTGCGGGGCATCCGCCTGCAGGACGGCGACCAGGTCATCTCCATGGCCGTGCTGGGCCGCGTCGACGCGACGCCGGAAGAGCGCGCCGCCTATGTCAAACACGCCAACGCCATGCGCCGCGCCGCCGGCGACGAGACCGACGACACGCCGGTCGAGGTCGATGAGGAGGCCGCTCAGGACCTGGGGGCCGAGGCCAGCCTGTCGGTCGAGCGCATCGCCGAACTGGGCGCGGCCGAACAGTTCATCCTGACGGTCACCGAAACCGGCTTCGGCAAGCGGTCCTCGGCCTATGAGTATCGCCGCACCGGCCGGGGCGGGCAGGGGCTGACGGCCCACGGGCTGGGCGGTCGCGCGGGCGCACGCCTGGCCGCGGCCTTCCCGGTGGAGGACACGGACGATCTGCTGCTGGTCACCTCCGGCGGCCAGATGATCCGCACCCGCATGGACCAGGTCCGCATCGTCGGCCGCTCCAGCCAGGGCGTCACCATCTTCCGCACCGCCGACGGCGAAAAGGTCGTCTCGGTCGAACGCCTGCCCGAAAGCGGGGGCGACGGCGCGGTCGATGAGGGTGAAGAGGGCTAAATTAACCTCTGGGGCGTCTCGCCAGACGCCCCAGACCCGCATCCCGCGTCCGAGCGATAAGCTTGTCGTCTAACGTAACCAACGGCGCCTTCTCGATTTCGGCCAAGGCTAGGTATGCGGCATCGTACGCGGAAAAGTGGTGATCGGCAGCCAAGCTAAAAGCTCGCATCGCCAAGCTGGCGCTTGATCGGGTGTTTGCAACAAAGTCGTCTATAGTGCGGACTGCTTCCGCTGAGACGGCCAAGCGCGTCTCACCTCGCCATACCTTTTTTGCAGCAATGCTGGCGATCTCGAGTCGGAGAATATCTGGCGCTATCAATATCGGCCCCTGCCGAAGATAGGCGCGCGCTTCTTCGGAGTGCGCTTCGTTAAAGAATGCGGCGGCGATCACCGAGGCGTCGACGACGGCGTCAACGGCCATCTCGATCCGCCCGAATGAGATCAACGCTCGACGTCTTTGAGATGGCAGTGTTCGCCGCGAACCAATCAAGCGTTGCCGCCCTTCGCTTTAATGCAGATTGGTTGATCAAGGTCACGGCTGCATCCTCGGGCGACACGCCCTTCTCTTCCGCAATATCCTCAAGCATCCTTTTGGCGGCGGAGTTCAGGCCCTTCAGGTGCAGTTCCGCCATGCCGTCGATTGGTCTAACGGCGGGAGGCGCCAGGCTCGCCAAAACGCTGGTAAAGGTCACGCGGTCATGGTTGACGTCGAGGCGTGCCTTTCTTTTCGCTCGCAGCCAAGCCAAGGCTTGGCTGTGGGTTTCCGTGTTGGCCCACCACTGGCGCTTGTGCACGCCATAAGCCGTCGGAGGAAGCTTTCGACCCAACAGCGCTTCTATCTCCTTATAGGTCATGACGACGGATATTTCCTCCCTCTCGGCGAGGTAGCTTTGAAGCGGCGCATACACGTTCATGAAAAGCTCCATTAAGATATATAAAGTTATATAAAGGTCTTGCTGCGGTGTCAAATGCTCGGGACATCCTGATCGACGGAGGTCCCGCCTCTCTCGACGATCTGGCCCATCAGGCCGTCGTAAACTACGGCGCCTACACATCCTTTCGCGTGGAGGGCGGGGGCGTGCGGGGGCTGGATCTGCATCTGGCGCGGCTGGAGGCTTCGGCGGTCGAACTGTTCGGCGAAAGCCCCGGAGAGGCGGCGCTGCGGCGCCATATGACGTCGGCGGTCGGCGATCGGACCGACGGCTGGCTGCGCGTCAGCCTGTTCTCGCCCGAGATCGGTCATCGCGCGCCGACCTTCGTCGGCCCGCCGCGGGTGATGACGCGCTTCTCGCCGCCTCCGCCGCCGCTGGCCGACCGCGTGCGGGTTACGGCCGTGGTCCATGTGCGCGAGGCGCCGCACCTGAAACACCTTGCGACCTTCGGCCTGGTGCGCGCGCGAAGGGCGGCCCGGACGGCCGGGTTCGACGATGCGCTGTTCACCGATGCGGACGGATGGATTTCCGAGGGAACGCTGTGGAACGTCGGCTTCCTGGCGGGGGGAGGATCGTCTGGCCCCAGGGGCCCATGCTGGCCGGCGTGACCCAGGCGCTGATCGGCCGCGGCCTGGCCCAGGCCGGGCTGGGCGCCGAGACGCGGCCCGTGCACAGGGACGACCTGCCCGGCTTCGACGGCGCCTTCCTTTGCAACAGCGCCACGCCCGCCTGCACGATCACGGCCGTCGACGACGTGACCTTCGCCGGCGATCCCGACGCCCTGCAAAAGATCGTCCGGGCCTGGTCGATGCAGCCGCTGCAACCGCTCGGTCGATGACGATGGCGTCAGGCGGCTAGGCCGCTGATTTCGCACCTGCTAAACGACCCCCACAAGCAGGCGACAGTGGGGAGACACGCCATGCGCATCGGGCTTTATCCGGGCACCTTCGACCCGGTGACCAACGGCCATACCGACATCATCAAGCGCGCGCTGAAGCTTGTCGACCGCGTCGTGATCGGCGTGGCGCAGAACGACGACAAGGGCCCGCTGTTCACGACCGACGAACGGGTCGAGATGGTGCGGGCCGAGGTGGCGGGGCTGGGCGGCGACATCGTCGTGCGGCCCTTTTCGACCCTGCTGATGCATTTCGCCGAGGCGGTGGAGGCCAGCGTCATCATCCGGGGTTTGCGCGCGGTGGCGGACTTCGAATACGAGTTCCAGATGACGGCCATGAACCAGCGCCTCAATCAGGACATCGAGACGGTATTCCTGATGGCCGATCCGCGGCATCAGGCCATCGCCTCGCGGCTGGTCAAGGAAATCGCCCGTCTGGACGGGAATATCGACAGCTTCGTCAGCGCCAACGTCGCCGAACAGGTGCGGGCGAAGGTCAAGATCAAGGGATGATCTCGCGTATGGGATTCAAGCTTCTGGCCGCGATGGCGGTTGTTCTGGCCGGCGCCCTTCCGGCGCTGGCGCCGCCGCCGGCGGTCGCCCAGGCCGCGTCCGAATGGCGCACGGTGGCGCCGGAGAACCTGCTGGTCATCGACACCGCCAAGGGCCGCGTGCTGGTGGAGCTGTCGCCCGTGGCCGCGCCAAACCATGTCGAACGCATCCGCACCCTGGCCGACCAGGGCTTTTACGACGGCCTGAAGTTCCATCGCGTCATCCCCAATTTCATGGCCCAGACCGGCGATCCGCAAGGCACGGGGCAGGGCGGCAGCGAACTGCCGGATCTGAAGGCCGAGTTCACCTTCCGACGCGGGGCGGATGCGGGCTTCGCGGCCGTGCCCACGACCGGCGGGACCGTGACGGGTCTGATGGGAACCCTGCCGATCCAGACCCAGCCCGACGCCCAGATGATGGTCACGGCGGACTTCAAGGTGACCGCCGGGGGGCTGTTCTGCACCGGCGTGCTGGGCATGGCGCGCGCGGGCTCGCCCGACAGCGCCAACAGCCAGTTCTTCCTGATGACCGGAGAGCGCGACATCCTGAACGGCCAATACACCGCCTTCGGCCGCGTCCTGTCCGGCCAGGAGGCGCTGCGCGCGCTGAAGGCCGGCTCCGAGGCCGACGACGGCAAGGTGACCGACCCCGACGTCATGACGCGGGTGCGCATGGCCTCGGCGATGCCGGAGGGCGAGCGGCCGACCGTGCGGGTCCAGACGGCGGCCGCGGCGATCGCCCAGGCCGGCAACACGACCAATGTCTGCAGCATCCAGCCGACCGTGGAGGTCCGAGGCGGCTGATCCGCGCGAAGGGGGAAAGATGAAGGCTCTGAAGAGGCTGGCGGCGGCGCTGACGCCGGCTCTGGCGGCGGTGACCGCAGGCGCGACGCCGACGCTGGCCCAGGAAGCGGCTCCGCCTGCGCCCCCGCCCGCGGAATGGCGCGCCGTGGCGCCGGAGAACCTGCTGGTCATCGACACCAGCCGCGGCCGGGTGCTGGTCGAGATGGCGCCGGAGATCGCGCCCGGCCACGTCGAGCGCATCCGCCTGCTGGCCTCGCGCGGCTTCTACGACAACCTGGCCTGGCACCGGGTCATCGACTGGTTCATGGCCCAGACCGGCGATCCCCTGGGCACCGGCGACGGCCAGAGCTGGTATCCCGACCTGAAGGCGGAGTTCACCTTCCGCCGCGGCCCGGACATGGCGTTCACGCCGGTGTCGGCGCCGGCGGGCTCCCTGCGCGGCTTTATCGGATCGGTTCCGGTCGAGACCCAGCCCGACGCCCTGATGGCCGGCACGCCCGACCACAAGGTTCACGGCTGGGGCGTCTATTGCCCCGGCGTGGCCGGCATGGCCCGCGACGAGGGCGCCGACACGGCCAACAGCCAGTTCTTCCTGATGCGCCAGCCGTATCCGTCGCTGGACAAGCGCTACACCGTCTGGGGGCGGGTGGTGTCGGGCCTGGAGGTGGTCCGGTCGCTGAAGGCCGGCGGCACGCCCGACGGCATCGTGCCCGATCCGGACCGGATGACGCGGGTGCGCGTCGCGTCCGACCTGCCGCAGGGCGAACGCCCGTCCGTCACGGTCCTCAACACCGCCTCGCCGACGTTCCAGACGTTGGCGCAGCGCGCGCGTCAGGCGCGCGGTGCGGACTTTTCCATCTGCGACATCGACCTGCCCGTTCAGGTCACGCCGGCGTCGACGGCGCCGAGCCCCTAGAGCGTCCCCGTCGGCGGCGGCGACGCCCCGCCGGCTTCCTGGCCTCGCGCATCATCTGCAGCAGCAGGCCCTCGCGCAGGCCGCGGTCGGCGACGCGAACCCGTTCCGACGGCCAAGCGCGCTGGACCGCCTCCAGGATGGCCGCGCCCGCCAGCACCAGGTCGGCGCGGTCGGGTCCGATGCAGGCCTCGCGCGCCCGGCCCGAAGGCCCCAGCGCCTTCAGATGGTCCGCCGCCGCCTCGCAGTCGGCGCGGGTCATCCACAGGCCGTCGACCCGATCGCGGTTGTAGCGCGGCAGTTTCAGGTGGATGCCCGCCAGGCTGGTGATCGCGCCCGAGGTGCCGACCAGATGGCCCCGGTCCTGGGCGAAGAGGTCCCGCAGCTCGTCCTGGCGGACGCCGCCGGCGGCGATGGCGGCGCCCATGTCGGCGACCATGGCCTCGTACCACGCCTCGCCCGAGTTCGGCGGTTCCGGGTGACGTTCGGCCAGGGTGACCACCCCCAGCGGGGCGGACATCCAGGCGACGGTGTCGTAGCGTTCGCCGCTCTTGCGCAGCCAGGACATCTCGGTCGACCCGCCGCCGACGTCGATGACCAGGGCGGCCTGCGCCGCCGGATCGATCAGGTTGACGCAGCCCTCGACCGACAGGCGGGCCTCTTCGGACGGATCGATGATCCGCAGGTTCAGGCCGGCGCCCTGGCGCACCCGCTCCACGAAGGCCGGGCCGTTCTCGGCGGCGCGGCAGGCCTGGGTCGCGACGGCGCTGAGACGCGCGGCCGGCACCCCCCGGCGCGCCAGCCGCTCGGCGCACAGGGCCAGCGCCTCATAGGCCCGGTCCATGGCGCGTTCGTCCAGCCGCCCCGTTCGCGACAGCCCTTCGCCCAGCCGGACGATGCGGCTGAAACTGTCCACCACCCGAAAGCCGTCGCGCGTCGGGCGCGCGATCAACAGGCGGCAATTGTTGGTCCCCAGATCGAGCGCGCCGTACAGCGGCGCGTCCCGACCCGACGCATCCCGTCCCCGGGAAGGCTGGGACCGCTCGTCGCGCCGTTTGGGCGCGCCGCGGGTCTCCGGCATGGGCCGTATCCAATGTGGGCGGTCCGATGCGGCGCCCGTCCCGCGCAACCTAGCGCGCCGGAATCGTCCGCGCCAAGCCATTCTGTCAGGAAGATGAACGACGCTGTGGGCGTCCGCTTCAGCCGCGGGCGCGTAACAGAAGGGCCATGTCCCTTGTTCACACCGCCCGTTTCAGCATCGGCCAGATCGTTCGTCACCGCGACGACGCCTTTCGCGGCGTGGTGATGGACGTGGATCCGGCCTACGACGGACCCGCCTCGGAGACCGGCGGGATATCGCCCGCCCAGCCCTTCTATCGGGTGTTCGCCACCGGCGAGGACGGCGGCTTTATCGCCTACGCCGCCGAGGACGTGCTGGAGGGCGACGACGCGCGCCTGGCGCCCGCGGACGAAAGGCGCTGGTTCACCATCGACGCCCACGGCCACCATGCGCCGCTGGACATGCGGCTTCACTGACGGTTGGAACCGCCGGTCGGTCGGGCCTATATGCGGACAAAAGAGGAAACGCTCTCCATGTCCGATTTCGAGCACGTCTTCGAAAAGCCGCCGGAAGGCGCCGCCGCCGACTGGACCATTCCGCAGAACTGGTCCGCCTATACCGAGGTCGAACATCAGACCTGGGACACGCTGTACGCCCGCCAGATGAAGATCCTGCCCGGACGCGCGTGCGAGGCCTTTCTGAACGGACTCAAGGCGCTGGACCTGAACGCCGGCGGGATTCCCGATTTCGACGTCATCAATCCCAAGCTCCAGGCCCTGACCGGGTGGACGGTGGTGTGCGTACCCGGCCTGGTGCCCGACGAGGTCTTCTTCGACCACCTGGCCAACCGTCGCTTTGTCTCGGGCCAGTTCATCAGGAAGCCGGACCAGCTGGACTATCTGCAGGAGCCGGACATCTTCCACGACGTCTTCGGCCATGTGCCCATGCTGACCGACCCCGACTTCGCCGCCTATATGGAGGCCTACGGCAAGGGGGGCAGCGGGCGGCGTCGATGGGGATGCTGCCGAACCTGGCGCGGCTTTATTGGTATACGGTCGAGTTCGGCCTGATGAAGGAGGCCGGAGCCCTGCGCATCTACGGCGCCGGCATCGTGTCCTCGGCGACCGAAAGCGTCTTCGCCCTGGACGACCCGTCGCCGAACCGCATCGGCTTCGACCTGGAGCGGGTGATGCGCACCCTGTACCGGATCGACGATTTCCAGCAGGTCTATTTCGTCATCGACGGCCTGGAAGCCCTGAAGAACGAGACGCTGAAGGATTTCGGGCCGGTCTATGAGCGGCTGAAGGGGCAGGACGACATCGCCATCGACGCCGTCCTGCCGACGGATCAGGTCCATACGCGCGGGACCCAGGCCTACGCCGCCAAGGGCGGGCGCTTCGCCGCCTGAATCCTCGACGACAGCAGGCGCGGCTGTGGTCGCCGCGCCTGAATCCTTGACGACAGCGGGCGCGGCGATGTCGCCGCGCCCATCGTTCTTGGCGTCAGGCCGTCACTTCAGCAGGTCGAAGCGGTCCAGGTTCATCACCTTGGTCCAGGCGCGGGCGAAGTCGCGCACGAACTTCTTCTGCGCGTCGGCCGCCGCATAGGCCTCGGCGATGGCGCGCAGCTGGGAGTTGGAGCCGAAGATCAGGTCGGCGCGCGTGCCGGTCCACTTCAGCTCGCCCGAGACCCGGTCGTGGCCCTCGAACACCGTCTCGGTTTCGTCCCTGGCCTTCCAGACGGTGTGCATCTCCAGCAGGTTGACGAAGAAGTCGTTGGTCAGCACGCCCGGCCGGTCGGTGAAGACGCCCAGGGTCGTCCGCCCGTGGGTGGCTCCCAGCGCGCGCAGGCCGCCGACCAGCACCGTCATCTCGGGCGCCGTCAGGGTCAGCAACTGGGCGCGGTCGACCAGCAGCTCCTCCTGGGTCAGGCGGAAGCGGCGGCCGTGATAGTTGCGGAAGCCGTCGTCCAGCGGCTCCAGCACGGCGAAGCTTTCGACGTCGGTGTCCGCCTGGGCGGCGTCGGTGCGGCCGGGGGTGAAGACGACCTCGACCGGATGGCCGGCGTCGATGGCGGCCTTCTCGACCGCCGCCGTGCCGCCCAGCACGATCAGGTCGGCCAGGGACACCGCCTTGCCCCCGTTTGCGCGGGCGTTGAAGGCGGACTGCACGCCTTCCAGCGCCTTCAGCACCCTGGCCAGGGTCTCGGGCTCGTTGGCGGCCCAATCCTTGGAGGCGACAGGCGGATGCGAGCGCCGTTGGCGCCGCCGCGCTTGTCCGAGCCCCGGAAGGTGGAGGCGGAGGCCCAGGCGACGCTGACCAGATCCGCCACCGACAGGCCGGTCGCCAGGATGTCGGTCTTCAGCGCATCGATGTCGCCGGCGTCGATCAGGGCGTGATCCGCCGCCGGGATCGGGTCCTGCCACAGCAGCACCTCGGCCGGCGCCTCTTCGCCCAGGTAGCGGCTGACCGGCCCCATGTCGCGGTGGGTCAGCTTGAACCAGGCGCGGGCGAAGGCGTCGGCGAACTCGGCGGGGTTCTGGTGGAAGCGACGCGAGATCTTCTCGTAGATCGGGTCGACCCTCAGCGCCATGTCCGCCGTCGTCATCATCGGCGGATTGCGCTTGGCGGCGTCATGGGCGTCGGGAACCAGGGTCTGGGCCTCGGGCTCCTTGGGCTGCCACTGGTGCGCGCCGGCGGGGCTCTTGACCAGTTCCCACTCGTGGCCGAACAGGTGTCGAAATAGCTCATGTCCCACTGGGTGGGGGTAGGGGTCCAGGCGCCCTCGATGCCAGAGGTGATGGTGTGTCCGCCCATGCCCGTGCCGTGGGTCGAGTGCCAGCCCAACCCTTGCGCGGCGATATCGGCGCCCTCGGGCTCGGCCCCGATCAGGCGTGCGTCGCCGGCCCCGTGGCATTTGCCGAAGGTGTGGCCGCCCGCGACCAGGGCCACCGTCTCCTCGTCGTTCATGGCCATGCGGCCGAAGGTGTCGCGGATGTCGCGGCCCGAGGCGGCCGGGTCGGGATTGCCGTCCGGTCCTTCGGGATTGACGTAGATCAGGCCCATCTGGACCGCCGCCAGCGGGTTTTCCAGGTCGCGCTCGCCGGAATAGCGGCTGGAGGCGTGCTTGCTGTCGGCCAGCCAGACGTCCTCGGACCCCCAATAGACGTCCTCTTCCGGCTCCCACACGTCCTCGCGCCCGCCGGCGAAGCCGAAGGTCTTGAAGCCCATCGACTCCAGGGCGACGTTGCCGGTCAGGATCATCAGGTCGGCCCAGGAGATGCGGTTGCCGTACTTCTGCTTGATCGGCCACAGCAGGCGGCGCGCCTTGTCCAGGTTGGTGTTGTCCGGCCAGCTGTTCAGCGGCGCGAACCGCTGGGTGCCCGACGAGGAACCGCCGCGCCCGTCGGCGGTGCGATAGGTGCCGGCGCTGTGCCAGGCCATGCGGATGAAGAAGGGGCCGTAATGGCCCCAGTCGGCCGGCCACCACGGCTGGCTGTCGGTCATCAGGGCGGTCAGGTCGGCCTTGATCGCCTTCAGGTCCAGCTTGCGGAACTCGTCGCGGTAATCGAAGTCGGGCCCCATCGGATTGGCGGGGTCGACGTTCTGGTGCAGAACCTTGACGTTCAGGGCGTTGGGCCACCAGTCGCGATTGGTGCGGCCGCGCGATACGGGGGCTTGGCGCCCGCGCCCGTCACTGGGCAACCGCCGGCAGGTTTCTCGTCGCTTCCGTCCATTTCGCTCTCCCAAGGGCTCCGGCGCGCGGAAAGACCCCGACGCCTGTAGGGAGGAACGGTATCAAAGGCCGGGCGATAGTCTAAACGTTATATTCTTTTCGTTGGCATAGGCTAAGCTTATGAGGTCTAGGCGCGCTGGAACGGGTAGAAGCCTCCGCCCAGCCCCAGGATCTGCGTCAGTTCGTCCAGCGCGCCCCGGCTTTCGACCAGCAGCTGCGGGTCCGCCAGGTCGGCGGGGGCCAGCCGGTCGCGGTACCAGGTCGCGCCCCAGACGCTGAGCGCGCCGTGCAGTTCTTCCGTCAGCCGCATTCCGGGATTGGTCGCCGCCAGTTCGGCCTCGGTGAGGACGACGCGCAGGCGCAGGCAGGCGGGGCCGCCGCCGTTCCGCATCGACTGTCGCACATCGACGTATTCGACCCGGCCGATGGGGCCGTTGGAAGCGGCCAGGCCCTGGGCGACCGCATGGCTGCGGGCGTTGTCGCGGGTCTCGGTCGGGCAGATCAGGGTCAGGCGATCCTCGCCCGGAACCTGGATCAGCATCGAGTTGAAGAGATAGGAACCGATCGCGTCGGCCAGCGGCAGGTCGGCGGAGGAGACCTCGACGAAGACCGGCTCGAACCCCTCGGCGGCGCAGCGGATGGCGTCCTGGGTCGCGGCCGTGTCCTGGAACGCCAGGTCGTGGAAGAACAGGGTGTCCAGGGCGCCGACGCAGACCACGTCGTTGTGGAAGGTCCCGCCGTCGATGGCGGCGCGCGACTGCTGGGCCAGGACGACGCCGGACGCGCCGTGACGGCGGGCGACGGCTTCGCAGGCCTCGCGGGTCTGGCGGGCGGGAAAGCGGCCGTCCCACGGCTCATAGGCCTCGCGGCCCCAGACCAGCAGGTTGACGCCCGGCGCCCCATGCTCGGCGCACAGGCGGACGTGGTTGGCGGCGCCCTCGTCGGCCAGATGGGCGACGGACGGCAGGGCGTCGTGGACGGCGAACCGGTCGGCGTTGGGGAACAGGGCGTCCAGCGCCCGCTTGGTCTGCTGATGCTCCAGCGACCGATGCAGGTTGGTGACCAGGTTGGCGGGGGTGAAGTGGACCCGGCCGTCGGCGGCGTCGGCGCTGGGCGTCACCGTCGCGGCGTTGGCGGCCCACATGGGGGAGGCCGAACAGGCGGCGGCGGCGAAGCTGGGCGCGGCTTTCCAGGCGCGCTCCAGCACCTGGGCGTCGGAGCCCCAAAAGCCCAGCGAGCGCAGGAAGGGGATGTTCGGCCGCTCGTGCGGCGGCAGGACGAACTGGGGCAGGCCCAGGTCCGCCAGCGCCTTCATCTTGTCGAGCCCCTGAAGCACCGCCGCGCGCGGATTCGACGCCTCGCCCTTGTTCAGGCTGGAGGCGAGGTTGCCCGGCGACAGGCCGGCGTAGGAGTGCGTCGGCCCGATCAGGCCGTCGGCGTTGGCTTCGACGGCGGGGGTCACCAAATTCTCCCTCCCCTTTATGGGGAGGGTGGCTGAGCGAAGCGAAGCCGGGTGGGGAAGGCCAGGCGATACTCCGCAGGTCCGTTTCGTATCCAGCAGCGCGGCCTTGCCAGGCCGCCCCCACCCCGTCGCTGCGCGACGACCCTCCCCATAAAGGGGAGGGAGAAATCGAGAGCGCCTTCACGCCCTCAGCCCCTTGATCTCGCCCTCGATGTTGGCGACCGTGTCGGCCTCGAAGCTCGCCACCGGATAGGCGCAGTAGTCGGCGGCGTAATAGGCGCTGGGGCGGTGGTTGCCGCTGGCGCCCAGGCCGCCGAAGGGCATGTCGCCGGCGGCGCCCGTGGTCGGGCGGTTGAAGTTGACCACGCCGGCGCGGATGCGGCGGATGAAACGGTCCCAGTTCTTCGGATCGTCGCTGACCAGACCGGCCGATAGCCCATAGCGGGTGGCGTTGGCGGCCTGGATCGCCGCGTCGAAGGTCGGGACGCGGATGACCTGCAGGAAGGGGGCGAACATCTCCTCGTCCAGCACGTTCAGGCCGGTCACGTCGATGATGGCGGGTCGGACGAAGGCGCCGGGCAGGTTGTCGACCGGCCCCGAGGCGCGGATTACCTTGGCGCCCAGGTCGATGCGCTGCTGCAGCGCCTGAAGTGCGGCCTGCGCCGCCTTCTCCGAGATCAGCGGCCCGGCGTAGGGCTCGGGATCGCTGTCCCAAGGGCCAAAGGTCAGGCGGTCGGACAGGGCGGCGACAGCCTCGACGACGGCGTCGCCTTGTGCGCCCTCCGGCACGATCAGGCGGCGCGCGCACGAGCAGCGCTGGCCGGTGGTGATGAAGGCGGACTGGACGACGACGCCGGCGACCGCTTCGGCGTCCTGCGCGTCCCAGACGACCAGCGGATTGTTGCCGCCCAACTCCAGCGCCAGGATGACGTGCGGGTCGTCGGCGAACTTCCTGCGGAAATAAGCGCCCGCCGCGCCCGAGCCGGTGAACATCAGGGCGTCGATGCCGGCGTCCAGCAGGGCCGCGCCGGTTTCGCGCGCGCCCTGGACGACATTGACGACGCCGTGGGGCAGGTCGGCGGCGGCGAAGGCTTCGGCCATGACCTGCCCGACCAGGGGCGTCTCTTCCGACGGCTTGAAGACGACCGTGTCGCCCGCCAGCAGGGCCGGGACGATATGGCCGTTGGGCAGGTGGCCGGGGAAGTTGAACGGGCCCAGCACCGCCGCCACGCCGTGCGGTCGGTGACGCAGGGTCGCGCGGCCGAAGGCGGTGTCGTTGCTGCGTTCACCGGTGCGCTCGTCATAGGCGCGGATGGAGATGTCGACCTTGCCGATCATGGCGGCGGCTTCGGTCCTGGTCTCCCACAGCGGTTTGCCGGTCTCGCGGCTGATGGCCTCGGCGATCTGGGGCGCGCGATCCTTCAGCACGGCCTGATAGCGCTTCACCGCGTCGATCCGGTCCTGGCGCGGACGGTCGGCCCAGTCGGGGAAGGCGGCGCGGGCGGCGTCCACGGCGGCCTGGACCTGGGCCGGGCTGGCGGCCTGGCCCTGCCAGTTGACGGCGCCGGTGGCGGGATCGGTGGAGGTGAAGCTGGTCATGTGAGTTTTTTCCGTTCCGCCGAAGGCGGGTCATCACAACGTGCACAGCGGGATCACAACGAACACAACGAGGGTGGAGCGTGGTGCGACTTCGTTGTGTCCTTTGTGCAAGTCGTTGTGCCCGTTGTGACGAACCTTTCAAGCCGCCGAGCGCGGGACCAAGGGACTGGGTCCCGGCTATCGCCGGGATGGGCCGGAAGGTGCGGGTCATGTCTTCACTCGCACGCTCGCGCCGGCCTTGACCTTGAGCGCGGCCGCCGTCTCGGCGGTCAGGCGCACGGCGTCGCCCTCGATGTCGGCCTTGGCGCGCACGGCGCGGAATCCGGCGACGCTGTCGGTCGAGATCAGGGCGGGCAGTTCGGCCTCGATCTCTGTCGCGATCTCGACGGTCAGGGCGCGGGCGTCGCGAACGGTGCGGATCATGTCGCGCGGGCACGACACGGTCGGCCCCGCGTCGAAGATGTCGACCAGGCCGTTCGGGCGGAAGCCCTCGCTCTCCAGCAGGGCCATGGCGGGCACCCCTTGCGGGTGCACCTTGCCGATCACGGCGCGGGCGGGCTCGGGCAGCAGTTCGACGTAGATCGGGTGGCGCGGGGCCAGGTCCAGGATGAACTGCTTGTCGGTGGAGCCCGTCATCCGGTCGGCGTCGTCGAACTCCATCGGGAAGAATTTGTGCGCCACATGGTCCCAGAAGGGGCAGGCGCCGTCCGGGGTGAAGACGCCGCGCAATTCGGCCAGCACGGTGTCGGCGAACAGGTCCGGCTGGGCGCCGATCAGCATGTAGCGCGACTGGCTGAGCAGGCGACCGGCGCCGCCCTTCCGGCGGTCCGCCTTGAGGAACAGCGAGCCGACCTCGGTCCAGCCCGTGCATTCATTGACCAGCACCAGGGTCTGGTGATCCAGCTTCACCCCCAGCGAGGGCGACTGGACGGTGTGTTGTTGACGACGCGGAACGAGAAGAAGGGCCGCTTCAAGCCCACCGTCGCCTTGACCGAGCCGACGCCGTCGATGTCGGCGGTGGAGGCGTCCTCCAGCATCAGGGTGTACCAGGCCTCCTGCGGGGCGACCTCGCCGCGGAAGCTGGCCTGGCTCAGGTCCAGCCGTTCGGACAGGACGTCGGGATCCTCAGGCAGGCTGGTGAAGCCGGGGCCGGACAGGATGGCCAGCTCCAGCAGGCTGTCGAGATCGGCGGGGCCGGCGGGGCGGACGACGAGCATTCAGAGAGTTCCTTGATCCTCCCCCGTGGAGCGTAGCGCAACGGGGGGGGGACCACGAAGTGGTGGAGGGGGCGGACCAGACGTCGGGCGTCGGAGGCGTGGTCGCCCCCTCCACCACGCTGCGCGCGGTCCTCCTCCCCGCGACGCGGGGGAGGATCGGTCGGCGGCGTTGATCAAGTCAGGGTCTCCATCCGCAGGGACTTCAGCTTGGCCGCGTCGATTTCCCCCGACGCGACCTTGCACAGGATCAGGGCGCTGAGCTGGGCGCGCTCGACGAAGCTGTCGGGCCAGGCGAACTCCTGATCCGAATGAATGTCGCCGCCGCGGACGCCCAGGGTGTCGATGTTGGGCAGGCCGGCGGCGTGCAGATTGTTGCCCTCGCACACCCCGCCCGACGCTTTCCAGGCGATGTCCTGGCCCAGCAGGGCGCCCGCTTGCCTGACCGCCTCGAACAGGGCGGTCTGGGCGGCGTCCATCGGCTTGGGCGGGCGGGTGAAGCCGCCGTGCAGGTCCAGCGTCAATCCCTCGAACGGCGGCGCAGCGGCGATGCGGCGGACCTGGGCGTCGATCCAGTCGGCGGCGGCCCTGTCCGGCACGCGCACGTTGAAGCGGACCACGGCGTTGTCGGCGACGACGTTCAGCGGCCCGCCGCCCGAAATCTTGGCGACATTGACGGTGACGCCCTCGCGCCCGCCGTTCAGCCCGTGCAGTTCGGCGGCGATCATGGCGGCGCCGGCCACCGCGTTGCGCCCCTCGTCGAAGGCGCGGCCGGCGTGGGCGGCCCGGCCCGTGACGATCAGGTGGTAGTTGCCGCTGCCCTTCCTGGCCCCCGCCAGGGTTCCGTCCGCCAGGGCCGGTTCGTAGGTCAGGCCCAGATGGCCGCGTGCGCCCAGTTCGGCCAGCAGCGGCGCCGAGGCGGGCGAGCCGATCTCTTCATCCGGGCTAAGCAGCACGGTCCAGCCGACGCCGTGACGGCCGGGGTGGGTCTCGAACGCCTCCAGCGCCGCCAGCAGCACGCTGATCCCGCCCTTCATGTCGGCCACGCCCGGCCCGTTCAGGGCGCCGTCGGCGCGGGTGCTGACGGTCTGGAAGCCGCTGTCGGCGGCGAAGACCGTGTCGTAGTGGCCGGTCAGCACGACCTGGATCGGCGCGCTGGGCCGGGCGGTGATCTTCAGGGCGTCGGCGTGCGCCTCGGTTCGCACAGAGCCGTCGTCGGCGACGGTGGCGGAGCCTTGGGTGGGGATGCGTTCGACCTGGGCGGGCAGGCGCCGGGCCTCGGCCTCCAGCGCGTCCAGCACGGCGTTCAGCCCGGCGGCGTTGCGGCTGCCCGAGTTGATGTCGGCCCAGTCGATGGTGCGGCCGATGATGGCCTGACGCCGCGCCGCGACATGATCGAGGACGGCTTGGTCGGTCGGAAGGATGCGCATGCGCGGCGAACCTAGACGCCCGCGCCGCAAAGGTGAAGGCGAGCGAAAATCGGCCTCGGGCGGCGGCGTCCCTTCGGCGATCTTGGACGAAACGTGCGCAGCGAGGCGGTCGTGCGGGAATCGCGGGGCGAATGCTAAAGGGCGACGCAGAAGGAGCCGCCGATGACCGTCACCCTGTATCACAATCCCAAGTGCGGCACGTCGCGCAACGCCCTGGCGCTGCTGCGCGACAACGGCGTCGAGCCGGTCGTGGTCGAGTATCTAAAGACCGGATGGGACCGGTCCACGCTGGAACGGCTGGCGACGAAGACCGGCCTGGGCCTGGCCGGCCTGCTGCGGCGCAAGGAGGCCGAGGCCAAGGCGCTGCTGGACGCCCAGGCCGACGACGAGGCCGTCATGGCCGCCGTGTTGGCCAGCCCCGTGCTGATCGAACGCCCGATCGTCGAGGCCGACGAGAGGGCGGCGATCGGGCGTCCGGTCGAGCGGGTGCTCGACGTCCTCTAGCGCCGGTTCGGGCGACGGTCGCGGCGTTCCCCGGCCTCGCGGCTCTCGCGGCGCCAGCGGATCGACAGGCTGGTGTCGCCCTGGCCGCCGAACTGGGACGAGACGGCGATGTTGCGACGCGGCTGCCATTCGACCTTGACCGCCGCCCCGCCTTCGCCGCCGCCGATGACCTCCAGATAGACGTCATCGGTGATGTAGCGCCCGCCGGCCACGGTGACGGCCGAGGCTTCGCCGCCGAAGGACAGTCGGTCCAGGCCGGCCAGTTCGCGCAGGTTGCCGATCACGTCGAAGCCGCCTCCGCCCGCCAGGGCCGCGACGCCCGCCGCCAGCTGGGCGGCCTCGAAGGCCGACAGCTGCGAGGCGGACCGGCCGAACAGCACCTGCGACAGGATTTCGTCCTGAGGCAGCGAGGGGGTCGAGGTCAGGGCGATCTTGGGCTCGGCCGCGGTGCCGGTGACGTCGATCGAGGCGGTCAGGGCCGGGTCCTCGCGCACCGCCGAGAGATCGAGGCGGATCTGCCTGGGATCGGTCGACAGGGTGACGCGGCCGTTCTCGTCGAAGACGAAGCGCTTGCCCGCGAACTCGTAGTCGCCGCGCACCACATTGGCCGCGCCGGTCAGCTGGGGCTGGGCCACCGTGCCGCGCACCCGGGCGTTGACGTCCAGGATCACGTTCAGGCCGCGGCCGGTCACGCGCACCTTGCCGCCGGTCGAGCGCAGGGCGATGTCCAGGCCGATCTGCGGCCCGCGCGACGTCTGTTCGGGCTCGACCGGGTCGCCGCCGGGGCGGTTTGATCTCGACCACGTCCATCGAGACGATGCCGGTCTCGCCGGGCACTTCGGGCTCGATCCGGGCCTCGTCGACATTGATCTGTCCGGTCAGCTGGATGTTGCCGTCCTGGCCGCGCACGATGGTGATCGGGCCCGAGGCGCGAGCCTCGGCGATGTCGTTGTCGATGACGCGGAACCGCCGCAGGTCCAGACGGGCGGTGGAGCCCGAACCCTGGCGCAGGCCGACGCGCCCCTGGCCCGACACCGTGCCGCCCGCGCCGTCGTTGGCCGAGAAGGTCTCGATCACCGCGGTGGTGTCGTCGAAGGCGGTCCGCAGGGTCAGGTCGCCCAGCACCAGGCCGACCGCGTTCTCGCGATAGCTGCCCTGCGCCAGGTCGAAACGGCCGTTGATGCGCGGGGCGTTCAGAGTGCCCGCCAGGGTCGCCTGTCCGTCCACCTGACCCGACAGGCTGCGCTCGCCGCCCAGGAACAGGTCCCAGATGGGCTGGATCTGGCCGTTGATGGAGACCTGGCCCGACATCTCGCGCGTCCGGGCGATGGCCAGGCGCAGCGGCGCGGCCGAGGTCTCGACCGGCAGGACGACGTTGGCCGAGGCGCGCACGGCGCCCTCGTCCACGGCCTGGGCGCGGATGGTCAGGCTGTCGCCGACCAGGGTGGCGTCGACCTGGCCGTCGACCGACAGGCCGCGCGGCGCGTCGATGCTGCGCAGGCCCTGGAGGGTGACGTTGGCCGAGCCCGAAAGGTCGTCGCCGGCGCCGCGCAGCGACAGCCGGCCCGTGGCGCGGCCGCGCAGATCCGGCGAGATGGAGGCCAGGTCGACGCTGGTCAGGTCGGCCTGGATCACGGCCGTGCGGGCGTCCTGGCGCAGGTCCGCCATCAGAACGCCGCCGCCGACGCCCAGATCGATGCGGGTCGAACGGTTGGCTCCGTCCAGGGTGACGGTCGCGGGATTTCGGGTGGTGAAGGCCACTTCGCGGACGCGCCCGCCGCCGCGCAGAGTCAGGGTCTGGGCCTCGCCCCGGCGCGAATAGACGCCCGAGCCGTTGAACTGGACCGGCGTGCCGCCGCCGACGTCCAGCGCCAGGGTGAAGGGCAGGTTGTTCAACGTGCCGCGTCCGTCCAGGTCCAGGGTGCGGATGATGAAGTCCTGGCCGGCCAGGCGGACGTTGCGCCCGCTGACGTCGACGACGGCGCTGTCCGAGCCGCCGCCGTCGGTCAGGCGGATGCGGCCGTTCGCCTCGCCCGACGCCAGGAAGGCGCCGGTGCGCGCGGTGAAGGTCAGGTCGGCGCTGGAGGGGATGTTGTTCGACAGGGCGATCGCGCCCTGGGCGGCGACGCCCCCCGCGTTGATGTCCAGGTCCGACAGGCGGATGCGGTCGCCGCCCAGGAAGAAGTTCCCCTGCGCCCGCGCCGGGCCGTAGTTCGAGCCGCTGGTGACGGTGATGCGGCCGTCCGAGGCGTCGGCCCCCTTGCGGAAGCTCAGGATCAGGTCGGCGTCGGTCAGGGTCAGGGCGCCGGCGGTCACGCTCTGGAAGCCGGCGGTCAGGTCGACGCGTGGCTGGGCCAGGGTGCCGGTCAGGGCGCCGCGCCCGTTCATGTCGCCGCCGATCTCGGCCGGGCCGGCCGCGAACGGGCCGCGCGCGTTCCAGTCCAGCGCCAGCCGCAGACGGCCGGCCGTCTCGATCAGGCCCTTGGCGCCGGCGCGGCCGTTGGCGCCGGTCAGTTCGCCCTTGTCGACCTCGATGCGGCCCTGGTTGAACTTGCCGGCCAGCTGCAGGCGCGGGGTGCGGCCCAGCAGTCGGTCCAGCTCGGACATGCCGACCGTCAGGTCGCGGCCCCGGCCGTCGAAGCTGAGAACCCAGGGCGCGCCGGTGCGGGCCGAGGCGGCGCGGATCGGACCGCCGAAGGATCCCTTGGCGTCCGGCAGGATGCGCGAGGCGTCGGTGATCCGGGCGTCGCCGCGGAAGCTGAGCCCGCCCAGCAGATTGCGCGAGCCCGAGCCGGTCAGGGTCAGCCCCTGGCCCCGAGCGTCGATCTTCTCCAGCAGGATGGCGCCGTCCTTCATCCGCGCCGCCTCCATCTGGACGCGCGGCGCGGCGCCCAGCAGGCCGCCGATGACGCCCTCGCCGGAGCCGCCGTTGGCGCGGACGTCGGCGTCCACGTCCATGCGGCCGTCGCGGACCTGGATGTTGATCGGGCCGGCGATGCGGGTGGCGCGGTAGCTGGCGAGGTTGGCGTTCAGCAGGCTGGCCTGGCCCTGGAGCGTCCAGGTCTGGGCGTCGCCCTTGAACACGCCCGAATAGGCCGTCGGCCCCGCGACGTCCGAGCCGACCAGGCGGCTGAGCGACGGGGTCTCGATCTCCAGGCGCACGCCCTGGGGCGAGCTGCGGTCCGACAGGCGGATCAGGCCCTGCGCCTGGGACATGACATTGTCGGACACCAGCTTCCAGCCCACGCCCTGGAAGCCGTCGTCGTCGGCGTCGGGCACGGTGGCGAAGCCGAAGCGGGCGGTGCGGCCCACCCGCTCGACGAACGGCGCCAGCAGGTCCGAGCCGCTGAAGTCGAAATAGCCCGAGACGCGCGAGCCCTTCTTGCCGAACCGTCCGTCCACCGTCAGAGGCGTGAACTGGCCGGTGCGGACCACGGCGTGGACGACGTCGGCGTTCAGCACGGCGACGGCGGTGAAGGGCTGGTCGGGCGAATAGCCCAGGGCGCCCGCCAAAGGACCGCCCTGCGCCTCGTTGGCGCGCAGGTTCAGGCGGGTGTCCTCCAGCTTGCCGCCGAAGGTCGCCGCCAGACGCAGGAAATCGCCGGGGCGGTTCAGGCTGGCGGCGTTCACGCTGGCGGACTTGGCGCCGCGGCGCGGGATGTCGGCGTCGCCCGACAGGCTCCAGCGGCCGTATTCCTTGGAGAAGCCCTCCATCAGTTCGACATTGGCCGAGAAGCGGTCGATGTCGATGGAAAGGGCCTGGGGACTGGGCGGCTCGCCGCTGGGCGGATCCAGCACGGGCTGGCGGATCAGCCGGATGACGTCGGCGCTGATGTCGGTGGCGTGGAAACGGCGCGTCAGCAGCGGCCAGTAGGACCAGTCCACGCGCACGTTGCGCGCCTCCAGCCAGACGCCGTCGCGGTCGGTGACGGTGACGCGCGACAGAGTGAAGTGGTCGAACAGGTCGCCCTTCAGCCCCTCGACGTTGATGCGGCCGTAGCGGCTGATCTTCTGGCCCTGGACGAAGCCGGCCACCAGCTCGCGCCCGGCGTCCGAAACGATGTACAGCCGGCCGCCGAACAGGGCCGCGGCCACCAGCAGGACCAGGCCGCCCAGCACGCACCCCAGCACCAGCAGGGCCAGTTGCAGGCGCGTGCGGCGCTTCTTCGCCTGCTTCGGCGTTTCGACGACTTCGGGCTCGGGCGGGGAGTGTCGGTCAAAACGCCTGGCCGATGCTGATGTAGATCTGGAAGCCCGGATCGCTCTCGCGCTTGTTCAGCGGCAGGGCGATGTCGGCGCGGATCGGGCCGAAGGGCAGCTTGTAGCGCACGCCCAGGCCGGCGGCGTAGCGCATGTTGCTGAGGTTCGGCGTCTCCTGGAAGCCGACGGCGCCGCCGTCGACGAAGGCCACGCCCTGGAATTCGCCGAACAGCGTGCGCCGGACCTCCAGCGAGGTCTCGAACAGGCTGAGGCCGCCGCGCGGGGTGTTGTCGGGCAGGCGCGGGCCGACGCCCTGGTATTCGTAGCCGCGCACCGAACCGCCGCCGCCGGCGTAGAACAGGCGGTCGGACGGAACGGTCAGCTCCTCGCCGCCGATGATGCTGCCGATCTTGACCCGGCCGGCCAGGACGGTGCGGGCGTCGTCCTGGAGAGGCAGGTAGGCGGTCGCCTGACCCTCGCTGCGCAGGAACAGCACCGTGTCCTCGCCCGCGACCGCCGTGGGCTGGACCGAGGCGGTCAGGCGGAATCCGGACGTGGGATCCAGCGGATCGTTGGACCGGTCCATGTAGAAGCCGCCGCGGCCCGTCACGATGGCCAGGTCGCGGTTCAGGGTGAGCGGCGTCTGGGTCACGGGGTCGTAGCGGCGCTCGTCGTAGTGGCCGACGTCCAGCCCCAGGCCGTAGCTGTACCAGGACGACTTGCCCACGCGCTGGCGGATGTCGGCGTAGAGGACGCCCGCGAAGCGGCTGTAGGCGTCGGTGTCCTCGTTGACCAGGGCGGCGCCCAGGGCCAGCGTCCGGGCCGGCCGCCGCCAGTGGGGCAGCTTGAGGTCGACGCCCAGCCGGCTGTCGACGTCCGCCAGGCGCGCCTGGAAGGCCAGGGTGTCGGCGCGGCCGAAGCGGTTGTAGTAGGTCCACAGACCTTCGATGGCGGATCCCCCCGTGCTGGAGGCCGCGCGGCCGGTCGTGACCGTGGCCTGGGCGGTGGACAGGGTCACGCCCGCCTCCTGGACCCAGCGGGGGCGGTCGGTCAGGGCGACCAGGATCGGGCGAAGACCGTCGTCGGTGGTCTGGTCCAGCGGCGACAGGGCCACCGTCACGCCGTCATAGACGCCGGTGTCCAGCAGGCGACGCTCCAGCTCCGCCACCTGCTCCGGGTCGTAGCGGTCGCCCTGGGTCCAGGGCGCCAGGCCGGCGACCCATTCGGGGTTCGTGCGCCCCCCCGTGCGCAGCCGCACGCCGTCCAGCCGGACCAGCCGGCCGGAATTGATCCGGTATTCGGGCGCCACGGTGAAGGTCGCGTGGTCGACCACCACGCGGCGCGGCTCGGCCTTGGCGTCGGCGTAGCCGTCGCGGCTCAGTCGCGCCACCAGCCGCCCTTCGCCCGCGATCACGTCGACCGCGCGGCCCGGATCGCCGGCCTCCAGGTCGATGGCGGCCTTGGCGGCGGCGGCGGATTGGGCGTCGGGCGCCGGGTCGATCCAGGCGATGGTCGGGTCGGTCAGCAGGAAACGGCGGCCGGGATCGACCGAGACGATGGCGACGGGCGCGTCGTCGCCTTCCACCACGTCTTCGAGCACCGACTGGTAATAGCCTTCCGAGCGCAGCAGGGCCTCGGCCGACTCCGTGGCCGAGCGGGCGTTGCGCCGCGCCTCGAACCGGCTTTCGGGCGCGTCGTCGACCTCGCCGACCGCGCGCTCCAGCATCTCGCGGAGGTCGGAATCGATATCGCCGCGAATTTGGGCGCGGGGCGCGGCCGAGGCGTCCGAAGCGGCCGCCGCTGCGGCGAGGGCGGCGACGATGAGGGCAGGCCTGAAGCTCAAGCGGGAACCTTGGTCAAAGCGCGGGACGGGCCGCGAACGGGCGGGGCGGGGCCGCAACCGTGCGGCCGCCCGGGGCGGATCAATAGAAGAGCGTCTCGCTCTCGGGCTGGACCGTCTGCTCTGACGAGCGTTCCTCCGGCGGCAGGGTGTCGACCGGCGGCGCGGTGGGCGCGGGGTCCTGGACGTCGGGGGCGACGACGGGCGCGGCGGCGTCCTCGGCCGAGGGGGCGACCTCCAGCGGCGGCGCGGCCTCGGGGGCTTCGGCGGCGTCCTGGCGATAGTCGTCGCAGCCCGCCAACGACAGCGCGCCGAGCGCGGCGGCGAGAACGAGAGTTGAGCGTATCATCAGAAATTCCCCGGCTTTCCGGCTTGCAACGCTTCGGCGGCGTCGCTGTTCCATAGCGTCGAACCGTGTCGAGGTCATCCCGGAACGGACCATGCGGCCAGGGCCTGGGGCAGCGAAAGGTCGGCCCCGGCGGCCTGGGCGGCGGGCGGGACGCCGTCGAAGCGGGGCGCCGGGGCCGGCAGGCCGTCCTGGAAGGTTCGTCTGGCCCGGTTGTGCGGATGGTCCGGCGCCTCCGCCAAGCTCAGCACCGGGGTGACGCAGGCCTCGGTCCCGGAGAAGAGGCTCGCCCAGGCGTCGCGGTCGCGGGTCAGGAAGGCGGCCTCGAACCGCGCGGCCAGGGCGGGCCAGGCGGCGACGTCGTGCTGGGGCGCCTCGGCCGGGTCGATCGCAAGTCCGGCCAGCAGGGCGGCGTAGAAGCGGGGCTCCAGCGCGCCGACGGCCACGAAGCCGCCGTCGCGGCAGGCGTAGCAGCGGTAGAAGGGCGCGCCGCCGTCCAGCAGGTTTACGCCACGCCGATCGCTCCACAGGCCCTGGGCGCGCAGGGCGTGGAACAGGCCGCCCAGCAGGGCCGAGCCGTCGGTCATGGCGGCGTCGACGACGCGGCCCCGACCGGTGGCGCGCGCCTCGACCAGGGCGGCCAGGACGCCGACGACCAGCAGCATGGCCCCGCCGCCATAGTCGCCGACCAGGTTCAGCGGCGGCGCCGGCGGCCGGTCGCCCGGCCCCATGGCGTGCAGCACGCCGCTGAGGCCGATGTAGTTCAGGTCGTGGCCGACCTGATCCGCCAGCGGCCCCTGCTGGCCCCAGCCGGTGACGCGGCCGAAGACCAGGCGGGGGTTGGCGGCCTGCAGCGCCTCGGGGCCGTAGCCCAGCCGCTCCATCACGCCGGGGCGGAAGCCTTCGATCACGCATCGGCCGAGGCGGCCAGGGCCAGGACGCCGTCGCGGTCCGCCGCGGATTTCAGGTCGACCGGAACCGCCGAACGGCCGCGGTGCAGGACCGCCCCGCCCACCTGGTCGAACACCGCCGGCCCGGCCGAGGCCGAACGGGTCAGGCGCAGCACCTCGGCGCCCAGGTCGGCCAGCATCATGCCGGCGAAGGTGACGGGGCCCAGACCGTCGAATTCCAGGATGCGCAGGCCGGCGAGGGGTTGCATCCCGTTTGACTACCGACCGGCGGCCTTGACCGGAAGGGCGGATTGCAACAGAAGGCGCCCTTCGGCCGTTTCGGCCCGCCGGCGCGTCCCTAGCTCAGCTGGTTAGAGCACCTGACTTTTAATCAGGGGGTCCTGGGTTCGAGTCCCAGGGGACGTACCATTCCTCCCGTCATCGGAGCGCCCATGAGCCAGCCTGTCTTCCTCGCGGTCGAGACGGGCGGGACCAAGATCGTCTGGCGCATCGCCGATGCGTCGGGCGTCGCGCTGGACGAGGGACGCTTTCCCACCGGCCGGCCCGAGGACGCGGCGGAGCAGCTGGTCGCCGCCGTGGCCGATCGCGAGGTCGCGGCGCTGGGCGTGGCCAGTTTCGGGCCGGTGATCGCGGACCCGGCGTCGGACGATTACGGCCGGATGCTGCCGACGCCCAAGCCGGGATGGGCCGGCTTCAACCTGGCGCGCGCCCTGTCCGAACGGCTGGACGCGCCCTATGCGGTCGACACCGACGTCAATGCGGCGGCGCGGGCCGAGGCGGCGCTGGGCGCAGGCCGAGGCGCGCGGGCGGTCGCCTATGTGACGGTCGGAACCGGCGTCGGCGGCGGGCTGGTCGTGGACGGCCGTACGCTGAAGGGGGCGCTGCACCCCGAGATCGGCCATCTGTCCGTGCGCCGGGCGCCCGGCGACGCCCAGGCCAGCGCCTGCCCCTTTCACGACGATTGCGTCGAAGGCCTGGCCGCGGGACCGGCGGTCCAGGCGCGGCTGGCCGGACGGCGGCTGGAAGCGGCGCCCGGGGTGCGGGGTTTCGTGGCCGACTATCTGGGCCAGCTGGTGGCGGCGCTGGTCTTCGCCTGGGCGCCGGACCGGATCGTGTTCGGCGGCGGGGTCATGTCGACGCCGGGCCTGCTGGCCGAGGTCGAGACCGCCGCGCGACGGGCCGTGGCCGGCTACGGCTCGGCCGTGGTGATGGGGGCGGCGGGCTATCTGGTCCCGGCGGCGCTGGAGCACGCCGGGCTGGAGGGCGCCCTGCTGATGGCGCGCGACGTCAAGCGCCTTTGAACGGCCTCCAAGGCATGGTCCAAGTCCCGGCATGAAGCGCCTTCTGTGTCTGTTGGCCGCGCCGCTGGCGCTGGCGGGTTGCAACGCCGGCCGGTCCGCCATTGGCGGGGTCGAGCAGGTCGGCGCGGGGTTCGGCGCGGCGGTCTCGGCCCCGTTAGAGGACCTGAACCTGCGCCAGCAGCCGATCCCGATCGTGCTGCTGCAGGCTCAGGCGAACCCCTACGACCTGCGCAATCTGAACCAGTGCACGACCGTCGGCGCCGAGGTGGCGCGCCTGGACGAGGCGCTGGGGCCGGACACGGACGAGCCGCCCCGCCAGGACGGCTCCTACCTCAGCGAGCGCGCCGCCGATGCGGCCGCCAAGGCGACGCTGGACGCCATTCGCGACACCACGACCGACTTCATTCCGGGCCGAAGCTGGATCCGACGCCTGAGCGGCGCCGAGCAGCACAGCCGCCAGGTCCAGGCCGCCATCCAGGCGGGCCGGATGCGCCGGGCCTTTCTGAAAGGCGTCGGGATGCAGCGCAACTGCGCCCCGCCGGCCGCGCCCAGCTGGTTCCGGCCGAGGCCGCACTGACGCCCGGGCGCGACGACGCGCGCCGCGACGGAGCCGGGGCGTTGAGAAGGAGGGCTGGGCGGAGCGCCGGGCCTTCGCCCGGAGTTCTGAGATGTGAGTACCGTTTCGACGAAGGCTGGACGCTCCGCGCGAAGGATTGGCCTGCAAGCTCGGGGCGCCGAGTGGTGGCGGTCTTATCGCCTAACCCCATAAGCCTGCGGCGGGCCGGCGGGGTCTGCGAAACCCCGTCCGGGTGCGGCCGAGTATCCCCCTCGACCCTCCGCCTCGCGCGTCCGGTGCGCCGGCCGGCGAGGCGGCGCGGGTCGTTGCAGACCCGCCCCCGCTTCCTCCGCTCCCGCCGCCGCAAGGTCGCAGGCCTTACGAGCCCTCCGGTGCGACGGGACGAGAAAAGCATGGCACGGTTTGCAGCTCAGGCGGGCTGGAGGGGGCGAGAATCCGGCAAGCCGTTGGAATCGTTGCGGTCGAGGCAGCGGCAATAGGATACTTAGCGGATTCAATCTCGCATTCCCGCCGTCCTCCAAACCCGTCATCCCAGGGCTTGTCCCTGGGATCCAGACTCCCGGTTTCGCCGCAGCGCGCCCAATCGTTGGACACCGGGAGTCTGGATCCTCGCCACGAGGGCGAGGATGACGAAAGGGGCGGTTCGCCGTCTCCTCTCGTCGTTGCGCGACGGGGAGACAGACGCGACGTCACCCGTTCGAGGCGTGCCGGGCGTGGAAGTCGCGGCGGAAGGCTTCGAACCGGCTCTCGGCGATGGCGGCGCGCATGGCGGCGGTGAGGGCCTGGTAGAAGGCGATGTTGTGCCAGCTGAGCAGCACCTTGCCGAGGATCTCGTCGGCGCGGATCAGGTGGTGCAGATAGGCCTTGGAATAGCCGGACGAAGCCGGGCAGGGCAGGGTCGGGTCCAGCGGGTCCTGGTCCTCGGCGAAGCGGGCGTTCTTCAGGTTCAGCGGGCCGTCCCAGGTCCAGGCCTGGCCGTGGCGGCCGGCGCGGGTGGGCAGGACGCAGTCGAACATGTCGACGCCGCGATATACCGCCTCGACCAGGTCGACCGGCTTGCCGACGCCCATCAGATAGCGGGGCCGGTCGGCGGGCAGGAATTCGGGGGCGTAGTCCAGCACCTCGCACATGGCCTGGTGGCCCTCGCCCACGGCCAGGCCGCCGATGGCGTAGCCGTCGAAGCCGATCTCCTGAAGCTGTTCTGAGGACTGGCGGCGCAGGTCCTCGAAGGTGGAGCCCTGCTGGATGCCGAACAGGGCCTGGGTCGCGCGCTGGCCGAAGCGGGCCTTGGAGCGCGCGCCCCAGCGGATCGACAGCTCCATCGCCTTCTTCGCCGCGTCCTTCTCGGCGGGATAGGCGACGCACTGGTCCAGCTGCATGGAGATGTCGGCGCCGATGCGGTCGGCCTGGATCTCGATGGAGCGTTCGGGCGTCAGCTCGTGCTTGGAGCCGTCGATGTGGCTGGAGAAGGTGACGGCGTTCTCGGTCAGCTTGGAGATGCCGGCCAGGGACATGACCTGGAAGCCGCCCGAGTCGGTCAGGATCGGCTTGTCCCAGCCCATGAAGGTGTGAAGGCCGCCCAGCCGCTCCATCCGCTCCGGACCGGGGCGCAGCATCAGGTGGTGATAGGTGTTGCCCAACAGGATGTCGGCGCCGGTCGCCTTGACCTGATCGACGGTCAGGGCCTTGACCGTGGCGGCGGTGCCGACCGGCATGAAGGCGGGGGTGCGGATGTCGCCGCGCGGGGTCTGCAGCACGCCGGTGCGGGCGCGGCCCTCGACGGCGGCGATCTCGAACGGGAAGGGCATCGGAAGGGTCTCGGAAAAGCGAGCGGGGGACATGACCGATTACGGCGGCCGTGTCACGCCCCGACCAATACCCGTCATTCCGGGGCTGAGCGAAGCGAGGAACCCGGAACCCAGGGCCGCATTCGCGATGTTGGAGCTTCCGGCGCCGCAAATATCCTCCTGGGTTCCGGGTTCGTCCTTCGGACGCCCCGGAATGACGATAAGGAAGGGATGCTGGCGGAGGACTTGCAACCGTCCTAAGGATCGCCGCTTCGCCGATCGGGACACGCCTTGCCGCAGGACGCCGCCAATCCGTATCTGACGCCCGCCTGGGTGTGCGCGCCGGGGGTGCTGAGGGTTCCTTTCCTGAAGGCCTTCCTGCCCGAATACGACCTGCGCCGGACGCCCGGCGGAGACGTGAAGGCCGTGCTGGGCTGGGGCATGAAGCCGACGGCGGCGGCGGGGCGGCGCTGGGCGGCCAAGACCGGCCGGCCCTATGTGGCGCTGGAGGACGGCTTTCTGCGCTCGGTCGGCATCGGCGAGGCGGGGGCGACGAGCCTGAGCCTGATCGTCGACGACCTGGGGGTCTATTACGATGCGACGCGGCCCAGCCGGCTGGAGCGGCTGATCGTCGAGGCCGACGCCTGGTGCGACGCAGGCGTGCGGGCGCGGGCGCGACGGCTGATCGACCGGATCGTCGAGACCGGGCTGTCCAAGACCAACATGGGCGGACCGCTGGATGCGGCGCTGCTGAAGCCTGGACGGCGGGTGCTGATCGTGGACCAGACGCTGGGCGACGCCTCGATCGGCTATGGGCTGGCCTCGACCGAAAGCTTCGCCGAGATGATGCGGGCGGCGCGGCGGGACGAGCCGGACGCGCAGCTGATCGTCAAGCGGCATCCGGCCGTGGCGGCGGGGCGCAAACAGGGCTGCATCATGGATCTGGAAGGCGTCACGCTGATCGACGCCGACGTGCGGCCGGCGGAGATGCTGGCGGCGGTGGACGCCGTCTATTGCGTGACCTCGGCCCTGGGGTTCGAGGCGCTGATGCGCGGGCTGCCGGTCAGGTGCTTCGGCGCGCCCTTCTATTCGGGATGGGGGCTGACGACGGATGCGGTCGACACCGGACGGCGCGGCGCGGCGCGGGACCTGGAGACGGTCGCGGCCGCGGCCCTGATCGCCTACAGCCGCTATGTCGATCCGACGACGGGGCGGCGCTGCGAGGCGGAAGAGGCGCTGGAGCGGCTGGTCGCCTTGAGGGACCGGGCGGATCGGCTGGCGGGGGACTGGGCGGCGGTCGGCTTCGCCCCGGCCAAGCGGCCGCCGGTGCGGCGGCTGCTGAACGCGCCCAAGGCGCGGATGCGCTATTTCTGGCGGGCGAAGGCGGCGGCGGCGCACGCCCGGCGCACGGGCGGCCGGCTGATCTGGTGGGCCGGCAAGGAGAGCGAGGCGATCCGGCGGGCGGCCGAGAACTTCGACGGGCCGACGGTGCGGATGGAGGACGGCTTCATCCGCTCGCGCGGGCTGGGGTCGGATTTCGTCGGCGCGCTGTCGGTCGCCCTGGACGACCAGGGGGTCTATTACGACCCGAGCCGGCCGTCGCGGCTGGAGACGCTGATCGAGACGACGCAGTTGAGCCCGGCGCAGCGGGCGCGGGCGGCGGCGCTGGGGCGCAGCGTGGTCGAGGCGGGACTGTCGAAATACAATCTGACGGGCCGGGCGCCGGAGGGCTGGCCCAGCGACCGCGAGGTGGTGCTGGTCGTCGGCCAGGTCGAGAACGACAAGTCGATCCTGAAGGGCTGCGCGCCGGACCTGAACACCAACTCGGCCCTGGTGGCGGCGGCGCGGGCGGATCATCCGGACGCCTTCCTGGTCTATCGCAACCATCCCGACGTGCTGGCGGGCAACCGGCCCGGAAGGCTGGAGGCGGGGGCGCTGGCGGCGGTGGACGCGACGGCGGACGGGCTGGACATCATCGACTGCCTGGCGGCCTGCACGCGGGTGGCGACGCTGACCTCGCTGACGGGGTTCGAGGCGTTGATGCGGGGCAAGGCCGTGTCGGTTTACGGGCGGCCGTTCTATGCCGGCTGGGGGCTGACGGAGGACCGGCTGGGGTTCGAGCGGCGCACGCGCCGGGCGTCGGTCGAGGATCTGATCCATGCGGCGCTGATCGCCTATCCGGTCTATGTCACGCCCCAGGGCTGGCCGTGCGAGGCCGAGGATCTGGTCGCCGCCCTGATCGCCGCGCGCGACCAGCCGGCCCCGGCGGCGCCGCGCGGGCGGGTGCGTCGATGGGCGACCGGCGTGATGGCCAGTCTCGACCGGACGCCGCCGCCGTCCTATTGACGCGTTCGGATAGGAAACGCACTTCTGAAGCGGGCGCCGCGCGCCGCGCGATAGGAAGCCGTTTCCTCAAGCAGCGAGGCGCCGCGCGCCGAGCGATAGGAAAAGAACAGTGTCTCACGCCGTCATCGCCGCCACCGGCCTCTTCACCCCCGAACAGTCGGTGTCCAACGCCGAACTGGTCACGGCCTACAACGCCTGGGCCGACGGCTGGAACGCCGAGCACGCCGAGGCCGTCGCCGCCGGCGAGCTGGAGCCCAAGACCCATTCCTCGGTCGAGTTCATCGAGAAGGCCTCGGGCATCAAGAGCCGCTATGTGCTGGACAAGTCCGGGATCATCGACCCCGCGCGCATGGCGCCGAACCTGGCCGAGCGGTCGAACGACGAACTGTCGATCCTGGCCGAGATGGCGGTCAAGGCCGCGCGCCAGGCGATCGAGGCCTGGGGCAAGCCGGTCAGCGAGATCGGGGCGGTGCTGTGCGCGGCGTCCAACATGCAGCGCCCCTATCCGGCCATGGCCATCGAGGTGCAGCAGGCGCTGGGCATCGAGGGCTTCGCCTTCGACATGAACGTGGCCTGTTCGTCGGCGACCTTCGGCGTCAAGACGGCGGCGGACTTCATCGCCGGCGGATCGGTCAAGGCCGTGCTGATGGTCAATCCGGAAATCTGTTCGGCGCACCTGAACTTCACCGACCGGGACAGCCACTTCATTTTCGGCGACGTGGCGACGGCGGTGATCGTGGAATCGTCGGAGACGGCCGGGCCGGGCGGCTGGGACGTGCTGGGGACGCGGCTGAAGACGGTGTTCTCGAACAACATCCGCAACAACTTCGGCTTCCTGAACCGCAACGCGCGCGACACCGCCCACCTGGATACGCCGGCGTTCGACGGCGCGGTGCAGAACGACAAGCTGTTCGTCCAGCAGGGCCGCAAGGTGTTCAAGGACGTGGTGCCGATGGTGTCGGACATGATCGTCGATCACGCCGGCGAGCTGGGGCTGGAGCCGCAGGGCCTGAAGCGGCTGTGGCTGCACCAGGCCAACATCAACATGAACACCCTGATCGGCAAGAAGGTGCTGGGCCGCGAGCCGTCGCCGGAAGAGAACGTCATCATCCTGGACGACTACGCCAACACCTCCTCGGCCGGGTCGATCATCGCCTTCCACCTGCACAACGACGGCTTCGCGCCGGGCGAGACGGGCCTGATCTGCAGCTTCGGCGCGGGCTATTCGGCGGGCACGGTGTTCGTCAGGAAGCGGGGCTGAGGCGCGGCGCGGGGGTTAACGGGCCGGAAAGCCTGATCGCCAAGGGAGTCTCAACGGACTCCGTGGTGACGATCACAAAATCGCGGCTCCGCTTGAACTTCATGCGAGTTTTTGCGAGGCGTTTCATATCGAGAACGATGGGGAGTTCCCGAATGACCCAGAAGACCCCGAGGCATGTGCTGGACAGCCTGGCGCAGGACATCGCCCTGGTCCTTAAGAGCATGGGCGGCTCCGCGCCCACCAGACGATGATCGTCGACTGCGTCGCCGCCATGAAGCGTCAGCGCGGCGAACCGGTCGTTCCGTCCGACCTTCGCCAAAAGATCGTCGAGGTGTTCGAACACTATCGCGACCTGTTCTTCCGCCCCTTCGGCGAAGGCTCGCAGCGGTGGGCCCTGGCGGACGCCGCGGCCTGACATCGACGACATGAAGAAAGGGCGCGCTCCTGGCGGAGCGCGCCCTTCTCATGTCCGACCCGATCGCGGGATCAGAAGCGGCGCACGTAGCTGAGCGTGTAGCTGTCCAGCTCGTTGCTGTCGCCGTCGAAGTCGCGGCGGGTCCAGTCGGCGCGCACGCCGTTGGCGCCGTCAAGATTGTAGGTCGCGCCGGCGCCGTAGCTCCAGTGGTCGCCGCCGACATCGGTGGTCTGGCCGGCGATCTCCTGCTTCAGCTCGGTGTGGCCGTAGCCGCCGCGCGCGAACAGCTCCATGCGGTCGCCGATCGGATATTTGCCGACCACATAGCCGGCGGCGTCCCATTCGTGCTTCAGCGTGCCGTCCGCGCCGGCCAGCTCATAGTCATGGTCGCGCACGCCGACGGAGGCCTCGGTCTCGACAGCCAGATAGCGGTTCAGGTTCACGCCCAGGCGGCCGGTCACGGCGCCGGTGTAGGCGTCGTCCAGATAGGTGTAGCCCAGCGAGCCGTAGCCGCGCGGCGCCTCGGGGGCGGCGGATTGGGCGAAGGCCGGCGCGGCCAGGGCGGACACGGCGGCGGCGGTCAGGAGGATGTTGCGCATCGAAAGGCTCCTTGGGTTGGGGCGGCCCCATCGGGACGGCCGGAATGGCTCCGCGCCGGGGAGGGCGCGGAAGCGGAGGGGAGGGGGGAGGCCGCCGGGGCGGCGGCCTCGCAACGTCGGGGGAAGGGCCGGGTTAGAAGCGGCGCACGTAGCTGAGCGAATAGACGTCGGCCTCGCCGGCGTCGTCGCGGAAATCACGGCGCGTCCAATCGGCGCGCAGGCCGTTCTGGCCGTCCAGATAGTAGTTGGCGCCGGCGCCGTAGTTCCAGCTTTCGCCGTCGACCTCGCCGTCGAAGCCGGCCAGCTCGGTCTTGATCTTGGTGGTGCCGTAACCGCCGCGCGCGAACAGTTCGAAGTTCGGGGTCACGGGCAGGGTGCCGACCACATAGGCGGCGGCGTCGTAGTCGTGCTCGATCTTGCCGTCGACGCCGGCGAAGGTGAAGTCGTCGTCCTTCACGCCGATGGAGGCTTCGCCCTCGACGCCCAGGTAGGGATTAAACTTGGCGCCGACGCGGCCCGTGACGGCGCCCAGATCGCCGTCCGAGTGGTCAAGTTGAGAATAGCCCAGAGTACCGTAATAGGTCGGTCCTTGCATCGTTTGAGCAAAGGCCGGCGCGGCGATGACGGAAACGGCGGCGGCGGCGAGAAGAATGTTACGCATTGTTTCTATAGACTCCTAGATGCGATGGTCTTGAAGCCATCGGCCCCATCCAGCGAGTGCTTAAATAGGTCGGCGAAACAGTCGTTCCATAGGGGGGATGAACTTGCGAACTGCTGTGAGCCCCATGACACAGTCATCGTTCTTTCAAGAATGGCGGGAATGCGCACGAAAAAGGGCGGCCCGCCGGGCCGCCCCTTGAACCGTCGTCTTGCAGGCAGGCTCAGCGATCCTTTTCGCGCTCTCCGTCCAGGGCGGCCTGGGCGGCCGCCAGCCGGGCGATCGGCACGCGGTAGGGCGAGCAGGAGACGTAGTTCAGGCCCGCCTTCTCGCAGAAGGCGATGGAGGCGGGGTCGCCGCCGTGCTCGCCGCAGATGCCCAGCTTGACGTCCGGCCGCACGGCCTTGCCGCGCTCGGCGGCGATCTGGATCAGGTCGCCCACGCCGTCCTGGTCCAGGCGGACGAAGGGATCGGTCTCGAAGATGCCCTTGTCCAGATAGGCCTGGAGGAAGCGGCCCGAGTCGTCGCGGCTGATGCCGAAGGTGGTCTGGGTCAGGTCGTTGGTGCCGAAGCTGAAGAACTGGGCGTATTCCGCCAGGTCGCCGGCGCGGATGGCGGCGCGGGGCAGTTCGATCATGGTGCCGACCAGATAGTCGACGCTGTCGCCGGCCTCGTCGAACACGGCCTTGGCCGTGCGGTCGGTCAGTTCGCGCAGGTATTTCATCTCCAGGCCCAGGGCGACCAGCGGGTGCATGATCTCGGGCAGGGGGGCCTGGCCGGACCGGGCCTTCACCTCCAGCGCGGCCTCCAGGATGGCGCGGACCTGCATCTCGTAGATTTCGGGATAGGCCACGCCCAGGCGGCAGCCGCGATGGCCCAGCATGGGGTTGGTCTCGTGCAGTTCGCGCGCCCGGCGCTTCAGCTTCTCGGCGTCGATGCCGGAAGAGGCGGCCAGGGCGTCGATGTCCTCGTCCGTGTGGGGGATGAACTCGTGCAGCGGCGGGTCCAGCAGGCGCACGGTGACGGGCAGGCCGGCCATGATGTCGAACAGCTCCACGAAGTCCGACTTCTGGAACGGCGCGATCTTGGCCAGGGCCGTGCGGCGGCCGGCCTCGTCGTCGGCCAGGATCATCTCGCGCACGGCGGCGATGCGGGCGTCGTCGAAGAACATGTGCTCGGTGCGGCACAGGCCGATGCCCTCGGCGCCGAAGCCGCGCGCGGTCTTGGCGTCCAGCGGGGTCTCGGCGTTGGCGCGGACCTTGAGGCGGCGCACCTGGTCGGCCCAGCCCATCAGGGTCTGGAAGTCGCCGGTCAGCTCGGGCTCGATCATCTTGACCGCGCCCTCCAGCACCTCGCCCTTGGAGCCGTCGATGGTGATGACGTCGCCGGCCTTGAAGGTGCGGCCGCGCACGGTGAAGACGCCCTTGTCCTCGTCGATGTCGATCTCGCCGGCGCCGGAGACGCAGGCCCGGCCCATGCCGCGCGCCACCACGGCGGCGTGGCTGGTCATGCCGCCGCGGGCCGTGACGATGCCGCGCGCGGCGTGCATGCCGTGGATGTCCTCAGGCGAGGTTTCCTCGCGCACCAGGATGACCGCCTCGCCCAGACCCGACAGCCGCTCGGCCTCGTCGGCGTCGAACACGATCTTGCCCGTCGCCGCGCCCGGCGAGGCGGGCAGGCCGGCGGCGATGACGGTGCGCGGGGCGTCCGGGTCCAGGGTCGGGTGCAGCAGCTGGTCAAGCGCCGAGGGCTCGACGCGGCTGATGGCCTCTTCCTGGGAGATCACGCCCTCGGCGGCCAGGTCGACGGCGACCTTCAGCGCCGACTTGGCCGTGCGCTTGCCGTTGCGGGTCTGCAGCATCCAGAGCCGGCCCTGTTCGACCGTGAACTCGATGTCCTGCATGTCGCGGTAGTGGCTCTCCAGCGTGTTCACCACCTCGACGAACTGGGCGAAGACCTCGGGCATGGCCTCTTCCATCGAGGGGGCGGTCTCGCCCATCTCCTCGCGGCCGACCTTGGTCAGGGACTGGGGCGTGCGGATGCCGGCGACCACGTCCTCGCCCTGGGCGTTGATCAGGAACTCGCCGTACAGGCGCGCCTCGCCGGTCGAGGGGTTGCGGGTGAAGGCGACGCCGGTGGCCGAGGTCTCGCCCATGTTGCCGAACACCATCGACTGGACGTTGACGGCCGTGCCCCAGCTTTCGGGGATGTCGTGCATGCGGCGATAGAATTTCGCCCGGTCGTTCATCCAGCTTTCGAACACGGCGCCGACCGCGCCCCACAGCTGGTCCTTGGGATCCTGCGGGAAGGCGTGGCCCAGCTCGCGTTCGACCACCTGCTTGTAGTCGGCGACGACCTTTTCCCAGTCGGCGGCGGTCAGGTCGGTGTCGACGGTGACGCCCAGCCGGTCCTTGTGCTGGTCCAGCACCTCCTCGAAGTCGTCGTGGCTGAGGCCCAGGACGACGTTGGAATACATGGTGATGAAGCGGCGGTAGCTGTCGAAGGCGAAGCGGCGGTCGCCGGACAGCCTGGCCAGGCCCTCGACCGTCTGGTCGTTCAGGCCCAGGTTCAGCACCGTGTCCATCATGCCGGGCATGGAGGCGCGGGCGCCCGAACGCACGGACACCAGCAGCGGATTGTCCACGTCGCCGAAGGTCTTGCCGACCACGCCCTCGACCTTGGCCAGGGCGGCCTGGACCTGGGCCTCCAGGTCGGCGGGATAGGTCTCGCCATTGGCGTAGTACCAGGTGCAGACCTCGGTGGTGATGGTGAAGCCGGGGGGGACCGGCAGGCCCAGCGACGACATCTCGGCCAGATTGGCCCCCTTGCCGCCGAGCAGGTTCTTCATCGACGCATCGCCGTCGGCGGAGCCCCCGCCGAAGCCGTACACCCACTGAGTCATCATGTATCCCTGAGCTTGGTCATTCGATCGGCAGGGTTGGCCCTGCTCGCGATGGCGGCATGACTAGCGCGCGCCGCGCGGCTTGGCCATGCCGCTTGTTACAAAGCGTGAAGGCTAGGGGGCGGTTCCGGCGAAATCTCAGGAACGGCGCACCAGCAGCACGCCGCCCAGGACCAGCGCCACGCCGGCGATGCGGCCGATGTTCAGCGGCTGGCGCGGCACGCCCAGCGCGCCGAAGTGGTCCAGGATCAGGCTGATCAGCAGCTGGCCGCCGACCATCAGGGTGATGGTCATGGCCACGCCGAGGCGCGGCACGCCCCAGGCGGCGGCGACCACGAAACAGGCGCCGTACGCCCCGCCCAGCCAGGCGTACCAGGGCAGGGCGCGGGTGGCGGCCATGTCGGGCCGGGTGTGCAGCGCCGCCGCGACCACGCCCAGCACCACGGTCCCGACCGCGAAGGAGATGAAGGCGGCGTTGACCGGAGAGGCGACCGCCCCGGCCAGCCGCGCGTTGGTCGGGGCCTGCAGGGCGGTGGCGCCGCCGGCCAGGACGACGATGAGCATGGCGATCAGCGACGGGTTCATCCGTCCTGGCTAGCACGGTCGGGCGGCGCGGGGCAGATGGGCGTCGCCGGGCGCCCGCGCCGGGGTTGCCGTCGGCGGCGGCGCGGGCGATGCTAGATGACGCCCCTTTGGAGAGACGGCCCGTGCAGACTTCCCCCAGCAGCAGAACGAGCGGCCCGCCGCGTCCGGATCGGCGCGCCGTGGCGTTCGGCGGCCTGGCCGCGACCTGCTGGGCCGCCCTGGCCGGGCCCGCGGTCGCGCAGGCGCGGGTGGAGCGGGCGCCGGCGGCCGACGCGCCGACGCCTCTGCCCTTCGCCGTGGGCGGGCGGGTGATCTCGGACGGGGAGGACCTGACCTACCAGTGGCCGGGCGTCTATTTCGAGGCGGCGTTCACCGGCGTGTCGGTCTTCTTTCGCGTCGGCGCCGGCGACCAGATCCTGCATCTGCTGATCGACGGCCGGCGCGTCGGCGAGATGATCCGGCCCGCCGCCGGCCTTTACCGGATCACGGGGCTGGAGCCGGCGGCGCACCGCGTCCGGATCGAGGTCGTGTCCGAACACCAGGCGGGACCGGCGCGCTTCGGCGGCTTCGCGCTGGGCGCCGACGGTGTGGCGGGCGCCCGCCCCCGACGCCGGCGCCAGATCGAATTCATCGGCGATTCCCACACCGTCGGCTATGGGGTCGGGCGGGACCAGCGCGACTGCACGACCGAGGAGGTGTGGGCCTCGACCGACAATTCGTCGGCGTTCGGGCCGCTGACCGCCCGGCGCCGCCAAGCGGACTATCAGACCAACGCCATCTCGGGGCGGGGCGTGGTGCGGAACTACGCCGGTGCGGCCGCGCCGACCTTGCCGCAGGCCTATCCGTACGCCCTGTTCGACGGGGCGACGCGGTATGACGCGACGGACTGGTCGCCGCAGGTGGTGGTGATCGATCTGGGGACCAACGACTTCTCGACGCCGCTGGCGGCCGGCGAACCCTGGACGTCGCGGGAAGCGCTGAGGGCGGATTTCGAGGCGACCTATGCGCGCTTCGTCCAGACCCTGCGCGCCCGCAATGGCGGCGCCTTTCTGATCCTGCTGACCCCGCCCAGCGCCGAGGACGAGATCGCCGTCGCGGTCGGCCGCGTCGCCGAGCGGCTGAAGGCGGCGGGCGAGGACCGGCTGGCGGTGCTGGCGACCGGCCCGCTGGCGTTCACCGCCTGCGACTGGCACCCGTCGCGGCGGGATCAGGAACAGATCGCGGGCGTGCTGTCGGCCTTTCTGGACGCCCACCCCGAGGTCTGGGACGGGAGGCGGCCATGACGGTTCTGGCGCGGCTGGGGCTGAGCGTCCCCGTGATCCAGGCGCCGATGGCGGGCGTGTCGACGCCGGAGATGGCGGCGGCGGTCTCGAACGCGGGCGGCCTGGGCTCCATCGCCGTGGGCGCGACCGACGCGGACGGGGCGAGGGCGATGGCGGCGGCGACACGGGCGCGGACCGACCGGCCGTTCAACGTCAATCTGTTCGCCCACGCGCCGGCGCGCGCCGATCCCCGGCGCGAGGCCGGCTGGCTGGCCGCGCTGGCCCCGACCTTCGCCGCGTTCGGGGCCGAGGCGCCGGTCGCCCTGGGGGAGATCTATCGCAGCTTCGTCGAGGACGACGCCATGCTGGCGGCGCTGCTGGAGGCGCCGCCGGCGGTGGTCGGCTTCCACTTCGGCCTGCCGGGCGCCGACCGCATCCGCGCGCTGAAGGATGCGGGCTGCGTTCTGCTGGCGACGGCCACCTGCCTGTCCGAGGCCGAGGCGGCGCGGGAGGCGGGGATCGACGCGGTTGTGGCGCAGGGCTGGGAAGCGGGCGGGCATCGGGGCGTATTCGATCCCGCGGCGCCGGACGACCGTCTGGGGACGATGGCGCTGACCCGGCTGCTGGCGGCGCGCGCCGGCCTGCCTGTGATCGCGGCGGGCGGGATCATGGACGGGCGCGGCGTGCGCGCGGCCCTGGACCTGGGCGCGGTTGCGGCGCAGCTGGGCACGGCCTTCGTCGCCTGTCCCGAAAGCGCGGCCGACGCCGCCTACAAGGCCGCCCTGCTGGACGGCGACGGACGCACGGCGATGACCGACGCGCCGTCTCGGGCCGCCCGGCGCGGTGCCTGAGAAACCGCTTCGTCGAACTGGGCGAGACCCTGGCGGCGGCGCGGCCGGACTATCCCATCGCCTATGACGCCGGAAAGGCGCTGAACGCGGCGGCCAAGGCGCGGGGGGAGGCCGGCTTCGGCGCCCAATGGACCGGCCAGGGCGCGGCGCTGGCCCGGTCGCTGCCGGCGGGCGAACTGGTCGCCGTGCTGGCCCAGGAGATGGGGCGCGCTTGAACCCAGGCGCGGGGCGCTTTATGCGGGCAAGGCAACCGGAGCGGATTCCATGCTGGCGCTTTTCATCATCCTCGGCTTCGTCGCCGTCCTGGCCCTGATCAACTACGTCGAGTTCGGCCGGGTTGACTGATCGCGTCCCCGAGGCGGGGCGCGGCGCCGCCCTGGTCACGGGGGGCGCCCGGCGGATCGGGCGGGCCGTCTGCCTGACGCTGGCGTCGGCCGGTTTCGACGTGGCCGTCCATCACCACGCCTCCGAAGACGAGGCGCGCGCCCTGGCCGCCCAGATCGAGGCGCTGGGCCGGCGCGCGGTCGCGCTGAAGGCGGACCTGACCGACGAGGCGGCGGTGCGCGACCTGATCCCGCGCGCGGTCGCGGCGCTGGGGCCGGTGACGGCGCTGGTCAACAACGCCTCGGTGTTCGAGGACGACCGCGTCGGGGAGCTGAGCCGCGACAGCTGGGACCGGCATATCGAGACCAATCTGCGCGCGCCCATCGTGCTGGCCGAGGCCTTCGCCGCCCAATTTCGCGAAGGCTGGGGACACGAGGGGGCGATCGTCAATCTGCTGGATCAGAAGGTGTTGAAGCCGGACCCGCGCTTCTTCTCCTACAGCCTGTCCCGGAACGGCCTGTGGTGGGCGACGCGCACCCTGGCCCAGGCGCTGGCGCCGCGCATCCGGGTCAACGGCGTCGGGCCGGGGCCCACGCTGCCGTCCATTCACCAGACCGAGGCCGAGTTCCAGGCCGAGGCCGAGGGCACGCTGCTGCAACGTCCCGGCGCGCCCGAGGCGGTGGCTCAGGCGGTGCTGTGGCTGATTGACGCCGGCCTGGTGACGGGTCAGATGATCGCGGTCGACGGGGGCCAGCATCTGGCCTGGCGCACCCCCGACATCGTGCAGGAGTAAGCGCGTGGGACTTTCCTCCCCGGTGTCGTCCTTTCCGGGCGAGGAGCCGCTGCGGCGCGAGGCGCTGCGGGTGTTCGTGCGCGGGCTGGAGGTCGAGGCCGGCATCGGCGTCTATGACCACGAGCACGGACGGCTGCAGCGGCTGGTGATCGACGTCATGCTGGAGCTGGAGCCCAACGCCATCGAACGGCTGGGCGACACCGTCAACTACGAGACCGTGGCGGAGGCGGCGCGCGCCATCGCCGCCGAGGGGCACATCGGCCTGGTCGAGACCTTCGCCGAGCGGCTGGCCCGGGCCTGCCTTGACGACCGCCGGGTTGTGCGGGCCGCCGTCCGCGTCGAGAAGCCGGGCGCCCTGGCGGCGGCGGCCGCGCCAGGATGCGAGATCGTGCTGGCGCGCTGACCGGTCGAGGTTGCGCGCGGGCGGGCGCCCCGCCATTGTCCGCCCACGTGTCGCCGCCGAACCGGGCGGCTCAATAGGAATCATCTGAACCGCATGGCCGAACCCGTCGATCCCAAGGCCCCCTCCGGCGACGACGCGCACGACCACGACGACGCGGTCGGATTCGCCTCGGCCGCCTCGCTGTCCGGCCGCCGGGTCGAGCCGGCCGAGCGCGACCTGTTCGAGGAGCCCGAGCCCTCGTACGATCCGTTCCGGGCCAGCGAGCCGACGCCGCTGCGGCAGATGCGGCCGGGCGACGCGGCCGCGCGCGCCGTGCGCGAGCGGCGCGAATCGATCCGCACGGACGCCACGCCCGAGCCGACCCCGATCGATGCGCCGTCGACCCTGTACGCCGTCTATGTGCTGATCCTGCTGGCGGTGCCGACGCTGGGCGTGGCGGCGGCGGTCGCGCTGCTGGCGGTGTGGAAGCGCCGCGCGCCGCAGGGCGAGGTGGCGGCCAGCCACTATGTCTTCCAGCAGCGCACGGTCTGGGCGGCGGCCATCGGCGCCGTGGCCGGGGCGGTGCTGATCATCGTCAACGTCGGCGTCTTCATCCTGTTCGCCGCGGCGGTGTGGACCCTGGCGCGCGGGGCGTATGGCGTGATGAAACTGAGGGCGGGGCGGCGCATTCCGCATCCGAACGCCTGGCTGTTCTGAGGAGACGCCGCATGACGACGCCGAACTTCACCTCCGGCCAGGAGGCCGAGGGCAAGGTCCCCGCCCTGATCGCCTGGGCCCTGTTCATCCTGTCGATCCCCAGCGCGAACCTGCTGGTGCTGGTCGGGCTGATCGTGTCCTACGTCTCGCGCGGGACGGCGACCGGCGTGCCGCGCCAGCATATCGACGCGCAGATCCGGCTGTTCTGGTCGGTCTTCTGGTGGACCATCGCCGCCTGGATCGGCATCGCCGTCAGCGCGGTCGCCTCTTTGGTCCTGATCGGCGTTCCGTTCCTGCTGCTGTTCCTGCTGATCTGGTTCCTGCTCAGCGTCTGGTTCACGGTGAAGAGCGTGCTGGGCCTGATCCAGCTGCTGCAGGATCGGCCGATCTGAGCGCCTGACCGGCGAGCGGGAACGCGGCGGCCCTCCAAGCTGTTGAAGCGGCGAAGGAGTGACGCATGGGCCAGTTCAGAGACGACGCGGGCGAGAACCGCTTCGAACAGGAGTTCGACACCGAGACGGGGGGCGGCCAGGTCTGGGCCGACTACGCCGTGCGCGGCGGGGCGCGGGTGATCCTGCACGTGGAGGCCGAGCCCGGCCTGCGCGGCTCGGGCGCCGGCGGACGTTTCATGCAGTCGATGGCCGAACACGCGCGCGAGAACGGCCTGAGACTGTTTCCCCGCTGCAGCTATGCGGTGACCTGGCACAAGCGGCACCCGGATTACGACGACGTCCTGGCCTGAAACCGGCGATAGGGACCGGCGATAGGGACCGGCGGATAGGTCGCAGGACGGCCGGGTCCCGGGCCGCTAGAACAGGGCAATGCAACTGATCGGCCAGGGCTGGATCTATCGTGTCGGCAACTCGCTCATTCGGGTGGAGAACGCCTTCGCCTGGCTGGGCTGGGCGCAGGAACGGCTGGTGGTCAACGACGAGCCGGTGCGCAGCGCGGGGGCCTGGTACGGCCTGTCGCGCGATTTCAAGGAAGACTGGCTGACGCCGACGGGCGAGGGCGAGCTGCTGGTCCGGCTGACGTCGCGGCTGAATGGAATCAGCTGCGACGCCTGGCTGGACGGCGTCGAGATCGAACCGGAGGCCCTGCGCGTCGCGCGCTGGCGGGGCGATCGCAACAGCTGGGCGCCGGCGGAGGCATGGGCCCCCGCCGGCAAGCACGCCTGGATCGTCAGGAAACCGTCAGCCGCCTGAATAGCCGCCGATGATCGGCAGGATCTCGCCGGTGATGAAGCTGGACATCTCTGGGCGAGGCCAGGAAGACGTAGGCGGGCGCGATCTCCTCGGGCTGAGCCGGGCGTTTCATCACCGTGTCGGCGCCGAACTTCGCGGTCTTGTCCGCGTCCTTGTCGGCGGGGTTCAGCGGGGTCCAGACCGGGCCGGGCGCGACCACGTTCACCCGGATGCCGCGCGGCGCCAGATGCGTGCCCAGCGACCGCGCATAGGCGTGGATGCCGCCCTTGGTCAGGGAGTAATCCAGCAGGTCCTTGTTGCCCTGAAGCCCCGTCACCGAGCCGGTCATGACGATGGCGCCGCCGGACTTCATGTGCGGGACCGCCGCCTTGGTCATGTTGAAATAGCCGTAGAGGTTGGTCTTCAGCGTGCGGTCGAAATGCTCGAACGTCAGGTCCTCGAAGGCGTTGACGTGCTCCTGGAAGGCGGCGTTGGGGACCAACACGTCCAGCCGCCCGAAGGCGTCCAGCGTGGCCTTGACCGCGGTCTCGGCGAAGGCGGGGTCGGAGACGTCCCCCTTCAGCACCACGGCGCGACGGCCCTCGGCCTCGACCGCGGCCTTGGTGGTCTCGGCGTCGTCGTCCTCGTCCAGGTGGCAGACGACCACGTCGCAGCCTTCGCGCGCGAACAGGACAGCGACCGCGCGACCGATGCCGGAATCGGCCCCGGTGATCAGGGCGGCGAAGCCGTCTAGCTTGCCCGAGCCCTTCCAGAAGGGGGCGTCGTACATCGGCGCGGGGTCCAGGGCCGATTCGTCGCCCGGCTTGACTTGGTGCTGCTTGGGGAAGGGCGGCTCGGGATAGCGACGCGCGCCGGCCTGGACCGCGCCGCCGTCTTCGCCGCCGTCGGCCTGGGTCTTGTCGGCCTGGGCCTGGTCGGTCTGGTCGATGTCGCGCTGGATCGCGCGCTCGTGGTCGGCGACGTCCTCGGCGCGGGCTTCGAAACGGTCGTCCATGTCTGATTCTCCTGAAGGCTCTTGTCCCTCAGGAAGCGGGCGAGGCGGCCCGCCGTTCCATCGCCGTGCAGCCGGGCGTCAGCTGACGCGGTGGACGATGGTCTTGATGGTCTCGGCCTTGGTGGGCAGGTCGGCGGCCAGGCGCGACGCCATCTCGCGCGCGCCGACGGGATAGGCGTCGCCGCCGTTGGCGATCTCCTTGGCCTTGGCCGCCGCTTCGAGCAGCAGCTTCTCCAGCGCCTCGATCTCTTCCAGCGCCAGGGCGTGCGCCTCGAGCTGGAGGCGTTTCACGCGTTCGGCGGTGGTTTCGGGCGCGCGCATCAGGTCATAGACCTCGGCCTCGGCCGCGACGAGCCGCAGGTCGGGCTTGGCGTCGGAACCGTTCTTGCTGGCCATGGACTCGGACCCCCTTCGTCTGATGCCGGACCAAGGTGATGCGGAATCACCGGCGCGTCGAGCTTGACCGTAGCGGTTCCTGGCCCGGTGTGGCCGGCGCGCATCGGTGAGGGTTACAGTTCCGGCGCCCGGGCGGGGACCATGGCCGGCGCCACGACCGGCGCCAGCACGCCGCCGGCGACCGCGCGCAGCGGCGAGCGCGGCGCGTGCAGCACGGCCGGATTGACGCTGACGCCGTCCTGGGCCGGGGTCACCAGGAAGCCCTTGGCCGCCAGGGCGTCGCCGGCGCGCACCCGCGAGGTCCACACCGCGATCGGCGCGGCGAACAGCAGGGGCAGGACGATCGGGGCGAACCAGGTCGCCAGGTCGGGGCGCACGCACAGCGGGGCCAGGAAGGCGACGCCGGCGATCATCTGCCAGCGCATGGCGCGCAGGGCGTCGGACCAGGCCAGGCCGTCGGCCTCGCGCTGCTGGGTCGTCCAGCCCGTGTCGTGGCCGGACAGGATCTGGATGAAGGCCTTGGTGTTGGCCACCATCAGCAGGGGCGCCAGGATGGCCGACAGGGCGATCTCGGCGGCCATGCCGCGGGCCACGCCGCGACGCCCGCCGAAGGCGCGCAGTTCGGCGGGACGGCTCAGCACCAGGGCCGCGCCCATGAACTTGGGACCGATCAGCAGCACGCCCGCCAGCAGCGACGCCAGCATGAAGGGCGTGAACTGCGGGTTCAGGATGTAGAAGAAGCTGGCCCAGTCGACCGGATAGAACATCTGGATGAACAGGCCGACCATCAGCGAGGCCAGCCAGAGGGGCGACGACAGATAGGCCATGCAGCCCATCAGCAGCTGCAGGCGGCTCATGGCCGACAGGCCCTTGGCGCCGATCAGGCCCAGGTGCTGCAGATTGCCCTGGAACCAGCGGTGGTCGCGGCGGATGAAGTCGGTGATCGACGGCGGGGTCTCTTCCCACGAGCCGTCCAGGGCGGCGGTGACGTGCACGGCCCAGCCGGCGCGGCGCAGCAGGGCGGCCTCGACCACGTCGTGGCTCAGGATATGGCCGCCGAAGGGCTTCCTGCCCGGCAGGCTGGGCAGGCCGCAGCAGCCGGCGAAGGCGCGCGTGCGGATGATGGCGTTGTGGCCCCAGTAGCTGGACTCCGAGCCGGTCCAATAGGCCAGGCCCGCCGCGGCGACGCGGCCGTACAGGCGCACCGAATACTGCGACACGCGGGCGAAGACGGTGCGCGCCTTGACGATCACCGGCGCGGTCTGGATCAGGCCCACGCCCGGATTGCGCTCCATGGCGTCGATCATGCGCAGCAGGGTCTCGCCGGCCATGGTGCTGTCGGCGTCCAGCACGATCATGGTCTCATAGGCGCCGCCGAAGCGACGGACCCATTCGGCCAGGTTGCCGGCCTTGCGCTCCGCGTTGTCGGTGCGGCGGCGGTAGTAGGCCTTGGAGTTGGCGGCCAGGCGGAAGGCCTGGAACACCGACCGTTCGTCGGCGGCGGCCTCGTCCTTGGTCGAGTCGCTCAGCACGAAGATGTCGAAGGCCGAGGAGGCGCCCAGCCGCGCCAGCGAGGCGTCGATCTGGGCCAGGCGCGCGAACGAGGCGCGGGCGTCCTCGTTGTACAGCGGCATCAGCAGGGCGGTGCGGGTGCGCGGCGAGCCGGGATGGGCGGCGAAGCGCAGGTCCGCCTGGTCGCGGCCGCGCAGCATGACGATCAGGCCCATCAGGCCGCTGACGAACCAGCAGGAGATGGCGGTGATCAGCACCATGAAGATGCCGAAGGCCAGCATCTCGGTCGGATCCCAGCCCTTGCGGGCGTACAGGTAGAAGGGCGCGATCGCCGACAGCCCGGCCAGGGCCACGGTGCCCGCCAGCAGCGTCAGGCGGCGCATCAGCACGGTGCGCGGGGAGGTGGCCGGGGTCACGTCGCGCGCGGCGACGGCCGCGTCCAGCGACTGACGCGGCATGGCCAGCGGCGCCTCCTCGGGCAGCCACGACCAGTCCGGCTCACGCGGGGCCGGAGAAAGGTTCTGGATGTCAGCCCGTTCGACAGGCCGGATCGCCAGCTTGTTCATGCCGCTCAAGACGCCCCCTGATGACCCGTCGTCGTCCGGCGGGCGGAGACGACGCGGCATGCTGCATTGCAGCACCGCGCCTATACTCGATCACATTCGCGCGATTTTCAATCACGCAATGTTGATAAGCCGAAAAATATCGGGGGATCGGCCCGGCCGCCTATTCCGCCGGCCGCGAGGCGGCGACGCCGGAGGCCGCGTGGGCGGCGTCGGGCCTGAGCTTGCGCTCCAGCACCCAGGCCGCCACCCCGACCCAGCAGACCAGGACGATGGCGTAGGCGCGCTCCCACCAGCCGACATTCGCGGGATTCACGGTTCCCGGAAAGACCAGGTGTTTGGTGAACAGCGTCAGCACCGCCATGACCGCGAAGGTGACCGCCAGGAATATCTTGAGCCCGGGCAGGTCGCGCCGCGACGACAGGCCCCAGAACAGCAGCAGGGGCGCCAGCTGGATGCCCAGGCCCAGGTTGATGACCATGTGGCGCGGATCGGGCCAGGGATAGAGGGTCGACAGCGACAGCCCCGCGCCCGCCAGGACGAAGACCACGGCCGTCACCGCCCCGGCCGCGCGCGCGCCGCTGAGGGCGTAGAGGGCCAGGCCGAAGCCGATCCCGGCCAGGCCCGCCATGACGCCGGCGGCGAAGACCCCGGCGTTGAAGATGATCGGGGCCCGGGCGGTCGCCCCGCCCAGTTCGCTGAGGAACTGGGTGGCGTTGTCGAAACCGGGATAGGCGGCGCTGGCGACCAGCACCACGATCAGGGCCAGCACGGGCGCCGCGACCCCCACCGCCAGCAGGGCGCGGCGGCGGCGATAGCGCGCGCCCTCGCCGCGCCAGGCGGCGAGGTCCAGCGGCCACGGCCTTCCGTCGCGCGGCTTCAGTCCCCACAGCGGCCGGATCGGGTCGATGCGGCGCACGATCTCGTAGATCAGCAGGCTGCCCAGGAAGGTGGCGGCGATCAGCGACAGGGCCTCCAGCCCCGCCGGCAGGCGCGCCGGCCGGATGATCCACACGGCGACCACCAGCACCGTCTGGTGCGCCAGATACAGGGGAAAGGTCGCCTCGGTCAGATAGGTCAGCACGGGGCTGGACCGGTCGCGCAGCCAACGGCTGCCGAAACCCAGGATGGCGGCGATGACGGCCCACTGATCGACGCCGTACACGATGGCCTTGGGCACGCCGAAGAAGGCGCGGCCGCCGGGGTGCCAGACCTGCAGCATCATGATCGGCAGGGCCACGACCGCCAGTCCGACCGCGACCCAGCGCCAGCGCTCGAACCCCCGCCAGATCGACTCCCGCCCGACCACGGCGAAGCCGAACAGGAAGGCGCCCAGCGACAGGGCGTGGTTGTACCAGTCGAAGGGCAGGTTGTTGGTCAGGCCGAAGATCGGAAACAGGGCGATGCGGATGGCGACCAGATAGAGGATCGGCACGACCAGCAGGCGCGGGCCGCGCAGCATCCGCTCCAGCGCGTCGCCCAGGCGGTCGATCAGCCCCGCCCGGCGCCACAGCAGGATGGCCACGGCGCTGTAGGCGGCGATATAGACGACGAACCACAGGTGGTTGACCGGCACGCCGTCGGCCAGGCCGCTCCAGCCGAACTCCCGCTGCATCCAGGCCAGGTAGCCGTCCAGGCCGCCCGGCCAGTCGGCCTTGTCGCGCGCCTCGATCCACGACTGGATGGGGACCAGGACCGCCGCCCCGAACAGCAGCGGCGGCGCCAGCCGCGCAAACCGGGCGCGGGCCACCTCGCGCGGCGTGCGCCGCAGGGTCATGAACCGCAGCGCCGCCCCCGACACCAGGAACAGCAGCGTCAGCCGCCACGGATTGGTGACCAGCACCGCCTCGCGCATCCACTCGAAGGTGTGGACGCTGTGCACGTGCCAGTCATAGACGCCGTAAACCAGGCCCACGTGATACAGGATCAGCAGGCCGAAGGCGGCGACCCGAATCCAGTCCAGGTCATAACGGCGGATCGACGGGGCGGCTTGCGGGGTCACGGCGCGGTCTATGAGACCAGCGGGGTCGTCAGGCAAGCGGGCGGATCGTCTCGGCAGGTTCAGACCGCGACGGGCCGCGACACGCCCAGCGCCGTCAGCGTGTCGGCGATCGAAGCGTCCTGCTCGGCCTGGTACAGCGCCATCTCGTCCTGCACCGCGCAGCCCAGGGCGGCCTCGAATTCGGCGCGGGCCGGATCGGCCGCATAGCCGCCGTCGCGCGCCTCCGCCCCCAGGTTGGACTGGAAGATGCCCGCCGCGCTGACGGGCAGGAAGTCCTCGTATGTGATGGGCCGGGCCGCCACGTCGCCATCGGCGATCAGGGCCTCCAGGTCGCCCGACAGCCGCCCGGCGCGCGACAGGCCCTGTTCGGTCGGGACGTAGCGGAACCAGGCCAGCCCCTGGCGACGCAGGGCGGTCCAGTCGTCGGGCAGGGCCGAGAAGTCCTTGCGGGCCAGCGCCGCGTCATAAAGGGCGCGGCCGACCGGGGTCAGGGCGCAGCCGCGCTGCTCGATCTCGCCGAAGCGGGCGGTGTGGGCGCCCTCCACGGCGCCGGTCTCGCCCGGGAAGACGATCTTCTCCTGCAGCGCCTTGAAGCTGGTCTGACGCAGCAGGACGGGGCAGGCGCGGGCCGGCGGGCCCTCGATCGTCTCCTTGGGGGCGATGCCGCGGCGGGGCATTTCCGCCTGGGCCGCGTCGATGTCCAGGGTGCGCGGCGTCAGGTGGTTGATGTGCGGACCCTTGAAGCTGACCACGTCGGCGATCAGGCGATGGGCCGCGACCAGCCGGTCATAGGTCTGGGCGCTGACGGTCGCCTGGGCGTGCCAGCGGAAGGTCTCCAACAGTTCGGACACGAAACGGTCGGCCTGGTCCTCGTCCAGGCCGCCCTGGGTCTCGGCCGTGTCGATCAGGGCGCGCGCGCCCGGGGTGAAGATGTCGCGACGGGCCAGGGTCGTCTCGGCTTCCGCGCGCAGGGCGTCGTCCTCAATCAGCTCCATCCGCAACAGCGAGCAGAAGACGCGGAACGGATTGCGCCGCAGCGCCTCGGGATCGACAGGCCGGAAGGCGGTCGAATGCACCGGCACGCCGGCGGGCGCCAGGTTGTAATAGCTGACCGGCCGCATTCCCATGACGGCGAAGGCCCGCGCGATGGTCGACAGCTCCGCGGCCGTGCCGACGCGGATGGCGCCGTGCCGTTCCTCGGACAGGCGGGCCAGGTCGCCGGCCTGGTCCAGCCGCTCGGCCAGGGCCGGATCGGCCCTCAGCGCCGCCGCGTTGATGTCGGCCACCAGCGTCAGCAGTTCGCCGTACTGCGGCACCTCGGCCCGGTACATGGCCGACAGGGCCGCCGAAAAGCGGCTGCGGATTTCATCGGCGTGCACGAAGGACATGGACGGCTCCCTGATCTTTCGGGTCGTCCTACGCCTGTCGGCGGCCGGGGTGAAGCCGGCCGCCCCGGAAGCGGGCGTCAGGCGTCGACGCCGACGCCGATCGGGCAGGTCACGCCGGTGCCGCCGATGCCGCAATAGCCGTTGGGATTCTTGGCCAGATAGCCCTGGTGATAATCCTCGGCGAAATAGAAGGCGGCGGGGGCGATCTCGGTGGTGATCGCGCCGCGACCGGCGGCGCTCAGCGCCGCCTGATAGGCGTCGCGCGACGCTTCGGCCTGGCGCTGCTGGTCGTCGTTCAGGGTGTAGATGGCCGAGCGGTAGGTGGTGCCGATGTCGTTGCCCTGGCGCATGCCCTGGGTCGGGTCGTGGTTTTCCCAGAAGGCCTTCAGCAGTTCGGCGTAGCTGATCTCGTTCGGATTGAACACGACCTGGACCACCTCGGCGTGACCGGTGCGGCCGGTGCAGGTCTCCTCATAGGTCGGGTTGGGCGTGATCCCGCCGGCATAGCCGACCGCGGTGACCCACACCCCCGGCAGGTTCCAGAAGATCCGCTCCACGCCCCAGAAGCAGCCCATGCCGAAGATCGCCGTCTGGAACCCCTCCGGATGCGGGCCCTTCAGCGGGCGGCCGTTGACGTAATGGACCTCGTCGGTGCGCAGGGGCTCGGCCCGGCCGGGCAGGGCGGTCTCGGCCGTGGGCAGTTCGGCGCTTTTCTGAAACAGCATGGGCTCCTCGGGAGAAGTAATGGCTCTGGCGCCCATATGGGGACTAATGAGGCGCTTGCCGAGGGGGCCGTCGTGTTCTATCAGGCCCGCCTCCCGCCGGATCGACCGTCCGGCGGCGCGCACGACGTGGCGTGAACGGACAGGTGGCGGAGTGGTCGATCGCGCACGCTTGGAAAGCGTGTGTACGTGAAAGCGTACCGAGGGTTCGAATCCCTCTCTGTCCGCCACTTCCTTATGTATCTATCTGAATTTGCTCATTTAAACGCAGTGACATAGATGGGGCCCCAACACATGCCCCAACACCTACGTTTGCTTGAATTGCAGAGCCTTGAGACTGACGGTGATTCTAGGGGCGGGCAACGGCGGGTTCATCGCCGCATCTACCCGGGTCCCCGCCTGAGCGGGCTAACTTCGCGCAAGACTGCAGCGACCCACACTTACGCTCAAACTGTCCTTCATCCCGTCTCTAGCTCGCCCTCTGTCTGAGACGTCGGAATGAACATTCGCCATCTGAAAGCGACCTCTGGGATCAAATGTCCCGTGAATGTTCGAACCGTTGCACGTTATCGACGTCTCCCATTCAGTGTCTCGATAAAGGTAATATTCCGTGCACCAGTCTGACGAGTGGGGGTAATAGCGGCTCCCAACGCGTCTCTCGTTAAGGCACACGTCTCGAGCAATGAATGTGGCCGAGAATAGGTCCCCGTTCTCGGGTCGGGGATCTGTGCAATTGTTCGCGGGTGACTTAGTGATTACGACTTGTTCCGGGAGAAACTCGCTCGTGGTCCATTCGCCAGAGCGCCAGTTGAACCCCCTACTCTGTTCCTGAGTGCAAAAGAGCTGAAACTCTATAGACAGGAGAGGAGCTTGCGTGGCGGGCTCCGCCGACTGGGCAAACGCCGTAAGTGCTAGATAGAACAACTGGAAAACCCCGATTCTGCGCCGGTCGACTTAGGCGATTTAGGGGTATCGATCGGTCAATATCGTCCACATTTGTTGACATTATGTGAGAGGCACCGTCACCCGCGCGGTCTCGAGCTACCCAGACCTAAAATAGGTGGCCAAACCGGCGTATGGCTTCCGTGGAAAACAGGTTCTCAAAGTCCTCAGAGGCCTCGATCCAGGCCCGCGTTAATCGCTGCCGATTGCGACCTCGCCGGGGCTTTTCGTGGAGGCGTTTCTCGCATCGATCCATCCTCTCCCGGGCCCGGCCTAACAGATCCATGGATTGGGATGCGTAGGTCAGCCGGTGCGCCTGGCGACAAGCCACCACGCCGCCGACCACCGGGAGAACCTGACACCGTCGAAGGGTCCGTGGACATAGGGCGTAGTAGCGAAAGCCGCCGAACCGCATAGGGATAGCCTCAAGCTGAACGTTGACCGTCCGGGCCTCGCCGTTCGTGCTGTAGGCGAGGATCAGGCGGCGGTCGTCCGGGTCCATGATCACCGTGTAGCCCATGCTTCCGACGGCTCTCCGCGACGGGTCCAGCGCAACGTGCCGCTGGTCGTGAAACCCTCTTTCAAAGCCCCCTGCTTTCGGAGGAAGCGCAGGTCTACCCGACAGGCGGCATCGACTGTTCCCCGGTTCCGAGTCCGGTGTCGTCCCGAGTTGCTACCGCCCATGATGGCCTCTCAGATTTTCCGAACGCCTTTGCGTTAAGCTGTCATTTTATCAAATAGCCGCCATCTGGCGCCTACTGATTGATGGTCAAGGGGCAGAGCGAAACCGCTGACTGAGTGACCGCCCTCGCAGAGCCCAGGCAATCGTAATAGCAAACCTTGTTCATCCCGCTCGTTTCTTCACCTCGCGCGAAACAGGTCACCTGGCCACCTCTGGGCGGCGTCGGCGCGCGAGGGGTCTGCATCGGTGAGAAGGTCGGCGCATTGATAGAAAGGGCGCATAGGGACACCGCAGACTGTGTGACGGTGCGAGTCGATCCCAGGCAGTCATAGTAGCAAATCTTGTTGAGCCCCGACGTTCGCTCCCCCGCCGCCATGCACATTGTCTGACTGGCGGATGGCCCCGGCTCGGCAAATGATAGCGCCATTGGGGCCAATCGCCCGAACGAGAAGATTAGCGAGAGCGACAGGACCAATCCGCGCCCGATGGTTTTTCGTGACCACGCCATTGCTCGTTCCCCCTGACGGCCGCCGCGAAAGGTAACACGAAAGCCAGTGTTTTCACTGCGTGCGGGCCGGGATCGCCCCAGCCCCTTGATGGGCGGGCGCTCCCTACTCAAACCACCGCACATGGCTAGATGTATATGTGTCCGAAACGAGGGGACCGTCACTGGCTACCCCAGCCTGCCACGGTCCGAAACGAGGGGACCGGCAGACGGCTCAAGCGGCCTTTTCAACGTCATCGGTCCCAATCGAGGGCACCGAAACGACCCTCAAAGGGGACCGTTGATTTCCTTTGGTCGGTGGTTGGGGCCGCCATCGCATGAAAGCCTTTGAGGGCAGCTCGCCGGTTCGGTCGCACGTCTCGACTGTCAGACGCCATTCGCTCGCGTGGCGCATCTTGCGGCTGAAGCCACCGGGGGTGACGCAATCGAGGAAGCCGGTGGTTCTCAGGGCGTCGAAGGCGCGCCCAGCGGTGTCTTTGTTGATCCGGCATCGTTCGGCTGCATCTCGCACCGACAAGGCCAGGAGGCCGTTGTTTCGGCCGTTGTAGAGCAGAGCAACTTCCAGATAGACCGCCCGCGCCGCCGGGTTTAGATCGCGCCAAGCCTCGCTTTCCAGCATGTGACGTGACCCCCGTTTCTCATCCAGCCATAACGAGAGTCCTAGGTTGATCTGAGCTGTGATCGGCTGGGTTGGCAAGAGGCCGGTCTGCGCAGCCATCAACCAGCGCAGCAGGCCGGCCGATGTGTCCGGTGAGCGCTTCTGCATAAGCCTGCGGCGTCAGCCACCCGAGCTTCGAGTGCGGACGCTGCTCGTTGTAATCGCGTCGCCACGCCTCCAGCACGGCGCGAGCGTGCGGCAGCGAGCGGAACAGCGTCTCGTTCAGCAGCTCGTCACGCAGCCGCCCGTTGAAGCTTTCGTTGAAGCCGTTCTGCTGGGGCTTGCCCGGCGCGATGTAGTGCCAGCCGACGCCGGTGTCGTCGGCCCAGGCCAGGACCGCGTTCGAGGTGTACTCCGTGCCGTTGTCGCTGACGATGGTGTCGGGCCGCCCTCGCTGCCGGATGACGGCGTCCAACTCCCGCACGACCCGCGCGCCCGACAGCGAGGTGTCGGCCACCAGCGCCAGGCACTCGCGCGTACAGTTATCGATCACCGTCAGGATGCGGAAGCGCCGCCCGTCCGTCAGCTGGTCTGCGACGAAGTCCAGCGACCAGCGCTGGTTGGGCGCCAGCGGCAGGTCCAGCGGTCGCCGCGTGCCCATCGCTCGCTTCCGGCCGCCGCGCCGGCGCACCGTCAGTTGCTCGTCGCGATAGATCCGCTGGACCCGTTTCCTGTTGACCGCATGGCCCTCGCGCCGCAGCAGCACGTGCAGGCGACGATAGCCGAACCGTCGACGTTCCTGGGCCAGGGCCTTCAGCCGGTCGCGCAGAGCGCCGTCGTCCGGGCGCGTCGCCTGATAGCGCACGCTCGTCCGATCGACGCCCAGAACACGGCACGCCCGCCTTTCGCTCATCTCGTAGGCGGCCTGCAGATGGCCAGCCGCCTCGCGATAGCCGGCGGGCGTCACCACTTTTTCCCAGCAGGTCCTTCAGGGCCACGTTGTCCAGCATCGCGTCCGCCAGCATCCGCTTCAGCCGGGCGTTCTCATCCTCGAGCGCCTTGAGCCGCCGAGCCTCCGACACGTCGAGCCCGCCAAACTTGGCCTTCCATTTGTAAAAGGTCGCCGAGCTGACCCCGTGGCGTCGGCACACCTCCGCCGTCGCTACACCGGCCTCCTGCTCCCGCAGGATCCTGATGATCTGCTCTTCCGTGAACCTCGATCGCTTCATTCTGTCCGTCCTTCGTTGGGCGGACTCTAGCTATTCCTGGAGGAGTTTCAGGGGGTCACGTCAGTCACGTCAAACCTTGTCGTAACCGCCGTCGCTGGACACGGGCTCGCGGGTGTAGCCGGTCGATCCGTTCGGGTTCTGAACCTGGTGATAGCCCGAGGAGGTGATCGAGGTGTCGACGTAGCGCGCGCCGCCGTTGACCGACACCGGCACCGAGGCGATCTCGAAGTTCAGGTCGGCCATGGCGTACAGGCTGGCGACCTGTTCGGACACCTCATAGTACTGGCCCGGATCGAAAGGCGTGGAGAAGCCGGCGTAGCGGAAGGTGCGGCGGGCGTAGTCGTTGGAGACCTGGCTCCAGGTCAGGTCCTTGACCCTGTAGTCGCCGCCGGGAACCAGATCGCCGATCGGCGTCAGCTCGCTGTCGGCCAGGGTGCGGGTGTTGACGTAGGAGGAGTCGCCCGGCCCGGGGCCCTGGATGTTCAGTTGGCCGTACTGGCGCTCCTTGTTCTTGTCGGTGTAGCGCGCGCCGAACTGGACGCTGGTCAGGGCCGGCAGGAAGTCCAGGCTCAGGTATTTGGTGTAGTCGACCTGGGCGGCGTACTTGTCGTCGTTGATGGCCTCGTAGGTGGTCTCGTAGGCCTCGAACAGATAGCGGTCCGGCGCGTCGTACATGTCGATCGTCGCGGGATTGTCGCTGGGGATCGTCTCGCCGCCCCGTTCCGTCCAGCGCGTGCGCGACGGCGCATAGGCCACGTGCTTCAGGTTGGCGTAGTCCAGCGTCTTCTCGGCGCCGGAATAGCCGGCCAGGGCGTGCAGCTTCCAGTCGTCGCCGCGCCAGTTCAGCTCCGTGCCGAACTGCGAATACTGCGTCTCGTTGATCCGTTCCTTGCTCAGCATCTCGTGCTGGGTGGCGGTGTAGGACACGTCGCGCAGCACCACCATGCCGAAGTCGGCCAGGGTGGTGTCGTCGTACTCGTGGATGGTTTCCAGCGTCGAACGGCTGGAGGCGGAATAGGCGGCGGCGTCGTATTCGTCCTCGGTGGTGTCATAGCCGCCCAGCATGGCGTCGAACGACAGATCGAAGGTGGACGAAGGCTTGTACTGCAGCGACAGGGTCGCGCCCCACTGGTCCTGGGTGTTCAGATAGGCGCGGTCGCCGACCTTGTCCTGGAAGATCAGCCGGCCGGTCTCGTTGCGGTCGTTCGGATCTTGGACGATGACGCCCGCGTCGCGCTCCAGCACGTCGATCGCCTGCTGCTCGCGCGTGCCGCCGGCTTCCAGGAAGCGGAACAGCGGACGGAAGTTGATGCCGGAGTTGGAGTCGGTCCGGTTGGTCCGGCGCGCCGTGGAGAAGGACGCCAGCGCCCCCCAGTCGCCCCAGGTGTTGCTGGCCAGGAACGACACCTTCGGGTCGATCTCCTCGGAGATCGAATTGTAGGCGCCCTCGACCGAACCGACCAGTTCCTGGCCCGCGTAGTCGAACGGGCGCGCCGTGGAGATGTCGACCGAGCCGGCGATGCCGCCCTCTTCATCCGAGGCGCGGGGCGACTTCTGCACCGTCACCTGCTGGATGATTTCCGAGGCGAAGATGTCCAGCTCGACATCGCGGCCGCCGCTGCCCGAGGCCGTGGCCAGGTCGTTGATGGTGACGAAGGTGAACTCGCTCGGCAGGCCGCGAACGCTGACCCGGCCGCCCAGGCCCTTGTTGCGCTCGATGGTCACGCCGGGGATGCGCTGCAGCGCCTCGGCCAGGTTCTGCTCGGGGAAGTTGGCCACGTCCGTGGCGACGATGGAGTCGGAAAAGCCGATCGTCTTGCGCTTGATGTCCACGGCCTCTTCCAGGCTGCGACGATAGCTGCCGGTGACGATGATCTCGTCGACCTGAGCCACGTCGGCCTGCGCCGAGACGGGATCCGCCGTTTGCGCCAAGGCGGCGAACGGTGAGACGGCCGCGGCGACCAGCGCCGTCGTGCCGAGAATACGGTTCTTCATTTGGACTACCCCCAGAGAGCTCTGACGCGTCTCACCCGCGAAACACGTCGATCGGCCCCAGGCGTCACGCCGGCCGATCTACCGCCCTCAACGACGTCGTCACCCCGCCCCTCAGCACGTGACAGCCGATTTCATTCAATGTTCACGGCGCTGTCGCTTTCGGCCCCTGCGCCCTGTCCGGCGGCCACTCTGGCGAGTGCGGCCTGAACCTCCGCGCGCGCCGCCTCCATGTCCCGGCGGAAGGTCTCCGAGCGCTGCTCGGCGCCGTAGATGACCGCCCCCGACAGGATGCCGGCCTCGGCGGCGCTATAGCTGTGCGAACCGCAGACGAAGCGGCTCTCGGCGAACTCGCGGCCGCGCGCATAAAGGGCGTCGGCGCGCTGGGGCGCCAGTTCGGCCAGGATCATGGCGATGTGCATGCCGTGGGCCGAATGGCCTGACGGATAGTCGGGATTGCCCGCCAGGTGGTCGGTCTTGGCCTCGCAGATCGGCAGGTCCGCGGCCAGGTAGGGCCGTTTCGTGCCCCAGTGCTCCTTGGCGACGCCGACCACCGAACGGTCCTGGCCCGAGCGGTCCAGCAGGGCGGTCAGCACCGGCGCCTGTTCCGGCGTCAGCCGCACGCCCAGCGCCTGGGCGAAATGGTCGTATTTGTCGCCCGTGACGTCGGCGGTCGCCAGGTCCCAGCGCGGCGTGCCCTGAAGGGCGCGGGTTTCGCGGAACACCCCGGCGTCGGCGATGGCGCGGGGCGAACCCGGCTCGGGCGGCGGCGCCAGGACCGTGGTCAGGTCGGGCCGGGCCTCCGGCGACAGATAGCCGCGAACCGGCGCGTCGCCGACCATCTCGACCGCCAGGCCGTCGCAGCGGGCTGCGGCGCGCACGGGGTTGCAGATCGCCGCCTGGGCGCCCGGCAGCCGGACCTCATAGGCCGGGAAGCGCGGATCGGCCCAGTAGTAGTCGGTCGAGACATACTGCGCCCCGCTGGCGAAGGCGGCGGAGCGGCGGCCGACGTCGGCGCGCCTGGCCTCGACCGTGTCGGCGTCGGCTCGGGTGCGCACGATGAAGCCCTGGCGCACGGCGGCGCGAATGCGATCCTGCTGAACCTCCGGGTCGTTCAGCGTCAGATAGGCGGCGGCGGGGCTGGCCTCGTCGGTGTTGACGAACATCGCCCGGCCCTGCAGCGACGGCCGTCCGGCGGCATAGGCCGCGACCTTTTCCGGGCCTTCGTCCAGGGCGAAGAAGACCTTGCCGCGCGCGTCGCCCAGGGCCGGCCAGCCGCCGGCCAGCACGCCTTCGCGCAGGGTCGCACGATCGCCGCGCACCTGGTCCGGCGTGATCAGCCGCCCCGCGTCGAACACGGATCGGATCTCGGCGTCCAGCGCATCCCAGGCCTGCGCGTCGAAGGCCAGCGGCGCCGCTCCGCCCGGCAGGGAGGCCGCGCCGGTCTTGGCGTTCAGCATGATCAGGATCGGCGCGTGATCGGGGTGGGCGGCCGACCAGTCGCGGACCAGCGTCAGACAGGCGACGAAGGTCAGGCAGGAGGAACGGAAATCGACGTCGGGCATGTGCAACACCTTCATCCCCGGCCGCGCCATCGCCGTTCGAAAGGCCGCGCTGGTCGGGGCGGACCGGCCGGGTCGTCCCAGCGCCGAGGCGGGGCGGGCGTAGCGGCCGCCCGCCGGATCGTTCAGGACGTCGATCTCCAGTTGGCGCGCGCCGGCGTCCAGCTGTTGGACCAGCGGCCGATGGGCGTAATCCAGCCCCTGGCGCCGGGATCGACCGCCGTCATCGCCGCCAGTTCCGCCTCGGGAATGGCCTGCTTGTAGCTGTTGTGGGTGCCGACGGCGGCGATGTCGTTCATCCGCAGGGAGCGGTCCATCCAGGCCCGGGCGCAGGCGTCGCCGCCCGCAGCGTTCACATCGGCGGCGGCCAGGTCGCAGGGCGCGGCGCCCAGGATCAGGGCGAGGACGAGGGCGGACATGGCGAATCTCCCGGGGAACGACGCCGAAAGTCGCGCGTCCTTCAGACAACGACCATGGACCACGCTTCCTCAACAGCGGCGTGACAGGCGGGGCCGCGCTCGGCCGGCAGCCGCCTACGTCGTTTTCGGATCGGTTCGGTCAGCCGGCGCGGCCGCGCCGTCGCGCGAGGTCGTCTGACCCGAGGGCGAACGATCCTTGCGCACCCTCAGAAGCAGGATCGCCGCCCCGGAGACAAAGACCAGGCCCGCCGCGCTGGTGGCGTAGGCGGCGGCGACGAAGAAGGGCAGCCAAGGCAGGTCGACGGCGCCGAAGTTCCGGAACAGCAGCAGCACGACGCTGCCCAGATAGCCGGTCGCATCCGCGACATAGATCAGGAAGCCGGCGGTCGCGATGGTGCCGGAATAGGCGATCATCCGGTCGAAAAGCATGGCGTTGAAGGGCGTATAGGCCAGATACAGGCCGCCGCCGGCGGCGATCATCCAGGCGATCGGCGACAGGAGCCCCTGCTGGAAGGCCAGGGTCGAGGCGCCCAGGATGGCGAAGCCCGCCAGGATGACGCCATGCATGAACAACAGCGCCCGGCCGTTGTTCTTGACCGCGATCAACACGCCCATCGCCACCAGCGACAAAACGGCCACCGGGCCTTCGCTGGCGGTGAACACCGAGGCGGCGTCGCCATAGCCGAGCGCCTGCCAGATTTCAGCGGCGAAGTTGTCGCGCAGGTCGCGGAAGGCCGTCAGCAGCACATAGGCGGCGACCAGCGCCGCCAGCACCGGCCAGTGCGCGGCCAGGAAGGCGGCGCGTTCCTCGCCATCATCGGCCGGCGCGCCACGCGCTCGGCCTCGTCCGCCGGACTGGGCGGGGGCAGGGCGGCGAGGGCCAGCACCGAGACGGCCAGCAGGGGCATGAAGATCGCGCCGACGGCCGCCGGCATCCAGAACGCGCTGACCTGCCAGCCTTCCATCAGCGTCTTGCCGACGGACTTCACCACCCCCGACGACAGGATGAAGCTGGCGCACAGGATCGCCCCCAGCACCTCGCTGGTGCGCCGGCCCTCCATGAAGCCGAACACAAGGCCCCAGATCAGGCCGAGCGGCAGGCCGTTCAGGAACAGGGCGGCCACGTTCCAGGGCGCGGGCGTGACCGCGAACAGCACCAGGGCGATCCAGGAGAAGCCGATCAGAAGGACGATCGCGATCGCCCTTCGCTCGGGCCGCATTTCGGAAACCACCTTGACGCCGATCAGCTTGGACAGGGCGTAGCCGGCGACCTGGGCGATCACGAGGGCGATCTTGTAGTCCAGCGCGAAATCCCATCCCGCCACGACGTCGAAGGTCGCGGCCGTGAACGGCTTGCGGAAGGCGTACATCGAAAAATAGGCGCAGAAGCCCGCCAGGCCCGCGAACATGACGAAGACTATGGGGTTGGCCTCGCCCAGCCAGCGCCGCATCCGGTTCATCGCTTGACATCATCCCGTTGCATGGATGTGGTCTAGACCACATGCGCGACGCTTGGATGACGGAGACGGTGCGAAGTGGGACAGGCGGTCTGACATGAGCCAAGGCTACGACGTCGCGGTGGTGGGGGCCGGAATCGTCGGCCTGGCCTGCGCCCTGGCCGCCGCGCGGCGCGGCCTTTCGGTGGTGGTGATCGATCGCGACGCCCAGGCGAACGGCGCCTCGATCCGGAACTTCGGCTTCGTCACCGTGACCGGCCAGCCGCGGGGCGCGGTGTGGCGCCGCGCGCATCGCAGCCGCGCCGTCTGGGACGAGATCGCGGGCGAGGCGAACATCGACATTCTTCAGCGCGGGCTGTGGCTGCCCGTGCGCCGGCCCGAGGCCCAGGCCGTGCTGGAAGCCTTCATGGCCACCGAGATGGCCGACGGCTGCCGGCTGATGACGCCGGACGAAGCGCGCGCGCGGGCTCCGGAAGCGACGGGGCCCGACACGGTCGCGGCGCTGTGGAGCCCGCATGACCTGCGGGTGGATTCGCGCACGGCCGTCCCGCGCCTGGCGGCCTGGCTGGCGGCGCGGTTCGGCGTCGACTTCATGCGCCAGACCGCCGTCCATGCCGTGGATCCGCCGCGCATCGTCACGGCCAGGGGCGTGATCGCGGCGGAACGGGCGGTGGTCTGTCCCGGCGACGACCTGGTCAGCCTGTTTCCCGAGCGGTTGAGCGACGCCGGGCTGGTCCGCTGCAAGCTGCAGATGATGCGATTGGCCCCGCCCGGTTTCGACCTGCCGGCGCCGGTCATGTCCGATCTGGGCCTGGCGCGCTACGGCGGTTACGCCGACCTGCCGGAAACCGCCGCCCTGCGCGCGCGGCTGGAGGCGGAGCAGGGCCAGGCTCTGGCCAACGGCGTCCACCTGATCGCGGTGCAGGACGCCGACGGCGCCCTGGTCGTGGGCGACAGTCATCATGACGCCGCCACCCCGGATCCCTTCGCCCATGAGGCGGTGGACCGGTTGATCCTGGACGAGTGGCGCGCCGCCACCGGCCGGCCCGCGCCGCCGGTGCTGCAGCGCTGGACCGGCGTCTATGCCCGCGGCCCCCACGCCGATCTGATCGCCAGGCCGCATCCGCGCGTCCGGCTCGCGCTCATCACCGCCGGCAACGGCGCCTCCACCGGCTTCGCCTTTGGCGAAGAGGTGATTTCAGACCTGATCGAGGAGACTTCCGACCCATGACCTCCATCCAGAACGCCTTCGACATGGTCGTGTTCGACTGGGCCGGCACCACGGTCGATTTCGGCAGCCGGGCGCCGGTGCTGGCGCTGATGGAGGCCTTCGCCGCCCTGGGCGCGCCGGTGTCGGAAGCCGAGGCGCGCCGCGACATGGGCCGCGCCAAGGCCGACCACGTCCGCGCCCTGTTCGAACAGCCCAGGGTCGCCGAGGCCTGGCGGGCGGCCCAGGGCGCCGCGCCGGATGCGGCGGCGGTCGACCGGGTGATGGCCGAGCTGCAGGCGCCGATGATCCGGTTGGCCGAAGAGACCGCGGACCTGATCCCCGGCGCCGCCGAAACCGCGACGCACCTGCGCCGGCTGGGGCTGAAGATCGCCTCCTGCACCGGTTACACGCGCGAGATGATGCAGGCGGTCCTGCCGCGCGCCGCCGCCCAGGGTTACGCCCCCGACCTGGTGGTCTGCGCCCACGAGACGCCGCAGGGACGGCCTTCGCCGCTGATGATCTACAAGGCCTGCGCCGAGCTGGGCGTCTGGCCGCTGTCGCGCGTGGTCAAGGTGGACGACGCGGAGGTGGGCGTCGCCGAGGGGCGCAACGCGGGCTGTTTCACCGTCGGCGTGGCCGCCTCGGGCAACATGGCCGGGCTGACGGCGCAGGCCTTGGCCGACCTCGACGCCGGCGCGCGCGCCGTGCTGCTGGAGGGCGCCGCCGATCGGCTGCGGGCCGCCGGCGCCGATCTGGTCATCGACACGGTCGCCGATCTGATCCCCGCGCTGGAGGCCGAGGCCGCCCGGCGGGGCTGATCAATCGCGCGAAGCCAGGGCGATCAGCATGTCGCGGTAGTCGGCCATGGGCGCAAGCGTCACGCCCTCGACCTTGCCCAGTTCATCGTAGCGCCGCAGGCTGACGGCGGCGGCGAACGCCGGGAACGTCTCGAAGGCGTCGGCCTCGGCCTGGCTCATCGGACCGCCCTGCAGCGCCAGGCTCTGGCGGGACGCGCCGCTCAGGGCCTCGGCATAGCCGGGCTCGCGGGTCGTCAGATAGCGCTTGGCCTCGACGTGCAGGCGGATCGGCTCGGTGACCTCGGGGCCGAAGCCCTGGGCCAGCCAGGCGGCGCCGATCCTTTCGTGCATCGTATCCACGCCCCGGTCGGCGGCGTCCTCGCCCTGCTTCTGCAGCAGATGGCCGATGTCGTGCAGCAGGGCCGCGGCCACCACGGCGTCCGTCTCGCCGCCGGCGCGCGCATGGTGGGCGGTCTGCAGCGCGTGCTCCGTCTGGGTCACCGCCTCGCCGTAGGTCGAGCCGCCAAGGCGGTCGAACAGGGCCAGGACGTCGTCGACAAAGGCGGAGGCGGAGCGGAAGCGGGTCATGTTCTGGACTATACCAGATGTGCGGCTCCGGGTCACTCCGGCGTCAGCAGGTTCGGATCGATGAACTGGCGCGGAACGCCGGGGCCTTCGAAATAGGCCCCCAGCCAGCTGCCGCCGCCGCCGTTGAAATATTCGACGCGGATGGCGTGCTTGCCGGGCTGCAGGTCGATGCTGCCGGCGGCGGTGATCACGCCGTGGTCGCCGTCGTTGTCCACCACGGTCTTGCCGTCGATGTACAGTTTGCTGCCGTCGTCCGACGCCAGGGCGAAGCCGTACGTCCCGGCCGTGGCGATGGCGAGGGCGCCCTCGAAGACCACGGCGACGGCGTCCTCGCGCGGCAGGGTCAGGCCGTCGATGCTCAGCTCATGCGTCCGGCCGGTCGCCGCGGGCGTCAGCCGCGAGAAATCCGGAAGCCGCACCGGGCCTTCCTCGAGCAGATAGACGCTGTAGGTCACGCCGCGCGGACCGGCGCTGTCGTCGAGAATGCGGAAATAGCCGGTGGAGGGCACGCTGGCGGGGCGCCCGTCCACGAACAGGCCGGCGCGGACGATGGTGCTGCGCGTGATCTGGACCGGTCCGGCGTACAGCGGCGACGCGGCGGTGGGGATGGTGTTGTCCAGGGTGTAGCGCACCTCGCCCACGGCGTTCGGATTGCGCAGGGTAATGCGCGCCGGCTGGCCGACGAACAGGCCGCCCGACGGCGCATTGCCGTCGCCCACGGGCTCGATGACGGGCGAGGCGTAGAAGCTGCTGGTGCGATAGGTCTGCGCGGGCATGGGCTCGCCCTGCATGGCCGGCCGGATCGGGCGGCCCAGCCAGGCGTAGGGAATCTCCGCGCCCAGCAGCCAGGCCGCGGTCGCCGGCGTGTCGAAGGTGTTGATCGGCAGGTCCAGTTCGACGCCCTTGTTGACCCCTTCGCCATAGGCGATCCACGGGATCTCCAGTTCGGCCAGGGTCTCTCCGCCATGCCCCTTGCCCACGCCGCCGTGGTCGGAGGTGATCAGGATCACGGTGTCGTCGGCGATGCCGGCCTCCACCGTGGCCCGCCGGATGCCGGCGATCAGGGTGTCGGCCTTGGTCACGGCCTCATAGTACTGGGGCGTGCCGTGCCCGTATTCGTGGCCGGCATGATCGACGTGGTCGAAGTGGACGAACAGGAAGGCGGGGCGTTCAGCCTTGATGTAGGCCTCGGCCAGGGCGGCCGTTTCGTCCTCGCTCCGGCCGTGGACGTCGTAGTCCACGAAGCGGTGGTCATACAGGTTGCCGAAACCCTCCCAGTGATAGACCGAACCCACCTCCCACTCGGGATGCTGGTCCGTCAGGATCTGGAAGATCGACGGGAAGAAGCCGCCGGATCCGGTGACTGAGGTCGGGAAGTTGAACTCGCCCACCTGCCAGTCATTGCTGGTCACGCCATGCTGTTCGGGCCCGACGCCGTCCAGGATCGAGGCCCAGTTGGCGCCGCTGGTGGTCGGCAGCACGCCGCGCGCGTGCAGGCTCCAGCTGCCGTTGGCCATCATGTCGTCCAGGGTCGGCGTCGCGGCGTGGATGACGCCGTCGGGGCTGAGACCATCCACGCCGATGATGATGACGTGACCGGTCTTGGCGGCGTCGGCGTCGGCGGCGGACGAGACGCCCGTCGTCGCCGCAAGGAAGGCCGTGGCCAGCGCGACGGCCTGGATCGACTTGTTCATGGCGCAGCTCCGCAGGAAGGGCAGGCCGAAGACGTTTCGGCGATACTGGTCTATACCAATAAGTCCGCGCTTTATCGGCGAAGCTTTCGTGAAAGACTGTTGGCGATTGCGTGGCGCCTTGACGCGGGAGGCGGACGGCCGGATCGAAGGCGGGGTTCAACCTCAGGATTCCCATGACCCACGTCGTCTCCGCGCCCAAGTCAGATGGACTGCACTATCTGGTCATGCGCGACGACATCGCGGCGCGCATCGCGGCGGGCGATCTGCAGCCTGGCGACAGGTTGCCGTCGGAGCGACGCCTGCAGGACGAGACGGGACTGGCGCGCGGCACGGTCCGGGCCGGCCTGTTCCAACTGGAGGCCGAGGGCGTCATCTATCGCCGAGATCGCAGCGGATGGTACGTCTCGCCGCCGCCGGTCATCTATGATCCGACCCGGTGGGACGGCTTCATGTCCTATGTCGAGGCGCAGGGGCGCCGGCCGACGACCGAGACCCTGTCGGCGGAGCCCGTGACGGCCGACGCCTTGCTGGCCCAGGTATTCTCGCGGCCGCCGGGGGCACCGCTGTTCATGATCCGCCGCCGCCGCCATGTGGACGGCCGCGCCGTGCTGGTGGAGAGCATCGTGGTCGACGCCGCCCTGGCGCCGGACCTGCTGCGGTTCTCCTTCGACCAGTCGCTGACCAGCATCCTGAAAAGCGAGTACGGCCTTTCCGTCGCCCGCAACGCGGTCCGGATGCAGCCCTGCGCCCTGACCGGCCACGAGGCCGAGGCGCTGCGGCTGAAACCCGGTCTGCCGGGACTGGCCGTTCAGCGGACCAGCTACGATGCGCAGGGCCGCGTCGTAGAGTTCGACCACGAACACTGGCGTCACGACGCCGTGCGGATCAGCGTCGATACGCGCGTTCGCTAGGCCAGGCGCAACGGTCCCGGGCCGCCGTTGGCGGGATCGGAAAACGAGGGGCGGCCCGTCTCGACATGGCCGGCCGCGCGAAGGGTCTGGCCCCCCGCCTCGACCTGCAGATCGTACCAGCCGTGGCTCTTCGCCAGGTCCAGCGGCAGGGTGCGCGCGGCGCCGGCGCCCAAGGCGACCTCTGCGGGGGCGGCGCCGTAGGCCCTGTCCGCGATCGTCAGGGTCAGGGGATCGGCCGTATGATTTTCGAGAACGAGGGCGGCGGGCGTCGCGCCGTCTTCGACGTGGACGGAAAACCGGTCGCATCGGCCGGTCAGGCGACGATGGAAGCCGTTGGGGCCGATGACGAACAGATCGACGGCCGCGCCGGCGGGCGGCAGGGCGTGCGCCAGCGTCTGTCCCGCGCCCACGGTGTAGCGGGCCGGAACGTCGTCCAGCCGGGCCACGTCATAGACATGGAAGACGGCTGCGCGCTCGGCCGACCCATTGGCCAGAACCAGGGCGCGCCCGGCGTCCGAGACGGCAAGTCGGGCGCCCAGTCGATACGGCGTCGCGCGCCGGGGCCTCATTCCCGTTTCCTGCATCGGCGGGGTCGCCTGACCCGGCAGGGGCGGGGACACCTCTTCGAGGCGGGCGGCGCGCTGGGAAAGGGCGGCGGTCGCCGGCAGCGCCGCCATGAAGTCCACCGTATCGGGCGCGGCGAAGTCGAAACAGGACGTCAGGTCCCCGCACACCGCGCGTCGCCAGGCGCTGATGTTCGGTTCGTGGACGCCGAAACGCGCCTCCAGGAAGCGCAGGATGCTGGTGTGGTCGAACACCTCCGACGCCACATGACCGCCCTTGCTCCACGGCGAGATCACATAGAGCGGCACCCGCATCCCCAGGCCGTAGGGGTGATCCAGATAGGCCGCGTCGGCGGCCGCCTCGGCATGGAGGTGATATTCGTCGTCCGCCGGAATGGTGGTCGCCCCGATCATCCGGCCCGAGGCCTTGGCCGGCGGCGCGGGCGGGGGACGTGGTCGAACAGGCCGTCGTTCTCGTCGAAGTTGACCAGCAGCACCGTGCGGGCCCAGACGGCCGGATCGGCCGTCAGGGCGTCCAGCACCCTGGCCGTATAGTCGGCGCCCTGCAGCGGGGTGGAGACGCTGGGATGCTCCGAAGCGGCGGCGTCGGCGATGATCCACGATACCTGCGGCAGGCGCCCGGCCAGGACGTCTTCCTTGAGATCATCCAGCGTCCGCGTGGTCATGGTCCGGCGGGCGAGAAGCGCCTGGGCCGCCGCCGTCGCCCCGTGCGCCCGGCGATAGGTCTGGAAACCGACCAGGGGGTTGTCGGTGAAGTTGTCGGCCATGTCCTGATAGATCTGGAAGCCGATCCCGGCCTGCATCAGGCGTTCGGGATAGGTGGCCCACAGATAGCCGCCGTGCGACCGGGGATCGGCGTCCAGGGTGTCATAGCCGTTGTTGATGGCCGGGCCGCCGGCCTTGCCCAGCGGATCGTGGGTGCCGGTCCAGATGTAGAGCCGGTTCGGATTGGTGCTGGTGTGCAGGGCGCAGTGATAGGCGTCGCACAGGGTGAAGGCCTCGGCGAGCACGAACTGGAACGGCAGGTCCGCGCGGGCGAAATGGGCCATGGCCTGGTTCTGCTTGTGACGCGGCCAGGCGCCCATCCGTCCATTGTCCCAAGCGGCCTGGCTGTCGGCGAAGCCGTGCGGCGTGCCCAGGGGACGGTAGAGGCGGAAGTCCACGCCGGTGTCCAGCCGGAACGGCGCGATCAGGGCCGGTTCGGCGTCGGGGTCTTCGTTGGGCTGGACCAGAACGGTGCGATCCGGCGCGGTCGGCAAGGCCGGCGCCGGAATGGCGAACCGGTCGCCGAAGCCCCGCACGCCCCGCATCGTGCCGAAATAGTGGTCGAAGGCGCGGTTCTCCTGGGTCAGGATCACGACGTGGGCCACGTCCATCAACGTCCCTGTCCGGCGATCGGCGGGGATCTCCAGGGCCCGGGCGATGGCGGGCGTGAAGGCCCCGGCCGCGCCGGCCGAGGCCATCATGGCGGCGATGAACCCCCGGCGATCCTGCATCGCGACCATGCTCTGCTCCTCGACGGCGCGCCGTCCGAACCTGTTGGGCCTAGACCAGGCGGATGTGTCGCTCGCCGCCGGCCGGCGGGGCGACGTGAACGCGGGTGTTCCATTCCGCCGCCACGCGAAGGACGTCCGCCGGTGGCTCCTGGTCCGTCACCAGTTCCTGGACGTCGGCGAAGGCGGCCACCTGAATGAAGCCCGAGCGGGCGAATTTGGAATGGTCCGCCAGGACGACGATGTTGCGCGCCTGTTCCAGCAAGGTCTGCTTGAAGGCCGCCTCGTCGGCGTCGAAATCCAGAAAACCCCGGTCCGCGTCCACCGCGCCCATCGAGAGGATCGTCAGATCGGGCGCAAACCGGCGGCAGAAGGCCTTGGCCTCCGCGCCGAAGGCGGCGTGATAGTCCGCATTGACCGGGCCGCCCGCCAGCAACAGCCGCTGGCCGGGATTGCCCAGAACCTCGTAGGCGATCTCGACGCTGTTGGTGACGATCGTCAGATTGCGGACATGCGACAGGCTGCGCGCCAGCCAATGGCAGGTGGTGCCGGAGTCCAGCAGCAGGGTCATGCCGTCGCTGACCAGGGCGGCGGCGGCCTGGGCGATGCGCTGCTTGGCCTCGGCGTTCTCGCGCAGACGCAGACGATAGGGGGCCTCGATCCGGTTGCTGGTGGCCGAAAGCCCCCGTGCACCTTCTGGATGACGCCGCTCTGCTCCAGCTGTTTGGCGTCGCGACGGATGGTCTCCTCGGACACGTCGAAACGGTCAGCCAGGTCCGACACCGTCCAGAAGGCCTGTTCTTCAAGGAGTTGGACGATGGCCGCCAATCTGGCGCCCTGGGTCAGCTGCTTCATCTGTTCGGGGGACTCAGTGGGTACGAAAGCCGATGGGCGTCAATCCCACACGTCACCACACATATCAACACACGGAATGCCGCGTTCGGCCGAAATCCACCTGTTCGACCTCAAAACCCACACTGAACCACACGTTTCAACATAATTCCCTCAAAACGTCACACGACTGCAATCCGCCGGTCCTATCGATCGCCCGGTCTCGGCTGCGCGGTTCGGTTTCAGGCCGGTCTGCGTCCGATCGAGCATTGGATTCAGGCCAGTTGAGGGGGCTCACACATGTTCAAGCGCTATTCGGATCAGGCCGCGCGCCTGGATTTCAAGACCGTGCTTTTGGCCACCGCCTCCGCGGTCGTCGTCAGCACCGCGACGGTTCCGGCCTTCGCCCAGGAGGCGGGGACCAGCGAACTCGACGAGGTCGTCGTCACGGGCTTCCGTCGCTCGCTGGGCGACGCGCGCGACATCAAGCAGGACTCGGTCATCGCCGTGGACGCCATCGTCGCCGAGGACATGGCCAAGTTCCCGGACCTCAATCTGGCGGAATCGCTGCAGCGTCTGCCGGGCGTGCAGATCACCCGCGAGGCCGGCGAGGGACGTCGCATCTCGCTGCGCGGCCTCGGCGCCGACTTCAGCCGCGTCCAGCTGAACGGCATGGAAGTGCTGGGCAACGTCGATTCGGCCCAGGACAGCCGGGGTCAGCGCTCGCGGGACCGCGCCTTCGACTTCAACATCTTCGCCTCTGAACTGTTCTCGCGCGTCGAGGTCGAAAAGACCTTCCAGGCGTCGCAGAAGGAGGGCGGCATGGCGGGCACCGTCGGCCTGTTCACGGGACATCCGTTCGACAGCGGCGACGGCTTGCGTGGGGCGCTGACGGCCAAGGTCGGCACCAACGAATACACCGACGACGCCCAGCCGCGCATCGCCGCCCTGGTCAGCCAGAACTGGGACAATGTCTTCGGCGTCGCCTTCTCGGCCGCCTACAGCCGCCGCCGCACGACGGAGCAGGGCCACAACACCTACAACTACGTCCACGAGGACGCGGCGACCTGGCAGGAACTGGTCGACAACGGCCTGGACATCTCCCGACTGACGCCCGAGCAGCAGGCCAAATTCCTGTCGGGCGACCTCTATTACGCCGACGGCAACCGCATCTCGTCCTGGAACGCCGAGCAGGAACGGCTGGGTCTGACCGGTTCGGTGCAATGGCGGCCGACCGCGAACATGGAGCTGACGCTCGACGTGCTGCACGGGCAGTTCACCACCGAGCGGGATGAACTTCACCTGGCCACGCGTCCGCTGAACGCGGCCGGCTCGGTCGCTTTCGACACCCCGGCCGGCGGCGTCTGGCCAGCCTCGTTCCAGACGGCGTCGATCATCAACGACCTGCGCTGGGACGACAGCGACTATGTCACCTACACCGACGTGACCGGCACGACCTTCGGCAGCGAGCATCGCCGGTCGCGCAACGAAAACGAGTTCAACCAGATCGTCCTGACGGGCAAATGGGACCTGACCGACCGGCTGACGATCGACGGTCACGTCGGCTATGAGAAGTCGACCTACGAGACGCCGTATGACGACAAGCTGTACATGCGCGCCAAGGGCAACATGATCGCCGACTATGGCGCGGACGGCCGCTCGGCCAGCTTCACCTATCCGGGCTTCGACGCCACCGATCCCGACAACTACGTGATGGACTCGTTCTACTATCGCGGGTTCCACAATGAATCGGAACTGCACGAGGGCGAGCTGAACGCGCGGTTCGAACTGAACGACACCTGGACGCTCAGCGCCGGCGTGGCCTACCACAAGTTCCGTCAGGACGGCATCGACACCTTCTACGACGACAACGTCAACGGCACGCGCAGCAAGACCCGCGGCACCTCGGTGGACGACATCGCCGACGTCTTCACCAACGAGTTCGGCTCGTGGCTGGTCGGCAACTACGACCGCGCCTTCGAGAAATACGACGAGTACCACCGCTTCGGCCCGAACGTCGACGGCACGGGCGGGGCGCTGCAGGATATCGAAAACGTCTTCGAGACCACCGAGGAGACCGTCTCCGGCTTCGTTCAGGCGGACTGGGACAGCGAACTGATGGGGCGCCGGTTCCGGGGCAACGTCGGCCTGCGCGGCTACAGCACCGACACCCGCAGCGTCGGCTGGATCCAGGGCGACAGCTACGCCTACCTGGGCACGTCCGACGTCGAGGGCGGCTACGAAGGTGTCCTGCCGGCCCTGAACACCGTGCTGGAACTGACGCCCGAGGCCCTGCTGCGCTTCTCGGCGACGCAGAACCTGAACCGTCCGGGTCTCGGCTCGATGGCGGCGGAGGGCAGCGCCTTCCAGGACGAGGACTCGGGCGAGATCACCGCCTCGCGCGGCAACCCCAACCTGGAGCCCTACAAGGTCAACGCCTACGATCTGGGCCTGGAATACTACTTCGGCGACGTGGGCCTGGTGGCGGTCAGCCTGTTCCAGAAGGACATCACCAACTACATCGGCTCGATTCTGCTGGAAGACGTGCCCTTCAGCGAGACGGGCGTTCCGTTCGGCACCATCCCCGGCGCCACGGCGGACACGATCGTCAGCGAGTTTTCCATGCCCGTGAACATCGAGGGCACGAATACGCTGAAGGGCGTGGAGCTGACGGTGCAGGCGCAACTGACCTTCCTGCCGGCGCCCTTCGACGGCTTCGGCGTGTCGGGCAACTACACCAAGGTGGACGCCGATGAGGACCTGACGGGCTTCTCGCCGGAGAGCTACAACGCCACCGTGTACTATGAGACCAGCCGCTGGGGCGCGCGCGCCTCAATGAGCCATCGCGACACCTGGTTCAGCGGTTACAACGACGATCCGATGAGCGCCGGCACGCGGGGCTTCGAGGCCTCGACCTATGTCGACGCCGCCGCCTTCTTCAACATCAGCGACGATCTCCAGCTCACCCTGGACGCCGTCAACCTGACCAACGAGAAGGACACCCAGTTCTGGGGTCGCAACCAGTATCTCTACAACCAGAACCAGAGCGGCACGACCTACATGGTCGGGGTCAGCTACAAGTTCTGACATGATCGCCGACTAGACTGGGCGCCCCGCCTCGCAGGCGGGGCGCCTGTTCGCGGCCCGGGTCCATGATCGTTTCACACCGCCACCGCTTCATCTTCGCGGCCGTGCCCAAGACCGGCACCCACGCCGTGCGCCAGGCCCTGCGCGAGCAGATGGGCGCGGAGGACGTCGAACAGGTGGGCCTGTTCGTCGATAAGCGTTTTCCCTGGCGGGATCTGGCCGCCATCCGCCACGGCCACCTGTCCCTGGCGCAGGTGCGGCCCTACCTCGGCGACGACGCCTTCGCGGGCTATTTCAAGTTCGCCTTCGTGCGCAATCCGTTCGATCGCTTCGTCTCCTACTGCGCCTTCATGCTGCGGGGCGGCGAAGTGTTCGAGCGGCGGCGGCGCGACGTGATGCGCCATTTCCTGTTCGAGCAACCGCCCGAACAGCACATCCTCTTCCAGCCCCAGGCCTCGTTGCTGGTCGCCGAGGACGGCGCGACCCTGCTCACCGATGCGATCGGGCGCGTCGAGGACATGCAGGGGTCGTACGATGCGATCTGCGGGCGCATCGGCATTGCGTCCCGGCCGCTTGACCGGGTCAACAGCACGAAGCGCGGCGACTACCGCTGCTATTATGATCCGCCCCTGATCGAGGCGGTCGCCGCCCGTTACGCACGGGATCTGGAGCTGTTCGGCTACACCTTCGAGGGACCGCAATGAGCGCGGCCCAACCGATCGCCAACCCGCGCAAGACCCGGAGTGTTCGCGCCCTGGGGGCCGTCGACGTCGCCGCCCTCCAGGCGGCGGTTCGGGCCGTTCCCGAGGCGGAGTGGGACGCCGAGGACGCGGCCAAGCCCAACAAGCTGGACGCCCTCGATGCGACCCGCCACATCGTCTTTCGATTCATCGACAGCGGCCGTGACTGGCGCGCCTCGCACGATCGCCCCGCCTGGCCCAAGTGGCGAGACGTCGTGGAGCCCGTGATGGCGCAGGCCGTGCGCGACTACGGCTATGCACGGGGCGTCTTTCCGCGCGTCATGCTGGCCCGGATGCGCCCCGGCGGCGTGATCCATCCCCATGTCGACGCCAATCCCGCCGCCAAATGGCCGCACAAGATTCACGTGCCGCTGTTCACCAATCCCGGCGTGGTCGCCTTCTTCGGCGGCAGAGAGCATCACTTCCCGGCGGGCCAGGCGGTGGAGGTCGACAACCTGGGTCCCCATTGGGTGCGCAACGACGGCGACAGCGACCGCATCCACCTGATCTTCGAATACTATGACGCCGACCAGCCGGACCCGGCCTGGCTGGAGCCCTTTCTGCTGACCGGCGCGGCGCGGTGACGGCCGCAGCGGGTCATCAGGAGCGCGAGCTTCTGCTGCAGCAGGCCCGGGACCTTCGCGCCGCCAGCGCGTGCGCGAGGCTCTGACGGTGCTGGAGCGGCTTCAACAGATGCATCCCCGATTCAGCCGCCTCTATCAGGAGCGCGGCCGCTGCCATGTGCTCCTTCGCGACGCGGCGCAGGCCGTCGACGCCCTTCAGCAGGCGGTGCGGCTGAACCCCGCCCTGCCGGCCAGCTGGGACATGTTGGAACACCTGCATCGGATGCGGGGTGACGCCGTCCAGGCGGCGACGGCGGCCGAGCGCCTGGCGGTGCTCAAGCAACTGCCGGACGAGATCGTGGCGGCCAACTCCCTGTACGCCGACGGCGATCTGGCGCCGGCCGAAGACATCGTCCGCGGCCATCTTCGCAGGCAGGGCGACGACGCCGGCGCGCTGCGGCTGCTGGCGCGGATACGCCAGGCCCAGGGCGCGCTGGACGAGGCGGCAGCCCTGCTGGAGGCGCTGCTCCAGCGCGCGCCCGATTATCACGCCGCGCGGCTCGACTATGCGATGGTCCTGCTGACCCAACAGAAGCCGCTGCAGGCGCGCGACGAGGCCGAACGCCTCCTCCGACACGATCCGGATGATCGCGACCACCTTAAACTCTTCGCCGCGGCCTGCGTCGCGCTCGGCGACCATGAGCCGGTGGTCGATCTGTACGCGCGATTGCTGGAAGGCCGGCCCGCGTCGGGCGCCGAGGTCGCGGACCTGCGTCTGTGGCGGGCCAACGCCCTGAAGGTTACGGGGCGACAGGAGGAGGCTGTCGCCGACTATCGCGCCTCCCTGGCCGCGCGTCCGGACAACGGCGTCGCCTGGTTCAGTCTGGCCAACCTCAAGACCTACCGGTTCACCGACGACGACGTGGCCGAAATGCGCAGGGCCGAAGGACGACCCGGTCTGCACCAGATGGACCGCATCTATCTGTCCTTCGCCCTGGGCAAGGCGCTGGAGGATCGCGCCGACCACGCGGCCTCCTGGCGTCACTACGAGCGCGGCAACGCCTTGCGCCGGGCCGCCGGCCGCTGGCGACCCGAGGTCGCGGAGGCCTGCGCCGCGCGGCTGAAGTCGGTGTTCACGGCGGCGTTCTTCGCCGCCCGCGCGGGGTGGGGCGCGCCGGACGCCGCGCCGGTCTTCATCGTCGGCCTGCCGCGTTCGGGCTCGACCCTGATCGAACAGATCCTGGCCTCCCATTCCCAGGTGGAAGGCACGCAGGAACTGACCGTGATCGACCGCTACGTCGGCGAACTGTGCGGTCGCGATTCCGACTGCGGCCTGCCGCTGGACCCCGACGCTCTGACGGGACTGACGGCCGAGCAGGCCGGCGCGCTGGGGCGACGATTCCTGGCCGACACCGCCGTCCACCGCCGCCTGGGCCGGCCCTTCTTCATCGACAAGATGCCGAACAACTTCTGGCATATCGGCCTGATCCAGCTGATCCTGCCGCGATCCGTCGTCATCGACGTCCGGCGCGAGCCCATGGCCTGCGGCTTCAGCAACCTGAAGCAGCTGTTCGGCACCACCAACCAGGAGTTCGCCTATGGCGCCGACGACCTCGGCCGCTATTACCGGACCTACCTGGACCTGATGCGGCATTGGGACCAGGGGCTGCCGGGCCGTGTGGCGCGCGTGTCCTACGAGGACATGGTCGACGATCTCGAAGGCGGCGTGAAACGGATGCTGGATCGCTGCGGCCTGCCGTTCGAGCCGGCCTGCCTGAGCTTCCACCAAACCGCGCGCAGCATTCGCACCCCCAGCTCCGAACAGGTGCGACGGCCGCTTGGGCGTGACGGGCTCGACCAGTGGCGCAACTACGCCCCCTGGCTGGGGCCGCTGCGCGACGCGCTGGGCGATGCGCTGTCGGATTACAGGACCTGATCGATGCGCCTGGCCGAACCCTTCTACCAACTGCCTGTGCTGTTCGACATCGAGCGTCTTCAGGCGGAGGTGGCGGCCTTGCCGGCCGAAGCCTGGGGGTCGCATCCGGACAAGCTGTCCGGCAACAGCGCGGCGCGCCTGATCAGCGCCGGCGGCGCCGAGACAGACTCCGTGCACGGCCAGATGCTGGCGACGCGCTGGCTGGCCGCCATGCCCTACGCCCGTCAGGTGCTGGCCGGCTTCGGCGTGGTGTGGAGCCGGTCGCGCCTGATGCGCCTCGCGCCCGGCGCCCGCGTGCCCGAACACGCCGACATCAACTATCACTGGCATACGCGCGTTCGTCTGCACATCCCGATCCAGACCCGGCCGCAGGTGCGGTTTCACTGTGACGGACAGAGCGTCCACATGGCGGCGGGCGAGGCGTGGATCTTCGACAACTGGCGCCGTCACCACGTGGTGAACGGCTCGGATGCGGATCGCATCCATCTGGTCGCGGACACCACCGGCACCGCCGCCTTCTGGCGGTTCGCGTGCGACCGCCCGCCGCCGCGCGCGCAGTGGCGGGTCATGCCCTGGAACCCTGACCCCGCCCCGCGCCTGCTCACCGAAAGCGACCAGCGCTTTCCGGTCATGCCCGCGGCCGAGGTTCAGTTGCTGATCGACGACTTGCGCGCAGAGCTGACGACGGCGGTCGATACGTCGGACGCCCGGCTCCGCATGAGCCGATTTGATCTGTTGCTGGAAAGCTTCGTCCAGGATTGGCGCCAGCTCTGCGCGCTGCACGGCGTCGGCGGGCGCGCCCGATCCGATTTCGTCCGCCTGGCCGAAGCCGTGCGCCAGGCCGCCGCGCCCCTCGCCGCCGGGCTGGTGATGCGCACCAACAACGCCGGCGCCCTGCTGGTGCTCGAAAAGCGGGTCCTGCAGCATCTGGTCGTCGCGGACGAGGCGCGCGCATGATCCGCCCTGGGTCGACCGAGAGGCGCCGAGCGCGCAAATTTCACAGAGCCGCCATAGTCGGCCGCGACGGCCGTTCGGTAAGGCAGGGCGCCGTGTCGGTCATCATCCGCGACCGCCTCGGACATGGTGATGCTGAACAGGAACGACGTCGATGACGCCAGCCGCCCCCGCCTTCTGATGTCGTCTCTCGCCCTGGCGATCACGGTGTCCGCCGGCGTGTTCCTCTCTCCGGTCCAAGCCCAGACGCGGCCTGACGCGGCCGGCGTCGCCTCGGCCGCCGCCGTCGCAGCGTCGGCTGAAGCGACGCAGGGCAGGGCCCGCAACGTCATCCTGTTCCTGGCGGACGCCGGCGGCGTGGCGTCCATCAACGCCGCCAGCCTGGCCGCCTATGGCGAGCCGCTGAGGCTGCACATCCAGCAGTGGCCGAACCTCGGGCTCAGCGAGACCTCGCCGGTCGACGACTTCGTCTCGGATTCTGCCAACGGCATGTCGGCGATCGTCACCGGGGTGAAGACGAGGAACGGGGTGATCAGCCAGTCGCCGGACGCCGTGCGCGGCCAGCGGGACGGAACCCCGACCAAGACGCTGCTCGAATACGCCGAGGAGCATGGCCTTCTCACGGGCGTCGTGACCAACATGCCGATCACGGACGCCACCCCGGCGGCGACCTATGCGCACGCCAACGATCGCGGCCGATGGGGCGAGATCTTCCCTCAGGCCTTTTCGCCACGGTTCGGCGACGGGGTCGACGTGCTGATCGGCGCCGGGCGTCGCCAGATCGGCGAACAGATGGCGGCGAGGGGCGCGAGCTTCGAGGCGTTGAGCCGGACCCACCGCCGCCCCATCTACGCCGCGCTCGACCAGGTTCCGGCCGCCAATCCGCGTCCCGTGGTGGTCGCCGACCAGATCGACGTCCGCGCCGCCGCCCTGAAGGCCCTCGATCTGCTGCAGGGGTCGCCCAAGGGCTATCTGCTGGTGATCGAATGGGACGCCCATACCGACGATCCGCGCCAGGGGCTGCGCAACATCGCCGACCTGGACCGGCTGATCGCCGAGATCCAGGGCCGCGTCGATCTTGGCGATACGCTGATGCTGTTCACCGCCGACCACTCCTTCGGCCTTCAGGTCGATGGCGGGACGCGCGGCCAGGACGTGCTGGAAGGCTATGACGCCTGGAAGGCGTCGCGGCCGATGATGAGGTCGTTCGCCTGAAGAACGTCCTGGTCAATCGCACGCATACGGCCGAGGAAGTCCCGGCCCTGGCCATCGGGCCAGGCGCCGATCGGGTGCGCGGCTACTTCCCCAATACCCATCTGTTCGATGTGATGATGGGCGCCTGGGGCTGGACGTCCGACGCCGATCGGGCGGACTGAGGACCCGGACGAGCGCCCTCGGTTCGCCACCAGCAAGACACGCAAGGCGACGATCGACCAAGCGGCGGCGCGGTGCGGGCGGCGGAAGCGCCATGAGGGCGCGTCGCGTCGTCCCCTCTGTTCGGGGGCGCGGGATCGGCCATTGTGGGCGGGTGTCGGGAGGCGGACGATGAGCGTGGGCGGGCGGGAGCCCGGATCAGGCGCAGGGGAGACGCTCTTCCTTGCAGCCTACGTCCTGGTGTTCGTTTCGGCCTTCGTCGCTCTGACGCCGATCCTGCAGATCGTGACGCCCCTTCATGCCGATGCGATCGATCCCCGACAAGACGCGCGTGCTCAGCCAGGCGATGTTCTGGGGCGCGGTCACGGCGGCGATCTCCAACGTCGTCGTCGGCGCGCTGAGCGACCGGACGCGCTCGCGTTTCGGTCGACGTCGGCCGTGGATCGCGGCGGGGGCGTGCTGATCGTCCTGGCCTATGTCGGAATTTGGCGATCCCAGACGCCGCTGCAACTGACCTGGGCCGTGGTGGGGTTCCAGGCCGCGTTCAACGTGCTGATGGCGCCGCTTCTGGCGCTGTTCGCCGAGCGCGTCAGCCTGGCGCGGCGCACCACGATGTCGGCGATCCTGGGGGTCTGCTATCCGCTGGCGGTGGCGCTGGGGTCCGGCCTGATGGCCCTGGGACCGCAAGGGGAGGCGGGACGGCTGGTGCTGCTGGCGCTGGTGATCCTGACGACCACCTGGAGCTTCGTGCTGCTGTTCGCGGAGCCGGCGTCGCCTGTCGCCATGCGCCGCCCCGCGCCCGCGTCCCCGGCGCCGTGGGCCCTGCTGAGGCCCTTCCGGTCGCGAAACTTCGTCCTGGTCTGGAGCGGGCGGTTGCTGCTGTCGACAGGCTATGCGCTGGTCGGAGCCTATCTGCTCTATTTCATCGTGGAGGCCTTTTCGTCGGCGGGCCGCACGCCGGAGGTGTCGCATTCGATCCTGACCGCGGTGGCGTTGGCGGGGGTGTTCGCGGTGGCCATGACCGTCGCGTTCGCCGGGCGTCGGATACGGTCCAGGAAGCCGGTCGCCCTGTGCGGCGCGGTTCTGCTGTGCGGCGCGTCGGCGGCGGTCGCGGCGTCCCAGGACTGGGCGCCGGTGGTGGGCGCCTTCGTCATCTACGGCCTGGGGCAGGGCGCCTATGGGTCGGTCGAGATGGGGCTGATGGCCGACGTCCTGCCGACCGAGGAGGATCGGGGCAAGGACATGGGCCTGATCAATCTGGCGGCGGCGCTGCCCCAGGCCATCGCGCCGCTGATCGCGGTCTGGCTGCAGTCTCATGACGGCGGCATCCGCCCGCTGTTCGGGGTAGCGGCCCTGTGCTTCGGATCGGCGGCGCTGCTGCTCGCGGGGCTGAAGGCGATGAAGCCGTCGGGGGGCGAGGCCTGAGGTTGCGGACCCGAGGCGGGGCGGACTAGGACGAAGGGACTGGGGAGCCGCGGATGTCGAGCGCAACGATCTATGATGTCGCCGCCGCCGCCGGCGCCTCGATCAAGTCCGTGTCCCGGGTGCTGAACGGCGAGGCCAATGTCAGCGCCGCCTTGCGCGAACGGGTGATGGCGGCGGTCGAGGCCCTGGGCTATCGCCGCAGCATCTCGGCGCGGGCGCTGGCCGGCGCCGCATCCTCCATCATCGCCGCCCTGGTCGACGCCGAACTGACGATCGAGCACTGGCGCAGCGGTCGCGGCAACGACTATCTGAGCCGGCTGGAGATGGGCGCGCTGATGGAGGTGCGCCGCGCGGACCATCACCTGATGGTGGAACTGGTCGACCACGCCTCGCCTGGTCTGAAGCGCGACCTGTCCGCCCTGCTGGCGTCGATCCGCCCGCGGGGGGTGATCCTGACCCCGCCGAACTCGGACAATGCGGTGGTGCTGGATGCCCTGGACGAGGCGGGGATCGCCTATGCGCGGATCGGGCCGGAACGCGACCTGCATCGCGGCGTCTGCGTCGCCATGGACGAGCGGCGCGCGGCCTATGACATGACCGCCTATCTGATCGAACAAGGCCATCGGCGCATCGGCTTCGTCACCGGACCGGCCGCCTATGCGGCCAGCCGACGGCGGCTGGAGGGATACCGCGCGGCGATGGCGGAGCACGGGCTGGAGACGCCCGAGGATTTCGTCGCGCAGGGCGACTTCACCTTCCAGTCGGGGGTCGCGGCGATCGCGGGTTTCATCGACCGAAGGACGCGACTGACGGCGGTGTTCGCCAGCAACGACGACACCGCGCTGGGGGTGTTGCAGGGCGCGGCGGCGCGGGGACTGCGCACGCCGCAGGATCTTTCGGTGGCGGGTTTCGACGACACGCCCGGGGCCATGTTCGCCACGCCCGCCCTGACGACGATCCGCCAGCCGGTCGCCGAAATGGCCGCCCTGGCCGCCCGCCATCTTGTCCCCGGCCTGCTGACCGAGGCGGAGGCGGCGGCGGCCCCGCCGTCAGGCGGTTGCCTGCTGGCGCCCTACGAACTGATGGTGCGCGATTCCGCGGCCGCTTTGACCCCGCGACGATCGCGGAGTTGACAGCGCTGTCAGCAAGGTTACGGTTGCGCTTCAGACGGCCGAAGAGCCGAGGAAGCGCCCTTGACGTTTCATCCCCTCTCGCGCGAGGTCGGGGCCGGGGCGTTTTCATGACGCACTGAGGAACGTCCGACCGATCATTCCTGCGGCGGGGCGAACACCCATGTTCGCGGCCGTCCGCGATCCTTGTGGGGCCGCCATGCGCAACGCCGTTTCCCTGATCGCCCTCGCCTTGGCGGTTTCCGTGACAGGCTGCGCGGCGACGCCGCCCTCCGCCGTTCGTGTTCATCAGGCCCCCGTTTCCGCGGTGTCGCCCTCGTCTTCGATCGTGACGGAGGCGGGGCGGGCGCATCCTGCGGCTTGGCCGCATGCCGCGTCTCCGGCGGCGATGAGCGATGCGGCGACCGAGGCCTTCGTCACCGAACTGATGAGCAGGATGACGCTGGAGGAGAAGGTCGGCCAGACGATCCAGGCCGACATCGCCTCGATCACGCCGGAGGACCTGCTGACCTATCCGCTGGGCTCGATCCTGGCGGGCGGCAACTCCTCGCCGGGCGGAGACGAGCGCGCCTCGGCGCGGAAATGGGTCGAACTGGCCCAGGCCTTCCGGGCCGCGGCGGCCCGGCGGGCGGGGGCGAAGATCCCGCTGATCTACGGCATCGACGCGGTGCACGGTCACAACAACATCGTCGGCGCGACCATCTTCCCGCATAACAGCGGCCTGGGCGCGATGCGCGACCCCGACGTCATCCGCCGCATCGGCGAGGCGACCGCGCTGGAGGTGGCCGTCACCGGCGCCGACTGGACCTTCGGCCCGACCCTGGCCGTGCCGCAGGACGACCGCTGGGGCCGCGCCTACGAAGGCTATGCCGAGAACCCCGAAGTGGCCCGCAGCTACGCCGGGCCGATGACCCTGGGGCTGCAGGGCGAGTTGTCCGCCGATCATCCGCTGGCGTCCGGCCACATCGCCGGGTCGGCCAAGCACTTCCTGGCCGACGGCGGCACCACGGGCGGCAAGGACCAGGGCGACTTCGCCGGGACCGAGCGCGAACTGATCGACGTGCACCTGTCGGGCTATCCGCAGGCGATCGACGCGGGCGTGCTGTCGATCATGGCCAGCTTCTCCAGCTGGAACGGGGTCAAGCATTCGGGCAACGAGACCATCCTGACGGACGTGCTGCGCGGGCCGCTGGGCTTCGACGGCTTCGTGGTGTCGGACTGGAACGCCCACGGCCAGCTGCCGGGCTGTTCCAACGAGAGCTGCGCCCTGGCCTTCAACGCCGGCATCGACATGTTCATGGCGCCCGACAGCTGGAAGCCGCTCTACGAGAACACCCTGGCCCAGGCGCGTTCGGGCGAGATCCCGATGGCGCGTCTGGACGAGGCGGTGCGCCGCATCCTGCGGGTCAAGGTCAAGACCGGCCTGTTCCAGGACGCCCGGCCGGTCGAGGGGCGTCTGGAGGAGCTGGGCTCGCCGGCGCACCGGGCCCTGGCGCGCGAGGCGGTGCGCAAGTCGCTGGTGCTGCTGAAGAACGAGGGGGTGCTGCCGATCCGGTCGAACGCGCGGGTGCTGGTGGCCGGAACGGCCGCCGACGACATCGGCCAGGCCTCGGGCGGCTGGACGCTGACGTGGCAGGGGACGGGCAACAGCAACGCCGACTTCCCCAACGGCCAGTCGATCTGGAGCGGCGTCGAGGAGGCGGTGAGGGCCGGCGGCGGCGCGGCGACGCTGAGCGCCGACGGCGCCTACAGCCAGAAGCCCGACGTCGCCATCGTCGTGTTCGGCGAGACGCCCTATGCCGAGTTCCAGGGCGACGTGGACACGCTGGACTTCCTGCCGAGCGAACCGCTGGAGACGCTGAGGCGGCTGAAGGCGGCGGGGATCCCCACCGTCTCGGTCTTCCTGTCGGGCCGACCGATGTGGACCAATCCGGAGATCAACGCCTCGGACGCCTTCGTCGCCGCCTGGCTGCCGGGCACCGAGGGCGGCGGCGTCGCCGATGTCCTGATCGGCGATGCGGCGGGCAAGGCGCGCCACGACTTCCACGGCAAGCTGTCGTTCAGCTGGCCCAGGGACGCCAGGGGCGAACCGCTGAACGTGGGCCAGCCGGGCTATGATCCCCAGTTCGCCTATGGCTACGGCCTGAGCTACGCCCGGCCGGGACGGGTCGGGACGCTGTCGGAAGAGAGCGGGGTCCAGGGCGCGACGGGCAGCATCGACCGCTACTTCGTGGACGGCCGGTTCGTCTCTCCGTGGGGCCTGGCGTTGCGCGACGCGGGCGGCGAACGGCGGCTGGGCATGGAGACGTCCGGCGCCAGCCCGCGCGGCGGGGTCGCGGCGCGTCCGGCGGACGGATCGACCCAGGAATCGGCGCGGTCGCTGATCTTTGCGGCGGGCGGGGGCGACGCCCTGGTCAGCGGCGGGGCGGTGGACCTGACGCGCCAGTCGAACGGCGAGATGGCGATCAGCTTCCGCTATCGCGTGGACGCCGCGCCGCAGGGGCCGGTGCGGCTGACGCTGGGCGCGGGATCGGTGGACGTCACCCGCCTGCTGACCGCCCGGCCCGTCGGCGAATGGGCGACGCTGAAGGTGCGCCTGTCCTGCTTGGCCGACCACGGCGCCGACATCGCCGCCGTCGATCAGCCCTGGGGCCTCAGAACCGACGCCCCCTTCGCCGTCACCGTCGAAACCATCCGACTGACCCCCAACGAGGGCGACGCCGTCTGCCCGACCGGGGAATAGGGACCGGCCTCAAGCCGCCGCCGAGGCCGTCGCCGGGGCGAAGCGCAACCTCGGCCGCCCTTCCCAATTGGGTCAGCGGATCATCCCGCGCCGCCATCACCGCCTTGCCGACGCCGGGTGAGGTCAGGCGCGGTCGTCGTCCGTTCGTTCGGGCGGCGGCGCGATCAGGTCGGAGGCCAGCGCCAGGGCCTGGGCCATCGCCTCGCGTCGTTCTTTCGGCCAGGCGTCCAAGCGGGCCAGGGCGTCAGGGCGCAACAGGCCGGGCGCGGTCGACAGCGCCGACTGGCCCGCATCGGTCAGACGCACATGGACGATCCGGCGGTCCGAGGTGGAGCGATAGCGCTCCACAAGGCCGCGGGCCTCCAGCCGGTCAAGGATGGCCACCACGGTCGGCGGCGACATGGACGCCTCGCGCGACAGGGCGCTGGTGCTGACCTGGCCCAGGGCGCGGGCGGCCTGGAGCACCAGCAGCTGCGGCAGGGTCAGACCGGTGACGCGGGCGATCTCGCGCGACCGGACATCGATCGCCTGGGCGATGCGGCGCACCGACCGGACCAGGGAGTCGGTGGGATCGGCGTCGGATTGCGGAGAAAATGCGTCCATCGGGTTGAACTCTTTCGTGCACTAACCATTTGTACGCGCTGCATCCACAATTCAAGGAGGGCCCATGTGCGGTCTTAGCGGCGAGATCAATTTCGACGGACGGCCGGCCGACGCCGGCGCCGTGCAGCGGATGACCGATGCGCTCTCGCCCCGTGGACCGGATGGGTCCGGCATCGTCATGCGCGGCCCGGTGGGGCTGGGCCATCGCCGGCTGAAGATCATCGACCTGTCGGAGGCCGCGCAGCAGCCGATGGTCGACGCCGACCTGGGCGTGACGCTGGCGTTCAACGGCTGCATCTACAACTATCCCGAACTGCGCGAAGAACTGCAGGGGATGGGCTTCCGCTTCTTCTCGCACGGCGACACCGAGGTCATCATCAAGGCCTGGAAGGCCTGGGGCGAGGCCTGCGTCGAGCGGTTCAAGGGCATGTTCGCCTTCGTCCTGCACGAACGCGACACCGGCCGCACGGTGATCGCGCGCGACCGGTTCGGCATCAAGCCGCTGTATCTGGCCGAACAGGGCAAGCGCCTGCGCTTCGCCTCGACCCTGCCGGCGCTGCTGGCGGCGGGCGACGTGGACAAGACGATCGATCCGGTCGGCCTGCACCACTACATGACCTTTCACGCCGTCGTGCCGCCGCCGCACACCATACTGAAGGGCGTGAAGAAGTTTCCGCCGGCGACGATCCGCGTGATCGAAGCGGACGGGACGGCCAGGGACACCCTGTACTGGCAGCCGGACATGACCCGCCACGCCGAGGACGCGTCGCTGAGCGCCGAGGACTGGCGCGACCGGGTGCTGGACGGTCTGCGCGAGGCCGTGAAGCGGCGCATGGTCGCCGACGTGCCGGTCGGCGTGCTGCTGTCGGGCGGGGTGGATTCCAGCCTGATCGTCGGCCTGCTGGCGGAACTGGGCCAGAAGGACCTGATGACCTTCTCGGTCGGTTTCGAGGAAGCGAACGGCGAGAAGGGCGACGAGTTCGTCTATTCCGACCTGATCGCCAAACACTATGGCACCAAGCACCACCAGATCTTCGTGCCGCACCAGCGGCTGATGGAGGCGCTGCCGGGCACCATCGGCGCGATGTCGGAGCCGATGGTCAGTTACGACAACGTCGGCTTCTACCTGCTGAGCCAGGAGGTCTCTAAACACATCAAGGTGGTGCAGTCGGGCCAAGGCGCGGACGAGGTGTTCGCCGGCTATCACTGGTACCCGCCGATGCTGGACGCGACCGATCCGGTCGAGACCTACGCCAAGGCCTTCTTCGACCGCAGCCACGCGACGCTGAAGACGCAGCTGAACGGCGCCTATATGGCCGACACCGACGTCAGCCGCGCCCTGGTCGAGGCCCATTTCGCGCAAGGCGCGCCGCCACGCCGGTCGATCAGGCCCTGCGCCTGGACAGCCAGGTGATGCTGGTCGACGACCCGGTGAAGCGGGTCGACAACATGACCATGGCCTGGGGCCTGGAGGCGCGCGTGCCCTTCCTGGACCACGAACTGGTCGAACTGGCCGGCCGCATTCCGCCCGAGCACAAGCTGGCCCAGGGCGGCAAGGGCGTGCTGAAGGAAGCCGCGCGACTGGTGATCCCATCCGAGGTCATCGACCGCAAGAAGGGCTATTTCCCGGTGCCGGCGCTGAAATACATCCAGGGCCCGTATCTGGACATGGTGCGCGAGACGCTGACCAATCAGGCGGCGCGCGACCGGGGGCTGTTCGACACGGCCTATCTGGACAGGCTGTTCGCCAATCCGACCGAGCACATCACTCCGTTGCGCGGATCGGAACTGTGGCAGGTCGCCGTGCTCGAGATGTGGATGCAGCAGCATGGCGTCTGACGTCCGCCCCGCGCGCCCCAAGGCGCACCGGCTGAAGCGGTTGCGCCACGAGGGGCTGAAGCCGCCGGTGCAGGCGGGCGAGGGGCCGGCCCCCAACGCCGTGCTGGACTGCGGCTGGGGCCGGCTGCTGTTCGCCCAGACCTTCGAGACGGCCGAGCCGCTGGTCGAGGCGTTGCGGGCCGAGGGGCCGGACCGGCGCGACATCGCCTTCTATGTTCGCAACCCGCACGTCCTGCTGGCCTCGGCGCCGCAGGAGGTGTTCCTGGATCCGTCGCACACCTATCGGCTGGACCTGGCCACCTATCGCGCCAGCCGCCGGCAGCCGCGCGGCTTCACCGTGCGCCGCCTGACGTCCGAGATGGACGCCCAGGCGGTCAACGACATCTACGCCAAGCGCAAGATGGTGCAGGTGCCGCCCGCCTTCTTCTGGTCGCGGCGAGACGACCGGACGATCACCTATTTCGTGGCGGAGGACACGGCGACCGGCGCGGTGATCGGCACGGTGACGGGCGTGAACCATGTCCGCGCCTTCGACGATCCGGAGTGCGGCTCGTCCCTGTGGTGCCTGGCGGTCGACCCCCAGGCGACCCAGCCCGGCGTCGGCGAGGCCCTGGTCCGCCGGCTGGCCGAACACTTCAAGACGCAGGGTCTGGCCTACATGGACCTGTCGGTCATGCACGACAACGACCAGGCCATCGCCCTCTACGAAAAGCTGGGTTTTCGCCGCGTCCACTTCTTCGGGGTCAAGCGCAAGAATCCGATCAACGAGGCCCTGTTCGTCGGGCCCAGCGACGACCAGGACCTGAACCCCTACGCCCGGATCATCGTGGACGAGGCGCGTCGGCGGGGCATTCACGCCGAGATCATCGACGGCGAGGGCGGGCTGTTCCGCCTCAGCTGGGGCGGGCGGTCGGTGCGCTGCCGCGAGAGCCTGTCGGAACTGACCTCGGCCGTGGCGCTGAGCATCTGCGACGACAAGCGGATGACCCGGCGCATCGTCGAGGCCGCCGGCGTACGCGTGCCCGAAAGGATCGATCCCGAGAACCCGTCGGCCATCGATGCGGCGCTGGAGAAATACGGCAGCCTTGTCGTCAAGCCGGCCAGGGGCGAGCAGGGACAGGGCGTCGCCGTCGGCCTGACCACCATGAACGAGGTGCAGACGGCCCTGACCCGCGCGCGCCGCCTCTGTTCCGAGGTGCTGATCGAGGAGCAGGTGCAGGGCGAGGACCTGCGGCTGGTGGTCATCGACTACAAGGTCGTCGCCTGCGCCCTGCGCCGTCCGCCGCGCGTCATCGGCGACGGCCGCTCGACCCTGCGCGCCCTGATCGAGCACCAGAGCCGTCGCCGCGCCGCGGCCACCGGTGGGGAATCGACCATTCCCATCGACGCCGAGACCGAGCGGACCCTGGCGGAGGCTGGCTACCGCCTGGACGACGTCGCGCGGGACGGCGAGGAAATCCTGGTCCGCAAGGCCGCCAACCTGCACCTGGGCGGCACCATCCACGACGTGACCGAAGAGGTGCACCCCGCCCTGATCCGCGCCGCCGTCGCCGCCGCGCGCGCCATCGATATTCCGGTCACCGGCATCGACCTGATGGTGAAGTCGCCGCGCGAGGCCGACTACGCCTTCATCGAGGCGAACGAGCGTCCTGGCCTGGCCAATCACGAACCGCAGCCCACGGCCGAGCGTTTCATCGACCTGCTGTTTCCGCTGTCGGCCCCGGCGGCGGCGCGCATCGCCGCCCGTCCAGACGTCTGAAATCGACGCCTGATCCGAAGACCTCCCTGAAGCTCAAGGAGCGCCCGTGTCCCGCCCCGCCATCGACCTGGACTATCTGACCGACCGCCTGGCCCGGTTGCTGAACATGCCCAGCCCCACCGGCTACACCGACGAGGCGGTGTGGGAGCTGTGCCGCGAGCTGGGCCGGCTGGGCCTGGACTATGAGCTGACGCGGCGCGGCGCGATCCGCGCCCGCTTGCCGGGACGAGAGTCCAAGCCGGCGCGCGCCATCGTCGCCCACGTCGACACCCTGGGCGCCCAGGTCAAGGCGGTGAAGGACAACGGCCGGCTGGAGCTGGTTCCGATCGGTCACTGGTCCTCCCGCTTCGCCGAGGGCGCGCGCTGCACCCTGTTCTGCGAGGGGCAGCCGTTGCGCGGCACCATCCTGCCCCTGAAGGCGTCGGGCCACACCTTCAACGAGGAGGTCGACACTCAACCGGTCAGCTGGCGCCAGGTCGAACTGCGGATCGACGCCGTGACCCACGGGCGCGACGACACGCTGGCGCTTGGCGTGGACGTCGGGGACATCGTCGCCATCGACGCCCAGCCCGAGTTCATGGACACCGGCTTCATCGTCTCGCGCCACCTGGACGACAAGGCGGGCGTGGCGACCATGCTGGCGGCGATGGAATGCATGGTGCGCGAGGAGCGCACGCCCACGGTCGACACCTGGTGGCTGTTCACCATCGCCGAGGAGGTCGGGCTGGGCGCCTCTTCCGTGCTGATCCCCGACGTGGCCGCCATGGTCACGGTCGATAACGGCACCACGGCGCCCGGACAGAACTCGTCCGAATTCGGCGTCACCATCGCCATGGCCGATCAGACGGGGCCGTTCGACTGGCACCTGTCGCGAAAGCTGGTGCAGCTGGCGCGCGATCACGAGATTCCGCACCAGAAGGACGTGTTCCGCTACTACCGCTCCGATTCCGCCTCGGCGCTGGAGGCGGGGGCCGATATCCGGACCGCGCTGGTCACCTTCGGCATCGACGCCAGCCACGGCTATGAGCGCATCCATGAAAGCGCTCTGGTCGACCTGGCCCGGCTGTTGATCGCCTACGCCGAGAGCGACGTCGAGATCGAACGGGACGCCCGGCCTTTGAGCGGGGTCAAGGGGTTCACCCACCAGCCGGTGGACGACGGCGGCCAATAGGGGACTACAGCACCGAATGCAGCGACCCGGCGCGGGCCACGGCCCGGTCGAAGGTCGAGGCGGGCGGCTTGGGGCACCAGGCGACACGGGCCGGCCCCGAGGCATGGAGCTCGCGAAAGGCGCCGATCAGGCTTTCGGCGACCCTATCGGGCGACAGCAGATCGAACGCCGCAATCCAGTCGACCACGAAAAGGTCGGTCCCATCGTGCGCGATGGCGCGACTGTAGCTGAGCAGCGCGCAGGGGGCGTCAGCTTCGAACAGGGCGTACAATCCGCCGCATCCTTCATCCTGGGCCAGCCGAGCCTCCCAGTCGGACAGGGCGAGGTCCGGCGTCGCCAGCCGGGCCAGGGCGTAGCTCAGCAAGGCGTCGTCCGGTTCGAGGCGGCGGATGCGAGGGGCCATGACGCCACGCCTAGCGGACCGGCGCCAGTCTGGCCTTGACCTGCGTCAAACCCGTTTGCGCGCGCCCGGCTTCCTGACATAGGTTGGTCGAGAGAGCCCTGATGCTGGAACTTCGCACCCTTCCCGCCGCCTGCGCCCAGCGCAGAAGCGACGCCGCCTGCACCAGCTGCGGCGCGCGCGCCTTTTCCGTCTGCGGCCGGCTGGGCGACGAGGACCTGGCGAAACTGGACTCCATCGCCGAACACACCGCGCTGAAAGCGGGGAGGGGCTGATCCGCCAGGGCGATCCGGCCGGGCACGTGTTCAACATCACCTCGGGTTCGGTGCGGGTGTACAAGCTGCTGCCGGATGGTCGGCGTCAGATCACGGGCTTCCTGTTCGCCGGGGATTTCGTCGGCCTGGCCACGGGCGAGGACTACGCCTTTTCGGCCGAGGCGATCGAGGACGCGACCCTGTGCCGGTTCCGCAAGAGCGACTATCGCGCCCTGATCCGCCAGGCGCCGGCGCTGGAGTCCGCCCTGCTGGAGCGGGCCACCCACGAACTGGCGGCCGCGCAGAACCAGATGCTGCTGCTGGGTCGCAAGACGGCGCTGGAGCGGGTGGCGTCCTTCCTGCTGAACCTGCCCGAGGATCCGGTCCGGCCCGCGAGCGACGGACTGGTGCGCCTGCCGATGACGCGCGCGGAGATCGCCGACTATCTGGGATTGACGATCGAGACGGTCAGCCGGGTGTTCAGCCGGCTGAAGACGACCGGCGTGATCCGTCTGGTCTCACTGCACGAGCTGCGGATCGAACAGCCCGACCGGTTGGCCGCCCTGGCCGAGGGCGAGGGCTGACCGTTCGTCAGCAAGCCGCACGACGGCGTCGCACAGGTCCGTCGGCGCGAGACGGTGGCTGACCAGGATCAGGCCCTGGCCGCGGCTCGAAAGCCGTCGATCCAGCGCCGCCAGGACCCGCGCCTCGGTTGCGGCGTCCAGGCCCTCGGTCGGCTCGTCCAGCACCAGCCAGGGCGCGCTCCGCAGATAGGCCCGCGCCAGGGCGAGACGCCGCCGCTCGCCGCCGGACAGACGCGCGCCGTCGGGGCCTATGGGCGCGTCCAGGCCCTTGGGGTCGCGGCGAAAGCGGTCGCCCAGGTCGGCGTCGTCCAGCGCCTCCCACAGAGTTTCGTCGTCGAACGCGCCCGCCAAGCCCAGATTATCCCGGACGCTGGCGTCCATCAGCCGCACGTCCTGGGCGGCGTAGGCGAAAGGGCGCGGCGGCGGGCCGGATCGAGATCGGCCGCATCGACGCCTCCCAGACTGAACCGTCCAGCCGGGGCGTCGCGCAGACCGATCAGGCGTTCGAGCGCAGTGGTCTTGCCGACGCCGGAGGCGCCGACCACCGCCAGGCGGAAGGGCGGCGAGACGCTGCGGCCCAGCAGCGCCACCGTGTCCGAAGACGGCGCGGCCTGTTCCGCCCCGTCTTCGAAGGCGAGGCGGCGAGCGCGTCCAGACGGTCGGCCGCCTGGGCGGCGGCTCCGTTCTGATGCAGGGCGGACGCCAGGCCGGCGGTGGAGTCCATGCCCATCAGGGCGGCCAGGATCGCCAAGGCCGCCAGCGGCGCGGGCGCGGAAACGACCGCCAGGGTCACGAGCACCACCGCGCCGGCGGCGGCGGCGGTCTGCCAAACGGTCAGCCACCCTGCAGCCAGGGTCAGCGTGATCCGGCTCCGGTCCAGATCGCGCGCACGGTCGGCGCAATCCTCCACGGCCCAGGTTTCGAGGCCGTAGGCGCGCAGTTCGGGGGCGGCCGATTCCAGGGCCGACAGGCGCGTTTTCAGAGAACCGACGGCGATCTGGGCGGCGCGACCGGCGGGATCGCTGAGCCGCCGCGCCAGCAGAAGCGACCCCGCCGCCGAGGCGCCCATGCAGAGCGCCAGCAGCAGGGCCGCCGTCGCATTCGCCAGCGCCGTCAGCCCGATGGCGGCGGCGGCCCCGGCCAGCGCGCCCCACGGGGCGGACAGCCTCACGAACAGCGTCTGCACGGCGTTGACGTCCTGGACCAGGCGGGCCGACGCCTCGCCCGACGACAGCGCCAGGGCGCGCCCCGGGGAACCGGACGCCAGGGCGGCGAACAACTGGGGCCGCAGGCGAGCCAAGGCGCGCAGGGCGGCCTCGTGCCCCGCCACGCGCTCCGCATAGCGCGCGCCCGTGCGCAGGATGGCCAGAAGGCGGATCACGGCGCTGGGCATCAGATAGTTGAAGGCCTGGACGGCGGCCAGACCGCCCAAGCCGGCCAGCGCGGCGCCGGTGATGAACCAGCCTGACAAGCCCAGCAGGCCGACGGCCGCGACGGTGACCGCCGCCGCCGCCGCCGCCGCGATCCGCAGACGAAGGCGCTCGGCCCGGCGCTGGGCGGCGACCAGGGCGCCGATCCTTGACGGGGGCTCACAGCCGCACCACGCGGTCGGCCAGGGCCGCGACCGCCGCGGAATGGGTGGCGATCAGGGTGGTCCGGCCCTGAGCCGCCTGCCGCACGATCTCCAGGATCGCGGTTTCGGACGCGGGATCCAGGTTGGCGGTGGGCTCGTCCAGCAGCAGCAGGGGCGCGCGTTTCAGGAAGGCGCGCGCCAGTCCCAGGCGCCGCCGTTCGCCGCCCGACAGTCCGCCGCCGCGCTCGTCCAGCAGGCGGTCCAGATCGCCGGATAGGCCCGCCTGGCCGGCGGCGGCCAGCACGCGCCCTGGGCAGGCCGAGGGGTCGGCGATGCGGATGTTGTCGGCCAGGGTTCCCGGCACGACCACGGGGTTCTGGCTGGCCCAGGCGATTCGTCCGGCGAAGCCGCCGGTAAGGCTCAACGGCAGATCGCCGACCTCCACCTCGCCGCCCGACAGCGGCGCCAAGCCGAGCAGAAGATGCAGCAGGCTGGATTTTCCCGTGCCGCTGGCTCCGACCAGGGCCACCCTCTGTCCCGGCCGCACCTCGAGGTCGAACCCGTCGAGAACGGGGGCGCGCCGTCGTAGGCGATGCGGACCTGGCGGAAGCGCACCGAGGGCGCCGTGTCGGGCAGGACGTAGCGTTCGGTCGCCCGCGGTTCAGGCCGCATGAGGGCGGGCGCCGCCGCTTCCGCGGCCTGCCGGTCATGATAGGCGGCGGCCAGGCGACGCAGGGGCTGATACGTCTCGGGCGCCAGGGCCAGCACGAAGAAGGCGCGCGGCAGGTCCAGCGTCTCGGGCGCGGGAAACGGCAACAGCCTGAGCAGGTTGAATCCGCAATAGACGGCGATCAGCGCCACGGACAGGGCCGAAAAGAACTCCAGCACGCCGGACGAGACGAAGGCGATGCGCATGACCCGGGCCGTGCGTCGGCCCAGTTCGTCGGAGGCCGATGCGACCTCGCTCGTGGTCCTCGGCGCCGCGTCGAAGGCCAGGATGGCGGGAAGGGCCCGGACCCGATCGACGAACAGGCCCGACAGCCGCTCCAGGGCCTGAAACTGGCGACGGCTCTCGCCCGCCGCCGCCGTTCCCGCCAGGGCCATGCCGAGAATGAAGGGAAGGAGGGTGAACAGCAGGATGCCGGCCGAGACCGGACTGGCCACCGCGGCCAGGGCTATGATCAGCAGGGGCGACACCGCCGCGCCGATCCGCAGCGGCAGGAAGCGGGCGAAGTAGCCGTCCAGGGCGTCCACCCCCTCCACGACCGCGGTCAGATGCGCCGGCGAGCGGCCGCCGCCGGCGAACAGCTCCGCCAGCAGCCGGCGGCGCCGATCCGTCTTCACGGCCCGGGCCAGCCGGGCGCCCAGCGACGTCGCGCCTTGTCCGATCAGCCCGCGCGCCAGCAGGCTGGCGGCCGCCAGGGCCAGCCAGGGCGCGATGGCGGCCACGCCCTGGTCGATCCGCGCCACGGTCATCGCCACGCCCAGGGCGAAGCCGGCGGCCGGCGCCGTGTCGGCGACGACCAGGGCGCTGGCCAGCAGGGTCAGGCGCCGCCAAGGCCGCGCAACGGTTTTCAGCCATCCGGCGGGCGTGGTGGCGGACGGGGCGGGGGGCGCAAGGCTCATCGACACACTCCGGCGCCGGATCATCGCGGACGCCAGCGGACATTACGCCCTCGGACCGAATGTCCAAGGGCGAAGGGTCCACTACGGCCGGTTGATGTTTGCGGCTTTGATCAGGATCAAGGCGGGCGCATAGTGACCGCCGTACGGCAACGGAAACGTCGGTCGTCGGGGCCGGCGGGCTTGGAGCATCGCCATGATCGACCTAGCGGTCGTCGACCTGTCCCGGCTGCAGTTCGCGCTGACGGCCCTCTACCACTTCCTGTTCGTGCCCCTGACGCTGGGGCTGTCGTTCATGCTGGTCATCATGGAGTCGATCTATGTGATGACCCGCCGCCCGATCTGGCGGACGATCACCCGTTTCTGGGGCGTGCTGTTCGGCATCAACTTCGTGCTGGGCGTCGCGACCGGGATCACGATGGAGTTCCAGTTCGGCATGAACTGGAGCTATTACAGCCACTACGTCGGCGACATCTTCGGCGCGCCGCTGGCGATCGAAGGGCTGATGGCCTTCTTCCTGGAGGCGACCTTCGTCGGTTTGATGTTCTTCGGCTGGGACAAGCTGAAGCCGCACGCCCACCTGTTCGTCACCTTCATGGTGGCGCTGGGCACCAACCTGTCGGCGCTGTGGATCCTGATCGCCAACGGCTGGATGCAGAATCCGGTCGGCGCGGCCTTCAATCCCGACACCATGCGGATGGAGGTCACGGACTTCATGGCCGTGCTGTTCAATCCGGTGGCCCAGGCCAAGTTCGTCCACACCGTGTCCGCCGGCTATGTCTGCGCCTCGGTCTTCGTGCTGGGCGTCTCGGCCTTCTATCTGCTGCGCGGCAGGCACGTCGGTTTCGCCAAGCGGTCGATGACGGTGGCCTCGGCCTTCGGTCTGGCGGCGTCGCTGTCGGTCGTCGTGCTGGGCGACCAGTCGGGCTATGCGCTGACCGATAACCAGAAGATGAAGCTGGCGGCGCTGGAGGCCATGTGGCGCACCGAGCCCGCGCCGGCCGGCCTGACGCTGATCGGCATTCCCTCGATGAAGGACCGCGAGACGCACTTCGGCGTCCATGTGCCCTGGGTGATGGGCCTGATCGCAACCCGCACCATCGACAAGCCCGTCGAAGGCATCTTCGAACTGGTGGCCACGGCCGAGGACCGCATCGAATCCGGCGTCATCGCCTATGACGCGCTGGAGAAGGTCAAGGCCGATCCGGCCGATCCCGTCGCGCGCGGCGTGTTCGAAACCCATCGCCGCGACCTGGGCTACGGCCTGCTGCTCAAGCGCCACGTCGCCGACCCGCGCCAGGCCTCGCCCGCGCTGATCCAGCAGACCGCCTGGGAGACGGTGCCGAACGTGCCGGCCCTGTTCTGGAGCTTCCGCATCATGGCGGGCGTGGGGATGTTCATGATCGCCCTGTTCGCCACCGCCTTCGTGCTGTGCACCCTGCGCAAGCACCAGACGCGCTGGTTCCTGCGCCTGGCCGTCCTGTCCATCCCGCTGCCCTGGATCGCCATCGAGTTCGGCTGGATCCTGGCCGAGTTCGGTCGCCAGCCCTGGGCCGTGGAAGGCGTCCTGCCGACCTTCCTGGGCGCATCGTCCCTGACCGTGGCGCAGCTGTGGGCCACCATCGTGGGGTTCACCCTGCTGTACGGCGCCCTGGCGGTGGTCGAGGTGCGGCTGATGCTGCACGCCATCAAGAAGGGGCCGTTCCACGAGCAGCAGACCTTCGAGACCGCCCCCGACACGCCCTCCGACCCGTCCGCTGGCGCGCGCGCGCCCGCCGCGGCCGTCGCCTGACCCCTTAGATCGGACATCCGACCATGGATCTTCCTCTCGACTTCGCCACGCTTCGCCTGATCTGGTGGGGCCTCCTGGGGGTGCTGCTAATCGCCTTCGCCCTGACCGACGGGTTCGACCTGGGCGTCGGCGCCCTGTTGCCCTTCGTCGCCCGCACGGACGAAGAGCGCCGCATGGTGATCAACACCGTCGGCGCCACCTGGGAAGGCAACCAGGTCTGGTTCATCCTGGGCGGCGGCGCCATCTTCGCCGCCTGGCCCTTCGTCTATGCGGTCAGCTTCTCGGGCTTCTACCTGGCCATGTTCCTGGTGCTGTCGGCGCTGATCCTGCGGCCTGTTTCGTTCAAGTATCGGTCCAAGCGTCCGTCGCGGACCTGGCGGTCGTTGTGGGACTGGGGCCTGTTCATCGGCGGCTTCGTGCCGGCGCTGGTCTTCGGCGTGGCGGTCGGCAACGTCCTGCTGGGCGCGCCCTTCCGCCTGGATGGCGACCTGCGCTCCTTCTACGAAGGCCACCTGATCGGCCTGTTCACGCCCTTCAGCCTGCTGGCCGGCCTGCTGTCGGTCGCCATGCTGGTGCTGCACGGCGCGGCCTGGCTGAGCGTCAAGGCGGAAGAAGGCCCGGTGCTGGATCGCGCCCGCCGCTTCGGCACCATCGCGGCCGTCGCGGCCCTGGTCCTGTTCGCGGCCGGCGGCCTCTATGTCGCCTACGGCGGCCTGGGCTACCGGATCACCAGCCCCATCGACGTCAACGGCTTCTCCAACCCGCTGCGGTCGACGGTGGAGGCGGCGCCTGGGGCCTGGCTGGACAACTACGGCCGCTATCCCTGGATGCTGATCGCCCCGGCCCTGGGTTTCCTCGGCGCGGCCGTCGCCCTGGTCGGCTTGTGGCGGCGGTCGGCGGCCCTGGCCTTCGGCGGCTCGTCGGGCTCGACGGTGGGGATCATCTCGACCGTGGGCCTGTCGATGTTCCCCTTCATCCTGCCCAGTTCGATCAATCCGGTCAGCAGCCTGACGGTGTGGAACGCCTCGTCCAGCCACCTGACCCTGTTCATCATGTTGCTGTGCACGGTGGTCTTCCTGCCGCTGGTCCTTCTCTACACGGCGTGGGTCTACAAGGTTCTGTGGGGCCGCAGCTCCACCGGCGCCCTGAAGACCAACCCCGATCTTTACTGAAGCCTTAGGAGCCTCTTCCCATGTGGTATTTCTCCTGGATCCTGGGCCTGGGACTGGCCGTCGCCTTCGGCGTCCTGAACGGCCTGTGGCACGAGTTCCATCTGTTCGACGAAGGCGATGAGGGCCTTTCGACGCCCGACGCCTCCAAGGAGGTCGACGTTCCGCTCTAGCGCGCGGGCCGTCTCCCGGCCGCCCTTCCGGTCTTTCCGCCTCTGCTCGGGAAGCTGGGAGGCGGCGCATCTCTCTTCAAGGCTGCAGCCATGTTCGTCCGCACGCCGGACCGCGCGCTCGACGCGACGGACCTCATCGCCCGCTACGACGCCCACGCGCCCCGATACACCTCCTATCCGACGGCCGCGCAGTTCACCGCCGACGTCGACGCCGCGACCTGGGGCGACTGGCTGGAGGCGGCGCCGACCCAGCCGGCGATCTCGCTCTATCTGCACATCCCGTTCTGCAAGCGGCTGTGCTGGTACTGCGGGTGCAACACCCGGGCGATGAACCGCGTCGCGGTGATGGACAGCTACATCGACCTGCTGCTGGCCGAGGCGGATCTTGTCCTGGCCAGGATGGGGCGTCGCGTGCGCGTCGGCTCGATCCACCTGGGCGGGGGCACGCCCAACATGCTGCCGCCCGAGGCGCTGGAGCGCCTGTTCGCCGGCTTGGCCGCCCGGTTCGATCTAAGCGACTGTTTCGAGATCGCCGCCGAACTGGACTCCGAGGTCCTGACCGAGGACTGGGTCCGCGCCGCCGGCCGCATCGGCCTGACGCGCGCCAGCCTGGGGGTGCAGGACCTGTCGCCGCAGGTCCAGGCGGCGGTGAACCGGCCCGAATCGTTCGAGACCATCCGTTGGGCGGCCGGAGCGCTGCGCGACCAGGGCGTGGTCTCGGTGAACCTGGACCTGATGTACGGCCTGCCGCTGCAGACGGTCGAGCATGTCGTCACCACCCTGGGCCAGGTGACGACGCTGAAGCCCGAGCGCATCGCCCTGTTCGGCTACGCCCATGTGCCGTGGATGAAGCCGCATCAGAAGCTGATCCGCGACGCGGACCTGCCGGGCGCGCAGGCGCGGTTCGTCCAGAGCCAGGCGGCCGCCCGTTATCTGACCGGCAAGGGCTGGCGGGCGATCGGCCTGGACCATTTCGCCCTGCCGCACGACTCCCTGGCCGCGGCCCAGAGGGCGGGCCGGCTGCGTCGCAACTTCCAGGGCTATACGACCGACGAGGCCCCCGTCCTGATCGGGCTGGGCGCCTCGTCCATCAGCCGCACGCCGCAAGGCTATGTCCAGAACCTGGCGCAGGAACGCGAGTGGCGCGCGGCGGTGGGGCAGGGGCGGCTGCCCATCGCGCGCGGCGTCGCGCTGAGCCCCCAGGACCACTTCACCGCCGAGCTGATCGAGCGGTTGATGTGCGACTTCCGCGTCGATGTGACCGCCGTCGCCCGCCGTCACAGCCGCGACATGGCCGGCGTGGGCGAGGTCTGGCCGCGCCTGGCGGCGTTCCAGGCCGATGGACTGGTGGACGTCGAGGCGGGGCGGGTGGATGTGACGCCGCAGGGACGGCCGTTCGTGCGGGCGGTCTGCGCCGCCTTCGACCCCGGCGCGCGTGATTTCCACCAGCGCCACGCGCGGGTCGTCTGAAGCGGACAGATTGTCCAAGGCGTCCGCGGTTTGCGCTGAATCAAGGTCGGGCGCCGCCGGGCGGACCATCGTCCCCGTCAAGACGCCGGAACGGCCCGCATCACGCGGCCGGCGGCGTCGGGGATTTCACCAGATGCACCTCAAGACCCTGATTCTCTCCGCCGTGGCCGCCGCCGCCGTCGCCGCCCCCGCCCTGGCGCAGACGACCGCCTGGGACGCGCCTAGGAAGGGCGACTGGATCGTGACCGGCCGCGTCACCGACGTCTTCTCCCAGGCCGACGACGCCGTCGTCACTGCGGCCGGCGCCGACACCGGCCTGCACGTCGACGTGGGCGACAGCGTCATGCCGACCCTGGGCTTCACCTATTTCCTGACCGACCACATCGCGGTGGAGGCGATCCTGGGCACGACCCAGCACGAAATCCGGGCTCAGGGCGGGACCACCGACGTCGCCGTTCACGAGACCTGGGTCCTGCCGCCCGTCGTCACGCTGCAGTACCGCCCGCTCAGCAGCGGCCGCGTCAGCCCCTATGTCGGCGCGGGGGTCAACTACATGCTGTTCTACAGCGGCAAGGACAAGAACGACTTCACCGTCGATCTGGACGACGGCTTCGGCTACGCGCTGCAGGCCGGCGCCGACATCGGCGTGCAGGGACCTTGGAGCCTGAACGTCGACGTCAAGAAGGTGTGGTTCGACACCGATGCGACCATCAACGACGGCGCGCTCAGGAGCGACGTGGCCCTGGACCCGTGGGTGGTCTCCGTCGGTTTCGGCCGCCGCTTCTAGGTCGAGGGCGCGCGCCATCCTGTGGATAGTCTGGCGGTGAGGCGATAACCGGCTTGCGACCCGCAAGGGGCCTGCGTATAGCGGCGCCTCGCCTGCGGGACGGGCGGCCGCCGAGGGGCTTGACGGAAACGTCGGGACGCTTGGACGGGGAGGCGGGGATTTCCCCCTTGCCTTTCCCGGGTCGCCTCACTAGGTTCCGCGGTTCCGATCGAATCGAAGGGTTCAGCGCCGCCTCCGGGCGGACAACGCTTCGGTTTTTCCCGGTTCAGAGGGTTCGCTCTCCGGTCCGGGAAATCTTCGAAAGAAGCGGTTGACACGAGGTTCGGCGGTCTTTAGATCGCCGCCTCCCGCCGCTCCTCGGAGCGGCGCTGGTGAAAAGAAAGTTTCTTGAAAAAGAAACGCTTGACACCGGAAAGCGAGGCGACTAAATCGCCGCCTCCGCCGCGAACGGGCGTTAAACGGTTTGGGTCGCTTTGGCGGTTCTTGGTCTTTGACATTGTTGATTTGGAAAGAGAAACGCAGGCGGCGGCGTCCTAGCGATCTTCAGAGATGAAGGTCATTCGACGCTGACACTCTGCGGTCTTTTTGAAGATACCATGCGCTGAGCTTTAGGGCTTAGCGGGTGGGAACTCGTCAAGAATACGTAGAACTAATGCCAGGTCCACTTAGGGTGGTCCGAAGCTTAGGTCAGTGCTCAACTCAACCTGAGAGTTTGATCCTGGCTCAGAGCGAACGCTGGCGGCAGGCCTAACACATGCAAGTCGAACGAAGTCTTCGGACTTAGTGGCGGACGGGTGAGTAACACGTGGGAACGTGCCCTTTGGTACGGAATAACTCAGGGAAACTTGAGCTAATACCGTATGTGCCCTTCGGGGGAAAGATTTATCGCCATTGGAGCGGCCCGCGTCTGATTAGCTAGTTGGTGGTGTAATGGACCACCAAGGCGACGATCAGTAGCTGGTCTGAGAGGATGATCAGCCACATTGGGACTGAGACACGGCCCAAACTCCTACGGGAGGCAGCAGTGGGGAATCTTGCGCAATGGGCGAAAGCCTGACGCAGCCATGCCGCGTGAATGATGAAGGTCTTAGGATTGTAAAAT
>NZ_CP097298.1:0-882500 GCF_023503965.1 Brevundimonas albigilva | reverse complement strand
AACTGGAGGTCCGAACCGGTGTCTGTTGAAAAAGACTCGGATGACTTGTGGATAGGGGTGAAAGGCCAATCAAACCTGGACATAGCTGGTTCTCCGCGAAATCTATTTAGGTAGAGCGTCCGACGAATTCCTTGGGGGTAGAGCACTGGATGGTTGCGGGCTGCGCGAGCGGTACCAATACTAACCAAACTCCGAATACCCAAGAGAACTATCGGGCAGACACACGGCGGGTGCTAACGTCCGTCGTGAAAAGGGAAACAACCCTAACCATCATCTAAGGCCCCCAAGTAACGGCTAAGTGGGAAACGATGTGGGATTGCTTTGACAATCAGGAGGTTGGCTTAGAAGCAGCCATCCTTTAAAGAAAGCGTAACAGCTCACTGATCAAGCGATCCTGCGCGGAAAATGTAACGGGGCTCAAGCCGTTCGCCGAAGATATGGGTTTGCAGTTTACTGCAAGCGGTAGCGGAGCGTTCCGTAGGCCGGTGAAGGTCAGGCGTGAGCCTGGCTGGAGGTATCGGAAGTGAGAATGCTGACATGAGTAACGATAGGAGTGTGAGAGACACTCCCGCCGAAAGACCAAGGGTTCCTGCGTAAAGCTAATCTGCGCAGGGTTAGTCGGCCCCTAAGGCGAGGCTGAAAAGCGTAGTCGATGGGAAGCAGGTAAATATTCCTGCACCAGCTGGAAGTGACGGATGGCATAACTTGTACGGGCTTATTGGATTGTCCGTGCAGGGGCGTTGTCCCTGGAAATAACTCCAGCAGAGACCGTACCCGAAACCGACACAGGTGGTCAGGTAGAGCATACCAAGGCGTTTGAGAGAACTGTGCTGAAGGAACTCGGCAAATTGCACGCGTAACTTCGGAATAAGCGTGACTCACCCTGCGCAAGCAGGACTGAGTGGCACAAGCCAGGGGGTAGCGACTGTTTAGCAAAAACACAGGGCTCTGCGAAGCAGCAATGCGACGTATAGGGTCTGACGCCTGCCCGGTGCCTGAAGGTTAAAGGGAGATGTGAAAGCGTCGAACTGAAGCCCAGGTAAACGGCGGCCGTAACTATAACGGTCCTAAGGTAGCGAAATTCCTTGTCGGGTAAGTTCCGACCTGCACGAATGGCGTAACGACTTCCCCACTGTCTCCAGCACAGGCTCAGTGAAATTGAATTCCCCGTGAAGATGCGGGGTTCCCGCGGTCAGACGGAAAGACCCTATGAACCTTTACTATAGCTTCGCCTTGGCGTTAGCGACCGTATGTGTAGGATAGGTGGGAGACTATGAAGCCGGGGCGCCAGCCTCGGTGGAGTCGTCCTTGAAATACCACCCTTACTGTCGTTGACGTCTAACCGAGGGCCGTTATCCGGTCCCGGGACATGGCGTGGTGGGTAGTTTGACTGGGGCGGTCGCCTCCCAAAGTGTAACGGAGGCGCGCGATGGTGAGCTCAGAGCGGTCGGAAATCGCTCGTCGAGTGCAATGGCATAAGCTCGCCTGACTGCGAGACTGACAAGTCGAGCAGAGACGAAAGTCGGCCATAGTGATCCGGTGGTCCCGCGTGGAAGGGCCATCGCTCAACGGATAAAAGGTACTCTAGGGATAACAGGCTGATTTTGCCCAAGAGTCCATATCGACGGCAAAGTTTGGCACCTCGATGTCGGCTCATCACATCCTGGGGCTGGAGCAGGTCCCAAGGGTATGGCTGTTCGCCATTTAAAGTGGTACGTGAGCTGGGTTCAGAACGTCGTGAGACAGTTTGGTCCCTATCTGCCGTGGGTGTTCGAAGCTTGAGAGGATCTGTCCCTAGTACGAGAGGACCGGGATGGACATACCTCTGGTGGACCTGTCGTGGCGCCAGCTGCGCAGCAGGGTAGCTAAGTATGGAATAGATAACCGCTGAAAGCATCTAAGCGGGAAACTAACCTCAAAACAAGGCTTCGCTGAGGATCGTGGAAGACTACCACGTTGATAGGCCAGGTGTGGAAGCGCGGCGACGCGTGTAGCTTACTGGTACTAATAATCCGATCGGTTTGATCGTTTCTCAGCAAAACTCATTCGATGATTGCTTCCTTGACCGAAGCAATCTCAGACAATGTCTTCTCTTCATTCCGCTGTCCGCCTCGTTGACCTGGTGGCTATGTCGGAGGTTCCCCACCCGATCCCATTCCGAACTCGGTCGTTAAGCCCTCCAGAGCCAATGGTACTTCGTCTTAAGGCGCGGGAGAGTAGGTCGCCGCCGGGTCTACCAGGCGGACAGCCGAATGAAGCGATTATCCTTGGCATACCGCGCTTCGCGCGACTTGAGGCCAGGCTCGAACCGTTCTTCCTCACGATCCTACCGTTCGCCGCGGGATGGAGCAGCCCGGTAGCTCGTCAGGCTCATAACCTGAAGGTCGCAGGTTCAAATCCTGCTCCCGCACCCAATGTCACCTCACTTTCCAAAGTGAGCCGAATATCAGAACCCCCGCCGGCAGCCGCCGCGGGGGTTTTACTTGTCTGGATTCCGTGCCGGAGAAAACGCGATAGCCCGGCGCACGAAACGTCCTTGGCCACCTTGTTGCAGGCCTGCAGGGAAGGTGCATTTCCGCGATCCGGCAGGTCAGGTGCGTCTTCACGCCGATCAGCACGCGGCGTCCTGACGTGAGGCCGACGCGGCGGCCAGGGTCGCCTATGGGAAATAAACATATAAGGATATCCTTATATCATTCTTGACTTCGCCGGCGCCTGTGGCAGGGTGGCGGCGTCGAGGTTCTGCGCGCGGCTTTCGGGCTGGGCGGAGCTAAGAGGGAAGCCGGTGGAACGCTTGCTGCGTTGATTCCGGCGCTGCCCCCGCAACTGTGAGCGGCGAGCCGAAGGTCCATCTCGTGTCACTGACGCCCCCGGGCGTTGGGAAGGCCGGACCGGAAGCCGTGACCCGCGAGCCAGGAGACCTGCCCCGACAGATAACGTCCTCCGGCGGGGTGTCGGTCAGGCCGCATGAGCGCCGGCACGGGACGATCCCGCGTGCGAGCGGTCGCGCGTTCCTGCCTGCTGTCTCGCCACAGCATCAACGGCAAAGAGCATGGCGAGCAGCGACTTCACCTTCACCCTCAAGCGCACCGCGCTGGACGAGAACTACGTTCCTGCCGAAAACACGCGGATCACGACCAACTTCGCCAATCTGGCCCGGGGCGAGAGCCGTCAGGAGAACCTGCGCAACACCCTCAGGATGATCGACAACCGCTTCAACTCGCTGGCGGCTCAGGACAATCCGAAGGGGGATCGCTATGCGGTCGAACTGCAGATCGTCTCCGTCGAGATGAGCGTCGCCCCGGGCGAGGGGACAGACAGCTTCCCGCTGATCGAAATCCTTCAGACGACCATCGTCGATCGACAGACCGGCGCGCGCATCGACGGGATCGTCGGCAACAACTTCTCCTCCTACGTCCGCGACTACGACTTCAGCGTGGTGCTGCCGGCGCACATGAAGGCCAATCCCGGCGCCTTCGCGCCGGCCGACTTCGGCGACCTGCACGGCAAGCTGTTCAAGCATTTCCTGAAGTCGGCCGCCTATCGGGACAATTTCGGCAAGCCGCCGGTCATCTGCCTGAGCGTGTCGAGCAACAAGACCTATCACCGGACCGGCGCCGAGCACCCCGTGCTGGGTATGGAATATGAGAACGACGCGTTCTCGCCGACCGATCAGTATTTCGCGAAGATGGGGATGAAGGTCCGCTATTTCATGCCCAAGGGCAGCGTGGCGCCGTTCGCCTTCTATCACATCGGCGACCTGACGGGCGATTACACCGATCTGGAGCTGGTCAGCACCATCGCCACGATGGAGACCTTCCAGAAGATCTATCGGCCCGAGATCTACAACGCCAACTCCCCGGCGACCGAGCAATATCAACCCAGCCTGAAGGCCCAGGACTATTCCTTGACCCGGATCGTCTATGACCGGGAGGAGCGCAGCCGGCTGGCCGTCGAACAGGGCCGGTTCGTCGAGGAGCGCTTCATCAAGCCCCACCGGGCCGTCCTGGACCAGTGGTCCGCCGACTTCGCCGCCTGATCCGTCCCGAATTCACGAGCCCGACGCATGACCAAACTCTTTCCCACCTCGACCGCCGGCAGCCTGCCCAAGCCCTCCTGGATCGCGACGCCGGAGGTGCTCTGGTCGCCCTGGAAGCTGGAAGGCGAGGATCTGGTCGCCGGCAAGCAGGACGCCCTGCGTCTGGCGGTCGACGATCAACAGAAGGCGGGCATCGACATCGTCGGCGACGGCGAACAGACCCGCCAGCATTTCGTGACGACCTTCATCGAGCACCTGGACGGCGTGGATTTCGAGAAGCGCGAGACGGTGCGCATCCGCAATCGCTACGACGCCAGCGTGCCGACGGTGGTCGGCGCCGTATCGCGCTCCAAGCCGGTCTTCGTCGAGGACGCCAGGTTCCTGCGGGCCCAGACCGACCAGCCGATCAAATGGACCCTGCCGGGGCCGATGACGATGATCGACACCCTCTATGACGCCCACTACCAGAGCCGCGAGAAGCTGGCCTGGGAGTTCGCCAGGATCCTGAACGAAGAGGCGCGGGAGCTGGAGGCCGCGGGGGTCGACATCGTCCAGTTCGACGAGCCGGCCTTCAACGTCTTCTTCGAAGAGGCCAACGACTGGGGGATCGCTGCGCTGGAGCGGGCGGCCGAGGGTCTTAAATGCGAAACCGCCGTCCACATCTGCTACGGCTACGGCATCAAGGCCAACACCGACTGGAAGAAGACCCTCGGCTCCGAATGGCGCCAGTATGAGGAGACCTTCCCCAACCTGCAGAAATCGAGCATCGATATCGTCTCGCTGGAATGCCACCACTCGAACGTGCCGATGGACCTGATCGAACTTATCCGGGGCAAGAAGGTCATGGTCGGCGCCATCGACGTGGCCTCGGACATCGTCGAAACGCCCGAGGAGGTCGCCGACACCCTGAGGAAGGCGCTCCAGTTCGTCGACGCGGACAAGCTCTATCCATCGACCAACTGCGGCATGACACCCCTGTCGCGCCGGGTCGCCAACGGCAAGCTGAAGGCCCTGGGCGCGGGCGCCGAAATCCTGCGGAAAGAACAGGCGGCCTGATCGGCATGACCGCGTTGCTGAACCGGCTGCGGCTGGACCCGTATATCCTCGCCATCATGGCCATGGTGGTCTTGGCGGCGGTGCTGCCCGCGCGCGGCGCCGGCAAGGACGTGCTGGACGTGGTGGTGCACGCCGCCATCGCGATCCTGTTCTTCATCTATGGCGCGAAGATTTCGCCGGCGGCGATCTGGGCGGGGATCACCCACTGGCGGCTGCAAGGCCTGGTCTTCGCCACGACCTTCGTCGTCTTCCCCGTGATCGGGCTGGGGATCGTCGCCCTGACGCGCGGTCATCTGGACGACGGCCTGGTCACCGGCCTGCTGTTCCTGTGTCTGTTGCCCTCGACGGTGCAGTCCTCGATCGCCTTCACCTCGATCGCGCGCGGCAACGTCCCGGCCGCGATCTGCTGCGCATCGGTGTCCAATCTGGCCGGGGTGGTGATCACGCCGGTGCTGGCCACGATGTTCCTCAGCGCCCAGTCCGGCGGCCTGTCGCTGGACGCCGTTCGCGACATCGCCTTGCAGATCCTGCTGCCGTTCGTGCTGGGTCAGGTCGCCAGGCCGATCGTCGGCGACTGGTTCACCCGGCAGAGGACGCTGACGATGCTGGTGGATCGCGGGTCGATCCTGCTGGTGGTCTATTCGGCCTTCAGCGCCGGGGTGGTGGCCGGGATCTGGAGCCAGGTCACGCCGCAAAGCCTGGCGCTGGTGGTCGTTCTGGACCTCCTGATGCTGGCGATCGTCCTGGTCTTCACGACCGCGGCCAGCCGCCTTCTGCGCTTCAGCGTCGAGGACGAGATCGCCATCGTCTTCTGCGGTTCGAAGAAGAGCATGGCCAGCGGCCTGCCGATGGCCAACATCATCTTTCCGGCCGCCACGGTGGGCCTGATCGTCCTGCCGCTGATGCTGTTCCACCAGATGCAGCTGATGGTCTGCGCCGCCCTGGCCCGGCGTTACAGCCGGCGGCCGGAAGAGGCGGTCCGGCCGGTCACGGCGCCCGCATGACGCGGCGCGCAACGAGGTCCCGCACATGACCCCCCTCAGCGACATCACCGAACAGACCGATCTGCGTCGGCTGTTCGGGCGGTTCCCGACCGGCGTCACCGCCCTGTGCGCCATGGATGACGATCAACCGCTCGGCATGACCGCCAGCGCCTTCGTCGCGGTCTCGCTCGATCCGCCCCTGGTGTCGGTGTGCGTCAAGCACGGCTCCTGGACCTGGCGGCGACTGCGTACGCGCGAACGCCTCGGCATTTCCTTTCTCGGCGACAGCCACGCCGTGGCGGCGCGCCAACTGGCGCAGCGCGGAGGCCTGGATTATGAGGCGGGGGCCAGCGGCGCCCTGTTTCTGGCGAGCGCGACGGCCTGGCTGGAATGCTCGATCGACAAGGAGATCGAGGCGGGCGACCACGACATCGTCCTCCTTCGGCTCCACCGGTCCGCCGCCGCCGACGGCGTGCTGCCGCTGATCTTCCATTCCAGCGATTTCCACACGATCACGCCGCTCCGACGAGCGAGCGCCGCCGCGGTGACGTCGTCGCCTCAGGCGTCCTGAACGCAGGGCGTCCGGGCGGTCGGCGGAGGCGATCCTGTCGCCTCCGCCTTGCGCCTCAGAACCGCGCGCGCAGGCCCAGGACGAAGTTGCGGCCGCGCAGCGGCGCCAGGGTGCTGATGAAGGAGGCGTGGTTCAGCGCCCGTTCGTCCAGCAGGTTGGTTCCGCGCACATAGACCTGGGCGCCGACCGGCCCCAGGTCGAAGTCGTAGGCCGCCGTGGCGTTGACCATGTCGTAGCCCGGCGTCGTCGTCTCATAGTCGGCGATCCGATCCTGTTCGAAGACGCGGATGTATTCCAGCGAGCCGGACCAGGGGCCCTGGACAAGATCGCCGCGGGCGCCGAGGCGGGCCGCCGGGATGCGGGGCAGGTCGCCGCCGTCATCCAACTCCGCCTGGACGTAGTCGCCGAACACGGTGGCCGACAGGCCCGGCGCGAAGCGATGGGTCGCTTCGCCCTCGACGCCGGTGAAGGTCGCGTCCGCCTGGGTGTACTGGATCAGGCGGAAGTCCTCGAACTGGTCCAGCGTGTCGGCGTAGATGTAGCCGTCATAGGCGTAGCGATAGGCGCTGGCGGCGAAGGTGGTGTCGCCGCGCGTCTTCTTGATCCCCAGTTCGGCCGAGACGACCGTTTCCTCGTCCAGATCGGCCGATCCCATCTCATAGGTGTTGGTCGCCAGGTGCACCCCCCGGCGTAGAGCTCCTGGACGTTCGGGGACCGCTGGGAGCGGGCGACCGACAGGGACAGGGCGTAGTCGGGCGCGAAACGCCAGCTGGCGCCGACCGAGGCGGAGAAGGGCTGGAAGTCGCGTTCCGGGTAGCGGCTGGCCGGCGTTCCGCCCGGAACGCGTGAGGTCTGCCATTCCTGCCTGAGCGCGCCCTCCAGGTTCCAGTCGCCCAGATCGTAGGTCTCCAGCAGAAACACGGCGGCCGTCTCGGTCTCGCTGGGCTGGACGAACGATTCCAGGCCGTCGGCGGCGAAGTCGCTGCGCGAGACCTGGCCGCCGATCACGCCGCGCAAGCCGGCGACGGGCGCGTGCTGCACCTCCAGGCGCGCGTCGTAGCCGGTGTTGGAGAAGGTGGTGGCGACCGTCCCGTCGTCGATCTCGTCGTGCTGGTAGTCGGTGTAGCCGCCGCGGAAACGGATGCGCTCCACGCCCGCGAAGGGATCGCGCAACTCGCCGCGTACGTCGACGCGTCGGCTCACCAGGTCGACGGTCGGCACGTGTTCGTGTTCATGCTCGTGGTCATGGTCGTGATCGTGGTCATGGTCGTCCTCGTCATGGTCATGGCCGCCGCAGTGCAGGCTGGAGCCGTGCGGATGGCAGTCCTCGTACTCATGACTGTGGCCCGGCAGTCCATATTCGCTGCGCTGTTCGGTGAAGGCCGCGCCCAGGTAGCCGCGCGAGCCGATCCACGACAGGCCCAGCGTGCCGGTGGACGAGCTATTGAACGAGCCGTCCAGCACGTCCTCGTCACCGTCCGGGATCTCGTAGTCGTCGGTGCTGCGCGTGGCGGCCTCGACCCGCACGGCGAAGCCGTTTCCGCCGGCGGTCAGGCCCGCGACCGCCGCCTCCTCGTTGTCGGCCGAGCCGAGACGCACCTCGGCGACCCCTTCGCCGCCGTTCGCCGGCACGGCAGTCGGCACCTTCTTGTCGATCAGGTTGACCGCGCCGCCGATGGCGCCGCCGCCATAGAGAAGGGCGCTGGGACCCCGCAGGATCTCCACCCGGTCCAGCAGCAGGGGCTCGCCGCCCACCGCGTGATCGGGCGACACCTCCGAGGCGTCCATCAGGGCCGAACCGTCCGTCAGCACCTTGACGCGCGGGGCGGTCTGGCCCCGGATCACGGGCCGGCTGGCGCCGCCGCCGAAGGTGTCGGAACTGACCCCCGGCAGGCCATTCAGCGTGTCGCCCAGGGTCGCCTCGCGGCGATGGACCAGGTCGTCGCCGGCCAGCACCGCGACGTTGGAGACGACGGCGTCGCGCGACCGTCCCAGGGGATCGGCGGTGACCACCACCTCCTGCAACTGCGGGACGCCCGGTCCGGACTGATAGGCTGTCTTGGCCTGAACGCCGGTGGCGACAGCGGCCGCTGCCGCGGCGGATAGAAGCATGGTCTTGGAACGCATTGTCGCACCCCCGTTTTCGAAAGAGGGCTTTTGGCTATGTTATACCGTATCGTTACTCAAGGGCGTGACCGAAGGAATGAGCCGATCTGGGATGGGGCAGGATGTCGCACGGGACCTTCAGGAAGAGATCTGGAGGGAGGTGCATCGCGCCTTCGCGCGGCGTCGGGACGAGGAGGGGCTGACCCAGGCCGAGCTGGCCCGTCGCATGGGTCTGCAGCGAGAGCGGGTGCACTACTGGCTGAGCCGGCCCGAGCACATGACGCTCAAGGCGGCGGCCCGCCTGCTGGCGGGCATGGACGCGCGGCTGGAGTGCCGCACGCGCGCGCTGGAGCCCGCTCGGCCGCCGTTCGAACAGGCCGCCTGAGCGGCATGGCCTCCGCGCTGTTCGGACATGTCGAGGCGCTGCAGGGACGCACGCCCTGGGGCGGCTTCCTGGACGCCGGCACGGGCGTGAACTCCAGCCTGTGGAGCACGGCGCTCAAGACCGAGCGCTGGGTCGGCGTGACCGGATCGGCCGGCCATGCGGCCCAGGTGCGGGATCGGGCCGGCGCGGCCCTACGCCCGCAGGACCGGTTGGTGGTCGGGAACTGGACCGACGAAGGACTGCTGGCCGGGGACCGGTTCGACACGGTCCTGGCCGACTATCTGCTGGGGGCGGTGGAGGGCTTTTCGCCCTATTTCCAGGCGCAGCTGTTCCGGCGGCTGAAGCCCCATGTCGGCGGCGTCCTCTATGTGGTCGGTCTGGACCCCTATGTCGTCGGCCCGGTCGACACCGAGGCCGATCGCATGGTGCGGGCCATTGGGCGGATGCGCGATGTCTGCCTGACGCTGGCCGATGAGACGCCCTATCGCGAATATCCGGCGGAATGGGCGGTCAACAGCCTGACGGAGGCGGGGTTCACGGTGACCTCGGCGCGACGGTTTCCCAACCGCTATCGGGAGTCCTGGGTGAACGGCCAACTCGACATGGCGCGGCGTCGCCTGCCCCGGATCGCCGACCAGGGCTTGGCGGAGCGGCTGGGCCAGTCGATCGAACGCCTGCGCGCCGAGGGCCTGACCCTGTGCCGGCGCGAGGACGGTCTTCGAAGCGGCGCCGACTGGGTGATCCGGGCGGCGGTGGCCTGAACCCGCCGCCCCTCCGGTTCAAGCGCCTGTTTGCGGCGGGCGCCATAGCCGATCAGTGGGCGTGGCTTCGCTTGCGCCAGTTGACGATATGGGCGCTGGCCAGGATCAGGCCGCCCGCGATCGTCATCGGCGTCTCGGCCTCGTGGCTCGGGAACTCGGCCGCGGCGAGAAACAGCAGCGCAACGCCCAGCGCGCCGGCCCCGATCAGGGACCAGTTCCGCCGGCCCTCCGCATCGGGCAGGCTCAGCACATAGGCGGCCAACGGTCCGGCCATGCCGGCGAACAGCCAGTGCACCCACGCCGCCTCGGCCAGGCGCCCGCCAGCGGAAACAGGCTGACCAACAGCGGCAGGGCCAGACAATGGATCATGCACAGTCCCGACAGGGTAACCCCCATCGCATCGCCCGCTCTTTGCATCGCCATGTGCCGCCTCTCCGTTTCTGTAGAAACGTTATATAATAACACATGAAGCTGAGGCCAGCCCCCAGGTCGTGAAATTGATGCGTCTGTGCGCCGCACGGTCGAGGGCAAGGGCGGCGTCTCTTGCGACGCCGCTCCCCCGTGTTCAGGCCTGAAGGTCCGGCCGGGCGGGCAGGGGCGTGACCCGCACCTCGACGCCTTCGGCCAGGGCGAAGCCGGCCCGGGTCAGGGCGGCGTGAAGCGCGTCCAGGGCGTCCGGAGCCTCGATCTGGCGGACGGCGCCGGCGCTGGCGTCGACCAGGGTGATGCGGCGCGCGGCGCCCTTCAGGCTGAAATAATGTCGGCGGCCGTCCCGCGCCGACAACTCCGCCACGCCGGCGTCGCGCAGCAGGTTCAGCGTGCGCGAGACCGTGGCGCGGGAAACGGGACCATGCCGGCGCGCGTCGAGCCACAGTTGCTCGGCGTGAACCGGCCGATCCGCGGCGGCGAAGGCCCGGAGCACGGCGGCGCGCTCCGGGTTCACCAGGTGACCGCGCGCCTTCAGCACGCCGGCCAGCCTCTCGGCCGAGGACGCCGTCATGCCGGCCTCAGCGGCGCGGCGTGATGCGCCAGACGGTGTTGGCGTCGTCCTGTTCGCCGCCCTTGGTCACCGCATAGATCACCCCCCGGCCGTCGGTCGCGACGTGATTGGCCTGGGGCGCGCCATCCAGACTGGCCAGCAGCCGGCCGTCCGCATCGACGACCGCGATCGTGCTGGAGCCGCGATTGGCCACGAAGGCCTGGCGGCTGACCGGATCGAAGACGACGTTCAGGGCGCCGGCGCCGACCGGCGTGTCGGCGACCACGGCGCCGGTCTCGCCGTCCAGGATCACCACATTGTCGGACCCCTGCGCGGCCACGAAGATCCGGCCGGTCCGGGGATCGTGCGACACGCCGATGGCGCTGCGGGCGCCGGGGACGGGCAGGACCTTCAGCACCGCGTCCGTGCGGGTGTCGATGACGGCGACCTCGTTGGTGCTGTTGCTGACGACATAGAGGCGGTGCGCCTCGGCGTTCAGCGACAGGCTGGCGGCCGAGAACCGCTCGCCGCGCACGGTCGAGGCGATGGCGATGCGGCGGGCGACCTCGGGCCGGGCGGTGTCGAAGACGACGACTTCCGGCTCGAAGGTGGCGCTGGCGTAGGCCTTGTTCAGGGCCTGGTCCACGACGACGTCGCGGGCGTGGTTGACCGTGCCCGGATCGAACTGGCGCACCAGGGACAGGTCGGACTGGCGATAGACCGCCACGGTGTTCTGGCGGCTCTGCGTCACCCAGACGGTGTCGTGCGCGTCGTCCACGCCGACGCCATACACCGCGAACAGGCCGCCGTCGGCGGGCGCGCCGTCGCGTCCGACGCGCGCCGGCGCCGGGGCCGGCGTCATGCGCGCCTCGATGGCCAGGGTGTCGGCGTCCATGCGCAGCAGCTCGGACTGGCGCACCGGCGGGCGGCCCACGGCCGAGGTGACGAAGATCGCGTCGTTCTTGGCGCTGTAGGCCGACTGATAGAGGCCGCGCGTCGCCGCGCCGCGCAGGATGTCGTAGCGGTCCTCGCCCGAGGCCGGGATGGCCGGCGACACCTTCAGCTCGGCCACGACGGCGGCGTAGGGGGCGGGCGACACGACCACCAGCGGGTGGACGCCCACGGCCGCGTCGGCGGGCAGGCGGAAGCGGGCCTCGAAGCCGCCCTCGGCGTCGGCGGTCAGGTCGGGCGTCAGGGGCGTGGTTCCGTGCAGCAGCCGCACGGTCTGGCCGGGCGCGAAGCCCTGGCCCGTGGCCGTCACTTCGGCGCCGGGCAGGATGGGCTGGCCCCGCGTCGCGGCGGCGAACCCGACCCGGCCCTCGAAGGTCTTGGCCGGCGCGGGAAAGGCCGCGGCCGACTGGGCCAGGGCGGAAGAGGCGGGCAGGGCGGCGCCCAGAAGCGCCAGGACGGCGGCGGAAGCGGCGATGTCGCGGATCATGGTCATGGTTCCTTCGGCCTGGATCAGAAGCGGGCGGTCAGACCGGCCCAGACACGGGCCTTGTCGTTGACGTAGCCGTATTCCTCGTAGGTCATCTCGTGGTTGAAGAGGTTCTGGATGCCCGCACGCAGCGTCACCTTGTCGTCGAGCCTGTAGGAGCCGCCGACGTCGACGGTGGTGTAGGCCGGGGCCAGGATGTTCGACCCGCTGGGCTGCACCGTCGATTGCAGTTCCTGGCCGTAGTAGATGGCGCGGATGAAGCCGCTGACCCGGGCGTGGCGCGGGCGGAAGGTCAGGGCGACGCTGCCCTGCGATTCCGGCGTCTGGTTCAGCGACGCCCCGGCCTGGGCGCCCGTCAGCTGTTCGGAATCGGTCAGGGTGCCGGTGGCCTTCAGCGTCATGCTGTCGGTGAGGCGGGCGTCCAGCGTCGCCTCAAGTCCCTGGATGCGCGCGTCGTCGATGTTGACGTAGGTCGTGGGCGGGCGGCCGATGGAGCTCAGCGGCTCGTCAACGCACCAGGCCTGGGCCTCCAGGCAGGTGACGCGCAGGATCTTGTCCTTGAAGTCGGTCTGGTAGGCCGTCAGCCCGATCTCGACGCGCGGCGAGACCGTATAGATGACGCTGCCCTCGTAGGTCAGCGAGGTCTCGGCCTCCAGGTCCGGGTTGCCGTAGATGGTGCCGCCCCGGCTGTTCTGGCCCCAGTCGGCCAGGGTCTGGCGGATGTCGGGCGCGCGAAAACCGGTCGAGACGCCGCCCTTGACGATCAGGCCGTCCGTGGGCTTCCACACGCCGTACAGGCGCGGCGAGACCTGCGAGCCATAGAGGTCGTGGTCATCCAGGCGCACGCCGGCGGTCAGGGCGAAGCGGGAGGTCAGGCTCCATTCGTCTTCGGCGAACAGGGCCCATTGGGTCCGGTCGGCCGCGTCGCGGACATTGCCGTCGACGGTCAGGCCGTTGCCGCTGGGCGCATACAGGTCGGCGAAGTTGTAGTAGGCCCCGATGTTCAGGATGTGCGCGCCGATCGGCACGATCCAGGCCGTCTGGGCGACCGTGTTCTTGATGTTGACGTCGGTTTCCTTGCGGGTCGCGTCCTCGAACTGGACGAAGGACTGGGACGTGGAGCGGCCCCAGACGCCCGAGTGGTTGATCGAATAGACGAAGCGCTCCTGGCTCTGGATCGATTTCGTGCCTTCCGGCGCGTCTTCGGTGATCTCGGTGGTGCGGCCCGCCGTCTGGATGGACTCCTGATCGTAGTAGGCGGCCTCGAACAGCAGGTCGTGGTTCGGGTTCAGGCTCCAGCCCAGCTTGGCGGACAGGCTGTCGTCCTTGCGCTCGGGCGAGGCGGTCAGGATGTCGTCCTCGGCGCGGCGGTTCATCGACGCCGACAGCTGCAGGCCCAGGGTGTCGGCGATCAGCGGCCCGCTGGCGTACACGCTGGCGTCGTAATAGTCGCCGTAGTCGCCGTCCGTCTGCGCCGTGCCGTTGACGCGGACGCTGCCGGTCCATTCGTCGCCGATGCGGCGGGTGATGACGTTGATCACCCCGCCCATCGCGTCGGAGCCGTAGAGGGACGACATCGGGCCGCGCACCACCTCGATGCGCTCGATCATCTCAACCGGCGGCAGCAGGCCGCTTTCGGCGATGTTGCCGCCGTTGGTGCGCGACTCGCGCGAGTTCAGGCGCTTCCCGTCCACCAGGATCAGGGTGTAGGCGCTGCCCAGGCCGCGGATGGAGATGTCGCGGCTGTTGCCCTCGCCAGGCGTCACGGTGACGCCGGGCACGTCCAGCAGCACGTCGGTGATCTGGGTGTAGGGGCTGCGCTCCAGGGTTTCGCGCGTGATGACGCTGATGGAGGCCGGCGCGTCCTTGACCTGCTGCTCGCGCCCGGCGGCGGTGACCACCACTTCCTCCAGTTCCGACGGCGCCGTGGCCTGGACCGTGTTCTGGACCGTGTTCTGGGCCCGGGCGCCCGAAGCGCACAGGGCGGTGGTGGCGAGAAGGACGGCGCTCAGGACACGCGGTCGGGTCGTGAAGACAGGCATGAAGCTCCCCTGGTGAAGACGGCGCGACAGCGTTCGACCTGCGTCGATCCGCCGCCGAGATCGGTCAGGCTCCGCCTTTGAAAGCGGAGCCGGGCGCATCTAATAGTCATTCGCAGAACGGGCCATGACGACCTCGGCATGAGGCTCATGCGCGCGTCACATAATGGAGACCACCGCCTTGCACCTCGCGCGCCGCCTGGACCTGCGCCTGCTGTCCAGCCTGGAAATCCTGCTGGAGACCAGGAGCGTCTCGCGCGCGGCCGACCGTCTGGGCGTCAGCCAGCCCGCGATGAGCCGCATCCTGGCGCGCCTGCGGGACCAGCTGGACGATCCGCTGCTGGTGCGCGGGCGCGGCGGCATGGTCCTGACGCCGCGGGCCGAGGCGCTGGCGGGTCCGCTGAAGGGCTGGCTGAGCCAGGGGGAGGCCATGTTGCGGCCGGCGGCGTTCGATCCCGCCAGCCTGGACCGCACCTTCCGCATCGCCTCCACGGACTTCGGCATCCTCAGCGTGATCCGGCCCGTGGCTCCGGCCCTGGCCGAGGCGGCGCCCGGCGCCTCGATGGAGATCGAGGCCCTGTCCGCCAACAGCCTGCGCCGGCTGGCCGAGGGGCGGCTGGACCTCGTCGTCATCGGCTATCCGCCCGAGGGCAACGGCGTCCGCTTCCGCAAGCTGTTCACCGAAAGCCGCCTGGGCCTGATGCGACGCGGGCACCCCGCCTCGGCTGTCGCGCTGACGCCGGACAATCTGTTCGACTGGCCGCATGTCACGGCCCTGGTCGGCGACGGCTTCAGCGATCCCCTGGAGCACCTGGCCGGCGAAGGCCAGGGCCGGAAGGTGCTGATGGCGGCCCCGAGCTTCGCCAGCGTGCCCTTCATGGTGGCCGACACCGACGCCCTGGCCATCCTGCCGTCGAAGGCGGCGCGTCACTTCGCCCGGGTTTACGACCTGGACACCTTCGAGCCGCCGATCCCGCTGCCGACCTTCGACTATTATGTCGCGTGGCATGATCGGTCCCTCGCCGACGGCGCCACGCAATGGCTGGCCGAGGAGATGGCGGACTCCGTCGCCGCCTTCGAAGAACGGAAGCGCCAAGCGGTCGTCCGGCCGCCAAGGATGCCGGCCACGCCGCCCCCGATCGGTCTGCTGGCCGCAACGGCGCGGTGAGCGGATCGCCTCTGGGACCCTGTCCGCTGGACGCCGCTTTGCCCGTGACCGCACTGGCGCCGTCCTGACCTCCCATCCAGATCGGCAGGCCCGCTGAGACACCGCCATTGGACTTGCAGTTCCTCCAAGATGCGATAGGGTTATGGAAGCGCTTCCAACAGCGCCAATGAAATAGGGGCATGCCGCCAAGGCGTGTCGAGGGAACGGAAGGGGAGAGCCATGGGCAGCGCATTCGCTGGCTTTGATGAAACACGTTCGAAGGGAAGGTCGCGACTGCGGTTGACCGCGTCTCTTCTGGCGCTGGCGGCGGGGCTGCCGGGGGCCGCCCTGGCCCAGCAGGCGACGGAGCCGGCGGACGCCAGCCAGCCGACCGAGGTCGAAGAGATCGTAGTCACCGGCCTGCGGCGGGGCCTGGCGGATTCGATCGCCACCAAGCGGAACGAGACCTCGATCGTCGAGGCGGTGTCGGCCGAGGACATCGGCAAGCTGCCGGACGTTTCGATCGCGGAGTCGATTGCGCGCCTGCCCGGGCTCGCGGCGCAGCGGGTCAACGGACGCGCCCAGGTCATTTCCATTCGCGGCCTGGCGCCGGACTTCACCACCACCCTGCTGAACGGTCGCCAGCAGGCCAGTTCGGGCGACAACCGGGCGGTGGAGTTCGACCAGTATCCGTCGGAACTGCTGTCCGGCGTGGTGATCTACAAGTCGCCGGACGCCGAGATTTCGGGCATGGGCCTGTCGGGCACGGCGGACCTGCGCACCGTGCGTCCGCTGGAGTTCGGCGACCGCGCCCTGGCGATGAACCTGCGCGGCGAGATGACCGAGGGCGACGCGCTGAACGACGACATGCGCAACTACGGCGGCCGTTTCTCGATCAGCTATATCGACCAGTTCATGGACGACACCCTGGGCGTGGCCTTCGGCTACGCTCACCTGGATTCCCCGTCCCAGAACCAGCACTTCAAGGCCTACAACTACGAGGCCTTCGGCGGCGTGTGCCAGCCCAATCCCGACGACGTGGCGCCCTGTTCGCCCAATACGGTGACGCCGGACGCGGCCGACGCCGCCCTGATCGTGAACGGGCAGGAAATCTTCGCCACCTCGCGTCTGAATCAGCGTGATGCGGCCATCGGCATCATCGAGTGGCGGCCGAACGACCGGCTGCGGTCGGTCCTGGACCTCTATTATTCCAAGTTCGACCAGGAAGAGACGACGCGCGGCGCGCAGTGGTTCTCCAACGGCTGGGCGGACGGCGCCTATTTCACCGATGTCGTCGCTGAGGATGTCGGCGGGTCTCTGATCGCGCGCAGCGGCACGCACCACAACGCCGTCCCGATCATCCGCAACGACTACAATACCCGCCAGGACGAGATTTTCTCGGCCGGCCTGAACACCGAATACCAGCTGAGCGACCGGACACGGATCGTCGCCGACCTGTCGTATTCGACCAATCAGCGGACCGAGCAGATCCTCGAGACCTACGCCGGCTACGGCCAGGGCGTGGGCGGCGTGTCGGGGGCGACGCCGGACGTCGGCCGCACCTATGACGTGATCGACTTCGTCATCAACGACGACGGCTATCCGACCTATTCGGAAGGACTGGACTACGCCGACGCCTCCCAGGTGACGCTGGGCGACCGCGCGCCGTGGGGCGGCTGGGCGCACGATGGCGCCATTCGCTTCCCGGATGTCGAAGAGAGCATCCTTGCCTTCGACGTCAAGGGCGAGACGACGATGGACGGCTTCTTCCACACCCTCACCTACGGGGTGAACTGGGCCAACCGCGACAAGTCCAAGCGGGTCGACGACTTCGACCTGTTCCTGAAGAACGGACGTCAGCAGGTGCTGGTCGATCCGCAATATCTGGTGAAGCCGACCTCGCTGGACTGGGCCGGCTTCGGCGAGGTGCTGTCGATCGATCTGGAGCGCGCGCTGGACGTCTATTACGACCGGGCGCCGATCCTGGACGCCAACTTCTACGACAAGAACTGGGACATCGAGGAAGAGGTCACGACCGCCTTCGTCAAGCTGGACTTCGAGGGCGGGAACTGGCGCGGCAACGTCGGCATGCAGTTCGTGGGCCAACACCAGGAGTCCACCGGCGTCGTCATCAATGGCACGGAGGCGGGACAGCCGATCGTGCCAACCTCGGTGACGAAGGGGGCGGATTATCTCGACATCCTGCCCAGCCTGAACCTGATCTACGACCTGGGCCGCGGACAGCGCATTCGGTTCGCCGCCTCTCGCACCATGGCGCGGCCGCGCATGGACGAGATGCGGGCCAATGTCACGCCGGGCTTCAACTCCCTGGTCTGCACCGGGCAGAGCTGCCAGCCGGGGCAGGTGGTCAATCCGTGGTCGGCCTCGGGCGGCAATCCGGAGCTTGAGCCGTGGCGGGCGAACGCCTTCGACTTGGCCTATGAGTGGTACGTGGACGCCACGACCTATCTGTCGATCGCGGGCTTCTACAAGGATCTGGAAAGCTACATCTACGTCCAGAACGGCACGTTCGACTTCACCGGCATTCCCTTGCCGTCCACCGCATCCGCCATCCTGGAGACGGGCGCGATCATCAGTCCCATCGGGCAGATCAGCCTGCCGGCCAACGGCGACGGCGGCACGGTGCAGGGACTGGAGATCAGCGGGGCGCTGAACTTCGGCACGGTGTGGGAGCCGCTGGACGGCCTGGGCGTGCTGGGCAGCATCTCCTTTACGGAGTCGGACCTGAATCCGGCCCCGGACGGACAGACGGTGCGCATCCCGGGCCTGTCGGGCACGGTCTACAACATCACCGGCTACTACGAGAGGAACGGCTTCCAGGCCCGCATCTCCAAGCGGTTCCGCGAGGCGTTCAAGGGCGAAGTGGTCCAGTTGTTCGCCACGCGCGGCTACACGGAAATTCTCGACGACGAGCAGATCGACGCCCAGATCGGCTACACCTTCGAGGAGGGGCCGCTGGAGGGACTGGGCCTACTGTTCCAGGTCAACAACCTGACGAACTCGCCCTATCGCACGCGGATCGGCATCGACGGCGGCGGCGTCACCACGGCGGACGGCGGCGCATTGCCGGAAACCTACGAAGAGTACGGCCGGCAGTTCCTGTTCGGCGTCAACTACCGGTTCTAGGGCGCGTCTTCCCCCGCTCTGGCCTGGGCGGGACGCCCGTCGTCCCGCCCGTCTTCTTTTATCCAGAAACGAAGAGATTCGGCGCATGACCTTCCACAAGACGACGCTGCTTCCCCTGCTGCTGCTGGCCGGCTGCGCCGTCGCGCCCATGACGGACGTCGCGGGTCCGATAGACGGCTCGGACTGGCCCGCGCTTCGGGCGCCCGCGCCGGACGCCGCGATGGAGGCCCGCATCGCCCGGATCGTGGCGGGCATGACCCTGGCGCAGAAGATCGGCCAGATCACCCAGCCGGACGTGCGCTACATCACGCCCGACGAGGTCCGTCAGTACTACATCGGATCAGTGCTGAACGGCGGCGGCGCCTGGCCCGGGATGAACAAGCACGCGACGGTCGCCGAGTGGGCGGCCCTGTCGGACCGTTTCCACGATGCGGCGCTGGCGACCGACATGGCCACGCCCATTCCCCTGATCTGGGGCACGGACGCCGTTCACGGCCACAACAACGTCTCGGGCCACCCTGTTTCCGCACAACATCGGCCTGGGCGCCGCGCACGATCCCGCGCTGATCGAGCGGATCGGACGGGCGACGGCCCGCCAGGTGCGCGCCACGGGCATCACCTGGGTTTTCGCGCCCACCCTGGCGGTCGGCGAGAACCGCCGATGGGGCCGGACCTACGAAAGCTATTCCAGCGATCCGCAACTGGTCGCCGAATACGGCGAGGCGCTGGTCCGCGGACTTCAGGGGCGGCTGACCGGCGACGGGGACGTGGTCGCCACCGCCAAGCACTACATGGGCGACGGCGGCACCTACAACGGCGTCGACCAGGGCGAGACCCGCGCGACCCGCGCCGAGATGATCACCCGGCATGGCGCCGGCTACTACACCGCGCTGAACGCCGGCGTGCAGACCGTCATGGCCTCCTACAGCAGCTGGAACGACGTCCAGGCCGGGCGCGACTACGGCAAGATGCACGGCAGCCGCGAGATGCTGACCGACGTGCTGAAGGACCGCCTCGGCTTCGACGGCTTCGTCGTTTCGGACTGGAACGGCATCGAGCAGGTCCCCGGCTGCACCAAGTCGCACTGTCCCCAGGCGATCAACGCCGGCGTCGACATGGTGATGGTCCCCGAGGACTGGCGCGCCTTCATCCAGAACACCACCCAGGACGTGGAGGCCGGCCGCATTCCCGTGTCGCGCATCGACGACGCCGTGACGCGCATCCTGCGGGTGAAGCTGCGCTCCGGCCTGTTCGACCGCGCCCCGTCTGACAGTCGCTTCAACGGCCGCGCGGAGGCGATCGACGCGGCGGAACTGGCCCGTGAAGCGGTCCGCAAGTCGGTCGTGCTGCTGAAGAACGAGGACAAGGCCCTGCCGCTGGCGCGAGGCGCGGGCAAGGTGTTGGTGGTTGGCGACAGCGCCGACAGCCTGTCGAACCAGACCGGCGGCTGGTCCCTGACGTGGCAGGGGACGGAAAACTCCAACGCCGACTTCGCGACCGGATCGACGCTGCTGGGCGCGCTGAAGTCCCAGTTGGGCGCGGAGAACGTGGTCTATTCGCCCGACGGCTCAGGCGTGGACATGAGCGCCTTCTCCAAGGTCGTGGTGGTGCTGGGGGAGACGCCTTACGCGGAATACAACGGCGACGTCCGCTTCCCCACGCCGGTCCAGCACAGCCGCCTGCATCCGCGCGACCTGGCGGCCCTTCGCGCCGTATCGGGCAAGGGCGTGCCGGTGGTGTCGGTGCTCTATTCCGGGCGCCCCGCCTACGCCAACGACCTGATCAACCTGTCGGACGCCTTCGTCGCCGCCTTCCTGCCGGGCACGGAAGGCGCGGGGCTGGCGGACGTGCTGCTGGGCGGCCGTTTCGACTTCACGGGACGGCTGTCTTTCGCGTGGCCCGGATCGGCCTGCAGCACGGGCGAGGGGGCGGGCGACGTGGTGCAGTTCCCACGCGGTTACGGCCTCAGCTACGCGCGGCCCGCGCGCACCGGCGAACTTCCCTTGCCCGCGACGCCGGGAACCTGCGACTAAGCAGCACAACAAGACCCTCCAGGGAGGAAGGCGTGCGCCAACTGAAGAGGATCCTCATCGTCGGGGGCGGGTCCGCCGGCTGGATGACGGCCGCCCTGTTCTCGAAACTGTTCCGGGGCCGGTACGACATCACGCTGGTGGAGTCGGACGCCATCGGAACCATCGGCGTCGGGGAGGCCACCATCCCGGCGATCAGGAAGTTCAACGAGCTGATCGGACTGGATGAGAACGACTTCATCCGTCGGACCCAGGGCAGCTTCAAGTTGGGCATCCAGTTCGTCGATTGGTTGCGCAAGGGCGATCGCTACATGCACGCCTTCGGCGTGATCGGACGGGACCTGGGCTGGCTGCGCTGCCACCAATACTGGCTGAAGATGCGGGAGAGCGGCGGCGCGGGCGACCTTGGCGCCTATTCCATCAATGCGGCGGCCGCGCTGGAGAACCGCTTCATGCGGCCCGACCCCAAGATGAGGTCGTCCCCGCTGGGCCAGATCACCTACGCCTTCCAGTTCGACGCCGGGCTCTACGCCCGCTACCTGCGACAGATGTCCGAGGCGGCCGGCGTCGTGCGGCGCGAGGGCAAGGTCTGCGCCGTCCAGCTGCGAGCCGAGGACGGCTTCGTCGAGTCCGTCACCCTGGAAGACGGCGAGGTCATCGCCGCCGACCTGTTCGTCGATTGCTCGGGCTTCCGCGGCCTGATCATCGAGGAGGCCATGAAGACCGGCTACGAAGCCTGGACGCAATGGCTGCCGTGCGACCGGGCCATCGCCGTGCCCTGCGCCCGCACCGAGCCGTTCACCCCCTACACGCGGGCCACGGCGCGGGACGCCGGATGGCAGTGGCGCATTCCGCTGCAGCACCGCACCGGCAATGGCCACGTCTTCTCGAGCCGGCACATGGACGAGGCCGAGGCCGAACGGGTCCTGCTGGCCAATCTGGATGGGGCGCAGCTGGCCGAACCCAACCGCATACGGTTCGTCACTGGCAAGCGGCGCCGGATATGGAACCGGAACTGCGTCGCGGTCGGTCTGGCGGCGGGGTTCCTGGAGCCGCTGGAGTCCACCAGCCTGCACCTGATCCAGTCGTCGCTGATCCGTCTGGTGCGGCTGATGCCCGACGCCGGGTTCGACCCCGCCAACATCGACGAGTTCAACCGCCAGACCGACTTCGAATACGAGCGGGTGCGGGATTTCATCATCCTGCACTACAAGGCGACCGAGCGGGACGACACGCCCTTCTGGCGCCACTGCCGGGACATGCCCGTGCCCGACACCCTCCAGCGCAAGATCGACCTGTTCCGCGCCAACGGCCGTGTGTTCCGCGAGGACGACGAACTGTTCACCGAGGAGAGCTGGATCCAGGTCTTCCTGGGGCAGGGGATCACGCCGCGCCATCCCGATCCCCTGGTCGACGTGACCGACGAGGCGGCGATCGACCGCTATCTGGGCGACATCCGCAGCGTCGTCGGCAAGTGCGTCGCCAGGATGCCGCCGCACCCCGACTATGTGGCCCGGATCGTCCAGGCGCCGCAGGGTCAGGCGGCCGGCGCTTCCCAGACATAGGTGGCCGCGCTGCGGGCCGGCAGAACCGTCTCGCCGCGCCAGCCTTCCTCGCCCACCGTCAGCGGAGCGGGCTCGGCGCGCTCGTTGTACAGCACCAGCACGCGCTGGCCGTCGGGGTTGACGAAGGCGACGCTAGAGACGCCTTCGATCTGGCTGGACCCGACCCGCACGGCCCCGGGCCGCACGAAGCGGCTGGCGTGGCCGAAGGCGTAGTATTCCTGGTTCGGCGTCACCGCGCCCGTGCGGCTGTCGATCGTCACGACGCCCCGGCAGTCGCCGCATCCGCCGGCGTGCGGTCCATGGTTCTCGTCCAGCGCGAGATTCCACATCAGGACGCCGCGCCCCAGTTGCGCGTCGAACCGATGATCAGCGTCTTCATCGTCCAGCCGAAGGAGTCTCCGAAATCGGCGGCCCAGTCGCCGCCTGAGCATTCGGTGAAGAAGACGTCCTTGTCGGGATGGACGCGTCGGACCTGGTCCTGAGCGGCGACGTCGCCGGCGTAGCAATGCCAGGCGACGCCCGAGACGTAACGGCGCGCCGTGTCGTCGGCCAGCACGCCCAGCGGCTGCTGGGGCTGGTCCCAGTTGTGGTCCCAGTCCAGGATCCTGGCGTCGATCCCGGCCTGGGCCAGGGCCGGCCCCAGGTGGCGGCCGATGAAGACCGCGCGCTGCGTCGCCGGCCATCGCATGCCGGGATAGCTGTCCGGCTCGAAGTCCGGCTCGTTCTGGATGCTGAGGTAGTCGGTCGGCACGCCGTTGTCGGCCGCGGATCGGATGTAACGCAGCCAGTAGTCGGCGTAGGTCGTATAGTGTTCGGGCTTCAGCGTGCCCTGGATCAGGCTGCCGGTGGTCTTCATCCAGCCGGGCGCGCTCCACGGCGAGGCCATGACCTTGAGGTCCGGATTGATCGCCATCGCGGCGCGCACCGTCGGGAAGACATGCTCTTCCATGCGGCGCGTCGAAAACCCCGCCAGTGTGGGGTCGGGCGCGTCGGCCAGGCTGTAGTGGTCGAGCGAGAAATCCGAGGCGCCGACCGTCACCCGCGTGAAGCTGAAGCCCAGTCCTTCGCCGTCGCGCCCGAAAAGGGTTCGAAGCAGCGCGTCGCGCGCCGCGGGCGTCAGGCGGGTCTGGATCAAATAGGCCGAGGCGTCGGTGATGGAGGCGCCGAAGCCGACCATGGACTGCTTGCGATCGTCCGGCGTGACCACGATCCCCGGGGCGTCGCGCCCGTCCCGTCGAAGCACGAACGGGGTCTGCTCGCTCAGGAGCCGGCTCTGGTCGCCGGTCGTGACCCAGTGGCGCACGGGCGTCTGCGCCAAGGCTGGCGTCTCAAGGATCGCGGCCGCCACAGTCGCGGCCGCCAGGATCCCGAGGATTGTTCTCGTCCGTCGCATGGATTTCCTCCTGCCCGCCTGCCGGCCGGTCATTGTTATGGAAGCGCTTCCAGCATCGCAGTCCTGGTTATCGAGTCAAGGCGCGCCGGGCGGTCCGCTGGACTCGCGGGCGATCACCCTGTGGGGCAGGGTCTCGAAGCGGGGGCCGTCCTCTTCCCCCGCCAGTCGCCGGGCGATCGCGCTCACCGCCGCTCCAGCCATGTCCTTCAACGGCTGGTGCACGGTCGTCAGCGGGGGCCAGACGATTTCCGACATCGGCGTGTCGTCGAACCCCGTGATGGAAAGTTCGTCCGGCACCGACAGGTGCAGGCCGTGCGCGACCGACAGGGCGCCGGCGGCGGTGTCGTCGTTGGCGCAGATGATGGCGGTGGGCGGGCTCCTTTCGCCGAGCAGCCGTCGCGTATGTTCGACCCCGGAGCGGAAGGTGAAGTCGCCGCCCAGCACGCGGACGGACGCCGGGTCCAGGCCTTGGCTCTTCACCGCGCGGCGCAGCCCTTCGAGACGACGGGCGGCTGAGAGGTGGCTCTCAAGGCCCGTGATGTAGGCCAGGTTTCTGTGACCCAGGCCGAGCAGGTGGCGGGCCACGTCGTAACCGCCCGCCTCATCGTCCACGCCGACGCCGTCGGCCAGGCCGCGGGTCGACGGCGAGGGCGAGATCAGGGCGACGGCGCATTGAGCGGTCGCGGCCTTCACCAGATCAGGGTCGTCAGAGAACGGCGGCGTCAGCACCACGCCCTGGCAGCGCTGGGTGCGGATCAGCTCCAGCACCTGCCGCTTCCAGTCGGGGCTGTGCTGCGGCACGTGGTGCGTCAGGAGATGACGCCCCTGGACCAGGCACTCGCGCAGCGCGCCCAACTCCAGCGCCGACGCGTAGAACGAGTTGGGTTGCGCATCGAAGTCGGAGGCGAACACCAGAGCGATCAGACCGCTGCTGCCGCTGGCCAGGCTGCGCGCCTGCGGGTTGACGGAGTAGTTCAGCGACCGGACCGAGGCCCAGACGCGATCGCGGACCTCGGGGCGGACGTTCGGCCCGTCGTTGAGCACGCGGGACACCGTCGTGCGCCCTACGCCGCTATGGCGCGCCACGTCATCGATGGTCGGTCGGCGAGCCTGCATTCTTATCCCGCGAAGCGCGGCCCTTCTATGGAGGAAACGGCCGCGGTTCGTCCACCTCTCCGACCGTTCGCGCCCGATCCAGGGATGGGGCGATCAGCGGCCGGCGATGCGTTCGGCCTTGGCCACCAGGCCTCGAGCTTGGCGGATCGAGGCGACGTCGATCATGCGGCCGTCCAGCGTGGCGGCGCCGCGCCCCTGGCCCGCCGCCTCGTCCATCGCGGCCAGGATGCGGCGCGCCTGGGCGACCTCGCCTTCCGGGGGGGTGAAGACGGCGTTGATGGTCTCGATCTGGCCGGGGTGAATGGCCCATTTGCCGTCGAAACCCATCGCGGCGGTGCGGCGGGCGGCGGCCTGAAGACCATCCAGGTCGGCGTGGCGCGACCACGGGCCGTCCAGGGCGCGCAGGCCGTTGGCGCGCGCGGCGACCAGGATGCGCGACATCGGATAGTGCCACAGGTCGCCCGGGTAGGCCGGGTCCTGTTCGCCGATCGCGGTGGTGCGGGCGCCGGTCGAGGCGGCGTAGTCCCCGGGGCCGTAGTGCAGGGCCTCGACACGCGGCGAGGCGGCGGCGATGGCGTCGACGTTCGCGATCCCCTGGGCGCTCTCGATGATCAGCTCCAGGCCGACGGGCTTGGCGCGGTCCTGTTCGCGCTCGACCTGGGCGACCAGGGCGTCCAGGGCGTGGACATCGGCGGGGCGATGGACCTTGGGCAGCATCAACAGGTCCAGCCGGTCGCCTTCGCCCTCCAGCACGGCGACCACGTCGCGAAAGGTCCAGGGCGTGTCCCAGGCGTTTACGCGGATCGACAGGGTCTTTGAGCCCCAGTCGAACATCGACGGGGCGCGGGCGGCGTTGGCGCGGGCCTGGGCCTTGTCGGCGTCGGCGACCGAATCCTCCAGGTCCAGGAAGACCACGTCCGCATCGCTGGTCGCCGCCTTTTCGATGAAGCGCATCGAAGCGGCGGGGACCGACAACTGGGACCGGTTCAGGCGGACAGGAGCGGACATGAGAGCGGCCTCAGGCGACGGACGATTCCGCCGCCTGTCTAGCACGGCCTTCAGCGCGCCGCCTTGGCCCTGGCGCGGAAGGCGTGCAGCAGCGGCTCGGTGTAGCCGTTGGGTTGGGCCGCGCCCTCGAAGATCAGGGCGCGCGCGGCCTGGAAGGCCAGGCTGTCGTCGGGGGACGGCGCCATCGGTCGATAGGCGGGGTCGCGGGCGTTCTGGGCGTCGACCTTGGCGGCCATGCGGATCAGGGCGTCGTCCACCTGCTCGGCCGTGCAGACGCCGTGCATCAGCCAGTTGGCCAGGTGCTGCGCCGATATCCGCAACGTCGCCCGATCCTCCATCAGGCCCACGTCGTCGATGTCGGGCACCTTGGAGCAGCCGACGCCCTGGTCGATCCAGCGCACGACATAGCCCAGTATGCCCTGGCAGTTGTTGTCCAGTTCGCGCGCGACCTCGTCGGGCGACCAGTTGGTGTTGGTGGCCAGCGGGATCGTCAGCAGATCGGACAACGGCGGCGGCGCCTGGCCCGCCAGTTCGCGCTGGCGGGCGGCGACGTCGACCTGGTGATAGTGGACCGCGTGCAGGGTCGCGGCGGTCGGGCTGGGCGTCCAGGCGGTGTTGGCCCCGGCCTGGGGGTGGGCGATCTTTTCCTTCAGCATGGCGGCCATGCGGTCGGGCGCCGCCCACATCCCCTTGCCGATCTGGCCGCGCCCCGCCATTCCGGCGGCCAGGGCGATGGCGACGTTGCGGGCCTCATAGGCCTGGATCCAGGCCGAGGCCTTCATCTCGGCCTTTCGCACCATCGGCCCGGCGCGCATGGAGGTGTGGATCTCGTCGCCCGTGCGGTCCAGGAAGCCGGTGTTGACGAAGACGATCCGGCCCCGGACCGCGGCCATCACGGCGGCCAGATTGGCCGAGGTGCGGCGTTCCTCGTCCATCACCCCGATCTTGATCGTGTGGCGCGCCAGGCCCAGCAGGTCCTCGACCGCATCGAAGACGCGGTTCGTGAAGGCGGCCTCGGCCGGCCCGTGCATCTTGGGCTTGACGATATAGACCGAGCCCTCGCGGCTGTTGCGGAAACGGCCGGCGCCGTCCAGGTCGTGCTTGGCGATCAGGGTGGTCAGGACGGCGTCGACCAGACCCTCGGGCGCCTCGGACCCATCGGGCAGGCGGATGGCGGGCGTGGTCATCAGGTGGCCGACGTTGCGCACGAACAGCAGGCTGCGGCCGGGCAGGGCGAGGGGCGCGCCGTCCGGTGCGACATAGGCGCGGTCCTCGGCCAGGCGGCGGGTCAGGGTCCGGCCGCCCTTGTCGAAGTCGGCCGACAGGTCGCCCTTCATCAGGCCCAGCCAGTTGCGATAGGCCGCGACCTTGTCGGCGGCGTCCACGGCCGCGACCGAATCCTCCAGGTCGACGATGGTGGACAGGGCCGATTCCAGCACCACGTCGGCCAAGCCCGCCGGATCGGTCGCCCCGATCGGGTGGGCGCGGTCGATGACCAGTTCGATGTGCAGGCCGTGGTGGCGCAGCAGCACCGCCTCCGGCGCCGCCGGGTCGCCGCGATAGCCCACGAAGGCGGCCGGATCCGCCAGCGCCGGCGACAGGGCGCCGTCACGGACCGACCAGCCTGACGCCTCGGCGTGTGAGCCTTCGGCCAGCGGAACGGCCTGGTCCAGGAAGGCCTTGGCCCAAGCGATGACCTTGCCCCCGCGCGCGGGGTCGTAGCCGCCGCCCGCCGCCGGGACCGGCGAAATGGCGTCCGTGCCGTACAGGGCGTCATACAGGCTGCCCCAGCGGGCGTTGGCGGCGTTCAGCAGGAAGCGGGCGTTCAGCACCGGCACGACCAGTTGCGGCCCCGCCGCGATCAGTTCGGCGTCCACCCTTTCGCTTTCGACCTGGAACGGCGCGGGTTCGGGAACCAGATAGCCCATCTCGGTCAGGAAGTCGGTGTAGGAGGCGCCCTCCACGGCGCCGGGGCGGGCGTCGTGCCAGGCGTCGATCCGCGCCTGCATGCGGTCGCGCTCGGCCAGCAGGGCCAGGTTCTCGGGCGTGAACCGGTCCAGCAGGACGGCGAAGCCGCGCCAGAAGGCGTCCGCCTGCAGCCCCAGGCCGGGCAGGGCCTCGGTTTCCACGAAGGCGGCCAGGTCCCGGGCCACGGACAGGCCGGCGCGATCGACGGTGCTCATGGGCGTCCTCACTTTCACGACCCATCCTAAGGGGTTGCGGCCCGCACGCCAGACGCAAAGATGGATGATCTGTCGTGCGGATCATGCAAAGATCAGTCATGGATGACGAATACGCCCTGTTCGCCGCCGTGGTGGAGCACGGCAGCCTGTCGGCCGCGGCGCGGGCGATGCGCCTGTCGCCGGCGATGGCGTCGCGTCGGCTGGCGCGGCTGGAGGACCGGCTGGGCGTCCGGCTGCTGAACCGCACCACCCGCCGCCAGAGCCCACCGAGGCGGGGGCGGCCTTCTATCGCCGCGTGGTGGAGATACTGGCGGCCTCGCGCGAGGCCGAGGCGCTGGTCGCGGGCGGCGCCCGGACGGCGGCGGGACCCTTACGGATCACCGCGCCGACCTCGTTCGGGCGGATGCACGTCGCGCCCTATCTGAAGGGGTTTCTGGATCGTCATCCCAAGGTGGCGCTGCGGCTGGACCTGTCGGACGCCTATGTCGATCTGGTGGGCGAACGCTATGACCTGGCGATCCGCATCGGCCAGCGGGTGGAGGCCTCCATGGTCGGGGTGCGGCTGGCGTCCAATCGGCGGGTGCTGTGCGCCAGCCCCGCCTATATCGTGGAACACGGCGAGCCCCGGACGTTGCGGGATTTGTCAGGCCACCGGCTTCTGGCGGCGGCGGGCCAGTCGCCGTGGCGGCTGCAGGGGCCGAACGGCGCGGTGTCGGTCACGGTAGACAGCCGGGTGGCCACCAACTCCAGCGAGGTGGTGCGCGAACTGGCCGTCGCCGGCGCGGGCATCGCGCTGCGTTCGACCTGGGACATTCACCAGGATCTGGCGGCGGGCCGTCTGCGGGTCGTGCTGCCCGATCACCAGGGCGCGCAGTCGGTGGGGCTTTACGCCGTGCATCCGCGTTCAGACCTGGTCCCGGCCTCGGTCGTCGCCTTCGTCGCCTATCTGGCGGACCTCTACGGCGATCATCCGCCTTGGGAAGATCGCGCCGAATGACGCCGGTCGGGGCGAATTTCCTGGCGTCCAGCTTTCGTCGGCGGCCACAGGACTGCTAGACACGCCCAAAACAAGGAGGAAACCATGCGCGACATCCGCCACTTCATCGACGGTCAGGCTTTCGAGGGTTCCTCGGGCCGGTTCGGCGACGTGTTCGATCCCAACACGGGCGAGGTGCAGGCGCGCGTGCAGCTGGCCACGACGGCCGAGGTCGACCGCGCGGTGCAGGCCGCCCAGAACGCCTTCGACGGCTGGGCCAGCACCAATCCCCCAGCGCCGCGCGCGGGTCATGTTCGAGTTCAAGCGCCTGGTTGAGGCGCGGATGGACGAACTGGCCGAACGGCTCAGCAGCGAGCACGGCAAGGTCATCGCCGACTCCAAGGGCGACATCCAGCGCGGGCTGGAGGTGATCGAATTCGCCTGCGGCATCCCCCACGCGCTCAAGGGCGAATACACCCAGGGCGCCGGCCCCGGCATCGACGTCTATTCGATGCGCCAGCCGCTGGGCGTGGTGGCGGGCGTCACCCCGTTCAACTTCCCCGCCATGATCCCGATGTGGATGTTCGGCGTGGCCATCGCGGTGGGCAACACCTTCGTGCTGAAGCCGTCGGAACGCGATCCGTCGGTGCCGGTGCGCCTGGCCGAACTGATGCTGGAGGCCGGGGCGCCGAACGGCGTGCTGAACGTGGTGCACGGCGACAAGACGGCGGTGGACGCCATCCTGACCCATCCGCTGGTGCACGCCGTCAGCTTCGTCGGCTCGTCCGACATCGCCCACTATGTCTATCAGACCGGCGCGGCCAACCATAAGCGGGTCCAGGCCATGGGCGGCGCCAAGAACCACGGGATCGTCCTGCCCGACGCCGATATGGACCAGGTGATCAAGGACCTGTCGGGCGCGGCCTTTGGCTCGGCCGGCGAACGCTGCATGGCCCTGCCGGTGGTCGTGCCGGTGGGCAGGAAGACCGCCGACGAACTGCGCGAGCGGATGGTCGCCGAAATCCCGACGATGCGGGTCGGCGTCTCGACCGACGCGGGCGCCCATTACGGCCCCGTCGTCACCGCCCAGCACCGCGACCGCATCGCCGGCTGGATCGAGAAGGGCGTCCAGGAAGGCGCCGAACTGGTGGTCGACGGCCGCGACTTCAGCCTGCAGGGGCACGAGAAGGGCTATTTCATCGGCCCGTCGCTGTTCGACCATGTGAAGCCCCAGATGTCGTCCTATCAGGAGGAGATCTTCGGCCCGGTGCTGCAGATCGTGCGCGCCGAGACGTTCGAGGAAGCGTTGGCCCTGCCGTCCAACCACCAATACGGCAACGGCGTCGCCATCTTCACCCAGAACGGCCGCGCGGCCCGCGACTTCGCCGCGCGGGTGAACGTCGGCATGGTCGGCGTCAACGTGCCGATCCCGGTGCCGGTCGCCTATCACACCTTCGGCGGCTGGAAGCGCTCGGCTTTCGGCGACATCAACCAGCACGGCATGGAGGGCGTCCGCTTCTGGACCAAGACCAAGACCGTGACGGCCCGGTGGCCGGACAGCGAACTGGAGCACGCCGACAGTTCCTTCGTCATTCCGACGATGCGTTGAGGCCGACATGGATTTCGCCCTTACCGACGATCAGCGCGCCATTCAGGATGCGGCGCGCGCCTTCGCCCAGGCGGAGCTGGCGCCCCATTCGGCCCGGTGGGACGAGGACAAGCATTTCCCCGTCGAGGTGATGAAGCAGGCGGCCGAGATGGGCTTCTGCGGCATCTACACGGCCGAGGAACACGGCGGCATGGCGCTGGGCCGGGTCGAGGCGGCGGTGATCTTCGAGGAGCTGTCGCGCGGCGACGTGGCGACGGCGGCCTTCCTCTCGATCCACAACATGGCGACGTGGATGATCGACCGGTTCGGGGCGGACGATCTGCGCGCGCGGTTCGTGCCCGATCTGGTCGGCATGGAGAAGATCGCCAGCTATTGCCTGACCGAACCGGGCTCGGGGTCCGACGCGGCGGCGCTGCGCACCACGGCGGTGCGCGACGGCGACTGCTATGTGCTGAACGGCTCCAAGGCCTTCATCTCGGGCGCCGGAACGTCGGACGTCTATGTCGTCATGGTCCGCACGGGCGGTGAGGGGCCCAAGGGGGTTTCCGCCATCGTCGTCGAGGCGGGGACCCCCGGCCTGTCGTTCGGGGCCCAGGAAAGGAAGATGGGCTGGAACGCCCAGCCGACCGCCATCGTCCAGTTCGACGACTGCCGCGTGCCGGTCGCCAACCTGCTGGGCGAAGGGGGCGGGTTTCAAATACGCCATGGCCGGGCTGGACGGCGGACGGCTGAACATCGCCGCCTGTTCGCTGGGCGGGGCGCGACTGGCGCTGGAGACGGCCCAGGACTACGTCGCCACCCGCAAGCAGTTCGGCCGTCCGATCGGCGAGTTCCAGGCGCTGCAGTTCCGCCTGGCCGATATGGCGACGGACCTGGAGGCGGCGCGGCTGATGGTGCTGCGCGGCGCGTGGGCCATCGATAACGACCATCCCGAAAAGACCAAATGGTGCGCCATGGCCAAGCGCCTGGCCACCGACGCCTGTTTCCACATCGCCGACGAGGCGCTGCAGCTGCACGGCGGCTACGGCTATCTGAAGGACTATCCGCTAGAACGGATCGTGCGCGACCTGCGGGTGCACCGCATCCTGGAAGGCACCAACGAGATCATGCGCGTGATCATCGCACGGGAGATGGCGAAGTGAGCGAAGCGGAGGTCATCACCCGCATCGAGAACGGCGTCGGCCGCATCACGCTGAACCGGCCCAAGGCGATCCATGCGCTGAACCGGGCGATGTGCGAAACGATGACCGAGGCCCTGCTGGCCTGGCGCGACGACCCTGCCGTCTCCTCCATCCTGATCGACCATGCGGGCGAACGGGGCTTCTGCGCCGGGGGCGACATTCGCATGATCGCCGAGAGCGGGGCGGGGGATGCGTCCGAGGCCAAGGCCTTCTTCCTGGCCGAATACCGGCTGAACCACCTGATGTTCGACTATCCCAAGCCGATCACGGCCATCGTGGACGGCATCGTCATGGGCGGCGGGGTCGGCATCTCGGAGCCGGCCAGGGTGCGGATCGCGACCGAGCGGACGACCTACGCCATGCCGGAAACGGGCATCGGCCTGTTCCCCGACGTGGGCGGCGGCTGGTTCCTGCCGCGTTTGCCGGGCCAGACGGGCGTGTGGCTGGCGCTGACGGGCGCGCGGCTGAAGGCGGCGGATACGGTGGCGCTGGGCATACACACGCATTTCGTGGCTGCCGACGATCTGATCGATTTGGTTGAGTCGATCGGATACCACCCCCATGCCCCCAATGCGGACGCCGATGCTTGGGCGAGCGCGACCGGCCCGGCACCGCTTGAGCCTTATCGCGAGGCCATCGACCGACTGTTCGCCTTCGATACGGTCGAGGAGATATTCTCGGCGTTAGCGGCCGAGGGCTCAGACTGGGCGATGGCGCAGCTGGCGATCTTGAAGACCAAGTCGCCGCAGTCGCTGAAGGTCACCCTGCGCCAGTTGCGGACCGGCGCGACGCTGAACAGCTTCGCCGACAACATGGCGATGGAATACGCCCTGGGCGGCCGGGTGGTGCGGACCCACGACTTCCAGGAAGGCGTTCGCGCCGTGATCGTGGACAAGGACAATGCGCCGAAATGGTCGCCCGCGACCTTGGACGGCGTGACCGACGCGGTGCTGGACGATCTGTTCGCGCCGCTGCCGGACAATGAAAAATGGACGCCGCTGGCCTGACCGCGGCGCCGACAAAGGGAGAGAGACCATGACCAAGATCGCCTTCATCGGCCTGGGCAACATGGGCGGCGGCATGGCCGCGAACCAGGCCAAGGCCGGCCATGCGGTCGCCGCCTTCGACCTGTCGGCCGAGGCGCTGGAGCGCGCGGGGGGCGCGGGCTGCACGCCGGTCGGATCGGTCGCCGAGGCCGTGAAGGACGCCGAGGTGGTCATCACCATGCTGCCGGCCGGTCCGCACGTCCTGAAGGTCTATTCGGAACAGATCCTGGGCGCCGCGCCGTCCAGCGCCTTGCTGCTGGACTGTTCGACCATCGACGTGGAGACCGCGCGCAAGGTCGCGGGCCTGGCGCGGGACGCCAGCTACGCCTTCGCCGACGCGCCGGTGTCGGGCGGCGTGGCGGCGGCCGAGGCTGGCACGCTGGCCTTCATGGTCGGCTGCGACGAGGGCGACTTCGGCCGCGTCGAGGCGGCGCTGGAGCCGATGAGCCGCATCACCATTCGGGCCGGCGACCACGGCGCGGGCCAGGCGGCCAAGATCTGCAACAACATGCTGCTGGGCGTCAGCATGATGGGGACCTGCGAGGCCATCGCCCTGGCCGAGAAGCTGGGCCTGGACCCCGAGCGCTTCTTCGAGATCGCATCCAAGTCGTCGGGCCAGTGCTGGAGCGTGACCAGCTATTACCCTTGGCCCGGTCCGGTTCCGACGGCGCCGTCGAACCGCGGCTATCAGGGCGGTTTCGCCACGGCCATGATGCTGAAGGACCTGAAGCTGGCCCAGGACGCGGCGGCCAAGAGCGGCGCCTCGACCCCCTGGGCGCCCAGGCCGAGGCCATGTACGCCCTGTTCGACCGCCTGGGACATGGCGGCCACGATTTCTCGGCCATGCTGCAGCTGCTGCGCGGCCGCCTTTCCGAACTGGAGACCTGACATGGCCGACGCCTATTCGACCCTGCTGATCGAACGCCACGCGGACGGCTATGCGGTCGTGACCCTGAACCGGCCCGAGGCGCTGAACGCGCTGAACTCGACCCTGTTCGGGGAACTGGCGGCGTTTCTGGATGCGGTCGAAGGCGACGACAGCGTGCGCTGCCTGGTCCTGACCGGATCGGCCAAGGCCTTCGCCGCCGGCGCCGACATCAAGGAGATGGCGGACCAGTCCTACGCCGACATGTTCAAGGGCAACTTCTTCGCCCTGGGCCATGACCGCATCACCCGGTTCAGGAAGCCGATCATCGCGGCGGTGTCGGGCTATGCGCTGGGCGGCGGGTGCGAACTGGCCATGCTGTGCGACTTCATCATCGCGTCCGAGACGGCCAAGTTCGGCCAGCCCGAGATCAACCTGGGCGTCGCGCCCGGCATCGGCGGGTCGCAGCGGCTGACCCGCCTGGTCGGCAAGTCCAAGGCCATGGACATGATCCTGACCGCGCGGATGATGGACGCGGCCGAGGCGGAACGCGCCGGGCTGGTCAGCCGGGTGGTCGCGCCCGACGCCCTGCTGGACGAGGCGCGCGCGGCGGCGGCGAAGATCGCCTCGCAAAGCCCGCTGGCGGTGATGATGAACAAGGAAATGGTCAACGTCGCCCTGGAGACGACCCTGACCGAGGGCGTGCGCTTCGAACGCCGCCTGTTCCACAGCCTTTTCGCCTTCGAGGACCAGAAGGAGGGCATGTCCGCCTTCGTCGAAAAGCGCAAACCGGACTTCAAGGGCCGCTGACGCCCCCGCGCGCTGGCGCCGGACCGCCGTGACGCCTTAATAGGGCGAACCCTTCAACGATCCAGGATCGCCTCGCCTTCATGTCCTCGCCCTTCGCCATCGACGAACCGGACCTGGAGTCCTGGGGCGAGGCCGACGATCCCGTGGTGGTGCTGGTCGGTCCGCGCGAAAGGCTTTCCGCGGACTGGCGCGCCTCTGTCCGGGCCTTGGTCGAGGCGGGACGGCGCGTGGTCGCGCCCGACCTGGACGGGCTGGAACCAGCCCGCGCGGCGGCGGCCCCTGCGCCGTCTGGTGACGGAAATGTCGTCGAGGCCTTCGATCCTGTGCGCGGCCGAGAGTCGCGACCGGGTCGTCCAGGCGCTGTCGGGCGCCGGCCCGTCCCTGGCGGCGGCGGTGATCGTCGCGGGCGGGGAGGCCGTCGAGATCGAAGCGTTCGGCGCGCCGGTGCTGGTCGTGGCGCCCGACCAGGGCGAGGCGTTCGACACCGCGGTCGTCGGCTTCCTGGAGAAGGCCGCCCCGCGCGAGGCCCTGGTCTATCACTCGGGGTCGGACGCGCGGACCCTGCGCGACGCCCTGGGCTGTTTCGCGACCGGCGTGACGGTGGTGACGACCCGCGACGGCGAAGGTCTGCCCGTCGGCCTGACCGCCAACTCCTTCAGCGCGGTGTCGCTGGACCCGCCGCTGATCCTGTTCTGCCTGGCCAAGAGCTCCAGCAACCTGGACCGGTTCCGGACGGCCGAACACTTCGCCATCAATGTGCTGCACATCGGCCAGCAGCCGACCTCGGGCGTCTTCGCCCGCTCGACCGAGGATCGCTTCCAGGACGTGGCCTGGGAGGCGTGGGACACCGGCGCGCCGATCCTGTCGGGCGCCCTGGCCAGTTTCGAATGCGCCACCCACGAGGTGGTCGAGGCCGGCGACCATCTGGTCTTCATCGGCCGGGTGCTGCGGGCGCGGTTCGAGCCGCGGCGCGACCCGCTGCTGTATTTCCGGGGCAAGTATCGGCGGCTTCACTTCGCCTGAGCGCCCTGTTCACGACGCTTGGCGCGTCCTATCTGTGCGCCGAAGATCAAGAGGAAACCGTCATGTCCGCGTCCGATCCCGTCGTCATCGTCTCATACGCCCGCACGCCGATGGGCGGCTTCCAGGGCGCGCTGTCGGACGCCAAGGCCACCGACCTGGGTGCGGCGGCGGTGAAGGCGGCGTTGGATCGGGCCGGCCTGGCCCCCGAGAAGGTCGAGCAGATCATCATGGGCTGCGTCCTGCCGGCGGGCCTGGGCCAGGCGCCGGCGCGTCAGGCGGGCATGGGCGCCGGCCTGCCGGTCGGAACCGAGGCCACGACCATCAACAAGATGTGCGGTTCGGGCATGCAGGCGGCGATGATGGCGCGCGACGCCCTGCTGGCGGGGTCCGCCGACGTCATCGTGGCGGGCGGCATGGAGTCCATGACCAACGCCCCCTATCTGATGCAGAAGCACCGCGGCGGCGCCCGCATCGGCCACGACGTCATCTCGGACAGCATGTACCTGGACGGGCTGGAGGACGCCTACAATCCCGGCAAGCTGATGGGCCAGTTCGCCGAGGACACGGCCCAGGCCTATCAGTTCACGCGCGAGCAGCAGGACGCCTATGCGACCGCCAGCGCCGCGCGCGCCAAGGCGGCGCAGGACAGCGGCGGCTTCGACGCCGAGATCGTGCCGGTCGAGGTCAAGACGCGCAAGGGCGTGGTCACGGTCGATCGCGACGAGCAGCCGACCAAGTCCGATCCGTCCAAGATCCCGAACCTGAAGCCCGCCTTCGGCAAGGACGGCACCATCACCGCCGCCTCGGCCGCCTCGATCTCGGACGGCGCCGCCGCCCTGGTCATGATGCGCCAGTCGACGGCCGAGGCGCTGGGCCTGACGCCGGTCGCCCGCGTGGTCAGCCAGGCCGCCCATGCGCACGAGCCCAGCCTGTTCACCACCGCCCCGGTGTTCGCGCTGCGCAAGGCGCTGGAAAAGGCGGGCTGGTCGGCCGACGACGTGGACCTGTGGGAGGTCAACGAGGCCTTCGCCGTGGTGCCGATGATCGCCATGCAGGAGCTGGGCGTCCCCCACGACAAGATCAACGTCAACGGCGGCGCCTGCGCCCTGGGCCATCCGCTGGGCGCCTCTGGCGCGCGCGTGCTGACCACCCTGCTGTCGGCGCTGACGGCGCGGGGCAAGACCAAGGGCGCGGCCGCCCTGTGCATCGGCGGCGGCGAAGCCACCGCCATGACGGTGGAACTGGTCTGACCGTCCTGAGAGGCGGGAAAACCTAGGCGGCGTGGCGGCGAATGTCGTCGGCCAGGCGCGCCGGGTCGAACGGCTTGGCGATCACGTCCGCCGCGCCCAGGGCGCGATAGCGGGCGCATTCGTGCTCGGCCGCCCGGCCGGTCAGGAACACCACCGGCGTCTCCGCCAGGCCGTCCAGGCCCCGCAAGGCGGCCAGCGTCGCCGGGCCGTCCATCTCCGGCATGCAGACATCCAGCAGGATCAGATGGGGCGGCGGCGCGGCCTTCAGATGCTCCAGCGCCGCCGGTCCCGAATCCAGGGAGGTCAGGGTCATGTCCTCGGCCGTGGCCAGGCACAGGGCGATCAGATCGCGCATTTCGGCGTCATCATCGACATGCAGAATCAGAAGGGTGCGAAACGACATAGGGCGCGATACGCAATCAAGGTCGGCGCGGATGCCGAAGCTTGGGTTTAATTCGGGTCGGAAGTCGATTTGTCCAGGCGAATCAACCTGACAGGCGACGACGAGACCAGTGTTACCCGAACCCGATCACCTGTCAAAGCGCTGGGCGGGCGCGCTTCCGAAGCGGTAGGGCACCACGCCGCGCTCGTTCTCGGGCACCTCCAGGGTGCGATCGATCGGCGGGAAGGCGCGCTGGGTGCAGTCGGTCCGTTCGCAGATGCGGCAGCTGACCCCGATCTTGGTCGCCGGCCCATTGAGGTCCAGCCCGGCCGAATAGATCAGCGACGGCGCATGCTCGACCTCGCATCCCAGCGACAGGGCGTAGCGACGGTCGTTGGCCAGGTAGGAGCCGCTGGGCTTGGACACGCTTTTCGCAATCGAGACATAGCGCGAGCCGTCCGGCATCTCGGCCAGTTGCACGTCGATGCGGTCGGGCGCGGCGAAGGCCTCGTGCACGTTCCACAGCGGGCAGGCCCCGCCGAAGCGCGCGAACTGGAAGCGCGTCGCGCTGTGCCGCTTGGTGATGTTGCCGGCCATGTCCACGCGGGCGAAGTAGAAGGGCACGCCGCGCCAGCCCGGCCGCTGCAGGTTCGACAGTCGGTGGCAGACCTGTTCGAAACTGACCTGGAAACGGGTCCGCAGCCGGTCGATGTCGTGCCGCTCCTCGCGCGCCGCCTCCAGGAAGGTCTTGTACGGCAACAGGGTCGCGCCGGCGGCGTAGTTGGCCAGGCCGATGCGGGCCACGTCGCGTGCGGCGTCGGTGCGGAAGGCCGCCTGGTCCAGTTCGGCTTCGATCTGCCCGCGGAACGACAGCAGGGCCAGCTGGTGGGCCATCTGGAAGGTGCGGGTCGCGCCCGGCCGCCAGGCGTCCAGCGTCAGCACGCGATTGACCGGGTCATAGCGGCGCAGCGCCTCCTGCCCGCCCACGGTGACGACCCGCACGCCGTGGATGTCGCCCAGCGCCGCCTCCAGCGACCGCTCGATCTGGCCTTCGCGCGGAAGGCCGGCGGCCAGCCTCTCGGCCGCCGTGTCCAGGCTGTCGATATAGTTGTCGCGATAGTGGAAGAAGTCGCGGACCTCCTCGAACGGCAGAACGGCCACGCCGGCGCCGCGTTCGTCGCGGCCCAGGGTGTCGTCCAGCGCCTTCACCCGCTCGTCCAGCCGGCGGAAGGTCTGGTGCAGCGCCAGGAACTGACGCGCCAGTCGCGGCGTATTGACCACCGCCTGCTTCAGCTCGGCGGCGGTGGGGGGCTCGGCCTCGCCGCTGACCGGGCCGGCGATGTCGGTGGTGGCTTCGCGCAGGTCCGCCAGCAGGCGCGCGTCGCCCTCCAGGTCGAACAGGCTGGCGTCGACGTGAAAGGCGCGCGTCAGGGCGATCAGAACGCGCGCCGTCGCCGGCCTCTGGTTCGTTTCCAGCTGCGACAGATAAGACGGCGACAGGCCCAGACGCTCGGCGCACGCCTCCAGCGTCCAGCCCCGCGCCTCTCGCAGCTTCCTCAGCTTGGCGCCCAGAAACAGCTTCTCAGCCATTCGCAACTTCGCAGATCAACCCAACATCCTTTGCAAACCCCGCAGTTCCGCACTTTTTGCGAAGTTGCGTTTGCGTATTTGCGATGAAGCCGCCACCCATAGCGCAACGAACGGGAGGTCCGACACCGAAATGACCCAAGTCATCCTGGAGGAACTGGAGCGCCGCCGCGCCGCCGCCAAGCGGGGCGGCGGGGAAAAGCGTATCGCCGGCCAGCACGCCAAGGGCAAGCTGACCGCGCGCGAACGCATCGACGTGCTGCTGGACGAGGGCTCCTTCGAGGAGACCGACATGTTCGTGGAGCACCGCAGCCACGACTTCGGGATGCAGGATCAGCGCATCCCCGGCGACGGGGTGGTGACCGGGCGTGGGACCATCGGCGGCCGGCTGGTCTATGTCTTCTCAAAAGACTTCACCGTCTTCGGCGGCAGTCTGTCGGGCGCGCACGCGGCCAAGATCGTCAAGCTGCAGAAGATGGCCCTGACCACCGGCGCGCCGATCATCGGCCTGTTCGACGCCGGCGGGGCGCGGATTCAGGAGGGGTCGAGAGCCTGGCGGGCTACGCCGACATCTTCCTGCAGAACACCCTAGCCTCGGGCGTCATTCCCCAGATCAGCGTCATCATGGGGCCGTGCGCGGGCGGCGACGTCTATTCCCCCGCCATCACCGACTTCATCTTCATGGTGAAGGATACGTCCTACATGTATGTGACCGGCCCGGACGTGGTGAAGACCGTCACCAACGAGGTGGTCAGCCACGAGGACCTGGGCGGCGCGCGGGTCCATGCGGGCAAGTCGGGCGTGGCGGACGGGGCGTTCGAGAACGACCTAGAGGCCCTGTCGGAGGTGCGCCGCCTGATCGGCTTCCTGCCCCTGTCGAACCGCGAAAAGCCGCCGGTGCGCGACAGCTATGACGAGCCGGAGCGGGACGAGGCCTCTCTGGACACCCTGGTCCCCGCCAATCCGAACCAGCCCTACGACATGAAGGAGCTGATCCTGAAGGTGGTGGACGAGGCCGACTTCTTCGAGATCGGCGCCGACTTCGCGAAGAACATCGTCTGCGGCTTCGGCCGACTGGACGGCCAGACGGTGGGCGTGGTCGCCAACCAGCCCCAGGTGCTGGCGGGCGTGCTGGACATCGATTCAAGCCGCAAGGCCGCGCGCTTCGTTCGCTTCTGCGACGCCTTCGACATTCCCCTGGTGACCTTCGTCGACGTTCCGGGCTTCATGCCGGGGACGAAGCAGGAGTATGGCGCCCTGATCAAGCACGGGGCCAAGCTGCTGTTCGCCTACGCCGAGGCGACGGTGCCCAAGCTGACCGTCATCACGCGCAAGGCCTATGGCGGCGCCTATGACGTGATGAGTTCGAAACACCTGCGCGGCGACGTCAACTACGCCTGGCCCACCGCCGAGATCGCCGTCATGGGGGCGAAGGGGGCGGTCGAGATCATCTTCCGCAAGGAGGCCGGCGATCCCGAGGCCCTGGCCGCGCGCGAGGCCGAATACAAGGAGAGGTTCGCCAACCCCTTCGTGGCGGCGGGCCTGGGCTATATCGACGACGTCATCATGCCCCACGGCACGCGGCGCCGGCTGGTGAAGGCGCTTCGGACGCTGAAGAACAAGGTCCAGGAGAACCCCTGGAAGAAGCACGACAATATTCCGCTGTGAGGGGCGTTTCCTTGCATATTTCCCCTCCCGTCATCCTAGGCCTTGTGCCTAGGATCCAGAGACTCCGTCGAGGACGGTGCGCACCTTCGAACACCGGGAGTCTGGATCCTCGGGACAAGCCCGAGGATGACGAGGTTGAAAACGGTGGCTCACTCCTCCTCCGGCGGCCAGTCGCGGTACGTCTCGGGATCGGACGGCGTCTCGACCCCGTTTCGCGCCAATCCGTCGAACAGGTCCGCCCAGTCCGGGTTCGTCCGTTCGATCAGGTTCGCCTTCCAGTCGCGAGGCCAGCGCTTCAGCGACTTCTCCCGCTGGATGGCGCCGGTAATGGTGTCGTGGAATTCGTACCAGACCAGCCGCTTCAGGCCGTACCGTTGGTGAAGCCGTCGATGACGCCTTCGCGGTGCTGGGCGACGCGCGAGACCAACTGACTGCTGACGCCGATGTAGATCGCGCCGTGCATTCGATTGGTCATCATGTAGCAGCCGATCAGGCCGTCGCGTCCGACCATCGCATCCCCCATTTCCCGTCATCCTCGGGCTTGTCCCGAGGATCCAGACTCCCGGTGTCGACCGTGGCCCCTCGGCCACGACGGAGTTTCCGGATGTTAGGCGCAAGGCCTAGTATGGCGGCAGAGGAAATATAGCCATGTTCTCCAAAATCCTCATCGCCAATCGGGGCGAGATCGCGGTTCGGATCATCAAGACCTGCCGCCGCATGGGCATCAAAACGGTGCAGGTCTATTCGGAGGCCGACGCCGGGTCGCTGGCGGTCGAGATGGCCGACGAGGCGGTGCTGATCGGGCCGGCGCCGGCGGCGCAGTCGTATCTGCTGGCGGACAAGATCGTCGAGGCGGTGCGCCAGACGGGGGCGCAGGCCGTGCATCCGGGCTTTGGCTTCCTGAGCGAGAACGCCGGGTTCGCGCGACGGCTGAGGGGCGAGGGGATCGCCTTCATCGGTCCGAACCCCGAGGCCATCGAGGCCATGGGCGACAAGATCAGCTCCAAGAAGCTGGCGGCCGAAGCGGGCGTGTCGACCGTGCCGGGGCACATGGGCCTGATCGAGACGCCGGAGGAGGCGGTCACGATCGCCAACGAGATCGGCTATCCGATCATGATCAAGGCGAGCGCCGGCGGCGGCGGCAAGGGCATCCGGGTGGCCCATTCGGACGCCGACATGGCCGAGGGGTTTGCGGCGGTGAAGGCCGAGGCGCTGAACGCGTTCGGCGACGACCGGGTCTTCCTGGAGAAGTTCATCGTCGATCCGCGCCATATCGAGATCCAGGTGCTGGGCGACAAGCACGGCAACATCGTCCACCTGTTCGAGCGCGAATGCTCGATCCAGCGCCGGAACCAGAAGGTCATCGAGGAGGCGCCGTCGCCCTTGCTGGACGAGGCGACCCGCATGGCCATGGGGGCGCAGGCCGTCGCCCTGGCCCAGGCGGTGAACTACGACTCGGCCGGCACGGTCGAGTTCGTGGCCGGTCAGGACAAGAGCTTCTACTTCCTGGAGATGAACACCCGGCTGCAGGTCGAGCATCCGGTGACGGAGCTGATCACCGGCGTCGATCTGGTCGAACAGATGATCCGTTCGGCCTGGGGCGAACAGCTGGCGTTCAAGCAAGAGGACCTGTCGATCGACGGCTGGGCCATCGAGAGCCGCATCTACGCCGAGGACCCCTATCGCGGCTTCCTGCCCTCCATCGGCCGCCTGGTCCGCTACGAGCAGCCCGAGGAAGGCGATCAGGGCGACTACACTGTTCGCAACGATTCCGGCGTCCGGGAGGGCGACGAGATCAGCATGTTCTACGACCCGATGATCGCCAAGCTGTGCGCCTGGGGGCCGACGCGCGAGGCGGCGGTCGAGGGCATGGCACGCGCCCTGGAAGACACCCACCTGTCGGGCCTGGGCCATAACGTGCCCTTCCTGGCGGCGGTGATGGATCAGGAGCGGTTCAGGTCGGGCCAGCTGTCGACCAGCTATATCAAGGACGAGTTCCCCGAGGGCTTCCACGGACTGAAGCCTTCGGCGGAGCAGGAGCGGATCCTGATCGCCGCTGGCATGGCGATGCACGAGATCATCGCCGAACAGGACGGCGATCCGTCCGACCGCACCGACTGGATCGTCATGCTGGACCGCGGGATGCATGGCGTCGGCCTGTCGTATGACGCCGACGAGGCGATGATCCTGACCCTGACGGGCGGGGGCGACATCCGCCTGTCGGACATCGACTGGCGCCCGGGCCTGGCCCAGTTCAAGGCCGAGCTGGACGGCGAACCCTTCACCGCCGAGGTCAAGCGCGCCGCCGACGGCTTCGACATCCGTCACCGCGCGGCCAGGGCGCGGGTGCGGGTGCTGCGCCCGCACGTGGCCGAGATGTATGCGCGCCTGCCGGAGAAGGTGGCGGCGGACACGTCCAAGCTGGTGCTGTCGCCGATGCCGGGCCTGGTGGTCGATATTCCCGTGGCGGTCGGCCAGGAGGTCAAGACCGGCGAAACGGTCGCCATCATCGAGGCCATGAAGATGCAGAACATCCTCAAGGCCGAGCGCGACGCCGTGGTGAAGGCGGTCTCGGCCAAGGCCGGCGATCCGGTGGCGGCCGACGACGTGCTGGTGGAGTTCGGATGATGGGGGGCTTCCCCATCCCCACCCCCTGGAATGGCGCGAGGCGGCCGAGAAGGCGCTGAAGGACCGGCCGCTGGAGTCGCTGCTGCATCTGGACGCGGACCGACTGGTCACGCGTCCGCTCTACGCCGACGCGACGGGCGTGCAGCCGGTCTTCGCGCCGCGCCCGTCCGATGCGGAAGGGCGGGCCTGGGATCTGCGCACCCTGGTCGAGGGCGACGACGCCGAGGCGGTGAACGCCGCGGTCCTGACCGACCTGGAGAACGGCGCGGCCTCGGTCCTGCTGGCGGGCGGGGTGCTGTCGGACGGGGCCTGGCTGGGGCGTGCGCTGGACGGCGTGGCGCTGGACCTGGCGCCGGTCGCGCTGGACGCGGGCTTCGACGGGCCGGCGGCGGCGGACGCGCTGGCGGCCCTGGCCAAGGGGGCGCCGCGCGCGCTGCTGCGCTTTCATCTGGACCCGATCTCGGCCTTCGCCGAGGCGGGCGGATCGCCGCGCCCGATCGAGGATCATCTATCAGAGGCGGCCGAGGCCGCGGCGCGCCATGCGGCGACCTATCCCGAGGCGGGCCTGTTCCTGGCCAGCGGCCGGGTCGCGCACGAGGCGGGCGCCTCCATCGCCCAGGAACTGGCCTTCGCGGCCGGCGCCGCGGTCGCCTATGTCAAGGCGGGCGTCGCGGCGGGCCTGACGGTCGAGGCGGCGCTTCGCGGCGTGACGCTGAGCCTGTCGGTCGACCAGGAATATTTCGACGGCCTGGCCAAGGTGCGGGCCCTGCGCCTGATCTGGGCCAGCCTGTCCAAGGCGTTCGGCGTGGACGCGCCCGCGGTGATCGAGGCGCGCTCGTCGCGGCGGATGCTGTCGGCGCGCGATCCGTGGCCGAACCTGCTGCGGCTGACCGCGGCGGGTTTCGCCGGCGCGGTCGGGGGCGCGGACGCGGTGGTGCTGGACGGCTTCACCCGCGCCGAGGGCCTGGCCGACGCCTTCGCCCGGCGCCAGGCGCGCAACACCCAACTGGTCCTGATGGAGGAGGCCAATCTGGGCCGGGTCGACGATCCGGCGTCGGGCTCCTGGTATCTGGACGCCCGCACGCGCGAACTGGCCGAGGCGGGCTGGGCCGAGTTCCAGGCCATCGAGGCCGAGGGCGGCCTGATCGAGGCGTTGAAGGGCGGGATCGTCCAGGGCCGGATCGCGCGGGCGCGCCAGATGCGCGAGGCCGGCTTCGCCAACGGCGCGGCCCAGATCGTGGGCGCGACCAAATACGTCGATCCCGAGCCGCGTCCGGCGCCGGTGGAAGCCGACGCCCCGCGGCGCGCGCCGGCGAACCCCGACCTGGCCCTGAGGCCGATCCGTTTCGCGGCCCCGTTCGAGGAGGCGGCGCAATGAGCTTTCCCGACTTCAGCAAGATCGCCCTGGATCTGGCGCCGACCGAGACGGGACCCGCGCGCGAACCCTGGATCACGCCCGAGGGGCTGACGGTCAAGACGGCCTATGGCGCGCCCGACGCGGAGAGGCTGGAGCATCTGCATGGCCTGCCGGGCTTCGCCCCCTTCGTGCGGGGCCCTTATCCGACCATGTATGCGGGCGCGCCGTGGACGATCCGGCAGTATGCGGGCTTCTCGACCGCCGAGGAGTCCAACGCCTTCTATCGCCGCAACCTGGCGGCGGGCCAGAAGGGCCTGTCGGTCGCCTTCGACCTGGCCACGCACCGGGGCTACGATTCGGACCATCCGCGGGTGAAAGGCGACGTCGGCATGGCGGGCGTGGCCATCGACAGCATCTACGACATGCGCACCCTGTTCGACGGCATCCCGCTGGACCAGATGTCGGTGTCGATGACGATGAACGGCGCCGTCCTGCCGATCCTGGCCCTCTATGTCGTGGCGGGCGAGGAGCAGGGCGTCGACCACGCCAAGCTGACCGGGACCATCCAGAACGACATCCTCAAGGAGTTCATGGTCAGGAACACCTACATCTATCCGCCCGAACCCTCGATGCGGATCATCGCCGACATCTTCGCCTGGACGGCGCAGGAGACGCCCAGGTTCAACAGCATCTCCATCTCCGGCTATCACATGCAGGAGGCGGGGGCGTCGGCGGACATCGAACTGGCCTACACCCTGTCGGACGGGATCGAATATCTGCGCGCGGGCAAGGCGGCGGGCATGTCGATCGACCGGTTCGCGCCGCGCCTGAGCTTCTTCTGGGCCATCGGCATGAACTACTTCATGGAGGTGGCCAAGATGCGGGCCGGCCGCCTGTTGTGGGCCGACGCCGTGCGGCGCGAGGGAGGCGAGAACCCCAAGTCGCTGTCCTTGCGGACCCACTGCCAGACTTCGGGCTGGTCGCTGGCGGCGCAGGACGTGTTCAACAACGTCAGCCGGACGATGGTCGAGGCGATGGCGGCGGCGGGCGGCCAGACCCAGAGCCTGCACACCAACGCGCTGGACGAGGCGCTGGCCCTGCCGACCGACTTCTCAGCGCGGATCGCGCGCAACACCCAGATCCTGCTGCAGCAGGAGACCGGGCTGACGCGGGTGATCGACCCGTGGGGCGGCAGCTACTACGTCGAGCGGCTGACCCAGGAGCTGGCGGAACGCGCCCGCGCCCACATGGCCGAGGTCGAGGCGCTGGGCGGCATGGCCAAGGCCATCGAGGCCGGCATTCCCAAGCTGCGGATCGAGGAATCGGCGGCCAAGACCCAGGCGCGGATCGACACCGGCCAGCAGACGGTGGTCGGGGTGAACAAATATCTGAATCCGGTGGTCGACGACATTCCGATGCTGAAGGTCGACAACGCCGAGGTCCGCGCCCGCCAGATCGAGAAGCTGCAGCGCCTGCGCGCCGAGCGGGACGAGGCGGCGACCCAGGCCGCCCTGACCGAACTGACCAACGGCGCGCGCGGGAGCGCCAATCTGCTGGAGCTATCGGTGCGGGCGGCGCGGGCCAAGGCGACCGTGGGCGAAATCTCGGACGCGCTGGAAGCCGCCTTCGGCCGACACGTGGCGACCGTGAAGACGGTGTCCGGCGTCTATGCCAAGGAGGCGGGCGGCGACGCCCGTTTCGCCCGCGCCCGCGACATGGTCGCCGCCTTCGTCGAGAACGACGGCGGGCCGCCTCGCATCCTGATCGCCAAGCTGGGCCAGGACGGGCACGACCGGGGCCAGAAGGTGGTCGCCACCGGATACGGCGACCTGGGCTTCGACGTCACCGCCGGCGCCCTGTTCCAGACCCCGGCCGAGGCGGCGAAGGATGCGGTGGACAAGGGCGTCCATGCGGTGGGCGCCTCGTCGCTGGCGGCGGGGCATCTGACGCTGGTGCCGGAACTCAAGGCCGAGCTGGAGAGGCTGGGGCGGCCGGACATCATGATCGTGGTCGGCGGCGTGATCCCGCCGTCGGACGTGCAGCCCCTGCTGGATATGGGGGCGGCGGCGGTCTATCCGCCCGGATCGGTCATCGCCGACACCGCCATCGACCTGATCGAGAAGCTGAACCAGCGACTGGGCTACGCCCAGCCCGCCCCGAAGGAGACCGCATGATCGGCGCCCTGAACCATGTCGGCGTCGCCACGCCGTCCATCGCCGATTCGATCCGGCTGTATCGCGACGTGCTGGGCGCGACCAAGGTCGGGGAGCCGTTCGACCTGCCGGCCCAGGGGGTCAAGGTCTGTTTCATCGACACGCCGACGGCGCAGATCGAACTGATCGAACCCTATGACGACACGTCGCCCATCGTCGGCTTCCTGGCCAAGAACCCCAAGGGCGGGCAGCACCACGTCTGTTTCGAGGTCGAGGACATCCACGCCGCCCTGGCGGAAATGCGGGCCAAGGGGGTGACCGTTCTGGGCACGGGGGAGCCGAGGATCGGCGCGCATGGGACGCCGGTGGTCTTTCTGCATCCGCGCGACATGGGCGGGGTGCTGATCGAGCTGATGGAGACGCCGAAAGGCGATCACTAAGCGGAGCCTTTCGACGGTTCGGGCCGTTGAGGCGGAGGAAGGAGCCTTCTCATGACCCGTCGTCTCGCCGTCGTCGCCCTGGCCTGCCTGACCGGCGCGGCCGCCTGCCAGCAGCCGGCCCCGGACGACGCGCCCGCGCCCACGCCGCCAGTCGAAGCGGCGCCAAGCACCGCGCCCGCCATCGGCTACGCCTGCGAGAGCGGGGTCACGATCCAGGCGCGTTACCCCGACAGCGCCACGGCCGAGCTGGTCTATCGCGACCAGACGCTGGCCCTGCGCTCGGCCGTGGCGGCCAGCGGCGCGCGCTACGTCGGCGAGGGCGTCGAATGGTGGACCGCCAACCGCAACGGCGAGGAGAGCGCCACCCTGAGCCGTCTGGGCCCGAACGACCAGACGGGAACCGCCGTGATGGAGCGCTGCACGCGGCCGACCACGGGCGGCGACCCGGTCGGGCCCTTGCCCGCCCCGACCCCCGCTCCCGGCGGCGTCCTGCCGGCGTCGACCCCGTGCAAGGGGCCGCAACTGAGGCTGTCGGTCGGGGACGGCGACGCCGGCGCGGGCAATCGCGTGCGCAACTTCGCCCTGGAGAATGCCGGGAGCCAGCCCTGCACCCTGACCGGCTATCCCACCGTGACGGTGAGGGACGCCGACGGCGATGTGCTGTCCTCGATCCGCGCCGAGCAGAGCCCGGGCAGCTATTTCCGCCAGGGTCAGGCCCCCACGCCCGTCAGCCTGGCGCCGGGCGGCAAGGCCCTGTTCGAGGTGGCCTGGAACGTGGTGCCGCACGAGGGGGAAGGCGAGAAGACCTGCCCCGCAGCCAAGACGATCCGCGTGGTCGCGCCCGCCGATACGGCGGCCCTGACGACCCCCTTCGAGTTCACGCCCTGCGGTGGACGCATTCGGGTCAGCCCGCTTCGCGCGGCGGACTGATGGGGCGACGGGCGCGGCGTCGGGCGGGGTGGAAAGCGGACCGGATTCGGCGTAGGTCGCGGCCATGACCCAGAGCTTCTACGACCGCGTCGCCGGCGAACTGAACGACATCGACGCGCAGGGGCTGACCAAGCCCGAGCGCGTCATCGCCTCGCGCCAGGGGCCGGTGATCCAGGTGGCGGGGCGCGAGGTGCTGAACTTCTGCGCCAACAACTACCTGGGCCTGGCGGGCGACGAGCGGGTGACCCAGGCCGGGATCGCCGCGCAGCGGAAGTGGGGCGCGGGCACGGCCTCGGTGCGCTTCATCTGCGGCACCCTGGAGATCCACAAGGAACTGGAGGCGGCCATCGCCGGCTATCTGGGTTTCGAGGACGCCATCCTGTTCGCGGCGGCCTTCGACGCCAATGGCGGCCTGTTCGAGCCGCTGCTGGGCGAGGGCGACGCCATCGTTTCGGACAGCCTGAACCACGCCTCGATCATCGACGGGGTTCGGCTGTGCAAGGCCAAGCGCTACCGCTTCGCCAACTCCGACATGGACGCGCTGGAGGCGCAGCTGAAGCAGGCCAAGGCCGACGGCGCGCGCGACATTATCATCGCCACCGACGGCGCCTTCTCGATGGACGGCTATATCGCCAAGCTGAAGGACATCCGCGCGCTGGCCGACAAGTACGACGCCCTGATCATGGTCGACGACTGCCATGCGACCGGCTTCCTGGGGCCGCAGGGGCGCGGGTCGTTCGCCCATCATGGGGTCGAGGTGGACTTCGTCACCGGCACCTTCGGCAAGGCGCTGGGCGGGGCCATGGGCGGATTCATCTGCGCCCGGAAGGCGGTGGTCGAACTGCTCAAGCAGCGGGCGCGGCCCTATCTGTTCTCAAACGCCCTGTCGCCAGCGGTGTGCGGGTCGAGCCTGGAGGCCATCCGCATCGCGCAGGGAACCGAGGGCGATGCGCTGCGCACGCGCCTGTCGGCCAACGCCCATCGCTATCGCGGGGCCATGGCGGACGCCGGCTTCACCCTGCTGGAGGGCGAGCATCCGATCATCCCGGTGATGCTGAGCGACGCCAAGCTGGCCCAGGATTTCGCCGCGCGGGCGCTGGAGCTGGGCGTCTATGTGATCGGCTTCAGCTTCCCGGTGGTGCCGCGCGGCCAGGCGCGCATCCGCACCCAGATGTCGGCGGCGCACACCTTCGAGCAGATTGATCAGACGGTCGCGGCGTTCACGACGGCCGGCAAGGAGTTGGGAGTTATCTGATGGCGGAAACGATGAAGGCCCTGGCCAAGACCGGGCCGGTGCAGGGGCTGGAGCTGATCGACGCGCCGATCCCCGAGGCGGGACCGGAGGACGTGCTGATCAAGGTGCACCGCACGGCCGTGTGCGGCACCGACATCCACATCTGGAACTGGGACGAGTGGTCCCAGAAGAACGTGCCGACGCCGATGATCACCGGCCACGAGTTCGCCGGCGAGATCGTCGCCGTGGGCAAGGAGGTCGATCGCCCGCTGAAGATCGGCCAGCGCGTCTCGGCCGAGGGCCACGTCATCGACCTGAACTCGGAAGCGGCGCGGGCCGGGCACTTCCATCTGGACCCCAAGACGCGCGGCATCGGCGTGAACCGCCAGGGCGCCTTTGCGGAATATGTCGTGGCGCCGGCGTTCAATGTGATCGAGCTGCCCGACGACGTGCCCTACGAGATCGGCTCGATCCTGGATCCGTTCGGAAACGCCGTGCACACGGCCCAGCAGTTCGACCTGCTGGGCGAGGACGTGCTGGTCACGGGCGCCGGGCCGATCGGGGTGATGGCGGCGGCGGTGGCGCGCCATGCGGGCGCGCGCACGGTGGTCCTGACCGACATCAACGACTACCGGCTGGAACTGGCGCAGAAGGTGGCGCCGGGCGTGCGGACGGTGAATACGACGAAGGAAGACCTGCACGACGTCGTCAAGGAACTGGGCATGAAGGTCGGCTTCGACGTCGCCCTGGAGATGTCGGGCTCGCCCATCGCCTTCAGGCAATGCGTCGACACCCTGATCATGGGCGGCGGCCTGGCCATGCTGGGCATCCCCTCCAAGCCGATGGAGACGGATTGGGGCGCCATCATCCTGAAGGCGCTGACGATCAAGGGCGTCTATGGCCGCGAGATGTTCACGACCTGGAGAAAGATGCTGGGCCTGCTGAAGGCCGGCCTGGACCTGAGCCCGCTGATCACCCACCGCCTGGCCTATGACCAGTATCGCGAAGGCTTCGAGGCGATGAAGTCCGGACAGTCGGGCAAGGTGGTGCTGGACTGGGACAAGGCGGCCTAACCGGGGCGGCCTGACCGGGGCGGCCTGACCGGGGCGGCCTGATCGGGACGGCGTGACGGTCCAGTAAGGCGCCGTCCTATCCGGCCTGACGGAGCGCCCTGACCAGGGCGGTCTCGAAGGCCTTCGCCTCGGGACCGGGCAGGACGTCGGCCATCGTTCCGGCCTGGAACAGGTCGAACACGCGCGGGTGGACATAGGAGGCGCGGCAGACGGTCGGCGTATTGCCCAGAAGGCCGGACACCGCCTTCACGCACAGGGTGATCTTGCGCTTGCCGTCGGTCTGGGAGGTCGGCGGCTCCATCTCGCGCAGCGCCCGCGCGGCCGAGACGGTGCCGGCCCAGGTGCGGAAGTCCTTGGCCGAGAACTGTTCGCCCATGGCGTCGCGGATATAGGCGTTCACGTCGTCCGAGGTGACGGGGCACAGGTTGCCCTCCGCGTCGCGATATTTGAACAGCTGCTGGCCCGGCAGGTCTTCCAGCGCGCGGACCACGCGGGCCAGGCGGCGGTCCCGGACGCTGACGGAATGATCCTTGCCGCTCTTGCCGCGAAACTCGAACGTCAGGGCGGCGCCGTCGACATCCAGATGGCGCTTGTGAAGGGTCGTCAGGCCGTAGCTGCGGTTCTGCTTCGCATAGACCGCATTGCCGATGCGGATCAGCGTCAGTTCCAGCAGACGCACGGCGGTGGCCAGCACCTTGGCCTTGCACACGCCGCGCAGGCCCAGATCGTGTTCCACCTGGGCGCGCAGCTTGGGAAGCGCGCGGGCGAAGGCGGGCAGGCGATCGAACTTGTTGGTCGAGCGGGCCGTGCTCCAGTCGGCGTGATAGCGGTACTGCTTGCGGCCCTTGGCGTCCCGGCCGATGGCCTGGATGTGGCCGTTGGCGCGCGGACAGATCCACACGTCGGTCCAGGCCGGAGGGATGGCCAGGGCGCGGATGCGGTCCAGCACCTTGGGGTCGCGGATCGGCCGCCCCTTCGCGTCGCGATAGGACCAGCCCTTGCCGGCGCGCCGGCGGCTCAGGCCGGGATGGTCGTCGCTGCACCAGGACAGGCCCTGCGGAACCTCGATGTCGGGTTCGAAGGCGGGGGAACCGTCGGGCATGGGCGTCTTCCTGAACTCCGCCGGCCACCGCCGGGGCGAGCCACGAACGCGAGGCCGGTCCGCCGGGTTCCGCTTGACCCCAGGGGCGGGGCGGGGGACGAGGGCGCCATGAACTATCGCCACAGCTTCCACGCCGGGAACTTCGCCGACCTGGTCAAGCACGCCCTGCTGATCGCGCTGATGGAAGCGCCGCGGGCCCAGCCCCGCGTGGTCATCGACACCCATGCGGGGGCGGGGCTCTACGACCTGGCGGGGGAAGGCGCGCGGTCCAGGGAGGCCGAGGACGGGGTGCTGAAGCTGATGTCGGCCCAGGGCCGGCCGCCGCTGATGGAGACCCTGGCGGCCGAGGTGGCGGCGACCAATCCGGACGGGGGCGCGCGCTTCTATCCGGGATCGCCGCTGTTGATCGCGCGGCGGCTGGGACCGGGCGGGCGCTATGTCGGCTTCGAACTGAATCCGCCGGTGCGCGCCTTGCTGGCCGAGGCGCTGAAGCATCACCCCGAGGCGCGGGCGGTCGAGGGCGACGGCTACCAGGGCGCGGCGGCCGAGGCGGCGCGGGGCGGGGCGCCGCTGGTCCTGATCGACCCGCCGTTCGAAAAGCCCGACGACTATGTCCGCGCGGCCGAGACGGCCGTGGCGATCCGGCGGCGCGATCCGGGCGCGACGGTCGCGATCTGGACGCCGCTCAAGGATCTGGAGACCTTCGACGCCTTCATCCGGCGGTTGGACGGCAAGGCGGGGCCGACCCTGGTGGCCGAGGCGCGGCTGCGTCCGCTGACGAACCCGATGAAGATGAACGGTTGCGCGCTGGTCGTGGTCAATCCGCCGCCGGCCCTGGAAGCGGCGGCGCGCGAGGTCTGCGGCTGGGTGGTCGAGGCGCTGGGCGACGCGTGCGCCAAGGCCGAGGTCTGGACCTTCTGAACGCAGGTCCTAGTGTGAGGCCATGACCCGTATCGCCATCCTGGAGACCGGCCATCCGCCGGAAAACCTGAAGGACCAGTTCGACGACTATCCGGCGCGGTTCCGGGCGCTGCTGGGCGAGGGCGTGCCGACGACGCGGTTCGACGTGCAGCGCGGGCATCTGCCGGACGATCCGGCCGCCTTCCAGGGCGCGATCGTCACCGGGTCGGCGGCGGGGGTCTATGACGACCTGTTCTGGATTCCCCTGCTGCTGGACTGGCTGAGGGCGGCGCGGGGCAGGACGCGGCTGGTGGGCATCTGCTTCGGCCACCAGGCGATGGCGACGGCCTTCGGCGGGGCGGTGGAGAAGTCGGCCAAGGGCTGGGGCGTGGGCCTGCACAAGTATGAGGTGCGGCGCGACGAGCCGTGGATGCATCCGCGCGCGGGGGCCATCTCGATTCCCGTGTCGCATCAGGACCAGGTGACGACGGTGTCGCCGGACGCGCGGGTGATCGCCGCGTGCGACTTCACCCCCTATGCGGGCCTGGCCTGGGGCGAGGACGCGGTGTCCTTCCAGTGCCATCCCGAGTTCCAGCCGGAATACGCCGCCGCCCTGGTGAAGAGCCGGCGCGGGGACCGCATCCCGGACGCCGTGGCCGACGCGGCGCTGGCCAGTCTGGCGCGGCCCAACGACCGATCGGTGCTGACGGCCTGGATCCGCGCCTTCCTGCTGCTGACCCCGCCGCCGGTGGAGACCGACGGCAGCGGAATCTAGAGGCCCATCAGCCGGATCAGCAGCAGCGCCAGCGCCAGCAGCGCCGCCAGCGACAACACCACCGCCGCGGCCACCCGCCCGCCGGCGCGCGCCACCGCGCGGATGTCGGTCTGCAGCCCCAGCGCCGCCATGGCGACCACCGTCAGCAGGCCCGACGCCGAGGCCAGCCAGGGCAGGGCCGCCTGGGGGATCAGGTCCAGCGAGCGAAGGCCGATCATGACCAGGAAGCCGACGATGAACCACGGAACCAGGCGGTGAAGGCCGGGCGCGCGCGCCTGGCTCTTGTCTCCTGGCCCCTGCGGCCCGCGACCAGCGACAGGGCGAAGACCACGGGCCCCAGCATCAGCACCCGGACCAGCTTGACCACCGTGCCGGTCTGGGCGGCGGCGGGGCCGAAGGGGGCGGCGGCGGCCAGCACCTGGGGCACGGCGTAAACCGTCAGGCCGGCCAGGGCGCCGAACTGCAGCGTCGACATCTGCAGCAGCACGCCCAGCAGCGGCAGGCTCAGGACCACGATGACGCCCAGCACGGCGGTGAAGGCGATCGAGGCGGCGACCTCGTCCCCGTCGGCGTCGATCACCGGGGCCACCGCCGCGATGGCGGAGTTGCCGCAGATGGCGTTGCCGCAGGCCACCAGCAGGGCCATGCGCGGGGTCAGGCCCAACGCCCGCCCCAGGCCGAAACCGACGACGATTCCGACGACGACCAGAAGGAAGATTCCGACGACGACGAACACGCCCAGCGACGACAGGGTGGCCGCGCTGACCGAGGCGCCCAGCAGGACGACCGCGATCTCCAGCACCGTCTTGGCGCCGAACTCGACCCCAGGCGTCCAGCGCGCGCCGGGCGACCAGACGTTGCGCGCCGCCGCGCCCAGCAGGATGGCCAGGACCAAGGGCTCCAGCCACGGATGGCCGAACAGGCGCTGCTCCCAGGCGGCCAGGGCGTAGGCCGCGGCGGCGACGGCCGCGCACAACGCCAGCCCCGGCGCGATCCGCCAGCCGCGCACCGGGCGGGCGGAGGCGGCGACAGGAGCGGCGGCGACGGACATGGCGGCAAGGTGCGGCGAGCCTCGACGGCGGTCCAACGAATAGATATTGTCGATCCAATCCGATTTAGAGATCAGTCGTGACCCTGGAACGCCTTCGCATCTTCGTCGCCGTGGCCGAGCGCGATCACGTGACGGCGGCGGCGCGGGCGCTGAACCTGACCCAGTCGGCGGTGTCGAACGCGCTGGCGGCGCTGGAGGCGGAGCATCAGGTGCGCCTGTTCGACCGGGTCGGGCGCGGCGTGGTGCTGAACGAGACCGGACGCGCCTTCCTGCCCGAGGCCAAGGCGGTGCTGGCGCGGGCGGCGGCGGCCGAGGCGGCGCTGGCGGACATGAGCGCGCTGCGTCGGGGGCGGCTGGCCGTCTTCGCCAGTCAGACCATCGCCAGCTACTGGCTGCCGCGCCGGCTGGTGGCCTTCCACGCGGCGCATCCGGGCATCGAACTGGACGTCGCCATCGGCAACACGCGCGAGGCCGCCGAGGCGGTGCTGCACGGCGCGGCCGAGATCGGCCTGGTCGAGGGGGCGGTGGACGCGCCGGCCCTGTCGCAGGCGACGGTCGGGTCCGATCGACTGGCCGTCCTGGTGAGGCCCGACCACCCGTGGGCGACGCGCAGCCGGCTGGCGGCCGACGACCTGGCGGCGACGCCCTGGGTGCTGCGCGAAGCGGGCTCGGGCACCCGTTCGACGCTGGAGGCGGCGATCCGCGCGGCGGGCGTCGATCCGGCGGGTCTGCCCGTGGCCATGACCCTGCCGTCCAACGAGGCGGTGCTGGCGGCGGCCGAGGCGGGGGCGGGCGCCACCGCCCTGTCGGAAAGCGTGGCCTACGCCTCGGTCGCGGCGGGGCGGCTGGCCACGGCGCCGTTCGCCCTGCCGGAACGGCCCTTTCGCCTGCTGCGCCACAAGGAACGCTATCGCAGCAAGGCCGGCGACGCCTTCACCACCGCTATGGTCTAGGCGCCGGGGCGTCGGCGGTCAGGCGCGCGGACGCGACAGGAAGACCCGCTCCACCATCAGGTTGGCGGCGAAGGAGAAGGCGGCCAGGACAGCCAGGGTTCCCGCGATGCCCGGCTGGCGGCCGATGGCCATGTAAATCCCGTACAGGACTACGAAGATCAGCGTCGCCACGAGGCTGCGCAGCAGGATTTTCACGATCGGAGAGGTCATGGCCACTTCACCACCGGGGGCATGGAGCTGAGGATCGAATCGACGTTGCCGCCGGTCTTGAGGCCGAACATGGTGCCACGGTCGTAGAGCAGGTTGAACTCCACGTAGCGTCCGCGCCGGACCAGCTGCTCCTCGCGTTCCTCGGGCGTCCACGGCTCGGCCATGCGGTCGGCGACGATGCGGGGATAGACGTCCAGGAAGGCCAGGCCCACGTCGCGGGTGAAGGCGAAGTCCCGGTCGTAGTCGCCGCTGTCGTGGTGGTCGTAGAAGATCCCGCCGGTGCCGCGCGGCTCGTTCCGATGCGGCAGGAAGAAGTAGTCGTCGCACCAGGCCTTGTACCTGGCGTGCCAGGTCGGGTCGTGGGCGTCGCAGGCGGCCTTCATGGCGGCGTGGAAGGCCAGGGTGTCGGGGTGGTCCTGGCGACGGTCGGCCGCCAGCACCGGAGTCAGGTCGCCGCCGCCGCCGAACCAGCTTTGGGTCGTGGCGATGAAGCGGGTGTTCATGTGCACGGCCGGGATGCGCGGGCTGACGGGATGGCAGATCAGGCTGATCCCCGTCGCGAAGAAACGCGGGTCGTCGGCGGCCCCGGGCACGGTCTTCGCATAGTCGGCGGGAAAGGCGCCGTGCACGGTCGAGACGTGCACCCCGACCTTTTCGAACAGGCGGCCATGCATCATCCCCATGACGCCGCCGCCGCCTTCCGGCCGGGCCCAGGGGGTGCGGACGAAGCGGCCGGGCGCGCCGGGAAACAGGTCGGCGGGCGCGGCGTCCTCCAGCGCCTCGAAGGCGGCGTGGATGCGGTCGCGCAGGTGTTCGAACCAGGCGCGGGTCTCGACCTTGCGAAGGTCGAGCGGATCGGAAAAGGCGGCGTCGCTCATGGCGCGTCTTTAGACCTTCCCCCGCTTGCGGGGGAAGTGTCAGCTCGGCGAGCGAAGCGAGGCGGCTGACGATGGGGGAAGTTCAGGGATAATTCCCTCTCCGACCCGGGTTCGCTGCGCGAACGCCGGGCCCCCTCTTCCGCAAGCGGGAGAGGGTTTGTGTGGGCGGACGCATCTGCCAGTGTGCGAAGACACAAGGGAGTCGCCTCATGATCCGTCGCCTGCTGGCCGCAACCGCAATGGCCGCCCTCGCCACCGTCGCCCACGCCCAGGACGCCGGGGAGGCGCGGGTGATGGAGATCCTGAAGACGACGCCGCTGATCGACGGGCACAACGACCTGCCGTGGGCGCTGCGCCAGCACTACGGCAACGACGTCCATGCGGTGGACCTGACGCGGAATCTGGCGGCCTCGACCCCGCTGCACACCGACATTCCGCGCCTGCGCGCCGGGGGCGTGGGCGGGCAGTTCTGGTCGGTCTATGTCCCCGCCAGCCTGACGCCGCTGGAGGCGGTCCAGGCGACCTTCGAGCAGATCGACACGGCCAAGCGGATCATCGCCGCCCATCCCGACGCCTTCGGCCTGGCGACCACGGCCGACGAGGTGGACGCGGTGTTCGCCTCCGGGCGCATCGCCAGCCTGATCGGCATGGAGGGCGGCTATTCCATAGACGACTCCCTGGCGCTGCTGCGCGAATTCCACCGGGCCGGCGCGCGCTACATGACCCTGACCCATTCCAAGACCACCAGCTGGGCCGACAGCGCGACGGACGCGCCGAAGTGGGGCGGGCTGAACGCCTTTGGCGAGGCGGTGGTGCGCGAGATGAACCGCCTGGGCATGATGGTGGACCTGAGCCACGTCTCGGAGGAGACCATGCTGGACGCCATGCGGGTGTCGCAGGCGCCGGTGATCTTCTCCCATTCCTCGGCGCGGGCGGTGACGGCCCACCCCCGCAACGTTCCCGACAAGGTGCTGCGGATGATGCCGGAGGACGGCGGGATCGTGATGATCAACCTGGCGCCCGGCTTCGTCTCGGAGACGGTGCGCGCCTGGAACGCCGATCGGTCGGCCGAGGACGCCCGGCTGAAGTCGCTGAACCCCGGCGATCCAGCGGCGGTCGAGGCGGGCATGACGGCCTGGATGCAGGCGCATCCGACGCCCCAGGCGACGCTGGCCGACGTGGTCGCCCATATCCAGCACGTTCGCGATGTGGCGGGGATCGACCATGTGGGCCTGGGCGCCGACTTCGACGGCATCGGCAGCCTGCCGGAAGGCATGGGCGGGGTCGACGCCTATCCGCGCATCCTGGCCGCGTTGATGGCGGCGGGCTGGACCGAGGCGGACATCCGCAAGATTTCGGGCGAGAACCTGCTGCGCGTCATGCGCGCGGTCGAGGCCGTGGCGGCGTCCAAGGCGGACGAGCGCCCCTCGATGGCGCGGTTGGAGCCCGAGGCCGCGACCTGAGACCGGCGATCCCCTGAGACCGGCGGGCGTCTGTCACGGCGTTGCAATGCGGCGCCGATAGAGGCAACAGCGTCCGACGTTTCAGGAGTGGCATGATGAAGTTCGCACCGGCCTTGCTTTCGGCGGTTCTGGCGGCGGGGGCGGCGGTCCCCGGCCTGGCGACCGCCCAGGAGCGCGCCGCGCCGCCCCGCCTGATCGTCACCATCGTGGTCGACCAATTCAGCGCCAATCTGTTCGACCAGTATCGCGGCCGCTACACGGGCGGTCTGAAGCGGCTGGCCGACCAGGGGCTGGTGTCGATCAACGGCTATCAGACGCACGGCCTGACCGAGACCTGCCCCGGCCACTCCACCGTCCTGACCGGGATGCACCCGGCCGAAACGGGCCTTCCCGCCAACGACTGGATCGATTCCGCCACGGGCAAGGAGGTCTATTGCCTGGCCGCGCCGCAGAACACCCTGGCGCACGGGCGCGACACCGACAACGGCCCGGTCGGCCCCGACCAGTTGAAGGCGACCACGCTGGGCGACTGGCTCTTGGCCGTCAGCCCCGACAGCAAGGTCTTCGCCGTCTCGGGCAAGGACCGGGGCGCGATCAACCTGGCGGGCCATCACGGCCAGGCCTTCTGGTTCACCGACGACTTCGGCCTGACCACCTATGTCGAGCCGGGACAGAGGGCCGAGGCGCGGCTGGCGCCGGTGGCCGGCTTCAACACCGCCTTCCGGGCCGAGATGGCCGCCCAGCCGGTGACGTGGGACTATCGCCACGACGACTGCCGCGCGCTGGGCGGCGACTGGGTCATTCGCGGCCAGACCTTCCATTCCGTCCTGCCGCCGACGAACCTGAAGTTCGACACCTCGCCGATGCTGGACGAACAGACGGTGAAGGCGGCGGAATATCTGCTGGACAGCCAGAAGCTGGGGCAGGGCGCGTCGGTCGACATGCTGGGCGTCAGCCTGTCGGGCACCGATCGCATCGGCCACGGCTATGGCACCCAGGGGCCGGAGATGTGCGAGCAGCAGCACCGGCTGGACGAAGCCCTGGGCGGCTTCCTGGACAGGCTGGCCCAGGTTCCGGGCGGGGCGCTGGTGGTGCTGACGGCCGACCACGGCGGATCCGATTTCGTCGAGCGCCTGGCCGCGCGCGGCTATCCCCACGCCCACCGGGCCGACATGGACGCCTTCGAGGCGGTGAGCGCCGAACTGGCGCAACGCTTCGGCCTGGAAGCGGCGCCCCTGCAGCAGGGAGGCAGCGGCGTCATCGTGGCCGACGCCCACGGCCGCGCCCTGCCCGAACCCCTGCGGACCCAGGTGGCCGAGGCGGCGGTGGAACGCCTGCGCCAGCTGCCGGACGTCGCCTTCGCCGAGACGCGCGAGCGGATGCTGGCCCTGCCGCTCCCGGACACCCGCAATCCCGAAATGCTGACCGTCGAGGAGCGGATGCGCCTGTCGGTGGTCGCGGAGCGGTCGCCGGACATCATCCTGGCCTTCCAGCCGAACGTGGTGATGGGCGGCCGGGTCGGGGGCGCGATTTCGGGCCACGGGACGCCGTGGGAATACGATCGCCGGGTGCCGATCATCTTCTGGTGGCCGGGCGCGACGGGTGAGGAGCGGTTCCTGCCGATCCGGACCATCGACATCGCCCCCACCCTGGCCCACGTCATCGGGGTTCAGACGCCGCAGGTCGAAGGGCGCTGCATCGACCTGAACGGCTTCGCCGTCGACGCCTGCGACGCGACGCCGACGGGCGGGGGCCGATAAACTCCTGTTTCGGGGTCGTAAACTCGTGTTTCCCGGCGGGGGCGAGGCCTTACGCCGCGGGGGTTTCGTTGGCAGTAGAGGGCCGGAACGCTGATCCCCAGCGGCCGCCAGAGCCGCCAAGCCCCCAGGAGCCCCCATGAACAGAGCCCGCCGCGCGCGCATCGTCGCGACCCTGGGGCCCGCCAGCCGTGCGCCGGGGACCGTCAAGGCCCTGGCCCAGGCCGGGGTGGACGTGTTCCGCCTGAACTTCAGCCACGGCTCGCACGACGATCACGCGGCGGCGCTGAAGGCCGTGCGCGGGGCCGAGATGGCCTTGCAGAGGCCGTTGGGCGTGCTGGCCGACCTGCAGGGGCCCAAGCTGCGGCTGGGCCGGTTCAAGGATGTCGAGATCGCGGTCAAGCCGGGCCACGTCATGCGCTTCGACCTGGACCCGACGCCGGGGGACGAGACGCGGGTGCAGATGCCGCATCCGGAAATCTTCAAGGCCCTGCGCGAGGGGATGCTGCTGCTGCTGGACGACGGCCGGGTGCGGCTGCGCGTCGGCAAGCGCACCGACGAATGGGCCGACGTGACGGTCGAGAGCGGCTCCAAGCTGTCGGACCGCAAGGGCGTGGCGGTGCCCGAGGCGGTGATCCCGGTTTCGGCCCTGACGCCCAAGGACCGCGAGGACCTGGCCTTCGCCCTGCGCATGGGGGTGGACTGGGTGGCGCTGAGCTTCGTGCAGAAGCCCGAGGACATGGCCGAGCTGAAGCGGATCGTGAACGGTCAGGCCGCCTGCCTGGCCAAGATCGAGAAGCCGGCGGCGCTGGCCGACCTGGAGGCCATCCTGGACTATTGCGACGGGGTGATGGTGGCGCGCGGCGACCTGGGCGTCGAGATGGACCCCGAGGAGGTGCCGGTCGCTCAGAAGCAGATCGTGCGCGCCGCCCGCAATCGCGGCGTGCCGGTGATCGTGGCCACCCAGATGCTGGAATCCATGACCAGCGCCCCGGCCCCGACCCGCGCCGAGGCGACCGACGTGGCCAACGCCGTCTATGAGGGCGCCGACGCCCTGATGCTGTCGGCCGAGACGGCCTCGGGCGACTATCCGCTGGAAGCCGTCGGCATCATGAGCCGCATCATCGAGCGTGTCGAAAGGGACCCCATGTGGCCCAGCCTGATGGGCGCCGAACACGCCGGCATGGACGAACATGACGTCGACGCCCTGGTGGGCGCGGCGCGAAAGGCGGCCGACGCCCCGTCCACCGCCTGCATGGTGGTGTTCACCACCCTGGGCGGCACGGCGCGGCGCATGGCGCGGGAACGGCCGCTGAAGCCCATCCTGGCCCTGACGCCCAACGCCTCGACCGCGCGTCGGCTGGCGCTGGTGTGGGGGCTGGAGCCGCGCCTGGGCGACCAGCCGGATTCGCTGGAACAGGTGACCGACCAGGCCGTCGCCGGGGCGTTGCAATACGGCCTGGCCGACCCGGGACAGCGCATCCTGATCCTGGCCGGCACGCCCTTCGGGGCGCCGGGCGCGGCCAATCTGCTGCGCCTGGCCCACGCGCCGGCCGCCAAGCCCAAGGCGCGCCGCAAGGGGTGACCCCTCCCGCTTTGTCGCGCGGGCGGCTAGTCTGAGGTCGATGAGTCGGCCGCGCACATGATCAAGTACATCGGCTCCAAGCGCGCCCTGCTGGGTCATGTGACGGGAGCGGTGGCGGGCCTGCTGCCGGACCGCGGACGGGTGTGCGACCTGTTCTCCGGCACGGCCCGGGTCGGCCATGCGCTGAAGCGGCAGGGCTTCGAGGTCTGGTCGAACGACCACAACGCCTACGCCCACACCCTGGCCACGGCCTATGTCCAGGCGGACCGGGACCGCTGGCTGGCGCCGGCCGAGGCGGTGCTGGCCGAACTGCGGGAGGTCCGGCCCCAGGCCGGCTGGTTCACCCAGGCCTTCTGCGAGGACGCCCGCTATTTCCATCCCGACAACGGGGCGCGGATCGACGCCATGCGCGAGCGGATCGAGACCCTGAGCCTGGAGCCTGAACTGAAGGCCGTCGCCCTGGTCAGCCTGATGGAGGCCGCCGACCGGGTGGATTCCACCGCCGGGGTGCAGATGGCCTATATGAAGCGCTGGGCGCCGCGGGCGCTGAAGCCGCTGGAACTGCGCCTGCCCGACATCCTGCCCTCGGTCGGGGCGCCATGCCGCGCGACGCGGGGCGATGCGATCGAGATGGCGGCGGAGGTGGAGGCGGACCTGGTCTATCTGGACCCGCCCTACAACCAGCATTCCTACCTGGCCAACTACCATGTGTGGGAGAGCCTGGTGCTGTGGGACCGGCCCGAGACCTATGGCGTGGCCAACAAGCGCATCGACGTGAAGACCCGCAAGAGCGCCTTCAACAGCCGCCCCGGCATCGGCCCCGCCCTGCGCGCGGTGATCGAGCGGGTGCGGGCGCCGAACCTGATCGTCAGCTTCAACGACGAGGGTTATCTGAGCCGCGCGGACCTGGTCGAGATGCTGTCGGCGCGGGGCCATGTGCAGGTGGTGGAGATCGCCCACCCCCGCTACGTCGGCGCCCGCATCGGCATCCACAATCCCAAGGGCGAGAAGGTCGGTCAGGTCGGGCGGCTGAGGAACGTCGAGCACCTGTTCGTCGTCACCGACCGGCCCGTGGCGCTGCCAGCCGCCGCCTGAGGTCTTCACCCTGGAACTGGGCCTCAGAGGCGGGCCTCAGAGCTGGCCCATGGTGTTGTCGTGGTCCACGGCCTGCTTCTTCAGCCAGGCGACGAAGGCCGTGGCGCTGGGCGAGGGCGGCCGGTCGCGGGGCTGGACCACGGAATAGACGAAGCCCACCGCCTCCGACCCGTCGGGAAAGGGGGCGACCAGTCGGCCGGAGGTCAGGTCGGCCTGGGCCAGGGTGCGCTTGGCCAGGGCCACGCCGCGGCCCGACGCCGCCGCCTCGATCAGAAGGCTGGACTGGTTGAAGCGCGAACCCCGGCGCGGGTCGGGATGGCGAACGCCGCGCGCCTTCAGCCACATGGCCCAGTCCGGGCGGCTGGGGTCGCCGTCGTTGGACATGTCGTGCAGCAGGGCGTGGTGCAGAAGGTCGGCGGGGTCGCGGATCGGATGGTCGCCATGCATCAGCGCCGGGGCGCAGACCGGCAGCACCGTCTCGGTCATCAGCCGCTCGACGGTGTGGCCGGGATAGTCGCCGGGACCGTAGCGCACCGCCAGGTCGATCTTGCCCTCGGACAGGTCCGCCGGCTCCATGTCGGCCGAGACCCACAGCTCGATCTCCGGGTGAACGGCGTGGAAATCGTCCATGCGCGGCATCAACCATTTGGAGGCGAAACCGGGCGCGACGCTGATCGAGACCTGTTTCCGGCGCGGCGGCTCGCGCAGCAGGGCGGAGGCGTCCATCAGCCGCTCGAAGCCCTCGCGCAGCAGCGGCGTGGCCCCCCGGCCCAGGTCGGTCAGCTGAAGGCCCCGCGCCTCGCGCATGAACAGGGGGCCGCCGACGATGTCCTCCAGCAGCCGGATCTGCTGGCTGACGGCGCCCGGCGTTACGGCCAGTTCGTCCGCCGCGCGCGAAAAGTTCAGGTGCCGGGCGGCCGCCTCGAAGGCGCGCAGGGCGTTCAGGGGAAGGAGCGATCGAGCCATCGCCGTTAGAAATCCTATCAGTGAGCGGGACGCAATCTGGTTTGCGACAAACGGACGGGAATCCGAAGGTGCGATTTCGCCGTCGATCCTTCTTCCCCCGCGACGGCCGTGAAAGCAAGACGATGCGTGTATTTCTCGCCTCCGTGCCGCTGGAGGCCGCCAGGGTCGTGATCGTAGGCGCCGGAGAGCCGGCGCTGGCGAAACTGCGACTGTTTCTGAACACGCCCGCCGACCTGGCCTGGTTCGCGCCGGACGGCGAGCCCGCAACGCTGGAAACGCCGCAAGGCGCGCCCGCGCCGGCCGGCCGGACGCCGCACGCCCAGGATTTCGCCGGCGCGCGCGCCTGGTCTTCATCGCCCTGCAGGACGTGGCCGAGGCCGCGCGCCTGGCCGGGCTGGCGCGGGCGGGCGGGGCGCAGGTCAATGTGGTGGACCAGCCGGGGCTGAGCGATTTCCAGACCCCCGCCCTGATCGATCGCGACGAGGTGGTGGTCGGGGTGGCGACCGGCGGGTCCGCGCCGATCCTGGCGCGCGACGTCCGCACGCGCATCGAAGGCGTCTTGCCGGCCGGCCTGGCCAATGTCGCGCGGATGGCGCGCGAACTGCGCGAGACGGTGAAGGCCAGCGTGCCGGACTTCATGGCGCGCCGCCGGTTCTGGGAACGGGCTTTTCGAGGGCCCGCCGCCGATCTGGCCGCCGAGGGCCGCACGGCCGAGGCGCGCCGCGAGATGCTGCGCCTGCTGAACGTCGCCGCGCCGGAACAGGGCGTGGTCCACATCGTCGGCGCGGGGCCGGGCGATCCCGAACTGCTGACGCTGAAGGCGCTGCGGGTGCTGCAGGACGCCGACGTCATCATCCACGACCGCCTGGTGCCCGAGGCGGTGCTGGAGCGGGCGCGGCGCGACGCCAAGCGGCTGTATGTCGGCAAGGCGCGCGGCGACCACTCGGTCCCTCAGGACCAGATCGAGGCGTTGATGATCGAAGAGGCCCGCGCCGGCCACCGGGTGGTTCGGCTGAAGGGCGGCGACCCCTTCGTCTTCGGGCGCGGCGGCGAGGAACTGGAGGCCGTGCGCGCGGCGGGCGTTGCGGTCTTCGTCGTTCCCGGCGTGACGGCGGCGCTGGCCTGCGCGGCCTCGGCGGGCGTGCCCCTGACCCATCGCGACCACGCCCAGGCCGTGACCTTCGTCACGGCCCAGGCCAAGCCGGGCGGCGTCGACGCCGACTGGACGCGGCTGGCGGCGCCGAACCACACCCTGGCCATCTACATGGGCGTCGACCGGGCCGAGGAGACGGCGGCCCGGCTGATCGCCGCCGGACGCGCCGGATCGACCCCGGTCGCCATCGTCGAGAACGGCAGCCGGCCGGACGAGCGGGTGCTGACCGGCCGTCTGGACGGCCTGGGCGCCCTGGTGCGCGGCGCGAGCCTGACCGGCCCGGCCCTGCTGTTCGTCGGCGAGACGGCGGCGTTTTCGGCGGCCCAGCTGGACGTCCGCGCGGAGTTCGCGGCATGAAGATCGTCACCGCCAACCGCCTGTCGGACGGCCGCGTCATCTATGCGGGCGTGGACAACCAGCCGGTCGACCGCATCGACCAGGCTTCGGTGCTGGACGATCCGGCCGCCGAGATCGTCCTGGCCGAGGTCGCCGGTCGGCCCGAGGTTTTCGTGAACCCCTATCTGGTCGAGGTGCAGGACCGCACGCCGTCCGGGCGCGACCGGCTGAAGGAGCGCATCCGCTCGGCCGGGCCGACCGTCGGCCACAGCGTCGACCTCGACGTCAACGGGGGCCTGGCCTGATGTATCGCTATGACGAGTTCGACCACGCCGTGGTGCGCGAACGGGTCGAGGAGTTCGCCGACCAGGTGGCCCGCCGCGCGTCCGGCGCCCTGACCGAGGACGAGTTCAAGCCGTTGCGGCTGATGAACGGCGTCTATCTGCAACTGCACGCCTATATGCTGCGCGTCGCCATTCCCTATGGGACGTTCAACAGCCGCCAGATGCGCCGGCTGGCGCACATCGCGCGCACCTACGACAAGGGCTACGGCCACTTCACCACGCGGACGAACATCCAGTACAACTGGCCGGCCCTGACCGACCTGCCGGCGATCCTGAGCGACCTGGCCGAGGTCGAGATGCACGCCATCCAGACCAGCGGCAACTGCATCCGGAACGTCACCACCGACGTCTTCGCCGGCGCCGCCGAGGACGAGATCGAGGATCCGCGTCCCTGGTGCGAGATCATCCGCCAGTGGTCGACCATCCATCCGGAATTCTCGTTCCTGCCGCGCAAGTTCAAGATCGCGGTGATCGGGGCCGAGAAGGACCGGGCGGCGATCCGCACCCACGACGTGGGGCTGCAGATCGTGAAGGGCGACGACGGCGGGACCGCCTTCCGCGTCTTCGTCGGCGGCGGGCAGGGGCGTCTGCCGCACATCGGCCAGGAGATCGCATCGGCTGTCCCGGCGGCGGACCTGCTGGCCTATCTGACCGCCATCCTGCGGGCCTGGAACCTGCTGGGGCGGCGCGACAACATCCACAAGGCGCGGATCAAGATCCTGGTCGCCTCGCTGGGGATCGACGCCTTCCGCGAGGAGGTGGATCGGCACTACGCCACCCTGCGCCGCGAGGACCTGCGCATCCCCGAGGACGAGGCCGAGCGGATCAAGGCCTATTTCGCCCCGCCGCCGTTCGAGGACCTGCCCAAGGTCAGCGCGCCGTTCGACCGGGCGCTGCTGGCCGATCCCGACTTCGCCCGGTTCGCGCGCAACAATGTGCGCCGCCATCGCCAGGCCGGCTACGCCTCGGTGGTGGTGTCGCTGAAGCCCGTCGGCGGGGTGCCCGGCGACATCACGGCGGACCAGATGGAGGCGGTGGCGGACCTGGCCGAGCGCTATTCGTTCGACGAACTGCGCGCCGCCTATGAGCAGAACCTGGTCCTGCCGCACGTCAGGCTGGACGACGTTCCGGCGGTGTGGCGGGCCCTGCGCCAGGCGGGTCTGGCGACGGCCAATGCGGACCTGGCCACCGACGTCATCGCCTGCCCGGGGCTGGACTACTGCAGCCTGGCCAACGCCCGCTCGATCCCGGTGGCCCAGGCGCTGTCCAAGCGGCTGGCGGACCTGGACTATCAGGAGAAGCTGGGTCCGGTGCGGATCAACATGAGCGGCTGCATCAACGCCTGCGGCCACCACCACGTCGGCCACATCGGCGTGCTGGGCGTCGATCGCAAGGGCGAGGAATATTACCAGATCACCGTCGGCGGCTCGCCCGACGAACAGGCGGCGCTGGGCGACATCGTCGGCAAGAGCCTGCCGTCCGAAGAGGTGGCGCCGGCCATCCAGCGGACCCTGGACCGCTATCTGCAAATCCGCGCCGAGGGCGAGCGCTTCATCGACACGGTGCGCCGGGTCGGTCCCGAGCCCTTCCGCGACGCCATCTATGAGACGCTCGATGCTGCAAACGCTTGAGGGAATTCAGAACGGCCTGCGCCTTTCGGTGACGACCCCGCTGGAAGAGGTGGAGGCCGCCGCGGCGGCCGAGGACGTGCTGGTGCTGGAGTTCGACGCCTTCCGCGACGGGCGCGGCTTTTCCCTGGCCGCGGTGCTGCGCGAGCGGGGCTATCGCGGCCAGCTGATCGCGGCGGGCAAGGTGCTGCCGGACCAGGCGCGGCATTTGCGGCGTTCGGGGTTCGACGCGGTGGAGCTGGCGCCCGGCGCGGACCGGGCGGCCTGGGCGCGGATGGACCAGGCCTTCAGCGCCGCCTATCAGCCCGCCGTCGATCCCGATCCGTCCATCTGGCGGCGCCGCCGCGCGGCGGCCAACGACCGCGACCTGGACGCCCTGGCAGACCGTCTGAACCGCGAGACGGCGGGCAAGGGCGCGGCCGAGATCGTGAAGGCGGCCCTGGACCCGGCGCTGGGGCTGAAGGTCGGCGCCATCTCCTCCTTCGGCGCGGAATCGGCGGTGCTGCTGGACGTGGTGGCGCGCGAGAAGGCCGACGTGCCGGTGGTCTTCCTGGAAACGGGCCAGCATTTCCTGCAGACCCTGTCCTATCGCACCCAGCTGACCAGGGCGCTGGGCCTGACGGACGTGCGGCTGGTGACGCCGGACGCCGAGGAGAAGGCGACGCTGGATGCGCGCGACGACCTGTGGAAGACGGACGCCGACGCCTGCTGCGACCTGAGAAAGGTGCGGCCCCTCGCGCGGGCGACGGCGGGGTTCGACGCCCTGATCACCGGGCGCAAGCGCTATCAGGCCTCGACCCGGGCGGACCTGAGGCCGTTCGAGGTGCTGGACGGGGTGCTGCGGATCAATCCGCTGGCGGAGTGGACCGGGGACGACGTGGAGGCCTGGCTGGATGCGCGCGACCTGCCGCGCCACCCGCTGGTCGAGCAGGGCTATCGCTCGATCGGCTGCTGGCCGTGCACCCGCGCGGTGGACGACGGCGAGGATGCGCGCGCCGGCCGCTGGTCGGGCATGGACAAGGTCGAGTGCGGCATCCACTTAGGCAAGCGCAAGGCCGCCTGATCCTCCTTCGACTTCGCCTGAAAGTTTCACATTGTCCGCCAACGCCTCCGTCATCGACCTGATCGGCGATACGCCGCTGATCCGCCTGAACCGCCTGTCCGACGAGACGGGGTGCGAGATCCTGGGCAAGGCCGAGTTCATGAACCCCGGCGGCTCGATCAAGGACCGGGCCGCCCTGTCCATCGTCCAGGGCGCGCGGGCGTCGGGGGCGCTGCGGCCCGGCGGGACGATCGTGGAGGGCACGGCCGGCAACACCGGCATCGGCCTGGCCCTGGTCGGGGCGGCGCTGGGCCATCCGGTGGTGATCGTCATCATCCGCGCACCCAGTCCGAGGAGAAGAAGTCCGCCATCCGTTCGCTGGGCGCCCGCCTGGTCGAGGTGGACGCCGCGCCCTTCTCCAGCCCCAACCATTTCGTCCACTATTCCGGGCGTCTGGCGGCCGAGTTGAACGAGAGCGAAGACGCCGGCGCGATCTGGGCCAACCAGTTCGACAACACCGCCAACCGCGACGCCCACTATTTCAACACCGGCCCGGAGATCTGGCGCCAGACCGGGGGCGTGTGGACGCCTTCGTCAGCGCCGTCGGATCGGGCGGCACCATCGCGGGCGTGTCGACCTATCTGCGCGAACAGAAGCCCGACGTGACCATCGCCCTGGCCGACCCGGCGGGCGCGGCCATGTTCAACTGGTTCACCAAGGGCGAGATGAGCGGCGAGGGGTCGTCCATCACCGAGGGCATCGGCGTGGCGCGCATCACCGGCAATCTGGAGGGGTTCAAGCCCGACTACGCCTATCGGATCGAGGACGCGGAGTTCCTGCCGATCCTGTTCGACCTGGTGAAGCACGAGGGGCTGTCGCTGGGCGGGTCGGCGGGCGTGAACATCGCCGGCGCCGTGCGCCTGGCGCGCGAACTGGGGCCGGGCAGGACCATCGTCACCTGCCTGTGCGACCCCGGATCGCGCTATGCGTCCAAGCTGTTCAACCCGGCCTTCCTGGCGTCGAAGGGCCTTCCGGTCCCGGAGTGGGCGTAGGGTCGTCGTTCGCGAAGCGAACCAGGGTCGAAGAGGGACGTGCTCCTTCAAGAGGATACTTCCCCCATCGTCAGGTGTGTCGCTGCGCGGCACGACCTGACGCTTCCCCCGACAAGCGGGGAAGGGCTTATTTCTGCTCCGCGATCCAGGCGTCCATGCGCTGGTCCAGCAGGGCCAGGGGCAGGGGGCCTTCGGTCAGCAGGGCGTCGTGGAAGGTGCGGATGTTGAAGTTCGACCCCAGTTCTCGCTCGGCGCGGGCGCGGATGTCGCGCAGGCGGATCTCGCCGATCTTGTAGGCCGTGGCCTGGCCGGGCCAGCCGATATAGCGCTGAAGTTCGGTCTCGATGTTGTGCGGCGCCAGGGCCGAGTTGTCGCGGAAGCAGGCGCGGGCCTGCTCCTCGCTCCAGCCCATCCAGTGCAGGCCGGTGTCGGCCACCAGCCGACAGGCGCGCCACATCTCGTAGGACAGCCGGCCGAAGCGTTCATAGGGCGTGCGGTAGAAGCCCATCTCCTCGCCCAGATACTCGGCGTACAGGCCCCAGCCCTCGGTGAAGGCGCTGACGTTGGCCTGGCGGCGGAAGTAGGGCTGGCCCTCGGCCTCCTGCTGCAGGGCGATCTGGACGTGGTGGCCGGGCACGGCCTCGTGCAGCGTCAGGGCCGGCAGTTCGTAGAGCGGGCGCTGGTCCAGCTTGGAGGTGTTGACGATGTAGTGGGCGGCCACGCCGTTCTGCATCGAGCCGCCATTGTACCGGCCGGTGGTGTAGTTCTCCTCGATCTGGGGCGGGACGGGCTGCACGTCGTAGGGCAGGCGCGGCAGGGTGGCGAACAGCGGCGGCAGGCCGCCGTCGGCGCGCTTGGCCATTTCCGAGGCCTTCTCCAGCAGTTCCTCGCGCGTCGCGGCGTAGAACTGCGGATCGGTGCGGAGGAAGTTCAGGAAGCCGGCGAAGTCGCCGGTCCAGCCGGAGGCCTTCATCTCCACGTCCATGCGCGCGCGGATGCGGGCGACCTCGTCCAGTCCGATCTGGTGGATCTGGTCCGGCGTCAGGTCCGTAGTGGTGTGGCCGCGAACCAGATAGGCGTAGAGGGCCTTTCCGCCCGGCCGGTGCGCCAGGCCAGGCTCGACGGGCGCCTTGGGCAGATATTCGGTTTCCAGGAACGCCAGCCAGGCCTGACGGGCGGGCACGATGTCGCGGGCGATCACCTCGGCGGCGCGCGCGGCCAGGCGATCCTTGTCCGCTTGGGAGACGGTCGAGGGCAGGGTCGACAGGGGCTTCAACAGGGGATCGGCGTCGGCGGGCGTGTCGACGTCGTTGCGGGCCAGTTCGATGGCGCTCTGGGTCACGGAACGGGCCTGGACCATGCCCGTCTCCAGCCCGCGCCGGGCGTTGTCGGTGGTCTGGGCGTAGATGGTGGCGAAGCCTTCGACCCGTTTCAGATAGGCCTCGGCCTCGGCGATCGAGTTCAGGCGAGTGCTGGAGCCCATGTAGATGGCCCAGGTGCCCGGCCCGCCCTCGCTGTCGAAGGCCAGCCGGCCGGTGTCGTAATCCAGCCCTTCGATCCCGCGCGCCAGGACGTAAAGCAGGAAGGCGTGGTTGATCTGGTTGGCGTGGGACAGGTCGCCCGTGTCGATGGCCTGGAGGCGGCGCACGAAGCCCTCCATCGGCGCCCTCTGAGCCAGTTCGAAGGCGCGCGACAGGTCGGGAATCCGCGCCATCGCCTCCAGATCGCCCTCGCCGCTGGCGGACAGGGGGTCGACGGACTTCTGATAGGCTTCGTAGTCGGCGACGATCTGTTCCAGCGCGGCGTCCGCCGTGCTGGGCGAAGGGCTGGACGCTTCGGCGGGCGAGGCCGCCTGGGACAGGGCGGCCGCCGGCGCGCCCAAGGCCAGGGCCGCCGCGACGGCCAGATGAGACACCTTCATGAACCCCTCCCGAAACAGGGCGGCAGGCAAGCCGAGGCGGGCGCCGCCGTCAAGCCGTCACGGAAAAGGGGAAAGGGTCAGCCGCAGACGCTGAAGAAGGCCTCGACCTTGTCTTCGGACCCGGGATGGGCGGCATAGACCTCGCGGTCCTGACCCCGCCAGGCGGCGATCCAGCCCAGGCGGCGAAAACGCTGGAACACGGGCGCGTCAGCCGGCGCCTCGCCGTTCATCAGGTCGCCGTCGTGCAGCCCCGAGGGCTCGAGAGAGGCAGGATACCGTTCCGTGTCGCCGCCGGATTCCAGATGGAACTGCCGCTCGCCCTTCACGGCCGGCGCGATCAGATGCAGGCGGCCCGTTCCCTTGCCGCAGTCGAAGCGCAGCTTGACCTCGTCGCTGTCCGCCACGCCGTAGGCCAGCATGGCCTCGCCGCCGTCCTGGTGCATGAACCAGTCGTAGCCGTCGATCGGCGCGGGCGCGGCGGCGGCGGCGACGGGGGCGGGCTGGCGGGGCGAGGTGGCGCAGGCCGAGAGCGCGGCGGCGGTCAGTGCAACGGAAAGAATGGCGAGGCGCATGATCTCTATCCCGCGCAAAGGTCGGTGAAGCGGCGCAGCTTGCCCAGATGACGGGGCTGGACCACGATCTGGCTCTGGTCGTCGCCGACTGCGACGGTCATCAGGCCGGTTCCGGCGAAGGCGGCGAAGACCGGATGGTCTGCGCGCACGACGAAGCTGACGGCGCCGTCGCGGCCGGCCTGCGCCTCGGTGGTCGTCGAGGCGCGACCGGCGCTGACGCGGGCGAATCCGGGCTGGGCCGGCGGATCATAGAGGGACACCTCAACGGCCCCGGCGCCGCGGTCGCATTGCAGGGTGGCGCGCAGATCGGGCGTGTCGGGCGCCTCGTTCGCCAGGACCACCGGCCCGTCGCCGTCATAAAGCGTCCAGGTCCACGCCGGCCCGGGCGCGGCCTGCAAGGCGGCGGCGAGCAAAAGGGAAACCATCAGGGTCATGCGTCAGCCCCCGCCGACGACGCGCAACGCCGCGTCGGCGCCAATGTCGTCAGACGCGCGACGAACCGCAATAGGCCAGCATGTCGGCCGCCATGCCGCGAGCTTGCCGATCTGCGGTCAGGACCGTGGAACCGTCGTCGCCGATCAGACGCAAGGAACCGTTTCGCGCCAGGCCCGTCAGGCTGGGATCGTCCAGCGCGACCTGGGTTTCGTAGGCGGCGCCGTTGGACAGGGGGTCCACGGGCTGCGGGGTGCTGGAGGCCTTGAGAAGACGCGGGCTGTCCGGGTGGGCGGCGCCATAGAAGACCGCCACGCCCTCGCCCGGCTGGCAGGTGATCATCACCGCCAGGTGATCCGAATTCGCCGCGCCGTAGGTCAGCTTGGCCACCGGACCCTCGTGGTCCAGGCGCCAGGCCATCTCCGGGGCCGTGGAGGCGGCGTCGAGCGTCTGCGTCCGGGCGCTGGCGGCGACCAGGGCGACACAGGCGACGGCGGGGACCAGGAACTTCAACATCGCCGAACTAACGCCGGTTGGCGTCATGGGTTCACGGCCGCGCTTGCCGGGCCCGGCGTTTTCTGCCGGGCGCCGCGTCAGAAGGGGCTGAAACGCTCGATCAGGCTCTGGCCTGCGGGGGTGGCCTGCACCCGGCTGATGTCCCCGCGTCCGCCGTACGAGATGCGCGCCTCGGCGATCTGGGTGTGGCTGATGGCGTTGGCCGAGGAGATGTCCTCGGGCCGCACGATGCCGGCGACGGTCAGTTCGCGCACCTCGCGGTTGGTGCGGACCTCCTGGCGGCCCTGGATCACCAGGTTTCCGTTGGCCAGCACCTCGGTCACCACGGCGGCCACCGTCAGGGAGACGCGTTCCGAACGATTGACCGAGCCGGAGCCGGCGGCATTCACCTCGCCGCCCAGATCGACCAGGCGCGACGGGTCGAAGGCGTTGGGGAAGGCGCGGTTGGCGGCGCTTTCCAGGCCCAGCAGGCTGTTGACGCCGGCGGAGATGTCGTTGGAGCGCGCGCGCGTGGTGCTGTTCTGGGTCTGGGCGCGGTCGTCGATGTCGATGCGGACGGTCAGGATGTCGCCGACGTGACGCGCGCGCTGGTCGCCGAAGAAGGAGCGGGCGCCGGTGCGCCACAGGCTGTTGGCGCTGGCGGGCTGGGCCTCCGAGCGGGGAGCCGGCAGATAGGTCTGCTGGACGGGGACCAGGGCCGCCGGATAGCCGATCGGGGCCAGTTCGGGACCGCGCACGGCCTCCACGGCGGTGGAGCAGGCGCTCAGGCCGGACGCGGTCAGCAGGGCGGCGGCGAGAAGGGTTTTACGCATGACGGGGCTCTCTGCTCGGACTAGCGGGCGGCGAACTGGGAAAAGGCTTCGGCGCGGATGGCGTCGCCCGCAGGACCGGCGACCGCCTGGCCCGGACCGGCGGCGACCGCGTCGATGATGCGGTTGGAGGTGGTGTTGGTGACGGCGACGGGCTCGCCCACGGCGGCGTCGCGCATGGCGCGGCCCAAGACGGCCAGTTTCACGCCGCTGACCTCGTAGGTGACGCGCACCATGTCGTTGCGCTTGATGACCGTCTCGCGGGCGGCGGGGCGGCGGGAGGCGGCGCGAACAGGGGCGGGGGCGGCGGCGGGCGTCTGGATCGCCGCAACGGCGCCGGGCGCCTCGGCGACCCCCTGGCGCACGGCGACGCGGCGCAGGCCGTTGGGATTGACCCAGTCCAGGCCCGCCTGGCGCGCCAGGGCCTGGAGCTGCCCGGCCTCCATCACCACCGACGGGCCGACGCGGCGGGCGACCACGACATCAGCGGCCCCGCCCGCGCCATCGAAGATGTCGCCCAAGGTGACGCGGCCGTCGTCGTCGACCGGATTGGCCTTCAGCGTCACGGGCGCGGCCAGGGCCGGGCCGGCCAGGACGGCGAGGGCGGCGCTCAGCGCCAGGGTTCGGTGCAGCAGGGTCATGATCTAGCTCTTCACCTGGGCGGCGACGGACAGCATCTCGTCGGCGGTGCTGATGACCTTGGAGTTCATCTCATAGGCGCGCTGGGCCACGATCAGGGCGCTGATCTCGGACACGGCGTCGACGTTGGAGGCTTCGGTGTAGGACTGCAGGATCTGGCCGAAGCCGACCTCGCCCGGGGCGCCGATGGTGGCGGCGCCGGAGGCGGCGGTTTCCAGCAGCAGATTGTCGCCGATGGCCTCCAGGCCCGCTTCGTTGAAGAATGTGGCCAGTTCGATCTGGCCCACGGTGGTCGGCTCGGCCTGGCCGGCGGTGGTCACCTGGACCAGGCCGGACTTGGAGATGATGATGTCGACCGCGTCCTGGGGGATGGTGACCGCGGGCTCCAGCAGATAGCCGTCGTCGGTGACCATTTGGCCTTCGGGATTGACCTGCAGATTGCCGGCCCGGGTGTAGGCGATCTCGCCCGAGGGCAGGGTGACCTGGAAGAAGCCCTTGCCGTCGATGGCCATGTCGTAGGGATTGCCGGTGTGCTGGGGCGTGCCCTGTTCGGTGATGCGATAGACCGCGCCGGCCTTGACGCCCGCGCCGACCTGGATGCCGGTCGGCACCACGTTGCCCTGGGACGAGGACTGCGCGCCCATCCGCTCGATGTTCTGATAGAGCAGGTCCTGGAACTCGGCGCGCTGCTTCTTGAAGCCCACCGTGTTCATGTTGGCGATGTTGTTGGAGATGACCTCCACGTTCAGCTGCTGGGCGGCCATGCCCGAGGCGGCGGTTCTCAGAGCGCGCATGAGGGGCTCTCCTTAAGCGGCCTTGCCGAGGCGCTCGACGGCGCGGCGGCTGAGGTCGGTGGTGTTCTCGATCATCCGCGTGACGCTTTCATAGGCGCGGCTGATCTCGATGAGGCTGGTCATTTCCAGCAGCGGATTGACGTTGGATCCTTCGAGCATTCCCTGCCGGATCTGCACGTCGTTGGCTTCGATCGGCTGGACGTTGGAGGCGTTGCGGTAGAGGCCGTCGCCGCCCTTTTCCAGCACGCCCAGCGCGCCGAAGCGCACGACCGACAGCTGGCCGACGATCTCCCCGTCCTGGGTGATGGTGCCGTCGGCGCCGACGCTGGGTGCGCCCAGTTCGGGGTCCAGCACGATCTCGGCCCCGCCGCCCAGAACGGGCTGGCCCTGCTTGGTGGTCAGCCGGCCGGTGGGATCGGTCGTGAAGCCGCCGTCGCGGGTGTAGGCCTGGCGGCCGGCGCCATCCTGAACCACGAAGAAGGCGCCTTCGCCCTCGACCGCGAAGTCCAGGGTGCGGCCCGTCTGGCGCAGGGTTCCCTGGCCGAAGTCGCGGCCGACGCCGTTGTCCAGCACGAAGCTGGCGCCGGGGCGGATGGCGTCGTTGCGGGCGCGCTGGCCGACCTCGGCGCTCAGCATCAGCTGCTCGACCTTGAAGCCGGTGGTGTCCGCATTGGCGACGTTGTTGGCCACGATGTCGAGTTCGCGGCGCAGGGTCATCTGGCGGGACAGTCCGATGTAGGCGGCGTTTTCCACGAGGGGCGTGCTCCTTCGCCCCGATGGCTCGCAACGGTCGTGCCAACAGGGTTAATCCAGGCGCGGCGGGCGTGGCGCTCGGCAAATCCTGCCGATCGTAAACGCCGTGTTAACCAAGCTGGGTCGATCTTCCCCGGGGACCATCCGGGGTGAGTCGACCGCATGTTGAAGCTGGGCAAGAAGAAGGGCGACGCGAATGCGGACGCCGCGCCGCCCGCCCCGACCGAAGGCGAGGGCGGGGAGGGCGAGGCCGCGCCCAAGAAGAAGAAGCTGCCGCTGCTGTTCATCATCGCGCCGGTCGCCCTGCTGGTGCTGGGCGGCGGCGGCGCGGCGGCCTTCTTCATGCTGAAGCCCAAGCCGGCGGCCGCCGAGGCCGAAGGCGGCCACGGCGAGGCCAAGGCCGAGAAGGGCGGCGGTCACGGCGAGGAGAAGAAGGAGGGCGGCGGTCATGGCGGGGGCGGCGAGGGCGGCGAGGCCGATCCCGCCCTGGGCAAGATCGCGGAAGGTCCCGACGGCGTGACCTTCTTCACCCTGCCGGACATGGTGATGAACATTCAGTCGGCCGACGGACGTCCGACCTTCCTGAAGCTGAAGCTGACGCTGGAGACGCACGACGCCTCGGTCGCCACGCATCTGCAGGAAGAGATGCCGCGCCTGCAGGACATGTTCACCGGCTTCGTGCGCGAACTGCGTCCCGAGGACCTCAGCGGATCGGCCGGCACCTATCAGCTGCGCGCCGAAATCCTCCGCCGCGTCAACCTGATCGCCGCGCCGGGCAAGGTCGACGCCGTGCTGATCGAAGAAATGCTGGTGCAATAGGCATGAGCGACACGGCCGAACTCGATCCTGGGCGGCGCCGGCTTCGAGCCGTTGAGCGACATGAGCGACGCTCTGTCCGAGCGGGTGCTGAACCAGGACGAGATCGACAGCCTGCTGGGCTTCGACCTGGGCGCCGACGACGGCTCCGAACGGTCCGGCATCCGATCGATCATCAACTCCGCCCTGGTCAGCTACGAACGGCTGCCGATGCTGGAGATCGTCTTCGACCGCCTGGTGCGGCTGATGACGACCAGCTTGCGCAACTTCACCTCGGACAACGTCGAGGTGTCGCTGGACAACATCTCCTCCATCCGGTTCGGCGACTATCTGAACTCCATCCCGCTGCCGGCCATCCTGGCGGTGTTCCGGGCCGAGGAGTTGGACAACTACGGCCTGCTGACGGTCGATTCCAACCTGATCTATTCCATCGTCGACGTGCTGCTGGGCGGACGGCGCGGCACCGCCGCCCTGCGGATCGAGGGCCGGCCCTACACCACCATCGAGCGCGTTCTGGTGCAGCGGATGATCGAGGTGGTTCTGAACGACGCCCGCCAGGCGTTCGAGCCGCTGACGCCCGTCCACTTCAACCTGGACCGGCTGGAGACCAATCCGCGATTCGCCGCCATCGCCAGGCCGGCCAATGCGGCCATCCTGATCAAGCTGCGAATCGACATGGAGGATCGCGGCGGACGCATCGAACTGCTGCTGCCCTATGCGACGCTGGAGCCGATCCGCAAGATGCTGCTGCAGCAGTTCATGGGTGAGAAATTCGGCCGCGACAACATCTGGGAAAGCCACCTGGCGACCGAACTCTGGACCACCGACACCGAGGTGCGGGTGGTGCTGGACGAGCAGCAGGCGCCGCTGTCCAGCGTGCTGAACCTGAAGGTCGGCGACACCCTGATGTTGAACACGGCGCCGGATTCGGACGTGTCGATCCGCGCGGGGTCGGTCCCGCTGACGACCGGGCGGATCGGACGCAAGGGCCAGCACGTGGCCGTGCGCGTCGAAGGCCCCATCACCACGGACGCGGCGACGCGCCTGACCCGGAGGACCGCCTGATGGCCGGCATGATCATGGACGCGGTGCTGATGCTGCTGCTGGTGGCGGCGGTCGGCTATGGCGTGAAGCTGGAGCGCAAGCTGACGGCGTTGCGCGCGGGCCAGCTGGCGTTCGCCCAGGCGGTGACGGACTTGAACGCCGCGGCCGGGCGCGCCGAGGCGGCGCTGGCGACGCTCAGGGCTTCGGGCCAGGAGACGGATCTGCTGCACGACCGGATCATCAAGGCCCGCGAGGTCAAGCAGCAGCTGGAGGCGCTGATCGCGCGAGGGCCCGCCCCGGCCTCCCGCAGGTCCGAGGAAGAGGCGCCCGTCGCCGCAACGCCCGTTCCGGCCGTCTCTGCCGAAGACGAGGACCGCGCCCGCCGCATGGCCGCCCTGGCCGAGCGCATCCAGGGCCTGGCCGGGCCGTCGGGCGGCCGCCGCGCCGCCGCGCCGGGCCGCGACAATGTCGCCTCCATCGTCCAGGCGCTGAGCGCCGGGCGGATCGCTAACCAAACCGCCAAACAAAGCCTCAACACCGCGCGTCGTAATCTCGACGACGATCTGTTCGCCGCCTGAGACCGAAAGACCCGCCATGGCCCGCATCCCCCGCCTGCTGCCCCTGATCGCCGTCGCCATCGGCGGAGTGGTCGCCGTGCGCGCGGTCGGCGTGGCGCCGGGCCTGTTCGAGGGCGCGCGCGCCTGGGCCGAGGAGGCCGCGCCGTCGGCCGCCGCCGCGCCCGCCAAGGCCGCCCCGGCGGCCTGCGCCCTGACGCCCGAGCAACTGGCCCAACAGGCCGGCATCTCTCCGGCCGAACTGCGCATCATCCAGTCGCTGTCGCAGCGGCGCACCCAGCTGGACGCGCGCGACCAGGACTTCGCCACCATGCTGCCGCTGATGACGGCCGCCGAGCAGAAACTCGACGCCAAGGTCCAGGCGCTGGAGGCGCTGAAGGCCGAGATGAAGCAGATGCTGGGCCAGGTCGACGAACGCGAGAAGGCCGAGATCGACCGCCTGGTCCAGGTCTATTCCGCCATGCGGCCCAAGGAGGCCGCGCCGGTCATGGCCGCGCTGGAGGACCGGGTCCGCCTGCCGGTCGCCGCCGCCATGCGCCCGCGCACCCTGGCCGCCATCATGGCCCAGATGCAGCCGGCCCAGGCCAAGGAACTGACCGAGAAGCTGGCCGCCCGCTTCCAGGCCCAGCAGATGGCCGCCCGCGCCCTGGCCGCCGAAAGCGCGGAGCCCCCGGCCGCGGAGGCGCCGAAGCCGGAAACGCCGACGCCCGCCGCCGCCCCGGCCCCGCGCCCGGCGGCCGCCCCCGCGGCGACGGCCCCGCGCCCCGCGTCGACGCGTGCGGCCGCGCGCCGGCCCGCGACCCGTCAGCCCGCCGCTTCCGCCAACCGGCCCGCCGCGACCCGAGCCGCAAGCCCGGCCGCCAGCGGGCCGCAACCCTATCAGGCGGCCCCCGGCGCCGACGCCCAGCCCCGACAGACGGTCCAGTAGAAGCGGGGCCCGGGCGCCGTTCGGGCGACAGACGTCGGTTGGCGCCGCGACCTCGGGGCGCTATCACCCCGCCGTTCCAGATCGCCGAGCCCGCCATGTCCGACACCCCGCCCGACCGCCTGTCCGTCGACCCGTCCAGCCCGCACCATGACGCCGACGCCCTGCAGCGCGGCGTGGGGGTGCGCTTCAAGGGCGAGGAAAAGACCAATGTCGAGGAGTACTGCGTGTCCGAGGGCTGGGTGCGTCTGGCCCTGGGCAACCGCGTCGACCGCAAGGGCAAGGCGCTGACCGTGAAGCTGCAGGGGCCGGTCGAGCCCTATTTCCAGAACGGCTGAGCCTTTCGGCGGCTGGGATGACGCTCTAGGGTCCAGGCTCTTTCGTTTCGTCCCGGAGCCGCCGATGTCCCTTCGCCTGTTGTCCGTGAGCGCAGCCGCGCTCTTCCTCGCCGTCTGCGCATCGCCCGCGGCGGCGCAGGACGCCGCCGTCGAGGCCCAGGCCGTCGTCATTCGCGACCAGGCGATGCGCTCCAACATCGCCCTGGATTATGTGACCCAGGTGACCACCCGTTTCGGGGCCCTGCCGGCGGGGTCGCGCGCCGAGCAGCAGGCCGCCGCCTGGGCCGCCGACTACATGCGCGCCCACGGGTTCCAGAATGTGCGGATCGAGGAATTCCCGCTGGTCGGCTGGGAGCGGGGGCAAAGCAGCGGGGAGGTCCTGGGCGCGCATCCCCAGGTCCTGGCCCTGGCGGCGCTGGGCCATTCGCCGGCCACGCCGCGGGGCGGGATCGAGGGCGAGGTGGTGCGCTTCACCTCGCTGGAGGACCTGCAGGCCGCGCCCGAGGGGTCGCTTCGCGGCAAGATCGCCTATGTCGATTTCGGCCAGATGCGGCCGATGCAGGATGGCTCGGGCTATGGGCCGCAGACGCGGGTGCGCGGCGCCGGGCCGGGCGTGGCGGCGGCCAAGGGCGCGGCCGCCTTCATTCTTCGCTCGGTCGGCTCGGACGAGAACCGTCTGCCCCACACCGGCACCACCCAGTACGTCGACGGAAAGCCGACCATACCGTCCTTCGCCCTGGCGGCGCCCGACGCCGACCAGGTCAGCCGGCTGGTGGCGATGGGCGAGCCTGTGCGTCTGCGTCTGACCTCGACCGCGCGCACCTACGAGACCCACAGCCAGAACGTGATCGGCGACCTGCCGGGCGCAGCGCGGCCGGACGAGGTGATCGTGCTGGGCTCCCACATGGACAGCTGGGACCTGGGCACCGGGGCGATCGACGACGCGGCAGGCGGCGCCATCACCCTGGCGGCGGCCAAGGCCATCGCCGACAGCGGCCGGCGCCCGGCGCGCACCATCCGCGTCGTGCTGTACGGGTCCGAGGAAGTGGCGCAGCCGACGCGCGAGACCGGCAACGGCGGCGGGGTCTATGCCCGCAATCAGGGCGCGGCGCTGGACACGCACATCATCGCCGGCGAGAGCGATTTCGGCGCGGACCGGGTTTACGCCCTGCGTCTGCCCGCGGGCGCGCAAGGGTCTGACTTCCAGAAGGCCGCGAACCGGGTCCTCTATCCCATCGGCGTCCTGGCCTCGCGTCAGGTGGAGACCGAGGGCGGGGTCGATATCGGGCCCATGGGGCCGCTGGGCGTGCCCTTCTTCGGCCTGGCCCAGGACGGGACGCGCTATTTCGACCTGCACCACACCGCCAACGACACCCTGGACAAGATCGACCCGGCGCAGCTGACCCAGAACGTCGCGGCCTGGGCCGCCCTGGTCTGGCTGATCGCGGATTCCGACGTCGACTTCCGCGCCATGCGTCCCGCCGACGCCTCGCCCGACGCCGCACACTGACGCCTTTGCCCGTCCGGCGCGTCTGGCTATACAGACGCGCCGGATCGCGGGCGTGGCGAAACTGGTAGACGCAACGGACTTAAAATCCGTCGGGCGCAAGCCCTTGCCGGTTCGACCCCGGCCGCCCGCACCAGGCCGATGAAATCAGGAGCCCTTGCCGGGCTTGGGGCTGAAGTACTTTTCGTACTTGCCGGTCTCGCGTTCATATTGTTCGCGGTCGGCGGGGGCGTGCCCTTGACGGTGATGTTGGGCCAGGTCTTGGCGTATTCGGCGTTGATCTGGAGCCACTTGCCGTCGGGCTCGTCCTCGGTGTCCGGGACGATGGCGTCGACGGGGCATTCGGGTTCGCACACGCCGCAGTCGATGCATTCGTCGGGCGCGATGACCAGGAAGTTCTCGCCTTCGTAGAAGCAGTCGACCGGACACACCTCGACGCAGTCCATGAACTTACATTTCACGCAGGCGTCGGTGACGATGTAGGTCATTGGGCGGTCGGACGGTCGAGGTTGCTGGCGGGAGGCCTGCGACATGGCGGCCGTGCAACCAACTGTCAACATCGGGGTATAAGCCGAGAGGCGTTCGCAAGACGGCTTGACAACCGCGAGGCTTATTCGCAACTGTATCGATTGCATTTCAATCGTCAGACACGAGGCATATCCATGCGCGCTCCCTTCCTGAAATACGCCCTCGCCGGCGCCGTGGCCCTCAGCCTCGGCGCAGGCGGCGCGGTGGTCGCCCAGGCCGCCCTGACGCAGAACCCGGCCGAGGTCCGCGCCGGCGCCTATGAGCTGGACAGCGGCCACGGCAAGATCACCTGGTCGGTCGACCACCTGGGCTTCTCCAAGTACGTCGGCCAGTTCGTCAACGTGAAGGCCGAACTGACGCTGGACCCGGCCAATCCCTCGGCCAGCACCCTGACAGCCACCATCCCGCTGACGGATGTGGCGCCGAACGACGATGCGCTGAAGCGTCACCTGCAGACGGCCGACTTCTTCGACACCGCCAACCACCCGACCGCCACCTTCGTGTCCCGCTCGGTGACGGTGGACGCCGACGATCCCAACGAGGCCACGGTGGTCGGCGACCTGACCCTGCGCGGCGTGACCAAGCCCGTGACGATCGAGGTCGAGTTCAACCAGGCCGGCACGGCCATGGGCGCCTACAAGGCCGGCTTCGACGGCGAAGCGACGATCAAGCGCTCCGATTTCGGGATCAGCTATGCGCTGCCGGCGGTGTCGGACGAGGTCGCGCTGCACATTGAAGGCGAGTTCGTCATCAAGTCGTGACGAGCGAATAGAGGGCGCGGGCCTCCTCGGCGGGCCCGCGCCGTTCCCCCAGCGCCTCGACGCGCAGGGTCGTGACCTGCCCGTTGCGGGCGAAGGTCAGAAGATCGCCGGTTCGAACGGCGCGGCTGGGCTTGTCGAGCCGCACCTGGACGCCGTTGTGCGTCAGCCGCACCGCGCCCCCCTCGACGAAGGCCGCCGCCAGTCCGCGCGTCTTCAGAAAGCGCGCGCGCCACAGCCAGACGTCGATGCGACAGGTCTCGCTCAAGCGCGGGCCTTGCGGCGCGGCCGGCGCGGCTTTCGCGGCGCGGCGGGCGCTTCGGTCAGCGCCGCCAGGGCGGCGAAGGGGGAGTGCGGGATCGGCGGCGCCCGGCCGGCCTTGTCGGGCATCTGGGCGCGCACGGTTTTCAGCGCGGCGATCACCTGCCGGGCCTGGTCGGCGCTCCAGCCCAGTTCGACCAGGGCGGCGTCCGAGAGGCGTCCATGCCCGGCGGCGCGCAGTTCGGCCATCTTCTCCAGCGTCTCCGTCTGCACCAGCCACCGGCCGGCCTTGCGCAGGCCGTGGGCGGAGAGCCGGCGCGGGGAGGGCGGCGGCGTCGGCGCCGGGATCAGGTCCGGCGTCGCGGCGATCAGCGGCGGCGCCAGGAAGGCCTGGGCGAAATGGCGGGCGCGGGGCTTCATCGCCCCCGGCAGCCAAACGGAATGGACGCCCACGCGGATGGCGAAGCTTCGCAAGGCGCGGCGCTCGGCCTGGCTGAGGGCGGCCAGGTCGCGTTCGACGTCGCGTCGGTCGATCAGGCCGCCCGCCTCGATCAGGCGAAAGGCGATCCCGCGCGGCAGGCCCTTCAGCGCGCCGCTCTCCACCGCCTGCCTCAGCCGTCGCAGGTCGCGCAGCGCCCGCCCGGCCTCGGCCGCCAGCCAGGCCTCGATGCGGCGCCGCGCGCGCTCGCGCGCGGGCGTGGGGCCAAGCTCGCCCAACAGGCGCACCGAGGGCGAGAAGGGGTCCGTCCCTTCGGCGGTCGACTGGACCTGGGCGGTCAGGACGCCGCGCCAAAGGACCGCCCCATCGGCCAGGACGGCGAAGGCGTCGTCGGCGTCCGCGGCCAGCCGCCCCAGGCGACGGCTGATCTCGGGCGTGACGGCGCGGACGGCCGCCTGGCGCAGGGTGCGGTCCTCCAGGGCCGACGCGCCCTTCTCCATCTGGAAGCGGACGCCTTCCAGCCGCCCGACCGCCTGCCCCTCGATCGTCACCTCGCCATCGTCCGCGACGCCGGCGAAGGTGTCTTCGCGCACGTTCAGCGCCCGCATCAGGGCGGTGGTGCGCCGGTCCACGAAGCGGGCGGTCAGCCGTTCGTGCAGGACGTCCGACAGTCTGTCCTCCAGCGCGCGCGTGCGGTCGCGCCAGCCTTGCGCGTCATGGACCCAGTCGGGCCGGTTGGCGATGTAGGACAGGGTGCGCACGGCCGACAGCCGCGCGGACAACTGGTCGATCTGGCCGTCGTCGCGATCGACCTCGGCGAAACGGGGCGCCATCCAGTCGTCGGTCAGCCGGCCGCGTTTGCCGGTCAGGGCGGTGAAGACGTCCTTGGCCAGACGGGCGTGCTCGTCCAGGGTCGTCTTCTGGAAGTCCGGCAACTGGCACGCCTCCCAAAGGCGCATGACCGCCCCGCGCGAGCGACCGATGCGGGCGATCGTCTCGTCTTTCATCAGGCGGCGCAGCAGGGTCTCGTCCAGCGCCTCGGCCGTCAGGGACAGTCCGGCCCGTTCCGGCGTCACGGTCAGGGAGCGAAGCAGGTCGGGCAGGGTGTCGAAGTCCAGTCGGGCGTTGCGCCATTCGGCCGCCGGAACCGGCTCGAAATGGTGTTCGACCACCTGCTCGACCAGGTCCGCGTCCAGGTCTTCCGCCTCGGCGGTGACGCCGAAGGTCCCGTCGCGCAGGTGGCGGCCGGCGCGGCCGGCGATCTGGCCGATCTCGTGGGCGTGCAGCCAGCGGGTGCGGCGGCCGTCGAACTTCCTGAGGCCGGCGAAGGCGACATGGTCCACGTCCATGTTCAGCCCCATGCCGATGGCGTCGGTGGCGACCAGGAAGTCCACTTCGCCCGACTGATAAAGGGCCACCTGGGCGTTGCGGGTGCGGGGCGACAGGCTGCCCATGACCACGGCCGCGCCGCCGCGCTGGCGCCGGATCAGCTCGGCGATCGCATAGACCCGCTCGGTGGAGAAGGCGACGATGGCGCTGCGGCGGGGCAGGCGGGTCAGCTTCTTGGATCCGGCGTAGGACAGGGTGGACAGCCGGTCGCGCGTGACTATCTCCACATCCGGAACCAGCCGCCGGATCAGCGGCTCCATCGTGCCGGCGCCCAGGAACATGGTCTCGAACCGGCCGCGCGCGTGCAGCAGCCGCTGGGTGAAGACATGGCCCCGCTCGGGGTCGGCGACCAGCTGGATCTCGTCGACGGCCAGGAATTCGACCGCCCGCTCCATCGGCATGGCCTCGACCGTGCAGACGAAATAGTGCGGGCGGGGCGGGACGATCTTCTCCTCGCCGGTGATCAGGGCGACGGCGGCGGCGCCCTCTGGCGGACGATCCGCTCGTAGATCTCGCGCGCCAGCAGGCGCAGCGGCAGGCCGATCATGCCCGAGGCGTGACCCAGCATCCGCTCGACCGCCAGGTGGGTCTTGCCGGTGTTGGTGGGGCCCAGGACCGCGGTGACGCGGGAAGGGGCCAGGCCTGCGGCACGGTCGCTCATGATCCCGACAAGGTGGCGACGATCGCGTCCGGGCTCAAGCGTCGCCGATGCGCAATCCCATGCGGACCAGGGCCGACAGGCTGTCGGCCTGCATCTTCTGCATCACCTTGGCGCGGAAGATTTCGACGGTGCGTGGACTGATGTCCAGGTCCAGCGCGATCTCCTTGTTGGAGCGGCCCCGGATCAGGGCGTCGAACACCTGCCGTTCGCGCGGCGTCAGGGTCGCCAGCCGGGCGGCGGCGGCCTCGCGCGCCTCAATCTCGGGCCTCAGGCTGGCCAATGCGTTGATGCAGCCCCGCACGGAATCGAGGATGCGATTGGGCTCGAAGGGTTTTTCGATGAAGTCCACGACGCCCGCCTTCATCATCTGGACCGCCAGCGGCACGTCGGCGTGGCCCGTCATGACGATCACCGGCCAACGATGGCCGCGCAGGTCTCGCAGCCGCCTGACCAGTTCCACACCGTCGAGATGGGGCATGCGCACGTCCGTCAGCACGCACGCCGTCGTGTCTTCGGGCAGGTGGTCGAGGAAGTCCTGGCCGTCGGCGAAGGCCCGGGCGCGCAGGCCGGCGCCGCGAAGGAAGGTCAGCAGCGCATCACGCGTGGCGCGAGTCGTCGTCTATGACGAAGACGGAATGGGGCGTCATGCGGCGGCGGCCTCCAGGGTGCGGGGAAGGCGGAACGAGAAGGCGGCGCCGCCCTGGGCGCTTCGCCCGACGATCAGCTGGCCGCCGTGGCTTTCGACGATGGCGCGGGTGACGGACAGGCCAAGGCCCATGCCGCCCGACTTGGTCGTGGCCATCGGCTGGAAGACATGAGCCCGCTCTGCTTCGGGAATGCCGGGTCCATTGTCCTCGACCGTCAATTCATAGCCTTCCACGCCGAAGGAGCGCCCCGTCACCGCGACGGCGCCGCCCGACTGGCCGCCGACGGCGTCGACCGCGTTGCGCACCAGATTGGTCAACGCCTGCTGAACCTGAACGCGGTCCGCGACGACAAGGTCGTCGGCGTCGATCTCGCAGCGGATCGGCACGTCGGAGTCGCGGCTGATCAGGGAGAAGACGGGGGACAGGTCGTCGATCATCGATTGCACGTGTTCCCGGCTGAAACTGCGGCTGCCGGTGGCGATCAGGTCGCGCATCCGCCGGATGATCTCGCCGGCTCTCAGGATCTGGGTCTTGGCCAGGTCCAGGTTGCGCCCCGCGCTGTCGCCCAGGGGTCCGGAGCGGACCACATCGGCGTGGCCGGCGTGAAGATAGACGGCGGCGGCCGTCAGGGGCTGGTTCAGCTCGTGCGCCAGGGTCGCGGCCATCTGTCCCAGCGAGTTCAGGCGCCAGACCTGCTCGAGTTGCGTCTGCAGGTCGCGCGCTCGTTTGCGCGCCGCCTCGGATTCGCCCTGGTCGGCCAGGGACACCACGATGTGCTCGGGCGCGGCCTGGTCCGGCAGAAGGGCGGCCTGGAGGGTCATGGGAACGACGTCGCCGTTCGCCTTCACCGCCGTCCAGTGGCCATCCGGCGGCGTGCCCAGTCGTCCCCGCCTTCGAGCGCGGACAGGGTTTCAAGGTCGAAGGCGGCGACCCAGTCCGCGAAGGGTCGGCCCGTGACGGCGTCCGGATCCTCGCCCAACAGGCCCGCCGCCGCCGGGGTGATCCGACGGACGGTTCCCGCGCGGTCCACGGTGACGACCGGCGTGGAGCCCAGGATGGCGTCCAGCAGGGCCTGACGCACGGTCAGGTTCCGCGCCAGATCCTGGGCGCGCGCCAAGGCTTCGATCAGGCGCTGGCACACTTCCGCGATGCCCCACGCCACCACGGCGAACAGCGCGGCGTTGACGGCGGCGTCCACGACGTTCAGGCGATGCACCACGACCAGGTTGAAGCCGGTGCTGAGCAGGATCGCCAGGGCGACGGCCTGCCGATCGGCCAGAAGCGCGGTCGCCATGACCGCCGGGATCATGGGCAGATAGTAGAAGTCCCCGAAGGTTTCCAGAACGGTCCGCAAGGCGACCGCGGCCGCAATGGCCAGGCCGGCGACGCAGATCTCGCCGCACCCAGGTCGGGCGTGCGCGCGCGTCGGTTCGTGGCCCCTGGCGCACGTCGCGCGCCATGGCCGCCAACCCGATCATGCCTGATCTTCGCTGGGAGAGAGCATCCCCGAGGCCTCCCCGCCACGAATTTGCCGGAATTCCTATAGCAGCCGCGGCGATACGGGCAAATACGTATTTCAGTCAGGCCTCTGCGCCACGGCGAAGCTAGGGAATGCTACGTAGGCCTTGGTTCACGAACGGTATTAATCCTCGCCTCATTCTTGGAGAGCAGAATGCACTCTCCAAGGTTTGAAATGACTCCCCAATTGCGTCGCCTTCCTCTCGCCCTTGTTTCGATCGCGGCCCTGGCGGGCGGAGCGCACGCTCAATCCGTCGGCGTCGATGTCGGCGTGGCCAGTCAATATGTCGGCAAGGGCCTGGGCAAGAGCGGCGAGGACGTCGCCCCGTTCGCCAAGGTCGAGATCGAGCAGGGCGGTCTCTACGCCAACGTCTTCGTTTCCAGCGCCAGCGGCGCCCAGGGCTTCGATTCCGAGATCGTCTCCATGGCGGGTTGGCGGCCGCGCGCGGCCGGCTTCACCTTCGACCTGGGCGTGATGAACCGTGACCTGCCCGGAACGCGGGCGGGGGTCGATTCGAATTACTGGGAGTACCAGGCCGACGCATCCCGCAAGCTGGGTCCGGTCGCCACGCGCCTGCGCGTCAACTATTCGCCTGACGGCTTCGCCGCCACCAAGGAAGCCTGGTGGGTCGAACTGCAGGGGACGGTTTCGGCCGGCCCGCGCACCAAGGCCTCGGCGGCGATCGCCGACCGGTCCGCCGACGGCGGGGCCGACTATCGCGCCTGGAACGCCGGCGTGAAGCACAAGCTGACCGACGCCCTGGCGCTGGACCTGCGCTGGTACGACACCGACAGCCTCGACCTGGGCGACAACTACGACGGCCGCCTGGTGGCCGCCGCGACCTATTCTTTCTGACCGCGCTGTAAACGGGGGAACCGAGTTGAAGTGGATTGATGATCTGACCGTGGGGCGCAAGCTCTTCGTGGCCTTCGCCACGGTCTTGGCGGCGATCGCCGTCATGGGCGTCGTCGTGGGGGTGAACCTCATGGCGCTGACCCGCGCCGGCGAGGATCGCAGCCTGGAAAACAAGATCAACCAGGCGACGGCCGCGGCCGAATTCTACATGGCGCGTCAGGAGAACAGCTTCCGCGGCTACCTGGTCACGGGCGACGGCTACTATCTGGAGCGCATCGAGGCGCACCGCGCCAACTTCAGGGCCAAGCTGGAAGAACTGGCGGGCGAGTTGCCGGCCGGTCGCGAGGGCCCCGCCTCCAAGGCGGAGGAGGCCGCCGACGTCTGGCACCAGAACGTCGTGGGGCAGGCCAAGGCCCTGATCGCGGCGGGGCGGGGCGCCGAGGCCCTGGCGCTGGCGCGCCGCGACGGCGTCTCAGACAGCTTTGTCGCTCCGGTCGAGGCCGAGCTCGACAAGCTGAAGGCCGACAGCATGACCCACCTGGAAGCCGCGCGCGCGGCGCAGGATGCAGCGAGCAAGGCGGCCGTCGTGGCGATGATCGTCGGCCTGATCGCCACCTTGGCCATCGCCCTGGCCGCCGGGTGGGTGGCGACGCGCGCCATCGTGCAGCCGATCGGCGTCATGATCGGCTACATGAAGAAGCTGATGGGCGGCGACACCGCCATCACTGTCGCCAGCGCGAACCGCAAGGACGAGTTCGGCCAGATGGGCAAGGCCATCGTGGCCTTCCGCGACGCCGCGGTCGACAAGGTGCGCGTCGAGGCCGAGGCGGTGGCCCAGCGTTCGCTGTCGGAACAGGAGCGTACGGCCAACGAGGCGGAGAAGGCCCGCGCGGCCGAAGAGGACCGGATCGCCATCACCGCCCTGGCGGAAGGGCTGTCGGCCATGGCCAACGGGGACCTGACGCACCGCTTCACCGCCGACGTGGCCCCGCGCGCCGAACAGCTGAAGACAGACTTCAACTCGGCGATCGCCCAGCTTCAGCAGGCGGTGTCGGTGGTGGTGTCCAATGTCTCGGCGATCCGTTCGGGCGCCGGCGAGATCTCGCAGGCCGCCGACGACCTGTCGCGCCGCACCGAGCAGCAGGCGGCCAGCCTCGAGGAGACCGCCGCCGCCCTGGACCAGATCACCGCCACGGTGAACAAGACCGCCTCGGGCGCCCGCCAGGCCTCGGACGTGGTCCAGGCTGCACGCGGCGACGCCGAGACCTCGGGCGTGATCGTGCGCGACGCGGTCCAGGCCATGACCCAGATCGAACAGTCCTCGGCCCAGATCAACCAGATCATCGGCGTGATCGACGAGATCGCCTTCCAGACCAACCTGCTGGCCCTGAACGCGGGGGTCGAGGCCGCCCGCGCGGGCGAGGCCGGCCGCGGCTTCGCGGTCGTCGCGTCCGAGGTGCGGGCCCTGGCCCAGCGCTCGGCGGAAGCGGCCAAGGAGATCAAGACCCTGATCTCGGCCTCCACCGGCCAGGTCGGTTCGGGCGTGCGCCTGGTCGGCCAGACCGGCGAGGCGCTGCAGCGGATCGTCGACCGGGTCGCCGAGATCGACGGCCTGGTCTCCGAGATCGCCGCCTCGGCCCAGGAGCAGGCCGTGGGCCTGGCCCAGGTCAATACGGCGGTGAACCAGATGGACCAGGTGACCCAGCAGAACGCCGCCATGGTCGAGCAGTCGACCGCCGCCAGCCATTCGCTGGCCCAGGAGGCCGAGGCGCTGCAGGCGTCGGTGGCCCAGTTCCGCGTCGGCGAAACGGCGCGGGCCCCGGCCGCGCGCGCCGTCCCCGCCCGACCGGCGCCCGCCGCTCCGGTCCGCCCGGCCGAGCCCGCCCGCTCGGGCCGCATGATCCAGGCCCTCAAGACCCTGGGACGCGGCGGCGCCGCCCCAAAACCGAGACCGCCCTGGTCGAAGACGGATGGGAGGAGTTCTGATGACCGCGTCGCTCACGCTTGCGCCGGTTCTGGACCTGAACGCGGCCGAACCGCTGAAGGCTGAACTGATGGCGCGTCGCGGCGCCGACCTGACGATCGACGGCGCGTCCGTCGATCGCCTGGGCGGCCTGTGCCTGCAGGTCCTTCTGTCGGCGCGCCGCACCTGGCAGGCGGATGGCGTCAACCTGAGGTTAGGGTCTGTGTCGCAATCTTTCGCCGACCAATGGGCCGCCTTCGGCGCGCCCGCGTTCAACACCGAGGGGGCTGGCGTGAGCAAGACCGTTCTGACCGTCGACGATTCCCGCACCATGCGCGACATGCTGCTGCTGGCGCTGCAGGATGCGGGCTACACCGTGATCCAGGCCGTGGACGGCGTGGACGGGCTGGAGACCCTGGCGGCCAAGGGCGCCGACGTGGTCATCACCGACATCAACATGCCGCGCATGGACGGCTTCGGCTTCATCGAGGGCCTGCGCGCCGATCCGAACCATCGGACGACGCCCGTGCTGGTGCTCACCACCGAAAGCGACGCCGACAAGAAGGCGCGCGCGCGCGCCGGCGCCACCGGCTGGATCGTCAAGCCGTTCGACCCGGTCAAGCTGGTCGACGCCGTGCGCCGCGTGGCGGCTTAACCCTACAGATCGGTCGGACCGCGCCTCATGGACGCTTTCGAAGCCATCAAGGCCACCTTCTTCCAGGAATGCGACGAACTGCTCGCGGACCTGGAGCAGAAGCTGATGCTGCTGGAGCAGGGCCAGACCGATCTGGAAACGATCAACGCCGTGTTCCGGGCCGTGCATTCGGTCAAGGGCGGGGCCGGGGCGTTCGGCCTGGACGACCTGGTGCGGTTCGCCCACGTCTTCGAGACGCTGATGGACGAACTGCGCGCCGGGCGCAAACCGTGCGACCCGGTCACGATCAAGACGCTGCTGCGCGCCTCCGACGTGCTGGCCGACCATGTGCAGGCCGCGCAGGGACTGGCCGCGCCGGTGGACCAGGCCCGTTCCGCCGCCTTGGTGGCCGAACTGGAGATGCTGACGCACGGCGGCGCGGCGCCGATCCCGGCGATGGAGGACGAAGACGACGACTTCGGCTTCACCCCGATGGCGTTCGACATGCCCCTGGACGCGCCGCCGACGATCGAGGCGGCGACCGGCTGGCGCATCGTCTTCAAGCCGCACGGGCGGATGTACGCCAGCGCCAATGAAACCGGGCTGCTGCTGCGCGAACTGGGACGCCTGGGGCCGACCGTGGTGTCGCTGGACGAGGGCGACCTGCCGGCGCTGGACGCCCTGGCCGTCGAGGAAGGCCGGCTGACCTGGACGGTCGAGCTGAGGGCTGCGGTGGACGAGGCGGCGGTGCGCGACGTGTTCGACTTCGTCGAGGCCGACTGCGAACTGAGCATCACACCCATGGGCGAGGGCGAGACCGGCCCGGAGCTGGCTTTCCTGGACGAGGCGCCGGTCGTCCCGCCCGCCAGCGACGACCTGGACATCGCCGCCCTGCTGGCCAAGGCCCAGGCCCCGGCCCCCGTCGACGCGGCGCCGCCACCTGCGCCCGCTCCGGAGGCGGCCGCCGTTCCCGCAACGCCTGCGCCGGCCGCCGCCGCCGCCGCGCCTTCAGCCGCCGTCGCGCCGGTGACCATCCGGGTCGATCTGGACCGGGTGGACCGCCTGATCAACGCCGTCGGCGAACTGGTCATCCAGCAGGCCATGCTGTCCCAGCGCGTACTGGAAAGCGGCCTGGCGCGCTCGTCCGGCGTGGCGCTGGGTCTCGAAGATCTGGAACTGTTGACGCGCGAGATCCAGGACAGCGTCATGGCCATCCGCGCCCAGCCGGTGAAGTCGGTGTTCCAGCGGATGCCGCGCCTGGTGCGCGAGGTCGCCGACATGGTCTCAAAACAGGTCCGTCTGGTCACGACGGGCGAGGACACCGAGGTCGACAAGACCGTGGTCGAACGCCTGGCCGAACCGATCACCCACATGCTGCGCAACGCCATCGACCACGGGCTGGAGACGCCCGAGGAGCGCGTGGCCGCCGGCAAGCCGGCCGAGGGCACGGTGCGCCTTGCGGCCCTGCATCGCTCGGGCCGGATCGTCATCGAGATCGCCGACGACGGCCGGGGCATCAACCGCGAGCGCGTGCGCAAGATCGCCGTGGACAAGGGCCTGATCGCCGCCGACGCCCTGCTGAGCGACGAGCAGGTCGACAACCTGATCTTCCTGCCCGGCTTTTCGACTGCCGCGGTCGTGTCCGACATCTCCGGCCGCGGGGTCGGCATGGATGTCGTCAAGCGCTCGATCCAGGCGCTGGGCGGCCGCATCTCGATCAGTTCGGTCCCGGGCCGGGGCTCGACCTTCACGCTCAGCCTGCCGCTGACGCTGGCGGTGCTGGACGGCATGGTGACGACCGCCGCCGACCAGACGCTGATCGCGCCGCTGCCGGCCATCGTCGAGAGCCTGACGCCCCAGCCGACGGACATCCACTACGTCGGCGGCCTGGACCCCGTGATCCGGTTCCGCGAGGCCTTCGTGCCGCTGGTCGACGTGGCGGTGGCGATGGGCTTCAACGAGACGCCGATGGACCCGACCCAGGGGATCGCCGTCATCGTCGAGACCGAGTCCGGCCAGCGCGCCGCCCTGCTGCTGGACGCCATTCAGGGTCAGCGCCAGGTCGTCATCAAGAGCCTGGAATCCAACTACCAGCAGGTGGAGGGCGTCGCCGCCGCCACCATCCTGGGCGACGGCCGGGTCGCCCTGATCCTGGATGTCGACGCCCTGGTCGCCATCCGCCGCACCGGCGCCCGTTCCGAACTGAAGCTCGCGAGCTGATCATGACCGAAGCCAACGACACCCAACGCGAACTGATCGCCTTCCGCATCGGCGCCCAGGAGTTCTGCGTCGACATCATGTCGGTGCGGGAGATCCGGGGCTGGACCCCGGCGACGCCCCTGCCGCGTTCGCCCGGCTACATGAAGGGCGTGATCAACCTGCGCGGCACGGTGCTGCCGATCATCGACCTGGGCGCGCGGTTCGGCCTGCCCACGACCGAACCGACCGCGCGTCACGTCATCATGGTGGCCCACATCGGCGGTCGCACCGTCGTCTGCTGGTCGACGCCGTCTCCGACATCCTGCAGATGAACGACGCCGCCGTTCAACCCACGCCCGACGTGGCCAGCGAGCACGTCAAGTCCTTCGTCAAGGGCATCTTCTCGATCGACGGCCGCATGATCAGCCTGATCGAACTGGACCACGTCCTGCCGGAACGAGAGGCCGAGGCCGCATGACGCCCGCCGCCGGGCGGGGATCCCTGGTCGAGGGCGAGTTCGTCTTCACCGCCGAGGATTTCCGCCAGATCGCCCAGATGCTGCACGCCCACGCGGGCATCGCCCTGAACGAGGGCAAGGCCGCGCTGGTCTATTCCCGCCTGGCCAAGCGGCTGCGGACGCTGGGGCTGCGCAGCTTCCGCGAATACTGCGCCCTGGTGGAGGGCGTCGAGGGGCTGGACGAGCGCCAGGCGATGACGGCCGCCCTGACCACCAACGTCACCCGCTTCTATCGCGAGCCGCACCACTTCGACGACCTGCGCGAACGCGTCATGCCGGCGCTGGCCGAGCGTGCGCGGGCGGGGGCGGGTGCGCCTGTGGTCGGCGGCCTGCTCCAACGGCCAGGAGCCCTATTCGATGGCGCTGACGGTCCTGTCGGTCCTGCCCGAGGCGGCGGACCTGGACGTACGCATCCTGGCGACCGACATCGACCCCAACATGGTCGCCCAGGGCCACGCCGGGGTCTATTCCGAAGAGGCGCTGGAGCCCGCGCCGGCCACCCTGTGGCGCAGGTATTTCGACCGGGCGGACCGCGGCCAGTGGGTCGCGGGCGCGCAGCTGAAGCGGCTGACGGCGTTTCGCGAGCTGAACCTGATCGGCGACTGGCCGATGCGCGGCCGTTTCGACGTCATCTTCTGCCGCAACGTGGTGATCTATTTCGACGACGCGACCCAGGAGCGGGTGTGGAGCCGCTTCACCCCGATCATGACGCCGGGCGCCACCCTCTACATCGGCCATTCCGAGCGGGTCAGCGGCCCCGCCGCGGCGCAACTGCACACCGCGGGTCTGACGACCTATCGCCTGGGAGGTCGCCCATGACGGTCAAGGTCCTGGTCGTCGACGACAGCCTGACGATGCGCAACCTGATCGCAGCGGCCCTGCGTTCGGACCCGGAGATCGAGGTGGTGGGCTCCGCCGCCGATCCGATCGAGGCGCGGGCCGCGATCAAGGCGCTGAACCCCGACGTCCTGACGCTGGATGTCGAGATGCCCAACATGAACGGGCTGGAGTTCCTGGAAAAGATCATGCGGCTGCGGCCCATGCCGGTGGTCATGGTCTCCACCCTGACGGCGGCGGGCACCGACGTGACCCTGGCGGCGCTGGAGATCGGCGCGGTCGACGCCGTGGCCAAGCCGGCCTCGGCCACGCCCGAGGCCTTCCGCGATCTGATCGGCAAGGTGAAGACCGCAGCCCGTTCGCGCGTGCGGGCGAGGGGAGACGCCCCCGCCGCCGAGGCCGCCCCCAGCGCCTATCGCGCCGACCCGCGCCACGTGCTGGCCATCGGGTCGTCGACGGGCGGGGTCGAGGCGCTGCTGACCATTCTGGGCGGCTTTCCCGCCGACTGCCCGGCCACGGTCGTCACCCAGCACATGCCGGCGACCTTCACCGCCAGCTTCGCCGCACGCCTGGACCGCGTCTGCGCGCCCGTCGTCGCCGAGGCGCGGGAGGGCGCGCCGTTGCAGCCCGGCCATGTCTATGTCGCCCCCGGCGGGGTCGCCCACCTGGAGGTCGCGCCCGGCCTGACGCCGTCCTGCCGCCTGACCGCCGGCGAGCCCGTCAACGGCCACCGCCCCTCGGTCGACGTGATGTTCCAGTCGGTCGCCCGCCTGGGCCGGCCCATGACCGGGGTGATCCTGACCGGCATGGGCAAGGACGGCGCGCGCGGCCTGCTGGCCATGCGCGAGGCCGGGGCCCGCACCCTGGGACAGGACGAGGCCACCAGCGTGGTCTATGGCATGCCCAAGGCCGCCTTCGAACTGGGCGGCGTCGAGCGGCAACTTCCGCTGCACCGCCTGTCCTCCGCCATTCTTGAGCTGTGCGCCGATCCGGCCGCACGGTCCGTCGCCTGATTTCGGGAGCGTAGTCCATGCCGGCCGCCGCCTCACTTCACTGCCTGGTCGTCGACGATCAGATGACCATGCGCTCCTTGGTGCGGACCAGTCTGCAGCAACTGGGCGTGCGCGAGATCCGCGAGGCGGCCGATGGCGAGATCGCCCTGCGCGAACTGATCGCCAAGCCCGCGCACCTGGTCATCTCGGACTACAACATGCCCAATCTGGACGGGCTGGGCCTGCTGCGCGCGATGCGGGCGCACCCGCCGACGTCCAAGACCGCCTTCATCATGCTGACCGGCCGCGCCGACCGCGAACTGGTGCAGCGCGCCGTGCAGTTCGGCGTTAACAACTACCTGGTCAAGCCCTTCACCGTGGCCCAGCTGAAAGGCAAGCTGGAAGCCGTGTTCGGCGCCCTGACATGAGTTTCGCCGCCCTGAGAGAGAGCGTGGAAAAGCGCGTTCACGTCGGTCAGGGCGAGCACCACGTCACGTCCGATCCCAATGTCGTGCTCAGCACCATCCTGGGCTCGTGCGTCGCCATGTGCCTGCGCGACCCGTACGCGGGGGTCGGGGGGATGAACCACTTCCTGCTGCCGGAAGGGGCTGGGGCGGGAACCGACGCGGGCCGGCGCTACGGCGCCTATGCGATGGAGCTTTTGATCAACGACGTCCTGAAGGCCGGCGGCCGACGCGACCGGCTCCAGGCCAAGCTGTTCGGCGGCGGCCGCATGTTCGACAGCCTGCGCGACGTGGGCCGCACCAACGCCGACTTCGCCGAACGCTTCCTGCGTGACGAGGGCATTCCGGTCGTGGGCGGCAGCCTGCGCGGCGACGGCGGGCGGCGCCTCCACTACTGGCCCGTCAGCGGCCGCGCCCTTCAGCGCGCCGTGACCGACACCGTGGCGCCGCGGCCGGCGCCGTCGCGCCTCCGGTCGAGACCGGGGCGCTGGAGCTGTTCTGATGAGCGCGCCGCCCGACCATCACGCGCTGCTGGGCGATCTGGCCGAGGAAATGGCGCGCGCGCGCCAGGAGGTCCAGCGTGTCGAGGCGTTGGTCGCGCGACTGGCGTGCCACGCGCCCGCGGCCGAACGCGCCCGGACGGTCGTGGAAGCGCAGGGCCTCGATGCGCTTTCCCAGACCCTGGACGCGCTGGCCACGGTGCTGGCCCGGCTGGGCCAGGGGGTCCCGCCGAAGGACGCGATCATGAACCTGCCCTTGGCCGACCTGGCCGCGCGATTGGGCGAGGGGACCGCCGAACCCCGCCCGACCCGCGCAACGGGAGAATTGCAGCTTTTCTGACATGAGCACGGACAAGATCAATCTGGCCCAGACCAGCGTGATGTTGGTCGATGACCAGCCCGCGTCGCTGGAACTGCTCGCGTCGGTGGTCCAGGGCTTCGGCGTCAAGGAGCAGGTGAAGTGCACCTCGGCCCGGGCGGCCGTGGAGGCCCTGCAGCGTCGGCAGGTCGACCTCATCCTCGTCGATTGCATCATGCCGGAGATGGACGGGTACGACTTCGTGCGCTGGCTCCGGCGCGAGGCGCCCAATGCGGTGCGATACACCCCCGCCATCCTGATCCTGGGCCACGCCGCCAAGTCGCGGGTGGAAGGCGGCCGCGACGCCGGCGCCAGCTTCATCCTGGCCAAGCCCCTGACGCCCGGCGTCCTGTTGAAGCGAATCCAGTGGCTGGGGACCGAGGAGCGCGCCTTCGTCGACTCCGACGTCTATATCGGCCCGGATCGCCGGGTGCGCTGCTATGGCCCGCCGCCCGGCCAGGACGGTCGGCGCGACGGCGACCTGACGGGCGACCTGGGGGAACCCGTCGGCGGCAACATGGATCAATCGGAGATCGACATGATGATGAAACCCGCGCGGGTCAGCCTGTGACCCCGGCCACGCCGCGGCCGACGCGCATCCGGAAGGTCGCGACGTCGCTCCAGTACAATGTCACGTCCCGGCGGGTCGACCGCCGCGGAGTTGCTGTCGCGCGCCCAGGCCAACCTTGATGGGCAAAGGGAGCACGCGCTGGGCCTTCTGGCGGGCGACGTGGATCGGCTGGCGGCGCTGTGCGCGGCGCGTTCGCCCGGCGCCGAAGCCGAGGTCTACGCCCTGTCGTCCGCGCTGGTGGACATCGCGGGCCTGCTGTCCATCGACCCGTTCTACGAGGCCGCCTACAGCCTGTGCGAGACGGCCAGTCATATGGAGGCCGCCGGAACCTGGCGCTGGCCCGCGGTCGAGGTCCACGTCCGCGCCCTGTCTCTCATTCTGCTGGCCCCCGCCGAGCGTTCGCCGGCGGCCGTGCAGCTTCTGGACGGTTTGAAGGCGGTGCGCGAACACGCTGGGCGCGCCGGTTAACGACGGTTCACATCCGGCGGAACAGGGGCGAAACGAATCAGGACCGAATCAGCGACACGCCGTGATTCGATCTTTGTTCACCGCCACATCTTGTGTGCCGAAGCCGCGCGGGCACAAGCGATTTAGCGAAAGCGCCGGGCCCGTCCGCCGCGGCCCTTTACCCGGCGCCCCCGGACGCTAGGTGCGTGCCCGTGGCCCCGTAGCTCAGCTGCATAGAGCAAGGCTTTCCTAAAGCCGAGGTCGGAGGTTGGAGTCCTCCCGGGGTCGCCATACTTTTCAATGAGTTAGCTAGACCCCTTCCGGGGCGTGATGCGCTGGGGACACGCTGGGGACATTTTCAGACGGGATCGAGTCCGCGTCTGGTCGTTGGCTAGTTTTCCAAGCTCGCGCGCGTACTGACGCCGAAACTCAGGGCCTCGCGCGGGCGCGCGTACAGTTCGCAAAACCCCGGCGGGGAGGCGGTGGCTTCGGGCAGGCGTCCTCATGGGCCAGCACCTGGGCGAGCGAGCGCATATCCAGCACCCGCGCGCACGTCGGACACTGGATCCGATGCAGGCCTAACTTCACTGAACGAGGCGGCCGGGGAAGCGCTGGCGAACCACCGGCTTGCAGCCATAGGCGGCGGAACAGAACTCCGCCCGGCCAGTCAGCACGTTTTCCCGATAGACCACCCCCAGCCCAGCGGGTTCCGTTCGGATCGTGAGGGCGAAGGCCCCGACGACAGCCACTCCGGCAAAGGCCAGGGCGGCGATTGCAGCTGACCCTCTCAGGGCAAGGTCTAGGGCTTTCATTGGCTGGGCTCCCTTGCCTGGGCTTCGCACCACCGGAACCGGCGTCCGGTCCAGGCGACGGCGTGTCCGCTCTCGATCATCGCCGCGCCTACGTCCTGCCCGTGCGACTTCACAAGGGCGAGCGTCCGGCCGTAGCGGTCCCGTCCTTGGCGCTCCAGATCGGGGGCGAGGTTCGCCAATCGGCCGCGTGTGCCTCCAGGGCTTCCGTCGCGGCGTCGGCTAAGCGGGCCTCTGCAAAGCACTTTGCCCGGCGGCCCTTCTCCGGCGTGTCTATGTTCGCGATCCTGACCACCTCGCCGTCAATCTCGAACGTGTCGCCGTCGATGATGCGGATTTGCGCGACCACCGGGGCGGCGTCGGTCAGGGCTGGTGCCGTGCATCCCGCGACCAGAAGGATGGCGCACCCGAAGGCCGCTCGCGTCACGCCTTCACCCGTGCGCCTGGGGCGTCGCCGTTCAGTATCTCGACGCCGTTCGCGGCGAATGTCTCGATTAGCTTTTGCTCCGTCCCGACGCGCGACGGTTGGTCGTTCTCAAGCCGGTTGATGGTCGAGGTCGCAACCCCGCTCGCCTTCGCCAAATCGTCCGTCGTCCAGCGCAGGATGGCGCGGGCCGCCCGACAGGCTTCCCCCTTAGTCGCATGACTTTGACCGCCCTCCGGCGGCTCCCTCAGTGATGATGATTTCGGTTTAAACGCATATGGCCATGTTGACAAGCCGCTTCTAATGCATATGGTGATGTTCGTTGAACGGAGAAACACCGATGACCCAAGCCCGCCGGAACTTCCTTCGCAGCGTCATGCAAGTTGCGTGGGGCCTGTATCGCCAAGGCGGACGGACCTTCGCCAATGCGTTGGCCGGCGCCTGGGTCTTCATGAAGCGACTGAAGGCCGCCAAGCCCGCGTTTCGGGGCCGTCGCACGGATCGCAGCGCCGTCGTTGAGACGATGCGCGGTCAAGCCTTCGTCGGGGGTCGCCGTTCGGCCGCGTACCTGACCGCCGTTTGCGGTCGCTGAAACCGAGAGCCGATCCCGCGCCGTAGGAAGCCAACGGGACCGGCCCTCTAGCCAAGAGGTAGGAAACCAAATGACTGTCCAAGAATATAGCGCACAAGCTCCAGTCAGCTACAGCCGCGAGGCCGTGGCGCATCTGATCGCCCATTTCGCAGCGGTCGCCCCCAAGAAAGCCGAGCGCGTGGCGGAGAACATGGCCCGCCAGTTTAGCGCAGCCTGTCCGGCGAACGTCGTCCCCGTCACGGCGATGCGCGAGGCTCGCGCCAGCGGTCGCGCGCTCTCCGAAGTCATGGCGGCCCGGGCTCAGCGCCTGAACGAGGTCGCCGCCATCATCCACGGCCTGAAACACGCCGTCGGGGAGGTCGCCTAATGGCCGCCCCGATCACACCCGCCAGCCTGTCCGCTATGTCGGTCGAACAGGTCGTTTATACCCTCGCCGGGCTAAGCGCCGCCTATGACGCCCTCGTTCAGGTCAACAGCGATCCCCGCTTTCGTGGCGACTGCTCGCCCGCCTTGGATGACCTGGGCGAAGGGCTCGCGGAATCCATTGACGCCACGCTGGCGCATCTGGAAAGCCGGACGCCCGGCAACGCCTATGAGGCGGAACACATCGCGTGGGCCGTCATCGGCGGGCTGGCCAATCACCACCGCGACCGGCTGGACGACTTCGTGAAGCGGGCCGCCAAGCTCGCGGGCGCGGTCTATTTGCGAGAACAAGCATGACCGGCGCCATCATTGACCTGCGCCGCGTTCGGCTTGAGGCGGCGATTGAAGCGGCTATCGCCCTGTTAGACCAGATGGACGGCGATGCTGACCGGGAAGCCGTCTGTGAGGACGAAGGCGGCCAGTGCGACGACGAAGGCCACGACTCCGACCGCGAGCCTTGGCTGTGCGGCGTGGTGGTGGATGCCTTCCCGTCTGACATGGACATGGAGAGTGACGGCGCCGCTTTCCGCCTCGATCAGCGGGAGGCCTTTGCGTGAGCCCTGCTGTGACATTAGAGGCGGCTTCGGTCGCCTCCACCTTCACCCCGGCCGCGTTGACGGTCTGGATGCAGGAACAGGCCCTAAATGCGGCTGAGCGGGAAGCGCTGGACGACCTGTGCCACAACCTCGACCTGATCGGACGGACGCCCCTCCGGTGCGAGGTCGATTGGGCGCTGGCGCGTGTGCGGGAGGCGGGCCAATGAACGCCGCCAACGACAACCGCGCGCCGTCGTTCGACGCCTTGGGCTTCATCCGCGAGTTTGAAGCCGTGGGCGGGCAGGTCATCAGCGACGGCCGATCCTTCGCCGTCGTCTATCCGGCCGAAACTGACATCATCCCTCTGGCCTTGATCGATTGGGGGGCCGTCGTCGCGACCGCCCATGATCGGGCCATCTATGGAGCCGAGCCGTCATAGTGATCGATTTCCTTGGATACGCCATCTTCGCAAGCGCCGTCTGCGCCGCATGGCCCTACGTCGTTCCGCCGATGATCGACGCGGCGCTGGACGCTTGGACCCACCGAAAACGCCAGTCCCTTTAGGGGGTCGCAAAACTCAGGGCCGCTCCAGATCGGGGCGGCCCTTTCTGCGTCCGGTCAGTCGCAGTTTCCGACCAGCCGGGCGATTGCGTGAAGGAAAGCGGCCGGGTCGTTCTCCCTCAGATGCGCCACACGGGACCGGAACTCGTTGCACGTCACCCCGAACGCCTCCCGTTCCTCCGCCTCCCGTTCCTCGCGCGCGCGGGCGATGGCGGAAGAAACGGCGGGGTCCACTTCGTCACCACAGGTCATCAAGCTGCTTCCTCGCCATGCGGACGAAGGCCCGAACCGTGGCCCGCGCCTGTATCGTTTCCTGCGTCCAGGCTCCCGTCTGATAGTTGCCGTTCGCCTCGCCCTTTGGGGCGCCGGTGCTTCGTCCGCCGTGCATCCGGCAACGACGTTTCCCCCGGATGGCGGGGGCCTGACACGGCGTCCCGGCCCTTGTCCTCGCTCCACACCGGCAAGCCGCCCGGAGGCGCATAACCAAGGGCTCCGAAACCGGGTGCATGGGCTTGTTGCTGATTTCCGATTGCCGCACGGGGCCTTCCCCCTCTCCGGCAGGGTATCCGCCGATGACGGTTTGGCTTCGGGCATCGACATAGACATAGCGCACTTCCATCTGCTGCTTTCCGCCCGTGCGGAGCTTCGTCAGGGCGTCAACCTGGGCCGTGAACGTTCGCATGGATTGGTTCATGAGCCGAACATAGTCGGCCTGTTGCTGGACGGTCTTCGCCTTGTGAACGCCGCGCATCATCAACATGGACGCCTCGTGCGCCCCGAGCATCTGAACGGCCAAGGTCGCCTCTAGGGTCGTCTCCGGCCGGATCGCAGAGACAAACTCTAGCGCCCTCATCTCCCGGGCCATGTGCGCGTCGGCGTCTTCCTGCGAGTTGATTGCTAGCTCGCCCATGATCGCGGATGCGGAGGCCATCAGGATCGACGCCACGCCCGGGCTATCGACGCCTAGCGAGGCCCCTAGCGCCTTCGCCCAGCCTGCGCGGTCATCATGGGGCGGCCCGACTTCGACGCGGTTGGGGCCTAGATATCTGGCCGTCGTCGCTGGCGGGCGGATGCGCTTGGGCCTGTCCGCCGATTGATCCAGGGCCAGCTGAATGTTCGCCGCCTCCTTCTCCGTAGGAAGGATCGGCGCGGCCTTCGCGGGGGCTTTCTGACGTTTCGACATGACCCCGACCTTAGGGCGCTCGCGGCCTATGTCTGTCCGTACAAGCAGACGCGCTTGACTTTCGTTGGTCGCAACTGAGGATATACCCCGCTCGGGGGAGTGGGTGTGATGGCGCAAGACAACGGGTGTGGGACATGGATCCTGATCGGGATCATCGCTTTCGGCCTATACCAATGCACGAAATCGAAGCCTGACAGCGCGGTGTACGCGGCAGGCGATCACGGCTTCATGAAGCCGTTTGATGTGGACGCAGCCCAGGAAGTGGCTGAGGAGGAGGCCGAGGACACTTACTCAAGCATGTCCTACCAGGATGCTGGGGCTCCCTACGGCTGCACACAGGATTGTAGCGGGCATGACGCTGGCTGGCAGTGGGCCATCGAGAACGGCGCTTCAGACGTTTCCGACTGCTACGGCAGCAGCTCGAGCTTCATCGAAGGATGCTGGGCTTACGTCGAAAGCGTTCAGTCAGCAGCCGAAGCGGCGGTGGCAGACGCAGAGGATGCTCACGGCGATTTTTAGATGCGGTCAGAGTGGCGATGCAGGCGCTGACACCCGTCTAGTTCTGTGAGGGATGGTGCGTGCGCAATCTGGAGCATAGACATGCGCGATCTTCGGTTTTATTTCGTTGGATGACGGGGAGGGACCATGAGCGAAGCTCAATCAGATATGTTCGCGATAGGGCCAGAAGAGCAGACAGCTGCATTTGCAGCGCCGGCACCATTTGCAAATCGCGTGATCGTCAATTCGGGCAGCGGCTTGTTTCGACTGGCTTTCATAGAGCGTGTATCAGACGGCGTGACCTCTTGGCCACCAGCCGTTCGAGCGGCGGTCACCATGCCTGTCGCGGACGTGATAGGTCTGCGCGACGCGTTAACGCGCGTTCTTGATGCAGTTCACGGAGTCGCCCCGAATGGTGACTAGAGGGTCTAGCGGCCCCGTGTCCTCGGGTCGCTGGCATTTCGTCCAGGCGGGCGCGTCGCTAGCTGCTGCGGCGACCGCACTTTCACCCGGCACGAGCGCACTGGGGGCTTCCACGACTTCCCCGCAGCCATTATCTGTGGGCAAGGCTGAGAGCACCCCAATGTCAGACAATGTGTCCAAGGCAGAGATTGATGCGCGGTTTGACGCCCTTGACGCTCGCACGGATGTAAAGTTCGAGCGGCTTCTTGGTGAAATTCGTGTCTCAAATGCTGAGTTGGCAGGCAAGCTTGACGTGGTAGCGGCTAAAGCCGCTGGCAGGTGGACTGTTTGGGGTGCCGCCCTGACTGTCGGGGGCGTAATGCTAGCGACGACGCTGGGGGTGCTGGCCTTCGGCGGAGATCGCTTCGACGGAGGTCTCAATGCCGCATCCATCGCCGATCAAGCGGCAGCTAAAGCCATCTCCAACCTCCAGAGATAAGAAGACGGCGGCCCCTTATGGAGCCGCCGTTGGTCGTTTTGGATTGTCGGATGGGTTAGGGGCGGCCGGCCAAACGCACGAAGCCGGGGTTCGCGACAGCCTTCGCGATCAGGTCGTTCACGGCCGGGCCGAAGGCCGCCGAGGCGTTCTTGCAAGCCGACACCGCCGAGAAGCTCGACGAGAACGGGAAAGTCGTTGAGACCTGATACCCCGACGGATCGGCACTGGAGGTCAGCGTCATTGTCAGGGTCCAAGATCCCGTGCCCATGGTGTTTAGGTCGACCGCATCGAGGCGGCCCGCGATGGTCGCACCGGAGTTCGCGCTTAGCACGCCGGCCTGGAAAAGCTCGGCCTGGAAGGCGTCACGGATGTAGGTCTCCATCGTCTTGCCGGGCGCCACGTCGACAGGCCCAAGCATCCGGCAGTTCGGCGTTGTGTTGATGGTCTGGTCGCGTGTGAACGCGCCCAGCTGAACCTTCGTATTGGAAGGTGCCAAAGCGGATTGGAAAGCCATCACGTTCTGAGTCGACGGCTGATAGGGATAACTCGTGGTCGTTTCGCAACCGGCGAGCGCCAGCGCTGCGCCAGCAAGGGCGATCAGCTTCATTTTCATGGGGTTCCCTCCAGGGATTGAATCGCCGCAACCCCCGTCGCGACGTTGGGGCGAAATAGCACAGCCGGGGCGGGTGTCCAGTGCGTCTAGAGCAAGAACGCGCCGTTATCGACGATCAGCTTCAACGCCGCATCACCCGGACCAGGTCGAGCACCGCCTTGCGTTGATCGCTGGTCAGGGCGGCGAACTCGCGCATGAAGGGCACGGCTTCGGGCGCCTCGTCCTTTTCGCCGCACAGGGCGGCGACCGAGGTGTCCAGGGCTTCGGCGCAGCGGATGAGGGTGGAGCCCGACATTCGGTTCACGCCCCTCTCGTACTTCTGGATCTGCTGGAAGCTGACGCCCAGCGCCTTGCCGAGGCCGCTTTGCGGCATCCGGCGCGCTTCGCGGATCATGCGAACACGGGCGCCGATGGCGATATCGAGGGGGTCGTCCTGGTCCATGGCTTCAACCTTAGCAGGTGTCGGATGACCCGTATCCTGCGAGAGTGACCTAGTACTTACAGTCACGCTTACGCAACCGCGCGTATTTGTATTGTTGACTCTGAGGGCTAAGGAACCTGAAGGAGGGGCCGGGTTTCATCCCAGCGCGCTCCCCGTCGCGTCGGCGGCCCGACCCTATCATCCTCCCCACGAAGCCGGGCCGCCCATTCTCCACAAGGACGGAACAGACCCAGAACAAAAACGCTTGAGCCCGACGTGGGCGTCGCGATAGGGCGGCGGTGGGTCGGTTGAGCTTTGTCTGGAGAGCTGAACCATGTCGAACGAAGAAGGGTGCCGCCCGGCGCTGCAAGGCGCGCCCGTGGGGCAGGGGCGCATAGAGGATCCGGCCGTCATGCGGGGCCTGGCGATGGGCCTGGGCCAGTTCGGCCGGATGTCGGCGCACGACGTCCATCTGTTGGCCGCCCGGATGTCGCGGCCGCGATGATCGATGGGCTACAAGAAGCCGTCGCAACGCGGCCTGTCGCACCACCTGCAGAACCATCACATCACCGTCTCGGCCATGCGCCGGGACGGCTGGGTGGTGAAGGCGCATTGCACGGCCTGTTACCTGGACTGCTGGGTCGACCTGACGACGGTCATCCGCCTGAGCGGGCCCGAGACGCGGCTGTTCGGCCGGACGACGCGCTGCCGGCGCTATGCGTGCCCTGGGCGGATGGTCTTCCTGGCCACGCCGCCAGGGGAGCTCCACGGCGCGTTCTGGGAATTGGAGGGCCCGCCGAAGGCCGCCGCGGGCGCGAGCGGCGACGATCTGCCGGATCCGTGAGCCAGAGACCCTGATGGCCAGCCGCTATGGAGACGACACGACGGTCGACGACCTGGCCAGCGGGGATAGGCTGTCGTGCCTGTGCGCCTGCGGGAACCAGACATGGCCCGCCTGGCGGAAACTGCCGATAGAGCAGCAGTTCACTCCGCTGCGTAATCTCAGGCGCAAGATGGTGTGCAAGCGATGCGGAGCGCGATCGCCGACGCTGGTGATCGAAACCATGCAGGGGTCGGGGTCGAACCTGGTCGTCGACTGGGTCTGTCCGCGCGGCGGGGACATTTACGCCTTGAGGGGGAGAAGGGGCGGCCCTTGAGCGGCAATCTGGAACGTCTGCTAAGGGTGGGGAACCGCAATCAGCACCATCGCCGAAAGCAGACATTGGCTTGGCAAACAAGCGGACAGCGATGGAGCCTTGATCCTTTCAGGGAACCCGCCTCTGCCTATCAGCGACAATCACTTCGAGGGCGATTAATCTTGGACGCGCCGCAAATGGTAGCTCTCGCGCTTACCGTAATGTCAATCTAGGCTGGGACATGACCCAAATCTCGGACCAAACGACCACCCTGTTGATGCTCTGTGACTTGCACGAGCAGCTAGGCCTCCAAGGGCTGACGAGTCCAAAGGCGATCCGCAACGACATCATCCGGCAGAATTTCGTTTGGGGAAACACCCGGGGGCGAGAGCAGGAGCTTACGGATCACTACATCGACTTCGTGATCGATGTGCTGTCGATGTGGCGGCACATCGAACTGAGCGTTGGAGACGACATCATCCTGTTCTTTTTCCCGAAAGAAGGACAAGCCGGAGGACTTTTCCATGGGTTCGACGACGAGGACGGGCGCAACTTCGCCGCTTTGGGCAACCATCTCGTCGACGACCTTGGTCTTCTCCAGCATTTCAAGGGGAGGGGTCTGCAAGGGAACGTGGAGGGGCTCAATGACAGCTATGAGCGGATGCTTCCTGTCTACCGCGAGACTATCGCTGGAGACACCAAGACGCCGATGACGATGGACCAGCTAGAGATCGTTCTGGGGCCACATGCAGTACCCAAGCCAAGGCGCTGGTTGGATGTGATGGACGATGAACCAGCCTACGATATCACCGACGTGTAACGGTGCCATTTACTCTGTCCGGTCCTCAGTCGCGACAGCTATGGGTCGAAACCGGAAAGGCGAACCAGACGCGCGAGCGGACATGAAAAAGCCCCGCCGGCGCGAGGGCGGCGGGGCGAGCGCGGCTTCGCTAGGCGCTCGGCGGACCGAGCCCCGACCTCGGCCGGCGACTCCACAATCGCGGTTCGACGATGTGCAACCTCTACCGCCAGCGCAGCGGCCCGCAAGCCATCGTGGACATGGCCAACGCCATGCGCTCGACGGTCGGCAACCTGGCACCGGGCGACATCTATCCCGACTACAGCGCGCCGATGGTGCGCACCGGGACCGATGGCGTTCGCGAACTCGCCTTGGCGCGCTGGGGATGCCGTCGTCCAAGAAGGCCCAGTTCGAGGCCGCGTCCAGCCGGGCGGACAAGCTGCGCGCAAAGGGCCAGGACGTCGACTTCCCCAAACTGCTGGAGCTGGAGCCCGACAAGGGCACGACCAACGTCCGCCACACCACGTCCAGCCACTGGCGCCCTCACCTGACCCCGGCCCAGCGCTGCCTGATCCCCTTCACGGCGTTCAGCGAGCCCGGCCGTGACGCCGCCGGCAAGTATCGACCCGTGTGGTTTCGGCTGGCCGGCGACGACCCCGAGCCCCTGGCCTTCTTCGCTGGCATCCACCTTCTGGCCTGGACGGGCGTTCGCAAGATCAAGACGGGACCGGAGACGATCGACCTGTTCGCCTTCCTGACGACCGAACCCAGCGAACCGGTGAAATCGATCCATCCAAAGGCCATGCCGGTGATCCTGACGGAGCGGGACGAGATCGAAACCTGGATGCGCGCGCCTTGGGAAGAGGCGAAGGCGCTTCAGCGGGCGTTGCCGGATAGGGCGCTCGTAGTGATCGCCTGACCGACGAAACGCCGCCCCGGACCTACCGAGCGGCCTCGGATGCGGAGGCCGGGCCTCCACGCCTATCAGCGTCCAGCTGAGCCATACGCGAGCATGATGTCCGCGTATTGCTCAGCCTTTAGCTGGGCGGGCGCAATCTCTCGGCCTGGGTTCGCGCAATCGCTCGAAGCGGCGATTTAGCGGCAACGCGTTTCGCGATTCAGTGCTGCGTCAAGCGATAGCTTTGCGGGTATCTGCCCGCCGGCTGGATGCTCTCGCTAAAACGGGTTCGCGCTTCGCATCGGCGTCTTCAAGTCTGAACGACGCCGATTATGCTTCAGCAGCAGAGGCCCTAGGAATGACTGTACGCATTGCTTGGCAGCCGATCAAATGACTTCGGTGGATATGACTGAAGCCGCCGTGCTCGCCTGCTCATGCGGACCAAAGTGACGGCGGATAAAATTCCGTGTTATCGGTTCCGCCCATGCGCGTCCTCATGTTCCTGCTGCTGCTTACCACGCCGTTCCTGGGACACCCGTGGGGGCTAATGAGCGTTCTTGCCCTGTGCGGCTGGGCTGTTCTCGACTCGATGCGGCGCGAGCAAATGCTGAAAGTGCGTCTGCGTAATACGGTTGAAGCGATGGATTTTGCTGAGCGTAACGGCCTAACAGTTCCAGAGCTTCGCGCGCGGATTGAGAGTCAGTGGCGCGATAGACGGCGTTCAGCGCTTTCTGAGCCGGACCCGAGTACGCCAGACCCGTGGCAATGATCGGGGCGCCCATCGTGGCGAAGTTGGCGGCCCCCGAAAGGACGCCCAGCATCCCCAGCCTGTCGGCCGTCCCCGGGTTGCCGATCAACGGCGGCATGACCTTGTTCGCGTCGGTCGCCAAGCCCTGCATGATCGCACCACCGCGCGCCCGTTGAGACTGACTGGCCCCGGCCGCCACGGCGCTGGAGTATTGCGCCGGGCTGAAAACGCCCTCGTTCCGCAAGGCTCCGCGAGAGGCCGCCGCCTTCTCCGCTCGCTTGAGCTTGGCATAGCCCCGGTTGATGTTGCGGATGGCTTCGCCTTCGGCCGGGTTCTGGCGGGCCACCAGATCGCGAACCAGCTTCTGCGCGTCCCCGATCATGAAGCCCAGATCACGCGACGCCCCGTCTCCCGACTGCATGGCGGAGCGGGCGAGCGTTCCGAGTTGGCTTTCAAGCGCCTTGAACTGTTCTCCGGTCACGGGGCCGCCGCTTCCGAAGTTTCGCAGCACCCGCTGACGAATGATGTTCTCGAACTGCTTGGCGTAGTTGTCGGGGAGCCTTACCGCCGCGTCGGTTAGAAGGTCGTCCACGTCCCGGAGGAAAGAGCGGTCAGCCTGGGCGGTGACGCGGGGGAGGATCGCGTCATAGGCTTCGCTCATCTTCGTTTGGGCGTAGTCGATGGCTTCAAAGCCCGCGTTGACGCCCTTGGGGAGACGTTCGCCGATTTCCTTCAGCCCGGCGTTGATGGCCGCCCGGTTCATGGTCTGCGTTGCCCGGTCGCGAGCGCTGACCACCGCGCCCCCGGTGAAGGGGATCGAGGCCCACGCGTCCTCTGCCCGGCGGAACAGTCCTCCGACCGCTGGCGTCTGGCCGAGGATTTGCCCCGGCGTCAGGTCAACGCCTTCACGTGAGAGGCGGCGGGCCGCGTTGACGTTCGCGGCTCGCAAGGCTGGATCCAGGGTTTCGACCAGCTTCTGACCACCGGCCCCCGTGGCGAAGCCCGCAAGCGCGCCGATCCCGGCCCCCTGCGCCCGGTCTGAAAAGCCCCCGTCGGTATTGCCGGCGCCATAGAGCGCACCGAAGCCGGACGACGCGACGCCTGCCCGGGCCGCGCGCTCCAGCGCATTGGCTCCCCCGCCGATGAACTTCCCCGAAGCCGCGACGCCGGGGAGGAAGAGGCCAGCCCCGAAACCACCGACACCGCCCGCGATACGCGCTCCCCGGTCGCTTTGGTTGTATAGCTCCCGGTCCAGCATCTGCTGTTCGCGGATGGCGTCATAACCCCGGCCGGAGACCAAGCCCGCGCCCGCCGCGACCGCTTCGTCAGCGAAGGGGACTTGTTCGGAGAAGGCCGTCCCGAACGCCGCCGCCGTGTCCAGGGCGTTGGGCTCGCGAAGATTGATCCCGCCATCGGTCATGCGATCCGAGGCGCGGCGGTTCTGGTCGATGAAGGGCGAACCTCTCAACGTCACCACCTCGCCCGAAGGCAGTTGCACCCGATCTCCCCGGCCCAGCTGCATCCGCTGTTCTGGCGAGAGGGCTTCCCAAACCACCGGAGTCGAGTTGTCAGGCGGCGGCGTGTCGCCACCGGCCGCCGGGTCTTCCATCCGGCCGAAGGCGGCGAACGGGTCGCCCGCGTCGGTCATCTGCGCCGGAGCGCCGCCCGAGACGCCGTTTTCAAACTCGCGCATCGCTGCGGCGATTGAGCCCATTTGCTCCGCCGGAACTACGTCGTTGACGCCAAGGCCGGTGCGTCCGCTGAGGTGTCCGATGTAGTTGGCCACGCTCTCCGGGCTGTTCTCCGGGCCGGGCGGGGCGTAGCGATTCACAATCTGCCCGAGGGTCATCCCGGCATAGTTGGCCCGCAACAGGCTTTCCTGCGCCGCGCGTCCGGCCTGAGGGTCCGCGAAGATGGCGAAGCCGTCGGGATCGGACCCCTGATAACCGGGCTGACGGCGGGCGAACGGCCCATCCTTCAGGTTGCCCTCGTTGTTGTTTCTGATCCCCCGGGGCTGACGGGGCGCTTGCGGCCTGGGTTGCTGCTGCGCCATCGGTTGGGCCGGGCGCATCGGGTGCGGCCATTTGCCCGCCAGATGCCGCGCCAGTGGCCCCATATGCCGCGAATGGGTCACCACCGCCGGAAGGGGCTGACGCGACTCCAGCGGCCATCCCCGGGGCCTTGGCGGGCATTTGCTGTTTATCGATGCGTTGGCCGAAAGCGGCGAACGGGTCGTTAGGATCACTGGCGAACATAGACGCTCCCATTCGGTGCGCGGTAGCGGGTGCCGAGCGGTAGGCGCGCGGCTTCGTCGGGAGTGCGAACGTCCACGACTTCGCCGTCGCCCCCGCCACTGTAGGCGGATGCCGTCGATCCGCTTTCGAGCGCACGGATGCGGCCCTCGCGGAAGGTGATGGCGCGGTCGTTCAGGTCTTCCAGGCGCTGAAGCTGGGCGGAGACCACCCGCTCGTCGTTCATGTTCTGCATGATCGTGTTGAGGGCGCGTTGGGCGTCGCCTTCGGTCTGGACGCCCTTGTGCAGCATTAGGATTTGGTTGCGCCAGCTTTCCAGATCGGCCCGGAAGGTCGCCTGATTGATGCTGTTCGCGTCGGAGAACCCGATATTGTTCCGCGCGGCTCCGATGGCGTTGGCCACCGGCCCAAGGTTCAGAGCGCCGTCCTTAATCAGCCCGCGATACCTGGCCAGTTGTCCGTTCATCGAGTCCAGGCTTTCGACCTGGGCGTAATAGTCCTCCAGCGTCGATTGAGCGCGGGCGCTGAGGGTTGGGGCCTTCGCCGGGCCTGCAATGGAGTTGATCGGCTGGCCCGTGGCGGGGTCCAGAACCAGCGTCTGCCCGCCCTCCGGCGTGTTCGTCACCGTGAGAGGTCGGAAGCCCTGCGCCACAGTCCGCCCGTCTTGGGTGTTCACAAGGGTGTCGTTCTGGCCGAGGGTCGCGCGCTCAGCCTTCAGTCGGTCGGTTTGCTCCGCCGCCGTCATGCCCCGAGCGTTCGTGTAGCGCGTTCCAGCGTCCGGGTTCGATGGGTCGAAGTAGCCGAAGCGGTCTTCGAACTTGTCGGTAATCGGCGCGGTATAGACGGGCCGTCCGCCGTTCTGACCCGGAATGACGACGCTCGTTCCCATCGCCGCCGTGACAGGGCGGAGCGCATATCCGGCGTTCTCCGCCCATGCCTGGGGGTTTGCCGCATAGATGGCCATTTCGCGGGGATCGCTGATGAAGCCGGAAGCCTGCTGCATCCGCTGGGCTTGCTGCGCCTGCTGCATCAGCGCCGCTTGGTTCGGCCGCGATCCGTCGTTGTAGTAGGAAACGGCGTCGCTGAGGCGCTGAAGGAAACTGAGGCCGCCGGGCTGTTGCCGTTGGCCTTGCCCCTGCTGGGCGGGGAGACGTTGCGCCTGGGCCTGCGCTTGGCGGGCCGCCTCAAGCTCTTGTTGCGTCCGCACCGCATCCTGCGAAACGTCCGCCATCTTCGCCGCCGCCGCCGCGCGCGCACCGCCGAACAGTCCGCCCTTGGGCGAGGCGGTCATTTCGGGGGAAGTCCCTTCCCGGGAATGGGCGCGGGCGTCATCGCGAAGGCCGCTTGACCCGCGCCGATGGCCTCCGGGGAGAACCCCATTTCGACTAGCTGACGAATCTTGTCGTCCTGGGTTTGCGCCGAACGGCGTCCGCCAAACAAGGCCATCAGATCACCCCGCTTTCCGACCGAACAGCCCGCGCGAAGGGAGCGCCCGAGGCTGAGGCGCATTTCCCATGCGCCGTTGATTTTCCATCATCTGCTGACGCCACAGGTCTTGCGTCCCGCCGCTCCAGCCCCCCAACGGGTCTTCGGCCGGCGCCCCATCGTTGTAGGCTTGAGCGAACTTCTGCGCGGCCCCCAGGATGCCACCCGGCCCTGCGGGGGCTGGCCTTGTCCGGCCTGGGCCTGCTGTTGAGGCGAGGGGATGCCGAGGGCGTTGTAATCGACCGTGGCGACGCCGCCCGGTCCCATTCCGACGGCCTGGGGATTAGTCTGCGCTACCTCGTTCGCCATCGGGCCGATGAAGGATTGCCCGGAGGATCGCCCTTGTAGTTGAACTGATAGAGAGCATCCCCCGACGGGGCGGCCATGCCGAGCGGTTGAACGTTCGACTTCATGCGCGGGTCGGAAATGCCCGTCCCGACACCGCCGAGGATGCTTGCGGCCGGTCCAGCGCCCGGGATGAACGAGAGACCCGCGCCGAGAAGGCGCCCCAATCCATCGAGGAACCCGATTGCGTGGTCGTGCTGTTCGTGTTCGAGGTCTGCCCGTTGAAGAGGCCGAGAGGCAGGCCGCTAAAAAGCTGGGTCTGGAGTTGCAACAGGTCCAGCGGAGCGGCGCGCTGTTGGCGATCGATCTCCCGTTGTTGGGCGCCAAGGTCCGCCATCAGGCCCAGGTTGGCCCGTTGGTCGCTGCTCATCTGAGCCCCCAAGTTGCCGAGGAACTGGCCACCCGAGAGCATCCGGGCGAGGGCGTTGTCCTGCTGACCCGCGTTGAACTGCGCGCCTTGATTCGCCGCCGCCGCGTTCCATTGGTTCGCTGCGTCCGTGCGCCCGGTGAAGTCCGACATTGACTGATTCCAGGCGTCCGCCCCGAACCGGCCCGCCGTGTCCGCCCGGTTGGCGTAGTCGAGCGCCGATTGCCCTTGGATGCCGAGAAGCTGCGAAAGGGCGTCGTTCTGAGCCCCGGCGTTGGCAAGGTTCGTCTGCTGCTGGAACCCGGCGTTCTGAAGCGCGAAGTCGTTGGCGGCTCCGGCATTGAACTGGTTTGCCGTGTTCGCCGCGCCCGCGTTGAACAGGCTGGCGTTATTGGCGGCGTTGGCTCCAAACTGAGAGGCCGTGTTCTGCGCGTTCGCGTTGTTCGCCGCCGCCTGGTTCTGATAGCCCAGGTTGGTCTGCGTCATCGCGTTCTGCTGGCCTGCATTGAACTGCCCGGCCGCGTTCGCCGCGTCCATGTTCGCCAAGCCGAACTGGTTTTGCGCCGATTGGTTCGCGAGGTTGGTCTGCTGCTGATAGCCGCTGTTCGTGAGCGCGAAGTTGTTCTGCTGGCCGGCGTTGAACTGACCGGCCTGATTTGCCGCATTTTGGTTGCCTTGCGCCCCCTGGAACTGCAGCCCGGCCAGTTGCGAGGCCCGGTTCGCGTCGATCTGCGCTTGAGCCAAGGCTCCTTGCGTTTGGTTCGACGCGTTCGCCATCGAAACCTGTGCTGAACGGTTCAGGTCCGACGTGGCCAGGTTTCCGGCCTGGTCGTAGGCGTTGGCGCGGATGTTCGCGAGGCCGGTGTTCGTGGCGCGGCTCAGTTCGCCGTCCAGAACCGCCGCCCGGATTGCGTTGTTCGAGTTCCGAGCCCCACCATTCGCCGCGGCCGAGGCCGACTGCTGGGCTCGCGCGGTCCCGTTGTAGGCGTCGTAATCCGCCTGCGCCGCCGTGATCTGGTCGCCAAGCCCGGCGTTCAGGTAATCGTTCAGGTTCAGGTCGGTGATGTTGCGCGACGACGCCCGGCCGATGCCGCTGACCTGCGTCGAGCCGATGCCGATCCCGACAGGTCCAGCATGGTCGGGTTGTATGTGGAGGCCTGCCCCGCGCTGGCAGCTTGTCCAAGGACCGCCTGTCCCGTGGTCGGGTTATAGGTCTGCGCCGTCCCGGTCTGCGCGTTGTAGGTCGTGGGGCTATAGCCCTGCGATGTGGCGCTCGTCGCCTGATAGCCCTGCGCCTGTCCAGCATTGGCCGCCGTGGCGAGCGCGGGGTTGTAGCCCTGAACCTGAGCCGGTCCAGAGGCGGTGTAACCTGTCGTGGGGGCGGGACCGGCCGCCTGATAACCCTGCGTCGTCGCGAGGTTCGGCCCGGCCGTCGCGGCTCCGAAGCCCAGCAGGCCCGCGAGGTCATAAAGGCCCATCCCGCCGCTTGCGGCCGTTCCGGGCGCCGCTCCGGTAGGGGCTCCCGGCGAGGTCGGGGAGGTGGAAGTCCCCTGAGGCTGATTGCCCGGCCCGGCGCTCGTCGGCATGACCTGGGGGCCGCCGTTCGGGGCCGTGGTCGGCTTGCCCGCAACGCCGCCAGGGCCTGCGGAGGTCGGCATGACTTGCGGGTTTAGGTCCGGCCCCGTGACCTTTCCGCCCGTCGGCCCAGCCGAAGCGGGCATGACCTGGGGGCCTTGCGGCTGCTGACCACCGCCAAAGCCCAAGCTCCCCAGGCCGCTAAGCCAAGAGAGCGTCGGCTGATTGCCGAGGTTCATCCCGCCGGAAAACGCTGCGTTTTGCAGATCGTTCGCCGGGGCGAAGTAGGTCGATGGGTCTTGACCGCTAAGCCCCGTAATCTGGTTCGCTAGGTTCTGGACGCCGCCCGTCACCCACGCCGGATTGGTCGGCGTCGTGGTCGTCGTCGCTTTCGTGGTTTCTTTTTTCTTCGAGCTGGACACCTAGCGGGCTCCGGGTCAGGCGGCTTCGGGGGGAGCCGGGTCGTCCGGCGGGGATTGATAGTTGGCGGGCTTGGCCTTCGGCGGACGCGAGCGAACGAGGCGCATTTCCGCCATGTCGCGGGCGGTCAGGTCCGGCTTGGGGTGCGGTGCGGGATTGCGAGTTTTCGCGGGCATCGACATCAGACCAAATCCTTTACGAGGGTGACGGACTGGACCCGGTAGCCGTGGCCCTTGAGGGCGCGGACCCAGCCCGCCCGTCCGGTGATCGTGGCGCGGTGACACCCCCAGCCGCGCGCCTGATCTTCGGCCCGCTCGCGTTGGAAGGTCAGAAGCTCCCCGAGGTCGCCGCCGCCTAGCCAGACATGGATTTCCCGAAGGTCGGGGCCGTAGTCGTCAAGCTCCGTCACCATGACTGAGCGCTCGCCGGGCCACAGCGCCGCCGTGTTCGCGTCCAGGCGGGCCGCCACGTCATCGAGCGTCAGGCGTCCGGCCTGGTCTAGCGCCGCCTGAAGCCAAGGCGCGCACCGTTCAAACTCTTGGCGGACAGCGGGGAGCATCATTGCAGCGCCCCCGGGGAAGCGGGCGGCGTCTCTCCCATCAGAGCATCAACCACCGGGATCGGCGTCGCGATAAGCAGCGCGCGGCCCATGTTGATGATCGCATTAGGGTGCGTCGTGACCGTCTCGACCGGATCGGCCCGCAATGAGCCGAAGTGATAGGCCAGCACCGTGGCGCCGTTGTCCACGTCGAACGTGACCGATGCGGCGGCGTGGATGCCATCGGTCGCCGCCTTCAGATGATCGACGCGCGAGACCAGACAGGGCGCTTCCATCATGCCGATGCGAAGCGCGTTCCACAGGTAGGCCCCGAACGTCGCGCAAAGGCCGGTGCGGGCTTCGGGCGGGATGCTGTCTCCGAACAGGACTTGCGAGGTCGGGCGGCCCATCTTCCGGCGAAACTCCATCGCCAGAAGCGGCATTTCGCCAGCGTCGCGAACGCCCGTCAGAGCCCAGGCCAGAACCGCCGCCGCTTCGGCTGGGCCGATTTCGCGACCAGCGGGCTCCGTCGAAAGGATGCGAACAAGCCGCTCCGCCGTCTCCCGGCCGCAAGCGACTTCCACCGGCCGCACGAGGCTTTCCATCTGAACCAGCATCAGGCCGCCGCCTCCGCCGGGATGAAGGGGCCATCAACGCCCGCTCGAATGTCCGAGGGGGAGGGCGATTGCAGGGGCGGGGTCTGGGCCGGGTCGCTCAACGTCTCATTGACCACCGAAGCGGCCAGGGCGTCGGCAAGGGTGCGGTGCAGATGGCGGAAGGTGTTTCCGCTGACCACGCGGCAAGTGACCAGATCGGCCGGCGCCCGTCTGTCGCCATAGAGGGCGGTCACGGATACGCCGTCCACGGCATAGGCCATTTCGATTGCGCCGCCGCCGTCGCTGTCCTCTCGCAAGGTCATCGTGACCACCCGGGCCGCGTCGTCCGCCTGCGTCAGGGCGCGAATAACGGCTTCGACCGGGTTCGCCGCCACAAAGGCCAGTTGCGGGTTAGTGGCGACGTTCGGGAGCGTCAGATCAAACGTCCCGTCATGGCCGCTGAGGATGACTTGCGAGAGCGGGAGGCCTTGCGCGCTCCTCCAAAAGCTGGCGGTCATCCTCGACCATCGCCGTCCAGATCAGGAAGGCTCCGGCCATCTGAAACCACGTCCAGGGCTCGCCCTCTTGGCGATAAACCCCAGCGGCTTCCACGCATCCGGGCCAGCGGACGGCGTGATCCGCGCCGAAGATGATTTCAAGCGCGGAGCCGATGACCTGGGCGGGATCGAACGAAGCGGGGCGGTTCATGGTTAGAGTCTCCCTGAGGCCGGACCTTAAGTCTGTCCGTACAAACGCAGTTTTTGGGGGTTATCGGGCGGCGTCGTCTGTCGAGACGCCAAGCCCTTGGGCGAGGTGCTGGAGCGCGTAGCGGATGACGCGCGCCCGGTTCGGCCCGGCGTCAGGCCACAGGTGCGCCGCCAGCTTGTCGATGACCGCAAGCTCCGAGTCGTTCGCCCGCATTTCCAGGCGGCTTTCCTTCGGATCGCGCCATGCGGACATTTGCGTCCCGGGCGGGCGGGGCTGACGGATGCTCATGCGGCCTCCGCCAGAACGTCCGCCGGGGCGAGGCATCCGGGTTCGCCGGGGGCGGTCCCATCGCGCCGCGATCCCACGCGCCCTCATTGCGGTAGTTGGCGACTGCGATCCGCCAAACGTCGGGTTCCCACGTCGCCACGTCCTGAACCGGCGAGGCTTGGCGGTTGCCGAGGCGAGAAGCGATCCCCCGCGCCGCCGCTGTCAGGTAGCCTTGCGGATCGGGGGTTCCGCCTTGCTGGGCGGTCATGATCGACGGGCGCAGTTGATGCGCGGCTAGGCGGTGATCGCGCAGCAGTTTCCCGAACATCGACCGGGCGGCTTTCTCCGTCATCCGACCGTTGGCCGTCAGCAGGGATACCCCCTCCTTCCATGCCATCGCATCCGGCGTTTCCGACGCCCCCGAAGGGGTTATATTCTTTCTGGCATCTGGCTGCTTGTCGTTTGCTTGGTCGTTTGCTGAAGCATTTGCTGACGCCGCATCGTTATTTTTCAGCGACTTAGCCTCTGCGCCGCGCTTCCCAGCGGCAGAGCGATCCGCGCGTATGGCCTCGACCTTTTGGCGCTCCGAAAGCAGTCGCTTGTTGGAAATGGTGGCGGCGTCCGCGTCGAAATACGGCGCCAAGGTTTGCCAGCGGCGGCCCCAAGCTTTCGGGGAGCAACGGGCGATCCGGGCGAGGCGGCCGGGGTCGTTCGGTAGGGCGCCGCCGCCGTTCCACATGGCCCCCAGCAGCAGCATATAGGAGCCCATTTCCGCGTCGGACAATGCGAGGGTGTCACCGACCAGATCGGAGAAAAACAGCTTGAAGAAAGGCGCGCGGCTCATTGTGCGCCCCCATCAATCTCGCGGTTTCCGACGGCCGAGGTCGCCGGGTCGCACCACGCTTCCACAATGCCCGTGGGGCCGTGGCTGTTCTTCTCGACCACAAGCTGAAGGACGCCCTTCGCCTTCATCGCCGCCGCCTCGCGGGCCGCGCGATCAACCGGGGATTCCTTGGACGGGTCCAAGGGCGGCCGGAGGTAGTAGGCCGGGCGATAGATCATCACCACCGCCCGGGCGTCTTCCTCAAGCTCTCCGGCTTGTCTCAGGTCCGATAGCTGGGGCCGCTTGTCGTCCCGGCCCTCAACGCCCCGGTTCAGCTGACATAGGGCCACCACCGGAACCCCCAGCCGCTTGGCCATTTCGGCGGCATGGCGGGACACGTCCGCGACTTCGGCCGTCTTGTTGCCGTTGCGGGCCTTCTCCGGCCGGACGATCCCAAGATGGTCGATCACCACCGGGCCGGGCTCGATCCCCTTCTTGCGCCACTTCCGATGCGCCCGGCGAACCGCGCTTTCGATCCGTGACATGGTGAGGCCGGGGCGAGCGTCCAGCAGCAGGGGAAGGCGGGAAATATCCGCCTGGGCGTCGTCCAGCCGCTCCCATTGCTCCCCGGTTAGGTTGCCCTTCGCGGCGGAGACGTACCACGGGTTCCCGTTGGTCGTGGGCTGGCCCGAATAAAGGGGCTCCGTGCGGTCGTGGGCCGTGGCGCAGGCCATCCGAAGGCCAAGGGCTTGGGCGGACATTTCCAGCGATATGAGCGCGGTTCCGAGGCCGCGACGGGCGTTCGCCAGCGCGATCCGGGCGGCAACGCCGGTTTTCATGGATCCAGGGCGGCCCGCGAGGATGACACTTTCCCCGGCATTGAGGCCGCCGGTCATGTCGTCCAGCCCATCAATCCCCCAGGTGTAGCGGATCACACCGTCCCGAGCCTTGGCCTGGGCGATGGCGTCTGCGATGGCGGAACCACCATCTATCCATGCGTCATCGGCTCCCCGGCTGGCGATTTCCGCTAGGCCCGCCTCCAGCGCTGCAATCTGCGCCTGGGCGTCCGTATCGGGGTCGGGGGCGGCATGGATAGCCGCCTCCGCCGCCGCGACCAGCTTTCGCCGCGTCGCCAGATCGGCCACTAGCTCCGCGTGTTGCCGGAGCATGGTCGGGCCGCAATGATCGAGAAGGTTCGCGAGATACTGGAAGCCGCCGAACGCCTCAAAGGCCGGGTGATGCTTCACCCTGTCCACGACGGTTGCAGGATCGGCCCGGCGGCCCCCGCAACCGTCGTGGCGATGGCGTCGAACAGGTCTTGGTGAAAGGACTCCGCGAAGCTCTCAGGCTCCAGAAGGCCGGACACGTCCTCTAGGCGCTCACTGTCGAACAGCAACGAACCAAGGATGTTCTGTTCCGCCTCCAGGTTCTGGAGCTTCTGGCGCGCGAGCGAGACCGCCGCGCCGTCGGTCGGAAGGGTCGCCACGGTCATGCGTCCCCCTCCGATGCCTTGGCGGCCAGATAGGCGGCGGTTTCCTCCGGGGTGCAGGCCGTCCAGACGATGGCCTTGCATCCGCCCTCGCCGGTTTCCCGCTGTCCGCTGTCACGGATCAGGCCCAGGCGGGCAAGCTCCGAACAGCGCGGGCGGATCGAGGTCAGGACGGTGCGGACGCCTTCGGCTCGCAGGTCCGCTAGGACCGTCTCAGGGATAGCCGGCGCCTGTCGGATGCGGTCTAGGACCAGATGGCGAAGCGTGGGCTTCTTTCCGGCCTTGGCGGCTTCGCGGGCTGTCTCTCCGATGCTGGCGCGCTTCCACAGGGCGGGGGCGTTGAGGTCGGGCGTCATGCCAGCACCTCCGCCGCTTTCCAGAGGCCGCGCGCTTGCTTCGCGTAGAGACCGGCGAGGGCCAGCAGCGTGAGGCCGGTTGCGTCGTGATGCGATCCCGAGAGACGGGCGCACCGCCGGGCGGCGGCCTCAAGCTCGCGAGCGCGGTCCTGGGCTTCCGATGCCGTCGCGGGCATGAAGGCCGGAGCGTCGCAAAGGTTGGAGCCTTCGACCACCGGCCGCTCTCGCTTGGCGCGAGGGAACGGGACGACATGGCCGTGTTGATTGTGGGGGAGCGCTGCGCTAGTCTTGCTCTTGTCCCGCCAGACAAGATGACTACCGGATGCCCCGCCCTGAGTGGCGGGGTTTTCCATGTGGGGAGGCATCGGTCAGGCCGCCTCCGCCAGACGGGAGGCGAACCACGCATCAACCGCTTTCGCGGGGAAGGCCACGCGGTTGGCGCTGAGGCGGATCGGACGGGCAAGGTTCCCGCGCTCGATCTCCGCATAGACCGTCGAGCGGCTGAGGCTGGAGCGCTTGCAGAACTCTCCGATGGAAATGAAGTCGGGCTGAACGTCGGCCATTTCTCGCTTTCTCCTCGCGTCCCAACGACGGAATGACGTTGGGCGGTACGGGGAAGTTGCGGCCGGACAGTCCGCCTAAATAGGCAGCGGGATTATATCGGGGAGGCGGTTTCCGAGGCGGTTTCCGAGGGGGTTTCCGGGGAGATTTCCGGTGAGTTATAGACCATCAGGCGTCTTCGCCCTGTGAGGTTTCGGCGCGAAGGCGAGGGCGCCCCCTTTTCTCCAGGCGGGCGCATTAACCTCGTTGACCGCTCGCTCGCGAGCGCGCTCAAACTCCCTACCGCCGATAGAGCGGCCTAGATCATTTTCCAGCATCTGCCTGAGCGTTGGCGATTCAATCCGTTCCGTCGGCTGACGTTCAACGATGGCGCGGATGCGGCGATAAAGCTCGTTCTCGCCCTTGATCGTCGCCGCCGGTTTGCGGCTTCCGAGGTAGGCGGTCAGGCTGTCTTGCGTGACGTAAAGGCGGCCGTTCAATCCTCCGATTTCGCCAAGCGTGGATACTACGGAGCGAAGGGCCGCCGTAGAGCGCCACAGCGCGAAAGGCGGCTCATAAACGTTCCCGGCCACGTCCACAAAGCGGGCCTCAAGCTCCCCATAGGCCAGCGCCCGGCAGACCTCGTTCGCGGCACTGTAGAAGCGTCCGACCGCCGCCGCGTCGTCTTTCACAAAGCGAGTGTTCTCGCGACCCAGGCGAGACCATTCATGGTCCGGCCATGACAAATCAAACGTTTCCGTAGAACCTTCGGCGTGAAGCCGCCGCTGAGTAGCGCTTGCTTCCTCTAACGCACGATGGACGAACGCCATCCCGACCCCATGCCCCCGGGGATATTTGACCTGCATTGGTATGATGGGAACCAGCGTCGGTTCCTTGCCAGTCCACCCCTCAACAGCGAGCGGCGCAATCTGCAAAAGCGCGTCCGGCATAAAGACAAGTCCCGGCGGTGCGAACGGCGGCCAAGCAGCCTTTGATGTCCACGCTTCCGGCGAGTGAACAAGCGTCACAGCGCTGCTTAGATAGATCGGTCGATTCATGCCGCCCCCGGATCGGGGCCACGTTCGACGGCCTGGGCCGCTCCCCGACGATTTCGAGCAACAGCCCTTCCCACGCCTCCAGCGCCCGGCGCTTCTCGGAAACATACTCGTTGGCGTCATAGTGGATGGACGACACGGCGGCCCCGCCTCCGGCGTCGGTCCCATGCCCCAGCACCTTGGACCGGATGAAGGGCGACACGCCCAGGCGCTCGCTTGTCATGATGGTTGAGCCCGTCCGCCTCAGGTCGTGGACAGTCACGTCCTCCAGCCCCAGCGCGCCACGGATGCGGGCGACGGCCTTCGTCAGCGCGTCTTCCCGGATCGGGGACGCCAGGTCTTTAGGCGACGGGAAAACCACCGTCACAGGGTCTTTCGTCCGCTCCGCCGTGATCGCGAGGCTTTCGCGGATCAATGCGACGGCGCGGGGCGGGAGGGGGACTTGATGCGGGCGTCCGGCCTTCATCCGCTCACCGGGGATGATCCAAGTCCCGGCCTCTAGGTCCACTTCCGCAACCGCCATATGCGCTATCTCGACGCGGCGCTGTAGCAGCAGGATTGAAAGCTGAACCGCGATCCCGACTTGGCGCGAGACATAGACCCGATTCCCGTCCGCGTCCCTCAGGCCGGAGGAATCGCTACAGGTCGCCCAGAGCTTGGCGAGGGCGTCGTCCGGCCAGATGCGGCGGCGCGGCACGTTGTCATGTGGCGACGGGACGTTGAGCGCCGGGTTCATGGCGGCAAAGTCGTTCGCGAGCGCGAAGTTGAAGGCTTGGCGGACGATGGCGTGAACGCGGTTGGTCTGCGCTCCAATGCCCTTGTTCAGCATTTCGGCCAGCAGCGTTGCCACCGTGCCCCGCTTGATCGACGCCAGCGACAGAGACCGGAAGTCCGCGCCTATGTGTCGATCCGCAAGCCGCTTCTCATAGGCCAGCGTCTGAGGGCGCTTTCTCTTGCGCTTGGGCTTCCACGTCCCGGCCTCGCAAGCGGTCCAGTAGGCCGCCAGCAGATCATCGAAGGTCCGAACCGTGATGGCCTTGGCTTGCTCTCGCGCGGCCCGTTTTGTCTCCAGCGGGTCCAGGCCCTTGTCTAGATCCGCCTTGAGCCGTCCGGCCTCCAGCCGCGCCGCTCGCAGGCTGAGGGTCTTTGGGTCGCCCAGCTTGAACCGCTGAGACGCCCCGGCCTGGGTCCGGTATCGCAGCACCCACGATTTCACACCCTTTTCCGTCACCCTCAGAGTGAGGCCCGGGGTTAGGGCGTCGTGCAGTTCCAAGCGCTCGCCCGGCTTCGCTTTCGCGGCCGAAACGGCGCGGTCGGTCAAAGAGACCTTCGGCATCCTGTTTGTCCTTCGTCGCCAGACGATGTGTCCCCTGTGTCCCCGGGCCGAAGCTGGGGACACATGAAACATGGACAGTATGATGCGCCCTCAACACGGACGGACGCAAGGCGTGCAGCAATCCCGGGGCTTCGATCTTGGGGACGAACGCCCCCGGACACCCTCAACACGCGGTCCCACGGCTTTCCTAAAGCCGAGGTCGGAGGTTGGAGTCCTCCCGGGGTCGCCATCGCGCCGGTCAAACCGCCCCCGCAGGATGACACCAGCGGCGCTGTGGGGCGCTGCATCGCGCCGCCGCTTCGACGTGGGATCGATCCTCTCACGCAACCGTCAGCCCGACGACGCAACTTCAAGCGATCAGGAGCGTATGATGGAAGCCGGCGCCCCTTGGCCGGATATCGCACAAGTCCCGGCTTTCGCGCCGTTCGCACGGACCTTATCCTTCAACGTCCCTTGGGACTTCATGGTCAGGAACTCTGGTTATGCGTCGTTTCCATATGATCATTTCGGCGCTTTCGGCGGTGACGTGACCCCCTGAAACTCCTCCAGGAATAGCTAGAGTCCGCCCAACGAAGGACGGACAGAATGAAGCGATCGAGGTTCACGGAAGAGCAGATCATCAGGATCCTGCGGGAGCAGGAGGCCGGTGTAGCGACGGCGGAGGTGTGCCGACGCCACGGGGTCAGCTCGGCGACCTTTTACAAATGGAAGGCCAAGTTTGGCGGGCTCGACGTGTCGGAGGCTCGGCGGCTCAAGGCGCTCGAGGATGAGAACGCCCGGCTGAAGCGGATGCTGGCGGACGCGATGCTGGACAACGTGGCCCTGAAGGACCTGCTGGGAAAAAGTGGTGACGCCCGCCGGCTATCGCGAGGCGGCTGGCCATCTGCAGGCCGCCTACGAGATGAGCGAAAGGCGGGCGTGCCGTGTTCTGGGCGTCGATCGGACGAGCGTGCGCTATCAGGCGACGCGCCCGGACGACGGCGCTCTGCGCGACCGGCTGAAGGCCCTGGCCCAGGAACGTCGACGGTTCGGCTATCGTCGCCTGCACGTGCTGCTGCGGCGCGAGGGCCATGCGGTCAACAGGAAACGGGTCCAGCGGATCTATCGCGACGAGCAACTGACGGTGCGCCGGCGCGGCGGCCGGAAGCGAGCGATGGGCACGCGGCGACCGCTGGACCTGCCGCTGGCGCCCAACCAGCGCTGGTCGCTGGACTTCGTCGCAGACCAGCTGACGGACGGGCGGCGCTTCCGCATCCTGACGGTGATCGATAACTGTACGCGCGAGTGCCTGGCGCTGGTGGCCGACACCTCGCTGTCGGGCGCGCGGGTCGTGCGGGAGTTGGACGCCGTCATCCGGCAGCGAGGGCGGCCCGACACCATCGTCAGCGACAACGGCACGGAGTACACCTCGAACGCGGTCCTGGCCTGGGCCGACGACACCGGCGTCGGCTGGCACTACATCGCGCCGGGCAAGCCCCAGCAGAACGGCTTCAACGAAAGCTTCAACGGGCGGCTGCGTGACGAGCTGCTGAACGAGACGCTGTTCCGCTCGCTGCCGCACGCTCGCGCCGTGCTGGAGGCGTGGCGACGCGATTACAACGAGCAGCGTCCGCACTCGAAGCTCGGGTGGCTGACGCCGCAGGCTTATGCAGAAGCGCTCACCGGACACATCGGCCGGCCTGCTGCGCTGGTTGATGGCTGCGCAGACCGGCCTCTTGCCAACCCAGCCGATCACAGCTCAGATCAACCTAGGACTCTCGTTATGGCTGGATGAGAAACGGGGTCACGTCAGCGGGCGTCCTTCTGGCGCCGGTCGACATGGCGTCGGCCCAGACGACGCCGTCTGATGTTCGTGACCTGATCGGGGTCCGCGGCTCGAGCGGCGAGGCGCAATTGCAGCAGCGGGGGTACGAGAACACCGGTGGTCAGGTGGGAAGCGACCGGGTCTGGACCTACTGGTGGAACGCGCGCCGCGGCGTATGCCTGACGGTCGCGACGGTCGACGGGCGTTATCAATCGATCGTGTCCGGCCCGTCGGCCGACTGCCGCCGTGACGGCGACCGCCCGACGACGCTGCCCGGACCGGTGGGCGGGCCTGTCGCCAGCGGGCCGACCGAGACCATCCAGTTCGCGCGCGGAACGTCGTCGGCGACGCGGCGGGGCGCGATCACCGGCTATGAGACGCGGACCTATCTGCTGACGCTTCGTGCAGGGCAGACCTTGAACGTGACCATGCAGACGTCGAACCGTTCGAACTATTTCAACATCACCGCGCCCGGCGCGCAGCAGGCCCTGTTCAACGGCTCGAGCAGCGGGGCTCGGTATTCCGGTCGCACCCGCGCCAGCGGCGTCTATCGGATCGAAGTCTATCTGATGCGCAACGCCGCGCGTCGCGGCGAGACGGCGCGCTACACCCTGAACGTCGGCGCGCGTTGACCGTCTGAGGCCTCTACGCCCGTCGGGCCGGGCCGGCGGTTGAGGCTGGCCCGTCGAAGGGGCGGGAGCACGACGGCTCCCGCCCTCCACCGGTTCAGAACCGGGCCTTGACGCCCGCCAGGAAGCGGGGGCCGTAGTATTCGACCTGGAGCGGACGATCCTCGTCGCCGAGGTAGTAGAACAGCTTCTCGTCGGTCAGGTTGGAGGCTTCTCCGAACAGGGTCACCCGGTCGGTGAGGTCATAGGCCAGGTTGAAGTCCAGGCTGGTGTACTCGCCGTAGTAGCTGTCCGAGGCGGCGTCGGAGCCATATTCCTCGATGAAGGCGCCCTTGTAGTTCAGGGCCAGGCGGCCCGACAGGCGGCCGTCGTCGTAATAGACGGCGACGTTGCCCAGATTGTCGGCCTGGCGCGGGATGGCGGCGTGGCGCCCGTCGGGCAGTTCGAACTCGGACTGGATATAGGTGTAGTTGGCGTTCACCCCGACGTGCGACAGGGCGCCCGGCAGGAAGGTCAGGCGGCGCTGCAGGTTCAGCTCCAGGCCGTACAGCCAGCCCGGCTCGCCGTTGGCCGGCGTCAGGAAGGCCACGCCGTCGACGCCGCGGAAGCTGCCGATGGTGCGCGAGTCGAAGATCGGGTCCTCGATCCGCTTGTAGAAGGCACCCGCCGAGATGACGCCGACGTCGCTGTAGAAGCGCTCGAACATCAGGTCGAGGTTGGTCGAATAGGTGGGCTTCAGATCGGGGTTGCCGCCGGCGAACTCCAGGTCGGCCTCGATGAAGGCGCCGCCGGGGGCCAGGTCGCCGAAGTCGGGCCGGGCGAAGGTCCGGGTGACCGCGGCGCGCAGGTTGGTGTCCGCGTCGAGGCTGTAGGTGAGGTGCAGCGACGGCAGCACGGCCAGATAGTCGTTCGACCGGTGCTCGGGCGACAGGTCGCCGTCGATCAGCACCTGCCCGTCGACCGCCGTGTCGGTGTGCTCCAGTCGCAAGCCGCCCAGGACCGTCCAGCGCGGGTCGGGCCGCCAGGTCGCCATGGCGTAGGCGGCGCTCTGCTTCTCGTTCAGGGTGAAGGTCCGACCCAGGGCGCCCCCGTTCTCCAGCGTCGCCGAGCCGGCGGCGTCCAGGATCAGGTTCTGGCGATTGGCCCTGTACCAGGCGGTGATGTCGTCCTCGGACACCACCTGGGAGAACTGGTTGCGATACTGGGCGCCGATGTCCAGTTCGTCCAGGAAGTCGCCGCGCCCCGGCTGGTCCATCAGGGCGAAGTCCGCCAGCGTGGGGACCGGGCCGGCCGCCGGGTTCCAGGTGTAGAACAGGTCCTCGAAGGCGGCGTCGCGCTGCTTGTCGCGATATTTGGCGCCGAACTTCAGCTCCAGGCTGGAACCGATCTCGCGGGTGTAGTCGACCTGGGCCACGACGCGGTCGCGCTCGGTGACGGCGACCTTGTAGAGTTCGACATTGGCCAGGCGCGTCAGGGCCGGGTTCATCTGGAAGCCGGCCGGCAGGTGGTTGCTGATGGCGTCGGCCGGATCGGTCCCGCCGTCGATGGTGTTGTAGGCCAGGGTGCCCGCGCCGCGGTTCTCCAGCCCCTGGTAGCCCACGCCGCGCTGGTCGAAGCGGACCACGAAGTAGGAGTGATCCTGCCCGTCAGGCGTGTCGCCGTAACGGAACTCGTTCTGGTAGGAGCCGATCTTCCAGTTCAGGTCCCCGCCCGCCAGCGGATGACGGCCGCCGATCTCGCCGCCGCTCATTTCCGTGATCAGGGTGTTGAAGATGTGCTGCACCTCGACGCGGTTCGAGGCGAAGTTCAGGCGGTGCTTGTAATGGGTCTCGTCGTCTTCCAGCGTGCCGTAGATGGCGCGGCCGAAGACCTGGCCGCCGTTGTCGAAGTTGTATTCCGCCGCGCCGTTCAGGCCGACCGTCTCGCGCGTGCCGGTGTAGTCGCGCAGCTCCAGGCGGGTGACGCCGATGCCGTCGCCGCCGCGCCGCGGCTCATAGTTGTCGGTGGCCCAGTCGCGGACATAGCGCGTGCCGCTGAGCAGGAAGCCGAACTTGCCGTCCATCAGCCGATCTCCGACCGTCAGGCTGAGCAGATCGCCGTATTCGCCGGCCTTGTCCGAATAGGTCAGGCCCCCGGTCGCCTGCACGGTCCGCTCCGCGGGCGCGGTGCGGGTGATGAAGTTGACGCTGCCGCCGATGGCGTCGCCCTCCATGTCCGGCGTCACGGCCTTGGAGATTTCGACGCGGTCGATCAGTTCGGACGGGAAGAAGTCGAAGGCGGTGGCGCGGCTGGTGGTCTCTTCCTCGGCGGTCGGCAGGCGGTCGCCGTTGATCAGGGTGGAGTTCCACTGAGACGGCAGGCCGCGCACGGCGACGAAGCGGCCCTCGCCCTGGTCGCGCTCGATAGCGACGCCCGGCGCGCGCTGAACGGCCTCGGCGGCGTTGCGGTCGGGCAGGCGGCCGATGCCGTCGGACGAGACGACGTTCAGGATGTTGTCGGCGTTCTTCTGGATGTTGAGCGCGCGCCGTTCGCCGCTGACGATGGCGCCGGTGACGACGATGTCGTCGACCTGGGCGGGCTGGGCCGAAGCTTGGCCGGAAGTCTGGCCGGAAGTCTGGGCCAGCGCCGGAGCGGCGGCGGCGAGGGCGACCGAACTGGCCGCGACGAGGAGGAAGGCGCGCTTCATCGGAGGTCTCTCAAGAGGTTTCGCCGACGTTCGCGTCCGGCGATGGACCTATCACCACGACCGCGTCATGCGAACCATTTGATTGCCTCAATGCCTCTCATAGATTTCGCGAGAGATGTGCTTCGCAAAAACGTCACGTAACGCCGGGCGATCTTCAACGCAGCTTTCGTGAAAAGTATACGGCGCTGATTATAGTCAGGACACAGCCTATAATCGACGACCACACCGCGCTGGCCATAAAGAAGGACAGCCACGGCATGGAGACGGTCGCCAGATTGCGCGTCAGGGTCAGCACCACGCTGCCCAGATAGCCCGAGGCGTCGGCGAGGTAGATCAGGAACCCGGCCGTGCCGACCTGACGCGTCGCGGCGATCAGGCGGTCGAACAGCATCGCATTGAACGGCGTATAGGCCAGGTAGAGGCCCGCGCCGGAGGCGATCATCCACGGCAGGGGCGCCAGGAGACCGTGCTGGAAGGCCACGGTGGACAGGCCGATCAGGGCCAGGCCGAAACCGGTGATGGCGTGGATGGCCATCAAGGCCTGTCGGTTGTCGCGCAGCAGCATCAGGGCGCCCAGGGCCGCCAGGCTGATCGCGGCGACGGGCAGTTCGCTGGCGGTGAAGACGCTGGAGACGCCCTCATAGCCCAGCTCGATCCAGATCTCGGCGGCGAAGTTGTCGCGGAAGTCCCGCAGCGCGGTCAGCATCACATAGGCCAGGACCAGCATCAGCACGCCGAAGCCGTAGCGGCGCAGGAAGTCGCGGCGCTGGGCCGCATACATCGGACGGCGCTCGACCCGCTCGGCGATGTCGGCTGCATCGGGGGCGGCATCCGCGACAGGCCGGCGACCGACAGCGCCAGCAGGGGCATGAACAGCAGTCCGGTCGCGGCGGGCATCCACCACTCCGTGACCCCGCGGTCGGTCATCAGCCACACCGCCACCGACTTCACCACGCCCGAGGCGACGATGAAGCTGGCGCAAAGGATGGCGCCCAGGACTTCGGACGTGCGCCGGCCTTCCAGATAGCTGAACACCAGCCCCCAGATCAGGCCCAGCGGCAGGCCGTTCAGAAACAGGGCGAACACCTTCCAGCCGGGCGGGACGACGGCGAAGAGAACCAGGGCCAGCCAGGAGACGCCGATCAGCCCCAATATGGCGGCGCCGCGCCGCGCGCCGTTCAGTTCCGAGATCAGCTTGACGCCCGCCAGCTTGGACAGGGCGTAGCCGACGACCTGGGCCACGACCAGGGCGACCTTGAAATCGACCACCGCCGACCAGCCGACCACACCCTCATAGGCGGCGGCCGCGAACGGCTTTCGAAAGGCGTACATCGACAGATAGACGCAGAAGGCGGCGACGCCGCCCATCAGGATCACGCCGGCGTCTCGCGACGGGCGGGCGGCGGAGACGTCGGCGGTCATGGTTGGATCCCCGGCTCAGGCGCGGACCGGAGCGATGCAGACACAGTCGGCCTGGCCCGGCTTCAGGCCCCGCGCGACATGGTCGTCGATGATGGCGAGGGCCTGCGACAGCTGTGCGACGCTCTCGATCACCACATCGGCGCCGGCCGCCTCGTGCGCCTCGGCCGCCTCGGCCAGGCGCGTCGCCCGATCCTGCGGCGACAGGTCCAGATAGTCGGCCAGGGGCAGGCCGACGCCGTTGCCGGACCCCGCCAGCCCCACGGACCAGCAGCCGGCGTTGCGTCCCGCCTCGACGCCCACGGCCGCGTCGTCGACCACGACCGCCGCATCGGTCGGCCAGGCGCCCAGCTCGACCAGCGCCTTCCAGATCATCAGGGGGCGGGCCCCCCTCGCGCGTCTCGCCCGCGCAGACGACCGTCTCGGGGCGATAGCCCTGGTCCGCCGCGCGGGGCAGGATCCCGGCCATCATGGTGCGGGTGTAGCCGGTCGTGGATCCGACCTGGACGCCACGCGCCCTGAGCGCCTCCAGCGCCTCCAGCGCGCCGGGGATCAACTCGGCCGTGGCCTCGGCCTCGCGGCGCATGGCAGGCTCCAGGGCGGCCATCAGCTCGTCGATGTCCGCCTCGGTCCAGTCCGCGCCCTTCTTGGCCCGCCAGAGGTCGCCGGTTTCGGTCTCGGACAGGATGGCGGTCACATGGGCGCGCTTGGCCATGCCCATGTATCGCCGCGCCGGACCGTCGCCGATCGGCACGCCCGCGTCCGCGAAGACGGCCTTCAGCGCCCGCACCGGGGCGCAGGAGCCGAAGTCCACCATGGTGCCCGCCCAGTCGAAAACGACCGCCTTGATCGCGCTCATCACGCCGCTCCCTTCAGTGAAATCCTCGTCGCGGCCGACACCACGTCCTCGCCGATGGCGAAGCCGGTCGACATGCCCGCGCCGCAGGTCACCACGGTCATGTGCACGCCGGGCAGGACCTCTTCGGTGAACCACGCACGCCGGGGGGACCAGGCGTAGAAGCCGATCCACCGCTCGACCGCCGGGGTGTCGTAGCCCGGCATGGTGTCGCGCAGGGCCTGCAGGATCAGGTCGTCGACCTCGCGGCGCTGGAAGGGATCGGGCGAGGCTTCGTATTCATGGCTGTCGCCGACCACCAGACTGCCGTCGGCGGACTGCACCGCGATCAGATGCACGCCCAGGTCCAGCAGGTCGGCGCGCTCCTCGCGCAGCCGCTTCAGCAGGGCGTCGGCCTCGGGCAGGGCGGCGTAGCCTTCGTAGCGGGCCAGGCTGAGATCGGCCATGATCGGGGTGGCCAGGCGCCGGCCCGGCGACGCGAGGCGCAGCATCTGCAGCTTGCAGCGCTGAACCGCGTGACGGGCCAGAACCTCGGGGAAAAGACCGTTCAGGTCGTCGCCAGGGCAGATGAAGACGGTCTCGGCGGCGATCTCGCCCCGGCTGGTCGACAACCGGCCGGTCTCGCAGTCCAGCACCGTGGTCGAACCCATGAATTCCACGCCCCAGCGCGTCTTCAGCCAGGCGGCCAGGGCCGGCAGGGCCAGGCGCGGCTCGACCCGCAGTTCATGGCTGCTGCACAGGGCGGCGCGGAAGGGGGCCAGCCCCGCGCAGTCCATCCGGTCCGCCAGGGTGCGGGGCGAAACCCGTTCGCAGCCCTCGGCCATTTCGGTCGCCATGAAGGCGTCCAGCACCGCCTCCGCCTCGGGACGATGCGCCAGGACCGTCAGCCCCGCCTGTTCGACCGCCACGCCGGCGGCCGGGGCGACCTCGGCCCAGACGTCGCGCGTGCGGCGGGCCAGGGTCCACATCTCGCCCCGCGCCTGTCCGGTCACGGTCACGAAGCCGAAATTGCGGATACTGGCGCCCCGGGCCGCGGGCTCGCGGTCGATCACCACGACCTTCAGGCCGGCGCGCGCCGCCGCGTGGGCGTGGGCCAGGCCGAGGATGCCCATGCCGACGACGGCGACATCATAGCGAGGGATCATGGACGGGCCTTTCGATGGAAGCGGGCCGACCTCTCACGCCCCGCCGCGCGCGGCCATGTGATTATGGGAATGGGGGGCATAGACGCAGGCCTTGGCCAAATCGTCGCATTTCATCGCTAAGCGGACGGTCGGGGGACCTTGTCATGGCCGTCAATTTCCAGCAGCTCCGTTCGTTCCACGCCGTCGCCAGCGACCGCAGCGTGACGCGCGCGGCCAATCGTCTGGCCATCACCCAGCCGACGCTGTCGAAACAGATCAAGGATCTGGAGGCGCGCTATCAGGTCCAGCTGTTCACCGGCAGTCGTCCGCCCCTGACCCTGACCGCCGCCGGCGAAGCGCTGTTCGAAAAGACCCGCGACCTGTTCCAGACCTCGGCCGACATCGAGGCCCTGCTGGGGGACACGCCGCCGGAGGAAGGCGGCCTGCTGCGGATCGGCACGGATTCGCCCCCTACGCCGCCGACCTGATCGCCGCCTTTGCGAAAGAGGCGCCCAATCTCGACTTCAAGGTGACCATCGGCAACGCCAAGGACACCAATGCGCTGCTGATGAACGCCTCGGTCGACATCGCCGTGGTCTGCGAACCGATCGGCCACAACGACTATACCTACCGGCCCTATTACGAGGATCGGCTCGTGGCGATCGCCGCCGTCGATGCGCCCGAAGCCCAGGCCGAGGTCTTCAATCTGGAAGCCCTGTCCCGTCGCGTCCTGCTGACGCGCGAACCCGGCTCTCGCACCCGGCTGGCGATGGAGCGGATGCTGGAGGCGCACCAGGTCCAGCCGTTCCGCGTGATGGAGGTGCACACCCGCGAGATGATCCGCGAGACGGTGGCGCGGGATTTGGGGGTCAGCTTCATGTTCGCGCGCGAATGCCCGCCGGACGCCCGCATCCGGGTGATGAAGCTGGCCTTGGAGCCCGCCCTGATCTCGGTGTCCGGCTATATCGCCTGCCGCACCGAACGCCGCCGCCACCCGGCGATCCGGCGTGCTCTGGACCTGGCCGAGACGCTGTCCGCAGGCTGACGACCGTCAACGGCGCGCGACGGTCAGGACATAGTCGCCCGTCTCGCCGCGCCGGGCCGTGGCGCGCGGCTGGAACGGGGTGACGACCAGGGTCATGTCCCGTGTCGCCGTGACCACGGCGGTCTCGCCGTCCACCTCGCCCCTGTGCAGGGCGCCGCCGCTCGTGTCCGCCGCGTCGCTGACGTTGAAGTAGAGATTGGCGTTGGACGGTTCAAAGGCGATCGTCAGGGTCTGGCCCGCCGCCAGGGCGAAGCCATAGGTGGGCGCCGTATAGCCCCGCACCGTCCCCTTCAGCACCAGGTCGCCGGTCGCCGGCAAATCGGGAAGCTCCAGGCTCCCTCCGTCCTGGACGAACCGCTCGACGGAGGCCCGGTCGACGACGGGATTGGGCGTCGTCGTCGGCGTTTCGGAAGCGTCGGCGGCGGGGGCGGGGGCGGGGGCGGGAGCCGGGGCCGGCTCCGGCGCCGATGGCGCGGGATCGCAGGCGGCGCAGGCCAGGGCGGTCGTCAGGACGACGGCCAGGGTGACATGGGGGCGCAACATCAGGTCGTCTCCGTCGCCGGTCCGGTGCGGACAGCAAAGCGTCACCCTCGCAGAGGCGCGCACGCTGTTCAACGCGAGGGTTCAGGCCTAGCGTCGCGGCCGGGCCTGGGAGGCGACATGACCACCAAGAAACAGAGGCGCGGCTATCCCTTTCAGCCGGGATCGGACCAGGCCTTGTCGGGACGGGGCTGGGCCCTGGTCATGGCCGGTTGTCTGTCGGGATTTCTGGCCCTGGCGACGGTGGGGGCGGGGGTTCCGGGCGCCGCCGGCCATTGGTTGTCCGTCCTGTTGTTTCTGGGCTTGCCGTTGGCTGGGCTTCGGCTTGCGGCGGGACGGGGCTGGAGCCTGATGTTTCCGCCGCCGACCGGGCGCGATGTCTGGATCGGTCTGGCCTTCGCGCCGGCGGTCCTGGTCGCCTCGGCGATCGTCGCCCTGATCGTGGTTCGCGCCGGCCTGACCACGGCCAATCCGGTCGTCGGCCTTCTGGCCGGCCTGAAGGGCTGGGACCTGGCCGTGTTCGTCGCCAGCACCCTGCCGCAGCTGCTGGGCGAGGAACTGATCACCCTGTTGCCGTTCCTGGGCCTGCTGGCCCTGTTTCATGGCCGTTTCCGCATGGGACCGAAGTCCGCGGTGATTTGCGCCTGGCTGATCTCGGCCCTGCTGTTCGGCGCCCTGCACCTGTCGACCTACGGCTGGAACCCGGCCCAGGCCGTCGGGGTGATCGGCGTCGCCCGCCTGGTGCTGACCTTGCCCTTCCTGATCACCCGCAGCGTCTGGTCGTCGACCGTCACCCACGTCACCCATGACTGGCTGCTGTTCGGGTCGATGCTGCTGTTCGGCGCAGCCTAGGTTCGACTTCAGCCGAGCCTTCCTGTCTGACGCAGGCCCTCCCACAGGGCCATGCCCGCCGTCACGGACAGGTTCAGGGAGCGGGCCTCGGGGCGCAGGGGGATGACGACGCGGGCGTCGGCGGCGGCGTGGACGTGCTCGGGCGCGCCGGCCGTCTCCTTGCCGAACAGAAGGGTGTCGCCGGGCTGGAAGACGAAATGATCGAGCCGTGCGGCCCCCGGGTGGTGAACAGCACCAGCCGGCCGGGCGGCCGGTCGCGCTGGAAGGCGTCCCAATCGACGTGGCGCGTCATGTGCGACAGGGGGCCGTAATCGAGGGCGGCGCGCTTCATCGCCCGATCGTCGAAGCGGAAGCCGACCGGCTCGATCACGTGCAGGTCCACGCCGAAGCAGGCCGACAATCGGATGCAGGCGCCGACGTTCTGAGGAATGTCCGGTTGAAAAAGGGCGAGACGCATTCTAAGGCCTCCAATACGCGCGACCTGGGGTTTGTCGCGGTCTGTTTTGCGAACGTTTCTCAAGAAGCGTCAGCAACTTGCGGCGAGGGGCCGCAAGCCACGGGCCAGCGGGGATCCTTCGGGTTCGTACATGTGGGTCCGCGCCGGATCGGGAGGCTCCCGAAGAGGCGAGGGCGGTGTTCGAGAGGTGAAACGTGACCGAATCGGTCGTGCATTCTGAAGGCTCCCACGGCCCCGAGAGCGGCGATCCCAATCGCCGTGACTTCATCCACATCGCCGCGGGCGCCGCGGCGGTGGGTGCGGGCGTCATGGTCGCCTGGCCCCTGATCAACCAGATGAACCCCGCGGCCGACACCCTGGCGTTGGCCTCCATCGAATTCGACCTGACCAAGGTTCAGGAAGGCCAGCAGGTCGTCATCAAGTGGCAGGGCAAGCCGGTGTTCGTGCGCTATCGCACCCCGGCCGAACTGCAACGCGTCATCGCCGACGACCACGCCCCGGACCTGAAGCAGCCGCAGACCGACGCGGAGCGCACCAAGCCGGGCCACGAGCCCTATCTGGTCGTCATCGGCTCGTGCACCCACCTGGGCTGCGTGCCGACCTTCGGCGCCGGCGATTACGGCGGCTGGTTCTGCCCGTGCCACGGCTCGCACTACGACGCCTCCGGCCGCATCCGCAAGGGACCGGCTCCGCTGAACCTGGTCGTGCCGGACTACGAATATCTGTCCGACACCCGCGTGAAGATCGGTTGAGGACCAGGGGAGGATCATGAGCGATCACGAGAGCACCTACGTCCCGAAGACGGGCGTCGAGAAGTGGCTGGACAGCCGTCTGCCGATCATCCGCTTCGGCGCCGACTACATGTCGCTGCCGACGCCGAAGAACCTGAACTACTGGTGGACCTTCGGCGGCATCCTGGCCCTGTGCCTGATGACGCAGATCGTCACCGGCATCGTCCTGGCCATGCACTACACGCCGAACGTCGACCTGGCCTTCGCCTCGGTCGAGCGCATCATGCGCGACGTCAACGGCGGCTGGCTGATCCGCTACGTCCACGCCAACGGCGCGTCGATGTTCTTCATCGCCGTCTATCTGCACATGCTGCGGGGCCTCTACTACGGCTCGTACAAGGCGCCGCGCGAGATGATCTGGATCATCGGCTGCGTGATCTTCTTCCTGATGATCGCCACCGCCTTCCTGGGTTACGTCCTGCCGTGGGGCCAGATGTCCTTCTGGGGCGCCGAGGTCATCACCAACCTGATCGGGGCCATTCCGGGCATCGGCGAGCCGATCCTGATCTGGCTGCGCGGCGGCCCGGCGATCGACAACGCCACGCTGAACCGCTTCTTCTCGCTGCACTATCTGCTGCCGTTCGCCATCCTGGGCTGCGTGGTCCTGCACCTGTGGGCCCTGCACCACGCGGGTCAGAACAACCCGGTCGGCATCCTGATCCCCAAGGATCGGGCCAAGAAGGACCTGGTCCCGTTCCATCCGTATTTCACGGTCAAGGACGGCTTCGCGATCATCCTGTTCCTGATCCTGTTCGCCCTGTTCGTCTTCTTCATGCCCAACGCCCTGGGCCATGCGGACAACTACATCCCGGCCAACCCGCTGCAGACGCCGGCGCACATCGTGCCCGAGTGGTACATGCTGCCCTTCTACGCCATCCTGCGCGCCATCCCGGACAAGTTCGGCGGCGTGGTGGCGATGTTCAGCGCCATCGGCGTGCTGTTCGTCCTGCCGTGGCTGGATACGTCCAAGGTGCGCTCGATGCGCTACCGCCCGACCATGCGGACCTTCTTCCTCATCTTCCTGGCGGTTGGGCTGGGCCTGGGCTGGTGCGGCGGACAGCTGCCGGACGCGCCGGTCTGGCCGGGCATGCCGAGCCCGGTGATCTTCGATGGCGCGCTGAACTCGTACCTGTGGCTGACGCGTCTGCTCACCCTCTACTATTTCGTCTTCTTCCTGGTGATCATGCCGCTGGTGGGCCTGAAGGAGACGCCGCTGCCGATCCCGGCGACGATCTCCGAGCCCGTGTTGCCGGGGCCGGACGCCCCCTGGGCGCCCCTTCGGCGGCCGTGCCGGCGTCGCCCGAGAAGAAGGGCTGAGCGCGTCATGATGATTGGGAAACTCACCGTGTCGACGACCAAGATCATCGCAGCGGCGGCCGTGGCGCTGGGCCTGGCGGTTTCGGCCGCCCCGGCCCTGGCCGCCGGCGGCGCGGCGCACCCGCGCTCGGGCGGCTTCAGCTTCGAGGGTCCGTTCGGCGTCTATGACCAGGGCCAGCTGCAGCGCGGCTACAAGGTCTATCACGAGGTCTGCGCCGCCTGTCACAGCATGAACCTCATGCACTACCGGAACCTGGGCGACGCCCACGGCCCGTTCTGGAATCCGAAGTATCCGAACCCGAACGACAACCCGGTGGTGAAGGCGCTGGCCGCCGAAAACCAGGTGCCCGACATCGACAGCGAGACCGGCGAGGCGATCATGCGCGACGCCACGCCGGCCGATAAGTTCCGTCAACCCTATCCGAACGCCACGGCGGCGGCGGCGGGCAATGGCGGCGCGGCGCCGCCCGACCTGTCGGTGATGGCCAAGGCCCGGCACGACGGCGCCAACTACATCTATTCGCTGCTGTCCGGCTATCGCGCCGCGCCGGCCGGCCTGCAGATCCGCGAGGGCCAGCACTACAACCCCTATATGGCCGGCGACCTGACGCCGTTCTGGACCGGCGACCACGACCATGTGCCGGAAGGCGGCTTCATCGCCATGCCGCCCCCCTGCAGAACGGCCAGGTCACCTATGACGACGGCTCGCCCCAGACGGTGGACCAGTACGCCAAGGACGTCGCGGCCTTCATCGCCTGGACGTCGGAACCCAAGATGGTCGAGCGCAAGCAGGCCGGCTTCGGCGTGATGATCTTCCTGCTGATCTTCGCGGGCCTGACCTACGCCAGCTATCGCCGCATCTGGAAGGGCGTGGCGCACTAGGCCTGATCCGGCCGTCAAGGCCGCGAGACCGAACCCGTCAGGCGTCGCCTGGCGGGTTTTCTCTTTGTCGCGCGCGAGGATAGGCGCCGGCGCATCGACAGCGCCGCTTCGCCTGCCTAGGGTCGGCTCCGAAATTCCCTGGAGCCGAGGTCCTCATGCGTTTCATCTCCACCTTCGCCGCGGTGCTCATGACGGGCGCGGCCCTGTCGGCCTGCGCCACCGCCGACGGCTCCGGCGCGGCTCCGGCGTTCGACGCCGCCCGCATCGCGCAGGACATCCGCATCCTGTCCGACGACAGCTTCGAGGGACGCGGCATCGCGACTCCGGCCGAGGAAAAGGTGGTCCGCTACCTGAGCGAACAGTACGCCGCCGCCGGCTTCCAGCCGGGCGGCCCCGACGGCCAATGGACCCAGGACGTCATCCTGAACCGCTTCACCCAGTCCAACGTCTCGGCCGCGCTGAAGCTGGGCGACTGGACCCTGCCGATGACCCAGGGGCGCGAGGTCGCCATCTCCACCCGCCGCCCGGCCGAGCATGTCAGCCTGAAGGACGCCCCCCTGGTCTTCGTCGGCTACGGCATCAACGCGCCCGAGCGCCAGTGGAACGACTTCAAGGGTCAGGACCTGCGCGGCAAGGTTCTGGTGGTCCTGGTCAATGATGCGGACTTCGAGGAGCCTGCGTTGAACACCTTCGGCGGCAAGGCCATGACCTACTACGGCCGATGGACGTACAAGTACGAGGAGGCCGCCCGTCACGGCGCGGCGGGCGTGCTGATCGTGCACGAGACGGCGCCGGCCTCGTACGGCTGGGCGACGGTGGCCAACTCCTGGGGCGTGCCCCAGTTCGACATCCTGCGCCAGAATGCGGCGGCCGAGCGCGTGGCGATGGAGGGCTGGATCCAGCGCGACGTGGCCGTGGACCTGTTCCGCCGCGCGGGACTGGATTTCGAGGCGTTGAAGGCCCAGGCGCGCCGCCGCGACTTCCAGCCGGTCCCGCTGCCCGGCGCGTCCTTCTCGACCGAGTTCGACGTGGCGACCAGCCAGGTCACCACCCACAACGTCATCGCCCGCCTGCCGGGGACGACCCACCCGGACGAGACGGTGCTCTACACCGCCCACTGGGATCACATCGGCATGGGCGAGCCGGACGCGACCGGCGACCGCATCTTCAACGGGGCGGTGGACAACGCCTCGGGCACGGCGGGCCTGCTGGAGCTGGCGCGGATGTTCGGGCGGGCGCCCCGCACCGAGCGGTCGGTGGTGATGATCAGCTTCACCGCCGAGGAAAGCGGCTTGCTGGGTTCGGAATACTACGCCGTCAATCCGGTCTATCCGCTGGCGAAGACGGTCGGCGGCTTCAACATGGATTCGATGAACGTCTATGGCCGTGTCACCGGCCTGGGCGTGACGGGCTATGGCCAGTCGGACTTCGATGAAAGGCTGGCGGCCGCCATCCAGCCCCAGGGGCGCGTCCTGGTCCCGGATCACGAAAACGCGGCGGGCACCTATTACCGGTCGGACCACTTCCCGCTGGCCAAGCGCGGCGTGCCGATGGCCTACGCCGGCAGCCGGGGCGAATTCCGCGACGAACCGATCGCCGCGCGCGAGGCGGCCCGCAGCGAATACGGCGCCAAGCGCTACCACCAGGCGGCCGACGAATGGTCGCCGGACTGGGACTACAGCGGCATGATCGAGGACCTGACGGTGTTCTACGATGTCGGCCGCGCCCTGGCGAACGGCCGCGACTGGCCGGAATGGAAGACCGGATCGGAGTTCGGCCCGGTCCGCGCCGAGACGGCGGGCCAGCGCCAGGACTGAAGATGACGAAAATGTAAGGCGGCCGCCTTGCATCGCCGCCTTACAGCTTCGGCCGTCTGTCACCGAGAGTTTTCGATGCGCTTTTTGCTCGCCACCAGCGTCGCCGTCGCGGCGATGATCGCCACCGCGGCGGCGGCCCAGGACTTTTCCGCCCAACGCCTGTCCGACGAAATCCGCGTCATCAGCGCCGACGACTTTCAGGGTCGCAAGCCGGGCACGGAGGGGGAAGAGAAGACGCTGGCCTTCCTGCAGGCGCAGTATGAAGCGATGGGGCTGCAGCCCGGGGCCCGGACGGTCAGTGGCGGCAACGCATCGAACTGAGGCGTTACACCCCGGTCCAGGGCGCCGCGGCCCTGTCGCTGACCGGAGCGGACGGCCAAGCCTATCCGCTGGTGCTGGGGACGGACGCGATCGTGCGCGCCGCAACCAACGACGGCCGGGCCGACGTCTCGGATGCGCCCCTGGTCTTCGCCGGCTTCGGCGTCACCGCGCCCGAGCGGGGCTGGGACGACTATGGCGATGTCGACGTGCGCGGCAAGGTCGTGGTGGTGGTCGAGGGCGAGCCGGACGGCGACCTGTTCAACGGCGCCTACACGACCCACTACCAGTCGGCGGGCTACAAGGCCGACGAGGCCTTCCGCCGGGGCGCGGTCGGCCTGGTGATCCTGGCGGGCGAACGCGGCTGGGCGCGCGCGCGGGGCGGGGCGGATCAACGCATCCTGACCCCCGGCGCGGCCGACCTGGAGTTCATCGCCACCCTGGACGAGGCGGGCAAGGCGCGGCTGGCCCAGGCGGCGGGGGTCGATCCGGCGCGCCTGACGGGCGGGCAGGACGGACGCTTCAAGGCCTTTGAACTGACGGGCGCGACCCTGACGGCGCGTCAGTCGGAAACCATCGACACCCTGGTCACGCACAATCTGCTGGCCCGGATCGAGGGAAGCCGGCGGCCGGACGAGGTCATCGTCTATTCGGCCCACTGGGACCATATCGGGGTCGGCGGCGAGCATGCGGGCGGCGAGGACACGATCTTCAACGGCGCCTGGGACAACGCCTCGGGAACCATCGGCGTGCTGGAGATGGCGCGCGAACTGTCCAAGGCGCCCCGGCCGGAGCGCACCATCGTCTTCGCCCACATGGCCGCCGAGGAGATGGGGCTGCTGGGCGCCTACGCCTATGTCGCCGATCCGGTCTATCCGCTGGAGACGACGGTCGCCGACATCAACATCGACATGCTGCCGCTGTCCGGGCCGACGCGCGATGTTCCGATCTTCGGCAAGGGCCAGAACACGCTGGAGGACGACCTGGACGCCCTGGCCAGGGCCGAGGGGCGTTATGTGTCGGACGACGGCCAGCCGCAGCAGGGCTTCTACTACCGCTCCGACCACTTCCCGTTCGCGCGGGCGGGCGTGCCGGCCCTGATGCCCTGGCATGGGGTGGATTTCGTGGGCGGCGGCAAGGAAGCCGGCTGGGCAGCGTGGCGCGAACGCTTCGGCCGTGTCTATCACCAGCCGTCGGACGAATGGTCGGCCGACTGGGATCTGACCAGCGCGGTCGAGAACCTGACCCTGCTGTATCGCCTGGGCCTGAACCTGGCCAATGGCGACGAATGGCCGACCTGGAAGCCCACGTCGGAGTTCGGCCAGGTCCGCGCGCGCAGCGAGGCGGCGCGGTCTTCCCGCTGAGGGCTGGGGCTGAACCCCAGCTTGGCCTTGGGCGTTAGGGCGGGATGAAATCGTCCTCGCCGCTGCTCCTGGCCCTGCTGCTCGCCGCCTGCGGTCCGGGGACCGTCAATCCGCCAGACGAGCCCGCCCGGCCGGTCCAATCCCCGGACGCCCTGCAGGAGATCCAGGCGCCGGGGCCGTCGTCCCTGGCCAATCGCGGCGCCAAGAGCTTCGTGGGACGGTGGGCGGCCAGCGCCGCCTGGTGCGTCGATCCGCAGGGCGACAAGCGGCCCATCGACATCACGCCGATGCGCTTCGAGGGCTACGAGAACCGCTGCGACATCGAGCGGATCGCCGAGGTCGCCAGCGGCTACGAACTGTCCCTGGTCTGCGCCGCCGAGGGCCGGACGCGGCGCGAGCGGGTGTTCGCGGCCGTCAGCGGCGACATGCTGAGCTTGGTCTATCTGGATCGTTCAGGCGATGCCGCGACCCGTCTGGGCCGCTGCCCGGGCTCGCCGAAGCCCGAGGCCCAGACCAGCGGCCTGATGAAGATGCTGAAGAAGGGCGGCTAGCGCCCTTCCCGCCGCAGGTCACAGGCCGCCGCTGGCCGACAGCAGCTGTCCCGTCACCCAGCCGGCGTCATCCGACGCCAGGAACACCGCCACGCCGGAGATGTCGTCCGGCTGGCCGACACGCCCAAGCGGCGTCATGGCCACGATGCCCGTCTGCATGTCCGAGCCGATGTAACCGGCCGCGATGGAGCCTTCGGTCTCGACCATGCCCGGAAGGATCGCATTGACGCGGATGCCGCGCGGACCCAACTCCTTGGCCAGGACACGCGTGATGGCGTCCACGGCGCCCTTGCTGCCGGTGTAGACGGCCGAGTTCGCCGGCGCGATCGTGGTGATCGACGACGAGACGTTGATGACGCTCCCGCCTTCGCCCAGATGGTCCAGCGCCGCCTGGGTCGTCAGCAGGACGCCCAGCACGTTGATATCGAACATCCGGCGATATTGGTCCTGGGTCATCTGCTCGAGCGGCCCCATCTCATAGACGCCGGAGTTGTTGACCAGCACGTCGAGCCGGCCGAATTCCTGAACGGCGCGCGTCACCAGGGCCTGGGCCTGGTCCGCGTCGGACACGTCGGCCTGAACGGCGATCGCTTCTCCGCCCGCAGAGCGTATGGCCGCGACGACGGCGTCGGCCCCGGCCTTGCTCGACGCGTAGTTGACCACGACCCTTGCGCCCTCGGCGGCGAGGGCGGCGGCGATGGCGGCGCCGATGCCCTTGGAGCCCCCGGTGACGAGAGCGACTTTGCCATCCAGCTTGGCCATGTTCGATTCCTCTTCATTCGGATCAGCGCGCCGGGATTGGCCTTTTCATCCGAAGTTCGGGAACTTGGAACAATTGATCTCGCATTCAAGGGGCCGCATATGAAAAGTCATGCGACCGCTTTTTCACCCCGCGATCGAGGACGTCCGCCCGGAAGCCATCCTGCACGCCCTGTCCGATCCCGAGCGTGTGCTGATGTACGCCCAGCTTCTCGGCTCGAAACGACGGAAACATGCTCGGCCCTGTCGCACCTGGGCGAGCGGGTGATACCCAAGTCGTCCCTGTCGAACCACATGAAGGTTCTGCGCGAAGCGGGCCTGATCCGCAGCGAACGCCAGGGGGTCGAAATCCGCAACCAGACCCGCAGCCGCGAACTGGACGCGCGGTTCCCCGGCCTGGTGCCGGCCATCCTGGCCGCCTATGGGCGCAAGGTCAGTTGTTGAACAGGAAGTGCATGACGTCGCCGTCCTTGACGACGTAGCTCTTGCCCTCGGCCCGCATCTTGCCGGCTTCCTTGGCGCCGGTTTCGCCCTTCAGCGCGACATAGTCGGGATAGGCGATGGTCTCGGCGCGGATGAACCCCTTTTCGAAGTCCGTGTGGATCACGCCGGCGGCCTGGGGCGCGGTGTCGCCCACGTGGATGGTCCAGGCGCGCGCCTCCTTGGGGCCGACGGTGAAATAGGTCTGCAGGCCCAGCAGGTTATAGGCCTCGCGGATCAGTCGGTTCAGGCCCGGCTCCTCAAGACCCAGCGTTTCCAGGAATTCCTTCTGTTCGGCGTCGTCCAGGACGGCGATCTCGGATTCGATCTGGGCGGAGATGACGACGGAGTTGGCGTTGTCGGCGGCGGCGCGCGCGGCGACCTTGGCCGACAGATCGTTGCCCTTGTCGGCCGAGGCTTCCTCGACATTGGCGACATAGAGGGCGGGCAGGGCGGTCAGCAGCTGCAGCATGTCCCAGGCCTTCTTGTCATCCTTGGACACCTCGGCCAGGCGCGCGGGCTTGCCGGCGTTCAGCTGGGCCAGGGCCAGGTCGATCAGCTTCAGGTTCAGCTGGCTCTCCTTGTCGCCGCCCTTGGCGCGCTTTTCGACCTGGACGCGGCGGCGTTCCAGGCTTTCCAGGTCCGCCAGCATCAGCTCGGTCTCGATGATCTCAAGGTCGGCGATCGGGTCGATGCGGTTCTCGACGTGGGTGATGTCGTCGTCGACGAAGCAGCAGCGGGCGACGAAGGCCACGGCGTCGCAGTCGCGGATGTTGGCCAGGAACTGGTTGCCCAGGCCCTCGCCCTTGGAGGCGCCGCGCACCAGGCCCGCCACGTCCACGAAGGTGATGCGGGCGGGGATGATCTCCTTGGACCCGGCGATGCCGGCCAGGACGTCCAGACGCGGCTCGGGCACCGCCACGTCGCCGGTGTTCGGCTCGATGGTGCAGAACGGATAGTTGGCCGCCTGGGCCGCCGCCGTCTTGGTCAGGGCGTTGAACAGGGTGGACTTGCCGACGTTGGGCAGGCCGACGATCGCGACTTTCAGAGCCATGGGTATCCTCTCGAGGCGCGAGCCTTTAGCCGGTTCGAACCGGTTTGTCAGGCGTTGGAATGATAAGCGGCGACGCGCCTTGTTTCCGGGAACAGGCGAGTTTGATTTGAGGAACGTCGCTGGAAGATGGCGGCGATTATCTCGCCAGCGGCAGAGATTCGCCTTCGGAAGGGGCGCGACAGACGCGGTCCATCACCCGATAAGCGACGGAGCCTTCGGACGGCGTGGTCCAGGACGCCGAGTCGTTGTTCTGGCTGGCCAGTTGCCCATGTAGATTGTGGCCTTCGAACAACGTCATTGAGATGACGCGATGCCGCCGTTCTTCGCAGTCGATCACGCGAGTCTGGAGGTTGGACGACGTCTGAAAGGGGCCAATCGTCGTCGGCCTGTAGTATTCGTGCCTGATCTGGGCCTGAAGGTCGCCATCGGCGCGCACAATGACACCATCGGGGCTTCCCAAGGCCACCGCCATCCCGTCGGCGGCGATGACGGCCCATCCTTCCATTTCGATGTAGGTGTCGAGCCAGTCCGATACCCCCGCATCGTCCAGCCGCTCGGGAGGCGGTGTCGCGGGTTCAGTCTGCAGCGTCGCAGACGTGAACGACCCGAAGAGGATCGCGACCAGAAGGTTGTGCATCCGATCCTCCCGCGCTGATCAGCGCATCACCCCACCTTCACCCGCGTCGCCGCCTCGGGCAGGTCCTCGCCGAAGGCGCGCTGATAGAACTCCGCGATGGTCGGGCGTTCCAGCTCGTCGCACTTGTTCAGGAAGGTCAGGCGGAAGCTCAGGGCCACGTCGCCGCCGAAGATCAGGGCGTTCTGGGCCCAGGTGATGACCGTGCGCGGGCTCATGACGGTGGAGATGTCGCCGTTCATGAAGGCGTTGCGGGTCATGTCGGCGACGCGGACCATGGCGGCGACCTGGCGACGGCCGTCGGCGGTGGCGTATTCGGGCGCCTTGGCCACGACGATCTCGGCCTCCACGTCGTGGTCCAGGTAGTTCAGCGTGGTGACGATGTTCCAGCGGTCCAGCTGGGCCTGATTGATCTGCTGGGCGCCGTGGTACAGGCCGGTGGTGTCGCCCAGGCCGATGGTGTTGGTCGTGGCGAACAGGCGGAAGAAGCGGTTGGGCCGGATCACGCGGTTCTGGTCCAGCAGGGTCAGACGGCCCTGCGCCTCCAGCACGCGCTGGATGACGAACATCACGTCCGGGCGGCCGGCGTCGTATTCGTCGAACACCAGGGCGATCGGGCGCTGCAGCGACCAGGGCAGGATGCCTTCGCGGAATTCGGTGACCTGCTTGCCGTCCTGCAGGACGATGGCGTCCTTGCCGATCAGGTCGATGCGGCTGACGTGGCTGTCCAGGTTGATGCGCACCAGCGGCCAGTTCAGGCGGGCGGCGACCTGTTCGATATGGGTCGACTTGCCGGTGCCGTGATAGCCCTGGACCATGACGCGGCGGTCGAAGGCGAAGCCGGCGCAGATGGCGATCGTGGTCTGCGGGTCGAACCGATAGGCGTCGTCGATCTCGGGCACATGGCTGTCGCGCTCGGCGAAGGCGGGCACGGTCATGTCGCTGTCGATCCCGAAGGCTTCGCGCAGCGTCACGCGGCGGGTCGGTTCCAGCGTCAGCAGCGGATCGGGGGAGGCGTCGAGCGGGGAGGTCATGGGTGTGCGATTAGCGCAGGCGGACCGGGTGGTCGAGGCCCATGCCGATCCCGAGGACACGATTGATCAGCGGCGGAAAACGGATGGCGATGGGAGGGACCGTCCGCTTCGCCAGCTCGGCGACGGGGCCTGTGTTCCTAATGAAGCCGGTCAGGGCGCGCACGTTGCGAACGACGGCGGCGTCCACGGGATGGCGCAGGCCGTGATAGGATTCGAGACGATCGGTCTCGCCGCTCAAAAAGTCGGCGGCGCAGGCCGCGAAGACGTAGGCGTCCTCGATTCCCAGGTTCATGCCCCGCGCCCCCACGGGAGAATGGATATGGGCGGCGTCTCCGCCCAAAGCCACGCGGCCGATCGTCAGCCGTTCGGCTATGCGGTGGGATATCCTGAATTCACTGCGCCAATGGATTTCCCCCACGCGCCAGCCGTGCGGGATACGTTCGAGCAAGGGGCGACCGAAGGCGAACAGGCGAAAGGACCGACCAGAAAAAGGCAGGCAGATGAAGCCGCCGTCCGGCTGAAAGTCGATCCAGCCCTCATCGGCGGGCGGGCCATCCAGGTCCACATCCATCAGATGCCAGGGCTCCGGCCAGCCGTCGCCGGGAAAACCGATCTCCAGAGACCGCCGGGCGACAGAATGGGCGCCGTCAGCTGCGAAGACAACAGGAGCGGTGATGGTCTGGCCATCGACCAGCACGGCCGTCGCCGCGTCGCAGGTCTGGGCTATGGAGGCGAGCGCGCAGCCCCGTTCGACCTGGACGCCCAGACGGGACAAGGCGTCGATAAACAGGGCCTCGGAACGCGCTTGCGGCAGGATGACCATCGGATGGCGGGCGCCCAGGGCTGTCCAGTCAGGCGTGATCTTCGCCAGCGGGCGACCGCGATGGTGCAGCGCCAAGGCGCGGATGGGCTGCGCTTCGGCCAGGATGGCGTCGGTGACGCCAGTTTCCTCAAGGAGGTCAAGGGTGCGGGGATTGACGCCCAGCGCGCGCGAGGTTGTGCGCGGCGCGGGCTCGGCGTCGAGGATGCGGACCACAACGCCTCGACGGGTCAGGAAGAGGGCCGCCGCCAACCCGACCGGACCGGCGCCGACGATCAGGACGGGCGGGACGGCGGCCATGAGATCACACGGCGCTCAGCCGCACGTCCACGTTGCCGCGGGTGGCGTTGGAGTAGGGGCAGACCTGGTGGGCCTTCTGGATCAGGTCGTCGATGACGGACGGCTCCAGGCCGTGGTCGGAGACGGTCAGGTCGACATCCAAGTTGAAGCCTTCGCCCTTGGTGTTCTTGCCGAAGCCGACGCCGGCGGTGACCTTGGTGTCGGAGCCGACGGGCGTGCCGGCCTTGCCGCTGACCAGACGCAGGGCGCCCAGGTAGCAGGCGGCGTAGCCGGTGGCGAACAACTGCTCGGGGTTCGTGCCGTCGCCGCCCTTGCCGCCCATCTCCTTGGGCGTGGACAGTTTTACGTCGATCTTGCCGTCGTCGGTGGCGGAACGACCGTCTTCGCGGCCGCCGCCGGATGCGGTGGACTGGGCGCGGTACAGGACTTCCATGGGACAGGCTCCTTTGCGGTGAGGCTTGCGATATGGGGCCTAACGGGAGAGGAGGAAGGGGCGTTGCATCGGCGCCCTAGCATCAAGGGGGCGACGCGGGCTAAAGCAGCCGTTCGGGGCGCGTCTTTCGGAGTGCATGGGTGAAGATTGCCGAACGCTGGTTCGTGTGGGCCGGAATGCTTCTGCTGGGCGCGATCGCCCTGGCGGGCCTTGTGGTCGCGGTCTATGCGGCCTGGCTGTTCCACGACCTGCCCGACGCGTCCGAGCTGGCCGACTATCGCCCGCCGACGGCGACGCGCGTCTACGCCGGCGACGGCACCCTGATCGGGGAATTCTCCGACGAGCGCCGAATCTACGTTTCCTACGACCAGATTCCGGACACCGTGATCCACGCCTTTCTGGCGGCCGAGGACCGCAGCTTCTTCCAGCACGGCGGCATCGACGTTTCGGGCATCGCCCGCGCCTCGATCAAGAACGTGCTGAACCTGGCCAGCGGGCGACGGCTGGAAGGCGGGTCGACCATCACCCAGCAGGTGGCCAAGAACGTCCTGCTGACCAACGAGACCAGCCTGAACCGCAAGCTGAAGGAAGCCATCCTGGCCAACCGCCTGGAGGCGACCCTGTCCAAGGAGCAGATCCTCGAGCTGTATCTGAACGAGATCTTCCTCGGATATCGGTCGTTCGGCATCGCCTCGGCCGCCTACAACTATTTCGGCAAGTCGCTGGCCCAGCTGACCCCGCAGGAGGCGGCCTTCCTGGCGGCCCTGCCCAAGGGGCCCAACAACTATCATCCCAAGCGCCATCCCGGCGCGGCCAAGGGCCGGCGCGACTGGGTGCTGGGCGAGATGGAGCAGAGCGGCTGGCTGACCGAGGCCGAGCTGCAGCAGGCCCGCGCCGCGCCGCTGGTCACCCGCGACGCGCCCCAGCGCGCCGACTACAAGGACGCCGACTTCTTCGTGGAAGAGGCGCGTCGCCAGGCCGCGGCCAATCCCCAGTTCGGCGAACAGCTGCGGGCCGGCGGCTTCTACATGCGCACCACCCTGGACCCCACGCTGCAGACGGCCGCGCGCGAGGCGTTGATGCAGGGGCTGGAAAACTACGACCGCCGCCACGGGTGGCGCGGCGCCTGGGGCACGACCGACTTCGCCGACGGCTGGGAAAAGGCCGCCCTGGAACAGCAGAAGACCCCGCCCGAGCGTCGCTCGTGGGAGGTCGCCGCCGTCGAGAGCGTCAGCGGCAATACGGTGCGCATCCGCACCGCGCGCGATGACGCCGCCGGAACCCTGATCGCCGCCGACGCCGCCTGGGCCAACGCCAACCGGCCGCTGAAGCGCGGCGACCTGATCCATGTGCAGAAGACGGGCGGCCAGTACGCGCTTAAGCAGGTGCCGCGCGTCAACGGCGCCCTGGTCGCCATCGAGCCGCAGTCCGGCCGGGTGCTGGCGATGGTCGGCGGCTATTCCTACGCGCTCTCCAGCTTCAACCGCGCGACCCAGGCCAAGCGCCAGCCGGGGTCGTCGTTCAAGCCGTTCGTCTATGCAACGGCGCTGGAGGGAGACTTCACCCCGGCCTCCATCGTTCTGGACGCCCCCATCAGCTTCGCCGGCGGACCGAACGGCCAGCGCTGGTCGCCCGAAAACTACAGCCGCGAATACTACGGGCCGCAGACGCTCCGGCGCGGCCTGGAGCTGTCGCGCAACGTCATGACCGTGCGCCTGGCCCAGCAGGTCGGGATGAAGCGGATCGTGGAGCAGTCCGAGCGGATGGGCCTGCCGGGCCTGACGCCCAATCTGTCGGTCTCGTTGGGGGCCGGCGAGGTCACGCCCTACGACATCACCGCCGCCTACGCCGCCTTCGCCAATGGCGGGCGCCGGGTGCAGCCCTATCTGATCGACTACGTCCAGGACCGGAACGGCGAAACGATCTTCAAGGCCGACGGCCGCCAGTGCCGCGAATGCGGCCGCGGCTTCTCGGGCCAGGAATCGCCGCGCCTGCAGCCACGCGGAACCCAGGTCATCGACCCGATCACCGCCTATCAGATCAGCTCCATGCTGGAGGGCGTGGTCCAGCGGGGCACGGCGACCGGCGCGCGGGGCCTGGGCCGCTGGGTGGCGGGCAAGACCGGCACGACCAACGAATATCGCTCGGCCTGGTTCGTGGGCTTCACCACCGACATCGTGGTGGGGGTCTTCATCGGGTTCGACGACAACCGGCCGCTGGGTTACGGCGAGACCGGCTCGACCGCCGCCGTGCCGGTGTTCACCCAGTTCATGCAGACGGCGCTGGAACAGCGCCCGGCCCGGCCCTTCGTGCGACCCAAGAACGCCGTCTTCCGCATGGTGCGCGGCGTGGAGGAGGCGTTCCGGCCGGGCACCGAGCGCCAGGCGCCGCCGCCGGTCCAGGCCCCGGTCATCCCTGAAGGGCCGCAGAACTACTATGACGTGATCCGCCGCGAGCAAGAGGGCCGCGGCCGCTGCGGCCGCCACCGCGCCGCCGCCGTCCGCCCCGCCGCCGCCCAAACGAGAGCCGGCCGAGGATCTGAGCGGCCTCTACTGAGGGCCGCTCTCGCCTGAATCCGGGGCCTGATCCCTCGGATCAGGCTCAGGCGCGGAACAGCAGCGAGCCGTCGCCGTAGGAGTAGAAGCGGTAGCCTTCGGCTACGGCGTGGGCGTAGGCCGCCTTCATCGTCTTAAGCCCGGCGAAGGCGCCGACCAGCATGAACAGGGTCGACTTCGGCAGGTGGAAGTTGGTCATCAGAACGTCGACGGCGCGGAAGCGATAGCCCGGCGTGATGAAGATGGCCGTATCGCCGTGGAAGGGACGGATTTCGCCGTCCTCGGCCGTCGCGCTTTCCAGCAGGCGCAGGGAAGTGGTGCCCACGCAGACGATGCGCCCCCCCGGGCGTGGACGGCGTTCAGGGCGGCGGCGGTTTCGCCCGACACCTCCCCCCATTCGCTGTGCATCCTGTGGTCGGCCAGGTCGTCGGCCTTGACCGGCAGGAAGGTGCCGGCGCCCACGTGCAGCGTCACGGCGTGGGTTGAGACGCCTTTCGCCCGGATGGCGTCGAGCAGGGCGGGGGTGAAATGCAGTCCCGCCGTGGGCGCGGCGACCGATCCGTCGTGCTCGGCGAAGACGGTCTGGTAGTCCGACCGGTCGCGATCGTCCTCGGGCCGCTTGGCGGCGATGTAGGGCGGAAGCGGCATGACGCCCACGTCGCGAATGGCGTCGTCCAGCGCCGGGCCGGACAGGTCGAACGTCAGCGCGACCAGGCCGTCCTCGCCCTTGGCCTGGACCGTGGCGTCCAGCCGGCCCAGGTCGCAGGCGGCGTCGGTTCCGCGTGCGAAGCGGATGCGGTCGCCCGGCTTGATGCGCTTGCCGGGCTTCATGAAGGCGGACCAGACGTCGGGCGCGTCGCGGTGATGCAGGGTCGCCTCGACGTCGACGACCAGGGGCTCGCCCTCGGGTCCGGAACGCTGGCGGACGCCGGAAAGGCGGGCGGGGATCACGCGGGTGTCGTTGAACACCAGGGCGTCGCCGGGCTGCAGGAAGTCGGGCAGGTCGCGGATGATCCGGTCATCCAGGGCGCCGTCCCTGACCACCAGCAGACGGGCGGAATCGCGCGGATCGGCCGGACGCAGGGCGATGCGGTCCTCGGGCAGGTCGAAATCGAAATCGGCGGTTTTCATCAGGCCGGGCACAGGCCACGAGGCGGGCAGGGGGTCAAGGGGCCGACGCCTGTGAACCGTGCGGCGACTGGCGTGTTTGATGCGGATGAACCCGATCCGTCTTCTCCCCTCCGTCCTCATCGGCGCGGTCGCCAGCGCCCGGTCCATGACCCCGATGGCCGCCATCGCCGGGGCGCGCCTGGCCCATGCGCGCACGCCCGGCCGACTGGTCCTGCTGGATCATCCGCTGTTCAAGTTCGGAGCCCTGGCGATGGGCGTCGGCGAATTGTTCGGCGACAAGATGAAGTCCGCGCCGGATCGCACGGTCTTCCTGGGGCTGCTGGCGCGCGTCATGAGCGCCGGCATCGCCGGGGCGGCCCTGGCGCCGCGCGGCCGCGAAAAGACCGGGGCCGCTCTGGCCGTCGGCACGGCCGTGCCGCTGGCCTATCTAACCCTGGCGGGCCGCAAGAGGGCCATGCGGCGGATCGGCCAGACCAAGAGCGGCGTCATCGAGGACGCGCTGATCGTGGCGGCCGGCGCGGCCGTCACGGCGTGGGCGGTCGGCCGGCGCCGCTGAGGCGTTGACCGGGGCGCGTGGACGGGCCAAACGCTCGGCCCATGCTGCAGAACCTCGAAACCCTCGCCCGCGAGGCCCGCTCGTGGCCTTTCGAACAAGCCCGCAATCTTCTGGCCCATGTGCTCAAGAAGCGGCTGAGCGACGCCGAGCGTGACGCGGCCAAACTGCTGATCGACGCCGGCAAGACCGACGAGGCGCTGGCGACGTTCGAGGCCTTGCAACGGTCGGTGATCCTGGAGACCGGCTACGGTCCCTCGGGCCTGCCGCACATGGGCACCTTCGGCGAGGTGGCGCGCACGACCATGGTGCGCAACGCCTTCCGCGCCCTGACCGGCGACCATTGGCCGACGCGTCTGATCGCCTTCTCCGACGACATGGACGGGCTGAGGAAGGTGCCGGAGGGCATCCCCAATCCGGAAATGCTAGCCGAAGACCTGCACAAGCCCCTGACCCAGGTGCGCGATCCGTTCGGCACGCACGACAGCTTCGGCGCGCACAACAACGCGCGGCTGCGGGCCTTCCTGGACTCGTTCGGCTTCGACTACGAGTTCATGTCCTCGACCGAGACCTACAGGTCGGGTCGGTTCGACGAAGTGCTGCTGCGCCTGCTGGAACGATTCGATGCGGTCCAGGCCATCATGCTGCCCACCCTGGGCGAGGAACGCCGGGCGACCTATTCGCCGTTCCTGCCGATCAGCCCGATCACCGGCCATGTGCTGCAGGTTCCGACGCTGGAGCGGAACGTCGAAAAGGGCACCATCGTCTTCGACGATCCGGCCGGCGGACGCACCGAGGTTCCGGTCACCGGCGGCCATGTGAAGCTGCAGTGGAAGCCGGACTGGGCCATGCGCTGGACCGCGCTGGATGTCGACTACGAGATGTCGGGCAAGGACCTGATCGAAAGCGTGCGGGAATCGTCCAAGGTCTGTCGCGCGTTGGGCGGCACGCCGCCGGAAGGCTTCAACTACGAACTCTTCCTCGACATCGAGGGCAAGAAGATCTCCAAGTCCAAGGGCAACGGCCTGACGATGGAGGAATGGCTGCGCTACGGCACGCCCGAGAGCCTGTCGTGGTACATGTTCCAGTCGCCGAAGTCGGCCAAGAGCCTGCATTTCAACGTCATTCCGCGGGCGATCGACGACTATCTGGCCTTCGTCGAAAGCTACAAGACGCAGGAGCCGGCCAAGCGGATCGACAACGCCGTCTGGTCGATCCACGCCGGCGATCCGCCGTCGCATACGTCGCCGGTGTCGTTCGCCCTGCTGCTGAACCTGGTGGGGGTGGCCAATGCGTCCAGCAAGGATCAGCTGTGGGCCTATTTCGCGCGCTACCTGCCGGAAGCGACCCCGGAAAATGAGCCGCTGCTCGACCGGCTGATGGACCACGCGCTGAACTACTACGAGGACTTCGTGAAGCCGGCGAAGTCCTACCGTCTGCCGGACGCGAAGGAAAAGGCGGCGCTCTTGGATCTGGCGGAACGGTTGAAGGCCCTGCCGGCGGACACGACCGATGGCGAGGCGATCCAGAACGAGGTCTATGCCGTGGGCAAGGACCATGGGTTCGAGCCTTTGCGGGGGTGGTTCGGGGCTCTGTACGAAGTGCTGCTGGGCGCATCGCAGGGGCCGCGCTTCGGGTCGTTCGCGGCGATCTACGGCCTGCCGCAGACGATCGCTCTGATCGAGGCCGGCGCGAACGGGGAGTTGGCGGGGTAACGATCCTCTCCCGCGAAGCGGGGAGGGGGCCCGCCCGAAGGGTGGTGGAGGGGGCGGAAACGGGCGCGATGTGTCCGGCGGGATCCGGTCTTAATCCCGTCCTCCGGTGCGGCGTCCGCCCCCTCCACCGCTTCGCGGTCCCCACCCCCGTTACGCTGCGCTTCACGGGGAGGATTGACGACCTGCGGCTCAAGCAGGCCGAAGGCCGGCAGCCGCAGCGAACATGAACCGAAAATAACCGCGCGGCTCCGGGAGCCTTCAGCTTGGCGGCGGCATTGTTCTGTCCATCGACGCACTCGATGACAGGAGAAGAGCCATGTCGAACAAGATCTTGAACACCGGTCTGGCCACCGCCGCGGCGCTGGCCGCCCTGGTCACCGCTGCTCCGATGGCGGCCCAGGCCCAGGCCAACGGCGTGACCAACTGCGACGCCCCGGGCGGCCGCCAGCAAGCCGGCGCGCTTCTGGGTGCGGTGGTCGGCGGCGTGGTCGGCTCCAATCTGGCCCGCAACGAGCGCACCCTGGGCACGGTGGTCGGCGCCGGCGCCGGCGCTGCGGCCGGTTCCTACATCGGCTGCAACCAGCAGCGCGCCCGCGCGGCGTCTCAGGCGAACGCCAACACCTATCGCGCCTCGTCCAACCTTCGCATCCGCAGCGGTCCGGGAACCGGCTACCGCCAAGCCGGCAGTCTGTCGGCGGGCCAGCCCTTCACCGCCATCGGTTCGCAGGGCGAGTGGATTCAGATCGCCGGCGGCGGCTGGGTCAACGCCCATTACGTCACGGCCAACTGAGGCCCCTGGCGTCGTGAGCCGCCCGGGACCTCCTTCGCCCCCAAAGGTCCCCGGCGATCACGATGAATCGCTCGCGGTGCGCCGCTGAGCACGAACCCCCGTCCGGTCCGCCGGGCGGGGGTTCTCTATTGGCTGACCCACAGGATGCGCGCCATCCACTCGATATCCGCGCGCGGCACGACCCGGGGCGGATAGTCGGGATTGGCCGAGGTCAGGGTCGCGGTCCGGGAGGTCAGGCGCGCCAGTTCCTTGGCCACCACCTCGCCCGTGGCCAGTCGGGCGACAATCCGATCCCCGCGTCTCGGCGGAGCGGCCTCGCGGTCGACGATGACCCGGTCTCCGTCGCGATAGGCCGGAGCCATGGAGTCGCCGCTGATCCTGAGGCTGAACAGGCCGGCGGACGGTCGGGGCAGTTCGGTCTGATCCCATCCGTCGCCGACCGGCAGACCCGCCTCGTCGAAGAAGCCGTCCTGGCCCGCGCGGGCCAGGCCCAGAAGCGGAATGACGGCGGGCGTTGGGGGCGCATCGTCCGCCAGGGCGGCGAAGTCGGCCAGCGAGACCCCGGTCGCCTCCAGTATGCGCGTCAGGCTTTCGGTGGAGGGCCAGCGCGGCCGAGGGGGATCGCCGGCGCCGAAACGCTTGGACGGGTTGAAGGCGGTCGCGTCCAGACCCGCCCTCAGCGCCAGACCGGACGGCGACAGGCCTTCACGGCGCGCCAGGGCGTCCAGCGCCTTCCACAATCGGGCATGAGACAGGGGCATGACGCCCTCCGGAAGCGATTCGCCTCAGCCTATCGCAACGAGATAGGAATGTCTGCCTATTCCAGCCCGGCGGCCCGCCGCTCCTGCCAGGCCCAGAAGGTGCCGACGGCGATGCAGCCGATGGTCAAATAGCTGACCAGATTCATCACCGTGTAGAGCGAGGTGATCGGCAATCGCGCATCCGTCATGATCAGGAGGTGGCTCATCACCGTCATCAGTTGCAGCCCGGCCGCCCACACGGGCCAGGTCCGCCGATACCGCCAGCTCAGGGCCACGAACACCACCAGCGTCATCAGGTCGATCAGGAACATGCCGTAGGGTATGGCGGCCGTGGCCGTATCGCCCTGCACCAGGATGGAGGCGAACCAGGCCAGCAGATAGGCCCCGGCGCCGATACGCTCCACATCCCCGCCTTTCAGAAAGGCGAAGATGCACATCGCGATCATCACGATGGCCCCGATCTGGGCATAGAGCATATTGAACATACGACATCGCCCCCAAAGCCGATCAGCCTTGGGGGCGATAATGACCTAAAATGAGCGGTGCGGGTACCGGATACCGCTCAGGTTACCGTATTTCACGCAACGCGAAGGTGGTTCTTGGTGCGTTCGCGCGGCTGCGGGTCGAGCCAGTCGTCGGGCTTGCCGACCGGGCCCGCGGCGTAGGTGCCCCAACCCAGGCGGCGGTGGTCCTTCTGCATTTCGGCGTGGCAGGCGACGATGGCTTCGCGCGCCGTCGCCAGGGCGGCGATCGCTTCCATCGCCTTGGCTTGCGAGCCCGTGGCGGCGACAGGGGAAAGCTCGAGGGCCGCACGGGCGCCGATGAACGATTGCACCAGGGTCGTGGCCTGGGTGATGGCGGCGTCGATGGCGTGTTCGGTGGCGTAGAGATCGCCGGCGACGCCAGCGACGACTTCAGTGCGGTCCATGAAAAGCCCCTATGGGTATGGTCAACGAGGCCTTAACCCTAACACGATTTAACCTTGTTTCCTAGGGGTCTGTTTACTTGCCTGCAATCAGGGGAAGTTGACCGCGCGCGCCATGCGCGTGCATCATGAGTGACGGGATGTGCGGATCGGCGCAAACGCCGGTCTAGGCGCCGTCTTCCAGCAGGAAATGCGCCGTCAGCGAGGCGATGGGTTGGTCGCGGCTGTCCTGCCACGCCTCGGCCAGCACATGGGCCACGCGGCGACCGGCGCGGCTGATGCTGGCGCGCGCGAAGACGTCGCGTGGCCGGCCCGTGCGCAGATAGGCGACGGTGACGTTGATGGGACGTGGCAGCCGCGCGCCGGGAAAGGCCAGGGCGACCTGGGCCATCGCCGTCATCTCCAGCAGAGCCGCCGTCGAGCCCCCGTGCAGCGCCGGCAGCATCGGGTTGCCGATCAGTCGGTCCGCGAACGGCATCACCACGGTCAGCTCGTCTCCGTTCATCTGCGTCCGCAGGTCCAGAAACCGCGCATAGGGAAGACGGTCCAGCAGGGGCGGGGTCATGCGGCGGCCTCCGTCTTGGCGGATCGGGAGGTGTTGACCACATAGGCGGCCTGGGACGCCGCGACCGGGTTCGAAGGGTCGTCCTCGAACGCCCAGCCGCGCACGAAGGCGATGGTCGGGGTCAGGCGAAAACAGCGCGCCTGGGCGAACAGGTCGCGGCCCGGCTCGGCCGCCCGCATGTAGTCGACCCTGAGGTCCAGCGTGGCCACGGGCTGGAAGGCGTCCATGGCGACCCAGACGGCGAGGCCGCCGACGTGATCCAGCAGGGTCGTCACCAATCCGCCCGCCAGGACGCCGGTGTCCGGGTCTCCGATCCATTCGGGGCGGTACGGGACGCGGATGCGTGGCGACGCCTCGTCGTGCAGCCCCTCGAAGACGAAGCCCAGGGCGTGGGTGTGCGCCGCGCCCGAAGCGAGCTGGGGCAGGATGTCGATCAGGGTGCTGTCGGCCATGGGGGTTCCGTGCGATTCCGTCGGGCCACTCTAGGAAGCGCGACCGGAGCGCGTCGAGGGCGTTAGAGGGAGATGATCCGACCCGAAGACTTGCTGCACCCGACGCCGGCCGGCCTCTATTGCCCGCCGGGCGACTTCTACGTCGATCCCGTCCGGCCCGTGGATCGGGCGGTGATCACCCACGGCCACTCCGATCACGCCCGAGCAGGGCACGGCTCGGTGCTGGCCACCCGGCAGACGCTGGCCATCATGGCGGAACGCTATGGCGACGACTTCGCCGGCCGCGAGCAGGCGGCGGAGTACGGGCAGGCGACGGCGATCAACGGGGTGGACCTGCGCCTGGTCCCCGCCGGTCACGTCCTGGGTTCGGCCCAGGTCGAGGTCCGGTGGAAGGGACTGACCATGGTGGTGTCGGGCGATTACAAGCGCCGGCGCGATCCGACCTGCGCGCCGTTCGAGCCCGTGCCCTGCCATGTCTTCATTTCGGAGGCGACCTTCGGCCTGCCGGTCTTTCGGCATCCCCGATGGCGAGGAGATCGGCCGGCTGGTGCGCTCGCTGGGACAGTTCCCAGAGCGGGCCCATCTGGTCGGGGCCTATGCGCTGGGCAAGGCGCAGCGCATCATTCGTCTGTTGCGCGAGGCGGGCTGGAGCCGGCCCATCTACGTCCACGGCGCGATGGAGCGGTTGAACGCCCTTTACGAGCGCGAGGGCGTGGCGCTGGGCCCGCTTCTGCCGACCCGCGACCTGCCTCGCGGCGCCCTGGGGGGCGAGGTGGCCATCGCGCCGCCGGGCGCCATCCAGGACCGCTGGGCGCGTCGATTCGCAGACCCTATCCCCGCCTTCGCCTCGGGCTGGATGGGCGTTCGAGCGCGCGCGCGCCAGCGTGGCGTGGAACTGCCGCTGGTGATCTCAGACCATGCGGATTGGGGCGAACTGACCGCGACCTTCGAGGAGTTGGACCCCGAGGAGGTCTGGATCACCCACGGGCGCGAGGAGGGGTTGCTGCGCTGGGCGGAACTGCGGGGAATGAAGGCCCGCGCGCTTCGCCTGGTCGGCTATGACGAAGAGGACGAACGGCCCGACGAGGCGGCCGAGGGCGCCTAGGCGGCGGAGCGGCCGTCGGCGGCCTCGCTGGCCTCTTCGTCTTCGGTCAGGGCGGCGTTCATGGCCATGCGCAGCCGTTCCGGCTTGATCGGCTTTTCGACCACCGCGGCCATGCCGATGGACAGATAGTGTTTGGCGTCGTCCGGATCGGCGTTGGCGGTCAGGGCCACGATCGGGGTGCGTCCCGCGGCGCCGGGCAGGGCGCGGATGGCCTGGGTGGCCTGGACGCCGTCCATGCGGGGCATCTTGATGTCCATCAGGATCAGGTCGAAGCGTTGCTCCTGCACGGCCGCCAGGGCCTCCATGCCGTCCTCGGCCAGTTCGGAGCTGCAGCCGAACATCTCGCACAGCGCCTGGGCCACGACGCGGTTGGTGGCGTTGTCGTCGACGATCAGGATGTGGGGCGCGCTCTTCAGCTCCAAGTCCGCCAGGTCCGAGACGTTGGACGGTTGCTCCTGCTCGATCACGGCGCGTTCCGCCGTCAGGTCGAAGGCGAAGGTGGCGCCCCGGCCGGCGTTGTTCTCGGCCCAGATGCGCCCGCCCATGCGGTCGATCACCTGGCGGCAGATCGACAGACCCAGGCCGGCGCCGTCCGGGCCGGATCCGTGCACGAAGGGCTCGAAGATGGAATCCACGCGGTCGGGATCGACGCCGGGACCGTCGTCGCGCACGCGGGCCTCGATGCGGACGCGGCCGTTGTCGACCCAGGCCTTCATCCCAGCCTCGACCACGCCGTTGCGGGCGAATTTCAGGGCGTTGCCGATCAGGTTGTTGAACACCTGCTTGACCCGCACGCCGTCGATGACGGCGGCCAGTTCGGTGTCGCCCTCATAGCTGACCAGCAGGGTCACGCCGTCCTGCGACGCCCGCGGCTCCCACAGGGCCTGGATGTCGTCGGTCAGGGCGCGAAGCGAAGGGCGTGGGCGCCGGCGACAGCTCCAGCTCGCCGGCCTCGGCCTTGGACAGGTCGAGCGCGTCTTCCAGGATGCGCAGCAAGGTCTCGGACGAGTCCATGATGGTCTGGACGTGGGCCTGGGCGGCCTCGTTCAGCGGCTGGCGGCGCAGCAGTTCGGCGACGGCCAGGACGCCGTTCATCGGCGTGCGCAACTCGTGGCTCATGATCGCCAGGAACTGGCTCTTGGCGCGGGCGGCGGCCAGGGCCTGAGCGCGGGTGTCGCTGAGCGCCTCGGCCTGTTCGGCCAGTTCGCGGTTCTGGTCGCGCTGGCGCTGGTTGACCGCCTGCAACAGCGTCGCGGCGGTTCCGACGCCGTAATAAAGGCCGTTGCGCGTGACGATGAAGCCGCGCAGCAAGGCGGCGGGGCCGCCCTTCAGCATGATGTCGCAGAAGGCGTCGATGCGGACGCCCGCTTCGACCACCGCCGGCTCGGCGTCCATCACGAAGGTGACGGCGCGACCTTCGTACAGGGCGTGGCCGAACGGGCCGGCGATCTTTTCCAGGAAGGTCGTGCGTTCGATCAGGCCGATGGGGCGGTCGTCCTCGACCACCGGAATGACCAGCGTGTCCGGCTCCCTGCGGAAACGCGCAAAGACCTCCGACCCCAACGTCGTCGGGGCGATCGGCTTCGGACGCTCACAGAGGGCCTCGATGGTCGGCATGCGGCCTGATACTCCACTACTGAAGGGACCATGCCGTTGAAGGCTTTGCGGAATCGTTAAGTGCGGGGCGCCGCCGGCGATCGGCGCAGCGGCGTCATCCCGCGGCTTTTGCAGCGGCGGCCGGGGTGGTGTAGAAGCCGCGCCCGACCCATATGCGGTCCCCACCCCCTTTGCATGCGCGCGGCCGGCGGCCGACCGCAGGTTTGTCATGAGCGTCATCCAGGAAACGACCCCTTCGACCTCGGCCCTCGTCCTGTTCTCGGGCGGGCAGGACAGCGCCACCTGCCTGGCCTGGGCGCTGGAGCGGTTCGAGCGGGTGGAGACGGTCGGCTTCGACTACGGCCAGCGTCACCTCGTGGAGATGCAGGCCCGCCAGGCGGTGCGTGACGGCATGGCCAGGGCCTTGCCGGCCTGGGCCGGGCGGCTGGGCGAGGATCATGTGATCGACCTGACCGGATACGGCCGGATCGCCGAGAGCGCCCTGACCGCCGATCGCAAGATCGAGATGGACGCGCGCGGCCTGCCGACGACCTTCGTGCCGGGGCGCAACCTGATCTTCCTGGTCGCGGCCGCGGCGCTGGCGGATCGGCGCGGGCTGGAGGTGCTGGTCGGCGGCATGTGCGAGACGGATTATTCGGGCTATCCCGACTGTCGCCACGAGACGATGGAGGTGATGGCGCGGGCGCTGTCCCTGGGGCTGGACAAGCCGGTGGTGATCGACACGCCGCTGATGTGGCTGACGAAGGCCGAGACGTGGGCGCTGGCGCACCGGATCGGCGGCGACGGGCTGGTCGAGCTGATCGTCGAGGACAGCCACACCTGCTACCGGGGCGACCGGGCGCATCGTCATGCCTGGGGCTACGGCTGCGGCGAATGCCCGGCGTGCGAGTTGCGCGCGGCCGGATACGAGGAATGGGTCTCGGCCCGATGACCTATTCGGCCAAGGAGGTCTTCCTCACGGTGCAGGGCGAGGGGGGGCAGGCGGGCCGGCCGGCGGTCTTCCTGCGCTTCGCCGGCTGCAATCTGTGGAGCGGGCGCGAGCAGGATCGGGCGAGCGCGGTCTGCACCTTCTGCGACACGGACTTCGTCGGCGTGGACGGCGACGGCGGGGGCAAGTTCTCCACGGCCGGCGTGCTGGCGGACCATGTCGCGGCGATGTGGCGGGGGCGCGAGGGCGATCCGAAGCTGGTGGTCTGCACGGGCGGGGAGCCGTTGCTGCAACTGGACGAGCCGCTGATCGCGGCGCTGCACGCGCGCGGGTTCGAGATCGCCATCGAGAGCAACGGCACGCTGGCGGCGCCCGACGGGATCGACTGGGTCTGCATCAGCCCCAAGGCCGACGCGCCGGTGGTGCAGACGCGCGGGCAGGAGCTGAAGCTGGTCTATCCGCAACCGGCCGCCATGCCCGAGCGGTTCGAGGCGCTGGAGTTCGAGCGCTTCTGGCTGCAGCCGATGGACGGTCCGGACCAGGCCGCCAACACCGCCGCCGCCATCGAATACTGCCTGACCCACCCCCAATGGCGCCTCAGCGTCCAGACCCACAAATACATCGGCGTCCGCTAATGCCCGTCTTCGAGATCACCAAACAGGCGACATTCGACGCCGCCCACCACTTTCCGAACGAGCCGGAAGGCAGCATCTATCGCCGGGTGCACGGCCATTCCTTCACGGTGGAGGCGACGGTGCGGTCCGAGACGCTGGACGCCGAGCATGGCTGGGTCGCGGACCTGGGCGCGCTGGACCGGGCGCTGAAGGCGGCGGCCGAGACGCTGGACCACGGCATGCTGAACGAGCATCCGGGGCTGGAACTGCCCAGCCTGGAGAACCTGTGCCTGTGGTTCGCCCGAACGCTTCGGCCCGACTGGCCGGGCCTGTGCCGCATCCAGGTGGCGCGGCCGACCATCAACGAGCGGTGCGTGCTGACGCTTTAGCAGTCGCGGCCCTGACGCCGGCGCTGCTCGCAGCGGCGCTGTTCGCGCTCCCAGTCGCGCTGCTCGCGTTCGCGTTTCAGGCGCGTCTCCTCGTCGGAGGTGGTGACGGCGTCGAAGCCGGCGCCGACCACCGCGCCCCCGGCCTTGGCCGCGCCGCCCACGACGGCGGCGGTCCCGCCGACGACCGCGCCGACGACGCAGCCCTGGAGCATCGCCGCCCCGCCCAGGAGGACGACGATTTGAGCGACGGGAAAACGACGATTTCGACGACGCATGAGGGCTCCTTCAGAGAATTGGAAGAATGGCCCATAACGATGAACGGAGGCTGACTTCAGGCGCCGCGCTGGGGCAGCAGTTTTCGGCGCTGACGCGAGATCGCCAGCGGCGCGCCATCGGCCCCCCAGGCGGTCGCTTCGTCCACCGTCCAGCCCAGGCCCAGGTCCAGCATCCTGAACTCGAAGAAGGCCCAGCCGTCCGGCGCCGTGGCGGGCGTGGGATCGGCCAGGATGTCGATGCGCAGGTCCACCGTGGTCATGGGGGCGGGCCTGGCGCTGGCGGTCCAGGCCGGCGGATAGAGGGCGTCCAGGAGATAGCACAGGCCGACCTCGTCCAGCGGTCGGCGGTCGGCCATCCGCATCCAGGTGCGCTCCACCACCGGCCGGCCCTCGTTGCCGCCCAGAATGTTGGGGCCGCCGTCGAAGCGGTAATCGACGTGGCGCGCGAAGTGCGGCGCCATCGGCCCGCCGATGCGCGCCTCCGGGTCGAGGCTCTCCAGCGGCGGCGGCGGCGCATGGAGGGGCGAAAGCGGCGGCGTCGCCGCATCGACGCCGTACGTGCCGGTGGCGTGGTGCGTCATGCGGCCGTCCTGGTCGGCCTCGATCGCCGCATAGATCACGTTGCGGCCGCCGCGCAGCAGGCGCGGGCGGAAGGCGACGGGCTGGCCGAACCGCGCGGCCGAAAGATATTGGACCGACAGGGTCCGCAGCGGCGCCGTCAGCGCCAGGCCCTGGCGCATGCCCTCGGCGCACAGCGCGGCCAGCAGCCCGCCGAAGGGAAAGCCCTTCTCCGGCGGCGCGCCGCTGGGGCCGTTGGAGAAGTCGCCCGCCACCGAGGCTGACAGGGCGCCATCCTCCATCGGGCGGAAGGCGAGGGCTTGGGCGAGGGACAGGGGCGCGGGGGACAGGGGCGCGGGGAACGTGGTCATGGGCGATCCAGAGGGCCGAAGAGGCGCGGAGGGTCGGGGCGGACCCTCCGCCAGTCAAGGAACAAGGACCGAAGGCCGGGAGGCCCGCAAGTCCGTTGCGAAACAAGACTGACTGACTGGGTTCGGATTGGCAACCCTCTTGCCAACAGGCTGACGCGGGGTCACTTTCCGCGCATGGGACGCACCGCCGACTACAGCCGCCAGAGTTGCTCGATCGCCGCCACGCTGGAGGTGATCGGCGATCCGTGGACGCTGCTGGTCATCCGCGACGCCTTCAACGGGGTCAGCCGCTTCGAACAGTGGCAGGACAATCTGGGCGTGGCGCGCAACGTCCTGGCCGCCCGGCTGAAGAGCCTGGTCCAGCACGGGGTGCTGGAGCCGCGCCTGTATTCCGAACGCCCGCCGAGGAACGAATACGTCCTGACCGCCAAGGGCAAGGATCTGTACGGCGTTCTGGTGACGCTGCACGCCTGGGGGAACAAGCACGTCTATGGCGAGACCGACAGCGGCATCGACATGGTCCACAAGACCTGCGGCCACACCCTGAACCCCCGGATCGCCTGCAACTGCTGCGGCGAGATCGTCAAACCCAGGGACATCCGCCTGACCCGCGCCGAGAACCGCCCCACGGTCGGAGAGGTTCTGCCGCCGAGGGAAGCGGCGTAGCGGCTGCTGCCGCTTTTTGTCAGCAGGCCTGCTAGGGTCGCGCCATGTCGCGGTCCGAGCGCCTTTTCGACCTGTTGAACGCCCTGAGGCGGCGTCGCCGGCCCGTCAGCGGCCAGGCGCTGGCCGAGGAGATGGGGGTCAGCCTGCGGACCCTTTACCGCGACATCGCCAGCCTTCAGGCCCAGGGCGCGACCATCGAGGGCGAGCCGGGCGTGGGCTATGTGCTGCGGCCCGGCTTCCTGCTGCCGCCGCTGATGTTCACGCCGGAGGAGATCGAGGCGCTGGTGCTGGGTTCGCGCTGGGTGGCGGACCGGGCCGACGCGCGGATGCGCGATGCGGCGTTGAGCGCCCTGGCGCGGATCGGCGCGGTGGTTCCGCCGGACCTGCGGGACGAGATGGAGGCCGAGGCCCTGCTGGTCGTGCCCGGCGCGCCGTTTCCGGCCGACCACGTCGATCCGGCGCTGCTCAGAAAGGCGATCCGCACCGAGCGGAAGCTGAAGCTGTGTTACCGCGACGAAGCCGGCGCCGCCTCCGAGCGGGTGATCTGGCCCTTCGCCCTGGCCTTCTTCGACCGGGTGCGGCTGCTGGTCGGCTGGTGCGAACTGCGGGCCGACTTCCGCCATTTCCGCACCGACCGGATCGAGGAGGCCGAGGTGCTGGACGCGCGTTGCCCGGCGCGCCGGGCGGTGCTGCTGAAGCAGTGGCGCGCGAGCCGGGAGACGGCGGCGCAGGACGCTCCATGCTGACAGGAACTGGCAGGATGACGGTCTAGGTTTGTTCTCGCCGCACAGGAGGGACGCATGACCGAGATCGAGGACATTCCGCTGGCCGTCGCCGACCCGGAGGCCGCCGCCCGGTTCTATTCGGGCCTGCTGCGGCGCCGGCCGCTGGCGGCGAGCGCGGACCATGCGGTCTTCGCCCTGTCACCGGGCCGGACCCTGAGCCTGTGGCGCGGCGCGGCGATCCCGCCGGCCCAGGTGGACTTCGCCCTGGCCGCGTCGACCGCCGTCGACGAGCTTCATATCGAATGGTGGGACCGGGGCGCGCGCATCGTCTTGCCGCCGGCCGACGAGGACGGGGGACGCAGCTTCCTGGCCCGCGACCCCGACGGCAATCGGCTGAGGGTCTATGCCGCGGTCTAGGCCTGGAAGGCGGCCGTCGTGTCGCGGATGAAGCCGCCGCCCAGGACGCGGTCGGGGTCGGCCGGATCGTAGAGGACGCAGGCCTGGCCGGGGGCGACGCCTTCCTCGCCCTGGTCGAACAGGACCGCGACCTGATCCTCGACAAGGGCCAGGCGGGCCGGGGAGGGCGGGCGGGTCGAGCGGACGCGGGCCAGGACGGGCGCGCCGGCGGCGGCGGCTTCGTGGATCGTGGCCTCGTCGCCCAGCCAGTTGGTCTCTTCCAGCGTCAGGCGGGCGGTCAGCAGCGCCTCGCGCGGGCCGACGACGACGCGGCGGGCCTCGGGCTCCAGCCGCACGACGAACAGCGGCTCGCCCACGGCGACGTTCAGGCCCCGGCGCTGGCCGATGGTGTAGTCGGTGATCCCCGCATGCGCGCCCAGCACCCGGCCGTCCATGTGCACGATCTCGCCGGCCTCGCGCCCCTGCGGCCGCAGGCGGTCGATCAGGGTGCGATAATCGCCGGTGGGGACGAAGCAGATGTCCTGGCTGTCCGGCTTGGCGGCGATCCTGAGGCCCAGCGAGGCGGCGACGCCGCGCACCTGGGGCTTTTCCAGATCGGCCAGGGGGAAGCGCAGATAGTCGAGCTGGTCCTGGGTGGTGGCGAACAGGAAGTAGGACTGGTCGCGCGAATGATCGATCGCCTTGCGCATCTGCGAGCGATCGCCGGCGACGGCGCGGCGGACATAGTGGCCCGTCGCCATCGCCTCGGCGCCCAGGTCGCGGGCGACGTCCAGCAGGTCGCGGAACTTGACCGTCTGATTGCAGCGGATGCAGGGAACGGGCGTCTGGCCCTTCAGATAGCTGTCGGCGAACTGGTCGATCACCGCGTCCCGGAAGCGGCTTTCGTAGTCCAGGACATAGTGGGGAATGCCGATCGCCTCGGCGGCCAGGCGGGCGTCGTGGATGTCCTGGCCGGCGCAGCAGGCGCCCTTCTTCTTCAGCGCGGCGCCGTGGTCGTAGAGCTGCAGCGTCACGCCGACCACGTCATAGCCCGCCTTGTGCAGCAGGGCGGCGACGACGGTGGAGTCCACGCCGCCGGACATGGCCGCCACCACGCGGGCGCCGACGGGCAGGCCGACGGCGGCGCGCGCGCTCTCGACCGCCGCGTCCATGTCCTGCTGCGAGGTCATAGGGGCGATGTCGGGAACGGGGCAGATGTCTTCGACCAGGCTCATCGCCGCCATTTAGGACCGAACCCGCGCGATTTCGAGGCCCCGCAAAGAACAAGGGCCGCGTCCGTCGCCGGACGCGGCCCCTGATCGGCTTCGGGGAAGCGGTTAGGAGCGGTAGCTCTGGATGCGCGTCGTGCGCAGGCCCTGCATGCCCCATTTGTCGATGGCCTTCTGCCAGGCCAGGAATTCCTCGGCGGTCAGGCGATACTTCGCCAGGGCGTCGTCCAGGCTGATCAGACCGCCGCGGACGGCGGCGACGACTTCCGCCTTGCGGCGGATGACCCAGCGGTCCGTGTTGGACGGCGGCAGGTCTTTCAGGGTCAGCGGCGTGCCGGTGGGTCCGACCACGTATTGTTCGCCTTTGCTGTTAAGGCGTCGCTCTTGCAACATGGGCTTATGCCTCTTTCACCAACACCGTAGTCCGGTGAAAGTACGCGCCCGCCGCTAAGGGCCGTTTAAGCGTCGTGGTGAAGGAACGGCTAACATCCGTCCCTCCACAGCCGACATTCTCAACGATGGTTGAGCGACGATTCATTGAACCTAATGATTACCTACTCGGCGATCAGCGTTTGATGTTGATCAGCTCGGCCAGCATTTCGTCGGCCGTGGTGATGATCTTGGACGAGGCGGAATAGGCCCGCTGGGTGGTGATCAGGCTGGTGAACTCCTGCGACAGGTCGACGGTCGAGGCTTCCAGCTGCTGGGCGGCGATGAAGCCCGCGCCGCCGGTGCCCGCCGCCTTCAGGTTGAAGGTGCCGGACTGCAGGCTGACGGCGTAGGCGTTGCCCGAGACCTCCTTCAGGCTGTCGGGGCTGGGGAAGGTGGCGACCGCGACCTGGGCGATGCGGCGCATGACGCCGTTGTCGAAGATGGCGGTGACGAAGCCCTGGTCGTCGATGGCGATCTCGCTGAGATTGCCGAAGGCCGTGCCGTTGGTGATGGTCGACTGAACCACCGAGGCGGTGTTCAGCTGGCTGAGGCCGCCGGCCGAGGTGTTCAGGTCCAGGGTCAGGGTCTGGGCCGCGATGCCCAGGCCGTCGGCCCATTTCACCCGGCCGTTGTCGGCGGGGTTCAGGGGATCGATGACCTCGTCGGGATCGGATTCCTCGAACGTCAGGGTGGCCTGCGTCGGATCGTCGAACAGGCCCGTGCCGGCCGGCCAGTTCTGCATCGTCTCGACGTCGAGGCGACCCGACGGGGTGAAGGCGATCTTGCCGGTCTTGATCTGGCCGTTGCTGTAGGGTGCGCCGGTGACGACGTCCTCGGGCGGGACCGAGACGATCTCGGCGTACCAGATGTTGGGCTCGTCGCTCTTCAGGAAGCGGATTTCCAGGTTGCGCTGGCCGCCCTTCGAGTCCGAGACGGGGATGTTCATCTTGAAGTCCGGCTTCACGCCCACCGGATTGTCGTCGTCGGCGTCGTACATCGCCATCGAGTTGACCGACGCGTCGTACTTGCTGGCGGCGGCGACGTTGTTCTGCAGGCCGATGTCGGCCAGGGCGATGCCGAAGGGCGCGCCGGTGGCCGGGGTGAAGGTCAGGGTCGACAGGGCGCCGTCGACCGCCGCCGTGCCGTTGTTGGCGGTCAGGCCGGTCAGGCCGGTCAGGGCGCCGGTCGCGGGATCGAACGCGGCCTGGCCGGTGATGGTCTGGGTGCCGGACTTGATGGTGACGTCGTAGGTGTTGGCGCCGGTGCGGGTGTAGCGGACCGAGACGTCGTGTTCGACGTCGGCGGCGTCTTCCACGCCCTTGTAGGTCGAGGCGCTGCCCGCGGCCGACGACTCCTGGGTCGAGCGCAGGTTGGCGTTGATCTGGACGCGGGTGGTCGGCTCGGCCGTGCCGCCCACCGAACCGATGTTGATCGAACGCAGGCGCGACAGGTCCGACGGGTCGGTCGAGATCTCGCCGTTGGAATCCACCGGCCAACCCTGCAGGTACAGGCCCGCGCTGTTCTTCAGATAGCCCATGTTGTCGACGCGGAAGGCGCCGGCGCGGGTGAACAGGCGGGTGTCGGTGGCGGCCACGCCCTCGGCCTTGTCGGTCACGACGAAGAAGCCCTGGCCGTCGATGGCCAGGTCGGTGCTCTCGGTCGTGCGCTGCAGCTGGCCTTCCTGGCTGATGAAGGACCGGGCCGAGACGGCGACGCCGCCGGCGGAATAGCCGCCGCCGGCCTTGGACTGGCTGTTCACCAGGGTCTGGAATTCACCCTGGGTTCGCTTGTAGCCCACGGTGTTCACGTTCGCGATGTTCTGGGAAATCGCGGCCAGGGCGGCGGAGTTGGCGGCCAGCCCGGACACGCCGGCCAGCATGGCGCTGTTGAGGCTCATTGGGGACGCTCCTTAAGCGTAACGGTCATCGAAAAGGCGGCGGAGCGCATCATGCGGCCGCCTCCTCGGTCGGGACGTCCGGATTCTCCGTATCGTCGGTGTCGTTGTCGGCCCTGACCTCGTTGAGCGAGATCACGGTCGAAAGCGGAAGGATGGAATCGCCGATCACCAGATAGGGCTCGCCGTTGTACATCTCGACGCCGGTCACGCGGCCCTGGATCAGCGCCTGCGCGTCGACGGTTCCTCCGGCGGCGTTCTTGGCCGTGACCTTCAGCGTATAGACGCCGCCGTCGTCGGCGACGTCGCCCCCGGTCATCTTGCCGTCCCAGGTGAAGCTGTGGACGCCCTGGCTGTTGTCCGGCGCGGCGCCTTCCCAGACCACCTGGCCGCTGCTGTTGACGACCTGCAGGGTCACGTTGTCAGCCTGGGAGGCCAGTTCGTAGGCCCAGGTGGCCTGACCGTCGTCCAGCTCGGTGGCGGTCCAGGCGGCGGTGACGTTCTTGCCGATGTAGTTGGAGGCGTTGTCCAGGCCGCCGGCGGCCTGGGCCGAGAGCAGGCTGGTCAGCAGGTCGTTGGTCAGCAGCTGCTGCTCCACGCCGGCCATCTGGGTCAGCTGGGCGGTGAACTCGTTGGAATCCAGCGGCGACAGCGGATCCTGGTTCTTCATCTGCGTGGTCAGCAGCGTTAGGAAAGTCTCGAAGTTGTTGAACAGCGAGACCGAGCCCGACGTCAGGCGGCCGGCGGCGTCGACGGAAGAAATGGCGTCGGCCATGATCAGACCCTCACATCGACGCGCTCGGGCGTCAGGGAATGGTTGGTCCAGGCGCCGGGGATCGGCGCGGCGGCGAGGTCGGCCTGGGCGGCCAGGCGAGAGCCGCCGGCGAACAGGGCGTTGCGCTGCTGCTGGCGGTCGAAGGCGCCCCCGCCCGAGGACGGATCACGCTGGGAGAAGTCGAGCGAGTCCTGCGACAGCTGGAAGCCGGCGTCCTGCAACTGGCGACGCAGCTCGTCGGCGCGGCCCCGCAGGTCGGCGGCGGCGGCGGGGTTGTCGAAGGCCAGACGCGCGGCCAGCTGGCCGTCGGCGTCGATTTCCACGGTCACGTCGACGCGGCCCAGGTCTTCCGGCGTCAGCACCATGTCGAAGCGGGTCGAACGACCCTCCAGCTTGCGCGCGATCTGGGCGGCCAGGTGGGCGGTGGTCTCGATGGTGGCGCGAGACAGGGCCGACGCCAGCGGATCGCGCGCCTGGGCGACCGGGTTGTCGGCGCGGGCGGCGTCCGGCGTGGTCTCGGCCGGGACGGCGTCCACGGTCGGGTCGGCGGCCGCCGGGTCCGCCGGGACCGGCGGCGGGATCGCGCCCGAGGGAGCGTCGGCCAGCGCCGGCGCCTGAGACTTGACGTCCGGGCCGGCGGCGGCGGTCGACGGGGCCGCCTGAGCGGCGTCGCCGGGCTCCGACGTCGACGGCGCCGGCGCCTCATGGCGCAGCGGACGCAGCGGCTGGGGCTCGGGCCGTATCGAGGCGGCGAGCGGGGCGGCCGCGGCGCTCGGGCGGATCGGGGCGTCCTGCGACGGCGAGGCCGGTTCGGCGCCGGCGTCCGGCGTCGCTGCGTCGTCGGTTTCCGCCGTCGCGGCGGGCGAGGCCTCCAAAACGGCCGGGGCGGGCCCTTCCACAAGGGGACGGGCCAGGGCGGCCGGGCTGACGACCGGCTTCTGGATGACGGCGCTGATCTGGACCGCGCCGGCGTCGGCCGCCGCCGGGGCCTCGACGGAGCGCACGTCGGCGGCGGCCGTCTTCGGCGTCACGGCCGCCCCGGGGGCGGACCGTTCGGGCGTGGGCGCCGCGGGCGCGGCCGGCAGGGGATCGGCCGAGGCGACCGTCTTCGCGGGCTGCGGCCCTGTCGCCTCGCGGACGACAGGGACGGTCTCGGGCGTGGCGGCGGTCAGGGCCGCATCAATCCCGACGGCGGCGCTGTTGGACGGGGTCGGCGCGGCGGAAGCGGGCGCGGCGGGGGCCGTCGCCTCGGCCTTGGCCGGAACGGGACGTTCGACGGCGGCGGCCGGCTTTTCGGTCCTGGACGGGGGCGGGGCGTCCGATCCCTGAGCAGGGACGGCCGCGGCGCCCTCGGTCGGCGTCGCGGCCGCGTCCGTGGCGGCGTCCTGTTTCTGATCGACGGGGGCGGCGCGGGTCAGGGGCGCGGACACGTCCATGCGCGCCGCCTGCGGATCGGCGGCGTCCGACGCGGCGGCGGGCGCGAAGGGTGAAGCGGGCGGGGTCGCCGCCGCCTCGTCGCCCGTTCCGGCGGACGGTTCGACCGAAAGGGATGCGGGCGCGACGGGAGGGGCGACCTGACCCTGAGGGACCGGCGGGAGCGAGCCCGCGACATCCGGCGTCTCCGGCTCCGCGATCTCCGCCGTTTCATCGACGACCGTCGACAGGAGGTCGTCCGAGGCTTCGGCCTGGACGATCGCGCCTTCAGGCCGGGGCAGGGCGGCGGCGGCGGCCGAAACGTCCTGGCCCTCGGCCTCGCCCAGGCCGGCCAGATCCAGGCGACCGACCAGCCGGACCGATGAGACGCGCGAGGCGGTTTCGCCCTGCGTCCGGGCCGGGGCGTCCTTCACCACGCCCTCGCGCACGCCCGCCAGGGCGGCGGCGAAGGCCTCGGCCGAACCGAAGTCGGCGCCGCCCGGCGCAGGCGCGCCGGCGCCGGCGGCGGCCGGAACAGCAGCAATGAGGGCGGCGGCGGAAGGCATGGGGCGCGAGGCGGCTTTCAAGACGGCGGCGCCTGCTGCGCCCGGAAGGTTCGCCGCCTCCGTCGCAAGCGTCGGGCCACCGGTCGTCGCTCATCAATGGCGAATGAAATCAGTATGTTGTCGGCACCGGCCTCAGGAGCGGCCATCGGTTGCAGGATCATTCTTGCCGTGCGCCGCCGCAATTTTGCCGGGCTTGGCGCGGGGGCCGGATCGGCGCGCGGGTCGCCGTGGCCCAAGGCTTGCGGCGCGTCCGGCCATGAACCCGCGTCAAAAACGCTTATCTTTGCAAATCAAAGTCTTGCGGCGGCCGCTGCGCCGTGCGGCGAGGCAAGATTTGCGCGTGGCCGGGCAAGGCTTGCCGGGCGCGGGCCTGGGCGGGGAGGGCCGGCCGTGTCGCTGAACTCGATCATGAACATCGGCGTGTCGGGCCTGCAGACGGCCCAGACGCAGCTGCGCGTCGTCTCGGACAACATCTCCAACGTCAACACCCCCGGCTATGTCCGCAAGGTTGTCGACCAGACGGCCGCCGTCACCGCCGGGGGCGGGGCGGGCGTGGATGTGGCGCGCGTGCGCCTGTCGACCGACCGCTTCCTGCAGGCGGCGAGCATGAGCGCCAGCGCGGATTCCGCGCGCTACGCCGTGCGCAACGAACTCTACGACCAGATCCAGACGGCGTTCGGCGATCCCAGCGGGGACGGCGGCCTGTTCGGCGACATCGACAGCCTGTTCGCCGACTTCACCGCCCTGGCCGAGACGCCGACCTCCTCGCCCGCGCGGCAGGAGACCATCTACAAGACCCAGGCCCTGTTCAACGAGGCCAAGTCGGTGTCGCAGCGCATCCAGGCCTTGCGCCAGGAGGCCGACAGCCGGCTGGGCACGGTGGTGGACTCGGTCAATCCGCTGCTGGAGCAGATCGACAAGCTCAACAAGACCATCGCCACCGCGACCGTGACGGGGCAGGACGCGACTGGAGCCCAGAACGCCCAGCAGACCCTGATCAACCAGCTGGGCGAGTTGATGGACGTCAAGGTGGAGGCGCGCGCCAACGGCGGGGTGACCATCCGCACCAACACCGGCGCGACCCTGGTGGGCGAGGGGCACGCCACCCTGTCCTATGCGCCGGCGGGCACGGTGGGGGCCACGACCAGCTTCAACGACATCTGGCTGACCGAGCCCAGCGGCGCGCGCTCGCTGGCGCTGGAAGGCGTCGGCTCGGGCGAGATCAAGGGGCTGGTGGAACTGCGCGACCAGGACGCCCCGGCCGCCGCCGAACGTCTGGCCGAACTGACCGCGCGCATCGCCGACGAGCTGAACCGCGCCCACAACGCCAGCACCAGCGTGCCCGCGCCCTCGACCCTGACGGGACGCAACACCGGCCAGTCGCTGGAGACGGCGCTTGCGGGCTTCAGCGGGGTCGTGACCGTCGCCACCGTGGATGCGGCCGGCGTCATCACCGGCCAGGCGGCGATCGACTTCACCAACAATCCGCCGACCGACCTGGCGAGCCTGAACGCCCAGCTGGCCGGGGTGGCCACCGCCAGCTTCTCCAACGGCGTGCTGACGCTGAACGGCGACGGCGGCGCGGGCCTGTCGATCGCCGACGACGCGACCGATCCCAGCCTGAAGGGCGGCAAGGGCTTTTCCCACTGGTTCGGCCTGAACGACCTGGTGGTCAGCGACGCGCCGACCACCTACGACACCGGTCTGACCCTGTCGTCGCCGCACGGCTTCACGCCGGGCGAGAGCGTGACCTTCCGTTTCACCGGGGCGGACGGGGCGCGGGTTCGCGACATCAGCGTCGCGGTGCCGGCCGGCGCCGGCACGATGGGCGAACTGCTGAGCGCGCTGAACAATCCCGTCACCGGCGTGGGCCGCTACGGCGCCTTCAGCTTGGACGGGGCCGGGGCCCTGACCTTCAAGAGCTACGACAGCTCCGGCTCGACCCTGTCGGTGGTGCGCGACACCACCAGCCAGGTTCCCTCGGGCGTGACGATGTCCAATCTGTTCGGCCTCGGCGGCGGGGTGCGCGCGGCGCGCACGGAAGGCTTCTCGGTGCGCCAGGACATCCAGTCGAACCCGTCCAAGCTGGCCCTGGCGCAGCTGAACCTGTCGGCGGCGGCGGGGACCCCGGCGCTGAGCGCCGCGGACGGGCGCGGCGCCCTGGCGCTGTCGGACGTCGGCAAGCGCACGGTCAGCTTCTCGGCGGCCGGCGGCGCGGCGGGCGGGTCCAAGACCCTGTCGAACTACGCCGCCGACTTCTCCGGCGACATCGGCAGTCGCGCCGCCGCCGCCCAGAGCCGGGCCGACACCGCCTCGGCGGTGCTGGAGGAGGCCAACACCCGCCGCCAGTCCAAGGAAGGCGTCAACCTGGACGAGGAACTGGTCAACATGACCACCTTCCAGCAGGCCTATAACGCCTCGGCCCGTCTGATCCAGGCGGCCAGCGACATGTATGACACGCTGATCGGGATGCTGAGATGACCCGCGTCGCCACCTTCTCCAACTACCAGTCCGCGCTGCTGGACCTGATGGGCGCCCAGAGCCGCGCGCAGCAGGCGCAGGAGCGGATCGACAGCGGCCGCATCGCCACCGACATGGCCGGATACGGACGTCAGGCCGAATCCATCACCGCCCTGAAGTCGACTCAGGCGCGGCTGGAGGGCTTCGTCGAGGCGGGCAAGTCGGCGGCGGGGCGGCTGGACGCCCAGGACCTGGCGATGAGCCAGGTGTACGCCGGCGGAAACGGCGCGCGCGAGGCCATCGCCAACGTCCTGTCGGCCGGCAAGCTGGACAGTCTGATGACCGAGCTGGGGCTGCAGTTCCAGACCTTCCAGTCGGGGCTGAACGCGACCTATCAGGGCCAGTACCTGTTCGCCGGCGGCCAGACCGACACCGCCCCCGCCACCGCCAAGTCGATGGCCGACCTGACGGCCGCCGCCAGCGTGGACGACGTCTTCGCCAACGACGCCCTGAAGCACAAGTCGCGCATCGACGAGAACACGACGCTGGAGACCGGCTTCCTGGCCAATGAGCTGGGCGGGCCGCTGGCGACGGTGTTTCGCAACATCCAGGCCTATAACGAAGGCGCGCCCGTCACCATCGACGGCGTGACCTATACGCCCGCCGGCGCGGGGACGCTGAGCGGCAAGCCTTCCGACGACGTGCACGCCTTCCTGACCGAACAGCTGAAGCAGCTGGACGCGGCCAACAAGGAGGTGACCAACCAGACCGCCAAGAACGGCCTGATGCAGAACCACGTCGAGGAAACCCTGGACGCCCACGAGGGCCGCCAGACCTCGCTGGACAAGCTGATGATCGACAAGACCGGCTATGACGCGGCCCAGGCCATCACCGATCTGCAATTGGCCCAGGTGGCGATCGAGGCCTCGGCCCAGGTCGTCAACTCCCTGCGCGCCACGTCGCTGCTGGATCTGCTGCGGACCTAGAACCGGCTGAAAGAAAAAGACAATGGCCACGCTGGACGGAAGCGGTGCATGGAACATATCATGAACGAATGGCCCGTCTCGATCTTCGCCGAAAGCTGTCCGTCCTGGCCGACGCGGCCAAGTACGACGCCTCATGCGCATCGTCCGGCACGTCGAAGCGGGATTCGACCGGCGGACGCGGAATCGGCTCCACCGAAGGGATGGGCATCTGCCACGCCTATACCCCGGACGGGCGGTGCGTCAGCCTGCTGAAGATCCTGCTGACCAACTTCTGCATCTACGACTGCGCCTATTGCATCAACCGGGCGTCCTCGAACGTGGAGCGCGCGCGGTTCAGCGTGGCGGAGGTGGTGGACCTGACGCTGAACTTCTATCGGCGCAACTATATCGAGGGGCTGTTCCTGTCGTCGGGGGTGATCCGCGACAGCGACTATACGATGGAGCAGCTGGTCGAGGTCGCGCGCATCCTGCGCGAGGTCCACGATTTCCGGGGCTATATCCACCTGAAACTGATCCCCGAGGCCGATCCGCGGCTGGTCGATCTGGCGGGCCTGTACGCCGACCGGCTGTCGGCCAATATCGAGCTGCCGCGCGACGAGGCGCTGTCGCGGCTGGCGCCCCAGAAGGACGTCGGCGTCATCAAGAAGGCGATGGGGCAGGTGCGCCAGGCGGTGGAGGCCGCCAAGCCCGCGCGCCGCGATCGCGCCCGCCCGCCCCGGTTCGCGCCGGGCGGCCAGAGCACCCAGCTGATCGTGGGCGCGGATGGAGCGCCGGACACGGAAATCCTGGACCGCAGCGCCTCGCTGTACGGCGGATACGGCCTGCGCCGGGTCTATTATTCCGCCTTCAGCCCAATCCCGGACGCCAGTTCGGTGCTGCCCCTGTCGCGCCCGCCCCTGATGCGCGAGCACAGGCTGTATCAGGCCGACTGGCTGATGCGGTTCTACGGCTTCTCGGCGCCCGAGATCGGCGAGGCGGCGACCGGGGGAATGCTGGACCTGGCCGTCGATCCCAAGCTGGCGTGGGCGCTGAACCGGCGCGAGCAGTTCCCCGTCGACGTGAACCGGGCGTCGCGCGAGATGCTGCTGCGGGTGCCGGGTCTGGGGGTCAAGGCGGTCGACCGCATCGTGGCGGTGCGGCGCTATCGCACCCTGAGGCTGGAGGACGTGGGGCGGCTGACCCGCTCGGTGGCCAAGGTGCGGCCCTTCATCACCGCGCTGGACTGGACGCCCGGCGGGCTGACGGACGCGGTCGACCTTCGGGCGCGGGTGACGACGCGCGCGCCCGAACAGTTGAGCCTGTTCTGAATGGCGACGGCGGAACTGGCGTCCGAAACGGATTTCGACGGCTGGCGGAAGGCGGCGCGCCAGATGCGGCTGGCGGGGGTCGAGCCGGCCGCCGCGCGTTTCGTGGTGGCGGGCGGAACCGGCCAGGGCGGGCTGTTCGACGACACGCCGCCTGGTCGCCGCCATGACAGCAGGCTGGAAGCGGAGTTTTCGGTTCCCAAGGCTTTCGTCGATCTGGCGCAGGCGGTGATCCTGCATCGCTCGGCCGACCGGTTCGACCTGATGTACCGCCTTCTGTGGCGTCTCCGGGATGAGCCCGATCTCATCCGCGTCATTTCCGACCCGATGTCGCCGACGCCGTGGAAAGAGCCAAGAACGTCAGCCGCGCGGCCCACAAGATGAAGGCTTTCGTCCGCTTTCGGCGGACCTGCGACGATCAGGGCGAGGCCTGGGCGGCCTGGTTCGAGCCGGCGCACCGGGTTCTGGAACGCACGGCGCCGTTTTTCCAGCGCCGCTTCACCACCATGCGCTGGTCGATCCTGACGCCGGACGGATCGGCCTTCTGGGACGGCGAGACCCTGCGCTTCGGCCCGCCCGCCAGCCGCGACATGGCCCCGGCGGAGGACGAGATCGAGGCGTTCTGGAAGACCTATTACGCCTCCACCTTCAATCCCGCGCGGCTGAAGGTGAAGACGATGCAGGGCGAAATGGCCAAGGGCTATTGGAAGAATCTGCCCGAGGCGGCGCTGATTCCGGAACTGGTGGCGTCGGCGCAGGTTCGAATGGAGGCCATGGTCGCCGCCCCCGCACCCGACCCGAACGCCCGCTTCGCCAAGGCGATGGCGCGCGACGTCCACCAGGACCGGCCGGACGCCGAGGCGACCCCCGATAGTCTGGCGGCGGTGGAGCGCGGGGTGCAGGCCTGCCGCCGCTGTCCGCTGTATCGCGACGCCACCCAGGGCGTCTGCGGCGAGGGGCCGAAATCGGCGCGGCTGATGATCGTGGGCGAGCAGCCGGGCGATCAGGAGGATCTGGCGGGCCGTCCGTTCGTCGGGCCCGCGGGCCAGGTGCTGGACAGGGCGCTGAAAGAGGCCGGCATCGACCGGTCCGACGTCTATGTCACCAACGCCGTCAAACACTTCAAGCATGAGCCGCGGGGCAAGCGGCGTCTGCACAAGACCCCCAACGCCGGGGAGGTGCAGGCCTGCCGCTGGTGGCTGGACGCCGAGCGTCGCCTGATCCGGCCCAAGGTGATCGTGGCCCTGGGCGCGACGGCGGGGTTGGCGGTTTTGGGCAGAAAGCCCGCGGTGATGCGCGAGCGCGGTCGTCCGCTGGACCTGGCGGACGGCGCAACGGGCGTGCTGACGGTCCACCCGTCCTATCTGCTGCGACTGCCGGACGCCGCCGCCCGGGATGCGGCGCGCGCCGGATTCATCGACGATCTGAGCGCCGTTCGCCGGCTTCTGGCCTGACAGGCGAACGAATCCGGCCTCACCGCGTTTGATCCGGGCTGCGAGCGTAGCGGTTAGGACAGAGACGCATGGGGGATCCACACTTCGCGCGAGATAAGGCGGCGTCGGCATATCAATGTCATCGCACGTTGACTTCGCCCGCCGGCTTGATCATTAGGCGGGCTGGGATCGCGGTTGCGTCGCGGGGTCGGGCGCCGACCGCGATGGCCGCTTGCCGACACGGGGACCAATGAGTCAGGCGGATTATGAAATCCAGGACGTGGCGGACGGCGCCACCCTGCGCCTGACGGGCGACTGGACCACGACGGCGCTGGGACGGCTGCCCCAGCGGCTGAAAAGCGACCTGGACGGTCGCCGGGTCGAGGATGTGGACACCGCCGATCTGGGACGGTTCGACACGGCCGGCGCCCTGGCGCTGGTTCAGGCCTCGGGCGGTCGCCTGCCGAAGTCGGCCTGGAAGGGGCGGCCGGAAGCGGGCCGCATCTACAAGATGATCGAGGCGCTGGAGCGCAAGAGCGCGCCCGCCCCCAAGCGCCAGGACATGCTGACCCGCTCCTTCGCCAAGATCGGGCGCGGCGTCTATGACTTCGGCGCCGAGGCCATGCTGTCGCTGGCCTTCCTGGGCCGACTGATGACCGCGGTGGTCGAGGCCGCACGGCATCCGGGCGACATCCGCTGGCCCGCCTGGGTCAGCCAGGCCGAGCGCGCGGGCCTGGACGCCATCCCCATCGTGATGATGACCAACTTCTTCATCGGGGCCGTGGTCGCCTTCATCGGCGTGGACCTGCTGACCGACTTCGGGGCCCAGGTGTTCGCGGTCCAGCTGATCGGCGTGGCCATGTTCCGCGAGTTCGCGGTGGTGATCGCCTCGGTGCTTCTGGCCGGTCGGTCGTCGTCGTCCTTCGCGGCCGAGATCGGCTCGATGCGCATGAACCAAGAGGTGGACGCCATGCAGGTCATGGGCGTCAATCCGTTCCAGGCGCTGGTGGTGCCGCGGCTGGCGGCCCTGGTGGTCATGCTGCCGCTGCTGACCTTCCTGGGGATGCTGGGCGGCCTGTTCGGCGGCCTGATCGTCTGCTGGACCAGCCTGAACCTGGGGCCCGCCTTCTTCTTCCAGCGGCTGGTCGAGGACGGGACCATGGCCCAGCACATGATGGTCGGCCTGGTGAAGGCGCCGGTGTTCGCCCTGGTCATCGCCGCGATCGGCTGCCGCCAGGGCATGTCGGTGGCCGGCGACGTGGAAAGCCTGGGCCGGCGGGTGACGGCGGCGGTGGTGCAGGCGATCTTCGCCATCATCCTGCTGGACGCCATCTTCGCCCTGATCTTCCTGGAGCTGGACATATGACTGACGCCGCCGCGCCGGCGCCGGACAAGGCCCCGGAAAAGATGATCGAGGTGCGCGGACTGCTGAGCCAGTTCGGCGACCGCACCATCCACGAGAACCTGGATCTCGACCTGGATCGGGGCGAGGTGCTGGGCGTCGTCGGCGGCTCCGGCACCGGCAAGACCGTGCTGCTGAACACCATCATCGGCTTGAAGCAGCCCGAGGGCGGCACGATCCGTCTGTTAGGCCACGACCGGGCCGACCTCAGCAGCGCGGACGCGGCGGACATCGAGCGCCGCACCGGCGTGCTGTTCCAGCAGGGCGCGCTGTTCTCGTCGCTGAGCGTGCTGGAAAACGTCGCCTCGCCCCTGGTCGAGCACACCAAACTGCCCAAGTCGACGATCTACGAGCTAGCCGAGCTGAAGATCGCCATGGTCGGGCTGCAGCCGGAATCGCACTATCTGAAACCGGCGGAACTTTCGGGCGGCATGAGAAAGCGCGTCGGCCTGGCGCGGGCGCTGGCGCTGGACCCCGAACTGCTGTTTCTGGACGAGCCGACCGCCGGCCTGGACCCCATCGGCGCGGCCGCGTTCGACGACCTGATCCGCCATCTGTCGGACGACCTGGACCTGTCGGTCTTCATGATCACCCACGACCTCGATAGCCTTTACGCCATCTGCGACAAGGTCGCGGTGCTGGCGGACAAGCGGGTCGTGGAAAAGGCCACGGTGCAGGAACTGGAGCGTTCCGAGCATCCGTGGATCAAGGAATACTTCCTGGGGCCGCGCGGTCGCGCCGCCACCAAGACGGCCGCCTGAGGAGAGCGGGACAATGGAGAGAGACGCACACTACGCCGCCGTCGGCATCGCCACCGTCGCCCTGCTGGCGGCCCTGGCGGTCTTCACCATCTGGCTGGCGCGCCTGCAGTTCGCCAACGACTACGACCTGTACGACATCGTCTTCTACGGGCCGGTCAACGGTCTGTCGGAAGGCGGCGAGGTGCACTTCAACGGCATCCGCGTCGGCGAGGTCACGGACCTGAACATCGACCAGAAGCGCGGCGACCAGGTGGTGGCGCGCGTGCGCATCGACGGCGAGACGCCGGTCAAGGTCACCTCTCGCGCCCAGCTGGAGCCGCAGGGCATCACCGGCCTGAACTATATCCAGATCACGGCGGGGGCGGCCGACAGCGCCCTGCTGAAGGACCAGTATCCAGACAATGTCGTGCCCGTGATCCAGAGCCAGCCTTCGCCCATCGCCGAGCTGCTGAGCGGGTCGGGCGCTGTGCTGGCCCAGACCGTGGACGCCCTGAACCGCATCAACCGCGTCATGTCCGACGACAACATCCGCAGCTTCTCCACCAGCGTGAAGAACGTCGAGTCCCTGACGACCGAGCTGGAGGCCCGCAAGGCCATCTTCCAGCAGCTGGAAGAGGCGGTGACCCACGCCAACGCCGCGATCCAGGAGTATCAGGGCCTCGCCGCCGACGCCCGCCAGGTGGTCAACACCGACGGCCGCCAGGCCATCGCCAACATCAACCAGGCGACCGCAGAGGCCCGCCAGGCCATCGCCTCGGCCAACCGGTCCGTGACCGGGCTGGAGCAGCCGCTGGATCAGTTCGCCACGTCCAGCCTGCCGCAGCTGAGCCGGACCATCGAGGAGCTGCAGGACGCGACGCGGTCGCTGCAGTCGCTGATCGACGACGTGCGGTCCAGCCCGCGCGACTTCATCGGTCGTCCGCAATCCAAGGAACTGGAGGTTCAACCGTGATCGGTTCGGCTTTGAAGATCGGCGCCGCGGGTGCGGCCGCCCTGGCGCTGAGCGGCTGCTCGCTGCTGTCGACGCCCGATCCGGTGCAGCTGTACCGGTTCGGCGCCGTCATGGATGCGCCGTCGCAGGCGGGCGAACGGCCCGCGCCGCTGCTGGTGTCGATCCGCCGCATCGAGTTCCCCGAGGCGTCCAAGGACGACCGCATCCTGGGCGTGACGGGGACCCAGACGGCCTATATCGGCGGCGCCCGCTGGGTGTCGCCGGCCGAGACCCTGTTCGACGACAGCCTCATGGCCGCCTTCGCCGCGCGGCCGGACCAGGTGCGGGTGCTGGACCGTCGCGAGCCGGGCACCACGCCGCTGGTGCTGCGGGTCGTGATCTCCAGCTTCGAGGCGCGCTACCTGAACGGGCCGGAGGCGGCGCCCACCATCGTCGTCACCGCCCGGGCCCAGCTGCGGAACACGCCGGAACGCGAGCGCGGCGACGGCCCGATCCGTCCCGAGGACGGCCGCACGGTGGAGCGGGTCTTCACCGTGTCCCAGCCGGCGGCCGAGAACCGCGTTTCGGCCATCGTTGAGGCCTTCGACATCGCCACGCGCGACATCAACACCCAGGTCGTCGACTGGACGATCCAGTCGGCCCCCGCGCCGCTGTCGGCCGCGCCCAGCTAGGGCTCAGCCGACGCCCGGCGCCACGGTGTAGGCGGCCTCGGTCTTGGCGGCGACCTCGTCCAGGGTGACGCCGTCGGCCAGTTCGACCAGCTCCAGGCCCGATCCGTCGGGCTTGACGTCGAACACGGCCAGGTCGGTGATGATGCGGTCGACCACGCCCGCGCCGGTCAGCGGCAGGGTGCATTCCTTCAGGACCTTGGACTGGCCGTGCTTGTTGGCGTGGTCCATGACCACGACCACGCGCCGGACGCCGGCGACCAGGTCCATGGCCCCGCCCATGCCCTTCACCAGCTTGCCCGGGATCATCCAGTTGGCGATGTCGCCGTTCTGGGCCACCTCCATGGCGCCCAGGATGGACAGGTTGATGTGGCCGCCGCGGATCATGGCGAAGCTGTCGGCGCTGCTGAAATAGCTGCTTTCCGGGATCTCGGTGATCGTCTGCTTGCCGGCGTTGATCAGGTCGGGATCCTCCTCGCCCTCATAGGGGAAGGGGCCCATGCCGAGCATGCCGTTCTCGCTCTGCAGCGTGACCTCCATGCCCTGGGGGATGTAGTTGGCCACCAGGGTCGGAATGCCGATGCCCAGGTTCACGTAGAAGCCGTCCTGCAGTTCCTTGGCGGCGCGTTCGGCGAGCTGTTCACGGGTGCGGGGCATGGTTACGCGGCGCTCCTTTGGCGGACGGTGCGCTGTTCGATGCGCTTTTCGGAGACGGTCTGGATCAGGCGGTCGACATAGATGCCCGGGGTGTGGATGTGGTCGGGGTCGAGCGAGCCGGTGGGGACGATCTCCTCGACCTCCACGACCGTGACCTTGCCGGCCGTGGCCATCATCGGGTTGAAGTTGCGGGCGGTCTTGCGGAAGACTAGGTTGCCGCGCTCGTCGGCCTTCCAGGCCTTGACGATCGACAGGTCGGCGACCAGGCCGGTCTCCATGACGTAGTCGCGGCCGTCGAACGCGCGGACCTCCTTGCCCTCGGCGACCAGGGTGCCGACGCCGGTGGCGGTGAAGAAGGCGGGGATGCCCGCGCCGCCCGCGCGGATGCGCTCGGCCAGGGTGCCCTGCGGGTTGAACTCCAGTTCCAGCTCACCGGCCAGGTACTGGCGCTCGAACTCCTTGTTCTCGCCGACGTAGGACGAGATCATCTTGGCGATCTGGCGCGTCTCCAGCAGCTGGCCCAGGCCGAAGCCGTCGACGCCGGCGTTGTTGGAGATGACGGTCAGGCCCTTGACCCCGCTGTCGCGCAGGCCGGCGATCAGGTTCTCGGGGATGCCGCACAGGCCGAAGCCGCCGGACATGACGGTCATGCCGTCGAAGGTCAGGCCCTCCAGCGCGGACGTGACGTCGGCGTAGATCTTGCGCATCGCTCTCCCTCTTTTCATCGCCTGATGAATATCGGCGTCCTGGGCCACGCCTACCCCGGCTGCGGGGTGGGGGCAAGTCGGCCGGCCCATCCCAAAGCGTGATTGGGGCGGACCGGGAGGTCCGCGCTCCCTTCGGCGAGAAAAAACACCGTCTGAATAGTGCGAATAGTGTGAAATCGCCTGATCGTCGTTACCCGAAAACACCGTCTGAATAGTGTGAATGGTGTGAAATCGTCCCGGACGAAAAGGCCCGGACGGTCGGTCCGGGCCTTGAGGGATCAGTTCACCGTCGCCTTGACGATCTTGCCCGGATTGCGGGGCGGCTCGCCCTTGGGCAGGGCGTCGACGTGTTCCATGCCGGATTCGACCTGGCCCCAGACGGTGTACTGGCGGTCCAGGAAGGTGGCGTCGTCGAAGCAGATGAAGAACTGCGAGTTGGCGCTGTTGGGGTCCGAGGTGCGCGCCATCGAGCAGACGCCGCGCACGTGCGGCTCGGCCGAGAACTCGGCCTTCAGGTTCGGCTTCTTGGAGCCCGAGGTCCCGGTGCCGGTCGGATCGCCGCCCTGGGCCATGAAGCCGGGGATGACGCGGTGGAAGACGACGCCGTCGTAGAAGCCTTCGGAGGCCAGCTCGGTGATGCGTTCGACGTGGCCGGGGGCCAGGTCGGGGCGCAGCTTGATGACCACGTCGCGCGCTTCGCCGTCGCCGGTGTCCAGGGTGAAGGTCAGGGTGTCGGCCATTTCGGTCGTCCTCTTGATGTTGTTGTGGCGCGGTCATAGCCCGCAACGCCGGTCGGGGCTATGTGGGAACGATGAGCGACGACGAAAAGCCCCAGGACCCCAAGGCGGGCGAGCGCAGACGCATGGTGCGCCCGCCCACGGGCGGCACGGCCGCCGGGCGCGGCATGGGCCAGAAGATGAAGACGGCGGACACCAAGTCGATGTCCAGCCAGCAGTGGATCAAGCGGCAGCTGTCGGACAAGTGGTCCGAGAAGGCGCGCGCCGAGGGCTGGCGCAGCCGCGCGGCCTTCAAGCTGATCGAGATCGACGACAAGTTCCGGCTGATCCGGCGGGGATCGCGCGTCATCGACCTGGGCGCGGCGCCGGGCGGCTGGGTCCAGGTGGCGCTGGACCGCGGCGCGGCGGCCGTGGCGGGGGTGGACCTGCTGATGATCGAGCCGATCCCCGGGGCGACCCTGCTGCAGGCCGACTTCACCCATCCGGGCGTGGATCAACAGTTGATCGAGGCGATCGGCGGGCCGCCGGACCTGGTGCTGTCGGATATGGCGCACAATACGGTGGGCCACCGGCAGACGGACCACCTGAAGATCATCGCCCTGATCGAGATCGCCGCCGACTTCGCCATCCGCACCCTGCGGCCCGGCGGGAACTTCGTATCCAAGAACTTCCAGGGCGGGGACGCCGGCGGGGTCCTGACGCGGCTGCGCGAGGAGTTCGAGACGGTGAAATACGTCAAGCCGGCCTCCAGCCGGAAGGACAGCGCCGAGGTGTTCCTGGTGGCGCTGAACAAGAAGTAGGTCAGGCCGCGGCCGGGCGCGTCCTGGCGCGGCGGGCTTCGATCCGCGACCAGATGCGGTCGTGCAGGGTGAAGAAGACCGTCTGGACCAGGGGCTCGATCACGCCGATGGCCAGGGCGGTGCGCAGGCTGCCGGTCAGGGCGAAGGCCACGGCCACGGCCACGGCGAAGTGCATCAGCCCGTAGGTGACGGTCTTCAGCGCGATCTGCCGGAAGGAACGGGGCAGGGCGTGGGAATGGCCGTGGTGGTCGTGGACGCGGGCCTGTTCCTGGGGCGACATGATGTCGAGACGGGCGGTGAAGGCCTCGGCCGCCTCCTCGATGCCGGAGGCCATGCGGCGCCGTTCGATCCGGTGCCAGACGCGGTCGTGGATCGAATAGGCGATGGTCTGGAACACGGGTTCCACGACCCCGACCGCCAGGGCGACGCGCCAGTCGCGGGTGATGGCGAAGGCCACCAGTATGGCCACGACCAGGTGCATGACGCCGTAGCTGGCGATCTTCAACGCCAGCTTGCGCGCGGTGCTCAGGATCAGGCCGACCATGATGGGAAAATGGCGTCGCGCGCCCAAGGTTGCAAAGCAATAAATTCTATCCGGATCATAGGCGCGGGCGGCGGTTCCGGTCGCATCCTGTCGCCAAGCGTGATCGGTCGAATGCCGCGATGCAGCATCGCGCCCCTTGCCGGGACGCCCCGCATCCCGTTATACGCGGCCCGCAAAACGGAGACTCCCCATGGAGATACGCGAAGGCCTAACCTTCGACGATGTTTTGCTGGAACCCGGCGCGTCCGAGTTCATGCCGGCGATGGTCGATGTCTCGACCCAGCTGACCCGCGACATCAAGCTGAACATCCCGCTGCTGTCGTCCGCCATGGACACGGTGACCGAAAGCCGGCTGGCCATCGCCATGGCCCAGGCGGGCGGCCTGGGCGTGCTGCACCGGAACATGACCATCGAGGAGCAGGCCGACGAGGTCCGCGCCGTCAAGCGCTACGAGAGCGGCATGGTCGTGAACCCCGTCACGGTGGGGCCTGAGACCACCCTGGGCGAGGTGCGCGAGATCGTGGCGCGCAAGAAGATCACCGGCTTTCCGGTGGTGGACCCGAAGTCGGGCAAGCTGGTCGGGATGCTGACCCACCGCGACATGCGCTTCGAAAGCGATCCGTCGGTGACGGCGGCCGCGCTGATGACGACGGGCGACCTGATCACCGTGCGCGAGGGCGCCGGCCGCGAGGAGGCGCGCGAGCTGCTGCGCACCCGCAAGATCGAACGGGTCATCGTGGTCGACGAGGACTACCGGGCCGTCGGCCTGATCACCATGAAGGACATCGAGAAGGCCCAGGCCTTCCCCAACGCCGCCAAGGACGAGCAGGGCCGCCTGCTGGTCGGCGCGGCCTCGACCGTCGGCGACGCGGGCTATGAGCGCGCCATGGCGCTGGCCGAGGCCGGGGTCGACGTGGTGGTGATCGACACCGCGCACGGCCACTCGTCGTCGGTCGCGGCGGTGGTGGAGCGGATCAAGCGCGAGTCGAACCGCATCCAGATCATCGCCGGCAATGTGGCCACCTATGACGCCACCCGCGCCCTGATCGACGCGGGCGCCGACGCGGTGAAGGTCGGCATCGGCCCGGGCAGCATCTGCACCACCCGCATCGTCGCCGGCGTGGGCGTGCCGCAGCTGACCGCCGTGATGGACGCGGCGCGGGCGGCCCGGGACTCCGGCGCGCCGGTCATCGCCGACGGCGGCATCAAATATTCGGGCGACCTGGCCAAGGCCATCGCGGCCGGGGCGAACGTGGCCATGATGGGCTCGATGTTCGCCGGCACCGACGAAAGCCCGGGCGAGGTCTTCCTGTACCAGGGCCGGTCCTACAAGTCGTACCGGGGCATGGGCTCGGTCGGGGCGATGGCGCGCGGCTCGGCCGACCGCTACTTCCAGAAGGAAGTCTCGTCCGAGAAGCTGGTGCCCGAGGGGATCGAGGGCCAGACGCCCTACAAGGGGCCGATCAGCCCGGTGCTGCACCAGCTGGTCGGGGGGCTGCGCGCCTCGATGGGCTATGTCGGGGCGGGGACGATCGCCGACTTCCAGGAGCGCGCGCGCTTCGTGCGGATCACCGGCGCGGGCCTGCGCGAGAGCCATGTCCACGATGTGATGATCACCCGCGAGGCGCCGAATTATCGGCAAGGGTAGTTTTCGTCATCCTCGCCCCTCGGGTCGTGCCTGCACGGCCCGCCCGAGGGCAGGCTCTTGTGGCGAGGATCCAGACTCCCGGTGTTCGACAGCTGGTCTCCAGCGTCTGGCGTCGATGTTTCTGGATCCTAGGCGCAAGGCCTAGGATGACGGGTTGGAGAAAGAGGCCATGACCACCGAGCTGACCTATCTGGCCGTGACGCTGATCCTGGCGCTGGTGCAGGTCTTCCTGCCGGCCGGGGCGCGGACGGTCGAGTTCGGCTCCAAGTGGAACGCGGGCCCGCGCGACCAGACGCCGGCGGCGAAGACGCCGCTGACCGGCCGTCTGGAGCGGGCCCAGGCCAACCTGTATGAAACCCTGCCGCTGTTCATCGGCGCGGTGCTGATCGCCCATGTGGCGGGCCGGAACGGCGCCCTGACCGCGTGGGGGACGGCGCTCTATTTCTGGGCGCGCGTCGTCTATGTGCCGCTGTACGCCTTCGGCGTGCCCTATGTCCGGTCGCTGGCGTGGACGGTCTCCTTCGCGGGACTGGTCATGATCCTGGCGGCCCTGTTCGTCTGAAAGCCTGCCTTGACCCCTGCCGCCCGTCTCGCCGCCGCCGCCTCCGTCCTGGACTCCATCGCCCAGGGCCGCCAACCGGCGGAAGCCGTCCTGAAGGCGTGGGGGTCCGCCAACCGCTACGCCGGGTCCAAGGACCGCCGCGCCATCGCCGACCGGGTCTATAAGGTGCTGCGCGCGCGCGGGCGGCTGTCGTGGATCATGGGCGGGCGCGAGGACGGCCGGGCGCTGGTGATCGGTTCGCTGCACGCGCTCGACGGCCTGCCGCTGGAGGAGATCGAGGCGCTGCATTCGGGCGACGGCTACGGCCCGCGGCCGCTGTCCAAGCAGGAACGCGCGCGGATCACGGCGGGGCAGGGGGAACTGCCCGGTTGGGTCGCGGCGGGCCTGCCCGAGTTCGTGGTCGAGGACTTCAAGGCGACGTTCGGCGAGCGCTGGGCGGAAGAGGCGCACGCCTGATGGCGCCGCGCGCGCCGATCGACCTGCGCGTCAACGGCGCGGTCGCCACGGTGGAGGAAGTCGAGGCCGAACTGCGCGAGGCGGGGCTGGAGCCCGCGCGGACGCCGTGGTCGCAATGGGGCCTGCGCCTGCCGTCGGAGCCGCCGCCCAACATCCAGGCGCTGGAGGGCTTCAAGGCCGGCCGGTTCGAGATCCAGGACGAGGGCAGCCAGGTCGTCTGCTGGCTGGCGGGGGCGGCGCCGGGCATGACGGTGGTGGATTACTGCGCCGGCGGCGGCGGCAAGACGCTGGGCCTGGCGCAGGCGATGGCGGTCCCGGATAACGGCTCCGCCGTTTCCGGGATGACAAAGGGCAGGCTGGTCGCCTCGGACGTGGTCAACAAGCGACTGGAGAACATCCGGCCCCGGCTTGAGCGCGCGGGCGTGGAGGCCGAACTGGTGCTGATCGGCCAGAACGGCGGCGGGCTGGAGGATCTGAACGGCCAGGCCGATCTGGTCTTTGTCGATGCGCCGTGCTCGGGCTCCGGCACCTGGCGGCGCCGGCCGGAGGACGCCTGGCGGCTGACGGCGGAAGAGGTCGACAGGCTGCACGGCCTGCAGGTCCGCATCCTGGGTCAGGCGGCCAGGCTGGTGAAGCCGGGCGGGCGTCTGGTCTATGTCACCTGTTCGATGCTGAGCCGCGAGAACGAGGCCAGCGCCGACGCCTTCGAGGCGGCGCACCCGGAGTTCGCGCCCGTGCCGATCCTCCCCCGCAGCGCGGGGAGGGGGACCACGCGCAGCGGGGTGGAGGGGGCGGAACCGGACTCGGTGTAGATGCGTCCGACGCTGGTGCGGCGTCCGCCCCCTCCACCGCTTCGCGGTCCCCCTCCCCCGTGAACGGGGAGGATTTTTGAGAGACGGACTCGGGGAATTCACCAAGGGCCACCGCATTCGCCTGTCGCCGGCGTCGGCCGATACCGACGGCTTCTTCGCCGCCGTCTATGAGCGCACGGCATGAGGCTTGAGCGGCACGGCTCCGTCTCCGTCCTGCCGGTCATGGCCGCGCCGGCCGAATACGGCGACCATCTGCGCGCCCGCATCGATCCGCTGATGACAGGGATCGGCCCGGTCGAGGGCGCGGTCGTCCTGACCGCCGCACTGGCGCGGCTGGAGGCGGCGGGCGACCTGCCGGACCTGATCGTGTCCCTGGGCTCCTGCGGTTCCCGGGTGCTGGAGCATGCGGCGGTCTATCAGGCGTCGTCGGTCAGCTATCGCGACATGGACGCCAGCCCGCTGGGCTTTGCGAAAGGGGTGACGCCGCTGCTGGACCAGCCCGCCGTGCTGCCGCTGCCGTGCCCCATTCCCGGCGTGCCGACCGCGACCCTGTCGACCGGAGCGAACGTCGTGTCCGGCGCCGCCTATGACGCCATCGACGCCGAGATGGTGGACATGGAGACCTGGGCCCTGGTGCGCGCGGCCCAGACCTTCGGCCTGCCCCTGATCGCCCTGCGCGGCGTGTCGGACGGCCGGGCCGAGCTGAAGGCGCTGGAGGACTGGACCGCCACCCTGCATCACGTGGACCAGAACCTGGCCGCCGCGCTGGACCGCCTGGCCGCCGTGCTGGAGGCCGAGGGGCTCGCCGCGCTTGAAATCCCGGCCCCGCAAGGCCAAGACCCCGCCCAATCGCTCGCCCCGGATTCGACCTCATGACCCAGCCGACCCAACACCAGAAGGTGCTCATCGTCGATTTCGGCAGCCAGGTGACCCAGCTGATCGCGCGGCGCCTGCGCGAGGCCAGCGTCTATTGCGAGATCCATCCGTTCCAGAAGGCCGAGGAGGCCCTGGCCGCCATGAGGCCGGCGGCCGTCATCCTGTCCGGCGGGCCCGAGAGCGTGCACGAGGAAGGCAGCCCGCGCGCGCCCCAGGCCGTGTTCGAGGCCGGCGTTCCGGTGCTGGGCATCTGCTACGGCGAGATGACCATGTGCGAACAGCTGGGCGGCAAGGTCGAGGGCCACACCCGCGAGTTCGGCCGCGCCGAGATCACCGTCGAGAAGGCTTCGCCCCTGCTGGCCGGCCTGGCGCCCGTCGGCCAGGAGGAGACGGTCTGGATGAGCCACGGCGACAAGATCGTGGCCATTCCCGAGGGCTTCGACGTCGTCGCCTCGTCGTCCGGCTCGCCCTATGCGGTGATCGCCGACGAGAAGAGGCGCTTCTACGGCGTTCAATTCCATCCGGAAGTCATGCACACGCCGCGCGGCCACCAGATGCTGAAGAACTTCACCCACGGCATCGCCGGGCTGAAGGGCGACTGGACCATGGCCGCCTATCGCGACGAGAAGATCGCCCAGATCCGCGCGCAGGTCGGCGACGCCAAGGTGATCTGCGGCCTGTCGGGCGGGGTCGACAGTTCCGTCGCGGCCGTGCTGATCCATGAGGCCATCGGCGACCAGCTGACCTGCGTGTTCGTGGACACCGGCCTGCTGCGCAAGGACGAGGCGAAACAGGTCACCACCCTGTTCCGCGAGCACTACAACATCCCCCTGATCCACGTCGACGCCTCGAAGGAATTCCTGGGCGAACTGGCCGGGATTTCCGACCCCGAAACCAAGCGCAAGACCATCGGCCGCCTGTTCATCGAGGTGTTCGACCGCGAGTCCGCCAAGATCGAGGGCGCCGAATTCCTGGCCCAGGGCACCCTCTATCCCGACGTGATCGAGAGCGTGTCCGCCTCCAGCGGCAAGGCGCACGTCATCAAGAGCCACCACAACGTCGGCGGCCTGCCCGACTACATGAAGCTGAAGCTGGTCGAACCGCTGCGCGAACTGTTCAAGGACGAGGTCCGCGCCCTGGGCCGCGAACTGGGCCTGACCGACGCCTTCGTGGGGCGCCATCCCTTCCCCGGACCGGGCCTGGCCATCCGCATCCCTGGCGAGATCACGCCGGACGCCGTCGAGACGCTGCAGCAGGCCGACGCCATCTATCTGGACGAGATCCGCAAGGCGGGCCTGTACGACCAGATCTGGCAGGCGTTCGCGGTCCTGCTGCCGGTCAAGACGGTGGGCGTCATGGGCGACGCCCGAACCTACGAAAAGGTCCTGGCCCTGCGCGCCGTCTCCTCCACCGACGGCATGACCGCCGACTTCTACCCCTTCCCCTGGGACGTCCTGGCCAAGACCGCCACGCGCATCATCAACGAAGTCCGCGGCGTCAACCGCGTCGTCTATGACGTGACGTCGAAGCCGCCCGGAACGATCGAGTGGGAATAATTCCGGCCTTTCGGGAGCTTTCGATAACGCTTCCGATTTGAGCCATAAGGCACTGACGTAAAAGTGAATTCTGTCGAGACCCTTCGGAACCTTTCGGAGGGTCTTTTTTTCGTGATGCCGACCTGACTGACGGTATCGCCCTCCGTTGCTCCCGTGGATTCCGGCTCATACCGTCAGGGCCAAGGCGAGCCGATGACGGTATTCTTTCCGCACAAGACGCGGGAAAGATTGAGAAATATCGACCTCGAACCGCCCGATTTCGATCCTGCCCGGTGCGAGGAGATTTTACCGTGCTTACCGACGCCGCCCTAAAGAATTTGAAACCAAAATCAAAGCCTTACAAGAGTACCGACAGGGACGGCTTGTACGCCTATATTTCGCCCGGCGGGGCGATTTCGTTCCGCTACGACTATCGCTTCCATGGCCGGCGCGAGACGCTGACCCTGGGCCGTTACGGGCGGGGTGGTCTCAGCCTGGCTGAAGCCCGGGAGCGGTTGTTCGAGATCAAGCGGACGATCGCGAGCGGCGTATCGCCGGCTCTGGAGAAGCAGCGCGCCAAGCGCCGTCTACAGGAGGCGCGCAGCTTCGAGCATGTCGCGCAGCGCTGGATGGACACCGCCCCTATGGCGGACAGCACCCGGAACATGCGGCGGTCGATCTTCAATCGCGAGGTGCTGCCGCAGTGGCGAAACCGCCTGCTCAGCGAGATCACTCCGGACGACATCCGGGCGCACTGCAAGACCATCGTCGATCGCGGCGCACCGGCGACGGCGATCCATGTCCGCGACATCGTCAAACAGATCTACGCTTGGGCCATTCTGCACGGCGAGAAGATCGACAATCCGGCGGACGGCGTCGGGCCCGCGTCGATCGCCACCTTCCGGCCGCGTGATCGCAGCCTATCGCCGAGCGAGATCCGCATCATGCTGGGCCTTCTCGGGGAGGTGGCGACCTTGCCGACCATCCGGCTCGGACTGAAGTTCATCCTGCTCAGCATGGTTCGGAAGAGCGAACTGCAGGACGGCGTCTGGCCGGAAGCGGATTTCGAGAACGCCGTCTGGTCGATCCCGGCGGCGCGGATGAAGCGCTCGCGGCCCCACAACGTCTATCTATCGACCCAGATGCTCGACATCCTGATCGCCCTGAAGACCTGGGCGGGGAACTCCAAGTACATCCTGCCGTCGCGCTACGACGCGGACGCGCCGATGTCGCGGGCGACCTTCAACCGCGTGACCTCCGCCATCGCCGAGCTGGCGAAGAAGCGAGGGCTGCCTTTGGAGCCGTTCACCGTGCACGACCTGCGGCGGACGGCCTCGACCCTGCTGCACGAGATGGGCTTCAACTCCGACTGGATCGAGAAAGGCCTGGCCCACGAGGAGCGGTCGTCCCGGGGCGTCTACAACAAGGCGGAGTTCGAGATGCAGCGACGGCACATGGCGCAGCAGTGGTCGGACGCCGTCGAGGCCTGGGAGGCGGGGCGGACCTTCACGCCGGTGCTCAGTGTGCCGGAGGGAGAGGGGCCTCGTTTCGATCCGAAGTTCTGACCGGCCGGCTGACGCGCCGGCGGACGTCCGGCGGCGTCGCGCGGCGGATCGGCTGATTGCGGCGCCGCTCTAGCCAGGCCTCGACCTCGGCCAAGTCCCAGACCACGCAGCGGGGCGTCAGGAGGAACCGCTTCGGGAACTCGCCGCGGCGCTCCATCTCCCAGATGGTGCTGTCGGCGAGCGGCACCATCTGGTGCAGTTCAGGCTTCTTGATCGTGCGCCGCAGGGGCGGGGTCGTCTGGGCCATGGGGCTCTCCTCGGTGGCGACTCGATGGAATCCGAAAGACGGGGAGGTGAAATACGGAGGTCAACGGACGGGATCGAGCGACCGCGAGTCAGCGGGTTGCCGCAAAGCGCTTCACGAAATCGACTGGATCGCCGGCGTCTCGGGCCTTGATGAACCACTAGAGCTAGTGGGCTCGTTAGATCACGACCTGGAAGCCGCCGAGTGCACCCTTGATATTCGGGGTCCACGGCCTGCCGGAGAAATGAGACTTCACCCGATAAAGTCCGCATGATCCGTGAACCCTACGACCAGCACCTTACCGGGCGTGAGCGACCACGTTGCCCAGGATCCTTGGGCAATGGGGCCCACAACCCTCTTCACGGCGTTCGACAAACCTCCCGGTATCGACATCTTCGTGGCGAATATGCCGACGTAGGGCGCGGGATGGGCCTGATAGAAGGATATCTAAGCTGCCGACGGTGGGGATGGCGGCTTTGGTTGTTTAGCCATGAAGATTGTCCTCTCTCAGGCGGACGGGTGCTCCGCCGTCGGATGGTCTAGGGGGCGGGGTCTGGGTCTCAAGCGCCGGGCCTACCCGCTAGGGTCACCGTAGCGTGCTTCGTGGGCGTTCAGGATTCTCTGTTCCGTGGCGGCAGACAGTTGGTTGTCCGGCGTCGGCGGACCGATCAGCTTGTCGGCGCCCCGGAGGGCGGTCTCGCAGGTCTCGCAGAGCAGGATGAGCTCATCACCCCAACCGAGACGCTCGCGGGTGGTGTGAAAGATGCCCCGGGAACCTTGGGCGCCGCAGGTTTCGCATCCCAGATCCGCCTGACGCGTCTCCAGGAGCGTCCAGAGATGCCAGTCGCGCTGGTCGCGCCACTCCTCGGTCTTGAGGTAGTCGCCATAGGGCAAGGCGCGCAGCTCGGCCCTGCGGCGCTCGGTCTGGCGCTCCTTCTCTTCCCACTGCACGTGCCGTTCCTCGGTCACGGCTTCCTGGCAAGGAATGCAGAGAACCCGATAGCCCTCGAACCACCGGGAGCCGCCCTGCGCCCGGTCAAGCGTCTCCTTCATCATGGCCCGACTGGTGATCGGCAGGTCCGTGGCGCAGCGATCGCACGGCACGCCGACCGAGACCGGGCCGATCAACTTGAGCAGGGCCGAAGGGTGGGCGCGACCTGTCGCACCGAAGGCTATGTCCGAGGCGTTGATCTCCGGGGCATGCCAATAGGCGTAGACCGCCGCTTCGAGACGCAGGCGCTTGTCCGGTATGCCGGCCAGCGCCTGAGCCTGTTCATTCCCCCGTACCTTGAGGGCTTTCAGCTTTGCCTCGGTCGCGCGGATTTCCTCGGCGGTGTCGAAGATGGCGTCCAGCTCGGGGCTGACGGGGCGGGGCGTGCTCATACAGGCGGCCTATTCGTAGGGAAGTTCGCCGAACAAGCCGATCATCAGATCGCCTTTCAGTTCACGGAACGGGATTTCGACATAGTGGTCGGGATGCCGAGGCTTGGCGCGCCCATCGCCAGGGCCATTCTTGGTGTGGCCGCGCACGAACTCGCCGTTCTCCTTGATGTACGGCAGCACGACGAGGCGACCGTGATTGGTCGAGAGGATGGTCCCCTCGCGCCACAAGGTGGCTCCATCCTCACCTTTGTCACTGGTGGTCGACTTGACCATCCAGCCAAGTTGTCCGTCGGGTTCGTACCAGAAGACGATCCCATTGCTGACCAGCATTCGCTCGCCGCGCGCCAACGCTTCCGCCAGCAATCGCTGGACGCTGGCGAGTTGAAGCAGCTGGTTTGCCCGGGGAGGATTTGGGCCCGGATCTGCGCTTTGACCTTCCCCCAGTGCGCCTCGTGGTGAAAGCCGAACCCATTGGCGATCCGCGCCCGACGCGCGGTCTCCGCAGACTTCTCGCCAGCGAAGTAGGGCTTACTCCAGCCGCCCTTGGCGTCGCGATACATGACGGCCCGGCGCCCGGCGCCTTCGACGAGGGCGATCCAGAGGTAGGGGTAGAGGTCCAGTTCCGCGGCGAGCGCCTGCCGCAGCGGCTCCGCCTCAGGATGAAGCTGGAGCGCTTCCGCCGGGATGCGCGGGTCTTCTCTGTGGCGCTTGACGGCTTCGGCCAGCATGAGCGCCTCCTCGTCGGCAAGGCGTTGCCGCGCTTGCAGCGCCTTTCTCACCTTCAAGGTCAGGGACGTCTTTTCCGCCTCCGGCATCTCGCGGGCGGCCAGGGCTGCGGCGAGCTCCGGGTTAAGGGCTTCGGCGGCGGCCACGCCTCCCTCGCGCGTGTGATGGATGTCCATCCGGACGTAGCCGTCTTCTGACGGGATACGGCGGTCACGCCAGCGCACCGCTCCGTCATCGGTTTCGACAAGCTCGACCATGAACCAGATGTCGGGAAGCGGCCGATAGGACGGCCAGACAGCCAGGATCGGATCATGATCGCGTCGACTGTCTCCCCACCTGATCATGACGCCTCCCGGTTGTAGAGCTCATCTGACCCTCCCGCGAGGGCGATCGCAATTGGGTTCACGCACGTCCTCAGCCAACTACGCACAAGTTTCTATGTCACCGCGGCGCTGTGCGGCCGGCATGGCCGCCTTCTGCGACGGGCTGGAAAAGCTGGGCTAAGGGCTCCGCCCTCGCGCGGGCCAGGGTGAAGCGGCTTCGCCGCCGGACCGGCCGGTCTCCCCGACCTTCCGCGCCGGCGATGGGTGGCGTCATCGAATGGAGGGCCGGCTTGTGCAGGTCGGGCGATCCCCCTCCGGCCGGTCCGCCCTGGCCCTTGCTACCCCGGTCTCGCCGACGGGCAGGGTTTCAGGCGCGCAGTTCGCGTGCCTGCAACCCTTGCCCAAAGGAGGCAGACATGACTGCTCAATCCATCGAAACCGCCCCGACCGAGGCGATCGCGCCGCAGCACGGCGCGGAGGTGATCGTGCCGCTGAACCGGCTCAAGGCCTCGCCGAAGAACGCGAGGAAGAAGACGCCGCACAGCGCGGCGACCATCGAGGCCTTCGCGGCCTCCATCCAGGCCAAGGGGGTGTTGCAGCCGCCCGTGGTCGAGATCGAGCGGGACGGGGAGGGCGTCCCGACCGGGAACTATCTCGTCACCATCGGCGAGGGGCGCCGTCAGGGGCTTCGGCTGCTGGCGAAGCGGAAGGCGATCAAGCGGACCCATCCGGTGCGCTGCATCGTGGACGTTGAGAACGACGCCCACGAGATCAGCCTCGACGAGAACATCACCCGCGAGGCCATGCATCCCGCCGACCAGTTCGAGGCCTTCCAGCGGCTGGCCGTGGACAAGGGCTACGGTCCTGAAGAGATCGGGGCGCGGTTCGGGGTGTCCGCCCAGATCGTGCGGCAGCGGCTGCGCCTCGGCGCGGCGGCCCCGGAGCTGGTGGCCGCCTATCGGCAGGAACGTCTGGCGCTCGATCAGCTGATGGCCTTCTGCGTCAGCGAGGATCAGGACCGGCAACGGCAGGTGTTCGAGCAGATCGGACCCCATACCCCGGCCTACGCCATCCGCCGCGCCATGACCGAGACCAAGGTGGCGGTCAGCGACCGGCGTGTTCGGTTCGTCGGCGTCGAGGCCTATGAGGAGGCGGGCGGCGGGGTCCTTCGCGACCTGTTCACCGAGGACGGCGGCGGCTGGCTGGAGGACGCCGGTTTGCTGGACCGGCTGGTCGCCGACAAGCTGGCCGGTCTGGCCGACGAAGCCCGCGAGCGCGAGGGCTGGAAATGGGCCGAGCCGTGCGCGGACTACACGGAGGTGTCGGCCTTTGGTCGGGTCTATCCGGTCGCGGTCGAGCGGTCGGAGGCGGACGCCGCCCAGATCGTGGCTCTGTCGGAAGAGTACGACCGTCTCGTTTCCGAGACGGACGCGGCGGACGTGCTGCCGCCCGACGTGGACGCTCGGCTGGAGGAGATCGACGCCGCACTGCAAGCCTTCGGCCCGGACTTCCACTATCCCGCCGAGGTGAAGGCGAGGGCCGGGGTCATGGTCCTGCTCGGGCACGACGGGCTGGCCCGGTTCGAGCGCGGTCTGGTCCGGGCCGAGGATGCGGTGGTCGAGCCGCCGTCGCCCTCGGCCGAGGACGAGTCCGAAGACTCTTCCCCCAAACCGACCGGAGGGTCGGAGAGGTCGAGGCGGTGGACGAGGGGCCGGGGCTGTCCGACCGGCTGCTCATCGACCTCACGGCGCACCGGACGATGGGGCTGCGCGACGCGGTGCAGGCCGATCCGGGCGTGGCCCTCGTGACGGTGGTCCATGCGCTGGCCCTGCAGGTCTTCTATCCGACCTATGGGACGTGGACGCCGTTGCAGCTTCGGCTCTCGCTCACGGGGCTGGAGCGGTTGGCCCCGGGGGTGGACGACGGTCCCGCCGGACGCCGGGTCTCGGATCGGTGCGAGGCGTGGGGCGCGCGGCTGCCCGAGCGAGCGGAAGACCTCTGGGCCGTTCTGGCCCCGATGCTAGGCTCCGATCTGCTCGATCTGCTGGCCTGTTGCGCGGGCGTCGGCCTCTACGCCGTGCGCGATCCGCACGACCGGCGGACCGGCGCCTTGGCGCAGGCCGAGACGCTGGCGACGGCGGTCGGGTTGGACATGGCCGGAACGTGGTCGGCCACCGCCGCCAGCTACTTCAGCCGCGTGTCCAAGGCCAAGGTGGTCGAGGCCGTGACCGAGGCGGCGGGCGCCGAAGAGGCCGGGCGGATCGCCGGGTTCCGGAAGACGGACATGGCCGAGGCCGCCGAACGGCTGGTGGAAGGGAAGGGGTGGTTGCCTCCGGTTCTGCGCACCGCGTCGGACGCGGCGGAGACGGACGAGGCGGTCACGCCGCCGGACGGCGACGCCTATTCGTTCGCGGCCGAATAGATCACCCGACCCTGTAAAAACTCGCCGCGCGCCCTTTGGGGGCGCGCGGTTTTGTCTTGGGTATGGTCATCCGACCCGATCACCACGAACCGCTCGCGACCGTGGTCGGCAGCGTCAGGCTATAGCGATCACCCTCGCTGTCGCCCATTTCGAGCGCCTTTATCTGCGGCTTACGGGGATGGCCGAACCATGTCTCAGCGACATGCAGAAGATCGCCGCTGGAGGGGCGAGACAGAAAGCGGTCGAGCAGTCGGTCGGTAAGCTCCAGGTTCGGCATGGCGTAAAAGTCGCCGGGCGCTGCAATGGCGTCAAGCGAAGCCGCCTCGGTACTTAGCGGGCGCTGAAACATCTTGCGGGGAACCGTCAGTCCCTTGTCCGCGAAGGCCTCCGGGAAGATCGGCGCCATGAAGTCGATGATATGGCTCTCCGTTTGGATCCACATATGAAAGCCATCCTCCGAGGAGGTGATCGTTGAGCCCCGTTGCTCACCGAAGAAGGCCATCTCGGGCGTGTCGTTGGCGCAGAAGGCGAAGGCGCCGGCCACGGCGGAGGCCTTGATCCGGTACTGCTTGTTTAGGATCAGGGCGCCGACGCAGGCGAAGAAGATGCAGCCCTTCTCCGAACCGCCGAACGCCCGACTGACGCCGTGGGCGACCTGATAGATGCGATTGTAGTCGCTCAACGGGATCAGATAGCGGCTCATCGGACGTTCCAGGCGACGGCGCGGGAGGTGTCCCGGCCAAGGCTCCTGGAGTCTAGTCGATCAACGCGCCGGATCGAAACCTCGCAGCGCAAAACTCTGGACGGCGCGACGCCTAGCGCTCGAGCAGAATGTGGCCCACTCGAATTTCCGCAGCGAGGCAGCCGGCGGCCCGGTCGTGCAAGGTGTCGAAATCCACGGACGGGGTGTCTTGGGAGGGGTCGCCATAGGCGGGGTGTGACATCGCCTTACTCTGTATGGCAGCCACCACAGCAGGCTTTGAGAAATGGCTCAACAGCGCGGCCCTCTCCGTCGCGACGGAACCGAGCACTAGGCCTACCATCATCCCGAGGTCCGCCTCCGGCGAGTACTGACCGGTGACGAAGCGGCGCACCCCTTCCTTGACGTAGTGGCCGCGTAGGCTCGATCCGTTGTTCAGGCGCTTAAACTCCATGACCAACGCGGGACCCATGTGAGAGCCATGGAGAAAGACGATATCGGTGCGCCCCTTGATCTTGGGCATGCCGGTGGCGTCCAGCTTCACCTTCGATGCCTCGAGGATGAGGTGTCCGAATCCGACGCCATGGTGCATCAGCCGTTCGTCGTTGGTCAGGGCTTCAAAGAATCCGGCGACGAGAACCGTCTCTCGCTGAGCACTCCACCAGACGGGAGACAGGAGCCGGAGTTCATCCCAGACGGCGCGAACATAGGCCAGCAGCTGGGCCAGGTCGGGCGCGGGGAACAGGGTCGGCGCCGCATCCGGCGCATCGATGATGCGCTTCAAGGGCGGCGGGCTCCGGCATCGACCGAGCTTTTCGCGCCCGCAAGCAGTTCAACGATATCGTCGGCGTCGCGCAGTGCTGCGCTTCGAGTCCAGAACCTCTTGCGAGCGGGTTTGACCACGAAGACATCGGTCCCCCCACACCAGCAGGGCATTCGGCATGGCGAAGAAATCAATCGCCCGTCCTTCGGCCAGTTGCGAGGCGATCGCCTTGAGTATGACGCGCATACTCTCATTCACAGGGGCGCTGCGCTTGGCGGCTCCGTCGGCACCGGTGAAGCTGACATGGACGATATCGAGAGGGGTCCGATCTCCATGCTTGTCGATCACTTGCGCGCTCGCGCGACCGCGACCATCGCCGGCCCAGGCTGCCAAGGTCGCGTCGAGTTGCCGGATGTAGACGGGCATGTCCTCGAAGGTCGCCACATGCTGAAGCGGCGTCAGAAGCTCATCGTAGCTGGTCGGCTGCAGGCTTTCGGCGACCAATTCCACCATATCGCGCACGACCGCCCGTTCCTGCTGAGACAGGCCGAAATAGTCGAAGATGATCTCGTCCATCTCCGGACGGACCTGTTCGAACCGCGCGCTGGCGAACAGCTGCTTGTCAGGCGCGCTCAGGTCTTCGAGTAGGCGCTGGCGCGTTCCAGAGCGGCGGACGCGGCGACCCGATCCGGATGCCGGGCAGGAAGAATGAAGGGGAGGGAGCGGATTTCCGCCAGGGTCACCCGGGCGCGCTCCGCCGCCGCCGAATAACCGGTGAGGATCAGCCAGTATTTGGCCAGGCTGGATCGCAGATAGCAGGTTAGGAAACGTGCCAGCGGACCTTCGTCATCCTTGACCCTGATGCCGCCGACACCGGACGGGAAGCAGAAGGGGGCCGAGGCGTAGGCGGCCCGGATCTCCATCTGTACGGACGTACCGTCTGACCAGAGGATGCGGTGCCCCTCATACATGGCCATCTCGCCGTGGCTGGCGACGCCGCGCTCGACCGGAAGCCGGGTCAGGGCATGTAGATCGACGACAGGCGAGTCCGAGTTCAGGGCTTGGGTGGGCAGGAAATCGTAGGCCTGAAGCGGCCCGGGCGACGCGGTCTTGCCGCCGTCCTTCATGTGGTAGCCCTTGGCGGCGATCCAGCCGCCGTCGCGGATCGCCGCGCCGAGGCTGGGCAGGCTCTTGAGCCGGTTGTGCAGACTTTCGTCGCGACGCCCGCCCCAGAAGCGGCGGCGCAGGACGGCGTTGTCCTCGACAAGCGCATCCCGTGCGATCTCTACCCGATCGTAGTCGTGCAGGGTCAGACGGTTGAAGGCGAAGCTGACGTCGACTTTCGGCGCCCAGTACTCGAAGTTTCCTAGGACCTCATCGTTTTCCAGGGCGGGGCGATTGGTCGCCCGCACGATGGTGCAGGCATGTTCGGCCTGGGCGAACAGCAAGCGCCGGAAGTCCGCGAGATTGATCATCCGGTCCAAGGTGGCCCGCACCGTGAACTGGCGCAGGAAATCCGCATTAGTCGGGGCGGTGATCAGGGAGGTCGGGAGGATGAGAACGATCCGGGCGTCCTGCTTTCCTGCTTGGAGCGTCTTTGCGGCGAACCCCGCCGCGATCTGGCGATGCGGCAGCCGGGTTTGCGTCTCTTGGGCCCAGGCGACTGCCGTCTCGCCTTCGCCAGGTTTGAGTTCCCGCCAGGGCGGATTGGAGATGACGATGTCGAAGGCCTGTCCCGAGGCGAAGCGATTGCTCGGCGAAAAGAAGTCGCCGTCCACCGCCCCCTCAACGATGTTGAGGCCGATCAGCGGGGAAGTCTGCAATCGTGATCCCGTTGCAGATTGATCAGATCCGGCGGCGACAGACGTTCCAGCAGGCACAGGTACAGGCTGAAGGCAGTGACGCGACAGGCGATCGGATTGATGTCGCCCCCGAAGATCGCGCGCTTCAGAAGCGCGATACGTTCCGCGATGTCGAGGAAACGCCCGAGCTTGGCCTGCTCATAGGCGATCGTCTTGCGAAACGCCGTGGTCAACAGGATGCCGGACCCACAGGCCCCATCGTAGATGCGGATATCCGAAAGGTCTTCTAGTCCTTCGAACGCCTGCTCGACCGCGAGCTCGGCCAACACCCGGGGCGTATAGTAGGCACCGTCGACCTTTCGCTCGTCCTGCAGGAAGGTCTCGTAGATGCCGGACAGCAGTTCGACCGGGATCTGGCTGAAGTCGTAGTTCCAGAAATCCTGTTGCCCCGTGCTCAGATCGACGCGCGCGAGCAGCTTGCCGACGACGGCCAGAACCCCGCCGTCGAGGTCGCTCCAGCGGATTTCGTCCGGCTCTAGAAAATCGCCATTGAAGTCGGTCTTGAGGCGATCGATGAGGCCGTCGACACCGGCGCCGTCGCCGCTGCTGACCAGATCCGAGAGCGTCCGCAGGCCATGCTCTTCCCGGTACGCGCCACCGACGATGCCGCGGTGCTCGAGGTAGGAGACGAACAGTACTTGGGCCAGCAGCATCTGCGCTTCGAGCTGCGAGGCGATGAGCGGACGATCTCCGCTGGTCAGGGCGGTGACCGACAGGGACAACTGGCGCAACAGATGCCGATCAACCCGGCGGCTCGGGTCGAACCAATCCTCTAGACGGCGCTGCAGATCAGAGGACTGCACCTCGGCCGCCGACCAGATGCCGTCGGGTCGCGCGTCATCGCGGTTGAGCACGTCCGGATGTTGCTGACGACGCCATTTGGGAATGGAGAAGGCTCTGGCTTCTTCCTCGTCCAGCACCACCAGGGCCGAGGCGAGATTCTGGTTCCAGAGGCGCTGACGGACGGCGTCGATATGAGCGCTGTCGGCGAAGGCAGCGCCCGCGGCGAAACAGATCGTCGGGGTGCTCTCCACCAAGAAGATCGCCGCCATGCCGAAATCCCCCTGAGGGTCCAGCAGGTCGTGCAGTTCGGCCGCGTAGGGACGTCGACCGATCTCGCCCGGCTCACGAAGCAGGGCGTCTCCGACCGTGTCGTATCCCAGACGGTCCAGCCAATCCGCGAGAGAGGTGTCTAGCATGTCCTCCCCTCTACAGTGTGGATCAGGCGCTCGGGTTGAGTTGATCTCAGTTGTGGTGGCCGGCGCAAGCGCGGAGACCGACCGCGATTGGCCGAGGTCCAGCATCTCCTGATTCCGGCTCGAGCGGGAAGCCGATCAGGGACGGGCTCCAGCCTGACCGGTGCGTCGTGGCGGCGAGGGAGGGTCATCGGTTGCGCCGGGTGCCGGGCAGGAGCGAAAGACAGACGGCAAGCGTCCGTTGGTCGATGCAGAACTGAAGAGGCGACAGTAGGCCGAGATCGGGGCGAGCCGCGTTCACGAACAATGCGGCTCTTCGCTCATCGTCGAACACCCGCCGCGCCGCCTTGCGGAGTTGGTCGTGCAGGGCTTCGCGCTCAGCCGCCGCACGCCGCGCGGCCTCCCTTGTGATGCGGATGCGCTCCAGGGCCTGGAAACCTTGACCCAGCCCCGCATCATCGCGAAACGCCAGGTCGCGCCACGCCTCGCCGGCCTCTTGATCGTCCAGCCAGGCCAGGGCGCCGTCTCCCAGAACAGACACCGCCGCCATGTGTAGGCGGCCAACGCGTGCCTCGGCCGCCCGCTTCACCGCTTCCGCCTCTGCGGCCGTTTCCTGAGCGGCGATGGCGTCGCTCTCACGGACGGCTTCGTCGCGTTCGTGCTCCAGCGGAAGCCCGAAGAGATCGCGCGCCGGAACGCCGCCCTCCAGCATGCCAATGATGCCGGCCAGCCCTTCCCGAAGGGCGGTCCAGGTCGCGTCTCCCGCGATCGCGGCCTGTTGCGGGGACGACTCGAGGCCCTGCAGCGGCGTTGCGCGCCAAGACGCCAGAGCAGGAAGGTCGAGATCCTTGGCGAGGTCGACGATCGCACCCAGGCGTCGGTCGAGTTCGTTCACCCGATCCCGCCGGCGGCGATCCTCGTCTTCTTGCCGGCGACGCGCATCGTCGTGAGCCTGCAGACGCTTCGCCCACCCCAGATCGAGCCAGTGATCGCCCTTGCGGTAATAGAGAATGCCCGCCTCGATCAAACGCTCGAGAAACCGCTCGATCGCCACATAGGGAGACTGGAAGTCGGAATGTTTGAGGACCAAGGTCCGTGTCGCGCGCTCTCGCCCCGCGTCGCGCCGGAACTCCGGCGCCAGACAGTCCTGCACAAGGTCTTCAAGCCGATCGACCGTGACCTGACCTAGCGGGCCGAAAACTGGGGCCGCCTGAAAAAGGCGATGGAGCGCGGCGGCCTTCCAGAGGGCACCGGGGGTGGTGAAGCCGTCGTCGACCTTCTGTCCCGTGGCGAGTCCGCCGAGTCCTAAAGCCAGGATCGCGCGACGCATTGTCTGTAAGGCTTCGGGGCGCTGTACCGGCCGACTCCGCAGACGGCGAACAGCCTGTTCGGCTTTCCGCTGCTCCGCTACAGCCTTCCGGGCGGCTTCGGCCGAAAGCTCGGCGCGAAGGTCGTCGCGCGCGCGGTCCACAGCGGGATTGAACAGCCAATGCCGATCCGCTCCGGACAGCAGCGCCTGGCGGACGACCGCCTCGTCCTCGCATTTGCGCCAGGGCGAAAGGTCCACCTCGATCGCCGAGACGCCGTGTTCGCGAATCTTGGCGATCTTATCCGCATCGCTGGCATGGGTGACATGGACCTCGACGATCAGGATCCGGCCATCCGGCGCCGTCAGAACGACATCAGGCACCAAGGTGTCGCGGCGGGTCTCCAGAATCGCTTTGGCGAACACGAAGTCGCGGCCCCGTTTCACCAGCTTGGAGCGGTCGCCGATGGCCGCCTTGACGTCCGGAAGCCGGATATGAAGTTCGCTTTCGAGGACGCGCTTGGCCCAGGCGTGGGCATTGGTTTCGCGGCCAAGGCCGCACCCATCCCCGCTGCCCCCGCATGCGCGAAGTGCGCGATGAGAATCTCGCCCTTGCGTGCGATCAGGGCGACGCCGCAGGCCGGGCACACACAGTCGCAGGCCGCGCCGCGACGGACGTCTTCGACAGCGGCGAGGTCGCCCGATGCGGTCAGACCGTATCGCAGCTCCTTGCTGAGCCCGAGAAACGGGCGATGATCTCCCCGTCGCGCCATGATGAAAAGCAAAGCGGCGTTCGATCGCTGGATCAAGACGACCGCGTAAGGGATACGACCGATTTTGACGTACCGATCTGGGGGTCTCGCATCTCCGATCCGGACGTTGATCTAGTGGTTGCTTGCGGTCACTCCGATGTCGAGGCCCGATCTGCTTGCGCGCGCAACGAGGTCAAACGCGCCTCACTGGCCTCCGTCACGATCTGGCGCAGCATCTCGATCCGCTCGGTCAGCCAAGCCAGTTCTTCGTCCGTGATCCGGTAGTGCCGCGAGTAGCGCGCCTTCACATAGGCGGCGCGGAGCAGTTCGAAGCAGCGCTTCTGGAACTTGGTGTCCTGGGGCCAGACCTCGCGGAGCCGGGGCTCCAGCGGCTCGGTCATCTTCCGCAGGTTCACCAGGTTGTGGCTCTTGGGCGAGTAGAGCGTCAGGACAAGCAGGAGGCCTTGATAGAGCGTCTCCACCGCTTGGTGGAGATTGAAAGCGGCGTTCTTCCTCCATTCCTCATCTTGTTGTCCCTCTTCAGCCGAGATCTTCGCCAGCTTCAGAAAGCGCGACGTCGCACCCGTCCATTCCTCAAAGTACTCGGTAGCCTCTTGCAAAGCCGTAGTTGGGGGAGGGGCTGAGGTTCGGAGAAAACGACTCCACGAGTATCCTTCAGGACGACGCCGTCGCGCAGGATGTCGATGAAGAAGCCGCGCCCATGCTCGAGCTTCCAGTTGAAGTCATCGAGGCTGTGCACGATCAGACTGACCGGCGTGCGCATGGCGCCGGCAGACAATTCGGCAAGCAGGCGCTTCTCGACATCCTCCCAGAATTCGAAATCCGTCAGGTCTTCGTGGTCCACGAGCACGACGATATCGAAGTCCGAGAAATAGCGCCCGACCGGGTCGTGGACCCAATCACCACGCGCGTAGCTGCCGAACAGGATGATCTTGAGGATGCGGCCATTCTTCAGCCGGTCGGCGCGTCGCGTTGCGATGGCCTTGGCGAACCCGGTCTCGATGATCTCGACGGCGGCGTCGAGTTCTCTTTGTTTGGCTGCAGGCAGTTGTCGGAGCGGGCGCTTCATGTCCGGAGTCTCCGAAATGCGGGGTGGCGCGCAAGAGTCCAAACGTCGCGAGGAGGCAAAACCTATGCGCGCATAAGAGTCGCCGCTACAGTGACGATGCGGGCGCTGGTTCCATAGGGCGTCGTCGGTTCGACCTAGGTCCGGTTCGCCGGGAAATTGTCGCGGCGTCGTCTGAATGCACCAGGCCTTCCACAGAGGTTCCAACGCCCGCGCCTCCCTCCACGGGCCGCCATCTCCGCGCGAGGTTCAAGGCGTCATGGCCGGGTTTCTGAAGAAGTTGTTCGGCGGGAAACCGTCACCCGATCCTGAGTCGCGGTTGCGCCGCAGCTCGGCCTCGGAGCCTGAAGCGCTCGCGGCTTCGGCGCAGGCAGGGCCGGCCCGCGCCACGTCCGGCTATTTCGCCGCGATGGCGAGCCAGCAGACCGCGATGCGAGCGAACGACTTCAGTACGGCGGCTGCGTTCGCCTTGGACGGCCTGCGCCTGCTGCCGGGATTCGTCGCCGAGACCGCACACACGTTCGGGCGCTTCGACATCGGATCTATCCCCTGTCTTGAGGAAGGCGGTCGGATCTTCGCGTTGATGAGCGATGCGACGGCGCAGGCCGAACTGGCCCGGGTGGTCAAACAGGCCCCTGAATTGGCGCCCTGGCTGCCGCTGCTGGATCGTCTGGAACACGAACAAGCCTTGGTTCCCCGGATCCTCGAGACCGTAGGCGCTCATGCGGGTTGTCTGCAAACCGATCTGAAAACGCTGCTTAATGAGCCGGACGGGCGGCTGATTGCCACCCTCGTGAGCTTCTTGGAGCGCGCGGGTCGCATCGCCAGGATCCGTGAAGGTCGTACTTATGCGCTGCATCTCGGCGGTTCCCAGCAAATTCCTCCGCCTCCGATCCCTCGCGCCGCCTCTTCCCACAGGTCGGACTCGACCCCGCCGCCTCTGGTCGCGCTGGACCTGACGGCAGCGCCCTTGATCACCTTGCCGCGTGCACCCTCGTCATGGGAGGTGCGCGAAGAGGCGCCGGCCGATCCTGACATCGCGACCGAGTTCGAAGTCCGGGATGCGGCTTGGACGATCGTCACGCTGGAGAAACTGTCGAAGAGCGATCGACCCGACGCCGCCTTTCGTCTTATCCACCCGCAATCCGGCGGCACGCTCATCATCGACGATTTGGGCAAGGCCGGGGGTCTGGGAGAAGTCTCGAGCGCGGCCATGCTCTACGACGCGGCGGGCCGGGTTGCGGCCCGGGCCGGCTTTGGCCGGGACCTATACCGGATCGGCGTTCACCCGCTCGGCCGGGGCTTTATCGGAATGTCGCGAGATTGCATCGTGCATGCGTATGGCGACGACCTGCGGCCGTTGTTTGAAACTCCGCTGGCGGAGGCGCCGGAGGTCATCACCGCCAGGCGTCGGCTGGGCATCGACGGCGAGGCGCTGCGCAACCACATCCGATGCGTCGGCCTGTCCAGGACAGCAGACCGCTATCTGTTCACGGTCGTCGACGAAGCCTGGTGCGTCAGCGCGGAGGGGGAGGGCCTATGGGGGGTTCGATTTCCGATCAACGCCGGATGGTCGCGCCGAGCCTCATCGGGTCCGGCCGGCGGGCGCACGAACCTGAACGCCGCCCTGACCTTGATGAACTTGTCCCTGCCGGTCACGCCCGTGGAAATCAGAGCGCGGTATCGACAGCTCGCGAAACAGTGGCATCCGGACCTGAACCCGCTCGACCCTTCGGCCCCGCAGCGCATGCAGGCCTTGAACGATGCTTGCGAACTACTGACGGGCGTCGATGCGGCCAGCCTCGCGCGAGAGGCTGGCGTCAGATATTTCCGCGAGATCGACCGGCAGGATATACAGGTCGGAGCGAGCACCGTCACTGTGACCATGGGGTTCGAAGGTGGCGAGCGGTCCGCTGCAGACTGGATATACGCCGCCAGCTTCGCCGCCGCGTCGAACGGCGTGTACCTGGCGGGGTACTCCGGCAGGATCGCGATGCTCAACAACGAGGGACATCTAGTCCGAGCTTTTGACATTGGCGCCGTGCCGCGGCGTATCGCCGAATTGGACGGCTATCTCTACCTCCTCACCGACACGCGGCTCTATGTTGTCCGTGGCGATGAACTCCACGCCATTGTCGATGTGTCCCGCGTCGCTGAACTGATCCTGTCATCAACGGGCTTCGGACTGCTGGAGAACAAGCGGCTCCGCTGGTTCACGAGCGAGGGGACATATTCGGGATCCCTCGTGTCGAAGACGCCAATCCGCCGGGTCTATCGGGCGCACGACACGCTGGTTGTCGAAAGCCGCCAGACGCGATGCGTGATCGTCGGCGTCGGTTCTTGATCCTTGGACAGGGACAGTCATGACCCGGAGGGGGCTGAACGACCGCTTCTACATCGGCTGCGGCATTGGGCCCGAGAGCGACCACCGTCTCGCATCGTTATCGCGCCAGCCGGCGCGGCCTCTCGAGGGGCGGATCTGACCGAGGCCCATCCGTCTCTCCGCAACCGCCCGTCCGACTTTCTTCCCCGGCCTTATGGCCTCCTCGCGCGCCAAGAAAGTCCTCCTCCACGGTCCTTCGCTGGCGCTGCGGGGGCTCGCTACGTTCGCCCTGCGCGCCGTCCGGTCCCCGGTCCACCGATCGCCATCGAGGCCGCGGCAGGCGTGGCCCGAAGCAACTAAGGAGAGACTTCAATGGCCACGATCGGCACCTTCACCCAGCAAGCGGACGGCAGCTACAGCGGTTCGATCAAGACCCTGACCCTCAACGTCAAGACGGCCCAGCTGCGGGCCAACGAGAAGACCGACGACAAGGCTCCCGACTTCCGCATCTTCGCCGGCCAGACCGAGTTCGGCGCGGCCTGGAAGAAGACCAGCCAGCAGAACCGCGAATACCTCTCGGTCAAGCTCGACGACCCTAGCTTCCCGGCGCCGATCTACGCCTCGCTGGTCGAGGTCGAGGGCGGGCACAGCCTGATCTGGTCCCGCTGACGGCATTGCGGCGGCGCGCCCGCGCGCCGCCGCAATTCTTCTCGTTTTGACGCTGCTGCGGTTACGCGCATTGGCGAACCCGCCCCCTATTTGTCGAATGGGTCCGCAGGCGGGTGCGCTGGACCAGGAGGTAGGACGGCGACGGTCTGCCCCGGGTCGGTCGTGACGCGCAGTTCGATAGGCCCCATCTTCACGGCCTGCGGGGGTGGAGCGGGCGCGCCGATGAAAAGAAAGAGGGCTACTGCTAGGGCGATGGCGGCGGCGATGATGACGGCCATCGTGGCGGTCGCCCAGGTGATCGTGGCTACACGGGCGGCCTCGATCTTCTGATCGGTTGCTGGGCGTTCGGCGCGCCGGGCATGATTGTGGGAAGACGCCATGACCACCAGGGCCAAGACGCCTGCCAACATTCCGAGGCCTGCAGCCGCGCCCAAGCTCTCTCTCAAGCCTCCCGGAGCAACCACCTTGTCGGAGGACGCGAGAAGAGACGCGGCGGCTGCGGTGACCAAGCCGCAATAGACCAAGAACCCATTGCCGATCGCGCTGAACAGGGCGGGCTGAACCGGAGGCGGCTTAGCCCCGCTCTGCGGTTGAAGCGGCGCGGGCGGTACTGCCGGGGACGTTACCGTAGACGGCGGTTGCGCAGGCGGAACCACAGGCGGCGAGGGCGGGCGATTGACGGGCGGGGCCACATCAGTCCCAATCGAAAGTCGCGAAATACTGCCTCAACCCGGCCTGCTCAATGACGCGGCGCAGCCTTCTGCGGTCCATCATCAGATGGACAAAAGCCAGCGCTGCTGGACGCCCCGTCCGCTGAGTTCTGAACGCCAGGGCCTCTCCGAACGGCTGCGACGCCACAAGGGCCACCACCGGACTGCGCCCGTCTGGTCCCAGTCGGCCCGGAATGGCGTCTTCGAGCGATCGTATGAAGGAAATCACGAGGTCTCTTTCATCGCGGGTAAGGCTGACGTGCCGTAGAAGCGCTTCAAGCGCGAACTCTGGCGTGCCTGACCCAGACGTTGCATCGGTCATGGTTTCCTCCCGCTTTCCGCGACCCTAGGGCAGCTTGCCGACTGTCGTCCAGCAATTGCCCGTCTGTGGATTGGCAGGGATCTACAATTGCTGAGAGCCTCGAACCACCGCCGGAGAAGGAGCCGCGCGATATCGGCTGGTTTGAGCCCGGTTGGGGCGCCCTTCAGGGCGGCGGGGAGCGGCCGTGAAGCGGTCGCCGAGGGGAGGGCGGGCAGCACCGGAGGTCTACGGGGCGAGGGTGGTGATGGTCTAGGGCAGGATAGGCTTTGCGCCGGCAATGTCTGACAGACCCGTTCCCCGATGGACCGCCTCACCCTTCGCGTCTCGCCCGATCTGATCCGCCGGTTCGACGCCGCGGCGGCGGGCCAGGGCGGCCGCTCCCGTTTGCTTCGGCGGCTCATGGACGGGGCGGCGCAGGCGTCCTTGCCCACGGCGCCGGAGGCGGTCTCCACGCCCCGGTCCGGCAAGCTGACCCTGCGTCTGGATGAGGGCGACATGCGTCTGCTGGAGGCCGAGGCCGCCGCCGTGGGGTTGTCCCGAACCCAATGGAGCGTGGCGCTCATCCGGCGGCGTCTGCGGGATCGTCCGCAGCTTAGCGGTCCCGAGTCCCTGGCGCTGATCGAGGTTCGGCGCGAGCTGCGGCGCATCGGCGTGAACGTCAACCAGATCGCCCGCGCCCTGAACACGGCCGTGATGGAGGGGCAGGTGCTCGATCTGGAGCTGGCCCAACTGGGCGCCTTCCAGGCCGAGATCGCGGCCTGGGTCGAGGCCCTGGGCGAGGCCTTCGAGGGCAACCTTGCCTACTGGGCGGTGCGGCCGTGAGCGACTTCCGGCCGCCGCGCGGGTTCGAGGAAGCCTTGCGCCCGCCCGTCGATACTCGGCGCGCGCGGATCACGCCCGCGGTGCTTCGGCCGTCTCGAAACCGGGATCAGGATTCGGTCGCCCGCTTCATCCGCGTCGCGCGCCGAACGCCGGAGGTGATGGTGAAGGTCACGGGCCGAACCCGGGACGGGGGCACCTGAAAGCGCATCTCGACTACATCAGCCGCAACGGCGCCCTGGCGCTCGAAGGGCCGGACGGGGAGACGCTGAAGGGGCGCGCGGAGGTGCATGGGCTCGCCCGCGATTGGGCCGAGGAGTTCGCGATGGAGCCGGGACGGCGGCGTGACGCCTCGATCTCCCTGTCGATCGTGCTCAGCATGCCGACGGGGACCGATGCGGTGCGTCTGCAGGACGCCGCCCGGGCGTTCGCGAGCGAGACCTTCGGCGAGCGCTTCCCCTATGTCTTCGCCCTGCACGACGAGGGACGGCATCCGCACGTCCATCTGACGGTGCGGCGGCTGGGCCGGGACGGCGAACGGCTCAATCCCCGCAAGGCCGATCTGCAGGTCTGGCGCGAGGGGTTCGCCCGTGCGCTGCGCGACCGGTCCATCGAGGCCGAGGCCACCCCGCGACGCGCGCGGGGCGTGACCCGCAAGGCCGAACGGACGCCGATCCGCAAGATGCGGGAGCGGTTCGTGGCCGGGAAGGGCGACCTGCCCGAGACGCTCGCCGCCGCCTATCGCGAGGCGCTTCGGGACGGCGGCGGTCGAGGTCCGTGGCTGGACACGATCCAGGCCCGCGAGCTGGCCATCCGGCGCGCCCTGGTCGCGGAAGCGGTTCGGCTGGGTCAATCCGATCGACCGGCGGACCGCGCCCTGGCCTTGGTGGTGGAGCGGTTTGTGCGGGACCGGCCCGGGCCGAAGACGCGCGATCAGGCCTTGAGGGAAGCGGACGTCGATCGCCCGACCGGACGGGAGCGGAGCCGATGAGGCGGTGCGCGTCGATGGGTTCGGTTGCGGAGTGTCAGAAACAGAACTATATTTCTGACACGGAGACGATCATGCAAGTCCTTGCTGAACAGATCATGGAGCGCGTCCGGGCCTTGCCGGAGGGCGCGCCGGTCGCCGCCAAGGGGTTGCTCCATCTGGGCGGTCGCGCGGCGGTCGATCAGGCCCTGTCGCGTCTCGTGCGTCGGGGTCGGCTCGTGCGCGCCGGGCGCGGCGTCTACATGCGTCCGCTGGAAAGCCGCTTCGGATCGCGGACGCCTTCGGTCGAGACGGTCGTGCGCGCGGTGAGCGAACAGCGCGGCGAGGTCGTCGCCTCCAACGGGGCGGCGGCGGCCAACGCCCTCGGCCTGACCACCCAGGTGCCGATCCGCATGGTCTATCTGACCAACGGGAAGAGCCGGGTCCTCAACGTCGGCAAGCAGACGGTGGAGTTCAAACATGCGCCCGCATGGCAACTGATCCTGCCTGATCGGCCGGCCGGAGAGGCGGTGCGCGCCCTGGCCTGGCTGGGGCCGGAGAAGGCCGCGACGGCGCTGGAGACCCTGAAGCGAAAGCTGGGGCCTTCAGCCTTCGGCGAGCTGGTGTCCGTCGGACCGCGCCTGCCGACCTGGCTGGCGCGCTCGGTCAGCCAGGCGGCGCATGTCTGAGCTCTTCCTGCAGCTTTCGGCCGAGGATCGGGCCGAAGCCCTCGCGGCGGCGGCGTCGGCCTCCGGTCGGCCCGCTCATCTGCTCGAGAAGGACGTCTGGGTCGTCTGGGCGCTGGGCGCGCTGTTCGAGGCGCCTCTGGGCGAGGGGCTGGTCTTCAAGGGCGGGACGTCCCTGTCCAAGGCCTACGACGTCATCCAGCGGTTCTCGGAAGACATCGATCTGACTTGGGACATCCGCCGCCTGTTGCCCGATCTGGCCGATGCGCCCGAGGACCCGGTGCCGGAGACCCGCGCGGAAGAGCGACGCTGGTCGCGGGACGTTCAGCGGCTGTTGCCGCTCTGGATCGAGGGCGAGGTCCGGCCGCTCTTGGAGGCCCGGATCGCCGCCGACGGCGTCGGCGCTTCGGTGCGGATCGAAGGCGCCAAGGCCTTCGTAGACTATGCGCCGACCAGCACCGGCACCGGCTATGTCTCGCCCAGCGTGATGCTCGAGTTCGGGGCCCGGGCGACCGGCGAGCCGAGCGCGCCGCGACCTGTGGTCTGCGATGCGGCGGATCATCTGCAAGGCGTCGTCTTCCCGACCGCCACCCCGCGGGTGATGGCGGCCGAGCGGACCTTCTGGGAGAAGGCCACCGCCGCCCACGTCTATTGCGCGCAAGGGCGACTGCGGGGCGATCGTTTCTCTCGCCACTGGCATGATCTGTCGCGGCTGGATGCGGCCGACTTCGCTGAGACCGCGATCGCGGACCGGGCGGTCGCCGAGGCGGTCGCGCGCCACAAGGCGATGTTCTTCCGCGAGACCGCCGACGGCGCGGAGATCGATTATGGCCAGGCGGTCACGGGCGGGCTGCGTCTGAAGCCGGACGGCGCCTCGCTCGAGGCTCTCGGAGAGGACTACCGCCGGATGGTCGAGGACGGCCTGCTGGAGGCGGACGCCGAACCCTTCGAGGCGCTGATGGACGTCTGTGCGGCGCTCGCGGATCGCGCCAACGCCGCCGCGGCCGGCTGACCGCGCGCTACGCCCCGATCGAGCAGGAGGCGATCCTGCCGAACGCCGTCTGGGAAGTCGTGATCTAGTAGTTCAGTTGCCAATAGGCTCGCCGTCCGCTCTACGAACGGCGACCACGGAGGGTCTTGGAGGAGTCGATGGGTCGAAGTCGGGCCATCGCGTGCTGGGCGTATCGCAGGTCGAGCCATCGCCCTCGCCAGGATGCTGGACGGCCACGAACACCGTGCGACCATCGGGCGTGAACTCCTGTCCCGTCAGTTCCGCGTCCACGGGCGCGGCGTAGAGCATTTTGAACAGGGCCCGGCCCGGTCCGCTGATATCGCACCCGAAGAGACCATCCGGGGCGTTATCGCGCTGCTGGTCGCCGCCTCGATCCGTGGACACCCACAGCCGACCCTGCGGATCGAAGGCGGCGTTGTCGGGCGAGGCGAACCAGGCCTGGTTGTCAGGATGATAGGTCGGCGCGAGGTTCGCGACGGAGGGCGGGCCAGCCTTGACGAACACATCCCAACCGAACCGCTCGGCCGCGTGATCCGGCCCCCAGGATGCCTGCGGCGGCGTCAGGTCGAGGACGTGGCCATGCAGGTTCTCGACATAGGGGTTGGCGGGATTGAGCCGATCGGCCCCGCGTCGGTTGTTGTTCGTCAACATGACAAAGACCCGGCCCGTGCGCGAGTCCACCGCCACGTCCTCTGGGCGATCCATCGGCGTGGCTCCGATCAGGTCGGCGGCGCGCCGCGCTTCGATCAGGACATCGCCCTGGTCGCGGAAGCCGTTTTCGGGGGTGAGCGGTCCTTCGCCGAAAATCAGAGGACGCCAGACCAGCCCATCGTCGTCGAACACGGCGACTGACAGGATCCCGGCATCCAAAAGATCACCGGCGCCGCCTGGTCCACCGGCATCGTAGCGGCCCGTCGAAACGAAGCGATACAGATAGTCGAACCGCTCGTCGTCCCCTGAATACACCACGACGCGACCGTCGCCGTTCAGCACGCAGGTCGCGCCCTCGTGCTTGAAGCGACCGAGCGCAGTGCGCTTCGTCGGCGTCGAGTTCGGATCGCGCGGATCGTATTCGACCACCCAGCCGAACCGGTTGGCCTCGTTAGGCTCTCGCGCCAGGTCGAAGCGTTCCTCGGCCAACGACAAAGGATAGCGCGCGCGTTCGGCCAGGCCATAGCGCCGCCAGGCCGCGGTTTCTGGCGCATTGGCAGGGGCGTCGAAGTAGTAGTTGAAGTTCTCTTCGGCCATGAGGACCGTGCCCCACGGCGTCGTGCCGCCCGCGCAGTTGTTGAGCGTGCCCAGAACACGCCGGCCTTCCGGGTCGGCGTGGGTCCTGAGCCGGCGGTGGCCCGCCGCCGGACCTGACAAGGTCATGGGTGTTGAGGCCGTGATGCGGCGCGCAAGTGGGCTCTGCGGAACGACTCGCCACAGACCGGTATCGGACTGTTCGATCTCCAGAAGCGAACCGCCCATGGCGGCCATCTCGATACGCGCCTGCTCGGCGGTCCTGCTCTCGACCGTCCAGCCCGGGAACATCATCACGCCTTCGCAATACTCGTGATTGACGTGCAGCAGGCCGCGCCGCGAGCCCTCCAGCGGCAGATAGGCGATAAAGTCGTTGTTGTAGCCGAACTGTCGGGCCTGGGCGTCGGCGGATTGCCGCTCCACCGCCCAGCTCGGCGCTCCACCCAGCACAGGGTCGCCCCAGCGGATCAGCACGTCGGCGCGATAGCCCTGCGCGACCGCCTGATCGACAGAAAGCTGAATAGGCAAGGACCTGTACGTGAGGGTTGAGTCCGAAGCGTCGGCGTCCGCCCTCACCTGCGCGGGCGAGGATAGCGAAACCGCCAGACCGCTCGCGCCCGCCAGAAAGAGGCGTCTGCTGAGACGACGACCCGCGATGGCGACGAAGGGTTCGCTCGTCGTCGGGTTGACCCCGACATCCTCGGGTTCGGCCGTGGCGCGCGCAGGCCAGTCTTTGAGCAGGCTCATCGCAGGCTGGCCAGTTGTTCGGCGACCACATCGGCGGGCAGCGGCACATATCCGGCCTCGGTCATCATCGCCTGGGCTTCGTCCGACATGGCGTAGCGCAGGAACTCCTTCAGGGCCTCGGGCATGGGCTCGTTCGGGTCCTGGTCGATGTAGAGCCGGAAGTAGCGCGTCAGGGGATAGGTTTCCGCTGCCAGTTCTTGTGGAGTCGGGGCGATGAATTCGCTGGCCCGCCGCTCGGCTTCGGCCGTTTTCTCGTAGCCCACATAGCCCGCTCCGTCGGCAATGCCGCTGGCGATGGGCAGGATGCGGACACGGCTGTCGTCCAGGCCCGCCGGCGCGAAGCCAATCCCGTTCGGATCGCCCGCGACGGCCGCCACGACCTCGGCCGGGGTGGGCAGTTGCACGATCGACGGCTTCATCTGCCCGGACATGGTCGAGGCCTCCGCCCGCAGGAGACCCCAGGCCCCTCCGCCTTCCGGCGTGGCGTAGAGCGTGACCCGACGCCCGGACCAATCGCCGGACAGACCGGCGTCACCCCAGGTCAGGATCGCTCGCTCGCTCATGAAATAGGTGTTGGAGTAGAGGCCGTCCAACTGGGCGCGGGTCAGACCCGCGATCGGGTTGGACGGGTGGACGAACACGGCGACGCCGCCGATCCCGATGCGGAACGACAGGGGCGGATAGCCCCGCGTCTTGGTGAATTCGTCGATCATGCCGGCGGTCATCGGCCGGCTCATGGGCGCCATATCGGAGCGTCCTTCGATCAGGGCCGGAAAAGCGGTGCCCGAACCGCTGCCGACGGCCTCGACGCGAACGCCCGGGTTCAGTTCCATGAAGCGCGTGGCCCAGCGGGCGAGCACCTCGGTCCCCGAGCGAGAGCCGATGCTCGTGACCGTGCCGGTCAGGCCGGGAACGGGCTGATAGACCTGACCCGCTTGGGCGGCGGCGGTCGTGGCCAGTGAAAAGGCCGCGAGAAGCAGAGCGATGAAACGCATGATGTCCTCGGATCAGAAGTTGTGGCGGAGGCTGAGGACAATGTTCCGGGGCGCGCCGTATTCGATGTTCGCGTTGCCACGCGCCCCCAGATAGTATTCCTCGTCCGTGATGTTGTTGACGACCAGCCGGACGGCGGTATCGCCGAAGCGGTAGCCGATGGCCGTGTCGATCCGCGTGTAGTCGGGAAGGTAGAACTGGGCGGTCGCGGTGCCGGCTCGCTCGCCGACGTAGGTCACGCCGCCACCGATCTCCAAGCCCGACCAAAGGCCGGATGCGATCGGGCTGTAATTCACCCAGAAGCTGCCGGAGTTTCTCGGCGCGCCGGGCAGAGGGCGGCCGCTGACGGTGTTGCCCGCGCCCGTGCCTGTGCCCTGGCCGGGAACCGCGCCGCCGCGCACGGTCTCCGCATCCGTATAGGCGTATTGGGCGACGAAGGTCAGGCCGTCGATCAACTCGCCCGTGACGTCGAACTCAAAGCCGCGCGATCGCGCTTCACCGACGGCGATGAAGGTGTTGGCGACCGGACCCGGCAGGGTCATGTCCGTCTTCTTGATCTCATAGACGGCGGCCGTCGCGACCACTCGATTGTCGAAAAGAGCACTCTTCAAACCGAACTCGGTTTGAGCGCCCCGCTCCAGATCGACGGCGGTCCCCGCTAGGAATGCGTCGTTCTGCTGGGAGAAGGACTCGGCGTAGTTGGCATAGAACGACAGAGTATCCGTCGCCTGAAACACCGCGCCGACGCGGGGCGCCACGGCATCGAAGTCGTAATCCGTCGCGCGAGGAGCTTCGACGACCGCGCCTGCGGCGTTGCGAAGTTCGCGATTGCGAATCTCCTGATTGATCGACTCGTATCTGAGGCCGGCGAACAGGGTGATCCGGTCCGTCACGTCGGCGCTATGGCTGACATAAGCCGACCAAACGCCGGTCTCAGACCGCTGGGCGCTGGTCTGACGGTTGAGTCCGTAAAGGGTTTGGTTTGCTGGCAATGGCGAGAGCGCCAAGGTGAAGACGTTCAGGCTGCGCTGGAACCGGCTGACGCGGTTTTCCTCCTCCGTTTCGAAGCGATAACCGCCACCAATCAGGGTCTGCATCGGCAGGCCGAAAACCGTGTAGTCGATGGTGGCGTAGGTATCGGACAGCACCAAGTCCTGGATGGTCTCGCCGTCGACAATGCTGCGCGAGATCACGCCGGCCGCAAGGGCGGCGGGGGAGTTAAACGAGCTCGGCTCGGTGTTGCGGCGAAGCTCGCGACCTCGGCCGTAGGACGCGACGCTGATGACCTGAATGCCGTCGCCATCGTAGCGCGCCGTCGCCCATGCGGTGTCGGTGTCGTAGTCGTTCTTGTCGAACACCGGGTCACCCAGGAAACGCCGACGGGGAAGCTGGACGACACTGGCCCCCCGCTCGGGCGTGTTGGTCGTGCCTTGTGGGAAATAGGCGATGTGACCCCGGTCCATGCGGCGCGTGTCCTGCACCTTCTCGAACTCAAGGCTGAGGTCGAGAGAGGGCGTCGCCTGCCAGTTCAGCGACGGGTTGATCACGGAGCGATCGACGAAGATGTCGTCCTTGAAGCTCTCGCGCGTCGCGCCGCTGGCGTAGAGGCTGAAATTCAAGTTCTCGACCGGCGTCGGCCCGGTGATCCGCAGACCGGCGCTGCGGTCTTCCCACGACCCCAGGCGGCCAAAGACTTCGCCGCCGAAGGTCGTCTCAGGTTGATGCGTCACGAGGTTGACGAAACCGCCGACCTCGGCGCGACCATAGAGCAGCGTGGACGGGCCCTTGAGGACTTCGACCCGTTCGATGTTGCCGAGGTCCGCCTGGACCCGGCTGACCGACTGCACGCCGTTCCGCAGCAGACCGTTTCGATTGACGCCGAACTCAAAGCCCCGAAACAGGATGTGGTCCTGTCGACCGCCGAACTGGCCCAGTGACTGAACACCGGAGACGTTTCGAAGAACGTCTTCCAGCCCCTGGGGGCTTTGTTCGTCCAGAAGGCGTTCGGTCAGGACGGATACCGACTGCGGTATCTCGAAGATCGAGTCGTCGGTCTTGTTGCCGAAAGACGTCCGCCGACGGTCATAGGCCGGGCTATAGCCGACGACGACCACCTCTTCGACTTCGGTTACTGGGCCATCGCTTGCCACCACTCTCAGGGTTATGACGCGGTCGGTCGCCGAGCCGACCTCTAGCCTTGATCCGCTCAGAAGCCGGTCCAGCGCCTCCCGACGGGTAAACCGACCCTGAAGAGGGGCCACAGATTGACCTTCGGCGGCGGCATACGGAAAAACCAGTTGAACATTCGCTTGCGCCGCGAAGGCGTTCAACGCTTGGGCGCGATCGGTCGCCGTGATGTTGAACGCCACGACATCCGCCTGCGCGAGCGCCCCCGTCGGGTTGCCCGCAACAGCGGCGATAGCCAGGACGGCGCAACTGACGCCAGAAGAAAAAGGCTTCATCGTTCGATCCCCCGTGACCGCGAAACGGCCGATGCAGGGAAGGACGAAGAGCGAGCGGCAAACCGCTATCTGTCGGCGGTCTTTTTCTGCAACAGCAGGCGATCGCCTGAGAGGGGGACGCCTCAACGCCGAACGACTCGGACAAGGCCTTCAAAAATCCGTTCGTGTCGGTGGCGCTGAACCGGCCACCGACGCGAAGCCGAGCGACGTCCCGGTCAGCGATCACGATCTTCTGGTCAAGGTATCGGTTGTATTCCGCGACGACCCTCTCCAGCGGCTCTCCCGAGAAGACCAACTGACCGGCACGCCAGCCAGCCAGCTTTTCGCGGGTCTGGTCTGAAAGAGGCTCCAGCCGGGCATCAGGACCGAGCAGGACTTGTTGGCCGTCGGATGCCGCCAGACTGGCCGCGCCGCCGTTTGTCTCGATCAAAGCCGCCCCGGTCAGGACCGACAAAGTGACTACACCCGTCTCGCGCCGCGCGTTGTAGCGACCTTCGGCCAGCTTGGCCGCCCCGCCGTCCCACTGAAGTCGAACCGGCAGACCGCCGACAGGTCGGACATCGAAGGCCGCTTCCCCGCGCTCGAGCCGCATGACCAGAGCCCCGCTTCGCTGACGCCAGGAAAGTCGGCTGTCCGTGTTGAGATGGGCGTCAGCCTGATCGTCCAGACGCACGGTCAGGGTCTGTCCGACGCCGGTGTTCGCCTGACTCCAGGCGAAGGCTCGGTTGGCGTATACGCCGCCTCCCATCAGGGCGAGCCCGCCGAACGCGGCGGCGCGAAGAAGACGCCGTCTGCTTTGGTCGACAGCACGTGAGCGCGACGCCGTCTCCGGCCGAAGGGCGTCAAGCGACGACCAGGCCTTGCTGACCTGATCGAATGCCCGAGCGTGATCGAGGTCCTGATCCCGCCATCGCTGAAAGGCGGCCGTGTCGATCGCGCGGGTTTCCATCGCCGCCAACCAGTCGGCGGCTTCGCTCAGGACCTTCTCGGGAGGTTTCGAGGCTGCGGCCATGGAATGATGCGACACTCGGAGGCAGGCGGTGGTTCCGGCGCGAGACGCTCCGTCAGAAGACGCATCGCTTTAGACAGGTGTTTCTCGACGGTAGAGACGGATATGTCGAGCCTGACCGCTATCTCGATGGGGGAAAGCCCTTCGATTTTTCTCAACCGGACGACACGCTGGCATTGCGGCGGCAGGCTGTCGAGCGCGGCTTCAATCCGTGCAAGACGTTGATTTTGATCGGCCGAAGCCTCTGGCGTCGGCGCCAAGTCCGCGACCGCAAGTTTCTCCAGGTCGACGGACCTATCGACCGGTCCTCTCGACGTCCTGCGCGCAAGATCGATCGCCAGATTTCTGATCACGGCCAGCACGAAGGCCTTCGGTGACGCCAGATGTCGCCATTGGTCATTGGCGACGACCTTCAGATAGGCGTCTTGGACCAAGTCTTCCGAGATGTGGCGGTCGCGGGAGATGGAATAGGCTGCGCGGCGGTAGGCGGCCTCGTGAGGGCGCACCTCCCTGTTGAACCAGACGTCGAGCTCAGGCTCCACGGTCACGCACAGCTCCCCTCGTGCGGACCGCATTTGTCGTTAACTCATGCGACGCCGTGACGAAGCTGCGGTGACATTCTCGCAAACTGAGTTATCGGGCGCTGCCTAAGCTATCGGATTGCGTTTCCGCGCCGATAGCCGACGGCCAGGCCCTCCAGAACGCGCCTAGGAGGCTCTAAACTGAGGGCTCAATCCTTTGAGCCGCAGCCACTATCGACTCCGGTCCGGTCCACGGGCCGCGTCCCGTTCCATCGGGCGCGGCTGGCCGGCCCGCGCCCACGCGGCCTCCAGCAGCCGGGTCTGGACGGCGGGGTCGGGGATGAGGCGAGCCACCACCACCGCGGCGCGCGCCAACCGCTCGGCGAGCGGGTCCTGCGGGGTCTTTTGGGAAGATGTCCGGTCGACCCCGGCCGCCTGACGATCGCGGTCCCGGGGCCGATGACCGTGGACCTCCAGACCGAGGCTCTGGGCCTGGATCCAGACCTCGCGCCGGAAGGCGGGGTCGCCTGAGACCTGTATCCGCTCCCAGCCGCGGTGCCGCGCGATCTTGAGCATGTCGATGACGGCGTCGGGATAGGCCTGGGTTGAGGTGAGCGATCCGCCCCGGTCGCGGAACATCGGTTCAGGCGCGCGGTGATCCCGAAAGAACTGCTCCGCCCGGCCCCTGAGATCGCGCTCGACCAGATAGCGGTCGAGCACCGCGTCCGGTATATCGCCCTTGATTGTGGAGCGGGCCGGCGCGCCGGGCGCGGGCCGCAGACGGTTGGTCGGTGGGGCGGGCTCAGGCGGGGTCATGGCTCGCGCTCCGGCGGGGTCGCATCGACGACGCGGTCGAGCCAGGCGGCGACGGCGCCTTCGTCCGCGTCGGGCGAGGGCGGTGGGAGACCCTCGGCGGCGAAGGCGCGGGCGATGACGTCGAAATCCATGGGATCCTCCTCGAGGACGTGTGGGGTCGCCGGCCCCGCGACTGGCGGCGCCAAGATCGGGGCGGGACGCAGCCGGAGCCGGAAGATCCGGTCACGCCAGTAAGCGATCTTGCGGCCGCGGACAGGCGGCAGGCCGGCCTTCAGGACGATCAGGGCGGTCTGCGGAAGCTGCATCAGCTCTTGCGGCAGCATCAGCGCCCGGCGTTGGTCGGATACGGTCGTGCTGCGTTGGCCACGCGCGAGGCCGGTCGGCCGGCTGCGGCTGCGTCCGTCAATTGTGTAATAGCCCAGCCGTTCGCTGAGCTCCTGGGCGATCCTCAGCTCCTTCGGTGCGAAGACGATCTCGATCCCGCAGTTGGTCATCACGTCCTCGGCCAGATCGGGTCCGTAGAGCGCCCTGAGCTGGGACGGGCTCTGCAGCACGGCCAGTAATCTCAGCCCGTAGCCCGCCACCCAGGCGAAGGCGTGGGCCAGCACGGGCGCCGGCCCGAGGCGGGCGAACTCGTCCAGCAGGACGAGGGTCGGACGGTCGGAAGAGGCGGGGAGGCTGCGGCTGTTGAGATCGACCAGCTGCTGGAACAGCAGGGCGTAGAGCGGCTGGATCCGCAACATGTTGTCCGGCGTGGCGCCCAGATAGAGGGAGAGCCGTCCGCATCGCAGGTCGCGCAGGTCGAAATCCGAGACCGAGGTGGCGGCGTCGATCCGGGGTTGAGCCACAGCCCCATCCGGGTGGTGATCGACTGCCGCACGGAGGCGAAGGTGTTTTCGCTGGAGCTGGTGAAGTCGGTCAGGGCGGCGACCACGGGGCCCGGGAGAGGCCGCCCCTCCCGCGCTCGCGCGGCGACGGTGCGGGGCAGGCGGGCGCGGGCGTCGCCGGCGGTGAGCTGGCGGAAGATCTCGCCGAGAGTGAACGGGCGATCGGGCGTGGCGGCGACATAGCCGCCCACGCCGATGAAGCCGGTGCGCGACGCCTCGGCCCAGAAGGGATCGGCCTTGTCGTGGGCGGGAAGAGCATCGCCGCCATGCGCTGGAGTTCGTCCAGCACCTGGATCGGGTGGGCCCGATCGATATGGGCCAGGGGGTTGAACCGCGCGGTGCGGCCGTCCGGCGCCAAGGGATCGAACAGATGGACCGTCTGGCCGGCCTCGGCACGGTAGCCGGCGGTGGCGAGATAGTTCTCGCGCTTGATGTCCAGCACCACGACCGAGTCCGGCCAGGCGAGCAGGTTGGGGATGACCACCCCGACGCCCTTGCCGGTGCGCGTCGGGGCGTAGAGCATCACATGCTCGGGGCCGTCGGCGATCAGGAAGGCGCCGTCAGCCCGACCCAGGACCAGGCCGCGGCGAGATCTCAGGCCGGCGCGGCGCTGTTCGGCCGCCGACGCCCATCGGGCGGCGCCGTGCAGGGGGCGTCTCTGGTGGAGCAGGACGGCGACGATCAGGATCCCGCCGACCAGGCTCGCGCACGCCAGGCCGACGGCCAGCCAGCGCCGCACCTCGGGATCGTGACGATAGTACCAGAGCCAGTCGGGAACACGCGCCGGATCGATGTCGCCGGAGAACCGCCCCAGGCCGATGAGGGCGATGGTTGCCGTGAGGACGGCCAGGACCGCGACGGCCCCGAGACCGGCCGTGGCGATCAGCGCCGCCCTAGCCGCCGGGCTGGCGCTTGCGAAGCGGGTCATGCCAGACCTCCGTGACGCGGAAGCGGCCGTCGACCTTCTTCATCTGGACGACGACGTCGACGAGCAGGTGCAACAGGGCGCGGATGTCCTCGCGCGGCAGGTCGCGCCCGCCTTCGGATTCCCGCACCAGCAGGGTCAGTTGCTCGAAGGCCAGGGCGGCGGAATCCGCGTGCACTGTGGTGATCGAACCGGGATGCCCCGAGTTGACGTTGCGCAGGTAGAAGAAGGCCGTGCCGTCGCGGAGCTCCTGCAGCAGGATGCGGTCGGGCCGCATGCGCAGAGCGCTTTCCAGCAGCTGTTTGGGCCCGACCCGCGCCAGACCCTGGCCGTCCTTGGAATAGACCAGATGGACGACGTTGCGGTGGGGCGTCACGAACTCGCGGGTGTCCTCGATCGTCAGCAGACGCTCATGATCGGGAATGAGCGCGATCAGCCCCTTGGCCAGGGTGGTCTTGCCCGAGCCGGTGGCGCCCGAGATCAGGATGTTGCGACGGGCGGTGACGGCCAGGGCGAGGAAGGCCGGCCAATCGCCGACCTCGCGCAGGCGCATCAGCTCCGCATCGACGGGATCGGCGGTCTCGGCGCGGGCGTCGACGACCTGGTCGAACAGGCCTGCCGCCGCGAACTCGGCCAAGCCGAGGCGTCGTCGCGAGGGTTTTCTCAGGGTCAGGGACAGGCCGCCGTCGGCGACCGCGGGCGGCAAGACGATCTGGCAGCGAATGTCGCCGGGCAGGGTGGTCGAGCAGATCGGCTGTTCGGGGCCGACGTCCTGTCGGGTGTAGGCGGCGGCCGCGACCGCGAGCGTGCGCAGCCAGGCCTCGGTCAGGTCAGCTCTGGCGCCTCGGCCCAGCGCCAGACGCCGTCGGCCTCAACCCCGACTTCGCCGGGGCGGTTGACGACGACCTCCGTCACGGCCTCCGGCTCCAGGAAGGGGCGCAGCGGGGCCAGGTAGTGGTCGAGGACGGAGGTGTCGTCCATCACCGGGATCGCAGCTGATAGACGCCGGAGAAGTCCAGATCCTGGGCGACGAAGATCGACACCTCCGCGCCCTGACCCTTGCGCAGCGTCGGCGGGATATCGACCGTGCCCTGGAGGGCGACGCCGGCCGCGTCGGACGGAAGGCGGGCGGCGGCGCCGCCGCTGTCCTCGCGGCCCACGGCGGCGTAGACGCCGTCGTCGACGATCGACAGCAGGAGGGCGCCGCCGAACCGATCCCAGAAGCGGGTGTCGACCACGCCGTCGAAGCCGGATCGGCCGAGCGCGTCGGCGGCCGGCGAGGCGAGGGCGACGGCGACCCCCGTCGGCGTCACCGCCCGGGTCCACAGGACGAACAGGCGCGCCGGCCTTGCTGGAGGCCGCCACGATATTCGCCGAGAACCCGGGTGCCGCGCTCCATCAGGACCACCGCGCCGTTGTCGGACCAGGCGTCGCGGGACAGGACGCAGGTCACATAGCCCGGGGTGGTGCTGTCCATGGCCGTCTGCAGCACACAGGGGACGCTGGTCCCGGCCGTGATCAGCAGGTTGCGGTCGGGCAGACGGCCCGCGCGGCTCTGGCTCACCGGGGTGACCAGCCTGAGCTGGTCCAGGGACGTCTGCGGTCCTGTGAGCGTCGCGCCTTGCGGCGGGGCTTGGGGAGCCGTTGCGGGGCCGCCGCCGGCCCGGCTGTAGGCGAGCACCGGCGCCCGCCGGGCGCTTTCGGCCAGGGCGCGCCGTTCGTCCGCCGGGGACGGACCGGAACGGGCCGCGCCTTGAGGTCCGGTCTCGATCGGCGGAACGGTTGGACCGTCGTCGAGCACGGGGGCCTCGGGATCGACGACCGGGTCGCTGAGCAAGGGGCGGCGGGTCGCGCCGCGCGGGCTCGAACGGCGCGGTCTGACGCGGCGGGTCATCGCGCGTCGTCGGGCCATCGGCGTCGCGGTCGCCGCGATCCCAACTCGCGATCAGGAAGACGGCGCAACCGGCGGCGAGCGCAGCGAGGGTGATCATCTTGCCGCGCGGTCCGCCGAACCGTCCGGCGATCGGCGAGATGCCGCGGTCCGCTACTGTCGAGGCAGGGGGCGGGCTCTCGTCCGGGGAGGCGTCGCGGCCCCGCTCATGACGGATCTCCGACGGGGGCCCGATCGACGACAGGCGAGGCCGTGCCCGTGCCGAGGCCCCTGCCGCGAGGATCGAAGGCTTCATTGAACAGGCAGAGGACGGAGGAGCCGCGTCTCAGTCGCAGACCGCGCGCGACCCCGTGGACGACCACGAACTCACCGCGCACGTCGTAGGGGATGAGCCGCTCCGAGCCGTCCTCGGCGACCTCAAACAGGGCCGGCAAGGCCTGAACCCCCGGAAAGCGCAGGACGGTGAAGCGGCCGTTGTCGCTGACCTCGCTCGGCTGCAGGGCCGCGTCGCCTTGGGCGGACCAGGCCAGATTGCGCGGACCCTCAAGGACGCCGCGGTCCAGTTCCAGGCCGATCAGGCGCTGTTCGACCGCTTCGGCCTGAACAGCCAGGGCGCGGGCGGCTTGGGCCTGATCGTCGGCCGGATAGAGGAAGCGCACCTGATAGGCGAGGGCGGCGCGGTCGCCGGGGTCGCGGGCGACCAGTTCGAAGGCGTAGTGGCGGATGACGCCGGCCCGCTCGGTGACGACCAGCAGATTGGTCGCCTGGTGGCGCTCGCGCGGCTTCAGGAACAACACCGACCCTTCGGCGGCCACCTCCCAGGCGACGCTGTCGCCGATCGCGGCGTGGCGGATGGTCTCCTCGGGCGAGAAGACGATCTGGGTCGCCGTCCGGAAGGCGCCGGCGATGTGGTAGACCGCCGCCGGGTCGTAGACGATCTCCCGGATCCGGGGATCGGGGGCTGTTTGCGCCATCGCCGGGGCGGCGAGGACGAGCCCGGCGATCAGCGCCAGGGCGGACAGGGGGCGTGTCATCGGATGACCTCCGGATCGGCGCGGTAGGAGGTCACCTGGAAGCCGAGAGGGTTCCTCAGCCGGTCCGGCTCCGACATCGGCGCGCGCGTGTAGGTGAAGGCGATGGTGGCGATCCAGTCGCTCTCGACGGTCTGCTGGGCCTGTCGGACCGTGCGGCGGAAGCGGACATTGGCGACGCCGTCGTTGATGAAGCCGATGGCGCGGATCGCCACGATGGCCTCGCCGTCCGGGCCGTAGAGGTTCTGCGGGCTCGCCGGATTGGAGCCCCGGAACAGATCGGCCCAACGGCGTTGCTCAGCGGGCGCGGACAGGATGGACACCAGCCGGAAGGCGTCCTCCGCCGCCGGGTCGAGATAGCCCTCCCGCTGACGGACATATTGTCCGAGGAAGTATTTGCTGATCGCTTCCTCATAGCGGACGGGTCCGTCCTCGGCGGACAGGCCGCGCACGACGTCGACCGCGCCGGTGGCCTGATCGACCCGGATCACGAAGGGCTCGGTCGACTTGAGCGGCGTCAGCAGGGCGACGGCGCCGGTTGCGATGACGGCGAGACCGGTGGCGAGCGCCGCGGCGGACCAGGCCAGGCGGCGCGAGCGGAGGGCGGAGGCCAGACGGTCCTGGTCCCAGCGTCGCGCCTCGACGAAATAGCGTTGCAGTTCGGGGAGGGGACGCCGCTCATGCGCAGCCTCCCGTGTTGGGCGCAGCGACGGGGGCGGCGGGACGGTCGGCCGTCGGGGTCAGCACCGTTCCGTGGAGATTGGCCGGGCGACGGGCGGAGCCGTCGCAGGTCGGAAGCGCCGGATCGCTCCGGTGGGCGCAAGCGGCCAGAAGCAACAGGGCGGCGAGCAGAAAGGGACGGTGGATCATGTCAGGCGCCTCTCGGTCGGATGGAGCCGCCGCTCCTCGGGGGTTGGCGGCTGGATTCCTGCGGACCCTGGGCGCGGCCCGAGCCGCTTCCGCCCAGGGCGGCGGCGTTGGCGAAGTCGGCCAGACCGGCGCTGGCTCCGCCCGCGATGCCGGCGGCGATGGCGGGGGTTTGCAGGAAGAAGATCGCGCCCAGCAGACACAGGGCGATGAAGATCAGGCCGCCGATCATCGGGTCGGCGCCCTGGATCGCGCCCCACTGGTCGCGCACCAGAGACAGCACCAGCTGGAAGATGACGATGATCAGGGCGAACAGGACGAGATAGTTCACCGCCTGGCTCAGCCAGCCGAAGAAGAAGCGCCGCGTCGCGTCGAACAGGGCGCAGGCGATGAAGATGGGGCCGAGCGTGACGAGCAGGGCGAGGGCCAGCTTGGCCACCAGCACCACGCCGAAGCCGAGGGCGGCGGCCAGGGCGCCGACGAGGAAGACCGCCGCCGACACCACATAGGGGCCGGGATTGAAGGCCGAGGCGTCGCGCGAGATGTCCTCGCCCAGCCAGGCCGCATAGGCGAAGAACTGGTCGAAAGCCGCGCCGACGCTCGGCGTGTCCGCGCCGCTGACCGCCCGGGTCAGGGCGTTGGGCAGGCCGGTGAACAGCGGCTCGGTGACGAATGTGGAATAGGCCGCCGTCGTCGCCAGCAGATAGAGGAAGGCCAGCTTCAGCGAGCGGACGGCGAAGTCCATCACCGGCTCGCTGATCGCGCCGCGCAGGATGGCGACGCCGTAGAGCACCACATAGAGGACCAGGGCGATGCGCAGCGGCCCCTCGACCTCGGCGATCACCGAGGACAGGCGGTCGCCGAGAAAGACGTTCAACCGCTCGTCGATGAAGTCGTAGCTCGGCTCGAAGACGCGGAAGCTCATCGTCGGTCCTCAGAAGGCCTGCACATAGGCGCGCATCCGGGCGTCGCGCCGGGCCTCGGCCAGGCCGCGCCGCGCCGCGTCGCATTCCGTTTGCGTCCGTCCAGCGTCGCAGGCGGCCACGACCGCTTCGGCCGCGTCGGGATCGGCGGCGAAGTCTTCCGCGGTCCGCTCGGGCGTTCCGCACCCGACGAGGCCGAGGGCGACGAGCAGGGCGGAGCGTCTCACTGGAAGGCCCTCTCATAGACGCTCATGCGGGCTGTCCGCGCGGCCTCGGCCCGTTCCCGGGCGCGTTGCTCCTCCAGCCGGGCTTCGGCCGTCTGCGTCAGGGCCAGACCCTGCAGCCGCACCTGCTCGTTCTGGATCAGCGCCTGTTCGGCCGCGAGCCGGGCCTCCAGATCCATCACCGCCCGGGCGTTGGGGGCGGTGTCGAGCGCGGACCGCAGCGTCTCGAGGCCCTCGAGCCGCCGGTCGGCGGCGCCGGCCACCGCCTCTCCGACGGCGAGATCGCGCGCCGTGCGGGCGCCCGCCCGCTCCAGACTGTCCCGGTAATAGGCGTCGGCCGGGCTCAGCGCGCCGGCCGGCGGCGTGTAGAGCCGGGTGTCGCGACGGATGGCGTCGGCGCGGTCGGCGAGATCGCCGAGCGCGCCGAGGTCGCCGTTCGCCGCCGCCCGCAGCGACCGCATGTCGGGCAGGGGATTGCGCACGGTCGGCAGGCCGAGCTCGCCGGCCAGGGCGTTGACGTCGGACAGGTCGTTGAGGCTGTCGAACAGCCTCTGGCCCTGTTCGACCTGGGTCTGCAGCGCCTTGAGCTGGTCGAGCGTGGTGCGGGCCTCCTCGATCATCTGGGCGAGCGCCCTCGGGTCGTGGACGATCTGCTGCGCCCGGGCGGTCGGAGCCGTGGCGAGGGCGAGGGCGGCGAGGGCCGCGGCGGACAGGATTCGGGCTCTCACAGGAACCTCCTCTGGTCATGGAAGGGGGCGCGCCAGTGCGCGTAGTCGTCGCCGGTCTCGGCCCGGAGGCGATCGAGCAGGGCGACGGTCTCGGTGCGCCCGGACAGCACGGCGAGCGCGTCATCCATGCCGCGAAGGTCGAGCTCGACCACGACGCTGTCGTGGCCCTGTTTGACGAGGAAGCGATGCGACTCCGGGGTCAGCACCTCACGGACCAGCCGGAACTCCTCCCGGGTCAGGCCGAAGCCGTCGATATAGTCCCGAGCCTGGCCGTGGGCGTTGGGCAGGAAGATCTTGGTCGCGCACTGTTCGAGGATGGCGTGGGCGATGGGCGATTGAAGCGCGTCGGCCGGCGACTGGGTGCCGAACACCATCAGGGCGTTTTGCTTGCGCCAGGTCTTGAGGCCGTCCCGGGCGAGCTCGGTGAAGGCCGGATCGTCCAGCACCTTCCAGAACTCGTCGATGTCGAGCACGAGACGTCGGCCGTCGACGCGCTCGGCGATGCGGTGGAACAGATACAGCATCGCCGGCGTGCGAACCTCGTCGTGGTCCAGCATCTGGGTGATGTCGAAGCCGGCGAAGCGCGCCTCCAAGCTCAGGGCGTCCTCGTCGTTGTCGAGCACCCAGCCGAGCGGACCGCCGCGCTGCCAGCGCTCCAGACGCGCGCCCACGCCCGGCGTCGCCCTGGCCCAGCAGGCTGCGCAGGGCGGCGAGGGATCGACGCTCGCGGGGCAGGGCCTCCAGCGCCGCGACCCCCTGATCGATGGCCCGCGCCTCGGGAACGGTGAGGGGTTCATGGGGGCGGTCGACCAGGGCGCGGACCAGCCGGACCAGGAAGGCGCGGTTCGCCGGCGTCGGATCGAGCGCCTTGAACGGGGCGAAGCCCGTCGGCTCGCCGTTGCGCAGGGCTAGATAGGTCCCGCCGCAGGCGCGCACGAAGATCTCAGCGCCGCGGTCCTTGTCGATGAACAGCTGCTGGGCGCCGAAGCGTTCAAGCTGGGCCAGCATGAAGTTCTGCACGACCGTCTTGCCCGAGCCGGACGGACCGCAGATGAAGGTGTGGCCCAGATCGCCGACATGGAAGTTGAACCAGAAGGGCGATCCGGCCGTGGTGCGCAGCACCGCGACGGCCTCGCCCCAGTGATTGCCGCGGGCCTTGCCGACCGGATGGGCGTGGAACGGCGCCAGGGCGGCGAATTGCGCGAAGTGATGGCGGCCGGCCGGGTGCGGCGGGCGAAGGCCCCGGGGAACTGGGACCAGAAGGCCGCCTCCAGACCGAGATCCTCCCGAGCCACCACCAGGCCGGAATCGGCGAGAATGGCGCGCGCCTTGGACAGATGATCGGCCAGGGCCGCCGGCGTATCGCCGTGCACGAGGATCGAGGCCTGGTGCTCGCCCATCACGAAGCGGTTGCTGACCAGGTCGTCCAGCGCGTCCGACAGGCCGGTGATCTGGGACGCGGCGCGGTCGCGCGCGGACACCATCTGGTTCTGCTTGCGCTCCATCACCGTCCGCGCGGCGGCCTTGGACAGGAAGGCGAAGGACTGGCTGGCCACGAAGCCGAAGCGGACGCTCAGCAGATCGTCCCAGAGGCCCGGGCGGGTCGTCGCGGGATATTCCTTCACCGCCAGGACGCCGGCGTAACGGGCGTCGGCGACGTCCCGCAGTTCCAGGATCTCGCGACCGAAGATGGCGCGGACGGTATGAACGGCCGCGCCGAGGTGGCCGAAGACGATCGGAACCGCCGAGCGGCGACCGGTCAGAACCAGCCGCATGACCTCCATCGGCTCGGAGAACCAGAGACCGTCGCGTTCATACAGGCCCAGCCGGCGCGGGGCGTAGCGGTCGAGATACTGGATCAGGTCGCGGCCCGCTTCCTCGACCCGCTGGAGGTGAGCGGTCTCGACCTCGACGTCCGCCCGTCGCGCCGCCTTCAGGCGACGCGCCAGGGCCGCGGCGCGATCGCCGGCCTCGCGCCCCGGATGCAGGACGAGGGTGACGAAGAGCTCATTGATCCAGAGCTGACGCCCCGCGACCCGGTCGTCGTAGAGCGCGCCCAATTCGCCGGCGAAGTCCGAGCGGAAGCCGACGGACCGCGCGAGTTCGGCCGGCCGACGCACCACATGATGCCAGACCGCCAGGCGATCGTCGGCCAGATTGCGCCAGGCCTGGTTCAGCTTGACGTGCCAGTCGTTCAGATCGCGCGCGTCCGCGGTCTCGAAACTCGCCCCGTCGATCTGGAAGACCATCATCAGGGCGCCGCTGTCGAGCGCCACCACGGCGTCGGAGACGTGGCGCGCATAGGTCAGGTGAGGCCGGGCGTCGGCCTCGCGCCGCAGACGCATGGCGCTCACGCCGCCCTCAGCCACGGGCCAGCTCCGCCGGACGGTAGCGCCGGACCAGCGGAAGCGGCGTCGCCGAACTGCCGCCCCAAAGGGCGGCGTTGCGCGACCGGCCCTTGGTGTCGACATAGACAAACAGCAGGCGGAAGGCGTTGTGGTCCGCCCGGCAGATCGCCCGGAACACCAGGTGCAGGGCCGGCGCGACGAGCAGGTAGAGCAGGCTGCCGCCGACCAGGAAGACGACGCCCGAAAGGATGACGTTGACGCCCATGGCCTCCATGGGCACGCCCAGAACCATGGCCGGCCGCGTGCAGGCCAGAAACAAGGGGTCTCGGTCAGTCGCTCTTCAACCATGCGGGCCTCCGGCGGACAGGCGCGACAGGGCCAGGCCGATCGCGACGCCGGAGGCGAGGCCGGCGAAAATCTGAGCGAAGCGCTTGGGCGAGATCAGCTTCAGGGCGAGCATCAGGACGAGGGCCAGGAGCGCTGACGCCGATCCGATCACGAGCCAGGGGAGGGCGTCGTCCATCAGCCGCCGCCTGTGATCAGATTGACGATCTCGGCCGCGCCGAAGACGACCACGATGCCAAGCACCACGATCGCCGCGCGCCGCAGATCGAACAGGCCGAACATCCAGAGGATGCCGACGATCACCACAGCGAGGACGGCGAGGAGTCGAGCGGTGTTGCCGGTCAGCAGATCGACCACATTCTGCAGCAGGCCTTCGATATTGGCGGAGGCCAGCGCCGGCTGGACGATCATGAGGCTGGCGGCCAGGGCGATCGCCGCGCCGGCCCCGGTCCTGCGAAGAGTGAGCGGGGTGATCATGTCAGAACTCCGGGTCCGGGGTGGGGGTGAAGGTCACGACCCCGCGCGTCGACACCCGGGCGAAGACGTCCCAGGCCGCGGGTGGGGCGGGCGGGACCGGCGGCGTCTGACGGGCGTCGTCGACGCGATGGGATGGGGAAGCGGCGACGGGAAAGGCGACCCCGAGCGTTCGCGCGGCGGCTTCGACACGCGCGACATAGCCGTTGCGGAAGCCCCGCTCGGCGTGGCCGGTGTTGTAGCGCGACAGGGCCACCCTCAGCGTCGTCTGGGGATCGACGCCCTCCGACGGACGATAGCCGGTCCGGAGCACGAGGCCGGCGGCCGCGAGATTGCGGCAGGGGTCGAAGGCGGCCTCGACCGACAGACCGAGCCAGTCCAGATTGTCGCTGTTGATCTGGGCCACGCCCAAATCAAGGTTGGCCCCGCGCGCCAGGAGGGTGCGTGCGATGCGAGCAGCGTCGCTCGCGTCCCTCGCCGCTCGTCCGGGCCGGGGGCCGCGGTTGACCCCGATGGCCAGGGGATCGAAGCGGCTTTCCGCATAGGCGATCGCCGCGAGGGTCTGCGGCGCCACCTGCGGCGCGCAGGCCTGGGACAGGCTGAGGATCAGATTGAGGTCCAGCACGGGCGGCTCCCTTCAGAGCCCCCAGCAAACCGGTCCCCCCGGGATCGCGCGACCCGCGAGCCTCCCGCCGGACATCTACGGTAGGAAAGTCCGCGGTTCGGTGGACCGCTCGGCGACGGCGAGGCGGGCGACCGCCTGGATGCGGGTCCGGACACCCAGCGCGCGGCAGGCGCCCATCAGATGCTCGTCGACGGTGCGGGGAGACAGGCCGATCCGCGCGCCGATCGCCGAAGAGGTCAGGCCGCCGGCCGCAAGCTCGAGGCATTCCCGTTGTCGCTCGGAGAGACGCTGGAGCAGACCTGAAGACGACGGACTTTGGGTGGGAGACGCGCGCATCCGACGATCACACCACGGCGATCTCGCCGGGGGCAGTCCGTAGGCAGGCGGCGGCAGGCTTACGGTGTGCCGTTCCCGGACCCAGGCTCGTCACTCACCGGCGAAACCAGGCGATGTCGCCGCTCTTCCAGCCAGGCGTCGGCGGCGCTGTCGCGGCGCACCGACTGGGCGGCGAGCTCCCGCAGAGCCTTGGTGAAGGTGTTGATGATCGTCAGCGACTCGAGCTCGGCGATGGCGTCGCCCGCCTCCTCGTCGAATTCCTGCAGGGCCACGGCGAGGATGGTGGCCAGTTTGTTGTCGGCGCACCGCAAGGCGAACGCGGGCGAGCCGAGGGCCAGGGCCGCGACGATGGCATGCGGGTCGCTGTTGGTGACCTCGGCGAACCGATGAATCCGCTCGATGTTGATGCGACCGCCGCCGGCTTCGAAATGCTCGTAGGATCGGAGGGCCATGTTCATCGCCTTGGCGACATCCGCGGCGCGGAGCCGGCGATGGCGGCGGATCAGCCTGAGGGCGGTCGATAGGGTCTCGCTCTGGGACTGTCGGTCGCCGCTCTCCATGACGTCGCTTTCACCTCGGTTGGGAGCGGGTCCGATGAGCGCACCGCTCCCCTACTGGTTGAAAAATGGAGCAACAGCGATGCAAATGAAAGCCGGGAAACAAACGGGTCCATGAAACTTGCGGAATCGCGCAAATATACTGCCGTCTGACTGCGAAAACTTCGCGGGATATCGTCTTTACATGGCGATGCGAGGCCACGCGGACCCTTCCGCGCAGACGGTGGCGGGCCTGTCCGCGCGTAGGCAGCCATGAGCCGGGCGCGCGATCCTTATAATGAGGCGCTGGCGGCGCTCCTCGCGTTTGCCGGGGTCGGACGGTTCGGCTGGGGCGAGCCCCTGGTGGCGACAACCTTGGCCGAAGAACTGGGTCTCAGCCCGACCCCCGTCCGCGAGGCCCTGGCCCGCCTGTCCGGGGAGGGGCTGATCGAGCACCGGCCTGGCCGGGGCTACTACGCCCCCAGTCCGAGTCCGGATGACATCGTCGATCTCTACGAGCTCCATCGCCGCCTGGTTCACTGGGCGCTGGATGTGCTCTCGCATCGTGACGATCACAGCCTGCCGATCGTTCTCGACCTGTCGTCCGCCGAAGCTCTCTTCGTGGGAGTGGTCCGGACGTCGGGACGGGCCGTCCTGGCGCGCGCGCATTGGCGGACGACCCTGCAGATCCGACCCATTCGCTCGGTCGAGGCTCGCCTTTTGCCGGAGGATCCGGACTGGCTACGAGCGGTGGGCGCAGACATCGCGACAGGGGATCTGGATTTGGTGCGCGTGGCGGTCGATGCGTTTCACCGCAGTCGAAGCGCGCAAGCAGGAGCCGTGGTCGCGCTCATGCGTCAGTCGCAGCAAAGTATAGATCAAATATAGTTTGAAAACACTGGTTCGCGGGCGCTGCCTGCTCGCGCGGGGCATTGGCGCCCCGTCCAAGGAGGCAATGCGATGACCACCAAGAGCACAACGACCCTGATCGGGCTCGGCTCCGCCCGAGCAAGACCCGCGCCGATCTCTCCGGCGAGAAGATGGAGCTCAATCCCGTCTTTCAATACACGGACGAGGGCGCTCGGGCCTTCAACCTCGGTTCGGCCACCGAACAGACCCGTGCCAGCGAACCGACCGGCGCGCGTGAGCTGATCCCGGTCGACTATTGGACCATCTGAGCCAGATGGGCCGAAGGGGACGGGACGCTCAATCGGCGGTCCCGTCCCCGGATCGGTTGTTCCTGCGGCCGGATGTGCACGGGGTCGCCGTGGGGCCCGACGCCGTCCTGCTTGATGTCGGCGCGGACGCCTACCACTGTCTCCCGGGCGGCGGGGAGATCATCGCATCCCTCACGACGATCGGCGTCAGGGCAGGCGATCCGGGCGTCACGGCGTTGGCGGATGGCCACCTGCTGACGCGTGATCCGGAAGGGCGGTCTCGGCGACCGCTTCCGCCGCTGCCGATCCGGTCCATCATCCATGAGCGTCCGGCGGCCTGTCTTCTCAGCGATGTCGCGCCGGCGCTGAGGGCTCTGGTCGGCATTCAGCGCGCGCGACGCCGCGGCGGCCTTTTGCCCTATCTGCGATCCGAAAGGCGCCACGTGGCGGGAGACTCGACCGACAGCGTCGAGGCCGCGCGTCGCTTCTGGACGCTGATGCCCTATCTGCCGATCGAGGGTGAGTGCCTCGTCCGATCCGCCCTCCTGATGCGGTTCCTTCACGCGCGCGGGCTCGATGCCGACTGGGTGTTCGGGGTGCGACTACATCCCTTCGCGGCCCACTGCTGGGTCCAGTCCGGAGACGTCTGCCTCAACGACGATGTCGAACGGCTCACCGCCTACACGCCGATCTTTGCGGCGGGGGAGGGGTGCTCGTGACCGCGCCAGGCTATCTTGTGGTTTCGACGGCGAGCGGCGTCGCCGATCCGGTTCTGGACGCCACGCTTGAGGCCATGATCCGGGCCGGCTGGTCGGCGCGTGTCGATATCCGCGGCCTTCGCGTCATGACCGCGCCCGGCTTCCATTGGCCTGTCGCCCAGATCCATCGGAGCCACGTTCTGATCGGCGAATGGCGAGGACGGGGCGCGCATCCCTCGGCCGTGGTCGGAAGCAGCCGATCCGGCGCGGCCCTCGTCAGGGACCTGATGCGCGAGGGATGGGGGGCCTATCTGCTGGTCTGGATCGACGACACCGGCGGGCTGAACCTCATCCGGGATCCTAGCGGCGCCCTCGATGCGGTCTGGTGGCGGCGTGGGGGTGTCACCTTGATCGCCGATGGCTTGCCGCCCGTTTTGGACCCGCTGCTGCCCGCCGACCTCGCGATCGACTGGCCCCGGCTCGCCGACATTCTGGCGACCCCTGCCCTGGTGACGGACCGTGTGCCGCTCCTGGAGCTCGAGACCGTCGGTCCCGGCGATTGGGTCCAGGCGGCAACCGGCGGCGGCCGAGAGGCGATCTGGCGTCCCGCCGACCACGCCCGACGCTGTGTGGACGAGAGCGCAGCCGCCCTGGTCGGCGTAGTGGATGCCGCGGTGGACGGTCTGATGCGCTCGCGACGGAGGGTGGTGGCGGAGGTCTCGGGCGGCTTGGATTCGGCGATCGTGGCGGGCGCCCTGACGGCGACCGGCCATGCGTCCAAGGCGGCCTTCGTGACGTATTTCGGCGAGGACCGCGAGGGCGACGAACGGGTCTATGCCGAGGCGGCGGCGAAGACGGGCGGCTTCGACCTCTCCCTGGTGCCCAAGCCCGTGGCCGCCCTGATGCCGGAAGACTTCGCGCCGCTCGGACAGGGTCTGAGACCGGCCCTGCAGGGTGTCGACGTCGCCTACGATCGCGAAGCGGCCCGGCGGCTGGCGGCGATCGACGCCGAGGGACTGGTCACCGGTCAGGGTGGTGACAGCGTCTTCTTCCATGCGCCCGACCCGAGGGTCGCGGCCGACCGGTTTCGCCGCATCGGTGTGAGGGGCTTGGATCCGGTCTATTGGGCGGCCGTCGGTCGTTGGACCCGCCGCTCGGCATGGATGGTCGGTCGGCTCGCGCTCTCGCGGTCTCGCGGCGAGGCGCGTTGCGACCATCCCTGGCTGCAGGACCTCGACGATCTGCCGCCGGCCAAGCGCGGGCAGATCGAGCGCCTGGTAAACAATCAGGTGTTCTGGACCGATTGTCTTCGCGCCCGACAGGCGCCGCTTCTGCATCCGCTCCTCAGCCAGCCGGTCGTGGAACATTGTCTCGGCGTCCCGGCCGACCGCCTGACCCTGGGTCCGCGCGATCGCGGGCTGGCGCGCCTGGCCTTCGCGGACCGCCTGCCGGAAGAGATCCGCGAACGCCGGAGCAAGGGCGACCTGAGCGGCTTCTATGGCCGGCTCACCCGCGCCAGTCTTCCGGCGCTGCAGGCCCTGCTTCTCGATGGATGTCTGGTCGACGCCGGCGTGTTGGACCGCACCCAGCTGGAGATCGACCTCGACGACCAACGGCTGTTGTGGAGCGAGGGCGCGAACCAGCCGCTACTCGCCGCCGTCCTCGAGGTCTGGGCTCGGCACTGGTCGGGGCGGATCGCCGACCGGCGGGCCGAGATAGCGTCCGAGCCAGGCCAGAATCCGCTGGTGGAGGTCGCGGACATTGGCCGGGCTGGCGAGGGTATGTCCCTCACCGAAATAGTTGAGCCAGGCGGCCTCTCGGTTGAGCCGATAGAGGGCGCCAAACAGGGCCCCGTAGCGCGGTCGGTCCAGATCGGACTCGATCAGCAGCGCCGGGGTGGTCAAGGCCGCCGCGTCGTACAGCGGGCTCAGCGCGACATAACGAGCGGCGTCCTCGGGAAAGACTCCGACAGCGGCTTGGCCGGTCTCCGCCCAGCCGATGGAGGTGCCGATGGGGACGCCCTCGTCGACGGCCGTCCGGTAGAATTGCGGCAGGATGAGCGTCGTGCTGTGATCGGCGGCTCCGTTCGAGGCGATGACGGCGGCGAACCGCGGGCTGTGAGGCGCGGCGGACAGGACGTTGTAGCCGCCGTAGCTGTGCCCGATGAGGGCTAGCCGCTCGGCATCGACGGGGGCGACGGCGGCGGCCTTGTCCGCGATGTCGAGAATCCGCTGGGCGAGCTCCGCTCCGGTAAATCGGCCGTCCGAGGGATTGGGTTGGCTGACCAGGAGGACCGCGTATCCGCTCGCCGCGATGACCGCAGGGTTGTTCTGAAGAAGGGTGGAGCCGCGTCCGGCCTCGCGCGGCGCGCTCGGCATGACCCGTCCGACATAGACCTGAACCACCAGCGGCGCCCGCTCGCCGGCGGAAAGGTTCGGCGGCAGCAGCAGCCAGCTCGTAAGGGGTTCGCCGGCGGGGCCGTCATGCGGCACACGGACGGTCTCACCCCAATCGAGAGCGGCTCGATCCGCATTGATCCGCGCCGTCGTTTCGATCCGGTCGCCGATGTGCAGCTTGAGCGCCGAGGCGCCGTCCGCGCGATCCTCGCGCGTGACGATGACGTTCGGACCCGCCGCCAGGACCCGCTCTCCCTCGCCCGGCGGCGCGACACAGGCCGGTTCTGCGGACCGTTGGGACTGAAGGCAGCCTGAGGATCGTATGGCCCAGTAGGCGTCGGGGTCGGGCGTGAATGCCGCCCGGTTGCCGCTGTCGCCGAGATCGCCGAGGTTCGCCGGGGTTCCGGTGGCTACTGTGTTTCCGGAGAGATCGAGGAGCCGCTCGCCTCTGCGAACGGTCGTGCGTTCATCCCAAGCGATCAGCCGGTCGGCGGGCTCGGCGGGCAGATCGGTGAGGCCGTCGGTCGATCGCCAGCGTGGGCTCCCGTCATCATTCCGCACGCGCAGGAGGGGGCACTGGCGCGCCAGCCGCCGAGGGCGATGGGCTCGCCCCAGACGCTTCGCACGAGGGCGGGGGTGTGTCGGTTGCGGCCTAGGGTTTCCACGCGTCCGTCGACCGTGACGACGACATAGTCGCCGCCATCCTCGTAATCGGCTTGGCTGTCCGCGCGGGCGAAGGCCAGAATGGCGCCGCTGTCCGGCCGCCAGCTCAGAAAATAGGGCGCATAGTCGAGCGACCGCGCAAGCGGGATCTCTCCGATCTCCAAGTCGATCAGCCTCAGCGCCCGACGACGCATGGGATCGCCGACCCGAACCGGACGGCCGGCCACGGGCTGAAGGTCCTCCCGTTCCTCCAGCACCGCGACGCGGCGTCGGTCGGGAGACAGCATCAGGTCGTAGATCGCGCCCTCGGCGAGGACCGTTTGGTCTCCGGTGTTAAGGTCGAGGCGGACGAGCTGTAGCGGGACCGCTTGGTCCCGGGTGTCCCGGAGCGCGCCGCTGGGGATGTAGGTCGCGCCGACCCGCGCTCCGGACGCCGTATCCTCCCAAAGGGCGCGGGTGCGGGCCTGGGCCTGGCCGCCGATCTTGAAGGCGATCGGAAGGCTATGGTCCGGGCGAGACACGACCAGAAGCTCGTCGGCGGTCCGCCAGGCTACGGTCCGTCCGAACTGGGTCTCCTCCGGCGTCAGCTCCGTCCAGCGCACCGCGCCGGTCCGTGTCTCCAAGATGCCCAGCGTCCATCGATCGGCCTCCAGACGATAGACCACCATCCGGTCACCGTTGGGTGAGAACGGACCGGCCCGGAAACCGGCCGCGTGACCGGGGTCGGCGAGGACGTGGCGGACGGTCCGGCTCGTGGTGTCGAACACCTCGACCCGGCTGAGCGACACGAAGGTGTATTGCGCCAGGGTGTAGGCCGGAGCCTGGTCGTAAGGCGCCTGGACCTCCATGGCGACCCAGCGGCCGTCGGGACTGACGCGCACAGCGCCGAAATCCTCCTTTCTCAGCAGCACGTCGGTCGTGAACCGCTCTTGAGCCTCGAGGGCGACCGGGCAGGCGGAAGTGATCGCCGAAAAGGCGAGCGCCAAAACTGCGTGGCGCATCACCAGCTCCGCGTCAGCTGGATCGAGACATACCGGCCGATCACATCGGCATTGGCCGCGTCATAGGCGACGCCTTCGGGCGCATCGTAGAAGGGCGGCGCGCGATCAAGAAGGTTCTGGACGGTCAGAGCGACCGAGGTCCCCGCGAAGGGCCCCGTCTGCGGCGCGAAGCGGGCCTGGAGGTCCGCCGTGGTCCAGGAGCCGATCCGCCGTCCCATGAGATCGGCGTAATCCGAGACATAGTCGAGGCTGCCGCCCAGGGTGACGGGGCCGCGCGACCAGGACAGGGTCGTCCGGCCTCGCAGGCTGATGGGATAGTTGGGACGGTCGAGTTGGGCATCGGGTTCGGACGCGGGCGTCGCGCGAACCTCGAACCGTTCGAGCCACGTCAGATTGGTGGAAAGGTCGAAGGCGTTGGGTCCAACCGTGAAGGCGTATCCGACCGTGAGGTCCGCCCCCTGAACCTGGACGCTGGCGGTGTTCACATAGCGCGCATCGACGATCGCCCCATAGGCGTCGGCGGTGAAGAGATCGCGCAGATTGGTCGTGGGCAGATCGAGAATGGCCTGGATGGCCGCGCGATCTTCAGCGTTGCGGGTCGGATCGATCACGCGAACAAAAGGGCTCAGAGCCCCGTCGGTCAGGGCGGTGAAGACGTTCTCAAGCGCCGGTTGGCCGATCCGGTTCTCGAAATCAGTGCGGAAGGCGTTGACGCTGATCCTGAGGCCGTCGATCGCTGGAGGGCGGAAATCGCCGCCGAGGGTCCAGGTGTCCGCAGTCTCCGGTTCCAGGTCCGGATTGCCGCCGTAGAGGATCATGGTGACGATCTGCTGGGATCCTCGCGGCAGGATCGACGGGCTGGCGCTGGCGGCGTCGTTCACTTCCCGGAGCGCAGGCGCGCGAAAGGAGCGACCGTAGTTGGCGCGGAGCCGCGTTCCGACGGCGGGCTCCCAGACGACCCCGACCTTGGGGCTCGTGGTCTGCCCCACGTCCCCGTAGTCCTCGAACCGCGCGGCGAGAGACAGTTGAAGACGGTTCAGACCCGGTCGGGCGTTGCCGGGGCCGAAAAAGGAATGCGGGCTTCCGCGAAGAAGCGCCGACGTCGCGTTCGCTCCTGTTCAGCGGCCCGAGTGTGGGAACCGTGCCCGAGGTGAAGCTGTCCACCTTGCGATCGAAATTCTCGCGGCGCAGGGCCGCGCCGACGGCCACTTTCAGCGGCCCTCCGGGCAGCTCCAGAAGATCGCCGTCCAACATCACATTGGCCGTCGTGATGCGACTCTCGCTCCACAGGCGCGTGAAGCCGCTGCTGATGAAATCCAGAGCGGCCTGGGGGTTGACCGCGCCGGCCCCGAACGGATTGAGAAAGCCGTCGCGCCGGGCGCTGTAGGCGGTGGCCGGATTGTCGGCGACCGCGCCCAGCGCCTCGCGCAGATAGGTCGATTGTAGCGAACCGTCCAAGGCGTAACCGGCTTCTTCCGCGCCGTAGGCGATGTAGCCGGACAGACGCCAGGTCTCGCTGAGATCGAGATCGGCTCCAAAGGTGGCGGACAGCGTCTGGACGTCGCCGCTCTGGGTCGGGTTCGGGATCTGCCCGACGAAGGAGTAGGCGATGGCGTGGGACGCTGCGCCGGTCGGTGAGACGAAGAAGGGATTGTTGCGGTTGACCGTCAGTAGGGCCGTGATGGGGACCGAGCGGGTCTCGTAGTCGCGCTGCGCCCACCGCGCGTCGCCGGACAGCCTCAGACGTTCGCCAAGATCCTGGTGTCCCGCGATGTAAGCGATTTGGCGGGTCTGCCGAGGCAGGACGTTGAGGCCCTGACGGTTGTTCGACAGATTGGTCTGCCCGGCGAGGAAGTCGGAGGGCCGCAGCGCCGTGCCGTCCTGGCCCGGCGGGATGGCGAAGGCCGACACATAGCTCCCTGTCGCCGGATCGATGACGACGACGTTTCCGGGATTGCTGAAGTTCTGGCGTCGATCCGTCCCGCCCAGCCATCGCAGGTCCGCATCCCCGGCGCGGCGGCGCTCCGAGACGGGAAGGGCGTCGCGATCGTGATATTCATAGACTCCCATGAGCGCGCCGCTCGACCAGCGACGTCCCAGGGTCTGAGCCAGAAGTACGTCCGAGAAAGCTCCGTCCGCCGCCGTTCCGTACCGGGCGCGGGTCTCCGTGCCGTCGTAGTCGTCGCGCAGGATGATGTTGACGACACCGCCTACAGCGTCCGCCCCATAGAGCGCCGAGGCCCCGTCCAACAGGACGTCGATGCGCTCGACGGCCGCCGTCGGGATCGAGGACACATCGGCGAAATCCCCTTTCGATCCGGTCCCGGCGATGCGGCGCCCGTTCACCAGGACCAGGGTGGCGTCGCTCCCCAAGCCCCGCAGATTGACGCCATTGGCGTAGTTGGCGTTGGTGCCCGTGCGATCGCCGCCGTTGCCGATCGCGGCTTCGTTGGCGGTGCCTCCGAAGTTCTGGGGCAGGGCGGCCAGGGCTTGGGCGACCGTCGCGTGGCCGTCTCGGTCGATCTGGTCGCGGCCGACGACGACCACGGGCGAGGGGCCGTCGATGATCCCGCGAAGCAGGGTGCCGGTGACCACGACCTCTTCGACCTCGGTGGTCACCAGGTCGTCGAGCTCGGCGCGAGCGGAAGGATCGACGAGCACGAAGACATTGGGACGGCTCCGGCGATAGCCGAGGCCGGTGTCGCGCAGCAGAAGGGCGAGCGCCGACTCGACCGAATAGTCGCCGGACAGCGCCGGAGAGGTGCGATCGGCGACGAGGGCGCTCGGATAGAGGATCTGCTGACCGCTCTGCCGGGCGAAGTCGGGCAGGGTCCGGGACAAGGGGCCCGCCGGAATGTCGAACCGGCGCGCGGGTTCGATCTGCTGGGCGCAGACCGGCGTCGCAGACGCCATCAGAAGCGCGGCGAGCGCCGTTGATGTGAAACCCTGTGTCATGTGTCTCCCCGTTTCTTACCCGCATGGGTGCGGGACGGGGAGGAGACGACCGGTCGCGGCGCTTACCCTAAGTCAGCGGTCGGATTATTTTCATAAGAGGCAGTCAGGACGACACGCCCGTCCTCCGACCGAGATACCTCGAGGTCGTAGAGATCACGCAAGGCCGCGACGAACCCGTCGATATCGCCGGCGTCGAAGACGCCGCTGACCCGAACGGCGGAGAGGTCGCCGACGCGGAGTTCGATCGGGCGACGCGTGTAGCGGTTCATTTCGGCGACGGCCACGCCGATCGGCGTCTCTTCGAATGTCAGCCGGCCCGCCGTCCAACTCGCCGCACTGGCCAGGTCGGTCGCGGCCACATGCGGCTGGCGAGCCGCCGTCTCGAGCTGCTGTCCAGGCGCGAGGTCCCACCGAGCGCCGGGTTGGTTCTCGTCACGCACCTCCACCCGGCCTTCGACCAGGATCACGCGGGCCCCAGCCCCAAGCCGTCGCACATCAAAAAGGGTGCCGAGCGCCGTGACGCGGGTATCTCCCGCGACCACCACGAAGGGGCGATCGGGATCCGGACGGACATCAAAGCGAGCCTGACCGGCGGTCAGGGTGATCAGGCGTGTCTCCCCCGTCATCCGAACCTCGATCCGCGAGGCTGTGTCCAAGAGAACTGACGAACCGTCGGCCAGATCAACGACCTGGCGTTCGCCCACCTGGGTGAAATACGGCCTGGCTTGTTGCGAAGACCACGTCCACCAACCGATCGCGACGGCCATCACGACAGCGCCGACGGCCCCGATCGGAGCGAGCACACCGACCCGTCGTGCTCGTCGGCCCGGTCCGGTCGAAGATCGAGACCGGGCTTCAACTGTCAGAGCGACCATGTCCGGCTGGTCGGACAAGGCCCGGCTCGCGTCCCAAAAGGCCTGCATTCGGTCAAAGGCTCGAGCATTTTCGTCGTCGCGACGCCAGGCGCTGAAGGCCTTGATGTCCGCCGTGGACACCTGACGCTGGTTCAGCCGCGCGAACCAATCGGCGGTCTCCCTTCGTCTGATGTCGGCGTCCGCCTCGGTCGTCATCGGTCTTCGCCTACAGGTCGAGCCGCAACGCGCAGTGCTCCAGCGCTTTCGACATCCGCCATTCCACAGTCTTGACGCTAATATCGAGCATCCGGCTGATCTCGGGATACGTCATACCGTCAAAGCGGCTCAAGACGAAGACGTCCCTGTATAGGGCAGGCATAGACCTCACAATCTCAGCCAGGAGGACTTCATCGAACTGGCTGGCAAATCGACCTCTTGCGTGTGGTGCGCCGTGTGTTCGCGTCTTCTGCGCTCTCGCCTACCGTGGTCGCGAACGACGTTGAGCGCGACCTTCAGGAGGAGTGCGCGAGGATGGAGGATGCCTTTGTCGGCGTAGGGCGCGATCCGGACATAGGTCTCTTGCACGACATCCGCGGCATCGTCCGGGCCGACGCGGGTGCGCAAACGCCGGTTCAACCACGCGGCATAGCGGCGATAGAGAGCGTTCAGCCCTCCGTCCGCATCCGTCTCCAGTGGTTTCGCTTCGCTCACCGTGCCTCTCCAGGCCGCACATCAGCGGCTGGAATCCCGGGCGCGCGGAAAACCGGAGGCCAAACGCTCTCGCGCCCGACGCGGTCACCCGGTCAGCGACAGCCACGCCAAGCGTGGGACGTCGAAGAGAATATCGCACAGGGGATTCCAGGCCCCTGCCGACGCGACGGTCGGCCGGTCCAGCATGAATCAAACGGAATCCAGACGCAAGGCGGAGGGGTCGGGCGTTGGAATCCTCTGCGAATGAGGCCCGCTACTTCAGAGCGAAGCGCCGCCTTCGCCATGGGCGAACCCCGGCTCATGCTGCGTCCCTATCTCGCGGCGCCCGACCTCTCGGATGTAGTCGGGGCTGTCGCGCGGCACAACGACGCGTGACGCCGAGACTCCCGCAGAAAACCTGCGGACAGGCCGCATCATCGACGTTGCGGCGCGCCAATGAGGACGTATACGGATAAAGGCAACAACCTGTGGTGCAGTATGGAAGTTCTTGCCGACGAGCCTGATAAACCGCCGCGCGTCGCCTCATTGAGCCCGCGTGAGCAAGAGTGTCTGCAATGGGTCTGCCGCGGTGACGTGACCCCCTGAAACTCCTCCAGGAATAGCTAGAGTCCGCCCTAACGAAGGACGGACAGAATGAAACGATCAAGGTTCACGGAAGAGCAGATCATTGGGATCCTGCGGGAGCAGGAGGCCGGTGTGACGACGGCGGAGGTGTGCCGGCGTCATGGGGTCAGTTCGGCGACCTTTTACAAATGGAAGGCCAAGTTCGGCGGTCTCGACGTTTCGGAGGTTCGGCGGTTGAAGGCGCTCGAGGACGAGAATGCTCGGCTCAAGCGGATGCTGGCGGACGCGATGCTGGACAACGTGGCGCTGAAGGACCTGCTGGGAAAAAGTGGTGACGCCCGCCGGCTATCGCGAGGCGGCTGGTCATCTGCAGGCCGCCTACGAGATGAGCGAGCGGCGGGCATGCCGTGTGCTGGGCGTCGATCGGACGAGCGTGCGCTATCAGGCGACGCGCCCGGACGACGGCGCCCTGCGCGACCGGCTGAAGGCCCTGGCCCAGGAGCGTCGCCGGTTCGGCTATCGCCGCCTGCACGTCCTGCTGCGGCGCGAGGGTCATGCGGTCAACAGGAAGCGGGTCCAGCGGATCTATCGGGAGGAGCGACTGACGGTCCGTCGACGCGGCGGTCGGAAGCGAGCGATGGGGACGCGGCGACCGCTGGAGCTGCCACTGGCGGCGAACCAGCGCTGGTCGCTGGACTTCGTGGCCGACCAGATGACTGACGGGCGGCGCTTCCGCATTCTGACGGTGATCGACAACTGCACGCGTGAATGCCTGGCGCTGGTGGCCGACACCTCGCTGTCGGGCGCGCGGGTCGTGCGGGAGTTGGACGCCGTCATCCGGCAGCGGGGCCGGCCCGACACCATCGTCAGCGACAACGGGACGGAATACACCTCGAACGCGGTCCTGGCCTGGTCCGACGACACCGGCGTCGGCTGGCATTACATCGCGCCCGGCAAGCCCCAGCAGAACGGCTTCAACGAGAGCTTCAACGGACGCCTGCGCGACGAGTTGAGCTGAACGAGACGCTGTTCCGATCCCTGCCGCACGCCCGCGCAGTGCTGGAGGCGTGGCGACGCGATTACAACGAACGGCGTCCGCACTCGAAGCTCGGGTGGTTGACGCCACAGGCTTATGCAGAAGCGCTCAGCGGACAGATCGGCCGGTCCGCTGCGCTGGTTGGGGGCTGCGCTGACCGGCCTCTTGCCAACCCCGACAACCCCAGTTCAGATCAACCCAGGACTCTCGTTATGGCTGGATGAGAAACGGGGGTCACGTCAGCGGCAAGAGCTCCGCGGATATCGGCGTCATACTCACGCTCTCTCCGCGAACGGTCGACAGCTATCTTGAGAAGGTCTGTTCCAAGCTGCGGGTTCGCACGCGGATAGAGGCCGTGGCTGCGGCCGTTCGGCTGGGCTTGATCGACCCCGGTTAGAAAGGGGAGGGGGCGGGTCTGGAACTTCTGCGAAGAAGCCCGGCGTTTCACCGTCGATCGCCGCCGACGCACTGCGTCCCCTGGCTCAAGATCGACGTCTATCGTTCCGGAACCCGCCGATTTCCCCTTTAGCACGACGGGTATCCATGGCGACCATGGTGATGGACCACGATCCTCTGAGGAACTGCGATTGACTGGTGGAAGACTGGCAATCTTCTACTCCCAAATATCTCGCGATCTCTCGAAACTCCGCGATCATTTGACCCGCCTCGCCGGCGGGATGACGGCCCGCATTGACGGCGTGCGATAGGTTTTTGGATCGTCGTGGGGTTCAGATATCTCCTGACAATCACCGGGCCGGGCATGCCCTACACCCTTCCTCGACCGGACAGAACCTCCCGGCGCTGTTCGCTCTGTCTGACGCGTGTTGGCTGGTGGCCTGTCCGGTCGCGGGTCTGGTTTACGCGGAGGCCGACCCCGCCGCCGCCTTCATGGTGCTGGCCGTGCTGTGGGCCCTAGGGACCGGCCTGGCCTACCTTAGTTCGGCCAACCCACGACCATTGAACCTGTCACAGACGCTTCACTCCGAGCTGAAGGGCGCATCTGAGGCAAAAGAGAGAGGGATTCCTCGTTGGGATCCACGACTGAGAGAATGAAAGCCACTACGCGCAGAACAGACCGCCGGTCGACCGTACCAAAGATACTTTCGGAACACTATCGGTCCAGCTTCCTCTTGTCCGTTTGGACGGCGGCCGAGCCGATCGGAAACAGCACGATATTCAGCTGCACAGCCCGGCGACGGCTTCCTGTAGCTCGTCATCTCAGGGGGTCATGAAACGGACGTCGTTCGATCAAACCGCATCTGCTGCCGCTCCTTGAGAAGACTGACGACACCCCACAACCGTTTGGATACATCTCCCGTCAGCCTCAGCTACCTGGATGGAACCTACGGTCGGTCCATCTTGATCAACGCGCAAGCTCTGGCAGTGCGGCGGCACCGCCGTCGATTAGTCCGGGGAGCCAGTTCGGGCTTGCATCAGCGTTAGTGAGCGGCCGATCATAAATGTTAGCCGGTCGTCTTCACCCTGAAGATGGAGGTGTTCATGCTCGCTTATCTGGAGCCGCAGTGTCGGCTGACGTTACGCCAATCGATTGCGCTGCTGCGTGAGGAAGACGCCAAGGAAAGGGATGTCGCCATGACGGTCGCACCCGAGGTGGAGCGCTCCATGACGGCCCATGATGCAGTTCACGTGATTTTCGCCTGCGATACGTCCGACCGGGGCGAGGCCATCGCGCACGCCTGGATGATGCTGGGGACCACCGTGAAGCATGGCGAAATCCGAGCAGTAACGATGAGCCGGGACCATCGGACGTTCGCGAGCGAGATGGGGCACGCGCGACGACTGGGTGCCCTGATCGCCGCGCTTCCCTCCATCGCCGACGCCGCTTTCCGAGCCCGACGCATGCGCAAGAGGTGGTCCTGGACCGACTACGATCGTTATCTCGAAGTGCCCCTCGTCGATATCCGAAAAGAGTATGGCGTTCGTATCCCTCTGCCGAAGCCTGTCTGATGGCGCGACCGCACGATCGACGAGGACGGGATACTGCGGGCCGCCCGAGCGACCTTTGTGGCGCTCGGGGCTTCGGCCACCACGCGGGACGTCGCTGATGCGGCTGGGGTCAGCCAGGCGCTTCTGTTTCAGCGCTGGCAGACCAAGGAGCGTCTATTCTTCGCCGCCATGCTGCCTCGGCCGCCCTCGCTCGACTTGGTGTTTGATCGACGGGATGGAGAAAATGGGGCCCAGGGACGACTGGTTGGCGTCGCATCCCGCCTGCTGGCGTGGTTGGAGACGTCGATGCCGGGAGCGCTTAGAGCGGCACTGCACCCCAGCTATCCTGCCGCGATCGCGAAGGCGCACGCACCCGAAGGTGCTGAAGCGCTTCACCAGGCCTTGACCAAGGTGTTGAGGGATTTGCGCAGCGATGGCCTGCTGACGGGATCAACAGACCTGCAGGCATCGGCCGCCGCGCTTCTGGACCTTTTACACGGCATAGCACTACGCCGCGCGCTGACCGGAGTGTCGACGCTCATCGAACAGGAAGCGGACCGGGCGGTCAGTGCTATGTTGCGCGGGCTGGAGCCAACGTGAACCTCGCGATCCGCTCTGCTGTTTCGTTCGTCCTGATCGCGATCAGTGCCAGGGTTCATCGGCTCGGTTTTGGGCGCTTCAATCTCTTCTTGTCCTAATGTTTTCCCCACTACGCCATGCCGCCTACCGGCACCTCTTCTTCGCTCAGGTCGCGGCCCTGCTTGGTACGGGCATGGCCACCGTGGCGCTCGGCCTATTGGCTCATGACCTAGCGGGCGCGAGCGCCGGGCAAATCTTGGGGACGGCGCTGGCGATCAAGATGGTCGCCTATATTGGCGTGGCCCCGTTCGCGAGCGCGCTAGCGGCGCGCCTCCCGAGGAAGACTTTACTGGTGTCGCTCGACCTCATCCGGGCGGGCGTTGCAGCGTCGCTGCCCTTCGTAGGCGAGGCCTGGCAGGTCTACGCCCTGATGACCGTGCTCTACCTCGCCTCGGCCGCCTTCACCCCAGCGTTCCAGGCCATGATTCCCGATCTGCTGCCGGACGAAACGGAATACACCAAGGCCCTGTCGCTCTCTCGCCTGGCCGCCGACCTCGAGAGCGTCGCCAGTCCGGTTCTGGCGGCGCTGCTGCTCGCGGTCATCAGCTACAACAATCTGTTTCTCGGAACGGCCTTTGGGTTTGTCGTCTCTGCGGCCTTCGTGCTGACGGCCGCCCTGCCCAGGGCGACGGCGCCTACCACCTTGCCTTTCGTAAGGCGGCTGACCGGAGGGCTGAGGCTCTTCGCCCTGACCCCGCGTCTGCGCGGCCTGCTGGCGATCAGTCTGTCCACCGCCGCCGGCGGCGCCATGGTCTTCGTCAACACAGTGGTTCTGGTGCAATCCAACTTCGGTCTGTCGCAGCAGGCGACGGCCTGGGCGCTGGCGACCTTCGGATCGGGATCGATGATCGCCGCCGTGGTGTTGCCGCGCGCCCTCGACCGCCTGACCGATCGATTGGGCCATGATCCTCGGCGGCGCCCTGATGACGACGGTGCTGGTCGCCGGCGCCGTGGCGGCCCGTAGCTACGGTGTGCTGATAGCTCTCTGGATCGTCATGGGGTTCGGCTATTCCCTGACCATCACCCCCGCCGGGCGCGCCTTGCGTCGTTCCTCGACCGGACAGGACCGCCCAGCGCTGTTCGCGGCTCAGTTCGCTCTGTCTCACGCCTGTTGGCTGGTGGCCTATCCGGTCGCGGGCCTAGTGTCCGCCGAAGCCGACCCCGCCGCCGCCTTCGCGGTCCTGGCCGCGCTGTGCGCCTTGGGGACCGGCCTGGCCTTCCTGGTCTGGCCAGCCCATGATCCCCTGAACCTGCCGCACGCGCATGACGACCTCGGGGCGGGGCATCCTCATCTGCAAGACGACCGCGAGGCGGGAGAGGGGCGAGCGGCGCACGCGCACCCCGTCGTCATCGACGATCTGCACCGGCGCTGGCCCCGGACGTCGCAAGATCCGGGGCCTCGGCGGCGCTGACGGGGCGTCAGACCACGCGCTTGACCTCGGAATAGGCCCCGGTGGTCCGCAGCGTGATGGTCACCGGTTCGCCGGTGCGGTTGCGCCAGAACCAACCATGACTGCCGGTGAAGGCGGCGACGAGCTCGCCCTCCACGCGCTGTTCCGATCCCTTGCCGTAGCCGTGATAGGGCGTCCCGGGCCGGTCGGCGTGGGTGTCGAAGTTGACCGCGCCGCCGCTGCTCACCCAGGTGAACTGGACGCGGGCGCCTTCCTCCATCACCAGTTTGATCTCGGCGCCCTGATCGGGCGCGAGGGTGATGACGGTCTCGTCCGAGCGCTGACCGGCCGGGACGGGGGCGGCGCCGGCCGAAGCGGCGGGGGCGGTGGCGGTGACGACGGGCGCAGGGGCCGCCGGGGCCAGACCCGCCTCCTCGGCCTCGGCTTCGGCGGCCAGCTGCATCTTGATCCGCCCCATTTCCGTCAGGCCGAGCACGGATCCGATGCGGGTCGGGTCCACGCCATACTCGGCGGGCAGGACGACGGTGACCAGGAGCGCGGCGGCGACTGCGGCGGCGATGCCTGTGGACCTCAGCAGTTGCCCGGTCGAGGGCAGTTCGGCGGCGGTGGGTTTGTTCGCATTGTACATGATGGGGTCTCCGGTCAGGCGACGAAGAAGCCGACGAGCTGATAGCCCGCCAGGATGAAGCCGAGGGTCATGACGACCACATTGGCGGTGTAGGCGTGGCGCCAGAAGCCGGAGGTCTTCCTCCAGAAGCCCATGACGATGAGGATAGCCCCGAGCGCGAGCAGTTGGCCGATCTCGACCCCGACGTTGAAGGCCAGCAGATTGCCGATCAGGCCGTCGGGCGACAGGTTGAAGTCCTGCAGCTTGGTCGCCAGGCCAAAGCCATGAAACAGGCCGAAGACCAAGGTCGCGGCCTTGGTGTTGGGCTGGAACCCGAACCAGCGCTGATAGGCCCCCATGTTGTCGAGCGCCCTGTGTAGACGACCGACAGACCGATGATGGCGTCCACCAGATAGCTGGACACGCTGACGTCCGTCAGCACGCCGAGCAGCAGGGTCGAGGAGTGACCGATCGCGAACAGGGTCACATAGATGCTGATGTCCTTCATCCGGTAGAGGAAGAAGATCACCCCCAGCAGGAACAGCAGGTGGTCGTAGCCGGTGACCATGTGCTTGGCGCCCAGGTACAGGAACGGCCAGAACAGGAAGCCCGAGGTCTCCTGGATGTAGCCCTTGTCGCCATCGGCGACGCCGTGAGCGAGCGCTGGACTGAGGGCGCCGTCCACAAGCAGAACGCCGATCACGAGGATGAGGGCCGTCCAAGGCGACCGGAGCCACGACCAGGGGTCGAAGCGCACTGCGGATGTCATGAAGATCCTTTCGCAAGGTTGAGGGGGAGGGGTCGAGGAAGGCGCGACGCGCCCAGCGACGCGCGGGGCGCTCCCACAGGGCATGGAGCGCGAAGGCCGTCGCCAGGGTGATGGCCAGCAACACCCCGGCTTCCCAGACCTGCATGCGGTAGCCGCTGTCGACGCCGGCCAGCAGGCCCACGCCGTTCTTCCAGAGGATCAGAAGGGGAAGATGGACGAGGTAGAGAGCGTAGGAGGCCTCGCCCGCTTCGAGCGCCCAGGGATGGGCGAACAGCCGGTCCGATCCCGACCGCGCGAGCCAGGCCAGGCTCAGGATGACCAGGCCGGACACCCCGACGGTGACCCGCTCGTCGGCGCTGAAGCCCATTAGGGCCAGCAGGACCGTGCAAGAGACCACGGCCGCAGCCGATGACGCCGCCGGACCGGGCCGAAACCGGACCGCCAAGCCGTAGAGGCCGATACCGTAGAGAAACTCCGGCGCGATCCGCAGCACGCCGAGCAGCAGTTCCGCATGGGTCAGGATTTCGCCGAACCGCCAGCGATAGAAGGCGTCGAGCGCCACGAACAGCCCGATGGCCAGGGCGATCACCGCCCATGGATTTCGTCCGTGGCGCAGGCCGACGAAGGCGAAGGCCGGGAAGGCCAGATAGGCCGCCCATTCCGCCGAGAGGGACCACGACGGCCCGTTCCATTCGTTGACGACCATCACCGGAAGCCAGGCGTGCGTCAGGGTCGCGGCCGTCGCCAGCCCGAACAGAGAATAGTCGTCGGCGTCGAAGCTCTGGCCCAGGACGAGCGCCGCGGCCACGATGATCGCCATCACGGCCAGCATGAAGATGTGGGCCGGATAGATCCGCGCCAGCCGGGCGATCAGGAACCGGCGGTGACTGTAACGGCCGCCGCGGATCTGGTTTCCGTAAACGTGGGCCAGGACGAAGCCCGACAGGATGAAGAAGAAATCGACGGCCAGCCGGGCGCGCTCGATCAGGCTGACGCCCGCGCCGCCCTCGGGGACCATGTTGAGCTGGTAGTGAAACAACACCACGCCAAGGGCGAGCCAGAAGCGGATGCTGGTCAGGGCCAGCAACCGCTCCGGCAGGGCCTGCGCCGACGGGTCTGGGACCCCGTCGGCGCCGCCGCCGCCCTTCCGAGGAAGAGCGGCGGACATCAGACGCGTCCGCGGCGGAACGGCAGGTGATCCAGCCAAGCCGGTCGCGGTCGATCGACGGATCGGTCGCGGCCGTGGACCAGGCTGTAGAGAGCCGGCAGGACCAGCAGGGTCAGGACCGTCGAGGAAATGATCCCGCCGATCACGACCGTGGCCAGGGGGCGCTGAACCTCGGCCCCGGCGCCCACGTTCAGCGCCATGGGCACGAAGCCGAGGCTGGCGACGAGGGCGGTCATCAACACCGGCCGCAGCCGGGTCAGGGCGCCCTCGCGGATGGCCTCGCCGACCGGCTTGCCCTCCTCGATCAAGCCCCGGATGAAGCTGACCATGACGACGCCGTTCAGCACGGCCACGCCCGACAGGGCGATGAAGCCCACCCCGGCCGAGATCGACAGCGGAAGATCCCTGAGCATCAGCGCCGCCACCCCTCCGGTCAGTCAGGGCCAGAGGCACGCCGGAGAAGACGATCAGACTGTCGCGCCAGGAACGGAACAGGGCGAACAGCAGACCCAGGATCAGCAACAGCACCGCCGGAACGACGACCTGCAGCCGCTGGGCCGCCGAGATCAACTGTTCGAAGGTGCCGCCGTAGGTGACCCAATAGCCCGCCGGCAGATCGACCTCGCGCTCGATCCGTTCCTGGGTTTCCGCGATGAAGGAGCCAAGGTCGCGGTCGCGGACGTTGGCGGTGACGACGATGCGTCGCTTGCCATCTTCTCGGCTGATCTGGTTCGGGCCGGTTTCCAACGCGATGGTGGCGATCTCGCTGAGCGGCACGAAGGCGCGCGGCTGTCCCTCGGCCGCCGGCAGCGGCACCTGGATGCGGCCGATGGCGTCGGTGTTGCGACGTTGCTCTTCGGGCAGGCGCACGACGATGTCGAAACGCCGGTCGCCCTCGAATATCTGACCGGCCGTCTGGCCGCCCATCGAGGTTGTGATCACCGACTGGACGTCTTCGATGCTGAGGCCCAGGCGCGCGATGGCGGCCCGGTTCGGCGTGATCTGCAGCATGGGCAGGCCGGTGACCTGTTCCGACTGCGGATCGGCCGCGCCGCGAACGCCGCCGACGATCTCCTCGATCTGCGAGCCCAGGGCGACCAGTTGATCCAGGTCGTCGCCGTGGACCTTGATCGCCACGTCGGCGCGAACGCCCGAGAGCAGTTCATTGAACCGCATCTGGATCGGCTGGGTGAACTCGTACTTGCTGCCGGGGATGGCCTCGACGGCTTCCTCCATCTCGCGCACGAGCTCGAGCCTGGGTTTCCTGGGATCTGGCCAATCGTCGCGGTCCTTCAGCAGAATGAAGGTGTCCGCAACCGACGGCGGCACCGGGTCGGTGGCCACCTCGGCGGTGCCGATCTTGGCCACGACGCGCTCGACCTCCGGGAACCGGGCCAGGCGGGCCTCCAGGGCGGTCTGCATCTGGATGGCCTGGGTCAGGCTCGTGCCTGGAATCCGAAGCGCGTGCATGGCGATGTCGCCCTCGTCCAGGTTCGGCACGAACTCGGATCCCATGCGCGAGGCCCCGAAGGCCGCGAGCGCCACCAGGGCCACCGCGCCGCCGATCATGGCGAGGCGGAACTTCAGCGCGAAGTCGAGCGCGGGCTGATAGCCCACGCGCGCCCAGCGCATGAGGAAGCTGTCTTTCTCCTGAACCTTGCCCGTGACGAACATGGCCACGGCCGCCGGCACGAAAGTCAGGGACAGGATCAGCGCGGCGGTCAGGGCGATGACTACGGTGATGGCCATCGGATGGAAGGTTTTGCCTTCCACGCCGTCCAGAGCGAAGATCGGCACATAGACCAGGGTGATGATCAGGACGCCGAACAGAGACGGCCGAATGACCTCGCTGGACGCCCTGGACGCCAGGTCGAAACGCTCCTGCCGCGTCAGCAGGCCGCCCTTCTGGTGCTGGGCCTCGGCGAACCGTCTCAGGCAGTTCCGACGATGATCACGGCGCCATCGACGATCAGACCGAAGTCCAGCGCCCCGAGGCTCATCAGATTGCCCGACACCCCGGCCTGCACCATGCCGGTGATCGTCATCAGCATGGTGATGGGAATCACGGCCGCGGTGATCAGGGCGGCGCGGATGTTCCCCAGCAGCAGAAAGAGGACGACGATGACCAGCAGCGCCCCCTCGACCAGGTTCTTCTCCACCGTGCCGATGGCGCGCTCGACCAGGTCGGTGCGGTCATAGACGGGCGAGGCGACGACGCCCGCAGGCAGGGCCCGCGACGCGACCTCCAGCTGGGCGGCGGCGGCCTGGGCCACCACGCGGCTGTTCTCGCCGGCCAGCATCAGAACGGTGGCCAGCACCGTCTCCTTGCCATTTTCCGTCGCTGCGCCGGTGCGCAACTCCTCACCCATGCCGACGTCGGCGACTTCGGCCACCCGGATCGGGACGCCCCCTCGTGTGGCGATGACGACGTTGAGCAGATCCTCCGTCGTGGACGCCTGGCCGGGAACCCGGATCAGCCACTGCTCGCCGAAGCGCTCGACGTAGCCCGCGCCGACGTTGGCGTTGTTACGCTCCAGCGCCTCGACCACCTCAGCCATGGTGACGCCGAAGGCGGCGAGCCTCACGGAATCGGGGGTGACATGATACTCGCGCACGAAGCCGCCGATGGTGTTGACCTCGGTGACGCCGGGGGTGTTGCGCATCTGCGGACGGATGACCCAGTCCTGCAGCGTGCGAAGGTCTTCGGGCGTGTAGGCTGTGCCGTCCGCCTTGCGGGCGCCGGGTTCGGCCTCGATGGTGTACATGAAGATCTCGCCCAGCCCCGTGGCAATGGGGCCGAGTTCGGGCGACAGGCCGGGCGGAAGCTGGCCGAGCGCGCTTTGCAGACGCTCGTTGACCAGTTGCCGGGCGCGGTAGATATCGGTGCCGTCCTCGAACACCACCGTCACCTGGCTCAGGCCGTAGCGCGAGACGGATCGGGTATAGCTGAGGCCCGGCACGCCCGCGATGGCGGTCTCCACCGGAAAGGTGATGCGTTGTTCGGCCTCCAGAGGCGAATAGCCGGGGGCCTCAGTGTTGATCTGGATCTGGACGTTGGTGATGTCGGGCGTGGCGTCGATCGGCAGCCTCTGGAAGCTCCAGACCCCGACCGCCGCCGCCACGATGACGAGCGCCATGACGACCCAGCGGAACCGGATCGACAGCGCGATGATGCGTTCAAGCATGATGCGCGAGCCCTCTTAGTGGTCGTGGCTCGCGCCGGACTTCTCGATGTCCGCGCGAATGAGGAAAGCGCCGTCCACGACGTACTCGGTTCCCGGTTCCAGGCCGCCGAGCACCTCGGTCCACTCGTCGGTGCGACGACCCAGGTCGAGCATGCGGACCTCATAGGTGTTTCCCACCTTGGCGTAGACGACCGTGAAGTCGCGGAACGGCTGAAGCGCCCGGGTGTAGACCGCGAGCGGAACCTCGCCCGAGCCGACCTGGACCGATCCCTCGACCCCGAGCCCAGGCCGCCAGTTCCCTGACCCTGCCGGCAGATGAACGTGCGCCACCAGGGTCTGGCTGAGAACGTCGGCCGCAGGCAGGATGGCCTCGATCACCGCGTTGACGCGGCTGTCTCCTGTCAGGCTGCGCACCTCGACCCTCTGTCCGACCCGCACCCGCTCGGCGTCGCGCGGGTAGAGGAAGAACTCGGCGTGAAGCTGACTGGGATCGCCGATTTCCAGCATCGGCTCGCCATTGCCCGTGATCTGGCCGGGATTGACGTTCTTGACCGTGATCACGCCCGAGATCGGCGCAGTGACCGAATAGGTCTGCAGGCTCTCGCTGGATTCCACGCGCGCCAAAACCTGGCCCCGACGGACCCGGCTGCCCAATTCCACGTTCATGGAGACCACCCGGCCGGGATAGCGGGCGTGAACCTCGGCCAGGCCCTCCGGCTTGATCTCGACGCGACCGGAGAGGGGCAGCGTCTCGCCCAACACAGCCGAACCCGCCCGCTGGGTCGTCACCCCGCCGGCGCGCGCCGCCTCGGCCGTGATGATCGTTCGGCCTTCATAGGATTGGTATGTCCAGTTCGACCTCTGGCCGCCGCGCGTGGCCGCCACCGCCACGTCGAAGGAGTGGGGCTCCGAGACGATGCCCGGACTGGTCAGATAGTCGTTCTCAGCAGCGAAAGTGAAGCGGTCCACCTTCGGCCCCAGTCGGGTCAGGGCGATGGTCGCCTGGACCTGACGAGGATCGAGAGGCCGGTCGTTCAGATAGGGATAGAGGCGGAACAGGGGTTCCGGCCCCTCCTCGTAGATGGTGACTTCCAGCGAAAAGTCGCCGTCTCGAAGCAGCCGGCCGTTGTGCGGTCCGCGCTCATAGTCGGCGGCGGCGGCTTCCGCGCCTTCGCCATCGGCCGTCTCGCCGCCCCCCGAGCCGCAGGCGGCGAGAGCGAGCGCGAGCGCCATGGTGGCCGCGCCGAAAACGAGGCGCGGGTGTATAGGCTCTCATGGTTGGGTCTCCAGGCCGAGCAGGCCGGCGTGCGCGCCGGTCAGCCGGTCGAGGCGTGCGCGATCGAGGTGAAATTGTCTGAGGACGGCGACCCGGCGAGCCCGGGTCTCTAGCAGGGCGGTCTGGGCGGCGATGACGTCGTTGTAGGTGAAGCCGCCTCGATTGAAGCCGTCGCGCACCAGCACGACGGCGCGTTCCGCCTGGGGCAGGGGTTCTTCGGCGATGCGCCGAGCTTCCAGGGCTTGCGAGGCGAGCAGGACCTGGAGCCGAGCGATCTCGCGCTCGCGCTCCTGGCGCAAGGCCGCCATGTCGGCCTCCGCGGCCGCACCCTCGAACCGGGCGCGCTCGATGGCCCCCTCGTTGCGGTCGTAGCGACCGAGCGGGATCGATCCTCCGACCACAAGGCCGAGATCCTGTCCGTCCCAGAAATGGCGCACGCCGACGCTCACGGTCGCGTCAGGCACCGCCCGCGCCTGCTCCAGGCGGACACGCGCCGTCGCGACGTCGCGCTGAGCGGCCAGGACCGCCAGATCGATCTCCGTGGCGCCGCCGGCGACTTGGCGGGCCGCGCTGGTGTCCTCGAAATCCGCCGGATCGAGAGAGAACTCCGACGCGCCAACCCAGAACCGCCCCAGGGTGGCGCGCGCCAACCGGGCCTGGATCTCGGCCTGATCGAAGTCGATCTGGGCCTGGGCCAGAGCGGCCTCGGCGCGGGCTCCGGCGAACAAGGGATCACGCGCCATGTCGACCCGACGCCGCACCTCCGTTTCAAAGCGTTCCGCCAGAGCCAGTCGTTCGCGGGCGATCTCCAGTTCAGCCTGGGCGGCGAGCGCCTCGGCCCAGGCGCGTTGGACCTGTTCCAGTCGATCCAGGCCCCGGATCGCGGCCTCTGCCTGAACGATCGCGGCCTCGCCCCTCGCCAGAGCCACTCGGGCCGGCCGGTCTCCACCGCGTTCCAGGCGCTGTTCATAGGACAGCGTCGTCTCAGTGCGGTCGATGATGTCGCCGCCGAGCGTTGGAAAGTTCTCGACCATCAAGCCGAGCGTCGGGTTGGGCCGGACATCGGCTTGTCGCACGGCGGCCGCGCCCGCGCGACCGCGAGCCTCAAGACCCGCCAGGGCCGGGTCGGTGGAGGCCGCGCGACGTAGGGCTTCCTCCAGCGGAAGCTGGGTCGAAGAGGCGCTGACCGGCGATTGCGGCACGGCCTGGGCGACCGCCTGCCCGAAGGGCAGGGCGGCTGAAACAGCGAGCGCGAGCGCCGAAGCGGCGTAACGCGCCCACGGTCCGGCGTCGCCGGACAAGGGGTATCTCAAGGGATGTCTCCGAAAACAGGGCGCGCGCAGCCGTCAGGCCGCGCAGGATCAGGCGATCAGGCGCTGCTGTTTAGGAGGGTGGGACGGTCCATCGCCCCTGAGGCCGGGCGGCGCGAGACTGTCCATCGGCCCGAGACGGGCGGCTGCGGAGATCACCGCTTGCGCCGGGTGTGCCGGTGCAGCCAGGGCGACGTGAATATCGCCCCCGCTGTGATGGTGGTGATTGATGGGGCTGTCCCCGCCGGTGTCGGCGACATCGACGGCCTCGGCGATGTCGGTCGAGAGCGGCTCTGGATCAAAGGACTCATGATCGTGACCGTGGTCATGATCCTCAGAATGGTCGTGATCGACCGATGCGGTTTCCGCGTAAGCGACGCCCGGAAACTGTAGGGCGTGATCGATCCGGTGCTGCGTGTTGATCACGCCATGCGCCTGCAGGGCGATCATGACGATCACCCCGAGACAGGCGCAGACGAGACGAGCAAGGTGCGGCACGATAAATCCCCGACCTTCGCCGCTTAGGCGGAATCGGGGCGAGGCGCAACGACCGGATCGTCGCGTCGGTGTGTGGTCAGGCTCCCTCCGGCGCCCGGCACGACTACAGCAGCGCGGCTCCCACCGCGCCCGCCGCCAGGATGCAGACCGGCACGTTCCAACGGCTTTTCCAGAAATAGAGCAACAGCAGCGCCGCGCCGAAGATCGCCAGGCCCACGATGAGCGGATCGATGCGCGTCGCGGTGTCTCTCCCAAGCTCCAGCGTCGTCGCCGCGATAAGACCGACCACACCCGCCGCTACGCCTTCAAGAAGAGCCTGGAGGCGGGGGTTCTCGACCACCTGCTCCAGCCGGTCGTAGAACAGCAAGGAAAAGGCGAAGGCGGGGAGGAAGACGCCCGCCGTCATGGCTACGGCCCCGAGCGGGCCGCCGGGGACGTAGCCCACGAAGGTGGCGAAGATGATGAGGGGCGCGGGCAAGACGCCGGATAGCGCGAGGCCGTCGAGGAACTGTGCGTCGCTCATCCAACCCTGTCCAACCGCGTCGTTGCGAACAAACGGAATGGCGGTATAGGCGCCGCCGAACGTCAGGAGCCCGGCCTTCAGTCCCGAAAGGAACAGGGCCGGCAGTGAGGCTGGGCTTTGCGCCACCGTAGCCTGCGCGGAGGACACATCTTCCGGTGAGAGTAGAACGATAGCCGCGCAGGCGAGAGCCGCTCCGACCCCGACCAGAGCGGCCCAGATCGGCTGCCGCAGGGAAAACAGCGCAAACACCGCACCTGCCGCGGGCAGACTGATCCAGAACGGCGCGCCCGCCAGAGCGCCCAGGGCGCAAGCGGCCGCCACACCCCAAAGTTTGAGGGTCAGAAGAACGTGTTCGCCGATCCGGTGCACAGCGCGCACGATCAGGGCGATGACCGCCGCCTGGACCCCCAGGAAGGCGGCGCCGACTAGAGTGCCTTCCATATCCAGTGCGAAGTACGCCCAGGACAACAGCAGCATCAGCACGAAGCCCGGCGCCATGAAGCCGAGGCCGGCCAGAAGGCCGCCGATCCGTCCCTTGGCGCGCATGCCCAGGTGCACGCACAACTCGTGCGCCTCGGGTCCTGGAAGCACCTGCATCACGGCCAGCAGCCGATTGAAACGATCGCTGGATATCCAGCCCCGCGCCTCCACCAGCTCACGCCGGATCATCGCGATCTGGGCGACCGGCCCGCCCCAGGCCATGAAGCCGAAACCGAGGAAAATCAGGAAGAGTTTGCCGTAGCCCATCTCGGGCGGACCCACGTCCGACTTGCTGGGTGCAGGGGAGGGGGCTTCTATCATCTTTCCATCCATGCGCTCGAAACCACGCGCCTGACGCATGGCCTTGAGCGGGTCTTGGATGACGAAAGCCATCTGTCGCCGGGAGCCCGCGTCGCCCCGGAGCCGTAGTCATCGGCCATCAGGGATAACTTGGCAAGCCGATCGCGCAGCCCGGCGGGGTGCGCCTGGCATACTTGTGCGGTGCTGGGGACAGCGCTTTGCGGGTAGGGAGCCTCAGCCGGTGACTTCGTTCGTCTCGGCCTTGAGACGCCCCAAGCGAAGCCAGACGCCTAGTGACGCCGGAAGCGCTGCAATCGCCGCCAAGCGCGCGGCTTCCGCCTCATGACCAATGGAAACGCCGAGGCCGACCCACAAGATCGCGGCGACGATTGACCCACCGATCAGCATATCGCTGAATTGAAGCTGGAAACGAGACGGTTTCATTGAGAGGCTCCTGGCAAGTCGCCGACCCTAGATCGGAAGAATGAGTTTCTCGTGAAGCCTGGTCTGGAGTGCGAAGCTGGACGCGAGTGTGGCTGACGACCTTGGAGGGAAGCGCAGCGTCAGCGATGGCGATGGAGGCTCTGACTATGCTATTCTAGAGGCGGCAAGTGAACGTGCGGGAATCGATCGTTGATCGGAAATCGAGATTGTCAATACGTCTCGAAACATCGCGCGATCACGCAGTTTTTACATCGGCTTATTTGTTCAATGTTTTCAAGACTAGCGTGATTAATCGGTTGATAAGCCGGTGCGCTCGTAGAGCCGCTTCGATAAAGCCATTTATCTCAGGGCCTTACCGAAATCTGAGTAATCGAGTGGGAGTGACGGCGACGGCGTCGATCCGTTGAAGGTCTGACCCACGGGTCGGTTCACTCAGGCCGGGTGTCGTAAGGGCGCGGCGCGTCGCCTGGGACGGGAGGGCGCCGCGCGTCCCTGTCGGACAGGGGGTCTCGACAGGGACGGCGGGCGAAGGTCGGGTCAGAACCGGTAGGCGACGCCGACTCGCAGGTTTCGGCCGGGCAGGGGCGCGATGTCCTTGAGGAAGGAGGCGTGCTCGCGGGCTTCCTCGTCGGTCAGGTTGCGGGCCTCGGCGAACAGGGTGACGTCCTGCTGGGCGAAGGGCCGCACCGCCGCCGACAAGTTCAGCAGGGTGTAGTCGTCGGTGGGCAGTTCGAACTCGTTGGCCACGCGGTCCTGCTCGCCGATGTGGCGGACCTCGGCGCTGGCGTCGAAGCGGGTCGAGGTGAAGGCCAGGCGGCCGGTCACGGAGTAGGGCGGGATGCGCGCCGCCGGTCCGAAATCGGTCTCGGCGTGGACATAGTCGGCCGCGCCTTCCAGCGACAGGGTGCGGTCGCCGTCCTGCCAGACGGCGTAGGAGCCCTCGGCCTCGAAACCGTAGAACTTCGCGTCGGTCTGGGTGAACTGATAGACGGGGAAGTATTCGTCCTCCTCGTCGAAATAGAACTCCTCGCCGGTCGGGCGCTCGTCGATGAAGCCGTCGTACCAGGAATGATAGACGTGCAGGTCGCCCGAGAAGCGGCCCCTGTCGTAGTGGGCCGTGCCTTCCAGCGTGGTGACCTTTTCGGTGTCCAGGTTCACGTCGCCGGTCTCATAGGCGGCGGTGGCGATGTGCACGCCGTCGGCGAACAGCTCGACCTCGCTGGGCGCCCGTTCGTTGTGGGCCACGCTGAGGCCCAGGAACAGGCCCTTGGCCGGGCGCAGGAAGGCGGCGGCGGACGCCGACCAGTTGTCGAATTCGCGGTTCAGTTCGCTGTCGCCGCCGATGGGCGTGCCCTTCAGCTCGCGGCGGTCGTAGCGCAGGCCGCCCTCGAAGCCGTGGTTCCCGCGATCCAGGCGCTGGACCGTGTAGATTCCCAGTTCGTCGATATCGACGGTGGGCACGAAGGCCTCCTCGCCGATGGCCTCGAAGGTGCGCGACAGGGCCTGGACGCCCACGGCGCCGTTCCAGCCGTTGCGCTCGCGCTGGACCAGGTCGGCGCGGCCTTCCCAGCCGTCGGAGTTGAACACCGTGCCGGGCTCGCCGACATCCTCGAACTCGGTGTGGGTGTATTTCGCATGGCCGTAGGAGCCGCGCACGGCCGAGAACGGGCCGTCGTCGAAGCGGTATTCTCCGCGCGCGTCCCAGCGCTCCTGGTGCAGCTGGATGAAGACGTTCTCTTCGGCGACGGTGCCGTATTCGCTGTCGGTCTCCTTGTAGGAGAGGCCGCCGAAGCCCTTGTCGCCGATGTAGGAACCGCCGACGCCCCAGGCCTCCAGGTCGGTGTAGCTGTTGGGCTGGGAGCCCGTGTCCTCGCGTTCGACGCCTTCGCGGTCGGCCAGGCGCTGGGACATGGCCGGGGCGGGGATGTCGTAGTCGTCGGTCTTGCGCTTCACCGCATCGACGTTGAAGGCGAAGTTGCCGGCGCCGGCCGTGACGCGGGCGAAGCCGCCCCGGCCGTCATCGACGCTGGACGCCTGGGCCGACACCACGCCGTCGATCCCGCCTTCCGGCATCTTGGTGGGAATGCGGTCGTCCAGGATGTTGACCACCCCGCCGATGGCCGAGCCGCCATAGACCAGGGTGGCCGGGCCGCGGATGATCTCGATGCGGTTGGATTCCAGGATCGGCCGCCACGGCGTGGTCGGGGGAGACGGAGCTGGCGTCGATCAGGCCGATGCCGTTGGTCAGCACCTGGACGCGCGGGCCGCTGAGGCCGCGGATCACGGGGCGGCTGGCGCCGGGCGCGAAGTCCGTGGAGCGCACGCCCGGACGGCCGTTCAGCAGATCGCCCAGCGAGGCGGCCGGGGCGGTGGCCAAGGTCTCCTCGTCCAGCACGTCGGTGGCGATCACCGCCGCGCGCTGGCTGACGCCGTAGGGCGCCCCCGTGACGATGATGTCGTCGACCTGGGTGGGCGTCTGCGTCGATTGGGCGGCGGCGGCGCCGGCGCCGGCGAGAACCGACGACCCGACGGCGGCCAGAAGGAGGGATCGAGACACGGGGAGGCGGCGCATGGGGGAGACCTTCGAAAGCGAAGTTGACTTGTTATGAGATAACATCACGGCTCGTCAAGCGGCTTGGACGGAGGCTCGGGCAGACCAGACGCGCGTGTTGCGGAGCGGAAAAGCGAAGGTTCCTGGCGAAGGGCCATTGCTTTTGATAACCATTCGCACTAGTCCGGCGGCCTTGTCTTTCAGGAGATCCGTCATCATGCGCCGCCGCCTGTCCCTTCTGGCCTTTTCCGCCCTGACGCTGCCCACGGCGGCGATGGCGCAGACCGGAGGACCGGCGCAGGTCGACGACATCGTCGTGACCGCCTCGACGCGGGCCCAGCGCGTGGTCGAGGCGCCGGCGTCGATCTCCATCGTCACGGCGGAAACCCTGGCCAACCGCCCCAACGCCGACCTGACCGATGCGCTGCGCGACGTGGAGGGCGTGTCGGTCAGCGGCGGATCGAACTTCCAGGACATCTACATCCGCGGCCTGCCGGGCAGCTACACCCTGTTGCTGGTCGACGGAAAGCGCCAGTCGACCCGCGACAGCCGCACCAACGGCAACGCCGGCCTGGAGCAGAGCTTCACGCCGCCCGTCGGCGCCATCGAACGGATCGAGGTGGTGCGCGGGCCGATGTCGTCGCTGTACGGCTCCGACGCGATCGGCGGCGTGGTCAACATCATCACCAAGAAGGTTCCCGTGCGGTGGGGCGGCTCCATCGGGGCGGACTATGTGGCCCAGGAGGACGGCGACAGCGGCGACTGGAGCCAGGTTCAGGGCTATCTGGCCGGTCCGCTGGTCGAGGGCGTGCTGGGCGCGCAGATCTGGGGTCGGTCCTACCAGCGCGACGAGGACGCCATCCTGGGCGGCGTCGGCGGGGCCGAGGACTGGAACCTGACCGGCCGCCTGGCCTGGACGCCCAACGCCGACCACGAGGTGCTGGCGCAGGTCGACCGCACCGACGTGAAGCGCGAGTTCAACCCGGGCGGGACCCTGGCCGCCACGGCCGCGGCCAACTACAACACCAACGACCGGACCGCCGGCTCGCTGAGCTGGAACGGGCGCTGGGACTGGGGGACCAGCCAGCTCTCGGTGCTGCGCGAGGAGACGACGCGCGAGAACTACGCCATGAGCAGCGGCGACTTCGTCAAGAACGTCCGCGCGCCGGAGCTGACCAACACCGTCTATGACGCCCTGTTCAACATCCCCCTGGAAGGCACGCCGTTGGGCGACCACCAGCTGGTGGTGGGCGGCCAGTACATCGAGAACCAGCTTAGCGACGTGAACCCGGGGGTCGATCCGCGTCAGGCGCAGACCTTCGAGGTCTGGCAGCGGGCCCTGTTCGTCGAGGACGAATGGCGGCTGAGCCCGCAGTTCGCCCTGACCGGCGGGCTGAGGTTCGACGATCACGAACGCTATGGCTCGCACTGGAGCCCGCGCCTGTATGCGGTGTGGACGCCTTCGGAGGCGTGGACGATCAAGGGCGGGATCTCGACCGGCTTCCGCGCGCCGGAACTGCGTCGGGTCGCCGAAGGCTACGCCTACACCACCGGCGGGGCGACCTGCACCGTCGGGCCGACGGGCACCTGCGGCGTCATCATCGGTGATCCGGACATCGTGCCGGAGACCAGCACCAACTACGAGGTCAGCCTGCTGTGGAACCCGTCGCGGACCCTGTCCGCCAGCGCCACGGTCTTCCGCACCGAGTTCAAGGACAAGATCGACAGCGCCCTGGTCTATAACGAGGACGGCTCCATTGCGCGCTGGAGCGAGAATCCGAACTACCGGCTGTACTACTGGTACAATCTGCAGGACGCCGAACTGCAGGGGGTGGAGCTGTCGGGGCGGTGGCGGCCGTTCGCGGCGTTGGGCCTGAAGGCGGGCTACACCTACACCGACTCCGAGCAGAAGTCGGGGACCTACGCCGGCCTGCCGCTGTCGCGCACGCCCGAGCACATGGCCAACATCCGCGCCGACTACGACGCCGCGGCGAACCTGAACCTGTGGGGCGCCGTCAACTACCACGGCGAGGAGATCAACGCGGGCCTGCGCGTCGGCTCGAACGGCGAGCCCGTCCTGAACGGTTCGACCCAGGTGGGACGTCGCTACCCCAGCTACACCACCATCGACATCGGCGCGAACTGGCGGGTGACGCCGGCGGTCAGCGTGAAGCTGGGCGTCTATAACCTGGCCGACGAGGACATCGACGTGGCGGATTACGACTTCCAGGGCGACGGCCGTCGCGGCTGGATCGGCGTGAACTACGAATTCTGATGGCGAGACCGGGCGTCATTGTGATCGCCGCGTTGCTGGCCCTGATCGCCGCGCCGGCGATGAGCCAGGCGCGCGGACAGGCGCCGGCGGGACCGACCGTGGCCGAGGAAGGGTCCGCCTACTACGGCTTCGAACACCTGAGCGTGCCCTCGCGGGATGGAGCGCGGCTGTATCGGGTGCGGATCGCCACGCCGAAGAAGGCGCCGCCGGCGCAGGGCTATCCGGTCGTCTATCTGCTGGACGGCGACGCGGCCCTGGCCCGGATAAGCGAGCCGCTGCTGGCGCGGCTCGACGCCGGCGACCCGCCCGTCATCGTGGCCGTCGGCTACGAGGGCGACCGGCAGTTCGACGTCCTGGCGCGCGCCCTGGACTATACGCCCGCCGCGCCCGACGGCCGGCCTGTCGCCGACCCGGCGGGACGCCCCGGCGGCGGAGCGGACGCCTTCCTGGACGTCCTTGAGGGCGAGATCGCCCAGGCGGCGCAGGGCCGGGCGGCGCTGGATCCGCATCGGCGCGCGATCTGGGGCCACTCCTACGGCGGCCTGTGCGTGCTGCACGCCGCCCTGACCCGGCCCGCGTCCTTCGACGCCTATTACGCCGCCAGCCCGTCCCTGTGGTGGAACTACGGATCGGTCTTGGAAGAGGTCGACCCGTTCCTGGCCGCGCCGCCCCCGGCGGGGCTGCGCCTGACGCTGATGAGCGGCGGGGAGGAGGTCGCCGGTCGCTCGGCCGGCCGCCGCACCCATCCCATGTGGTCATCCGTGCCCTCCAGCGCGATCCGCACCCTGGCCGAGCGGCTGGAGGCGGCGGGCGTGACCGCGCGTTACGAGGAACTGCCCGGCCTCGGCCACGGCCCCATGCTGGGCGCATCGCTGGAGCGCGCCCTATTGTCCATCGCCGGCGTCGCGTCGGCGGCCTGAGGAAGTGCGAATGAACCCGTCCCGACGCATCCTGTTGAGCGGCCTCGGCGGCCTGGCGCTGCTGTCGGCCTGCGGTCGGCGCGACGAGGCGTCAGCGGGCGGCGAGGGGCTGACCGACCTGCGCGACCGGGCCGTGCGCGCCCTGCCGCCCGGCGGCAAGCTGAGCATCGACGACGGCCGCACCTGATCGCCCTGTCGCTGATCCATCCGGACCCGGTGTCGCTGCTGGCAGCGTGGAGCGGGGACGTCAATCGCATCAGCCCGGACATGTACCGCGCCTTCGTCGACAAGTTCCCGACCCTGCCCGACGTGCCCAAGATCGCCCAGTCCGGCCAGGCCTTCAACGCCGAGGCGGTGCTGGCGGCGGGGCCGGCGACGGCGGTGGTGTCGCTGGGCTCCGGCCCGACCGACGCCCAGGCCGCGCAACTGGAGGCGGCCGGCGTCTCGGTGGCCTTCATCGACTTCTTCTCGCACCCCTTCCAGAACCAGTCGCGCAGCCTGGCGCTGCTAGGCGACCTGATCGGCCGGCGCGCGCAGGCGGACGCCTTCAACGCCTTCAAGGCCGCCCGGCTGGACGCCATCGCCGCCAAGGTCGCCGCGATCCCGCAAGACCGCCGCCCGACCGTCTTCCTGGAGCCTCATGCGATGATCAGCCCGGACTGCTGCGCCTCTCCGGGCAAGGGCAACATCGGCGACTACATCGCCTTCGTCGGCGGCCGCAACATCGGCGCCGACGTGCTGGACCAGCCGACGGGCAAGCTGAACCTGGAATATGTCATCCAGCGCGATCCCGACGTCTATATCGCCACCGGCGGGCCGCACCTGGCCAAGGCGGGCGGCTTCGTGGTGGGGCCGGACTTCACGGCCGAGCAGTCGCAGGCCGGCCTGCGCCGCGTGGCGGGCCGGGCGGGCATATCCACCCTGAAGGCGGTGCGCCAAGGTCGCGCCCACGGCCTGTCGCACCAACTGATCAACTCGCCCATCGACGTGGTGGCGGTCGAGGTTCTGGCCAAGTGGATCCATCCCGACCTGTTCGTCGACCTGGATCCCCGCGCCACGCTGGACGAGATCAACCGTCGTTTCCTGGCCGTGCCTTATCGCGGCGACTACTGGGCCGACCTGAAGACCGCCTGACCTTCCCCGGATAGGAGCAAGCTGATGAACACCCTTCGTTTCGCCGCCGCGACCGCCGCCCTGCTGGCGTCCGTCGCGCTTCCCGCCCTGGCGCAGGCGCAGGCTCAGGCCCCGACCGCCCCAACCGCGTCCGCCCCGGCCCGCGCCGCCGCGCCGACGGTGGTCAAGTCCGTCAAGGTCGAGCCGGGCGGCCTCTATCAGATCGTCTTCAATCCGGCGGACAGCACCGTGCTGGTCGCCGCGGTCGGCCCGCGGGGCGAGACGCGCGGCGCCGTGGCGCGGCTGAACGCCGACCTGACGCCGGGGGCGGCGATCGACGTTTCGGCCAATCCGCTGTACGGCCTGGGCTTCAACAGCCGCACCCAGATCCTGTACGGCACCGCGACCCGTTCGGGCTCGGTGGACGCGGTCGACGTCCGCACCGGCCAGGTGGTGGCCCACATCACCGATGGCGACGACGATTCCGCCCACGTGCGCGAGGCCGTCGTCGATGAACGACGCAACAAGGTCTATGTCACCATCGTCGGCGGCGAGGCCGGGGATGCGAGCCGCCCGAACCAGGTCTGGGTCATCGACGGCGCGACCAACACCCTTGAGCGCAAGATCGACGTTCCTGTCGGGGGCCTGACCGGCGCGGCGCTGGACGTCGAGAACAACCGCCTGTTCGTGACCGGCATGAGCTCGGGCGACATCGCCGCCATCGACCTGGCGACGGGCGAGGCGACCGGCCGCTGGCCGACCGGCAGCGAGCGGCCCACCAACGTCGCCTTCGACGCGCGCGGCGGGCGGCTGTTCGTGGCCAGCCAGGGCTCCGGCGACCTGACCGTCATGAACGCCGCAGACGGCGCGATCATCAAGAAGACGCCGACGGGCGAGGGGGCGCTGAGCGTCGCCTACAACCCTGGCGTCGACCAGATCTATGTCGCCAACCGTCAGGCGGGCACGGTCACGGTGGTCGGCGGCGCGGACTACGCCGTCCTGGCCAATCTGCAGACGGGCACCTTCCCCCAGACCATCGCCATCGATCCCGCGACCAACGCCGTCTATGTGACGAACAAGGCGCGGGGCCTGCCGCGCAACGCCCCGGCCGGCACGCCGGCGCCGGTCGATCCGGCGGGCGACACCGTCACCCTGATCCGTCCCTGACCGAGAGGCCCGCCGTGTCCGCCGCGCCCGCGCGTCCGTTCGACTGGAACGGTTCGAACGGCGACCGCTGGGTCGCCAACCAGGCGCGGCTCGACCGGATGCTGCGGCCCTTTGGCGAAGCCCTGCTCGCCGCCGCCGCCCCGGCGATCGGCGAGCGGGTGCTGGACGTCGGTTGCGGCGCGGGCGCCAGCGCCTTCGACTGCGCCCGGGCGGTCGGCCCGTCCGGCCAGGTGCTGGGCCTGGACGTGTCCGAGGCGCTGGTCGCGCTGGCGGAACGGCAGGCGGCGACCCTGGACCTGCCCGTCCGGTTCCAGCTGGCCGACGCGGCGACGTTCGAGCCCGAGGCGGCGTTCGATTGTATCGTCTCGCGCTTCGGGGTGATGTTCTTCCCGGAACCGGAGGCGGCCTTCGCCAATCTGCTTCAGGCGGTCGGACCCGGCGGTCGCCTCGTCTTCGTCTGCTGGCGGGCCGCGGGCGAGAATGACTGGACGCGATTGCCGATGACCGCGATCCGCGACATCGTTCCCCCTCCGCCGCCGCCCGATCTGGAGGCGCCGGGGCCCTTCTCCTTCGGCGACGCCGCGCGGGTCGAGCGGATACTGCGTCAGGCAGGCTGGACGGACATCCGGCTGACGCCCTTCGATCACCCCATCCTGTTCGGCGAGGGCGACACGGCCGAGGATGCGACGGAGGACGCCGTCGACCTGGCGGTGCAGGTCGGCCCGCTGAGCCGCGCCCTGGCCGATCAGCCCGAGCCGGTCCGACAAGAGGCGCTGAACGCGGTGCGTCAGGCCTTTGCGCGCAAGGTCGCGCCCGAAGGCGTCGTGATCGACGGCGCGGCCTGGATCGTGACGGCGCAAAGGGCCTGAGGCCTCACAGGACCGCGTCGACCATTACCTGAAGCTGGCCCCGGGCGCAGGGCTCGACCCGCGCGCGCACCCGCCAGACGTCGGCCAGCACCTGGGGCGTGATGGCTTGGGCCGGCGGTCCCTCGACGCGAAGACGCCCCTGGGCCAGCACGACCACATGGTCCGAGGCGCGCGCCGCGGCCTGGAGGTCGTGCAGCACCATGACGACCACGGCGGCTCTTTCCCGCGCATAGTCGCGCGCCAGGGTCAGCACCTCCAGCTGATGGCGCAGGTCCAGGGCGCTGGTCGGCTCGTCCAGCAGCAGCACCCGGGGCTGGCGCGCCATGGCCTGGGCCAGGGCCGCGATCTGGCGCTGGCCGCCCGACAGGCGGTCCAGGCGACGCCCGGCCAGTTCGGCGGCGCCCACGCGCTCCAGCACCGCCATCGCCGCCTCGGCCGCGCCGCGCGGCGGGCCGTCCAGGGGCGAGGCTTCCAGCGCGGCGATCACCGTCTCCAGCACCGTCAGGGCCACGTCCTGCGGCAGGGTCTGGGGCATATAGGCGACGTGACGCGCGCGTTCCCCGATGGACAGGGCGTTCAGCTCCACATCGCCCAGGCGCGCCGACCCCGAGGCGGGGATCAGGCCGGCGACGGCGCGCAGCAGGGTGCTCTTGCCCGCGCCGTTCGGCCCGACCAGCGACACCACCTGTCCGGCGGGCAGGGGCGCCAGATCCAGGCCCTGGAGGATCGCGCGGTCGCGATAGCCGGCGCCCAGGCCCTGGATGTGCAGGGGCGCGCTCATCCGCGCGCTCCGTTGCGGAAGATCAGCAGCAGGAAGACCGGCACGCCGATCACGGCGGTGACGATGCCGACCGGCAAGAGGGCGCCGGGAACCAGGGCCTTGGCCGCCGTGGAGGCCAGCGACATCAGCAGCGCGCCGCTGAGCAGGCTGGCGGGCAGGAAGACGCGGTGGTCCTCGCCCACCAGCAGGCGGGCGATATGGGGCGCGACCAGGCCGACGAAGCCCACCACGCCGACGAAAGCCACGGCCGTCGCCGACAGCAGGCTGACGCGCAGCAGGGCCAGGAACCGCAGGCGCCCCACGTCGACGCCGAAGCTCATGGCCCGGTCCTCGCCCAGACGCAGCGCCGTCAGCGCCCGCGCCGACCACAGGGAAAAGGGCGCCGCCAGGACCACGACGGCGGCCATGAAGGCGACCGCGCGCCAACTGGCCCGCGACAGGGAGCCCATGGTCCAGAACACCAGCTGCTGCAGCGCCTCCTGGGACGAGACGAACTGAACCAGGGCGGTCAGGGCGTTGAAGGCGAAGACCAGGGCGATGCCGAACAGGACGACGCTTTGCACCCCGCCGCGCTGGGCCCGGGCCAGGCCCTGCAGCAGCAGCACCGACCCGAAGGCGAAGACGAAGGCGTTCAGCGTCGTCACCGCATCGGCCGGGACGAACGGCAGGCCCAGCCCCAGCACGATGGCCAGCGAGGCGCCGAACGAGGCGGCCGACGACACGCCCAGGGTGAAGGGGCTGGCCAGCGGATTGTTCAGCACGGTCTGCATCTCGGCGCCGGACAGGGCCAGGGCCGCGCCCACCAGGACCGCCAGCAGGGCCGAGGGCAGGCGGATGCCCCAGACGATGGCCGCCTCGGGCGCGCTCAGCCGGCCGGGATCGACCAGGCCCGCCAGGATGCGTCCGACAGGCATGGAGGATGGGCCGGTCATCACGTCCAGCGTCAGGGCGGCCAGGCAGGCCAGCGCCAGCACGACCAGGACCAGGCGTCGCCTCGCCTGGCTGCGGCGATGGTCGGTCAGGGCGTCGGACGGGGAGGGGCGGAAATCGAAACGGTCATGGCGCCTGGGATTGGGATTGCGTCGCATTACAACACCGCGACGGAATGGGCTAGGAAAGGCCATGCTCGATCCGACATCGCCGTGGACGCCCTTTCAACCTCAGCGCCAGTGGATGCGGCCGCTGCTGGAGACGCCGGCGGGCCGCCGTTACCGCGTGGCCGTTTCCCTGCCCGATGGGCCGCCGCCGCCCGATGGATGGACGTCGCTGACAGTTTTGGACGGGCATCGGCTGTTCCTGGCTGTCGCCGCGACCGCATCGGCCCTGGCCACGCGGCCGGAGAAGACCGGGGTGCGGCCGCTGGCGGTGATCGGCGTCTTCCATGACGAGACGCAAGGCTCGGTCGAGGACGCGCGCGCGCTGGACTTCACGGACACGCCCTGTCCCGAGCCGGACTGGACGCGGCCGTCCGGCGGCGCGGAGGCGTTTAGACGATTCCTAGTCGAGCAGGCGTGGCCCGCCGCGACGCAAGCCGCGCCGCTGGACGGCGACCGACGCGCGCTGATCGGCCATTCGCTGGGCGGCCTGTTCGTGCTGGAGACGCTGGCGCGGCGTCCCGACCTGTTCGCGCGCTGGATCAGCCTCAGTCCGTCCCTGTGGTGGCGCACGCCCGCCGTCGACAACGCCGACGATCGCCTGCTGCTGGGCTATGGCGAAGGCGAGACGGGCCGGGACATGCGGAGGCGGATCGAGGCCTGGGCGGCCGAAGCGGGGGGCGAAGGCCACGTCCCGCGCCTGAGGATGGCGGCCGGGGCCGACCACGGCTCGGCGCCGTTCGCCCTGATCCCCGAGACGCTGCGCCACGCGAGCGGCGCCTGAGTCACGTCTTGTCGGGCGAAGGCTCGATGTCGGCGGGGCGGGCCACGTCCTCGGCGGCGTCGTTGGCGGACGGGGCGCGGCCGGCGGGCGCGGGGGCGCGGGGCGCGGGCCCCTTGCCGTAGCCCAGCCGGCGCAGAGCGTCGTCGCCCTCCAGGCCGAAGGCGCTGCGGATGCGAAGGTCGGTCTGGGGCAGGGGCACCTCTATGCCCGCCTCGTCCAGGGCGTCGGCCACCAGCCAGGTGTAGGCCGCGTGCATGGCCGCCGGCCGCTTGACCGCATCGCGCGTCGGCCAGACCAGCAGTTCGAAATCCAGGCCCTTGTCGCCGAAGGACACCAGCCAGACCTGGCTCTTGCGGGCCTCGGTCTCGGGCAGGGTGAAGGGGCTGGCGCGGGCGGCGGCCAGCACGGCGTCGCGGACCTTGCCCCGGTCGGCGCCATAGGCGACCGAGAAGGGGATGTGGATGCGCCGGGTGTCGCCCTTCAGCGTCCAGTTGGTCACCGGCTGTTCGATCAGGCGCGAGTTGGGGACCAGGACGTTGACGTTGTCATTGGTGCGCACGCGCAGGGCGCGCGGGCCGATCTCCATGATGGCGCCGCGGATGCCGATGTCCTCGATCTCGATATAGTCCCCGACCGACACCATCCGGTCGAAAATCAGGAACAGGCCCGAGACGAACTCCTTGACCACCCCCTGAAGCCCCAGGCCCACGCCGATGCCCAGGGCGCCGGCGAAGACCGCCAGCGACGACAGATTCAGGCCGGCCGCCGACAGGGCCGAGATGACGCCGAAGACGATGATGCCGTAGCTGGCCAGCCGCTCCAGAAGATAGACCACCTGCCGACTGCGGTCCGAGCGTTCGCGCACGCGTCGCAGGGCGCGCGTCACGATCCAGCTCAGCACGAAGGCGCCGGCCAGGATCACCGCCGCGCTGATCAGGCCGCCGACGGTGATGTTGGCGCCCGCGAAGCGTGTCAGGGACGAGTGCTCGAACCTGGACAGGTCGAACGTCGTGATCGGGTTCATGGCTCAACAGCGCGTGGCGAACGGTCAAGGTTCCGCCGGGACCGCCTCGTCCGGGCCGTTGACGATGCGGGTCGCGGCCAGGTCGGCGGTGACGTTGCCCACGGTGCGGAAGATGTCGGGGATGACCTCCACCGCCAGCAGCAGCGGCAGGACGCCGAGCGGCAATCCCATCGCCAGGCAGATCGGCCCGATGGCGACGAAGAAGCTGACCTGTCCGGGAAGGCCGACGGAGGCGATGGACACGGCGACGGCCGTCAGCCCCCCGGCGATCAGTGCGCCGAGGCTCAAGGACACGCCATACAACTGGGCCACGTACAGGCACACCGCCAGGTTGGCGACGGGGCTGGTGATGCGGAACACGGCGACGGCCAGCGGCAGCACCAGGCCGGCCGTCGTCTGGGGCACGCCCAGCCCGTCGCGCGCCCGCTCGACCATGACCGGCAGGCTGGCCAGGGACGACTGGGTCGAGATCGCCACCACCTGGGCCGGGGCGACGGCGCGCGCGAACCGGCCGGGCGAGACGCGGCCCCAGACGATGGCGACGACATAGACGACGGCGATCAGGCCGATCTGGCTCAGGCAGACGATGGCGACGTAGTGGCCCAGCGTCCCCGCCACGCCCAGCCCGGCCCGCAGGCCCACGCCCAGCGCCAGGGCGAACACCCCGAACGGCGCGGCCAGCAGCACCCAGTGGACGATGACCACCATCGTCTCGGCCACGCCTTCGAAGAAGGTCGCCATGGGACGGCGCAGGTCCGCCTTGATCCGCGTCGCGCCGAAGCCGAACGCGATGGCGAACACCACCACGCCCAGCACGCTGTCCGTCGCCGCCGCCGACACCACGTTCGCCGGGGCCAGGCTGGTCAGGAAGGCGCGCAGGCCGTCGGCGTGGGCCGCTTCGCCCACCGTCGCGGCGGCCTCCGCCGGCACGCCGGCCAGAAGCGCCTGGCCCGACGCCGGGTCGATGGGCCACAGCGCCAGCAGCCCCAGTCCCGCCAGGATCGCATAGACCGTCGCCCCGATCAGAAGGACCGCGAACACCATCAGCGCCCGGATCGCCAGCCGCCCCGTCGCCGCCGCGTCCGCGATGGCGACGATGCCCGTGACCAGCAGGCTGAAGACCAGCGGGATGACCGTCATCCGCAGCGCGTTCAACCAGACCTGGCCCAGGGCTTCGACGGCCTCCAGAGCCGCGGTCGCCACGGGCGCGTCCGCCTCCTGCGCCAGGGCGCCGACCGCCACCCCGGCCACGAGGGCGGCTATGACGAAGAAGCTGAGGGAAGAGAAGAAGGCGGCCACGCGGGATCGGGTCATCGCCCACCGCTAGCACCGCTTTCGCGCCCGCGCTCGCGAAACCTGCTCGCCGACGCCTTCAGCGCCGTTGCCAAGCGTGGCCGCCCGTCGCAGTCTGCCGCAGGGTCATTTCGGGGGACGAGGACGATGAGCAGGCTCTGGACGGTTCTGGCGGCGGCGGCGGCGCTTCAGGCGGGCGGGGCGTTCGCCCAGGACGCGGCCCAGGACGCGGCCCTGGAGGCGGCGGTGAAGGCGGACTACGACGCCAACCTGGCCGCCCTGTTCGACGACTTCCACCAGCACCCGGAACTGTCGGGCCTGGAGGTCCGCACCTCGGGCGTCGTCGCCGACCAGTTGGAGGCCCTGGGCTACCAGGTCACGCGCGGCGTCGGCGGTCACGGCGTGGTGGCGGTGATGAGGAACGGCCAGGGCCCGACCATCCTGGTCCGCGCCGACATGGACGGCCTGCCGATCGAGGAGGCCTCGGGCGTCGCCAATCCGTCGCGCGCGCGTCAGGTCGACAGCGACGGGGTCGAAAAGCCGGTCATGCACGCCTGCGGCCACGACGTGCACGTCACCGCCCTGATCGGCACGGCGCGCCAGCTGGCGGCGCGTCGCGACCGCTGGTCCGGGACGCTGGTCCTGGTCGGCCAGCCGGCCGAGGAGCGCATCTTCGGCGCCCGGGCCATGATGCAGGACGGGCTGTACGAGCGGTTCCCCAAGCCGGACTACGCCGTGGCCTTCCACGTCTCCTCGGGCCTGGAGTCCGGCAAGGTGGTGGTGCCGCTGGGGGCGGCCTATTCCAGTTCCGACAGCGTGGACATCCGCGTTCATGGCGTGGGCGCGCACGGGGCCAGCCCGCACAAGGGGATCGACCCGGTCCTGATCGCCTCGCAGATCGTCGTCTCGCTGCAGAGCGTGGTCAGCCGCACGGTGGATCCGCTGCAGGGCGCGGTGATCACCGTGGGGTCGATCCACGGCGGGATAAAGCACAACATCATCCCCGAGACGGTGGATCTTCAGCTGACGGTGCGGTCCGACGACCCCGAGGTGCGGACCCAGCTTCTGGACGGCGTCGACCGGGTGGCGCGGGGCACGGCCCTGGCCCTGGGCGTGCCCGAGGACAAACTGCCGACGGTCACGCGCTCGACGGTCGAGACGACGCCGCCGACCGTCAACGACGCCGCCTCGGCCCAGCGGGTGCGCGACGCCCTGATCGCCGGCCTGGGCGCCGACCGGGTGGTGGACAAGCCGCGCGAAGGCATGGGAGCCGAGGACTTCTCCTACTTCATCACGCCCGAAACCGGGGTGGAGGGGGTCTATTTCGCCGTGGGCGGCACCCCCGCGGGCCAGGTCGACACCGCGCCGAGCCATCATTCCCCGCTGTTCCGGATCGAGCCGGAGCCGGCCGTCCGATCGGGCGTGGAAGCGACGGTCACCGCGGTCGAGGCCTTGGCCCCGCGCGTCTGAGGCGTTCGCCGCCTCGCCCTGTCGCCGCACCCGGCGAACGCCGGCGACGCCTGCGCGTTCTGTGCGGCGAAGGAGAGATTTCCATGATCCGAATGCACAAGCTGGTTCCCCTGGTCGGCGGGCTGCTGCTGTCGAAGGGCGGTCGCCGGATGGCGGGCCGCCACGCCGGCAAGCTGGCGCTGGCGACCCTGGCCTATGAGGTCTGGCGCAGCCGACGCGCGACCCCGCAGGCCAAGCCGCAAAAGACGCGCCCGGCGCCGCGCGCCCGCTGGAGCGGCCGTCGCCCCAGCTGACAGGCCGGCGGGGGTGGGGAAGCGCGCACGGCCGGGCTATAGCAGGCGTCAAACGGAGCACGGCCATGATCATCGTCCACCACCTCGCCGACAGCCGGTCGCAGCGCGTGCTGTGGCTGCTGGAAGAACTGGGTCTCGACTACGAGGTCAGACGCTATGAGCGCGACCCCCGGACCCGGCTGGCGCCGCCCGAGCTGAAGGCCATCCACCCGCTGGGCAAATCGCCGGTCATCCAGGATGGCGACGTCACCGTGGCGGAGACCGGCGCCATCGTCGAATATCTGCTGGAGACCTATGGCCGCGGTCGGCTGCGTCCGCCCGCAGGCACCGAGGCGGGGCGTCGGTTCACCTATTGGCTGCATTATGCGGAAGGGTCCGCCATGCCGCCGCTGCTGCTCAAGCTGGTGTTCTCCATGCTGCCGCGTCGCAGCCCGGCCCTGATGAAGCCGATCGTCAACAGCATCGCGGCCAAGGCGCAGACCAGCTTCGTCGATCCCCAGACCCAGGCCCATGTCGACTATTGGGAGGCTGAGCTGGGCCGCAGCGCCTGGTTCGCGGGCGACGAGTTCAGCGCCGCCGACATCATGATGAGCTTTCCGGTGGAGGCGGGGGCGGACCGCGCCTTCGACGCCGCCGCCAGGCCCAATCTGAAAGGCTTCCTGGAGCGCATTCACGCCCGTCCGGCCTACCAGCGGGCGCTGGAGCGGGGCGGGGCCTACACCTACGCGTGATCCGCCCCAGGCAACCCCGGGGCGGGCGAGGCGTTAACAGGGCATGAAACTGTACACCGTCCAAATCGTGGCTGGGCTGCTGGCGGCCGTGGCCTTCGTTCTCGCCTTCATGGCCGCCGGCGCCGCCGTGGCGTCGGCCCTGTTCATGGGGTTGGGCCTGGCCGCCCTGGGATGGCTGGCCTACAGCCTGATCAAGCGCGTTCGCCATCGCGGCGGCGCGCCGACATCCCAGGCCTGATGCGTCGGGATTCGGGCGAGGCTCTTGAGTTTCGCCCGCCGGCGCCCTAGCTTATTCGCCCGGCCGCGCCCGCCCCGCGGCCTTTTCTATTGTCGCGTACCCATTCCCTGTCTCCGGGCGAAACCAGAAAATCACGACACCAATGGAAAAAGTGCCGATGACGGCCGAGGGCTACCGCGTCCTCGACGATCAACTGAAGCAATTGAAGTCGGTCGAACGGCCGAGCGTCATCTCCGCCATTTCGGAGGCGCGCGAGCACGGCGACCTGTCCGAGAACGCCGAGTATCACGCCGCCAAGGAGCGCCAGGGCTGGATCGAGGGCCAGATCGCCGAGATCGAGGACAAGCTGAGCCGCGCCCAGGTGATCGACGTCTCCAAACTGTCGGGCGAACAGGTCAAGTTCGGCGCCACCGTCACTGTCGTGGACGAGGACACCGAGGAAGAGAGCCGCTACCAGATCGTCGGCGAACACGAAGCCGACGTGAAGCAGGGCAAGATCTCCATCGCCTCGCCGATCGCGCGCGCGCTGATCTCCAAGGAGGTCGGCGACGTGGTCGAGGTGAACACCCCCGGCGGCGTCAAGGCCTACGAAATCCTCAAGGTCGAGTGGAAGTAGGGGCGCCGCGCCCGAACGTCTCTCCCTCCCCGTCCGGGGAGGGTGGTCGCGCCAGCGACCGGGTGGGGGCGGCCCCGCAGGGCCGCTCCAATCCTCTGTCCATCTGGGTCGTTTCCGACGGCCGCGCGGGGATCGAGAACCAGGCGCTGGGCCTGGCCGAGGCCGTGCAGCGGCTGACCCCCGCCGACATCGCCGTGAAGCGTATCCGCTGGCGGCCGCTGTTCGACCGTCTGCCGTCGGCGTGGAAGACGTCGGCGATGCTCGACCCGTCCTCCGACAAGCTGACGCCGCCGTGGCCCGACCTGTGGATCGCCACCGGCCGGGCGACCCTGCCGCTATCCGTCCGCGTCGCGCGCTGGAGCGGCGGGCGGACCTTCGTGGTCCAGACCCAGGATCCCCGCTGGGCGCTGGGGCGGTTCGGCATGGTGGTGGCGCCGGCGCACGACGGCCTGTCGGGCGATAACGTGTTCGAGATCACCGGCTCGCCGCACCGCATCACGCCGGCAAGGCTGGCCGAGGCGGCGCCGGCCTTCGCGGACCGGCTGGCGGGCCTGCCGCATCCGCACGTGGCGGTTCTCGTGGGCGGTCGGTCCAAGGCCTTTGATCTGCCTGACGCCCACGCCGCCGCCCTGGCCGATCAGATCGCGCGCGCCGTGGACGCGGTCGGCGGTTCGCTGTTGCTGACCTTCTCGCGCCGCACGCCCGAGGCCGCCAGGGCCCGATAACGGCGCGGCTGTCGCCGCTGCCGGGCTGGATCTGGGACGGGCAGGGGGACAATCCCCTGTTCGCCTTCCTGAACGCCGCCGACCATGTGCTGGTGACCGAGGACAGCGCCAACATGGCGACCGAGGCCGCCTCGACCGGCAAGCCGGTCCATGTCCTGCCGATGGTCCCGTTGAAGCCTGCGGGCAAGTTCGCCCGCCTGCACGCCGACCTTCGGTCCCACGGCGCCGCGCGCCCGTTCGACGGGGCGCTGACGCCCTGGACCTATGAGCCGCTGGCGGAGACCGACCGCGCCGCGCGCGCGGTGCTGGAGGCGATGGCGGCTCAGGCGTAGGCCTGGATCGCCTTCACATCCAGGTCGCCGGCCTTGATGGCGCCGATGGCCTGGGCCGCCGCCAGGGCGCCGGCGGTGGTGGTGTAGTAGGGGATCTTCATCATCAGGGCGGTGCGGCGTAGGCTGAAGCTGTCCTGCAGCGACTGCTTGCCCGAGGTGGTGTTGAAGACCAGCTGGACCTCGCCGTTCTTCATGGCGTCGACGATGTGCGGGCGGCCTTCCAGCACCTTCTTGACCAGGCCCACCTCCAGCCCCTGTTCGACCAGATAGGCGTGGGTGCCGCCCGTGGCGATCAGGGTGAAGCCCTCGGCCAGCAGGGTCCTGGCCGCATCCAGGATAAAGGGCTTGTCCTCGTCCTTGACCGAGATGAAGGCGCAGCCCGAGGTCGGCAGGGTGGTGCCGCCGCCGATCTGGGACTTGGCGAAGGCGCGGGCGAAGGCGGGCGCCATGTCGGCCTCGCCGTCACGCTTCCAGTCCAGGCCCATGACCTCGCCGGTCGAGCGCATTTCCGGCCCCAGCACGGTGTCGACGCCGGCGAAGCGGGCGAAGGGGAAGACCGCCTCCTTCACCGCGATATGGTCGTAAGGTTTGTCCGTCAGGCCGAAGGAGGACAGCGGAACGCCGGCCATGACCTTGGCGGCGATGGCGGCGATCGGCTGGCCGATGGTCTTGGCCACGAAGGGCGCCGTGCGGCTGGCGCGCGGGTTGACCTCCAGCACGAAGATGCGCGGGTTCTCGCCGTGCGGCTCCTCGATGGCGAACTGCACGTTCATCAGGCCGCGCACCTTCAGGGCCTTGGCCATTTCGGTGGTCTGGCGCTTCAGCTCGGCGACCGTCTCGGCGGACAGGGAGTAGGGCGGCATGGAGCAGGCGCTGTCGCCCGAATGGACGCCGGCTTCCTCGATATGCTCCAGCACGCCGGCGACGAAGACCGTCTCGTCGTCGCACAGGGCGTCGACGTCAACCTCGGTGGCGCGGTTCAGATAGTGGTCGATCAGGACGGGATCGTCGCCCGAGACGCGCATGGCCTCATGGACGTAGCGGTCCAGCTGCTCGCGGTCGTGGACGATCATCATGCCCCGTCCGCCCAGGACGTAGGAGGGGCGCAGGACCACGGGATAGCCGACGCGGTCGGCCTCGGCGGCGGCTTCCTCGGCGCTGCGGGCCAGGCCGTTCGGCGGCTGGCGCAGGCCGATCCCCTCCAGCATCTGCTGGAAGCGTTCGCGGTCCTCGGCCAGGTCGATGGAGTCGACCGAGGTTCCCAGCACCGGAATGCCGTCTTCCTGCAGCGCATGGGCCAGCTTCAGCGGCGTCTGGCCGCCGAACTGGACGACGCAGCCGATCAGGTCGCCCTTCGACCGCTCGACCTCGATCAGCTCCAGCACGTCCTCGGCCGTCAGCGGCTCGAAATACAGGCGGTCGGAGGTGTCGTAGTCGGTCGAGACGGTCTCGGGGTTGCAATTGACCATGATCGACTCGACGCCGATCTGGTCGAAGGCGAAGGCCGCGTGGCAGCAGCAGTAGTCGAACTCGATCCCCTGGCCGATCCGGTTCGGCCCGCCGCCCAGGATGATGGCCTTCTTCCTGTCCGACGGCTCGGATTCGCACTCGGGGACCTGGCCCAGGACGCCGGTCTCGTAGGTCGAATACATATAGGCGGTGGCGCTGGCGAACTCGGCCGCGCAGGTGTCGATGCGCTTGAACACCGGGCGGACGCCCAGCGAACGGCGCAGGGTGCGGACCTCGCGCTCGGTCGTCCCGGTCAGCTTTGCGATCCGGGCGTCGGAGAAGCCCATCGCCTTCCATTTGCGGAACAATGGCGCGCGGATGTCCACGTCCGCCTTCGTCTCGCCGGTGCGGACCTGGAGGTCCGCGCTCCGGACGCGGATATGCCCCTCTTCGCGCACGATGTCCGCGATCTGGCGCAGGAACCACGGCTCATAGGCGCAGGCCGCGGCGACCTCTTCCACCGTCAGGCCGTGGCGGAAGGCCTGGGCGATGACGCGGATGCGGTCGGGGGTGGGGACGCCCAGGGCCCGGACCACGGCGGCGCGGGCGGCGGCGTCGTCCTCGGCGCCGGCCACGCCGTCGATCTCGATCTCGTCGAAGCCGTTGAGGCCCGTCTCCAGACCGCGCAGGGCCTTCTGCATCGATTCCTGGAAGGTCCGGCCGATGGCCATGACCTCGCCCACGGACTTCATCGAGGTGCCCAGCAGGGGCTCCGACCCCGGATATTTCTCGAAGGCGAAGCGCGGGATCTTGGTGACGACATAGTCGATCGACGGCTCGAAGCTGGCCGGCGTGACCTGGGTGATGTCGTTCTGCAGTTCGTCCAGCGTATAGCCCACGGCCAGGCGCGCCGCGACCTTGGCGATGGGGAAGCCGGTGGCCTTGGACGCTAGGGCGGACGAGCGCGACACGCGCGGGTTCATCTCGATCACGACCATGCGGCCGTCGGCGGGGTTGATCGCCCACTGGACGTTCGATCCGCCGGTCTCGACGCCGATCTCGCGCAGGACGTTGATCGAGCCGGTCCGCATCCGCTGATATTCTTTGTCGGTCAGCGTAAGCGCAGGGGCGACGGTGATGCTATCGCCCGTATGGACCCCCATCGGATCGACGTTCTCGATCGAACAGATGATGATGCAGTTGTCCGCCGTGTCGCGGACGACCTCCATCTCGTATTCCTTCCAGCCCAGCACGGACTCTTCGATCAGCACCTCGGTGGTGGGCGACAGGTCCAGGCCGCGCAGGACGATCTCCTCGAACTCCTCGCGGTTATAGGCGATGCCGCCGCCGGTGCCGGCCAGGGTGAAGGACGGGCGGATCACGGCGGGCAGGCCGACGAACTCCAGCCCCTCCAGCGCCTCTTCCATCGAATGGGCGGCCTTGGAGCGGGGGCTCTCCAGGCCCAGCTTGTCCATGGCGTCGCGGAACTTCTGGCGGTCCTCGGCCTTGTCGATGACCTCGGCCTTGGCGCCGATCATCTCGACCCCGTGCTTCTCCAGCGCGCCCGATTCATGCAGGGCCAGGGCGGTGTTCAGCGCCGTCTGACCGCCCATGGTGGGCAGAAGGGCGTCGGGCTTTTCCTTGACGATGATCTTCTCGACCATCTCGGGCGTGATCGGCTCGATATAGGTGGCGTCGGCCACCTCCGGGTCGGTCATGATGGTGGCGGGGTTCGAGTTGACCAGGATGACCCGGTACCCCTCGGCCTTCAGCGCCTTGCAGGCCTGCACGCCGGAATAGTCGAATTCGCACGCCTGGCCGATGACGATCGGGCCGGCGCCGATGATGAGGATGGACTGGATGTCCGTGCGCTTGGGCATGGGAGCCTCTTCTTCTTATTGAACGCTAATGGGTCACGACCGCGCATTCCCAGCCGTCGTAGTCCAGCTGGAAGGCCGCGGCCCAGGTCTGCATCATGGCCGAGGTGGCCGAGAACGACGCCTCGTCCACCGCCATGGTCGTCTCGAGCACCGTCATGTCGTCGGCGCCGCGCGTCAGGAAGCCGGCGCGACGGGCGACCTCGTTCAGATCGCCGTGGTCGCCCTCGCCATAGAAGTAGAACAGCGTATGGCGCGGCGTCACGCCGCTGTCGCCCTGCTCGGCCAGCGCCGCGCGCACCATGGCGTCGCGTTCGTCATGACTGATGTCGGAGGCGTCCAAGGTCTTCGCGTCGTCCTTCGCTCGTCGCGCGCGCGAGAAGTCCCCGCACGGCGGGGCCATGCGACGTGCGCGTCATGTTGTCGGTTAAGCGGCCCGTTTAGAGAGGGCAGGCCGGGGGGCAAGAGCTTATGCGTCGATCGCTGCGATCCAGTCGGGCAGTTCGCCGATGCGGCTGAGCGAGACGTAGCGGGGGTGGCCTTCCGGGGCGTCCGCCAGTTCGTGCGCCCAGGTGACGTGATAGGGGATGTGGACGCCGAAGGCGCCGGCCTCGATCGCGGGAAGCACGTCGGATTTCATGGAATTGCCGGCCATGACGGCCTCGGCCGCACCGGTGCCGTGGCGGGCAAAGACGCGCTCGTAGGTCCCGCGATCCTTTTCCGAGACGATCTCGACGGCGCTGAAACGTTCGCCCAGGCCCGAGGCCGCCAGCTTGCGCTCCTGGTCCAGAAGGTCGCCCTTGGTGATCAGGACCAGGCGGTATCGTTCGGAAAGCTGGGCGACCACCTCGTCCACGCCGGGCAGGGTCTCGACCGGATGGGCCAGCATCTCGCGGCCGGCGGCCAAGATCTCGCGCACCACCTCGGGCGGGGCGCCGCCGTCGCACAACTCCATCGCGGTCTCGATCATGGACAGGGTGAAGCCCTTGATCCCATAGCCGTAGAGCCGAAGATTGCGACGCTCGACCTGGGCCAGGCGCGCCTCGATCACGTCGGCGTCGCCGTGGTCGTCCAGCAGGTCGACGAACCGCGCATGGGTCAGGCGGAAGAGGGTCTCGTTGTGCCAAAGGGTGTCGTCGGCGTCGAGGCCCACGGTGGTGATCGGCATGGTCGCTCCGGGGATGGGAGGGCTGTTTGGCGCGGCGCCTGCGTGGAAGCAAGCGTGCGCGGGCGCCGCCCCTTGATGCGGGGCGTGTTATTGCCGACAACGTCGTCATGAACCGGACCGCGCATCGCAGGCTCTTGGGCGTCGTCCTGATCGGCCTGGCGCTGACGGCGGGGGCGCCCGCGGTTTCGGTGAGCCAGGCCGTCGACGCGCCGGCCGCCTCCGCGGCCATGGTCGGGCCCAGCCCTGAGCGCGCACGCATGAACCGGCGTGTCTTCGACCGCGTGTGGGAAGAGGTTAGACGCGGCTATTACGATCCGACGCTCCACGGCGTGGACTGGCGCGCGGCGCGCGAGCGGTTCCGGCCGCAGGCGCTGGCGGCCGGCGACGACCGCGCGCTTTATCATGTGCTGAACGAGATGCTGGAGCTGCTGGACGACGGCCACGCCGGGGCCAGCCCGCCGGCTGCCGTGCGCCGCCAGGATCGCCAATACCAGCGCCGCGCCGTCATGGGGCTGACCCTGATGGCGGGGGACCAGCGGGACGTCTGGACGGTGGAGCGGGTGCGGGCCGGATCGCCGGCCGAGGCCGCGGGCGTGCAGATCGGCTGGACCCTGAACACCCTGGACGGCCGGGCCTGGGGCGCGGATGTCGAGGTGTTCGACGGGCGGCCGGTTCAACTGGCGCTGACCGACGAGACCGGCGCGCGCCGCGACGTGACGGTGACGCCGCGCCTGATGGACGGCCCCCAGCCGTTCACCGCCGACCGCTCCCGGCCCGGCGTCCTGGTGCTGACGGTCGAGCAGTTCGATGAAGGCCTGGGCCGCTGGGTCGCAAGCCAGCTCGACGGACTGGAGCCGGACGTCGACGTGATCCTGGACCTGCGCGCCAATCCCGGCGGGCGGCTGTGGGAGGCGGAGTCGGTGCTGACCTGTTTCCTGCCGCGCGGCCAGGCCTGGGCGACCCGCACCACGCGCTCGGGGCGCGCCATCGTGCTGCGCGCCGACGGGGATTGCGGCGATCATGAAGAGCCGGTCGCCAATCCGGTCGCCGTGCTGGTCGATCGCGCCAGCCGCAGCGCCGCCGAACTGACCCCCGCCGCCCTTCAGGAAGCCGGGCGCGGCCTGGTCGTCGGGGAGACGACGGGCGGGTCCGTCCTGATCGCCCAGGACACCGACCTGCCGGACGGCGGGCGGCTGACGCTGAGCCGATCGGATTTCGTCACGACAGGCGGCGTGCGGCTGGAGAAGCGGGGCGTGACGCCGGACCTGGCCGCGCCGCGCACCCTGGCCCAGCGGCGCTCGGGCGACGATCCGACCCTGGAGGCGGCCATTGCGGCCCTGAAGGGGGTGGGCTCGACGGCCGCAGCCGTCTTGGATCGCTAGGTTTGATCGACATTCAGGGGGCCCGGGCATGCCTAGTCCGTCATTCCGGGGCTGAACGTAGCGAAGAACCCGGAACCCAGGGCTTCAGTCACGCTACTGGCCGGGTTCGACGCCGGATGCTCGCCTCCTGGGTTCCGGGTTCGTCCTCACGGACGCCCAGGAAGGACGACGCCAGACTGAACGTCGATTGGACGTCAGCCGGCGACCGGCCGGACGCGGCCCGCGGCCTGGCGCGCCCGTTCGCGGGCCTGATCGACGTCGGCGCCGCGCGCGGTCGCGACGCCCATGCGCCGCCGCTCGAAGCTCTCGGGCTTGCCGAACAGGCGCAGGTCGGCGGTCGGAACAGAAAGAGCCTCGGCGACGCCCTCGAAGGCGATGCCTTGCGCCTCCACGCCGCCATAGATGACCGCGCTGGCGCCCGGCTCGCGCTGGCTCACGTCGACCGGCAGGCCCAGGATGGCGCGGGCGTGAAGGGCGAACTCGCTTTGCGTCTGGGTGGCCAGGGTGACCAGGCCCGTGTCGTGCGGGCGCGGGGACACCTCTGAGAACCAGACCTGGTCGCCCTTGACGAACAGCTCCACGCCGAAGACCCCCAGGCCGCCCAGCGCGTCCGTGACCTTGCCGGCGATGTCCTGGGCGGCGCTCAGGGCGGCGGGGCTCATGGCCTGGGGCTGCCAGCTTTCGACATAGTCGCCCTTCACCTGGCGATGGCCGATGGGGGCGCAGAAGTCGGTCCGGACCTGGCCGTCGGCGCCCAGCGAGCGGACGGTCAGAAGCGTGATCTCGAAATCGAAGTCGATGCGGCCCTCGACGATGACGCGGGCGGCGTCCACCCGGCCGCCGGACTGGGCGTAGGCCCAGGCGTTGGGGGCGTCCTCCAGGGCGTCGATCATCGACTGCCCCTTGCCCGAGGACGACATGACCGGCTTGACGAAGACCGGCAGGCCGATGCGGTTCGCCGCCTCGGCCAGTTCCATCGCGCTGCCGGCGAAGGCGTAGGGGCTGGTCGGCAGGCCCAGCTCCTCGGCGGCCAGGCGGCGGATGCCCTCGCGGTTCATGGTCAGCTGGGTGGCGCGCGCGGTGGGGATGACGCGGGCCAGGCCGGCGGCCTCGATCCCCGCCAGCACGTCGGTGGCGATGGCCTCGATCTCGGGCACGATGATGTGCGGCGCCTCGGCCAGGATGACGCCGTTCAGCACCTGGGCGTCGGTCATGGGGATGACGTGGCTGCGGTGCGCGACCTGCATGGCGGGGGCGTTGGGATAGCGATCGACGGCGATGACCTCGACGCCCAGGCGTTGAAGCTCGATGGCGACTTCCTTGCCCAGTTCGCCGGAGCCCAGCAGCATCACGCGGACGGCGCTGTCTGAAAGCGGGGTGCCCAGTTTCATCATCTGCTCCTTGCGCTCCTCCCCTGTGAAGCGCAGCGCAACGGGGGAGGGGGACCGCGAAGCGGTGGAGGGGGCGGACCTCGCACCGGCTGTGGAAAGTTCAAGCGGAGTCCATGCGGATACATCTCGCCTGCATCCGCCCCCTCCACCACGCTGCGCGTGGTCCCCCTCCCCGCAAGCGGGGAGGATCCGAGGCTTACAGACGCGCCTTGGCCGCCGCGACCACCGCCTCGGCCGTGACGCCGAACTTCTCGTAAAGCACCTCCGCCGGAGCGCTCGCGCCGAAACCGGTCATGCCGACGAAGCCGCCGTCCTCGCCGATGAAGCGTTCCCAGCCCTGCTTGATGGCGGCTTCCACCGCCACGCGCACCGTGCCCCGGCCGATGACCGAGGCCTGATAGGCGGCGTCCTGCCGTTCGAACAGTTCGAAGCAGGGGACGGAGACGACGCGGGTCGCCACGCCTTCGGCCTCCAGCGTCTCGGCCGCCTTCAGCGCCAGCGCCAGCTCCGTGCCGGTGCCGAACATGGTGACCTTGGCCTCTCCGTTCGCGGCCTTGATCTCATAGGCGCCGCGGGCCGACAGATTGTCCGACGCGGCGACCGTGCGGACGGCCGGCGTCTTCTGACGCGACAGGGCCATGGCCGACGGCGCGGTCTTCGTCTCCAGCGCGATCTTCCAGCATTCCATGGCCTCGACCGTGTCGGCGGGGCGGAAGACCAGCAGGTTCGGAATGGCGCGCAGCGCGGCCAGGTGTTCGACCGGCTGGTGCGTCGGGCCGTCCTCGCCCAGGCCGATGGAGTCGTGGGTCAGCACGTGGATGGCGCGGACCCCCATCAGGGCGCCCAGGCGGATGGCCGGGCGGCTGTAGTCGGAGAACACCATGAAGGTGCCGCCGTAGGGGATGACGCCGCCGTGCAGCGCCAGGCCGTTCATGGCGGCGGCCATGCCGAACTCGCGGATGCCCCAGTTGACGTAGCGCCCCTCATAGGTCGGGGCGTCCAGGATCGGCGTGTCCTTGACGAAGGTGTTGTTCGAGCCGGTCAGGTCGGCCGAGCCGCCGACCAGTTCGGGGATGGCGGCGAACACCTGCTCCAGCGCGGCGCCGGACGACTGGCGCGTGGCCTGGGCGGGCTGGGTCTCGACCAGTTCGGCGATCTTGGCGTTCAGGGCGTCGAAGGCGCCCTCGGGCAGGTCGCCCCTCATGGCGCGGGTGAAGTCGGCGGCCTGCGGCGAGGCGGCCAGGCGGGCCTCCCACTTCTTGCGATCCTTGGCGCCGCGACGGCCGACCTTGCGCCAGGCCTCCTCGATGTTGGCGGGCAGTTCGAACGGGTCGTGGTCCCAGGCCAGGCCCAGTCGGGTGGCGGCGATCTCGGCGGCGCCCAGGGCCGCGCCGTGGGTCTTGTGGCTGCCTTCCATGGTGGCGGCGCCCTTGCCGATCTTGGTCTTGCAGGCGATCAGCGTCGGCTTTTCCTGACGCTGGGCCCACTTCAGGGCGGCCTTGATCTCGCTCATCGAATGGCCGTCGATGGCGCGCACGGCCCAGCCGGCGGCCTTGAAGCGCGCCTTCTGGTCGGTGGCGTCCGACAGCGACACCTTGCCGTCGATGGTGATCTCGTTGTCGTCCCACAGGACCGTCAGCTTCGACAGCTTCAGCCGGCCGGCCAGGGCGATGGCCTCCTGCGACACGCCTTCCATCAGGCAGCCGTCGCCGGCGATCACCCAGGTGCGGTGATCGACCAGATCGTCGCCGTACTTGGCCGCCAGATGGCGCTCCGCCAGGGCGAAGCCGACCGAGGTCGCCAGCCCCTGGCCCAGCGGGCCGGTGGTGACCTCCACGCCCGGCATGTGGCCGTATTCCGGGTGGCCGGCGGTCTTGGATCCCCACTGGCGGAAGTTCGACAGTTCTTCCTTGGTCGCCGCCTTGTAGCCCGTCAGGTGCAGCAGGGCGTAGATCAGCATCGAGCCGTGGCCCGCCGACAGGATGAAGCGGTCGCGGTCGGCCCAGTCGGGATGCGCCGCATCGAACTTCAGGAACCTGGAGAACAGCACCGTGGCCACGTCGGCCATGCCCATCGGCATGCCGGGGTGGCCCGACTTGGCCTTCTCGACCCCGTCCATGGCGAGGACGCGGATGGCGTTGGCCATCTGCTCGGGGGTGGCCTTAGGTGCGGCTTTGGCGTCGGTCACGGCGGAGACCTTTCGTCGAAAGGCGGAAAAACAGGGGCGCGCCGCCTTTACCCCGACGCGTCCTCGGGTTCTATACGGAATCTGAAGGAGCGACCGATGGCCGACGCCACCACGGCCGCACGGGCCCGCATCGACCGGGCCCTGGCCGAACTGGAACGCAAGATCCTGGACCTGAAGGCGCGCCCGGCCTCGGCGCCGCCGATCCCGGACGACGACCTGTTCGCGCCCCGGCCCGAGGCCGCGCGCGTGGCCGAATTGGAGGCCGCCGGTCGCGAGGCGTCCCAGGCCCTGGCCCGCGCCGCCGAGGCGGTGCGCGAGGTGCTGGCCGAAACGGAAGGGGCCGTCTGATGGCGACGGTGACGGTCGAGGTCAACGGGCGCCCCTACGCCGTCGGATGCGCCGACGGCCAGGAGGACCGCGTGCGCGCCCTGGCCCGGCAGTTCGACGCCCAGGTGCGCGCCGTGGCCGACAGCGTGGGCAATGTCGGCGACCTGCGGCTGTTCCTGATGTCGGCGCTGATCCTGGCCGACGAACTGCAGGAGGCGAGGGGCGGCAAGGCGTCGGCGGCGCCGGCGGCCGCATCGTCCGACGGCGTGGCCGAGGCGCTGAACGCCGTGGCCGCCCGGATCGAGAAGATCGCCCAGAGCGTCTGACGACAGCACGGCGCTCTGGCGCCGGACGACGCGAACGCCTATCTTGTCCGGCGGCGGGTCCTGCTGCGGCCCTCGTCGAAGGCAACATTTCCTCGCGACCTTAATTCACTCGAAGGGATCTGTCCCTGTTTGGGCTCGAGGGCCCGGGCACACGGAGCCCACCTGGCTACCCAGGTCGAGAGGATTTAAACCGCCCTTCACGGTTCACGCGGCGCCGCCACCCTTTCTCTTTGGTCTGGGCGCCACCGCTCGCGACGCGGTCGCTCGCTGTTTGAGCGCCCGCAATGTCCGACAAGCACGAACTCAGATCGGCGGCCCGCGCCCTGCGAAAGCGGCTGGCCGAGGCCGATCCGACGGCCGCCTCGCGCGCCGCCTCCCATGCTGATCGCCTGCCGCCGGGCCAGATCGTGGCCCTCTATCGCGCCGTGGGCTCGGAACTGGACACCGACGCCTTGGCGATGGCGCTGGAAGCGGCCGGGCGCCGGCTGTGCCTACCCGTGGTCCTTGAACGCGCCGCGCCGATGATCTTTCGCGCCTGGTCGTTCGGTGATCCGCTGGAGTTGGATGTGGCGGGATGTCCCGCCCCCTTGCCGCTGGCGGCGGTGGTCGACCCCGATCTGATCGTCACGCCGTTGCTGGCCTTCGACGCCGAAGGAGGGCGGCTGGGGCAGGGCGGCGGCTACTATGATCGCACCTTCGCCGCCCGGCCCGACGTCGCGCGGGTCGGCTTCGCCTATGCTGGCCAAGTCGTCGATCGGCTGGACCTCGACCCGCACGACATCCGCCTGCATGGCGTTCTGGCCGAGACCGGCTATACGGCTTTCGAATGAGACTGGCATTCTTCGGCGACGTCATCGGCAAGTCCGGCCGTGACGGGATCAGCGACCATCTTCCGGGCCTGAAGCGCGACCTGAAGCTCGACTTCGTGGTGGTCAACGCCGAGAACGCGGCGGGCGGGTTCGGCATCACCGAGAACACGGCGCGCGAACTGTTCATGGCGGGCGCCGACTGCCTGACGCTGGGCAACCACAGCTGGGACCAGCGCGAGGCTCTTACCTATATCGTGCGCGAGCCGCGCCTGATCCGGCCGGCCAACTATCCGCGCCTGATGGACGCGCCGGGCGCCGGGGCCAATCTGTTCGAAACCCACAGCGGCCGCACCGTGCTGGTCATGAACGTGCTGGGCCGCGTGCACATGGATCCGATGGACGATCCCTTCGGCGCGGTGGAGCGCGAACTGGCCGCCGCCCCCCTGGGCGCCGTGGCCGACGCCGTGATCGTCGACATGCATTGCGAGGCGACCAGCGAGAAGATGGCCATGGGCCACTTCTGCGACGGGCGCGCGTCGCTGGTGGTCGGCACCCATACGCACGTGCCCACCGCCGACTGCCAGATCCTGCCCGGCGGCACGGCCTATCAGACCGACGCCGGCGGCTGCTGCGACTACGACAGCGTCATCGGCAACGAGAAGGACGAGCCCCTGCGGCGCTTCACCACCCGCATCTCCGGCGGCCGCTACACGCCGGCGTCGGGACCCGCGACGGTGTGCGGCGTCTTCGTCGAGACCGACGACCGCACCGGCCTGGCGACGCGCGTGGAGCCGATCCGCGTCGGCGGTCGACTGAGCCAGGCCGTGCCCGTGGTCTGAAGTCCCGCCGGGGAGGGCGTCATGCGCGATGATGCGGCGCCGTCGTCGGCGTTCATGGCGGGGCTGGGCGTCGCCTATCTAGCGGCCTTCATCGCCATGGCGCCGCTGCTGGGAATGCTGGTCCCGTTGCGGGCGGAGGCGATCGACGCCGCCGCCAAGGAAACCCTGCTGAGCACGGCCCTGTTCTGGGGCGCGATCACGGCGGCGGTCTCCAATGTCGCGGCCGGGGTGCTGAGCGATCGGACGCGCTCGCGTCTGGGGCGTCGGCGGCCGTGGATGGCGGGCGGCGTCGCCGGGGTTCTGGCGGCCTATGCGGTGATCGCCACGGCGACCACGGGCGCGGCGCTGACGGCGGGGGTGGTGCTGTTCCAGATCGGCTTCAACGCCTTGCTGGCCGCGCTTCTGGCGCTGTTCGCCGACCGGACGCCCGCGGCCGCGCGGGGGCGTCTGTCGGCGGCGATGGGGGTCAGCTATCCGCTGGGAAACATGGTCGGCGCGGCCCTGGTCGGCGGCTGGCTGACACAGGACGGGGCCCGCTACGGCGCATTGGCGGCGATCCTGGTCGTCGGCGTCCTGCCCTTCGTGTTCCGCATGCGCGAAGACGGCGCGCGCGACGGCGAAGCGCCGGTCGAGGCGACGCCCGGCTCGGTCACGGCCTGGTTCGGGCCGTTCGCCCACAGGGACTTCGTTCTGGTCTGGCTGGGCCGGTCGGCGATGACCACCGGCTTCGTCGTCGGCAACGTCTATCTGCTCTACTTCATCGCCGCGGACACGAACTTCCAGGCCCGTTACGGCGCGCCGCCGGAGGCCGGTCTGGCGCTGCTGACCGGGGTGTCGTTCGGCGTCGTCCTGGGGGTGTCGCTGGTCCTGGGACTGGCGGGTGGGCGGCTGCGACGGCGGCGCGGGCGCCGTGACCGGCGCGGCGGTTCTGGCGATGTCGGGCGGGCTTCTGGCGATGGCGTCGGACTGGCCCTGGGTCGTCGCCGCCTTCGCCGTTCACGGCCTGGGCACGGGGATCTACTACGCCGTTGAGACCGGGCTGATGGTCGACGCCCTGCCGCCGCGCGACCAGAGAGGCGGGGACCTGGGCCTGATCAACCTGGCCGCCGCCCTGCCGCAGGCCTGGGCCCCGTTGATGGCCCTGGCGGCGCTGGATCTGGTCCAGGCCGGCTACCGTCCGGTGCTGTGGCTGTCGGCGGCCGCCTTCGCGATGGGCGCGGTCCTGTTCGGGGCCCTGAAGCGGAACTGACCCTTACGCCCGGGCGCGCAGACCGACCGCGCGGTCGGCCAGAACGAGAGCGCCCATCTCGCGGGCCACGGCCTCGGCCTCCAGCAGGCCCAGCGTCAGGGCGGGGGCGGCGCCTTGCCGACCGCCAGGCGCGCCAGGGCCAGGCGGGCCATGCCCAGCTGATCGGCGACCCAGTCCAGCGGCGCCTTGCCCGCGGCCGGAAGGCGGTCGCGCAGCCGCGTCTCGATCTGGTCCAGCCCGGCCCGGTCGCCGACCTCGGCCGCCAGGGCGATCTCGCGCGCCAGCCGTCGTTCGCGCGACAGGGCGCCCAGCACCAATCCCTGGCCCTGGGTCAGGGCCTCCGCCTGGACCAGAGGCATCAGCGGGCCGTCGCCTTCGCCGGCCTGGGCCACCTGGATCGCGGCCCAGTCCAGGGGACTGTGATCGGGGGTGAACTGTTCGGCGGCGGCCTGGAACATCATCAGCCCCTGCGCCTGGGCCTGGGAATGGCCGGCGGCGGCGGCCAGGGCCGACAGTCCGGCGCCGCACAGCGCCAGCACCCGCGCCCGGCTCAGCGGCCGGCGGTCGGGCGAAAAGGTCTCGGCCAGGGCGCTCAGGTCCCGGCCCGCCAGGTCCAGCAGGCGGCTGTCGCGGTTCAGGATCCCGACCTCCAGCGCCAGGGCGGCGCGATCCAGCTTCAGGTCGTCGGCGTTGGGCAGCCCCTTGGCGACGGCGGCCTGCACCGCGGCGTCCAGGGCGGCGGAGGCCTCCTGCAGCGCCTCTCCCTGGTTCGACAGACGGGCCTGGCGCGCCTGGACCAGGGCCTGGACCGCCATCGCCTCCGCCGTCACCCAGCCCCGTCGCGTCGGCCGGGCCGCGCCGAAACCCTCCAGCGCCATCGCCAACCGGGTTGGATCGCCGCACAGGTCGAACCGCAACAACAGCACCTGGGCGCGGTCGATGGCGGCCAGGGCGCGCTGATCGTCAGAGGCGGCGGCGCGCGAAAGACCTTCGGCGGCGCGCTCGGCCCGATCCAGGCTGTCGCCCGCGCCCGTGCGGCGGGCGTGCTCGCGCCACAGCGCGCCGGCGCGGCGTTCGGTCTCGAAGGGTCGGGCGCAGGAGACGCGGCCGGCGTCGATGGATTCGCGGCGCGCCTCGGCGTGCAACAGGTCCACGCCGATCAGCTCGACCCAGCCCAGATCCTCGCTCTCGCGCGCCTTGTCGAACAGTTTGCGAAGGTCTCGGCCGAACTCGAACATGGGCGACTCGCGTGTATTCCCGGTTCGGGACGAAGGTTGCGCCCCAGGCGTCTGCAAAGCAAACGCGACGCCGCCGCTCCGGTTCGCCGGGTCTTATCCCCAGCTTCAGTCCAGCTTGGGCGCGCGCTCGCGGCATTGGCGCAGGGCGGCCCGCGCGGCGGGCGCGTCGGCGCTCAACTGGCGCACACCTTCGATGCGGGCGCGGGTCTGGTCGTTTTCGGCCGCCTGGCTGGTCCGGCCCGCCGCGGTGCCGGCCCGCATGGCCGCCAGCGACCAGTAGAGGGCGGCGTCATAGAGCGCGCGCCCCTCCGGGCTTTCGCCGCCCTCCAGTTCCGACGCCGCCTGGGTCAGGCCGGCGCAGCGCACCGCTTCCTCATAGGAAACCAGCCCGCCCGGGGACTGGGCGAACAGGACGGCGGCGACGGCGGGTGCGAGAACCATGATGCCTCCGGCGCTAAGGCGCCCGACGGGCGGAACGATGGCGCCTTCCTCGTCGCAGGGGAAGGGGCGGGCGACCGCGTCGTCGTTCAGCGTGCATCGGCGCCTGACTGGGCGCCTTCGGGCAAGGCTGTTCGGCCATCCGAGTGGGGATTGTTCGCGACGGCCTGAAGCACGGCCCGGGCCTCGTCTTCCCGTCCGCCGGCCCTCAACGCCTCGGCCGCTTCCTGCCTTATCCCCATCACCTGAGGCGCATAGGCCACCGCGAGACGCCACGTCTGCAGGTCGTTGTCGTTGGGATATCCCGTCGCGCCGCGTCGCGTTCTCGCCAGGGCTAGGTAGATGCGGTAGTCCGTCGGCGCGGCCTGGACCGCACGCGCCAGATAGCCGCGCGCCTCGTTGACGAGGATCAGCCGCGCCGCCTCGTCCGTCGCCTCCCGACTTTGCATTACTCGCCGGTTCGCAGCCAGTTGCAGGGCCTCAGGGTCGTCGGGCGTTATCGACAGAACCTTGGCTAGCGCCGCTTCGCCCGCCTCCGCATCACCCCACTGGAATTCGGCCCGGGCAAGGGTGGTCAGGGCCAGAGGGTCTTCGGGATAGGGGGCCGCGTCCGCCCGTATGCGAGGGAGAAGTTCCTGGATTTCCTGCGGCGACTTGGGGTAGCGGATCGTCAAGCTGTCGAACAGGAGACGATCGGCGCTCGCCGGCAGCGCGGCGAAGCGCACCTCCGGATGGACGTCCGACAGGTCCGCTTCCGCATAACCCATTCGTCCGCGAAGATAGGCGCGCAAGGCGGCTTCCAGGCTGGCGTAGTCGTGGCCCAGGTGGGTTTTTAGCGCTTCCGCCTCGGGCGTCCCGCGGCCGACGGCCGCCAGATAGGCGTCCAGGCCCCGGCGACGTTCGGGGTCCATAACCAGATAGTGGGTCAGCAGCCAGGACTGCGAATAGAAGGCGGCGCGCGCATAGCGCTGTTGCAACTGGCGCGGCCGCGCCGTCAGCAGCGTCTCCATGGGAATCCAGGCGACGTGGTTCAGTACGTTAAGGCGGCCCTGATTGAAGTAGCCGACCTTCACGGCGTCGGCGTTCTCGACCGTCGCCGTCATGAAGAACTCGGCGAATCCTTCCGTGAACCAGCCGGGATAGGCGCCCGGAAAATTCTGGTACATGAAGTGGTGGGCGTATTCGTGCAGCAGCACGTCGTCGCCGCTGCGCCGATTAAGCGCGGCGTAGACGTCGATCTCGCTCGCCGAATAGAACCCTGCCGCGCCTTCCGGCAGGCCGGGGTGAATTTCCCGCAGTTCCCGGCCCGTATAGACCAAATAGACCGGCAACTTGCGCGCGCCCTCCGCCGCGCCGATCCCGAATTGGCGACGCATCATAGCGTCGAACCGTTCCAGCTTCTCGGCATGACGGCGTAGGTCGTCGGGCCGCCCCTCGCCATAGACGACGAAGTTGTCGGTCTCGGCCCGCAGCCATTCGGCGTTCGCCGGCGTCGCTGCGGCCATCGCGACTGCGGCCGCCGATACAATCGCCCCAACCCTCACGCCGTCCTCCACACGTCCCCCCACAGGGCTTACTCGGAGAAGATGACAGCCGCAACGCGACGTCCTGCCCCGATCAGCCGCGCTCCTTTGTCTTCAGGAAGGCGATCTTGGGGAAGCGTTCGCCGACATAGCCGGTCTCCCATGACGACTTGGCCAGGAAGACCGGGTTCTGGTCGATATCGACGGCCATCTGCGGGCGGTATTTGGAGGCGAAATCCTCCAGGTCCGCCTTCTCGCCCGAAATCCAGCGCGCCTCGGCGTAGGGGCTGTGCTCGAAGATGACTTCCAGGCCGTATTCCTCGCCCAGCCGGTCGGCCATGACCTCGAACTGCAGCTGGCCCACGGCGCCGACGATGAAGTCCGAGCCCAACTCGGGCCGGAACAGCTGGGTCACGCCTTCCTCGGCCAGGCCTTCCAGCGCCTTCTTCAGGTGCTTGGCCTTCAGGGGATCCTTGACCCGCACGCGCTGCAGGATTTCCGGGGCGAAGTTGGGCAGGCCGGCGAACCGTATCATGCCGCTTTCCGACAGGCTGTCGCCGACGCGCAGCACGCCGTGGTTCGGAATTCCGATCACGTCTCCGGCGTAGGCGTCCTCGGCCAGTTCGCGATCGGAGGCGAAGAACATGATGGGTGCGTTCACCGACAGCTGCTTGCCCGTGTTCTGGACCTTAAGCTTCATGCCGAGCTTGAAGCTGCCCGAGGCCATGCGGAACATGGCGATGCGGTCGCGGTGGTTGGGGTCCATGTTCGCCTGGACCTTGAAGACGAAGCCCGTCACCTCGTCCTTGCCGGGTTCGACCACGACATCCTCGGGCGCCGGGGCGTTGCGGGTCTCGGGCGGGGCCTCCTTCCTCGCCTTCATGGTCTTGGGCGCCGGGGCCCAGTCGCCGATGGCCTTCAGCAGTTCGTCGATGCCGAAGTGGCGCAGGGCCGACCCCACAACACCGGCGTCATGTGCCCTTCCAGGAAGGCCTGACGGTCGAAGGGCTTGTAGCCCGCCTCGACCAGCTCCAGCGCCTCGGCCAGGTCGGCCTGCTCCGAGCCCTCGAAATGAGCGGCGGCGTCGGACAGCGGCAGGGCGGCGGGATGGTCCGGGTCTTCGTCCGAGCCGGCGGTCTTGCGGGCGTAAGGCTGGAACGTGCCGGTCCCCAGCTGCGCCATGCCCCGCAGGCGATTACCGCTCTCGGCGGGCCACCAGATCGGCGACGGGTCCAGCTGCAACCGGCTGGCGATGTCGTCCAGCAGCGTCATCGGGTCCTGGGCCTCGCGGTCCAGCTTGTTGATGAAGGTGATGATCGGGATGTCGCGCAGGCGGCAGACCTCGAACAGCTTCAGCGTCTGCGGCTCGATGCCCTTGGCGGCGTCCAGCACCATGATGGCGCAGTCGGCGGCCGTCAGCGTGCGGTAGGTGTCTTCCGAGAAGTCCTCGTGCCCCGGCGTGTCCAAGAGGTTGAACATCTTGCCGTCGTGCTCGAACGTCATGACCGAGGCGGTGACGGAGATGCCGCGTTCCTTCTCGATCTTCATCCAGTCCGAGCGCGCCCGCCGGTTCTCGCCCCGCGCCCGCACGGCCCCGGCCGCGCGGATGGCGCCGCCGGCCAGCAGGATGTGCTCCGTCAGGGTCGTCTTGCCGGCGTCGGGGTGGGCGATGATGGCGAAGGTGCGCCGTCGCGCAGCCTCCTCGGGCAGGGTCAGTGTCGACATGTCGGGATCCTCGGAGCGGCGCAACTAGCCCGAACCGGGCCCGAAGTCACGATTTTGCGCGAGATCAAATAACCCCTCGCCATAGAGGGCTATTGGAGTCATTGTCCTGTCAACGGCGCCGATCCCGCCATCAGAGCGGGACGCCCGTGAAGGGAAAGGAAACGACGATGGCTGTGATCCATCCTGAAGACCGTGCGATCGGCTATGCGCCGAGCGAACGTTCCACCGAACACGCTGCATCCCGCGATCGGCCTGGCGGTCGGCTTCGGCTTCATTGTCGGCGTGGCCACGCTGGTCCACGTGGTGTTCAACACCCTGGTCTAGACCGGGTCAGGCCGCCAGGCGGTTCCAGACGGCGCGGTCGGCGGCGACCGCGTCCAGGCGACGGCCCTTGGCCTGAAGTTGGCGGATGACCGCTTCGGGCAGGGCGCAGAAGCGCGGCTCGACCAGATCGGGCTCGCACCCGGCGTCCGGCGCGGCGAACAGGGCGGCGTTCACGTCGGGGCTGCGGTTGGCGATCAACCAGGCCAGGCGACGCGCCCGGGCCGGGTCGTTTCGATGCAGCAGCGGATCCTCGGCGAACAGCTCGCAGCCCAGCTCCAGCACATAGTCGAAGCCCAGCTGTTCGAAACGGCGCGCGTCGGCGGGCGTGGCCGGGCAGGCCTCGTCCAGATCGAACACGACGTCGTTCAGAAGAAACAGCATGGGGCGAAACGCTCGGACAGGCCGGACGGAAACGTCGTCCTGTCGATCACCCTAGCGATCGGCGCTTGCGGTCCCGTTCACGGACGCGGTTAAGCGAATCTCACCATGACAGTCCGGCGATCCGGGCCAGGACGGCGCGCGCCTCGGGTCCGCCCGGCGCCAGCGTCACCCGGTCGGCATAGGTCTGGACCACCGCCGCGAGCAGCCGGTCTTCGCTCTCGGGGTCGCCGAAGGCGGCCATGAAGACCTGGCCTGCGCGGGCCATGTCGCGGCAGGCGGCGTCGTTGTCGCGGCACCAGGCGTGGACCTCGGCCAGGTCGGACAGGTCCGAGGCGACCGGCACATAATGGACGAACGGCCGAAGCATCGCCTCGCAAGCCCAGGATTCGACCGTCGGCGTCGGCATGACCGGGACCGACTGCGAAGCCAGGATCCATTTCAGCCCGGAGGAGACGTCGTTGCCCTCCAGCACCAGCAGGAACTTAGAGCCCAGCAGCTGCGTCATCGACAGGTGCGGGCGCGTCGCCGCGTGGATCGTCTCCAGCGGCACGTCGACCAGGTGCTGCGGACGGGTGACCAGGCTGTAGCCGATATCCCAGTCGGCGCGGGCCGCGCCTTCGCCCGCCAGGCGGTGGACATGGTAGCGGGCCGAATAGGGCGGGGCGTCCGGCTCGGCGCGGATGAAGCGGCCGGTGGTCGCGCCGCGCCAGACCAGGCGGTCGTCCTTGTCGGCGTAGGGGCGATCCACGGCGGCGACATCGGCGACGGGGCTGAAATGCCGGGCGTGGTTCAGCGGGGCCAGGACGCCCTGGCCCGGATCCTCGATCATCCGCGACTTGACGAAGCCGGGGCGGCTCATGGCGTCGCGGTTGTCGCCCAGACGGGCCAGGAAGGGGCGCCGCCGTCCGGCGGCCAGGAAGGCGCGCGACACGGGCGCCACATAGGTCTCGACCAGTTCGCGCAGGCGCCGGGAGGGGAACTTCGCCGCCTGAGCGCGCCCGTAGGGCAGGCCAGCGAGCGTCTCCAGCACCTCGTCCACCGTCTGGGCCGGGCCGCACAGCGCCATTTCGACCGTATCGGGCACGTCATAGGTCGTCGGCGTCGCCCCCGCGATCGGGGCCGCATAGGTCGCCAGGCGGTCGTCGAATGAGGGCGCGTCGGTCATCGCGGCAGCCATGCGGCGCGTCGCGCGCCGGGTCAACGCGAGACGAAAAGCAAAGAAGCCCGGCTGCCTTCGCAACCGGGCTTCAGGAAACTGGTGGTGTGCCAAGGAGGGGAGGTCATTCTCTCCGTGACCGGCACATCCAAAATGTGCCGGCTGATTCCCTGATCGAGCCGCTTAAACAGGGAATAGCTCAAACTTAGCCAAATCCTCTCTGCCGCCTAAGCCGTTAAACTAATGCTTCTTAGAAGGTTTTCACGATCCTGCGCCAGAAATGCGGTTCCAAATACAGGGAAACGCATGTCATTTCAGGCAGAGCGTAAAGCGACTCGAGCCAAATCTGAATAAACATCGTAGCTATCGTCGGCGGCCGACGATCACCTGTCCAAAGTCACGATATGTCTATGGTGGTGGAGCACCCCCAGGCGCGCCGCTCTGACACGTTCAACTCGGCCCGCACCTTGTCGATACAGGCCCAGAGACGGGCAGGGCTCAGAAGTTCCCTCGGGCCGTATCCGACAGGATCAGCTTGTCCAGCGTCAGGTCCGACACCGCACGACGCAGTCTGGCGTTCTCAAGCTCCGGCGCCTTCATCCGTTTGACCTGATCGGTCTTCATCCCGCCGAACGCCGCCCGCCAGCGGAAGTACGTCATCTCCGTCACCGCGATCGTCTTCAACGCCTCCGAGATCGACTTGCCTTGCCCCGTCAGCACCTCGACATGGCGCAGCTTGGCTATGATCTCTTCGGGCTTGTGACGCTTCCTGGCCATCCTTGGCTCCATCCATTCCGGTCCGCAGACCAACATAGGGGATGGATCACTTAAAAGGGCGCAGACCACGATCGCGGATACGGTAAGCCTCAGGGCAGTTATTCTCGGCCTGCGCCGTGATGCATTCGGCCAGCAGACCCTCGACCGCGGCCTTCAGGGCGGCTGCGATCAGAGGGGCGGCAGTCCGTTTTCCGAACGACACGTTCAGCTCGTTATTTTCCGCAGTTTGAGCGCCAGAGCGACCGTGAGCACGCCCGCGACGATGGCCCAGGCGCCGATCAGCCAGACCAGGGCCAGGGCGCCGGCGCCGGGGGCGGCGATGACGGCCAAACCGAACAGCACAGAGATCGCGCCGGACAGGATCAGCAGCCACTCCTTGCGGATCGTCTTGCGCAGCTGGATGGCGCCGACGATCTCGAAGATACCGCGCGCGATGGCCGCCGCGCCGATGATGACCACAAGGGCGACGGCGGTCAGGTCGGGCAAGGCCAGGGCGACCGCGCCCGCCGCCAGTCCCACGAGTCCCACGACGGCCAGCCACCAGCGCGGCGCCAGGCCGCCGCCACGGATGGCCCCGAGCAAGGCGAACGCGCCGTCCAGAATGGCGTAAACTCCGTAGAGGATCACCAGCGTCAGCAACGTCACCTGAGGCCAAACGAAGGTCAGGACGCCGAAGGCAATGGCGGCCAAGCCGCGCAACAGCAGCAACCACCAGGCCCGGCTCAGAAAATCTCCAAGCGGATTGAAATGCGTATCCATGAGTTCAGCCCCGTCATTTGCGGCGTCATTCGCCGCGTGGAGGCCGGGCGTCATCGCCCGACCGGAAAACTACCAGCCGCCGAAACGGCGCACGATCAGAATCCCCGCGATAGCCATCTCCTGTTCGTCTCGAGCCTGGATCAGGGGGCTGTCGGCGACGTCGCTCATTGCCCGCTCGGCGTTGGCGAAAGTCGCCACGGCCCAGCGGTCGCCGATCGGCGTCAGCATCAGGAAGGCGACGCCGGTGTTCCGGACGCCGCTTCCCGGCGCATAGGGCGTAAGACCGGTCACACTTGCCGCGTCGGCGTCGACGCCGAAATAGGCGTCGTTGCGGGCGTCACCGCCTCGCGCATACAAGGTGCTCTGCAACAGGCCGATGCGCGTCACGCCCTGGTGCGAGGCCGAGGCGTAGTAGGTCGTTCCGTCGGTCTGGCCGCTGATGTCGCGCATGACACGTCCGCCGACCGAGATGTTCCCCGGAATCCGGACGAAGCCATAGACCGCCATGTCGGCGCCGAGGTCGGGCAGGTCCAGCCCCTCGATAGCCGACTTACCGCAATAATGCGGCCGAAGCTGCACGCCCGCCCTCAGCCCGTCGTCGGCCACGATATTGTAGCCGAGCCCGTCGAGCGGATTGCCGTAGACCCGGTTGCGCCAGTTGAAATCGGCCCAGGGCGTGGCGTTCACCCGGTTCGCCTCTCGCCCGGTCGAGCTGAAGCCAGAGACCGCCCCGGCGCTGATGTCGACGTTCCATTCCGGTGTGTCCGGCACGGGTTCGAACGGCTGGGGCTGGGCCGACGCCGCCCCGGCGACCGCCATCCCCAGAACGACGCCCAATGCGGCGCCGAGGGCGCCGGCCAGCATATTACAGGCGCCGAGACGCCGGAAACCGGGACGCGGCATCATGGTTGCTCCTGGTTGACCGGTGAATTCCATCCGCCGCCCAAGGCTTGATAGAGGGCGACTGCATTCAGCAGCTGGTTTTCGCGCAGTTGAACGATCATAAGTTCCGCGCTGAACAGGCCACGTTGGGCGTCAAGCTCCTCCAGGTAGGCGGCGTAGCCCGCGCGGTAGCGGTTGCGGGCGTGGAATAGGGCTTCGTCCTGGGCCGCGCGCTGGGCTTCGGCTTGGCGGGCCTGGGTCTCCAGACGCGTCGTGCCCTCCAGCGCGTTCTCAACCTCGGCGAAGGCGCCCAGCACCTCGCGCCGATAGGCGAAGGCGGCCTGATCGCGGCGCGCCTCGGAGGCCTCGGCCTGGGCCGACAGCCGTCCCCCGTCGAACAGCGGGGCCAAGAGGCTGCCGCCCAGGCTCCATACGGTCACCGGATCGAGGTGTTCAATAAACAGTTCTCCGAGCGAGCCGGTCAGCCGCACCTGGGGCAGAAGCGCCGCGCGCGACGCGGCCAGGCTGGCGTCGGCGGCGACCAGCTGCGCCTCGGCCTGGGCGATGTCGGGACGCCGGACCAGAAGGCTGGAGGGCAGGCCCGGCCCGGGTTGCGGCAGGGCCAGGGTGTCGAATCGGCCTCGCTCGACCGCGCCGGGCAGGTCGCCGGTCAACAGTCTGAGGCCGTTCTCCTGGCGACGGATCGCCAGTTCCAGCGCGGGAACCCGCTGTGCCGTCGCTTCATACTCCGCCTGGGCCTGGGTCAGCTCTAGACGCGAGATCTGGCCCGCCTCGACGCGGCGCGTGGCCAACCGCAGGGCCTCTTCGCGCGAGGCCAGGGTGCTGCGCGCCACCTCCAGCTGGGCGTCCAGCGAGGTGAGGGTCACATAGGCTCGGGCCGTGGCCGCCGCGACCGAGAGGGCGGCCGCGTCGCGACCGAAGCGGCTGGCCTGGAGCGAGGCCCGGGACGCAGCGTCGGCGTTGCGCAGCCTGCCCCACAGATCGACCTCATAGGCGACCTGAAGCTGGGGCTGGGCCACGGCCGCCTCCGAGGGCTGGCCGAAGGCGTTCAGTTCGCGCGCGTCCTGGACCGCGACCGAGCCGGTCAGTAAGGGCAGAAGCGCCGCGCGCGCCTGGGTCGACAGCGCCTCGGCCTCTCTGACCCGCGCCTCGGCGACAGCCAGGTCGGTGTTGCGCGCCAGGGCCGCCTCCACCGCGGCGGTGAGGCCGGGATCGCCGAACGCGGCCCACCATCCGGTCTCGGCGACGGCCCCGGTCGGCGCAGCCGCGCGCCAATCCTCCGGCGCCCCGACGGCGGCCTCGGGCGGCGGCGGGGACGGCGCGACGGTGGCGCATGCCGAAAGCGCCATTGCGGTCGCGCCCATCAGCAGGAGGGGGCGCATCAGCGGTCGCTCCCCGCGGTCGAGGTGTCGACGCGCGCCACCACCGACATGCCGGGACGCAGGCGTGCAAGACCGTCCTGTCCGGTGTCGAGCACGATCCGCACAGGGAGCCTTTGGGCGATCTTGGTGAAATTCCCGGTGGCGTTCTGCGCGGGCAGGACGGCGAACTCCGAGCCCGTCGCCGGCGAAATTTTCTGGATCCGCCCGGTGAAGCGCCGGTCGCCCAGGGCGTCGACGGTCACTGTCGCCGCCTGCCCCTCGATCATGCGGCCAGCCTGGCGCTCCTTGAAGTTGGCGATAACCCAGAGCTGAGGCGGCACCAGCGACACCAGTTGCGATCCCGCCGTCACATACTGCCCGCGACGCGCGCCCACCTGGCCGAGTTGTCCAGCTTCGGGGGCGGTGATGACCGTGTTGGCCAGGTCGATCTCGGCCAGGCGCACGGCGGCGCGGGCGCCTTCCACGGCGGCGACCAATCCCTGGCGCGAGACGCCGACGGAGCGTTCGTCCTGGCGGGCCACTTCTCTGCCCGCCTCGGCCTGACGGACGGCGGCCTCGGCGGACCTCAGGGCGGCCTCGGCTTGGTCGCGCTCGCGCAGGGAAACGGACCCGTCCGACGCCAGATCCGCGACCCGGTTCATATCGGCCTGGGCGCGGGCCAACTGGGCGCGGGCCGAGGCGATCTCGGCCTCGCGGGCGCCGAGGGTAGCCCGTCGCGAGGCGCCCGCTTGCGCGGAGTTGGCCAGGTCCGCCTCGCGCGCCGCCAGGGTCGCCTCGGCCTGATCCAGCCGCTGGCGATAGATGCGGTCGTCGATGCGGAACAGGGGCTGACCTGCCTGCACTGCCTGGAAGTCCTTGACCATGACCTCCGTGATATAGCCGCTGACCTGTGGGGAGATCACCGTGACCTGCCCCCGGACATAGGCGTTGTCGGTCCGCTCCATCGCGCCTCCGAAGGGGGCAGCTTCCAGGCGTAAAGGATCAACAGGACGGCCAGCACGCCGAGAAGGCCCGCGAGGATCGCCGCGCGCGGCGTCATTTTGGGTCGGGCTTTCGGCGCCGGCCCTGGAGATGCCGCCCCAGGCGCAGGTTTGGTTTGGCCGACATCCTCGGGCTGAGGCGCGGTGTGAGGATGATGGGGACCCGAAGGGCTCATGTCTGTCATGGCGCGGTACGTCTCAGGCGAAAGGGGGGTCAGATGGCGGCTGCGCCGGCGGCGCTTGGCGTATCGGCGGATTTGGGCGCATTGCGCATTTTCAACATCGTTCGGAGCGTAAAGATCACGGTCAGGACGAGCTGAGTTATCGCGACCCAGAAGATCAACCAGAACACGTCGTTGAAGGCGAGCACGTTGGCCTGCTGGGTGACCTGCTGGGCCACTGTTGAAAGGCCTTGAAGGCTTTGCCCGGCAGGATCAGCGATACTGGAACGAAAAGCGCCGCTATAGGTCTGCAGCAGGCTGGCGACTTGGGGATCCGATCCGACGAGTGTTTCGGACAGATAGGCGGCGTGATGCTGGGCCCGCCAAATCTGAAAGGTGCCGAGGATGGCGCCCCCGAGCACACCGCCGATCACCTGAGTCACGCCGAAGGTGACGGAAAAAGTGATGACCGACCCGAAGCCTCGCTGCACGAGCTGCCCGATGCCCAAAATCACGGCGGCTCCCATGAACATGGCGGCGGCGAAACCGATCAGCGCTTGGCTGACGTAGAGATTGGCCGGCGCGGTCTGCACCGTGGAATGCGCGTCCATCCAGGCGCCGATCGCGATCAGGATCAGAGTTCCCAAAGACTGGATGATCACCAGCTTGGGCGAGATCATGAGCATGACCGCGCCCGCCAGCACCCCGGCTACGGTGGCGAAGGCGACGATGACATAGAGATGCTGGACCTGTTCTGGCGCCATGCCCAGCGCCTGAAGAAGGCCGGTCGATCCCACAGGCTGCTCGGACAACAACATGCGGACGAAAAGGATGGCGATGGCGAAGCGAAAGTATCCGCCGGTCAGAAACCAGCGCGTATCGACCAAGGGATTTTCCCGATAGTGCTCGAACGTCCAGCCGATCAGGATCAGGGCCACGCCCGCGGCCAGGGCCCAGCCGAGCCAGGGACGGTCGAACCACCATTCAAGTCGCCCGAGCCCGAGAACGGCCACCACCAGCGCAAAGCCTGAGGCAAAAAGCAAAAAGCTGACAATGTCCTTCCACTCGAAGGTGTGGATGCGGATTCCAGGGGGAATGCGCACGATCAGCACGGCAGCCAGACTGGCCACGGCGAGACCGGCTTCAAGGGCGCTCACTCCATGCCAACCCCGAGATCGATCAGCATTGGCGAGAGGATGCGGGCGAGCGGCATGCCTAGCTGGGAGGCTCCGATCCCCAGGACCAGGGCCTGCAGCTTGTATTTCGGCGGGAGAGCCTGGAGCATATAAAAGACGGTCAGCGCGCCCATTGCCGCGCCCGTGACGCCGGAGATCGCCCGCACCCCCAGGGCGATCGGATAGCCTGTGACGAAGAGCTCCGCCACGGCTGCTCCAGCGTAGAATGGTCAGAAAGACCATGACGAATCGAGAGATGCCGAATTGCTGGCGATACTTCACCAGAAGCAGATTCATCGCGACGTTCGTCATGATGTAGATGCTGCTGAGCCAGGCGCCCTGGACGGGAGTCAGACCGAGTTCGCCCTGGATCTGATTGAGGTTCACGGACACCAGAGCCGTGCCCAAGGATCCCGTCAAACCCAGAAGCAAGGCCACGAGGCCGTATTTCAGCCTCTCGGAGCCCGGCATGTCCGGTGTTGACGGCGAGCCCGGTATCATGGGCCGCTCGTGCGGCTTCCAGTCCGGAACGTCGCCGATCGTCTGACCGAGCTTTTCGCGCGGGGCGAACAGGGGAACGCGGCTCATTCCGAACCCCTCAGAAGGCCGTCGAATATGAGACTTACGACCTTCTTTCGGGTCGATGCATCGGGCGCGCTTCGCATGCCGACACCGATCATTTGCGCCGCGATCAACACCAATTCCGGCGTGAGATCGTGACGTATCCGGCCCGCCCGTATCGCGGCCTCGAGCGGTTCCTTCAGAGCGGTCTTGAGCCGATTTCGCAACGCGACCATGGCGGGCTCGTCAGGGGGCAACATGCGCCACGCCTCGGCCAACGCCGCATCCCGTTCCGACGCCGCCGCCGCTTCTTCCAGGAAGACCTTGATCTTCCCTTCCAAAGGGGATGGCGTCATCGCCGCAATGAGCGTGTCGACTTCCGATTCAACGACCGCCGCCAACAAGGCGGCCCGATCCGGAAAGTGACGATAGAGAGTGCCTCGCCCGAGCCCTGCCGCGTCTACGATCGCGTCAAGAGGCGCATATACCCCCTGTTCAGCGAATACCGTTCGTGCCGCGCTTAGCAGGGCCAAGCGATGCCGCACGACATCTCTGCGTTCGATCTTCGTCATCGAATACGAAATGGACGAAAATGTCCGGGTTGTAAAGTGGCGATTGATACTGAACTTGTGTGGGCTCGCGTTGGATATCGGAGCGTCAACGGGTTTCACCGCGCCTTCGCGCTCGTGCCCCTCTCGAATTCAAAACGTCATGGAATACCAGATCGGCGCAAATCCGGACGCTTGGATCGCCGGCTTCGGGTTCACCTCGCCGCATTTCGGGACGATGATCAGATTGCCCGAACGGTGGTGCTGTTGGACCGGTCGTTCAAGGCACACCGTGACGATGCTACCGAAGCCGAGCTGCTCGGCGTCGAGGGCCGCCGGTCCAGCTTCTTTGAAGAAGAGTCATGTCGGCGCTTATGTCCGGCAGATCCAGCGTTTGGACGGTCTATGAGCCTGAACCAGTGAGCTCATTCCGCAGATTGCGAGTTGGATGGCGCGGTCGAAAGCAGCGAAGGGGTTGGCTTTGACGCTCCGCTCATTGCGCAAATGAAGCATTGAGGGCCGCAGCTTGGAATCTCAGACAGCCTCGTGGGGCGTGATGATTTGGTTGACCAGTCGCCAGGCCCGATCCGCCAGATCCCTACGCTCCGCTTCGTTTCGACCGTAGAGGGCGCCGCTCATCAAGGTCAGAAGCAATAGGACGTCCGCTGGTTGGAGGTCTTTTCGGCAAGCACCGGCCGCCGAGGCCCGCTCGATGAGGCCATAGAAGGTCGCCGTCAGGCGTTCCAGGGCCGTCTGGATTTCCGGGAGGCGCCGGTCCGCCTGCTGCCAATAGTCAATCAGGGGCGAGCGCAAGGTGATGCGATCGGCGACGAAGCGGAGCAGGATCAGGAAGCCGTCATCCTGATCGGCCACGCGTGTGGCTTCCGCTTCGACCTCCTGAAGTCCGCGCTGGAGCAGCGCCATGATCAGGGCTTGTCGGTCGGCGAAATTGCGAAACAGGGTGATCCGCGCCCCGCCCGCGCGCTGGGCGATCAGATCAAGCGGCGCGTTCAAGCCCATCTCGACGAAGGCGGCTTCGGCGGCGTCCAGGAGTTGGGTGCGGTTCTGTTGGGCGTCCGCCCGGTGTCTGGCCATGCGGTCGTTGGATGGGACCAGTCCGCCGCTGTCAAGCCCGCCAGCAGGAGGGGCGGGCGACTCGACGGCGGACATCGTCGATTTCGTTTTCAATCGCCCCGGCGCGCCTTGGCCTGATGGTCGAGCCAGTCGCGGGTGTCGCTGAGCCAGGTGTTGACCTGCGCGGCGGCGGCGTCGCGGGTCAGGTCGAACCGGGTCTGAAGGCGCGAAACCAGCAGATCGATGTCCGCCTCCACCGCCTCGCGCCGGTCGGCCAGGTCCGCCCTGGCGTCATCGACCTGGGCCTTCGCGGCCGCCCAGCGATCGGCCATCACGGTGTTGAAACGGTCCCCTTGGGCCTGGAGGGTTGCGACCGGCTGATGCTCCTTTTGCCAGCGGTTCATGGCTTCCTCGGTCTGCTCCGCCGCGAGGCCGAACTCCCTCTGGACCAGGCCCGCGATCTCCCTGAGGTTGCCCTTGATCGCTCCGGTCTGGTCATCGAGGCTTTCGGCCCACAGGCGCTGTATGCGCCCCGAAATGATCTTCCATTCGCCGGCCAGCTGGTTCTTGTTCATCGAAGCGGTCCGTGTGCTTGGCTGTCTGGGACAGGCTGAGTGATATGGATTTTATCTTTTAATCCCGCTCCACGGATGCACCTTGATGTGGATCAATCACCGGTCGGGGAGAACTGAGGGCGTCCGCTTCGTCCACTTCGACGCGCGGCCCCGGCGGTGTGACGTCCCGGGCGTCATCTGCGATCGTGCGCGTGTCCGAGGGCGCGACCGCCTCGGCGGGGGCGGCCTGGGGCTGACGCGTCACCGGAGCCTTTTGGGAGATGTCGGAAGTGATCGCCTCGGCGACGTCCAGAACCAAGGCGCCTAGCGGCAGGTCGGAGCTTCCCGACAAGCCCGGGCCGGACACCAGGCTGCTGCCCAGCAGCCGGACCACCTCGGGGCTCTCTGAGAAGACTGAATGGTTCAGCCGGTCACGGCCGCGGACATCGGCCAGATTGATGACGGTGACGCCGCCGGTCCGCTCCAGCTGGCTGCGGATAGGCTCCTCGGAGGGGTCGAGGGCGCCGACGCGTTGCACGCCTCCGGCAAGCAGGCGCGAAACCCGCAGGGCCTGGTCGTCGCGCGAGACCAGGAAGGTGAAATGGGGCCGGTCAGGGCCCAGAACCGCGACCTGCTGGGCGAAGACGTCCACGTCCAGGTCCGGCGCGGCGAGGATCACATTCTCGATCTTTGGGTCGACCCGTCCCTCGCGGATCGCGTACTGGCGCAGCGCCTCGACCGCGATCCAGCTGCCCATCGAATGAGCCATGACGGTGACCTCGGTCACATTCGGATTGCGCGCGGCCAGCCGGAGCAACTGTTCCAGGGCGTCGCGTGAATAGTTGGCGCTTTCCCTATCGTAGACATAGGCATAGATCCGGCCCAGCGAGGGCCATGTGAACAGGACCGGCGCGGCCTGGATGCCGGAATCATTCGTCAGCTGGGCGAGGGAATAGACGGCCCGGTCGAACGGCACATTGAAGCCGTGCACGAAAATCAGCAGGCGGCCTTCCTTCAGTTGCGCGTTCATCCACGCCTCGGCCGAGGCGTCGTCGACGACCGGATCGATGGAGAGGGTGGCGAACTCCCGCGCGGGATCGGCCTCGCGCCGACGCGGCCATTCGACGGCGCCGATCTGGTGGGCAGGAGGGATCGAGACGTCGACCACCATGGCCGTCAGGTGTTCCCCCTCTTGCCTGAATAGACCACGCCCGGCGCCTCGGTTGGGGCGCGCGTGGAATAGACCAGCATGCTGATCTCCTGCACGCCCGGATGGGGCGTGGTGATCGGCAGCAGCACGCCGGACGGCGCGGTTGCGCACGCCTGGACCCCCAGGCCGAGAAACAGCAGAAGGCCCAGCGCCAGGGCTCGGGGCAGGGAGCCTGGACCGGCCCAGGCCGTTCGAAAGGGAATCATTGATCGCACGCCTGGATGCCGCTACCGATTATTGGAACTCGACGTATCATTTGGGTTCGCGCTGATCCAGTCAGATTATCGGTGTCGACCCGATGCCAGGACGACGCGAGGAAATAAGTGTTGAATCGAACGGCGCGCGCCGCGGCGAGCCTTCTCATCGTGGTCCTGGCGGTCTTCTGCGCCCTGGCGATCCGCTACTGGGTCCCGTGGCCGGTCTGGATTCGCGATGCGGGCGCAGTTGCGTTCCCCGTGCTGGTCCTGGGGCTGTGGTTCGCGCCGGCGCGATGGCGGCGCGCGAGGCGCGGCGTCGCGGCCGCCATGCTCGCCATTGTCCTGACGGCTTACTGGACCAAGTCGCCAGCGCCTCAGGACTGGCGCGACCTGCATGCTCAGGAGGCTTGGGCGGTGATTGAGGGCGACCGGGCGACCATCCACAATTTCCGCGACGCCCTACATGATCCTGGCGTCGCGTCGACGCCGCGCTGGACCACAGCGACTTTCGATCTCGCGACCCTCGAGGGGATGGATCTGATCCTCCAGCCGTTCGGCGACCTGAAGGCGATGGAGCATGTGATGCTGTCGTTCCGGTTCGCCGACGGCCGTCACGTCGTCGTCTCCATGGAGGCGCGCCAGGCGAGGGGCGCCGAGTTCGACCCCCTGGCGGGCTTCTTCCGGCGCGACCCCATCTATCCGGAACTGGCCACCGAGCGCGACCTGTTCTGGGAGCGGTTGGCCAGGACGCCGCCGGACGAGATCCAGATCTATCCGATCCGCCAGAGCCCTGAGGTCGTCCGCGTTTATTTCGAGCGCATCCTGCGGTTCACGACCCAGGTTCACGAGCGCCCCAAGTTCTATTCGACCCTGACCGAGAGCTGCATGACCTCCTTCATCAACCTGGCGCCCGAACGTTTCGCCTCGGTGCCATGGTATGATTTGAGGCGCTGGATTCCCGGCTATGCCCTGCCGCTGTTCCAGCAGCTGGGTCTCGTCGACGACACCATCCCCGCCGATGCGCTGGCGCGGGTCAGCAGCCTGCCAACCGATGTTCGACCCCCGTCGGAGTTTCCGGACGATGCGTCCTGGAGCGCCTATCTCCGAGCGCAGCTTTCAGCAAGGTGATCCGCAGCGGCGCCTCTCGGTGCGAGCTAGATATTCCATGGCCGCGCGAATATATGGCTAGCCATATATTTCTGTCAGGTGGAATGATGAGCGCTCTCTACACAACCAAGGTACACGCCGTCGGCGGCCGCGCCGGCTCTGTTCGCAGCGAGGACGGATTGCTCGACCTTCCACTCGCCCTGCCCCCGAGCCTTGGCGGCAAGGGAGACGCGACCAATCCGGAACAACTGTTCGCCGCAGGTTACGCCGCCTGCTTCGGCAACGCCGTGATCCACATCACCCGCAATCGGGAAAAGAAGATCGGAGACGACGGCGTCGAGGTCACCGCGACCGTGGGCATGGAGCCCAATGCCGGTGGGGCGTTCGCCCTTACCGTAGCGCTCGATGTCACCATCGCTGGCGTCGATCAGGAGGCGGCCGAAGCGATCGTCGAGGAGGCGCACAAGGTCTGCCCCTATTCGAACGCGACCCGGGGCAATATCGATGTCGCGCTTTCTGTGAAGACGCGGTGAAACCAGACACCGATCCGGCCGAAGGGGAAGACCTGCTCAGGCTCGACCATCAGGTCTGCTTTCCGCTCTATGCGGCGACGAACCTCATGCAGCGGCTCTACAGGCCGCTTCTTGAACCCCTGGGCCTCACCTACGCCCAGTATCTCGTTATGCTCCTATTGTGGGCGCAGGCGCCGATGTCCGTCGGAAAACTGCGTGCCTGCCTCCATCTCGACATCGGGACTTTGAGCCCGCTTTTGAAACGCATGGAGCGGAGCGGGCTCATCACACGGCGGCGCGACGCCGACGACGAGCGCCGCGTCCTCGTCGCACTGACACCGCTGGGGTGCGCCCTGCGGGATCGCGCCCGAAGCATTCCCGCGGAACTTTCAAGGAAGACGGGCATGAGGCCGCGTCAGGTCGACGACCTCCGCGAGCGGGTGCAAACGCTGGTCACGCAGCTGGCGGGCGCCCAGGCCTAGACTGCAGGGAAGGGCTGACTTGGGGATCTTCGATGCCGCAACAGACCCGGCAGACTTGGCGCCGCAGCCTGAATCAGCGCCCGACAAAGGGGCTTCCCAGGTCGCCGACACGTTATGACCCGCTCTTGGATCGAAACTGTCCCTACACCCCCGGAACTGAAGTGCGATGCGAGGCGCCGCCGGACCCAGGTTGAATTGCGTCAGCGCGTCTTGATGACCTTCATCGTAGATCCTTGAGCAGCACCTTGGCCGCGCTGCGTCCGCTGGCGCCCCACACGCCGCCGCCCGGATGGGTGCTGGCGCCGGTCAGATAGACGCCGTCGATCGTTGTCTTGTAACCGGCCAGGTCTGGCAGGGGTCGGAAACCGAACATCTGGTCCATGCTCATTTCCAGATGGGTGACGTCGCCCTGGACGAGGCCGATCCGGCGCTCGATCTCCAGCGGCGACTGGATGTAGCGATCGATCAGCTTGCCCTTCATGTTGGGGGTGTATTCGCAGACCACGTCCCAGATCTTGTCGGCTTCGCGCTCGGCGATGTCATCCCAGTTCTCACCGTCGAGATGGTAGGGATGATAGGAGGACCAACTGTAGAGCAGGTGCTTGCCCTCGGGCGCCAGGGTGGGATCGACGGCGGTGAAGCTCATCTGCATCACCGGCGGATAGTCGGGCGTGCGGCCGACACGGCCCAGGTTCATCGATCGCGTGAGGGTGTCGACGGTGGGACACAGCAACTGCATGCCGTGATGGCATTCGCCCACCCCACGGGTGTTGAGCGCCTGGCCCGCATACGCCGGCAATTCCGAAACCGCCTGGCGCACCATGAAGCCCGACCCATTCATCACCTTCAGCGCCTCGAGCCGGCGCACCAGGTTCGGCTCGACCAGATCGCGATCAAGCAGCTTCAACAAGGCGGTCTGGACGTGGCATCCAAACAGGACGGTCTTGGCCTGCACGGTCTGGTCGCCGGCGCGGACCTCGAAGCGGGCGCCGCCGGCCGAGGAGAGGCTCGAAACCTTTTCCACCTCCGCATTGGTCAGGATCGTCCCTCCCATGGCTTCGAAGGCGCGGCCCAGGGCGACCGAGACCATGCCCGAGCCGCCGATGGCGCGATAGGCGCCGTCCTCGTGGATCATGCCGTAGTGGCCCAGGATGGTGGCGCTGGAGGCCGCGTCCGGATGTGGGCCGTTCTGCGCCCCCAGCCAGACCAGGGCGGCCTTCAATTCCTCGCTCTCGAACAGTTCCTCAAGCAGCCGGGTGGAATCGATCAGAACCTGGCGCACGAGGTCGTCGGCCTTGAGCGCGGTGCGCACCGCCCCGGGTCGGGAGAAGGCCGCCTTGATCACAGAGGCGATCGTCTGTCCCATCTGGGGCGGCGCCGACATCGCCGGCCATATCAGCCGCTGGACGTCGGCCCAGGTGGTCATGAACTCGCGATATGTTTCGGCGTCGCGCGGATTGATCGCCGCAATGCTGTCGCAGGTCTTGTCCAGGCTACGGTAGAAGGTGATGGCCTTGTCCGTGCCCCGAATGGGGTAAAAGCCCCATGGGTCCAACTCAATATATTCAAGACCGTGCTCGGCGAGACCAAGGTCCTCCATGATGCCCGTGGTCGGGAAAAGCACATGGATCGAGGAGCCTATATCGACCTTGTAGCCGCCGAACATTTCCTCGGTGCAGGCCGCGCCGCCGATCACCGGCCTGCGTTCCAGCACCGCCACCTTCTTGCCCGCCTTGGCAAGATAGCAGGCGCTGACCAAGGCGTTATGGCCCGCGCCGACGACAGCGACATCATAGGTTGGCATCGGAACACTCCTGTTGGAAAGGCGAAGGAGCCGAGGCGGCCCCCAGTAAAAGCTCGACCACCGCGGCAACATGGCGGCGACGGTCCTCGGCGGTCTCTTTGGGGTCGACGCCGAACAACATCCGCCGACGCGGGCCGACGACGGCGGCTTCAAACAGAATGGTGGCCATGCGCTCGACGTCGGGCGCCTCAAGCTCATGGCGATCCGCCGCCCCGCCGAGGATCGTGGCGATGACACGCACGGGCCGGGCGCTCGAACGGTCGAACATGGATTGCACCAGATCGGGATCGTGATCCCGCGCCCACAGCAGCAGGCGCTCGATGGCCCGGAGTTCGGTCTCCGCCGACGCCTCGAGCATTTCCGAGAGCAGAGAGGCGAGCCCGGCACGCCAGTCTCCATCCAGCACCGGCCGACGCAGCGGCGCCAGCCGGAGTTCCACAGCGTGGTTCAACACAGCCAGAAACAGGGCCTGTCGCGTCGGAAACCTCGCATAGAGAGTGCGCTTGGACACATGGGCGGCCTGGGCCACCGCGTCAATCGTGACGCCTTCCAGATCATTTGCGCACAAAAGCTGAAGGGCGATGCTCAGGATGTGAGTCTCAAGCTTGGCGGCGACGTCCTGGGTGGGCCGACCGCCTTGGGCCGGGCGCGGCTGCAGCACGAGATCCTTGGTCGCCGCCTTCATCATGGGTTGTCAACGCAAACGGTCCGAAAGCGTTCCGTTTTAGGCTCCTAGAGCCTCTAGACCTCCGCTGGCCCCAGAACAGGTGACCGCCACGGACAACAAGTTGGACCCTGCAACCTATGCGACCGATGCAGTACCATGTACGCTAGGGCAGTAGGTCAAGTTAGCGACCACATCGGTGGGGCGGCATGCTCGCCAGCCCGAGCGGCCCCGCCGCGATAATTCCATTCTCGTTCGACGTGTTGAACTGAAGGTGTGACGTGACCCCCTGAAACTCCTCCAGGAATAGCTAGAGTCCGCCCTAACGAAGGACGGACAGAATGAAACGATCAAGGTTCACGGAAGAGCAGATCATTGGGGACCTATATACGTGTGTGACCTTGCCCGTCGCCTCTCTGCGAGAGGCCACCGATGGGTTGTTGATGACCAGGAGTGTATGAGGGGTTATACTAGGCAAGCCGCGCGGAGCTGAGTAGTTGCAGCATCATGGCTGGCTGGGGCGTGGGAGGCGAGCTGGTGTTAATGGGGCTTCTGGCCGCGATAGTGGTTCCGACTTCAGAAACGTGGAGTTGCACATTCGATGAAGATCATCCAAACGGTGGCTACACCACAACTTTTGTCGTTGGTAGTGATCGCGTCGTAGAGACGGGGCTCATGCCCTATGGCTATGAGGTCCTTGAGGATAACTACGAGCACCTCACTTTTGCCCGGTCACAATACAACGCGATGCTCAACGCGGGTTTTCGGCTCGACCAAGTCGCTGTGGTTGTAACGATTGATCGCGACACGAATGCGGTTAAAAAGATCTTCCTTCAGGATCACGGAGAGCAGACGTCCATCCAAAGGGGATCGTGCGAAAGGATCGACGTCTGAGCGCTTATAGGTGGCGTTTCACATACTGATACCGATGTCTAGACTCTCCCCTAACTGAGGTTCCGCACGTCGCTCAGGACGCGGCTTCATGCGGGAACGTATTCGGAACGGTGACTTGTTCTACAGACCGTGTGCGTTCCCCCAATATCGAGCAGGCTCATACACGTCCTCCTTCGGCCAGTAGCCTCGACCCTCGATCTGCACGATCTGGTCTTGAGCACGCCATAGGATCGTTCCTAGGGCTTTGATCGGATCAGCCCCTTTTACGACCAAGCCGCGCCCAGAAAGAGCTTCATGAAGCTGACGGCGGCTCATCGGCTGGCCGTGCTGGCGCAGGATTTCTATCGCTGCTGGGATGAGTACTGCAGGCTTCGGATTGTCTGAGACGCGTGTGCGCTTGACAGGTGATTCGGCGCTTTGGACCGGGAGACTCACGTCTCGGGACGGAGTAGCTGTGGACGAGTCATCGACCGACAAGTCGCCCGTCATAGATGATTTGATCGCCGCCTCACCGTGGAGCAGGACTGTCGCTTTTTCCGCTGAGTCCACAAATTGCTGAAGGATTGCAATCTGTTGCTGGAGTGCTGCAATCCGCTCTCTGGCTTCCGTCAGGATGTCGGTCATAGATGCCTCCTGTGTGTCGAAGGTCATCTACCACGTATTTAATCCAGCGGGGAAACTTTGAGGCGGCATTCGGGACTAGGCGCCGGGCATAAGTCCGCTATTGTGGCTTTGGTAACCACGTCGCGAGGCTCGCCAATGAAGTGATGACACCCTGAACGACAAAAGCCCCCGCATGAGCAGGGGCTTCCGTTCATACAACAAGCACGTCGCCGCGCCGATCTTCGGAGGTGAGAGCCTGAATTCTGGCGCAGCGGCGATTCCCTGTCAACTCCATACAGGAGGCTGCCATGGATCCGACGCCGCATTATCCGGTCAATCAGTACCGGCGCATCACCAAGGCTGGAAAAATCCAGATGGTGAGAGAGCATTGGAAGCCGAAGCCGCGACCGCACCAGCGGCGCTAATCGGAAGGGCCGTCAGGTTTGGGCTTCGGCCCAGGTCTGGCGGCCTTCTTCTTCTGGCCTGGCGCGGGAGTTACCTCTTCGGGCTTGGTTTGGGCGAAGCGCCTTAGCGCCTCTCCGAAATCCATGTTGAGATAGAGCGGCCGCTCAGGTTTCGGTGCCTCGTCGCTCATGCGGTCAGCACCTTCCAAGGCATAGGACCTTCGATTTGCGACAGCAGGGCCGTGGTGCGCTGCCCCTTGTCCATGTCGCGGCGGTTCAGGCGGAACGTCATCTCGTTAAGATAGGCGTCCATGTGCTTGGGCGAGATGAAGTGGTGAGTGCCGTGATACTGGCGCTTGAAGAGAGCCCAGAGGCTTTCGACGGCGTTCGTGGTCGCCTTGCCCGACACGTACTCGCCCGCGCCATGGTTGACGGTCTGGTGGTCGTAGCGGGCATTCAGGCCGCGATAGCCACGGTGTTCGTCCGTGTAGACCGTGGCTCCGGCCTCGACGTGGTTCTGAATGACGCCGTGAAGCGTCTCTGACTTCACGTTGTCGATCACGCCAGCACGCACTTGCCCGCCGCGCTGCACCAGACCCATGACGACCGTCTTGCCGATCAGACCACGACCGACGTGCTTCTTCTTGCTCTCGTGCTTGTTCTTTTCCAGACCGCCGACAGCTGTTTCGTCCACTTCCACTTCGCCCGACAAGGGCGCGTTGAAGCTGTCCGTGCGGGCAGCGTGGCGAAGGCGATGCAGGACGAACCAAGCCGATTTTTGGGTGATGCCCAGATCAGTCGCCAGCGTCGTCGAGGCGATACCTTTCGGGTGGTTCGTGATCATCCAGATAGCAGCATACCAGGTGCGCAGGGGCAGCTTGGTGTCTTGGAAGATGGTGCCGACCTTGATGGAGAAACGCTTGCGGCACTCGTAGCACTTGTGGGTGTTCGTGCCGGTCAGCGTCCCGATCTTCGCCGCGTTCGCGTTGCCGCAGAGGGGGCAGAACTTGCCATTCGCCCAACGGATCGCCGTCAGGTGGTCGATAGCCGACTGCTCCGTCGGGAGGGCCGCGAAGAGTTGGGGAAGGGTTTTGAACGACTGGATCACGGCTCGACTCCTGCCCTTGTTATGGGGCATTCAGCACACTGGGTCAAGCACGTATATAGGTCCCCAACATTGGGATCCTGCGGGAGCAGGAGGCCGGTGTGACGACGGCGGAGGTGTGCCGGCGTCATGGGGTCAGTTCGGCGACCTTTTACAAATGGAAGGCCAAGTTCGGCGGTCTCGACGTTTCGGAGGTTCGGCGGTTGAAGGCGCTCGAGGACGAGAATGCTCGGCTCAAGCGGATGCTGGCGGACGCGATGCTGGACAACGTGGCGCTGAAGGACCTGCTGGGAAAAAAGTGGTGACGCCCGCCGGCTATCGCGAGGCGGCTGGTCATCTGCAGGCCGCCTACGAGATGAGCGAGCGGCGGGCATGCCGTGTGCTGGGCGTCGATCGGACGAGCGTGCGCTATCAGGCGACGCGCCCGGACGACGGCGCCCTGCGCGACCGGCTGAAGGCCCTGGCCCAGGAGCGTCGCCGGTTCGGCTATCGCCGCCTGCACGTCCTGCTGCGGCGCGAGGGTCATGCGGTCAACAGGAAGCGGGTCCAGCGGATCTATCGGGAGGAGCGACTGACGGTCCGTCGACGCGGCGGTCGGAAGCGAGCGATGGGGACGCGGCGACCGCTGGAGCTGCCACTGGCGGCGAACCAGCGCTGGTCGCTGGACTTCGTGGCCGACCAGATGACTGACGGGCGGCGCTTCCGCATTCTGACGGTGATCGACAACTGCACGCGTGAATGCCTGGCGCTGGTGGCCGACACCTCGCTGTCGGGCGCGCGGGTCGTGCGGGAGTTGGACGCCGTCATCCGGCAGCGGGGCCGGCCCGACACCATCGTCAGCGACAACGGGACGGAATACACCTCGAACGCGGTCCTGGCCTGGTCCGACGACACCGGCGTCGGCTGGCATTACATCGCGCCCGGCAAGCCCCAGCAGAACGGCTTCAACGAGAGCTTCAACGGACGCCTGCGCGACGAGTTGCTGAACGAGACGCTGTTCCGATCCCTGCCGCACGCCCGCGCAGTGCTGGAGGCGTGGCGACGCGATTACAACGAACGGCGTCCGCACTCGAAGCTCGGGTGGTTGACGCCACAGGCTTATGCAGAAGCGCTCAGCGGACAGATCGGCCGGTCCGCTGCGCTGGTTGGGGGCTGCGCTGACCGGCCTCTTGCCAACCCCGACAACCCCAGTTCAGATCAACCCAGGACTCTCGTTATGGCTGGATGAGAAACGGGGGTCACGTCAGAAGACATGATGTTGTCGGCGATCTGGACGCGGCTGGAGCAGGCGGGGGACCTGGCCACGGCCTCCGACGTGATGGCTGCCCTGCCAGATGTGGCGGCGCTCGCGGATGAGACGGCCATATTGGCCCGCGCCCTGGAACTCCTTCGGCGGACAGAATCCGAAGGCTGAGATTTCTCCTTCTTCCATTGGACTTGGCGGCGGAAGCAAGCGTTGGTCGCTCCACCGCAAGGGTGCGGATGGAGAGAAATCATGAACCAGAACAATATGAAGCCGGCTGGCGAAGGTGCGTCACAGCCCGCGCGCTTCAGCAAGATCAGCCAGGTGGTCGCCCTACTGCGCCGCCCCGAAGGCGCCACGGCGGCTCAGATCATGGCGGCGACCGGCTGGCAGGCCCACAGCGTGCGCGGCGCCATCGCCGGGCAGATCTGCAAGAAGCTGGGCCTGACGGTCGCGACCGAGAAGGTCGGGGGCCTGACCGTCTATCGCATCACGGCCGCCTGATGGCGGAAGACACGGTGACCCTGGAGGGCCTGCGGGCGGAATGGCGGGACAAGTTCATGACCGCTCCGCCAAAGCTCAGATCCCGCGACCTGATGGCGCGGGAGATCGCCTATCGCGAACAGGTCGCCCGCGAGGGCGGCCTGTCCCGGACGATGGAACAGCGCCTGGCCAGGTTGGCGGAGCGGTTCGCCGAGGACGAGGCCTACCAGCCGTCCCAGGCCCCGAGGATTAAGCCCGGTAGCTGCTTCGTGAAGGACTGGCGAGGCGAACGCCATGAGGTCTGGGTGAAGGAGGAAGGCTTCAACTACCGGGGTAGGGACTTCGCTTCCCTCAGTCAGGTCGCCTTCGCCATCACCGGCACCAAGTGGAACGGACCGGCCTTCTTCGGTCAGAGGAAAGCGGGGCGGCCATGAAAGCCCTCCGCTGCGCCATCTACACCCGTAAATCCACCGAGGAGGGGCTGGAACAGGGCTTCAACAGCCTGCACGCCCAGCGGGAGGCCTGCGAGGCCTATGTCCTGTCCCAGGCCGGCGAAGGCTGGCAGGCCCTGCCCAGGGAATATGACGACGGCGGCTATTCCGGCGGCAGCATGGAGCGACCGGGGCTGAAGCAACTCATGGCCGACATCGCCAAGGGCGAGATCGACATCGTGGTGGTCTACAAGGTGGACCGCCTGACCCGGTCGCTGCCGGACTTCGCCAAGATGGTGGAGGCCTTCGACGCCAGGGGCGTCAGCTTCGTCTCGGTGACCCAGGCCTTTAACACCACCAACAGCATGGGACGGCTGACCCTGAACGTGCTGCTGTCCTTCGCCCAGTTCGAGCGGGAGGTCACGGCCGAGCGGATCCGAGACAAGATCGCGGCGTCCAAGGCCAAGGGCATGTGGATGGGAGGGCCGCCGCCGCTGGGATACGATGGCGTGGACCACAGGCTGATCCCGAACGCCGATGAGGCGCCCACGGTCAGGATGATGTTCGAGCGATACCTCGAACTGCGCTCGGTCCTGGAACTACAGGCCGAACTGAGGCGACAGGGCGTTCGATCCAAGCTCCGGACGACCAAGGCCGGCAAGGTTCGGGGCGGGGCCGTGATCAGTCCCGGCGCCTTGCGGCTGATCCTGATGAACCCCGTCTACAAGGGCGCGCTCAGGCACAAGGAGAAGCTGGTCGAGGGGGCGCACGAGGCGATAGTGCCTCCCGAGACCTGGGAGGCCGTCAACGCGGCTTTGACACGACGCAGCCAATCGCTCGCCGAGGATCGCGCCCGGGGAACCAGCGGCCTTCTCTGCGGCATCCTGAAGGATGACCGGGGGCATACGATGCGGCCGGTGCATACCAAGGGGAAGGCTGGCCAGCGTTACCGGTTTTACTCCTCGGTCGCCCTGGAAAATGGAAGGAAGGACGAGGCCGGTAGCGTGACGCGAATCTCCGCCGGGGTGATCGAGGCCTTCGTCGCCAACAGGATCCTTCCGGCGCTCGATCCAGCCTGGAGGCTGGACGCCGAGCCCGACCAGCGTTTGAGAACCGCCATGGCCAAGGTCACCCTGGGCGAGACTCAGGTTCGTATCCTGACGGCCAAGGGAGCGATTCCTGGTGACCGAACGATCCAGGGCGCCGAACGAGAGGAGCGGGCCGATGGCGAGATCGAGTGGATCCTGCCGGTCCGGCTGAAGCACCGGCACAACGCGGTCTTGATCGAGGCCGAGGGACAATCCCCAACGGCCGCCAATCGGATCGATCGCGCCCTGGTCAGGGCCGTCGCCATGGCCAGGCGATGGACGGCCGACCTCAGGACCGGTCGTCATGGATCGACCGCCCAACTGGCCAAGGCCGAGAATCTCTGTGTTCGCTACCTCGGCCAGATCCTGCCCCTGGCCTACATGGCGCCGGATCTGGTGGAGCAGATCATCGCGGGACGTCAGCCCCAGGCCCTGTCACTCGGCGCCTTGATCGCCCATCCCTTCCCGATGGATTGGAACGAGCAGCGCAGGCTGTTCATGGCCATCGGCGCGGTCGGCTAGACCCGACCCTTCCTCACGATCGGAGACTTAAATCCCGCCGCCGGTCCTCCGGCGGCGGCTCGGTTCGGGCTAACCCTTCTCCGCGGACACCTGCGGCCAAACCCGGAAGTGGAAACATGGGCCTGGAGAATGGGGCGGGGAACAGCCGGCCAAACCGCGCGGAAATCCTCTCCACGGCGGGATTGGCGTCCGCGTTAACCGTCTAACTGTCTGAAAAGAGTGGCCAGTCTCCCCCTTCCCCGGCCGGCCGGTGAAAGGGGGAGACTGATTGGTGGAGCTAAGCGGAGTCGAACCGCTGACCTCTTGAATGCCATTCAAGCGCTCTACCAACTGAGCTATAGCCCCGGACCTTTCGGTCTGGTCCGCCCGGTTCATCTTGCGATGGCCCCCGGCGAGGCGGCGGAAACTATGTCAGGGCTTTTCGGTGATCAAGCCCGTTTTCAGATTTATTTTCGCATCGCTTCCATTTGCGAAAATTCTTCGTGTTTTCAACCTTGAAGGCGGAAAACACTCGGCCTGCCGCGCCGCGTGACGCGGCAGGCGCAACCCCTGGGATCAGTCGTCGTCGCGCGACGGCTTGGCGATGTCCTCGTCGATGGAATCGTCGTCGTCGTCCTCGATGAACGGCACGGAGTCGTCATCGTCGTCGTCCAGGACGTCGTCGTCGTCGCCGTCGGACGAGTTCATGCCGGCGTCGTCGTTGTTGTCGCTCGCGTCGTCATCGTCGTCGGGCGTCAGGATCGGCTCATGGCCTTCCTCGTCGATCTCCGGCGCGCGGACGTCCTCTTCCTCGTCGTCGTCGCTGTCGGCGGCCTTGTCCTTGACCTGGTCCTCGGCGTCCTCGTCGTCGGCGGGATAGCCGGGACGGACGCGGCGGCCGCGCAGCTTCAGCGCTTCTTCCGGATCGAAGTCCGTGCCGCACTTGGGGCAGTGGGCGGGGCGACGGTTCAGGTCGTAGAACTTCGCCTGACAGTTCGGGCAGACCTGCTTGGCGCCCAGTTCGGGATTGGCCACGGGAGGAGACTTTCCAACGGATTGAATTTCGGGGCGGTCCCTTGCCACCCCTTAGGGCCGCTGTCAAAAGCTGTCTTTCGCGCGCCCGCGCGGCGTTCCCCCATGATCCAGCCTGAAGCGGGTGCCGATGCCTTCCCAACTGACCGCCCGACGCTCGACCGCCCTGTCGGGGAGGGTGCGCGCGCCGGGCGACAAGTCGATGTCGCACCGGTCGATGATTCTGGGCGGCATGGCCTCGGGCGTCACCGAGGTGGAGGGGCTGCTGGAAGGCGACGACGTCCTGGCCACGGCCCGCGCCGTCCAGGCCTTCGGCGCCCGCGTCGACCGCCTGGAAGACGGCAGATGGCGGGTCGAGGGCGCGGGCGGTTTTCGCACCCCGCGGTCGGTCATCGACTGCGGAAACGCCGGAACGGGGGTGCGCCTGCTGATGGGGGCGGCGGCCGGCTATCCGCTGACGGCGACCTTCGACGGCGACCAGTCGCTGCGCAAGCGGCCGATGAAGCGGGTCACCGGACCCCTGGCCGACATGGGCGCGCGCTTCGACTGGCTGGCGGCCGAGGACCGGCTGCCGGTGGCCCTGACGGGCGGGGCGTTGAAGGCCGTCGACTATGTGCAGACGGTCGCCTCGGCCCAGGTCAAGTCGGCGATCCTTCTGGCCGGGCTGAACGCCGACGGCGTGACGACGGTGGTCGAGCCGGAGAAGAGCCGCGACCACACCGAGCGGATGCTGCGCGCCTTCGGCGCCGAGGTCGGGGTTCAGGACAACGGCGAGGGCTGGACAATCTCGCTGAGAGGCGGTCAGCCGCTGACGGGAACCTTCGTCGCCGTGCCGGGCGACCCGTCGTCGGCCGCCTTTCCTTTGGCCGCCGGCTTGATCGTCCCCGGTTCGGAAGTGACGGTCGAGGGCGTCATGCTGAACCCCCTCCGAACCGGACTGTTCGACACCTGGATCGCCATGGGCGCGGACCTGACGATCGCGAACCGGCGCAACGCGGGGGCGAGGCGGTCGGCGACATCACCGCTCGGCATTCGAAGCTCAAGGGGATCGTCGTGCCCGAGGCCCGGGCCGCTTCCATGATCGACGAATATCCGATCCTGGCCGCCACCGCCGCCTTCGCCGAGGGCGTCACCGTCATGCGCGGCGTCGGTGAGATGCGCGTCAAGGAAAGCGACCGGATCGCGCTGATGGCGGCGGGTCTTCGCGCCTGCGGCGTCCAGGTGGAGGAGGAGCCCGAAGGCTTCATCGTCACCGGTTCGGCCTCGGTGGCCGGCGGCGCGACCGTCCACACCGCCCACGACCACCGCATCGCCATGAGCCACCTGGTCCTGGGCCTGGCCGCGCAGGAGCCGGTGTCCGTCGACGAGCCGGGCATGATCGCCACCAGCTTCCCCGGCTTCGTCGACATGATGAACGGCCTGGGCGGAGAAATGGGGTGACCCTGGTCATCGCCGTCGACGGACCCGCCGCCTCGGGCAAGGGCACCATCGCCGCGCGCCTGGCGCGGACATACGGCCTGCCGCACCTGGACACCGGCCTGCTGTATCGCGCCGTGGGGGTGAAGGTGCTGGGAGACGGCCATTCGCTGGACGACGCCGAGGCCGCCGCCGCCGCCGCCTGGTCCCTGGTTCCGGCCGGCCTGACGGAGGACGAACGCCTGACCACCGGCGAGGCGGGCGAGGCGGCCAGCCGCGTCGCGGGCCATCCCGCCGTTCGCGCCGCCCTGCTGGAGCTGCAGCAGGCTTTCGCCGGGCAGCCGGGCGGGGCGGTGCTGGACGGGCGCGACATCGGCACGGTGATCGCGCCGGACGCCGCGGCCAAGCTGTTCGTCACCGCCACGCCCGAGGTCCGCGCCACGCGGCGCTGGAAGCAGCTGACGGCGCGCGGCATCGATATTTCCTTCGACGCCATGCTGGCCGACATCCGCCGCCGGGACGAGCGCGACGCCGGCCGCGGCGCCGCCCCGATGGTGCAGGCGAAGGACGCGGTCTTGCTGGACACCACCGACATGGGTATAGAGGCCGCCTTCGATGCGGCCCGCCGTATCGTCGAGACCGCGCGAGCGAGACACGGGCTCTGAGCCCCGATCGCAAATCCAACGCGCCGGCCTCGATCTCCGCGGGCGTTCCTGGCCGACCGGTCTCGCATCCGACGACCTGACTATCCTTTCAATCCATCCCGCGCGGGACCGTCCGGTCGCGCGCCCTAGCCCTTACAGGACGCTTCTCGGCTCCATGACTGACACTCTCACCCCCACCCGCGACGATTTCGCCGCCCTTCTCGACGAACAGCTGCAAGGCCGCGACTTCGGCGAAGGCCAGGTCGTTCACGGCCGCGTCGTCGGCATCGAAAAGGACATCGTGATCATCGATGTCGGCCTGAAGACCGAAGGCCGCATCGCCATGCGCGAGTTCGGCCAGGGCGAAGACGCCAAGCTGCCCAAGGTCGGCGACAACGTCGAGGTTTACCTGGAGCGCGTCGAGAACGCCCTGGGCGAAGCCGTCATCAGCCGCGATAAGGCCCGCCGCGAGGAAGCCTGGACCCGTCTGGAAGCCGTGTTCGCCGAAGGCCAGCCGGTCAACGGCGCCATCGTCGGCCGCGTCAAGGGCGGCTTCACCGTCGACCTGGGCGGCGCCTCGGCCTTCCTGCCGGGCTCGCAGGTCGACATCCGTCCGGTCCGCGACGTCGGCCCGCTGATGGGCAAGGAGCAGCCCTTCGCCATCCTGAAGATGGACCGTCCGCGCGGCAACATCGTCGTCTCGCGTCGCGCCATCCTGGAAGAAGCCCGCGCCGAACAGCGCACCGAGCTGGTCGGCCAGCTGCAAGAGGGCGAAGTCCGCGAAGGCGTGGTCAAGAACATCACCGACTACGGCGCGTTCGTGGACCTGGGCGGCATCGACGGCCTGCTGCACGTCACCGACATGTCGTGGAAGCGCGTCTCGCACCCGTCGCAGGTCCTGGCCGTCGGCGACACTGTCAAGGTGCAGATCGTCAAGATCAATCCGGACACCCAGCGCATCAGCCTGGGCATGAAGCAACTGCAGTCGGACCCCTGGGACGGCGTGGAAGCCAAGTATCCGGTCGGCGCCAAGTACACGGGCCGCATCACCAACATCACCGACTACGGCGCCTTCGTGGAGCTGGAAGCCGGGGTCGAGGGCCTGGTGCACGTCTCGGAAATGTCCTGGACCAAGAAGAACGTCCATCCGGGCAAGATCGTCTCCACCTCGCAGGAAGTGGACGTGGTCGTGCTGGACGTCGACGCCTCCAAGCGCCGCATCTCGCTGGGCCTGAAGCAGGCCCAGGACAATCCGTGGGACGCCTTCGTCGCCAACCACCCGATCGGCTCGACCGTCGAGGGCGAAGTCAAGAACGCCACCGAGTTCGGCCTGTTCATCGGTCTGGACAACGACATCGACGGCATGGTGCACCTGTCCGACCTGGACTGGTCGGTGTCGGGCGAGGAAGCCATCCAGCGCTACCGCAAGGGCGAGATGGTCAAGGCCAAGGTCCTGGACGTCGACGTCGAGAAGGAACGCGTCTCGCTGGGCATCAAGCAGCTGGGCGGCGATCCGATCGGCGAAGGCGACACCTATCGCCGCGGCCAGCAGATCACCGTCACCGTCTCGTCGATCGAGACCGGCGGCATCGAGGTCAAGTTCGGCGAGGACGACGCGCCCGTCACGGCCTTCATCCGCAAGTCGGACCTGTCGCGCGACCGTAACGAGCAGCGTCCGGAACGCTTCTCGGTCGGCGACCGCGTCGACGCCATGATCACCGCCGTGGACAAGGCCTCGCGCCGCGTCTCGGTGTCGATCAAGGCGCTGGAAATGAAGGACGAACAGGAAGCCATCGAACAGTTCGGCTCGTCCGACTCGGGCGCTTCGCTGGGCGACATCCTGGGCGCCGCGCTGAAGAACGCCGGCTCCAAGGAGTAAGGACTCTCAAATCGCGGAGCGCCTCGCGCTCCGCGACGGAGGCCAAGATCGGGCGGCGGGGGATCACCTCGCCGCCCTTTTTTGCGTCCGGGCGCGCGTCGGCGCCCGCCTGTCCCCTTGCGCCTCTGTCCGGCAACCGACATGGTGCCGTCGAACGAAGGCGCGCAAAGGGGCTTTGTGCAATGTCGTTCGGGGGTTAGGGTGGACCGAACCTCAAAGCACGTCTCAGCGGAAGGGTCAGGGCAGGGGCTTTCATGATCAAGTCGGAGATGATCGAGAAACTGGCGGCCGAGAACACCCATCTGACCCATGCGGAGGTGGAGCGGCTGGTCAATGTCATTCTCGGCAAGATGACCGACGCCCTGTCCGAGGGCGGCCGGGTCGAACTGCGCGGCTTCGGCGCCTTTTCCGTCCGGTCGCGGCCCGCGCGGCAGGGCCGCAACCCGCGCACCGGCGAGACCGTCGACGTCCCCGCCAAGGCGGTGCCCTTCTTCAAGAGCGGCAAGGAATTGCGCGAACGTCTGAACGCATCCGGCGACGCCTGAACCGTAAGGAGCATCCCATGAGCCTGGTTTCCGAATTCCGCGAGTTCGCGGTCAAGGGCAACGTCGTCGACCTGGCCGTCGGCGTCATCATCGGCGCGGCCTTCAACGGCATCGTCAAGAGCCTGGTGGACCAGGTGGTGATGCCGCCCATCGGCCTGATCACCGGCGGCATCGACTTTTCCAAGCTGGAATGGGTGCTGCGGCCCGAGAATCCGGCGACCGAAGAGGTCGAGAAGGTCGCCATCCAGTACGGCGCCTTCCTGAACACCGTCATCCAGTTCCTGATCGTGGCCTGGGTGGTCTTCCTGGTGGTCAAGGGCGTCAACGCCCTGCGCCGTCAGCAGGCGGCCCAGCCCGATCCGGCGCCGGCGGCCCCGACCCCGACCGAGGCCCTGCTGACCGAGATCCGCGACGAACTGAAGGCCCGCCCCAACCCCTGAGGCGTCAGGCCTTCATCGCCTGACCGACGGTTGCGGGCCGGCGCCGCGCCGCGGGGACGGACCGAACCGGCGCCGGCCGCGAGCAGATCGAGAAGTCGCCGTCGAACGGCGTCGGCGCCCACAGCGCGGCCAGGGCGTCGTCCGTGATGCGGGCGTGGCAATGACCCCAGCCGCCCTCCTTGCGGGCCCGCGTCGCCAGCGGCCCCAACCGGGCCAAGAGGTCTGGCGACACCATCGGCAACCGCACCTTGGCCGCGCCCATTCCCCGGGCGTTGGCGATCAGCGTGCGCGCCAGATCCTGGATGTCCCCGTCCGCCCCAGGGCCGGGCAGGGCGGTCAGGTCGATGATGTCCAGACAGGGCGGCTCGAGGATGCTGGTCTTGGCGATCATCGCCATCGCCGTGGCCTGGATCGCGCCGTCGCGCACCACGGCCAGCAGCAGGGGCGGGCGCGCCTGGTCCGGGTCGGCCAGTCGCCAGCGCATCGTCTCGGGCGACCGATCCGCGACCAGCGGCGTCGCCGCCTTCAGCGTCGTCCAGTAGGCGGCGTAGGCCGAGCGGTCCGACAGATCGCGCAGAACCTGCACCCCCTCGGGCAGTCGCAACGGCCGGTTCGCATCCAGTCGGCGGTTCAGCAGCCGTTCGCCGATCCGGTGCGCCCGTTCCGCCGGCGTGCGAGCGTAGAGGGCGCGCAGCAGGCGTCCGCCCAGGCTGGCCGCCCAGTCGACCCGCCAGGACAGCTTCAAGGCGTGCGTCCGGTCCGGGAAGGGACGCAGGCCGAACATCTTGTAGAGCGGCGCGGCCTTGGGATTGGCGTTGAAGGTGTAGGCGGCGAACAGACCCGGCTGCTTCATCACCGCACGGATCAGGGACCGGCTGACCCCCGCCCGCGACGGCGGCACCACGATCGAAAAGCCCGTCGCGCCGATCAGTCGGCGCTCGCCGGCGTGAAAGCGCTGCACCAGGTTTCCGACCACGGCCGCGGGCGCGTCGGCCTCGTCGGCGATCACCCATCCGACCGGCGCGGCGGTCTCCAGCCGCGCGGGGTTGGCCTCCAGCCAGCGCCAGCCCGCCAGCGACCGTTCCGGCCAGCCGACCGAGCGATAGAGGCGGTTGACCCCCTCATAGTCCGACGGCTGCATCGGCCGCACGGCCATCGCCTTCTCCTCGTCCCACGCCGGCACATCCCGCGCCGGTCGCCCAGCCATCAAGCACGGCGCGGGCCAGCCCGCCGGGGACGGGACAAGTTAACGCGGCGCTAGCCTTAAGCCTTGTTCGGGCGGGCCGACCGTGCTGCTTATGCGCCTTTCGCGCGCCGGGTCATGGCGCGGCAGTTGGGAGTGAGCCGTTGACAGCGACGGATGGGGGGGCGCTCGCGCCTCGCAAGACATTCTTGGGCCACCCGCGGGGGCTGGTGATCCTGTTCTTCACCGAGATGTGGGAGCGGTTCTCCTACTACGGCATGCGGGCGTTGCTGGTCCTGTACCTGACGCAGCACTTCCTGTTCGGCCCGGCCGAGGCGCAGGGCATCTACGCCGCCTACGCCGCCCTGGTCTATCTGATGCCGGTCATCGGCGGCATGATCGCCGACAGGTATCTGGGATCACGCAAGGCGGTCATCATCGGCGCCGTATTGCTGGTCTTGGGCCACTTCACCATGGCTTTCGAAGGCTCGGGCGGCCGTGAACGCCTGACCATCGGCGACACCACCTATGAACTTCAGGTCGAGGGTCGCGACCAGAACCGTCAGATCTTCGCCGTCAACGGTGACGAGCGCGTTCACATCGCAATCACGCCCGAAGGCGTCTCCACCGTCGGCGCCGAGCCGTCGGCCGCGAACGCCGCCGACGTCGCCGCCGTCGCCACAGGAGCCGCTCTCGACGCCCAACCGACCGGCGCTCTGGATCCGGCCGCCGCCGCCGCGCCGCAAGCATCGGCCCAGGCCGGCTTCCCCGCCTTCACCGCCGCCGGCGGATACACGCTGGAAACCACCCGCGACACCACCTTGGGCGAGCCGGTCCTGTTCCTGGCGCTGTCGCTGATCATCGTCGGCGTCGGATTCCTGAAGGCCAACATCTCCACCGTCGTCGGCGCCCTCTACGAAGAGAATGATCCCCGTCGCGACGGCGGCTTCACCATCTTCTACGTCGGCATCAACCTCGGCTCCTTCCTGGCCACGATCGCCTGTTCCTATCTCGGCATCAAATACGGCTGGGCTTACGGTTTTGGTCTGGCCGGCATCGGCATGCTGGCGGGCCTCCTGACCTTCGTTCTGGGCCAGTCGTGGCTCGAGGGCCGTGGCGGACCGCCGGTTCCGATCCAGGGCCGTTCGATCCTGGGCGTGCCGTTGGTGCCCTTCTTCTGGATCGCCGGCATCATCGCGGTGATCCCGACCTGGCTCCTGATGCAGCGTCACGAGATCATCGAGACGGCGCTGCCGTGGATCGCCGGGGTTATCTTCGCGGGCGTGGTGGGCTTCACCGTGCTGCGTCTGAAGGGCGCCGAGCGGTCGCGCATGCTGGTCGCCCAGGTGCTGATCTTCTTCTCCGTGCTGTTCTGGGCCCTGTTCGAACAGGCCGGCTCCTCGCTGACCCTGTTCGCAGACCAGTCGACCGAAATGCCCTCTTGGTTCAACGCGGCCATGACCCAGACCTTCAATCCGGGCATCATCGTGCTCGGCGGCCCGGTCATGGCCGCCCTGTGGGTCTGGCTGGCCAAGCGCAATCGCGAGCCTTCCACGCCGGTCAAGTTCTCTTTTGGTCTGGTGCTGGTGGGCTTCGGCTTCCTGGTCCTGACTTGGGCGGCGTCGAACATGGCGAACGACGCTTTCCGCGTCCCCCTGATGTTCCTGTTCCTGACCTACTTCTTCCACACGATCGGCGAACTGTGCCTGTCGCCCGTGGGCCTGTCGATGATCACCAAGCTGTCGGTGGCGCGGGTGGTCGGTTTGATGATGGGCGTCTGGTTCCTGTCCAGTTCGGTGGCCCACATCGTCGCCGGCATCATCGCCAAGGCGACGGCGACGGACACCGTCGCTGGGGTGGTCACCAGCCCGGCACTGGCGCTGCAGACGTATGGCTCCATCTTCGGGACCATCGGCTGGGTCGGCGTCGGCGTCGGCGTCTTCCTGCTGCTGATCTCGCCGCTGCTGAAGAAGGGCATGGCCGGCGTCCACTGACCGGCTGAACCATCCGGCACGGAAAAGCCCCGGCGGAGCGATCCGCCGGGGCTTCTTCTTTGCCGCTCTCCGACCTCAGAACGTCTTGCGGATCCGCAGGGAGACGAAGGTGCGGGGATCGATCTCCCGCTCCTCGACGAACAGGGTGTCGCGCGTCTCGCGGTCCGTGAAGACCGTGCGCCGCAGGGTGAAGTCGTCCCACACGTTCAGCTGGGCGCGGATCGCCAGGGTGGAGGTCGGCTTGTATTCCACGAAGGCCTCGACATAGTCCGATCCGCGCCAGCCCGAGACCTGGTCCGGGTCGTAGGTCGGCTGTCCGCTCAGATAGGGCAGCCAGTTGACGCCCCATTGCAGCTTCCAGCTGGCGATGTCCTGCTGCACGCCGACGTTGGCCTGGGTCGAGCGCACGCCCGAGATGGGGCGTTCCTCGCCCGTGGTCGGGTCCGTCACGCGGGTCTTGTTCCAGTCGTTCTTGAAGGTGAACTGGCCGCCGGTGAAGCCGATCTTGTCCAGCGGGACCACCACGTTCAGCGACAGCTGGTCCAGCGTGCCGTCGCCGATGTTGCCGATCGCCGACAGGTCGTCGGCCAGGGGGATCACGTCGATCACGTCGACGATCTCGTCGTGGCGATAACCGATGGAGACCACGCCCTCGCCCCAGAAGCGGCGCTCGTAGGTCAGTTCGCTGATCCAGCGCTGTTCCGGTTCCAGGTCGACGTTGCCGCCGAACACGTTCTCGTCCTGCAGTTCGGCCGAGGCGGCGAAGTCCGAGAAGTCCAGCTGGCCCAGCTCGCGCTCGAAGCGGAAGCGCAGCTGGTTGTCGGGCATCGGCGTCCAGGTCGCCTGGAAGCGCGGCTTGGCGAAGAAGAAGCTCTTTTCCTGGTCGGCGTCGCCCGATTGGCTGATGGTCGAGGCCTCCAGCCGCAGACCGCCCTCCAGCGTCAGATCGGGGTGCAGCCGCCAGGTGCCCTTGGAGAACAGCTCGCCGCGGGTCTCCTCCACCTTCACCGAGGCGCTGGGCAGGGGAATGTTCGTTCCGCCGACGGTGAAGGCCTGTTCGGTCTCGCGCATGTTGTAGGCGATCTCGCCGCCGGTCTCGATCGTCACCTTGGGCGAACGTTCGTGGCGGACCAGGGCGCGCAGGATGCTTTCCGAACTGTTTCCGGAATAGGCGAAGGCCTGCTCGGGGGCGGCGACGCCGTCCTCGCGGACCGTATAGGTCGACAACCCGTCCCAGCTGCCGAAATCGTGCATCAGCCGGGTTTCCAGCTTGAAGCGGTCGTTCAGCGGACGCTCCCAGGTGACGCCGAACTCGCCGCCGTCGCTGTCCTCGCCGTCGCGGCTTTCGCGATAGGCCGTCGCGGACTGGGCGATGTCGTAGCTGTGCCAGTCGTTGACGCCGTAACGGGCCGTCAGGTCCACCTTGCCCCCCGCCAGAGGGCCGGCGTAGGTGCCGCGGATCGAGTTTCCTCCGCCATAGCCGTCGTTGATCGTCGCCTCGTCGCGCAGCACGTTCCCGGCCGCATCCCGGCGGATCAGCCGCCCGGCGCCGTTGGAATCGCTCATGCTGACGCCGTCGGACAGCGTCACGCCCCAGCTCCGGTCGCCCTCGCGCGCGGTGAACTGATAGCTGCCGCCGTACAGGTCCGTACCGGCGCCTTCGAACTGGGTGGTGTTCCAGGTCAGGATCGACTGGCGGCTGCTCTCGGCCTTCAGGATGACGTTCACCACGACCGAATAGCCCTGCATGTCGATGCCGGGCGCGCCGCCGCGGATCAGCTCGATCCGGTCCACCTGACGCGCCAGGGTGCGGGACAGGACGTTCGAGCCGGTGTCGTTCTTGGAGGCCGGCCGGGCGTTGTTGATCAGGACGTTGCCGACCGCGCCCTCGAAGCCCCGCGCGCCCGATCCGTCGTCGACCGAGAAGCCGGGGACGCGGTTGACCATGTCCAGCGCGGTGTTGGGGCTCTGGGCCGCGAAGAAGTCGGGCGTGAACACCAGCACGCCGCGCTGGGCGGCGTCGGCCAGGGGCGCCTGGCGGGTCGCGCCGGTCGGCACGGGGGCCTCGGCCACTTGCGGTTCGTCGCCGGCCCAGGCCGCGGAGCTGGCGAACAGCAGGGCGGTGGTGGCCATCAGGGCGGTCTTTGTCATTGGTCTTCCCCTCGGATTTGGTGGGGAAGGTGTGACGATCCGCGCCGGTCATCTCCAGTTACAAGGCGGAAAGGTGGATTAAATCGGCGACATCATTACAGGGATTTCACGTGCCAATACTTCAGAGACGAAGTCTATACGGTTTGTAATGTTTGGGAGGTCGCCATGCGATTGAAGATCGTCTGCCTGGGCCTGATGGTCGGGCTGCTGGGCGCTGGCGGCGTTTCGGCCCAGCCGGCCCCGCCGCAGGACGCCGTCGCCACGGTGGACGAGATCGTGGTGGTGGCGCGCCGGGCCGGCCTGCCCATGTGGACCGTGGAGACCGCGACGGGATCGGTCATCCTGGTCGGCGCCATCTCCGGCGTGCCCCGCGACTACGCCTGGCGGCCCGAGGCGCTGGAGGCGGCGACCGCGCGGGCCGAGCGGATCCTCTATCCGATCGAGGGCCGGGCTTCGCTGGCCGATGTGATGCGGGTCATCTGGCGCATCCGCACCGTGGCCCGGCTGCCCAAGGACACGACCATCGCCGATTACGCGTCACCCGAACTGATGGCGCGGTTGGAGCGGCTGCACGCCGGCGAGCGCGCGCAGGGGTGGCGCACCGAGACGCCCACCGCCCAGAGCTTCGATCTGCTCAGGAGCGCGGGCGCGCCCCGGGGAGAGCGGGCGGTGGAGCGCGTGGTGCGCGAAGCGGCGCGCCAGGCCGACGTGCCCGGCCAGTCGGTGGGCTTCGTGCGGGGCGACGAGATGATCGACAACCTGCTCCAGGCGCCGCCAGAGACCTATCTGCCCTGTCTGGACGCGGCGTCGCGCGCGGCCGAGGCGGGGCCCGAGGGGGCGGCGCGACGCCTGGACGACTGGAGCCGACTGCGGGTCGCGGCCGTGCTGGCCAATCCGCTGGACCAGGCCTTCGACCGCTGCTGGCCGACGGGCGATCCCGAAATCGGGCCGGCGCTGCGGCAACGCTGGATCGCGGCGGTTCAGGCCGCCTTGGCGGAGCCCGGCGTGACGCTGGCGGTGGCGCCGCTGCGGCTCCTGGCCGAGGACGAGGGCGTGCTGGATCGTCTTCAGGCGGCCGGCTTGGAGGTGCGCGGTCCCGACTGGCGCGCCGGGCCGTCGGCGGCTCAGTAGCCCATGTCGGCGTAGGGGCGGGCGCGCCGTTCGGCGGCGTCGCGCGCGGCGTCTTGGGCGGCCCGCGCCTCCCACGCGTCGCGTCGGGCGCGACGTTCTGCGGCGTAGTCGGGCCGAGGGGCGTCGAACCCGTAGGCGGCGGGGGACCCGACGAAGGCCTGCGCCTGGTCGGTCGGGCGCGGGGGCGGCGCCGGCAGGGTCACGACCGGCCGCCAGCCGTCGGATCGAACCCCGCGAACGGCGTCCTGATCAGACTCTTCGACGTAGGCGTCGCCATAGTCGTCTTCATGATAGGCCAGGGCGGCCGCGGCGGCGGCTTCGTCCGCGCGGCGGGCGGCCTCGGCTCGGATCAGCACGGCCCGGTCGAAACCGTCGCTCAGCCGCCCCACATCCATGACCTCTCCGGGCTCGACCTCGGGCTCGGGGGGCGCCACCAGGCGAATCTGGATCAGGGACGGGTCGATCTCGGCCGTCGCCGGCGCAGGACGCGCCGTCATCGCGACGAACGCCGCGCCGGTCGCGACGATCGCCAGACCGCCCAGTCCCCAGCGCAGGCGGGGACTGGAAAGCCAGGCGTTCAGCCGATCCGGGCGCGGCGCCATCGAAGCGAAATCAGTTGGGGCGTTCGGGAACCGCGTCGCGCGCGGCGTCGCCGATGTTGTCCGCCGCATTGCCCACGCTGTCGGCGGCGCCGGCGATGGCGTTGGATTCCACGGCGTCGTTGCGGCTCATGTTCATCAGGAAATAGCCGATCACGAGCACGGCCAGCAGGCCGATGACCAGCGCCACGATGGCGCCCATGCCGCCGCCGCCGCGACGTTCGACGACGGTGGGGGCCGCCGAGGTCTCGGTGATGCGTTCGACGCGGCCGTCGGGATGCTCAACAGTACGTTCGGTGGGCATTGGGGGTCTCCTCTCCGGTGTGGCGGGGAAACACGTCACTGTCCGATACGGTTCCGCTAGGCTCAGACCGCCGTGCCGCCCACGGTCAGGCCGGCGATCTTCAGGCTGGGCTGGCCGATGCCGACCGGCACGCCCTGGCCCGCCTTGCCGCAGACGCCGACGCCGGGGTCGAAGGCGAAGTCGTCGCCGATCATCTCGATCCGGGTCAGGGCCGTGGCGCCGTCGCCGATCAGGGTGGCGCCCCGGACGGGCGCGGTGATCACCCCGTCCTCGATCAGATAGGCCTCGTTGCACTGGAAGACGAACTTGCCGTTGGTGATGTCCACCTGGCCGCCCGAAAAGTTGGCGGCGTAGAGGCCGCGCTTGGTGCCGGCGATCATGTCGGCCTTCGAATCCTTGCCGCCCTCCATGAAGGTGTTGGTCATGCGCGGCATGGGCATATGGGCGAACGATTGGCGTCGCCCGTTGCCGGTGGCCTGAACCCCCATCTGCCGCGCGGACAGCCGGTCGTGCATCAGCCCGACCATGATCCCGTCCTCGATCAGCACGTTTCGCTGCGTCGGGGTGCCCTCGTCGTCGACGGACAGCGAGCCGCGCCGCCCGGCGATGGAGCCGTCGTCCACCACCGTCACGCCCGGCGCGGCGACCCGCTTGCCCATCATGCCGTTGAAGACCGACGAGCCCTTGCGGTGGAAGTCCCCCTCGAACCCGTGGCCGATGGCCTCGTGCAGCAACACGCCGGGCCAGCCGGCGCCCAGCACCACGTCCATCTCACCGGCCGGACAGTCGACCGCCTCCAGGTTCACCAGCGCCTGGCGCAACGCCTCGTCCACCTGGGCCTGCCAGCGTTCGGGCGCGACCCAGGTCTCGAACCCGGCGCGGCCGCCGGCGCCGGAGGAGGCGCTCTCGCGCCGCCCGTCCTGCTCGACGGTGACCGAGACGTTCAGCCGCACCAGCGGGCGGATGTCGCGCACCGCCCGGTCGTCGGCGCGCAGGATCTCGATGGCCCGCCGCTCTCCGACCAGCGAGGCCGAGACCTGCACCACGCGCGGATCGCGGGCGCGGGCCCAGGCGTCGATCTCGGCCAGCAGGGCGATCTTGTCGGAAAACGCGGGCGAGGCGAGGGGATCGACCTCGCCATAGAGCTTCTGGTTGGTGGCGCGCGGGGCGTCGGCCGCGACGCCCGCGTGGCCCTGCTTGGCCAGGGCGGCGCTATCGGCGGCGCGGCGCAGGGCGGCGGCCGAAATCTCGTTGGCGTGGGCGTAGCCGGCGGTCTCGCCCGCCACGACCCGCAGGCCGAAGCCCTCGGTCGCGTCATAGGCCGCCGACTTCAGCCGCCCGTCGTCGAACACCAGGCTCTCGCTCTCGGCGCGTTCCAGGAACAGCTCGCCGTCGTCGGCGCCGGCCAAGGCGCCCTTCAGGATCGACAGGGCCTCGTCGGGATCGACCCCGGCGGTTTCGAGGATGGGCGGCGGGGAGGCGTGAACGGTCATGGGCTCTAGGTAGGGTCTCGCGCGCGCTTCGTCACCTGTCCGGCGACAAGCGCTTTTCCAACGGCGACCGGGAGCGCTACATCCCTCCCGAACGTTCTTCGGCCAAGGAGCCCGACATGACCGACCGCAAGCCGACCGAAGCCGACCTGGAAGCCCTGGACGTCACCGACGCCGAAGAGGCCGAGATCAACCGCATCGCCCACCCGCTGGTCGCCGACCCGGCGCCGGACGCCAACGACGATCTGGTCCAGATCGACGCCACCGCCGACGGCGTGGTCTTCGTCACCATCAACCGGTCGCACAAGAAGAACGCCTTCGACGCCGCGACCATCGCCGCCCTGCACGAGGCGTTCGAGACCCTGCACGGCGCCGACCGGGTTCGCGTCGTCTTCATCCGCGGCGCGGGCGGGACCTTCAGCGCCGGCGCCGACCTGAACTGGATGCGCGACGCCGCCGGCTGGTCCGAGGCCGACAATCGCACCGACGCGCAAGGCCTGGCCCGGATGCTGAAGGCCCTGCACGACGTGCCCGCCCTGACGGTGGCGGTGGTCGAAGGGTCGGCCATGGGCGGCGGCGCCGGCATCGTGGCGGCCTGCGACATGGCCGTGGCCGTGGCGGGCGCGCGCTTCGCCTTTTCCGAGGTCAAGCTGGGCCTGATTCCGGCGACCATCGCCCCCTATGTGATCGAGGCGGTCGGCGCGCGCCGCGCGCGCCAGCTGTTCCTGACCGGCAACATCTTCGACGCCGACTACGCGGCCCACGCCGGCCTGATCGACATGGTCCTGCCGGAAGGTTCGGTCGACCAGTTCATCGAGATGCTGTCCGACAGCCTGTCGGCCAATGCGCCCGGCGCCATGGGCGACGCCAAGCGGCTGGTCCACGACCTCGCTCACCACAAGATCGACACGGGTCTGATCGACGACACCGCGCGCCGCATCGCGCGCGCCCGCGTGTCCGACGAAGGCCGCGAAGGCGTCGCCGCCTTCCTGGACAAGCGCCCGCCCAACTGGGCGGGGTAAAGCCGCACAGCCGCATCAGGTCGCGCAAAATTGCTCCAGATGCTGACGAAACGGCATCTTGCGCTCGCCGCGAACAGGCGCACAGTGAGCCTCAACGGCCGCGCTCATGACGGCCGTGGGAGGATTCAATGCCACGTTTCGTCACCGGCGGCGCCGTCGCCGCCCTCGCGCTCGCCGCCTGCGCCTTCGCCGGCGCCGCCTCGGCGCAATCCTATGATCGCCTGGTCGTTTTCGGCGACAGCCTGAGCGACAACGGCAACTTGTATCTGGCGACCGGAGGCGCGACGCCGCCGTCGCCGCCCTATTTCCAGGGCCGCTTCTCCAGCGGGCCGGTGTGGACCGAGCTGCTGGGCTTCAACGCCGCCAACTTCACGGGCTCGGTCTCCGGCAGCATCAACTACGCCTTCGGGGGATCGCGGACCGACGCGTCGACCACGCCCCGCCGGGAATGCTGGCGCAACTGGGCGCCTACACCGGCCGCGGCGGCCGGTTCGGCCAGGGCGACCTGGTCACGGTGCTGGGCGGCGCCAACGACATCTTTCAGACCCTGGCCCTGGCCGGCGCCTCGTCGGCGCCCCTGGCCTATATGAACACGGTCACCAACACCGCCTCGAGCAACGTCAACACCCTGGTCAACGCCGTCGCCGGCGCCGGGGCGGGCACGATCCTGGTGGCCAATCTGCCCAAGCTCAGCCTGACGCCGCAGTTTCGCTCGCCCGCCGGCGCGCCCGCGGCCGGCCTGGCGGACGCCGCGGCCGGCAACTTCAACTCGACGCTGCTGACCAAGCTGAACGCCACAGCGGCGGCGCAACCGGGCAGCAACATCATCCTGATGGACCTGTTCAGGATTGGCGACGTCATCGCCGCGAATCCCGCCGACTTCGGCTTCACCAACGTTACGGACAAATGCTTCACCGGGACCAGCGTCTGCGCCAGTCCCGACACCTATTTCTATTTCGACGACGTCCATCCGACGGCCGCCGGCCACCGGGCGATCGCCCGCCTGGCGACGGACTATCTCTACTACGCCGACATCGGCGCCCAGGCGACGCTGGCGGGCGAGACGGCCTTCCGGCACCGCGAGGATGCGCTGGACGCCGCCAGCGAGGCCTTCTCGGGCCGCCAGGATTGGACGCGGGGGTGTCCCTGACCGGCTCGGCCATGGTCGACAGCGCCGACTACGACGCGCGCGGCGTCGTGGGCGACGCGTCGTCCGACGGCTGGGGCGGGCGGATCGCGCTGGAGGCCGGCCCGTCCGAGGCGATGCGCGTCGGCCTGGCGGGGACCGCGCGGGTCAGCGACGTGGAAAGCCAGACGCTGACGTTCGAGGTCGAGAGCTTCGGCCTGGACCTCTACGCCGGCTGGCGCGCGCCGTCGGGCGTCTTCGTCAACGGCGTGGTCGGGGTGGCGCGCGACAATATCGACGACATGAAGCGGATCACCAGCCTGGCGCCGATCGTCCACACCGCCGAGACGACCGCGGTCAGCACCGGCGCGCGCCTGCAGGCGGGAACCTGGTTCGACATGGGCGGCGTCGCCCTGTCGCCGCGCGCGGCCCTGACGTGGACCTCCAGCCAGGTGGACGGCTATTTCGAGCAGGGTCTCGCGGCCCAGTACGCGTATCAGGATCGAGACCTGAAGGCGCTGAGCGGCGAGGTGGCGCTGCGCGCCGAGGCCGACCTGGGCGGCTTCGCCCTGTTCGCCGAAGGGGGCTATCGCGATGCGCTGGACGACAGCTCCGATCCGCTGCGGGTCGGCCTCCACAACAATCCGGCCCAGGTTCTGGAACGCGAGATCGACGATCCGTTCGGCGGCCAGGTCCTGGCCTCGGCCGGGCTGGAGGGCGAGGTCGGGCCCGTTCGGGTGACGGTCGGCTATCGCGGCCGCTTCGGCGATCACGCCGACAGCCACATGGGCGGCGTCCAGCTTCGGCTGCCGCTGTAAGCAATACGAGCGGGAAGGGGCCTCAGCGCCCCTTCTTTCGCACCCACATGGCGGCGTCGGCCTCGGCCAGCCAGGCTTCGGGATCGGCATGGCCGTCCCAGGCGCGCACGCCGAACGATCCGCCCAGGGGCGCGGTCCGGCCCTCCCAGGCGAAGGGTTCGGCCGCCAGGGTTTCCGCCAGCTGCCGGGCCTTGGCGCGGCCCTCGTCCAGCCCCGCATTCAGCATCAGCAGGGCGAACTCGTCGCCGCCCAGGCGGCCCACGGCGTCCGATTCGCGCAGGTTCGCCAGCATCAGTTCGGCGACCTTGACCAGGGCGGCGTCGCCGGCCGCGTGGCCCAGCCGATCGTTGACCCCCTTGAACCCGTCCAGATCCAGATAGAGCAGCGTCGCCGGCACGTCGTGTCGCCGGCAGTAGGCGATGGTCCGCTGCATGACCGCAACAAAGCCGCGCCTGTTGAGGGCCGGCGTCAGGACGTCGTGATCGGCCGCCGCCTCGGCCGCCTCGGCGCGCAGGCGCAAGGTCTCGACCTCGGCGCGCAGGCGCTCGATCTCGGCGTTCAGGTCGATATCGGCCACGTCGGTCACGGCGCGAAAGGCTCCCCGGAGCGCGACTCAGCAGGTCGCGCGACAGGCCGATGCTAACGCCGTTGGTTGCGGGCGCAACGCGTGTGCTGTAACGGGCGCCTTTCCGAGAGGGGCCCGAACGCATGGCGACTTCCGAAACCCCGGTGGCGATCATCATGGGCAGCCGGTCCGACTGGCCCACCATGAAGCTGGCGGCCGATCGGCTGGACCAGCTGGGCGTCGGCTGGAAGGCCAGCGTCGTCAGCGCGCACCGCACGCCCCATCGGCTGGTTCAGTTCGCGACGGGCGCCAAGGGGGCCGGCTTCAAGGTGGTGATCGCCGGCGCCGGCGGGGCGGCCCACCTGCCGGGCATGGTCGCCTCCATGACCGAACTGCCGGTGCTGGGCGTGCCGGTCCAGTCCAAGGCGCTGAAGGGCTTGGACAGCCTGTTGTCGATCGTGCAGATGCCGGCGGGCGTGCCTGTCGCCACCCTGGCCATCGGCGAGGCGGGCGCCGCCAACGCCGGGCTTCTGGCCGCGCAGATCCTGGGCCTGGCCGACCCGGCCCTGGCGGGACGTCTGGAAGACTTCCGCGCCGCCCAGACCGATTCCATCGCCGAAACCGTCGAGGACTGAGTGCCCGATCTGCCGCTTCCCCCCGGTTCGACCCTTGGCATCCTGGGCGGCGGCCAGCTGGGCCGGATGCTCAGCCAGGCCGCCTCGCGCCTCGGGCTGGACGTCGTGATCCTGGACCCGGAGCCCGACAGCCCCGCCGGCCGCGTTTCCGCCCGCCAGATCGTGGCCGCCTATGACGACCCGGACGCCCTGACCGCCCTGGGCCGCGCCGCCGACGTCGTGACCTTCGAGTTCGAGAACGTGCCCGCCGATCTGATCGAGCGGCTGGCCGAGGCCGGGGCCCTGGTCGCGCCAGGGCCGACGGCGCTGCGCGTGTCGCAGGACCGGGTGGACGAAAAGACCTTCCTGAACGCGGTCGGGGCGCCGACGGTGGCCTTCGCCGTGGTCGACACCCTGGACGACCTGGTCGTGGGCCTGACCGAACTGGGCCTGCCGGCCCTGCTGAAGACCCGGCGCGAGGGCTATGACGGCAAGGGCCAGGTCTGGATCCGCGCCATCGAGGACGCGCCCGCCGCGCTGGAGAGCCTGGGCGGCCGCCCGGCCATCCTGGAGGCGCGCGCCGCCTTCGTGCGCGAACTGTCGGTCATCGCCGCGCGCGACTGGGACGGGCGGATGGCGGTCTATCCGCTGGGCGAGAACCGGCACGAGGGCGGGGTTCTGCGCACCACCCTGGCCCCCGCGACGGTGGACGAGGCCACCCAGGTCCGCGCCCGCGCCATCGCCGAGGCCATCCTGGACGGCCTGGACTATGTCGGCGTGATCGGGGTCGAGCTGTTCGATCTGGGCGACGACGTCCTGCTGGTCAACGAGATCGCGCCGCGCGTCCACAACACCGGCCACTGGACCCAGGACGGCTGCGTCTGCGACCAGTTCGAGCAGCACGTCCGCGCCGTCGCCGGCTGGCCGCTGGGCCCCACGGCGGCGCACGCCCGCGTCGAGATGAGCAACCTGCTGGGCGACGAGGTCGACCAGTGGCGCGACCTGGCCGGAAAGTCCGATCGCCGTCTGCATCTCTATGGCAAGGCCGAGGCGCGCCCGGGCCGCAAGATGGCCCATGTGAACCGGGTGCTCGGTTCTCTTTGATCCGTTCATCCCGGCGAAAGCCGGGATGAACGGAAAGGCGCTTACGCTCGCGCGCCGTAGCGCATCCGGCTCAGCGCGTCGGTCACCTTCCGGAACGGCGCGTCGAAGTCCTTGCCGGCCTTCCACTTCTCGAACGCCATGACGTTGTCGATGCGGCGCGCCACGAACGCCTCCGCCGCCTCGCGCCCGTCGAACCAGCGCAGGGTCAGGGCGGGGATCAGGATGCCCGACAGGATGGTGCGCTTGGAATAGTGGTTCCAGTCTGTCGCCGTGTCGCCGGCCCAGCGCCACAGGTGGTCGGCGCTTTCCCACGCCAGCTTCAGCCCCAGGTCGGCGTTGACCGGCAGGGCCAGGAAGGCGGCGCAGCGGCGCGTGGCCTCCAGGTCGGCGGCGCCGGCCTCCATCCGTTCGGACACGGCGCGGGCGATCTCGCTCGCGAATCTTCAGCGCGGCGGCGTCGACGGCCCCCAGGGCCTGAAGGGCGCGGGCGTCGTGGCGACGCGACAGCAGGGCGGCCAGATCGCGCGCGCCGTTGGGCAGCAGCAGTTCCTGATCGCCCAGCGACAGGCCGCAGGCCTCGCACGCCTCGCGGACCAGCCGGGCGTTCCAGCCCAGGGCGGGCGCGCGGGCGATGGCGGCGTCCAGGACGGTCTGTTCGGTCTGGGCGGCCCAGTCGGGGGCCCCGTCGGCGGCGTGCGTCATGACGCCGATCATACGCCTGTCGGCGACCGCTTTCGAGCCTTCACAATCGTCGGCATCGGCTGGACAGCGGCGGGAGGCTCGTGTATCAGCGCGCCTTCATCCGGGAGCCCTGCTTTCGGAAGAGGATTTTATTTGTCTGCCCGTCTCCCTTCGAAAGGACGCGGCGGGCGGCCAAAGGAGAGAGAACCCTGGTTCAGATTTTCGTCCGCGACAACAACGTCGATCAGGCGCTCAAGGCCCTGAAGAAGAAGATGCAGCGCGAAGGCAGCTTCCGTGAAATGAAGCGCCACGTGCACTACGAAAAGCCGTCGGAAAAGCGCGCCCGCCAAAAGGCGGAAGCCGTCCGTCGCGCCCGCAAGCTGGCCCGCAAGCGCGCCCAGCGCGAGGGCCTGCCCCCGCGCCCAAGCCGCGCGCCGGCCGCTAAGACCAGGCGAAAGCCTGAAAGATCAAAGGCCGCTCCATCGGAGCGGCCTTTTTCTTTCCGTGTTGAGGACTTCTTCCGCGCGTCAGGCCCGGCCGGTGATCGCCCGGCCGAAGCTTTTCCAGCTCAGCTTCACGTCCGACAGGGCGCCGGCGCGGAAGGCGCGGCCGGCGATCCAGACCATCAGGGCCGCGGCGGCGAACATGCCGATCAGGGTCAGCACGATCTCGATCATCGGCGGATGGGCGGGCGCGCGCGCGCTCATCAGGAAGGGGGTGAACAGGGGGATCCACGACAGCACCTTGACCACGATGGCGTCGGGCGTCCGCAGGGCCATCTGCATGACCAGGATGGGCACCACCAGCACCATCATGATCGGCCCCATCAGGGTCTGGGCGTCGCGCGGCGTCTCGCAAAAGGCCCCGATGGCGGCGAACAGGACCGCATACATCAGATAGCCGCCCACCATGTAGGCGATGAAGTAGAAGACCATGCCGTCGCGCAGCAGGGCCTGGCCCACATCCACGGCCACGTCGGGCGCGGCGCTGAGCAGGCTGAAGGCGCCGATGCCGCCCCAGACCGCAGGACCGTCAGCGTCAGCAGGGCCACGCCCAGCACCTTGCCCGTCAGGATCTCGGTCGCCGAGGCCGAGGACAGCAGGATCTCCAGGATGCGGTTGGACTTTTCCTCCATCACGCTGTTCAGCAGGATCGAGGCGCCGGTCAGGATCAGCGACCACAGAACGAACCCGGCCCCCAGGCCGATGAACGACGGCAGGCGGTCGCGCAGGGACACCTCGCCCCCGCCCGCCGCATTGGGCGAAAAGGCCTTCACCTCCGGCCGGAAGTCCTCGACATCGGCGATGACGGCGGCGGGCACGCCGGCGGCGCCCAGCGTCTGCTCGCGATAGGTGTCGGACAGGGCGTCGCGGATGAAGCCGGCGACGTTGTCGTCGTTGGTGCGGCTGGTCCACACCTGGGCGGCGGGCTTGCCGTCCTGGCGCGTCAGGAAGACGACGGCGTCCAGCCGCTGGTCCTCGGGCGCCTGCTTGTCCAGCGCCGCGCGGATGGCGGCGTCGCGCGCCGCTCCCGGCGGGGCGTCGGCGATGGCGGGGGCGGCGCGACGAGACGCATCTTGGGCGCGGCCAGGGCGGTGGCCACGGCCCGGCCGGCGCCGGCCTCGGCCTGTCCGGTCGCGTCCTCCACGCGGGTTCGGGCCTGATCGACCTCGGCCTGGAGGGCGTCGCGGACCGCGGCGGCCAGGCCGGAGGCGGCCGGGCCTTCCTCGATCACGGCCACGGCGCGCACCGGCTCGGACGAGCGGATGAGAACGGGAATGGCGCCGCCCAGCACGGCGAACATCGGAAAGGCCAACAGCGACAGCCAGAAGCCCACCGTCTTTGCGTAGGCCACGTATTCGCGGCGCGCGATCAGAAGGGTGCGGTTCATCGGGCCGCCTCCGCGGTGTGGGAAGAGGTCTGGGGCTGGTCCGGATGGTCGCCGGTCAGGCCGATGAAGGCGTCGTGCAACGTCGGCTCCTTCAGGGCGAAGCCGCGCACGTCCAGTCCGGTCAGGAAGGCGGCCTTCAGCGTGTCCTGGCCGCCCGCGCCCGCAGCCAGCGCCGCTTTCAGCCGCCGCGTGTCGCCCGCCTCGTCCACCACCTCGACCCCCGTCACGCCGGGCAGGGCGGCGACCGCCTGGGTCGACAGGGCGCCGTCCAGTTCCAGGAAGCGGGGCGCGGTGGCCCTGGCGGCCTCGACCGAGCCCTCGAACGCCTTTCGCCCGCGCGCCAGCAGCACCACCTTGTCGCACAGCCGCTCGGCGTGCTGCATCACATGGGTGGAGAACAGGACCGTGGCCCCCTGGGCGGCCAGGTCGCGGATCATGGTCTCCAGGCCCTGCTGGTTGACCGGGTCCAGGCCCGAGAAGGGTTCGTCCAGGATCACGAATTCGGGGCGATGCACGACAGAGGCCAGAAGCTGGACCTTCTGGGCCATGCCCTTGGACAGCTCCTTCATCTTCTTCTTCTGCGAGGCGCCCAGCCCCTGCTGCTCCAGCAGGGCGACCGCGCGCTTGCGGCCTTCATGGGCGGGCAGGCCCTTCAGCGAACCGAAAAAGGCGATGGCCTCCACCGGCGTCATCTTGCGATAGAGGCCGCGCTCCTCCGGCAGGAAACCGATTCGGTCGCGCACCTCGCGCCCGTCGGCCGCGCCCAGGATGTCGATGCGCCCGGACGTCGCCGGCTGCAGGCCCAGGATCATCCGCAGGGTCGAGGTCTTGCCGGCGCCGTTCGGGCCCAAGAAGCCGCAGATCGAACCCTTCTCCACCTGGAAGCTGAGATCGCGCACGGCCTCGAACGTTCCGTACCGCTTGCCCACGCCTTCCAGCGTCAACGCCGCCGCCATGTCGCCTCCCGTCCCTTTGCGGCGAGCCTAGCAAGGGCGACGCAGAAGGCCAGCGGCAAACGACGGACCCGCTGTCGCGGTCAGGCTTCGACGACCACGGCGAAGCTGCGGCCGACGACCTTGGCCGGATTGATCTGGGCGTCGTTGCGGCGCACCTCGAAATGCAGGTGCGGCCCGGTGGAATAGCCGGTGGAGCCGACCAGGCCGATGCGTTGGCCGGCCGCGATCGCCGCGCCGCGCGTCACGTCGATGCGGCTGAGGTGGGCGTACAGGGTGCTCATGCCGTTGGGATGGCGCACCTCTATGAAGGCGCCGTAGCCGCCGGCCTCGTAGCCGGTGCGGACCACGCGGCCCTCGGCGGCGGTGAAGACGCTCGTGCCCTTGGGGGCGGCGATGTCCACGCCCTTGTGCGCCCGGGCCTTGGCCTCGATCGCCAGTTTGCGAAGGCCGAACTTGGAGTTCACCGCATGGCCGCGGACCGGGGCGGCGAAGACGATCTGGCGCATGATCGGGCCGGCGTCCTCGACCTCGGCCTTGACGGGCGGCGCGACCGGGGCCGCCTTGGCCTCCGTCAGGGGCGCGGGCGGCTGGGTGGCGACATTCGGGGCGGCCGCGGCGGCCAGGACGGCCACGGCGGCGAAGGCGGCCGTCTGGCCGGAGTGGATCAACAGGGATTTCGCCCGCGTCCCCGCCTTTTCCAGGGGGCGGACGAGAACAGGCGTCGCATTCGGCGGCGTCTCCGACAACAGGCGCGATGAGGGCGCGGGAACCGGGACGGGGCGGCGCGGGGCCGCGCGGCCATCCCGGCGAGGAGGCCGCTTATGCCGGGCGCATGGGGCGACTTTGGGACGGGGCGGGCGGCGCATGGTCGCACCGGGGGACGCGCGCGCCGAACGGTCCGTCAGGCGATGATGTCGGGCAGGATGCGGTCCTCGATCTTCACGATCTCGTCCTTGATCGACAGCTTCTTGCGCTTCATCCGGGCGATCATCAGCTGGTCCGGCACGGCGGCGGCGGACAGGGCCTCGATCGAGGCGTCCAGCTCGGCGTGCTCCTGGCGCAGCAGTTTGACGCGGGCGTGAAGCGCCGCTTCCTCCTCGCTGATTTCCGGAACGTCGTCGTTCATGTCGAATCCCCGGCGGGCTTATACGTCAGGGCGATTCACGCCGGAAGGGCCTCGGCCAGGCGCGGATCAGGGCCGGGCGCGGCGTGACGCGCGACCACAGGCGCGTCGTGGCGGTCAGGCCATCGATGGCCGGGCGCGGCGCGCCGTCCGGCGCGGGGGCCAGCGCCTCCAGCGCCTCCAGCAGATGGCGCTCGGCCTCGAGTTCCAGCGCCTTGACGCGGTCGCGCACGGACTGGCGGGGGCCGTCGTCGATGTCGGGGACCGGCGCCTTCAGGGTGCGGCGCACCGCGCGCAACGGCGCCACGACCACGCCGTCCCACGCACGGGCTGTGTCGCAGGCGGCCTCGATGGTTTCCTCGTCGGGGCGTCGGCCGGTGGCGGCGAGCCAGGCCGACCACAGCAGCAGCGGCACATTCTGTTCGTGATGATCCTGCAGGGTCAGGCAGGCGTCGGCGACGCCGGGCGCGCCATAGGCGGCCACGGACCAGTCCCACAGGCCTCCGCTCATTTCAGGCCGTCCCACCGGCGCACGGCGCTCCAGTCCAGGCCGAACAGGTCCAGGGCGCGGCCGACCGACTGATCGACCATCTCCTGGATCGAGGCGGGGCGGGCGTAGAGGGCGGGCAGCGGCGGGGCGATCACGGCGCCCATTTCCGCCAGGGCCGTCATCGTGCGCAGATGGCCCAGGTGCAGGGGCGTCTCGCGCACCATCAGCACCAGCGGTCGGCGCTCCTTCAGCGTCACGTCGGCGGCGCGGGTCAGCAGCGATGAGGTCACGCCGGTGGCGATCTCGCTCATCGTCCGGACCGAACAGGGCGCGACGATCATGCCCAGGGTGCGGAACGAGCCGGAGGCGATGCTGGCGCCGACGTCGGCCAGTCGATGCGTCGCCGTGGCCTTCGCCGACAGGCCGTCGGCGGTCAGATCCGTCTCCTGCGACAATGTGAGCAGGGCGGCCTTGGTCACGACCAGATGGCTCTCGACGCCCAGGTCGTTCAGCGCGTCCAGCACGCGGGCGCCGTAGATCGCGCCGGAAGCGCCTGAAATCCGACGACCATCCGGGGCGGCGAATTTCGTACGGCTCCGTTCACATCATCGACCATTTTAGGGGTCAGCCTCCCTGGTGTCCGGCGCGGCCGGCTGTCACCGGAATGTGATTCCACAGCCTGTCGAACCGGGCGCTCACTCTAGTGGTCCCTAACCAACGGAGGCGCAAGCCATGACCATCGAGGCTCGTATTCGCGAACTGGGTAATCGTCATCGCACCCTGGATGAGACCATCCAGAAGGAGATGACCCGGCCATCCGTGGACACGCTGCAGGTCAGGGAGCTGAAGCAGAGAAAGCTTCGGCTGAAGGAAGAGATCACCAGCCTGGAGGCGCGAACCCACTAGCGGTTCCCGACCTCCCGAAACACGACGACGGCCCCGGAGATCGCTCTCCGGGGCCGTTTTTCGTTCGGGCCCTCTCCACTTGGGAAGGGTTGGACGATCAGCTCTTCGTGCCGAACACCGAATCCGCCGTGGGCTCGGCGCCGCGCGCCTCCGGCTCCTCGGGCACGAACTCCGGCTCGATCTCCTCGGCGACCGGCAGGATGGTGCCGCCGCCGTTCTTGGCGTCGTCCTTGGCCTTCTTCTCGGCGGCCTTCCTGACGATTTCGTCCAGCGCCAGCTGGCCGACCAGGCCCAGGGTCACGGGATCGACCGGCTTGATGTTGGCGGTGTTCCAGTGGGTGCGGTTGCGCACGCTCTCGATGGTGGACTTGGTGGTGCCCAGCAGCTTGGCGATCTGGGCGTCGGTCACTTCCGGGTGGTTGCGCACGAACCAGGCGATGGCGTCGGGACGGTCCTGGCGACGCGAGACGGGCGTGTATTTCGGGGCGGGCTTGGCCGACTTCAGCAGTTCGGCGTGGCGGCTGACGACCGCCTTCATGCGGTAGTTGGAATCGGCCTGGGCCTTGTCCAGTTCCTCGCGCGTCAGCTGGCCGCCCGTGACCGGATCGACGCCGCGGATGTCGCGCGCCACGTCGCCGTCGGCGATGCCGCGCACTTCCAGCGGATGCAGCCGCAGAAGTCGGCGATCTGCTCGAAGCTGAGGGAGGTGTTGTCGACCAGCCAGACCGCGGTGGCCTTGGGCATCAGGATGTCGCTCATGGACTTGGGTCCCGGTTCTTCTGGGCCCGCGCGGCGCGATGCGGCGGGCGTTGGATACGACGGCGCCCGGCCTTTCGACCGGGCGCTGATGACGCCGATATAGGCCTATTCGGAAGAAAAGAAAACGCCGCCCGACAAGGGCGTACAGCAAAGGTTCATGTGCGCCGCGCAACCTTGGCGGTCCTGAAGTCTTAGACATCCGGGAGAGAGAGGAACCAACCCATGTCGATTCTGCTTGGCGCGGCCATGGCCGCTGCGATGATGGCCCCCGGACAGGGGCCGACGGACGTTCAGCAACGGGTCGCCCCCCGCGGCAGCTACGCCCAGAGCTGCACCGGCGCCTATGTGAACCAGGGCCGTCTCTACGCCGATTGCCGCGACCAGCGCGGCCAGCCGCGCGGCACCTCCATCGAACTGGCGCGCTGTTCCAGCGCCGAGATCGCCAACGACAACGGCCTGCTGGTCTGCGGCAATGTGCGGGGAAGCTATGAGGACAGCCGTCCAGGATACCCGGGCACGCCGGGTCGCCCTGACCGGCCGGACCGTCCCGGCGACGGCTGGGGCGGCGGCCGGACGTCGATCACCGTCTATGAGGATTCCAACTACCGCGGCCGTTCCATGAGCTTCAACAGCGAGGTGGCCAACCTGGATCGGTCGGGCATGAACGACCGGATCAGCTCGATCCGCCTGCGCGGGCGCTGGGAGGTCTGCACCGACGCCTATTTCCGCGGGTCCTGCCGCGTCGTCAGCGGCGACGAGCGCAACCTGGGCTCCAGCGGCTTCAACGACCGCATCTCCTCGCTCCGTCCCGCGCGGCGCTGGTAGAACGAACGGCGACGCGTCGACGGACGCGTCGCCCGCCTGCGCCCATTCGTCAGCGCCCGGCTTTGTGATAGGACTCGGAATCCGGCCAGCGACGCGAGGAGAGGCCATGTTCGAGGATCTGGAGCCGCGCCCGCGGCGGGACGAGGCGTTGAGCGCCCTGCGACGCGAGGACCTGGACGCCTATTCGGTGGAGGACCTGACCGAAAGGGTCGCCGATCTGGAGGCCGAGATCGAACGGTCGCGCGCCGCCATGGACGCCAAGCGCGCCAAGAAGAGCGCGGCGGACGCGCTTTTCACCTTCAGGCCCTGACGCTTGCGCCGCTTTCGTGGCATGACCATTGCAGTCCGTGTTCGGAGTTCCGGCTCCCCGGCCGATTGCAGGACAGGCGTGCGTATTCCCGATGAAGATGTCTGAGTTGACCGTGGGCGATCCTTCCTTTTCCGAACCTCCGGCCGGGCCGGACCGCGCCCGCACGGTGCGTGACTTCGCGCGTTCCGAACTGTTCGACCGCACCTTCCGCGAGGGCATGGAGCTGGTCGAGGAAACGGCGGCGTATCTGGACGGGGAGGGGCGGCGCGAATCCCGCATCCTGTCCCGCTCGGCCGCCCTGGCCTATGCGGCGGAAAGCATGAAGCTGACCACGCGCCTGATGCAGATCGCGTCCTGGCTGCTGGTCCAGCGGGCCGTGCGCGAAGGCGACATGACGCCCGAAGCCGCGTGCGAGCCGCGCTATCGCCTGAACGAGCGCAAGATCGACGCCGAGCCCAGCCACGCCGAACTGCCGATCGCCCTGGTCGAATACCTGGTGCGGTCCGAAAAGCTGTTCGACCGGGCCCTGCACCTGGACCGCCGGATGTATCTGGGCGACGCCCAGGAGACGCCGCCCAATCCGGTCCTCAGCCAGCTGGGAATGCTGGAGGCGGCCTTCCGGGGCTGATCCGGCCGGCCCTACGGCCCGACGTCGTTCTCGTCCTTGCGGCCGTCGTCGACCACGCGCGGCAGGCTGACGGCGATGCCCAGCGCCTGGGCCAGCTTGGCGTCGCGGTCATAGACGTCCTCGCGGAAGGCCACGCGGCCCTGGCCGTCGACGAAGGCGGTCCAGTACAGCAGACGCACGCTGATTTCGCGGCCCGTGGTCACGCGGGTGGTCTCGCGGCTGTCCTGCGCCACGTCGAACTGTTCCAGCTTGGCCGGATCGGGCGACAGCAGCAGGCGGGCGAACTCCACCGCGCCCTGAACACGCACGCAGCCGTGGCTGCGCTGGCGCATGGACAGGTTGAAGGCCGCCTTGGACGGCGTGTCGTGCAGGAAGATGGCGTAACTGTCGCGCAGCTCGAACTTCACATAGCCCAGCGCCGACTTCGGACCGGCGCGCTGGATGACCGTGCCGTTCGACACATACATGTCGTTGGCGGCCAGATAGCCGGGGCCCTTGGGCAGGATCTCGCGCCGGGCGATGCCGGCGGGGACATACCAGGGCGGGTTGGCCACGACCGAGGCGAAGGGCTTCTCCAGGCTGGGCGTCTGGTTGTCGTGCGAGCCGACGACGACGCGGTTGGAATGGACCGGCTTGGCGTCCTTCCAATAGACCATGATGGCCGCGGCGGTGTTGACCTCGATCCGCTCGGGCGCGACGTCGCGCTTCAGCCAGCGGCGGCGTTCCAGGTTCAGGGCGATCTGGCGGGCTCGGTCCTGGGCCGAGGCGCCCAGAGAACGCTGGGTGGCCGGGCCGACGCGGCCGTCGGCGCCCAGGCCGTGACGCGTCTGGAAGCTGCGGACCGCGGCCTGAAGCTCTGAATCATAGACCAGCCCCTGGGCCTTGAGGCGCGCGCCGTCGGCGGCCGACAGGTCGCCCTCGGCCGTCAGGCGGTCGATCAGGGCCGGGACGCGGCGGTCGCTGGCGCCCGGTTCGATGGTCGCGCCGGCGGCGAAGGCGGGCCAGCCGCCCTGATTGGCCAGGCGGCTGTAGCGGACATAGCCCGCCGACAGGTTGGTGTAGCCGATGTCGGTCGGCGCCAGGCCTTCGTACCAGTCCAACAGGACGCCGCGCGACAGGGCGTCGTTCAGGCCGCGCGGCAGGTCCACGCGGTTCTTCTGCATTTCCCACAGCTCCTCGACCGTCTCGGGGCGCACCTTGCCCTCGGCCAGGATGCGGGCGTAGGCCAGGGCCGCGGCGGTGGTGCGTAGGTCGGAGGTGGCCGGATCGGCCGCCAGGCCGACGAAGTCGAACTGGTCCGCGCCGGACAGGCCGTGCCGTTCGGCGCGGGCGGCGACGGCGTTCAGGTCGCGCAGGCGTTCGCGCGTCCACACCGGCCGCCAGCCGTTCAGTTCGTAGAAGGCGCGCACGTCCGGCTGCTGATCCTGGGGCAGGCGGCCGATCTGGTCGGTGAAGCTGTTGTAGAAGGCGGTCGCCTCGGGCGAGCGCTGCATATAGACCTGCTGCGCGCGCGCCGCCGAGCCGAGGGCAAGGGTCGCCGATGCGACGCCGAGACCCAGTTGCCGTCTGTTCATGACTCTTCCGCTTCTTGATCGACCCGGCGCGCGACGCCGGAGCCCCTGAAATCCGAACGCCGCCATGTTATCGGCGTTCCGGGCAAACAAAAAGCGCCGGTCGTCCGACCGGCGCTTTTCGAGACCTGATCGCTGCACCGTGTCGCAGCGGGGTCGCGCTTACTTCTTGATGAAGCCGGCGAACTTGTTGTTGAAGCGCGAGACGCGGCCGCCGCGGTCCATCAGGTGGGCGTTGCCGCCGGTCCAGGCCGGGTGCGTCGTCGGATCGATGTCCAGGTTCAGCGTGTCGCCTTCCTTCCCGTAGGTCGAACGGGTCTTGTAGGAAGTGCCGTCGGTCATCACCACGGTGATGAAGTGGTAGTCGGGGTGCGTGTCCGCCTTCATGGTCGTCGTCCGGTCTCTGGCGCGATGACGATGCCGACCGTCGCTGCGCATGAAATGAGAAACCCGCCAGAACTCCGGCGGGAATGAGGGGCGGCGTTTACACCGGGGGGCGTTCCGGGGCAAGAGGCGGGCGCAATGACCGACCGATACGACGCCACCGATTATTCCGCCCGGGCCGAGGCCCAGGGACGTCCCGGCGCCGGCGCGGTGCTGGCCGAGCAGATGGCCGACGCCGGGGACAAGCGCGCGCGCCGCCGCGACATCCGCCCCCTGGCCCGGTTGATCCCCTTTGCGATGCGGCACAAGGGCCATGCGCTGGCGGCGCTGTTCTGGCTGGTGGCGGCGGCCGCGTCGTCCCTGTCGCTGACGGCCCTGGCGCGCGGGGCCATCGACCACGGGTTCGAGGACGGCGGCCGGAACCTGAACTTCTGGTTCCTGCTGCTGGGGGCCAACGCCCTGTTCCTGGGCGTTTCGTCGGCGGCGCGCTACTATTTCGTCACCCGCACCGGCGAGCGGACCATCGCCGACCTGCGCAAGGGTCTGTTCGGGCGCATCCTGACCCTGGACCCGTCCTTCTACGCCCGGATGCGGACGGGCGAGGTGCTGTCGCGCCTGACCACCGACATCGCCCTGGTCGACACCCTGATGACGACCTCCATCTCGTTCGCGCTGAGGAACTTCCTGACCCTTATCGGCGGCTTGGCCCTGCTGTTCGTGGTCAGCCCCAAGCTGACGGGCCTGGTGCTGCTGATCGTGCCCTTCCTGCTGGGACCGATCTTCCTGTTCGGCCGCAAGGTGCGCAAGCTGACCGTCGCCTCCCAGGACCGGTTCGCCGGCGCCGTGGGCTTCGCCGGAGAGAGCGTGGACGCCATCGAGACGGTCCAGGCCTTCGGGCGCGGCGACAGCGCCATCGCCCGCTTCGGCGCGGCGGTCGAGGACGCCTTCGACGCCTCTCTCAAGCGGATGAAGGCCCGCGCGTTGATGACCGCCATGATCATCGTGGTGATGTTCGGCGGCGTGACCCTGGTGCTGTGGCTGGGGGCGCTGGACGTGGTGTCGGGCGTGATGTCGCCGGGCGCGCTGCTGCAGTTCGTGCTGCTGTCGGTCTTCACCGCCGGCGCGGTCGGCGCGCTGGGCGAAAGCTGGGGCGACGTGCAGAAGGCCGCCGGCGCCATGGAGCGGATCGAGGAGCTGATGCGGGCCACGCCGGGCATCGCCGCGCCCGCCCATCCGCGCGCCCTGCCGCAACCCCGCGCGGCGAGGTGTCGATGTCGGCGGTCCAGTTCGCCTATCCGGGGCGGCCCGACCTGCCGGCGCTCAAGGGCTTCAGCCTGACGGTGCGGCCGGGCGAGACGGTGGCGCTGGTCGGCCCGTCCGGCGCGGGCAAGTCGACGGTGTTCCGCCTGCTGCTGCGCTTCTACGACCCGCAGTCGGGGCTGGTGTCGGTGGACGGCGTGGACGTGCGCGACGCCGACCCGGTCCAGGTGCGCGATCGCTTCGCCTGGGTGTCGCAGGAGACGCCGCTGTTCTCGGGCTCGGCGCTGGAGAACATCCGTTTCGGCCGCGAGGACGCCACGGTCGAGGAGGCCCGCGCCGTCGCCGAGAAGGCCCAGGCCCTGACCTTCCTGGACGCCCTGCCGGAAGGGTTCGACACGCCGCTGGGCGAGCGCGGCAAGAGCCTGTCGGGCGGCCAGCGCCAGCGCCTGGCCATCGCCCGCGCCCTGGTCCGCGACGCGCCGATCCTGCTGCTGGACGAGGCCACCAGCGCCCTGGACGCCGAAAGCGAGCGCCTGGTCCAGGCGGCCTTGGACCAGGCGATGGAGGAGCGCACCACCCTGGTCATCGCCCACCGCCTGGCCACGGTCCTGCGCGCCGACCGCATCGTGGTCATGGACGACGGCCGCGTGGTGGAGGAGGGGACGCACGCCGAACTGGTCGCGCGCGGCGGCCTCTACGCCCGGCTGGCGGAACTGCAGTTCCGGGGCACCTGACGGTCCCCTTCGTCCCGTCGTCCCCTGGCGTGGCCCGACGATGGCGGGACGGGGGAAGCCGAGGCGTCAGGGCGTCGAAGCCTCGACCTTTTCCAGCCCCTCGCGCGCCAGGCCCGGAAAGTCGCTGAACACCGCATCCACGCCCGTCCTCGCCAGGTCGCGGACATAGGCCGGCATGTCGCCGTGGGCGGCGAAGTCCTGGCCGCGCCGATGTTCCGTCGGCAGAAAGGCGTTCTCGGCCCGCGCTGTCCAGACGACGACCTTCAGCCCCGCCGCATGGGCGTCGGCCACGATCCGGCTGGGCGCGCCCGAGCGTCCTTCGGCGTCGCGCGGCAGGACCAGCGTCATCTCGGGCGCGACCCAGGCGGCGTAGCCGGCGATCCTGCCCAGCCCCTCCGCCGTGATCATCTCGGCATAGGATTGCTGCGGCCGATCCGCGGGGGCGCCGGAGCCGTTGATCAACTGCGCCAGCGGCGCGTCGATACGCATCGACAACCGCTCCAGCGGCCCCACCTCGAAACACTGGATCAGGATCGGGGCGTCGGCGCCCGTCAGGCCCAGCTTTTCCAGTTCGGCGACGAACCGATCCTCCATCGGCAGGCCGATCGAGGCGAAATAGGTGGGGTGCTTCAGTTCCGGCGCGACGGCGATGGTCCGCCCGGTCCGCGCGGACGCCTCGCGGGCGAGGGCCGCCACCTCGTCGAAGGTCAGGATCGGATCGCGGTCGTTGAAGGCGACATTGCCCGTTCGCACCTGCGGCAGCCTCTCCCGGGCCCGCAGCGTCTTCAGTTCGGCCAGGGTGAAGTCCTCGGTGAACCAGCCGCTGGTCTCCACGCCGTCGATGACCTTGGTCGTGCGGCGGGCGGCGAACTCGGGCCGGTCGGCCACGTCTGTCGTGCCGCCGATCTCGTTCTCGTGGCGGCTGACGAAGACGCCGTCCCTGGTCAGGACCAGGTCGGGCTCGATCACGTCCGCGCCCTGTTCGATCGCCAGCTCATAGGCCGCCCGCGTGTGCTCGGGCCGTTCGCCGGACGCGCCGCGATGGGCGATGATCAGCGGCGACTGGGCCACGGCGGGCGCTCCGGCGAGCAGGGTCAGGGCGGTCACGATGGCGCGGATCATGCGCCCTGGGTAGGGCGCCGACGCGACAGGCCGGTGACGATCACGCCGCCTGCAGCACCTTGCGCAGGGCGGGGTGAAGTTCGGCGTTGGTGGCCAGGATGCTGGCGCCCGTCTTGGGGTCTCCATCGGGCTCGATGGTCGTGACCGTGCCGCCGGCCTCGGTGACGAACAGGACGCCCGCCGCCACGTCCCAGGGCTTCAGATTGCGCTCGTAATAGGCGTCGTACCGCCCCGCCGCGACCCAGGCGAAGTCCAGGGCGGCCGAGCCCAGGCGGCGGATGCCCGCGACCCGCTGGCCCACCGCATGGATGTCCTTGATGGCCTGGGCGTGGCCCGTCTTGCCGATGAAGGGCAGGCCGGTGGCGACCAGGCTGTCGGCCAGGTCCTTGCGGCCCGAGACGCGGATGCGCTGGTCGTTCAGATAGCAGCCCTTGCCCTTTTCGGCCCAGAACAGCTCGTTCATCACGGGGTTGTAGGTGACGCCGGCCACGATCTCGGACGACCCGTCCGGCGCGCGCCGCTCCAGCCCCACCGTGATGGCGAAGTGGGGCATGGCGTGCATGAAGTTGGTGGTGCCGTCGATCGGGTCCACGATCCAGGTGTGGGACTTGTCCGTGCCCTCGACCAGGCCGCGCTCCTCGCCCAGGAAGCCGTAGCCGGGGCGGGCCTTGGTCAGCAGTTCGAACAGCGTCTCCTCGGCCTTCAGGTCGGCGGCGGTGACGAAATCGCCGGGCCCCTTGCGCGACACCTGAAGCTGCGAGACCTCGCCGAAGTCGCGCATCATCGGGCGGGCGGTCTTGCGAACCGCGTCGGTCATCACTTGAAGAAGGGCGGAGGCGAGGGCCATCGAGGATCTCCTGGTCCGCAGGTCCTTGAAAGGCGTCGAGCCCGGACAGGCGGAGAAGTTCAAAAAGGGACCGGCCCGAACGGGCCGGTGGTCTTAGTCCGCGCGGCGGACGTATTCGCCGGTCGTGGTGTCGACGACGATCTTTTCGCCGGCCGACATGTACGGCGGGATCATGATGCGCACGCCGTTCGAGGCGAGGGCGGGCTTGTAGGACGAAGAGGCGGTCTGGCCCTTCACCGTGGGCTCGGTCTCGGCGACTTCCAGCACGACCTGTTCCGGCAGCTCCAGGCCGATCGGACGCTCTTCGTGCATCTCGATGACGACCTTCATGCCTTCCTGCAAATAGGGGATGCGTTCGTCCCCGACCCAGTCCTTCTGCAGTTCGATCTGCTCGTAGGTGGCGTCGTCCATGAACACCAGGCTGTCGCCGTTGTCGAACAGATAGGAGAAGTCCTTCTGTTCCAGCGTCACGCGCTCGACCTTGTCTTCCGAGCGGAAACGTTCGTTCAGCTTGTTGCCGGTCTCGAGGTTCTTGGCCTCGACGTTGGCGAAGGCGCCGCCCTTGCCGGGCTTGACGTGGCTGGCCTTGGTGACGACCCACAGGCCGCCGTTATGCTGCAGGACCATGCCGGGCTTGATGGTGTTGCCGTTGATCTTCATGGATTCACATGGGGAAAGAGCGGGCCGCGCGGCCGAGGCGGCGGGGCGAACAGGGCGCGATCCCTAGAGGAAGCCCCGGCAAAGGGCAAGCTGGCGCGCGTCTCAGTGCAGGGTGCGTTCGCGGGCGGCCTCGTCGGCCTTGCGATGCAGGAAGTTGCCCAGCCGCACCCCGGACCCGGTGGGCGAAGCCATCTTGCCCGCGCCTTCGTCCAGCTTGCGCGCCTCGTGGGCGAAGGCGGCGGCCAGGCCGGCCGCCGACATCGCGGCTGCGACCTGCTTCCACATCGACGACGGCCGCAGGCCCAGCCAGACGGCGTTGACGGTCTGGGCCGCGGCCCACAGCGCCATCGCCACCGTGCGCTCGCGCCGGGGCGGGGCGTTCCAGACGCGCACCGCCGACAGGGTGGTGGCGGAAAACACCGCCGGCAGGATCAGGCTGAACGCCCCGCGCGGCTTTTCCGTCACCGGCAGGTCGCGGTTCCGGACGTGCTTCAGCGTGCGTTTGGGCCGCAGCGCGCCCGAGGCGATGCCCGAGGCCAGCAGCGCGAAACCGACCGTCAGGGCCACGCCCAGGCGACGTGCCCCACGCTGCGGCCCTCGCTGTTGAGGAAGTCTGTGGCGGCGTCCCTCACGTCGTCGATGGCGTCGTCGATGTCGGTCATGGTCGGCTCCCAGCTGCCTCTTCGAAAAGGGCTAATGACCGGGACCGACCCGGGTTCCGTCAGCCGCCGGTGGCCGCGCCTTCGGTGACGATCTCCTTCATCGCCGACTGCAGATAGTTCTGCGCGCCCATCAGCTCGATCAGCTTGTGCTGGTTCTCCAGGAAGTCGATGTGCTCTTCCGTGTCGGCCAGGATCTTCATCAGCAGGTCGCGGCTGACATAGTCGCGCGTCTCTTCGCATTGGGTCACGGCGGCCGCCGTCGCCGCGCGGCTGTCGATCTCCAGCTGCAGGTCGGCGCTCAGGCATTCGATCGGCTCTTCGCCGACCTTCAGCTTGTGCAGATCCTGCAGGTTGGGCAGGCCGTCCAGGAACAGGATGCGCTTGATCAACATGTCGGCGTGCTTCATCTCGCCGATCGATTCCCGGTAGATCACGTCGCCCAGGTGCGCCAGGCCCCAGCTTTCGAACATCCGGGCGTGCAGGAAATACTGGTTCACCGCCGTCAGTTCATTGGTCAGCACCGCGTTCAGGGTGCGGATGATCGCGGGATCGCCCTTCATGGCTCTTGTCCTTCGTCGCGACGGGCCAAGCGCGCCGTCCTTCGAGCCGTGGATATCACAGTAAAACCCGCGTTGTTTATTTGCGAGTTTTTATCACTACATTGATAGTGCGAGTGATTTTCGGACGCGGAAAGACTATTCGGCCGCCAGGGCGAAGGCTTCGTGGCTGTCCTGGATCATCTGGCGCATCTCGCAGACGCACTTGGCGCACTGGGCCTGGCACTGGTGGCGGGCGAAGATGTCGCGCGGGCGGCAGGCGCCGGCCTCGATGGCCTGGGCGACGTCACGCTGGCGAAGACCGTTGCAGTTGCAGACGTACACGAGGGATCACGCGTTCGATGAGACTGATAATGGTTCTCTATAGCGAGGATAAAGGCGATTGCAAGTCGTTCGCACGCCTGCGCCGTTGACGCGGCGAGCGGGGCGGCGCAGGGCGAAGGCATGGCGCGTGAACCTCGCATTTCCGACCGGCCGCCGTGCCGGCTCTATCTAATCACCCCGCCCGCGATCGCCGATCTGCAGGCGTTCGCCGGGCGTCTGGAGACGGCCCTGGCCGCCGGCGACGTCGCGGCGCTGCAGATCCGGCTGAAGCCCGCCGACGACGACACGATCCGCCGCGCCGTGGCCGTGCTGGGGCCGGTCGCGCGACGGCGCGGCGTCGCCGTCATCCTGAACGACCGGCCCGACCTGGCGCGAGAGACGGGATGCGACGGGGTGCACATCGGGCAGGGGGACGCCTCCCTGGCCGACGCGCGCCGCATCATGGGGCCGGACGCCATGATCGGCGTGACCTGTCACGACGACCGCGACCTGGCCTGGGACGCCGCCGAAGCGGGGGCCGACTACGTCGCCTTCGGCGCCTTCTTTCCCACCGACACCAAGGTCACGACCCATCGACCCCCGCTCGACCTGCTGACGGAATGGCAGGAGACGGTCGAGGTCCCTTGCGTCGCCATCGGCGGCATAACGGTCGAGACGGCGGCCGAGACGGCCCGGGCCGGGGCCGACTTCGTGGCGGTCAGCGCCGGCGTCTGGAGCTATGGCGAAGGTGAAGCCGCCGCCGTTAAGGCGTTCAATCTTGCGTTGAAAACCTGATCTCAGGGGAATCTTAGGGAAGATCGGCCACTCTGCGGAACAGTGAAGTTCAGCGAGTCCCACATGACCATGAGCCCTGCGCTCGACGTCAAGTCCGAGGTCCGCCCCCAGGGCGCGCCGGCCGTCGCCCTGGAGGCCGGCCGGATCGACCTGTTCGCGCACCCGATGGTGCCGGTGGTCACGGCGCTGGCGGTCGCGATCCTTGTCGCCCTGGCGGTCGGCTATGCGCGAACCTCGGGCCTCATCGTGGGCCTTTGGGCGGCGGGCGGCGTCGCGGTCGCCGTCTGGCTCAGGACAAGTCGCGGGCGGCGACATGATCTGGCGCTGGGCTCCATCCTGGCGGGCAGCATCCTGATCGGCGAGATCGTGGCGGGAAACCCGCCCGCCCTGTCGATGCTGTTCACCGCCACCAACATGGTGGAGATCGTCACCGCCGTGGTGCTGGCCCGGCGGTTCGCGCCCACGTTGAACGTGTCCAGCCTGACGGGCATCGTCCGCTTCCTGGGATGCGCGGCGCTGGCGCCGCTGCCGGCGGCCGTGCTGTCGGCCGGCGCGCTGAGCCTGTTCGGCGCCGGCGACCTGGTGGAGGCGGCCCAGACCTGGTGGTTCGGCCATGCGCTGGGGATCGCGCTGATCGGCTGCCTGGGGCTGTCGCTGACCCGATCGACCCTGCGGCGCTTCGCCCGGCCCGCGCGCGCGCTGGAGGCGGCGGTGCTGCTGGGCGGGCTGTTCCTGGTCTATTATCTGGCCTTCATGGCGCATGTGCCGATCGGCGCCTTCATGGCGCCGATGCTGTTCCTGATCGCCGTGCGGCTGGGCGTGGCGGGCATGAGCTTCAGCCTGGTCGTGGTCGCCGTCCTGGCCATTGGCGGCGCCATGGAGGGCTACGGCCCCTATTCGCAGGGCCTGACGCCCAGCGAGCAGGTGCTGCGCGCCCAGATGCTGGTGCTCATCGCCTTCGTGCCCGTGCTGCTCGTCGCCGCCCTGCTGGAGGAACGCGACCGGCTGGCCGACCGCGCCAGGCTGGGCCAGATCCGCGCCGAGAAGGCCTCGGAAGCCAAGTCGCGCCTCCTGGCCAATGTCGCCCACGAGATCAAGAGCCCGGTCGCCGGCGTGATCGGCATCGGCGAGTTGTGGGGCAAGGGTCAGCTGGGCCCCGTGACGCCGCAGCAGGCGGAGATGGCCGACATGCTGGTCAAGACCGCCCGCCAGGTGGAGGCGCTGGCCCACGACCTGCTCGACGTGGCGCGGGCGGAGGCGGGCGCGGTCAAGGTCGAGCTGCGACCCACGGACGTGCCCGGCCTGCTGGAGGACGTGCGCCGCTCGGCCATCCTGCGGCCCGAGGCGCGCAACGTCGCGATCGACCTGCTTTGCGAAGGCGACGGGCTGATCGCCCTGGCCGATTCCCAGCGGATGGCCCAGGTCGTCGGCAACCTGGTCACCAATGCCCTGAAGTACGGATCGGCGGGCGAGCGGGTGCTGATGCGGGCCTCGCGCCTGGACGACTGGATCAGGATCGAGGTCACCGACTTCGGGCCCGGACTGACCGCGCAGAAGCAGGCGCAGCTGTTCGAGCCCTTCAACCGCCTGGGGCTGGAGCGGTCGACGATCGAGGGGCACGGCGTCGGCCTGGCCCTGGCCAAGCGGCTGGTGGAGCTGCAGGGCGGTTCGATCGGCGTGATCTCGGCGCCAGGCGAAGGCGCGACCTTCTGGATCCTGCTGCCCAAGGCGTGAGACGCGCCCCGCGCGGCGGCGTGGCCTTGCCGTCGCCGCAGTCGCGGGCGATGGTCGTCGCATGACCGTGCTCGTTCTCGCCGCCGTCCTCCTTTCCGGCCAGGCCGCGCCGCCGGCGCGCTCGGCGACCGACCTGACCCGCGACCTGAACAGCGCGCCGCCGGGCGCGATGACGACCCCCGCGCCCGTCCGGCCGGCGGAGCCTGAAGCCGAACCTGAACCTGAAACCCAAGCCCCGGCGCCGGCTCGCCGTTCGACGCCGCCGCGGGCCGCGACCGCGCCCTCGGTCCCGGCGCCGGAACGCCCGGGGGCGTCGCTGACCCGGGACCTGAACAGCGCCCCGCCCGCCGCCATCATGGCGCCCCCGACCGCGGCGCCCCCGACCGTGGCGCCCTCGACGCGCGCCCCGACCCCGCAGCCGGCTCCGGAACCCGCCCCAGAGCGCGCGCCCGCGCCTGCGCCCGCGCGGGTCCCGGTCGCGGCCCCGCCGCCGACCGCCGCGGCTTCGCCAGCCCCGGCGACGCGGCCCGCGCCGGCGGCGGACACGCGCCGGCCGATCCGTTGGCGGCCTTGCCGTTTCGGATCGATCTGCCGGCCGGCTTCACGATCGAGCCCTCGGACGCGGGGCCGCAGGCCAAGGTCTATGCCGTGAAGCGCGACGGGCGCAGCTTCGTGATGATCTACCAGGGTCCGGCCTCGCAGTTCCCGATCTATGACGGGCAGTTGATCGACGCTGGCGGCCGGGCCTCGGTGGTGATCGAGCAGGACGGCCGCCGCCGGGCCGTGGAGCACCTGTTCGCCAAGGACCTGGAATCGCGCGAGACCCACGTCTGGCTGTCCTATCTGGACGGAGAGGACAGCCTGCTGGCCGAGCAGATCGCCCAGTCGGTCGAGCCGCGCTGAGCCTTACGTCTCGGACCACACCGCCAGTTCGGTCCCGGCCGGGTCTGTGAAGTGGAAGCGCCGGCCGCCCGGAAAGGCGTAGATGGGCCTTGCCACCGTTCCGCCCGCCGCCTGGACCTTGGCCAGCATGGCTTCCAGGTCGTGGGCGTAGAGGACGGGCAGGGGCGTGCGCGTCCGCTCGGCGGGGTCGGCGTCGAAGCCGCCGTCCAGCCCCTGGTCGAAGGCGGCGTAGGTCGGGCCGTAGTCCTGGAAGGTCCAGCCGAAGGCGTCGGCGTAGAAGGCCCTGGTCGCTCCCAGATCGGTCGCGGGCAGTTCGAGGTAGTCGAGTTTTCCGTCTTCACGCACGGTTGATGCTCCTGTCGATCGCCACCGACATCTGACGCTTGCACGAAGGGCCGATCCGCGCAAACCTGCTAACGGTTCGCAATAGCAGGGAGTCGGGCATGATCGTGATGACCGGATCGACGGGGCTTCTGGCCCTCATGCGAACGGGGCAGGGGCGTGCGGGACCCTCCGCGGCCGAGCGGCCCGCCAACGACCGGCCTCAGGCGCCGTCCAGGAACAGCCGGCAGGCGGGATTGTCGGTCTCCTCCACGTAGGGATAGCCCAGGGCGGCCAGGGCCGCGTCGAAGCGCGCCTGATCCTGGGGCGGGGCGCTGATGCCGGCCAGCACGCGGCCGACGTCGTCGCCGTGGTTGCGATAGTGGAACAGGGTCAGGGCCCATTCTGGCTGCAGGCTGTTGAGGAAGCGCAGGAAGGCGCCCGGCCGCTCGGGGAACTGGAAGCGCAGGATGCGCTCGTGCGGCAGGCCGACGGTGCGGCCGCCGACCATGTAGCGGACGTGCAGCTTGGCCGTTTCGTTGTCGCTCATGTCCTCGACGTCGTAGCCGCCCGCGCGCAGCGCCTGGACCAGGTCCAGCCGTTCGTCCTGGCCGCCGCGCAGGGCCACGCCGACGAAGATCTGCGCCACCCCGTCGCCGGACCAGCGATAGTTGAACTCGGTCACCGACCGGCCGTCCAGGCTGTCGAGGAAGCGGCGATAGTCGTCGCGGTCGTCCTTCATGGTCACGGCCAGCAGGGCCTCGGCGCCCTCGCCCAGCTCGGCCCGCTCGGCGACATGGCGCGCCCGGTCGAAGTTGACGTTGGCGCCCGAATTGATCGCCACCAGCGAGCCGGCGCCGGGATGATCGGCCGCCCAGGCCTTGAGCCCCCCCAGGGCCAGCGCCCCGGCCGGTTCGGCGATGGCGCGGGTGTCGTCGAAGATGTCCTTCACGGCGGCGCAGATGGCGTCGGTGTCGACCAGGACGATCTCGTCCAGCAGGTCGCGGCACAGCCGGAAGGTCAGGTCGCCCGCGCGGCGCACGGCCACGCCGTCAGCGAACAGGCCGACCTCGTTCAGGCTGACCACCTCGCCGGCGGCGATGGCGGTCTTCATGGTGGGGGCGTCCACCGGCTCCACGCCGATGATCTTCGTCTCCGGCCGCAGGAAGCGAAGGATGGCCGCCACCCCCGCCGCCAGGCCGCCGCCGCCGATGGGCAGGAAGACGGCCTCGATCGGATCGGCGTGCTGGCGCGCGATCTCCAGGCCGACCGTGCCCTGGCCGGCGATGACGTCGGGATCGTCGAACGGGTGGATGAAGGTCGCGCCCGTCTCGGCCTCCAGCGAACGGGCATGGGCGTAGGCGTCGTCGAAGCCGTCGCCGTGCAGCACGACCTGGCCGCCCAGGGCGCGCACCGCCGCCACCTTGATGCCCGGCGTGGTGGTCGGCATGACGATGGTCGCCGCCGCCCCGCGCCGCGCCGCCGCCAGCGCCACCCCTTGCGCGTGATTGCCCGCCGAGGCGCAGATGACGCCCCGGGCCAGTTCGGCCTGGGTCAACTGGGCGATGCGATTGTAGGCGCCCCGTATCTTGAACGAGAAGACCGGCTGCAGATCCTCGCGCTTCAGCAGCACCGGACGCGACAGGCGGCCCGACAGGCGCTCCAGCGGGTCGAGAGGCGTTTCCTCGGCCACGTCATAGACGCGGGCGGTGAGGATGCGGCGAAGGGTGTCCTGCATGAAAATGTCGTCTTGGGGCCGTCGGTCGGAAGGATCGCGCTGTCCGTCTAGGCGATGTCGGCCGCCCGGGGAAGGTTGTTGCGGCCACGGCGCCGGCCGCGATTTCGCATCCAACGAAAAAACACAGTGTGAATCGTGTGAATCCGTCGGCCTCCGGGCGCGGCTGCGGATGGCGGCGGCGAAAAAGACCGTGTGAATAGTGTGAATAGTGCGAAATCTCCCTCTGCCGTCCAGCCCGGTCGTCAGCATGAGCATGACACGGTTTCAGGGCGTGGCGGGTCGATGGCGATGTCCCTAGACCATGTCGTTGATTGGTCTTCGATTTCTCGCGAGAAATAGGATGGGGGCGTGGCCTGACGCGCGGCGCGCCGAGTTCGGCCCTTGCTGATGTAACCTGTAGGTTATATGTAACCCATAGGTATCGTTTGCCGGAGGGGGTATGGATCGGACGTCTGAGAATCTGGCGATGTCGAGGGCGCGGGCCCGGTTGCGGCGACAGCGGTGGCAATGGGGCTTGCTGGGCTTGCTGACGATGGCGGCTTCGGCGTTGTTGGCGGTGTCGGCGACCATGCGCGGCGGATATGCGCTGTTCTCGATGGCCGGTTTGGGCCTGGCCTTTCTGGTTTTGGGTTTGACGGTCGTGCTGGCGTTCGATCTGTGGGGGCAACGCGAAGCAGACCTTGAGGCGGCAAGGATCGGTGGCGGGCGGGATCACGTTCAAAGCGCGGAAGCATTGAACCTGCTCGGGCTAGCTGCATTCGGCCTCGTTTACATGGTGTTTGGCGTCGAAGCGGCCTGGGGAGTCGCCGCGGGCGACGAGGGGCTGCGCGAGGGATATCGAGCGTTGTCTTCACTCGCCATTCCGGTGGCGGTCATGGCTGTGATCCTGGGACGAAAGCAGGCACGAAGGCGGCCAGGCGCCTTGCCGAAGCCAGCGGACGAACTGACGATTTTCTTCCGGCAGGACGCGCTGGTCTGGGCCGTCACGGCGACCTTGATCGCGGCGGCCGTTCTGTTTGTCGCCGGTCTGTTCCAGCCGCCGCTGGCGGTGGCGGGCATGCCCGCGCTGTTCGAACTGGCGGCCTTGACCGCCGCGCTGAGGTATTGGTGGCTGGATCGGCAGGCGTCGCGTGGCTGAGCCCAGATTGCTTGTGCGGTTGAAAGACGTGCGGGTCGAGGCGGGGCTCACGCAGCAAGAACTGGCGGACCGCGCTGGGGTGTCGCGCAAGACGGTGAACACCATCGAGAACCGTGTATTCACGCCTTCGGTCGTGGTGGCGCTGATGCTGGCCAAGGCGTTGGATGCGCCATTGGACGATTTGTTCCGACTGAGCGACTGAACGAAGGCCTTGCGTCCCCCCTGGATCGGCCTACATTGGTCCTGCTTATGCTAACTTTGAGCATAAGGGTAGGGAGTGACGATCATGGCCGACGGCGCCTTTGGTCTGACGAAGGAACTGGAGCGGGAGACCGCCGGGGTGTGGGCCAAGGTCCGCGACCACGTCACGCCGCTGGAATGGCCCGGACAGGCCCGGCTGATCAGCGAGATCAATCGGCTGAAGCGCGAGCGCGACGCGGTGATCCTGGCCCACAACTACATGACGCCCGAAATCTTCCACGGCGTCGGCGACTATGTCGGCGACAGCCTGGGCCTGGCCAAGGAGGCCGCGCGGTCGGACGCCAAGGTGATCGTCCAGGCGGGCGTGCACTTCATGGCCGAGACGTCCAAGATCCTGTCGCCTGAGAAGACGGTGCTGATCCCCGACCTGCGGGCCGGCTGTTCGCTGGCGTCGTCGATCACCGGCGCGGACGTGCGACTGATCAAGCAGCGCTATCCGGGCCTGCCGGTCGTGACCTATGTGAACACCACCGCCGACGTGAAGGCCGAGACCGACATCTGCTGCACATCCGCCAACGCCGTGCAGGTGGTGGAATGGGCGGCCAGGGAATGGGGCGTCGACCGCGTCATCCTGATCCCCGACGAATTCCTGGCGCGCAACGTCGCGGCCCAGACGACGGTGGGCATCATCGCCTGGAAGGGCCATTGCGAGGTGCACAAGCGCTTCACCGTCCAGGACATCGCCGACATGCGCGACGCCTGGCCGGACGCCGAGGTCCTGGCCCACCCCGAATGTCCCGAAGAAATCCTGGCGGCGTCGGACTTCGCCGGATCGACGGCGGCGATGACCGACTATGTCGAGCAGCGAAAGCCCAAGCGGGTGGTGCTGATCACCGAATGTTCGATGGCGTCCAACATCAAGGGCGACGTGCCGGGGGTCGAGTTCGTGGGGCCGTGCAACCTGTGCCCGCACATGAAGCGGATCACCCTGGAGAACATCCGCGACTGCCTGGCGCACATGCAGTTCGAGGTCACCGTGCCGCAAGAGATGCTGGAGCGCGGCCGCCTGGCCGTGCAGCGGATGATCGACCTGCCGCCGCCGGTGAAGCCGGCGCGCTACGATCTGGTCAAGGCGCGCCACCACGTCGATGTGGAGCTGATCTGAGGCGCGGCGTTCGGTCCCCTCGTCGGGACCGGGCGCGAGGCCCATCTGAACCGCCATGAGCGACACCGAAAACACCCTTCGCAAGCCGGGCCGCGCCCCAGGCCCCTGGGACCCCAAGCCCGAGGCCGCCCCCGTCGCCGGGCCGGCCCGCGCCACGGCCCCCGCCGCGGACCAAGCGCCGGTCGAAAAGGACCAGAGCCTGGTCTGGGCCGCGGCCTCCACCCTGCTGATGGGCGGCTTCCTGTGGTGGATCACCGGCAGCGTGATCGTGGCCGGCGCCATCCTGTTCGGCCTGTTCGTGCACGAGGCGGGGCACGCCCTGGTGATGAACGGCGTGGGCATGGGGCCGGCGCGCATCTACATCATTCCGTTCCTGGGCGGTCTGGCCAAGGGCCGGCGCGAGCCCCGAAGCGAATGGGACGGGGTGCTGGTGTCGCTGGCGGGGCCGGCGTTCGGCCTTCTGGCCATGATCCCCTTCGTCGCCGTCGGCCTGGCGACCGGGCAGGGCGAGTGGATGGCGGGCGCCTTCTTCATCGCCATGCTGAACCTGGTGAACCTGGTTCCCGCGCCGCCGCTGGACGGCTCCAAGGCGCTGGGGCCGGTGCTGACCCGGGTGCATCCGCGGCTGGAGCAGGTCGTGCTGCTGGTCATCGGCGCGGCCGTGGTCTGGTGGGGCGTCTCGACGGGGCGGTTCATCCTGGCGGTCTTCCTGGGCCTGGCGGTCGTCGCGCACCTGAAGCGGGGCGTGTGGCGTCCGGCCTGGGGAACGCTGAGCTGGCTCGAGGCGGGCAAGAGCCTGGGTCTGTATCTGCTGACGGCGGCGCTGTGCGGCGCGGCGGCCGTGGGCGCCCTGCTGCCGGTGGCGGAGGGTTCGCCCGCCGACGCCGTGCGGCTGGGCCTGGCCTATCTGGGGTTCGGGCGATGAACCGCGTGCGCCATGACGGGGTGCTGGTGGTCGGCGCGGGCCTGGCGGGGCTGTCGGCGGCGCTGGAGGCGGCGCGCGCGGGGGCCAGGGTGCTGGTCGTCACGCCCGAGCCGCTGCTGAGCGGCTGTTCCTCGGCCTGGGCGCAGGGCGGAATGGCGGCGGCGCTGACCGCGGCGGATTCGCCCGTCCTGCACGCCCGCGACACCGAGGCGGCCGGCGCCGGCCTGGTCGAGGCCGAGGCGGCGCGCGCGCTGACGGACCGGGGCCGCGAGACGGTGGAGTGGCTGGCCGCCCTGGGCGCGCCGTTCGACCGGGACGCCGACGGCGGCTTCGTCGTCAGCCTGGAGGCGGCGCACAGCGTGGCCCGCGTCGCCCGCGTGGGCGGCGACGGGGCCGGGCGGGCCATCCTGTCGGCCGTGGTCACGGCCGTGCGCGCCGAGAAGGCGATCGAGGTCTGGGAAGACGCCCGGCTGACCGGCCTGTTGCAGGACGAGACGGGCCGCGTGGTCGGCGCGGCGGTGGGGCGCGGCGGGGCCGGGCGACGCCTGGAGATCGTCGCGCGAGCCGTGGTGCTGGCGACCGGCGGCGCGGGCGGCCTCTACGCCGCGACGACCACGCCCGGCGCGCTGAAGGGCGAGGGGATGGCGCTGGCCGCCCTGGCCGGGGCCGAAATCCTGGATCCCGAGTTCGTGCAGTTTCATCCCACGGCGATGGACGTGGGGCTGGACCCCGCGCCGCTGGCGACCGAGGCGCTGCGTGGCGAGGGGGCGCGGCTGATCGACGGGGCCGGACGGTTCCTGCTGGGCCAGGCGGCCGACGCCGACCTGAAGCCGCGCGACGTGGTGGCGCGGGCCGTCCATGCGGCGCGGATGCAGGGGCGCGGCGCCTTTCTGGATGCGCGCGCAGCGGTGGGCGAGGCCTTCCCGCACGAGTTTCCCGCCGTCTTCGCCGCCTGTCTGAGAAGCGGGCTGGACCCGCGCGTCAGTCCGATCCCGGTGATGGCGGCCTGCCACTATCACATGGGCGGGATCGCCGCCGAGGTCGACGGGCGCACCAGCCTGGCGGGCCTGTACGCGGTCGGAGAGTGCGCCGCGACCGGCGTGCACGGGGCCAACCGGCTGGCGTCCAACTCGCTGCTGGAGGCGGCCGCCTTCGGACGCGGCGCGGGCCGGGCGGCGGCGGCCCAGACCGGAGGCGGGCGGCCGCGCCCGGCGCCCCGGCTGGCCGACCTGCCAGAGGCGGCGCTGGCGGAATTGCGGGCGGCGATGACCGATCATGTCGGGGTGGTGCGGGACGCGGCGGGCCTGTCGGGCGTGCTGGCGCTGATCGACCGGCTGGAGGCCGAGAACGGCCCGGCGGCGCCGCTGATCGCCGCGCGGCTGGTCGTGCAGGCGGCGCTGGACCGGCGCGAAAGCCGGGGCGGGCACTATCGCTCGGACTATCCGGAAACGGCGGCCGAGGCGCGGCGCACGCGGGTGCGCCTGACGCAGCCGGAAATGCTGGCGGCGGAATGATGCGAAGCCTTCCCGACGTCATGATCGAGCCCGTCGTGCGCCTGGCCCTGGCCGAGGACCTGGGGCGGGCCGGGGACGTGACGGCCGCCGCCTGCATTCCGGCGACGGCGCGGATGACGGCGGCCTTCACCGCGCGCAAGCCCGGGGTGCTGGCCGGGATCGACGCGGTGCGGCTGGCCGTGCGGGCGATGGACGCCGAGGCGCGCGTCGACCCGCGTCATCGCGACGGAGAGGCGTTCGAGGCCGGGACGGTGCTGGCGGTGGTCGAGGCGAACGCGCGCGCCTTCCTGTCGGCCGAGCGGACGGCGCTGAACCTGCTGGGCCGGCTGAGCGGGGTGGCGACCCTGACGCGCGCCTATGTCGAGGCCGTCGCGGGCACGAAGGCGCGCATCGCCGACACGCGCAAGACCACGCCGGGCCTGCGGGCGCTGGAGAAGCACGCGGTCGCCTGCGGCGGCGGGATCAACCACCGCTTCGGCCTGGACGACGCCATACTGATCAAGGACAACCACGTGGCCGTCTGCGGCGGGGTGGGGCAGGCCGTGCGCCGCGCCCGCGCCTTCGCGCCGCACCTGATGAAGGTCGAGGTCGAGGTGGACGGGCTGGACCAGCTGGACCAGGTGTTGGCCCTGCTGCCCGAGGGCGTCGGGCCGGACGTCGTCATGCTGGACAACTTCAGCCTGGCGGACCTGCGCCGGGCCGTGCGTCGCGTGGACGGACGGCTGACGCTGGAAGCCTCGGGCGGGGTGGACCTGACCACGGTGCGCGCCATCGCCGAGACCGGCGTCGACGTCATCTCGGTCGGCGCCCTGACCCACTCCGCGCCGAATCTGGACATCGGCCTGGACGCGCTCTGACCCGCGCCGTCGGCCGGGATCGGCGGATCAGACCAGGCTGTTTTCGGCGGAATGGCGGAGAGGGGGGATTCGAACCCCGGTACCCGTAAAGGCACGCCGCATTTCGAGTGCGGTACATTCAACCACTCTGCCACCTCTCCGCGAGGCCGTTTCCATGAAGGCATGGTTGAGCGAGCGGCTTCTCTAATGGGCGGCGCGGCGCATCGCAAGCCGTTCGTGAAAGAAATCCGTCCGCTATCGCTGGGCGGGCAGGGACAGGCCCGGAGCGGCCCCCGCCTGGGGATCGACGCCGCGAAACCGGAAGAGTTCGGCGGGCCGGCCGCCGGTGGCGGCCGACATCACGCCGGTGGGCTCCACCAGGCCCGTGCGCTCCACCCCGCGACGGAAGTTCTGCTTGTGCAGCGACAGCCCGGCGATGGCCTCGGCCGCGGCCTGAAGCTGGGACAGGGTGAAGGTCTCGGGCGTCAGGTCGAACAGCACGGGGCGGTATTTCAGCTTGCTGCGAAGCCGGCCCAGGGCCGTCGCCAGGATCCGGCGGTGGTCCGAAGCCATCGGCCGGCCGGGCGTGTCGGGCGGGGCGGGCTGGTCGGCGTCGCGAAAGGCCTCGGCCACCAAGCGCGCCTCATAGAGCAGCTCGTAGCGCTCCAGCACCCGCTCCTCGTTCCAGCGGTGGTCGGGGGCCAGGGCGAACAGGGCGCGCGCGCGGGCCAGGCGGCGCGGGTCGGCGCCGGCCCAGTCCAGCAGGCGCTGGGCGACGGCGGCGGGCAGGGCCGGCGCGCCGCCGCGCCGGTCCTCCCACGGGAAGAAGTCGAACACCGCGTCCCAGCGCGATCGTGGGTCTGGTCGTCGGCCGCGTCGGGCGTCAGCGCCAGATAGCCGACCGAGACCTCGCGCATCTGGTCCGGGCCCGGCGTGGCGCGCGGCGAGGCGCGGCCGGCGTCGCCGAAGGTGTAGAGCTGCTCGACGAATCCCAGGCGAAAGCCGGTCTGGTCGGTCACATAGTCGCGCAGCGCCCGCTCGAACGTGCGGTCGCGGGCGGGGTCGAAGGGGCCGAAGGGCAGGGCGCGGACGCCGCCTTCGATCGGCGCGGTCAGAACGACGGCCTGGGCGCCCCGCAGGGTCATGACGACGACCGACAGGCCGATGCGAACCCCCTGTTCCGTCGCCTGCGCCATGTCCCTACTCCGTGTGCCAGGCGTCGTCGGAGGGGATCAGACCGACCGCCTTGGCCAGCACCTGGTATCGCTCCAGATAGCGGGCCTGGGCGACCGAGGCCGGCTGGGGCTCGATCACCAGGCTGTAGCCGGGCGGGGGCGACCCGAAAAAGCCCAGGGATTCCTTTTCGGTGAAGCCCGCCAGCTGGGTGGCCTCGAAGAAGGCGCAGGCTTTATCCGCCTTCTTGATCAGGGACTTGATGGTCTGGGGCGTCTTGGGCGGCAGTCCGTAGCGGACGTGGATCGCCGCCTCCAGCCGCGCCTCGAACTCCTTGTAGCCCGAGCCCAGCGCCGCCTTGAACGGCGAGATCATGTCGCCGATCACATATTCCGAGGCGTCGTGAAGCAGGGCGGCCAGGCGCCATTTCGGGTCCAGGCCCGGCTTGATGTGGGCGGCGATCTCCTCGACCACGACGCTGTGCTGGGCGACGGAGAAGGCGTGCTCGCCGATGGTCTGGCCGTTCCAGCGCGCCACGCGCGCCAGGCCGTGGGCGATGTCCTCGATCTCGATGTCGAACGGGGAGGGATCGAGCAGGTCCAGCCGGCGGCCGGACAGCATCCGTTGCCAGGCGCGGGGTTCGTTCTTCTTCCGGGGGCGCTCGGCCAAGTCGTCCGTCCTGCAGTCGTTGGGCAGGTCAGGTGACGCATTGCGCGCCGCGGATCAAGGCGCGGCGGCCCGATAGGGCACGCCAAGCGTGGAAAAGCCTAGTCGCCGACGTTCAGGGCGACCAGGTCCTTGGCGGCGTCGAACACCCGGTCATGCCGATCCTTGGAGCGCACGGCCGCCACCACCAGGGGGCCGCCGGCGGGGCCTCGCGCCTCGAAGCCGACCTGGCGCCAGCCGCCGGGCGGTACCGCGTCGTCGGCCAGCAGGAAGGTGACGCGGGTGCTGTCGCCGGGCGCGCGGGTGCGCACGCGGGTCGTGTCGCCGGCGGAGTCGACGCTGACGGCGGTCTTTTCGGTGCGAACGCCCTGGCCGTCCGCGGACTGGATGTTGATGCCGGCGATGCGGACGCTGGCCTTGTCGCCCTGGGTCTCGATGTGCAGGCCCGGCAGGCTGACGGTGGCGTCCTCGCCCTTGGCCTGGATGTTGACGCCCGGCGCCTGGACCGAAGCGGTTTCCGGCTGGTCTCCGTCATCGGCGCGGGCGTCGATGCGGACGGCGGCCTGGGGCATGGCCGCCAGGGCGTCCTGCTCGAACCGCGCCAGCGCCTGTTCGACGGTGAGACCGTCCAGCGGCACCAGATGCAGCACCACCTCGGAGCCGCGCGGCCCGCCATAGGTGCAGGCGGCGCCGCCCGGATCGGCCGAACCCTTGCGCGTCAGGGCGCCCAGCGTCTGGGGGCATTGCAGCGCGTCCACCACCTTCAGCACGCCCAGGGCGTCAGGGGAGGAGGAAGAGGTGGTGGTCGTGGTGATGCGGACGGCGTTGTCGCCGTCGCAGCCGGCCAGGCCGGCGGCAAGCATCAGGGGGATCAGAACGAAACGCATGGTCGACACCTCTTGTCGCCGGTCATTGTGCGCCTGGCGCGCCGCCGTTCCAGTGAAATCGAGGTAATGCCGGCCTCAGCCGCCGGGCCGGCCGCCTTCGCGGCGGTTCAGGAAGGCCAGCCGCTCGAACAGGTGCACGTCCTGTTCGTTCTTGAGCAGGGCGCCGTGCAGCGGCGGGATCAGCTTGTTCGGCGCCTTTTCGCGCAGGGTCTCGGCGTCGATGTCCTCGACCAGCAGCAGCTTGAGCCAGTCCAGCAGTTCCGAGGTGGAGGGCTTCTTCTTCAGGCCCGGCGTGTCGCGGATCTCGTAGAAGGTCCTGAGCGCCTCGGCGACCAGGCGCGGCTTTACGCCGGGGAAGTGGACCTCGACGATCGCGGCCAGCGTCTCGGCGTCCGGGAAACGGATGAAGTGGAAGAAGCAGCGGCGCAGGAAGGCGTCCGGCAGCTCCTTTTCGTTGTTGGAGGTGATGATGACGATGGGGCGGATGTCCGCGCGGATGGTCTCGTCGGTCTCCTGGACGTAGAACTCCATCCGGTCCAGTTCCTGAAGCAGGTCGTTCGGGAACTCGATGTCGGCCTTGTCGATCTCGTCGATCAGAAGGACGGGGCGGACGGGGGCGGTGAACGCCTCCCACAGCTTGCCCTTCTTCAGGTAGTTGCGGACGTCGTGCACGCGTTCGTCGCCCAGCTGGCTGTCGCGCAGACGGCTGACGGCGTCGTATTCGTAAAGGCCGTTGTGGGCCTTGGTCGTGGACTTGACGTGCCAGGTGATCAGGGGGGCGTCGAAGGCCTTGGCGATCTCATAGGCCAGGACGGTCTTGCCCGTGCCGGGCTCGCCCTTGATCAGCAGCGGCCGTTCCAGCGCCACGGCGGCGTTGACCGCGACCTTCAGGTCGTCGGTGGCGATATAGCGATCGGTGCCTTCGAACCGGCCCATGAAAAACCCGCTCCGTGAATGTCACGAAGCGGGTTAGCGGATCGGGGCGATCCTGAACAGCGATCAGGTGATGCGCTTGGCCGAGACCGGGTCGCTGGCGGGGAAGGTTTCCTCGATGCCTTCGTCGACCAGGGCTTCCTGGCGGCTTTCGGCCTTGCGGTCGCCTTCGTTCAGCTGATCAGGCTTGGCGGCGTCGGCGGGCGCGCGCTTGGCGTGCGGGGTGTCGGTGTCGGCGTCGCGACGGGCGTCCTTGTCCATGGGTCTCTCCTTATCGTTGCGGTTGATCGGCGTCCGCGTCGGGGCCGTAACCGAGGTCTTCGATGTCGTCGTCCGAGAGGCGCTTGGCCTCCCAGTGCGCCGCGCTGGCCTGGGCCCCGCGCTGGTTCCGCATCAGTCCGGAATAGACGAGTTCGACCTCGTCGTCGGCCTGGGCGCCGTTGCTGTCGGCGTCGGACTGGTTGCGCTGCTCGCCGTCGACGCCCAGCAGGGCGTCGGCTTCGCGCTCGACCCCGTCCAGGGCCAGCTGGTCGTCGATGTCCAGGTCGTCCTCGTCGAAGGCGTCCTCGTCGGCGTCGCCGTCGGCCTGGGTCACGTCCAGCACCGGATCGGCCTCGTCCAGCAGAATTCGCCGTCGCCCTCGTCGTCGAGATGCGTCTCGTCGAAGGTTTCGGACTGTTCCTGATCGTCGTCAAAATCGATGTCGGCCATCGTTCGCCTCCTGTCTGGTTCGACAACGTGAGGCGGGGGCTAGGCGTTCCCACGGACCCGGCGGACAAGGGATGGTTAACCCTGCTTCTTTAACCTGGATTCGTTCCGGTCGGCTTATGACGCAAGCGATCGCGCCGGATCGTGGGAGTCCTCCGCCGATGCCTTTGAAGCTGTCTCTCAAGCCGGGCGAGAAGTTCGTGCTGAACGGCGCCGTGGTGCAGAACGGCGATCGTCGGGGCGTGTTGATCCTGCAGAACAAGGCCAGCGTCCTGCGCGAGAAGGACATCATGCAGGCCGAGGACGTCACCACGCCCGCGCGCCGCATCTATTTCCCGATCATGATGATGTATCTGGACGAGGGATCGGCGGCCAAGTTCTACGACGAGATGGCGCTGCGCATCACCGAGTTCATGGGCGCCACCCGCAATGCGGACATCCTGGCCGAGTGCGTCTCGGCGTCGCGCCACGTGCTGGCGCGCGAATACTACAAGGCCCTGATGTCGGCCCGCAAGATTGTCGAATATGAAGAGAGAGTGCTGAATGTCGCTTCAGGCGTACACGGCGGCGGCGACCCGGACTGAGTCGCCGCGCGACATGGAGTATCGCCTGTTCGGTCAGGTGACGCGCGCGCTCGTCCACGCCTCGGGCGTGGAGCCGACCGACGTGGCGACGCGGATCGACGCCCTGGACTGGAACCGGCGGCTGTGGAGCGCGCTGGCGACCGACTGCACCAGCCCGCACAACGCCCTGGGCCAGTCGATGCGGGCGCAGATCATCTCGCTGAGCCTGTTCGTGAACCGCCATTCGTCGGCCGTCATGCGCGGCGAGGAGACCTTCCAGGACCTGATCGACCTGAACCGCATGATGATGCAGGGCCTGTCGGGCCAGCAGCAGGCGGCCTGACGGCGCGCCCTTCACGAAATCGGGAAGCCTCTTTGCACAAGGCCTTGGGGCGTCTTACCTTTCATCTCCCTGTTCAACAGTCGAAAGGAGGTGATCCAGTGTCTCATTGTCATCAATCGCGTGCGGTGGCCGCGACCCTGGGCCTCGGAGAGGTTCGGGCCTGATCCTTTCAGGCTGAGTTGCGGTCCGGCCGTTCGCGGTCAGACAATGAAGGGCCGTCGCGGCGACGCGGCGGCCCTTTTGTTCTCTCAGCCCGCCAGGTGGGCGAACCAGCCCGCGACGTGGTGGGCCACCTCCACCACCGTGGCCCAGATCAGGAACAGGTACAGGCCGCAGGCCGCCGTGGCGATCACGCCCAGGATGATGGCGGCGCCGTCGCGCTGCATCATGCCCATGGCGAACAGCACCAGGGCGATGCCGGGCAGGGCGTCCCCGAACGGAATGGGCAGCGCCATGATCAGCGCCAGGACCACGCAGACCAGGCCGGTCACGATGTCGGCGACCTCGCCGGTGAGATAGTGCAGGCGGGGCCGGGTCAGCGCCTCGACCCTGCGGATCAGTTTCATGATGCGCGAGACGCCCGATCGGTAGGCCGCGCGGCTGACCGAGGCGCGCAGGGCCCAGCGGGGCAGCCAGACGGTGTCGCGCTGAAACGCCAGCTCCAGCGACATCAGGATTATGGGCAGGGCGAAGACCGCCTTGCCGCCCGGCGGCCAGGGCAGAAGGGCCAGCAGCGAAAGCACCAGGATGATCGCGCCGAAGCCGCGCTCGCCAAAGGCGGCGACCAGTTCCTGCAGCGTCAGTTTCGGGTCCGCGCCCTCGCCCAGGGATTCCAGCACGTCGGAGAAGCGGCGCGTGGCGTCGGTCTGGTCGTCGATCGGGGGCATCGGCAGCGGCGCTCGGGTCACGGTTGGAGGCATTTAGGCGAGATGATCCCGGCCCGCCACATACCGTTTCGTAAGATCGCCAAGCCGCCGCGCCGCAGGCTCAGCGCTTGACGTGCTCGGGCTTGCCTTGCGCTTGGTGTGGGCGAATTCCTCGAGCTGCTTTTCGCTCATCGACAGCATCGACTTGGACGCGCCCTTCAGTTCGGACTTGGGCGTGTCGCCGCGCTTGGCCGACAGGGCGGCGCCGGCGGCCTTTTGCTGGGCGGCGGATTTGGCGGGCATGGGGATGGTCTCCTTCCGTGAAGGAGAAGCCGTCAGCTTCCCAGCAGTTCCCGGCCGATCAGGAAGCGGCGGATCTCGTTGGTGCCGGCGCCGATGTCGTAGAGCTTGGCGTCGCGGACCAGCCGCTCGACCGGCCATTCCCTGGTGTAGCCGGCGCCGCCGAGGGCCTGGACGGCTTCCAGCGTGACCTTCACGGCGTTCTCGGAGGCCAGCAGGATGGCGCCGGCGGCGTCGTAGCGGGTGGTCTTGCCCTGGTCGCAGGCGCGGGCGACCGCATAGACGTAGGCGCGGGCGCTGTTCAGGGCCACGTACATGTCGGCCACCTTGGCCTGCATCAGCTGGAACGAGCCGATGGCCTTGCCGAACTGCTTGCGGTCGCGGACGTAGGGCAGGACCACGTCCAGCGCCGCCTGCATGATGCCCAGCGGACCGGCCGACAGCACCGCGCGCTCATAGTCCAGGCCGCTCATCAGCACGGCGGCGCCGCGTCCTTCGCCGCCCATGATGTTGTCTTCGGGGACTTCGCAGTCCTCGAACACCAGTTCGGCGGTGTCGGAGCCGCGCATTCCCATCTTGTCCAGCTTCTTGGAGACGCTGAAGCCCTTCATGCCCTTCTCGATCAGGAAGGCGGTGACGCCGCCGTTGCCGTCGCCGGTGCGGGCGTAAACCACCAGGGTCTCGGCGTGCGGGGCGTTGGTGATCCAGAACTTGGTCCCGTTCAGGACGTAGCGGTCGCCCTTCCTGTCGGCGCGGGTCTTCATCGACATGACGTCCGAGCCGGAGCCGGCCTCCGACATCGCCAGGGAGCCGACGTGTTCGCCCGAGATCAGCTTGGGCAGGTATTTCGCCTTCTGCTCGGGCGTGCCCCAGCGGCGGATCTGGTTGACGCACAGATTGGAGTGGGCGCCGTAGGAAAGGCCGATCGAGGCGGAGGCGCGCGACACCTCCTCCATCGCCACGACGTGTTCCAGGTAGCCCAGGCCCAGGCCGCCGAACTCTTCCTCGACAGTGATTCCGTGCAGCCCCAGTTCGCCCATCTCGGGCCACAGGTCGCGCGCGAAGGTGTTGGTCGCGTCGATCTGGGCCGCGCGCGGCGCCAGCCGGTCGGCGGCCCAGCGGGCGGTCGTGTCGCGAATGGCGTCGGCGGTCTCGCCGAGGCCGAATTCCATGGATTGGGGCGCGAAGGGAATGCTCATGCCCAAGGGCGTAGCATCGCGCACGGCCCTTCGCCAAGCGCGGCCTTCAGCGGCCGGGACGGCCCCAGCGCTGATACAGGTTCCAGCCCGCGACCGCGATGCAGGCGACGGCGATGACGCCCAGGGCGGCGCCGATCAGTCCCGTGTCGCCGCCGCCCGGATGCGCCGCACGACGAAAGGCGGCCCCGGCGGCCCCCAAGGCCACCATGCCGAGCGCGCCCAGGATGAAGAAGGGCCAGGGGCTGCCCGGATCGGCGCTGGCGGGGGCCGGCTTCAAGGTCTCGGCGGCCTCGGCGGGGGCGGCGGCCTCGTCAGTCTGTGCGGCCGGGGCGTCGCCCGACCACACCACGCGGGTGTCCGCCGGGGCGGGGTCCGCAGCCGCAGGCGCGGGCGGGGCGTCGTTGGCCGCCGACAGGGCCAGTCGGTCCGTGGCGGTCCGTTCGGTCAGCGTCAGAACCGCCCCGGCGTCGAGAGACGCCGGGGCCGCTCTTATCGGATCACGGGCGGTGAGGGGACCGTCCGTGCCGAAACCCGCCGGAGCCGAGGCTCCGAAATCGGCGTCGTTCGCGCTGGGGAAAGGCGCCACGTCGGCGTCCTGGGGCGAGGCGTCCTGCGGCGCGGCCACGGCCGGAAACGGCGCCAGAGCTGCATCAGCAGGTCGACCAGGGCGGCGGGCGCGCCGGGCGCGGTGTTGAACAGGGCGCGCTCGGCGGTGCGGCGACGCGGCGGCAGATGTGCCTCGGCCGCGTCGTGCCAGCCCAGGATGGCGGCGGCGGCGTCCTGCGGCCGGCCGGCGTTGACCAGGACCAGGACGTCTGAGACCAGGAACCGCTCGACCCCGACCGAGAAGGCGAAGCTGGCCAGGGCGTCGAACTGATGCCCGTTCAGCGGGACCGTGACCGCCTCGCGCACGGCGCGCACCACCGGGATCAGGTCGTACTGAAGCAGCAGTTCGGCGTCCGATTCCGAGACGGTGGCGCCCTCGCGGGCCGAGGCGGTGTGGCCATAGCCGATCACCCACACGCCGTCGGCGCGGCGCACGGCCGCCGGGCGAAAGCCCTCGAAGCTCTTGATCAGGATGACCCCGGCGCGGGACACCTTGTTCGGATTCACTACGGCTTCGGACACGATTGACCCAATTCGATACGGAGGCGGGGCCCTCGCACCGATCTCAGCAAGGGGCGGGCCGACCTACGCCCGCCTCGCGGCTAAAGCAGGACGATCGTCGCCAGGCCCAGGAAGATCAGGAAGCCGAAGAAGTCCGTCGTCGCCGTGACGAACACGGCCGAGGACACCGCGGGGTCCAGCTTCAGCCTCGACAGGGTCAGGGGCGTCAGCATCCCCACCATCGCCGCGACCAGCAGGTTCAGCACCATGGCGGCGGCGATGACCAGGCCGATGCGCCAGTCCTCGTCGCGGAACCAGAAGGCGGCCGCCACGCCGATCAGCGGCGCCAGGACCAGGCCGTTGGCCATGCCCACCGCCAGTTCGCGCAGGAAGGTGCGCGTGGCGTTGGCCGAGTTCAGCTCACGCGTCGCCAGCGCCCGCACCGTCACCGTCAGGGCCTGGGTCCCGGCGTTGCCGCCGATGGCCGACACGATCGGCATCAGCACCGCCAGGGCCACGATCTGCTGGATGGTGCCCTCGAACAGGCCGATGACGCTGGCGCCCAGGGCCGCGGTGGCCAGGTTGATCGCCAGCCAGGGCACGCGGCCGCGCACGATCTCGGCCACGCTGGAGCCGCGATCCTCGTCGGACACGCCGGCCAGGCGCAGGATGTCCTCGCGGTTCTCTTCCTGGATGATGTTGACGATGTCGTCGACGGTGATCTGGCCCACCAGCCGCCCGCCGGCGTCGACCACGGGCGCCGAGATCAGGTGGTATTTCTCGAAGATGTAGGCGACCTCTTCCTGGTCCTGGTCGACGGCGATCTCGTTGATCGGGTCCATCAGGTCCGACAGGGGCGTGGACCGGGGGCGCGCAGCAGGCTGCTGACCGCCACGCCGCCGACGGGGCGGTTCACGGGATCGACCACATAGATGTCGAAGAACAGTTCGGGCAGGTCGTCGCCCTGGCGGCGGATGTGGTCGATGGTGTCGCCGACGTTCCAGAACTGGGGCGCGGCCATGACCTCGCGCTGCATCAGGCGGCCGGCGGAATCCTCAGCATAGCCCAGGCTGCTCTCGATGGCGGCGCGGTCGACCTCGGGCATGGCGGCCAGGACGCGTTCGCGCTGGTCGTCCTCCAGGTCCTCGACCACGGCGGCGGCGTCGTCGGAATCCAGTTCCTGCAGCGCCTCGGCCAGGGTGCCGTGCGGCACGCGCTCCAGCACCTCCTCGCGGATGCCGTCGTCCAGCTCGGGCAGGGTCTCGGCCAGCAGTTCGGGCGGCAGCCACAGCACCACCACGGCCCGGTGCTCGGCCGTCAGGAAGCCCATCAGGTCGGCGACGTCGGCGGGGTGCAGGTCTTCCAGCAGCGAGCGCAGCCGCATTCCGTCGCCGTCGTCGGCGGCGTCCACGACCTTTTCGACGAAGCCGGGCGTGAGGACGTAGTCCTCGTCCAGGGCGACGTGTTCCTCGACATCCGGCTCGGCGCTCAGGAGGGCGGTGTCCGTGGTGCTCACGTTGTCGCCTCCCGTTGGTAGTGTGCCCAGCCGCAGTTAGCCGATGAATCGCCCTGTCAAACCAGATGGTGCGGTCGAGAAGACTCGAACTTCCACGGGTTGCCCCACAGCGACCTCAACGCTGCGCGTCTACCAATTCCGCCACGACCGCTCGCATCGGAGCGGCGGCGAATAGACGAGTGGGCGGCGGGTGTCTAGTGCCAGCAACGACGTCGCCGGGACGGGCCGTCAGGCCGCGCCGGCCATGAAGTCATAGACGTCGGCGGGGCGGGTCACGGTGATGGCGATGCGGTCGTCGCGAATCTCGATCTCGCCGCGCGCCACCGGGTGGTTGTTGGCCAGGATCCACACCTCGTCCCGCTCGGAGGCGTCCAGCGGAATCACCGCGCCGCGGCCCATGCGCAGCAATTGGGACATCGGCAGCACCGACCGGCCCAGCACCACGGAGATTTCGACGTCGACAGCTTCGATCTGGCTCAAGATGCGATCCGGTTCACTCGGGCGCGCGCCCTTGCGCAACCGCCCCGCCGCCCACATTGAAGGGTCATGCTTGCCGAGCCGTTAAGTCCCCCGTCCAGGACGCTGTTTCGCGACGACGATCGTCCGGTCGAATGGGCGGTCTCCGCCGCCCCCGTCGACTATGCGGCCGCCGAGGCCTTCATGGAGGCGCGCGTCGCCGCCATCGCCGCGGGCGAGGCGGCAGAGATGGTGTGGCTGCTGGAGCATCCCCCGCTCTACACCGCCGGCGTCTCGGCGCGGGACGAGGACCTGCTGGACGCCGGGCGTTTCCCGGTCCACCGGACGGGGCGGGGCGGGCAGTTCACCTATCACGGCCCCGGCCAGCGCGTGGCCTATGTGATGCTGGACCTGGGCCGGCGCGGGCGCGACGTGCGGGCCTTCGTGCGCGGGCTGGAAGGCTGGCTGATCGAGGCGCTGGCCGCCTTCGGCGTCCCGGCGGGCGTGCGCGACGGCCGCGTCGGCGTGTGGGTCGAACGCAAGGGCGCGGGCTGGGCGCGCGAGGACAAGATCGCCGCCATCGGCGTGAAGGTCCGCAAATGGGTGACCTTCCACGGCGTCAGCCTGAACGTCGAACCCGACCTGTCCCACTTCGGCGGCATCGTGCCGTGCGGCATCCAGGAGCATGGGGTGACCAGCCTGGTCGACCTGGGCGTCCTGGCGGCGATGGACGAGGCGGACGGCGCGCTGCACGACAGCTTCCGCCGCCTGTTCGGCCCGACGACGCCGGCGACGCCGCCCCTGTAGGCCGCGCCGCATCGCCGCATCCGGGGCGATGCGAGGGCGAAAAGGCGGCCTGCGGGGTTGGCAAGCGTGGGGACGTTAAGCTTTAACGTCGTCGCCCCCTTCGTGAGCAGGCTTCAGGAGTTCCCCCATGACCCGCATGTTCGCCGCCGCCTCGGCCCTGGCCGTGGCTCTCGCCGCCGGCGCCGCCTCGGCCCAGGATTTCCGCGCGCTGGCGCAGCAGGACCTTCAGGCCGCGCACGACGCCTTGGCCGCCAACCATCCATCGCCGCCGTGGTTCCCGGCGCCGCCAGCGAGGACTTCCGCGCCTGGATCGACGCCGGCCTGCAAGAGGCCCTGGGTCAGGTCGGCCGCGTCAACAGCGGCGACAGCCACGCCTATCTGATGCGGTTCTACGCCAACGGCTTCCGTGATTCGAACATCGCCATCCGCCCGACCTATGACGGCCTGGGGCCGTTCTTCGCCATCGGCTGGCCGGGGCTGGCGACGGCCTGGCGCAACGGCGAATACGTCGTCTCCTATGTGCAGCCGGGCGTGCGGGGCCTGCCGCCGGTCGGCGCCGTCTTCGTGGGCTGCGGCGAGGAAACCGCCGCCCAGATGGCCTCCGAAAAGCTGGACCGCTGGGAAGGCGACCTGACGACCGAGGCGGGCAAGGTGCGCACGGCGCCCTATCTGCTGTGGAACCGCAACAACCCGTTCGCCGGCGGCGTTCCGACCGGGGAATGCCAGTTCAAGCAGGGCCGTCGCACCCGCGACTATCGCCTGCCGCCCCAGACCGTCGACCGCGCGGCGATGGAAGCCGCCTACCGCGCCAGCGTCTATACGCCCGGCGCCAATCCGCTGGCGGTCGAAACCGTCGACGGCCGTCCCTGGATCCACGTCCACAGCCTGGCCGACGACGCGGGCTGGGACGCCTTCTACGCCGCGGTCGAGGCGCAGCTGCCGGCGATCCGCGGGCCGCAGGGCGTGGTCATCGACCTGCGCGGGGCCAACGGCGCCGCGCTGAACGCCACGTCGCGCGGCTATGGCCTGGCCAACCGCATCTGGACGCCGGAGTTCACCGTCAGCCGCCAGCCCGAGGCCGGCTCCGTCACCTATCGGGCCACCCCGGCCAACCGCCAGTGGTTCGTCGACACCCTGGCCCGGATGCAGGCCGATCCGCGCTTCGTCCAGGAATCGGCGCCGATCATCGAGCAGACCCAGGCCATCGTCGCCGCCTTCGATTCGGCCCTGGCGGCCAATCAGGCGACCTTCACCCTGCCGGGCCGCCCGTCGGTGCCGGACACGGGCGCGGCTAACCCTGTGCAGGGGCCGGTGATCGTGCTGGTCGACGGCGGCTGCACCAGCGGCTGCCTGGACACGCTGGACCTGCTGACGCGCCTGCCGAACGTGCGCCTGGCCGGATCGGCGACGGCCGAGGATTCGATCTTCATCGAGCCGACCGTGCTGCGCCTGCCGTCGAACTATGCGGAGCTCAGCTACGGCCACAAGGCCTGGATGACGCGCGAGCGGGGCAACGACGCGCCGTTCACGCCGGCCCAGGGCCTGGCCTACACCGGCAATCCGACCGACGAGGCGGCCGTGCGGACCTGGGTGGGCACGCTGTTCTAGGCGCGCCGCCAGGCCTGATCTTGCAGGCGGGGGCCGGGCAGGGGTGGAACCTCTGTCCGGCCCTTCTTATTTGCGTGTCATGACCGACACCGACACGCGCCCCGCCCAGCCGTCCCCCTCGGGTTTCGACCTGACGCCGCCCACCGACGAAGAGCGCGCCCGGCTGGAGGCCGATCTGTCGCCGGAGGAGAAGCGGGTGCTGCTGGCGCACGGCACCGAGGCGCCGTTCTGCGGAACCTTGCTGGGCGAAAAGCGCGCGGGCGTCTTCTGCTGCCGCGAATGCGGCCTGCCGCTGTTCCGCAGCGGCGCCAAGTTCGAAAGCGGCACAGGCTGGCCCAGCTTCACCGAGCCGGTCGATCCCGCCAACGTCCGGGCGGTGCGCGACACCAGCTACGGCATGGTGCGGGTCGAGACCCGCTGCGCCCGCTGCGACAGCCACCAGGGCCACGTCTTCCCCGACGGGCCGCCGCCGACCGGCGACCGCTACTGCATCAACTCGGTCGCGCTGACCTTCGTGCCCGAGGGCGAGCCCTTGCCGGACCCGCTGGGCCGGGGCGACGGAAAGGCCTGACCTTGGCCGCAATCGCCGTGATAGGATGGCGTCAGCGTAAGGAGTATCGACCATGTTGATCGCCAGCCTGCTGACCATCGCCGCCCTGGCCGATCCCGACGGCGTGGTGACCACGGCGCCGACCGGCGCGCTGGACCTGGCCGCCGCGGCTTCGGCGCCGGCGCCGGTCGCGGCGCCCGCTCCGACGGCCCAGGACGCCACGCCGCACGGCATGACCACCGAGGAGCAGATCCAGCGCTGGCTGGCTGCGCGCGAACGGGCGCCGTCCTTCGAGGAAGCCGTGGCCGCCGCGCCGAGCGACGATCGCGAGATCCACGGCATGGTGGAGGCGGGCATAGGCACCGGCGGCTATCGCAGCTACGGCGCGGCCGTCTCCCTGCCGGTGGGCGAGAACGGCCGCCTGGACCTGGCGTACCGCGAGGGCCGCAACCAGCCCTATTATTGGGGCTATCCCGGCGCGTTCGGCCCGACCTACGGCCCGACGTATGGCCTGGGGCGCTATCGCGGCTATGACGGCGGCGACAGCCGCACCCTGTCGATGGGCTTCTCCTGGTCCAAGGATCGCGACGACGACCGCGACTCTTGGCCGAATTCTCCCGGTCGGGGCGGTCTGCTGGCCGATTGAGCGGCGGCGCAAACGAAAAAGGCCCGGCGGATCGCCGGGCCTTTTCAGTCTCAGATGGTGCCGCCGGGCAGGATTGAACTGCCGACCTCAGCCTTACCAAGGATGCGCTCTACCACTGAGCTACGGCGGCCCCGACTGAGGAAGCGGCCGTATAGCCAAACCCTTCCGGCGATGGAAGCCCGTTTTTGACCTGAGCAAAGAAAGTTTGGACAGAACCCCGGATCGCGCCATGATCGCGCCATGAGCCAGCCGCCGCATGACGCCGATACGCCGCCCGACGCCGGGACGCCGCCGAATCCGTCCGATCATCAGCGCCTTCGGCGGCGGACAAGGCGCGGATGGAACGGGCCGCGCGGCTGGCCTCGGCGCTGCGCGAGAACCTGCGGCGCCGCAAGGCGCCCCGGCCGGCGGCGCCGCTCAAGGACCGCAACTGAAGTTCATCGGTCCGCGGCCTTTCCCGCCGGTGCGGCCGCTTGCTAGAGAGGCGATCCCCCGGCGTTCGATCCGGGCGCTTCAAGGACGTCATGGACAGCATCGCCATTCAGGGCGGCGCCCAGCTTCACGGGGACATTCCCGTCAGCGGCGCCAAGAATTCCGCCATCAAGCTGATGGCCGCCTCGATCCTGACGGATCAACCGCTGCGGCTGACCAACATGCCGCGTCTGGCGGACACGCGGTTCCTGGGACAGCTGCTGCGCCAGTTCGGCGTCGAGGTCACCGAGACCGACGGCCCGGACGGTCAGGAAAGCCTGTTCCACGCCGCCGAGCTGACCTCCACCTTCGCGCCGTACGACCTGGTTCGCCAGATGCGGGCCTCGTTCAACGTGCTGGGGCCGCTGCTGGCGCGCACCGGCCACGCCAAGGTTTCTTTGCCGGGCGGTTGCACCATCGGCGCGCGTCCGGTGGACCTGCACCTGCAGGCGCTGACGGCGCTGGGCGCGGCGATCGAACTGGAGGAGGGCTATGTTTCGGCCACTGCGCCCAAGGGGCTGAGGGGCGCCGAGATCGAGTTTCCGTTCGTCTCCGTGGGCGCGACCGAGCACGCGCTGCTGGCCGCCGTTCTGGCCGAGGGGACCACGGTCCTGCGCCGCGCCGCCCGCGAGCCCGAGATCGGCGACCTGGCGCGCTGCCTGACGGCGATGGGCGCCCGGATCGACGGGATCGACACCGACGTCCTGACCATCACCGGCGTGCCCTCGCTGGGCGGGACCACCTGGTCGGTGATCCCCGACCGGATCGAGATGGGCTCCTACGCCGTGGCGGCGGCCATGGCGGGCGGGCAGGTGCGGCTGACCAAGGCGCGCGCGGACCTGATCGCGGGCCTGACCGACAAGATGGTCGAGGCGGGCGTCGAGGTTACGCCGACCGACGACGGGGTGGTGATCCGCCGCGACCCGAAGCAGCGGCTGAAGGCGGTCGACGTCGAAACGGCCATCTATCCCGGCTTCGCCACGGACCTTCAGGCCCAGTTCATGGCCCTGATGACCACGGCCGAGGGGGTCAGCACCATTCGCGAGACCATCTTCGAGAACCGCTTCATGCACGTGCCGGAGCTGGCGCGGCTGGGCGCGGACATCGCCGTGCACGCGGGCGAGGCGCACGTCACCGGCGTCGAGGCGCTGCACGGCGCCCAGGTGATGGCCACCGATCTTCGCGCATCGATGTGTCTGGTCATCGCCGGCCTTGTCGCCGAAGGTGAGACGACGGTCGGCCGCGTCTATCATCTGGATCGCGGGTTCGAGCGTTTGGAAGAGAAGCTCGGCGCCTGCGGGGCTTCGATTCGCCGGATCAAGGAAACGGGTGATGAGCACTGACATCGACGCCTCCGCGCCCGCTTCCGACGCGCCGGTCGAGCCGCTGCGTCTGCTGGCGGAGGACGCCGACGATCTGCAGATCATCTCCGCGGCGCTGCAGGATGCGATCCTGCGCCCCATCGACATCGTCTGGGAGAAGCAGGCGCGCACCGTCACCATCGCCTTCAGTCGCTTCTGCTGGGAGTGCGGCGGCACGCGCGTCCGCTCGGCGATGCAGTTCGGCGACGTGACTGCGGTCAAGAGCCGCCGCCTGCCGCGCAATCCCGACGCTTCGCTGGAACTGCTGGCGCTGGACTTCCTGCCGACCGAGGCGCCGGGCGGGCGGGTCATCCTGATGTTCGCCGGCGGCGGCGACCTGCGGGTGGACGTCGAATGCCTGGACGCGGTGGTCACCGACATCTCCGAGCGCTGGCCGGCGCGGGTGGCCCCCACCCACCTGGGCGAGGCGGAGGCATGAGCGGCCCGCACGTCCTGACCTCGGTGGACCTGGACGCCGCCACCCTGCCGGCCGCCACCGCCGAGATCGAGCACGAGCGGCGGGTGGCCATCTTCGACCTGGTCGAGAAGAACAGCTTCCAGCCCGTCGATTCCGAAGGCGGGCCGTATTCGTTGAAGCTGTCGCTGCAGGACAACCGGCTGGTGTTCGACATCGCCGGGCCGGCCTTCTCGCGGACCTACGCCCTGAGCCTGACGCCGCTGAAGACAGTGCTGCGCGATTATCTGCTGATCTGCGACAGCTATTACGAGGCGCTGCGCGGCTCCTCGCCCAGCCAGATCGAGGCCGTCGACATGGGCCGCAGGGGGCTGCACAACGAAGGCGCCGACCAGCTGACCCAGCGGCTGGAGGGCAAGGTCGCCCTGGACCGGGAGACGGCGCGCCGGCTTTTCACATTGGTGTGCGCCCTCTACCGTCGCGGCTGACCTCGACTATCTGTGCATTTTCGGGCATTAGGCCCGTCCGTTCCGCCCCACGCGCCCGCCCGGCGTGGGGCCGATGTCGTTTTCGACGGGCGTGAGAGGCCGCATGGCTAAGGAAGAACTGCTCGAGTTTCCCGGCACCGTCAGCGAACTGCTGCCGAACGCCACCTTTCGCGTGACGCTCGAGAACGATCACGAAATCATCGCCCACACGGCCGGCAAGATGCGCAAGAACCGCATCCGCGTGCTGGCCGGCGACAAGGTCCTGGTCGAGATGACGCCCTATGACCTGACCAAGGGCCGCATCACCTACCGCTTCAAGTAAGGGCGGGCTCGCGTGAGCCGTCCCGAACTGGTGCTGGCCTCGGCCAGCCCGCGCCGCATCGAACTGCTGGCGCAGGTCGGGATTCGTCCCGACCACATCGACCCCGCCGACATCGACGAGACGCCGCTGAAGGGCGAGACGCCGCCGCGTCTGGCGCAGCGCCTGGCCGTGTCCAAGGCGCGGGCGGTGGCGGCCCGGCGGCCCGAAGCCGTCGTCGTCGCCGCTGACACCGTGGTCTCCGTGGGCCGCCGTCTTCTGGAAAAGGCGGCCGACGAGGCGGAGGCGGTGCGCTTTCTGAAACTGTTGTCCGGGCGGAATCACCGCGTGCACACCGGCGTGGCCGTGGTTCGCGACGGCCGCCTGTCGGTGCGGGTCAGCGAGACCCGCGTCAGCATCAAGCCGCTGTCGGACGCCGAGATCGACGCCTATGTCGCCACCGGCGACTGGCGAGGCAAGGCCGGCGGCTACGGCATCCAGGGGCCCGCGGGCGCCTTCGTCCAGCGCATCGTCGGCAGTCATCCCGCCGTGATGGGGCTGCCGCTTTATGAGACCGTGCAACTGCTGAACGGCGTCGGCTGGCGGCCATGACCGGCCCGACCGATCCGGAGGTCTTTCTCGACGACACGCCGGGAGAGATGCGCGGCGTGATCGCGCGCGGCGGCCGCTACACCCATCTCCTGATCCATCGCGACGCGGACGCGCCCCAGCATCGCCTGGGCGCGCGATCGGTCGGCCGGGTGACGCAGGTCAATCCGGGCCTGCGCGGCGCCTTCGTCGACCTGGGCGCCGAAGCCGACGCCTTTCTTCCCCTGGGCCGGAACGATTCGCTGGCGCAGGGCGCGCGGGTCGAGGTGGTCGTCGTCGCCGAGCCGCGCGGCGGCAAGGGTGCGGCGGTTCGCGGCCTGGGTGCGGGGAGGGGGCGCCGCGCCTGCTCGAACCCGGTCCTTCGATCGCCGACACCTTGCGCCGCCTCGCGCCCGGCGCGCCGATCCTGACGGGCGTCCCCGCGATCGACGCCTCGCGCGAGGCCGAATCGGAGGCCCTGGCCGAGGTCCATGCGTTTCCCGGCCACGGGCTGGACCTGGCGGTCCAGCGCACCCGCGCCCTGGTCGCCGTGGATATCGATTACGCCCCCGCGCCCGGCCGCGACCCGGCCAAGGGTCGGGCGCGCGCCAACGCCGAGGGCCTGCGCCAGGCCGCCCGGCTGATCGGCCTGAAGGCGTGGGGCGGCCTGGTGATCGTCGATGCGATCGGCGACGGACGCGACGGAGAGGCGCTGTCCCGCGCCGTCCGCGCGGCCTTCGCAGAGGATTCGCAGGCGGCGTTCGGGCCGGTCAGCCGGTTCGGCCTGGCTCAGTTGTCCCTGCCGTGGACCCGCACCCCGGTCGAAGAGGTCCTGAGCCCGAGCGGCCGCACCCACGCCCAGGCCCTGGTCCGCGACCTGAGGCGCCATATATTGACGGACACGGCGACCGCGCGCGTCGTCGCGCGTTGCGCCCCCGAGGAGGCGGCGGTCGCGACGCCGCTGGTCGCCGCCCTGGGGCCCCGCGCGGCCGTGGTCGCTGACCCGTCCGTCGCGCCGGGGCGCGGCCGTATCCAGGAGGACTGACGCATGGCCCTGTGCCCCATCTGCCGCAAGGCGGACGCCGATCCGAAGTACAAGCCCTTCTGTTCGCGCCGCTGCTCGGACCTGGATCTGCAGCGCTGGTTCGCCGGCTCCTACGTCATTGCGGGGGAGCCGTCGGACGGCGCGGACGAAGAACCGCAAAAGGACTGAATCCGACGCTGGACACCCGAAAGCGGCTCGCCTATAGACGCCGCTCTCGCGACGCCGAGCGGCGCCTGGATAGCTCAGTTGGTAGAGCAGCGGATTGAAAATCCGCGTGTCGGTGGTTCGAATCCGCCTCCAGGCACCATTTTTCCCGCATCATTTTGCCCCCTTCACGCCGATTTCGAACAAGCTTGCGCTGTTCGCCGTCGCCGCATCACGAAAATGTCGTGATCGGCCGCCTAAATGACGTGCTGAGCAAGACTTCGCCCTTGAACCATCCGGCGGCGAAATCGCGCTCTTCGCCCTTGACGCTCTGGTAACGGTTCGCCAAAGGGTTTCGGGACGCCTTCCCAGAGTAAACTTTCTGGGTGGAGTTCGGCGGGTCGAGGGAATGGTTTCCGACACTCGCCATCGGAGGAGGGGCCAGCCGGGCAACCGGACGGGTCCTCGCTCGTTTTCGGCGGGTCGGGTTCCACATTGGGACAAGGGACGCCGAAGGAAACATTTCAGGTTGGGGGACGGCCGGTGACATGGCCGAACCTTTGGTTCCACGAGTCAGACCAAGCAGGAACTGGCGAATTATGCTGAACAGCAAAAAGACGAACATCCTTCTCGCCATGGCCGGCGCCGCCGTCCTCATGGCGAGCACGCCGGTTCTGGCGCAAGCGCCGGCCGAGCCCGCTCCGGCCGCCGAAACGGCGATGGCTCCGGCGGCGCCCGCCGCTGCGGCTCCGGAAACCGATCCCGCGTCCGTCGGCGAAGCCGTCGGCGGCGGTCACGGCGGCGGCATCACCCCGATCTCCATGTTCATGGAAGCGACCGTGGTCGTGAAGGTCGTCATGGCCGGCCTGCTGCTGGCCTCGATCTTCTCGTGGACCCTGCTGCTCATCAAGCTGTTCGAGTTCGGCGCCCTCAACCGCAAGACCGACTCCTTCCTGGAGAACTTCCGCGGCGCCCGCACCATCGCCGACATGAAGGCGATCGCGACCGCCGAAGAGTATGAAGGCAACCCGCTGGCCGACATGGCCGCCGCCGCCACCGAAGAAGTCGACCTGTCGCGTCAGGCCGGCCTGTCGGTCACCGGCGAGCACCGCCACGACACCCTGGCCCGCGTCCAAGCCGCCGTCACCGCCGTTCAGGCCGGTCTGGCCAAGCGCATCTCGGGCGGTCAGCAGTTCCTGGCCTCGGTCGGTTCGTCCGGTCCGTTCGTCGGTCTGTTCGGCACCGTGTACGGCATCATGAACTCCTTCATCGGCATCGCGGAGTCGAACACGACCAACCTGGCCGTCGTCGCCCCGGGTATCGCCGAGGCCCTGCTGGCCACGGGTATCGGCCTCTTCGCCGCTATCCCGGCGGTTATCTTCTATAACTACTTCAACACCCGCATCGCCGCCTACGGCACCCGTGCGGACGGCTTCAACGCTGAACTGATCAACGGCATCTCGCGTCAACTCGACAAGGGGGCGTAATCCAGATGGCCGCCAAGCTTTCATCCGGCGGCGGTGGCAAGTACCAGATCGAGGCCAACAGCGAGATCAACGTTACGCCTTTCGTTGATGTCATGCTGGTCCTCCTGATCATCTTCATGGTGGCGGCTCCGCTCGCCACCGTGTCGGTGCCAGTGGAACTTCCGATCGCGGTCGCCAAGCCGGCCCCGAATCCGCCGAAGCCGGTCTATATTTCGATCCAGAACGACGGCGACGTCTTCGTGGGCGATTTCCGGACCGACGTGGGTTCGCTGGGGCAGGACCTGACCGACCAGATCGGCAGCCGTAACCCCGCCGACGAGCGGATCTTCATCCGCGGCGACCAGAACGTCCGCTACGGCGACTTCATGCAAGTCATGAACGCCCTGCAGGACAACGGCTTCTACAGTGTCGCCCTGGTCGGCGAAGACCAGTCGACGCAATAGGCGCGAGGTGCAATGACAGACGTCACTTATCACCGCAGTCGTTATGACGCGCCGAAGCAGAAGGGCTTCATGGGGGTCTCGACGCCCGTGCTGCTGGTCTGCCTGCTGGTCGTCACCATCCTCTTCGCCCTTCTCCTGTTCTATCTGCAGCAGGCGAAGTTCAAGCTGAAGGAGTTCAACTACGTCGACGAGTCGGTCGAGGTTGAGCTGGTCGAGCCGGTCCCGCCGCCTCCGCCGCCTCCGCCCCCGCCGCCCCCGCCGCCGGACACGCCTCCGCCGCCGAAGCTCCAGGTGCGCGAGCCGGTGATCAACACCCAAGCTCCGCCGCCGCCGGTCACGCTGCCGATCGAGCCGACGAAGAAGGAAAACCGCGTCGAATATTCGGGCCCGCCCGTCATCGTCCCCGGTCCTCCGCCTCCGCCCGCTCCGCCGGCTCCGGCCCGTCCGGCCGTGGTCACGAACGTGTCCTGGTCGCGCCAGCCGCGTCCGGAATTCCCGGCCCGCGCTCAAGAGCGCGGTATCGAGGACGGCACGGTCGTGCTGCTCTGCACCGTCCAGGCCAATGGCGCTCCGACGAACTGCAGCATCGTGTCGGAAACGCCTTCGGGCGCCGGCTTCGGTCGCGAAGCGCTCTCCTCCATGCGGTCGGCGCGGTTTGCGCCCGGCACCGTGGACGGGGTGGCGCAAGGGGGCCAGGCGCGCTTCACCGTGCGCTTCCGTCTCCAGTAGGCCGAACGGTCCAAACCACGAGAACGCCCCGGCCTTGCGCCGGGGCGTTTTTGTTTGCGCGGACGCACTCTTCGGCTTGATCGGTCCTTCGCCGACCGCTAGACAACGCGCCTCGCGATGCGCGGGCCGCCTTAGCTCAGTTGGTTAGAGCGCCGGTTTGTGGAGCCGGAGGTCCTCAGTTCAAGCCTGAGAGGCGGTACCATCGCCCGGACAAACGCCGGCGATGCACGGGTTGAAGCCCGACCTTTCCCTTCCCAATTCCTGTCGACGGCGCCTCGCGCCGGTTTCCCCATCGACAGGAGAGCGCCCATGAAGACGCGCACGCTGGGCCGCGACGGCCCTGAGGTTTCCGCCATCGGCCTGGGCTGCATGGGCATGAGCGCCTTCTACGGCGGCGCGGACGAAGCGCAGTCGATCGCCGTCATCCACCGCGCCCTGGACCTGGGCGTGACCCTGCTGGACACCGCCGAGATGTACGGCCCCCACGCCAACGAGGTGCTGGTCGGCAAGGCGTTGAAGGACCGGCGCGACCAGGCCTTCCTGGCGACCAAGTTCGGCATCAATTACAACGAAGACCGCAGCCGCCTGATGACCGACGGCAGCCCGGCCAATGTCCGCCGCGCCATCGACGACAGTCTGAAGCGCTTGGGCGTCGATCACGTCGATCTCTACTATCTGCACCGCGTCGATCCCGACACGCCGATCGAGGACACGGTCGGGGCGATGGCCGACCTGGTGACGGCGGGCAAGGTTCGCTTCCTGGGCCTGTCCGAGGCCGCGCCCGAGACGATCCGCAAGGCCCACGCGGTTCACCCGATCACGGCCTTGCAGACCGAATATTCGTTGTGGAGCCGAGAGCCGGAGGACGCGCTGTTCGCCCTGTGCCGCGAACTGGGCGTCGGCTTCGTGCCCTACAGCCCGCTGGGCCGCGGCTTCCTGTCGGGCGACATCCGGTCCGTGGACGACCTGGCGCCGGACGATTTCCGCCGCAGCAATCCGCGCTTCATGGGCGAGAACTTCCGGAAGAACCTGGACCTGGTCGAGGCGGTCAAGGCCATCGCCGCCGACAAGGGCGTCACGGCCGCGCAGCTGGCCCTGGCCTGGGTGCTGGCGCAGGATCCGAACCTGGTCCCCATTCCCGGCACGCGGCGCCTGCCGACGCTGGAGCAGAACGTCGCCGCGGTCGATCTGTCGCTGACGCCCGACGACTTGGCCCGCATCGAGGCCGTCTTTCCCAAGAACGCGGCGGCCGGCCACCGCTACGCCGAGGCGGCGCGCGCGGCTCTTGATCGCTGAGCCTGGCGGCGCATGAAAAAGGCCCGGCCGGATTGCTCCGGCCGGGCCTTGGTCTGTCAGGGACGCGGGACTACTGGATGCGGGTCCAGGTCTGGGTCTTGCACAGCGGCGCGACGATGCAGCCGCGCAGGCGCAGGGTGTTGTCGTTCTGCATGGTGATGGTGCCGCGATAGGTGCCGCCGTCGGCCGGATTATAGACCGAGCCGCCCCGCCATTCGGTCGGGCCGCCGGTGAAGCCGGTCAGCATGGGCAGGTTGCGCAGGGTGCGGCCGCGAAGTTCGGCGTTGCGATTGTGCTCGTCCCGGGCGTTGGCGTCGGCGCGGATGTGGTTCGACGTCACCAGGGTCCCGCACAGCGCCTGGCCGCACCGGGCGATGCGCACCTGGCCGCCGTTGGTCGGCGTCTGCCACAGACCGGTCGGGTCGGCCGCCAGGGCCGGGGAGGCGAGGGCGGCCGCCAGCGTGGCGGCGGCCATCAGAATCTTGGTCTTCATGGTCGTTCCCTTCGTTCGGGACGGCTTCGGCCGGCCCGTTGAACAACAGGGTGATCCCGCTTTCGGTTCAAAACAAGGCCCAATCCGGCGCCGATCTCCAACGAAAACCGGACGTTAGGTCAAGTTTCAGCCGCCGATCAGCGCCAGCCATTCGTCCTCGGTCAGCACCTGGACGCCGTGCTTTTCGGCCTCCTTCAGCTTGGAGCCCGCGCCTGGACCGGCCACCACATAGTCGGTCTTGCTGGACACCGAGCCGGACACCTTGGCGCCCAGGCTTTCGGCGCGGGCCTTGGCCTCGTCGCGGGTGAAGCGTTCCAGCGAGCCGGTGAAGACCACCGTCCTGCCCGCGACCGGGGTGTCGGCCTGGGGCCGTTCGACGTCGACGATGCGGGTCAGCTCGGCTTCCAGGGCCGACACGACCGCCAGATTGTGCGGCTCGTGGAAGAAGTGCGCCAGGGCCAGGGCCGCCACGGGGCCGACGCCGGCGACGCCGCCGATCTGGTTCAGCATCTCCGACGGCGCCTCCTCGCGGGCGACGCGGGCCAGTTCGACCAGGCCCGCCCAGTCGTCGGTCATGGCGGCCAGCGCGCGCCGGGCGGGGGCGGCCATGCCGGGAAAGGCCTGGCCGATCTTCATGTCCATCGTCGCCTCGGGCCAGGGATCGGCGGCGGGCGGCGCGGCCTGGGCCATCAGGGCCAGGACGCGGGGCGAAACCGCATGGGCGCCGGCCAGTTCGACCCAGGCGGCCGAGGGAATTCCGCGGCCGCCTGAAGGCACGCCGCCTTCAGCGCCGCCCAGCTTTCGAAGGCGCGGGCCAGGACCAGCGAGGTCTGCTCGCCGATCTCGCGCACGCCCAGGCCGAACAGGAAGCGGTCCAGACTGATGACCCGCCGCGCCTCTATGCCGGCGATCAGGTTGCGGATGCTGGTCTCGCCATAGCCGTCGTCCTGGGCCAGTTCGGCCAGCTTGGCCTCGTCGCGCGCCAGGCGGAAGATGTCGGCGGGCTCGCGGATCCAGCCGCGCGCATGGAAGGCGACCAGCTGCTTTTCGCCCAGGCCCTCGATGTCGAAGGCGCGGCGGCCGACGAAATGCTTCAGGCGTTCGACGATCTGGGCGTCGCAGATCAGGCCGCCGGTGCAGCGCCGCTTGACCTCGTCGCCCTCGCGCACCGCCTCCGATCCGCACACGGGGCACCGGTCGGGAAAGACGTAGGGAAGCGCGTCGGCCGGGCGCAGTTCGGGCACGATCCCCAGGATCTGGGGGATGACGTCGCCGGCGCGCTGCAGGCGCACGGTGTCGCCGATGCGCACGTCCAACCGGGCGATCTCGTCCTCGTTGTGCAGGGTCGCGTTCCTGACCACCACGCCGCCGACCGTCACCGGATGCAGCCGCGCCACGGGCGTCAGCGAGCCGGTGCGTCCCACCTGGATGTCGATCCCCTCCAGCACGGTCGTCGCCTGCTGGGCCGGGAACTTGTGCGCGATGGCCCAGCGCGGGCTGCGGGCGACGAAGCCCAGGCGTCGCTGCCAGTCCAGCCGGTCGACCTTGTACACCACGCCGTCGATGTCATAGCCCAGGGCGGCGCGATCCCGCTCCAGCTCGCGATAGGCCGCCAGCAGGCCCTCGGCCCCCTCCACCCGGCGCGAGCGGTCGTTGACCGGAAAGCCCCAGGCCTTCAGTTTCTGCAGCGCCTCCCACTGGGTCTCGGCGAAGTCGCTGGAATGCTCGCCCCAGGCGTAGGCGAAGAAGGCCAGCGGGCGCCCGGCCGTGACGGCGGCGTCCTTCTGGCGCAGCGAGCCGGCGGCGAAGTTGCGTGGATTGGCGTAGGTGCGCCGCCCCTCGGCCTCGGCCGCGGCGTTGAAGGCGGCGAAGGCGTCGTTGGGGGCATAGACCTCGCCGCGGATTTCGATCCGGTCGGGCCAGCCGTCGCCCTTCAGCGACGGGCGCACGTCGGCGATGGTTTTCAGATTGGCGGTCACGTCCTCGCCCGTGCGGCCGTCGCCGCGCGTGGCGCCGAGGGTCAGCCGGCCGTCGACATAGAGCAGATTGGCGGACAGACCGTCGATCTTGGGCTCGGCGACGAAGGCGATGGGTTCGTCGGCCGGCAGCTTCAGGAACCGGGCGATCCGGGCGACGAAGTCGCGCACCTCGCCCTCGTCGAAGGCGTTGTCCAGCGACAGCATGGGCACGCCGTGGCGCACCTCGGCGAACTGGCTGGAGGCGGCGCTGCCCACCTTGTTGGACGGCGAATCCGGGCGCACCAGGTCGGGAAAGCGGGTCTCGACAGCCGTGTTGCGCTGGCGCAGGGCGTCGTAGTCGGCGTCGGAAATCTCGGGCGCGGCCTCGCCGTACAGGGCGTCGTGCCGCGCGATCTCGGCCGCCAGCCGCGCCAGATCGATCTCGGCCGCCTGGGGCGACAGGTCTTCGACGGGAATGAGAGGATTCGCGGCCATCCGCTTCCTTACCACCCCGGCGCGGGGCGTGAAGTCCGCGCGCGGAATGACGCATCCGTATGCTGACGCCGCGCCGGCCGGACGCTAGGCTGCGGCCGCAATCCTGGAGACCGCATGACCGCTTCGACCCTTCGCGCGCTGCTGCTGGCGACCGCCGCCCTGTCGCTGGCCGCCTGCGTGCCGCCGAACGCCAGCCGGCCCGCGCCGGTCGAGACGGCGACGGCGGCCCCCGTCGCCGATCCGCGGCTGCTGGAGGACGTCCGGCTGCTGTCGGCCGACGACATGGAAGGGCGCGACACCGGCTCGGCGGGCGGGGCGAAGGCGCGCGCCTACATCGTCTCGCGGCTGGATGCGCTGGGCGTGGCGCCGGCCTCGTTCGGGCGGCTTCAGCCGTTCCAGGCCCAGGGTCATACGCGCGAGGGGACAAGGACGTTCGACGGCGTGAACATCATCGGTCTGATCCCCGGCGCCCGCGTGGCCGACCGCTACATCGTCGTCACCGCCCACTACGACCACGTCGGCGTCAACGACGGCCAGATCTACAACGGCGCGGACGACAACGCCTCGGGCGTGGCGACCCTGCTGGCGCTGGCCGCCTCGCTGAAGGCCCAGGCGCCCGACCACAGCGTGCTGCTGGTCGCCCTGGACGGAGAGGAGCGGGGCCTGCTGGGCGCCAAGGAGTTCGTGTCGTCGCCGCCCGTGCCCCTGTCGGCCATGAGCCTGAACCTGAACTTCGACATGATCGCGCGGGGCCGAGACCGACGGCCATCTGTGGGTGACGGGGACCTATCAGCACCCCGCCCTGCGCCCGATCCTCGAAGCCCTGCCGGCCCAGGGCGCGGTGTCGCTGGCCTTCGGCAAGGATACGCCGCAGGACGAGGGCGAGAACAACTGGGTCGACGCCTCCGATCACGGCGCCTTCCATGCGGCGGGCGTGCCCTTCCTTTATCTCGGGGTCGACTATCACCCCGACTATCACCGCCCCAGCGACGATTTCGAGCGCATCACGCCGTCGGTCTTCGCCGGTTCGGCCGCCCTGGCGATCGACTCGTTCCGCGCCCTGGACCGGGCGCTGGACCGATGAGACGGCGGGTTCTGATCGCCGCCGCCTGCCTGGCGCTGGCGTCCTGCGAGCGGGCCGCCGCGCCGTCCCACCAGGCCGGCGGCGGCGAGGCGTTTCGGCATGCGCTGAGCGAGGACGTCTCCGGCGAGTATCGCCCGCTGACGCCGGTCCAGATCGACGGCCTGGCGCTGGAAAGCGTCTTCATCGGCCAGCCGTCGGCGTTGGAGGCCTGGGAGCAGGGGCGGGGCGGGTCCGCGCCGGTCGTGGTGTCCCTCAGGACGCGCGAGGGCGTGATCCGCGTCGGGCCCGAGGCCTATCAGGTCACCGACGAGGCGATCCGTTTCCGGGGGCTGGGCGGGCGGGGCGTGACCGTGGCCCTGACCGGCCGGCTGGATCAGGGCACCCTGGCCACCGCCCGCCGCAATCTGGGCGACCAGACGCCGGTGATCCAGGGCGCGCTGTCGATCGGCGGCCAGTCCGCCCCGGTGCGGCTGACCCTGTGGGGCGGCGACTAGGCCGTCAGCCAGCGGGCCAGCAGAAAGGCCCCGGCGGCGACCAGAAGCCAGATCCCCGCGCCCAGGGCGACGAGCAGCGCGGTCTGGCGACGCGACCAGGCGTCAGGGTGGCGGGAACGGCGTCGCATTGCAATCCAAGGTAGCAGTTTTGTCTGCGGCAGCCAAGCCTCGTCGCCTGGCCCGGCTTGTGTGACGCTTGCGCCGTCACCGGACGGATATTCGCAAAACCGCCCCCAAACCTGCGCAAAACTTCCGGCTAAGTTTCACGAAGAGGCGCAAGCACCGTCACGTGCACTGACTATTGATCCGGACCGGGCAGGAGGGGGCGATGCGTCGTCACGGTCGGGCATGGGCTCGGCTGTCCCCTGTCATAGCTCTTTAGATCAGACACGGTGGACTGATGATGACCGGCCAACACATGAAATCCCTGCTCGTGGTCGCCGCCAGCGCCCTCGCGCTCGCCGCCTGCGGCTCGGCCGAAGTGGCCTCGCCGGGCGAAGGCGACTTCGGCGGCGGCGGCGGCGGCGGCGGCGGCGATCCGACGACCCCGACGCCGGGCACGCCCGCGGCCGACTGCCCCACGGGCCTGGCCAACGTCGGCACCATCGCCAACAACACCCTGCGCGTCTGCCAACTGCCGCAGCAGATCATCGGCAACCTGACCCTGGCGGTCCGCGCCGGCACCATCTACTCGATCACCGGCCGCACCGAAGTCGGCACCGACCGCGGCGTCGACCCCGCTTCGACCACCGGCAGCCAGGGCATCCTGACGATCGAGCCGGGCGTGCGCGTGTTCGCCTCGGGCGGCGGCGACTACCTGCTGGTCAACCGCGGCTCGCAGCTCTTCGCCGAAGGCACCGCGACCAACCCGATCATCTTCACCAGCCGCCAGAACGTCGAAGGCTCGACCACCGAAGGCTCGCAAGGCCAGTGGGGCGGCATCGTCCTGGCCGGCCGCGCGCCGCAGGCCAACTGCCAGCTGACCGCGCCGGTCACCTGCACCGGCCAGGTCGAAGGCACCAACGCCTTCTACGGCGGCAACACCCCGGCCGATAACTCGGGCCGTCTGCGCTACGTGCAGATCAAGTACTCGGGCTTCGAGATCTCGACCGGCAACGAACTGCAGGCCCTGACCCTGGCCGGCGTCGGCTCGGGCACGGTCATCGACCACGTCCAGTCCTACAACTCGTCGGACGACGGCATCGAGATCTTCGGCGGCAACGCCAACCTGAAGTACATCGTCATCAACGGCGCCGACGACGACGGCCTGGACACCGACACCGGCTGGCGCGGCGGCGCCCAGTTCGGCATCGTGACCCAGCGCGCGCCGAACTCCACCAGCCGTTCGGCGGGCTTCGAGTTCTCCTCGGCCCCGGCTTCGACGCCCTACGCCTCGCGCTACCTGTCGCAGCCCAAGATCGCCAACTGGACCCTGGTCGGCCGCAACGCCCCGATCGACGCGCACACGGTGATGCACTTCGACACCGGCACCCAGCCGACCCTGGTGAACATCGTCGCCACCAGCACGGCCGGTTCGGCCGCCGGCTGCTTCGACATCGCCGACACCGACACCCAGACCAGCTTCGACGGCGGCTCCACCCCGACGATCCGCTCGGTCTACATGTCCTGCGGCATCTCCTACCGCCCGGCCAACGCCGCCCGCTCTCAGGCGGTGTTCACCAACGCCCGCAACACCAATGTGACGGCGATGGGAACCTCGACCCTGACGGCCCCGGCCTCGGGCACGACGATCACCAACCAGAACCTGGCCTTCATCAACGGCGCGAACGAGAACGCCGTGACGCCGGTCGATGCGAAGACGGTCTATTCCTTCTTCGACACCACCACCTACATCGGCGCCGTCCAGAACGCGACCGACACCTGGTGGCAGGGTTGGACCTGCGGCCTGACCTCGGGTTCGACCTGCTGATTGAGCTGAAGCAGGCGGCGGTCCCTTCGCGGGGCCGCCGCCGCCCCTTTCGGGCGCCGCCGTCTCTCGAACCAAGGCTCAGACCATGAAGAAATTTAAGATGACCCTGAGCGGGGTCCTGCTGGCCACCAGCGCGATGATCGCGCCGGGTCTGGCGTTCGCTCAAACCGAAACCGCGCCGACCCAGCAGACCCCCGCCGAACAGGCCGAGCCTGCGACGGTCGACGAGATCGTGGTCCTGGGCCGCTACATCCCCGAACCGAACCGCGAAAGCTCCGAGGTCGCGGCCTTCCTGACGTCGGAAGACCTGGAGCGCACTGGCGACAGCAACGCCGCCGCCGCCCTGACCCGCGTCACCGGCCTGTCGATCGTCGAGGGGCGCTTCATCTATGTGCGCGGCCTGGGCGAGCGTTACTCCTCGGCCCTGCTGAACGGTTCGCCGCTGCCCAGCCCCGAGCCGCTGCAGCGCGTCGTGCCGCTGGACCTGTTCCCGTCCAGCATCCTGGACGGCGTGACCGTCCAGAAGACCTATTCGCCCAACTTCCCCGGCGAGTTCGGCGGCGGCGTCATCGACCTGCACACCATCGACGCGCCCGCCGATCCGTTCTTCACGATGAAGCTGTCGCTGGGCGGCAACACCGAGTCGACGGGCAAGGAAAACCTGATCTACTACGGGTCGCGCACCGACTTCACCGGCTTCGACGACGACACGCGCGAGGTTCCGGGCCAGATCGCGATCGCCTTCGACACCGGTCTGCAGATCAATCGCGCCAACTTCAGCGCCGACGAGCTGCAGGCCATGGGCCAGTCGCTGGTCAATGCGCCGCTGCGGCTGCTGCAGCGCGAGAAGACCCCGATCGACGGCGGACTGGAACTGGCCGGCGGCTTCTCGCAGGACACCGGCCTGGGCACGCTGGGGGTCATCGCGGTCGCCGGTTACGACAACAGCTGGCGCGCCCGCGAAGGCGTGCAGGAAGAGGGGCAGTTCCAGGGCGAAGACCTGGTGCCGGTCTCGACCTATGCGGTCCAGTCGAACCAGAACGACATCCGCCTGAACTTCCTGGGCGGCCTGTCGCTGTCGACCGACGACCACGAGGTGAAGTGGACGAACCTGTACGTCCGCAACACCACCAAGGAAGCGCGCTCGACGGCCGGTCCGGACTTCGACGCCGGCGGCGGGATCATCCGCAACGACTACACCGAATGGTTCGTCCGCCAGCTGTTCACCAGCCAACTGGCCGGCGAGCACCACTTCATGGACGGCATGCTGGAAATCGACTGGCGCGCGGCCTACGCCAAGACGTCGCGCGACGCGCCCTATGAATCGCGCTTCCAGTACGGCGTCGACGCGGACGGGAACTTCATCCACAACGTTCAGGGCAATCTGATCTCGTTCAGCGAACTGGACGACGACATCGTCTCGGGCGGGGCCGACGTCGCCTACACCGTGCCGCTGTCGAACGCCCGCGAGGTCGTCTTCAGCGCCGGGGTGTCGTCCTTCGACAACAATCGCGACGCCGTGCGTCACGACCTGCAGTTCGAGGCGGTCAACGGCCTGACGGAAGAACAGCGCCAGTCGCGCATCGACTATCTGTTCTCGGACTACAACATCAACCCCAGCACCCTGCAGCTGCGCGAGATCGCGGGCATCAACGGCGCCAGCGCCTATGACGCCGAGCTTCAGGTCAACGCCGCCTATGTGATGGCCGACGCGGAACTGATCCCGCTGGTCCGCACCACCGTCGGCGTCCGCTTCGAGGACGGCCAGCAGAGCGTCACCCCGCGCGACCTGTTCGGCGGCGCCACGCCCTACCAGCCGACCGAGATCGACGAACAGTACTGGCTGCCGTCCTTCACCGGCACCTGGAACTTCGCCGAGGACCAGCAGCTGCGTCTGGGCGCGTCCAAGACCATCGGCCGCCCGCAGTTCCGCGAGCTGGCGCCGCAGGCCTACACCGACCCGGAAAGCGACCGCATCTTCATCGGCAACCCCTATCTGGTGGACACCGAGATCCTGAACCTGGACGCGCGGTACGAATGGTACTTCGCCCGCCAGCAGTTCGTGACCGCCGGCGTCTTCTACAAGAACCTGGACAAGCCGGTCGAAGCCGTGATCGTCGACGTCGGCAACCAGCGCCAGCAGTCGTTCCTGAACGCGCCGGAGGCGACCATCTACGGCGCCGAGTTCGAGGTGAAGAAGTACTTCGAATTCCCGGATCAGAACGCCTTCGTCTCCAACAAGCGCTGGCTGGTCCAGGCCAACTACACCTGGTCGGACTCCGAGGTCAGCGTCGGCGACGGCGACACCGTCCTGACGCTGGGCGGCGCGGGTTCGCCCGAACCGGCGGACTTCTTCATCCAGGACGGCAGCCGCCTGCAAGGCCAGTCCGAGCACGTCGCCAACCTGCAACTGGGCTGGGAAGACGACACGGCGCGGTCGCAGGCGACCGTCATCGTCAACTACGTCAGCGAGCGGATCACCGCCCGCGGCGCGGGAACCGGCGCCAGCCGCGAACCGGACTATGTGCAGGAGCCGGGCGTGTTCCTGGACTTCGTCTATCGCAAGGACTTCACCGTCATGGACCGCGACCTGGGCTTCGCCCTGGAACTGCGCAACCTGCTGGGGACGGACTTCGACGAGTACCAGGAACGCGGCAACAAGATCCGCATCAACAACTACGAACTGGGCCAGAGCGCCTCGGTCAGCCTGACCGCCCGCTTCTGATCCCGGCTTTCGACCGACCAGACGACCGGAAGGCCCGACGGCTTTCCGGTCGTTTTCTTTTGTGAATATTCGTCCGCGTACCCCAATCGTCACGACAAGTTCTCCGCCTCGTCATGCAGCCGTGAGGCCCGCATACGGACGATTGGTCTAATGGCGCTGTCGGTCCTCGGGGGGCCGTTTGGACGGGCGCCGTGATCGCGACACTGCGAAACATCAGGCCGGAGACCATGCGCCAATCGCTGGCGGCCTGGCCCTGGCGCCGGATCGTCCCGGCGGCGCTGGCGCTGCTGCTGCTCGTGCAGGCCGGCCGGCTCGCGTGGATTTTCCTGGCGCCCCAGCCCTCTCTGCAGGCGGCCCCGGCGGCGCCGAGCCGCCCCGTCGACATGGGCGTGCTGTCGCGCTTCGACGCCTTCTTCCGCACCGGCGCGCCGTCCAGCCTGGAAGGCGCTTCGGGCGACGAGGCCGGCCAGCTTCGCCTGTTCGGCGTGCGCGCCGGCGGGCAGGGCGGCGGCTCGGCCATCATCGGCCTGGCCGACGGCCGGCAACTGTCCGTGGGCGTGGGCGAGGAGGTCATGCCCGGCCTGGTGCTCCAGGCGGTCGGTCCGGACTTCGTCACCCTGGCGCGGGGACAGTCGCTGTCTCGGCTGGCCTTCTCGGAGGTCCCGGCCGGCGCCGCGCCGCCCCCGCCGCCGCCCGCGACGGAACAGGTCGTCACCCCCGCGCCCGCGCCCGCGTCCACCCCCGCGGCGGCGGTGGTGGATCCCCAGCGCCTGATGGCCCAGGCGTCGCTGCGTCCGCGCCTGCAGGGGCTGGGCGTCAACGGCTTCACCGTCTCCTCGGCCGGCAACGCCTCGGAGCTGCGCGCGGCCGGGCTGCAGGCCGGGGACGTCATCCTGTCGGTCAACGGGACGGCGCTGGACAGCCCCCAGGCCATCGGCGCCCTGCGCGGTCAACTGGCCAGCGCCCCTTCGGCCGAGATTCAGTACGAGCGCAACGGCGAGATGCGCACCACCACCATAAGGACGCGTCCATGAACGCCCGCATCCGCAACACCCTGGTCGGCGCCCTGACGGCGACCCTGGCCGCGCAGGGGCCGCTGGCGGCCGCGCCCGCCCTGGCTCAGGCCCGGCAGACGTTGAACGTCCAGGGCGCCGACATCCGCGCCTTCATCCAGGACGTGGCGCGCACGACCGGCCGCACCTTCATCGTCGATCCGGCGGTGTCCGGCACGGTGACGGTGACCAGCGACCGTCCGCTGAGCCGCGCCCAGCTGTTCGAGGTCTTCCTGTCGACCCTGCGCGCCAACGGCCTGGTGGTCACCCCGACCCAGTCGGGCGCCTATCGCATCAGCCCGGCCCAGGGCGCCGCCCAGGGACCGTCGACCGTCGGGGCGGAGCGCTTCTCCACCGAGGTCTTCCCGTTGCGCAACATCGACGCCGCCTCGGCGGCCGAGACCATCCGGCCGCTGGTCGGCGCCCAGGGGCAGGTGCTGGCCAATCCCGGCGCCAACAGCGTGGTGGTCGCCGACTTCGCCGACAACCTGGCGCGGGTGCGCGCCCTGATCGCGCGGATCGACGTCGATCGCTCCAGCTACGAGGTCGTGACGCTGGAGAACGCCTCGGCGCGCGAGATCGCGGGCGTGCTGCAATCGGTGCTGGCCGCGCCGGGCGGCGGCGGGCAGGGGATGGTGTCGGTCACGCCGGTCGAAAGCTCGAACTCCCTGGTGCTGCGCGGCGACGGCCAGGCCCTGACGCGCGTGCGCGGCCTGATCCACGACCTGGACGGCCGGTCCCAGTCGGCCCAGGACGTCAACGTCGTCTTCCTGGAACACGCCAACGCCGAGCAGCTGCTGCCGGTGCTGCAGCAGATCGTCGGCCAGCCGGTCAGCGGCGACGGCGCCTCGCAGACGCCGCGCCTGCAGACGGCGCGCGCGACCGGCAGCGCCGCCGCCGGGGGCGGCTTGCGCCCCGGCCTGACCCAGGCCGACGACCAGGACGCCGGCCCGATCGGCTCGACCACCATCACCGCCACCGGCCAGCGCGCCACCATCGCGCGGTTCCCCGGCGCCAACGCCCTGGTCATCTCGGGGCCGGCCGACATGCAGCGCACCCTGGCGGACGTGATCCGCCGGCTGGACGTGCGCCGCCAGCAGGTTCTGATCGAGGCCATCGTCGTCGAACTGAGCGACAACGCCGTGCGCGAACTGGGCGTCCAGTGGCTGTACGGCGGCGAGAACGGCGTCGGCCTGACCAACTATTCCGACAGCGCGGCGCCCCTGGTTCCCATCGCCGGCGGCGTCGCCTCGGGCCAGCTGGACGCGGACGATCCCCTGCGCGAGCAGCTACAGAACCTGGCCCTGAACACCCTCCTGGGCGCCAACGGCTTCGTCGGCGGGGCGGGCGGCAAGGTAGGCGACGGCCTTTTCGGCTTCATCATCAACGCGGCCAAGACCGACGAGGGATCGAACCTGCTCCAGACCCCGTCGATCATGACGCTGGACAACGAGGAGGCCACCTTCCTGGTCGGCCAGGAAGTGCCGATCACCACCGGCCAGACGCTGCTGGACGGCAACTCCAACCCGTTCACGACCACCGACCGCAAGGACATCGGCGTGCGGCTGACGGTCAAGCCGCAGATCAACGCGGGCGGCTCGATCACCCTGACGCTGCGCCAGGAGGTGTCGGCCATCAACGGCGTGCTGAGCACCGGCGCCTCGGACCTGGTGCTGGACAAGCGCGAGCTGGAGACGACGCTGGTGGTGGACGACGGCGACATCGCCGTGGCCGGCGGCCTGCTGGACCAGAACGACCGGCTGCGTCAGGACAAGGTGCCGGGCCTGGGCGACATCCCCGGCGTCGGCGCCCTGTTCCGCTCGACCAGCCGCCAGCGCGGACGGACCAATCTGATGGTCTTCCTGCGCCCGACCATCATTCGCACGCCGGATCAGGCGCAGGGGCTGGCCGCCGACCGGTGGGGCTATATGCGCGACCAGCAACTGGCCGTTCAGCCCGACCGCGAGCCCAGCCTGGATGCGTTGGTGCGCGACTATATGCGCACCCAGCCGCCCGCCGCCCCCGCCAGCGGCGAGCCGACCGTGATCGCGCCCGTGGCGCCGGTCGACGCCCGGCCTCTGGCGCCCGCCGGGTCCTGAGATCATGATCACCCTGGTCAGCCCCAGCCTGCCGTACGGCTTCGCCAAGCGTCACGGCGTCCTGCTGCTGGACGCCGGGGAGATCGCGCGCGTGGGCGTCCGCGAGGGGGCCGACCCGATCGCGCTGATCGAGGCGCGGCGCGCCCTGGGCCGCCCCCTGTCGGTGGAGCCGCTGAGCCCCGCCGCCTTCGACCGGCAACTGTCGGAAATCTACGCCGGGGACCACCTGAACGCCGCCGACGACGACCTGGAGATGCCGGCCGGGCTGGACAGCCTGATCGACGACATCCCCGCCGCCGCCGACCTGCTGGACACGGCCGACGACGCGCCGGTCATCCGCCTGATCAACGGGATCATCGCCGAGGCGGTGCGGGCCGGGGCCTCGGACATCCACCTGGAAACCTACGAGTCGGCGCTGGTGGTGCGGATGCGGATCGACGGCGTGCTGCGCGAGGCGCTGAGCCTCAATCCCCGCATCGCGCCCTTGCTGGTGTCGCGCATCAAGGTCATGGCGCGGCTGGACATCGCCGAGAAGCGCATTCCGCAGGACGGCCGCATCCCCCTGGCCCTGGGCGGCAAGACGCTGGACGTGCGGGTGTCGACCCTGCCGTCGCGAGGGGGCGAGCGGGTGGTGCTGCGCATCCTGGACAAGGATCAGGCCGGCCTGACGCTGGACCGGCTGGGCATGGCGGACGACGCCCTGGCGGCCTTCCGCGCCGCCCTGGCCGAACCCAACGGGATCATCCTGGTCACGGGACCGACCGGCTCGGGCAAGACCACCAGCCTCTACGCCGGCCTGGCGCTGCTGAACGACGGCGCGCGCAACATCCTGACGGTCGAGGACCCGGTCGAATACGCCATCGACGGCGTCAGCCAGACCCAGGTGAACCCCAAGGTCGGCATGACCTTCGCCGCCGGCCTGCGCGCCATCCTGCGCCAGGATCCGGACGTGGTCATGGTCGGCGAGATCCGGGACGTGGAGACGGCGGGCGTCGCCGTCCAGGCGTCTCTGACCGGGCACCTGGTGCTGTCGACGGTCCACACCAACGATGCGGCGGGCGCCGTGACCCGTCTGCGCGACATGGGGATCGAGCCCTTCCTGCTGGCCTCGACCCTGCGGCTGGTCGTGGCCCAGCGGCTGGTGCGGCGGCTGTGCCCGCATTGCCGCATGGCCGAAAAGGCCGACGAGCCGAGCGCCCGGCTGATCGGCGCCAAGGCGGGCGTGACGATCTGGCGGCCGCACGGCTGCGCCCACTGCGCCGACACCGGCTATATCGGCCGGGTCGGCCTGTACGAGGTGCTCAAGGTCACCGACAAGGTCCGCCGCCTGATCGCCGCCGAGGCCGGCGAGGACGCCCTGGTCGAGGCCGCCTTCAAGCAGGGCGGAACCCTGTCGGACCGGGCGCGCGACCTGGTGCTGGCGGGCGTCACCTCGGTCGAGGAGGCGGTCCGCGTCGCCCGGCAGGAAACCGCGACCGATCCGGCGGAGGCGGCCTGATGGCGGCGTTCGACTATGTGGCCGTCGACGGCGCGGGCCGTACGGTCTCGGGCGCCCTGGACGCCGCCGACGAGGCCGCCGCCCGGGGCCTGCTGGGGCGGCGCCGGCTGATGCCGCTGGAGGTCACGCCCGCCCGCATGGCGGCGCGGGGGGATCGCCCGGCGCGGTCCGGCGGCCGGTTGTCGGCCAAGGCCCTGGCCCTGACCACCCGCCAGCTGGCCACGCTGGTGTCCGTCTCGCCGCTGGAGGAGGCGTTGCGGACGCTGGCGCTGCAGGCCGATCGGCCGGTCGTCCGCCGGGTGCTGGAAGGGGTTCACGCCGGCGTGCTGGAAGGGCGGACCCTGGCGGACGCCATGGGCCAGCATGGCCGCGCCTTCCCGCCGCTGTACCGCGCCATGGTTTCGGCCGGAGAGCGGTCGGGTACGCTGCAACCGATCCTGGAGCGGCTGGCCGACGATATGGAACGCGACCAGCAGGTGCGCGGCAAGGTCGTCACCGCCCTGGTCTATCCGGCCGTCCTGGCGGTCGTCGCCCTGGGCGTGGTGACGGCGCTGATGGTCTTCGTCGTGCCCAAGGTGGTCGACCAGTTCGACAGCATGAACCAGACCCTGCCGCTGCTGACGCGCCTGGTCATCGGCCTGTCCGACGTCATGCGCACCTGGGGCTGGCTGATCGTGCTGGGCCTGGCGGGCCTGGTCGCGGGCGGCGTCATGGCCCTGAGGAACCCCGGTCTTCGCCTGCGCTTCGACCGCTGGCGGCTGCGCGCGCCCCTGGTCGGGCGGCTGACGCGCGACCTGCACGGGGCCAAGATGGCCCGCACCCTGTCGACCATGATCGCCGCCGGCCTGCCGGTGCTGGAAGGGCTGACCATCACGGCCCGCACCGTGTCGAACCACGCCCTGCGTCAGGCGACCGAAAGCATGGCCGAGGCGGTGCGCGAAGGCGGCGGCCTGTCGGCCGCCATGCGCCGCGCCGACGTCTTTCCGCCGATTCTGGTCTATATGGCCGCCTCGGGCGAGAGCAGCGGCCGGCTGGAGCCGATGCTGGAACGCGCCGCCGACTATCTGGAACGCGAGTTCGCCAGTTTCACCGCCGTGATGCTCAGCCTGCTGGAGCCGGCCGTGATCGTGGTGATGGGCGGCGTGGTCGCCCTGATCGTGCTGTCGATCCTGCTGCCCATCCTTCAGATCAACACCCTGGCGATGGGGTGAGGGAGTCGCTCATGTTTTTTGGTCCTACCGCTCGCCGCGCGGCGGCTCGCTGCTTGAGGACGTTCGCCATGGCGCGCCGCCGCGCGGCCCAGCGGGGCGCGACAGGAAATCCCCGCGCTCAAGCCGCGCGCCGCCGCGCGGCGCGCGGTAGCGCAAGAATGAACCGCCAGGGGTTCACCCTGGTGGAGTTGATGGTGGTCATCGTCATCATCGGCCTGTTGGCCACCGTCGTGGCCCTGAACGTCCTGCCCAGCCAGGACAAGGCGATGCTGGGCAAGGCGCGGGCCGACATCTCGGTGCTGGAACAGGCCATCGAGACCTATCGGCTGGACAACCTGACCTTCCCGACCGACCAGCAGGGCCTGCAGGCGCTGGTCTCGCCGCCGTCGGACCTGACCCGACCGGAGCGCTATCGCCAGGGCGGCTATGTGCGGCGCCTGCCGACCGATCCCTGGGGCAACCCCTACCAGTACCGTCGCCGCAGCGCCCACGGCGGCCAGTTCGACGTCTTCTCCTTCGGCGCGGACGGCAAGGCGGGAGGCGAGGGCGATGACGCCGACCTCGGCAACTGGCAGGCCTGACACTGGCGCCCCAGCCGCGCGCCGCTGCGCGGCGAGCGCTGGCGCGAACCAATCCGCCCGCGCTCAAGCCGCGAGCCGCCGCGCGGCGAGCGCTGGCGCAAACCAACCCGCCCGCGCTCAAGCAGCGAGCCGCCGCGCGGCGAGCGCTGGCGCAAACCAACCCGTCCGCGCTCAAGCAGCGAGCCGCCGCGCGGCGAGCGCTAGCGCAAACACAATGCGCGCCGGCTTCACCCTGGTCGAGCTGATGATGACGCTGGTGGTCATCGGCCTGGCGGCGGGGGCGGTGGTGCTGTCCATGCCCGACCCCCGGCCCGCCGTCGGCGAGACGGCCGAGCGGTTCGCCGCCCGCCTGGTTCGCGCGCGCGAGGAGGCCATACTGACCAACCGCATGGTGTCGGCCTCGACCGACGCGCAAGGGTATGCGTTCGCCCGCTTCGACGGCGACGCGTGGACGCCGCTGGACGGCCCGTTCGCGCCCCAGGCGTGGGGCGAGGACGTGCGCGCGCCGCGTCGGGGCGTCCGCATCGTCTTCGACGAGACCGGCGGGGCCGAACCGGCCCAGGTCGAGCTGTCGCGCGAGGGCCAGGTCGTGTCGGTGCGCGTCGACGCCGCCGGAGAGGTGGCGGTCGATGGCTGAACGCGGCGGCTTCACCCTGATCGAGCTTCTGGTCGCGCTGGCGGTCTTCGCCCTGGCGGCGATGGCGCTGCTGAACCTGTCGGGCGAGGGCGTGCGCTCGGCCGCCCGGGTGGAGACGCGGACCCTGGGGGGCGTGGTCGCCGAGAACCTGGCGGTCGAGGCCATGACCGCCCAGAGCCTGCCGACGGGAGAAACCTCGGGCCAGGTCCAGATGGCCGGTCAGGCCTGGCGCTGGCGGCGCACGGTCAGCGGCACGGCCGTGCCGGGTATGGGCCGCATCGACATCGCCGTCTATGACGACGACGGCCTGGCGGCGGATCGCACCCTGTTCCGGAGCGCGGGATCATGAGGCGCGCGCGCGGGGGCTTCACCCTGGTCGAGGTGCTGGTGGCCCTGGCCGTCTTCGCCCTGATCGCGGCGGCGGGCGCCCTGGTGCTGGCGCGCACGATCGACACCCGCTTCATCGTGCACGAGCACGCCGAGCGCATCGCCGAACTGCAAAGGATGCGCGCCCTGCTGAAGGCGGACCTGGCCCAGGCCGCGCCGCGCCGGACCCGCGCGCCGACCGGCCGCCCCCTGCCGCGCGCCCTCATGGGCCAGACGGTTCCCGGCGATCCGGTGCTGACGCTGGTCCGGGCCGCATGGAGCAATCCCGACGGTGCGGCCCGGCCCGGCCTCCAGCGCGTGGAATACCGGGTGGTCGAGAACCGGCTGGAACGGCGCGCCTCGACCTATCTGGACGGCGCGCGGGCCGGTCCGCCGCAGGTGCTGTACCGCGGCGTCAGCGACGTCGCCGTCACCTTCATCCAGGACGGGTCCGAGGCGCCGGCCTTCCTGTCCAGCCGCGACCGGCCCCTGCCGCAGGCGGTTCGGATCGTCATGACGCTGGACGGCCTGGGCCGGGTCGACCAGCTGTTCGCGGTGTCCGCCGGATGAGGCGCGCGGCCGACAGACAGGGGATGGCCCTTCTGACCGTGCTGCTGCTGGTGGCGGTGATGGCGGCGGTGGCCGTGCTGATCCTGGACGACATCCGCTTTTCCGTGCGCCGGACCACCAATGTGGAGACGCAGGCGCAGGCCCAGTGGTACGCCGCCGGCGCCGAGGCCCTGGCGCGCCGCCAGATCGCCGACCTGATGGCCGTCGATCCCGCCCGCACCCCGCTGGAGCCGCGCTGGAACGGGCGCGTGCTCGATTTTCCGATCGACGAGGGCTCGATCCGGGCGGTCGTGACCGACGGCCAGGCCTGTTTCAACCTGAACAGCCTGGTGGTGGGCCAGGACGAGGATCTGGTCGCCAATCCGGAGGCCCAGGCGCGCTTCGTGGCCCTGGGCGCCGCGCTGGGCGCGCCTCGGGGCCGGATGACGGCGCTGGCGGGGGCCCTGACCGACTGGATGGACGGCGACGCCGACGTCTCGCCGGGCGGGGAGAGGACGCGCGCTACGCCGGCCTGGCCACGCCGTACCGCACCGGCGGCGTCATGCTGGCCGACGTCAGCGAGATGCGCGCCGTGGCCGGCATGGACGAGGCGCTCTATCGCCGCCTGCGCCCGCTGATCTGCGCCCTGCCGGTCAGCGGCGTGTCGCCGATCAACCTGAACACCCTGACGGCGGAGCAGGCGCCCCTGCTGGTCATGATGACCGGCGGCGCCCTGGGGCTGAACCAGGCCAAGGCCGCGATCGCGGCGCGGCCGCCCGGCGGCTGGGCCACGATGGACGCCTTCTGGGCCCAGCCCGCCCTGCGCGGCGTGGCGGCCGACGAGACCATGCGCGGCCAGGCGTCCCTGCTGACCCGCTTTTTCGACCTGCGCGTCGATGTCGACTACGGCGGCGCCCGCGCGGTCCGCACCGCCCTTCTCTACGCCGCCCCCGACGGCGGCGTGCGCACCGTCATCCGACGCTGGATTCCTGAAGAATGACCCAGACCCGCCTCGTCCTGATTCCGCCCACGGCGCCCTGCCGGCGCCCTTCCTGATCGTCGACCCGCGCGGGCGCGTGCTGCAGCGCGGATCGCTGAGCCTGGAGGCGCCGGATCCGACGCCGGACCTTCGCACCGTGGCGGTGGCGCCCGGCGCGGACGTGCTGGTGCGTTGGCTGGACCTGCCGGTCGGCGGCGCCAACCAGGTGCGGGCCGCCGCGCGCTGGGCCCTGAAGGGCGAACTGGCGGGCGATCCCGAGCGTCTGGCCGTGGCCCTGGGGCCGACCGGGCCGGACGGCGGCCCGCGCCTGGTCGCGGCCGTGTCGAGCGTGCTGCTGGAAGCCTGGCTCGACTATCTGCGGGCGCTGGGCGTCCAGCCGGCGGCCCTGGTTCCCGACTGCCTCACGCCGCCGGTTCCCGAAGCCGAGGGCCAGCTGAACGCCATCCGCTATGGCGGCGACGTCGCCTTGCGGGGCGGGGCCTTCGCCGCCTCGGTGCAGGCCGACCTGGTTGCGGCGGTGGCCGGCGACCGGCGCGTGACCTGGATCGACGGCCAGGAAGCGGTCGAGGACCGGCTGGCGGCGACGGCTCTCCATCCGCCCGTCGATCTGCTGACCGCCCTGGTCCGGCCCCGCGCGGCGTCTCGGGGCGGCTGGCGGCTGGCGGCCGTGCTGGCGGCGGCGGTGGTCGCTTCGCCCCTGGTGCTGACCTTGGCGCACGCCGCGCGCGACAGTCTGGCCGCCGACCGCGCGGACCGGCGAACCCGCGCCCTGATCGCCGAGACCTGGCCCGAGGCGGCGCGCGCCGACGATCCGATCGGCGAGATTCAGCGGCGTCTGTCCGTGGCGCCGCCGCCCGGCGGCTTCACCGCGGGCGCCGCGGCGCTGTTCGCCGCCGTCGAGCAGGTGGAGGGCGCCGAGCTGGACGGCCTGTCGGCCGACCCCGAGCAGGGCCTGCGCGCCACCGTCAGCTATCCGGCGTTCCAGGATCTGGACGCCCTGCGCGCCGCCGTGGAGGCGGGCGGCCTCGGCCTGTCGGACACCAGCACGGTCGAGGACGGCGGCCGCGTGGTCAGCGAAGTCATCGTGGGAGGCCCGGCATGAACCGCCTGACGTCGACGGCCCTGGCCTGGTGGGAGGGTCGCACCCTGCGCGAGCAGCGGATGCTGGCCGTGATGGGACTGGCCGTGCTGGCGGTGCTGGTCTGGCTGGCGGTGGTGCGCCCCGCCTGGGCGTGGCGGGAAGCGGCCGCGCGCGATCGGTTTCGCGCCGAGAACGCCCTGATCCTGGTCCAGCGCGCAGCCCAGCGGGCGCCGTCGGAGGCGGCGGCCGCCGGCGACATCCGCGCGGCGGTCGACGCGGCCAGCGCCCAGGCGGGCGTCACGCCGGTGATGGGCATGGCCGCGGACGGCGCCCTGGGCTTCAGCCTGACCGGCGTCCAGACGGCCGCCGCCTTCGGCTGGCTGTCGGCCCTTCATGACAAGGGCGTCGAGGTCCAGAGCCTCAGCGTGGTCGAGAACGCCGACGCGACCCTGACGGTCGAAGGCTCGCTCGTCTCGCGCTAGGCGCTATTCGGCCGCATGGGGGACGGAGCGGGGACGGGCGCCCCGCGCCAGGTCTTCCGGGGCGAAGTCGTCCACCGCGACCACGTCGGCGACGGCGTCGTCGGCGTCCTTCAGCAGCGCCATCTCCTCGGGCGTCAGCAGGCCCTGTTCGGCCGCCGTGCGCCAATCGCGGATGCGACGCGCCCTCAGCCGGTCGTGGATCGGCTGGGTCCGCACCACCAGGTCGAAGGCCTGCTCCAGCCGGCCCACCGCCTCGTCGCCGATATAGACCCCCTCGGTCAGGCGGTCGCGCGTCGCCGACGGCTCCAGGATCAGGCGGGCGCAGGCGCGCACGGTGTGATCGCGCGGCCCGGTGCGGATGACCCCGAACGGCAGCACGAACACCTTCAGCAGCCAGGCGGCCGGACGGTTGGGGAAGTTGTCCAGGATTTCCTTCAGCCGCCGCTCGATGGTCAGGAAGCCGTCCTGCATCACATAGTCCAGCAGCGGCAGGTCCTCGGCCTGGCGGCCCTCGTCCTCCCAGCGCTTCAGGGCGGCGCTCATCATGTAGAGTTCGGACAGGATGTCGCCGAAGCGGGCCGACAGCATCTCGCGCCGCTTCAGCGATCCGCCCATGGTCAGCAGCGCCATGTCCGAGGCCAGGGCGAAGGCGGCGGCGTAGCGGCCCATGCGGCGATAGTAGCGGCGCGCCGCCCCCGGTCGGCGCCTCGCCCAACAGCCCGTCGGTCCAGGCGCTGGTAAAGGCGCGGCGCGCGGTGCGCAGGGTGTGGACGACGTGGGTCCAGAAGACGGCGTCGAATTGGGCCAGGCCCTTCTCCACGTCCTGCTCGGCCAGGGCCTGCATTTCCTTCAGGATATAGGGATGGGCGCGGATCGCCCCCTGGCCGAAGACGATCAGGCTGCGCGTCAGGATGTTGGCGCCCTCGACCGTGATGCCCACCGGCACGGCGCGATAGAAGTTGCCCAGATAGTTGTTCGGCCCGTCGATCACCGCCTTGCCGGCGTGGACGTCCATGGCGTCGTTGGCGGCCACCCGCATCCGCTCGGTCGCGCCATGCTTCATGATGGCCGAGACGACGGACGGGTGATGCCCCAGCGCCAGGCCGGAACAGGTGAAGCGCCGCGCGGCGTCCAGCAGATAGGCGTTGGCGGCGATGCGGGCCAGGCGCTCCTGCACGCCCTCGAACTCGCCGATGGGGATGCGGAACTGCTGGCGCACGCGGGCGTAGGCTCCGGTGGTGCGCGCCGCCAGGGCCGCGCCGGCCGACGACAGCGAGGGCAGGGAGATGCCCCGCCCGGCCGCCAGCGCGGCGTTCAGCATCATCCAGCCCTGGCCGATCCGCTCGCGTCCGCCCAGGACGGCGTCCAGCGGCAGGAAGACGTCATGACCCTCGTTCGGCCCGTTGATGAAGGCCTGCATCGACGGCAGGTGCCGACGGCCGATGGTCACGCCCGGGGTGTCGGTCGGGACCAGGGCGACGGTGATGCCCAGGTTCTCCTCGCCGCCCAGGAGGCCGTCCGGGTCGCGCAGCTTGAACGCCAGCCCCAGCACGGTCGAGATCGGGCCCAGGGTGATGTAGCGCTTTCTCCAGTTCAGCCGCATCCCCAGCACCTTGCGGCCCTGATATTCGCCCTCGCAGATCACGCCCTCGTCGGTCATGGAGGCGGCGTCGGAACCGGCCTCGGGGCTGGTCAGGCCGAAGGCCGGGATTTCACGGCCGTTGGCCAGGCGCGGCAGCCAGTGATCGCGCTGCTCGTCCGTGCCGAACTGCATCAGCAGTTCGCCCGGCCCTAGCGAGTTCGGCACCATCACCGTGACGGCGGCGGAGGTGGAGCGGGTCGAAATCTTCCGGACGACTTCGGAATGGGCGTAGGCCGAGAACTCCAGCCCGCCATAGCGTTTCGGGATGATCATGCCGAAAAAGCGTTCGCGCTTCAGGAAGGCCCAGACCTCCGGCGGCAGATCCTGGTCCTCCCAGGTGATCTTCCAGTCGTCCAGCATGGCGCACAGCCGCTCGACCGGGCCGTCGATGAAGGCCTGCTCGGCTTCGGTCAGCTCGGCGGGCGGAATGTCGAGGAAGGCCTCCCAGTCCGGCGCGCCGGTGAACAGTTCGGCGTCCCACCAGACGTCGCCCGCCTCGATGGCCTCGGCCTCGGTCGCCGACATCTCGGGCAGGACGGTCTTGGCCCAGTGATAGATGGGGCGGGACAGGCGGTCTTTGCGAAAGGACATGAGGGGACTCCAGAGACGTCCCCTCCCAACGGCTGTCATGCGGCCAAGGTTCAGATATTTCGCCCGGACCGCATGACGCAGGACGCCCTAGCCGTGGTGGCCGTCGCCGCCCGGCGTGACCCGGCGGACCTGGGCCTGCACGGTCACGGCCGGCGCCGCGGCGAAGGACAGCGTCAGGGGCACGGTCTCTCCGTCGGTCAGCGGCTGGGTCAACTCCATCAGCATGATGTGGTTTCCGCCCGGCGCCAGGGCGACGGCCTGGCCGGCCGGCAGGGGCAGGCCGCCCTCGATCGGGCCCATCTTCATCATGCCGCCCTCGGTGGTCATCTCGTGGATCTGAAGCTGGGCGGCGCGGGGGTGGAGCCGCCGGTCAACCGGTCGTCGGTGCGGGCGGTGAAGGTGGCGAAGCATCCGCCGGCCCGCGCGCCGTTCGGCGTCGCGCGACACCAGGCGTCGGTCACGACGACGGCGGCGGCCTGATCCGCGGCGGGCGGGCTCTCGGCGGCGGGCTGGGCGGCGGGCCCGCAGGCCGCGAGCGCGAGCGGGGCGGCGGCCAGGATGAGAAGGCGTTTCATGGTCGGGTCTCCTTTCAGGCGATGACGGACCGGGCGCGCAACCGTCGCATCGCCCAGTCCAGGGACAAGGCGGCGATCAGGCTCAAGCCGGTCAGGGGATAGAGGATCGATAGCGGAATGACGATGCCCAGCACCGCGGCGCGGACGCGCGGGCCGGGCGGCGCGGGCGGGGCGCCCAGGCGCACCTGGCCAAGGCGCGCGCGCGACAGGCTGGGCGGGCGGCGCTTCCACCACATGACCAGCCCGCTGATCGCCAGGACCCAGACGCCGACGCAGCCCAGCAGCATGACGATGCGGTTGATCTGGCCGTACTGCAGGCCCTGGTGCACGGCGACGCCCCATTCGAAGGCCTTGGCGCCGACGCCGAACTGGCTCCAGCGGATGTCGGCCCTCACCGCGCCGGTCTGGCCGTCGACGTACAGGGTGCGGGCGTCCTCGGCCCTGCGCGTCTGGCGCGCCACCGTCCAGGCCAGGTCGGGGCTCTGGGGGATGTTGACGATATAGGGTCGGGGCAGGCCGCCGGCGTCCGCCGTGGCGACGACGCGGCCCAGGCTGGGATCGTGGGCCATGGGGCCGGGCATGACGGCGTGCTCCATCGTCCAGCCCACGCCGGCGGGCGTGTCGTGCGGCTTGGCGTGGCTCCAGGCGCTGGCGGCGGCCGGGGCGGGCGGGCGACCCAGGCCGCTCTCGCGCATCAGGTTCAGGAATCGGTCGCCCCAGACGGCCGACCACGGCATTCCCGTCACCGCCAGGAACAGCACCACCCCGCCGACGTAGAAGCCGGTCAGGGCGTGCAGGTCGCGCCAGAACGGCCGCCGTCGCGCGTCGCCTGTCCTGGGCGCCAGGACCGCCACGCCCGCCCGCCCCCTCGGCCACCACAGATAAAGCCCCGTGGCGAACAGGATGACGGCCCAGCCGGCGACGATCTCGACCACCAGGTTCATCGCCGGGCCGAACAGGCTGAGCGAGTGCAGCCGCTTGATCGTTTCGGTGACGCCGCCATAGGCCGTCACGCCGGTGACGCGGGCGGTGTGGGGGTCGACGAAGACGGTTCGTTGCGATCCGTCGGCGCGGTCGACCCGGACCCGCACGGCCTGGTCCCGCGCCGCCGGAAGCAGCACGTTCGCCGCGCGGCCGCCGCCCGCCTGCGCCGCCGCCGCGGCCCAGGCGTCCGGGTCCGCCTGGGCCGCGCGCGCCGGAACCTGGATCAGGGAGCGATAGACCGTCTGGTCGATCTCGTCCTTGAACAGATAGAGGCCCCCCGTCAGCGCCAGCAGCATCAGGAAGGGCATGACCAGCACGCCCGCATAGAAATGCCAGCGCCAGACGGCCCGGTAGGCGCCGGACAGGTCTCCGGACGCCGGGTTTTCGGTCGCGCTCACCACGTCACCCTCATGCCGACAAACGCCGCCCGGCCTTCGCCCGGCTGATAGACATCCTGCGCCCCCGTGACGCCGTCCACGACCGCGCCCGCGTTCGAGATGTATTTCTCGTTGGTCAGGTTGCGCAGGTCGGCGAAGACGGTCACGCCGCGGGGCAGGTCGATCCCCGCGTTCAGCGACAGCGTGGCGTAGCCGGGGTATTTGACCGTGTTGGCGTAGTCCACGTGGATGTCGCGCGGAACCCACTCGACCGCCGGCGCGACGAACCAGCCGGCCGGATGATCGTATTTCAGTTCGGCGCGATAGGCGTGCTCCGGGATGATCGGCAGCCGGTTGTCCCCATAGACGGGATCGCCGTCGAAGAAGAAGTCGGACCAGGTATAGGTCTGGCGCAGGGTCAGGCGTCCCGGTCCCCCCTCCATCAACCGCCAGTCCAGGCCGGCCTCGATCCCCTGGTGCACGGTGTCGCCGGCGTTGAAGGTCGCGGCCGGAATGTCGGCGGTCACGACATAGTTCAGCAGTTCGCCCTTCAGCGCGGCGCGATAGGCCGAGATGTCGTACCGGAAGGGGCCCCGCCGGCCGCGCGCGCCGATCTCGGCGGTCCAGGCCTTCTGTTCGTCCAGCGGCACGAACTGCGGAACCGGGCTCTGGACCAGGTCGTAGAAGCTGGGCGGCTCCACCGATCGGGTCAGGTTGGCATAGACCTGCGATCCATTGTCGTCCTCCCACAGCAGGCCGATGCGCGGGGCGAACCAGTCGTAGGTCGTGTCGGCGTCGTTCGCCGGGTTCAGATGGTTGTCGAGGTCGCGCCCGGCCCGGCCCCACGAGCCGCCGCCGATGACGGCGAAGCGGTCGGTCACGAACAGGCGGCCTTCGGCGAACACGTCCAAACCGGACGCCTGCTGCAGGGTGTCGCCGATCCTGAACCCGCGCTGGCCGCCGCCGATGTTGGTGAAGACCCGGGCGTCCGTATCGCCCGTGCGGTAGTAGGCCCCGGCGAAGGCGTCCGCGCGCAGGCCCATCAGCCGGCCGTTCCAGTCGAACCGCCCGAACCCGCCATAGGTCCGATAGTGGTTGTCCACCACCACCGGCACCGGGTGGTAAAGGTCCCGGTCGGAGCCATAGATTCCGCCCTCGAACACCAGGCTGTCGCTGAAGCGCCAGCGGGTCTGGAGCGTGGTGCGCAGGGAATCGACGTTGCGGCCATAGTTGAACGACACCGCGCCCGGCGTCGCCGCGCGCGGATTGGTCAACGCATCCTTCTGCGTCGCCCCCGCCGACAGGTCCTGGTCCAGCGCATTGCCCTGCACGATCAGCCGCACCTCGCGATCCTGGCCCAGCTGACGCCCCACGCTGACCGTCAGGCGTTTGCCGTCGGCCTCCTGGTGGTCGCGGAAGCCGTCGCCGCCCGACCAGGTCCCGGCCGCGTACAGGTCCCAGTCGCCGTGACGGCGCGCGCTGGCGGCGTGCAGGCGGCGGGTCTCGAACGATCCCGCCTCAAACCGCAGCAGGTTGTCATAGGGCGTGTTCAGGCCGGTGGGGGTGACGACGTTGATCGCCCCGCCCAGCGCCGCGCCCCCGAAGCGCAGGGCGTTGCCGCCCTTGTACACCTCGGTGTAGCGGGCGATCAGCGGATCAAGTTCCTGGAACTCGCCGAAGCCGTCCGCCGCATTGATCGGCACGCCGTCCTGAGCCAGCAGGACGCCCCGCAGATGCACGCTCTGGCCGATGCCGGAGCCCCGGATCGACAACCGGACCTCCTCGCCCCAGCGGCGCTGAGCGAAGACGCCGGGCACCGAGCGAAGGGTGTCGGACAGGGCCAGGGCGTAGCGGTCCTCGTAACTTTCCGCGGCGACGACGGCGACGGCGCCGGGCGTGCGGCTCAGCCGATCGCGCGCCTCGGCCACGACGGCGGGATCGTCGGGATTGCGCGCGCCGGTGACGATCACCGAATCGACTTCGGCGACGGGCGAGGCGGCCGGGGGCAGGGCCTGGGCCGAGGCCTGGGCCAGGGCATGGGCATGGGCGGGGGCGGCGAGGCTCGCCGCGGCCAGCAGCGCGCACGGCGCCGCGGGGGGTGTGAAAGACATGGGGGTTCCCGAAGGCAGGGTCGATCGGGCGCACGGCGGGGCCGCGCGCGGTTCACGGGTCCGGCTTCAGGCGTGGGGCGGGGCGGTGGAGGGCGGGCGCGGCGGCGCGCGGGCCGGCGGCGGGGGGCTGGCGGCGGCGGGCGCATAGGCTGCGGCCTCCAGGCGGCGGATCAGGCGCGCAGGCTCCGGCGCGGGCGGCGCCGGCAGGGCGGCGGCCAGGGGCGCGACGCAGGCGGCGCACTTGGCCCCCACGTCCTTCCGGACCGGTCCGTCGACGCCGCCGACCTGGATGGTCTGCGGGCCCTCGGCCGAGCAGATGACCAGCGGATGGCCCGGGCGCGCCGCCGCCAGGGCGGCGAACGGCAGCAGGGTGCCGAGCGCGAGCGCGAACACCGCCGCCAGGAAGGCGAGCGATCGGGCGACGGACCAATTGTCGGCCTGGCTGCGGGTCACGGATCGCCTTTAGGGCCTTTCGGCCGCCAGGCCTAGTGCGACGCCTTGGGCGCGCGTCCAAACGCCTCGCGCAACTCGTCCTTGGCGCGTTCCAGCACCTCGACCTGCTTGTCCGGCAGATTTCGGCCCGCGCGGTTTATGTAGAAGGTCAGCATGGACATCGCCGACTGGAACGGCGTGCCCTTCCGGCGATGGCTGTGCTCGGCGCTGCGCTTCAGCGACTGCGCGATCGTCTTGGGATCGTCGGATTCGAACAGGTGCGGCTTCACGTCCAGGGCGTCGCTGGTTTCCGTGACGTGCTGGGACCATTTCTTCGTCGGCATGGCGGGTTCTCCTTGCGAAAGGGGAACACGCCGATGGCGTTAGAGTTCGCCGCGCGCCGCCTGCCGGGGGCTGAACTTCGGCGCGGGGGCCAGGCGCATGACCTCGCCCTGATACCGCTCGTCGTCGCCGACGGCCGCGAAGGGCAGGGCGTCGGCGCAGGCCTGGAGCAGGGCGTTCAGCCACGGCTGCTCGGCCTTGTGGAAGTCGCCCAGCACGTGGGGCATCACCAGATGCTTGTCGCCCGGATGGCCGACGCCCATCCGGGCGCGGCGGAAGTCGGGACCCAGGTGGCTGATCAGGCTGCGGATGCCGTTCTGACCGGCCGCGCCGCCCCCGGTCTTCATGCGAAAGCGGCCGGGCGCCAGGTCGATCTCGTCGTGGAAGACGATGATTTCGCTGGGCTTGATCTTGTAGAAGCGCGCCGCCTCGCCGACCGCGCGGCCGCTTTCGTTCATATAGGTCTGGGGCTTCATCAGCAGGACCTTGACCGGGCCCTCGGCCGTCTCGACCTCGCCTTCGCTGACGATCGACTGGAACTTGGCCCGCTCGGCGCCGAACCGCCAGCGGCGCGCGATCTCGTCGGCCGCCATGAAGCCGATGTTGTGCCGGTTCTTTTCGTACTTCGCGCCCGGATTGCCGAGCCCCGCGATGATGATCATGGCGTCCTCTTGCCGTCTGCGCCGGTCAAAGAAAAGCCCCGCCGCGGCGGACCGGGCGGGGCGTGATCTTGGTGAAGGGCGGGACGCTTAGTCTTCGCTCTTCTCTTCGGTCGCGACCGGAGCGGTCTCGGCGTCGGCGGCTTCATCGGCGGCGGCCGACAGGGCGGCGGACGAGACCTTGATCGTGGCGATCACGAAGTCGCGGTCGGTGATGGTCGGCTCGGCGCCCTGCAGGTCGATGTCCGAGATGCGGATGGTGTCGCCCATCTTGTGGTTCATCAGGTCGACGACCAGCTCTTCCGGGATGCGGTCGGCGCGAACCGACACTTCCACGGCGTGGCGGACGATCTCCAGCGAACCGCCCTGACGGTTGAACGGCGCGTCTTCCAGGTTCTTGAAGTGGACCGGCACCTCGATCTTGATGGTGCCCTTCTCGTCGACGCGCATCAGGTCGAAGTGGACCGGACGGTCCGACACGGGGTCGAACTGCACGTCCTTGGCGATGACCGGCTGGGTCTCGTCGCCGTACTTCAGCGTCACCAGGTGGCCCAGCAGCTTGCCGGTGTAGAGGGACTTCTTGAAGTCCTTCTCGTTCACCGACACGGCGACCGGGGCCTTGTCGCCGCCGTACAGGATGCCGGGCACGCCGCCGGCGCGACGCACGGCGCGGGCGCCGCCGGTGCCGACGCCTTCACGGACGTCCACGTTCAGAATGATCTCGGCCATCTGGCTGCCTCAACAAACAACGGAAACGCCGCGCTGACGAAAGGGCCCGCGCGGCGGGGGTGTGAACCCTCGAATTCAAGAGCGCGGGCTATTACACGCATCGCGCCGGACGCGCAACCGCCTAAGGTCGGTTTCAGGCGGCCTGCGCCTGATTGCGCCCCAGGGCGGCGGGATCGGCCACCATGGCCAGCAATTCCGCCGCGTTGAAGGGCTTGGCCAGGTGCCGGTCGGCGCCGGCGCTGCGTCCGGCGGCGATATGTTCGGGCATGGCGTTGGCCGTCAGCATGACGATCGGCGTCCGCGGCGCGCCCATGGCCGTTTCATGCAGGCGGATCTCGCGCGTGGCGGTCAGCCCGTCCATCACGGGCATCTGCATGTCCATCAGGATCAGGTCGAAATCCTGGCGACGACAGGCTTCGACGGCCTCTGCGCCGTTCTCGGCGATCACGATCTCGACGGGCGCCTGCGCCAGGATCAATTCGATGACCCGGCGGTTGGTGGGATGGTCGTCGGCCACCAGGACGCGGGCGGGGGCGGCGATGACGGGCTCGTCGGCCTGGTCCCTGGCGACGGGCGGGGCGCAGCGTTTCATCGGCAGCGTCAGGATGAAGGACGAACCGCCGCCCGGCGCGCTTTCGCAGTCCAGGTCGCCGCCCATCATCTCGGCCAGCTGGCGACAGATCGACAGGCCCAGGCCCGATCCGCCGAACTTGCGGGTGATGCCCCCGTCCGCCTGTTCGAATCGCGTGAACAGCCGCGCGCGGGTGGCGGCGTCGAAGCCGATGCCGGTGTCCTCCACGGCGAATCGCAGGGTGGGCGCGCCGTCGCGCTCGGGCCCTTGCTGCAGGGTGACGCTGACGAACCCCTGCGAGGTGAACTTCACGGCGTTGGAGATCAGATTGGTCAGCACCTGTTTCAGCCGCACGGCGTCGCCGCGGATCCACAGGGCGTCGTCCACGTCGATGTCGACGTGGAAGTCCAGTCGCTTCTGGCGGGCGTTCTCGGCGTAGAGCTGGGCGGCCTCGCGCACGGCGCCGGCCAGATGGAAGGCGTCCTCGGTCAGTTCCAGCTTGCCGGACTCGACCCGCGCCAGGTCCAGGATGTCGCTCAGCAGGGTCTGCAGGCTGCGGCCGGACGCCTGGATCAGGTCCAGCATCTCGCGCTGCTCGGCGTTCAGCTCGGTCTTGGCCAGGGCCTGGGTCAGGCCGATCACGCCGTTCAGCGGGGTGCGGATCTCGTGGCTCATGTTGGCCAGGAACTGGCTCTTGGCGACGTTGGCGGTCTGGGCGGCGTCGCGCGCCTCTTCCAGGGCGGCGGCGTCGCGCTTCAGGTCGGTGATGTCGGTGCAGACGGTGACCAGGCCGCCCTCGGCGGTGCGCCGATCCTGGATCCTCAGGACCCGGTCGCCGACGATGCGTTGCTCGAGCGTCGCCGAAAGCTTGCGGCGCTCGGCCAGCCGTTCGGTCAGCCAGGCGTCCTCCCGCCCCAGCGCGTCCGCGTAGCGTCCTTCCTTGAGGCCGATCCGCAGCAGTTCGCGGAACGGCATGCCGACCCACAGCTGCGTTTCCATCTCTCGGTTGACCTCGGCGTAGCGGGCGTTCCACAGCACCAGCCGGTCGTCGGCGTCATAGAAGGCCAGGCCGTCCGGCATGGCGTCGACGGCCTCGCGCATCTGCTTCAGGGCGCCTTGGCGCGAGAGGTGGTTCATCCACGCCGTCAGGCCCACCGCCCAGGCGATGCCGATCACGGCGACCAGCGTCAGGGCGTTCAGGGTCGCCGGGGAAAGGCCCGAGACGGCGGCGCCGACCTCGTCCGGCGTGATGGTCACCGCCGACAGCCCCAGCAGATGCAGCAGCACGATGGCGGCGGCGTCGAACAGGGCCAGCACGGCCAGGCTGCGTCGCGGCCCGCGACGATAGGCGAAGCCGGCCCCGGCGCTCAGCGCCACGGCCGCGACGAAGGACAGGGCGATCAGCCAGGGGTTCCATTGCAACGTGGCCGAGGCGCGAAGCCCCGCCAGGCCGACATAGTGCATCACGCCGACGCCCAGCAGGCCCAGCCCGCCGCCAACGGCCTTCATGCGCCGGCTGTCCTCGCGGAAGGTCACGGCGATCGCCAGGCCCACGGAGGCTGCGCACAGCAGGAAGGAGGCCAGGGTGGGCAGGGGCGCATAGGCGACATGGGCGTCGATGGCGACCACATAGCTCTGCATGATCAGGCAGTGGGTGGTCCACACGGCGCCGGTCGCCGTCACGGCGGCCAGCAGGCCGGGGCGACGCCCGCGATCCCCGCCCCAGGTCCAGGCGCGGTTCATCAACCAGAAGGCGGCGCTCAGTCCGACGACGCAGACGGTCGCCGCCAGGACGATCAGCCGCCAATCGTGGCTTTGACTCAGGCTTTCCAGGAACCTCTGCACGGCATCCCCTCGCTGCGCCCAGCTTCACCGCAAAGTCCTAAAGAAAAGGTACGACGGTACGGTTTCCGACCCGCGCGCTGTCTAAGCGCCGTCATGAAATCCGTGCAAGGATGGCCTTTGTCCGTCGCCGTCTCCGAGATTCGTCCCGACCATGCCCTATGAGGTTTCGCCATCGCCCGTCGCGCCGATCTCGACGTCGCGCCTGTGGACGATCGGCGCCACGGTCGCCATCGCGGTCGGGGTGATGCTGGGCCTTGCGGTCATCCATCCCCAGCTGGCGCCGTGGCTGGTGGGCGGGGCGGCGGTGGCGACGGGGGCGGCTTGGCTTCTGAACGCGCCGGGACGGCAGGAGGTCGAGCCCGTCCGCGTCGAGGACGGAGCGGCCGCCGTCCCGCCCGCGGCCTCGGTCGACCTGCTCGACCGCGTGTTCGAGGCGCTGGAAGACCCGGTGCTGATCGTCAGCGGCGGAGAGCCCGACGACATCGCCGGACGCCGCATCGTCCTGGCCAACCAGGCGGCGCGTGATCTGCTGCGCGTGCAGCGGCAGGGCGGCCTGCTGGTCCAGGTCATCCGCGAGCCGGGCGTGCTGGAGGCGGTGGACGAGGCGCTGTTCGGCGGCGTGTCGCGCGCGACCGACTACACCACCGGCGGACAGAGGGATCGCCGCTGGCGCGCCTGGACCCGGCCGCTGGGCGGGGCGAACGAGGGGCTGGCCCTGGTCGTCCTGCGCGACGAGACCGACGTGCGCCGCATGGAGATGATGCGCGTGGACTTCCTGGCCAACGCCAGTCACGAGCTTCGCACCCCGCTGGCCTCGCTCAGCGGCTTCATCGAGACGCTGAAGGGCCATGCGCGAGAGGACGTGGTGGCGCGCGACCGGTTCCTGGACATCATGGCCGCCCAGGCCGACCGGATGAGCCGGCTGGTCGCCGACCTGCTGTCGCTCAGCCGGATCGAGCTCAACGAGCACATCCCGCCGTCGGGCCGCGTCGACCTGGACCGCGCCGCCTCCGACGTCGTCGACGCGGTCAGCGTTATCGTGCGGAGCAAGGACGTCAGCGTGGTGCTTGACCAGGGCGAGGCGCGGGCGTCGGTCAGCGGCGACCGGGACGAGATCGTCCAGGTGGTGCAGAACCTGCTCGACAACGCCGTCAAATATTCGCCGGCGGGGGGCGTGGTCGAGATCACCGTCCGCGCCGATCTGTCGTTCGACGAGGCCTGGGCGTCGCGGATGCCCGGCGCGACGCGCCTGCCGCTGGTGACGCCCGACCGCACGGCCGGCCTCGTCTATGCGGCCGTCACCGTGCGCGATCACGGGCCGGGCATGGCCCGCGAGCATCTGCCGCGACTGACCGAACGCTTCTACCGCGTCGAAGGCCAGAAAAGCGGCGAGCGGCAGGGCACGGGCCTGGGGCTGGCGATCGTCAAGCACATCATGAACCGCCACCAGGGCGGCCTGGTGGTGGAAAGCGCGCCGGGCCAGGGCGCGGCCTTCACCGCCTGGTTCCCGATGGCGAGCAAGCGGCGCGCCGACGCCCCCTCGACCCAGGCCTCCATCCCGGCGTCGCTGTAACCGAACTGTCATGGAGCCGTCTTAATCCGCTGACCATTCGCGGGCAGAAGACGCGCCAGGTCGGTCCCGGGCTTTCGGGATTCCGACGATTCGCGCACGCGCACCGGGCCCCGAATGATCTGGATTCTCCTGCTGATTCTCGCAGCGCTGGCCGCCGCCGCCTTCGTGGGCGGCCGGACGCTGGCGCAAGGCCGGTTTCGGGGCGTCCGCGCGCACTCGCGTCCGGCCCAGCACGGCGCCTACGCCCTAATCTGGGTCGCGGCGCCGGCGCTGGTCGTGCTGATGCTGGCGGGGATCTTCGCCGCGCCGATCGAGCGCCAGTTGACCGCCGCCGGCACGCCCGACGCCGTCGCCGCGCTCGAACCCTTCCGCCGCGAGGCCTTCTTCGCCGACGCCCACCGTCTGGGCCGGGGCGAGCCCGCGCTGCAGATCTGGGAACGCCCCCTGGCCGAGCAGTTGCCGGTCGAGGCGCGCCGCATGGTGCGGGTCGAGCGCACCCTGCAATGGGGCGCCGCCGTCGCCGCCGTTCTGGCCGCGATCATGGGCGGCCTGTTCGCCTTCAGCCAGATCCGCCCGAACGTGCGGGCCCGCAACCGGGTCGAGGGCTGGATCTGGGGCGCGCTGTTCGTCTGTTCGGCGGTGGCGGTCCTGACGACCATCGGCATCATCGCCTCCCTGGCCTTCGACGCCTTCCGCTTCTTCCAGCACGTGCCGGTGACGGAGTTCCTGTTCGGCACGCAATGGAGCCCGCAGATCGCCATCCGCGCCGACCAGGTCGGCTCCAGCGGCGCCTTCGGGGCCGTGCCCCTGTTCGCCGGGACCCTGCTGATCATGCTGATCGCCATGCTGGTGGCGGCGCCCATCGGCCTGCTGTCGGCCATCTATCTGTCGGAATACGCCGGCCGCACCGCGCGCGCGGTCATCAAGCCCGTGCTGGAGATCCTGGCCGGGGTGCCGACCGTCGTCTACGGCTTCTTCGCCGCCCTGACCGTGGGGCCGGCGCTGCGCGTCTTCTTCAACGAGATCGGCCTGTTCCTGATCGGCGGGCCGCTGGACGGCCTTGGCCAGTATCTGGCGCTGGTGCAGAACCAGATGGCGCTGACGGCCGGCGCGGTCATGGGCATCATGCTGATCCCGTTTGTGTCGTCGCTGTCGGACGACATCCTGAACGCCGTGCCGCAGAGCCTGCGCGACGGGTCCTTCGCCATGGGCGCGACCAAGTCCGAGACGGTCAAGCGGGTGCTGCTGCCCGCGGCCCTGCCGGGCATCGCCGGCGCCCTGCTGCTGGCGGCGGTGTCGCGCGCCATCGGCGAGACCATGATCGTGACCATGGCCGCGGGCCTGGCCGCCAACCTGACCTTCAATCCGCTGGACACCGTGACCACGGTCACGGTGCAGATCGTCACCCTGCTGACCGGCGACCAGGAGTTCAACAGCGCCAAGACCCTGTCGGCGTTCGGCCTGGGGCTGACCCTGTTCCTGGTCACCCTGATGCTGAACATCGTCGCCCAGCGCATCGTCCAGACCTATCGAGAGCAGTATGACTGACGCGACCCCCGAACAGGTCGGCGCGGCCTTGGACAAGCGTCTCGCGCGGCTGCGCGCGGGGCTGAAGCGTCGTCACGCGCGCGAGACCCGCTTCAAGCTGTACGGGCAGCTGGCCATCGGCGCGGCCGTGGTCTTCCTGGTCATCCTGCTAGGACGCATCGTCGAGCAGGGGCACACCGCCTTCTACACCCACACGGTGACGGTCCCGGTCTATATGGACCCCGCCCAGGTCGACCGCGCCTATCCGCAAGGCTCCAACTTCGAGCAGATGGCGGCCGAGCAGCAGCTGGCGCGCTGGGGGATCGCCGACGACGCCCGCGGCGACGTCTCGCGCGACATGCGCGGCCTGTTCTCGTCGGAGCTGAAGTTCGTGGCCGCCGACCTGGTGGCCCGCCGCGGCGACGTGATCGGCGAGACGGTGCCGCTGGCGGCGCCGCTGTCCGACGACGCCGACCTGTATCTGAAGGGCGAGATTTCCCGCGACGTGCCGCAGGAGCAGCGGCGCCTGAACGACCGTCAGCTGGCCTGGCTGGACCGGATGAAGGCCGAAGGGGTGATCGGCTCGCACTTCAACACCGCCCTGTTCACCAACGGCGATTCCACCCAGCCCGAGATCGCCGGGGTCCTGGGCGCCGTGGTCGGCTCGGCCCTGATGCTGATGGTCACCGCCCTGATCGCCATTCCGCTGGGCGTCGGCGCCGCCGTCTGGCTGGAGGAGTTCGCGCCCAAGAACAAGCTGACGGACATCATCGAGGTCAACATCAACAACCTCGCCGCGGTGCCCTCGATCGTCTACGGCCTGCTGGGCCTGGCGCTGTTCATCAACTGGATGCACCTGCCGCGCGCCAGCCCGATCGTCGGCGGCCTGGTGCTGGCGCTGATGGCCCTGCCCACCCTGATCATCGCCACGCGCTCGTCGTTGAAGGCGGTGCCCCCGTCGATCGCGAGGCGGCCCTGGCGATGGGCGCCAGCCGCACCCAGACGGTGTTCAGTCACGTCCTGCCGCTGGCCATGCCCGGCGTCATGACCGGCGCCATCATCTCGATGGCCCACGCCCTGGGCGAGACCGCCCCGCTGCTGCTGATCGGCATGGTCAGCTTCGTGCCGGGCGTGCCCCACGCCATCGACCAGCCGGTCGGCGCCCTGCCGTCGCTGATCTACATCTGGGAGAACGCCTCCGAGCGGGCGTTCCACGAACGCACCGCCGCCGCGATCATGGTCCTGCTGGCCTTCATGATCGTGATGAACGCGGCGGCCATCATCCTGAGGCGGCGCTTCGAGCGTCGGTGGTAAGAGAATGAAGTTCCGATCTTCCGCGCACCCGACGGCCACAACGACGGCGGCGACCCGACGCAGGCTCCGCGCATGGGCGGGCAGGTGCTGCCCGAGGCCGCGCCCGCCCAGACGCCCGACCGGCCCGAGCCCCGCATGGAGGACGCCGAACCGGCGCCCGGCCCCACGGTGGTCGACACGCCGCCGAGCGGACCGATCAAGATCGCCGCGCGCGACGTGTCGGTCTTCTATGACGGCAAGCAGGCGCTGTACGACGTCTCGCTTGACATCCCGGACAAGACCGTCACGGCCCTGATCGGCCCGTCCGGCTGCGGCAAGTCCACCTTCCTGCGGACCATGAACCGCATGAACGACACCATCTCGGGGGCCAAGGTCACGGGGCGGATCGCCATGGACGACGAGGACATCAACGACCGCTCGATCGACCCGGTGCTGCTGCGCGCCCGCGTCGGCATGGTCTTCCAGCGCCCGAACCCGTTCCCCAAGTCGATCTACGAGAACGTCGCCTACGGACCCAAGATTCACGGCCTTGTCTCGGCCAAGTCCGAGATGGACGGCGTGGTCGAAAGCGCCCTGAAGCGCGCCGGACTGTGGGAGGAGGTCGCCGACCGCCTCCAGTCCTCGGCCATGGGCCTGTCGGGCGGCCAGCAGCAGCGCCTGGTCATCGCCCGCGCCATCGCCGTGAACCCGGAAGTGATCCTGATGGACGAGCCCTGCTCGGCCCTGGACCCCATCGCCACCGCGCGCATCGAGGAGCTGATCGACGAACTGCGCGAGCGCTTCTGCATCGTCATCGTCACCCACTCGATGGCCCAGGCCGCGCGGGTGTCGCAGCGCACCGCCTTCTTCCACATGGGCCGCCTGGTCGAGACCGGCGACACCGAGACCATCTTCCAGAATCCGCGCGAGCGGCGCACGCTCGACTACATCACGGGACGCTTCGGCTAATCCGATGAACCAGCACACGGTCAAGGCCTACGGCGACGAACTGAACCAGATCACGGCCGAGGTCGCCCGCATGGGCGGCCTGGCCGAGGCCCAGGTCGCGGACGCCATCGATTCCGTCGCCCGACGCGACATCGCCCTGGCGCGCGCGGTGGTCGATCGCGACCTGAAGCTGGACGCGCTGCATCGCGATATCGAGAAGAAGGCCATCCGGCTGATCGCCCTGCGCCAGCCGGTCGCCAGCGACCTGCGCAAGACGCTGGGCGCGATCAAGATGGCCTCGGACCTGGAGCGCACCGGCGACCTGGCCAAGAACATCGCCAAGCGCGCGCTGATCCTGGCCGAGGTCGAGCCGATGCAGCCGCTGACCCGCTCGATCGAGCGGATGGGGCGGCTGGTGTCCAACCGCCTGCGCGACGTGCTGGATGCCTACACCGCCTCCGAGATCGACCGCGCCGTCGCCGTCTGGCAGACCGACGACGAGGTGGACGAGCATTACAACGCCTTGTTCCGCGAACTGCTGACCTACATGATGGGCGACCCGCGCACGATCGGCGCCTGCACCCATCTGCTGTTCATGGCCAAGAACCTGGAACGGATCGGCGACCACGCCACCAACATCGCCGAGACCGTCCACTACGAGATCACCGGCGACGAGATCGTCGGCGACCGTCCGCGCGCCATGCCGACGGCCGAGGACGAGTCTCCGACCCCCAACCTGTCCACCGACACGCACTGAGCCGAGACCGGAGAACCGACGTGCAGCCCTATATCCTTGTGATGGAAGACGAGGACGCGCTGGCGACCCTGCTTCAGTACAACCTCGAAAAGGAAGGCTACGACGTCACCGTCGCCTCCGACGGCGAGGAGGGAATGCTTCAGGTCGAGGAACGGCTGCCGGACCTGGTGCTGCTGGACTGGATGCTGCCCAAGCTGTCGGGGATCGAGGTCTGCCGCCGCATCCGCGGCAAGGCCGAGACGCGCAACCTGCCGATCATCATGCTGACCGCGCGCGGCGAGGAAAGCGACCGGGTGCGCGGGCTGGACACGGGCGCCGACGACTATCTGACCAAGCCGTTCTCGATGGTCGAACTGATCGCCCGCATCCGGGCCGTCCTGCGCCGCATCCGGCCCGGTCTGGCCGACGACCGGCTGAACCACGGCGACATCGTCATCGACCGCGTCTCGCACCGGGTGAAGCGTTCGGGCCAGGAGGTCCATCTGGGGCCGACCGAATTCCGCCTGCTGGACCACTTCATGCAGCATCCCGGCCGCGTGTTCAGCCGCGAGCAGCTGCTGGACGCGGTCTGGGGCTCCGACGTCTATGTCGAGGCGCGCACCGTGGACGTCCACGTCGGCCGCCTGCGCAAGGCCCTGTCCATCGGCGACGACAGCGCCAATCCGATCCGCACCGTCCGCTCGGCCGGCTATTCGCTCGATCTGGAAGGCTGATCGCGGACCGCGAGCGCAAGCTTCGCGTCAAATTCCCGCAACGCGCATCCGTCCGCCTTCGCCGTCGCCTCATGACACGAGTCATGCAGGGGAGGGGCGATGTCCGACGTCATGCGCAACTTCGGCGACGCCGTCTTCATGCTGGTCTGAGGCAGGTCTCAGATCTGCGCCGTCACCACGTCGTCGGGCTCCAGTTCATAGACCGTCGCGCAGTATTCGCAGGTGACGCGGATCTTGCCGTCGGCCTCGACCATGTCGTCGCGCTCCTTCGGCTCGAACGAAGCCAGCACCGCCGCGATGCGGTCCTTGGAGCAGCCGCAGACGGCCGACAGGGTTCTGGCGCCCTCCAGGCGGACGCCGTCCTCATGGAACAGGCGGAACAGCAGGGTTTCCGGGCTGATCGTCGGATCGATCAGTTCGTCGTCGCCCAGGGTGAAGAACAGGGCGCGCGTGCGCTCCCACACCTCTTCGGTCGAGCCGCGCGCGGCGTCGCCGGCGATGACCTGGATCATGGCGCCGCCCGCCCGCCACTGGACCCCGGCGTCGGTCTGGACCGAGCCGACGGCCAGGCGGACCTTGGTCGGCACCTGTTCGGACTGTTCGAAATAGTGTTCGGCGCACAGCGACAGGCTCTCGCCCTCGATCGGGGTGATGCCCTGGGTGCGTTCGAAGTCGGGCCCGCGGTCCAGCGTCATGATGAAGACGCCCTTGCCCAGCAGCGTCTGCGCGCCGGGCCGCGAAAAGCCCTGCGAGGCCGCCGCCACCTCGGCCTCGTCATAGCGGCAGTAGCCGCGCAGCGTGCCGTCCGTGCCGTAGTCGGCCACGACATAACGCACCGGACCGTCGCCCTGGGCCTGGATCAGCAGCCGGCCGTCGAACTTCAGGCTGGAGCCCACCAGCGCCGCCAGGGCGCAGGCCTCGCCCAGCAGGCTGGCGACCGGTTCCGGATAGGCGTGGGCCTTCAGGATCTTGTCGATGGCGGCGCCCAGGCGGACCAGGCGGCCGCGCACGGGCCAGCCCTCGATCTGGAAGGCGGCGGCCAGGTCGTCGGAAACGGGGGAATGGGGCGCGTGATCGGTCACGGCGGCGTCCTTGCTGGTCGTCATGTCGGGATCGCGGCTATTTAGGCGCCCGGGACGGCGATGGTAAGCCCCCGGTCGCGCCGGCGGGCGTCGCGCGCCTGGGATCGCGTTTTTCGCCAGCTTGGCCGGATCGGGGAACCGTTTCTGCTCCGGTTCGCTCCTTCGCTGACGCGAAAACGATTTCGCTCCAGACGACCACTCGAGAGGTTCAACATCCCATGATCCGCGATTTCGACGCCATGGAAGAAGTCCGCAAGCACCCCGGCGTGACGGCCGGCGGCCTGGCCCTGATCGTCCTGGGCGCCGCTGCGGCGGTCTATCTCTCGCAGCGCACCGGACCCACCCGTTACCAGCGCATCAAGACCCGCATGGACCCGCGCGGCTGGGTGGACGCCTCCGAACTGCGCGGCCGCTTCCATGACGCGATGGACGCCTTCCGCCACGGCGCCGAGGACTTCGGCGACCGCGCCGGCGACTATGCGCGCCAGGCCCGCCATCGCGCCGTCGACGTGGCCGAGGACGCCCGCGACCATGCCGGCGACTGGTTCCGCGCCGCGCGCAAGGGCTCCAGGAAGGCGGCGAAGAAGCACGGCAAGACCGCGCGCCGGTACGCCGACGAGGCGGCGGCCTACGCCCACGATCATCGTCGGGAAGGCGGCGCCCTGATCGCGGTGGCCACCCTGGCGGCGGCCGTCGGCGCGGCCCTGCTGGAAAGCCGTCGTCCCGACAGCCGCGTGCGCCGCATCGTCCGTTTCTGACATTTCCTTGCCGCCCATCGGCTGTCGAGCCAGGCGGGCGGCATGATTTGAGCGCAGCTGGCGTCAGTCTTTAGCACGCCTTGGCTTTGCGGCGCCTGCGAAGGTCGCTAAGAGGGCGGCCATGAGCGCGCGCCCCACGATGATCTTCGATTTCGATTCGACCCTGGTCGACTTCGAGACGCTGGAGGCGCTGGCCGACATCGCCCTGGCCGGCGCGCCCGACGCCGAGGCGACCCGCGCGCGCATCGCGGCCCTGACCGACCAGGCGATGGGCGGAGAGATCGGCTTCGGCGAGGCGTTGCGTCAGCGGCTGGCGCTGCTGCCCCTGACCCGCGATCACGTGGCGACGCTGGCGGCCCAGGCGCCCGACCGCCTGACCGCGTCGGTGCGCCGCAACCTGGGCTTCTTCCAGACGGGGGCGGTCGAAGTCGTCATCCTGTCGGGCGGCTTTCGCGAGGTGATCGCCCCGGTCGCCCAGGCCCTGGGCGTGCCCGCCGATCGGGTGCTGTGCAACGACCTGGTCTATGACGACGACGGCCGCGTGACGGGCGTGGACGGCGCCAATCCCCTGTCGCACGCCGAGGGCAAGCCGCGGGCCATCCACGGCCTGAACCTGACGGGCCGGGTGGTGATGGTCGGCGACGGCTGGAACGACGCGGAGGTCAAGCTGGCGGGGGCGGCCGACGCCTTCTACGCCTTCACCGAGGTCGTCCGCCGCGCGCCCGTGGTCGAGGCCGCCGACGCCGAGGCCGCCTCCCTGGACGAGGTGCTTCACGCCGAGGGGCTGGCGGGCCGCTGGTCCTTTCCCCGCAGCCGCATGAGGATGCTGCTGCTGGAGAACATTCACCCCGCCGCCGTCGAGCGGCTGGAGGAGGCGGGCTACACGGTCGAAACGATGAAGGGCGCCCTGGACGAGGACGACCTGATCGAGGCGGTCAGGGGCGTGCACGTGCTGGGCATCCGCTCCAAGACCACGGTGTCGCGCCGCGTGCTGGAACAGGCCGACAAGCTGATGGCCGTCGCCGCCTTCTGCATCGGCACGAACCAGATCGATCTGGACGCCGCCGCCGATCATGGCGTGGCGGTGTTCAACGCCCCCTATTCCAACACCCGCTCGGTGGTGGAGCTGGCCATCGGCCTGATGATCGTGCTGATGCGCGACGTGCCGGACAAGTCGGCGGCCATGCACCTGGGCAAGTGGAACAAGTCGGCCACGGGCTCCCGGGAACTGCGCGGCAAGACCCTGGGAATCGTCGGCTACGGCGCCATCGGCAGCCAGCTTTCGGTGCTGGCCGAGAACCTGGGCATGCGGGTGCTGTTCTACGACCTGTCCGAGCGGCTGGCGTTGGGCAACGCCCGGCGCATGCGCGCCCTGGACGCCCTGCTGGCCGAGAGCGACGTCGTGACCCTGCACGTCGACGGCCGGGCGGAGAACAAGGCCATCTTCGGCGCGGCCCAGTTCGGCCGGATGAAGGAGGGGGCGCTGTTCCTGAACCTGTCGCGCGGCCATGTGGTCGACGTCGGCGCCCTGGCCCAGGCGATGGGGTCGGGCCGGATCGCCGGCGCGGCCGTGGACGTCTTCCCCGAGGAGCCGCGCACCAACGCCGATCCGTTCGAAAGCCCGCTGCAGGGGCTCAGGAACATGATCCTGACGCCGCACATCGGCGGCTCCACCGAAGAGGCGCAGGAAGCCATCGCCGAGTTCGCGGCCGAGCGGTTGCTGGGCTATCTCAACCGGGGCGACACGACCTTCAGCGTCAATCTGCCGAACGTCCAGCTGGCCGAGGTGTCCGGCGCGCACCGGCTGCTGCACATCCACCGCAACCAGCCGGGCGTCCTGGCCGAATTGAACCAGGCGCTGGCGGCCGCGGGCCTGAACATCCTGGGCCAGCACCTGAAGACCAGCGAGCGGGTCGGCTACGTCATCACCGACGTCGACCGCGACTACGATCGCGAGGCGCTGGGCGTCCTGAAGGCCGTCCCCGGCACGCTGAAGTTCCGCACCCTGCACTGACACCGTCGCCGGCGGGTGCTCTTGCGCGCGCCGTCTCGGTGAACGGAAACGCGGGAGAGGATGTCAGGCCAAACCCGCCAACTCTCCAAGTGACGCTGCCGCGACCGCAACGATTCCAGCGGCTTGCCGGATTCTCGCCCCCTCCAGCCCGCCTGAGCTGAAAACCGTGCCATGTTTTCCTCGTCCCGTCGCACCGGAGGGCTCGTAAGGCCTGCGACCTTGCGGCGGCGGGAGCGGAGGAAGCGGGGGCGGGTCTGGAACGGCCCGCGCCGCCTCGCCGGCCGGCGCACCGGACGCGCGAGGCGGAGGGTCGAGGGGGATACTCGGCCGCACCCGGACGGGGTTTCGCAGACCCCGCCGGCCCGCCGCAGGCTTATGGGGTTAGGCGATAAGACCGCCACCACTCGGCGCCCCGAGCTTGCAGGCCAATCCTTCGCGCGGAGCGTCCAGCCCTCGTCGAAACGGTACTCACATCTCAGAACTCCGGGCGAAGGCCCGGCGCTCCGCCCAGCCCTCCATCGACTCCGCCGGGAACGGCGGGGGGAACACGCATGTCTGGAAAGGAGCCGTCATGGCCAGCCCCAAACCCCGCCGCCCCAAGCCCGGACGCGGCCTGCCGCCCCCTCGCAAGCAGAGCGCCGAGGAGATGGCGGAAGACGCCCGCCTGCGGCGCGAACTCTGGATCCAGTGCGAGCGGCTGGATCGCATCATTGCTGAGAAGAGGGCGCGCGACGCCCTGGAGCGGGGCGTCGTCGACGATTGACCCTCAGCCCTCCAGCAGCGGCTGCAGCAGCGGGTGGGCCAGGACCGGCGCGGCCAGGCGCACCACCGCCTGCGGATCCTCCAGACGCACCGCCGCGGTCGCGTCCGCCACGATGAAGTCGGCGTGGGTTCGCGACGGCTCGGTCAGGCGCTCATGGCCCGGACGCACCGTCGCCAGATATTGCGCCACGACCGAGTCCGCCGACCGGCCGCGTTCCTCCTGATCGCGCAGCAGGCGGCGGATGAAGCGAATGTCGGCGGGGGTGTCGACGAAGACGCGGATGTCGAACAGGGCCGTCAGTTCCGGCGTACACAGGACGTGGGTGCCCTCGACCACCACCACCTCCGCCGCCGGGATCGGCTCCCCGCCCGGCTCGCGGCCGTGATGGATGAAGGAATACAGCGGCGCCGTCACCGGCCGCCCCGCCTTCAACTCAGACAGGTCGGCGATCATCAGGTCATGGTCGCGCGCCGCCACGTCGTCGAAGTCGAAGGTCGCGGCGTCGAAGCCGGGCAGGGAGGCGGCGTCGCGGTAGTAGGAGTCCTCGCGCACCAGCACGGCCTTGCCGGGCGGCAGGGCCGAGACCAGGGCCTCGGCCAGGGTGCTCTTGCCGGAGCCGGAGCCCCCGTGATCGCGATCAATATGGCCATGTCGCGCCTTCTAGATCGGCTTTCGCCGCAAGGCCATCGCGGACGATCGTCGCGCCGAACCTGACCCTGCGTCACGTTGCTTAACGACGATCACCAAGATAGCGTCGCCATCAAGCGTCGCACCCAAGCAGACGCACGCCAAGGGACAAGGACACGACGATGCTGGGCTTGATGCAGGACTGGCCGCTGACGGTCGACAAGATCATCGACCACGCGAAGAACTGGCACGGCGACCGCGAGGTCGTGACCCGTTCGGTCGAGGGGCCGATCGTCCGCACCACCTACGCCGCCATCCACGAGCGGGCCAGGCGCGTCTCCAACGCCCTGAAGGGCTGGGGAATCAAGCCGGGCGACCGCGTCGCCACCCTGGCCTGGAACACCGACAAGCACATCGAGACCTGGTACGGCGTCATGGGCATCGGCGCGGTGTGCCACACGCTGAACCCGCGCCTGTTCCCCGAGCAGCTGATCTACATCATCAACCACGCCGAGGACCGGGTCATCTTCACCGACCTGACCTTCGTGCCGCTGCTCGAAGCCATCCTGCCGCACATCCCCAAGGTCGAGCGCGTCATCGTCATGACCGATGCGGCCCACATGCCGCAGACCAAGCTGCCCAGGGCCGAAGCCTATGAGGCGGTCATCGCCGGCCAGTCGACCGATTGCGTCTGGGGCGACTTCGAGGAAAACACCGCCTGCGGCCTCTGCTACACCTCGGGCACGACCGGCAATCCGAAGGGCGTGCTGTATTCGCACCGGTCCAACTTCATCCATACGCTTCTGGGTCTTCAGTCGACCGTCCTGGGCGCCACGCCCAGCGAGGTGATCCTGCCGGTGGTGCCGATGTTCCACGCCAACGCCTGGGGCATCGCCTTCGGCGGGCCGGCGGCGGGCGCCAAGCTGGTCATGCCGGGCGCCAAGATGGACGGCGCCTCCATCTACGAACTGCTGGAGACCGAGAAGGTCACCTTCTCCGCCGCCGTGCCCACCGTCTGGCAGGGGCTTCTGATGCACATGCGCGAGCACGGGCTGAAGTTGTCGACGGTCAAGCGCGTGCTGATCGGCGGCTCGGCCGTGCCCGAAAGCCTGATCCGCGCCTTCCACGACGACTATGGCGTCGAGGTGCTGCAGGGCTGGGGCATGACCGAGACCTCGCCCATCGGCACCCTGTCGAACATGACGCCCGAGCTGGAAAGCCTGCCGTTCGAGGAGCAGCTGAAGTGGCGCGTCAAACAGGGCACGCCGCCGCTGGGCGTCGAGCTGAAGCTGAAGGACGACGCCGGCCGGACCCTGGATCACGACGGCCACACCTTTGGCCACCTGATGGTCAAGGGCCCCACCGTCGCCCGGGCCTATTTCCGCGAGGAGGGCTCCATCGTCGACGGCGAAGGCTTCTTCGACACCGGCGACGTGGCCACGGTCGACGACATGGGATTCATGCAGATCACCGACCGCTCCAAGGACGTCATCAAGTCGGGCGGCGAATGGATCAGCTCCATCGAGATCGAGAACATCGCCGTGGGCCATCCCAAGGTCGAGCTGGCCGCCGTCATCGGCGCGGCCCACCCCAAATGGGACGAACGCCCGGTGCTGCTGCTCAAGCTCAAGGAGGGCGAGGCCCTGGACAAGCAGGAGCATCTCGACTTCCTGCAGGGCAAGATCGCCAAATGGTGGATGCCGGACGACGTTGTGGCCCTGGACGAAATCCCGCTGGGCGCCACCGGCAAGATCGACAAGAAGCTTCTGCGCGAACGGCTGAAGGACTACCGTCTGCCGGCCTGACCTCGAATCCGGAGCGCCGATGCCGTCCAGCAAACCCGTGCCCGCCGTCCTGCCCTGGCTGACGGCCCTGGCCGCCGCGCCGCTGGTGGTGATCGTCGCGGCGGTGGCGGCCACGCGCTTCGGCGGCGTCGACGTGGGCCTGGCCTATGACGTCCTGACCTGGACCGTCGCGCGAGGGCTGGCCTGGGTCGCCCTGGCGGCGGCGCTGGTCGTCGCCGGGCTCGCGTTCCGCGATCTGAAGGGCAGGGGCTCTACGCCGCGTCGCCGCCCTGGTCATGGCCGGGGCCGCCGTCGCCGGATTCCAGGTTCAGGCCGCCAGCCTGGCCGCGGACACGCCTCGCGACGTGACCAGCAACGGCGCCGAGCCGCCGGCCTTCTCGCGTCTGGCGGCCCTTCATCGCGGCCAGACGCCGGCGGGATCGGACGCCTGCCCGGCGGCCCGCTCGATCCCGACCCAGGTGCTGGCGCAGCAGGCCGCCTCGGCCCTGGTCGACGCCGGCTTCCCCGTCGTGCGGGCCACCACCTTCGAAGTTGAGGGCGTGCACGAGGGCGCCTGGTTCGGCTTCGCCCATGACGCCGTGGTGCGGATCCGGCCCGGCCGAACCGACATCCGCGTCGCCGCCCGCGACCGGATCCGCCCCGACGGCGGCGCCGCCTGTCGACTGGCCGGCAAGCTGGCCGACGCCCTCGAGGCGGCCGCCCGCTAGATCAGGCGGAATTCGGCCGAGAACGCGGCCTGCGGCGTGGCCTCGACGACCCCGTCCTCCACCAGCTTGATCAGGTGCGCCAGGACCGACAGCGACGCCGCGGGCCACAGTCGCCGATCGACGGCGGCGTAAAGGACCGGGACCATCTCTCCGACCGTCCGGTCGCCGGCCGCCAGCCGCGCCAGAACCTGGGCCTCGCGCTCCAGCCGGTGGGCCCGATAGGCGGCGAGGAAGGGCGCGACCTCGGTGATCGGCGGCCCATGCGTCGGCCAGATCGTGGCGAAATCCCGCGCGATCACGGCGTCGAGGCTGGCCAGATAGGCGCGCATGTTCCCGTCGGGCGGGGCCACCACCGTGGTCGACCAGCCCATCACATGGTCGCCGCTGAACAGGGCGTTCTCCTCCCTGAGGGCGAAGGCCAGATGGTTCGACGCATGGCCAGGGGTGGCGACGGCCTCGAGCGTCCACTCATCCCCCTCGATGACCTCGCCGCCGACCAGGATTTTATCCGGGGCGAAGTCCGCATCCTCTTCCTCGTCCAGGCCGCCCGAGGCGTGGGTTTCGCGGACGGGCGGGCGGGCCGCCAGCACGATCGCGCCCGTCTTTTCCGCAAGGGGCCGCGCCAGCGGCGCGTGATCGCGGTGCGTATGCGTGACCAGCACATGGCTGACGGTGCGGCCTTCCACCGCCGCCCGCAGCGCCCCCTCATGCGCGGGATCCCGCGGGCCGGGGTCGATCACCGCCACCCGGGCGCCGGGCTCGGTCCGCCCGACGATATAGACGCCGGTGCCGGTGAAGGTGAACGGTCCGGGATTGGGCGCCACCAGCCGCTGGATCAGCGGCGACACCTGATCCGTCCGCCCGTAGGCGAAGTCGAAGTCCCGCACGAAGGGGATCATGGGCGCCCGCCGGGCGTCTGGCGCGGCCCTTGCGTTAACGAGTCGGAAACCTTCGCCGGAGCGCCCGTCATGGCCCGTTCGATCGCCCTTGCTGTCTCAAATCGGCTCCAGCCCATCGCCGCCGCGGTCCTGTGTCTCATGGCGGCGCAACTGGTCGTCGCCTCCTGCACCCCGGAACCCGCGCCCTATGCGGCGCGGGTGGGGATCGTGCGATAGAGACGTCAGTCGGTGGTCTGGCGCCGCACGCGAAAAGCGCTGCTTGAACCTACGGTCATCATGAAACTGCCGAGCGAAGCGCGTCGCACCTGGACTTCCTGGCCCGCTTGCCGCCGAACATACGGCGAGCTCGAATCGATCTGAAGCCAGGTTGAGCCGTCCTCCAGCGTCACCAGCCACTTCTGGCCTGCGCCCACCTGCCTGGCGCTTCGTAGTGCAGAGGTGATGGATGAGATTTCCTCTGGCCGCCCCTCGCGCGCGAAAGGATTGAGGACGTTGATGTCGAATCCGAAGGCCTGCCGCTGCGACGCCTCGACTTCGGCTCTATCCAGAACCACGACGGACCCGGATCTCGTTGCGGTTTCGAAAGCGGCGGTCGCATCGTCGTAGCAGGACAATCGAGCGGTGACGTCCTGCACCGACCGGCAACGAATCAATTGATCCCAAACTTCGCTGGAAGGGGCTGTCTGGGCCGAAACCGAGCCCGCAATAGCCGACGAAGCGACCACCGCCATCAGAAATGAATAACGCGGCATTTTCAGACCTGTTTTCGGCATCGTTCACCTCATCACGTTGGCGGCCGGTGGCCGGGTGGGCAAGGGGGACGCCCAATCTGGTCTCTCAGGGCCTCCATCCGCGACCAGAGTGTGGCGCGTTTGCGACAGAGTGGCGACGACTGTGTTCAAAATTGGCCAAGATGCTGGACTTCAGCGGCGCGTTCGTATGGTCTGCAACCAACCCGACGTTGGCGTCGGGTAATCGGCTTTTGGCGGGGGAGCGTTCGGATTTCCGACGGGGCTCGCCATCACGGGAGAACAAGTCTTGAGCAATCTGAAGTATCGTCGAAGCCTGCTGGCGACCACCATGATTAGCGGCGCGATCATGGCCGCAGCCGCCAGCCCGGCCTTCGCGCAGGAAACCCAAACGTCGGACGATCAGGCGACCGTTGAAGACGTCGTCGTCACCGGCTCGCGCATCGTGCGTCAGGACTTCGCCGCCATCAGTCCGGTCACGACGGTCACGTCGGAGACGATCGAGCTGACCGCCACGCTGACGGTTGAAAACCTTCTGAACCAACTGCCGTCGGTCGTCGCCGGCAATATGAACACCTCGAACAACGCGGGCGGCGAAGAGTTCGCCACCGTCGATCTGCGCGGCCTCGGCGCGCAACGTACGCTGGTTCTGGTGAACGGCGAGCGCGTGCCCGCCTCGTCGACCACCGGCGTCGTCGATCTGAACACCATTCCCGCCTCGCTGATCGAGCGTGTCGAAGTCGTCACCGGCGGCGCCTCCGCCGTTTACGGCTCTGACGCCCTGGCCGGCGTCGTGAACTTCATTCTGAAGGACAACTTCGAAGGCGCCGAGATGAACGTGAGCTACGGCTCCGACTTCGAAGGCAACTCGCCGGAGTATGAAATCAACGGCCTGTTCGGCGGCAGCTTCGCCAACGGTCGCGGCAACCTGACCACCTACGCCAGCTACTACAAGCGCGAAGGGACTTATCAGAGCGAGTTCGACTATTCCGCCGTTTCGGGCGCTGTTGTGGTCGCTGCCGACGGAACCTACCCGGTGGTCGACACAGCCGCTGAATGGCTGGATGCGGTCAACAACGGCGCTCTGGGCACTTATGTGTCCGGCGGTTCGGCTACGTCGGCTTGGGGTACGATCTATAACAACGCTGCGAACCCGTTCAGGGGACTGGCGGGTGCGGTCGGCGCCACAGGCAACACCAACTTCGCGGCGGGCGGGTACGACACGACTTGCGATGGCGTGCCGAACGCGACCCCCTACAACACCGGAAACCTCTCGTTCGATACGTCGGGTGCCCTGACGCCGCTGGCAACCGCGGGCGCGTGCGCTGTTCCGGATCGTGCCGCGGGGTCCAGCCGTTATAACTTCGCCCCCGATAACTATCTGGTCATCCCGGCCGAGCGCTTCACGATCTCGACGATCGGTCACTACGACATCACCGATGACATCCGTCTGCGTGTGCAGTTGAACTACGTCAACAGCACCCAGCAGGTCTCGCTGGCTCCGACGCCCGCGACGGGTCTGCGGGTCACCCTGACGCCGGCCATGCGATCGCTGATCTCGACCAACCATCCGGACCTGTGGGCGGCGTTGCAATCGCGTCCGAACCCGCTGTCGTCCTTCACCATGGACCGCCGAATGAACGAAGTCGGCGCGCGGACTGGCCAGTCAGAAAATAACGCCCTCTCCATGCTGGGCACCCTGACGGGCAAGTTCTCGGATACTTGGGACTGGAGCTTGACGGCCAGCTACGGCCTGAACAACTTTACCTCGACCGGCGAAAACTCGACCAACCGTACCGCTCTGGCGCAAGGCTTGGCGGGATGCCAAGATCTCGCAGGTAATGCGCTGGTCGGCCTTCTGCCCGGATGCGTGCCGCTCGATCTGTTTGGTGAAGGCACATTGACGGACGCGATGGTCAACTTCCTGACCGTGCCGACGTTCGCCACCACGGAGATTCGCGAAAAGCGCGTCGCGGGCTTCGTGCGCGGCTCGCTGTTCAACCTGCCGGCGGGCCCCGTTTCGGCGGTGTTCGGTGCGGAGTATCGCGAGTCGAAGGCGGACTTCCGCGTCGATGACATGCAACGCACCGGTAACATCTTCGGCTTCAACGCAATCCAGAACCAAGCCGGTTCGGTCGATGTTTCCGAAGTGTACACCGAAGTGGCTGTGCCGCTGTTGGCGGACCTGCCCTTCTTCAACTACCTGGGACTGGAAGCCGGGGCGCGCTACTCCGACTACAACACCATCGGCGGGCAAGAGACCTACAAGCTCGGCGCCGAATGGTCGCCGGTGGACTGGGTGAAGGTCCGCGCGATGTACAATACTGCGGTCCGTGCGCCCTCGGTGTTCGAACTGTTCCAGAACGGCGACCAAGGCTTCGCCAGCTACACCGATCCCTGCCGGTCGGCTGCGAACCCGTCGGCCCAACTGCTGGCATTCTGCTCGGCCCAGGCGGGTGGTTACGACTTCACCGGCTTCACCCAAGCGAATACTCAGGTCGAGGCGTTCGCGTTTGGTAACCCGAACCTTGCGCCGGAAGAGGCCGAAACCACCACGATCGGTTTGGTCTTCCAGCCGCAGTCGCCTGTCGGCACCATTCGCGCTTCAGTCGACTACTACGACATCGACATCACCAACCTGGTGGCGTCGCTGGGCGCGGGTTACTGGATCAATGACTGCTACGGATCGCTGGATGCCTCGGCCGAAGGTTGCTCGCGCGTCGTCCGTGATCCGCTAACGGGTCAAATCGACTTTGTGAACACCACCCGCACCAACCTTGGCTACCAGCGTACCAAGGGTTACGACTTCCAACTGGACTTCGTGTTGGATGGTGCTGACGTCGGCCTGCCGGGCCGCTTCCGTATCAACGAGCTCTTCACCTACGTCGACTCGTTGGACTATGACGGTGACGAGTATGCTGGCACGGCCGTGGCTTACATCGGGGGCGGGATCTTCGATTGGAAGTCGGTGCTGTCCGTCTCGTATGACATCGGTGACTTCACTTTCTTCACCCGCTGGAACTACATCCCGCAGCTGGAGGACATCGCCTTTGGTCCGAATTACAATGATGGTAGCCCGGTCTACACGCCGTCCTCCAACTATCTGGACTTCTCAGCACGTTACAACGTGAGTGATAATCTCCAGATCACGGCGTTCGTCGGTAATGTTTTTGATCGTATGCCTGAGCAAACCGCTTCGGGTGTCGGTTACGGACAGGCGAACACGGACACGCAACTGTATCGAGTGTTCGGCCGCACCTTTAACATCGCTATGAAGGCTCGCTTCTAAGAGCGGATCGATACGAGCGAAGGGCGGACCGCAAGGTCCGCCCTTTTTCTTTTGGCGCGCCTCCAAACGGCCATTGGCAACGCTCAAGCTCTCCTTGCGTTTGAAGCGAGTTCGACGCCGCCCTGAATGAGATTGCATGTTTCTGGCCTTGGCGATCACCGCCGCGTTCACCTTGCAACAAACCCCGCCCGGCGATGGCCCCATCGCCACGGCTTCGTCCGTTTCCGAGTCCGCCGATTCCGTGCGCCTGCGCGAAGCCTTGGCCTATTCCAATCCTCTGCCGCGCGGGGCGCCGACGCAGGATTATCCGCTGGTGGCGTGGTGCGATGCGTTGGTGACGGGTCACGCCGATCTGGGCGACACCCTGACGGATCGCTCGGCCGAGGACACCGAACTGGTCAGACTGGGGCGGCTGGAGGCGCAGGATTTCCGCAGCGCCCTGGTCGCGGCCGAGCCCCGTCAGTCCGCCGCCGCCAAGGCCGAGGCCCAAAGGGCGGCCGCCGCGGCCAAGGCCCAATGGGCGCCTCTGCTCGCCAATGCGGACGAGACCAGCCGCAGCCAGGCCTTCGGGCTGTTCTTCGGCCTGCCGGGACGTTGCGAGCACGCCGCACGGCGCATTCGCGACAACATCACCACGCCGCCGGCCACGCCGGCCGAGGTTGGGCTTCAGGACGCAACGCCGACGGACTGATCGCGGTCCGGGCTCGGATTGTCGACGGCGGCCCGGCTTCGGTCAGGCCGCCGTTTCGCGTTTGCGGGCGTAGGGATCGTAGTTCAGGATCGGCGCCAGCCAGCGTTCGGCCGTGGCCAGATCCCATCCCTTGCGCGCGGCGTAGTCCTCGACCTGGTCGCGGTCGATCTTGCCGACGCCGAAATAGTGGCTTCCCGGGTGAGCGAAGTAGAGGCCCGAAACCGAGGCCGGCGGGGTCATGGCGAAGCTTTCGGTCAGGGCCATGCCGGCGTTCGGCCCGGCCTCCAGCAGGCGGAACAGGGTCGCCTTTTCCGTATGGTCCGGTTGGGCCGGATAGCCGGGGGCGGGACGGACGCCCTGGTATTTCTCGGCGATCAGATCCTCGACCGACGCCGCTTCATTGGGCGCATAGCCCCACAAGGTGGTGCGAACCTCCTTGTGCATCCGCTCGGCGAAGGCCTCGGCCAGGCGGTCGGCGAGAGCCGTGGCCAGGATGGCGGAATAGTCGTCGCCCGCCGCCTTGAACGCGGCCGCCTTCTCCAGTTCGCCGTGTCCGGCGGTGACGGCGAAGGCGCCGATATAGTCCGCGCCGTTCTCGGCCACGAAGTCGGAGATCGACAGGTTCGGCTTGCCGTTCGACTTGGCGATCTGCTGGCGCAGGCCGTGGAAGCGGGCGAGCTCGGTCGCGCGGGTCTCGTCGCTCCAGACCACGATGTCGTCGCCGCGCGCGTTGGCGGGCCAGAAGCCGACGACGCCGCGTGCCGTGAACCAGCGCTCGTCGACGATCCGCTTCAGCATGGCCTGGGCGTCCGCGAACAGGTCGCGCGCGGCCTCGCCGACGATTTCGTCCTCCAGGATCAGGGGATAGCGGCCGATCAACTCCCAACTGGCGAAGAAGGGGGTCCAGTCGATGTGGTCGGCCAGGTCCTGAAGGTCCCAGGCGTCGAAGGCGCGCACGCCCAGGAAGGACGGCGGCGGGGCGGGCGTCTGACCCTGCGCAGGCCGCCAGCGATTGTCCCGCGCCTGCTGCAGGCTGGCGCGAGCCTTCACGTCCTGGCCGCGCGCATACTGTTCGCGGATGCGGATGTATTCGTCGCGGGTCGCCTGCTCGTTTCGGGCCCTTTCGGTCGGCGACAGCAGGCCAGAGACCACGCTGACGGCGCGGCTGGCGTCCACGACATAGGTGGTCGATCCGCGCTGATAGGCCGGCTCGATCTTGACCGCCGTATGGGTGCGGCTGGTCGTGGCGCCGCCGATCAGCAGGGGAATGTCGAAGCCGCGCCGCTCCATCTCGGCGGCGACGAAGACCATCTCGTCTAGCGACGGCGTGATCAGGCCCGACAGGCCGATGATGTCGCAATCCCGGGCCTTGGCCTCGTCCAGGATGCGGTCGGCGGGGACCATGACGCCCAGGTCCACCACCTCGTAATTATTGCACTGGAGAACCACGCCGACGATGTTCTTGCCGATGTCGTGGACGTCGCCCTTGACGGTGGCCATCAGGATGCGGCCGTTGGAAGAGCGGGGCTGGCCGGCCTTTTCCGCCTCCATGAAGGGCTCGAGGTAGGCCACGGCCTGTTTCATTACGCGGGCCGACTTCACCACCTGCGGCAGGAACATCTTGCCCGAGCCGAACAGGTCGCCGACCACGTTCATCCCGTCCATCAGCGGGCCTTCGATGACGTGCAGGGGGCGCTCGGCCTGGCTGCGCGCCTCTTCGGTGTCGGCCTCGATGAACTCCGTGACGCCGTTGACCAAGGCGTGCTCGATCCGCTTGCCGACGGGGGCGTCGCGCCATTTCAGATCGACGGCCTTGGCCGCGCCCTTTTCGCCCTTGTAGGACGGGGCCATGTCCACCAGCCGCTCGGTGTTGGACACGTTGGTCCGCTGCGGCCGGTTCAGGATCACGTCCTCGACCGCCTCGCGCAGGGTCGGGTCGATGTCGTCATAGACGGGCAGGTCGCCGGCGTTGACGATCCCCATGTCCATGCCGGCGTTGATGGCGTGGTACAGGAAGACCGAGTGGATCGCCCGGCGCACCGGCTCGTTGCCGCGGAAGCTGAACGAGACGTTCGACACGCCGCCGGATATGCGGGCGTAGGGCAGGGTGCGCTTGATCTCGCGCGTCGCCTCGATGAAGTCGACGGCGTAGTTGTCGTGCTCCTCGATCCCCGTCGCCACGGCGAAGATGTTGGGGTCGAAGATGATGTCCTCGGGCGGGAAGCCGACCTCGTCGACCAGGATGCGGTAGGCGCGGGTGCAGATCTCGATCTTGCGGGCGGCCGTGTCGGCCTGGCCTGCCTCGTCGAAGGCCATGACCACGACGGCGGCGCCGTAGCGCAGGCATTTGACGGCCTGCTCCCGGAACTCGGCCTCGCCCGCCTTCATCGAGATGGAGTTCACGATGGGCTTGCCCTGGACGCACTTCAGCCCGGCCTCGATGACCTCCCATTTGGATGAGTCGATCATCACCGGCACGCGGGCGATGTCCGGCTCGGCCGCGATCAGGTTGAGGAAGGTCCGCATGGCGACGACGCCGTCCAGCAGACCCTCGTCCATGTTGACGTCGATGACCTGGGCGCCCGCCTCGACCTGCTGGCGCGCGACATCCAGCGCGGCGGCGTAATCGCCCTCGACCACCAGCTTGCGGAATTTGGCCGAGCCGGTGACATTGGTGCGTTCGCCGACGTTGATGAAGACGGGACGCATCTAGATCCTCCCTTGCGAAGCGGGGAGGGGGACCGCGCGAAGCGTGGTGGAGGGGGCGGACGCAAATGAGATGCCTGCGCTTCCGGGATATTGATTCGAGCGAGGCGGCAGACGGCGGAGGCATTGTCGCCCCCTCCACCGCTCCGCGGTCCCCCTCCCCGCAGGGCGGGGGAGGATTTGTCCATTCGTGTCTCACGCCACCAACTCGAACGGCTCGAGCCCCGACAGGCGCAGCGCCACCGGCCGCTCCGGGACCGCGCGGGGCTTCAGCGGCGCGACTTCTTCGGCCACGTGCCGGATGTGATCCGGCGTGGTGCCGCAGCAGCCGCCGACGATGTTGACCAGGCCGGAGGCGGCCCATTCCTCGATGAAGTGGGCGGTCTCGTGCGGCTGCTCGTCGTACTGGCCCATGGCGTTGGGCAGGCCGGCGTTGGGATAGGCGGCGACCAGGGTGTCGGCCACGCGGCTCAGTTCGGCGATGAACGGGCGCATCAGATCGGCGCCCAGGGCGCAGTTGAAGCCGACGGCGAAGGGCTTGGCGTGACGCACGCTGTTCCAGAAGGCCTCGGCCGTCTGGCCCGACAGGGTGCGGCCCGAACGGTCGGTGATGGTGCCGGAAATCCAGATGGGCAGGGCGTCCATGCCCTCGTCCTCCAGATCCTTGATCGCCTTGATCGCGGCCTTGCAGTTCAGCGTGTCGGTGATGGTCTCGATCAGATACAGATCGACGCCGCCTTCGTTCAGCGCCTTCACCTGATGGCGATAGGCCTCATAGACCTGGTCGAAGGTCACGCTGCGGGCGCCGGGATCGTTCACGTCCGACGACATCGACAGCATCTTGTTCAGGGGACCGATGGAGCCGGCGGCGAAGCGGGGCTTGTCCGGCTGCTTCTCGGTCCAGCGGTCGGCGGCGGCGCGCGCCAGTTTCGCGCCTTCCAGATTGATGTCCCACACCGCCTGTTCGTCCAGGGCGTAGTCTTCCTGGGCGATGGTCGTCGCCGAGAAGGTGTTGGTCTCGGAGATGTCGGCGCCGGCGGCGTAATACTGCTCGTGCAGGTCGGCGATGATGTCGGGCCGGGTGATGCAGAGGATGTCGTTGTTCCCCTTCATCTGCTGCTTTTCGTCATAGCCGTTGGCGGCGACGAAGCGATCGGCGCGGAAGTCGGCCTCGCTCAGGCCGCGCCGCTGGATCATCACGCCCCAGCTGCCGTCCAGCACCAGGATGCGTTCCTTCGCCGCCGCATGCAGGGCGGCGATGCGGTCGGCGCGGGCGGGGGGGCGTCATTGGGCGACCGCCTTCTGTTCACGCACGCCCAGCACCCGGCAGATCGCATAGACCAGGTCGGCGCGGTTCAGGGTGTAGAAGTGGAAGTCGCTGAAGCCTTCTTCCTGCAACCGGGCGCAGGTTTCGGCGGCGACCGAGGCGGCCAGAAGCTTGCGGGTCTCGGGGTCGTCGTCCAGACCGTCGAAATGGGCCGCCAGCCAGTCGGGCACCGCGGCGCCGCAGGCGGCGCTCATCCGCTTCAGGCCGTTGAAGTTCGACACCGGCATGACGCCGGGGATCAGCGGAATGGTCACGCCCGCCGCCCGCACCCGGTCGCGGAAGCGCAGGAAGGCGTCGATGTCGAAGAAGAACTGGCTGACCGCGCGGGTGGCCCCGGCGTCGACCTTGGCCTTCAGCACGTCGATGTCGTGGTCGATCGACGGGCTTTCGGGATGTTTCTCGGGATAGGCGCGACCGTCACCTCGAACCCGCCGGCGCGGCCGATGGCGGCGGTCAGTTCGGTCGCATTGGCGTAGCCGTCGGCGCGCGGTCGATACACGCCGCCGATTCCGTCTCCACCCGGCGGGTCGCCGCGCAGGGCGACGATGTGGTCGACGCCGATGGCCTTGTAGCTGTCGATGACCTCGTCGACCTCGTCGCGGCTGGCCTCGACGCAGGTCAGGTGGGCGGCGGGGCGCAGGGCGGTCTCGGCGATGATGCGCTGGACCGTGCGGTGCGTGCGTTCGCGCGTGGAGCCGCCCGCCCCGTAGGTGACTGAGACGAAGGCCGGGTTCAGCGGTTCCAGCCGCCGGATCGCTTTCCACAGGCTGGCCTCGGCGTCATCCGACTTGGGCGGAAAGAACTCGAACGACACGCGCACGGGCGCATGGTTCGATCCGGCGCGGGCGACCGGACCGAGCGGCGACAGCAGCAGGGCGCGGGCTTCGGACAGGCTGGCCATCAGGCGGTCTTTCGATCTTGGACGGCTGAGGGGACGGCGGGGCGTTCGCCGGTCCAGATGGTCACGGTCAGGCCCTCGCGGTCGGGCGGCAGGGCGATGGGGGCGAAGCTGGTCAGGCCCGCCTCCTTCAGCCAGCCGGCGATCTCGGTGTCGGCGAAGCCGAGACGGCGATGCTGATGCGCCTCGCGCATGTGTTCGAAGTCGTGCGGCGCGAAGTCGACGATCAGCAGGCGCCCGCCCGGGCTGACCAGCCGCGCGGCCTCGGCCACGGCGGCGGCGGGATCGGCCAGGTAGTGCAGCACCTGATGCACGATCACCAGATCGGCGCTGTGGACCGGCAGGCGGGTGGCGAAGATGTCGCCGTGGCGCAGTTCGACCTTGTCCAGCCCGGCCTTCGACACATTGGTCCGGGCGATGTTCAGCATGTTCTGGCTCAGGTCCAGGCCCACCGCCATCTTCGCCTTCTTGCCGAACAGGGTCAGCATCCGGCCCGAACCGGTGCCCAGATCGACCACGCGTTCGAACGGGCCGGGACCGGCGGCCTGCTCCAGCGCCGCCTCGACCGCATTCTCGCTGACGTAGAGAGAGCGCAACCTGTCCCATTGGGGGGCGATCTGTTCGAAATAGGCGGCGGCGGCTTCCTCGCGATCCTTGCGGACCTCATCCAGGCGACGGTGGTCGGCCTCGCCGGCGTCGTCGGCCAGGATATCCAGGACCGTATCGATCAGTCGCCGCGCCTGGGCGTCGTGCGACAGGCGGTAATAGACGCGCGCGCCGTCGGGAAAGCGCTCGATCAGGCCCGCATCCGTCATCAGCTTCAGGTGGCGCGACACGCGCGGCTGGCTCTGGTCCAGGATGCGGGACAGTTCCATGACCGACAGTTCTTCCCCCGCCAGCAGCGACAGCACGCGCAGGCGGGTCGGTTCGCCAGCAGCGCGCAGGGCTTCGACGGTTTGATCCGCGGTCAGGGTCATGGCATCATATAAGGATATCCTTATATGATTATGCAAGCGAAATCGCCCACCGCGCCGGGCCTCAGTCCCCAGGCGCGGTCCGCTTCGGCCGCCAGCGCTCGATTGTCCACAGAAACGCGAGGACGGCCAGCAGCGCGGCGAACCAGGGCCAGGCCGCGCCGCGTCCGTGCCGGTCGGCCGCCGCGGCGGCGGGCCGGGGGCTGAAACGGCGGCCAATTGGCGGGTGGCCTCGCGCGCCTGGAACGCCCGAAGCGACGGCGCCGCGTCACGCGGGTGAACATAGAAGGCGGTCTGCGCGCCGTCCGGCGTCCGCGCCATGTGCCAGCCCGCGCGTTGCGGCCAGTAGGCGGCGCAGGCGTGGTCGCCGGTTGCGGGATCGACCAGCAGACGGCTTTCTCGTCCGGCCGGATCGACGACGATCGTGTTCGCGGCGACCGCGCACGCCACCAGTCGCACGCCCGCCGTCGAGAAGCCGTCGACGTGCAGCCTGCGGCTCGGCTCGGGCCGTGACAGGCCGGAGAAAAGCGCGCTCCACAGCGCGCCGTGCGTATCGCCCCGGCCGGTCAGGACAAGCACATAGCTGTCGGCGACGGTCCAGACGCCGACCCGGCCCAGACCCAGCGGGCGCCACCCCGCGAGTTCGGTTCCGTCCGCGGCGCGCAGTAGGGACGCCGTATCGGATCCGGACAGGGTGAAGTCGCGCCGTTCCAGGGGCGCCGGCGTCTCGGCGCGCACGGCGGCGTCGCCGCTGGTCGTCGACGCCGGGGCGGGGGCAACTCCACCTCGCGGGCGTCGCCGCCGCCGCTCAGCGGAAAGCCCAGCGCCGCCCATTCGCGACGCGTGGCGCCGGACAGGGCGTCGGTCGGCCGCAGCAGAAGGCCCATCCCGTCGCGCACCGCCGCCGTCACGGCCGCGCGCGCCTGAGGGGACAGGCCTTCCCAACGCCGGTCGTCGATGACCAGCAGGTCGACGTCGCGAAGACGGGCCGCCGTCAGCGCCCCCGGCGGGTCGCCCATCTGCAGGCCCCCGCCCAGATCGACCTGGAGGCGCAGATCGACGTCGGCGTCCTGGGCCCACCGGCGCAGATATTTGGTCTCGGGGTTGGGCGCGCCTTCCAGGGCCAGGACCCGAGGACGCGGCGCAGGGCGGGCGTCGACGGGCACGGCGATCTGCTCGACCGTGCGGCCGGCGGCGTCCTGCAGGCGAAGGGCGAACAGGGCCTGACCCGCCACCCGCGCGCTGGATCGCAGCGTGAAGCGGCCGCCGGCGACGACGGCGGCGTGATCCACCACCGCGTTGGACGGATCGACCAGGGCGATCGAGCCGGAGGGCAGGGCGCCGACCCGCCCCGCCACGCTGAACGTTCCGCCTGGGGCGACCGGTGCGGGCAGGGCCGCTTCGATGACGCCTCGCGCAAGGGGGCGGCGCATAGGTCGTCGGAACAGGCAGGGGCTGCAGGTCGCGCGGTTCCAGCCCGCCGCCCACGATCCGCAGGCGGGCGGCGTCGGGAAACCGTCGCAAGGCCGTGGCCAGGTCCGGCGCCGGTTCGGCCCCCGCCACGGCGCCGGCTTCGGGCAGGGCGATCAGCCTGTCCCCCGGTCCGGTCGCGATAACGCCGGGCGCCCCCCGCGTGGCCACCACCAGGGCGCCCGCCCGCAGCGACGTGGCTGGCGGGAACAGGGTCAGATAAAGCAGCGCGCCCGCCGCGACGTTCAGCGTCATCAGCAGGGCCAGCCGCCACAGGGACGAACGCTGGTCGACGGGCGCCGCCTGTCGCCACAGGATCAGCCGCGCCAGGCTGATCGCCACGATCAGGCCGATGGCGACGCCGACCCAAACGGGAATGGAGGCGGCCCCGGTCATTGCAGGGCCTCCAGATAGCGCCGCCCGCGCGCGTCCGGCGCCGTGCGACGCTGGACGGCGGGCGGCGGCCGATCCAGCGCGGTCCAGAGAAGGGCGCGCAGCCGGGCGCGGCACGGCCGGCAATCGGGTTCGTTGCGGACGGTGTCGATGGCCGCCGTCAGCGCCAGCGGGTCCTGCAGCCGGCCGCGGTTGTCGCGAACCCAGCGATCCAGCGCGTCCAATCTCAGGGGCCCCGTCGGGCCCGGCCGCTCTTGAAGGGCGCGCCAGACGTCGGCGGCCGTGGCGTCGGCGGTCCGGTCCGGCAGGGCGGCGAACGCCCCGCCGACGATCCCGTCGCGGTCTCCGCTCAGGCGGCGCGACAGGTCGACGGGCGGCAGGTTCGCGCCGGTGCGCGCCAGGAAGATCGCGTGGCCTGCTGGGCCTCCTTCAGCAGCTCCAGCGCGCGGTGGGCGTAGGGCAGGGCGTCTTCCGGCAGACCCTGGCGAAGGGCGCGTTCGGAGCCCCACATGGCGTTCAGCGCCTGGCGCAGGGTGTCGCGCGTGCCGGGGTCGAACAGCGTCGCCGCCTCCGGCGTGTCGTGGACGTGGCCGAACTGCGCCGTCACATCCATCTGCGAGCCGAAGGCGGGCGGTCCGGCGTCATGCGCGTGGTCGTGATCGGCGTGGTCGTGATCCGCATGATCGTGATCGGCCTCGGCCGCCGCCGGGGCCGGCGCGGGGGCGTCGTTGGTCGGAAGCGCCGGGCGCGAGGGCGCGTCGTTTGTCGGCAGCGCGATTCCGCCGGCGCCGCCGCCCTCGGCCTCTTCGCCCATGAACTGGCCATAGCGCAGGCGCAACTGAGCCTGGTCGGCGCCCAACGCGTTGGAGCGGCTCTGGAACCGGTCGGCGCCGATCCGGCGGCGATCCGCGATCAGCGCCTCGGCGTCGATGATGATCTGCCGCTGGCTGCGGAAGTAGGCGGGCAGGGTCTGGCGGACCATGCCGTCCAGGCCGCCCTCCAGCCCCTGGGCCGACGGCCAGCGCAGGATCACGCTGGGGCCGTCGACCGTCTGCGGAGCCGGGGCGCGATTGTCGCGCGCCGCCAGCTGCACGATCATGTCGCCGCCCGGCGCCAGGCCCTCGCGCGCCAGATCCAGGGTGACGGAGAAACGCTTGCGCCGGCCGTCGCCGCGACCGTCAGCGGCAGGGTGCGATGCTTGACGGTGATGTTCTCGCCCTCGCCCCGGGTCACGGCGATGCGCAGCACCGCGCCGGGCGCAACGCCGTAGTCGTCCGTGACCTCGAACACCGGGGTCCAGCGCGTCTGGCCGGGGCGCGTCAGGACCAACTGGGCGTCGGGCTCCACGATGCGAACGACCGGGGCGGCGTCGATGACGGCGTTCAGCCGGTGCAGTCGCTGGCGCTCCAGCCCCTGGGCCTCCAGGCGATAGAGGGTCGAGGCGGTCAGGGTCGTCGCGCCCCGCCAGCCGCCGCCCCGGCGGGCCAGCGTCACGGCCGCCGCGCCGGGAAAGACCAGCTGTGCGGCGTCAGGCCCGGGCGCCATGTCGATCACCCACTCGATACGTGATCCCTCTGGCGCGCGGGCGTCCAGCGCGGGCTGCTCGCGCGCGGGCAGCCCCGTATAGGCGGGCGGGACGATCCGCAGGCGGGTGCGCGTCACCTTCGGCGCCCCGGCTATGGGGCGTGACGCGGCGCCCTGCATCGACCGGCTGCGTGGAAGGCCAGATGGCCGCCGCCAGGCCGATCGCCGCGCCGACCAAGACAGCGCTGACGATGGGCCGGCGCGACCACGGCGGCCGCAGATCCATTCGCTCCAGAGCGTCCGTTCGGCGCTCCAGGCGGCCGCGTTGCAGGGCGGCGAACCCCTTCAGCGCGGCGGGGTCGCGGAACAGCAGGTCGGCGCTGTCTTCCAACGGCGGGGCGCCGGCGTCCAGTCGGGCGACGAGCCACGCCCGGTCAAGACGGCGGATCCGCCAGGCGGCCGTGATCGAAGTCGCCAGGAGCAGGCCGACGGCGACGGCGGCCGCGACCTCCGGACCGAAAATCCGCAGGCACAGAAGCACAATGCCCGTCGTCAGCGGCAGGCCGATCGCCAGCGTGTCCAGGGCCGCGCGGCGGCGGGCGGCGTTCTGAAGCCGAAGGGCTTGCTGCTGGAGCGAGGGTTTGCGTGCGGTCATGGCGCGACCGCTCGACGTCGGCGGGTGGCGAGCCAGCGCTCGACCGCGAACAGCAGGGCGACGAGCACAGCCAGCCAGGGTCTTGCGTCCACGGCCGGAAGCCGAGGAGCCGGCCCCCCGTCAGCGGGGCGTGATCGACGGCGGCGACGCGCGCGGGCTGCGGCGACGGCGCCAGCAGCCGCCAAAGCGCGTCGGGAAAGTCGGCCTGGGCCACGGCGGGCATGGCCGACGGCGTCAGCGGCCGCGTCAGATGCACGACCCGCCCCTTGCCGACCAGGCCCTGCATCGCCAAGGGCGCGCCGGCGTCGTCGCGCCAGGCGGCGACGGCCTCGCCTTCGAACGGCAGGACGGCGTCGGAGGACAGAAGGGCCACGCCCCCGGCGCGGATCCAGGCGACGACCTCGGCGGACGGAGCGCCGGCCGCCAGCCACACCAGCGCGCCGGGGTCGGCGCCCAGCGCCTTGTCGGTCGAGGCGGCGTCGAAGGCGGGCCGCAGGTCCGGCGCCGTCCAGGCCGAGACGGCGGCCCGGAAAAACCGGGCCTGGCGTTCCGCATCCGGGGCGTAGCGGACCGTGAGGCGGGGCGGCGGGGAGGAAGCCGGCGCCGATGCGGGGGCGGGATCCGCCACGCGCCATGCGACCGCCCGCGACAGGCGCGGGCGTTCCGCATCGACGCCGTCCAGGACCGACGGCGCGACCAGTTCCAGCGGCGTCCCCTGGGGAAGGTCGGCGTCCAGTTGCCGGATCAGGCTGACGAGGTCCTGACCCTCGCCTCCTGTCGGCGGGGCGTTGTCGAGAGACGGAAAGCCAGGGGCCAGCCAGATCCGCCGGGCGTTGTCCTGTCGCGGCGCGGGCAGGCGGGCCGGGTCCACGCCAGGGGCGACGGCGAAGACCGGACGGTCGTCGGCCAGGCCGCGCAGCACGGGCTGGGCCAGGCCCAGGACGATCGCGGCCAGCAGCGCCAATCGGGCGGCCAGCAGCCGCCGTTCGTCGATCCGAAGGCGTCGGCGGTACCTGGGATCGCGCTTCAGCCAGCGCAGGGCGGCGAAGGCGACCGTGCGCGTCTGGGTTCGCCGGGCGATGTGGATGACGACGGGGATCGCCAGCGCCGCCAGGGCGACGAGGGCGAAGGGCGCGAGCAGGGCCGGGCTCATGACCGCGTCGCCTCGCGGAACAGGGCCTGTATGGGACGGTCCGCCGGCTCGTCGACCACATGAAGGGCGTGGCGCACGCCGTGGGCGTCCAGGCGGGCGACCAGGGCGGCCCGCGCCTCGGCCATGCGGGCCAGATAGCCGGCGCGCAGGGCGCGTCCGTCGCCGACCACATGGCCGTCAGACTCGGGATCCTCGAAGCGATAGCCGTCGTCGAAGGGGAAGTCCCGTTCGTCGGCGGTCAGGATCTGGATCAGGGCGACGTCGCGACCGGAGGCGGCCAGCCGTTCGGCCCCGGCGACGCAGTCTTCGTCGAACCCGTCGCTCAGAAACAGGATCAGATCGCTTGGGCCCAGACGCTGGCCCAACACCGCCACATCGCGCGTCCAGTGGGCGACACCCCCGGGTTGAAGCGGGGCCAGCGCCAACGACAGCCGGTCGCGATGGCGCGCGCCGGCGCCCGGTTCGATGACGACGGGCGCGCCGGCCGAGGCGACCATCAGGCCGAAGCAGTCGCCCTGTTGCAGAGCCACCTGGATCAGGCTGGCGGCCAGGCGGCGTGCGGCGTCGAACCGGCTCCACAGCGGCGTCGCCAGGTCCGCCTGGCTCATGGAGGCGCTGGCGTCCAGCACGATCCAGATCGCCACCGGGCTCTCGCGTTCGGCGTCGCGTACGAAGAAGCGGTCCGACCGGGCGTAGAGCTTCCAGTCGATCCGGCGCAGGTCGTCGCCGCGCTCGTAGGGCCGATACTGGGCGAACTCCAACCCGCCCCCGCGATTGCGGCTGTCGTGCTGGCCGGCCGCGGACAGCATCGCCGGCCGACGCGGCGTCAGCGACAGCCGCCGCAGGCGGCTGCGCAGATCGGCAGGCAGGTCGAGCGGCGACATCGGCGCCTCAGTCCGAGGCGGGGGCGGGCAGGGTCGTCAGCAGGTCCGCGATGACGGCGTCGGCGCTCTTGGCCTCGGCCTCGGCGGCGAAGGACAGCAGGATGCGGTGGCGCATCACTGGCGCGGCCAGGGCCAGGACGTCCTCGCGCGTCGCGGCCAGACGCCCGTGCAGCAGGGCGCGGGCCTTGCACGCCAGGATCAGGGCCTGTCCCGCGCGTGGACCGGCGCCCCAGCGGACGTAGTCACGCACGACGGCCGGCGCGTCGGGCGCCGGCCGCGTGGCCCGCACCAGGGCGACGATCCAGTCCATCAGCCCGTCGCCCACATGGACCTGACGCACCCATTTCTGCAGGGCCACGATGTCCGGCCCCTGCATCACCTGCGGGACTTCGGCGCCGCCGGCGCCGGTCGTCTGGACCAGGATGGCGCGCTCTTCGGAGGCGGTCGGATAGCCGACCCGGATGTTCAGCAGAAAGCGGTCGAGCTGCGCTTCCGGCAGGGGATAGGTGCCCGCCTGATCCAGCGGGTTCTGCGTCGCCAGGACGAAGAAGGGCTCTGCCAGCCGATGGGTCACGCCGGCGTAGCTGACGGTATGCTCCTGCATCGCCTCCAGCAGCGCGGCCTGGGTCTTGGGCGGGGTGCGGTTCAGTTCGTCAGCCAGCAGCAGGTTGGTGAAGACCGGGCCCGGCTGGAAACGGAAGCGCCGATGGCCCGTGCCGTGATCCTCTTCCAGCACCTCGGTGCCCAGGATGTCGCTGGGCATCAGGTCGGGGGTGAACTGGACGCGGTGGAAGTCCAGCGCCAGCGCCTGACCCAGGGTCCGCACCAGAAGCGTCTTGCCCAGGCCGGGGACGCCCTCGATCAGACAGTGGCCGCCCGCCAGCAGGCCGACCAGCAGCTGTTCGACCACCTGCTCCTGACCGACGATGGCCTGACCGATCGCCTGGCGCAGCGACCGAGCTGGTCGAGACGGTCCTTGATTTCGGCTTCGCTGGGCGTGTCGGTCATGGGAGTTCCAGGCGGGGAGGGGTCAGGCGGTCAGGGCGTAGATCACGATGTTGACCGCGAACTTGGTGTTGTCTTCGGCCAGGAAGCGCTTGTTGCGCCAGTCGTAGTCCCACTCGCAGCCGTAATCCTTGTTGCTGTAGAGCACGCCCAGCCGGCCGTTCACGACGATGCCCTTCAGATAGTCGTGCACCAGGTCGTCGCCCCAGCCGTTCAGCTCGAAGCTGGTGGCCGGCGGGCCGTCGAACTGGAAGAAGCTGCGATAGAGGGCGTGATCGTTGGGCAGCTTGTTCAGGGCGTCGGCGCCGAACAGGCTCGCCATCTGACGCTCGAACGAGGTGGCGAACAGGCCGTCGATGTCGTGGTTGCAGTCGTCGACGAAGACGAAGCCGCCGTTCCTGACATAGCGTTCGAAATTGGCCGCCTCGGCGGCGTTGAACTCGACCAGCTTGTGTCCCGCCAGATAGCAGAACGGCGCCCTCAGCATCGCCGGGTCGGACAGGCGCACCACCCGCTCCTCCGGGTCGATCCGCAGGTTGGTGTAGTCGACCAGGGAGGTCAGGATGTTCGACGGCATCCGCTGGTCCACGTCCCAGTCGCCGGAATCGTAGCGCAGACGGGTGAACCAGAAGTCGTAGGTCGGCGCGGCGACGGCCGGACGCCCTGAAACCAGGGAGCCCAGCGCGCCGCCGGCCAGCAGTCGCAGGCAGTCCGCACGGGTGAGCCGACCGCCGCCCATCCCGTCGTCAGACCGCGTCCGACAGGGAGGTGAAGGTGAAGTCGCGCAGACGCATCGGCGGGATCATCATCCGGAACGAGGACTCGTCGCCGGCCACGCGCACCGGCCGCCCCAATTCGTCGATGTTGTTCAGCATGATCACCGGCGACTCGTTGAAGCGGAAGTTCTTGATCGGATACTTCAGCTCGCCGTTCTCGATATAGAAGGTGCCGTCGCGGGTCAGGCCCGTCAGCAACACCGTTTGCGGGTCCACCATGCGGATGTACCAGGTGCGCGTCACCAGGATGCCGCGCTCGGTCTCGCGCACCAGGTCCGAGGTCGACTTCGTGCCGCCGGACATGATCAGGTTGCCCGGCTGGCCCACGGCCGTCTTGCCCTGCTTCTGCGCCCAGTAGCGCGAGTAGATCAGGTTGGCGATCTTGCCGTTCTCGACGAAGGGCAGGCGGTCGCGCGGCAGGCCTTCGTCGTCCCAAGGCATGACCGGCGCCTCGTCGTGCCACGGATCGGCGAAGATGTTGACGCGCGGGTCATAGACCTGCTCGCCCAGCTTGTTGCCGCCGCCGGCCTTGGACAGGAAGCTGCGTCCTTCGTCCGCCGGGCGGGCGTCGAAGAAGTTGAACATGAAGGAGATCAGGCCGGCGGCCGCCGCCGGCTCCAGGATCACGGTGTATTTGCCGGGCTCCAACGCCTGGGCGTCGGCCGAGGCCGCCGCCTTGCGCATGGCGATCTGGATGTCGTCGCCGGCGTTGAAACGGCTAGAATCCTGAAGGTTGCGCCCGACCCAGCCCGAACCCCGGCCATCGGCGGTCCGCACCGTGCAGGTGTAGTCCATGCCCGTGGCGCGCTGATAGCCGAAGTTGCCGTTCGAATTGGCGAAGGCGACGAAGGTCTGGCCATCCAGCAGGAAGCCGGCGGCGATCAGGTTCTCGGCCCGGCACGGCGCGATGGAGGCGCGGGCGACCTCGGCGCGCTGTTCGGGGGTGATGGCCGCCGTCGCCTCGCTGAAGGTCTGGCTGGGCCGGTACTGCTGCGGACCCACGGCGGGCACGAACTCGGGGTTTTCCGGCGCCAGCTTGGCCAGGTCCTCGGCGCGACGAACCACGCGCGCCAGGGCCTCGTCGGAGAACTCGTTGATGGTGGCGACGCCGACCCGCTTTCCGAACGCCACCTGAACGGCCAGGTCGGTGTTGCTGACGACGCCGCTGGTCGAGACGTTGTTCAGGGCGAAGCGGATGTTGCCGTCGATGGAGCCGTTCAGCTGGGCCGTGCACTCGTCGGCGGTCGACAGGGCGATCACCTTGTCCAGGATCGCCTTGGCCTCGGTCTCGGTCATGATGCTCATTGTTGTGTCCCCGATCCCGATCAGCCGAGCGAACGCGCGGTGTTGATGACGTTGATGCCGTCGAAGCGCGTGGTCGACGAGCCGTGGCTGACGGCCGAGACCTGGCTGGGCTGGCCCTTGCCGTCGAAGAAGGAGCCGAACATCCGATAGTCGCTTTCGTCGCAGATGGCCGAGCAGGCGTTCCAGAACTCGGGCGTGCGCATCTGATAGGCCACGTCTTCCAGCGGCTGGGTGATGCGGCCGTTCTTGATCTCGTAGAACAGAGTCCCGCCGAACTGGGCGTTGTAGCGCTGCTGGTCGATCGAGAAGGAACCGCGGCCCAGGATGTAGATGCCGTCCTCGACATTGGCGATCATGTCGGCGGCGCTCATCTTGGTCTTGCCGGGCTGCAGCGAGACGTTGGGCATCCGCTGGAACTGCACCGTCGACCAGGAGTCGGCGTAGGAGCAGCCGTCCGAGGCGTCCTTGCCCAGGATATGAGCCTGATCGCGCGTGGTCTGATAGTCGACCAGCTTGCCGTCCTGGATCAGCGGCCAGCTCTTGGTCTGGACGCCCTCGTCGTCGTAGCCGACCGCGCCCAGGCTGCCGCGCTGGGTCTTGTCGGCCATGATGTTGACGATCTCGCTGCCGTACTGGAAGCGCGCCTCGCGCTTGTCCAGGGTGGCGAAGCTGGTGCCGGCGTAGTTCGCCTCGTAGCCCAGCACCCGATCCAGCTCCAGCGGGTGGCCCACCGACTCGTGGATGGTCAGGCCCAGGTGGTTCGGGTCCAGAACCAGGTCGTAGCGGCCCGGCTTGACCGAGGCGGCCGTCAGCTTCTCCCGCGCCTGGCGGGCGGCTGCGACCGCGTCCTCGGTCATGTCGTAGGACATGCCGTAGCTGACCACGCCGTTCGGGGCCGTGATCTTGTCGGCCGCATCGCCGTCCAGATATTCCAGACCCATGCCCATCGGCGCCGACAGCCCGTCGCGAGAGCGGAACTTGCCCGTCGTCTGGTCGATCGCCGTGACGGTGAAGGGCGCCCAGATGCGGTGGATGTCCTGGTCGATGTAGGAGCCGTCGGTGCTGGCGAAATACTTCTGCTCGTTGACCAGGAACATCATCGAGTTGACGAAGCTGGCGCCGGCGTTGGTGGCGGCGGCGTTGACGCCCAGCAGCAGATCGACCTTCTCCTGCAGCGGGGCCTCCATCGCGTTGCGACGGATCGGCGTGCGCCAGCTGACCTCGCCGACGCCGCGCGTCGGGGCCAGACGGACCGGCGCGGTCTGGTTCTTGGTGTTGGCGCGGGCGATGGCCGCGGCCAGGCGCGCGGCGTTCGCGACGGCCTCGGCGGTCATCTCGTTGGTGGCGGCGAAGCCCCAGGCCCCGTCGGCGATGACGCGGACGCCGACGCCCATGGACTCGGTGTTGACCACGTTCTGGACGTTGGCTTCGCGCGTGATGATGAACTGGCGCAGATAGCGGCCGACGCGGACGTCGCAATAGCTGGCGCCGGCGTTGGTCGCGGCGCTCAGACCGGCGTCGGCCAGGCGCTTCTTGACCGCCACGTCGACCGGTTCGACCAGTTGTTCGGCGGCGATGGCGCGCCCGACGAAGCCGGGCAGCAGGGCGCCCCCGGCCCCGATGCCGCAGGCGGCGAGAAATCGACGTCTATCCAAAGCTGGTCTCCCCCGAGAATGCGGGCCGCGCGCCGCGGCCCTTGACGACGGTGCGAGTCATCGCATCGGCGGGACACATTCACCGCCCGGCGCACCCCCGTCAAATGACGAAGCGGAAAGAATCGGGCGGCAGCCGCTTGTCGTCCGACGAAAGGGGCGGCGGAAGGCCGCCGACGTCCGTCGCCCGGCGGCGTGGACTCTTCATGCCGGCGCCGACGCTGGAACGCGCGACGCATGACATTGTCAAATGGGGAAAAACCGAGTGGCTCCGCGGGTAGGATTCGAACCTACGACCAGCCGATTAACAGTCGGCTGCTCTACCACTGAGCTACCGCGGAACATGCTCGGGAGGCGGGCCTATAGCAGCGGGGCTTCGAGTCGTGCAACGGGGAAAATGTGCAAAATCATCCGATCTCCATCACAGACCCCGACGATCCGCGCGTCGCCCCGTTTCGCGACATCAGGGAGCGGGATCTGACCGGTCGCCAGGGCCTGTTCATCGCCGAAGGGGAGGTGGTGGTGCGCGTGCTGGCGTCATCCGCCTCGCTGTGCCGTCCGCAGGCCCTGCTTGTGGCGGACAAGCGGATCGGCGCGCTAGCGGACCTGATCGCCGCGTGGCCGGACGGCGCCGCCGTCTATTGCGCCAGTCAGCCTGTGCTGGACCGGATCGCCGGCTTTCCGCTTCACCGGGGATACTGGCGCTGGGTGAAAAGCCCGAGGGCGGCCAGCGTGCGGCGGCGATTTCGCGCGTCGCGGCCGACGATGTCTTCGTCGTGGCCGCGGGAATCGGCAATCACGACAATATGGGCGGACTGTTTCGCAACGCCGCCGCGTTCGGGGCGCGGGCGGTGCTGCTGGATGACCGCTGTTGCGATCCCTTCTACCGCAAGGCCATCCGCGTCTCGGTCGGGGCCGTGCTGCGCACGCCGATGACGACGGGCGAACCGCTGGAAGCGATCCTTGACCGGCTGCATGCGGCCGGCGTGGAAGTCCTGGCCTTCACGCCCTCGGCCAGGGAAACCTTGGCCGGCTTTCGGCGCCAGGGACCCGTCGCCGTGCTGTTGGGGACCGAAGGCCCAGGACTGCCGACGTCGGTGATCGCGCGCTGCCGGCCGGTGGGCATACCCATGAAGGGCGGCTTCGATTCATTGAATGTGGCGGCGACCAGCGCGGTGGCGCTGCACCACCTGACCAGTCCGGCGTTGTCGGGCTGAGGCAAGGGCCGAAAAGCAAAGGGCGCGACCCGACGGCCGCGCCCTTCTTGATGCTTGCGATGGAGGCCTGACCGGGAATCGAACCCGGGTGCAAGGATTTGCAGTCCTCTGCGTCACCACTCCGCCATCAGGCCGCCGAGACCCCGTGGAACGGGGGCGGTCATCGCGAGGGGCGTTCGCTATCAGATCGGATTGTCCGCTGCAACGCACGGACCTATAAGCGCCGCAGAATTCCTCCCGGAACTAATGTCAAAGGCTGCCAAGATGGATTTCACCGCCGCGCGCAAGGCCATGGTCGATTCGCAGGTCCGCGTGAACGACGTCACCGATCGCCACATCCACGCCGCCATGCTGACCGTTCAACGCGAAGCCTTCTGCGCGCCGGATCGGGCCTTCGCCGCCTATGCCGACGGGGCGGTGGAAATCGCGGGCGAGCGCAAGCTGATGCCGGCCCGGGACGTGGCCAAGCTGCTGCAGGCGGCCGAGGCCCGCGAGGGGCGAGCGGGCCCTGGCCATCGCCGCGCCTTACGCCGGCGCCGTTCTGGCGCGCATGGGGTTGAAGGTCGCCGCGCAGGAAGCGGACCAGGCGGTGCTGGACATCGTCGCTCCCGCCCTGGCGGCCGAGGGCGCCGAGACGGTTCTGGCGCCGCTGGATCAGCCGGTCGGCGAGAACTGGGATCTGATCGTTTGCGAGGGCGCGGTGGTGTCCGCCCCCGAGGCGTGGGGCGCGGCCTTGCGTCCCGGCGGTCGGATGGTGGTGGTCGAGCGGCGCAGCGCCGTGGGCAAGGCCGCCCTGTATGTGAAGGGCCGCGAAGGGCTGTCGCGTCGCGAACTGTTCGATTCCGCGCCCGCCATGCTTGCGGCGCTGACGCCGGCGCCCACCTTCGCGCTCTAAGATCTGCGCCCGCGACGGGTTCGGGCCGGTCGAGCGTGAAAAAACTTAACTGGCGTGTGGTCGGTTCAAGCCGCAGTTACGCTGGAGAACATTCGACGTCCCCGGGGGCGTCAGGCGAAGGACGAACAATGCTGAATCGCTCTCGTGCGCTGGCTTCGGCCGCTGTGGTCGCCCTGGTGGCCGGACTGGCCGCGCCGGCCTGGGCCGAGACCCTGCAGGACGCCATCGCCTTGGCCTATCAGACCAACCCCAGTCTGCTGGCCCAGCGCGCCAACCAACGCGCCCTGGACGAGACCGTCGTCCAGGCCCGTTCCGGCCTGCGCCCGACGCTGAGCGCCTCGGCGGGCGTCGACTATACGCGCAGCGATTTTCCGGCCCTCACCCAGTTCGTGGACACCAACGGCGACGGCATCCCCGACACCCAGGTGACGACATCCTCGTCTGAGACCGACGGCGCCAACGTCGGCGTCAGCCTGTCGCAGAACCTGTGGACCGGCGGCCGCACCGCCCGCGCCATCGATCAGGCCAACGCCAGCGTCCTGGCGGGCCGCGAGAACCTGCGCGACATCGAACAGCAGGTGATGCTGTCAGTGATCCAGGCCTATGTGAACGTCACCCGCGACATGGAAATCCTGCGCATCCGCCAGGAAAACCTGACCGTCCTCCAGCGCCAACTGGAAGAGACCAGCGCCCGCTTCGAGGTGGGGGAGGTGACCCGCACCGACGTCGCCCAGGCCGAAGCCTCCCTGGCCCAGTCCGAAGCCGACCTGGCCAGCGCCCAGGCCCAGCTGTCGACGACCCGCGCCGCCTACGCCGCCGTGGTGGGCCAGGCGCCGGCGGACCTGGAGGCCGCGCCGACCTTGCCCGAGATTCCGGCCGACTTCGACGTGGCGCTGGAAACGGCCCTGGCCGCCAACCCCGGCGTGCTGTCCGCCGTGTATAACCAGCAGGCCGCCGAGGCCGCCGTGGCCGCCGCGCGCGCCGAATATATGCCGTCCGTGCGCGCCACCGCCTCCTACGGGGGCTCCGCGACCGACCTGGGCAATCTGGACGAACTGGCGGACCGCCGCACCTTCTCCGCCGGGGCGACCCTGTCGGTGCCGCTGTTCACGGGCGGCCTGAACCGCTCGCGGGTGGCCCAGGCCCTGGAACAGGCCAACGCCGCCCAGATTTCGGTCGAGGGCCAGCGCCGCGCCGCCCTGCAGGACGTCAGCTCGGCCTTCGCCCAGGTGCTGTCGACCCGCTCGAACGTCGCGGCGGGCGAAGAGGCCGTCCGCGCCGCCGGCGTGGCCGCCGAGGGCGTTCGGCAGGAGGCGCAGGTGGGCCTGCGCACCACCCTGGACGTGCTGAACCAGGAAGTGACCTTGCGCTCGGCGCAGACCGCCCTGGCCAACGCCCGCGCCGCCGAATACGTCGCGCGCGCCTCGCTGCTGGCGGCGATGGGCGGGCTGGAGGGGCCGACCCTCAACCCGACCATCGAGACCTACGATCCGGCCGCCAACTTCGATCGCGTCCAGCATCGCGGCGGACTGCCGTGGGACGGCCTGGTCGAGACGCTGGATCGCGTGGCCTCTCCGCCCATCGTGTCCGCCGTGGACGCCGCCGACGCGCCCGTCGATCGTCAGCTGAAGGGCGAGGTGGTCCAGACGGCGCCTCGCGACTGAGGTCGCTTCCGGCGCCGCTTCGCCAAAACGCCCGTTGATTCCGACGGGCGTTGATGCGACGACAATCCATACGGAGTCGGAAGAACCTCATCCGGCGTCGAATCGTTCGCGGCGAGCGGCCCTGAAGCCGGGCGCGGCGAGTCTTGCCAGGCTTCGCGCAAGGGTGCCTCATGACCGACCAGTCCCCCCAGGAACCGACGATGGAGGAGATCCTGGCGTCGATCCGCCGGATCATCTCCGAGGACGAGGCGCCGGCCGACACCCCCGCCACGCCCGAAGCCGAACCCGCCGCCGCGCCGGCGCCCGAGCCGCAGCCGGACGTGCCCGCCGAGGCCGCGCCGATCGCCGCCTCCGCGCCCGAGCCGGTCGCCGAGACGGCTGCGGCGGATGACGACGTCCTGGAACTGACCGACCGCTATGAGGCGCCGGCCGAAAGCATCGGCGATCTCGACGTCTCGGAAGCGGTCGACGAGCCCGTTTACACGCCGCCGGTCGAGCAAGCGGCCGCCGCCCCGTCGCCGGCCCCGGAGCCCGCGCCCGCTCCGGCCTATGACGCCCTGGTGGGCGAAAGCGCGGCCGCCAGCGCGGCCTCGGCCTTCGCCGGCCTGCACGCCTCGTTCAAGAAGCCGGAGCCGGCGCCGTCGCCCGGGTCGAACGCCATTCCCTTCGTCAGCGGCAACACTGTCGAGGCCATGGTCGCCGAAATGCTGCGCCCGATGCTGAAGGACTGGCTGGACGCCAACCTGCCCGCCATCGTCGAGGCCGAGGTACGCAAGGAAGTCGAACGCATCGCCCGCAGCGCCGGCTAGCCCTTCGCCTCATCCGAGACTATTTCGAGGGCGGCTCCGGCGGGGCCGCCCTTTCGCATTCGATCCGCCCCGGCGCCGCGCCCCAAGAGCGACAAGACAAAGAGCCAAGATGCTTGAGAAGACCTTCGAACCCCAGGCCGCAGAACCGCGCCTCTACGCCCAGTGGGAGGAGAGCGGCCTGTTCGCGCCCCGCACCGATGGAGCGGCGGGCGCCTATTCGATCGTCATTCCGCCGCCGAACGTGACGGGCAGCCTGCACATCGGCCATGCGCTGAACAATACGCTGCAGGACATCCTGGCCCGCTATCACCGGATGAAGGGCAAGGCGGTGCTGTGGCTGCCCGGCACGGACCACGCCGGCATCGCCACCCAGATGGTGGTCGAGCGCAAGCTGGCGGCCGAGGGGAACGCCGGCCGCCGCGACATGGGCCGCGACGACTTCATCGAGAAGGTGTGGGAGTGGAAGGCCGAGTCGGGCGGGACCATCGTGCGCCAGCTGCGCCGCCTGGGCGCCAGCTGCGACTGGTCGAGAGAGCGCTTCACCCTGGACGAGGGGCTGAACGCCGCCGTGCGCAAGGTCTTCGTGCAGTTGCACAAGGAAGGCCTGATCTACCGCGACAAGCGGCTGGTGAACTGGGACCCGCATTTCCAGACCGCCATCTCGGACCTGGAGGTCGAGCAGCGCGAGGTCGACGGCGCCTATTGGCATTTCGCCTATCCGCTGGCCGACGGCGTGACCTATCAGCACCCCGTCGCCTTCGACGAGGACGGCAAGGCGACGGATTGGGAGACGCGCGACTTCATCGTCGTCGCCACGACCCGGCCGGAAACCATGCTGGGCGACACCGGCGTGGCGGTTCATCCGGACGATGAACGCTACAGGGGGCTGGTCGGCAGGTCCGTGATCCTGCCGATCACCGGACGCCGCATCCCCATCGTCGCCGACGACTACGCCGATCCGACCAAGGGTTCGGGCGCGGTGAAGATCACGCCGGCGCACGATTTCAACGACTTCGGCGTGGGCAAGCGCCACAACTTGCCTCGCATCAATATCTTGGATGAGTATGCAAGTATCGTTGATACGGCGCAGCTCAGTTACGGTGATCGGCTTGATCTTGCCAAATCGCCTGAAGATGCGGCTTGGATGCAGACGGATTGGAACGAGGAGGATGCCCTCCTCGCCATTCCCCAAGAACTTCAAGGCCTCGACCGCTTCGCCGCGCGCAAGGCCATCGTCGCCCGCGCCGAGGAAGAAGGCTGGCTGCGCGAGATCGAAAAGACCCGGCACATGGTCCCGCACGGCGATCGCTCGGGCGTGGTCATCGAGCCGTGGCTGACGGACCAGTGGTACGTCGACGCCCACGCCCTGGCCCAGCCGGCGCTGAAGGCGGTGGAACAGGGCGACACAGTGTTCGAGCCGAAGTCCTACGAGAAAATCTATTTCGAATGGCTGCGTAACATCGAGCCGTGGTGCATCTCGCGCCAGCTGTGGTGGGGCCACCGTATTCCGGCCTGGTACGGCCCGAACGGCGAGATCTATGCCGCCGAGACTGAAGACGACGCCCGCGAACAGGCGATGGCGGACTATGATTCCGAAGTCGCCCTGACCCAGGACGAGGACGTCCTGGACACCTGGTTCTCCTCGGCCCTGTGGCCCTTCTCGACCATGGGCTGGCCGGAAAAGACCGAGGATCTGGAACGCTTCTATCCGACCAGCGACCTGGTCACGGCGGCGGACATCATCTTCTTCTGGGTCGCCCGGATGATGATGATGGGCCTGCACTTCATGGACGAGGTCCCGTTCAAGCGGGTCATCATCAACGGACTGGTCCGCGACGAGAAGGGCCAGAAGATGTCGAAATCCAAGGGGAACGTCATCGACCCCCTGGGCATCATCGACGAACTGGGCGCCGACCCCTTGCGCTTCACCATGGCCATCCTTTCGGGAACGCGCGACATCAAGCTGTCGAAGCAGCGGATCGAGGGCTATCGCAACTTCGGCACTAAGCTGTGGAACGCCGCCCGCTTTAGCCAGATGAATGAGGCGCGCCGCGTCGAGGGCTTCGATCCCGCCCCCGTCGAACAGACCATCAACCGCTGGATCAGGGGCGAACTGACCAAGGCCGAGCGCGCCGTATCCGACGCCATCGAGGGCGGCCGGTTCGACGATGCGGCGGGCGCGCTTTATCGCTTCATCTGGAACGTGTTCTGCGACTGGTACCTGGAACTGGCCAAGCCGGTGTTCAACGGTTCGGACGAGGCCGCCAAGGCCGAAACCCGCGCCATGACCGCCTGGACCCTGGACCAGATCCTGAAGCTGTTGCATCCGGTCATGCCCTACATCACCGAGGAGCTGTGGGCCGAACTGGGCAAGGAGGGGCCGGCGCGCGAGACCCTGCTGATCGGCGCGCAATGGCCCGATCTGCCGGACCGCTTCGTCGACGCCGCCGCCGAGGCCGAGATCGGCTGGCTGGTCGACCTGGTCACCGAGATCCGCGGCCTGCGCGGCGAGATGAACGTGCCGCCGTCCGCAAAGCCCCCGCTGACCTTCGTCGCGCCGGATGGGGCGACCGAAGCCCGGATCGCGCGCCACCGCGACCTGATCCTGACCCTGGCGCGCGTCTCGGACATCGCGACCGCCGAGGCGGCGCCGGAGGGGGCGGTTACCTTCGTCTCGGGCGGCGCCACGGCGGCCCTGTCGTTGGCGGGCATCATCGACCTGGCGGCCGAGAAGACGCGGCTGGAAAAAGAGATCGCCGCCTTCGACAGCGACATCGGCCACGTGAACAAGAAGCTGGGCAATCCCAACTTCGTCGCCCGCGCCGCGCCCGAGGTGGTGGACGAGCAGCGCGAGAAGCTGGCCGCCGCCGAGGTCGGCAAGGCCAAGCTCCAGGCCGCCCTGGCGCGGTTGAGCGAGATCGGATGATTTCCGTTCCGCCCATCCCCGCGAAAGCGGGGACCCCGCGCCTTGGGCGCTCCGTCGTGCGGCGGGTCGCGCCGCGCCCGATCCGAGGCGCGGATCGGATGAAAGAACGGGGTCCCGGCTTTCGCGGGGATGAGCGGGAGTGAAAATCCGGGTCGACCAACTCCTCGTCGCGCGGGGCCTGTTCGACACCCGCGCCCGGGCCCGCGCCGCCATCGAGGCGGGACGGGTCCGGGCTGACGGCCGCACGGTGGCCAAGCCGTCCGAACTGGTCGCGGAAGACGCCCTGCTGGAGGCCGAAGCCGCTCACCGCTGGGTCGGACGCGGCGCGCTGAAGCTGGATCACGCCCTGACCTTGTGGCCCGTCGAGGCGGCGGGCCGGACGGTGCTGGACATCGGCGCCTCGACCGGCGGCTTCACCGAGGTCTGTCTGGACCGGGGCGCGGCGCGCGTCTTCGCCGTGGATGTGGGATTCGCCCAGATGCACCCCAGCGTGGCCGCCGACCCGCGCGTCGTGAACCTGGAGCGAACCGACGCCCGCGATCTGACGCCCGCCGTGATCCCGGACGCGCCGTCCCTGATCGTGTGCGACGCCAGCTTCATCAGCCTGGCCAAGGTGCTGCCCGCCGCCCTGGCCCTGGCGGCGCCCGGCGCGGATCTGGTCACCCTGATCAAGCCGCAGTTCGAGGCGGATGGACCCAAGGCCATCGGCAAGAAGGGCGTGGTCAAGGATCCCGAGGCCCGCGCCGCCGCGGTCCGGCGTGTCAGCGATTGGCTGGAGGGCGCCGGCTGGAGGGTTCAGGGCGTGACCGAAAGCCCGATCGCCGGCGGCGACGGCAACGTCGAGTTTCTGCTGTGGGCGCGTCGCGCCTCGGGCTGACCCTTCCCGCAAAGAGAAACCGCCGGGGGATTGCTCCCTCGGCGGCTCCCGTCACGACACCGATCGACAGGGGGCTGAAAAAGAACCGGTGGCGCGATCTCTGTTCCCTCAATATCCGTAGGAATAGCTGTAGGTATAGACCGGCGGATAATAGGGGTTGTTGCGGGGCGGGTAGTAGCCGACCGTGGGGCGATAGCTGTAGCCGTAGCTGTAGGTAGGCTGGCTATAGACATAGCTGCTGGAATAGCCGTAGCTGTAGCCCTGCGGCCGATAGTATCCGCCCTGATTGTAGTAGCCGCCGTCATAATACCGATCGCGGCGATCGTACCGCTCGTCTCGGTAATCGCGGTAATAGTCGTCGCGATAGCGGTCGTCGTAGCGGCGATCATAGCGATCCGCATAACGGTCGTCGTAGCGGCGGTCGTCGTAGCGGTCGTCACGGACGTAACCGCGGCAATAGTCGTTGCCGCTGGAGCGACCCGCCGCGCCGCCGACGACGGCGCCGAGCACGCCGCCCAGGATGCTGCCTTCGGTGCGGCGACCGCGCGCGGCCAGCTGAGACCCCGCCACTGCGCCCGCGGCGCCGCCGATCAGGGCGCCGGCGCCGGTGCGGCCGTCGCGATACTGCTCGCAGCGCGGATCATAACCGGGGCGGTCGTAGTAATACCCCTGGGCCGAGGCGACGGCGGGGACGAGGGCCGCGGCCCCGACCGCCAGGGCGGCCAGCGAGACGCGGGCGAAAAGACGTTTGGACATGGCGGGGCTCCTGAACCTGTTTAGCCAACGGCGTAACGTTAACGACGCCGCGTCCGTTTCATAGGTTTAACGCCTGTGAGGTGAACGGCCGTTGAGCGCGCCGTTCATCTTCGTTCATCTTCGCCCCTGGCCGCTTGAGCGGAAGGCGCGCGGGCGGCTAGAAGCGGCCAATGCAGACCTTGAGGATCGACCGCATGGGCGGGCAGGGCGACGGGATCGCCGACACGCCGTCCGGTCCGGTCTTCGCGCCGCTGACCCTGCCGGGCGAGACGGTGCGCGCGCAGGTGGTCGAAGGGCGCGCCGAGGCCGTGGAGATCGTCGAGGCCAGCCCGGACCGGATCGCCGCGGTTTCGCCGCAGTACGGCGATTGCGGCGGATGTTCTCTGCAGCATTGGGCGAACCGGCCTTATCTGGCGTGGAAGCGCGAGCAGGTGCGGCAGGCCCTGGCGCGCGAGCGGATCGAGACCGAGATCGAGCCGACCGTGGCGGTTCCGGCGGGAAGCCGCCGGCGGCTGGCGTTGCACGCCCGACGCGGCCCCGATGGACGGGCGATGCTGGGGTTCAAGGCGCGACGGTCGTGGCGACTGGTCGAGGTGCGGGAATGCCCCGTCGCCGATCCGCGCATCATGCGGGCGATCCCGGCGCTGGCCGAGTTGGCCGAGCCGCTGCTGGAGCATCCCAAGTCGGCCCCGACGCTGCACGTGACGTGGACGCTGACCGGGCTGGACGTCGACGTCACGGGCGTGGAGCGCCGTTTCGGCGGTCTGTCGCGCGACGCTCAGATGAAGGCGATCGCGGCGGCGGGGCGCGCCGACCTGGCGCGGCTGAGCCTGGCGGGCGAGACGCTGGTCATGGCGCGCCAGCCGCAGGTCGCGTTCGGCCCGGCCACCGTGCCCCTGCCGGCCGGCGGCTTCCTTCAGGCCGTGCCGGACGCCGAGGCGGCCATGGTGTCGCGAGCGGTCGATGCGGTGCGCGGCGCCAGGAAGATCGCCGATCTGTTCTGCGGGGCGGGAACCTTCACCTTTCCGCTGGCGACCGTCGCGCCGGTGATCGCGGCCGATGCGTCCAAGGCGGGGATCGAGGCGCTGAAGGCTGGCGTGAGGTCGGCCAAGGGCCTGAAGGCGATCACGGCCGAGGCGCGCGACCTGTTCCGCCGGCCCCTGACCCCGTTCGACCTGAAGGGCTGCGACGCCGTCGTCTTCGATCCGCCCCGCGCCGGGGCCGTGGAGCAGACGGCCCAGATCGCCGGGACCAAGGCGGCGGTGGTCGTGGGGGTGTCGTGCAATCCGCAGACCTTCGCTCGCGATGCTCGGGTGTTGATCGACGCCGGTTTCAGACTGGAGCGCGCGACCCCGGTCGATCAGTTCCTGTGGTCGGCGCATGTCGAACTGGTCGGGATATTCAGGCGGTAGGGACGATGCAGGGCGACGCTTTCGACGAGGACAGCGGCGGGTTCGACGCCGAGGACTGGACGCGGCTGACGCCGTTCACGGGCGCGATCGCCACGCTGGACGACGTGCAGGCGCGCCGTGCGGTGTTCGCCCTGGCCGACACCGATGATCCGCGCCCGATCGCGATGGACCTGCCGCAACCGGTGATCTGGTGGGACGAAGACGGCGAACAGGCGGCCGTGGCGGTTCAGGCCGAGAGCCACCTGAACGCCGAAGGCGAGGCGATGGAGGTGCTGGGCCTGATCCTGCCTGACGGCGGCGGGGCGGTGGCGCTGATGGACGACGTGGACCTTGTGGACGCCAGCGATCCGACCTGGCGCGACCTGGTGACGAACGCGATCGATCCCGGCGCGCTGGACGACTAGGGCAGGGCGGCCGCGACCCGGGCCTGGAAGTCGGGCTGGTCGCCAATGTCGTGGTGATCGGCGTTGGGGAAGACCAGCCGCTCCACCGCCACGCTCCGCGCCTCCAGCCCGCGCGCCAGGGCGCGGCTGAGGCTGGGCGGCAGGGTCTTGTCGCGCCCGGCTTCCAGCACCACCACCTTGCCGGGGTAGCCGTCGAGCGCGGCGGGCACGTCGATGGCCGCAAGCGCCGGGGCCAGGCGCACGCGGACGAAAGCCCGTTTCCAACCCAGCATGTCGTCCACCGCCGCCCGCGCCGAGGGCGTGGTCGCCTCCAGCACCAGGGCGTCGGCGTTCATCGCCCGCGCCGCCTGCGCGCAGACGGGCCCGCCCAACGAATGGCCCCAGGCGATCACGCGGCGGCCTTCGGCGTCGGCCTGGCGTCGGGCCAGCGCTGCGACCGCCTCTCCCGCCGCGTGGAAGCCGGCGTAGTCGGCGGTTCCCGACGTGTCGCCATAGCCGGGATAGTCGAACATCAGCACGTCGCCGAACAGCGTCAGCTTCCGGGCCGCGTTTCCGCCATAGACCGCGCGGCGGAACAGGTTGCCGCCGCAGAACAAAATCAGCGGCGCGTCCGCCCGGCCGGTGCGCACGCGGGTGACGCCGACCGTTCCGCCGGGATAGGGCACGGCCACGGCCTCGGCCGATGCGGGCAGGTCGACGCCGGGCTCCAGTCGGATTTTCTCGGCGGCGACGCGGGCGTCCGGATAGAAGAAGGCGCCCAGGCACCTGCGCCGTCAGGCAGGCGGACAAGGGCAGGGCGGCGGCCAGGACCAGCCCGACGATCCGGAAACGCTTCGGCATGACCCTCTTCTCTCCTGCTTGCGGCGAGGCTAGCGCGATGATTGCCGGTCAGGCAACTGTCGCGGAGGGCAGGTCGAACAGGTCCATCTGCGGCCGGGCGTCGGGCGGCACGCGGAATCGGGTCTCGTCCAGCGGCCTGCGGGGCGCGTCCAGGCCGTAGCGCTTGATCGCCGCCTTGAAGCGCGTCCCGATCAATTCGGCGACCGGGCCGGTTCCCTTCATGCGTTGCGACCAGTCGGGATCGTAGTCGCGTCCGCCGCGCGTCTGGCGGACCAGGGACATGACGCGGGCGGCCCGGTCGGGCCGAGCGTCGGCCAGCCATTCGCGAAACAGGTCCTTGATCTCCAGCGGCAGGCGCAAGGTGACGTACATGGCGGTGGTCGCGCCGGCCTTGGCCGCCGCCTCCAGGACGGCCTCCAGTTCGTGGTCGTTGAGGCCCGGAATGACGGGGGCGAAGCCCACGCCGACGGGGCAACCCGCGTCGGCCAGCCGGCGGATGGCCTCCAGCCGCTTGGCCGGGGTGGAGGCGCGCGGTTCCATGGCGCGGGCCAGCTTTCGGTCCAGGGTGGTGATCGAGACGAAGGCGGAGGCCAGGCCTTCCCGTCCCATCGGCCCCAGGATGTCGGCGTCACGCGCGATCAGCACCGACTTGGTGATGATGCTGAACGGATGGTTGAACCGCTGCATCACCTCCAGGATCGAACGGGTGGAGTTCAGCGTCCGCTCGACCGGCTGATAGGGGTCGGTGTTGCCGCCTATGTGGATGCGCTTGCAGCGGTATCGGGGGCGAGGAAGCTCTGTTCCAGCAGACCTGCCGCCTCGGGCTTGAAGAAGATCCGGCTCTCGAAATCCAGGCCCGGGGATAGGCCCATCCAGGCATGGGATGGACGGGCGTAGCAGTAGATGCAGCCATGTTCATGTTCGCAGCCCTTGTAGGGGTTGATGGAGCGGTCGAAACCGATGTCCGGACTGTCGTTCCGGGCGATGATGGTGCGCGCGTGCTCGGGCGTGAGCACGGTGCGCAGCGGCTGGACTTCGGCGTCGTCGCCGGTCCAGCCGTCGTCGAAACTCTCACGCCTGTCGCTCTCGTAACGGCCGGTCGCATTCGAACGCGCGCCTCTTCCCTTCGCGGCTTCCATGACAGGGAAGATGCCACAGGATTGGAACAAAGCAAGAACATTCTTTTGCGCGCACCGGCGCGCTTTGGCCGAGCCTGACCGGGCGGAGCACCGGGCCTTGCGCTGGAGTTCTGGGTTGCGACGGCCCGCCGCTGCTTCGTAGTCCGCTTCCCCGAGGCAGGAGGATTTTCAGGGGCGGCGCAAGCGACTACATGGCGGGGATGACCACAGATGTTTCCGGCCTCAGCCAGCTGGGCGCCCAGACCGCCGCGCCGACCAGCCCCGACACCGCCGTGCTGGAGCGGGTGCCCAATCCGCACGCGGACACCCTGTATCTGGCGCGGTTCACGGCGCCGGAGTTCACCAGCCTGTGCCCGGTGACGGGCCAGCCGGACTTCGCCCACATCGTTATCGACTATGCGCCGGGCGACTGGCTGGTCGAGTCCAAGAGCCTGAAGCTGTACCTGACGGCTTTTCGCAACCACGGCGCCTTCCACGAGGACTGTACCGTGGCCATCGGCAAGCGCCTGGCCGGCCTGCTGCAGCCGAAATGGCTGCGCATCGGCGGCTATTGGTACCCGCGCGGCGGCATCCCCATCGACGTCTTCTGGCAGACTGGTCCGGCGCCGGAAGGCCTGTGGTTGCCGGATCAAGGCGTGCCGACGTATCGCGGGCGGGGGTGAAGGCGGGGCGGCCGGCGGGGTCGATGAACGCCCTCTAACCGGCGTTCGACCGCATCTTCACCGGATCGAAGCGCGCCGCGAAGGGGTCGATCTGAACATTGGCGCCTTGGGCGATGCGAAGGCCGTCCGGGGTCCGCACAAGAACCAATGTCATACGATCTTCGGAAGCAGGCAGCGCATCTCCGCCCGGCGTCGTGAAGGCGCCGACGGACCATCGCACCACGGCCACGATCACGTCCTTTCCAAGCGATCGGACGCTTTGCACCTCCTGCAATGTCAGGGGAACGCCACGAAACATCGTTCCGAGATAGGCGCGGTGAGCGGCCAAGCCTTCGGCCCTGCCTTTCCAAAACATGCCGACGATGTTCACCCACTCGGTATCCTCGGTGAACAACAGATACATCCGGTCGGCGTCGCTGGCGGCCCAGGCTGCCTGGTATTCCTGCAGAACGGCGCGGACGGCGGCGACGTCGTCGTCGGACAGGGTGGAGGCCGGGGCGGCGAGTACGGACACGAGCGGCGCTCCTGCGATTGCGGTCATCACGTTTCGACGGTTCATGGCGAGGCTCCTTGAAAGCTGGAGGAGTCTGAAGCGACACCGGGTCCCCGCACTAGGAAGGATCGGACAAGGCCTGAAACTGTGGCTGAAAGCGACTGGCTGAGACGCCCGTGAAGGCATGAGCATCCCGAAGAAGGTGAGCTTGGTCGAAATATCCGAACCGATGCGCCAACTCGGTCCAACTCGATCGGGGCTCGGCGTCCCGCGCATCCATCACCGCCTCGAAACGCACGGAACGACAGTAGAGCTTGGGAGACAGTCCCACGCGTTCGACGAACAGCCGCTGGAAATGGCGATTGGAAACACCGGCACGTTCAGCCGCCCAGCCGACGTCTGGGGCGCCACGGGCCCGGCGAAGCAGTCGCGCAGCCCGATCCATCGCGTCCGGGGATCGTGCATCGACGAGGCGACGGCGTAGCCAAGTCTCGACGGAAGAAACGCGGGCTTCGAACGAGCGGCGAGCGCGGATTAGGGCGACCAGGTCGTCGAGCGGGGGCAAATCGAGATCGATCGCCGCCGCCGCGCGGTCCGCCAAGCCGCTCATGTTCAGGCCAAACAGCCGGTGAAATCCGGAGGGTTGGAAGGCGATATGGAAGGTGGAGACCGGCCCCTGCATCCATAGGCGGGTGGTGTGTCTGGACGACGGTCCCACCAAGACCGCGTCCGGCGCGGTCGCGAAAGAGCCGCCATCGACGCTGACCCGATAGGGCTGCTCCAGATACACCTCGAGGAACTGGGCCGGGCGACCGGGCAGGGGGAAGATCACACCTGGTCCGGTTTGCTCTCCTCGGCGTTCGGAATAGCCGCGGACCACAGTGACGCAATCGATCGATGGACGTGCTCGACGTTGGACGATCATGTTCGAGGATCAAGGTGGACGACACGGCACCCTACCACAGGACGATGTCGAATCTGACCAGGGTCTCACGCCCCGTCAGGACTCGCTGGCGCGGCCCCATTCGCTTATGACAGCGCGATGACGCCCCCCGCCGCTTGCCTGTTGAAACCTGGGGGCGTCGTCTGATGACGCGGGCCGAGGCCTGGGCCGACCGGTCCCGCCTGCGTCGCTACGCTTATGAGTTCCTGTGGTTCGGGCTGAAGCAGGGGTGGGCGTGCCTGTTCGGAGGGCTGATGCTGGCCCTGATCGTCGGCACCTTCCTGTGGTGGCCCGAGACGGCGCCGATCAGCCGCTACGACTTCCTGGTCGTGGGGGCGGTGCTGATCCAGGCGGCGATGCTGGCGTTTCGGCTGGAGAGCTGGGAGGAGGCGCGGGTCATCTTCCTGTTCCACGTCGCAGGCACGATCATGGAGCTGTTCAAGACGGCGCACGGGTCGTGGATCTATCCCGAGGACAGCTTGCTGCGCATCGGGGCCGTGCCGCTGTTCTCGGGCTTCATGTATGCGGCGGTGGGCAGCTATATCGCGCGGGTGCAGCGGATATTCCACATCCGGGTCCGGCGTTATCCGCCGCTGTGGACGACGTGGGTGCTGGCGGCGGCGATCTACGTCAACTTCTTCGCCCATCACTGGCTGCCCGACGTGCGGATCGCGCTGTTCGTGGCGACCCGCGCTGCTGTTCGGGCCGGGGTGGTTCTACTTCACGGCGGACCGGCGGCGGCGGGGATGCCGCTGCTGCTGGGCTATTTCCTGGTGGCGCTGTTCATATGGTTCGCCGAGAACCTGGGCACCTTCGCGCGGGCCTGGACCTATCCGGGACAGGCGGCCGGGTGGGAGATGGTGTCGCTGGGCAAGCTGGGCAGCTGGTTCCTGCTGATGATCATTTCGGTGGTGCTGGTGTCGATCGTGCACCGGCCCGAGCCGGAGCCCGCCTAACGGCTGCCGAGGGCGCCGCGCAGAATGACGGAACGGCGCGACACGCGCGTCTTGACCAGTCGATAGACGATGGCGACCGCCAGGATGGCGGCCGCGATGACGCCCAGTAGCAGGGTCGGGCCGTGCGCCTCGGTCAGAAGCTCCAGCCGCGCCAGACCCTGAGCGGCCAGGTAGCCGGGCGCGAGCATGGCCAGCACCCAGACCACGGCCGAGGCGACATTGCCGAACTGGAAGGCGCGTTGCCGCATCCGCACGATCCCCAGCATCAGCGGCACGAAGGCGCGCAAGGGGCCGAAGAAGCGGCCGACGAAGATCGACAGCACGCCGTAGCGTCGGCAAAAAAGGCGGGTCCAGGCGATGCGGCGCCGGTGCGGGGCGAACACCGGCCGGCGCAGGAAGCGCACGCCCAACCGCCGACCGCCCCAGTAGGACAGGGCGTCGCCCAGCACGGCGCCGACGACGCAGCCGACGACGACGTTGCCCGGGTCCAGCACGCCCGCCGCGATCAGGCCGCCGGCCGCGACCAGCAGCCCTGTCGCCGGCACGAAGGCGCCGACCACCGCCAGCGATTCCAGGAAGGTGATCAGCCCCAGGATGACCCCGGCCCAAAGGTGATTGCGGGCGACGAAGTCGCCGGCGGCTTGCAGCAGGGAATCCATGTCGCGGCCTTGGGGGAGGAAGGCGGTGTCGGTCGAGGCGAATCCGACAAGGGCCATCTTATGACGCCGCCTTACGGCAAACGCGTGACCTTCAGCGACAAATCGGGGCGGGGGCGTTCAAGGGCCGGCTCGGACAGGGCGCCGATGTGGATGAAGCCGGCGATGGTCTCGCCCTCCTGCACGCCGAATAGGGCGGCGCCTTGCGGGTCGTAGCTGTACCAGTCGGTGATCCAGCTGGCGGAATAGCCCAAGGCGCCGGCCGCGTGTTCCAGGTTCATGCAGACGGCGCCGGCCGACAACTGCTGCTCCCATACCGGCTTGGCGTTGGGGACGGGCGCCGAGATCACCAGGATGGTGACGGGCGCGGCGGTCAGCTTGGCCAGCACGGCCTGATCCTTGGCCGGCTTGTCGCGCGCCTCGGCCAGGACGGCCAGCTGCTCGGCGATGCGGGCGCGGGACTGGGGGCCCAGAACGACGAAGCGCCAGGGGAACAGCTTGCCGTGGTCCGGCGTGCGGGCGCCCAGGGTCAGGATCTCCTCGAGCTCGGCGTCGGACGGACCGGGGGCGATGAGGGCCTGGGCGGGGGCCGAGCGGCGCTCGGCCAGGCGTCGGCGCAACTCGGCCGAGGGGACGGGCGGGGGCAGGGGCTGATTGAGTTCGACCATGCCGCCTAGCTAGGCTTTCGCTCCGCCGTCCGCCATACCCGCAGGATGAAGGACGCGAACGAACCGAAATGGGCGGCGGGGCTGGCGAAGCCGCCGGCCTGGCGCAGCGACGGCGAGGAGACGCTGTTTCAGAACCCGTGGCTGCGGCTAACCCGGCATTCGGCGACGGCGCCGACGGGCGCGGCGGCCGACTATGTGGTGATGCGGCCGAAGAACGTCGGGACCGGCGTCCTGCCGATCCACGACGACGGCACGGTGGTGCTGGTGGGCCAGCAGCGGTTCGCCCTGGCGAACTACTCCTGGGAGATGCCCGAGGGCGGGGCGCCGCTGGACGAGGATCCGTTCGACGGGGTGCGGCGCGAACTGGCCGAGGAGGCGGGGCTGAGGGCCGAACACTGGCGGCCGGCGCTGACGATGGAGCTGTCCAACTCCATCACCGACGAGATCGCCATGACCTGGCTGGCCTGGGGCTTGAGCCCGGCGCCGACCGACCCGGACCCGACCGAGATCATCGCCGTGGTCCGCGTCCCCTTCGTCGATCTGTTGGACGAGATCGGCCGGGGGACGGTGCGGGACGCCATGACCGTGGCGACGGCCTACAAGACCTACCATATGGCCATGACCGGCCAACTGCCCCCGGCGCTGGCGCGCGCCTTGCTGGGGCGGCTATGATGCCGGGAAAGGAGCCCGCGATGGCCAAGCTGGAGATTGTCCCCGAAGCCGACGGCCTGGAGCTGTGGCGGCAGTTGCGCGCCTCGGCCGAGGCGGCGGTGCGCGAGGAGCCGCAGCTAGGATCGCAGATGAACGCGGTGATCCTGTCGCACGACGACCTGGCCGGGGCGCTGAGCTTTCAGATCGCGCGCAAGCTGGCGGACGGCGAGATGGGGGCCATGTCGGTGCGCGAGGTGTGCCTAAGCGCCTACGCCGCCGATCCGGCCATCGTCGCGGCGGCCGAGGCGGACCTGAGGGCCGTGGCCGAGCGCGATCCGGCGATCCGCAACCTGTTGCAGCCATTCCTGTATTTCAAGGGCTTCCAGGCGCTGCAGGGCTGGCGCGTGGCGCACTGGCTGTGGACCCAGGGGCGCGAGACCCTGGCCTTCCACTTCCAGAGCCGCATTTCCGAACTGTTCCAGCTGGACATCCACCCAGGCGCGCGCATGGGCAAAGGGCTGTTCCTCGACCACGGGACCGGCATCGTCATCGGCGAGACGGCGGTGGTCGGCGACAATGTCTCGATGCTGCACAATGTGACCCTGGGCGGCACGGGGGCCGAGCGCGGCGACCGTCATCCCAAGATCGGCAAGGGCGTGCTGCTGGGCGCGGGGGCCAAGGTGCTGGGCAATATCGAGGTCGGCGACTACGCCAAGGTGGCGTCAGGCTCGGTGCTGCTGAAGCCCGTGCCGTCGGGCTGCACCGTGGCGGGCGTGCCGGCGCGCGTCGTCGGCTGCCCCACCGCCGCCGAGCCGGCGCGGACCATGGACCACACGCTGGCCGACGTGGTGTACGACTTCGTCATCTGACGGGTTTCCCTGAAGACCCAACCCCTTTAGGGTCCGCGGCCAACTCCAGACCATCGAGGCCCGCCGTGAAAGACACCGACCTGAAGCGCATCGAGGGCCACCTCAAGCGCACCTTCAACACCGGCGGCATCATCCTGAAGCCGCGCCCCAAGCAGAACGATTCCGCCGAAGTCTATGTCGGCGACGAATTCATCGGCGTCGTCTTCGAGGACGAGGACGAGGAAGGCTCGTTCATGTTCGAAATGGCGATCCTGGCCGAAGATCTGCCGGACTGACGGCCCTTCAGGCGGCGTCGCGGACGCCGCCGATCCAGGTTTCGACCACCTTCAGATCGTCGTCCAGGGCGACGAGGTCGGCGGCCCGGCCCGGCGCGATCGCGCCCCGCTGGTCCGAAAGTCCCAGGAAGGCCGCCGGGCAGGCCGACGCCATGGCCAGGACCTGGGACAGGTCCAGTCCCAGCAGGGCGACCGCATTGCGAACCGCCGCGGCCATGTCCAGGTCCGACCCCGCCAGTACCCCGCTCTCGTCGTAGCAGAGCCCGTCCTTGACGGTGATTCGGCGGCCTTGAAGAAAGAAGTGGTCGCTGTCGGCGCCGACGCTGGGCATGGCGTCCGTCACCAGCATGAAGCGGTCGTGCGGGCGGCAGCGCAGCGCCAGCCGGAAGGCGACGGGATCCACGTGGTGGCCGTCGACGATGATCCCGCACCAGGCGTCCTGGTTCTCCAGCGCGGCGCCGACCACGCCGGGGGCGCGGTTCTGCAGTTGCGACATGGCGTTGAACAGATGGGTGACGCCGGTGATCCCGGCGCCGAAGGCCTCGCGCATCGTGGGATAGTCGGCGTCGGTATGGCCCGCCGCGACGCGCGCGCCGGCCTGGGCCAGGCGACCGACATGTCGGGCGTGGTCATCTCGGGCGCCAGGGTGATCAGGGTGCGGCCGCCCTTCAGCCGCGTCAGGCGGCGCACGGCGTCGTCGTCCAGCACGCGGAACTTGGAGGCGTCGTGGATGCCCTTGCGACGGACGTTCAGGAAGGGCCCCTCGATGTGGACGCCCAGCACGCCGGGCACGCCCGCCGCGATGGCGGCCTCCACGGCGTCGACGGCGCGGTCGATCACGTCCAGGTCGTCGCTGATCAGGGTGGGCAGGAGGCCGGTCGTGCCGAACCGGCGGTGCGCCGCGGCGATGGCGGCGACGCCCTCGGGGCTGGGGTCGTCGTTGAACAGCACGCCGCCGCCGCCGTTGACCTGGGTGTCGATGAAGCCGGGCGCCAGCAGGCGGCCGCGCAGGTCGTGATCCTGGCCCGAGGACGGGCGATCCGGCGTCACGGCGACGATCTCGACCCTGCTCGATGACGACGCTGAGGCCGTCGCGCACGCCGCCGGCCGTCGCCACCCGGCCGTTGATCAGGTTCACGGCCATCAGACGGTCTCGGTCACCTTGTTGAGGTAGGGCGGGCGGTCGGGATCGAAGCCGCGCGCGACGGACAGCCGCGCGGCCAGGCCGTAGAAGCTCTGGATCAGCAGGATGGGCTCCAGCGCCGGATGGCCGGGCGTGGAGGGCAGGGCGGTCACGCGGGGATCGCCGCCGCGGCCCGACAGGAAGACCCTCGCCCCACGCGCCGCGAAGTCGGTCGCCAGGTCCTCGGCGTCGTCGCGGGTGACGTCGGACTGGGCCAGCATCAGGACGGGGAAGCCGGACCTGACCAGGGCCATCGGGCCGTGGCGCACCTCGGCGGTGGAGAAGGCCTCGGCGTGCAGGCCGCAGGTCTCCTTCAGCTTCAGCGCGGCCTCGCGCGCCACGCCGAAGCCGCCGCCGCGCCCGACAACATAGAGGTTGGTCGCGGCCTTCAGGACGGGCAGGGCGGCGCTCCAGTCCTGGCGCCAGGCGGCCTCCAGCTGGTCGGGCAGGGCGGCAAGGCCCGCGCGCAGGGCGTCGTCCTGGGTCCATTCGGCGACCAGATGGGCGACGGCGATCAGGCTGGCGATGAAGCTCTTGGTCGCGGCCACCGACAGCTCCGGCCCGGCGCGCAGGGGAATGGTCAGGTCCGCGACCTGCGACAGGGGCGAGCCCTCGACATTGACCAGGGCGATGACGAAGGCGCCGCCCGCCTTGGCGGCCGATGCGGCGGCGACCAGGTCCGGACTCTTGCCGGACTGGGAGATCGCCAGACACACCCCGCCGGGAATGCGCGGCGTGCGGCCATAGACCGAACTGACCGCCAGCGGCATCGGGCTGGTCAGGACGCCGGTTCCGGATTCGATCAGATAGCGGGCGAAGACGCCGGCGTTGTCGGAGCTGCCGCGCCCGCAGATCAGGGCGGCGGAGGGGACGTGGTCGCGCAGACGGGCCGCCGCCGTCGCGACGATCCCGGCGTTGTCGCGCAGCTGAGCGGCGACCACGGCCGGCGCCTCGGCCGCCTCGGCGAACATCCTGGTGTCCTCGGCGCGCATCAGGCCGGTCCGTCATTCAGTTCGGCGACGAAGTCGTAGGCGTCGCCGCGATAGTAGGATTGCGTCACCTCGACCGCCTGGCCGTTGTGGAAGGCGCGGCGCTCGATCAGCAGGCCCGCGGCGCCGGCCGTCGTGCCCAGAAGCTCGGCCTGTTCGGCGTTGAACAGCACGGCGCGCAGCCGCTGAAGGGCGCGATTGGGGCGATAGCCGGCCTCGGCCAGGGCGCGGTAGAGGGAGGTGGTGACCGTCTCGATCCCCGGCAGGCAGGCGGCGGGAATGGTCGAATACTCCAGCGCCATCGGCAGGCCGTCAGCGTAGCGGATGCGGTTGAAGCGATAGACCGGCGTGCCGGGGCTGAGGCCCAGGGTGAGCGATTCCTCGGGCGTCACGGCGCCTTCGCTGCGGTTCAGCCAGGAGCTGGTAGCCTTGCGTCCGCGCGCGGCCATGTCCTCGGAGAAGGAGGTCAGCTTGGAAAAGCTCTTTTCGACCCGCGCGGCGACGAAGGTGCCGGCCCCCTGGCGGCGGGTGAGCAGGCCCTCGGCGACCAGACCGTCGAACGCCTTTCTGATGGTGATGCGCGAGACCGACAGCTCCTGGGCCAGGTCGCGTTCGGGCGGCAGGGCCTCGTCGGGCCTCAGGGCGTGGCGTTCGATCGCCTCGCGCACGGCGTGCTGAAGCTGCTGATACAGCGGCGCCGAACGCTGCGCGTCCAGCGCGCCTATGGCTTCAAGAAACGACATGTCGCCCCGTCCTGGATCAGCCCGCCCCCGGGCCTGTTGTTGCGCCCATCTGAACCGATGTCATGCGACCAATCAAGTACCAATAACAAAAAAGAGTAGGCCCAATTCGCATTTTGGTCTTGCGCGGTGTGATGGATTGATGAAAGTCTCTCCTTCAACGGCGGCGTAATCCAGCATTCGCGGTCGAGGGACAGACCGCATTGGTCTTGCATTGGGCTTTTCAGGATCTGCGGGGGCAGATCCATTGATGGGGAGAACTGGCGTCATGAGTATTCGTCATGCCTTGCTTGCCGGATCCGTCAGCGCCCTGGCGCTGGTCGCGTCCGGCCAGGCCTTCGCGCAGACCGCGGACGAACCGGTCAGCACCGTGGACGAGGTGATCGTCACCGGCATCCGGGCGTCGCTGCAGCAGTCGCTGACCACCAAGCGCAACGCCGACGCCATCATCGACGTCGTCACCGCCGAGGACGTGGGCAAGTTCCCCAGCTCCAACGTGGCCGAGGCCATCACCATCATTCCGGGTGTCACCGTCGACCGGGCGTTCGGCCAGGGCGAGAAGGTCTCCATCCTGGGCACCGATCCCGCGCTGAACCGCACCCTGCTGAACGGCCAGACGGTCGCCTCGGCCGACTGGTTCATCCTGGATCAGCCGGGTCGGACCTTCAACTACGCCCTGTTGGCGCCGCAGATCGTCGGCCGGGTGGAAGTGTTCAAGTCGCCCGAAGCCCGGATCGACGAAGGCTCGATCGGCGGCACGGTCGATGTCCTGACGCGCCGGCCGTTGGACCTGACGGGCGCCACGACTGCGTCCGGCGCGCTGACCTATCTCTACAACGACCGCTCGGAAGAAGGCGACCTGCAGTATTCGCTGCTGGGCGGCTGGCATAACGAGAACCGCACCTTCGGGGTCCTGGTCTCGGCCCAGCACGCCAAGGACAGCCTGCGCCGCGACGGCCTGGAGTCTTACGGCACCATTCCGGCCAGCTACTATAACGGCGGCAATCCGGAAAATCCCGGCGCCGACGCCATCGCCAACGGCAACTGCGTGGGCGACTGCGCAGCGACCCTGCTGGCCAACCCTGACGCGCGGGGTCTGAACTCGTTCGGCACCCACTTCTTCAACCAGACGCGCGAACGCGACAGCTACACCGTCGCCCTGCAATGGCGGCCGGTCGAGCAGCTGGACCTGAACTTCGACTGGCTGCACGTCGATGCGACCTACGACAACATCAACCAGTCGCTGTTCGCCTTCCAGGGCAACACCTGGAACAGCCTGGGCGCCCTGACCGACATCGAGGTCGAGGACGGCGTCATCACCTACGCCGCCTTCAACAATGCGCTGAGCGTGCTCGACGTCCAGTACCGCGAAGCCGAGATGACGACCGACAGCTATCACCTGGACGGCAAGTGGCGCGGCGAGGGCTGGGACCTGTCCGGCGACGTGGGCTACTCCAAGGCCGACGGCGGCACCCAGCGCCAGCTGTTCGGGGAGTTCCTGAACTGGGCCGATTACGAAGTCGATTTCCGCGGCGCGCCGGGCTCTCCGGGCGTGCTGACCTACACCGACCCGGCCAACAATGACGTGCTGAGCAATCCGGCCAAGTTCTCGTTCGACGGCGGCTGGGGCGCGGGCGATCCGTCGGTCGGGCCCGACGGATACAACGCCGGCTGGGGCGGCAACATCGTCTCCAAGCCCACGACGGACGAGGAGACCTATGGTCAGGTCGACCTAGGCTTTGATCGCGCCGGCTTCTTCGACCGGTTCCAGTTCGGCTACAAATACCGCAAGCACGAGACCGACCAGAAGATGTCGGGCGTGACGGTGCAGATCTATGGCGCGCCGGACAACGCCTCCCTGTTCAGTCCCGGTCAGGTGCCGGGCAACTATCTGGACGGCTTCGACGGCGTGAACGACCAGATGCGCAACCGCTTCAGCGTCGATGGCGACGCCCTGGCCGACTACATCGAGGCGGGCGAATACCTGCGACCCTGGCAGGCCGCGCCGGTGCCGACCATCTTCGGGAACGCTGAGTTCACGGCCCAGAACTGGAACGTGCAGGAGACGATCAACGCCTTCTATGGCCAGGCCAACTTCGAGAACGACCTGCTGCGCGGCAACATCGGCCTGCGCTACGTCCGCACCGAGTCGGACAGCGGCGGTTATGTCTGCGTCAATCAGACAGCGAGCGGCTGCGGCACGACGGCGGCGGACTGGGAATGGAGCGTCACCAGCAAGGAGTATGACGACTTCCTGCCCAGCCTGAACGTCGCCATCAACGCCGCTGAGGACGTCATCATCCGCGTGGCGGCGGCCAAGGTGATCGCGCGGCCGAACTATGCCGACATGTCCAACTACTTCTGGCTTTCGGATCAGATCCTGACCGGCGGCGGCGGCAACCCGGACTTGGATCCGTACGAATCCACCAACCTGAACCTGGCGGCCGAGTGGTATTTCCAGCCCGAGGCCATCCTGTCGGCAGAGGTCTTCTACAAGGACATCTCCAATTACATCTTGCAGCAGACGGCGCCGGAACAGCACTTCAACCAGGCCCAGAACGCGGTCACCACCTATCAGATCAGCCGCCCGACGAACGCGGGGTCGGCCGAGCTGAAGGGGCTGTCGGTCGCCTATCAGCAGACCTTCGGCTACGGCTTCGGGGTGCTGGCCAACTACACCCTTGTCGACGGCGAGGCGGACAATGGCCAGGACCTGCCGTTCAACTCCAAACACCAGGTCAACCTGAGCCCCTTCTACGAGAGCGGTCCGTTCTCGGCGCGGGTGACCTACACCTGGCGGTCCAAGTATTTCACCGGTCTGGATCGCGGCGACGCCTTGTACGTGCGCGATGTGGACACGCTGGACGCCACGGCGGGCTACCGGTTCAACGACAACGTCAGCCTGACGGTGTCGGGGCAGAACCTGCTGGACAGCGAGTACTACAGCTACGCCAACACCGTGGCCCTGCCGCGCGGCGTGTACCGGACGGGCCGCAAGCTGATGGCGACCCTGGCCGTCGAGTTCTGATCGATGGAGCGGGGACGGCGCCGCGTCGTCCCCGCAAGCCGATTGCCATGGCCGCGCTTCCGTATTCAGGATGCGGCCATGAGCGCTTCGACGGATGTTTCCCCTTGGCCTTCTCCTGAGGCCGAACTGGCGCGGGGCTTCGGCTCCGCGCGCTCTTTCCTTCAGCGAGATCCCCTATGACGCCGATCGTCCGCACGACCGCGGCCGCCCTGCTGGCCCTGTGCGTCGGCCTGGCGCCGGCCCACGCTCAGACGCAGGCCCAGACGCAAGCGCCGATCATCCCGGAGCCGCAGAGCGTGCGGGCGGGGAGCGGCGTCTTCACGCTGGAGAATGCGACGGTGCTGTCCGTCCCGGCGGGTGATGCGGAGGCGCGACGCGCCGCGACCTATTTCGCCGATCTGATGAAGCGCACGCGCGGGCTGGACCTGGCCGTGCGCGAGGGCGTGGCCGGCGCCGGCGTCATCGCCCTTCGGCGCGCGGACAAGGCGCAGGACGCCTACGGCCTGTCGGTCACCGACCAGGGCGCGACCATCACCGCCGGCGGTTTCGGCGGCTTCCTGTATGGCGGGATCAGCCTGTGGCAGCTGGCCACGGCCGAGGCGGGGCAGGGCCCGGCGCGCATCGCCGCCGTCGCCATCGAGGACGCGCCGCGCTTCGGCTGGCGCGGCCTGATGCTGGACTCGGCGCGGCACTTTCAGTCGCCCGAGTTCATCAAGGGCTTCATCGACTGGATGGCGCTGCACAAGCTGAACGTCTTTCACTGGCACCTGACCGACGACCAGGCCTGGCGGCTGGAGATCAAGCGGCATCCGCGCCTGACCGAGGTCGGGGCCTGGCGGGTCGAGGCCGGAGCCGGGCCGCACGCCGACCTCGATCCGGCGACCGGGCAGCCGCGGCTGTACGGCGGCTTCTACACCCAGGAGACGGTGCGCGACATCGTGGCCTATGCGGCCGCGCGAAACATCACCATCGTGCCCGAGGTCGACGTGCCGGGCCACGCCAGCGCGGCCGTGGCCGCCTATCCCGAGCTGGGCGTGACCGATGCGCCGGGCGCGGCCGTGCCTGCGGTGCCGGCCGACTGGGGCGTCTATCCGACCCTGTTCAACACCGAGGAGTCCACCATCGCCTTCTTCGAGCAGGTGTTCGACGAGGTGATGGACCTGTTCCCCGGCGAATACGTCCACGTCGGCGGCGACGAGGCGGTCAAGGACCAGTGGAAGGCCTCGCCCCGGACGCAGGCGCGGATGCGCGAGCTGGGCCTGGCGAACGAGGAAGAACTGCAGAGCAGGTTCATCGGGCGGCTTGAGAAGCATCTGAACGCGCGCGGTCGACGGCTGATCGGCTGGGACGAGATCCTCGAGGGCGGGCTGGCGCCGAACGCCACCGTCATGTCGTGGCGCGGCGTGGACGGCGCGATCGAGGCGGCGCGGCTGGGCCACGACGCGGTGATGACGCCGGGGCCGGTGCTGTATTTCGACTATCGCCAGAGCCCGACCGACGGCGCGCCGGGGCGCAAGATCGTCTCCTCGCTGGAGGACGTCTATCGCTTCGATCCGACGCCGGACGAACTGACGCCGGAACAGGCGCAGCGGGTGATCGGCGTCCAGGCCAACATCTTCACCGAGCACATGCGCACCGAGGACCGGGTCGAATACATGGCCTTCCCGCGCGTGGCGGCCCTGGCCGAGGTGGCCTGGACCGCGCACGACCGGATGGACTGGGACGCGTTCCGGGCGCGGCTGGAGCCGCAGTTGGCGCGCTATCGGACGCTGGGCATCGACTATGCGACAAGCGGGCTGGAGCCCGCGCCGCCCGTTCCGGGCGAGGGCGAGCGGCGCTACAGCCACCAGCTGACGACCTGCTCGGACGGGCTGGTGCTGTCGCTGATCGACGACGCGCCGGTGAGCGGTGACCGTTCTGTCTTCATGATGGACATCATGAACCCGTGCTGGACCTATGAAGGCGCCGACCTGAGCGGCGGCAAGCGGATCGAGGTCGCGGTGGGGCAAGTCCCCTTCAACTTCCAGATCGGGGCGGCCAGGGACAACATCCGGCTGGCGACGCCGGCCACGCCCGAGGGCGAGCTGAAGGTGTTCGTCGGCAAGGCCTGCGACGGCCAGCCGGCGCTGGTGCTGCCGCTGAAGGCGGCCTCGGCCGATCCGGGCGTGACGGTTCTGAGCGGCGACCTGCCGGCGAGGGACGGGCGAACCGACCTGTGCCTGCGCTTCGCCCAGCAGGGGCTGGACCCGATGTGGGGCGTCGATTGGGTGCGGATCGGAGGCGCGCAGTGACATCCGTCGTCGTCCATGCGCCCATGGCGGGCTGGCTGGCGCCGCTGGGCGAGGTTCCCGACGCCGCCTTCGCCGAGGGCTTGGTGGGCGACGGGGTCGCGATCGATCCCACCGAGCCCGTGGTGCGCGCGCCGTTCGACGGGGTCGTCGTCGGCCTGCCGGCCAGTCGCCACGCGGTGACGGTGCGCTCGGCCGAGGGCGTTGAGGTGCTGATTCATGTCGGGCTGGAGACGGTGGCGCTGAACGGGGCCGGATTCACGGTCCATGCAGCCGAGGGCGCGAAAGTGAAGGCGGGCGATCCGCTGCTGACGCTGGATCTGGACGTCATCGCCGACGGGGCGAAAAGCCTGCTGTCGCCGGTGATCGTGGTCGGCGGCGGCGCGGCGACGGCGATCGATCCGGGGCGCAGCGTCAGGGCGGGGGAGGCGATCCTGACCGTCGTGATCGAGGACGGCGCGGCCGTGCAGGGCCAGGGCGAGACGTTGACGACGATGGTCAGGGCGCCGCTGCCGCATGGCCTGCACGCGCGCCCCGCGGCCCGGATTGCGGCCTGCGCCAAGGGTTTCGATGCACGGGTGACCTTGAGGCTGGGCGAGCGCCGGGCCGACGCGGCCAGTCTGGTCGCCCTGATGGGGTTGGGCGTCCGGGACGGCGACGAACTGAAGCTGGAGGCGTCGGGGCGTCAGGCGGCTGAGGCGCTGGAGGCGGTGCGGGCGTTGATCCTGTCGGGTCTGGAAGAGGGGCAGGGCCACACGGCGACGGTCGTCGCGTCGGTGAAGGCCGCGCCCATCATCGGCGAGGATGGCGAACTGATCCTGAGCGGGGTCACGGCGGCGCCGGGCCTGGTCGTCGGTCGGGCCGTGCGCTTGCGCCAGAGCGAGATCGTCGTGGCCGAGGCCGGCCGGGGCGTGGCGGCCGAGACGACGGCGCTGCATCAGGCCTTGTCCGCCGTGCGTTCCCAGATCGAGCGGGCCGCGGCCGGGGGCGGGGCGCATCGCCGCGCCATCCTGGCCGCCCACCTGGCTTTCCTGGACGATCCCGGCCTGATCGAGACGGCCGAGCGCCATGTGGCGGAGGGGCGCGGGGCCGGCTTCGCCTGGCGCGAGGCGACGCGGGCGGGCGCGGCCCTGTTCCGCGCCATGGACGATCCACGCATGGCCGAGCGGGCCGACGACCTGCTGGACCTGGAACGCCAGGTGCTGATCGCGCTGTCGGGCGAAGCGGCGCCGGCGCCCGTCGCCATCGGGCCGGGTTCGATCGTGGTGGCCGACGACCTGTTGCCGTCGCAGCTGATGGCGCTGGACGCCGCGCGGCTGGCGGGGATCTGCACGGTGCGCGGCGGGCCGACATCGCACGTCGCCATCCTGGCCGCGGCCATGGGCGTGCCGGCCGGCCTGGTCGCGGTGGGCGACGGGCTGGAGCGGGTCGAGGACGGCGTTCTGGTGGTGCTGGACGCCGACGGCCGCCAGATGATCGCCGCCCCGTCCGCTGCGCGGCAGGCCCGCGCCCAGAGCGCCGCGGCCGCGCGAGAGCGTCGACGCGCCGACGCCCGCGCCCTGGCGGGCGAGGACTGCCGCACGGCCGACGGGGTCCGCATCGAGGTGTTCGCCAATCTGGGCGACGCGGCTGAAGCCGCGCCGGCCGTCGCGGGCGGCGCCGAGGGCTGCGGCCTGCTGCGGACCGAATTCCTGTTCCTGGAGCGCGAGACGGCGCCCGACGAGGACGAGCAACTGGCCGAGTATCAGGCCATCGCCGACGCCCTGGACGGGCGGCCCCTGATCGTGCGCACGCTGGACGCGGGCGGCGACAAGCCCTTGCCCTATCTGCCGACCCCGCCCGAGGAGAACCCAGCGCTGGGCCTGCGCGGCGTGCGGTCCGGCCTGCACCGGCCCGACATCCTGCTAACCCAGCTGCGGGCGATCTGCCGCGTGCGATCCAGAGGCGCGGTCGCGGTGATGCTGCCGATGATCGCCTCGGTCGCCGAGGTGCGACAGGCGCGCGCCATGCTGGACGTCGCGGTCGCCGAGACCGGCGGCGCGGCGCCCCTGCTGGGGGTGATGATCGAGACCCCGGCGGCCGCCATGACCACGGACCGGCTGGCCCCGGCCATCGACTTCATCTCCTTCGGCACCAATGACCTGACGCAATACGCCCTGGCGATGGATCGCCAGAACGCGGGGCTGGCGGCGCAGCTAGACGGGCTGCATCCCGCCGTGCTGCGCCTGATCGCCCGGTCGGTGGAAGGGGCGGGCGCGCTGAAATGGATCGGCGTCTGCGGCGGACTGGCGTCGGACCTGACGGCCGTTCCCATCCTGATCGGCCTGGGCGTGCGCGAACTGTCGGCGACGCCGTCGATGGTCGCGGAGGTCAAGGCTGTGGTGCGCGGCCTGACCCTGGACGACTGCCGCGCGCTGGCCGCCGAGGCCCTGGCGCAGGACGGCGCCGAGGCGGTGCGCGCCCTGGCCGGCGAGCGGCTGGCCGCGCTTCTCCAACCCCGCGCCGTGGGAGCCGTGGCATGAAGATCGGTCTGTCCAGCCTGCAGCCGCTGGGCCGCGCCCTGATGCTGCCCATCGCCGTGCTGCCCATCGCGGGGCTGCTTCTGCGGCTGGGCCAGCCGGACCTTTTGGACATCGCCTTCATCTCGGCGGCGGGGCAGGCGGTGTTCTCCAACCTGGGCCTGCTGTTCGCCGTGGGCGTGGCTGTGGGCCTGGCGCGCGACAACAACGGCGCGGCGGGCCTGGCGGGCGTGGTCGGCTATCTGATCGCGGTCGAGGCGTCCAAGGTGCTGCTGACCGTGCCGCAGGAGATCACGGCCGGGCTGACGGGCGACGCGCTCGGGGCGGCCGGGACCGCGTTCAAGGATCAGGCGATGGCGCGCCTGGGGGTGCCGATCGGCATCGTCTCGGGCCTGATCGCGGGCGACTTCTACAATCGCTTCTCGACCTTGAAGCTGCCCGACTACCTGGCCTTCTTCGGCGGGCGGCGGTTCGTGCCGATCGCCTCTGGGCTGGCGGCGCTGGCGCTGGCGGCGATCGTGGGGCTGTCGTTCACCGCCATCGACCACGCCATCGACGTGTTCAGCCGGGCGGTCGTCGGATCGGGCGAGATCGGCCTGTTCGTCTATGGCCTGCTGAACCGTCTGCTGATCATCACCGGCCTGCATCACATCCTGAACAATGTCGCCTGGTTCATCGTCGGCGACTATCAAGGGGCAACGGGCGACCTGAACCGCTTCTTCGCCGGCGACCCGACGGCGGGCGTCTTCATGAGCGGCTTCTTCCCGGTGATGATGTTCGGCCTGCCGGCCGCCTGCCTGGCCATGTATCACGCCGCCCGGCCCGAGCGCAGGAAGGCCGTCGGCGGCATGCTGGCGTCCCTGGCCCTGACCGCCTTCCTGACCGGGGTGACCGAGCCGATCGAGTTCACCTTCATGTTCCTGGCGCCGGTGCTCTACGCCATCCATGCGGTGCTGACGGGCGCAGCCATGGTGGTGATGGACCTGCTGGGGGTGCGGCTGGGCTTCACCTTTTCGGCGGGGCTGTTCGACTATGTGCTGAACTTCGGCAAGTCGACGCGGCCGTGGCTGCTGATCCCCGTCGGCCTGGTCTATTTCAGCCTCTATTACGGCCTGTTTCGACTGTTCATCCGGGTGCTGAACCTGAAGACCCCCGGTCGCGAGGACGAGCCGGTCGAGGCGTCGGCGGCCCCGAAGGCCGCCGGGGGGCGGGGCGAGGATTTCGTCGTCGCCCTGGGCGGGGCGGGCAATCTGACGGCGGTGGCGGCCTGCACCACGCGGCTGAGGCTGGGGATTGCCCAACGCGAGGCGGTGGACGAGGCGGCGCTGAAGCGGTTGGGCGCACGCGGCGTGATCGCCCCGGCGCCGGGCAGCCTGCAGGTGGTGCTGGGCCCCATCGCCGACGCCGTGGCCCAGGAGATGCGCGACCACATGGGCGGAGCCGCTCTGGCCGCGACCGCCGCGACGCCGCCGCGCGCGACCGAGGTGGCCCTGTCGGAGCGCCTTACGCGGGCCTTGGGCGGACGGTCCAATGTCACGGCGGCCGAGACCAAGGCCGGGCGGCTGTGCGTCACCCTGGCGCGGCCCCAGGCCGTGGACGAGGCGGCGCTGGCGGCGGAGGCGCGCCACGGCTTTGTCCGCTCCGGCGCGAACCGGCTGCAGATCCTGCGGGGTTAGTCCTCAGCCTTCTTCGGGGCCGCCTTCTTGGCCGTCGCGGCCTTCTTGGCCGGCGCCTTCTTGGGCGCGGCCGCCTTCTTGGCGGGGGCCTTCTTCTTGGGCGCGGCGGCGGCCTTGGCTGCGAGTAGCGGCAGGGCGTCTTCCAGCGTCAGGTCTTCCGGCGCCGCGCCCTTGGGCAAAGTGGCGTTGATCTTGCCGGACTTCACATGGGGGCCGAAGCGGCCGGCCATGACGTGGATCGGCTCGCCCGTCTCGGGATGGGCGCCCAGGTCCTTGAGCGGGGCCGCCGCGGCGCCGCGACCGGCCCGGCCGGCGCGCTTTTCGGCCAGCAGGGCCACGGCGCGGTTCAGGCCGACCTCGAACACCTCCTCGATGTCCGAGACGTTGGCGTATGTGCCGGCGTGTAGGACGAACGGCCCGTAGCGGCCCAGGCCGGCCGTGATCGGCTTGCCGTCCTCGGGGTGGACCCCGACCTCGCGCGGCAGGGCCAGCAGACGCAGCGCCTGGTCCAGTGTCAGCGAGGCGGGGGACCAGCCCTTGGGCAGGGACGAGCGTTTCGGCTTTTCGCCATCCGGCGGCGTGATTTCGACATAGGGGCCGAAGCGGCCGATCTTCAGCTGCACCGGCTGGCCCGTCGCCGGGTCGATTCCCAGTTCGCGGTCGCCGCTCTCGGCCGAACCGTCCTCGGCCGACGGGCTGGCGACCGGGCGGGTGTATTTGCAGTCGGGATAGCGCGAACAGCCGATGAAGGCGCCGAAGCGGCTGGTCTTCAGGCTGAGCTGGCCCTGGTGGCACAGGGGGCATTCGCGCGGGTCAGAGCCGTCGCCCTTGTCCGGGAAGATATGGGCGCCCAGGCTTTCGTTCAGGGCGTCCAGGATGGCGGTGGTGCGCAGTTCCCCGGCGGCCTGGGTCGCGGCGTGGAAGTCCTGCCAGAAGTTGCGCAGCAGCACCTTCCAGTTCAGGTCGCCGGCCGACACCTCGTCCAGCTGGGTCTCCAGGGCGGCGGTGAAGTCGTATTCGACCCACTTCCTGAAGAACTGCTCCAGGAAGGCCGTGACCAGGCGGCCCTTGTCCTCGGGGTAGAAGCGGTTTTTGTCGACGCGGACATATTCGCGGTCGCGCAGGGTCGACAGGGTCGAGGCGTAGGTCGAGGGGCGGCCGATGCCCAGCTCTTCCAGCTTCTTGACCAGAGTGGCTTCCGAATAGCGGGGGCGGTTCGGTGAAATGCTGGTCGGTGCGGATGGCGTCGACCTTGGCGCGCGCGCCTTCCTTCAGCGCCGGCAGGCGGCGGGCGTCGTCTTCGCCCTCGTCGCCTTCCGCCCCCTTCTGCTTCTCGTCGCGGCCTTCCTCATAGACGGCCAGGAAGCCGTCGAAGGTGACCACCTGGCCGGTGGCGCGCAGGCCCGTCTGGCCGTCGGAGGTCTCGATCTCGACCGTGGTGCGGTCCAGGCGCGCCGCCTCCATCTGGGAGGCTACCATGCGCTTCCAGATTAGTTCGTAGAGGCGCTGCAGATCGGAATCGAGGCGCACGGAATCGGGGTGGCGGGCGATGTTGGTCGGCCGGATCGCTTCGTGCGCTTCCTGAGCGTTCTTGGCCTTCACCTTGTAATAGCGCGGTTCCGAGGGAACGTAGGCGGGGCCGTATTCCTTGCCGATGACCTCACGCGCCTGGGCCAGGCCCTCGGGGCTGACCGAGACGCCGTCGGTCCGCATATAGGTGATCAGGCCGCCGGTCTCGTCGACGCCCTCATACAGCTTCTGGGCCGCCTGCATGGTGCGCTGGGCGGTGAAGCCCAGCTTGCGCGCGGCTTCCTGCTGCAGGGTCGAGGTGGTGAAGGGCGGGGCCGGATTGCGCCGGACCGGCTTCTTCTCGATCGAATTGATGGTGAAGTCGCCGGCCTGGATGGCGGCGCGGGCGGCTTTGGCGGTCGCCTCGTCCTTGATGTCCAAGCGCTGGACGCGCTTGCCGGCGTGCTTGACCAGGCGGGCGGTGAAGGGCGGGCTGTCGGCGTTCAGATCGGCCTCGATGGACCAGTATTCCTGAGGCTTGAACTTCTCGATCTCCATCTCGCGATCGACGACGATGCGCAGCGCGACCGACTGGACGCGGCCGGCCGAGCGGGCGCCCGGCAGCTTGCGCCACAGGACCGGCGACAGGGTGAAGCCGACCAGATAGTCCAGCGCGCGACGGGCCAGATAGGCCTCGACCAGCTCCATATCCAGCTGGCGCGGATTGGCCATCGCCTCCAGCACGGCGGACTTGGTGATGGCGTTGAAGGTGACGCGTTCGACGTGGGTGTCCTTCAGCGCCTTCTTCTTGTTCAGCACTTCCAGGACGTGCCAGCTGATCGCCTCGCCTTCGCGGTCGGGGTCGGTGGCCAGGATCACGCGGTCGGCGCGCTTGGCCGCCTCGGCGATTTCGGACAGGCGCTTGGCGCCCTTGGCGTCGGCCTCCCAGTGCATCGAGAAGTCGTCGTCCGGCAGGACGGAGCCGTCCTTGGACGGCAGATCGCGCACGTGGCCGTAGGACGCCAGGACCTCATAGTCCGCGCCGAGATACTTGTTGATGGTCTTGGCCTTGGCGGGGCTCTCGACGATGACGAGGTTCATGATGGGGTCAGTCTCGGGAAGGGGCGCGAACGTGGTTGGCGCGAGCGCTGCTGTCAATCGCTTCCCGCGCGTTACACCCTAAGGTAGTTGTGTTTTTTAACAAAGCGCGTCTAGATTGTTGGTTTGCAACGGAGGCGATTATGAACGCGGCGCGACGGACACCGACACCGACGACCCCTGTGCGTTCCGATATCGAGGCGGCGCCCTTCCCCACACGGGAATATATCGGCGCGATGGCGCTGGAGATGGCGCGCATGGCCCGCGACGACGGGGACGGGCGCCTGGCGGCGATGCTGGAGCAGGTGGCCCAGGTCGCGGGCGCCCCGCCGGCCTGACCTACAGCGACGCCAGACCGCCCGGCAGCAGTTCCGCCCGGCCGGCCAGGCTGAGTTCCAGCAGGGCGGCGGCGACCTGGGCGACCGGCAGGTCCAGGGCGCGGGCGATCTCGTCGCGCGGCGTCGGCGTGGGCGACAGGAGGGCGGCGACCCGTTCCAGCAGGCCGTCGTCCAGATCGCCTTCGTAGATAAGCGAGGGCGCCGGGGGCTCGCTAAGCCCGCGCAGGGTGGTGAAGGCGCGTTCGATGTCCTCGATTCCTTCGCACAGGATGGCGCCCTGGCGCAGCAGTTCGTTGGGGCCGCGGGCCCGGGGATCCAGCGGCGAGCCCGGCACGGCGAAGACGTCGCGGCCCTGTTCGGCGGCCAGGCGCGCGGTGATCAGCGAACCGGACCGAATCTCGGCCTCGACCACCACCACGCCGCGCGACAGGCCCGAGATGATGCGGTTGCGGCGGGGGAAGTCGCGCGCCTGGGCGCGGGCGCCGATCGGGCTTTCGGAAACGACGCAGCCCCGGTCGACCACGCGGGCGTAGAGGTCGGCGTGTTCGGGCGGATAGATGTCGTCCACCCCTCCGCCCAGGACGGCCACGGTCCCGGTCGACAGGGCCCCCTCGTGGGCGGCGGCGTCGATGCCGCGCGCCAAGCCCGAGACGACGACATGGCCGGCCTGGCCCAGCTGATCGGCCAGGCCTCGCGCGATGCGCTGACCGCCGGCCGACGCGATGCGGGCGCCGACGACGGCGACGCAGGGGCGGGCCAGGAGTTCCGTTCGGCCGCGCGTCCACAGGACGGGCGGGGCAGGATCGAGCGCCGCCAGCCTCTCCGGATAGTCGGGATCGCCCAGCACCAGAAGTCGGGCGCCGATGCGATCTCCGGCCGCCAGTTCGCGCTCAACGGTTTCGGGTGGCGGGGGAATGGAGGCGGCTCCGGACTTGCGAACCAGGTCGGGCAGGGCCCCCAGCGCGCGGACGGCCGAACCATAGCGGCCCAGAAGCTGGGCGAAGGCGACGGGACCGATGCGGTCGGTGCGGGCCAGCCGCAGCCGTGCGAACCGCTCGGCCGCCGACAGGGTCACGCCTTCTTCGCCCCGATGCGCGGTTCCTGGCCCTTCAGCAGCCGGGCGATGTTCTCGTGGTGCCGGATCCAGATCAGCACGGCGGCGAAGACGGCCAGCGCCAGGATCGGCGCCGAGACCGGCAGGCCGACCGCCGCCAGCGGAAGCAGGGCCAGGAACGGCGCCGTCGCCGAGGAGATCAGGGCCGCCAGCGACGAATAGCGGAACAGGAAGGCGCAGATCAGCCACACGGCCCCCGCCATCAGGCCCAGCGGCCAGGCGGCCGCCAGCAGCAGGCCGTAGAAGGTGGCCACGCCCTTGCCGCCCTTGAACCTCAGCCAGATGGGGAAAAGGTGACCCAGGAAGGCCGCGCCGCCGGCGACGGCGCCGGCCAGTTCGCTGTCGAACAGGTGACGGGCGATCAGCAGGGCGGCGACGCCCTTGCCGGCGTCCAGCAGCAGGGTGGCCAGCGCCAGGTCCTTGCGGCCGGTGCGCAGGACGTTGGTCGCGCCGATATTGCCCGAGCCGATGTTGCGCACGTCTCCGGCGCCGGCCGCGCGGGTGATGACCACGCCGAACGGTATGGAGCCCAGCAGGTAGCCGCCCAGCGCCACGAGGGCGAGCGTCGCCACGGTCGGCGCGACCAGATCCTGCACGTTGATCTCGCTCCCCTTGTCCTGTCGCGGCAAAATGCGTCGGCCGGCGGCGCGGAGCAAGGGCGATCCGACCTCTTGACCCGGCGATGCGGGCGCCGTCTGGTCCGGCGCGTTTCGCTGGAGACCTCGATGACCCGAATCCGGATGGCCGCCGCCGTGGCCCTGCTTCTGTCCACGAGCGGTTGCGTGGGCGCCGCGCCCACTTCGCGCGCGCCCGAACCGGGTCCGGCGTTGGCGGCCTATTTCGACTGCGTCCGGAACGGAGGCGTGGCGATCTCGGCGCACCGGGCGGTTTCGGCGATGGATCAACCGGAGAATTCCATCGCCGCGATCGAGGCGACGGGACGGGCGATCCCCAATGCGATCCTGGAGATCGACGCCGTGCTGACCCGGGACGGCCAGCTGGTGCTGATGCACGACGAGACGATGGAGCGGACGACGACAGGCCGGGGCCGGGTCGCGGATCTGACGCTGGCGCAGGTCAAGGCCGCCCGGCTGAAGGCGTCGAACGGCGCCCTGACCGACGCGTCGCCGCCGACCCTGGACGAAGCGCTGGACGCGGCCGGACGGGTCGGCGCCATCGCCAGCATCGACCTGAAGCCGGCGGACGGCGACAGCACGGTGGATCTGGCGCGGGCGGTGATCGACCAGGTCCGGCGCTCGCGGGCGCAGGATCGGGTGATCCTGATCACCTACACCGACGCCGACGCTCGGGCGGTGGCGGCCATGGCGCCGGAGATGATGATCTCGGCGGGCCTGAACGGGACCGAGGATCTGGCGGGGCTGAACCCGGCGCAGATCCTGGCCTGGACCGGGACGCGCGAGGAGCGGCCGGCGCTGTGGCGATCGCTGCGGGACGCGGGCGTCGAGGTGCAGTTCGGCACCCTGGGCGCGGAAGGCGTGCGCCGCGACGACCGCTATGCGGCCGACGGGGACGTGTCGGAATATCGCGACCTGTTCCTCCAGGGCGTGAGCGTGATCGCCACCGACACGCCGCTGGCGGTGAAGGGGGTGCTGGCGCCCCAGGTGGCCAAGGCGGCGACCCTCCCCGCCCGCGCTGACCGCCGCGCCGACTTGCGCTCGATCAAGGCCGGCGATGATCGGATGGCGCACAAGCGGGCCATGAGCCAGATTTCAGACTTCGACATCGCCGTGGTCGGCGCCGGGCCGGCCGGCCTGGCCTTCGTGCGGTGCCTGGCGGGGGCGGGGCTGTCGGTCGCCCTGATCGAGGGACAGGACGAGGCGGCGCTGCGCGAGCCCGCCTTCGACGGGCGCGAGATCGCCCTGACCCATCATTCGATGCGTCTGTTGAAGACGATGGGCGCCTGGGATCGGATTCCGGCGGATCACATCTCCAACCTGCGCCAGGCGCGGGTGCTGGACGGCGGCTCGGCCTTCGCCCTGACGTTCGGGGCGAGGAACGCGGACCGGCTGGGGGTGCTGATCCCGAATCACCTGATCCGGCGCGCCCTGTTCGAAGTCGTCGAGGGCCAGGCGGGCGCGACCCTGATGGCGGGGCGGCGGGTGGCGGCCTGCCGTGTCCAGACCGCCGCCCCGCGCGGCCGGCTGACGCTGGACGACGGAACGACGATCCGCGCCAGGCTGGTGGTCGCGGCGGATTCGCGCTTTTCTTTCACGCGCGACCAGCTGGGCGTGGGGGCCGGGATCAACCGGCTGGGCCGGTCGATGATGGTGTGCCGGATACGCCACGACCAGCCGCACGGCCATGTGGCGACCGAATGGTTCGACCACGGCCAGACCGTCGCCCTGCTGCCCGTCGCCGACCCGGACCAGCGGGTGTCGTCGGTGGTGCTGACGCTGGCGACGCCGGCCGTGGCGGACCTGATGGGGATGTCGCCCGAGGCCTTCTCGGCCGAGATGGAGCGGCGGCTGAAGGGGCGGCTGAGCGGGCTGGCGCTGGTCGGGACGCGTCACGCCTATCCTCTGGCCACGACCTGGAGCCATCGGTTCGCGGGCCCGGGGTTCGCGCTGATCGGCGATGCGGCCGTGGGGATGCATCCGGTGACGGCCCACGGCTTCAACCTGGGCCTACGGGGGCAGGAGACCCTGGCCAAGGTCGTGCGGTCTGCGCGCGGCGGCGACATTGGGTCTGAGCGGCTGCTGGCCCGCTATCAGCACGAACACCGGCTGGCCAGCTGGCCCCTGTATCAGGGGACCAACGCCCTGGTGCGGCTGTTCACCGAAGAGACGCCGCCCGCCCGGCTGGCGCGCGGCCTGGCGCTCAGGGCCGGTCAGGCGAACGGGCCGTTCAAGGCGGTTGTGAAACGGACGCTGACGGCTTAGGCCGCCGTTCTCAGTGAACCTTGCGGCCCGCGACCCAGGTTCCGACCACCTTGCCCTGAAGCCGGCGGCCGTCGAAGGGGGAGTTCTTGGATTTGGAATGCAGGGCGTCGGCGTCGACGATGACGGGTGCGCCGGGGTCGAACAGGATCAGGTCGGCGGGCGCGCCTTCGGCCAGGACGCCGGCGTCGAGACCCAGGAGGGCGGCCGGGCCGTGGGTCAGCGGGCGCAGGACGTCGAGCAGGTCCAGACCGTCCTCGTGGTGCAGCGTCAGGGCGGCGGGCAGCAGGGTCTCCAGGCCCACGGCGCCGGGCGCGGCCTCGCTGAACGGGCGGCGCTTGTCCTCGGCCGGGGCGGGGGCGTGGGCGGAGGTGATGACGTCGATCAGGCCGTCGCGCACGGCCTCGATCAAGGCCTGACGATCCGCCTCGGATCGCAGCGGCGGGTCCAGTCGGTAGAAGGTGCGGTAGTCGCCGATGTCCACCTCGTTGAAGCACAGGTGGTTGATCGAGACGCTGACGGCGACCTCCAGCCCCTTGGCGCGGGCGCGGGCCAGGGTCTCCAGCGCGCCCTCGGTCGAGATCTGATCGACCAGGAAACGGGCGCCGGTCTGTTCGACCAGGGCCAGGTCGCGCTCCAGCCCGATGCGTTCGGCGATGGCCGGGCTGCCCGACAGGCCCAGGCGGGTGGCCAGTTCGCCGGAGGCGGCGACCGCGCCTTCCGTCAGCCAGGGGTCGGACGGACGGCAGGCGATCAGGGCGTTGAAGGCCGCGGCGTAGCTCATCACCCTTTGCAGGGTGCGGCTGTTGACGATGACCTTGTCGCCGTCGGTGAAATAGAGGGCGCCGGCCTCGTCCATCAGGCCGATCTCGGCCATGCGCTCGCCGCCCAGCGCCTTGGTCGCGGCGCCCGCCGCGCGGACATTGACCAGGTTCAGGGCCGCGCCGCGACGCTGGATGAAGTCGATCATCGCCGGGTCGTCGACGGCGGGGTCGGTGTCGGGCTGGACGACGATGGTGGTCACGCCCCCGGCGGCGGCGGCCAGGCTGGCGGACTTCAGCGTCTCCTTGGGCTCGGCGCCCGGTTCGCCGGTCTTGACCCGAATGTCGATCAGGCCGGGCGCGAGGCAGTGGCCGTCGCAGTCGATGATCTCGAAGTCGGTGCCGAGCTCAGTATGAAACTGCCGCTCGAATGCGACCTCTATGATCTTGCCGTGCTGGACGATGAGTGTGGCGGGGCCGTCCCTGCCTGTGGCCGGGTCCAGAAGGCGGGCATCCGAAAAGACGGTGATGGTGTCGCTCATGCGGCGTCTCCCCAGCGGGCGGAGAGGGAGGCCAGCACCGCCATGCGGGCGGCGACGCCCATCTCGACCTGATCCTGGATCAGGGAGACGTCCAGGTCGTCGGCGACGTCGGAATCGATCTCGACGCCCCGGTTCATCGGGCCGGGGTGCATGACCTTCGCCCCTTCATTGGCCCAGGCCAGTTTCTCGCGGTCCAGGCCCCAGAAGCGGAAGTATTCGCGAGTCGAGGGGACCAGGGCGCCGGCCATCCGCTCCAACTGCAACCGCAGCATCATCACCACGTCGCAGCCGGCGAGCCCCTCGCGCATGTCGTGAAACACCTCGCAGCCCCAGCGGTCGGCGTCGCCGGGCACCAAGGTCGGCGGGCCGATCAGGCGCACCCGCGCGCCCATCATCTGCAGCAGGGCGACGTTGGAGCGGGCCACGCGGCTGTGGGTGATGTCGCCGCAGATGGCGATGGTCAGGCTGGTCACGTCGCCAAGGGCGCGGCGCATGGACAGCAGGTCCAGCAGGGCCTGGGTCGGGTGTTCGTGGCGGCCGTCCCCGGCGTTGACCACCGCGCAGCCGACCTTCTGGCTGAGCAGTTCGGCGGCGCCCGAGGCCGAGTGACGCACAACCAGGATGTCTGGCTTCATGGCGTTTAGGGTGACCGCCGTGTCGATCAGGGTTTCGCCCTTCTTCACCGAGGAGGAGGCGACCGGCATGGTCACCACATCGGCGCCCAGCCGCTTGGCCGCGATCTCGAACGAGGAGGAGGTGCGGGTCGAGTTCTCGAAGAACAGGTTCACGACCGTGCGCCCGTGCAGCACGTCCAGCGCCTTGGATGACTGGCGATTGAAGTCGACGAAGGCGTCGCCGAGGTCCAGCAGCTGCGGAACGACGTAGGGGTTCAGGTCCGAGGCGGCCAGGAAATGGGCGCGGGGGAACGGGATCAGCCGCTCCTGGATGGTTTGTTCGGTGACGGTGGGCGGCTGGGTCATCGAGACGCGGCTATAGGCGGCCTTCACGCCAAATGGAACAGCGCCAGGAACAGCGGCATGGTTATCGCCCCGCCGACGGTGGTCAGGGCGATGACCCCGGCCATCAGAGGCGCATCCCCGCCCATCTGTCGCGCCAGCATGTAGGATGCTGCGGCGCCAGGCGTCGCGCCGCACAGCATGGCCAGGGCCTGGGCCAGCTGGTCGCCGCCCAGCAACCGGCAGACGCCCCACATCAGGAAGGGCATGACCAGCAGCTTGACGACCGAAACCCCGCCGACGGTGATCCGGCGCCGCGCCACCTCGGCGAAGCTGAGGCCCGCGCCCGCGACGATCAGGCCCAGCGGCAGGGCCGCGCCGCCGATCAGCTCCAGAATGCGCGACAGGACCGGAAAGTCCGGCGCGCCGGCGAAGTTCAGCATCAGGCCGATCAGGCAGGCCATCAGGATCGGGTTCTTCAGCATGGCCGTGAGCAAGGCCAGGGGCGAGACGCCCCGCTGATCGGCGCCCCAGCGCGCCAGCACGGCGACGCAGGCGATGTTGGTGACGGGAATTATGCAGGCGATCATGACGGCGGCGACGGCCAGACCCTGGGGCCCGAACGCCGCCTGAACCACGGGCAGGAAGACGAAGCTGTTCCAGCGGATCACGCCCTGGAAGACGCTGGTGTAGGCCGGGCCGTCCAGGCGGATCAGCGGCTTGGCCGCCAACGCCAAGGCGGCGACCACGATCACCGACGCCACCGCCGCGCCGCCGGCCGGGCCCGCGCTGTCGCCCGCCAGGTCGGCATGCCAGATCGCCGGGATCAGAAAGCCGGGATAGAGGATGTTGATCGACAGCTTCTCGATCGGCCGCCAGGCGGCGTCGGGCAGGAAATCCGACTTGCGCAGGCCATAGCCCAGGGCGATCAGCACGAAGACCGGCGCGATGCCGAGAAACAGGCCGCCCACTAGACCCAGGTCGCCTGGTCGCGAACCCGGTCCAGCGCGCCCTGCAGGATCCAGGCGGCGGCGGTGCGGTCGACCACGCCGGCGCGGCGCTTGCGGTTCAGGTCCAGTTCGTCGATCAGGAAGCGTTCGACCGCGCTGGTCGACAGCCGCTCGTCCCAGAAGGCGACGTTGACGGGGCGCAGCCGTTCCAGATTGCGGGCGAAGGCGCGGCACGATTGGGCGCGCGGACCTTCGGTTCCGTCCATGTTGATCGGCAGGCCGACGACCAGGGCCGAGACCTTGCGGTGCGCCATCAGCTTGAACAGATGTTCGGCCTCCAGCGTGAACTTGGACTTGCGGATCAGCTCCAGCGGGGAGGCGATCATGCGGGTGGCGTCCGACACGGCGACGCCGATGGTCTTCTCGCCCAGGTCCAGCCCCATCCACGGCGTGTCGGGCGGGCAGGCGGCGGGCAGGTCGAGGAGGTCGAGGACGGGCACGGGCCGGGCGGTAGGCCCCAAAGCGCCGGAAGTCAAAGTCATCGCCTTGTGAAACCGGGGTCGGAACGCTAATCCGACCCCTTCGAATTCAACTTGAGTGTGGAATCCCAAATTCCCACCGTGTGTTTGGAGGGCCGCATGGCCATCGACGCCGCGACGGTGCGCAAGGTGGCGCATCTCGCCCGGATCAAGACCCCCGAGGACCGGCTGGAGCCGCTGGCGCAGGAGCTGAACGGCATCATGCAGTGGATCGAGCAGCTGAACGAGGTCGATGTCGACGGCGTCGAGCCCATGACCTCGAACGTCGCCCAGCCGCTGCGCCTGCGCGACGACGTGGTGACCGACGGCGGCAAGATCGCCGACGTCCTGTCCAACGCGCCCAAGTCGGCGGACGGCTTCTTCGTCGTGCCCAAGGTGGTCGAATAGTCATGAGCGACCTGACCAAGCTGACCCTGAAGGGCGCCGTCGACGGCCTGAAGGCCAAGGCCTTCACCTCGGCCGAGATCACCCAGGCCTTCCTGACCAATATCGCGGCGTCGAACCCGACGCTGAACGCCTATGTCGAGGTGACGGCGGACAAGGCGCTGGAGATGGCCAAGGCGTCCGACGCCCGGCTGGCGGCGGGGCAGGGCGGGGCGCTGGAAGGCGCGCCGCTGGGGATCAAGGACCTGTTCTGCACCGACGGCGTGCAGACGACGGCCGGCTCCAACATGCTGCGCGGCTTCGTTCCGCCCTATGAATCGACCGTCACCGCCAATCTGTGGCGCGACGGGGCGGTGATGCTGGGCAAGCTGAACATGGACGAGTTCGCCATGGGCTCGTCCAACGAGACCAGCGCCTTCGGGCCGGTGAAGAATCCGTGGAAGTCCAAGGCGTCGAACGCCGAACTGACGCCAGGCGGATCGTCGGGCGGCTCGGCCTCGGCGGTGGCGGCGGACCTGTGCCTGGCCGCGACGGCGTCGGACACCGGCGGATCGATCCGCCAGCCAGCCGCCTTCACCGGCACGGTGGGCATCAAGCCGACCTACGGCCGCGCCAGCCGGTTCGGGATGGTGGCCTTCGCCAGTTCGCTGGACCAGGCCGGGCCGATCACCAAGACGGTCGAGGACGCGGCCCTGTTGCTGAAGTCCATGTGCTCGTTCGATCCGAAGGATTCGACCAGCCTGGACGTCGAGACGCCGGACTGGACCGCCTCGGTCGGTCAGTCCGTGAAGGGCCTGCGCATCGGCGTGCCGCGCGAATACGTCGTGGACGGCATGCCCGCCGAAATCCAGGCGCTTTGGGACCAGGGCGTCGAATGGCTGAAGGCCGCGGGCTGCGAGATCGTCGACATCAGCCTGCCGCACACCAAATACGCCCTGCCGACCTATTACATCGTGGCGCCGGCCGAGGCGTCGTCCAACCTTGCGCGCTACGACGGCATGCGCTTCGGCCATCGCGCGGCCGAGGCCAAGTCGCTGACGGACCTGTACGAGACCAGCCGGGCGGAAGGCTTCGGCAAGGAGGTGCAGCGTCGCCTGACCATCGGCGCCTATGTGCTGTCGTCGGCCGGATTCTATGACGCCTATTACGTCCGTGCGCTGAAGGTGCGTCGCCGCATCGCCGAGGACTTCGACAAGGTCTGGGGCCAGGTGGACGCCATCCTGACGCCGTCCACGCCGTCGGCGGCCTTCGCCCTGGGCGACAAGCAGATCGATCCGGTGACCATGTATCTGAACGACGTCTTCACGGTGACGGCCAACCTGGCCGGCCTGCCGGGCCTTTCGGTGCCGGCGGGCGTGGACTCCGGCGGCCTGCCGCTGGGCCTGCAGGTCATCGGCAAGGCGCTGGACGAGGCGACGGTCTTCCGTGTCGGCAAGGCGCTGGAAGACGCGGCGGGCTTTGCGGCCAAGCCCGAGACGTGGTGGTAGGAAGGTCGCATTGACGCCCGCTCGGCGCGGGCGTTTGATGATCCCGAACGACAACGCCTTGGGAGCGAACCATGGGCGAGCGGACGGGAAACGATCACCGCGACCTGATCAAGCAGGTGCTGGACGACGGGGCCGGGCCCGCGCGGTCGGCGCTGGCGGCGTCGTGGCGACGGTCCATGACCCTGTACGGCCTGGACCCCGAGAGCCGCGGCCAGGTCGCCACCCTGACGGAAACCCAGCTGCGCGCGGCGCGTGAGGCGATGGAGCCGATGACCCGCGCGGCCCAAGGCGTGCTGGATCGGTTGTTCCTGGCGGTCGGGGACGCGGGCTGCTGCGTCCTGCTGTGCGACGCCGAGGGCGTGCCGGTGGAGCGGCGCGGCGCGGCGACCGACGACGAGACCTTTCACCGCTGGGGCCTGTGGCCCGGCGCCGTCTGGTCGGAAGCTGTCGAGGGGACCAACGGCATCGGCACGGCCCTGGCCGAGAAGCGGCCCGTGACCATCCACCGCGACCAGCATTTCCACGCCCGCAATACGGGGCTGAGCTGCACCAGCCATCCGATCCACGATCCGCTGGGGCGGCTGGCGGGGGCGCTGGACGTCTCGTCGTGCCGGGCGGATCAGACCGAGGCCATGCTGGGGCTGATCGCCGCCGCCGTGGCCGACGCCGCGCGGGCGATCGAGGCCCAGGCCTTCCGCCAGGCCTTCGCCGAGGCGCGCATCGTGCTGGCCGGCGACGCGGCCGAGCGCAACACCGCCGCCCTGCTGGCGGTCGACCGGCACGATCTGGTCGTGGGCGCGACGCGGGCGGCGCGGCTGGCGCTGTCGATTACGGACGAACGGATCGCCGGACAACTGGCGGCGTCGGAGGTGCTGGGCGGCGCCGGCGGCATCGAGGCGGACCTCTTGGAAGCCGAGCGCGGGGCGGTGCGGCGCGCCCTGGCGCGGAACGGGGGCAACGTCTCGGCCGCGGCACGGGCGCTGGGCGTCAGCCGGGCGACCCTGCATCGCAAGCTGCATCGCCTGGGCTTGGCCGGCGCGCCTCACTAAGCCCATCTGTCGCAAGGCTGAGACAGGTTTGCGCCGCACCATGAGCGGCCGGTCTGGCGAAAAGGCCGCGGCGGGCGGAGCTTCCGGTCCCAACGACGTCGATCAGCGACGCCCGAGGAACCGTCAGGAGGCTTTGATGACCAAACCCGAATTCGTCCGCGCCGCGACCCCCAAGTTCAAGGCGCGCTATGACAACTTCATCGGCGGACAGTGGGTCCCGCCGGTCAACGGCCGCTACTTCGAGAACACCTCCCCGGTGAACGGCCGCGTCCTGTGCGAGGTCGCCCGATCGGACGCGGCCGATGTCGAAAAGGCCCTGGACGCCGCCCATGCCGCCAAGGACGCCTGGGGCCGGACCAGCGTGGCCGAACGCGCCGTCATCCTGAACAGGATCGCCGACCGGATCGAACAGAACCTGCAGGCCGTCGCCGAGGCCGAGACCTGGGACAACGGCAAGCCGGTGCGCGAGACCCTGGCCGCCGACATTCCCCTGGCCATAGACCACTTCCGCTATTTCGCCGGCTGCATCCGCGCGCAGGAAGGCGGCATCTCGGAACTGGACCACGACACGGTCGCCTATCACTTCCACGAACCGCTGGGCGTGGTCGGCCAGATCATTCCCTGGAACTTCCCGATCCTGATGGCCGCCTGGAAGATCGCCCCGGCCCTGGCGGCGGGCAATTGCATCGTGCTGAAGCCGGCCGAACAGACGCCGGCGTCGATCCTGCTGGTGGTCGAGCTGATCCAGGACCTGCTGCCGGCGGGCGTGCTGAACATCGTGTCGGGCACCGGACCGGAGGTCGGAGAGCCGCTGGCGACCAATCCGCGCATCGCCAAGATCGCCTTCACCGGCTCGACCGCCGTCGGACAGAAGATCATGGAGTACGCCACCAAGAACATCATTCCGGTGACGCTTGAGCTGGGCGGCAAGTCGCCCAACATCTTCTTCAAGGACGTGATGGATCACGACGACGCCTTCCTGGACAAGGCGCTGGAGGGCTTCGCCATGTTCGCCCTAAACCAGGGCGAGGTCTGCACCTGCCCCAGTCGGGCTTTGATCCACGAGGACATCTATGACGCCTTCATCGAGAAGGCGATCGCGCGTGTCGAGGCCATCAAACAGGGCGACCCGCTGAACCCGGAAACCCAGGTCGGCGCCCAGGCGTCGGACCAGCAGCTGAAGAAGATCCTGGGCTATCTGAACCTGGGCAAGGACGAGGGCGCCGAGGTTCTGACCGGCGGGGACCAGGCGGTGCTCAAGGACGACCTGGCGGGCGGCTATTACGTCAAGCCAACCGTGTTCAAGGGCACGAACGACATGCGCATCTTCCAGGAGGAGATCTTCGGCCCGGTGCTGGCCGTGACCACCTTCAAGACGCTGGACGAGGCGATCGCCATCGCCAACGACACCGAATACGGCCTGGGCGCCGGGGTGTGGTCGCGCGACATGAACACCGCCTATCGCGCGGGCCGCGCCATCCAGGCGGGCCGCGTCTGGACCAACTGCTATCACCAGTATCCGGCCCACGCGGCGTTCGGCGGCTACAAGAAGTCGGGCATCGGGCGCGAGAACCACCGGATGATGCTGGACCACTATCAGCAGACCAAGAACCTGCTGGTCAGCTACAGCCCCGACAAGCTCGGCTTCTTCTGACCTGGATCAAGGACGGCCGCGCGTCGGCCGTCCATCCTCACCGTGCTCTCCGCTTCCTCCCCGAGAGAGCACCTGCCTGGGCGGACCGATGTCCTGCTTTCGGTCCGCCCGCTCTTTTTCCCGAGAGAGGTGTCCCATGCCAAAGACCATGAAGGCCGCCGTGGTGCGCGCGTTCGGCCAGCCGCTGACCATCGACGAGGTGGCCGTGCCCGAACCGGGCCCCGGCCAGATCCAGGTCAAGATCGAGGCGTCCGGCGTCTGCCACACCGACCTGCACGCCGCCGAGGGCGACTGGCCGGTGAAGCCCAACCCGCCCTTCATCCCCGGCCATGAGGGCGTCGGCTACGTCTCGGCGGTCGGCGCGGGCGTCAAGCTGGTCAAGGAAGGTGACCGGGTCGGCGTGCCGTGGCTCTACTCCGCCTGCGGCCACTGCAAGCACTGTCTGGGCGGCTGGGAGACCCTGTGCCACGAGCAGGAGAACACCGGCTATTCGGTCAACGGCGGTTTCGCCGAATACGCCATCGCCGATCCCGACTATGTCGGCCACCTGCCCGACAACGTCGACTTCACAGAGATCGCGCCGATCCTGTGCGCCGGCGTGACGGTCTACAAAGGGCTGAAGATGACGGACACCAGGCCGGGCGACTGGGTGGTGATCTCGGGCATCGGCGGTCTGGGGCACGTGGCGGTGCAGTACGCCAAGGCCATGGGCATGAACGTGGCCGCCGTGGACGTGGACGACGCCAAGCTGGACCTGGCCCGGCGCCTGGGCGCGACGGTGACGGTCAACGCCAAGACCTCCAACGACCCGGCCGCCGACATCAAGGCCCAGACCGACGGCGGCGCGCAGGGCGTTCTGGTCACGGCGGTGTCGCCCAAGGCGTTCGAACAGGCGGTCAACATGACGGCGCGCGGAGCGACCATCGCCCTGAACGGCCTGCCGCCGGGCGAATTCCCGCTGTCGATCTTCGACATGGTGCTGAACGGCACGACGGTGCGCGGCTCCATCGTCGGCACGCGGCTGGACCTGCAGGAGGCGCTTCAGTTCGCCGGCGAGGGAAAGGTCAAGGCGACCGTCTCCGTCGAGCCGCTGGAGAACATCAACGACATCTTCCAGCGAATGCACAAGGGCCAGATCGAGGGCCGGGTGGTGATGAAGATCAACTGATCCCGGCGGGATCGGAATGCAAAAAAGGGCGGCCGGAGCGCATCCGGCCGCCCTTCCTGTTTCAGGCTGTTCGGCCTCAGGCCGCGGGCAGGGCCTTCAGGTCGGCGTCGATGGCGGCGATCACGGCGTCGGTGATGTGACCCTGCGAGAAGGGGGCGACCTGGCGCAGGGTCATGCCCTTGAACTGGCCATAGGCGGGATGATCGGCCAGGCCCGGCAGGTGCTTGTCCATCACCGTCTTGGTCGCCGGGTCGGCGACCAGGGCTTCGATGGAGCTTTCGATGGTGGGCCGCGCCGCGGCGGGCGCATGGCCGGCGTGGGCCGAATGGTCTTCAGCGGGGGCGGGGGCGGTCTGGGCGGAGGCGGCCCCGGCAAGCAGCAGGGTAGCGGCGGCGGCGGCGAAGACGGTCTTGGTCATGGGAATCTCCATTGGGAAGACGAAGATGAGCGCGGTTTCGCGACATCCTCAAGACAGCCTCTTTCTCCGCGCCCGGCGGAGCGCTAGGACGGGCGCATGACCGATACCGCGAACACCAAGTTGATCCAGGGCCGGACCGGCCCGTGGGAAATCGTCATGGGGCTGGAGATCCACGCCCAGGTGGCCTCCAGGGCCAAGCTGTTCTCCGGGGCCGCCGTCGGCTTCGGCGCCGGGCCGAACGAGCAGGTGTCGCTGGTGGACGCGGGCTTTCCCGGCATGCTGCCGACGCTGAACAGGCACTGCGTCGAACAGGCGGTGAAGACGGGCCTGGGCCTGCGCGCCAAGATCAACAGGCGCAGCCAGTTCGACCGCAAGAACTATTTCTATCCCGACCTGCCGACCGGCTATCAGATCAGCCAGCTGTTCTATCCGATCGTCGGCGAAGGCGTGGTCGAGGTGGAGGCCGAGGATGGCAGCTTCTTCAACGTCGGCATCGAGCGGCTGCACCTGGAGCAGGACGCGGGCAAGCTGATCCACGACCTGTCGCCGACCGAAAGCTATGTCGACCTGAACCGAGCGGGCACGGCCCTGATGGAGATCGTCTCCAAGCCGGACCTGCGCAGCCCGGAAGAGGCGGTCGCCTACGTCAAGAAGATCAGGACCATCCTGATCTACCTGGGCACCTGCGACGGGGACATGGAGAAGGGCAATCTGCGCGCCGACGTGAACGTGTCGGTCTGCCGGGCCGGGAACTACGACAAGTTCAAGGAAACGGGCGACTTCAGCTATCTGGGCACGCGCTGCGAGATCAAGAACGTCAACAGCTTCCGCTTCATCTCCCAGGCCATCCAGTACGAGGCGCGTCGCCAGATCGAGATCATCGAGGACGGCGGCGCGGTCGTGCAGGAGACGCGCCTGTTCGACCCGACCAAAGGCGAGACCCGCTCGATGCGGTCCAAGGAAGAGGCGATGGACTATCGCTACTTCCCCGACCCGGACCTGCTGCCGCTGGACCTGGAAGAGGCGTGGATCGCTGACATCAAGGCGTCGCTGCCGGAGCTGCCCGACGAGAAGCGCAAGCGGCTGATGAGCGAATACGGCCTGTCGCAGTACGACGCTGTGGTGCTGATCTCGGAACAGGCCAAGGCCGATTACTTCGAGGCGGCGGCCAAGGGGAGGGACGCCAAACTGGTGTCCAACTGGGTCACGAACGAGGTCTCGGCGCGCCTGGCCGCCGACGGCAAGGACTTCAGCGAGAACCCGCTGCCGGCCGCGCACGTGGCCGAACTGGTCAAGCTGATCGAGGAAGGCGTCATCTCCTCCAAGATCGCCAAGGAGGTGTTCGACCACGTCTGGAACGGCGAAGGCTCGCCCTCCGAGGTGGTGGAGAAGCACGGCCTGAAGCAGGTGACCGACACCGGCGCCATCGAGAAGGCGGTCGACGAGATCATCGCCGCCAACCCCGACAAGGCGGCGGCGGTGGCCGAAAAGCCCCAGGCCATCGGCTGGTTCGTCGGCCAGGTCATGAAGGCCACCGGCGGCAAGGCCAATCCGGCGGCCGTCAACGACATCCTGAAGGCCAAGCTCGGCCTCTGAGCCGCCGCCGAAAAAGGGGCCCGGAGATTGCTCTCCGGGCCCCCTTGTCCTGCGCGGCTACCAGCTCCAGGCGTTGCGGATCACCTCGATGATGTATCCGTCGTATTCGTCGATCAGGTAGATCGTATTGTCGACCGCCACCCAGCGCGTGCCTTCGGGCGGATAGCCCAGGCCGTAGGTCCGCCAGTCGTCCAGGCGATAGCGCCAGAAGGTGTCGGGCAGATACTGCCCCACCGACCAGGTCCGGCCCCAGTAGGAGCGCGGGACGCTGTAGTAGCCCCAGCCCGGCGCGAAATAGAAGCCGATCCGCACGCCGCTGTAGCCCCGGAAACGTCGGTCGTTCCGCCACCAGTCGGCGCGATGGTTGCGGTAGAAATCCCGCCGCCACTGGTCACGGTCGAAGCGGCGATGGAAGTCGCCATGATCGCGGTCGCGGCCCGGTCGGTTCCACCCGTCTCCAGGGCGGTCGGGACGGCCCGGACGGTTCCAGCCCTGGCCCGGACGATCCGGCCGGTCGGGGCGGTTCCAACCTTCGTTGGGTCGGTCGGGCCGGTTGGGGCGATCCGGGCGATTGGGGCCGTCCGGGCGATCCGGTCGGCCTTCGGAACCGCCAGGACGAGCCGGCCCGTCGCCGGGTCGGTCGGGTGGATTGGGGCGATCAGGGCGGTCCGGCCGAGTGGGCCGGACGCCGGGCGTGCCGGGCCTGTCCGGTCGATCGGGGCGGTTCCACCCCTCATTGGGTCGGTCGGGCCGGCTGGGACGATCCGGCCGGTCGCCGCCGACGTTCGGACGGGCCGGGCGCTCGGGCCTGTCCGGGCGCGGCGGACGGGGCGTCTCTCCGCGCGTTTCCCGGGACGGCCGCGGGGAGCGGTCTTCGGTCCGGGGCGCGCGGCGCTCGATGGACGGACGTTGCGGGCGTTCGGCCCGATCCTCGCGCTCCTGCGCCAGGGCCTGGACCGGCGCCGACAGCGGTCCGGCCAGGGCGGCGACGGCGGTGAAGGCCATCAGCAGGCGTTTCATGGCTTCTCTTCCTCGAATGCCGCCTTCCTGCGGCTTGTGGTCCACTGTCGCGCCCGGTCCATGAACCCGATCTGAACGCCGTTCGGCGCGCCGCGCGCGCGGAAAACCCCGCGAGTGGGGCTCGCGGGGTCTGCAGGCGGTTTCCGGACGGCGTCAGTAGACGTTGGACAGGACGCTGGCGATCAGGCCGGTGGCGACCGCGACCAACAGGATGTCGCTGCCCGCATGGACGTAGCGATAGCCGCGCGGCGCCGGGCGAAGGCCGTAGAAGTAGGGATCGCTGACATAGTAGCCGCGGTACTGGGCGGGCAGGTAGCCGCCGGTCCGCCAGCGATAACCGTAATAGCGCGGCTCGACCCGATAATAGCCGTGACCCGGCGCGTACCAGTAGTTCCGACGCGGGCCGGTGTAGCCGCGGAAATCGGAACGGCCGCGCCACCAGTTGGCGTTGCCGCGATCCCAGCGGTCGTCGCGGCGCTCGTCGCGATAGTCCCGCCGGTCGTCGCGGCGATCCTGGCGGTAGTCGCCGCGATTGCGGTAGTCGCCCTGGCGCCAGTCGCGTCGGTCGTCACGGCGCTCGTTGCGGAAGTCTCGGCGGTCGTCGCGGCGATCCTGGCGGTATTCGCGCCGGTCGCGGCTCTGGGCCTCTGCGAGCATGGGGACGGCCGTGGTCGACAGCGCGAGGGCGACGACAGCGGCTTTGGTCAGGCGGTTCATCTGCTGCTCCGATCTGAAGCCTGGGGCGGCTTCCGTTGATGGGGCGAGCTTCGGGCCCGGCGCATGAACTCGTCCTGAACGATCGTGTCAGGATGGGACGAAAGCGTCAGTCGATCGGATAGCCCTGTGCGGCGACATAGGCGACGTCGCGGGTGTCCAGATCGGACAGGTCCTGCCGACGGTAGCCGCCCATCGAGTCCGGCGTGCGGACCTCGCCGGCCACCGCCTCGATGACCCGGGTGTCGGCGGGCCGGCCGCAGAAGGTCAGGATTTCGGCGCAGACCTGGCGCGGCTCGCGACAGAAGCGGTCGAAGTCGACGGCCAGGATGCGGTCCGGGAACTGGCTTTTCAGCGCCTCCATGCGACGCTGGACCGCGCACCAGTAGGCCAGGGCGTCGCGCGGCGTGGGCTGGACCTCGCGCGCCAGGAAGACGGGCCCCCAATAGGCGCGCTGGTTCTGGTTGCGGCTGAAGGCCATGTCGAGACCGTTTCGAACCACATGGATGTAGCGCAGGTCGGGCCGCAGGGTCAGGAAGCGGTCGGCGAAGACGTGCGTGGGCGGCAGTTTCCAGCCCCACAGGGGCGGGGGCGCGTCCGTGAAGGGTCCCTCGATGAAGGTCCGCGCGCGCTCCATCAGCCAGGGTTCGGAGTACTGGGGGTGCGGACGGGCGGCCAGCGCCCAGGCCAGATCGACGGCTTCGGGCGACGGACGCCGGCCCTGGATACGGTCGAACAGGAAGCCGGCCACGCGGGCGAACTGGGGCTCGGTCGCCACGGCCAGGTCGCGCCGGTTCATCAGCAGGGCGGCCCACAGATTGTCGTTGGGCATGTTCAGGTCGGAGCCCAGGTCATAGCCGGCCTGGCGCAGCAGCTGGGCGATCATCCGCGTGCCGCTGCCGCCCAGGGCGCCGATGGCGACGGGGCCGGTGTCTGAAAGCTGGCCCAATCGGACGACTCCTTTGCGCGAACCGCGCCCGGCGATACCGTGGGGCGCAGGTTTCCGTCAACGCGAGGCTCGCTTCATGTCCCTACCGATCGAACTCTGGTACTGGCCCACGCCCAACGGCTGGAAGGTCTCCATCGCCCTGGAGGAGATGGGGCTGGCCTATGAGGTGAAGCCGGTGAACATCGGCGCGGGCGAGCAGTTCACGCCCGCATTTCAGGCCATCAGCCCCAACGGCCGCATGCCCGCCATCGTCGATCCGGACGGGCCGGACGGGCAGCCGATCTCCCTCTTCGAATCCGGCGCCATCCTGCAGTATCTGGGCGCCAAGTCGGGACGCTTCTATCCCGCCGATCCCCGCGCCAAGGCCGAGGTCGACCAATGGCTGTTCTGGCAGGTGGGGGGCCTGGGGCCGATGGCGGGCCAGACCCACCATTTCCGCCAGTACGCCCCCGCCATGATCCTGGACCAGCGCCAGATCGCCTATGGCGTTCGGCGCTATACGGACGAGACGCATCGGCTCTACGGCGTGATGGATCGACGTCTGGCGGACCGCGACTATCTGGCCGGCGACTACTCCATCGCCGACATGGCGGCCTGGCCCTGGATCCTGCCCGCGCTGCAGGGCCAGGACCTGGAGGAGTTCCCGAACCTCAAGGCCTGGGTGGCGCGCGTGGGCGACAGGCCGGCGGTCCGGAAGGGCCGAGCGCTGGGCGAGGACCTGCGCCGAAACCTGGCGGCGTCGGGGACGCAAGCCGAGGCCGCGCGGCGAATGCTTTTCGGTCAACGCGCGCGCAAGGAATGAACGGAAGATTGCCGAGAGGTTTCAAAGGCGTGAAGGCGTCGGGGAGTATTCATGCCTGCTTTACTGAAAAGATCGTCGGCGGCCCCGCACGTTAACTTTAACTTCAAAACGTGGGTATTTGATCGCGTATCAGAGGCGGGCCCAGAACGGCGCCCGACGGGAGATACGGTGATGAACGCGCAAGAAATGGCGCACGACCTGCAGGCCGGCGCGCAAGACCAGGGCCTGCCGCTGCCGACGCCGGACATGTCGGGCGACGACCTGTTCAAGCTGGGCATGATGTATTCGGCCGGATCGGGCGGCTGCCCGATGGACCGGGTCTCGGCCCACATGATCTTCAACCTGGCGGCCATGAAGGGCTCGATCGAGGCGCGCGTCTATCGCCGCGAGATGAGCCAGGAGATGGAGCGCGAGGAGCTGGCCGAGGCCCAGCGCGCCGCGCGCCGCTACATCGACCGGGGCGTCGTCCGCCTGGTGGCCTGACGGCCCGCGCCGTCAGGACGAGGCGTAGGTGTTGCCGTTGATGGCGTAGCTGAAGCCGACCGGCAAGGCGCTGCGCACCTGGGTGAAGAAGGCCGCCAGTTCGCCCAGGGTCGAGCGCGGCACGAACAGGATGTCGCCGCGACGCAGGGCCACGACCTCGGCCTGGCGCGGACGCAGGTCGATGACCCGCATCATGCGGCTGCCGCCCGGCCCGCGTCGGATCAGGGCCACGCTGCGCGCCTGGGCGCCCGGCGTCAGGCCGCCGGCCTGCACCACGGCCTGATAGGCGTCCAGGTCGCCGACCATCTCGATCACGCCGGGGGTGCGCACTTCCCCGTCGACCCAGACGCGGATCGGGCCGGCTTGGCGCAGCGTCACCTCGATCACCGGCCGCACCAACTGCGAGGCGTAGGCCGCCGACAGGCCCTGCTGCAGTTCGGTCAGGCTGCGATCCGCCGCCATGACGTTTCCGATAAGCGGAAGGGCGATGCGCCCGTCCGGCGCCACGCGCAGGGTGCGCGTCAGCTCGGCCGCCGTGGGCATGGCCACCTCGATCTCGTCGCCGGGATACAGCAGATATTCCGGCTCGGCGTCCGTCCAGTCGGCGAAGGGAATGCCGGGAAAGTCGCCGGGGGCGCAGCCTGAACGCGTTGTACGCCTGCCGGGCGGGGCATCCGCGCGCCGTTCCCGCCGCCGCACGCCGCCAGCAGCGGCAGGGCGGTCGAGCCCAGGGCCATCAGGAACAGGCGGCGATCAGGCGTCATGGGAATCGGTCGATCCGAGGGATGCACAGCGTCGATGCAGCGTCGCCGCTTATGGGTAACCAGTGGTTAACGCGGGTCGGCGAAGGGTGGGTTGAACAAGCGTTTATGGATTCGGCCCCGCCATGCCTTCGACGGCCCATGTCACGGCAAGACCGCGCTACGGCGTGCTGGACGTCGTGGGCCTGCTGTTCCGCGAACTGCTGCTGATGATTGTGGTGTTCCTGGTGATCTTCGCCATCGGCGCCGCGCTGGCCTTCACCCTGAAGCGGACATACACGGCCACCGGCGCGGTGTTCGCGGGGGTGGGGCAGGAATACGTCTATCGCCCCCGCGTGGGCGCCGACGGCCAGGCCCAGGCGCCGCAGGGCGATGAGGTGGCCAACGCCGAGGCCAGCATCCTGAGCTCCAGCCAGGTCCGCCAGCGCGTGGTCGAGGCGCTGGGCCCCGCGGCGATCCTGGGCGAACAGCCCAAGGGATCGCCCGAACGCGCCCAGGCGGCCGCGCGCAAGGTGCTGGGGACCAGCCTTGGCGTCGGCACGGCGCCCGGCAGCGCCGTGATCCAGTTGAGCTATGAGGCCGATGACGCCGAACGGGCGGCGCGGGTGTTGAACGCCGTGATCGACCAGTACCTGGCCTATCGCCGCGAGGTCTTCCTGGACAAGACGCCCGCCATCGCCAGCCAGCGCCGGGCCTTCGAGGGCGATCTGGCCCAGGCGGACCAGGCCTATGAGCAGTTTCTGGCCTCGAACAACATCGGCGACTTCGCCGCCGCGAAGGCGACGCTGGCGGCCACCTATCAGACCACCTACGCCGAGCGGTTGTCGGTGCAGGCCCAGCTGAACCAGGCCGCGCGGCGGCTGCAGACCCTGGTCGCCCAGCAGAACCAGACCCCGGCCGAGGTCGCGCTGCAGCAGGATTTGAACATCTCGGCGCAGGACCAGGTGCTGCAGCTGCGCACCGAGCGCGAGCAGCTTCTGTCGCGCTACACGGCCGAAGCCCAGCCGGTGAAGGACATCGAGGCGCGCATTGCCCAGCTGCAGCAGTATGTGGCGTCCGGCACGGCTGTCGGACCGCGGGAGGTCCGCACCGGACCGAACCCGATCTGGACCGAACTGGAGTCCACGCGGATCAACACCCAGGCCGAGCGTGATTCCCTTGTCGCCCGGCTGGCGGTGCTGGACCGGCAGCTGTCGGACATCCGCGACCGCCAGAGCCGGCTGACCGCGCTGGAATCCGAAAACTCGACCCTGGCCGGCGCGCGCGAGGTCCTGAGCGCCAACATCCGCGAGTTCCAGCAGCGCGAGAGCCAGAGCCGCGCCGACAACGCCCTGGTCGCCGCCGGGGCCGACAACGTCACCGTGATCGAGCGCGCGCAGCCGCCCGCGACCGGCAAGAGCCTGAAGATTCCGGCCCTGGCCGCGGTCTTCCTGTTCGCGGGCTTCACGGCCCTGTGCGTGGGGCTGCTCAGGGTGTTCACGCGCCGGGGCTTCACCACGCCGGCGTCGGTGTCGCGCACTCTGGACATGCCGGTGCTGGCGGTCGCGCCGACCAAGGGACGCTAGGACCCGCATCATGCTAGGCTGCGGGTTCGAGGGAGCGCGCGCGGCGATTCGATGGTCGATCTGACGTCTGAAATGGCCGGGCTGTGGGCGGCGCTGGGCCCGGCGCCGGCGCATCGCGCGCGCGTCATCCAGTTCGCCTCGGCCGCTTCGGGCGAGGGGGTGTCCACGGTGGCCCGCGAATACGCCCGGCTGGCCGCGGTGCGCGCGCGCAAGCCCGTCTGGCTGATCGACGGCGACCTGACCCAGCAGGGGCAGCTGGAAGCCGTGGCGGCCGAGGCGGACCGCTTCGGCCAGCTGGGCAAGCCGGCCCAGGCCTCGCCCGACGGTTCGTGCTTTTTCGCCGTGACGCCGCGCGTCGTCGGCCGGGACGGCAAGCCGGTGCCGGCGGCCCGTCTGATGACCGCAAGGCCCTGCCTGGGCGGGCGACTGTGGGTGACGCGCTTCCACATGGAGGCGCTGCGGTCCGGCCACCGGGTCGAGGCGATCGGCGAGCCGCGCTATTGGGACGCCCTGCGCCCGCACGCCGACACCATCGTGATCGACGCCCCGGCGGCCGACCGCAACGACATGGCGATCATCCTGGCGCCCTTCGTCGACATGACGGTGCTGGTGGTCGCCGCCGAGAGCACCGCCGCCAACGAGCCCGTCATCCTGCGTGACGAGATCGAGGCCGTCGGCGGCCGCATCGCCGGGGTGGTGATGAACCGCTCTACCTACAGGGCGCCCGGCTTCCTGAAGCGCCTGGCGGGCTAGGCTCCGCTCGCCGCGCTCGGGTTCAGCAGAGCCGTTCCATAGAGTTTCGGCTCGAAGCCTTTTATCCAAAATACTTTTCCCACGCCCCGCGCCAGCCGGTCATAGGCGCGGGCCCGCGACGGCCGGCGCAGGATGAACAGGATGAGGGAGGCGAGGCCCCATACGCCCGCCTGCGCCGCGCCGATCAGCATCCAGCGCGCGACGCCGGTGCAGTCGCGGGCGGCCGCGGCGGTCTGGCTGGGGCCCTGGCCATAGGCGAAGGCGCGGGTCAGGGCGTAGCGCAGGGTGGCGCGGTGGGGCGGCGCGAACTCGTCCACCCAGGCGTCGGCGGCCCAGCCGTAGCGGCCGCCGCGCGCGGACAGGGCGGCGAACAGCTTGTCGTCCTCGCCCCCCGTCTGGTCGGCGGAGACGTCGAACGGCGCCGGGCCGGGCAGGGCGGTCGCGCGCACCATCAGGGAGTTGCCGCAGCCCCAGGGTTCCTCCAGCGGGCCGGTCTCGGCGGGGCCGGCGCGGCCGAAGAAGGCTTCCAGATAGTCGGCGGTCCAGCCGGTGTTCTCCGGAACGCGGCCCCGGATCGGACCGAAGACGACATCGGCGCCGGTCTGGACCTGCGCCTCCAGCAGGGCGGCCAGCCAGCGCGGCGAGGCCGCCTCGTCGTCGTCCAGGAAGGCGATCAGCGGCGCCTGGGTCGCCGCCAGGCCGGCGTTGCGCGCCGTGGCCACGCCAGGCCGGGGCGCAGGGGCGTAGATCAGCGGCGCGGGCGCCTCTGCGGCCAGGCGCGCGACCAGCGGCCCGGCCGATCCGTCCGGATCGTTGTCGGCGACGACGACAGCCGAGACCCGCTCCAGCGTCTCGGCCTGGGCGAAGACGGAGCGCAGGGCCCGCTCCAGGCTGTCCAGCCGGCGCAGGGTCGGGATGACCACGGCGACGTCGCCCATCTCAGACCGCGTCCGCATAGACGGCCGCGCGGTACAGGCGCAGGGCGAAGGCGCGCGCCTTGACGGGCAGGACGGACGACCCGGCGGCGCGACGCGTCAGACCGCGCAGCCACGACCGCGCAGGCAGGCGCTTCAACGCCCTGGCCGCCTTGTAGCTGGGATAGGCCGCGACGATCTGCGGATGCAGCGCCACCACCCGGGCGAAGTTCCCGGCCCCCTGGTCGAACTTGCGCGCCAGATCCTCGACCGTATCCAGGCCCATGTGGGTGGCCGGGTTGTCGATGTGCACGACCTCGAACCGGCGCGAGACACGCATGGCCCACTCCACGTCCTCCCATCCCCAGCCGGAAAACCCGGGATCGAAGGTCTCGGCGGTGAAGACGTCGCGGCGGACCAGCAGGTTGGAGGTGTAGACGTATTTCTCGGGCTGTTTTGCGCGCTCGGACGCCGGCAGGCATTCCGAGGCGCCGGACAGGGTGCGATGCACGGCGAAGCGCGCGTCGCCCGGCGCCTGGTCCAGCGAGAAGCCGCCGAAGGCGACGGCCGGGTCGCGCTGGGCCGTCAGGGCGATCCAGGCCTGGAGGAATCCGGGCGCATCCGGCTTCATGTCGCTGTCGAGGAACAGATAGGCGCGGCCGCGACCGGCGACGGTCAGGCGATTGCGGCCCCGCGCGCGGCCTTCGTTGATCGACAGGGTGATCAGGCGTGCCGGCAGGTCCAGGGCGTCGACGGTCTGCTTCAGCCTTGCGGTCAGTGCGGCGTCGCTCGTGCCGTCGTCCATCAGCACGATCTCGACGGCTCCGCCGAGCGCAACCGCTTCCCGGTCCAGCTGACCCAGCAGGTCCGTCGGGTCGTCGCGCAGAAAGGGGATCAGCACCGACAGCGCCGGCGTCGCCCCGGCCCAGGCGCGGTTGTCGTGGATATCGGCGCTCATGCCGCGACACTCCGTCCGGAAGCAATCAGCCGCTTCAGCACGTCGCGGACGCCCGCCGCGTTCAGGGTCAGCGCCGCCGCCGCATAGACCAGGGCGCCGACGCCGGCGTCCACCAGCAGTTCGACGAACCCGCCCAGCGGCGGCAACCGCACGACCACCAGCGCCATGGCGCCGGCGGCCAGGCCGCAGCGGATCAGGCTCTCCCACGGGATGGGCAGGGCGATGGCGCGCCGGCTGATGACCAGACAGGCGACCAGGCCGATGGCGAAGCTGGCGGCGGTCGAGACGGCCGCGCCCACGACGCCGAGGCGGGGAATCAGGATCAGGTTCAGCACCACGTTGGAGACCGCCGGGATCGCCATGGTGACCAGCAGCAGGGCGGTCTTCTTGCCCAGGGTGAAGCCGAAGCCGAAGTAGTAGGCGATCATGCCCGAGAGGAAGGCCGAGGCCGCGATCCAGGGCGTGACGAGGGCGGCCGCAGCGCGCAGGTTCTCGCCGATCATCAGCTCCGCCATCGGGCGCGCGACCAGGGCCAGGCCGACGGCGGCGGGCAGGCCGATCAGGATCAGCGTCGAACCCTGCTCCAGCGCGGTCTGGCGCAGCGCCTCGCGCCCGCCTCGCTCCAGCGCCATGACCATGGCCGGCGCCCCCGCCGCGCCCAGCCAGATGAACATGACGTCCAGGGTGCGGTTCGCCAGGCTATAGCTGGCGTGATAGGCGCCGACCGCCGCCGCGTCCATGAAGGCCGCCAGCAGGAAACGATCGGTCGAGGCCAGCACCACCGCCAGGGTCAGCGACGCCGCGATCGGATAGCCATAGGCGGCGTAGGCCTTCAGCCTTTCGCGATCGACCGTCCCGCCCTTCGACTGGCGCACCTCGCCCGGCAGGATGAAGGGCAGGGCGAACAGCGGCGCGATCGCCAGTCCCACCAGGGGCGACGCCGCCCCGGCGCCGGCCAGGGCGAAGCCGGCGCCGACCAGGAAGCCCAGTATCGCCACGCCCATGTCGACGGCGGCGGCGCGGGAAACCTCACCGGCCGCGCGATACCGCTCCTGCGCCAGCTTGGCCAGGTTGCGAACCGGCGCGCCGGCCAGGCCGAAGGCGACCGCCAGCTTCAGTCCCGGCGTCAGCGGCAGCAGCCACACCGCCACGGCGGCCACCGGGATGAAGACCGCGATCAGGGCGAAGGAGGTGCGGTACAGGCTGGCGAAATGCGCGGCCAGGCCCTCAGGCGTCCGCTCGGCCGCCCAGAAGCGCGCCATCGACGCCTCCAGCCAGGTGAAGGTCGCCGTGTGCACCAGGGTCGTGACCGAGAAAGCCAGCGCGTAGTGGCCGAAGTCGTCGGGGCTGAGCAGGCGCGTGAAGACGACGATGGTCAGGAAACCGACCACGCCCTGCACGATCTGGGCCGGCAGGTATCCCCAGACCCCGCGCCAGAACATCCGCTTCTCGCTCAACGGACGGCGGCCCGGTCGCCCAGCAGGACCGGCAGGGTGACCAACAGGATCCGCAGGTCCAGCCATAGCGACTGGCGCTCGACATAGTCCAGGTCCAGCTGGACCCGCCGACGCACGTCGGTCGCATCGTGCAGCGGCCCGCGCGAGCCCTTGACGGCGGCCCAGCCGGTCATGCCCGGCTTGATCCGATGACGGTGGGCGTATTCGGCGACCAGGCGGGCCGACTCGGTCTCGCCCGTCTTCATGCCGATGGCGTGGGGACGGGGACCGACCAGCGACATCTCGCCCGTCATGACGTTGAACAGCTGGGGCAGCTCGTCCAGGCTGGTGGCGCGGATGAACCGGCCCACGCGGGTCACGCGGTCGTCGCCGGCCGAGACCTGGCGGCTGGCCGTGGCGTCGGCGGCCTCGTGGCGCATGGAGCGGAACTTCCACACCACGATCTCTTCCTGGTTGAAGCCGTGGCGGCGCTGGCGGAAGAAGATCGGGCCGGGGCTGTCCAGCCGGATCGCCAGGGCGGTCAGCGCCATGATCGGGGCGGCGGCGACCAGGGCGGCCGCGCCGATGAGCAGGTCCTGCAGCCGCTTGTTGAAGGCTCGACGGTCCGGATCCTGAGGCCCCTCCAGCGGCGCCAGCGGGGCCGAGGCCAGACGCTCCAGCGCCGCGTCGCCGGTCTCGGAATCGACCAGCACGGTCAACGGATTGGGCAGGGTCTCCAGCCGGCGGGTGAGTTCGCGCACGCGGGACCCGCCCTGGGCGTCGATGGCCAGGACGATGCGGTCGACATAGGGCGTCATCCGGTGGTTCAGCAGGGCCTCGGCGTCGCCCAGCACGGGAACGCCGGCCACGCGGTCGGGCGAACGGCTCAGCCGGTCGTCGAATACGCCCAGGACGTTCAGGTCGCGCCGCTCCAGCGCGCTGCGGATCACCGCCTCGGCGTGTTTCGTGGCGCCGACGATGACGATGTTGGGGGCCAGCGCCCCTTGGCGACGCCAGCGCGCTACGAAAGACAGCCACAGGGCGTGAAGACCGGCGATCAGGGCGACCGCCCCGATGGCCCAGGCGATCGCCGCGTCCAGGGACTGCCGATCCGGCGCCTGACGGTCCAGCAACAGGCCCAGACCGGTCGCGACCACGGCGCCGCTCAGGGTCACGCCCAGCACGGCCGCCATGTGGCGGGCGGCGGAACGCTCGCGTCCAAAACGATAGAGGCCCAATCCTCGCAGCAGGCCGAGAACGGTCGCCGCCCCAGCGGCCGTGGGCGCCGCCTCGGCCAGGCTGAGCGACAGGAAACCGTCCGGCGCCGCCACGCCCAGGGCGGCGACGCCCAGCCCCGTCAGCGCCAGCACGTCCGTCGCCCGGAAATAATGCGCCGCCAGCCGCACGCCGGACCGCTGGCGCGCATTCAGCCAGACGTCGGGGCGGAACGGGCCGCGCGCGGCCCGCCCTTGCGCGGCGTCCTTCGACGCCGCCGCCTGAGCCGCGCCCGTCCGGGCGGCGGGCGCGTCGACCAGAGGGGAGGCGCAGTCGGGCATCGGCGTCCATGACGGGGGTGAAGGCGGCCATATTGCCCGCCCGGCCTCTATGCCGCGTTAACGCACGACTTTCTCTCCAAGGCGGATTGCGCGCGACAACGCGCTCCGCTATCGACGCCTTCGCCGGAGACGTGGCCGAGTGGCTGAAGGCAACGGTTTGCTAAATCGTCGTACCCTGTAAGGGGTACCGAGGGTTCGAATCCCTCCGTCTCCGCCATCCCTCATCCCAACCTCGCTCGCTCGCCGCGCGCTTCCGGCGGTCGTCGCCGGGCGCTTGTTCATGAGCCCGGCCGCGTCCGGATGGGCGGCGCCGCGTCACCGGCAGAAGGCACTCGCCTCCTCGGTCGGAAAACCGGTTGCCGTCACGACGCCGACGGTCGCGCGCGCGTGCTGGAGGACGACCGCCAGCACCAGGACGGGCAAGGCCATTTCGCCCAGTTCCTCGATCGAGTGGGACAGGATTTCCGCGCGCTCCGACAGGATCACGCCCACCCGCGCCAGCATGCGGGGCAGGCCGTCGATCTCCTTGAGCGAGACGGTGAAGACCGCGATGGCGATCAAGCCATGAAAGGCGGCGGATCGGGCGGCGGCCATGCCTCGCATCTCGGCGCGGCTTCTCCAGAGCAGACCCGCCAGCGCCGCCCCTATGGCCAGCAGGACGAGCCCGGCGCCCAGCTTTTCGGCCAGCGGCACGTCGGCCCTCGCGTACAGCCGCGTGCTGAAGACGCCGAAGGTGGTGAAGGCGCGGTGGAAGTCCATTTCCCGCATCGCCATCAGCGCTTCGACTACGGCCAGGAAGCCGAACAAGCCGCCATGCCTGCGCCAGAACACGAAGGCGACGCCGGCGACCAGAAGGTGAAGCGCGACGCTGGCCGTCTCGACCGGGCCGTGCTCGGTCAGGACCGCGCCCGCCGCCTGCGACGTGGCGAACAGGCCGAACACCGCCGAACAGACGACGACGGCCAGGCAGAGGAGGGGAACCGACATCGGCCGGTCGAGAGGAGAAGACGTCATGACCGGAGCCGGACCCGTTATCCGTCCGTGATCGGTCGGATATTCAACGTGTCGTCACTAACGCCGCGGCGCGGGGAACGCCAGCGGTCGGGCGGACACGTCAGGTTTCGCCCCGCTCCAGGCCATAGATCGCCTCGACGATGTCCTCGGCCTTGTTCTTCACCACCGCCTGGGCGTCGTAGAGGCCCCGGTTGTAGAAAAAGCCGCCGATCTCGCGGCCGATGAAATCCAGCAGCATATCGGCCGGCAGCTGGCCCAGGTCCTGGTCCAGTTCGTCGCGGAAATAGGCGCGCAGCTTCGCCGTCGCCGCCGCGCGCTCCTCCTTGGAGAATTCGATCGGCTTCATCAGGCGATTTCGGCCAGGGCTTCTTCGGCGGCGATCCAGGCCGCCTCGGCGGCGTTCAGGTCGGCCTGGGCCTTGGCGCGGGCGCGTGTCAGGCCTTCCAGCTTCTTCGGGTCGGCGACGGCGGCGTTGGCCAGGTCGTCGTCGAGACGGGCGACCTCGGCCGTCAGGCGGGTCATTTCGTCCTCGGCCTTCTTCACCGCGTGGCGAAGGGTCGAGGGCGAAGGGCCTGATTTCTTTGCGCCTCTATCGTTCACGCCGCGGGCGCTCTCTGTTTGAGAGGCGCCTTCGCCGGTCGCCTTGGGCGCGGCCTCAGGGGCGGGCTCGTTCCTTACCTGGCTGGGTTTCATGCCCGCCTGTTTGGCGCGGTCCAGGACGAACTTGGCATAGTCGTCCATGTCGCCCTCGAACGGCTTGACCGTGCCGTCGGCGGCCAGCCACAGCCGGTCGGCGACCAGTTCCATCAGCGAACGGTCGTGGGTGATCAGGATCACCGCGCCCGTGTATTGGTTCAGCGCGTCCAGCAGCGCCCGGCGACTGTCGATGTCCAGGTGGTTGGTCGGTTCGTCCAGGATCAGGATGTGCGGGGCGTCCATCGCCACCAGGTTCAGCAGCAGGCGCGCGCGCTCGCCGCCGGACAGGGCCGCGACCTTGGTGTCCTGCTTCTGGAAGGGCAGGCCGAACTGGGCCAGGCGGCTGCGGCGGCTGCTTTCTGAGGCGTCGGGCATAGCGCGCAGGATGATCTGCAGCGGCGTGTCCTCCGGATCCATCGCCTCGATCTGATGCTGGTGGAACCAGCCCACGCGCATCTTGCCGTCGCGGTGGAACTCGCCCGTCTCGATGGTCAGCGCCTTGGCGATCAGCTTGGCGAAGGTCGACTTGCCCGCACCGTTGACGCCCAGCAAGCCGATGCGGTCGTCCAGGTCCATGCGCAGGTTCAGGTTCCGCAGGATCGGCTTGCCCGGCGCATAGCCCACATTGGCCTTCTCCAGCCGGATCAGGGGCGGGGGCAGGGGACGGTCGGGCGACGGCAGGACGAACGGGGCGACCCGCTCCTCGGGCGGCAGTTCGATCCGCTCCATCTTCTCCAGCTTCTTGACGCGCGACTGGGCCTGGGTGGCCTTGGACGCCTTGGCCTTGAAGCGATCGATGAACTTCTGCAGGTGCGCCCGTTCGGCGTCCTGCTTGGTCTTGTTGGCCTCCATCAACCGCAGCTTCTCTGCGCGCGTCTTTTCGAAGGTGTCGTAGTTGCCGGTGTACAGGTCCAGCTTGCGGTTCGACAGATGCAGGATGTGGGTGCAGACCGCGTTCAGCAGGTCGCGGTCGTGGCTGATGATCAGGGCCGTGTGCGGATACTTCTTCAGCCGCGCCTCCAGCCACAGGGCCCCTTCCAGGTCCAGGTAGTTGGTCGGTTCGTCCAGCAGCAGCATGTCCGGCTCGGCGAACAGGGCCGCGGCCAGCGCCACGCGCATCCGCCAACCGCCCGAGAAGTGCGCCATCGGCCGGTGCAGGTCCTCCTGGCTGAAGCCCAGGCCGACCAGGATTTCGGAGGCGCGGGCGGGCGCGCTTTCGGCGTCGATCTCGATCAGCCGGGCCCAGATCTCGCCCATCTCCTCGGGGTCGGCGGTCTCCAGCCGGGTCATCAGCTCATGACGTTCGACGTCGGCCTCCAGGATCGTCTCCAGCACGCTGACGGGCGTGGCGGGGTGTTCCTGGTCGACCGAGGCGATGCGCGCGGTCCTGGGCAGGCTGATCTCGTCGCCGTTGGCGGCCAGTTCGCCCAGGATCACCTTAAACAGGGTCGACTTGCCGATGCCGTTGCGCCCGACCAGCCCGACCTTGGCCCCCGGCGGCAGGCTGACGGAGGCGTCGTCCAGGAACTGGCGGCCCCAGGCGTTCAGGGTCAGGTTGGTGATCTGGAGCATATTAACGAAGGGCCGTCGGCGGTATTGGAAAGCGGGGAGGCGGTCGCTATAAGCCCGCGACCCTCAATCTCCCAAACAAGAAGTCGCTCCCATGACCGAACGCACCTTCTCGATCATCAAGCCGGACGCCACCCGTCGCAACCTGACCGGCAAGATCAACGCCGTGATCGAGGACGCCGGCCTGCGCATCGTCGCCCAACGCCGCGTCAAGCTGACCACCGACCAGGCCAAGAAGTTCTACGAAGTCCACGCCGAGCGTCCGTTCTACGGCGAACTGGTCGAGCAGATGACCGCCGAGCCGGTCGTGGTCCAGGTGCTGGAAGGCGAGAACGCCGTGGCCAAGTACCGCGAAGTCATGGGCGCCACCAACCCGGAGCAGGCCGCCGAAGGCACCATCCGCAAGTCGTTCGCCCTGTCGATCGGCGAAAACTCGGTGCACGGCTCGGACTCGCTGGACAACGCCAAGATCGAGATCGCGCAGTTCTTCACCGACGACCAGATCGTCGGCTGAGCCTTCACGCTCAAGTTGCTAGGGGTTAGCCCCTTAGCGCTGCAATAAGGCCCGAGTCCGGAACCGGACTCGGGCCTTTTCGTTTGGTCTGCATCGTCTCTCCACCCCCGAGGAGCCAAACCATGAAGACCATCCTGAAACTGACCCCCGTCATCGGCGCCGTGGCCCTGCTGGCCGCCTGCGGCCAGACCATGGAACAACGCGCCGCCACCGGCGCCCTGGGCGGCGCCGTCGCCGGCCAGGTGATCGGCGGCAACACCGGTTCGACCGTCGCCGGCGCCGCCATCGGCGGCGTGGCGGGTGCGGTGACCACGCCCAAGTAAGATTTCGGCTTCGCCGACAGGAAGAAGGCCCGGAGCGACGCTCCGGGCCTTTTTTCGTGGCCTTACCAGATGCGCGCCCGATCCTCGGGGGCGACATAGCCCTTGTCGCCCGGCTTCACGTCGAAGGCCGAATACCAGGCGTCGACATTGCGCAGGTTCAGCGCCGCGCGCGCCTCTCCGGGGCTGTGCGGATCGGTGGCCAGCTGCTGCTGCAGGGCGGCGTCGCGAATCTTTTCGCGCCAGACCTGGGCCCAGCCCAGGAAAAAGCGCTGATCGCCGGTCAGGCCGTCCAGCACCGGCGCGGGCTGGCCATGAAGCGACAGGTGATAGGCGTCCAGCGCGACCAGCAGTCCGCCCAGGTCGCCGATGTTCTCGCCCATCGTCAGCCGGCCGTTGATGTGGACGCCGGGCAGGGGCTCGGCGGCGTCGAACTGGGCCCCCAGGACGCCCGTGCGCTGTTCGAACTTGGACGCGTCCTCGGCCGTCCACCAATCGCGCAGCACGCCGTCGCCGTCGACCGTGCGGCCCTGATCGTCGAAGCCGTGGCTGATCTCGTGCCCGATCACGGCGCCGATGCCGCCGTAGTTGACCGCCGGGTCGGCGTTCGGATCGAAGAAGGGCGGTTGCAGGATGGCCGCCGGGAAGACGATCTCGTTGCGGGGCGGATTGTAGTAGGCGTTGATCGTCTGGGGCGTCATGCCCCATTCCAGCGGATCGACCGGCCCCTTCAGCTTGTTCAGATTGTAGGCCCATTCGAAGGCGCCGGCCCGTTCGACGTTGCCGTACAGGTCGTCAGCGCGGATTTCGAGGCCGGAATAGTCGCGCCACTTCTCCGGGTAGCCGATCTTCACGTTGAAATGGTCGATCTTGTAGAGGGCCTGCTGCTTCGTTTCCTCGCTCATCCAGTCCAGGTTCTGAAGCCGCACGCGCATGGCCGCGATGAGGTTCTGGACCAGGGTTTCCATCTGGGCCTTGGACGAGGGCGGGAAGTGGCGCGCCACATATTCCTTGCCCAAGGCCTCTCCCAGGGTGCCGTCGACCAGGGTGACGCCGCGCTTCCAGCGGGGGCGGTTCTCGGGCGTGCCGTTCAGAACCTTGCCGCGGAAGTCGAAGCGGGCGTCCACGAAGGCCTGGCTCAGATAGGGCGCGGCCTGGTCGGCGATGTGGAAGGCCTGCCAGGCCTGGAGCGTGGCCACCGGCGTCTCGGCGAAGATCTGCGCCAGCTTGGGGAAGGCGGTGTTCTCGCTGACGATGAGCTGGGGCTGGCCGGCGAAACCGCCGGCCTGGGCCCAGGCCTGCCACGGGAAGCCCGGCGCGTCGGTCGCCAGCTGCGCCAGGGTGGTCGGATTGTAGGTCTTGACCATGTCGCGCCGGTCGGCGATCGCCCAGTGCGCCTCGGCCACCTTGGTCTCGAAGGCCAGGATGTCGGCGGCGGCCTGGTCGGGGTTCGACCAGCCGGCCAGGGTCAGCATCTTGGCGACATAGGCCTGGTAGGCGGTCTTGGCCTCGGCGAACTGGTCGCTGAGGTAGTATTCGCGTTCCGGCAGGCCCAGGCCGTCGTGCGACAGATAGACGGCGTAGGCGTCGGGGTTCTTCAGGTCCTCGGCCACATAGGCGCTGAACAGGCTGGAGCCGAAGCCGCCGAAGCTGTGGCCCATCAGCACGGCCATCTTCTCGCGCGTGTCGGCGGCGCGCACGGCGGCCAGGTCGGCGGCCAGGGGCTGGGCGCCCAGGCGGTTCACCCGCGCTTCGTCCATGAAGCTGTTGAACAGCCCGCCGATCTTAGACGCCTCGGGCGAGCTGTCGGGATGGGCGCCGGCGTTCTCTATGATGGCCTTCAGATAGTCCTGGGTCTGGTCATACAGGACGTCCCAGTTGCTCCAGGAGGTTCGGTCGGCCGGGATCTCGGCCTTGTCCAGCCAGGCGCCGGAGGCGTAGCGGTTGAAGTCGTCGCCAGGCTTGACCGACAGGTCGCGGCTGGCCGGGTCGAAGCCCCAGGCTCCGATGGCGGCGTGGCCCGCGGGCGCGGCGACGGCGGGCGGGGCCGTCGTCTGGGCGACGACCGCCCCGGTCGAGGCGGTCAGGGCCAGCGCGGCGACGGCGGCGAGAAGGTGACGTTTGTTGCTCATGGCGAGGCCCTGTGTGGATGTGGGCGCACATTTGTCCCGAGGGCGGGGCGATGTCGCCTGCGATCCGGCACATTACAGAAATATAATGCGACAGGAAGTCGCAGGGGTCAGGTCCTGGGCAGAGCGCGGCAGAAGGCGTCCAGCGCCCGCGGGTACAGCTGATGCTCGGCCGTCAGGACGCGCTGGGCCAGGGTCTCTGTCGTGTCGCCGGCCAGGATCGGAACCCGCGCCTGATCCAGGATCGGCCCCTCGTCCACGCCTTCGGTGACCAGGTGCACGGTGCAGCCGGCCTCGGCGTCACCGGCCGCGATGGCGCGGGCGTGGGTGTCCAGGCCGGGATACAGCGGCAGCAGGCTGGGGTGGATGTTCAGCATCCGCCCGCGCCAGGCGCCGACCAGCCACGGCGTCAGCACCCGCATATAGCCGGCCAGGGCCACGACCTGGGCGTGGGCCGTCCGCAGAGCCGTGTCCACCGCGCGTTCGTGAGCCGCACGGTCCTGGCCGTATGGTCGATGCGGGATGACCGTGGTGGCGACGCCCTTGGCCCCAGCGACGGCCAGGCCGCCGGCGTCCTCGACGTTCGACAACACCAGCGCGACCTCATAGGCGCTGTCGGGCGCCTGCCCGGCGTCGATCAGGGCCGCCATGTTGGAACCGGCCCCGGAGATCAGGACCGCGACGCGCGTCTTCACCGGGTCAGGCCGCTTCCAACTGGCCGCAGACGAAGGCGACTTCGCCCGCGTTCAACAGGGCGGCCAGCACCGGCTCGGCGTTCTCGGGCGCCACGATCAGAATGAAGCCGACGCCGCAGTTGAAGGTGCGGCGCATCTCGTGGTCGCTGATCCCGCCGGTCTCGGCCAGCCACTGGAAGACCTGCGGCATGGGCCAGGCGTCCCAGTCGAAAGAGGCCTTCAGCCCCTCGGCGATGCAGCGCGGCGGATTCTCGATCAGGCCGCCGCCGGTGATGTGGGCCGCGCCCTTGACCAGGCCCGCCTTCATCAGCGGCAGAACCGGCTTCACATAGATGCGGGTCGGCTCCATCAGGGCCTGGGCCAGCGAGCGGTCCTTGGCGAACGGGGCGTCGTCGCCCCAGCCCAGGCCGGACTTCTCGACCACCTTGCGCACCAGGGAATAGCCGTTGGAGTGCGGCCCGGTGGAGGCCAGGCCGATGATGACGTCGCCGGCCGCCTGGCGATCCAGATAGGGCAGGGCGTGGCCGCGCTCGACCGCGCCCAGGCTGAAGCCGGCCAAGTCGTAGTCGCCGCCGCCGTACATGCCCGGCATTTCGGCGGTCTCGCCGCCGACCAGGGCGCAGCCCGCCTGGCGGCACCCCTCGGCGATGCCCGACACCACCCGCCGCGCCGCATCGATCTCCAGCTTGCCGGTGGCGTAATAGTCGAGGAACAGCAGCGGCTCGGCGCCCTGGGCCAACAGGTCGTTGACGCACATGGCCACCAGATCGACGCCCACCCCGTCATGGCGGCCCGTCTCGATGGCGATCTTCAGCTTGGTGCCGACTCCGTCGGTGGTGGTGACGATCAGCGGGTCCTCGAACCCGGCGGCCTTCAGGTCGAACAGGGCGCCGAATCCGCCCAGCGACGGCTCCGAACCCGGGCGCGCCGTGGACTTGGCCAGCGGCTTGATGTGCTCGACCAGCATCTCGCCCGCGTCGATGTCCACGCCCGCATCGGCGTAGGTCAGGCCGTTCGAGAGGCGGTTGTCGGTGTCGCTCATGGGTCACGGACCTGAATCAGAGGCGGAAATGTGTCGCGGCGCTCTTGCCACAAGGGGATCGCGCGGGGCTATAGCATCGGAATGACGCCGATCACCACAAATGAGGCGCTGGCTGACTTCTGCGCCCGCCTTTCCTCCGCGCCCTTCATCACGGTCGACACCGAGTTCATGCGGGAGACGACCTACTGGCCCCGGCTGTGCCTGATCCAGGCCGCCTCGTCCGATCACGCCGGGATCATCGACCCGATGGCCGACGGGCTGGACCTGGAGCCGTTCCTGGCCCTGCTGCGCGATCCGAACATCGTCAAGGTCTTCCACGCCTGTCGCCAGGACGTGGAGATCTTCGTGCGCCTGGGCGCCATGCCCAAGCCGCTGTTCGACACCCAGGTCGCGGCCATGGCCGCCGGGTTCGGCGAACAGGTCGCCTATGATTCGCTGGTGCGGCAGACGCTGCGGATCGAGGTGGACAAGGGCAGCCGCTTCACGGACTGGGCGCGCCGGCCGCTGTCGGAGAACCAGCTGGTCTATGCCCTGGGCGACGTCACCCATCTGGCGGCGCTTTACCCCAAGCTGCGCGACCGACTGCAGAAGGAGGGGCGGCTGGAGTGGGTGATGTCGGAAATGGAGGCGCTGACCGACCCGGCGCTCTACGACACCAATCCGGAAAACGCCTGGAAGCGGCTGAAACCCAAGAAGTTCTCGTCCAAATATCTGGCCGCCTTCAAGGCGGTGGCCGTCTGGCGTGAACGCGCGGCGCAAGAGCGGGACCAGCCGCGCGGCCGCATCCTCAAGGACGAGGGCGTGGACGAGATCGCCCAGCAGGCGCCGACCGACCCCGACGCCTTCAACCGCCTGCGGTCCGTGCCCAAGGGTTTCGGCGGCTCGCGCCTTGGGCTGGAACTGGCCGAGGAGCTGAAGCGTGTGCTGGCGGACCCGGAGGCGCACGCCCCCGAGCTGCAGCGTCCCGCGCACCGCCAGCCGGCCCCGCCCTCGGTCGTCGAACTGCTGAAGGTGCTGCTGAAGGCCAAGAGCGACAACGCCGGCGTGGCCTCCAAGCTGATCGCCACCGTGGCCGATCTGGAACAGATCGCCATCAACGACGACGCCGACATCGACGCCATGAAGGGCTGGCGTCGCCAGCTGTTCGGTGAGGACGCGCTGAAGCTCAAGCGCGGCGAGATCGCCCTGGTCCTGAACGGCGCGCGCGTCGAAGTGGTCGAGATCGAGGGCTGAGGACCCAGGGCGTCCTGCCTAGATCGCCAGCGACAGCCCCATCGTCTCGGCCAAGGCCCTGGCGCGCCTGCGGGTTTGTTCGCCCAGCAGCACGTCGGCGTAGCCCTCGGTCGCGCTGAGCCGGAGCTCGCCCTTGGTCACGACGGCGCGCGCGTTGGCCAGCAGTTGCGGCGCCCGCCCCGAAAGGTCGCAGGCCAGACGGATGGCCTGGCCCAGGGCCCGCGCCCGTCGGCCCGCATCCTCGTCCAGCAGGCGGTTGACGGCTTCGGGCTCGGGGGTCGCGGCGTCGCCGCCGTATCGGGCGTTGAGCGCCGCGGCTAGGAACGCGCGCTCGGCATGGGTCTGCCCGGCCACCGGCGCGCGCAGCACCTGGTCGAACACCAGCTCAACGCGGTGGTCCGGATGCAGCCGCGCTCCCAGGTCGGCCAGGTTGCAGGCCGCCGCCGTCAGCACGTCGTCCCGCGTCTTCCCGAACGCCGAGGGCAGGGCCGCGACAACATCGGCGATCCATCCCTCCAGCGCGCCCGGCAGGGCCGGGGCGACCCCCTGGCGCAGGCCCAGGGCCGCGGTGCCCGCCAGAAGCGGATCGGTGTTTCGGATCGTCTCGTCCAGGGTCTCGAACACCAGCCTTCGCGCACCCCCCAGGCGGAGATCTCGATCCGCTTCAGCCCCAGCCGTCCGATCAGGCCCTCCAGCACCAGGCCGGCGTAGGGCAGGGTCTCGGCCCGCTTCTTCGACACCCCAGGCAGCTTCTCCAGCCCGCCGCGCGACTGGCGCGCCACCAGGCGGGCCGTCTCCAGCGCCTCCTCGGCGCTCAGGGCGTACTGGTGCACGACCCGCAGCGGATAGTCGCGCAGGCCCATGTGCACCTGCGCCAGCGTCCGCCACGCCCCGCCCACCGCATAGAGGGTGTCGGACTGGAAATCGCGGGCGACCGGCTTCAGCCGACCGTCGATGGTCCGGCGCAGGCGATCGGCGTCGAAGCCCGTCGGGTCCAGCAGGGCGAACGGACCCAGCGGCAGGGTCAGGCCGTGCTCCACGCCGTCGCCGTTCAGTCGCGTCAACTCCAGGCTGGCGCCGCCCATGTCGGCCGAGACGCCGTGCGCGTCCGGCGCGCCGGCCAGAACGCCCATTGCGGCGTATTTGGCCTCTTCCTCGCCCGACAGGACGCGGATGCGCAGGCCCGTCTCGGCGGCCACGCGCTCGCAGAACTCGGGTCCGTCGGCGGCTTCGCGCACGGCGGCGGTGGCGGCGATCAAGGTGCGTTCGGGCCGCACCCCTTCCAGCACGGCGGCGAAGCGGCGCAGCGCCGTCATCGCCAGGGTCACCCCCTCCGGCGACAGGCGGCCCGTGGCGGCCAGGTCGCGCCCCAGGCCCGCCAGAACCTTTTCGTTGAAGACCGTCCAGATCGCGCGGCCTTCCAGCCGATACAGGACCAGGCGGACCGAGTTGGAGCCGATGTCGATGGCCGCGATGTCGCGCGACGGGGGCAGGGCCTCGATCATCCGTCAGCGGGGCTCGTAGCGCAGCACGGCGGGCAGGGTCTTCACCTTACGCCCGCGGCCCGACAGGCTGGGGTTCGTCATGAAATACTTGTGGGCCGAGAAGGGCCGCTCCGGATCGGCGGGCATGACACGGGTGTATCGTCCATCGGCGTCCAGAACCCAGCTCTGGGCGTCGTCCTTCAGATTGGCGACCATGATCTGGTCCAGCACCTGGTCGTGGACCGTGGCGTTGCGGATCGGCGTCATCAGCTCGACCCGGCGGTCCAGGTTGCGCGTCATCCAGTCCGCCGAGGAGATGAAGACCTTGGCCCTGTCATGCGGCAGATCCTTGCCGTTGGCGAAACAGACGATGCGGCTGTGCTCCAGGAAGCGGCCGACGATGGACTTCACCCGGATGTTTTCCGACAGGCCGGGCACGCCCGGGCGAAGGCAGCAGATGCCGCGCACCACCAGGTCGATGCGCACGCCCCACTGGCTGGCCCGGTAAAGGGCGTCGATGATCTCGACGTCCACCAGCGAATTCAGCTTCACCCAGATGGCCGCCGGCTTGCCCATCGCCGCCGCCGACATTTCCTTGCCGATCAATTCGATCAGCGTGGATTTCATGTTCAGCGGCGACACCACCAGCGCCTCTAGGTGGTCCGGGGTCGCATAGCCGGTGATGTAGTTGAACACCTTGCTGGCGTCTCGCCCCAGGACGGGATCGCAGCTGAACAACGACAGGTCCGTGTAGATCTTGGCCGTGACCGGGTGATAGTTGCCGGTCCCGAAGTGGCAGTAGGTCTTCAGCCCGTCGCCTTCGCGTCGCACGACCACGCTCAGCTTGGCGTGGGTCTTGTATTCGACGAAGCCGAAGACGACGTGGACGCCGGCCCGCTCCATCGCCCGCGCCCAGCGCAGGTTGGCCTCCTCGTCAAAGCGCGCCTTTAACTCGACCAGGGCGGTGACGTTCTTGCCGTTCTCGGCCGCCTCGATCAGGGCGGCGACGATGGGGCTGTCCTTGGAGGTGCGGTACAGCGTCTGCTTGATGGCGATGACGTTGGGATCGCGCGCCGCCTGACGCAGGAACTGTACCACCACGTCGAAGCTCTCGAACGGGTGGTGGATCAGCATGTCCTTCTCGCGGATCGCCGCGAAGATGTCGCCGCCATTGTCGCGCACCCGTTCGGGATAGCGCGGCTCATAGCCTCGGAACTTCAGATCCGGATGGCCGCCCGAGATCAGTTCGGCCAGTTGCGCCAGCCCCAGCATCCCGTCCACCAGCACCACGTCCTGCGGCGCCGCCTCCAGTTCGCCGACGATGAAGTCGCGCAGGTCGGCCGGCATGGAGGCCTCGATCTTGACCCGCACCACCGAGCCGAGACGGCGCTGCTTGAGCGCTTCCTCGAACTCCAGCACCAGGTCCTCGGCCTCTTCCTCGATCTCGATGTCGGAATCGCGGATCAGGCGCAGCACGCCCTTCTCCTGGACCTCGCAGCCGGGGAACAGGTGGTCGATGAACAGCAGCAGCACATTCTCCAGCGAGAGGTAGCGCTTGCGACCGGGGGTGGAGCGGCCGTCCGTCGGCAGCTCCCAGAAGCGACGCACCTGGGTGGGCACGGGCACCAGGGCGTAGAAGGTTGGTCTCGCCCTTGCGCTTCAGCTTCAGCGCCAGGGAGAATCAAGGTTCGGCAAGAAGGGGAAGGGGTGCGCCGGGTCGATGGCCAGCGGCGTCAGAACGGCGAACAGCTGGTTCAGGAACTCGGGCTCCAGCCGCTCGCGCTCGGTCTTGGTGATGCGCTCTCGGTCCACCACCTCGATGCCGGCGGTGGCGAGCTCCTTCTTCAGCTGCCGCCAGCGCAGCTGCTGCTCGGCCATCAGTTCGCCGGCCGCGACGTTGATGCGGTCCAGCTGTTCGGCGGGCGTCAGGCCGTCGGCCGACAGAACGCGCACCCGCTCGCGCTGCTGTCCCTTCAGGCCCGCCACGCGGGTCATGAAGAACTCGTCCAGATTATTGGCCGAAATGGACAGGAACCGCAGCCGCTCCAGCAGCGGATGGTTGGGATTGGCGGCCTCTTCCAGCACGCGCTCGTTGAAGGCCAGCCAGGAGGTCTCGCGGTTGAAGAAGCGCGCCGGCGACGCCATCAAAGCTTCGTCCAGCGCCAACTGCGGGGCGCGGGAGGCGGGGACTTCCTGGCCCCGGGTCACGTCATGGATGGCTGCGTCGCTCATGAGACGTTTGTCGCGCGCCACTGTGACGGCCGCAAGCGCGCGACGGTGAAATCGCGACGCGGCGTCGACCGGCGGCGCGGGATCAGTCGACCACCGTGTCGGGAGACACGCCTGCCGGACAGTCCCCCAGCCGCTTGGCGTCGATGGCGGTGGTGGTCGTCGTCATCTCCTGCGGCACGTTGACGCCCGAGGCGCGACTGGCGATCCGAACCTGATAGGCGGTGTTCAGGTCGCCGGAGACCTGACCGTCCGAAACGACCGTCATGCCCTGGGACTCGCAGACGGAATGGAAGGCGGCGCCGCCCGGCGCGGGGCTGGCCGTATTCTCGCTGCAGGTCACGCCGGGTTGCGGCGCGTTGAAGGGATTGGCGCCGGAGGTCGGGGAGCCCACGCAGACCCGGACCGTCGTGGGCTGCGGCAGGGAATCGCCCGATATGACATGTTCCCACAGGCCCGGCCGGGGCGCGGGCGCCGTTCCGGCAGCCGCTGGCGCGGCCTCGGCCCGGGCGGCGGCTTGCGCGGGGGCGGCCGCACCGCTCTGGTCGTCGGAACAGGCGGCCAAAAGGGCGACGGTCGCGGCCGAAGCCAGGCCGATCTTGAAACGCATACGGAACGATCCTTCACCGCGACGGCGACGCCGCGGCCTGTCAACGGCCGGGACGGCGCGCCGGTTGCGGCGGCGCCGCATGGTTCAGTCCTCGTCCGTCGCCGCTTCGCCGTCCAGCGCCAGCCGCGCCAGCGCCCGCGTCACCGGACGGTGCAGGGCGTCCAGCCGTTCGACCGCACGGCTCGCCGCCTCGGCCGAACGGTCCAGGCGCCGAACCAGATAGTCGATCACGTCGTCGGCGGGGGTGATGCTGCGCTCGGCGAAGCGCGCGCGCAGGATCGCCGCCATCACGGCGTCGTCGGGCTTCCACCGCCACGACGCGGATCGCGTCCAGCCGGGAGCGCAGGTCGGGCAGGGCGCTGGGCCAGGCGCGGGGCGGATCACGACTGACCAGCAACAGGGCGCCGCCGCCCGCCGCCGCCAGGTTGATCAGGTGAAAAAGGCTCTCGTCGTCGGCGTCCTGGGCGCGGTCCAGCAACACCGGGCGGCCTTCCAGCTCCGCCGCCTCGATCAGCGCGGCCTCGGCGCCGTGCAGGGCGATCGCCCCGACCCGCTCGGCCCAGGCGGCGGCCAGGCGGCTCTTGCCCGATCCCGCCGGTCCATGCAGCGCCAGCGTGACGCCCACCCCGTCGGGCCACCGCGCCAGCACGCCTGCCGCCTCGGCGTTGCAGGCGGATTCCACCAGGGCCTCGGACACGCCCAGGCTCTCCAGCGGCAGGCGAAGCTGCTGCGGGGGCGTGCGCGGGGGCGCTGGAGCCGGGGCGGGGCGGGCGGACATGATCCCGGCATAGCAGACCGCGGCGTTAACCGCGCTGGGCCCGCCCTGTTGGTTCCGGGGAGCGCCGCAGGCCCCTGTGGATGGTTTTCACCGCCGGCGGCGGTCAGGCGAACGGGACGAGCGCCGGATTCGCCTTGCCCGCCTTGAACTCGGTCACGGCGTGGTCGGCCAGGCCGTGGACCTGGAAGGGGTCGTCCTTGAGCAGGGTTTCGAGCGCGTCCTTGGTCAGGGCGCTGGACACCACCAGAACGCCGCCGGTGCGCGGAACCATCGGTCCCGCGGCGACGATCAAGCCGCTGGCCACGTGCTGGTCCAGCCATTCGCGGTGCTCGGCCGTCCGCGCCTCGATCGCCTCGATGGGCTGAGTGTAGGTGATGGTGACGATGAACATGGGCGCTCTTTCCGATCCGGACGCCCGCTATCGCGCGCCGGAGCCCGGTTTGCAACGGCCCGAACCTTGACTTTCGGGGGCGATGATGCGCCCTACGCCGCTTCCGATTTCAGCCGCCGCGCGGCCCTGTCCAGACGATTCTCATGCACGCCTATCGCTCCCACACCTGCGGCGCCCTGCGCGCCTCCGACGCTGGTTCCGCCGTTCGCCTGTCCGGCTGGGTGCACAGGAAGCGCGACCACGGGGGCCTGCTGTTCATCGACCTGCGCGACCACTACGGCCTGACGCAGCTGGTGCTGCACCCCGAAACGCCCGGCTTCGACGCAGTCGAGCGTCTGCGCGCCGAAAGCGTGATCCGTGTCGACGGCGAGGTGGTCGCCCGCGACGCCGCCGTGGTGAACCCCAACCTGCCGACCGGCGAGATCGAGGTGCGCGTGCAGGGCGTCGAGGTCCTGTCCGAAGCCGCCGAACTGCCGCTGCCGGTCTTCGGCGAGCCGGAATATCCCGAGGAAATTCGTCTCAAGCACCGCTATCTCGACCTGCGCCGCGAGACCCTGCACAAGAACATCGTGCTGCGTTCGCGCGTGATCCAGTCGATCCGCAACCGCATGTTCGGCCAGGGCTTCCTGGAGTATCAGACCCCGATCCTGACGGCCTCGTCGCCGGAAGGCGCGCGCGACTTCCTGGTGCCCAGCCGCCTTCATCCCGAGAAGTTCTACGCCCTGCCGCAGGCGCCGCAGCAGTTCAAGCAGTTGCTGATGGTCTCGGGCTTCGACCGCTATTTCCAGATCGCGCCCTGCTTCCGCGACGAGGACCTGCGCGCCGACCGTTCGCTGGAGTTCTACCAGCTCGACGTCGAGATGAGCTTCGTCACGCAAGAGGATGTCTTCGCGGCGATCGAGCCCGTCATGCACGGGGTGTTCGAGGAGTTCGCCGACGGCAAGCCGGTCTCGCCCATCGACCAGACCCAAACCTTCACCAACGACTTCGGCGAGACGTTCGAGCACAAGGGCTTCGAGCGCCTGACCTACGCCCAGTCGATGGCCTGGTACGGTTCGGACAAGCCGGACCTGCGCAACCCGATCAAGATGCAGGTCGCATCCGACCACTTCCGCGACGGCGGTTTCGGCCTGTTCGCCAAGATCCTGGGCGCGGACGAGAAGAACGCGGTCTGGGCGATCCCCGCGCCGACGGGCGGTTCGCGCGCCTTCTGCGACCGCATGAACAGCTGGGCACAGGGGGAGGGCCAGCCGGGCCTGGGCTACATCTTCTGGTCCGACGACCAGGGCGCCTGGGGCGGCCCGATCGCCAAGAACCTGGGTCAGGAGCCGACGCAGGCCCTGATGTCGTCGCTGGGCCTGGGCCAGGGCGACGCCGCCTTCTTCGTCGCCGGCGACCCGGCCGTCTTCGCCAAGTTCGCCGGCCTGGCCCGCACCCGCGTGGGGACCGAGCTGAAGCTGGTCGACGAGGACCAGTTCAAATTCTGCTGGATCGTCGACTTCCCCATGTTCGAATGGTCCGAGGAAGAGAAGAAGGTCGACTTCTCCCACAACCCGTTCTCGATGCCGCAGGGCGGGCTGGAGGCGCTGGAGACCCAGGATCCGCTGACCATCCGCGCCTATCAGTACGACATCGTCTGCAACGGCTATGAGCTGTGCTCGGGCGCGATCCGGAACCACAAGGCCGAGATCATGCTGAAGGCCTTCGACATCGCCGGCTACGACGCCTCGGTGGTCGAGGAGCAGTTCGGCGGCATGCTGAACGCCTTCCGCTTCGGCGCCCCGCCGCACGGCGGCCTGGCCCCGGGCATCGACCGCATCGTCATGCTGCTGGCCGGCCAGCAGGCCATCCGCGAGGTCATCGCCTTCCCGCTGAACCAGCAAGGCGAGGACCTGCTGATGAGCGCGCCGTCGCCGGTCGAGGACCGCCAACTAAAGGAACTGCACATCCGCACCGCCCCGCCGATCAAGGTCTGATCGGCGCCGCAGCCTCCGGAACGAAGAAAGGGGACGCCGCAGCGTCCCCTTTTTCATGCCCGGCGCGTCAACGCCCTATTGCTCTGAGGCGATGACCAGGTTGCGAACCCGGGGCGGCGCGGGCGGGGCCGGAGGGGTGCGGATGACCCTGACGCCGCCGCGGCAGGCCTGGGCGCTCAGTCGGCCGGGCAGGCGGGTCGAGCCGTCCCCGCAGGCCTCTCCGATCTGCGACTGGGTGAGGCCCCGGGCGTTCGAGAGGTCGGCGCCGCGGATGTCGGTGCGGCGCAGCGAAGCGTCCGAGAAGTTCGCCCGGCTGAAGCGGCCGCCGGTCAGGCGTGCGCCGTCCAGATTGGCGTCGGAAAAGTCCGCGCCCGAAAAGTCGCCATTCGACAGATTGGAGGCCGTGACCTCGGCGCCCGAGAAATCGGCCCCGCCGGCGCGCACATTGGCCAGGGTCGCGCCGAACAGCTCGCTGCCGGTAAAGTTGGCGTCGGGCAGGGCGGCGCCGTTGAAGTTCACGCCGTGCAGTTCGGCGCCCGAGAAATCGACGCGGGTCATGTTGGCGCGCACGAAAGAGGCGCCTTGGGCCTCGGCGCCGGCCAGGCTGGCGCCCGTGAAGTTGGACGAAGAGAAGTTGGCGCCGATGATCTGCACGCCCGAAAGGTTGGCGCGGCTGAAATCGCTGCCAGTGAAGTTGGAGCCCATCATCTCGGCGCCGCGCAGATTGGCGCCGACCAGGGTGGCGTTCATGAAGCTGGCGCCGGTGAAGGTGGCGCCCGACAGATTCCGTCCGGACAGTTCGCAGCGGTTGCAAGACCCGCCCAGCGACATGGAGCGCGCCACGTCGCGGTCCTGCAGGCTCATCTCAACCCCGGCCAGGGAGGGCGAGGCGACCATCATTCCGCCGACGACCAGCAGGGCGGCGCGGAGGCGGTTGGGGGACTGTCGGGCGATCTGTTTCACGAGACCTGAATGCCCCGAAACCCCGGCGCGACCTACTTAAATCGAGGTAACTTCGTTAAATCGCGGACAGGTTGCGGGCGCTCAGCAGGCGGGAATGCGCAGGCGCCCCGGCAGGACGGTGGAGCCGTCGCCGCAGGCCTGGTCCAGCTGGCGCTGCGTCAGGCCTGTGGCCCGCGCCAGCTGGGCGCCGGACAGGTTGGTTCCCGACAGGGTCGCGCCCAAGAAGTTCGCTCCCTCCAGATAGGCGCCGACGAAGCTGGCGTTGGTCATATTGGCGCCCGAGAAGTTCGAACTGGAGAAGACGCCGCCATAGGCCTCGACATCGCGCAGGTCGGCGTTGGAGAAGCGGGTGCGGTTCATCACGCTCAGGCTCAGGTCCGACTGGCGCAGCCGCGATCCCGACAGATTCAGACCGCGCGCCTCCAGACCCGAAAAGTCGCCCTGGAACAGGTTGCAGCCGGCGCAGCTGCGGCCCGCCTGCACGCTGGCGATCTGGCCGGCGTTTTGCGCAACGACGGGCGTGGCGAGCGCCGCCACGGCGGCGGCGATCAGGCTCAGGCGGATTGTGCGTTTCATGGACCGGGCTCCGACGGTTCGTCGTTTCTCAGCAAACCCTAGGCCACATCCCTTAACTTAGCCCTGATCCGCGCCGATCTGGCCCGGAGAGGCCCCGCAGGTGTCGCAGACCCAGCCGGGGCCGCGTTGCTGCAGGCTGAAGTCGCCGCACGCCGGGCAGGCGACGGCCTGGGTGGTCGTCGTGGCGCGCGGCTCAGGCTCGGCCTTCTTGCCAAAGGGCAGCACGACCAGATTGTCCGGCGCCGAGCCGCGGGCGAACCCCTTGGAAATGAAGCGGGCGGCCGGCACCGCCTCGCCCTGGGGCTTGTCGGCCAGGCCGTCGGCGTCGTCGTCCGGCGCGGCGTTGGCCAGTTCGTGCCGGTCCAGGTAGGACACGCCCAGTTCGCGGAAGATGTAGTCCAGGATCGATGTGGCCGACTTGATGGAGTCGTTGCCGGTGACCCGACCCGCCGGCTCGAACCGGGTGAAGACGAAGGCGTCCACGAACTCGTCCAGCGGCACCCCGTATTGCAGGCCGATGGAGATGGCGATGGCGAAGTTGTTCATCAGGCTGCGGAAGGCGGCGCCCTCCTTGTGCATGTCGATGAAGATCTCGCCGAGTTCGCCGTCCTCGTAGCCGGTGTGGATATAGACCTTGTGCCCGCCCACGGCGGCTTTCTGGATATAGCCCTTGCGGCGATCCGGCAGCTTGCGGCGCGCGCGCTCGCGTTCGACGACGCGTTCCACGATCCGTTCCGGGGCGGGCGCAGGGGTTGGCGAAGGGCGGTGGGCCTCGACGCGGGGCTGCGGCTCGACCGTCGGCAGTTCCAGCAGGCGGCCGGCCGGGGCCTCGCGACGGACAAGGCGCACGGCCCGTCGCTGCTCCATCGCCGCCTCGCTCAAGGCGCGGGCCGCTTGCGCCGGGCCGGCGCGCCAGTCCAGCATCTCGGGCGTGGCGTCGGCCATGTCGCTGAAGGGCTCGATCACACGGCGCAGGTCGGCCTCCGCCGCCTCGGGGTCGGCCAGCAGGGCGGCGATCCCGGCCGGCGCGTCCGGCCAACCGCCCAGGTCGCCATGGCCGAACACCCAGCGCGCGGCCTCGGCCTCGGCCTCTTCCGACACGCCCAGCAGGGTCAGCAGCGGCCCGTCCCCGTCCTCCAGTCCCAGGACGTCGCGGATGAAGCCGGGGTCCAGCACGGGCGCGGAGAAGACGGCGTCGAACCTTTCGGCATCGGCCAGCGCCGCCTCCACAGCCGCCAGTTCGATGTCGGTGAAGCCCAGCGCCCGCAACTCGGCGTGGTCCAGGCCCGGGGCCTCGGCCAGGGTGCGCCGTCCGAACAGCCAGCGCTCGGCGCCCTCGACCTCGCCCCCGGCCGCCCGAATGGCGCCGGCCAGCACCGGATGCAGCCTGCGCCCGATCTCTCCGTCGGCGGTCTGGAAGCGGTCGACGGCGCGCGTCGCCCCCAGGCCCAGCCGCAGCCGCGCCTGCGCGTCCTCGACGAACAGGCCGATGGCGGCGTGCCGGCGCGGGCGGCGGGCGCGGGCCAGGCCGTTTAGGATCGAACCCGCCTGTTGGCCCGCCGGATGCTTCGACGTCCTCAGTCGGTTTCGCCGCGCCTTCAGCGTGTCCAGCGCCTCGTCCTGCGCCGTGTCCCAATCGGGCGCCGGCCCGCGCGTCAGGGCCAGGGTCGCGGAGGTGTCGGCCGCCGCCGCCGCGACCAGCGCCGCCACGGCGGCGACCGCGTCCTTGTCCAGGTCGGCGCCGGCCACGGCCAACAGGCCCTCCAGGCCGAGCGTCACCGCGCCGGGCGTTTCGCTCTCCAACTCCGCCGCCAGAACCGCCAGACGGGCCAGGTCCGCGATCACGGCCTCGGCGGATTCGCCGCCCCGTTCGACCGCCACGCCCAGGTTCAGCATCGTTCCCGTCGCCGGCGCCGCCAGGGCCTCGGCGTCGCGCGGGTCGAAGGTCAGGACCAGGCCGCCGTCCAGCGTCGCGCGGGCCGCCGCCAGGGTCTCCGGCGCGCCCGCCGCCATGCGCGCCCGGTCGGCGAGGGCGACCGTCGGCGCGGGCTCGGCGCGCGGCTCCAGCAACAGCGTCGTCCGTTCGCCATCGGCGGCGCGCAGGATGTCGGCGTCGGCGGCTCCGCATCGCCGCGCCAGGGCGGCCGCCCGCGCCAGGGCCGGGTTCCGGTTCGGATCGGCGCAGTCTCCGCGTGGTCCCCGCAGCGGTCGACCGCATCGGCCACGGCGTTCAGGGCCTCGGCCAGGGCTTCGGCCGCCTGGGCGCCCAGGCGCGCCGCCGCGCGGGCCGCCCGCGCCTGGTCCAGCGCCGCTTCTGCGGTCGGGTCCGAAAGATCGGTCGTGACGGTCGCCGCGCGGGGGGCGGCGGGCGCGATCAGGCCCAGGCGGACCGCTCCCGACAGGCCCGCGGCGAAGGCCTGGGCGGCGTCCGCCTCGGCGAACACGCCGACGTCGCGGCCTCGCGCGGCCAGCCGCTGGGCCCAAGCGTCCACGCCGCCGTCCAGCCAGCCGCCGTGGCCTTCGCCGCCTGACCAATCCAGCCACGCCTCGATCTGGGCGTCGGTCCAGCCGGCGGGCGCCTCCACCTCGCGCAGGGCCCCGTCGCGCTCGATGACGGGGTCTCCATCGCGACTCGGTCGGCCAAGGCGGCGAAGTCGGTTTGAATGCGCATTCCGGCGTCTCCCCGAGAGGCTCTCGGGGCCAAACTACGGTGAACGCGGTCGTGATCCAATATATGTGGTGGTCCCAACCCAGGTTTCCCACAAGATATCGATGCGGCTCTTGTCCCGCCGGCGCTGGACGAAGCCGGCTTGGGTTTCTATGATCGCGCCAGCCGCCGGACACTCCCGCCGCGGCCGTTTCTGCGTGGATGTGACGACGTGCTGAGCAAGATTTTCGGATGGTGGGACGGCGCCACGATCGGCACCCTGTTCACCATCGCCAAACGCGGCAAGCTGGTCGGCGAGGACGAGTTCGGCAACAAGTACTACGAGAGCCGCGACAACGTCAGCTATGACGGTCGTCGGCGTCGCTGGGTCGTCTATAACGGTTACGCCGACGCCTCGAAGGTCACGCCCGACTGGCACGGATGGCTGCGCTACACCTTCGCCGAGCCGCCGACGATCGCGCCCTTGCCGCGTCGCGCCTGGGAGAAGCCGCACCTGCCGAACCTGACGGGCACGCCGATGGCTTGGCGCCCTCAGGGTTCCCTGGCCGCCGACGCCCAGCGCCCGGCCGCCACCGGCGACTACGAAGCCTGGAGCCCCGAGTGAGGCTGAACCGCCTGCTGCTGGGCGGGGCGGCGCTGACCGCTGTCCTGAGCGCGGGCGCGGTGACCGCCAGCGTCCTGCAGGACGCGCCGCGCGACGCCCGGCCCGTCCAGTCCGGCGACCCCATCGGCGACGCCCTGCGCGCCACGTCGCCGGCGCCCTCGGCCGCGCCGGTGGAGGCGCCGCCCGCCGCGTCGCCCGCCCCCGCCAGCCCGGTGCCCGTGACGCCGCCGCCGGTCATCGTGGTGGCTCAGGACGCCGCCGTCGAGGAGGCCGCCCAGGCCGAGACCGAGCAAGAGGCGCCCGTCGCCGAAAAGGCCATTGACCAGCCCGAGGTCCCGGCGCGGCGCCAGCGGCGCAAGTTCGCCGTCGTGCAGGCCATCGACAAGGTGACGGCCGAAACCATGAAGTTCGAGGTCGAGGTCGGCGGTCGTCCCGTCCGCTTCAACCGCACCCTGATCGTCGCGGCGCGCGCCTGCGAGGTCTCGACGCCCGATGAACTGACCCAGGATTCCATCGCCTATCTGGACGTCTCCCTGGCGCCCCGCAACCAGGGCGAGCCGCGCCAGATCTTCCGCGGCTGGATGTTCGCCTCCTCGCCCGCCGTGTCGGGCCTGCAGAACCCGAGTTACGACGCCTGGGTGGTGGGGTGTAAGGACTAGGGACGATGGCGGTCAGGCCCTCTGCGAAAAAGAGCGAAACCGTCGAGTTCCGCCTGTCCCATGCCGACAAGACCGCCTTCATGGCCCTGTGCCGAGCCGAGGGGTTGACCGCCAGCGAGGCGATCCGGCGCGCCATCGAGGCGCGCCTGCGCCGTCCCGCCGAGCGAGCGCGGTCCTGGCGGCCGAATGGCGCTGGCCGCCGTCGTCGGTCTGGCTCTGGGCGCCGCCGCGGTTCCCGCCCTGGCGCAGGCCCTGTCGCCGTCCCGCGCCGCCTTCGAGCGCCTGGACCGCGACCATGACGGCCTTCTGACCTTCGAGGAATTCCGTCTGCGCTAGCGGATCGGACGCAGCAGCCGGTCGGTCTGCAGCCTGACCCAGGTCCACGGCTTGAGCAGGCTCGCGCCCGGCCGCCACGACGCCAGAACGAACTCGGCCCGCCCGATCAGGTTCTCGCTCGGCAGCAGGCCTACGCCGACGTCGCCCGGCCAACGGCTGTCCAGGGAGTTGTCGCGATTGTCGCCCATCACGAACAACTGCCCGGCCGGCACGTGAAACGCCGGCGTATCGTCGCCCGGCTGGCCGAAGCCGCGATCGTAGGTCGAATAGCTGCGGCCGTCGTCCAGAGTCTCGCGGACGACCGACACCGGCCGGTCGGGGGCGTCGTGGTCGCGCGCCTGGCCCATAGCGGTGCGGCGAACGGCGCGGCCGTTGACGAACACCTGGCCGCCCCGCGCCTGCACCGTGTCGCCAGGCAGGCCGATGACCCGCTTGATCCAGACCTGGCTCGTGTCGCTGGGCCGGCGAAACACCACCACGTCGCCGCGCGCCGGGCTGCGTCCCATAACACGGCCTGGCCGCATTGGAGGATCGAAGGGCAAAGACGCCGTGCTCCAGCCGTAGGCGAACTTCGACACCACGATGTAGTCGCCGGTCACCAGCCCCGGCTCCATCGATGAGGAAGGAATGGTGAAGGGCTGCACCGCCACGATGCGGACGACCAGCGCCAGCGCCAGTCCGGCGATCAGGAAGCGCAGGGCGTCCATCGCCTCGCGGCGGCGATCGGACTGTTCGGTCGGGACGGCGGACGATCGGGTCATGCGCTCATTCGGCGCCGCATCGCTCGCTTCCGCCAGCACGGTCGTGTCCGGACAGGCGCGAAAACGTGTCCGGACAGGGTGGCGGATGTCCTCAGGCGGCGGCCAGGGCGGCCGCCACCGCCTCTGCGCCGCTCATCGGCGCGAACAGCGCCGTCTCGTCCGGCCGCACCTTCAGCGCGGGCGCCAGTCGGCGCAGATAGGCGGCCTGGGGCGTCTCCACCGCGCCGAACTGGCTGAGATGCTCGGTCAGGAACTGCGCGTCCAGTAGCGTCCATCCGCCCTTTCGCAGGCGGGCGACCAGATGCACCAGCGCGACCTTCGACGCGTCGCGTTCGCGGCTGAACATGCTCTCGCCGAAGAAGGCGCCGCCCAGCGACACGCCGTAAAGCCCGCCGACCAGCCGGTCGTCCCGCCAGCACTCGATCGAATGAACGAAGCCCTGGGCGTGCAGGGCGCCGTACAGCCGCCGGATCGGCCCGTTGATCCAGGTGTCGTCGCGATCCGGCCCCTGCGCCGCCGCGCAGCCGTCCAGCACCGCCTCGAAGGCGGTGTCGACGCGCACGTCGAAAGGCTCGCCCCGCACGGTGCGCGGCGCAGGCGGCTGGGGATGTGGAAGGCGTCCAGCGGAATCACGCCCCGCTGGTCAGGCTCGACGATGAAGACGCGCGGGTCGTCGCGCGATTCCGCCATCGGGAAGACGCCCCTGGCGTAGCAGGCCAGCAGCGCTCCGGGGCCGAAGCCGTCGGAAGGGCCGCTGGCGCTGAAGCCGGGGTCGCTCAGGCTTCGCCCTTCTGACGCTTGGCCCACTTCTCCAGCCAGTGGATGTCGTAGTCGCCCGACAGGATGTCCGGCTCGGCCAGCAGCCTTTGGAACAGCGGAATGGTGGTGTCGACGCCCGAGACGACCATCTCGCCCAGGCTGCGCTTCAGCCGCGCGATCGCCTCCTCGCGGTCGCGGCCGTGCACGATCAGCTTGCCGATCAGGCTGTCGTAATAGGGCGGGATCGAATAGCCGGCGTAGATGGCGCTATCCAGCCGCACGCCCAGGCCGCCGGGCGCGTGGAAGTCGGTGATCGTGCCGGGCGAGGGGGTGAAGGTCTCGGATTCTCGGCGTTGATCCGCACTTCGATGGCGTGGCCTTCGAAGTGGATGTCGTCCTGGCTGAACGACAGCGGCAGGCCGGCGGCGATGCGGACCTGTTCGCGCACCAGGTCGACGCCGGTGATCATTTCGGTGACGGGATGCTCGACCTGCAGGCGGGTGTTCATCTCGATGAAGAAGAACTCGCCGTCCTCCCACAGGAATTCGATGGTGCCGACGCCCAGATAGCCGATGGCGGCGATGGCCTTGTTGACCGTCTCGCCGATCGTCTTGCGGCCCTCGGCCGACAGGGCGGGAGAGGGGGCCTCCTCCAGCACCTTCTGGTGACGGCGCTGCAGCGAGCAGTCGCGTTCGCCCAGGTGGACGACGTTGCCGTGGCTGTCGGCGATGACCTGGATCTCGATGTGGCGGGGTTTCTGGAGGTAGCGCTCCATATAGACCGCGCCGTTGCCGAAGGCGGCCAGCGCCTCGGACTGGGCGGTCTGGACCGCCTCGACCAGGTCGTCGGGCGTCAGGGCGACCTTCATGCCGCGTCCGCCGCCGCCGGCCGCCGCCTTGACGATCAGCGGGAAGCCAATGGACTTGGACGCCGCGATGGCCGCCTCGACCGTCTCGACCTCGCCGTCGGACCCCGGCACCACGGGGATGCCCGCGTCCTTGACCGTCTGTTTGGCGGTGATCTTGTCGCCCATCACGCGGATATGCTCGGGCTTGGGTCCGATGAACGCCATGCCGTGGGCTTCCACGATCTCGGCGAAACGCGCGTTCTCGGACAGGAAGCCGTAGCCGGGGTGGATCGCCTGGGCGCCGGTGATCTCGGCCGCCGCGATGATCGAGGGGATGTTCAGATAGGACTTGGCCGCCGGGGCCGGGCCGATGCAGACGCTCTCGTCGGCCAGCCGCACCCACATGGCGCCGCGGTCGGCTTCGGAGTGCACGGCCACGGTGGAGATGCCCATCTCCTTGCACGCTCGGTGGATGCGGAGCGCGATCTCGCCGCGGTTGGCGATCAGGACCTTGGTGAACATGGCCGGGCTCAGGCTTCCAGCAGGACGAGCGCTTCGCCGAACTCGACCGGCTGGGCGTCGCCGACCAGGATGTCGGCCACCACGCCGTCGCGCGGCGCCTGGATCGGGTTCATCGTCTTCATGGCCTCGACGATCAGCAGGGTCTGGCCCTTCTTGACCTTGTCGCCGGGCTGCACGAAGGGCGCCGCCTCGGGCGAGGGCTGAAGATAGGCGGTGCCGACCATCGGCGACTTCACCTCTTCGCCCGCGCGGGCCACGATGGCGGCCGGGTCGCTGGCCATGGCGGGCGCGACCGGAGCGGGCGGCGCGACCGGAGCGGCGGCGGCCGGCGCATAGTGGACCGGAGCGGCGGCCACGGTCACTTCGCGCTTCACCTTGATCTTCAGATCGCCGCGCTCGACCTCGACCTCGGTCAGGTCGGTGTCGTTCAGGATGTCGGCCAGCTGCCGCACCAGGGTCGCGTCGATGTCGTGCTTCTTGTCGTCGGCCATTGGATTTGCGCCTTGTCTTTCGTCTTGTTCTCGAACGGGGCGGGCTCAGCCGCGTTCCCGGATGCTGGTGAGGGCCGCCTGAACGGCCAGGTCATAGCCGGCCGGGCCGAAGCCGGCGATGACGCCGGTCGCCGCGGACGACACATAGGAGTGATGCCGGAACGGCTCGCGCGTCGCCGGATTGGACAGGTGAAGCTCGATCACCGGGATGGACAGCGTCTTCAAGGCGTCGCGAAGGGCCACCGAGGTATGGCCATAGGCCGCCGGATTGATGATCAGCGCATCGGCCACCTCGCGCGCCTCTTGGATCCAGTCGACCAGGACGCCCTCGTGATTGGTCTGGCGGAACACCACGGTCGCGCCCGCGGCGGCCTTGACGCAGCGCGCCTCGATGTCCGCGAGCGTCTCGCGGCCATAGATGTGCGGCTCCCGAACCCCGAGCAGGTTCAGATTGGGGCCGTTCAGCACATGGATGGCGGGCGTTTCGGGCATGGCCTCTGAATCGGCGTCCTTTCGGCGACGCAAGAGGGGCCTTTACCGGAGCCGCCGCCGGGGTCAAACGATCCGCGCACAAACTTGACCCCGCGTCACCGGCCCGGATCCCGCACGTCTTTTCCCATCAGTCCCGATCCGGGACGGCCAGCCCGAAAGGCGTCGAGATGGACAGGGAGGCCCGAATGGCGCTTCGCGCCTGCGTCGCCGTCTTCGCCGCGTTCGCCGCGACGGTGGCCGCGTGGTTCTTCGAAGCGGGCTGACCTCTGGCGAAGCGGGGGCGGGGGCTCTATGTCCCGGCCACCTCGTCCCACGACCTGATTGTCCGGAGACCCGCCCCTTGCGCCAGATTCAGCTGAACGGAGAGCCGCGCGGCGTGACGGCCGCCACCATCTCGGCCTTGGTCGAAGAACTGTCCCTGGACCCGCGCAAGGTGGCCGTGGAGCGCAATCTGGAGATCGTGCCCCGCTCGCTGCACGCCAAGACGCCGGTCAGCGACGGCGACCGCATCGAACTGGTCCAGTTCGTCGGCGGCGGGTAAGCGGGTCGAATTGCGACACGGACGGCTTTCGCCTTGACGCCAAGGGGATTAGGTCAGCAGCCATGACCGACATCGCCCCCGCCCCCGAAACCTGGACCGTCGCTGGCCGCACCTTTTCCTCGCGCCTGATCGTCGGCACCGGAAAATACGCCGACTACGCCCAGAACGCCGCCGCCGCCGAAGCCGCGGGGGCCGAGATCGTGACCGTGGCCGTGCGGCGGGTGAACCTGACCGATCCGAACCAGCCCATGCTGGTGGACTATGTGAAGCCCGACCGCTTCACCTTCCTGCCCAACACGGCTGGCTGCTTCACCGGCGAAGACGCGGTCCGCACCCTGCGCCTGGCGCGCGAGGCCGGCGGCTGGAGCCTGGTCAAGCTGGAGGTGCTGTCCAACACCGCCCACCTCTATCCCGACATGGTCGAGACGCTGCGGGCGCTGGACCTGCTGATCAAGGACGGCTTCGACGTCATGGTCTATTGCACCGACGACGTGGTCATGGCCAAGCGGCTGGAGGACGCCGGCGCCGCCGCCATCATGCCGGCCGCCGCGCCGATCGGCTCGGGCCTGGGCATCCAGAACGAGGTCAACGTCCGCCTGATCGTGGAGCAGGCCAAGGTGCCGGTGCTGGTCGACGCCGGCGTCGGCACGGCGTCGGACGCCACCCGGGCGATGGAGCTGGGTTGCGACGCCGTGCTGATGAACACCGCCATCGCCGGGGCCAAGGATCCGATCCGAATGGCCCGCGCCATGAAGCACGCCGTGATCGCCGGCCGCGACGCCTATCTGGCGGGCCGGATGCTCAAGCGGATGTACGCCGACCCGTCCTCGCCGCTGGCCGGTCTGATCTAGCGCTTCGCCGCCTCGATCAGCCGGCCGATTTCGGCCGGGTCGATGCTGGGGCTGGCGCGACCGTTGACGAAGAAGGTCGGCGTGCCCTGCAGCTGCAGCGCGGCCGCCGTGGTGTGGATGTCGGCGATGTGGCGCGTCGTGTCGATGCCCGAGATCGCCGCCTTGGCGCGGGTCATGTCGACGCCGTGTTCCGCCAGGATGCGATCGACCGCCTCGGGCGTCAGGGCCGGCTCGGTCATCAGGGCGTCATAGACGGCCAGATACTTGCCCTGCTGGTGCGCGGCCAGGGCGGCGCGGGCGGCGTATTGCGAGGTGACGTCCTCGCCCCGGTCCAGGATCGGCCAGTCCTTGAAGACGAACCGGACCTCCGGGTGGGCCGCCATCAGGGCGCGATAGTCGTGGGCCACCGCCTTGCACCCGGGGCAGCGGAAGTCGAAGAATTCGATCACCGTCACCTTGGCGTCCGCCGGACCGAAGGCCGGGTCGCGCGGATCCGGCTGCAGCAGGGCGGCGTTCGCCTGGGCCAGGTCGTTGATGGTCTCCACGCGCGCCCGGGCCTCCTTGTCCTGAAGGGCCACGCTGGCCTCCTGCAGCACCTCGGGGTGGTTCAGCAGATAGGACCGGACGTTGGCCCCGGTGAACCAGGGCGCCGCCGCCAGGCCCAGCGCCACGACCGACACGCCCAGCGCGACATAGCCGGCGCGGGCGCCGGTCAGCCAGGCGGTCTTGGAGGGCCGGGGTTCGGGCGCGGGAGCGGGATCGGTCATGAAGCCTGTCGGGTCTGATTGAGCGGGGGAAAAGTCAGTTCAGCGTCGGGCGGCGCGCCGCGTCGCGGCGGTCGAGATCCTGCAGGTCCTCGGGCGTGGCGCCGGAGGCCAACACGATGTCCACCGCGCGGCGCCATTCGATCGAACCGGGGTCCAGCATGGAACGGGCGCGCAGGGCGAACTGCGTGGCCTGATCCTCCTGGCCCGCCGCGAAATAGTATTCGGCCGAGGCCAGTCGCGCCTCGCCCTCCTTGCCCTCCGAGGCATAGGCCTGGGACAGCAGCCGCCAGGCCATGGTGTTGTCGTTCTCGGCCACGGTGGCGTATTTCAGGTTCGAGACAGCCTCGTCCAGGTTGGCCTTGTCGTTCGTCTCGATCAGGGCGTGGGCCAGGTTGATGCGCAGCAGCGGCGCCTGCGGCATCAGGCGCACGGCCTCGCGATGGGCGACCACGGCCTCCACCGGACGCCCTTCCTCGAACAGGATCTGGCCCTTCAGTTCCGCGAAATAGGGATTGGTCGGGTCGCCGGCGATCAGGGCGTCCACCGCCGTCAGGGCCTGCTCGGTCTGACCGCCGCGGTACCAGGCGATGGCGCGGGCGTAACGGCCGGGCAGGGAGGTGTCGCTGGACGGATAGGACCGCAGGGTGGTCGCGGGCGGATCCATGAAGGCGTGGATCTTGGCCAGGATCAGCGCGTGCTGCGCCATCCGCTCGGGCGTGTCGCGCACGCCGTAGTGGGGCTGTTCCTGAACGTAGCGGCGGATCGATTCGATCCGCTGCGACGACAGCGGGTGGCTGCGGAAATAGGGGTAGCGTCGATCGTCGGAGAAGACTTCCTGCGCGCGGAAATTCTCGAAGAAGTCGACCAGGCCCTTGCCCGAAAGACCCGCGCCTTCCAGCGCCCTGGCGCCGGTCAGGTCGGCTTCGCCCTCCTGGCTCTGCATATAGTGCAACGCCCCCAGCGTGCCGAAATAGCCGCTGGATCCGATCAGCATGGCGCCGGCGTCCGGGGCGCCGGCGGCGATGGCCAGGGCGCCCAGCGCCATCGACATGATCATCGGCTGGCGACCCGCGTTCTGGGCGCCGTCGCGCAGGGTGTGTCGGTTCTTGATGTGTCCCGCCTCGTGCGCCATCACCCCCAACAGCTCGCCGGGGTTCTTGGTGCGCAGGATCAGGCCGGTGTTGACGCCCATGATCCGGCCGCGCGTGGCGAAGGCGTTCAGATCGCCGTCGTTGACCAGCAGGACCTCGACGTCGCTGGGATTCAGGCCCATCGAGACGAAGACCGGATCGGCCCATTCGCGGATGATGCCCTCGACCTCGGTGTCGCGGATCAGGCTCTGGGCGGCGGCCTGGCCGGCGACGAGGAGGGCGCACAGACCCGCCGCCGTCGCCGCCAGAAGGCGGGATGCAGATCGGGGAAGCCAACGCATGGCTCTACTCCAATAGCGACCGGCCCCCGCCTGCATCCTGACAGTCTAATCGTGACCGATCAGCGGCGCCACCACCCCCGCTTGGGCTTTTCGGGCGGTGCGACGATCTGGTTCGGGTCTTCGGCGATGATGGCCTCGACATCGATCTCGGGCTTGGGCGCCTCGAACGGCTCGGCCAGGACGGCCGGCTCGGGAGCGGGCGCGGGCTCGGGTTCCGGCGCAGCCGCGGCCTGGGCCGCGGTCTGGGCGGCGTGAGCCTCCTCCGGCGTCACGTCCAGAGCCGCCGGTTCGCCGTCAACCGTCGCCTCGTTGGGCTCGATGGCCGTGTCGGGATGCGGTTCGATGTGCGGTTCGCCGACGCTCTCCTCGATCGTCTCGACACGGGCGGTCTTGCGGCGCACGCGGCGGCGCTGGGGCTCGGGCGCGAGAGCGGGCGCTTCGGTCTCGGCCGCCGGACCCGTCGGGGTCGTCACGGCCATCGGCGTCTGGGGAGAGCCGTCAGGCGGCATGCCCTCGTTGGTGGCGCGGTTCTCGACCTTGATCTCGTGACCCAGGTCCTGCGCCTGATCCTGGCCGCGCCCCCGGCCGCGACGGCGACGGCGACGGCGACCGCCCTCGTCGCCCGCGCCTTCGGACACCGCTTCGACCAGGCTTTCCGCACGGTCGTCGGCCGGAATGACGCGTTCCGTCTTCTCGGCGCGCGGTTCGGGCCGGCCCGGGTTCAGCGGGTCGAACCAGACGTAGGGGTCTTCCAGCGACGGCGTGCGGCCGCGCACCCAGGTATAGACATCGCGTTCGCCGTCCTCGCGGACCCGGCGACCGCCGCGACGACCGCGACGGCGGCGACGGCCGTTCTCGTCCTCATCGTCCGAGGCGTCGTCGACGGAGACGACCGCATCCTCGGCCTCGTCGCGACGTCCGCCCCGGCGGCGGCGGCGGTTGCGACCCCGGCCGCCGTCGTGACGCTCGGCGCGTTCGCGGGGTTCGTCGTCGTCGCTGTCCTCGCGGTCCAGCGCGTCCTCGTCTTCCTCGTCGTCCTCGTCGTCGATGACCTCGTCTTCGTCGCTGTCCTCGTCCTCGTCCTCGAAGGCGGAAGCGTCGAAATCATCGTCCAGGTTGGGCAGTTCGATCTCGGGCGCGACGAAGTCCTCGTTGGTCTCGGTCCGCTCGATGTTGTGCTCGCCCTGGGCCAGGCTGTCGTCGATCTGGACGATGACGTTCAGGCCGCGGCGTTCCAGCAGCGACTGCAGATAGTCGCGCTTGTGGTTCAGGATATACAGGCCCACGGCGGTGCAGACCTTCAGCACCACGACCCCCGCGCCGTTCTTGCCGGCTTCGATATCCACCGCGCGCAACGTCATCAGGGCGGCGGATTCGGCCGAACGGATGCGGCCGGTGCCCTGGCAGTGCGGGCAGGCCTCGGTCGCGCCCTCGATCACGCCCAGGCGGCGACGCTGCCGGCTGATCTCCATCAGGCCGAAGGGCGAGATGCGGCCCATCTGGATGCGGGCGCGGTCGGCGGCCAGGGCGTCCTTCAGCACCTTTTCGACGGCGCGGTTGTTCTTGCCCTCGTCCATGTCGATGAAGTCGATCACGACCAGGCCGGCCAGGTCGCGCAGGCGCAGCTGGCGGGCGGCCTCGACCGCCGCTTCCATGTTGGTCTTGAACGCCGTCTGCTCGACGTTGCGTTCCTTGGTCGCGCGGCCCGAGTTGACGTCGATGGCCACCAGGGCCTCGGTCTGGTTGATCACCAGATAGCCGCCCGACTTCAGCGGAACGACCGGCTGGTGGATCTGGGTCAGCAGCTCCTCGATGCCGTTGGCCGCGAACAGCGGACGCGACCCGCGATACAGGTGAACCTTCTTGGCCTGGGCCGGCATCAGCACGCGCATGAAGTCGCGCGCTTCCTTGAAGCCCTCGACGCCCTCGACCTGGATGCCGTCGAAATCCTTGTCGAACATGTCGCGCACGGCGCGCCGGACCAGGTTCTCTTCCTCGTAGATCATCGCCGGGGCGTGGGAGGCCAGGGTGGTCTCGCGGATCGTCTCCCACAGGCGCAGCAGATATTTGTAGTCGCGCTTGATTTCGGCCTTGGTCCGCTTGGCGCCGGCCGTGCGGATGATCAGGCCCATGCCCTTGGGCACGTCCAGCGAGGCCACGGCGCTCTTCAGGCGGCGGCGGTCGGAGGTGTTGGTGATCTTGCGGCTGATGCCGCCGCCCTTGCCCGTATTGGGCATCAGCACGCAGTAGCGGCCGGCCAGCGACAGCCAGGTGGTCAGGGCCGCGCCCTTGGCCCCGCGCTCGTCCTTGACGACCTGCACCAGCAGAATCTGGCGGCGCTTGATGACGTCCTGGATCTTGTAGCGGCGCATCAGGCGACGCTTCAGGCGCTCTTCCTCGGCCAGGGCGGCTTCGGGATCGACCTCGTCGTCGGTCGATTCGCGGCCCAGGTCGTCCTCGTCCTCGTCGTCGTGCGCCTCAGCCATGATGGCTTCGCGGTCGGCGACCGGGATCTGGTAGTAGTCCGGGTGAATTTCGTTGAAGGCCAGGAAGCCGTGACGGTTGCCGCCGTATTCGACGAAGGCGGCCTGCAGGCTGGGCTCTACGCGGGTGACCTTGGCGAGGTAGATGTTGCCCCGCAGCTGGCGCCGGGCGCGGGATTCGAAGTCGAATTCCTCAACCTGGCGTCCGTCCACGATGGCGACGCGGGTTTCTTCCGCGTGCGCCGCATCGATCAGCATTGTCTTTGACATGGAAAGTCTCTCTCTGGCGCGCACGGGCCCGGCCTGCCGAAATCTCGGTCAGGGTCGCGGGGGCTCGCCGAATCGGGGTGAGGGCCGGCGCGCGCGACATCCCGCCGCCAAAGGCGACGCTGGCTTGTTCAAGCCGGTTGGGATCGCAGGCGAAAAGGCCCATGGAAGTCTTCGGTCCTGAACCGGGCGCGCCATGACCGCAAATGCGGAAGGCCGCGACCCTGGTCCGTTCTTCAAGCCGCCTGGCGATGCCGGCCGGCTCTCGGATTGGTGAAAGTCGAACGCCGCGAGGAGGGCGCGCCGGTCGTCGCCAGGGGGCGAAGCGGCGCGATCGGTTCGCGAGCGGACCAAAGCATAGTCATCGCGGGCGGAAATTAAAAGCGGTCGCGCTTTAACCCCTCGCACACGCGCCGGCGCCATGATGGGGCGAAGGTGATGGATAACCGTCGGAATGTACGGGCGTATGGTTTTCAGTCTTGGCCGGTGGCGCGCGCGGGAGTGGGGGATGACCCTGCTGGCGTTCGTCGTCGTGTGCGCGGTCGTGCTCGCGGCCTCGCGCGGCTTCGCCTGGGGCGCGGCCGGCGACGTGCTGGGCCTGAGATTCGGCGCGGACGGCGACCGGACCCGCGTCGTCATCGACCTGGACCGGACCGCCAGCGGCCGGGTGATCGAGGACGGCTCGACCGGGCGGCTGATCCTGGCGCTGAGCGGCGTCGCCGCAGGCCAGGGCGTGCAAGGCGACGGATCGGGGCTGGTGCGCGCCTATCGCGTGGCCGCGTCGGGCGGCGCCTCGCGCATCGAGCTGGATCTCAGCCGGGGCAGCGCCATCGAGCGGCGCTTCCTGCTGCCGCCCGGCGACGGCGTCGGCCATTATCGCTATGTGGTCGATCTCAAGGCGACGGGCGCGGCGGCCTCGGCCGCGGCCCGGTCGATCCCGCGCCCGGCGCCGCCGCGCCGCGCGGAGAAGCCGCTGGTGGTGATCGACGCCGGCCACGGCGGTCGCGATCCCGGCGCCAGCGGCGCCCAAATCCAGGAAAAGGCCGTGACCTTGGCGGCCGCGCGTCAGCTGAAGGCCGAACTGGAGCGCACCGGGCGCTACCGGGTGCGCCTGACCCGCGACGACGACGCCTATGTCGACCTGTACCGCCGCGTGTCCATCGCGCGCCAGGCGGACGCGGACCTGTTCATCTCGCTGCACGCCGACGCCGGCGCCGATCCGGCGCTGCGCGGGGCTAGCGTCTATACATTGTCGGAGCAGGGGGCGGGCCGCGCGGTGCGCGAGTTCACGCGCGGCGACAACTGGCATCGCGATCTGCACCTGCCGGGCCGCGACCCCTCGGTGGATCGCATCCTGCTGGACATGACCCAGCGCGCCACCCAGAACCGTTCGGCCCAGTTCGCGCGGGTGCTGCTGACCCATCTGGAGGCGGCGGAGCATCCGCTGCTGCGGCGCAGCCATCGCGACGCCGGGCTGGCGGTGCTTCTGGCGCCGGACGTTCCGGCCGTGCTTCTGGAGATGGGGTTCATCACCAATCCCGAGGACGAACGGGCGCTGACCGATGAACGCGCGCGCCGGCGCCTGATGCGCGCCGTGGCGCAGGGCATCGACCGCTATTTCCAGCAGCCGGCCGCGCCCGTGCTGCAGGCGTCCAACGCCAGCGCCTCGGGCAGTCCGTAGAGCCGCAGCCAGGCGAACGCCGATGCGCCCGTCAGGCGGGGCGCGACAGCGGCGTCAGGCGCCGCGCCATCGCCGAGGCCGCCGCCTTCACCCCCTTGCTGATGGCGGCCTCGTCCGCCGGAACGGGGGTCCGCAGCAGGCCGATCGCGGGCGCGTCGGGATTGTCCGGAAGTTCCGACAGCAATCGGTAGAGCAGATAGGAACCGACGTCGTCCTCCGCCTCGGACGAGGCGTCGGCCTGCAACCCGGCGGCCTGGAGCGCGCGCACCATGTCGGCAACCGGCGCGGTGGAGCGCGCAATGCTGGGGCCGGTGCCGACGAACCGCTTTCCGCCGCCGGGGATGCGGACTTCCGCGCGCATCTGAACCCGGAAACCCGGCGCGCGGGCCGAGCGTCCGACCAGCAGCATGGCCTGGCACCCTCCCTCTCGCAGCCGCTCGGTCAAGGCGTTGGCCAGGGCATGGGGGCATGCTCTCCGGCGGGCACGGCCACCGTCCGCGCGCCGGGCGGGTCCCACAGACGGCCGGACAGGTCTTCGACGAAATCCCAGACGGGATCGTCGGCGTCATAGGCGCAGATCACGATGCCGGGGCGACGATCTCGCCCGGTGGGGTCTTCGACCATGACGGAGGCGTCTCCTATCGTGACAGGAAAATGACGGTGAGATGAAGGGGGCAAGTCGTCAGCGGCGTCAAGCGCTTGCGCTCGTGCGGCTCAGCCAAGATCGCCCACCGCCGCGTCCAGCAGCATGAAGGCGCGCCCGGCGTCCGACGACAGGCGGCTCTGCACGCCGTCGACGTCGCCCCCGCGCGCGCCCTCGGCCAGAAGGCGGCCGAAGCCGCGGACATAGCGTTCGGCCTCGGCGCGCAGCTCGGCGTCGCTCAGCACCCGGCGCGAGACGCTGCGGACAGCGGCGGGCGCCACGCGGCGCACGATCTGGCGCGCCGCGCCCGGGTCGCCGGCCGCGACGGCGCGGGCGGCTTCCTCGACCCGCGTGCGCGGCAGCAGCGCGTTCGGGTCCACGCCCATGCGACGGATGGCGTCGGCCAGGCGGCCGGGCAGTTCGGCGTCCGCCGCGTCGACGGGCTGGTCAAGCTCCAGCGGCTGCGCGTCGGCGTCCGAGCGGACCAGATCGGCCCAGTCCAGACCATCCGAACGCGGCGGCGGGACGGGCTCGGCCGCTTCCAGGCGAAGCCTTCCCCGCAGGCCGAAGCCGCGTTCCTCGGCCGGCTTAGGCTCCTTGGCCGGGGCCGGGGCGGGAGAGGGGGCGGGCGCGCGGACCGCGGGCTTGGCCGGTTCGGGTTCGGCGACGATCTCGCGCCGGCGCGCCGGGGTCTCGCCCGACACCACGCCCATCAGGCGCACCGCCTCGGTCAGCATGTCGTAGTTGCGCCGGACGCGATCCTGGAAACCGGCGTCCAGCGCCTCAGTGTCTTCGGCGGCCTTGCGAGAGGCGGCCGTCAGGGCGGCCAGGCCCTCCTCGACGCTGGCGCGCACGGCCTCGACGCGCGCGCGGGCCAGGTCGGGCATCTGCGCCGCGCGGGCGTCGATCTCGGCGACCGCCTCGTCCACCTGGCCCAGGGCGGCGGTGAGGCGCTCCACCAGCGTCTCCAGCCGGTCCGCCACCCGGTCGCCGGCCTGATCCACCAGCCCCGCGCTCTCGCCCACGACGCGGCGCGCATCCTCTATTCGGGCGTCCACGCTCAGGTCGGTCTTGTGGGCGGCCTGGAAGAGGGTCTCGGCCAGCCGGTCGATGCGGATCTGCGCCTGTTCGGCGGCGTCGTTGGCGAAGCCGCGCGATTCCTCCGCGGTCGCCTTGAGCGCTTCCAGCGAGCGTCGCGTCTCTTCCAGCAGCGTGTCGCGCGCCTCGGCCGCCAAGGCCTCGAACCGATCCAGCGACAGCTTGGTGGCCGAATCGAAGTTGTCCGCCTCGCGCTGGGACATGTCGATCAGGGCGCGGAACTGGTCGCCGGAGGCTTCCAGCAATTCGCGCAGCGCCTCCAGCGAGGACTGTGCGGTCTGGTCCAGTTCGCCGGCCGCCGTGCGGGTCGCCGACAGGTGTTCGATCAACTGCGCCCGCTGGCTTTCCACCTGGGCGGAAAAGTCCTCCTGGTCGGTGCGCAGGGCGTAGGCCGTGGTGACCAGGGCCGCGCGCTGCTGGCCCAGGCCTTCCTCGACCGACCGGATCTGTTCGGATACGCCCGAACCGGCGTTCTCCAGGCGAATGGTCTGACGCGCTAAGTCCTCGGAGGCGACGCGGGCGGCGTCCTGGGCCTCGCCGGCGGCGGCGGCCAGGTCGGCGGCGCGGGCGGCCAGGGCGGCCTCGGCCTCGCGCAGCTGGGTCTGGGCCAGGTCGGAGGCGTCCGCGACCATACGGGATTGCCGCTCCACCGCGTCCACCACGCCGCTGGCCTGGTTGTCCAGTTGGACGCCGAGCGTCTGCATCTGGTCGCGCTCGCGCCCCAACTGCTCGGCCAGACGACGGGCCGTGCGGCCGGCGGTTTCGGCGGCCTCGTTCAGGCGCAGCGTTTCCTGCGAGAGGGCTTCGCGCAGCAACGCCATGTCATTGCGGGCCCGTTCGGCGGCCAGGGCCGCCTGGTCGATATCGGACCGCAGCGACTGCAGCACGTCGCCGGTCTGTTGCGCGGCCAGGGCCGTCGGCGCCACCAGGGCCTCCGCCAACTCTCTCGCGCGCCGCGTTTCGGCCGCCAGTCCCGATCCCTGCCGCACCGCGTGGGCCAGCATGAGGGCCAGGCCCGCCGGCGCCAGGGCGATCAGGGCGTAGATCGCCAGCCGCAGGGGGTCCGGGCCGGCGCCGTTGACGCCGAACTCGTAGGCGGCCCAGGACGCGACGCCGCCGATCCACAGCACCGACGCCACCGCCGCCAGGACATAGGCGCGGCGACCGGGAGCGGGAACGCCGTGGGCCTGAACGGTGCGGACGGTCGGCGCGGTCGTGCGTTCGAAAGGCGAGAGCGGCGCGCCGGCGGCGACCGCCAGCTCGGCTGCGGCTGGCTCCGGCGTCGCCTCGTGCGCCGTCCGTTCGGCCTCGGCGCGCTGTTGCGCCTGCCTTTGTTCTTCCAGAAGCCGCCGCCGCCGCCGTTCCGACATCGGCCGCTCGGGTTCCGGCGACGAGAGGGGCGCGACCGGCTGGACGTCGGGCGTGTCTTCCTCGGCCGCGGGGGACGGGTCGTCCGCCAGGAATCCGGTCGCGTCCGCAGGCTCGCCGACGACTTCGGCCGGGGCCGCGTCCTCGTCGTTCGTCAGTTTAAGCGGCGGCCGATTGCGGGACTTCATCAGGCGTCGATCTCGATCCATACGCGGCGCTCTGACGGCGCCGGCCCGACCCTAACGACTCAATCCGCGCCGTCCAAGCGCTTCGGCGCGGCGCGGGTCGCTCAGCAGTCCTGGTCGGTCTCGCTGAACACGGCGGCCGGCGCGTCGGCGCGACAGTCGGTCGTCCGGTGAACCTCGCGATCGGCGGCGCGCGGCGCATGGGTGTCCACGCCGAACTGCGTCAGCACGGCGGCGGCCAGGAGCGCGATCAGGCCGGCGATCAGTTCGACCAGCGCTTGCATCCCTGCTCCCTTCTAATGACCGACGGCCTGTGGCGTTTATGCGCCGATCCGGCGAACGTCACAATCCCAGCGCCGAAAGATTGACCGGGCGTGGCCCCCATGAAACGGAGAGCAGCGCAAGGCCCCGAGACGGTGTCACGCGATCGGGCAGGCAGGGCTGAATGACCCAGGACGGCCAGAGCTATGAGGGCAGTCTGCTAGAGCCCGGCCCCGGGCTCTGGCGCAGCGCGACCGCGTCCCGCTTCTCGATCCTGATGGAGAACGAGGCCTATTTCGACGCCCTGGCCTCGGCCATCCACAAGGCCGAGCGGTCGATCGTGATCCTGGGCTGGCAGTTCGATCCCCGCACCCACCTGGATCCCGAGACGAGGCCGGGCGACAAGACGGCGGAAATCGCCACCAGCTGCGGATGCTGGTCAAGAAGAAGCCCGATCTGGACGTGCGCCTGCTGATCTGGAAGTCGCCGCTGCTGATCGCGGCGTCGCAGGGCTTCTATCCCCACCGCGCCCAGCGCTGGTTCCGCAAGCGGATGGTGGAGTTCCGCATGGATTCCCCGGGTCCGATCGGCGCCTGCCATCACCAGAAGGTCATCGTCATCGACGACAAGGTGGCGTTCGCGGGCGGGGGCGACATCTCCACCGATCGATGGGATTCCGACGAGCATCTGGACGGCGACCCGCGCCGGGCCCTGCCCAACGGCGTGATCTGCAAGGCGCGTCACGAGGTGATGGCGGTGATGTCGGGACCGGCCGCCCGCGTGCTGGGCGACCTGGCGCGCGAACGCTGGTTCCGCGCGACATGGGAGCGGACCATCCCCGACGCGGTGGAGGGCGATCCCTGGCCCGACGGCGTGCCGGTGCAGATGACCGACGTGCCCGTCGGCGTCGCCCGCACCGAGAGCCGAAATGGGCCGGTCGGCATGAGGTCCGCGAGAACGAGGCCCTGCATCTGGAGGCCATCCGACGCGCGCGCCGCCTGATCTACATGGAGAACCAGTATTTCACCTCGCCGGTCATCGCCGCCGCCCTGGCGGACCGACTGGCCGAGGTGGACGGACCGGAAGTGGTGGTCGTCTCCACGGGCAAGAGCCCCAGTTGGTTCGACAGCATGACCATGGACACCGCGCGGGCCGAGGTGCTGTTCAGGCTGGAGCAGGCCGACACCTACAACCGCTTCTTTTCGTTCGCCCCGCTGACGGCGCACGGCGAGCGGATCATCGTCCACGCCAAGGTCACCATCGTGGACGACCGCCTTCTGAGGATCGGCTCCACAAATCTGAACAACCGCTCGATGGGCCTGGACACCGAGTGCGACATCGCCGCCGAGCCGGTCGATGCGGCGGGCCGCGCGGTGATCGCCGCCCATCGGCATCGCACCATCGGCCATTGGCTGGGGGGCACGGCCGACGAATTCGCCGCGGTGGAGGCGGTGCTGGACTCGACCGGCGCCGCGATCTGCAGCTTCGAGAGCCAGCGGCTCAAACCGCTGGGGGCGGAGGCGCCCACGCGCATCCAGCGGCTGTTCGCCGAATGGCAGTTCGGCGACCCGACCTCCACCTCGGACGCCTGGCGGCCGTGGAAGCGGCTGGCCCGGTCCCGCCGCACCCGGCCGGCGTCGGAAGGCGGTCAGTCGGCGGGCTGACGGATCTCGAAGTCGATCACCAGCGGCAGGTGATCCGAGGCGACGCGCGCCAAGGGCGAAAAGGCTGACCGGACCGACTTGATCCGGATGTCCGGGCTGACGAAGCAGTGGTCGATGCGGATCGCCGGAAATCCGGACGGGAAGGTCTTGACCGACGGCTTCAGGTTCAGCTGCCGCTGGCAGTCCTGCAGGCTACGGGCCAGGATCTGATAGGGGCGGGTGATGGAGGTGGCGTTGAAGTCGCCCGCCAACAGGGTCGGACCTTGGCACGCGCCCAGCCAGCCCGAGCCCGCGAGGGCCGCCGCCTGAAGCCTCTGCTCGCGCGGAACCAGCCCCAGGTGGGTATTGAGGACGTTGATCGTGCCCCCGCCGACGTCGATCTGCGACCAGATCGCGCCCCGCGGCTCCAGGCCCGGTATGCCGGCGACGGTGGGCAGCGCCGCCGCCCGCACCAGCCGTTCGGGATGGGGCGTCAGGATGGCGTCGCCGTAAAGTTCCGCCTCGACCCGCATGGCCGGATGGAAGCGCGACGTCATGGCCAGCTTGTCGGCGATGGTCTGGGCCTGGTCGACATGGCCGGTGCGCAGGCGGCCCACGTCCAGTTCCTGAAGGCACACGATGTCCGGCTCGTGCTCGCCGATCACGGCGACGATGCGGTCGACGTCCAGCCGCTTGTCCGTGCCGACGCAGCGATGGACGTTGTAGGTCAGAAGGCGAGGCATGGGCGGGTCGAGACGAGTCCGGAGCAGGGTGTCGGGCTGGGCCTTTTCGCGCGCGAATGCGACCCCGGTGCGACGCTCAGAGGATCACCAGATGGTCGGGAAGTTCGTTGGGATTGTCGGTGCGCGGCGGGAAATGCCGGGCCAGGACCTGGCCGCACTGGCCGATGGCGATCTCGAAGCCCTGGGCGGGCCGTCCGGCCTTCATCTCTGTGGTCAGGGCGGCGACGGCGTCGCCCCACACGCCCTGGTCCACCTGGGCGTGGATGCCCTCATCGGCGATCAGTTCGACCTGATGATCGTCCAGGGCGGCGAAGATCAGCACGCCGGTCCGTTCGCGTGTGACATGGACGCCGTGGGCCAGGAACTGCTGCAGGGCGGCGCGCCGGACGCGGGCCCGACGCAGGCCGCCCGGCGTCATCCAGCGGCGCACGGTCGGGATCAGGCTGAGCAGCAGAACCCCGGCGAAGACGGCGGCCTGGACCGCCACATAGCCCCCCAGCGCCCGGCCGACGGTCAGGCCGGACTCGTGCGCCGCCTCCCAGCCGCCCCCGAACGGCCAGACGCCTTCGAAGCCGAAGGGGATCAAAAGGGCGGGCAGGATCAGCGCCGCCGCCGCCGACCAGGCCAGGGCCACGTCGCCGTAAGACGAGACGCGCCGCGAAACGACGCAGAAGATTTCGCCAGAGGTGGCCGCTTCCGCCGCGGCGATGGCCTGGGCGATCCGGCTCTGGTCGTCCTGGGTTATCCGCATCACCATCCTCCCGAGGCGCCGCCGCCGCCGAAAGAGCCGCCGCCGCCGCCGAAGCCGCCCCCGCCAAATCCGCCGCCGCCTCCGAAACCGCCGCCGCCCCGGCCGCCGCGTCCCGACTGGCTGAGAATGTCGGCCAGGGCCCACAGCACGACCGGCCCGACGCCGTTCTTGCGATGGCGCCGTCCGCGCGCCGAGGCGGCGGTGGCGATCAGCATGAACAGGAAGATCACGCCGAAGACGACCAGGCCGCCGATGGCCGAGGCCTTCTCGCCCCGGCTGGCGCGTCCTGGGCGACCGCCTGGGCTCGCGCCTGGGCCTCGGCGGGGTCGAGCGACATCTGCTCGACCAGGGCGTCCACGCCCTTGACGATCCCGCCCTCGAAGTCGCCGTCGCGGAACGACGGCAGGATGTCGTTCTGGATCACCAGCGACGAGAAGGCGTCGGTCAAAATGGGCTCAAGGCCGTAGCCGACCTCGACCCGGACCTTCCGCTCGTTCGGCGCGACGATCAGCAGGGCGCCGTTGTCGTTTTCCTTCTGGCCGATGCCCCAGGCGCGGCCCAGCTGATATCCGTAATCCTCGATCTCCTGTCCCTGAAGGCTGTTCAGGGTCACCACGACCAACTGGTCGCTGCTGGACGCTTCGAGCGCCGCCAGCTTTTCGGTCAGGGCCTGTTCGGTCTGGGGGCTGAGCAGGTTCGCCTGGTCCACGACCCGGCCGGTCAGGGCGGGGAAATCGAGCTTCGCCTGGGCCGCGGCCGACGTCGCGGCCAGCAGCAGGACGGCCAGTCCCAGCAGTAGGGCGGCCAGGCCGGCAAGCGGCCGGCCTGGGACCCTCAAGGCGTTCGCCGAGAATGCGCGCGTCAACGGTTTACTGGGCCGGAGGCGTGGCGCCGGGCGTCACCGGGGCCGCGTTTCCGCCCGGCGCGGCCGAGGCGTTGGACGGCGACGCCCCCAAGTTGAAGTTCACCTGCGGCGCGCTCTGCGCCTCCGCCGTGGCGGTGAACAGCTGCATTGGCTGCGAACCGGCGTGCAGGGTCTTGGCCCAGATCACGTTCGGGAAGGTCCGCAAGGTCGTATTGTAGGTGCGCACCGCTTCATTGTAGTCGCGCCGCGCGATGGCGATGCGGTTCTCGGTGCCCTCCAGCTGCGACTGCAGCGTCAGGAAGTTCTGGTTGGCCTGGAGCTGGGGATAGGCCTCGACCGTGACCAGCAGGCGCGACAGGGCGCCGCTGAGTTCGCCCTGGGCCTGTTGGTACTGTTGGAAGGCCTGGGGGTTGTCCAGGTCGTCGGCCGAGATGTTGACCGAGGTGGCGCGGGCGCGGGCGTTGATCACGTCCGTCAGGGTGGTGCGCTCCTGAACGGCCGCGCCCTGGACGGTGGCGACCAGGTTCGGCACCAGGTCGGCGCGGCGCTGATACTGGCTCTGGACGTCAGCCCAGGCGGCCTCGGCGCGCTCCTGCTCGGTCGGAATGGTGTTGTAGCCGCAGCCGGCGACCGCCGGCGTGATCATCAGCGCGGTCGTCAGAGCCAGCGCGCGGGCGTTGATGCGGACCATGTTCTCTCCCTGTCGGCGACTGCGCCGTCAGGTCGACTATCGGCGCGAAGCCGCAACGCTTCAAGCGTCCAACGGCTCCGGCGTCACGCCGATCGAACGACACGCGGCGGAATAGGTGTTGGCCAGCAGGCAGGCGATGGTCATGGGCCCGACCCCGCCCGGCACGGGGGTGATGCGGCCGGCGACCTGGACAGCCTCCTGGAAGGCGACGTCGCCGACCACGCGGGTCTGCCCGCCGCCGCCTTTTCCGGGTCCAGCGAGGGCACGCGGTTGATGCCCACGTCGATCACGGTCGCGCCCGGCTTTATCCAGTCGCCGCGCACCATCTCCGGGCGGCCGACGGCGGCCACCAGGATGTCGGCGGCGCGACACACGGCGGGCAGGTCGCGCGTGCGCGAGTGGGCGATGGTGACGGTGCAGCTTTCGCCCAGCAAAAGCTGCGCCATCGGCTTGCCGACGATGTTGGAGCGGCCGATGATGACGGCGTTCAGGCCCGACAGGTCGCCCAGCTGGTCCTTCAGCAGCATCAGGCAGCCCAGCGGCGTGCACGGGACCAGGCCGGGCAGGCCGACCGCCAGCCGCCCGGCGTTGACCACGTGGAAGCCGTCCACGTCCTTGTCCGGGTCGATGGCGTCCAGAACGACCGAGGCGTCGATGTGCGTCGGCAGGGGCAGTTGCACCAGAACGCCGTGGATGCCGGCGTCGGCGTTCAGCTCGGCGATCAACGCCAGCAGGTCGGCCTGGGAGGTCGTCGCGTCCAGCCGATGGGTGTCGGACCGCAGGCCTGCGCGCACCGTGGTCTCGCCCTTGTTTCGGACATAGAGCTGGCTGGCGGGGTCTTCGCCGACGATCACGACGGCCAGACCCGGCTTGACGCCGTGGGCCGCCTCCAGACGCGCCGAGGCGGCGGCCACCCGTTCCACCAGGCCGGTGGAGAAGGCCTTTCCGTCGATCAGGGTCGCGCGCGAGGGCTGGGCCGACATGGGCGGGCTCCGGGCTGAGAAATGAGGATGGCGCGATTTACAGCCGTCATGGTTCGGCGTCTATGATCGCGGTCCATAATGGGAGACCTCAATGACGCGTTCGTCGATCGCCGCCTGCAGCGCCCTGGCCCTGCTGTGGACCGCCGGGCCGGTGCTGGCGCAGGACGCCCGTCCGTTGCAATCGGCGCCAGCATCGACGGCGCCCTGACCGCCGACGACGCCTCCGCTCCTGAAGACGCCTATCGGTTCGAGGACTATCGGTTCCAGGCGCGCGCCGGACAGCGGCTGGAGGCCATGCTGCGCGCCGCCGATTTCGACGCCTATCTGGAGGTTCGCGCCGATGGCGAGGACGAACCCCTGGCGCAGGACGACGACGGACTGGGCGAAGGCACGGACGCCCGGCTGCGGTTCACCCCCGAGGCCGACGGGACCTTCATCCTGCGGGCGCGCACGCTGTCGGGCCTCGACGGCGGCGACTACAGCCTGTCGCTGCGGGAACGTCCGCGCCCGCCGCGCGCGCCGCGCCCGACCGCCATCCGGCTGGGCCAGACCCTGAACGGAAGCCTGGGCGACCGCGACCCGGAACTGGAGGACGGCGGGCGGTACGACGCCTTCGTCTTTCGCGCCTCCGCCGGGGAGCGGCTGGTGGCGACGCTGGAGTCCGACGCCTTCGACCCGGTGCTGCGCGTCGGGCGCATGAACGGCCCGGACTTCGAGGAGTTGGCGCAGAACGACGATGCGCCGGGCGGAGGCCTGAACTCGCGTCTGGTGTTCGTCGCCCCCAGCGCCGGCGACTACGTCATCTACGCGACCTCCCTGAGCGAGGGCGAAGGCGCCTATGTCGTCGGCCTGGAGGCCGCGCCGCCGCCCCCGCCGTCCAAGCCGGTGGCCATCGGGGATGAGATCGAGGGCGCGTTGGGCGACGACAGCGGCCGGACCGACGATGGCCAGCGCGCCGATCTCTATCGTTTCAGCGGGTCCGCCGGTCAGCGCATCGCGGTGGAGATGTCGTCGGGCGACTTCGACACCTACCTGGCGCTGCGCCGGCTGTCGGACAACAGCATCCTGGTCGAGGACGACGACGGGCTGGGGCAGGGCACCGACTCGCGCCTGGCGCACACGCTGGACGCCGATGGCGATTATCTGATCGAGGCGCGCGGCTTCAGCGAAGAGGCGGAGGGCGATTACGACCTCAAGCTGATGGAGGTGCCGCCGCCGCCCGCTCCGACCGCCATGGGCTTGGGCCAGACGCTTGAAGGCGAGATCGCCGACGACGACCCCCAGGGCGACGGCGGCAGGCGCTACGACGCCTATGTCGTCAGCGGCCAGGAAGGACAGCGCGTTCAGGCCATCCTGCGCTCCGGGGACTTCGACGCCCTGCTGGAGATCGGCAAGGCGGGCGATGAGTTCGCCGCCCTGGCCCAGGATGACGACGGCCTGGGCGAGGGGACGGATTCCCGCCTGACCTTCTCGCTGCCGGAGGCCGGGGACTATGTGATCCGCGCCCAACCGCTGGCGGCCGATGGTCGCGGGCTCTATTCGCTGGAGCTCGTCGACCTGGGGCCGGCGCCGAAGCCGGGCAGTTTGCTGGTCGGGACGACGGTGCGGGGAACGCTGGGCGAAACCGATGCGATCGACGACGACGGCGTCTATTTCGACGCCTATCGCTTCCAGGCCAAGAAGGACGAAAAACTGCGTCTGACCCTGGTCTCGAACGCCTTCGACGCCTTCATCGACCTGGGCGAGGCGAGGACGGCGACGCGTTCGAAAGCCTGGCCACCGACGACGACGGCCTGTCTGACACCCACGCGCGGTTGGACTGGACCGCGCCGGAAGACGGCTGGTACGTGGTGCACGCGCGCGCCTACGGCCCCAACCAGACCGGCGCCTACGCCCTGACGGTCGAGCGCCAGCCCGCCGCACGGGAGCCATGATCCCGGCCTAACCGCCCAGGATGACCGAGGCTTCGCCGATCAGCCGAAAGGACCAGCACCTGGACGTGGTGCTGGACGGTCGCGGCCGTCACGCGCGTGACGCCGGCTTTGACGCGGTTCGCTTCGTGCACGAGGCGTTGCCGGACCTGGATCACGACAAGATCGATCTGGGCGCCGACTTCCTGGGACGGCGCCTGAAGGCGCCGCTGCTGATCTCGGCGATGACGGGCGGTCCGGCGCGAGCCGAGGCCATCAACCGTCGCCTGGCCGAGGCGGCCCAGCATCTGGGCCTGGCCCTGGCGGTCGGCTCGCAGCGCGCGGCCATCGAAAACGACGCCGCGAGCGGCCTGGACCAGACCTTGCGCGACCGGGCGCCCGATATCCCCCTGCTGGCCAACATCGGCGCGGCGCAGCTGACCCGCGGCTTCGGTCTGGACGAAGCCCGTCGGGCTGTCGAGATGATCGGCGCCGACGCCCTGGTCGTCCATCTCAATCCCCTGCAGGAGGCCTGTCAGCCAGAGGGCGACCGCGACTGGTGGGGCGTCGGGGCCGCATTGGAGGCCCTGATCCCGCGGCTCGGCGCCCCGATCGTCGTCAAGGAGACGGGCGCGGGGCTGTCGGGACGCACGGCGCGGCGTCTGGTCGACATGGGCGTCGCGGCGGTGGATGTGGCCGGAGCCGGCGGCTCGAACTGGGGCCTGATCGAAGGCGAGCGCGCGGTCGATCCCGGCGACAAGGCCCACGCCGCCGTCTTCGCCGACTGGGGCATCAGGACCGCCCACGCCCTCGTCGACGTCCGCCGCGCCTGTCCCGAGGCCGTCGTGGTCGGGTCGGGCGGCGTGCGTCACGGGCTGGACGCCGCCCGGGCGATCCGCCTGGGCGCCGACCTGGCGGGACAGGCCGCGGGCGTGCTTCAGGCCGCGACGATTTCCACCGAGGCGGTGATCGACCACTTCCAGATCGTGGTCCGCCAACTGCGGACCGTCTGCTTCTGCACCAACTCCGCCAACCTCGCCGCGCTCAGACGCGCGCCGCTTCAGCCCTTCGACTGACTAGGACGAGGGCAGCAGCCCCTCGGCGAACCGGCGATAGGCGCCCTGGCGCACGCCGTCGGTCGCGCGGGCGATGTCGGGCGCGAAATAGTGGTCAGAGGCGTACGGCGCCGCGGCCTGACGCACGATGGCGAAGACCGCCTCCAACTGCGGCGAGGTCTGCATCGGGCGATGAAACTCGATGCCCTGGGCCGCGGCCAGCAGTTCGATGCCCACCACGGCGGCCGCGTTCTCGGCCATGTCCAGAAGGCGTCGCGCGCCGTGGGTGGCCATGGAGACGTGGTCTTCCTGGTTGGCGCTGGTCGGCACGGTGTCGACGCTGCACGGATGGGAAACCATGCGGTTTTCCGTCACCAGGGCGGCCGCCGTCACCTGGGCGATCATGAAGCCCGAGTTCAGGCCGCTTTCCCTGACCAGGAAGGCCGGCAGCTCGCTCATCTTCGGATCGACCAGGATCGCGGTGCGGCGTTCGGAGATGTTGCCGATCTCGCACAGGGCCATGGCGATCTGATCGGCCGCGAAAGCAACGGGTTCGGCGTGGAAGTTGCCGCCGGAGATGACTTCGCCGTCGTCGATGAACACCAGCGGATTGTCGGTCACGGCGTTGGCTTCGCGCGCCAGCATGGCGGCGGCGCTGCTCAGCACGTCCAGCACCGCGCCCATCACCTGGGGCTGGCAGCGCAGGGAGTAGGGGTCCTGGACCTTGGCGCAGTCGTCGCGGTGACTGTCGCGGATGGCCGAGCCGCTCATCAGGTCGCGCAGGCGCCGGCGACGGCGATCTGTCCGGGCTGGCCGCGCAAGGCGTGGATGCGGGGATCGAACGGCGCGTCGGAGCCCTTCAGCGCATCCACCGACAACGCGCCGGCGGCGATGGCGGCGGCGAACACGTCTTCGGCCGCGAACAGCCCGGCCAGCGCCAGCGCCGTCGAACATTGAGTGCCGTTCAGCAGCGCTAGGCCTTCCTTGGGCCCCAAGGTCAGGGGCTTGCGGCCGACGCGAGCCAGCGCCGCCTCGGCGTCGAGAATCCGCCCCTGCGCGCGCGCCTCTCCGACGCCGATCAGGACGCTGGACATATGGGCCAGCGGCGCCAGGTCGCCCGAGGCGCCCACGGATCCCTTGGACGGAATGCAGGGCAACACATCGGCGTTCACCAGCGCGATCAGCGTCTCCAGCGTCTCGCGGCGGACGCCGGACGCGCCCTTGGACAGGCTGGCGATCTTCAGCACCATCAAGAGGCGCGTCACGGCGTCGGGCAGCAGGGCGCCGACGCCGCAGGCGTGGCTGAGCACCAGGTTCTTCTGAAGGGTTTCAAGATCTTCCGGCGCGATGCTGGTGTTGGCCAGCAGGCCAAAGCCGGTGTTGACGCCATAGACGGTGCGGCCCTCGGCGACGATGGCGGCGACGGTCGCGGCGCCCTTGTCGACGTCGGCCCAGGCGTCGGGCGCGATCTCGACCGTCACCGGGCCGTCCAGCACGGTGCGAAGCTGAGCCAGGGTAAGCGGCGTCTGGCCGATGGCGATGCGGATCATTTCAGGCTCGGCAGATTGAGGTGATGGTCGCGGGCGGCGGCCTTGGCGATGTCGTAGCCGGCGTCGGCGTGACGCATGACGCCGGTGGCGGGGTCGTTCCAGAGGACGCGCTCCAGGCGGGCGGCGGCCTCAGGCGTGCCGTCGGCGACGATGACCACGCCGGAGTGCTGGCTATAGCCCATGCCGACCCCGCCGCCGTGGTGCAGCGACACCCAGGACGCGCCCGAGGCCGTGTTCAGGAGGGCGTTCAGCAGCGGCCAGTCGGACACGGCGTCGGAGCCGTCCGCCATCGCCTCGGTCTCGCGGTTCGGGCTGGCGACCGAGCCCGAGTCCAGGTGATCGCGGCCGATGACGATGGGGCCGGACAGTTCGCCGGACGCCACCATGTCGTTGAACATCAGGCCCGCGCGGTGCCGGTCGCCCAATCCGATCCAACAGATACGCGCCGGAAGTCCCTGAAAAGCGATGCGTTCGCCCGCCATATCCAGCCAACGGTGCAGGCCGGCGTTGTCGGGAAACAGCCGCTTCATCGCCGCGTCGGTCTTTGAGATGTCCTCAGGATCGCCGGTCAGGGCGGCCCAGCGGAAAGGGCCGATCCCGCGGCAGAACAGCGGGCGGATATAGGCGGGGACGAAGCCGGGGAAGTCGAAGGCGTCCTCTACGCCCTGATCGAAGGCGACCTGGCGGATGTTGTTGCCGTAGTCGGTGGTCGGCACGCCCCGGGCGTGGAAGTCCAGCATGGCCTGGACGTGAACCGCCATCGACGCGCGCGCGGCGGCCTCGACGGCGGCGGGATCGGAGGCGCGTGCGTCCTCCCACTCCGCAACGGTCCAGCCCGACGGCAGGTAGCCGTTGACCGGGTCGTGCGCGCTGGTCTGGTCGGTGACCAGGTCGGGGCGGACGCCGCGGCGCACCATCTCCGGCAGCAGGTCCGCAGCGTTGCCCAACAGGCCGATGGAGGTCGGTTTGCCCGCCTTCAGCGACTGGTGCAGCAGGGCCAGCGCCTCGTCCAGCGTCTCGGCCATGACGTCCAGATAGCGGGTGCGAAGGCGGAATTCGATGCGGCTGCGCTGGCATTCGATGGCGATGCACGACGCGCCCGCCATGGTCGCGGCCAGGGGCTGGGCGCCGCCCATGCCGCCCAGGCCCGCCGTCAGGATCCACTTGCCCGACCAGTCCCCGCCGTGATGCTGGCGGCCCGCCTCCATGAAGGTCTCGTAGGTGCCCTGAACGATCCCTGCGTGCCGATGTAGATCCACGAGCCGGCGGTCATCTGGCCGTACATGGCCAGGCCCTTCCTATCCAGTTCGTTGAAATGCTCCCACGTCGCCCACTTGGGCACCAGGTTGGAGTTGGCGATCAGCACGCGGGGCGCATCGGCATGGGTGCGGAAGACGCCGACCGGCTTGCCCGACTGGACCAGCAGGGTCTCGTCCTCGCCCAGGCCCTTCAGCGTCTCGACGATGCGGTCGAAGGCGGCCCAGTCGCGCGCCGCCTTGCCAATCCCCCATAGACGACCAGGTCCTGCGGCCGCTCGGCCACCTCGGGGTCAAGGTTGTTCATCAGCATCCGCATCGCGGCTTCCGCGGCCCAGGTCTTGGCGGTCTTCTCCGGCCCGCGCGGGCTGCGGACGGTTCGGGCGTTCGGCGTGTTCATCGGCGGCTTTCCGCGAAATCGAGACAAGCGGTCAGGACCCGGCGCAGGTGGCCCCGCATCGGTTCGGCGTATTGAGGGTCGTAGGGGCTGGGCCAGTTGTCGGGCGTCACCGGCGCGGCCGGGTCGATCATGTAGCCGCGATCCGACAGCTCCATCTGGATGGCGTGAACGCCCGCCTCGGGTCGGCCGTAATGGCGGGTTGTCCAGCCGCCCTTGAAGCGGCCGTTGACGATCACGCTCTGCCCGCTGACCGCGCAGGCGGCCTCGACCGCCTGCGTCAGTTCCGGCGCGCAGGTCGTCCCGCCATTGTCGCCGATGTTGAACTGAGGCAACTCCCCGTCGAACAGGCGCGGCACGACCGAGCGGATCGAATGGGCGTCGTAGAGGACGACCGGCCCCTGGCCGCGCAGGCGGTCGACCTGCGCCTGCAGGGCGACGTGATAGGGATCGAACCAGGTCGCGCGACGCTCGGCGATCTCGGCGTCGCCGGGCGCCTGGCCGTCGCGATACAGCGGTTCGCCGTCGAAGGTCTCGGTCGGACACAGGCCGGTCGTCGTCATGCCCGGATAGAGAGACACGCCCAACGGGTCGCGGTTCACGTCGATGACGCTGCGGGAGATCCCGGTCCGCACCAGGGTCGCGCCCATGTCGACGGCGAAGTCGTAGAGCCGGTGCACCCACCAGTCGGCGTCCTTCCTGGCCAGCCAGGGCGAGGTCAGGCGCGCCTCGATGGCGGGCGGGACGTCCGTGCCGGTGTGCGGCAGGCCGATCACCAGCGGCGCCGTCCCCTCGCGTATCGTCAGCCAATCGGGGGTCATGCCGCCTCCCTCGCCAAATCGCTGCATCGTGGTATGTCTAGACATATTGATCGCAACCGAGCGGGACTGTCCAGTGACGCCGAACGCCATGACCGTGGATCGCACCCTGTGGTTCGAGACGGCGCTGCTGCCGGACGGCTGGGCCGATGGGGTGCGGATCGCGCTGTCGGACGGCCGGATCGCGGGGGTCGAGACCGGGGCGGCGCGAAGCGGCCAGGCGGGCGGGGCGGTGGCCCTGCCGGGCATGGCCAATGTGCACAGTCACGCTTTCCAGCGGGCCATGGCGGGCCTGACCGAGGCGCGCGGGCCGACAGATGACGACTTCTGGACCTGGCGCGAGCTGATGTACCGATTCCTCGACCGGGGCGGGCCGGACGAGATCGAGGCCATCACCGCCCTGGCCTTCATGGAGATGCTGGAGGGCGGTTTCACCCGCGTGGCGGAGTTCCACTATCTGCACAACGACCCGGCGGGCGGCCTCTATGCGGATCGGGCCGAAATCGCCGGGCGCATCGTGGCGGCGGCCGGCGAAACGGGGATCGCCCTGACCCTGCTGCCGGTCTTCTACGCCCACGCCGGGTTCGGCGGGCAGGCGCCCAGCCACGGCCAGAGGCGGTTCATCAACGACCTGGACGGCTTTTCGACCCTGGTCGATCGGTGCCGCGACCTGACGGCGGGCATGGAGGGGGCCGGGGTGGGCGTGGCGCCGCACAGCCTGCGGGCCGTGACGCCGGACGAACTGGCCGCCCTGCCGGCGCTGGCGGGCGACGGGCCCATCCACATTCATGTCGCGGAACAGACCAGGGAGGTCGAGGATTGCCTGGCGTGGTCGGGCGCGCGGCCAGTCGAATGGCTGCTGGCCAATGCGCCGGTGGATGCCCGCTGGTGCCTGATCCACGCCACCCACGTGACCGAGGCCGAATGGCGCGGCGTCATCGACCGTCGGGCCGTGACCGGCCTGTGTCCCGTCACCGAGGCCAATCTGGGCGACGGGATCTTTCCCGCCGCGGCCTATTCCCGGGCGGGGGGGCTGTTCGGCGTGGGCACGGATTCCAATGTGCAGATCGGCGTGGCCGAGGAACTGCGGATGCTGGAATACAGCCAGCGGTTTGGCCTGCGCGGGCGCGCGGTGATGGCCGGGCCGACGCGCTCGACCGGCCGCGCCCTGTTCGAGCACGCTCTGGCGGCGGGGGCTCAGGCCTGCGGGGCCGAGGCGGGGTTGAGCGTCGGCGCGACCGCGGACATCGTGACGCTGGACGCCGGCCGATCGGTCTTCTCGAGCCGGAGGGGCGACGCTTTGCTGGACAGCTGGATCTTCGGCGCGCCGTCCGGTTCGGTCGCGTCGGTGTGGCGCGCGGGCAGGCAGGTGGTGAAGGACGGCCGCCACGTCGCGCGCGAGAGGGTCGAGGCCCGCTATCGCCGGGCGCTGGCGACGGTGCTGGGATGAGCGGGCCGCTGCACCGGCGCATCTACGCCGACCTGGAGCGGCGCATCCTGTCGGGCGACTGGGCGCCGGGCCAGCGCATCCCCTTCGAGCACGAACTGACGGCCGCTTACGGCTGTTCCCGCATGACGGTGAACAAGGCCATTTCCGAGCTGGCGGGCCGGGGGCTGGTGACGCGGCGGCGTCGTGCGGGCACGTTCGTCGCCCAGCCCAAGGCCCATGCGGCGGTGCTGGCGATCCCCGATCTCAGGGCCGAGGTGGTCGAGCGCGGTCAGGCCTATGGCTATCGCCTGCTGGAGCGACGCGAGCGCGACGCGGCCACGGAGGAGGAGAGCGATCTGGCCCGCGACGGACGTCTGCTGGATCTGGCCTGCCTGCACAGCGCCGACGGCGCGCCGCTGGCCCTGGAACGGCGGTTGATCGCTCTGTCCGCGGCGCCGGAGGCCGACAGGGTCGATTTCGGCGTGACGCCGCCGGGGTCCTGGCTGCTGGACCAGGCGCCTTGGACCGAGGCCGAGAACCGCATCGCCGCGGTGGAGGCCGAGAGCGCGGAGGCCCGCCTGCTTGGGCTGAAAACCGGCGCGGCCTGCCTGCGGGTCGAGCGACGCACCTGGCGCGACGGACAGGGGGTGACCCGGGTGTGGCAGACCTTTCCCGGAGACCGCTACGATCTGATCGCCCGTTTCTCGTCTCGAGGAGACCGCCGATGAAGGCCGACCGTCTGCTGATCGATTGCCACGTCGCGACGATGATTGAAGGCGGCGCGCCCTATGGGGCCGTCGAGGACGCGGCGGTGGTCGTGGCGGACGGGCGGATCGCCTGGGCCGGGCCGCGCGCGGACATGCCGACGGTCGCGGCGGACGAGGTGGAGCGGCTGGACGGCCGGTGGGTCACCCCCGGTCTGATCGACTGCCACACCCACCTGGTCTTCGGCGGGGATCGGTCCGGCGAGTTCGAGCAGCGGCTACAGGGCGCGAGCTACGAGGAGATCGCCCGCGCCGGCGGCGGCATCGTCTCTTCCGTCAAGGCCACGCGAGCGGCCTCGGAGGACCAGCTGTTCGCCTCCGCCATGCGGCGGCTGGAAGGGCTGAAGGACACCGGCGTCACCACGGTGGAGATCAAGTCCGGCTATGGCCTGGATCGCGACAGCGAACTGAAGATGCTGCGCGTCGCCCGCCGCATCGGGCGCGAGGGCGGGGTGAGGGTGCGAACCGCCTACCTGGGCCTGCACGCCGTCCCGCCCGAGCATCGGGCGGACCGCGCCGCCTATGTGGACAAGGCTGTGGATGGCATCCTGCCGGCCGCCCATGCGGAGGGGCTGGTCGACATGGTGGACGCCTATTGCGAACCCATCGCCTTTTCGGGGGAGGAGGTCGCGCGCCTGTTCGACAAGGCGCGCGCCCTGGGCCTGCCGGTCAAGCTGCACGCCGATCAGTTATCGGACGGCGGGGGAGCGGCGCTGGCCGCCCGCTACCAGGCTCTGTCCGCCGATCACATCGAGCACACGACCGAGGCGGGGGTGAAGGCGATGGCCGAGGCGGGCGTGGTCGCCGTCCTGCTGCCCGGCGCCTATCTGATGCTGCGCGAGACCCAGACGCCGCCGGTGGATCTGCTCCGGCGTCATGGGGTGCGGATGGCGGTGGCGACCGACTGCAATCCCGGAACCTCGCCCCTCGCCTCCATGACGGCGGCGATGAACCTGGCCTGCGTGCAGTTCCGCCTGACGCCGGAAGAGGCCTTGGCGGGCGCGACCCGGAACGCGGCCCGGGCCTTGGGGCTGAAGGATGTCGGCGTCATCGCGCCAGGCATGGCGGCCGACCTGGCCGCCTGGGACGTGGCCCGGCCGGCCGAGCTGGCCTACTGGCTGGGCAAGCCGATGCTGCATCGTCGCTGGATCGCAGGCGCGCCGGCCAGCTAGGGAAATAGTCAGCGGGTCGGCCGTCCCGCCTCAGGCCTGGGCCACGCCCATCGCCTTCATCAGGGCGTCGCGCACGGCGGTTTCGGTGAAAGGCTTCTGGATGGTGGGATTGCCGCGCCATTCGTCGGGCAGGCCGCCCTCGCCATAGCCGGTGGAGAAGACGAACGGCACGCCGCGCGCCTTCAGCGCCTCGGCCACCGGAAACACCTGGCGGCCGGCGACATTCACGTCCAGCAGCGCTGCGTCCAGATCGGCCTCGTCCCGCACGATCGCGGCGCCTTCGTCGATGTTGGCGGCGGGACCCACGGGCGTGCAGCCCATGTCCTCGAGGATGGTTTCAAGAAGCATGGCCACGAGGGATTCGTCCTCGACGATCAGAACGCGACGTCCGGTCAGGGGCTGGGTCATCACGCGTATTTCCTTTCCAGCGGAACCGTCAGTTCCGCGACCAATCCATCGGCGGCGTAAAGCAGATCGATCTCGCCGGCCAGATCGTGGCGAATGTTTCGTTCAATCAGGCGGCTGCCGAAGCCTTTTCTGCTCGGCGTTGAGACAGGGGGGCCGCCGACCTCGCGCCAGGTCAGCGTCAACTTGGGGGCCCGCTGGTCGGCCAGCGCCCAGTCGATCAGCACCCGGCCCTCGGGCGTCGACAGGGCGCCGTACTTGGCGGCGTTGGTCGCCAATTCGTGGAAGATCATTCCAAGCGACAGCGCAAGGGCGGGCTCCAGGTCGACAGGCGGCCCGTTCAGGCTGATGCGGGTCGGGCCGAAGGCCTCGGTCTCGTGGGCCAAAATGGCGCTCAGCTCCGCGCCTTCCCAATGGCTGCGGGTCAGCAGGTTGTGGGTGTGCGACAGGGCCATCAGCCGGGACTGGAAGGTTTCGGCGAAGGTCGCGGGATCGGCGTGCGACCGGGCCGTCTGGATGGCGATCGACTGGACGGTGGCCAGGGTGTTCTTCACCCGGTGGTTCAGTTCGTCGATCATCAGCTTCTGCCGCTGGGCGGCCAGGACGTTCTCGGTGACGTCGTGCCCCTGGACGAAGATGCCGGCCACGGCCCCCTTTTCGTCGCGGATCGGCTGATAGATGAAGTTCACATAGACGTCTTCCAGCGGCCCGCCCGGGCGGCGCTGCAGTTGAACCAGGCTTTCCTGGCCCTCGTAGGGTTCGCCGGTGGCGAAGACGTCGTCCAGAAACTCATAATAGCCTTGGCCCGCCAGTTCGGGCAGCGCTTCGCGAACGGGCAACCCCGACACGTCGCGCTGGCCGATCAGCTGTTGATAGGCGGCGTTGTGCATCTGGAAGACATGCTGCGGCCCGGACAGGATGGTCACGAAGCCGGGGGCCTGCATGAACATCTCGACCAGGCGGTTCCGCTCGTGCTCCAGGCGAAGATTGTCCTCCTGAACGACTTCCGCGCGGCGCAGCAGCCCGCCGCCGACGATGGCGTCCAGGGCGCTGATCGGCGCCGAAGGGTCGGGGATGAAGCCCCGGTTCAGGTCGGTGACGTCGGTGGTGTGTTGCAGCAGGAAGCTGACCCGACCGTCGTCATCCAGGATCGGGGTGTGGGTGGCGCTCCAGATCCGGTCCTCGAAGGTGCGCGCGCCGTCCGCGCCGGTGCGCGCGATCGAGAAGCGGACCATGGCGAGGTGGTCGCGCTGACGCGTGTCACGCGCCTTTTCCAGCGACGCCTTAACCCGCCGCACGTTCTCGGGCGCTTCCTGCCCGTCGCCGGAATCGAAGGCCTGGAACAGGGGCTGTCCGACGATGTCCTGCCGACGAGAGGACGTGACGTCCAGATACGCCTGGTTCGCACCGACGATCACCAGATCGGGCGTAAGCAGAATGTAGGGATTGGGCGACACCTCGAACGCCGCGGCCAGGTCGACGGCGGTTCGTGTCTTTTCCATCAAGTCGTTCAATGCGCGCCCCACCAGCAACCCCCCAAACGCAGCGGACGCGGATTGGTTCGCCAGATCTTTGAAAATCGTCGCAGCATCGTTGGCGCGTCGGAAGAATTTGCTAATCACGGGACATGACAATCGCAGCCGCATTCGCCACGCTGGCCCTGATGACGGCGCAGGTCGACCCGACAGCACAGGTGGAGACGCGGGTCGAGCAGGGGGTTCTGCTCGGCCGGACCGACGAGGCCGTGACCTCGTATCGCAACATTCCCTACGCCGCGCCGCCCGTCGGCGCATTGCGCTGGCGTCCGCCGCAGCCGCCGGCCGCCTGGGAAGGTCGTCGCGACGCCGCCGCCTATGGGGCGATCTGCATCCAGCCCCCGGCGAACGGCGACCCCGGCGTCGGCCCGCCGCCGATGAGCCAGGATTGCCTGAACCTCAATGTCTGGACGACCCAGGCCGCCGGCGCGCGCGCACCGGTCATGGTTTGGATCCACGGAGGGGCGCTGATCAACGGATCCGGTACGGCGGCGCTGTACGAGGGCGATGACCTGGCCCGGCGGGGCGTGGTGGTCGTGACGCTGAACTATCGGCTGGGGCGTCTGGGCTTCTTCGATCACCCCGCCCTGGCGGCGGAGAGGCCGGCGGGCGAGGCGGCCGGCAACTACGGCGTCATGGACGTCATCGCGGCCCTGCGGTGGGTCAAGGCCAACATCGCCGCGTTCGGCGGCGACCCCGGCAATGTGACGATCTTCGGCGAGTCGGCGGGCGGGCTGCTGGTGAACCGGATGATGATCTCGCCTCAGGCGCGCGGGCTGTTCCAGCGGGCCGTGGTGCAGTCGGGGCTGGGGCGCGAGCTTCAGATTCCGCTGGATCGGCCGGGACCCGCCGGCGCCCCCTCGGCGCGTCAGCGAGGCCAGGCTTGGGCCGATGCGGCGGGCCTGACCTCGGCCGAGGCGCTGCGGGCCGCGCCGGCGGAGACCTTCCTGGGACCGGCGCCGTCGTTCGCGAACGGCGACCTGAACCTGATCGACGGCGAGGTCGTGACCGAGACGGTCGAAGCCGCCTTCGCGGCCGGGCGACAGGCGCCGGTTCCTTATGTCATCGGCACGAACAGCGCCGAGTTCTGGTGGATCAGGCCCACGGACCGGTCGGGCTATGGGCTGATCGACGACGACATGACCTGGCTGGAGCGGGCCGAGGCGGCGGACGCCTATGGCGGGGTCGCAGCCTTCGACGCTCAGGTCGTGACGGACCTGGTGTTCACCGAGCCCGCCCGCAAGCTGGCGCGCCTGCACGCCAGGGCGGGCCATCCGACCTATCTCTACCGCTTCGACGTGACGTCGGCGGAGAACCGCCAGGCCCACGGCGGGGCCAGCCACGCGGTCGAGCGGCCCTATGTGTTCGGCAACCTGGGCATCCTTCCCTATCCGGTCGAGGATCGCGACCGGCGGGCCTCGGAGGCGATGATGGGCTACTGGACCGCCTTCGCCCGCACCGGCGACCCCAATGGCGCGGGCCGGCCCGAGTGGCCCCAGGCGACGCCCGAGGGCGACTCGCGCATCGTCACCTTCGGCGACACGGGACCGTTCGTGGAGCCCCAGCCCTTTTCGAGGCGGCTGGACGTGCTGGAGCGGTTCCGCGAGCGGCCGCGTCGCTGAGGCGCGGGGTTAGCCGGCGGCCATGTTCGCCGGCGTCTGCTTCTCCTTCAGGGTCACCAGCTCCTCGGCCATGGTCGGGTGAACCGCGCAGGTGGCGTCCCACTGGGCCTTGGTCAGGCCCGCCTTCACGGCGATCGCGGCCAACTGGATCATCTCCGGACTGTCCGGCCCGACGATGTGGACGCCCACCACGCGCTGGCTGTCGGCGTCGACCACCAGCTTCATCAGCACCCGTTCGTCGGAGCCGGTGAAGGCGTATTTCATCGGCCGGAAGCGGGTCACATAGACATCCACGCCCTTGGAGCAGGACCGGCGCGCCTCGGCCTCGGTCAGGCCCACCACGCCGACGGGCGGCTGGCTAAAGACGGCGGTGGCGACGGCCTCGTAGTCGAAATGCTGGGGGCTGTCGCGATAGACGGTCTGGTGGAAGGCGACGGCCTCGCGGATGGCGACGGGGGTCAGGTTCATCCGGTCGGTGACGTCGCCGATGGCCCAGATGTTGTCGGCGGTGGTCTTCGAATAGGGATCGACCTTGATCGCGCCCTCGTCGTTCAGTTCGACGCCGGCCGCCTCCAGGCCCAGGTCCTTGACGTAGGGGATACGGCCGGTGGCGAACATGACCACGTCGGTTTCCAGCGTCATGCCGTTTTCCAGGTGGTTGACCAGGCCGGCGGCGGTCTTCTCGATCGACTTGTGCTGGCAGCCCAGGACGACCTTGACGCCGCGCTTCTCAATCTCGCCGGCCAGGTGGGCGCGCACGTCGTCGTCAAAGCCGCGCAGGATGTTGGGGCCGCGATAGATCAGGGTGGTCTCGACGCCCAGGCCGGCGAAGATTCCCGCGAACTCCACCGCGATATAGCCGCCGCCGGCGATCAGGATGCGCCTGGGCAGTTCGGGCAGGTGGAAGGCCTCTTCCGAGGTGATGGCGTGTTCGATGCCGGGAAGGTCTTCCGGCTTCCACGGACGGCCGCCGGTGGCGATGAGGATCTTCTCGGCGGTGATGGTGCGGTTCTTGCCGACGATCTCGACGGTGTGGGCGTCCTTCAGCACCGCGCGGCCGTGGACCAGCTCGACCCCGGCCTTGCCCAGATTTGCGGCGTAGATGCCCGACAGGCGGGCGATCTCGACGTCCTTGGCCTCCAGGAAGGTCGGCCAGTCGAACTTGGCGTTGTCGAACGACCAGCCGTAGCCTTCGGCGATCTCGAGCGCGTGGCTGACCTCGGAGGCCATGACCATGAACTTCTTGGGCACGCAGCCCCGGATGACGCAGGTGCCGCCGACGCGGAACTCCTCGGCGACGGCGACCTTCTTGCCGCCCAGGGCCGTCAGCCGCGCGGGCGGACCCCGCCGGAGCCCGCGCCGATGACGAAGAGGTCGTAATCGTAGTCGGACATCCGGGCCTCCGGGGTTCAGACGCGGAAAAGAGAGTCTGAACCGTCTGAATAGTGTGAAATCCCGGCGCAGGCGCCGAAAAACAGGGTGTGAATAGTGTGAATGGTGTGAAATCCGGACGGCCGCCCGCCCAGCGGATCGGACTTAGGCGCCGGATCGGGGAGGGGCAAGGCGGGTGCGCCTGACGGCGTGCGACGGAGCGCCCACAGCACTGGGTCCCGGCTTTCGCCGGGATGAGCGGAGCCATGAGTGCTCAGGGGTTGATCGTCTCGACCCCGTCGTCGGTCCCGATGATCGCCAGGTCGGCCAGGTCCAGGAACAGGCCGTGCTCGACCACGCCGGTGATCAGCTTCAGGTCGTCGGCCAGGCGCGCCGGGTCGTGGATGGCCTTGCAGGCGGCGTCGTAGATCAGGTTGCCGCCGTCGGTGCGGACCAGGCCGCGATCGGCCTGGCGCACACGGGCGGGGGCGGCGATGTCGTGGTCGGCCAGGACGTCGGCGATGCGGTTGCCGGTGGTCTTGTGGCCGAAGGCGACGACCTCGATCGGCAGGGGAAAGGCGCCCAGCACCGGCACGACCTTGGCGTGGTCGGCGATGACGATGCAGCGGGCCGAGGCTTCCCACACCAGCTTCTCGCGCAACAGGGCCGCGCCGCCGCCCTTGATCAGCGCAAGGCCGGGTCCGACCTCGTCGGCGCCGTCGACGGTCAGGTCGATGCGGGGCGTGTCCTCCAGCGTCGACAGGGTCAGGCCCAGGTCGCGCGCCAGGTCGGCGGTCTTTTCCGAGGTGGGGACGCAGCGCAGGTCGTGCAGGCCCCGCGCCGCCAGCGCCTTGACGAACCAGGCGGCGGTGGAGCCGGTGCCCAGGCCCACGACCATGCCCACCTCGACGTGCTGGGCGGCGGCCTCGCCGGCCCTGCGCTTCTGGATTTCCGTGTTCATGGCCGCTCCATAGGCAAGTCGGGCCGGAACGGAAAGGGCCAGAGCGCGGTTGGCCCCGTATCGGATCGTGCTATTCGCGGCGGTTCAGTTGCAGGAGCCGCCTCATGACCCGACAGACCCCCGACGCTCTGGAAAAGGCGATCGCCGAGGCCCGGGCCGATCCCGCCAAGCAGGCCGCGGCCGAACTGGCCATCCTTTCCGCGGAAATCTACGTGGCGCCGAGCGAAGGAACGCCGCCGCCGGGCGTCGTGCTGGGCCGGGATCGTCCCTTGAAACTAATGGGGATCGTGCTGTCGGACGGCGTCGAGGCCGCGGCCGGCTTTTCCCAGGCCGCGTTCGCGCAGCCCGTTCTGGGAACCGCCGCCTCGATGGCCATGCGGGGCCAGCATTTCCTCGAAGCCTTTCGTGATGGCGTGATCGTTCTGAATCCCGGACGCGAAGAGGGCCTGGTTCTGACCCGTCGGGACATCGCCGCCATCCTGGACGGCGCGGGCGAAGCGTCGCTGACCGACAGCGCCGACCTGGAACTGACGACGCCCGATCCCGAACCGACGGTGCTTGTCGCCCGGCTGAGATCGTCCCTGACGGTAGAGGGCGTCCATGCGGCCTGGCTGGCGCGGTCGAAGGACCTGCGCTCGGGTGAACTGGGGTGGCGTCTGGAGGTTCGGGGCGACGCGAGCCTGAAGACCGTGCGCGATCGTGTCCGCAGCGCGATCGAGGGCTTGGGTTTCGGGGGCGAGGCGCTGGACCTGGTCATGTCCTCGGGACAGGGAGCCGACGGCGAGGGCCTGAGGCTGATCTGACCCTTTAGACGCCCTTCGCCGCGCGCTTTCGCGCCGCCGCCTTGTCCCGGAAGACGGCCGCCGCGCCGGGCTTGACCGTCTGGCGGGCGCGACCGAAGGCCAGGGCGTCGGCGGGCACGTCCTCGGTGATGACGGAGCCGGAGGCGATCAGGGCGCCGTCGCCCAGGGTGACGGGGGCGACCAGGCTGGAGTTCGAACCGACGAAGGCGCCGGCGCCGACGTGGGTGCGGGCCTTGTTGAAGCCGTCGTAGTTGCAGAAGATGGTCCCGGCGCCGATGTTGGCGCCCGCGCCGACCGCGCCGTCGCCCAGATAGGCCAGGTGGTTGGCCTTGGCGCCCTTGTCCATCGTGACGTTCTTCACCTCGACGAAGTTGCCGACCTTGACGCCCTCGGCCAGGTCCGCGCCGGGGCGCAGCCGGGCGTAGGGGCCGACCTCGGCGCCCGAGGCGACGCGCGCGCCCTCGATGTGGCTGAAGCTGCGGATGCGCGCCCCGCCCTCGATCACCGCGCCGGGGCCGAAGACGACGAAGGGCTCGATCACGGTTCCGCCGCCGACCTGGGTGTCCCAGGCGAAGTGGACGGTGTCGGGCGCGCTCATGGTCACGCCGGCGGCCAGGAAGGTCTCGCGCTGGACCTTCTGGAACAGGGCCTCGGCCTGGGCCAGTTCGGCCTGGGCGTTGACGCCCATCACCGCGTCCTCGTCGGCGAAGACGGCGCGGGTCGGGTGACCGGCCTTGCGCGCCAGTTCGACCACGTCGGTCAGATAGTATTCGCCCTTGGCGTTGTCGTTGGTGACCTGCGCCAGCAGGGGGAACAGCAGGTCGGCCGGCGCGGCCATGACGCCCGAGTTGCAGGCGGTCAGGGCCAGGACCTCGGGCGAGGCCTCCTTGGCCTCGGTGATGGCGACCAGCGTCTCGCCCTCGATGACCAGGCGGCCGTAGGCGCCGGGATCGCGGGCCTGGAAGCCGATGACGGTGACGCCGGCGCCGCCGAAGACCGGTTCGATGTCGGCGGCCTTCAGCAGGGGCACGTCGCCGTAGGTGACGACCACGTCGCCGTCGAAGCCGGCCAGGGCCTGTTCGGCGGCGCGCACGGCGTGGCCGGTGCCCAAAGGCGGGTCCTGGACCGCGACGGCGCCGGCGCCGAGACGCGTCTCCACATGGGCGCGGACCTGGGGCGAGTGGTTTCCGACCACGACGACGATGCGCTCGCACCCCAGGCCCTGGGCCGCGTCGATGGCGTGGTCCAGCATGGCGCGCTGGCCGACGGGGTGAAGCACCTTGGGCAGCGGCGACTTCATCCGCGTGCCCTGGCCTGCGGCGAGGATGATGGCGGCGCGTGCTCTGGTCATGAATCGTCCCGGCGGCTAGTCGTCCCGGCCTTAGCCCATCATGCGCGCCAAAGGGAGATGCGGATGACCGATCGCGATCTGGAGGGATGGACCGTCCTGTTCGACCTGGACGGGACGCTGGTCGATTCCGCGCCCGACCTGATCGGCACGCTGAACCGGCTGCTGGTCGAAGAGGGGCTGCCCCCGGTGGAGATGGAGGCGGCCTCGACCCTGATCGGATCGGGGGCGCGGGCGCTGCTGGTGCACGGTTTCGAGGCGGCGGGGGCCGACGTGGAGCGGGCGCGCTCGGAGGCCCTGTTCGAGCGGTTCCTGGTCGACTACGCCGGCCATATCGCCGACGGCAGCCGGCGTTCGAGGGCGTCGTGGACACGCTGGAGCGGCTGAAGGCGCGCGGCGCCGTGCTGGCGGTGGCCACGAACAAGCGCTCGGACCTGTCCGAACTGCTGCTGGAGAAGCTGAGGCTAAGGCATCATTTCGCGGCCGTCGTCGGGCCGGACCGGGTCAGCGCCCGCAAGCCCTCGGGCGCGCATCTGGTCGAGGCGGTCCGGACCGCGGGCGGCGACCCCGCCCGCGCGATCATGGTGGGAGACGCCGCGCCCGACGCCCAGGCGGCCCGCGACGCCGGGATGGCCTGCATCCTGACGACCTTCGGCTACACCCCCGTGCCGGTCGAGGACCTGGGCGGCGACGTGCTGATCGACGCCTTCGAGGATGTGGAGGAGGCGATCGACGGTCTGCTGGCGGACTTCTACGTCTCCAGGGCGCTGAGGGGCTGAGGGCCGAGGGGCCCGCGCGGCTTGTCGCTGCGCTAAAGGCTGACGATAGAAATCCTGGCGCCCGATCGGCGGCCCGTCCGGTTACGGAGCCGCCTTGCGATGGCCAGATGGACGGGCCGACGTCGAGGATGAGTTCGTGATCGCCCGCTTCTTCAAGATTCCCCTGTGGCAGCGCACCGCCGCCGGCTTCGTGCTGGGCGTGGTCGCCGGCCTGATCCTGCGCGAACGGGCCGAGACCTGGCTGCAGCCGATCGGCGACGTCTATCTGAACCTGATCCGCATGGTGGTGGCGCCGCTGGTGCTGTTCACCATCGCCAGTTCCATCGCCAGGCTGGGCGAGGGGGTGGGCGCGGTGCGGCTGGGGGTCAGGACCCTGGTCTGGTTCGCGATCACCTCGCTGCTGGCGGTGCTGGTGGGGATCGCCTTCGGGCATCTGATCAATCCGGGCGTCGGCCTGTCGAACCTGCCGCTGGGCGAGGTGAAGGCGCGCGAGATCCCGACGCCGCTGGACGTGCTGATCGGGGTCGTGCCGACCAACCCGTTCGCGGCGTTGAGCGAGGGCAGGGTGCTGCAGATCATCTTCTTCTCGGCGCTGGTTGGGATGGCGCTTGTGGCGCTGGGCGACGCGGCGCAGGGCGTGCGGCGGCTGGTGGACGAGGGGGCGGCCGTGGTCTTCCGCATCACCCGCTGGGTGATCCAGCTGACGCCGTTCGGGGTGTTCGGCCTGATCGGGGCGGTGGTCGGCGGCTATGGCTGGGAGGCGCTGCTGCCGCTGGGCAAGTTCATCCTGGCCATCTACGCGGCCTGCCTGTTCCACATCCTGGTGGTCTATTCGGGCCTGTTGAAGCTGCACGGGCTGAAGGCGGTCAGCTTCTTCAGGGGCGCGTTCGCGGCGCAGCAGACGGCGTTCGCCACCTCGTCCTCGCTGGGGACGCTGCCGATCACCCTGCGCCAGACGGTCGAACGGCTGGGCGTGCCCCAGGCCTATGCGGCCTTCGCGGTGCCGCTGGGGGCCAATGTGAAGATGGACGGCTGCGGCGCCATCTATCCGGCCATCGCCTCGATCTTCATCGCCCAGTATTTCCAGATCGACCTGACGCTGACCCAATATGTGCTGATCGGCCTGACGGCCGTGCTGGGATCGCTGGGCACGGCGGGGGTGCCGGGGACCAGCATCGTCATGCTGACCCTGACCCTATCGACCGCCGGCCTGCCGCTGGAGGGCATCGGCTATATCGTCGCCATCGACCGGATCATCGACATGATGCGCACGGCCACCAACGTCACCGGCCAGATGCTGGTCCCCGTGCTGGTCGCCAAGGAGGAGCGCATCCTGAACGAGGCGGTCTATGACGGCCGCGTCGCCTTCCTGCCCGGCGACCCGGAGACGGAGACGCCCGAGGCGGTGCGGGCGGCGGGAATCTGAAATCCGGCGCTTGCGCCGCGGGGGCGACCGGGCTATGTCGCCGCCTCCGCAAGGCATGGATGCGTAGCTCAGCGGGAGAGCACCTCGTTCACACCGAGGGGGTCACAGGTTCAATCCCTGTCGCATCCACCATTTTTTCCATCCCGGTCCGTTCGGTTCGTCGCCCCGCGCAGGCGCGGGGAGCGGCGCGCGTCCTGCATCAGGCCGACGGGGCGGCGGGCGGACGGCAGCCGCGCTGCTGGCCCAGCCCCTTCAGAAAGGCGCGCCGGACAAGGCCGGCCTTGATCGAATCCTGAACCTCGCGACTGTGCTGGGCCGCGCCCGACAGGCGCCGGACCCAGCTGCGGAAGGGAATCAGGTCGGAGGCGGTATCGCGCACGGCGTCCAGCGCCAGGTCGGCCGCCTGTTCATCGCGGCCGGGGCCTTGCTGCGGCTGATCCAGATCGGGACCGAGCGCCTCGTCCAGACGGGCGACCTGGGCCGAGATGTCCGCGCAGCGACGCAGGTCCGCGCGGCCATAGGGGGCGCCGCGCGCCTCGACCAGGACCGCGGGGATTTCGGTCTGCTGGATGTTCAGATCCTGGAGCGGCGCCGAAGCCGCCTGGCCCACGCCGCCCTGGAAACGGTCCGCGCCGCGATCGAACGACATCTGCGCGCAGCCCGAGGCGGCCAAGGCGGCGACGAGGACGACGGAAAGGGGCGTGCGCGCATTTCGATGCTCCGAAGACAGGATCGAGAAGCTTAACCGTTTCCCTGCTGAGCGGTTCCGGCCGGCGCGGCGCACATCCTGTGCACAATCTGTTGTTCCGGCCCGCTCTAGGCCGTATCCTGGCGCCATCATGACCCAACGCTGGACCCCCGAAAGCTGGAGAACCAAGACCGCCCTGCACATGCCGGCGGACTATCCCGATCCCCGCGCCCTTCAGGCCGTGGAGGACGAGCTGCGCGCGCTGCCGCCGCTGGTCTTCGCCGGCGAGGCGCGGCGCCTGACGTCGAAACTGGCGCAGGTGGAGCGGGGCGAGGCCTTCCTGCTGCAGGGCGGCGACTGCGCCGAGAGTTTCAAGGAGTTCTCGACCGACAACATCCGCGACACCTTCCGCCTGATCCTGCAGATGGCGGTGGTGCTGACCTTCGCGGGCAGGAAGCCGGTGGTGAAGGTGGGCCGCATCGCCGGCCAGTTCGCCAAGCCGCGCTCGGCCCCGGTCGAGGAGATCGACGGCGTCGAACTGCCCAGCTATCGCGGCGACATCATCAACGGCATGGCGTTCACGCCCGAGGAGCGCGCGCCCGATCCCCAGCGGCTGCTGCGGGCCTACAACCAGTCGGCCTCGACGCTGAACCTGCTGCGGGCCTTCGCCGGCGGCGGCTATGCGGACCTATACAACATCCACCGCTGGACGCTGGGCTTCGCCGGCGACAACGAGGCGGGCGCGCAATATCGCGAACTGGCCGACAAGATCACCGAGGCCCTGGCCTTCATGGAGGCGGTCGGCGTCACGCCCGAGACCCATCCCGACCTGAGCCGGGTCGAGGTCTTCACCAGCCACGAGGCCCTGCTGCTGAACGTGGAGAGCGCGCTGACGCGGCTGGACGGCGGCTCGGGCGAATGGTTCGACACCTCGGCCCATATGCTGTGGATCGGCGAGCGCACGCGCCAGCTGGACGGCGCCCACGTCGAGTTCATGAAGGGGATCAAGAACCCCATCGGCGTGAAGTGCGGGCCGACGATGACGGCCGACGACCTGCTGCCGCTGATCGACGCGCTGAACCCGGACAACGTCTCGGGTCGGCTGACCCTGATCGGCCGTTTCGGCCACGACAAGGTCGGCGAGCGCCTGCCCAAGCTGATGCGCGAGGTGAAGGCGTCCGGCCGCAAGGTGATCTGGTCGATCGACCCGATGCACGGCAACACGCTGAAGGCGGGCAACGGCTACAAGACCCGGCCGTTCGACCGCATCCTGGGCGAGGTGCGGACCTTCATCGACGTGGCCGAGGCGGAAGGGGTGCATCCCGGCGGCGTCCACCTGGAGATGACCGGCCAAAACGTGACCGAATGCATCGGCGGCGCCCAGGCGGTGACCGAGGACGACCTGTCCAACCGCTATCACACCCACTGCGACCCGCGCCTTAACGCCGACCAGGCGCTGGAGCTGGCCTTCCTGGTGGCCGAGCGGTTGAAGTCCGGGCGCGTCAGCCGGTCGAAGGCGGCCTGATCGGAGCCGCGCCCCAGATGCGCGAAAATGCGGCCATGAGGCGGCCACGGAGGCCGCCTCTTCTGTCCGCCACGCTGAAGGATGGGCTCGCGGCGAAAGCCGAGGGTGACGGACATGGAAACGCCTGCCAATCAACATGAGAAGCCCGGCCGCGTGGCCTATCAGGGCGCGCCGGGCGCGTTCAGCCACGAGGCCTGCACGGCCCTGCGCCCGTGGGACGAGGCGGTGGCGTTCGAGACCTTCCAGGGCGCGATCGACGCGCTGATCTCGGGCGATTGCGACTGCGCCCTGATCCCGGTCGAGAACTCCTCGATCGGGGCGGTCGAGCCGGCGGCGACCCTGGTGCGCGAATCCGGCCTGCGGGTGGTCGCCGAGGCGTGGCGGCCGATCCGGCACGCCCTGATGGGTCTGGAAGGCGCGCGCGTCCACGACCTGCGTCGGGTGCTGAGCCATCCGATCGCCCTGGCCCAGTGCGAGCAGACGCTGAAGGGCATGAAGCTGAACGTGGTCGAGCATTTCGACACCGCCGGCGCCGCCCGCGACGTCGCCGAGGCGGGCGATCCGACCCAGGCCGCCATCGCCCCCCGCAACGCCGCCGAGGTCTATGGCCTGTCGATTCTGCGCAACGATTTGCAGGATTCCAGCGATAACCGAACGCGTTTCGTCCTGTTGAGCGCCGAAGCGGGTTGACGGCGCACGGTCTTTGCGTGTCTTAAGGCCGCCTCGGATCGCCGTCGATCCGCTCAACCGGACCTGGACCCATGTCCCGCTCGCGCGCCCTTGCTGTCTCCTTCGCCCGTTCGCGCGCGGCCGCCGGCTATTATTTCGGCTTTTACGGCTTTCGATACGCCGGCTGAGGCGTCGGGCTTTTCACGCTCCTGACAGCCTCGCCGGCGACCGCTCCTGACCCGAGCGGCGGCCTGCCCGCATATCGAAATCCATTCCGCCGAAAGACTAGTCCCGTGACCCAATCCGTTTCCGCCGCCGTCCGCCAGGTCTGGCCTGAGGACGCCGAAATGACCCCCGAACAGACCGCCCTGGCCGCCCTGCGCGCCGAGATCGACAGCATCGACGACCAGATCCTGGCCTTGTTCGAACAACGCCTGGCGGTCGCCGCCACCGTGGGCCGCGCCAAGGACGCGCCGACCGGTCCGCACACCAAGCTGCGCCCCGACCGTGAGCAGACCGTGCTTTCGCGGATGCTGTCGAAGGCCCAGCCCGAGAACGCCGAGGCGGTCGAGCACCTGTGGCGCGAGATCGTCGGCTGGGGCCTGGCGCGGCAGGGCCGCCTGCAGGTCCAGGTCTGGGCGCCGATCGAGCCCACCCGCGCCTATGACGGCGCCCGGCTGCGCTTCGGCGCGGCCGCCGACATCAAGATGGTGCGCGATCCGCAAAAGGCCCTGGCCTTCGCCGCGGAGGGCCACGGGATCGCCGTCCTGGCGGTGAACACCGAGGACGCCTGGTGGATGGGCCTGCGTCGCGAATGGTCGATGCTGAGCGTGTTCGACGGCTATGGCGGCGAGACGCCGACCTCGCTGGCCGTGGGCAAGATCGACCCGCCGGCCCTGCCCAAGGGCCGTAGGGTGATCGTCACCGCCGGCGGCGACGCGGGCGACGGCGGCGGCGCGCGCCGCTGGGGCCTGAACACCCACCACGGCTGGACCATCGCCCTGACCGACGCCGAGCTGACGCCCGGCGAGGCCGAGGGCTGCGTCGGCGCGATCGGCTAGATCACACCGCCATGTTGTCGATCAGGCGCGTCTGGCCCAGCCAGGCGGCGGCCAGGATACGGCCGGGCGCGTCCGCCACATCGCCTTCGAAGGGCGCCAGATCGTCGGCCCGACGAACGGCGACATAGTCGACGCGGTCGAACCCGGCCGCAAGCAGGGCCTCCTGGGCCGTCTTCTCGACCTCCGCGAGAGGACGGCCGGACGCGGCCATGACCCCGGCCTCGGCCAGCACGCCGTTGAGGCGGCGGGCGATCTCCAGCTCGGCCTCGGACAGGTAGGCGTTGCGCGAGGACAGGGCCAGGCCCCAGCCGTCGCGCTGGGTGGGGGCGCCGACGATGTCGACGGGCAGGTCCAGGTCGCGGGTGAAGCGCCGGATGACCATCAGCTGCTGATAGTCCTTCTCTCCGAAGACCGCGACGTCGGGCTGGACCTGGTTGAACAGCTTGCTCACGACCAGGGCCACGCCCCCGAACATGGCCGGACGAAACGCGCCCTCCAGCTCCAGGGCCGGACCCGCCACGACGACGGAGGTGGCGAAGCCGTCGGGATACATCTCCTCGACCGTCGGCGCGAACATCAGGTCGCATCCGGCGCCGGCCAGCAAGCGGGCGTCCTCCTCCTGTCGCCGGGGATAGCGGCCCAGGTCCTCATGCGCGGCGAACTGGGTCGGATTGACGAAGTTGGAGGCCACGACGCGGTCGGCGCGACGCCCCGCCTCGCGCACCAGGGTCAGATGGCCCTCGTGCAGCGCGCCCATGGTGGGAACCAGCGCCACCTTCAGGCCTTGTCGCTTCCAGTCGCCGACGACGGCGCGCAGGTCCGCGACGGCGCGGACCACGGAGAGGGGGAGGCGTCTGTCATGAGGGAGCGGTTAACCTTCCGGTTTAAGGCTGTTTCTGAACCAGCCCTCAAAGGCTGGCGGCTAGGGTCGCGGTTATGACGCCCGCAGAAGCGACCCGTCCAGTTCTGATCGCCGCCGCAGCGAGCCTGGCGCTCATGGCGGGCGGGTGCGGCTCGCAGGATCAGGGGCAGGGGCGGTTCGAGGCGCTGGCGGATCATGTGGCGGCCATCGACGTGCCGCTGCATCCCGCAGCCGGCGCCCGCCGGAGCGGCGCCGAGTCGGGATTGAGGCCGGCCCCGTTCAGTCCGGTGAAGCTGGCGGTGATGGATCCGCACGACATGTGGGACGCCCGCGACGCCCAGGCGGGGCTGCGGGTGATCGCCGCCCGTGCGGTCGAACCCGTGCGCGAGGCGCCGTCGGCGCTGCTCAAGCGATCGGACATCGAGCCCAGCGAAGCTGCGAGCCCGGCCGAGCCGCGCCCGGCCACGGCGCCGGCGCGGCTTATCCAGCTGGGCGCCTACGCCAGCGAGACGGCGGCGCGGGGCGCCTGGACCCGGCTGGGCGGCGATCCGGCGATGGCGGGATTGCAGCCGCGCTTCGAGACCATCTCGGTCGGCGAACGCACCCTGACGCGGCTGAAGGTCGAGGTCGCCGCCGGTCGGTCCGCCGCCGAGGTCTGCCGGGCCGCCGGGGTGGACGATCCCTGGTGCCGACGCGCCGGCTGATCCACAGGCGCGATTAACGGGTCGTTGACGTTTGCGGCGCGGGGACCGACTCTAGCGGTCTCCCCAGGTCGAGCGTGAGTCGTTCGGCCGTCCGTAGAGGCTGCCTTCATGACGCAACCGCATGTGATCGTCCTCGGCAAGAAAAGGGCGGGGCGGGCAAGTCCACCCTGGCCATCCACATCGTCACGGGCCTGCTGCACGCGGGGCGCAGCGTGGCGATCATCGACCTGGACCTGCGCCAGCGCTCGATGCAGCGCTTCTTCACCAACCGCGCCAGCTGGCTGGCCGCGAACGGCCACGATCTGCCCCAGCCGATGATGCCGGACATGGGCGACGGCAAGGCGCTGGCCAAGGCGCCGGTCGAGGACCAGATCGCCGCGTTCGACCGCGCCTTCGACGAAGCCGCCGCGGCCGGCGTCGACTGCATCCTGATCGACACCCCCGGCGGCGACACAGCGGCGTCGAACGCCGCCCACGCGCGCGCCGACCAGATCGTGACGCCGATGAACGACAGTTTCGTCGACTTCGACCTGCTGGGCGAGGTGGACCCGGTGTCGCTGGAGCTGCTGAAGCCGTCGATCTATTCCGAAAGCGTCTGGGAAGCGCGCAAGCATCGCGCGATCGCCCAAGGGCGCCATGCGACCATCGACTGGCTGGTCGTCACCAACCGCCTGCAGGTGGCCGAGGCGCGCAACCGCAAGCGCCTGGAAGAGCGGATGAACAAGCTGGCCAAGCGGGTCGGGTTCCGCGTCGGGCCGGGCCTGCGCGACCGGGTCATCTATCGCGAACTGTTCCCCTTCGGCCTGACGGTGGCGGACCTGTCCAACGACGTGCGGCCCGTGGCCGTGTCGCTGGCCCACGTCGCGGCGCGTCAGGAGATGCGCAACCTGATGAAGGCGATGGGCCTGGAGCAGGCGCTGAGCGACGCGGCGCTGGACGTGGCCGCCTGAAAGACTGAGCCATGACGCTGATCGGGCTGGCGCTGGCGGCGATCGCCGTCTGGGCCCTGGTGCGTCTGGGGCGCCAGACCGAGCGGCGAGGGCGGGGCCACTGGCGCGTCACCGCGACGCTGCTGGGGGCGGTGCTGCTGGCGGGAGGCGCCTTGGCCGCATTCCGGGGCGGATGGCTGGCGGCGGCGGCGGCCTGGCGGGCGCGGGGCTGTATCTGGCCTGGTCGTCCCGCGCGCGGCCGCAGGTGCGCTCCGAACCGATCAGCGAGGCGGACGCGCGTGCGGTCCTGGGGGTATCTTCGGGCGCGGGAGAAGCCGAAATCCGCGCGGCCTGGAAACGGGCCATGACGCGCGCCCATCCGGACCAGGGCGGCACCGAGGGTCTGGCGGCGCGGGTCAACGCCGCGCGCGACCGGCTGCTGCGGCGCCGCTGAGGGAACGGCGGGCCGTCCGGGTCGTTCGAACTGCGGCGTCGTCATGATCCGGCCCGAAAGACGGTGCGGTATGGCGGCGCTTCAAGCCTCATGCGTCGGAAGATGATGAAGACCCGTTCGATCCTGCTCGCCACCGCCCTGGCCCTGTCGGCCTGCGGCAATCCCGACAACTCCAAGGCCCAGGAAGGGGTGTTCGCCGAACAGCCCCGCGTCGTCCCCGGCGACTCCGCGGCGATGAAGGCCAGCTTCGCCCCCGTCGTGCGCGAGGCCGCCCCCGCCGTGGTCAACATCGCCGCGCGGGGCGTTCAGCGGGTGCAGAGCGCCGATCCCTTCTTCCAGCTGTTCGGACCGCAGGCGCGGGTGGCCCAGTCGGTCGGCTCGGGCGTGATCGTGCGGGCGGACGGGACGGTGGTGACCAACTATCACGTCATCGAGGGCATGTCGGAGATCAAGGTCGTGCTGAACGACCGCCGTGAATTCCCCGCCGAGGTCATCCTGGCCGATCAGCGCAGCGACATCGCCGTGCTGAAGCTGCAGGGCGTGGACGGCGCCCTGCCGTTCCTGCGCATCGACGATCAGGAAGAGCAGCAGATCGGCGACCTGGTGCTGGCCATCGGCAATCCGTTCGGCGTGGGCCAGACGGTGACCAACGGCATCATCTCGGCGCTGAACCGGACCGAGACGGGCATTTCGGACAGCGGCTCCTTCATCCAGACCGACGCGGCGATCAATCCCGGAAACTCGGGCGGGGCGCTGGTGGACATGGACGGCGACCTGATCGGCATCAACACGGCCATCTTCTCGCGCAGCGGCACCTCGTCGGGCGTCGGCTTCGCCGTGCCGGCGGTGATGGTCAAGCGGGTGGTCGATTCCGCCGTGGGTGGCGCGACGGCGGTGGTTCGGCCCTGGCTGGGCGTCAAGGGCGACACGGTCAGCAGCGACATCGCCGGCAGCCTGGGCCTGGACCGGCCGCAGGGCCTGGTGGTCACCGACGTCTATCCGGACAGTCCGGCGTCGCGGGCGGGCATTCGCCAGGGCGACGTCGTCACCGCCGTGGACGGCGTCGAGATCAACGACCAGGGCGGCCTGAACTACCGCATCGGCACCAAGGCGCCCAACGACACGGTGCAGGTGACGGTGCTGCGCGACGGGCGCGCCCAGACGCTGAACGCCCGCGTCCAGGCCCTGCCGGGCGACGCCAAGCCGGGCGACGGTGCGACCGTGTCCTCGGGCAGCCTGGCGGGCCTGCGCGTCGTGCCGTTGAACCCGGCCTTCGCCGACAGCCTGGGCGGCGACCCCTTCCTGCGCGGCGCGCTGGTGACGGGCGTGGCGCGGGGCAGTCTGCCGGCCCGGATCGGCGTGCGGCCGCGCGACGTGATCCGTCGCATCGACGGGCGGGAGGTCGTGTCGGCCTCCGATCTCCAGCGCGCGCGGGCGGGATCGGAAGTCGTGATCCTGCGGGGCGGTCGCGAACTGACGGGACGGATGCCCGGCTGACCGACGACGCCGGGGGCGTGAAAAGCCGGGGCCGACCGACTACATAGGTCGCTTCCCCAAGAGCGAGCCCGAATGAGCGACCTGTTCGAAGCCTCCGGCATACATCCGCCCGACGCCCCCCTGGCGGATCGCCTGCGTCCGGCGTCGCTGGAGGAGGTGGTCGGCCAGGATCATCTGCTGGGCGAGGGCGGGCCGATCCGCCGCATGGTCGACGCCGGCCGCCTGGGCTCCATGATCCTGTGGGGTCCGCCGGGCACGGGCGAGACGACCATCGCCCGGCTGCTGGCCAAGGCGGCGGGCTATGAGTACCAGGCGATCAGCGCCGTCTTCTCGGGCGTGGCGGACCTGAAAAAGGCGTTCGAGGCGGCGCGGATGCGGCGCGCGGCCGGCCAGTCCACCCTGCTGTTCGTCGACGAGATCCACCGGTTCAACCGCGCCCAGCAGGACGGATTCCTGCCCTTCGTCGAGGCGGGGGTCGTCACCCTGGTCGGCGCTACGACCGAAAACCCCAGCTTCGAACTGAACGGCGCCCTGCTGTCGCGCAGCCAGGTCTATGTGCTGAAGCGGCTGGACGACGCCGCCCTGGACCAGCTTCTGCGACGCGCCGAAGCGCACATGGGGCGTTCCCTGCCGCTGACCGACGAGGCGCGCCAGGCGATGCTGGCCCTGGCCGACGGGGATGGGCGCTATCTGCTGACCATGTCGGAGGTCCTGTTCGACCTGCCGGAGGGTGAGGCGCTGGACGTCCAGGGCCTGGCGGGCGTGCTGCAACGCCGGGCGCCCGCCTACGACAAGAGCCGCGAGGAGCACTACAACCTGATTTCCGCCCTGCACAAATCGGTGCGGGGATCGGACCCGGACGCGGCGCTGTACTGGCTGGCGCGGATGCTGAACGGAGGCGAGGACCCGCTGTATCTGGCGCGGCGCATCGTGCGGATGGCGGTGGAGGACGTCGGCGAGGCGGACCCGCTGTCGATCCTGGTCGCCAATGCGGCCAAGGACACCTACGATTTCCTGGGCAGCCCCGAGGGCGAGTTGGCCCTGGCCCAGGCGGTGGTGCACCTGGCCACCGCGCCCAAGTCGGTCGGAGTGTATGAAGCCTTCAAGGCGGCCAAGAGGGCGGCCCACGAGACCGGCTCGCTGATGCCGCCCGCCCACATCCGCAACGCCCCGACCAAGCTGATGAAGCAGCTGGGTTACGGCAAGGGCTATCAATACGACCCGGACACGCCCGAGGGCTTCTCAGGCGCGAACTTCTTTCCGACGAGATGGAGCGGCGCGTCTTCTACAAGCCCAAGGGCGAAGGCCACGAAGAGAAGATCAAGGCGCGGCTGGAGCGCTGGGCCGAGATGCGGGCGCGGATGGCGGACCAGGGCGGCGATGCCTGAACTGAGGCTGGGGACGGCCGGGTGGAGCGTGCCGCGCGAGGTCGCCGAACGTTTCGCCGGTCCCGGCACGCACCTGGAACGCTATGCCCGGACGATGAATGCGGTCGAGATCAACAGCAGCTTCTATCGACCGCATCGGCGAGCCACCTATGCGCGCTGGGCGGCCTCGACCCCGCCGGACTTTCGCTTCGCGGTGAAGACGCCGCGCGTCCTGACGCAGGAGCAGCGGCTGCGCGAGCCGGAGGCCGGGCTGGATCGGTTCGCATCCGAGGTCGAGGGGCTGGGCGACCGGCTGGGGGCGGTTCTGGTCCAGACGCCGCCGTCGCTGGTTTTCGACGAAGCCGATGCGACCCGCTTCTTCGACGCGGCGGCGGCGCGTCTGCCCGTTCCGATCGCCTGCGAGCCACGCCACGCCAGCTGGTTCGCGCCGGAAGTCGACGCCTGGCTGAAAGACCGCCGGATCGCGCGCGTGGCGGCCGATCCGGCGCCGGTGTCGGGGGCGGGCGCGCCTGGCGGATGGCGCGGCCTGACCTACATCCGATTGCATGGCGCGCCGAGAATCTATTATTCGGCCTATTCGCCCGAGACGCTGGCGGCGACGGCCGAACGATTGCGGCGCGAGGCGGCGGATGCGCCGACCTGGTGCGTGTTCGACAATACGGCGGCAGGCCATGCCTTGCCCAACGCCTTGACCGTCATGGCGGCGTCGGGCCAAGAGCCGAAATGACCGCCAGAACCCCCGTCGCTCTGTCCGAAGACGAGATCGCCGCCGTCCGGTCGTGGGTGATCCACGAGGATGCGCACCTCATCGTCTTTTCCAAGCCCAGCGGCCTGTCCAGCCAGGGCGGGCGGATCAAGGCCCATACGCTGGACGATCTGCTGTGGGCGTTCGCGCGGTCGAACGGAAAGCGGCCGGAACTGGTGCATCGGCTGGACCGGGACACGTCGGGCGTGATCCTGGCGGCCAAGACCAAGCCCGCCGCCGGATTCCTGGGCAAGGCGCTGCAGATGCGGCGGTTCCGGAAAACCTATCTGGCCCTGCTGTCGGCGGCGCCCGAGCCGCGATCCGGCGCGGTCGATGCGCCCCTGCGCCGCGAGGAGATCGGCCGCGAATCCTATATGCGCGTCGTCGCCTTCGACGCGCCGGGCGCGCAAGGGGCGCAGAGCCGATACCGCACCCTGGGCGCCAGCGATCATGGGGCGGTGGTGGAGCTTGAGCCGCTGACGGGACGGATGCACCAGTTGCGGGTGCATATGGCGCATCTGGGCCGTCCGCTGATCGGGGACGTGCGCTATGGCGGCGCCCTGACCACGCCGGTCGGACCGGCGCCGCGGCTGATGCTGCACGCCGCCAAGCTGAGCTTTCCGCATCCCGAGGGCGGGACCACGACGGTCGAGGCCCCGCCGCCCCAGGATTTCCAGACGTTGCGCGCCGCCTTGGGCCTGTGACGCGGGAACGAGCGGCGCGGCACGACGCTATTGGGATGAAGGAGAACATCGTCATGAAGCGCTTCGTCATTCTGGGTCTCGTCGGTTCCGCCCTGGCGCTGTCCGCCTGCGCCAGCCTCGCGCCCTACGGCGCCCAGCAGGGACCGGGCGGCCAGGGCTTTTCCGAGCAACGGATCGAGACCAACCGCTATCGCGTGACCTACAACGGGGTCGGGGCGCCCGGTCCCGTCGCCGATTTCGCCCTGCTGCGCGCGGCCGACCTGACGACCCAGGAAGGATACGACTGGTTCGAAGTGGTGCAGGCGTGGACGGACGGACGGCCGGGCGGCGCAGGGGGCGTGCGCCCCAGCGTCTCCATCGGCGGCGGCAGCAGCCGGTATGGCGGCTATTCGGCGTCGGGCGTCGGCGTGGGGGTGGGCCTGAACCTCAGCGGGCCGCAGCCGACCTCCACCACCTTGGAAGTGGTGCTGGGCCGTGGGACCAAGCCGGATCGCCCCAGCGTCTATGACGCCCGTTCGATACAGGCCTCCATTCCTCGCTGACGCCGTCGGACTGGCGAGGCGGCGGGAACGTCGTATAAGCCGGCCATGATCGCACGTTTGCTGATAGTCGCCGCCGGCGGCGGACTGGGGGCCATGGCCCGATATGGGCTGGGCCTGGCGGTCGGGCGGCTGGCGCCCAACGCCGCCTGGCCCTGGGGCACCTTCCTGGCCAATATCGTCGGCGGCCTATGCATGGGCCTGCTCGTGGGCTGGCTGGCGCTGCGCGGCGGCGCCCAGCAGGAGGCCGTTCGCCTGTTCGCAGCGGTGGGGGTGCTGGGCGGGTTCACCACCTTCTCCTCCTATTCGCTGGAGGCGGTCCTGATGATCGAGCGGCGTCAGATGGGGCTGGCGGCCGCCTATGTCGGCCTGTCCGTGATCGCGGCGATGGCGGCGCTGTTCGTCGGGCTGACGATCGCCAGGCGCGCGTTCGGAGCGGTGCTGTGAGCGACCCCGCCGCCGCCGCGCCGAAGCGCGAAGTCCAGACCGTTTACGTCGCCGAGGACGAGGACGGCATCCGGCTGGATCGCTGGTTCCGTCGGCGATGGCCGCATCTGTCCAACATCCAGGTGCAGAAGATGGCCCGCAGCGGCCAGATCCGCGTCGACGGCGGACGGATCAAGCCCGAGGCGCGGCTGACCGCCGGCGCTGCGGTGCGCGTGCCGCCCATCCCGGACGACACCTCGCGCCAGGCGGGCGATCCGCACGCCCTGTCCGACAAGGACGTGGCCTTCGCCAAGTCGCTGGTCCTGTACGAGGACGACGTGGTCATCGCCCTGAACAAGCCGCACGGCCTGGCCGTGCAGGGCGGCACCAAGACCAGCCGCCATGTCGACCGCCTGCTGTCCGCCTGGGGCGAGGGGCTGGACCGCCCGCGCCTGGTGCATCGGCTGGACCGCGACACCTCGGGCGTGCTGCTGCTGGGCAAGGGACCCGAGGCGGCCAAGCGGCTGGCCGGGGCCTTTGCGCGGCGTCAGGCCAAGAAGACCTATTGGGCCATCGTCATCGGCAATCCCAAGCCCTATTCGGGCCAGATCGACATGCCGCTGAAGAAGACCGGCATCAACGACTTCGAGATGATGCGGCCGGCCGATCGCAAGGATCCTAAGGCGGAACCCGCCGAGACGGCCTTCGCCACCATCAGCCGGGCGGCGCACCGCGCCTCGTGGATGGCGCTGAGACCCTTCACCGGCCGCACCCACCAACTGCGCGCGCACATGGCCGGCATCGGCCACCCGATCCTGGGCGATCCGAAATACGGTGACGAGGCGTCGCGCGAACTGTCGGGCGGGTTGAAGCTGCAACTGCACGCGCGAAGCATCGAGCTGGACCACCCGTCCGGCGGCGTCCTGCAGGTCACGGCCCCCCTGAGCCCCGAGATGAAGGCCGGCTTCGCCCACTTCGGCTTCAGCGAGGACGAGGCCGAAGACGACCCGTTCGCGGGCGTGAGGAGGATGAGATGACGCAGCCGGTGGAGGCGGCCAAGGCGTTCATCGCTCAGGGCCGACCGCAGGAAGCCGCAGCCGTTCTGGCGCCCCTGACGCAAAGCAAGGACGCCGGTTACCTCTCTCTCGCCTATCATGCCGACGCCTTGAAGCGCCTGGGCCAGTTGGACGCGGCGGTCGAATTGGCCGAACGAGCACTCAAGGCCAATCCGAATAGCGTATCCGCGCGGCACAACCTGGCTTCACTCTATGGCGACTTGGATCGAAAAGCTGAATCCGAACGGTTGGCGCGGTCGGCGTTGGAAATCGGCGACGCGCCGGAAACCTGGGTGGTTCTAGCAAGGGCGTTGCAGGGACAGAACCGCTTCGAAGAGGCCGAGGACGCTTACAGGGCGGCGGTGAAGCGACGGGCGAACTATGCCGAGGCCTTGGCGGATTTGGCGCAGCTTCTTTGGATGAAAACCGAGGACCCGGCCCTTGCGACCCACGCGCTGGATATCGCCATCACGAATCATCCGCGTGACGTCGAACTGCGTGTTCGAAAAGCGCGCCTTCTCCAATATGCGGGCCAAGCGCGGGCTGGATACGACACCCTGACAGCCGGCCCGCTTGATCCGGTTGGCGAACTTACGGCAGCGCAACTGATACTGTCGGACGATCCCGATCGGGCCTTACGCCATGTGCAGCGGGTCGCGTCTGCGGCGCCGGAGGCTGCTCCGGTCCGGCTGGGCCTGGCGGAATGCCTGCTCGCGCTCGCAAGGCCGCGCGAGGCTATCGTTGAGATCGAGGCGATGCGTCGCGCCTCTCCCAACGACCAGTTGGCCATCGCTCTGCAGGCCACGGCCTGGCGCATGATGGGGGATCCGCGATACAACGCCCTTTACGACTACGACGCGTTTGTACAGCCAACGCTTATAGACACGCCGCCGGGTTGGCCCGACCTGCCGCCTATTTGAGGGATCTGGCTGAGGCCCTCGAGCGCCTGCACGTCCTAAGGACCCATCCAGTGGGACAGTCCTTGCGGGGCGGTTCGCAGACTACGGCATCTCTGACCCGCAGCGAGGATCCTGTCATCCGGACTTTCTTTAAGGCGATCGACGGCCCTATCCGGCGCTACATGACCGCCATCGGCTGCGGAGCCGATCCCTTGCGAGCGCGCAACACGGGCGACTATCGCATCGAGGGATGTTGGTCCGTTCGCCTGCGCTCTAACGGCTTTCACGCCAATCACGTCCATCCGCGCGGCTGGCTGTCTTCGGCCTGCTACATCCAACTGCCGAAGGCGGCGAAGGCGGGCGGCCACGAGGGCTGGATCAAGTTCGGCGAGCCCGGAACGCCGACCGGCGGTGGGCTGGCCGCTGAGCGCTACGTCGAGCCGTCAGAAGGCCGGCTGGTGCTGTTTCCCTCTTACATGTGGCATGGCACGATGCCATTTTCAGGCGACGATCACCGCATGACGATCGCATTTGATGTCGCACCGACGTAAAGCTTTCCTCGCGTTCAGATCGAGCTGATAATGGCCTGATGTCGGAAACTCCAGTTACGTCGGCTGCGCACCGAGGCTATGTCGAAATCTCCAAGGAGCAGGTGCGGCGCTTCTGGAAGGACGTGCAGGTTACTCCTGATGGCGATCGGTGGGCCGTGCAACTGGATGGCCACACGCCCAAGACGCCCGCCAAGAATCCGTTGATAGCGCCGACGCGCGCCGTCGCCCAGATTATAGCCCAGGAATGGGCCGCCCAAGAGCAGATCGTTGATGCGACGTCGATGCCTGCGACAAGGCTGGCGTCAACAGCCATCGACCATATCGGGTCTGTTAGAGAGGCAGTCGCCGATGAGATCGCCGCGTATGCCGGTTCCGATGCGATCTGCTACCTGGGTGAAGGCGCGTTACAGCGGCGACAAATCGAGAAATGGACGCCTTGGCGCGCCTGGGCCAACAGGAACTTGGCATAGACCTCCGACCGGTGATCGGCGTTTTACATCACGCGCAACCTCAAGTCTCCCTTGATAGGGTTCGCACTCTGGCCCTTTCGTTGGACGACTTTCAGCTTACCGGACTGGCGACGGCGACGACCCTGTTCGGCTCGACTGTGCTCGCTCTGGCTTTGCTTGAAGGCGCGCTTAGCGGAGAAGAGGCGTTTGACCTGTCCCGATTAGAGAGCGCGTTTCAAGAGGCGCAGTGGGGTGTGGACGCCGAGGCGGCGGAGCGCGCGGAAACGATGAGGCGCGAGGCGGGGGTTCTTGAGCGTTGGTTCAGAGGCTTGGCCGAATGACGTCCGTCACACGCCGTTCCGTTGTCGTAACCGGCGCCGCGGCGGTCCTGAGCCTTCCGGTCGCAAGCCGGGCCGGCGCGGCCGTTTACGCCGACGCTCGATTGATGGCGCGGCCTGGCGCCCACAGTCTGCCCTTCGGCGGTGGGACGGAAAATCTGCATCTGGATCGGCGCGATGCTGTGCTGTTCGCCTCCGAAAACCGTGACCCGGCGGCAGTGACGCCGCTGATCCTGGCGCTACATGGGGCCGGGCAAGTCGGCTTGGACATGATCGAGCCGTTGCGAGCCCTGGCGCGTCGCCGCGGCTTCGCGGTTCTCGCGCCCACCGCTCGCGGCGACAGCTGGCGGCTGCGTCATGGTCCGGTTGGGCTAGATGCGGCCTTCATCGACCTGAGCCTGCAGACGGCTTTTGATCGACTTGCCGTCGATCCGGCGCGGATCGCGGTTTTGGGGATGTCAGACGGCGCTTCCTACGCCCTGTCTTTGGGTTTGGCGAACGGAGATCTTTTCAGCGACGTCATAGCGATGGAACCGCTTCGATTTCGCACCCCCACAACAGTAGGTGCGTCGCGCTATTTCATATCCATAGGCCGTCGAGATGAGGTGTCGGGCCTCGTCAACGTCGTTCAAATGGCAGATGATCTGAAAGCTCAGGGTTTCGATGTCGAATTGGCCGAACACGGCGGCGGTCATGTCATGGACCGAAACCACTTGAGCAGGGCTATCGATCGGTTCCTGACTTAACTCACCAGTCCCTTGCGTTCGTCAGCCGTCAGGTGGCGCCAGCGGCCTTCGGGGAGGTCGGAGAGCCGCAAGGGGCCGATGCGGACGCGCTGAAGGTCCACGACTTCCAGGCCGACAAGGTCGCACATGCGGCGGATCTGGCGGTTGCGGCCTTCCTTGAGGACGAAGCGCAGCTGTTGGCCCTGAACCTGGGTGACGCGGGCGGGCTTCAACTGGCGGCCGTCCAGTTCAAGGCCGTGGCGAAGCCGGGACAGCCGAGCCTCGGTCACGGCGCCGTCGACGACGACCAGATACTCCTTGTCCAGATCGGACTGGGGGCCGATCACCGCCTTGGCCACGACCCCGTCCGAGGACAGCAGCAGCAGGCCGCGCAATCCTCGTCCAGGCGGCCGATGGGGGGCAGCGAGGCGTCGCGCGCCGGCGCGGCGCCGTCTCCCATGCGGTTGGCCGGGGTCAGCAGGCGCACCGCGGGCGTCTTGCCCGGTTCGGGCTGACCCGAGACATAGCCGACCGGCTTGTTGAGCAGGATCGTGACCCCCGCCGCCAGCGCCGCCTCGGCCCGGTCGTTCAGGATCAGGGTCTGGCCCGGCGCGATCTTGCGGCCGGCGTCGGCGACGACCTCGCCGTCGATGGTCACCAGGCCGTCCGCGATCAGGCCTTCCGCCTCGCGACGCGAGCAGACGCCGGTCTGGCCCAGCCACTTGTTCACCCGCACCGGGGCGTCGCCGTCATAGGTTCGGGTAAAGGCCATCAGCGTCCGTCCATGCCTCGGCCTGTCTAGGTCGGGCCCGACCTGGCGGCAAGCGCGATGGCGGCGTCAGGATCACGATGGGGACATCCGCGCCGCGCCAGGTTGAATTGGCTCGGATTCAGACTATATCTGTCGCCATTCCACAAATGAGCCAGAGTGCGAGCCGACGATCGTCGATCTCGTCGATTGTCCGTTTTCTGGCCCGATGTGTTCGTGGTTCGTCGCCGCAGGGCGTCGAGCGAGATTCTTTATTGAAACCCTCGAAGGAGACGTCTTGTACGCTCAACGCAAATCTTCCGCCGCTCCCCGTCGCAATGGCTATAACCGTCCGGTTCCCACCCGTCTTCGCATGGGCCTGGTGATGCGGCGCGGCATGGACTTCGGCGAACTGGGCGACGTGGAGGGGGCGCTTCGGGCCGAAGGCGTCGGTCTGGCCCCCATCTCCACCGGCGACGCCAGCCTGTCGGCCGGCGGCGTGACCGTCCTGGCCACCGCCACGGCCGAGGACATCGCCGACGGGCGGGTCAAGGGCCTGGTCGTGCCGGGCGGCGCCGCGGACGAGGCCGGACTGGCCGCCGTGCGCTCGCTGATCGACCTGGCGCGCGCCAATTCGGTGCCCGTCATCGCCTTCGCCGACGGCGTGGCGCTGGCGGCCGAACGTTTCGGCGTGCCCGCCGACGCGCCGGCGGCGGTGTTCCGCGACGGCGACGTGGTGGAAATGAGCGATCGCGCCGCCCTGACGCCGGCTGTCGGCGGCATTTCCTGACCTAGAGGCGCCGGAACAGCAGCATCAGGTTGTTGGCCGGCATCTGGACGCGGCGCGTGGCCGCGAGGTCGTGCGTTCGGGCCAGGGCCTGCACCGCTTCGCGGTCGCGCAGGCCCCAGGCCGGGTCCCGGGCTCTCAGGCTGTCGTCGAAGGCCTGGTTGGACGCCGCGAGCGGGTGATCGGCCTCGCGGTAGGGGCCGTACAACACCAGCAGGCCGCCCGGCCGACGCAGTCGGGCGCCCGCCAGTCGCATCAGCCCCTCGGTCGCCGACCAGGGGCTGATGTGCGTCATGTTCGCGCAAAAGACGGCGTCGTACGTCTGGTCGGGCCAGGTCGCCTCGTCGGATGCGTCCAGCGCCAAGGGCGCGCCAAGGGACGATGCGCCGGCCTGCGCCCTCCAGGCCGAGATGCTGGCCCTGGCCTCGGCGCTGGGGTCGCTGGGCTTCCAGTCGAGACCCGGCAGGGCCGAGGCGAAGACCGTCGCATGCTCGCCGGAGCCCGAGGCGATCTCCAACACTGAACCCCGCGCCGGCAGGTGGGCGCGCAGGACGCCCAGAATGGCGTCGGCGTTGCGACGGGCCGCGGGCGAGGTGATCGCGCCGTCGGGCAGGGCGGCGATGGCGTCCAGGGTGTTCATGCCCCGACTGATAGCGCGTCGAGAACCGCCTGGCTTGGGCGATCTGTCGGCTTGCATTCCCCGGACCGGAGGTCGATTTGGGGCGGGTGACGACGACCTCTCCTCCCATCGCGATCATCGGCGCAGGCGTGCTGGGCCTGTGCGCCGCCTTCGAACTGAGCCGACGGGGCCATGCCGTGCGGGTGATCGATCCCGGCGGCGCCAACGCCTCGTCCGTCGCCGCGGGCATGATCGCGCCGGCGATGGAGGCCGCCATAGATCAGGCCGCGCCGGAACAGGCGGCGCTGTTCCGGGCCGGTCGGGACCTGTGGCCGGCGTTCGCCCAGGCGGCGGGGATTTCCCTCAACGCCCGACCGGCGGAATGGCGGGGCCGCAGGCCGGGGAACTGGCGGAACGCATGGCGGCGCTGGGTTTCGCGGCGCGCCGCGACGGCGACACGCTGGTCACCGACGAGGATCTGCAGGTCGAGCCGGAGCAGGCCTTGGCGGCGCTGCGGTCCGCCCTGGGCGCTGCGGTCGTGAACGGCGAGGTCCTGCGTCTGGAGACGACGCCGTCGGCCTGGCGACTGCGCCTGGACGGAATGACGCTTGAGGCGGCGGCCGTCGTCCTGGCGACGGGGGCCGGCCCCGCCATCCCCGGCGCCCCGCCCGAAGCCCAGCGCCTCGCCGACCTGATCCAGCCGATCAAGGGCCAGATCGGCCGTCTTCGATCCCGACCGGTCGCTCATGTCGTGCGGGGCCCGGGCGCCTATGTCGCGCCGATGGGCCGGCGCCGTCGTCGGCGCCACGATGGAGCCAGGACGCCGCGATCTCGACGCCGATCCGGCCTCGGCGCAGCGGCTTGTCGAGGCGGCCGAGCGCGTGCTGGGCCGACCGCTGGACTCCGCCGAGGTCGCTTGGGGCGCGGGCGTGCGAGGGGCGTCGCCGGACGGACTTCCCCTGGCCGGCGCCGTACCGGGCGCGGACGGCCTGTTCCTGGCCCTGGCGCCGCGCCGCAACGGCTGGCTGCTGGGGCCCCTGGTCGCCGGGGTCGTCGCCGATGCGATCGAGGGCCAGGCGTCGGAACACGCCGCCGCCCTCGATCCCGGACGGTTCTAGTCGCCCATCGCGAAGCGGACGGTGAAGTTGACCGTCGCGCCGTCCACCGGCCGGCCGTCGACCGTGCGCGGGTTCATGCGAAAGTCGCGCGACAGGCCCAGGGCCGCGCGGCCGAAGCCCAGTCCGCCGGGCGTCTCGCCGGCGACCCGGCACCCGGTCAGGCCCCCGTCCACCCGCACCACGCAGCTCAGGCTGGCCGCGCCCGAGACGCCGCGTTCGATGGCGCGCTGGGGATAGGCCCGCGCCATCTGGGCGGCCGAGGGCCGGGCCGCCCAGGTCGGGTCGTTGATGACCGAGGGCGCGCGAGGCGGCTGGGTCGTCGCCGCGCCGGCGCCGCCCTCGACGCCGTTGACCGCGCTGCTGACGATCACGGCCTGGGAGGGAGCGCCGGTCGCCACGGGCGTTTCGGGCGGGACGAACGGCGACACCAAGTCCGTCGGCGCAATGGCCAGCGGCCTGTGCACGGGCGTCGGCGGGGCCGGGGGCGTCGGGCTTTCCACCTGGGGCGGAAGCACGGGACGGGGCGGCGGGGCCAGGGTGATGGTGGTGGTCGGCGGCGTCGTCTGGATCGGCGGGGCGGCGATCTCGAACCGCTGATTGTACAGGGCGATCGCCACGCCCACGTGAAGGGCGACCGAGACGCCGATCGCGCCCCACATCCAGCCCGGCAAGGGTTTTCTCTGTTCGCCGAAATCGATCGGACTGATCAGGCCGGGACCCCCGGCGGCGCGTATCATCATGACGTCAACTCCCGCTCTCGCCGCCCCCGCAGCGCCCGCAAGTCAGAGTTGAGCGCGCGACTTGTGGCGGGTTTGGGGCGGAAGGCGGCCGGCCGACCAAAGGCTAAGCCGTTAACGCCGTCGTTAACGATTAGGGATTGATTAACCCTGTTCGGCCACCGTCGAGCCGTCATGAGCATCGGCGCGATTCCCTCTGGAGGCGGTGTCGAGGCGGCCATCCGGCGCGCCTCCAACGTCGTGGGCGTCGACTTCGACTTCATGATGAAGACCGCCCAGCGCGAAAGCGCGATGAACCCGTCGGCGCGGGCGCGCACCTCTTCGGCGGCGGGGCTTTTCCAGTTTATCGAACAGACCTGGCTCTCGACCGTCAAGAAGCATGGGGCCCAGCACGGCTACGGCCAGTACGCCGACCTGATCCACAGGGGCGCGGACGGGCGCTGGCGGGTCGAGGGCTCGGCGCGCAACGTCGTGCTGGACCTGCGGTTCGACCCCCAGGCGGCCTCGGCCATGGCGGCCGAGCTGACCGCGTCGAACGCCGCTTATCTGCGGGGCCGGACCGGACGGGAGCCGGGCGCGGGCGACCTGTACGCGGCCCATTTTCTGGGACCGGCGGGCGCCGCCCAGCTGATGGAGGCGATGGACCGCAATCCCGGGGCCAGCGCCGCGGCCCTGTTCCCCGAGGCGGCGCGCGCCAACCGCAGCATCTTCTATACCGGCGGCCGCCCGGCCTCGGTCGCCGAGGTGCACGCCAATCTGCAGCGCTCGGCGGGGCAGGGGACGCCCGCCGCCGGCGCCGGGGACGGATCCTCTTCCACGCCCGTTCTCGGCGAGCGGGATCAGCTGCTGGCGGCGCGCCTGGATCGGCTGAAGCAGGATCAGGGTCTGCTGGCCCTGCTGCTGGGGCAGGACGGATCGTCGACGAGCGGCTTCGGCGGCGCCTTCTCGCCGTTCGACAAGGAAACGGGCTGAGCGGTCGATCCTCGATGGTAAACCGGGCGTTAAACATGTCAGGGTCATGCTGCGGCCCAGACGCCGATTCCGCCCGAGCTCCATGACCGCCTATCGCGCCCGCCTGACCGAACTGGATATCCGCCGCCTGGTCCAGGCCGCGGACGAGGACGAACGGGCCGAGGCCGCCCACAAGCTGTGCCGCAGCATGGAGCGCGCGCCGCTGGACGAGGCGGGGCGCGTCGCGGCGCAGAAGATCATCCGGCTGCTGGCGCAGGACGCCGCCGAACTGGTCCGTCGCGCCATGGCGGTGACGCTGAAGGCCTCGGACCTGATTCCGCATGACGTGGCGCGCCGGCTGGCCGCCGACGTCGACAGCATCGCCTTGCCGATAATCGGCGCCTCGCCGGTCTTCACCGACGGGGATCTGATCGAGATCGTGCGCGCCGGCTCGACCCTGCGCCAGGCGGCGGTGGCGGGGCGCGGCGGCGGGTGTCGCGCGACGTCGCCGGCGTGATGGCGGCCGAGGCGAACGAGCAGGCGGTCCGCATCCTGGTCGCCAACGACAATGCGGATCTGTCCGAACAGGCGCTGTCGGTCGTGGTCGATCGCTTTCCGCAATCCGAAGAGGTCGTCGCCGCGATGGCCTATCGCCAAGCCCTGCCGCTGCATGTGACGGAGCGGCTGATCGAACTGGCCAGCGACGCGGTGCGCGATCATCTGATCCACGCCCACGCCATCGCGCCGGAGACGGCCATTCGCCTGGCGACCTTCGCCCGCGAACGCGCGACCGTGGACCTGATCGACCAGGCGTCGTCCACGCCGGATCTGGGCGCCTTCGTGGCCCAGCTGAACGCGCGCAAGGCCCTGACCCCGTCGCTGATGCTGCGCGCGCTGGCGCGGGGACAGATGGCGATGGTCGAGCATGGGCTGGCGGAGCTGGCGAACACGCCGCACAGCCGCGCCTGGCTGATGGTGCATGACGCGGGGCCGCTGGGGCTGAAGGCCATCTACGACCGGGCGGGGCTTCCGCCGCGCCTGTTCCAGGCGTTCCGGTCCGGGGTGGACACGTGGAAGGCGCTGTCGGCCGAAGGGATCGACACCTCGGGCGACGTCTTCCGCCAACGCATGCTGGAGCGGTTCCTGACCCAGCGGCCCAACGCCATGCGCGACGATCTGGTCTATCTGATGGAGCGGTTGGACCAGCCCGCCTATCGGGCGCAGATCGCCGCCGCCAACGCGGCCTGAGATACAAAAAGGCCCGCCGATAGGCGGGCCTCTTCGATCGTCCTGTCAGCCGGCGATCAGGCCTGGCGGTGCTCGGCGACCTTGGCTTCAAGGGTTTCGGCCAGAACCCGGCCGGTCGGATGGTCATCGGTCTTGATCTGGTCGCGCACCACGGCGCGGATGGCGTCGATATGGGCGTCCAGAACCACGACGGGCGCGTTCATGCGCGTATCCGCGTCGTCCAGCAGGCGGCACAGCGACCCGGCGATGCGCGTCACCAGCGGATATTCGTAGGTCGTGCCCAGGCCCTTCAGGTCGTGGGCGCGGAAGTAGAGGGCCTCGGCGGTCTGGGGCGTGTAGCCCTGGTCGCGGATGTCCGCCTGGGCCTGATCGAGCTTGGCGACCTCGTCGTTCAGCCACTGGCTGAACTGGGCCGACATGGCCTTCAGGGCCTCCTCCGCCTTGGCGATGGCGTCCGCATTGATGCCGAAACCGCCGCCGACCTTCATGCGAAGGGTGTTGGGCGGGCGGATGACTTGCGCGGAATTGCTCATGGCGTACTCCCTACGATCTGCGGCGACGCTAGGGCATCTGCCTTAAGAAGCCGTGACCGCTCACTGGGAGAATTGCTCGGCCATGACCCGCTCCTCATAGGATCGGCCGGCGTCGAACAGCATGGTCAGGGCCACGTCGCGGCGCTCTCGCACCTCCACCCGCGCCACGCGCCGCACTTCGAAGTTGTCGGCGGTGGCCGAGACCGGACGCTTGTCCGGCTCCAGCACCTCGAAGGCGACCTTGGCCTCGTGCGACAGCAGGGCGCCGCGCCAGCGACGCGGCCGGAAGGCGCTGATCGGCGTCAGCGCCAGGATGCGCGCATTCAGCGGAATGATGGGGCCGTGCGCCGACAGGTTGTAGGCGGTGGAGCCGGCCGGCGTCGCGACCATGCACCCGTCGCACGACAGCTCGTCCAGCCGCACCCGGTCGTCGATGGTGATGCGCAGCTTGGCCGTCTGGCGGGTCTGGCGCAGAAGCGACACTTCGTTGATCGCCAGGCCGGTGTGCACTTCTCCGCTCTCGGTCCAGGCGTCCATCTGCAGGGGATGGATGACCGTCCGCTCGGCCGAGGCGATCCGTTCGGGCAGGTCATGCTCGCTGAAGTCGTTCATCAGGAAGCCGACCGATCCCCGGTTCATGCCGAACACGGGCGTGCGGCGTCGCAGGTTGGCGTGCAGGGTCTCCAGCATCTGGCCGTCGCCGCCCAGGGCGACGATCACATCGGCCTCGGATTCCGGTACGGCCCCATAGCGCGCGGCCAGGGCTGCACGAGCCTGCTGCGCTTCCGGGCGGTCGCTGGCGACGAAGGCGAGGGTCAGGGTCACGCGGGGACGTGAACCGAGCTTGGCGGCGATGTCAAATGCCCGCCGGCCTTTCCATCATCTGGCGGAAGGCGCGGGCGGCGGCCGCGCCGCCCAGGGTGGTGGGGGTCCAGCCGCCCTGGCCCGGCAGGCCGCCGGACAGATGACGGACCTCGGTCAGCAGCGACGGAAAGACCGCGCGGTCGACGCCGACGGCGATGCACGCCAGATACAGGGGTTCGGCCGTGGGGGACCGGATCGCGCCGCGCACCTGGGCCAGGCTGAAGCCGCCCAGCGCCATCAAGGCCTGCTCGAACAAGCCGAAGCGCTGTTCGCGCAGCGCCCGCACCAGAAGGCCGGGACGAAGCTGGCCGGCGCTCTTGAGCTTTTCGACCAGCCGACGTTCCATTTCCTGGCGCTCCAGGTCCTCGGCCCGCCCCGACGGTTGGGGCACGGTGCGACAGGCCGCGCCGCCGGCGGCGACGTGGGCGGCGTCCTGTATCGCGGCGTTCAACAGCCGGTCGTCGATGCGGAACCGTTCGCTGATCGACTGTCGCAGCGCCTGGCCGACCCACTGATAGAGCTGCTGGGCCATCTCTTCGCTCAGGCGGGGATGGCGGGTCAGGGGCGCGCGCAGGCCGGCGATCCGCTGCGAATGGGCCACCAGCCGCCGCATCGCCGCCTCGCCGATCTCGGCGGTGCGATTGGAGGCCAGGGCGGTCATGGTGACCGCCTCGCCCCGGTCGATGATGGCCTCGACCACGGGTCCGGCCAGGTGCGGACGTCGCGCGACCGCGATCTGATGTTCCAGGGTGGACTCGATCAGGACGCGCAGCAGGTCGGCGTCCTTGAGCAGGGGGCTGGCCAGGATGACGGGACGCGCGATCTCGATCTCGTCCAGGGCCAGCATGTTGATCAGCGCCGGCGGCGCCCAGGACGCGTCGGCCAGACGCTCGGACAGCAGCTGGCGCACATCCCGCTCGGCCTGGGCGGCCAGGGTGACGAAGATCTCGCTGAGGACCGGCTCCATCTCGCTGCCGGGCGGGGCGGCGTCGCACAGGGCGACGACGCCGAGCAGCAGCCGCTGGCGGTCGTCCGGCGATCGGCTGTGGGCCAACTGCAGCAGACGCGACACGTCGGCGGCTCCCGAAGCGTCGGAGGACGGCCTGAACTGTAGAACAGCGGACACGGCGGCTCCTGGCTCCAGGATGGAATCACGCAAAGGACTGTGCCGTCAGGGTCGTGAAGGTGCGGTTAACGAGGTGTGAAACGGAAGGGTTAACGGCCGGCGGCTGGCGCGGATTCGGTTGACGCCGAGGCGGCGACGGGGGACGCTGCGGGCAAAGCCCAGCAGAGGCAGGAGGAATGGCAATGGCGGACGGCGCCCCCGTTTCGATGAAGTCCCGCGTGAGCGAAGCCGAATGGCGGACGCGCGTTGAGCTGGCCGCGCTCTACCGGTTGGTCGCCCTGCACGGCTGGGACGACATGATCTTCACCCACATATCGGCCCGCGTGCCGGGGCCGGAGCATCATTTCCTCATCAATCCGTACGGCTTCTATTTCGACGAGATCACGGCCTCGTCCCTGGTGAAGGTGGACCTGGACGGCGACATCGTCGGCGAGACGCCGTATTTCATCAATCCCGCGGGCTTCACCATCCACTCGGCGGTCCACGCCGCGCGCGAGGACGCCAAATTCGTCATCCACCTGCATACGGTCAACGGGGTCGGAGTGGCGGCGCAGCAGGGCGGCCTGCTGCCCATCAGCCAGAACGCGTGTTTACTGCAGCATCAGGTTGCGTATCATGGTTATGAGGGGTTGGCCCTGAACCATGACGAGCGCGAGCGTCTGGTGGCCGACCTGGGGGACAAGCCGCTGATGCTGCTGCGCAACCACGGCACATTGGCGGTCGGGGAGACCGCGGCGCAGGCATGGATCGGCATCTTCTTCCTGGAACGGGCCTGCGCGCAGCAGGTGGCGGCGCTGTCCGTCGGGCGCGAGCAGGTGCTGATCGCGCCCGACGAAGCGCAGGCCGAGACGAAGGAGCAGGGACGGGGATCGGTTTCATCTCCGCCCTGGCCTGGCCCGGCGCGCTGCGTCAGCTGGATCGAAAGTCGCCTGGCTACGACGTCTGAGCCTGGCCGCCGGCGGCGCCGTCGCGATCGCCGCTTCGCAGGCGCACGCCAGCGCCTGGGTCATGCCGCGCGGACAGGGCCAGGCGATCGTCAAATATGAGCGGATGGAGGCGCAGACCGCCTTCGATCCCGCCGGGATCGAGCAGCCGCTGCAGGCGCTTCGACGCGACGACGCCCTGGCGCTCCACGCCGAATACGGCGTCGCCGATCGGCTGTCCGTCCAGCTCAAGGCCGAAGTGCAGTCGGGAGAGGACGCCTTCGTCGACTACGAGGGCCGCGGGCCGATCGAGCTGGGCCTGACGTGGCAGGTTCACCGCGGCGCCGCCGGGGCCGTCAGCGCCTACGTGGGCTACGCCCAGGCCGGGGTCGGGCGAAACGCCGGCTATGCGCCTCCGGGCGTGGGCGAGCACGATTGGGAGGCGCGGGTTGCGGCCGGACGCAGCTGGGGGCCGGCGCGCGGGCTGGACGGCGTCTTCGTGGAGGCGCAGGCCGCGCGGCGGCTGCGCGACCAGCTTCCGGACGAGACCCGGCTGGACGCCACGGCGGGCGCCCGCTTCGCCGGGCGCTGGATGGCGCTGGCCCAGGCCTATGGCGGCGCGGCCGACGCCGGGGCGCGGTGGCTGTCGGTGGAGGCGTCGCTGGTGCGCGACGCCGGCGACTGGAGCCTTCAGGCGGGATGGCGGCGCACGGTGGCGGGCCGCGAGACGCCGATTTCCAGCGGGCCGATCGTCGCGGTCTGGCGACGGTTCTGAAAAGAGGCGATTTCCGCGACGGAAACGGCCGGGCGGCGCGTTACAGAGACTTAATCTTGCGTTGGCGGCGCCAGCCGTTAAGCGTGCGCCACTCCCCGTCTTGCGAGTCTCGCGTGATCAAACGGCACTTCTTCCTCATCGCGGCCGCGGCGCTGCTTGTCCTGATGGTCGTGGCCGCGATCGTGCGGATCACCTTCGCCTCGTCAGGGCCGGAGGGCGCGGCCGGTCCCGCGGGCGGCGCGCGACACGCGCAGCAGGTGTCGCAGGTCGAAGTGACGCAGCGCCCCTTCTCGGACCAGATCCGGGTGCTGGGCGTGGCGCGGGGCGCTCGCTCGGTGAACATCACCTCGTCGACGACGGAGCTGATCACGCGGGTGATGTTCAAGGACGGTCAGCGCGTCAGCGCCGGCGCGCCGCTGGTCGAGCTGCAGGCGCTGGAAGAGGACGCCGCCATCATCGAGGCGCGCGCGCAACTGGCCCAGGCTCAGCGCGAGTACGACCGGTACAAGGCCCTGGCGGACCGGGGCGTCGCGCCGCGCGTGACGGCCGAGAACGCCGAAACCGCCCTGGAGAGCGCCCGCGCGTCGCTGGAGGCCGCGCGTGCGCGGCGCGGCGACCGGGTCATCCGCGCGCCTTTCGCCGGCACCCTGGGGCTGACGACGATCACCCCCGGCACCCTGATCAATCCGGGCGCGGTGATCACGACCCTGGACGACACCTCGACGATCCGCGTCGATTTCCCCCTGCCGGAACGCTATTTGAACCAGCTGCGACCCGGCACGCCGATCGTGGCGACCGCCGACGCCTATGGCGACGAGCCCTTTTCGGGCCGGATCGACCTGATCGACACGCGCGTCAATGAGACCACCCGCGCCGCGACGGCGCGGGCCGTCTTCCCCAACCCGGGCGGGCGCATCCGCCCCGGCATGCTGCTGCGCGTCGCCGTTCAGCAGGGTCAGCGCCAGGCGCCGTCGGCGCCGGAGTCGGCGATCCAGTACGAGGGCGCCGGCGCCTTCGTCTATCGGATCGCGCGCGGCGACGACGGATCGACCGCCCAGCGCGTCGAGATCGAGACCGGCGCGGTCGAAAACGGTTTCGTCGAAATCCTGTCGGGGATCGAGCCCGGCGACCGGATCGTGGGGTCCGGCCTGAACCGCATCCAGCCGGGCTCGCCGATCGTCGTGGCCGGCCAGGGTCAGAACCAGGCCCAGCGTCAGCCCGCGGCGCAGGGCGCCGCCCGATGATGTTGTCCGATGTTTCGGTCCGGCGGCCGGTCTTCGCCGCCGTGGCCGCGATTGTGCTGTGCGTGATCGGCGCGGCGGCGTTCTTCTTCCTACCGGTGCGCGAGCTGCCGGACGTGGATCCGCCGATCGTGTCGGTCAACACCACCTACGCCGGCGCCTCGGCCGAGGTCATCGAGAGCCGGATCACCGAACCGATCGAACAGCAGATCGCCGGCATCCAGGGCGTCGAGCGCATCAACTCGACCAGCCGCGACGGTCGCTCCAACGTCAACATCGAGTTTTCGCTGGACCGCAATATCGACGACGCCGCCAACGACGTGCGCGACCGCGTCAGCCGCGTGGTCGGCAACCTGCCCGACCAGGCCGATCCGCCCGAGGTGGCCAAGGCCGACTCAGACAGCCAGCCGATCATCATCGTCTTCCTGCGGTCCACGACGATGAACCGCCTGCAGCTGACGGACTACGCCGACCGCTATCTGGTCGACCGGATGGCGACCGTGCCCGGCGTCGCGCAGGTGAACATCTACGGCGACCAGCGCTATTCGATGCGGATATGGCTCGACCCGGCGGCCCTGGCGGCGCGCGGCCTGACGGTCACCGACGTCGAGACGGCGCTGACCACACAGAACGTGGAACTGCCGGCGGGTTCGCTGGAGTCAACGGACAAGGACTACACGGTCCGGGTGGCGCGCAACTACGCCCGGCCCGAGGATTTCCGCCAGCTGCCGATCGGCACGCGCGGCTCCGCCTCGGCGTCCAATGCGGTGGCGACCGGGACCGGCAGCGGCTCCTCGGCCATCATCCAGGGTCAGCCCACCTATGTGACGCGCCTGGGCGACGTGGCCCGCGTGGAGGAGGCGCCGGAGGAGGAGCGTCGCCTGTTCCGCGGCAACGGCATGGATCAGATCGGCCTGGCCGTGACGCGTCAGGCCCAGTCGAACGACCTGGCCATCTCCGAAGGCGTCCAGAAGATGATCGAGGAGATCCGGCCCAGCCTGCCGCCGGGCGTGACGATCGAGGTCGGGTCGGACAATTCGGTCTTCACCTCCCACGCCATCGACGAGGTCTGGATCACCATCGGCATTTCGATGGCGCTGGTGGCCCTGGTCAACTTCATCTTCCTGGGCAGTCTTCGCGCGGCGCTGATCCCGTCGATCGTGGCGCCGATCTGCCTGCTGGCCACCTTCATCGTGCTGGCCCCGCTCGGCTTTTCGCTGAACCTGCTGACGCTGCTGGCGCTGGTCCTGGCCATCGGCCTGGTCGTCGACGACGCCATCGTGGTGGTCGAGAACATCCAGCGCCGGCTGGACCACGGCGAGCCGCCGCTGGTGGCGGCCGAGCGCGGGGCGCGGCAGGTCTTCTTCGCCGTGGTGGCCACCACCATCGTGCTGCTGTCGGTGTTCGCGCCCTTGCTGTTCCTGCCGGGGTATGTCGGGCGGTTGTTCGTGGAGCTGGCGGCCGCCATCGCCGCGGCCGTGGCCTTCTCGGCCTTCCTGGCGCTGAGCCTGTCGCCGATGCTGGCGTCCAAGATTCTGAAGCCCGCCCACGGCGGCGGCTGGGTCGCGCGGCGCGTCGACTGGGCCATGGACCGGCTGAAGACGTCCTACGGCCGTTCGCTGGATCTGCTGCTGGGCCGCCGCATCGCCGTCATCGGCGTGGCCGGGCTGATCGCCCTGGTCGCGGCGGGGGCGGTGGGGATGTTCCTGGTGCTGCCCAACGAGCTGGTGCCGGACGAGGACCGGGGCCGCGTCACCGTGCGCGTCGCCGGGCCCGAGGGCGCGGGCTTCGACTACACGCGCAAGATCATGATGGGGCTGGAGCCGCTGCTGGCGGAATATCGCGCGGACGGAGAGGCCGACAGCTTCCTGATTTCCGCCCCCGGCTTCGGCGGCGGCAGCTTCAACTCCGGCAATGCGGTGCTGGTCCTGTCGGATTGGTCCAAGCGCGACCGTTCGGCGGCGGAGATCGCGCAGGAGCTGAACGGCAAGCTGCGCAATCAGACCGACGCCCAGGTCAACGCCTCGACGCCCGGCGCCTTCCAGCGCGGCGGCGGCAATCGAACTCCATCGAGCTGATCGCGACGGGCACGGACTATCAGCAGATCTACAACTGGCTTCAGCCGCTGCTGGCGGCGGCGCAGGGCAATCCCGGCTTCTCGCGGCCGCGCCTGAATTACGAGCCCAATTCGCCCCGGCTGCTGGTCGATGTCGATCCGCAGAAGGCGGCCGCGCTGGGCGTCTCGTCCCAGTCGATCGGCCGGACCCTGGAGACCATGTTCGGCTCACGCCGGGCGACCACCTACATCAAGGGCGGGCAGGAGTACGACGTCATCCTGCAGACCGACCGCGACAACCGGCGCGAGGTCGCGGACCTGGAGGCGCTGTACGTGGCGACCGGCGGCGGGCAGCTGGTGCCCCTGTCCACGGTCGTGAAGACCCAGACCACGGGCGACACGCCGGACCGGCGGCGCCTGGATCGCCAGCGCGCCATCACCCTGCAGGCCGACCTGAACCCCGGTATGACCATCGACGACGCGGTGCAGTTCTTCCGCGCCGAGGCGGCCAAGCAGCCGCAGGGCGGGGTGATCGTCCAGTGGGGCGGGGCGGCGCGCGATCAGCAGGAGGCGGGCGGCGCGGTCGTCGCGGCGTTCGGCCTGGCGCTGCTGCTGGTCTTCCTGGTCCTGGCGGCCCAGTTCGAGAGCTGGATCACGCCGGCGGTCATCATGCTGACGGTGCCGCTGGCCGCCGCCGGCGGGCTGTTCGGCCTGCTGATGGCCGGGTCCAGCCTGAACATCTACAGCCAGATCGGCCTGATCATCCTGATCGGGGTCGCGGCCAAGAACGGCATCCTGATCGTGGAATTCGCCAACCAGCTGCGCGACCAGGGCCGCTCGATCCGCGAGGCGATCATCGAATCGTCCTCGCTGCGCCTGCGTCCGATCATCATGACCTCGATCGCCACCGCCTTCGGCGCCCTGCCGCTGGTGCTGTGGCAAGGGGCGGGCGCGGGCAGCCGCCAGACCATCGGCGTGGTGATCTTCACCGGGGCGATCTTCGCGACGGTGCTGACCCTGTTCGTGGTGCCGGTGATCTACGGCCTTCTGGCGCGCTTCACCAAGTCGCCCGAATATACGGCGCGCAAGATCGAGGAATGGGAGGCCCAGGAGATGCGCGAGGGCGGCCCCAAGCCCATCGCCGAAGGCTGATCAGGACGCCGGCGTCGGCGACGGCGTCGGCCGGTAGCCCGTCTCCACCTTCAGGAAGGCGATGACGTCGCGCCTGTCCGTCGCGTCGGGCAGTCCGGGGAAGGTCATCTTGTTGCCCGGCAGGAAGGTGCGGGGGTTCTGCAGCCAATGATCCAGGGCGGCGGCGTCCCAGGTGAAGTCCGCCGTCCGCATGGCGTTGGAATAGTTGTAGCGCGGCCGTTCGCCGGCCTTGCGGCCGAACACGCCGTAGAGGTTCGGCCCCGTCATGTCCGCCCCGCCTTCGCCCAGCGTGTGGCAGGCGCGGCAGCGGGCGAAGGCCCGACGACCGTTTTCCAGGTCGCCTTGGTCGTAGGGGGCGGGAAGGGCGGCCAGAAGCTCGGCCTTCTCTCCGTCCGTGAGGACGCGCGGCGGCTTGGCCGGCGCGCTCTGCGGCGCGTCGCCGCCGTCGCCGCACCCGACGAGGGCCAGGGGCAGGACAAGGATCGCGGCAAGGGCGAGGCGGGTCATGGTCGGCTCCGATTTGGACGCCCTTGATAGCGCACCGGCGCGACGCGGCAATTGGGCAGGCTGTCCTGCTGGACGGCGAGCGGTCGCGGCTGATAATCACTGTCAGAACATCGCGGCGCGGACGGCGGCCGCCTCATCGAGCGTAGATTTTGACCGATATCATCAAGCTGAGCCAGGCCCGACGCGGCGACCGCGGCGTCATCGTCGAGGTGGGCGGCCACACGCATCACCAGGCGAACGGGGTGGAGTTGGAGCGCCGGCTTCTGGAACTGGGTTTCGTCGAGGGCGCGCGGGTCGAACTGCTGCACGAGGGTCTGTTCGGCCGCGACCCCATCGCCATCAGGGTGGACGATATGCGCGTCGCCCTGCGCCGACACGAGGCCGCCAGCCTGACGATGAAGCGGGATCTCGCCTGATGGACATTGCGCTGAAGACGGCCCGCATCGCCCTGGTGGGCAATCCCAACAGCGGCAAGACCGCCCTGTTCAACGCCCTGACCGGCGCGCACCAGAAGGTCGCCAACTACGCCGGCGTGACGGTGGAGCGGAAGGAGGGGGTGGTGCGCGCCGCCGCCGGCCGTTCGATGTCGGTGCTGGACCTGCCCGGCACCTATTCCCTGCGCGCCCGCAGCCCGGACGAGGAGGTGACGCGCGACGCCGTGCTGGGCCGCCTGGCGGGCGAGACGCCGCCGGACGTGGTCGTCTGCGTCGCCGACGCCACCAACCTGCGCCTGGTCCTGCGCCTGATCCTGGAGCTGAAGGCCGTCGGCCGGCCGATGGTGCTGGCGCTGAACATGTACGACATCGCCCAGCGCCAGGGGCTGCGGATCGACCTGGACGGCCTTCGCGCCGAACTGGGCGTGCCGATCGTCACGACCGTCGCGACGCGCAGGCGGGGCGTCGACGACCTGATCGCCGCCATCGAGACCCAGGCCGAGATGGCCGCCCTGTCGGACAGTCGGTGGCGCAGCCCGGACGCGGCCGAACTGCGCGCGGCCGCCCGCGAGGCCGAGCGGATCATGAAGGCGCACGTGCGCCCGCCCGAGCGGCCCGACACCCTGACCGGCAAGATCGACGCCGTGCTGCTGCACCCCGTCGCCGGGCTGGCCATCCTGCTGGCGCTGCTGTTCGTCATGTTCCAGGCGGTGTTCAGCTGGGCCGCCCCGCTGATGGACGGGATCGAGGGCGGCATCGGCTGGCTGGGCGGCCTGGTCGCCGCGGTGCTGCCCGACGGCCTGTTGCAGAGCCTGATCGTGGACGGGATCATTTCCGGCGTCGGCAGCGTGCTGGTCTTCCTGCCGCAGATCCTGATCCTGTTCCTGTTCATCATCGCGCTGGAGGACTTCGGCTACATGGCGCGGGCGGCCTTCCTGATGGACAAGATCATGGGCGGCGCCGGCCTGCACGGCCGGGCGTTCATTCCCCTGCTGTCCAGCTTCGCCTGCGCCATTCCCGGCGTGATGGCGGCGCGGGTGATCGATTCCAAGCGCGACCGCCTGACCACCATCCTGGTGGCGCCGCTGATGACCTGTTCGGCGCGGATCCCGGTCTATACGCTGATCATCGCCGCCTTCATCCCGAACGAGACGGTCTGGGGCTTCGCCAATCTGCAGGGGCTGGTGATGTTCGGCCTCTACGCCGCCGGCATCGTCAGCGCGCTTCTGGTGTCGCTGGTCATTCGCAAGGTGTTCTGGCGCGGCGCGGTCGAGCCCTTCATGATGGAGCTGCCGACCTACAAGGTTCCCGACCTCAAGAGCGTCGCCTTCAACCTGTGGCTCCGGGCCAAGATCTTCCTGAACCGGGCCGGGCGGATCATCCTGCCGGCGGTGACCATCCTGTGGGTGCTGGCGACCTTCCCCTATCCGCCCGAGAACGCCACGCTGCCGGCCATCGACTATTCTTTCGCCGGCATGATCGGGCGAGCGCTGGAACCGATTTTCGCCCCCATCGGCTTCAACTGGCAGATGGTCATCGCCCTGATCCCCGGCATGGCGGCGCGCGAGGTTGCGGTGGCGGCGCTGGGCACGACCTACGCCATCGCCGACGCCGAGAACGCCACGGGCCTGCTGGCCTCGACGCTGGCGGCGCAATGGTCGCTGGCGACGGCCCTGTCCTTCCTGGCCTGGTACATCTTCGCGCCGCAGTGCGTGGCGACGCTGGGCGTGGTCCGGCGCGAGACCAACTCGCTGAAATGGACCTGGATCATGATCGGCTACATGTTCGGCCTGGCCTATCTGGCGTCGTTCGTGACCTATCATGTGGCGAGGGCGCTCGGAGGCGGCTAAGGCGAGGGGAGACGCCCCCGCGAGCCGCGCCGCATGACCTCCGTTCTGATCCCCGCCGTCCTGGGCGGCCTGGGCCTGATCTTCGGCAGCTTCGTCGCCGCCGTCAGCGTGCGCCTGCCGCGCGAGATGGACGTGGTGGCCCAGCGGTCGCGCTGCATGGGCTGCGAGGCCACGCTGCGCCCGTGGGAGTTGGTCCCCGTCTTCAGCTGGCTGGCGCTGCGCGGGCGGTGCGCGCGCTGCGACGCCCGCATCTCGCCGCGCTATCCGCTGATCGAGCTGGGGGCGGCGGCCCTGGGCGCCTGGGCGGGCCTGGCGGCGCCGGATCTTGCGACGGCGATCGCCACGGCAGCGCTGGGATGGCAGCTGCTGTTGATCTCGCTGGTCGACGGCGAGCATTTCTGGCTGCCGGACGCGCTGACCTGGCCCCTGGCGGCCAGCGGCGTTCTGGCGGCCGGCCTGCTGCATGGCTGGAGCGGGGCGGGATGGAGCCTGTTCAGCCTGGCCGTAGGCTTCGGCGTCCTGCGGGGGGTGGCGTGGCTGTATCGGCGCGTGCGGGGGCGTGACGGCCTGGGCGGCGGCGATCCCTTCCTGTTCGCCGGCGCGGGGGCCTGGGTCGGCTGGATCGGGCTGCCCAGCGTGCTGCTGTGGGCCTGCGCGGCGGGGCTCAGCGTGGTCTTCGCCCAACTGATGGTGCGCCGGCGGGTCAGCGGGAGCGACCGGCTGCCGTTCGGCGTCTTCCTGGCGATCGGGATCTGGCTGACCTGGCTCTACGGACCGCTGGGCCTCTAGCGACCCGTCGTCAGCTTGACGACGATGATGGCGGCCGTGTCCAGGATGGCCTCGGGCGTGTCGGCGCGGCGCAGCAGGTCGAAGCTGGCGGCCGTCGATTCGGCGATGGAGGCGATCTGGTAGGACGCCAGGCGCGGATTGTAGTCACGCGGATGCAGGCCGGCGGCGTGGGCCTGGGCCACGCGCCGCTCGATGGCCAGGTGCAGGCGGCGCAGGCGCCGGACGCGGCTTTCGACGAAGGCGGCGTCGCCGTTGTCGGCCAGCATATGCTCGACCCGCAGCACCTGTCCGTGCGCGCGCCAGATGGCCATGACGTCCAGGATGAAGGCGCGGGCGATGGCGAAGGCCCGGTCGCCGGGCCAGTCGGCCTGAAAGTGATTGGCCAGGCCCTGGAAGTCGTCGGCCGCCGCTTCGCACAGGGCCAGAACCGGCTCCTCCACCGTCTTGAAATAGGTGTAGAAGTTGGACGGCGAGACGTCGGCGGCCGAGGCGACGTCGGCCACGCGGATTTCGCCGTAGTGCCGCTCGTTCAGAAGCCGGCGGGTCGCGTCCAGGATGGCCTGACGCGTGCGCCCGCCCCGCGCGCCGATCCTGTGCCCCAGCTTGTTCTTTGTCTCGGCCATGTCCTCGGACGGGAAGGAGGGTTGGTGCCGGTTGCAGGAATCGAACCCGCGACCTTCGGTTTACAAAACCGCTGCTCTACCAGCTGAGCTAAACCGGCCTCGCCCCGTCGGGCAAGCGGGCCTTATGCGGACGGATCGCCGCGGGCGCAAGTCGGCTGTCAGTCCAGCTCGGCGGCGATCCGGCCGGCCAGGGCCTTCAGGGTCTCGCCGTCGGCCATCGGGGCGTGGCCGTGCCCTTTCAGCGGCCGGTCCTCCCAGCGCGGGATGATGTGGAAATGCAGGTGGAAGACGGTCTGGCCGCCGGCCGCGCCGTTGAACTGCATCACGCTGAGGCCGTCGGGCCGCAGCGCCTTTTCCACCGCGCGCGCCGTGCGCTGCAGGGCCAGCGCCATGTGGCTGAGGACCTCGGGCTCCACCTCCAGCAGGTTGCGGGCCTGGGACGCCTTGGCGATGATCAGGACGTGGCCCTCCGACTGGGGAAAGACGTCCATGAAGGCCAGGACCTGGTCGTCCTCCCACACCTTCACCGAGGGCATGTCGCCGCGCAGGATGCGGGCGAAGACGTTGTCGGGATCATAGTCGCCGTGCAGGCTCATGGAGGTCTCCGTCGCTGGGTCCGGCCTTCGCTTAGCAGTCGCGGCCGGGAAGGGGGAGCCTTCCGTCGTTTCGTGCATTATGGCGAAGCTTGAACCTTCGGAGGGCGTCATGATCCGTTTCATCATCCAGGCCGTGGTGACCATGGCCGGCCTTTGGCTGTCGGCGCAGGTGGTGCCTGGCGTGGACTTCACCAACACCGGCTCGCTGATCGCGGCGGCGATTATCCTGGGCCTGGTCAACGCCATCGTGCGGCCGATCATGGTGGTGCTGACCTTTCCGATCACCGTGCTGACCCTGGGCCTGTTCCTGCTGGTGGTGAACGCCGCCATGATCGGGCTGACGGCCATGTTCCTGGGCGGTTTCGCGGTCGACGGCCTGTGGGCGGGCGTCGGCGCGGCCATCGTGACCGGCTTGGTCAGCTGGATCGCCGGCGCCTTCATCGGCGACGGCGAGCGGGCCTGACACGGCGCGAAACCGTGCAGCGCGTTGCCCGACTCCGCGCGGGAGGCTAGAGCGTTCGGCTTCTCCCGCCTGACCGAAGTTTCCGACCATGCACGACATCAGAGCCATTCGCGAAAACCCCCAGGTTTACGTGGCGGGGTGGTCGTCGCGCGGGGTGGACGGGGCTGACGGGCTGGTCGCCGACATCCTGCGGCTGGACGCCGAACTGCGCCGGGCGCAGACGGCGGGCCAGGATGCGCTGTCCAAGCGGAACGCGGCGTCGAAGTTGATCGGCGCGGCGATGGGCCGAAAGGACATGGCCGAGGCCGACCGCCTGAAGGCCGAGGTCGAGGCGCTGAAGGGCGAGATCGCCGCCGCCGCCGAGGTGGAGGCGTCCGTCGGCAAGGACCTGCGCGACCTGCTGGCGGCGCAGAAGAATCTGGCGGCCGACGACGTGCCGGACGGCGAGGACGAGGCGGGCAATGTCGAAGTGTCCGCCTGGGCCTCGGAGCGGGAAGGCGCGCCTGGAGGCGCGCGCTCCACGGGGCCGGCCAAGGATCACGCCGACCTGGGCGAGGCGCTGGGCCTGCTGGACTTCGAGGCGGCGGCGAAGATGTCGGGCGCGCGGTTCGCCGTGCTGAAGGGCCAACTTGCGCGGCTGGAGCGGGCCGTCGGCCAGTTCATGCTGGACATGCAGACGGACCAGCATGGGTATCTGGAGGTGAACCCGCCCTATCTGGTGCGCGATGAGGCGATGTTCGGTACGGGGCAGTTGCCGAAGTTCGAGGAGGATCTGTTCCGCGTCGGCGAACATCTGCTCATTCCCACCGCCGAAGTCTCCCTGACCAATCTCGTACGCGAGACGATCCTGTCCGAGGACGATCTGGCGACGCCGATGCGGATGACGGCGTTGACGCCGTGCTTCCGGGCCGAGGCGGGGTCGGCGGGGCGCGATACGCGCGGGCTGATCCGCCAGCACCAGTTCTCGAAGGTCGAGATGGTGTCGATCACGCGGCCGGAGGACAGCGAAGCCGAGCACGAGCGGATGACGGGGTGCGCCGAGGCGGTGCTGAAGGCGCTGGAGCTGCCGTTCCGGCGGATGCTGCTGTGCAAGGGCGACATGGGCTTCTCGGCGCAGAAGACCTTCGACCTGGAGGTCTGGCTGCCCAGCCAGGGGACCTATCGCGAGATCAGCAGCTGCTCGAACTGCGGGGACTTCCAGGCGCGGCGCATGGACGCGCGGTTCAAGCGGGCGGGCGAGAAGAAGACCGAGTTCGTCCACACCCTGAACGGCTCGGGCCTGGCGGTCGGTCGCACCCTGGTCGCGATCATGGAGAATTATCAGGACGGACGGCCGTATCGCCGTCCCGACCGCCCTTCGTCCCTATATGGGCGGTCTCACCCATGTCGGAGCCTGAAGCCATGACCAAGACCCTGACCCTGATCGCCGTCGGCGCCGCCCTGCTGGGCGGCTGCGCCACGGCGGCGACCGCGCCCAATCCGTATTTCGACCCCTCGGCCACCGAGTTCGCCGGCTGGGTGCGGGTTTCGGGCGGCGAGTTCCAGCTGTTCCGGGAACAGCGCGATCTGGACAATCCGCCGTCGCCGACCAACTGCGTCAGCGGGGCTCTGCCGCGCGACCCGCAGGCGGCGGCGCGCGACCTGAACGGCGCGAAGGTCGTCTTCACCGGGCGCGCCGCGGCCTGGGCCGACCGCGACGGGGTGCAGACGCTGATGCACGAGGGCGCCCGGATCACCAACCAGTGCCGCGCCGACTATGTGATCAAGGCGGATTCGGTGCGGGTTCTGCGCTGAGCCGATGCGGATACTGCTGACAAACGACGACGGGATCGAGGCGGAAGGCCTTGAATGCCTTGAAAAGATCGCGCGCACCCTGACCGATGACGTCTGGGTGTGCGCCCCCGCCGTGGAGCAGTCGGGCAAGGGGCGGGGGATCACCCTGACCGAGCCGCTGCGGGTCAATCGGCTGGGCGACAAGCGGTTCGCGGTGACGGGGACGCCGACCGACTGCGTGGTGCTGGCGGTCAACGACCTGATGCCGGAAAAGCCCGACCTGGTGCTGTCGGGCGTGAACCGGGGGCACAACATCGGCGAGGACGTCAGCTATTCGGGCACGGTGGCGGGCGCGCTGCAGGGCATGGCGTTCGGCATCCGCTCCATCGCCCTGTCGCAGAGCCTGGAGCGGTTCCACGACGAGGTCATCGCCCACTGGGAGACGGCCGAGGCCTTCGCCCCGGCCATCATCAGCCGCCTGCTGGACCAGAAATGGCAGCCCGGCGTGGTGATGAACCTGAACTTCCCCAACCGGCGGCCCGAACAGGTCGAGGCGGTGGAGGTGACGACCCAGGGGTTCCGCGACGTGGGCGAGATGCACGCGGTGCGCCGAACCGACCTGCGCGGGCGGGATTACTATTGGATGAGCTTCCGCGGCCAGAAGCAGGAGCACGCCGAGGGCACCGACCTGCGCGCCATCGACGAGGGCCGCATCTCGGTCACGCCGCTGCATATCGACCTGACCCACATGGCCAGCGTCAACGACCTGAAGAAGGTGCTGGGCGGCGCGCCGCCTCGCAAGGTGGAGCGGGTGGCTTGATCCTCCACCGCAAAGCGGGGAGGGGGACCGCGCGCAGCGTGGTGGAGGGGGCGACCCCGGACACGGCGCGTGCGTCCGCCCCCTCCACCCGTTCGGGGTCCCCCTCCCCCGTAAATGGGGGAAGATATCTTGAACCTGCGCGACGACCGGGCCGGGCGTCTGATCCTGTCGCTGCGCCAGCAGGGGGTGACGGACCCGCGCGTTCTGGCGGCGATGGAGAGCGTCGACCGCTCGGTCTTCGTGCACGAGAAGTTCCTGGACCAGGCGTGGGAAGATCAGGCCCTGCCCATCGACTGCGCCCAGACGATCAGCCAGCCCTATATCGTCGGCCTGATGACCCAGGCGCTGGAGGTGCAGCCGCGCCACCGGGTGCTGGAGATCGGCACGGGCAGCGGATACCAGTGCGCGGTGCTGAGCCGGCTGGCGCGCTATGTCTATTCGGTCGAACGCTATCGCAGCCTGCTGAACGAGGCCGAGGCGCGGCTGCGGACGCTAGACATCGACAACGTCATCACCCGGCACGGCGACGGCGGGCTGGGCTGGCCCGAACAGGCGCCGTTCGACCGCATCATGGTCACGGCGGCGTCGCCGCACGAGCCGACCGAGCTGCTGAAGCAGCTAAAGCCGAACGGCGTGCTGGTGGCGCCGGTGGGGCGCACCTCGGTGCAGATGCTGCACCGCTATGTGGGCCAGGGCGACGGCTCCTTCCGCCGCGAGAGCCTGACGGAGGTGCGGTTCGTGCCCTTGGTCGAGGGGACGGCCAAGGAGGGGTGATCGGCGCCGAAGCCGGTCCTGTTAACCTTCACGTCAAACTTTCGCGCCCATTGCGGGGTTGGCTTGGCGGCGCCGACGGGGCACACCGGGCGGGCGAGTTTAACCATGCGAGGAGCGGCCGGTGACGGGTCTGACGGGCTGGACGAGAACGGTTTTGATCCTGGCGGCGGGGGCCAGCCTGACGGCGTGCATCAGCTATCCGTCCGAGCCGCGCTATCCGACCCATCCGATGGCCCTGCCCGGGCAGGGCGCGCCGACCACGTCCTATCCGCCGCAGGGCCAGCAGGGACCGGCCTATCCCGGCGGAACCCAGACGCAACCGTATCGTCCCGGCCAGTATGAGGCGCCGCCGCCGGCGACCGCGCCGGTCGGATCGGTGGAGGGCGGCGCCCTGCCGCCGACGGTCAGCGTGACGCCGCCGACCCAGAGCCAGACGCCCCCGCCGCCGCCCTACAGCGGCCAGCCGGGCGCGGCCTATGTGATCCAGCCGGGCGACACCATCTCGGGCGTCGGGCGCCGGTTCCAGACGCCGGTGCAACTGTTGATCGACCTGAACGGCCTGGGGCCCAGGGGCGCGATCACGACGGGGCAACGGATCATCCTGCCCGAATCGGCGGTCGACACCGGCCGCGATCCCTATGCGACCGGCCCGTCGCCGGTGGGCGTGCTGGTGCCCAACGGTTCGGTCCCCCGCCTCCGCCGCCGCCTTCGGGCAATGCGGCCCTGCCGGCCCAGACGCGGCCCGTCGCACCCGCGCCCAGCGTCGGCGCGCCGCCGCCGTCCGCGACCAGCCCGGCCCATCTGGTCTGGCCGGTCAGGGGCGAGATCCTGCGCCGCTTCGGCCCGGTGGGCATGGGCGAGCGCAACAACGGCATCAACATCGGCGCCTCGGCCGGCGCGGCCGTTGTGGCCTCGGGCGCCGGGCGCGTGGCCTATGTCGGCGATGATCTGGTCGGGCAGGGGCTGACGGTGCTGATCGTGCACAACGGCGGCTGGCGGACGGTCTATGGCCACCTGGGCTCGGCCACCGTCAGCGACGGCGACGATGTGCGCCAGGGCCAGCAGATCGGCACGGTGGGCCTGACCGCCGGCGACGGCCGCCCCTCGATCCACTTCGAGACCCGGCAGATGCAGGGCGACGACCCGGTGGCGATCGACCCGCTGACGGTCCTGCCGCGATAGCGCTTTCGCCGCGTTGCATTCCGTCAACGTCGGCCCTAGGTTCCGCGCCTCGTTTTTGATGGGGCGCCGACGAGGGCCGACCCCTCGTGTCTTGGAGACTAACCTATGGGCGCTCCCGCTGACGGCGGCATGATGGCCGTGATCATGCAGTTCCTGCCGATCGTCGCCATCTTCATCCTGTTCTACTTCCTGCTGATCCGTCCGCAGCAGAAGCGCGCCAAGGAACACCAGGCGGCCATCGGCGCCGTCAAGCGCGGCGACACGGTCGTCCTGTCCAGCGGCATGATCGGCAAGGTCACCCGCGTCGAGGACGCCGAGGTCAACGTCGAGATCGCCCCCAGCGTCAACGTGCGCGTGGTCAAGGGCATGATCGCCGAGGTGCGCAACCGCACCGCCATCGCCGCCAACGACTCCAAGGCCTGACGCGCGCCTATCGCTGATCCGGGATCGCCCACATGATTCAGCTCTCGCGCTGGAAAGTCACCCTCGTCGTCCTCGCCGCGCTGTTCGGGGTGCTGTTCGCCTATCCGAACGTGCTGAGCCCCGCCCAGCGCGAGGCGCTGCCCGGCTGGCTGCCCAAGAACACGCTGAACCTGGGGCTGGACCTTCAGGGCGGGTCGTATCTGCTTCTTGAAGTGGACGTGCCGGCCATGCGCGCCGCGCGGGTCAACAACCTGATCGAGGACGTGCGCGTCACCCTGAACGAGGCGGGGATCAGCACCGGCGGCTTCCAGCGCGAGGAAGGCGGCGTGGTCGTGACCCTGGCCAATCCGGCGCAACAGGGCGCGGCGTTCGAAGCGCTGCGGACCCTGGCCGGCGCGGCCGGTCCCAGCGGCCAGGTGGAACGCACCGCCGCCCGCGTCGGCGACAACCGCATCCGCTTCGCCTACACCGACGCCGCGCTGAACGGCATGGGCTCCACCGCGGTGGACCAGTCGATCGAGGTGGTGCGCCGCCGGATCGACAGCCTGGGCACGCGCGAACCCTCGATCACCCGCCAGGGCGCGGATCGCATCGTGGTCCAGGCCCCGGGCGAGAGCGATCCGACCAAGCTGGAAGAGGTCATCGGCCAGACCGCGCAACTGACCTTCCAGATGGTGGACGTCGAGAACTCGGTGCAGGACGCCCTGGCCGGCCGGGTGCCGCCGGATTGCAGCTTCTGGCCGACGAGCAGGGCACGCCCTATCTGGTCAAGCGCCGCATCCTGGTGGCCGGCGAGAACCTGACGCGCGCCAGCGTGGGCGCCGATCAGAGCGGCCGTCCGGCCATCGACTTCCGCTTCGACGGAACCGGCGCCCGCCGCTTCGGCGAGGCGACCGCCGCCAATCTGGGCAAGCCCTTCGCCATCATCCTGGACGGCAAGGTCATCTCCGCCCCCACGATCCAGAGCGCGATCACCAGCGGCTCGGGCCAGATCACCGGCCAGTTCACCATCGAGGAAGCCTCCACCCTGGTGAACCTGCTGAACGGCGGCGCCCTGCCGGCGCCCCTGAACGTCGAGGAACGTCGGGTCGTCACCGCCGAGCTGGGCGCCGACGCCGTGGCCGCGGGCGCCCTGTCGACCGCCATCGGCTTCGCCATCATCGTGGTCTTCATGCTTCTGGCCTACGGTCTGCTGTTCGGCGGGGTGTCGGTGCTGGGCCTGATCCTGAACGGGGTGCTGATCATCGCGGCCATGTCGCTGACCCAGGCGACGCTGACCCTGCCGGGCATCGCCGGTTTGATCCTGACCTTCGCCGTGGCGGTGGACGCCAACGTGCTGATCTACGAGCGGATGCGCGACGAGGCCCGGTCCGGCCGCAGCGTGATCGCCAGCATGGACGCCGGCTTCTCCAAGGCCTGGGGCACCATCCTGGACGCCAACGTCACCACCCTGGTGGCGGCGGCCATCATGTTCGTCTTCGGCGCCGGTCCCGTGCGGGGCTTCGCCTGGACGCTGAGCATCGGGGTGATCACCTCGATGTTCTCCTCGATCCTGGTCGCCCAGGTCCTGCTGGCGTACTGGCTGAAGAAGGCCAGGCCCAAGAAACTGCCGATCGCGGAGTGATGGCGATGCGTGGATGGCCCCTCATCAAGATTCTGCCGCAGAAGACGAACTTCCATTTCGTCAAATATGCGCGGCCGGCCGGCATCCTGTCCGTGCTGCTGTGCGTGGCCTCGATCGTGGCCTGCTTCTATCCTGGTCTGAACATGGGCATCGACTTCCGGGGCGGCGCCTCAATGGAGGTGTCCAAGCCCGCCGGACAGGAAATCCAGCTGGACCGCGTGCGCGAGGCCGTCAGCGGCCTGAACCTGGGCGACGTCCAGGTGCAGGGCATCGCCCGGCGCGACACCAACGCCAATGACGGTTCGACCGCCATCCTGCGTTTCCAGGTGCCGGAAGGTCGCGACCAGACCCAGGTGGTGCGCCAGGTCGAGGGCGCGGTGAGCCAGGCCGTCGGCCAGGTCAGCTATTCCGGGGTCAGCGTGGTGGGCTCCAAGGTCTCGGGCGAGCTGTTCACCTCGGGCCTGATGGCCCTGGCCGTCGCCGTGGGGCTGATGTTCCTCTACGTCTGGTTCCGGTTCGAGCCCCAGTTCGGGTTCGGCGCCGTGATCGGCCTGCTGCACGACGTGATCCTGACCTTCGGCCTGATCGTCCTGTTTCGGCTGGAGTTCAGCTTGAACATGGTCGCCGCCATCCTGACCATCATCGGCTATTCGATGAACGACACGGTCGTGGTGTTCGACCGGCTGCGCGAGAACCTGCGCAAGTACAAGACGATGCCATTGCGCGACGTCATCGACCTGTCGCTGAACGAAACCCTGACCCGGACCATCATCACCGGCGGCACGGCGGTCATGGTGCTGGCGGCGCTGGCGCTCTTCGGGGGCGAAGCGCTGTTCGGCTTCTCCATCGCCCTGATGTTCGGCATCGTCGTCGGCACCTATTCGTCGATCTATGTCGGCGCGCCGGTGATCCTGCTCTGGGGCGTCAAGCGCGGCGGGGCGAACGACGAGGCCAAGCCGATCAAGCTGGGCATGGCCAGCCGGCCCTGAACGGTCGTTCGGCAAGAAAAAACGGCGGCTCCGAAGGGGGCCGCCGTTTTCGTTTAAGGACCGTTCGTTCGATCAGCGCAGCGAGGCCGCGAAGCGCTGGATGCGGCTGCAGGCCTCTTCCAGCACGGCGTCCGAGGTGGCGTAGCTGATGCGGAAATAGGGCGACAGGCCGAAGGCCTCGCCCTGGACCACGGCCACGCCCTCGGCGTTCAGCAGCTCGGCGGCGAAGGTCGAATCGCCGTCGATGACGACGCCGCCGTCTGTCGTCTTGCCGATCAGGCCGGCGATGGACGGATAGACGTAGAAGGCGCCCTCGGGCGTCGCGCAGGTGATCCCCGACGCCTGGTTCAGCATGGAGACGACCAGGTCGCGACGCTTCTCGAAGGCGTCGCGCCGTTCGGCCATGAAGTCCTGCGGCCCGTTCAGCGCCTCGACCGCCGCCCACTGGCTGATGCTGGCGGGGTTGGAGGTCGTCTGGCTGGCGACCTTGCGCATCAGGTCGATCAGCGGCTTGGGACCCCCCGCATAACCGATGCGCCAGCCGGTCATGGCGTAGGCCTTGCTGACGCCGTTGACCGTCAGGGTGCGGTCGATCAGGTCCGGCGCGACCTGGGCGATGGTGGTGTATTCGAAGTCGCCATAGACCAGGTGCTCGTACATGTCGTCGGTCAGCACCCAGACGTGCGGATGGCGGCGCAGCACCTCGGCCAGGGCCTCCAGTTCGGCGCGCGTGTAGGCGGCGCCGGTGGGATTGGACGGGCTGTTCAGGATCAGCCAACGGGTGCGGGGCGTGATGGCGGCTTCCAGCACGGCGGGGCGCAGCTTGAAGCCGTCCTTTTCCTCGCCGACGACCGTGACCGGCTCGCCGCCGGCCAGCAGGACCATGTCCGGATAGGACACCCAGTAGGGGGCGGGCACGATCACCTCGTCGCCCGGGTTCAGCGTCGCGACCAGGGCGTTGAAGATGACCGGCTTGCCGCCGGGCGCCACGTGGATCTGCGACACGTCGTAGGTCAGGCCGTTCTCGCGCGCGAACTTGGCGGCGATGGCCTTCTTCAGCTCGGGCATGCCGTCGGCGTCGGTGTATTTGGTTTCGCCGCGATTGATGGCGTCGATGGCGGCCTGCTTGATGTTGTCCGGCGTGTCGAAGTCCGGTTCTCCGGCGCCCAGCCCGATCACGTCGCGACCCTCGGCTTTCAGCTTCCGCGCCTGGGCGGTCACCGCGATGGTGGCCGACGGCTTGACGCGGGCGAGGGCGGAGGATTGCAGGCTGGACATGATATTCCCGTCGATTTGGAAGTTTCGTGCCGGGGAGGCGCGGTTTCTTACGCGGCGTGGCCCGCCGGGACAATGGATGGCGGCTCGCTAATGTGCGGATCGGGTGATATGCGCGCCCTGATGCGGTGGATCGTCGACTTTCTGTCCAACATGGAGGCGCGACGCTGGCGCGCCGTGCTGGCGACGGCGCTGCTGCTCGGCGCGATGATCGCCCTGTTCGCCGTCGGCAAGAGCCAACTGGGCCTTGACGCCGAGACGCGGCTGGAAGCGTGGCTGGGCGGGTTCAGGCACGGGCCGTGGGGACTGCCGGCCGCCGTGGTCGTGTTCAGCGTGGCCGCCGTATTCGGCGCGCCGCAGTTCATCCTGATCGCCGCCTGCGTGGTGGCCTTCGGCCCGTGGTACGGCTTTCTCTACAGCTGGGTGGCGACGATCGCCTCGGCCGGCCTGACCTACTGGATGGGGCGGGGGCCGACGGCGCGGGGCTGCTGGAGCGGCACGGCGGGCGAACGGTCGGGCGGCTGACCCGGTTCGTGGGCAAGAACGCCTTCTACGCCAGCTTCATGATCCGCAACGTGCCCTCGGCGCCCTTCATCGTGGTCAACATGGCCTTCGGCGCGGCGCGAGCGTCGTTTCCGCTGTTCCTGGCCGGCTGCGCCCTGGGCGTGCTGCCCAAGACGGCGCTGGTCGCCTTCTTCGGGGGCTCGTTCATGACGGCCGTGAGCGGCGACGGGGTGTGGACCTCGGCCATATTGGCGGGGGTGGCCCTGGCCTGGCTCGGCCTGATGCTGGCGGTGCGCGAAGTGGTGCGACGCCGCGAAGCTGCGCGCGGAGACTGATCCGGATTATCCCCTAATCAGCGATTTATCCGCCCTTCATCCCGCCCTGCGAAATCTGCGAGCCGAGAGGAGCCGGCGTCATCATGGATTTCCGGAAACTGCACGGGCAACATCAGGCGATCATCCGCCTGGCCAGCGACCTGGTCGGCCTGGTCGGCAAGATTCGCACGCGCGAGGACGCGACGGAGGCCCGCACGCTGCTGGAGCGGCTGGACCGCGTGCTGGGGGCGCATCTCGAACTGGAAGATCGCTCGGTCATGCCGTTGCTTTCCGACAGCGACGATCCGGCCACGCGGGCCCTGGCCCTGGATTGCGTCGAGGAGATGGGCGGCATCGCCCAGGTCTGGGCGGGGCATCTGGCCCTGTGGACGGTCGAGGCCATCCAGCGCGCGCCGGCCCGGTTCGCCTCGGCGACGCACAATCTGATGGGCGCGGTCGCGCGGCGGGTGGAACGCGAGGAGCGCGAACTCTACCCGCTGGCGCAGGGGCGAGCGAACCGGGCCGCCTGAGCCCGTCGCGAAGCCGTGAACGGCCAAGCTGACGAGGCCGTTATCGGGGCTTGCCATCGTCTCCGCATGCGGGCAAACGGGCTTCCGGTAGGCGTGGCGAAGACGATCAGGACGCGGACGGGGAAGGGGATCCCCATCGTGTGGGCGTCGCCAGGTCGACTGCGAACAAAGACGCCCTCGGCCCAGAACATACGGTATCCTTTCCCATGAGCTTTTCCCTCTTCGGCGCGATCTCCAACGACATCGCGATGGACCTGGGCACCGCCAACACCCTGATCTACCAGAAGGGCAAGGGCATCGTGCTGAACGAGCCGTCGGTCGTGGCGCTGAGAAACGTCGGCGGGCGCAAGATCGTCCACGCCGTGGGCATAGAGGCCAAGCAGATGCTGGGCCGGACGCCCGGCCACATGGAAGCCATCCGCCCGATGCGGGACGGGGTCATCGCCGACTTCGAGGTCGCCGAGGAGATGATCAAGCACTTCATCCGCAAGGTGCATAACCGCAAGGGCTTCGTGAACCCCAAGATCATCGTCTGCGTGCCGTCGGGCGCCACGGCGGTCGAACGCCGCGCCATCAACGACAGCTGCCTGAACGCCGGCGCGCGCCGCGTGGGCCTGATCGACGAGCCGATGGCCGCCGCGATCGGCGCGGGCCTGCCGATCCACGAGCCGACCGGCTCGATGGTCGTCGACATCGGCGGCGGCACGACGGAAGTCGCCGTTCTGTCCCTGTCGGGCATCGTCTATTCGCGCTCGGTCCGCGTCGGCGGCGACAAGATGGACGACAGCATCATCAGCTACATGCGTCGCAACCATAACCTGCTGATCGGCGAGACGACCGCCGAGCGCATCAAGAAGGACATCGGCACCGCCCGCATCCCGGCCGACGGCGAAGGCCTGTCGATCGAGGTCAAGGGCCGCGACCTGATGCAGGGCGTGCCGCGCGAGGTGCGCATCAGCGAGCGCCAGGCCGCCGAGGCCCTGGCCGAGCCGGTCACCCAGATCATAGAGGCCGTGAAGGTGGCGCTGGAGGCGACGCCGCCGGAACTGGCCGCCGACATCGCCGACAAGGGCATCATGCTGACCGGCGGCGGCGCGCTGCTGCGCGGTCTGGACGTCGAGATCCGCGACCACACCGGCCTGCCGGTCTCGGTGGCGGACGATCCGCTGTCGTGCGTGGCCGTGGGCTGCGGGCGCGTGCTGGAGCATCCGCGCTGGATGAAGGGCGTGCTCGACGCGGCCTTCTGAGGCCGCGCAGTCCCGATAAGGCCTTCGTGATCGCGGTTTTATTCCCGCCGCGATTTTGCGATAGGCTGGCCTCCGGCGGTGGAAGGCGTCCACCGATTCCATTTTCCTGATTGGTAGGTCGCCCGTGGCGTTTCGCGACGGCCCTTTCGAGAACCTCAAGGTCCCGCTGACGTGGACGGCGGCCGTCGTGGTCGTGGTGGCCATCGTCGGCGCCATCCTGCTGTTGGCGACCGACCGCCGGTCCGATGACGGCGTATCCGCCTATGGCGCGCTGCGCAGCGGAACCGAGGCCGTGGCGGCGCCGGCGGGCGGGGTGCTGTCCGCCCCCGTGCGTTGGGTCGGGGCGGTCGGCGACTACATCGGCGGCTATTTCTTCGCCGTCTCCGAGAACCGCCGGCTGAAGGCCGAGATCGCGGACCTGCGCGCCTGGCGCGACGAGGCCATCGCCCTGAAGAACGTCAACGGCCGCTACGAGGCCATGATGGGCCTGCGGACCGAACCGCCGATGCCGATGGTGACGGCGCGCGCGATCTCGGACGTGCGCGGTCCCTTCGCGCGCGCTCGGCTGCTGGACGCGGGCCAGGCCAAGGGCGTGCGGATCGGCAATCCGGTGATGAACGAGTTCGGCCTGGCCGGGCGCGTGACCGGCGTGACCGGCGGCGTCAGCCGCATGGTGCTGCTGACCGACGTGGCCTCGCGCGTGCCGGTGCTGATCGAGCGGACGGACACGCGCGCCATGCTGGTGGGCGACGGCGGCGAGAATCCCCGTCTGGACTATGTGCGCGGCGCCGGCGCCCTGCAGCCGGGCGACCGGGTGCTGTCGTCGGGCGACGGCGGCGGGGTGCCGCGCGGCCTGCCGGTGGGCGTGGTGGCGCGAGGCGTCGACGGCGCCTGGCGCGTCAAGTTGTTCAGCGATCGCGGCCCCATCGACTACGTCCGCATCCTGCTGTTCCAGAACTTCGCGCAGTTGGTAAGCCCGGAAGCCCTGAACGCGCCGCCCCTGGCCGGCCTGACCACGGCGCCGGAGCCGACGCCGGAACAGGCCGCCCAGATCGCGGACGTGGCGGCCCGCCGCCGCGCCGAGGCCGAGGCCCAGGCCGAGCGCACCCGACTGGCCGTGGCGCAGGCGGAACAGGCCGAGCGCCTGCGCGCCGCCCAGCAGGCCCAAGCCCAAGCCCAAACTCAGGCTCAGCCTCAGGGCCAGGCTCGCCCGAACGCACCGGCTCCGACCCAAGGACGGACGGCGCGCCCCGTCGCGGCTGAAACCCGTCCCTCTACGGGCCAGCCCAGACCGCAGGCGCAAGCGCAGGGCCAGGCCCAGACCCCGCCTCAGGCGGCCCCGGCCGCCGCGGCGCCCGCCCGCCCGGATGCGGAGGACGAGACGTGAGACGCCCCGCCGCGGTTCGTGTGGTCGGGCCCCTGCAGTGGATCATCTATCCGGCCCTGGCGGCCGTCGCCGCCACCGTCATCCTGGCCACGCCGGCAGAGTTGTTCGGCCTGAGGTTGCCCGAGCCGGTGATCCCGATGGTCCTGGCCTTCGCCTGGCCCCTGATCCGGCCGTCGATGCTGGGCGCGGCGATGCTGTTCGCCCTGGGCCTTTTCCTGGACCTGTTCTGGAACGGGCCGCTGGGCCTTTGGCCGTTGTGCCTCATGGGCGTGTACGGAGCGGTTCTGGCCTCGCGCAGCCTGCTGGCGGGGCATGAGGGGTTGGTGCGCTTCGCCTGGTATCTGGTCTGCGTGGTCGCGGCGTTCGTCCTGGCCTACGCCATCGTGGCCTTGCGGGCCGGCAACCCGCCCGCCATCCTGCCCGTGGTGGGCCAGGTGGCGCCGACCCTGTTGCTGTATCCGCTGGCCCACTGGCTGATCGAGCGGTTCGACGACGGCGATACGAGGTTCCGATGAGCAGCGAACCGTCCATCTTCTTCGCCGACGCCAACGAGCGGCAGGGGTCGTTCCTGCGCCGAACCTTCGTGGTGGGCGGACTGACCGTGCTTGGCGTCACCGCCCTGGTCGGGCGACTGGGACAGCTTCAGGTCGTCCAGGCCCAGGAATATGCGACCCTGGCGACGCAGAACCAGTTCAACTTCCGCCTGGTGCCGCCGCCGCGCGGGCTGATCAAGGACCGCAACGGCGTGGTGGTGGCGGGCAACCGGCCCAGCTTCCGCGTGCTGATCGTGCGCGACGAGACCAAGGATCTGGACCAGACGCTGGACCTGCTGGGCCGGCTGCTGCCGGACACGATGGAACGTCGCCGCGCGATCATTCGCGACGTCAATGCGGCGCGCAAATTCATGCCGGTGCCGGTCAAGTCCGACCTCAGCTGGGAGGAGTTCGCCAAGGTCAACCAGTACGCCAACGAACTGCCCGGCGTGATGGTCGATATGAACGAGGCCCGATACTACCCCTTCGGCGGCGCCTTCGCCCATGTGGTCGGCTATGTCGCCAAGGTGTCGGATCGCGACGTCAAGGCGATCCGCGACGCGGGCAAGGACCCGCCGGAAATGCTGTTCAACCCCGCCTTCCGCATCGGCAAGCAGGGGATCGAAAAGGCGCTGGACGAGGACCTGCGCGGCGTGGCCGGCGGCAATCGGGTCGAGGTCGACGCGCGCGGGCGGGTGGTGGCCGAGGACGTGGGCGGGTCGCGCCCCGCCGTGCCGGGCGCCGAGGTGGTGCTGACCCTCGACGCCGACGTCCAGAACCGCGCGCTGGAAGTGATGGGCGACGAGTCGGGCTCATGCGTGGTGATGGACGTTCGCAACGGCGACATCCTGTGCATGGTGTCGTCGCCGTCGTTCGATCCCAACCTGTTCGTCAGCGGCGTGCCCACGCGCATCTATCGCGCCCTGGCCGACTACGAGCGCAAGCCGTTGCTGGACAAGGCGCTGGGGGGACCTTCCCCCCGGGGTCGACCTTCAAGCCGACGACGGCCCTGGCGCTGCTGGCCGCGGGCGTCGATCCCGAGATCAAGGTGGTGTGCAACGGCGCGTGGCGCACCGGCAACCGGGTCCAGCGCTGCTGGGGCCGTCACGGCGCGCAGAACATGCACGACGCCATCAAGAACTCGTGCGACGTCTATTTCTACGCCATGTGCAATCGCGCCGGGGTGGACCGCATCCGCGACACGGCGCGCGAACTGGGTTTCGAGCACACCTTCGACATCGGCATCGCCAACCAGAAGAAGGGGCTGCTGCCCAGCACGGAATGGAAGGCGCGCACCTTCCCCCGCGATCCGGTCTGGCATCCGGGCGAGACCACCTCGGTCGCCATCGGCCAGGGGGCGATCACCGTCAACGCCCTGCAGCTGGCGGTCATGACCTCGCGCCTGGCCAACGCCAAGAAGGCGCTCCAGCCCCGGCTCATCAAGTCAGTCGGCGGGGTCGATCGGCCCAGCGGCGCCGAGGCGCCCGACCTGCCGTTCAAGCCCGAGCATCTTCAACTGGTGCGCGGCGGCATGATCGCCGTGGCCAACGACCGGTCGGGCACCGCCTATCGCCAGAGCCAGCTGGGTCTGGGCGACCTGCAGATGGCCGGCAAGACCGGCACGGCCCAGTCGCGCGACTATGGCTCGGGTCCGCGCAAGAGCGACATCTGGGCGCTGAAGGACCACAATCTGTTCGTGGCCTTCGCGCCGATCGACGAGCCGCGCTACGCCGTGGCGGTCATCATCGAGCACGGCGGCAAGGGCGGGGCCACCGCCGGCGCGCCGCGCGCCCGTGAAGTCATGCGCACGGTGCTGCTGAAGGATCCGGACATGCGAGCGCGGATCGAGCGCCCGCCGCCGCCCGAGCCCACCGGGCCGCCGGAGTCCGACGACATCGTGGCCGGGGCCGCGCCGCCCCCGCCGGAGATCGCCGAACCCGATCCCGCGCCGCGCCCCGCGCGCCCCGCACCGGACCGCGTCCCTATTATTCCGAGGATCCGCGATGACGGCGTCGGCCCTGACGCGGCCCGGCCAGCGCGAGCGGCTGTCCAGCAAGATCGCCGAGATCGACTGGCGTCTGGTCGGCCTGGTCGGCGTCATCGCCGGTTCGGGCGTCGCCATGCTGTATTCCATCGCCGGCGGTTCGTGGGAGCCGTGGGCGCTGAACCAGCTGATCCGCTTCGTCGGCATGCTGGTCGTCATGCTGGCCCTGGCGCTGGTCAATCCGCGCTGGTGGTTCCGCGCCGCCTATCCGCTGTACGGCGTGCTGCTGATCCTGGTGCTGATGATCGAATTCACGCCGCTGGGGTATCAACCCGTGGGGGCGGGCGCCAAGAACTGGCTGAACCTTGGCTTCATCCGGATCCAGCCGGCCGAGTTCATCAAGCTGGGCTTGGTGCTGGCGCTGGCGCGCTGGTACCACAACCATTCGGCCGAGGATGCGCGCTTCAGCTGGAAGCTGATCGTTCCGGCGGCCATGATCGGCGTGCCCTTCGTCTTGGTGGCCAAACAGCCCGACCTGGGGTCGGCCATGATCATCGGCCTGACCGGCGCGGTCGTCATGTTCATGGCGGGGCTGAGTTGGCGCATCATCGGCGTCCTGGCCGCCGCCGCCATCGCCATCGTCCCGCCCTTCGTGATGTTCGGGATGCACGACTATCAGCGCAATCGGATCCTGACCTTCCTGAACCCCGAAGGCGACCCCAGCGGGACCGGCTACAACATCATCCAGTCCAAGATCGCCCTGGGCTCGGGCGGCATCCTGGGCAAGGGCTATGGCCTGGGCAGCCAGAGCCAGCTGGAATTCCTGCCGGAACGCCACACGGACTTCATCTTCTCCACCGTGGCCGAGGAGTTCGGCTTCGTCGGCTCGTGCTTCCTGCTGCTGTGCTATGTCGGGGTCATCATCATCGCCCTGCGCATCGCCTCGCTGGCCCACAGCCACTTCGGGCGCATCGGCGCGGCGGGGATGACCGCCTTCTTCGCCCTGTTCGTGATGATCAACGGGGCGATGGTGATGGGGCTGGCGCCTGTCGTGGGCGTGCCGATGCCGCTGCTGTCCTACGGCGGATCGTCGATGATGACGGTGATGATCGGCTTCGCCTTCGTTCTGTCGATGCGGGTCCATCGCTACAACGAACTGCCCAAGGGCTCGGGTCTGTTCTGAGGCCGGTCGTCCCGTCGACGGAAACGAAAACGCCGCCCGCTGAAGTCCAGCGGGCGGCGTCGTCGCGTCGGGGGCAGGGGAGAGGCGGCGCCGATCAGGCCGCCTTGGCGCCCCGCTGCTTGTCGGAGGCGCTGCGGGCCAGTTCGCGGTTCAGCCACAGGGCCAGCAGCGTGAAGACCGCGCCGGACAACAGATAGGCGCCGGCCGCGATCAGGCCGAACTGGCTGGAGATCCACAGCGCCGCCAGCGGCGCGAAGCCGGCGCCGAACAGCCACGCCAGGTCCGAGGTCAGGGCCGAAGCGGTGTAGCGGTTGGCCAGGCTGAAGCTGGACGCCACGGGGCCGGACGCCTGCCCGAACGACACGCCCAGCAGGATGAAGCCCGAGATCATGAACACCAGTTCGCCTATCGTACCGCCATTCAGCAACTGGGGCGCGAAGCCCGAGAAGGCGGCGATGCCGGCTGCGGTGATCGCCAGCAGGGTGCGTCGGCCGTAGCGATCGGCCAGGACGCCCGAGGCCAGGATGGCCAAGAGGCCGAACACCGCCCCCACCATCTCGATCAGCAGGAAGCGCACCGGCGTCTCGCGCGTGAACAGATAGATCCAGGACAACGGAAACACCGTGACCATGTGGAACATGGCGAAGCTGGCCAGCGGGGCGAAGGCGCCGATCCAGATGCGCGGGCCTTCGGCGCGGACCGCCTGGGCGACGGCAACGGGCTGCAGCTCGCGCGTCTCGAACAGCTTCTGGAAAGCCGGCGTGACGACGATCCGCAGTCGGGCGAACAGGGCCACCACGTTGATGGCGAAGGCCACGAAGAACGGATAGCGCCATCCCCAGTCCAGGAAGTCGGCCGGGGACAGGGTGTTCAGGAAGAAGGCGAAAAGGGCCGAGGCGACGATAAGGCCGATCGGCGCGCCCAGCTGCGGCACCATGGCGTACCAGCCGCGGCGGTTCTCCGGGGCGTTCAGTGCCAGCAGCGAGGCCAGCCCGTCCCAGGCGCCGCCCAGGGCCACGCCCTGGCCGATGCGGGTGATGGCCAGCAGCACCGGCGCCCACAGGCCGACGGTCTCGTACCCGGGGATGAAGGCCACCGACACCGTCGAGGTGCCCAGCAGGAACAGCGCGGTCGTCAGCTTGGCCCCGCGACCGAACTTCTGGTCGATGGCGATGAACAGGGCCGTGCCCAGCGGGCGGGCCAGGAAGGCCAGGGCGAAGACGGCGAAGGACAGCAGCGTGCCCCCCACCGGGCCGGCGAAGGGGAAGATCAGCTGCGGGAACACCACGACCGAGGCGATGCGATGGCGTAAACGAAGAAGTCGAAGAATTCGGACGTTCGGCCTATGATGACGCCGATGGCGATTTCGCCCGCATCCACCTTGCCATGCCGCGTGTTGATATGCGCGGCGTCGCGTTCCAGGGATTCTGACGAAGGGGTCGAGGCGGTCATGAGCTCCGGTCGCTCCAGTTCGGCAACTTATACGGCGGATCGCCGCAGGATTGAACCGCGCCCTTTGCGCCGAAAGGCCGTTCGAGAGGATAGGACAGATTGTCCACTGTCGTTCCCGGCGAACCCATCCTACGAGCCGCGCCACAACGCCCCTGAACCGTCGCGACGCCTCCCCCTTGTCCGACGCCGACAGATTGGAGCTCCCGTGCGCCGTTTGCGCCTGCTTATGATTTTGCCTGTGCTGGCCCTGCTGTCCGCCTGCGACATGGTGGTGATGGCTCCGGCCGGCGACATCGCCGGCCAGCAGCGCGACCTTCTGGTCATCTCCACGCTGCTGATGCTGCTCATCATCGTGCCGGTGATGGCGCTGACCGTCTTCTTCGCCTGGAAGTACCGGGAATCGAACAAGGCGGCCGAGTACGAGCCGGACTGGGATCACTCCACCTCGCTGGAGCTGGTGATCTGGTCGGCCCCGCTGCTGATCATCATCTGCCTGGGCGCCCTGACCTGGGCCGGCACCCACCTGCTGGATCCCTATCGCCCGCTGGACCGCATCAAGCCGGGCCAGGCCGTGGCCGAACAGGTCGAGCCGCTTCAGGTCAATGTGGTCGCCCTGGATTGGAAGTGGATGTTCATCTATCCGCAGTACGGCGTCGCCACGGTCAATGAGCTGGCCGCGCCGGTGGATCGGCCGATCCGCTTCCACATCACCTCGTCGTCGGTGATGAACAGCTTCTACATTCCCGCCCTGGCCGGCCAGATCTACGCCATGCCGGGCATGGAGACGAAGCTTCACGCGGTCATCAATCACCCCGGCGAATATGTGGGCTTTTCCGCCAACTATTCCGGCGACGGCTTCTCCAACATGCGGTTCGCCTTCCACGGCCTGGACCAGGCCGGGTTCGACCGCTGGATCGCCGGCGTGCGCCAGGGCGGCCAGCCTCTGGACCGCGAACGCTATCTCGAGCTCGAAAAGCCCAGCGAGAAGGTCCCGGCCCTGCACTTCGCCAGCGTCGAGGGCGGCCTGTGGGACGCCATCCTGAACATGTGCGTCGAGCCCGGGAAGATGTGCATGGGCGAGATGATGGACATCGACCGCAAGGGCGGACTGACCATGGCCTCGGTGCGCAACACCATGCCGCTGATCTACGATAAGTACGCCGGCCGCGGCTCCAACCCGGCCTATTTCGGCTCGGACGACAGCTATGTCATGACCATCTGCACGCCGTTGCAGGCCGCCGCCGCCGCCGCCGAGCGCACCCGCCGCTCCGAACTCCAGAACGCCGAGCGCGGTCCCGTCGACCGGGCGCCGCTGAGGGGGATGGGGCTGGTTCCGCCGGGCGTGCCGATGGCCTCGCTTTCCCTTTCCGCGCCGGCGTCCGCCGCTCCCAACGCCTGATTGATCGACGATGTCCGCTGACCAACTGATCCCGCTGATCTTCGGCCGCCTGACCTGGGAGGCCCTGCCGCTGCACGAGCCGATCCTGGTCGTGACCATGATCGTCGTCGCCCTGGGCGGCGTCGCCCTCTTGGGCGCGCTGACCTACTTCAAGCTCTGGGGCTATCTCTGGAAAGAGTGGTTCACGACCGTCGATCACAAGAAGATCGGCATCATGTACATGATCCTGGGCATCATCATGCTGCTGCGCGGCTTCGCCGACGCCATCATGATGCGGATCCAGCAGGCGATCGCCTTCGGCGGGTCCGAGGGCTATCTGAACGCCCACCACTACGACCAGATCTTCACCGCCCACGGCGTCATCATGATCTTCTTCGTGGCCATGCCGCTGGTCACGGGCCTGATGAACTACGTCGTGCCGCTGCAGATCGGCGCGCGCGACGTGTCCTTTCCGTTCCTGAACAACTTCAGCTTCTGGATGACCACGGCCGGGGCGATCATCATCATGGCCTCGCTGTTCGTGGGCGAGTTCGCCCGCACCGGCTGGCTGGCCTATCCGCCGCTGTCGGGCATCGGCTACAGCCCCGGCGTCGGGGTCGACTATTACATATGGGCCCTGCAGATCGCGGGGGTGGGCACGACGCTGTCCGGCATCAACCTGATCGCCACCATCGTGAAGATGCGCGCGCCGGGCATGGGCCTGATGAAGATGCCCGTCTTCACCTGGACCTCGCTGTGCACCAACGTGCTGATCGTGGCGTCCTTCCCGGTGCTGACGGCGGTGCTGGCCCTGCTGACGCTGGACCGTTACGTCGGGACCAACTTCTTCACGAACGACTTCGGCGGCAACCCGATGATGTACGTGAACCTGATCTGGATCTGGGGCCACCCTGAGGTCTACATCCTGATCCTGCCGCTGTTCGGCGTCTTCTCTGAGGTCGCCTCGACCTTCTCGGGCAAGAAGCTGTTCGGCTATACGTCCATGGTCTATGCGACGGTCGTCATCACGATCCTGTCCTACCTGGTGTGGCTGCACCACTTCTTCACCATGGGCTCGGGCGCCTCGGTGAACAGCTTCTTCGGCATCACCACCATGATCATCTCGATCCCGACAGGGGCGAAGATCTTCAACTGGCTGTTCACGATGTACCGGGGGCGCATCCGGTTCGAGCTGCCGATGATGTGGCTGGTCGCCTTCATGCTGACCTTCGTGATCGGCGGGATGACGGGCGTGCTGCTGGCGGTGCCGCCGGCCGACTTCGTGCTGCACAACTCGCTGTTCCTGATCGCCCACTTCCACAACGTCATCATCGGCGGGGTGCTGTTCGGCCTGTTTGCGGGCATCAACTTCTGGTTCCCCAAGGCCTTCGGCTTCAAGCTGGACAAGACGTGGGGCCTGGTCAGCTTCTGGTGCTGGATCGTGGGTTTCTGGCTGGCTTTCGCGCCGCTGTACGTGCTGGGCCTGATGGGCGTGACGCGCCGGATGCGGGTGTTCGACGACCCCTCGCTGCAGATCTGGTTCGTGATCGCCGCCATCGGCGCGGCCGTCATCGCGGTCGGCATCCTGGCCTTCCTGATCCAGATCGCCGTCAGCATCCTGAACCGCGACAAGCTGCGCGACACGGACGGCGACCCCTGGGGCGGGCGCACCCTGGAATGGGCCACGTCCTCTCCGCCGCCCGATTACAACTTCGCCTTCACCCCGGTCATCCATGACAGCGACGCCTGGTGGGACATGAAGAAGCGCGGCTACAAGCGCCCCGCAAAGGGCTTCCGCGACATCCACATGCCAAAGAATACGGGAACAGGCGTCATCATCTCGGGCCTGTGCCTGGTGATGGGCCTGGCGCTGGTTTGGTACATCTGGTGGCTGGCGGCGCTCAGCTTCCTGGCCGTGCTGGTCGTGTCGATCGCCCACACCTTCAACTACGACCGCGACTATCACATCCCCGCCGATGAGGTGCGCGAGACCGAGGAGACGTTCGAACGCCGCCTCAAGGCGACGGAGGCCTGATCATGAGCGCGACCGCCGTCAAGACCGCGTCCAACCCGCTGGACGACAAGACCGTCTTCTATCTGGAAGAAGAGCCGCACCACGAGGAAGGCGCCAGCACCATGCTGGGCTTCTGGCTCTATCTGATGAGCGACTGCCTGATCTTCGCGATGCTGTTCGCGGTGTTCGGGGTGCTGGGCGGCAACTACGCCGCCGGGCCGGGGCCCAAGGAGCTGTTCGACCTGGAACTGGTCGCGCTGAACACGGCCATGCTGCTGTTCTCGTCGATCACCTACGGCTTCGCCATGCTGGCGATGGACCGCAACAACCAGCGCCAGACCCTGGCGTGGCTGGCGATCACCGGCCTGTTCGGCCTGGCCTTCCTGGGCATCGAGCTCTACGAGTTCGGCCACCTGATCCACGAGGGCGCAACGCCCCAGCGCAGCGCCTTCCTGTCGTCCTTCTTCACGCTTGTTGGCACCCACGGCCTGCACGTCACCTTCGGCATTATCTGGCTGGTGACGCTGATGGTGCAGGTGAGCATGAAGGGGCTGATCCCCGCCAACAAGCGCCGGCTGATGTGCCTGTCGATGTTCTGGCACTTCCTGGACGTCATCTGGATCGGCGTCTTCACCTTCGTCTATCTGCTGGGGATGCTGCGATGAGCGCCGCCAACTCCGACCATTCGCCGGACTCCCACGACGTCGACCACCTGGGTCACGAGGCGCACAATCACGGCTCGTTCAAGAGCTACATGATCGGCTTCGTGCTGTCGGTGATCCTAACGGCCATCCCGTTCGCCCTGGTGATGACGGGCGTGCTGCCGACCCAGGCGACGGCGCTGATCGTGATGGGCTTCGCGGTGGTGCAGATCGTCGTGCACATGATCTACTTCCTGCACATGAACTCCAAGTCCGAGGGCGGCTGGACCATGCTGGCGCTGATCTTCACCATCATCGTGGTGGTCATCGCCCTGTCGGGTTCGCTGTGGGTCATGTACCACCTGAACACCAACATGATGCCGACCCACGACATGACGCAGATGGTCGGCTGAGCCTCGACCGCAGGAGCCCGCCATCACGTCCGATCGGACCCGTCCGCCGCGCCGCGCCTCCGCCCTGGGATGGGCCGGCGTCGGCGCGGCGCTGCTGTTCGCCGGCTTCGTCGCCCTGGGCGTCTGGCAACTGCAGCGACTGGCCTGGAAGACCGAACTGATCGCCCAGGTCGACGCCCGGGTCCACGCCGCGCCCGTTCCCGCGCCGGGTCCGGCGCAATGGCCCGCCGTGAACCCCACGGACGACCCGTACCGGCGGGTCAGCGTCCACGGCGTCTTCCTGAACGACCGCGAGACCCTGGTGCAGGCGGTCACGGACCTGGGCGGCGGCTTCTGGGTGATGACGCCGATGCGCACGGACCGGGGGTTCGTGGTTCTGGTCAACCGCGGCTTCATTCCGCCCGAGCGCCGTGATCGCGCCAGCCGCCCGACGCCGCGAGGGCCGCAGTCGGTCACCGGCCTGCTGCGCATGGCCGAGCCGGGCGGCGGGTTCCTGCGCCGCAACGACCCCGCGGCGGACCGCTGGTTCTCGCGCGACGTGGACGCGATCGCCCGGGCCAAGGGCCTGGCTGACGCGGCGCCCTATTTCATCGACGCCGAGGCGGGCGCGCCGGACGCCTGGCCCCGAGGCGGCCTGACCGTGATCCGCTTCGCCAACAGCCACCTGATCTACGCCCTGACGTGGTTCGGCATGGCCGCGCTGACGCTGGTCGGGTTCGGCGTCTTCGTGCGCGAGCGGCGGCGGAGGCGGGCGTGACCTCGGGCGTCGAGCGGCTGCTGGGGCTAGGCGGCTGGCGCGAGCAGGTCGCGTCGCACGACGGCGCGAACCGGCGCAACCTGCTGCTGCTGATCCAGTTGCGCTGGCTGGCGGCCGCCGGGCAGGTGGCCACGATCCTGATCGTCCACTACGCCATGAAGATCCCGCTACCGCTGTTCTGGCTGCTGGCGGCGCCGGCGGCGCTGGCGGTGCTGAACCTGGTCAGCGCGCCCGTCGTGGCGCGTCGGCAGGGGGTGTCGGATCGGGAACTGATGCTGGCGCTGGTGTTCGATGTCGCGGCCCTGACCTGGCAGCTCTACCTGACCGGGGGACCGGCCAATCCGTTCGTATCGCTGTATCTGCTGCAGGTCGTGCTGGGCGCGGTGATGCTGGCCCCGGCCTACGCCTGGGCGCTGATCGCGGCGACCAGCCTGTGTTTCGCGGCCCTGGGGCTGCACAACCAGCCGCTGGCCCTGCCGCCCACGCGCGAGGACGCGCTGCTGAGCCTGTATCTGCAGGGCAGCCTGATCAGCTTCGTCCTGATGGCGGTGCTGCTGGTGCTGTTCGTCACCCGGATCGCGGCGAATCTGCGTGAGCGGGACGCGGCGATGGCGGCCATGCGCCAGCAGGCGATCGAGCACGACCACATCGTGCGGATGGGGCTGCTGGCGTCCGGCGCGGCGCACGAGCTGGGCACGCCGCTGGCCTCGCTGTCGGTGATCCTGAGCGACTGGAAGCGGATGCCGGCCCTGGCGGACGACCCGGACCTGGTTCAGGACATGACGGTGATGCGCGCCGAGGTCGAACGCTGCAAGGCCATCGTCACCGGCATTCTGATGTCCGCGGGCGAGGCGCGGGGCCAGGCGCCCGAACGCACCACCGTGCGCGCCTTCCTGGCCGGGGTGGTCGAGGGCTGGAACGGCGGCGAGGTGCGCGCCGAGGTCCGCGACGGCCTGGCCTTCGATCCCGTCATCATCGCCGATCCGGCGTTGCGCCAGGTGCTGGGCGTGCTGTTCGACAACGCCGCCGAGGCGGGCGCGCGTCATGTCGTGATCTCGACCCGGATGGTCGACGAGGTGCTGCGGATCGACGTGCGCGACGACGGGCCGGGGTTCCACCCGGACGTGCTGGCGCGGCTGGGACAGCCCTACACCTCGACCAAACCGCGGCCCGGGGCTGGACTGGGGCTGTTCCTGCTGGTGAATGTCATCCGCTCGCTGGGCGGATCGGTCGAGGCGGGCAACCCGCCGGCCGGCGGCGGCGAGGTCCGCCTGAGCCTGCCGCTGGCGTCGCTGACGCCGAACGAGGAGACGGACGATGGCCGATGAGAGCCGCCTGTTGCTGATCGTCGAGGACGACGAATCCTTTTCGTCCACCCTGCGGCGCTCGTTCGAACGGCGCGGCTACACCGTACTGGTCGCCGCGGGCCCCGAGGCGATGGAGATGGTACTGAAGACGCGCCGGCCGGGGTACGCCGTGGTCGACCTGAAGCTGGGCGCCGCGTCCGGCCTGAGCTGCGTGGAGCGTCTGCACGCCTTTGACCCGGGCATGAACATCGTCGTCCTGACCGGTTTCGCCAGCATCGCCACGGCGGTCGAGGCCATCAAGCTGGGCGCGCGCCACTATCTGGCCAAGCCCGCCAGCACTGACGACATAGAGGCGGCCTTCGGCCGGGCGGAAGGCGACGCCGCCGCGCCGCTGGGTGCGCGTCCGACGTCGATCAAGACGCTGGAATGGGAACGCATCCACGAGGTGCTCGCCGAAACCGACTTCAACATCTCCGAAACGGCGCGCCGGCTGGGAATGCACCGCCGCACCCTGGCGCGCAAGCTGGAGAAGCGGCAGGTCACCTGAGCGGGAACCCGCGCCGGGGCCGGGGGTTGATCGCTCGACAGACCAGCGGAGATTTCAGCATGACCCAGACCCCCATCGCCCCGGCCAGCCCCGACGACATCGTTCTGGAAGACGACAGCCTGACCCATCGGCTGGATGTCGCGGCCGACGAGATGATCGCCGCCGGCGAACGCCGCAGCTTCGATCGCCCGGACTCCCTGCGCGGCGCCGTAAAGGCCGACGCGGCCCGCCTGCGTGAAGGCGTCGAGGACGGCGTCGTCCAGGCCCGCGAGCGGATCCGCCAGTCGCCCGAGCGCGCGACGCTTTACGCCCTGGGGATCGGCGTGATCCTGGGGATGCTGCTGCGGCGTTAAGCCGGGCCGCTGGCGGGGCGCGTCAGCGGAGCGCGCCTGAGAGCGGCGTCCGAGACGAACGGATTGGCGCGCCGCTCTTCCCCGAAGGTCGAGATCGGCCCGTGGCCGGGCACGAAGGTCACGTCGTCGCCCATCGGCCACAGCTTGTCGACCACCGAGCGGATCAGGGCCGGCGGGTCGCTCATAGGAAAGTCGGTGCGGCCGACCGAGCCCTTGAACAGGACGTCGCCGACCTGGGCGAAGCGGGCGGCGCGATTGAAGAAGACGACATGGCCGGGCGTGTGTCCCGGGCAATGGCGCACCTCCCACACCGTTTCGCCCAGGGCGACGGTGTCGCCGTCCTCCAGCCACCGATCGGGGGTGAAGGGACGCGCGTCCGGCAAGCCGTACATCCGACCCGATTCGACGATGCGGTCGATCCAGAACTGATCGGCGGCCTGGGGGCCGATGATCTTGGCCCCGGCCTTCTCCTGCATCTCCGCGGCGCCCCCGGCGTGGTCCAGGTGCGCATGGGTGATCCAGATCTGGTCTAGGGTCAGCCCCCGCCGCGCGACTTCGCCCAGCACCGCATCGACCGACCCGCCGGGATCGATCACGGCGGCCTTGTTGGTGGCGGCGCACCACACGGTCGTGCAGTTCTGCTGAAGCGGCGTGACGGGCGTGACGAAGACGCCGATGGGCGAGGACTGGCTCATGGCCTCTTCAATAGGGATGCAAGGGCCAAAAAAGAAGGCGGCCCGAAGGCCGCCTTCCGTCGTTATCGGCGCTCTTCGTCCGAGCCCGGCGCGGGCGCGCCCGGCATCGGCGGCACCGGTCCCGGAGGCGCGTCCGGGGACAGTTCCGGCACATCGACGATGCCGCGGCCCACGTGGCTCTTGCGGAAGCCGTAGATGAAATAGATCACCAGGCCGATGGCGCCCCAGATGGGCAAGACCATCTTGGCGTCGTGGGGCAGGTTCCAGAACAGCGCCAGGCAGCCCAGGGCCGACAGCGGCGCGATGACCCAGACCGCCGGCGTCTTGAACGGCCGGTGACGGTTCGGATCCTTGACCCGCAGCATCAGCACCGCGATCGACACCATGAAGAAGGCGAACAGCGTGCCCGAGTTGGAGATGTCCGCCAGCTGTCCGACGGGGAACAAGGCGCCGGCGATGGCCACCGCGATGCCGGTGAACAGGGTCACGATGTAGGGCGTCTTCCACTTGGAATGCATCTTGGTCAGGCCTTCCGGCAGCAGACCGTCGCGCGCCATGACGAAGAAGATGCGGGTCTGGCCGAAGATCATCATCAGGATGACCGACGGCAGGGCCAGCAAGGCGGCGGTTCCCAGGGCGTTGCCGACCTGCGGGTGCCCGATGACGCGCAGGACATGCGCCAGCGCTTCGTTCGAGCAGACCAGCCGGTCGGCGTTCTCGGTCAGGGCGCAGGCGGCCATGAAGGCGGCCGATCCCGGTTGGACGGCCGAACCGTCGGCGGCCAGGACCGGCTGCGCGCCGATGGCGCCCGCCGCGCCCAGCGCGACCAGCAGGTAGAAGACGGTGCAGAAGGCCAGCGAGCCGATCAGGCCGATGGGCACGTTGCGTTGCGGATTCTTGGTTTCCTCGGCCGCCGTCGATACGGCGTCGAAGCCGACATAGGCGAAGAAGATCGAGGCGGCGGCCCCGACGATGCCCATGCCCGAATAGGCGCCGAACATTCCGTTGGGCGCGAACGGCGACAGATTGGCCGTCTCGACGACCGGCAGGGTCAGGGCGATGAAGATGGTCAGGGCCACGACCTTGATGGCCACCAGGATGGCGTTGACGCGCGCCGATTCCGTGGTGCCGATGATCAGCAGGCCGGTGACGGCCAGGGCCACGATGATGGCCGGAACATTGATCAGGCCGACCGAGAAGTCCGGCGTCGGGATCAGGCCGTTCATCGACCAGGCGGGTCCGGCCGACAACATGTCCGGGAAGTCGATCCCAGCCCTTTCTCGATCAGCCCCAGCACATAGCCCGACCAGCCGACCGACACGGCCGAGGCCGCCACGGCGTATTCGAGAATCAGCGCCCAGCCCACGCACCAGGCCAGAAGCTCGCCCATGACGGCGTAGGTGTAGGTGTAGGCCGAGCCCGACACCGGCGCCATCGAGGCCAGTTCCGAATAGCAGAGCGCCGCCACGGCGCAGACCGCGCCGGCGATGACGAAGCTGATCATCATGCCCGGCCCGGCCTTCTGCGCGGCCGCGGCCGTCAGCACGAAGATGCCGGTGCCGATGATGGCCCCGATGCCCAGCAATGTCAGTTGGATCGGACCCAGCGACCGGTGAAGCGATTTCTTCTCGGCCGTGGCCAGAATCGCGTCGAGCGACTTAACGCGCCACATAATTACCCCCACGTTTTACGGCAGCCCTCGCTGCGTCGGGCGGGACGCTAGCGGCCTACGCCCGGCCGCGCAACGCGGATGACGGCGCGGTTAACGCCAGACGACGCTTTCGTGATCGCCCCGCGCCGGGCTAGAGCCGTCCGATGCTGCCGATCCACGCCGTGCTCGATCCGCTGAAGGCCGCCCTGTCGGGGGCCAATACGGCCGTGCTGGCGGCGCCGCCCGGCGCGGGGAAGACCACCGTGGTTCCCCTGGCCCTGCTGGATCAGCCGTGGCTGGGGGACGGCAAGGTCCTGGTGCTGGAACCGCGACGCTTGGCCGCGCGCGCGGCCGCCGACCGCATGGCTTCCGTCCTGGGCGAGAGCGCGGGCGGCCAGGTCGGCTATCGCACCCGGTTGCAGAGCCGCATCGGCCCCCGCACCCGCATCGAGGTCGTCACCGAGGGCGTCTTCACCCGCATGATCCTGGACGACCCCGGCCTGGAGGGGATCGGCGCGGTCCTGTTCGACGAGTTTCACGAGCGCAGCCTGGACGCCGACCTGGGCCTGGCCCTGGCGCGCGAGACGCAAGGGGCGTTGCGCGAGGATCTGCGCCTGCTGGTGATGTCGGCCACATTGGATGTGGCGGGCGTGTCGCGCCTGCTGGGCGGCGCGCCGGTGATAGAGGCGCAGGGGCGGGCCTATCCGGTCCAGACCCGCTATCTCGGCCGCAATCCGCCCGAACGGTTCGAGGAGGCGATGGCGCGCGCCTGCCTGACCGCCCTGGGAGAGGAGACAGGCTCCGTCCTGGCCTTCCTGCCGGGGCAGGGCGAAATCCACCGCGTGGCCCGTCTGGTCGGCGAGCGGCTGCGTCTGCCGAACGTGGACGTCGTGCCGCTGTACGGCGGCCTGGACCGGACCGAGCAGGACCGGGCGATCGCGCCGGCCGCGCCGGACCGGCGCAAGCTGGTGCTGGCGACCTCGGTGGCCGAGACCAGCCTGACCATCGACGGGGTGCGGGTGGTGATCGACGGCGGCCTGTCGCGCGTGCCCCGGTTCGAGCCGTCCAGCGGCCTGACCCGGTTGGCGACGGTGCGGGTCAGCCGCTCCTCGGCCGAGCAACGGCGGGGCCGTGCGGGCCGCACCCAGCCGGGCGTCTGCTACCGCCTGTGGGACGAGGAACAGACGCGCGGCCTGGTTCCACATCAGAAGCCGGAGATCCAGGAGGCGGACCTGACCGGGCTGGCGCTGGACCTGGCGCGCTGGGGCGCGCGCTCGACCGAGGGCCTGGCGTTGCTGGATCCGCCGCCGGCCGGGGCGATGGCGGAGGCGCGCAAGGTTCTGGGCCGCCTGGGCGCGCTGGACGCCGACGGCGGGCTGACGGCGCATGGGCGGCGTCTGACCCGCATCCCGCTGTCGCCGCGGCTGGCGCACATGGTCGCCATCGCCTCGGACGACGGCGACGCCCTGACGGGAGCCCGCATCGCCGCCCTGCTGAGCGAGCCGGGGCTGGGCGGCTCCAGCGTCGACCTGGCCGACCGGCTGGCGGCGTTGGCGCGCGATCGTTCCCCGCGCGCGCAGGATGCGGAAAAGCTGGCCGGGCGCTGGGCCAAGGCGGCGGGCGGCGGCGTCGGGCGCGTGGTCGAGCCAGGACTGCTGCTGGCCGAGGCCTTTCCCGAGCGCATCGCGCGCGCCAAGGGCCGGCCGGGCGAACTTCTGCTGGCCAGCGGACGCGGCGCCCTGCTGGACCCCGCAGACCATCTCGCGCGCGAAACCTGGCTGGCGGTCGGCGAACTGGGCGGCGGCGACGCCCGCGACCGGGTCCGCCTGGCCGCCGCGCTGGACGAGGAAACGCTGCGCGCCCGCCTGTCGCGCCTGATCGAGACCGAGGACCGCCTGGCGCGCGAGCCGTCGGGCCGGCCGGTGATCCGACGGGTCCGGCGCATCGGGGCCGTCGTGCTGGACGAGAGGATCGTCGGGGCCCCGGATGCGGCCCAGCTGGCCGCCGCCCTGCGCGCCGAGGTGGAGGCTGAGGGGCTGGCGGGATTGCGCTGGGGCGAGCAGTCGACGGCGCTGCGGGCCCGCCTGGCGTTTCTGCGCGGGCTGGACGACGCCTGGCCGGACGTGTCCGACGCAGGCCTGGCGGCCGCGCGCGAGACGTGGCTGTGGCCGCTTCTGGACGGCGCGCGTTCGCTGGAGACGATCGCCGACGCGCGTCTGGCGGACGGCCTTCGCGCCTTGATCCCGTGGGACTTGCAGCGCCGGCTGGACGAGCTGGCGCCGGTCCGGCTGACCACGCCGCTGGGTTCGGCGGCCATCGACTATGCGGCGGAGGGCGGTCCGCGCGTCGACATCCGCGTTCAGGAGCTGTTCGGCGTGACGACCCATCCGACCGTCGGCGGCGGGCGGGTTCCTCTGACGCTGGCTCTGCTGTCGCCGGCGCGCCGGCCGGTGCAGGTGACCCGGGACCTGCCCGGCTTCTGGGCCGGCTCGTGGGCGGCCGTCCGGTCCGAGATGCGCGGCCGCTATCCTCGCCATCCGTGGCCGGACAATCCCGCCGAGGCGTCCCCCACCACCCGCGCCAAGCCGCGCGGGACGTGATCGCGCTTGACGACGCGCCCGCCGGGCGGGCATCGCAGGCGCATAAGAGGGGAGAAACCATGGCCGACGCCGTCCTGCCCAGGAACTCGACCGGTCGGGTGCTGTTCGCCAGCCTGATCGGCACGACGATCGAGTTCTTCGACTTCTACATCTACGCCACGGCGGCGGTGCTGGTGTTTCCCGCCCTGTTCTTTCCCGGCGACGATCCGCTGACCTCGACGCTGTCGTCCTTCGCCACCTTCGCCATCGCCTTCTTCGCCCGCCCCGTGGGGGCGGTGGCGTTCGGCCATTTCGGCGATCGGGTGGGACGCAAGGCCACCCTGGTGGCGGCCCTGTTGACGATGGGGCTGTCGACGGTGGCGATCGGCCTTCTGCCCACCTACGCCCAGGCGGGCGTGGTCGCGCCGATGCTGCTGGCGCTTTGCCGCTTCGGCCAGGGGCTGGGACTGGGCGGCGAGTGGGGCGGGGCGGTCCTGCTGGCGACCGAGAACGCGCCGCCCGGGAAAGAAGGCCTGGTTCGGCATGTTCCCGCAACTGGGCGCACCCATCGGCTTCATCCTGTCGACCAGCGCCTTCATCCTGCTGACGGCCAGCCTCAGCGAGGAGGCCTTCCTGAGCTGGGGATGGCGCGCGCCCTTCCTGGCCAGCGCGGTGCTGGTGTTCGTGGGGCTGTGGGTGCGGATGAAGATCACCGAGACGCCCGAGTTCAAGACGGCGGTGGAACGCCACGAGCGGGTGCGCGCGCCGGTCGTCAGCCTGTTTCAGCGGCACAAGGCGGCGCTGGTTCTGGGCACGCTGGGCGCCACGACCACCTTCGTCCTGTTCTATCTGATGACCGTCTTCGCCCTGGGATGGGCCACGACCGGCATGGGGCTGGCGCGGGCCGACGTCCTGCCGGTCCAGCTGATCGGCGTGCTGTTCTTTGCCGCCCTGATCCCCGTGACCGCGCTGGCGGCGGACAAGTTCGGCCAGGTCAGGGTCCTGATCGCCTCCACAATCGGCATCGGCCTGTTCGGCGCCCTTTTCGCGCCCCTGCTGCACGGCGGATTGAGCGGGCTGCTGATCTTCTTCGCCCTGGGTTTCGCCTTGATGGGCTGCACCTACGGGCCGCTGGGCGCGGCGATGGCGCGGCCGTTCCCGACGGCGGTGCGCTATACCGGGGCGTCGATGGCGTTCAACCTGGCAGGCATATTGGGGGCGTCGCTGGCGCCCTATGTCGCGCTGAAGCTGGCGCAGGCGTGGGGGCCGGCGGCGGTCGGCGGCTATCTGTCGGCGGCGGCGCTGCTGACCGCCCTGGCGCTGTGGGGCATGGGGCGGGTGCTGCCGGAGGACAGGACCTAATCCGCCCCCTGGCGGGCCCATTCAAGCGCCAGGACGCGACAGGCCGAGGCCAGCGGCCGCCGGCCCCGGCCGGCGTCGATCTCGGCCAGCAGCCCGGCCTTGCTGAGGCCGCGCGATTTCGCCACCCGGTCCAGGACCTCCCAAAACTCGGGCTCCAGCGCCACCGAGGTGGCGTGACCGGCCAGAACGACCGATCGTTTCGTCAGCCCCGACACCCGATCAGCGAGCCGATTTAAGGATGATGTCGGCCGACGCGGGCGCCCCTTGCGTCAGCACGGCGTGGCGGGTGTCCGTGACGAAGACCAGCCGGCCGTCCGCATCGCGGATGTCGGCGCGGGCGGCGTAGGTGTGGCGGGGATCGATCTGGCCGGTGGGAACGCCCAGCGTCACGGCGTAGGGCGGCCCGCCCTCCAGCGGCTTGCGGGTCTCGGCCAGCACGACGGCGGGGGCGTCGGCCAGGCTGACATCCTCGATCCGCACCGTCAGCACATGGCCCGGAGGCAACATGATGCGCTCCCGGTAGGTGGAGGTGACGGAGACGGTCGTCATGCCAGTAGAGGCATTCGGCCCCGGCGTCGCGGCGCAGGCGGCCAGGACGAGGGCGGCGGGCAATATCATCGGCGCATGACGCATCGGGGTCTCCGTGGCTCGGTTCAGTGTGTCACAGTCGGGCGCAAGACGTGAGCGGCGCCGAGGCGACACTGATGTTAAGCGAGCTTTGCCGTTTGGAGTTCCCGTCTTGAGCCGATCCGCCGCCATCCTGGCCATCGTCGTCTGCGCCCTGATCTGGGGCACGACATGGTTCGCCATAACCCTGCAGCTGGGGCCGGTCGACCCCATCGCGTCGATCGTCTGGCGCTTCGGCCTGGCTGCGGCCCTGCTGTTCGCCGGATGCGCGGCGACCCGCCGGCCGCTGCGCCTGGATCGCGCCCAGCACCTGGCCGCGGCGGGGCAGGGGGCCTTCGTCTTCGCGGTCAGCTACGGCTTCGTCTATGCGGCCGAGGAGAACGTCGCTTCGGCCGTGGTGGCGGTGATCTTCGCCGCCCTGGCCTTCGTCAACCTGGTCCTGTTTCGCGTCCTGGTGAGACAGAAGGCCGCGCCCGGCGCATGGCTGGGCGCCGCGCTGGGCGTGGTCGGGGTCGCCGTGCTGTCGCTGGGCCAGCTGTCGGGGGCGGGGGCCGGCGCGGCGCCTGCGCTGGGCGTGGGTTTCGCCCTGGTCGCGGTCATGGCCTCGGCGCTGGGCAACTGGTTCGCCTGGCGGGGTCAGCAGGCGGGCGCCCCGGTGATCCCGGCGACCGCCTGGGCGATGGCCTACGGCACGGGGATGCTGGCGCTCTACGGCGTGGCGACGGGGGTGGAGTGGCGGATCGAGCCCAGCGCGGCCTATCTGCTGTCCCTGCTGCACCTGTCGATCCTGGGCTCGGTCGTGGCCTTCGCCCTGTATTTCACCCTCGCCCGCCATCGCGGCTACGCCCAGGCCAGCTATATCTCCGCCCTGACGCCGCCCATAGCCATGGGGGTGTCGGTGCTGTTCGAGGACGCGTGTTTCGGGTGGAGCGCCGTGATCGGACTGGTCCTGGTCCTGGCGGGGCAGGTCTTGCTGATCCGCGCGCCCAAGGCCTGAGGGGTCAATCCTCCCGCTTGTGCCCGTCGATGTGACGCTCCGCGCGTTCACGCTCGGTTCGAGCGGTCTTCTTCTCCGCTGCCGTTCGCCCGTGAGCCGCGCGATTGGCGGCGGCGCGCGCCTTGTCCTTGGCCTTGTCCCGCGCCTTGCGCGCGCGGTTCAGGTTGACGATTTCGCCCATGCTCAAGCTCCGCCGTTCGAAACCCGTCGCCGCCCAAAGCATTCTGGGGACAGGCAACGAAAGGAAACATCATGGTAGACGCCTCCCTCATCAAGGAACACCTGGAAGTGGTCGGTTCGGACGGCGGGCACGTCGGCCGCGTGGACCACGTTCTGGGCGACCAGATCGAACTGGCGAAGATGGATCTGGCCGGCGGCTTCAAGCACCACATGATCCCGGTCAGCTGGGTCGAGCGCGTGGACGACAAGCACGTCCACCTGAACCTGACCAAGGACGAGGCCAAGGCCCGCTGGACCGAAAAGCCGCACTGAGGCGCCTCGCCTTGATGACAAAAGGCCCCGCCGATCCGGCGGGGCCTTTTTCGTTTCGCGTTCGATCGGCGCCTACTGCGGCGCGATCATCTTTTCGGGGCGCACGTATTCATCGAACTCCTCGTTCGTCAGATAGCCGCCGCCGACGGCTTCCTCGCGCAGGGTGGTGCCGTTCTTGTGCGCCGTCTTGGCGATCTTGGCGCAGGTGTCGTAGCCCAGCTTGGCGTTCAGCGCCGTGACCAGCATCAGGCTGTTCTCCAGGCCCCGCTTGATGTTGTCCTCGCGCGGCTCGATGCCGACGACGCAATTGTCGGTGAAGCTGACGGCCGCGTCCGCCACCAGGCGCACCGACTGCAGGAAGTTGTAGGCCATCACCGGATTGAAGACGTTCAGTTCGAAATGACCTTGCGAGTCGGCGAAGGTCAGGGTGGCGTGGTTGCCGAACACCTGGGCGCACACCTGGGTCAGGGCCTCGCACTGGGTCGGATTGACCTTGCCCGGCATGATGGACGAACCCGGCTCGTTTTCCGGCAGGGCCAGTTCGCCCAGCCCCGAGCGCGGGCCCGAGCCCAGGAAGCGGATGTCGTTGGCGATCTTGAACAGCGACGCGGCGACCGTGTTGATCGCGCCGTGGCTGAAGACCATGGCGTCGTGGGCGGCCAGGGCCTCGAACTTGTTCGGCGCGGTCTTGAACGGCAGACCTGTGATCTGGGCGACGCGATCCGCCACCCCTTCCGCAAAGCCGATCGGCGCGTTCAGGCCGGTGCCGACCGCGGTGCCGCCCTGGGCCAGTTCCATCAGCTTGGGCAGGGTCTGCTCGATCCGCTCGATTCCGTTGCGAACCTGCGCCGCGTAACCGCCGAACTCCTGGCCCAGCGTAAGGGGCGTGGCGTCCTGGGTGTGGGTGCGGCCGATCTTGATGATGCCCTTCCAGGCCTCGGCCTTGTCGTTCAACGCATTGCCCAGCTTCTGCAGCGCCGGGAGCAGGCGGTGCACCACCTCTTCGGCGCAGGCCACGTGCATGGCCGTCGGATAGGTGTCGTTGGACGACTGGCTCATGTTGACGTGGTCGTTGGGATGGACAGGCTTTTTGGAGCCCATCTCGCCGCCCAGGATTTCGATGGCGCGGTTCGAGATCACCTCATTGGCGTTCATGTTCGACTGGGTGCCCGAACCCGTCTGCCAGACGACCAGCGGGAAGTGGTCGTTCAGCTTGCCCTCGATGACTTCGTTGGCGGCCTGGATGATGGCGTCGGCCAGCTTGGGGTCCAGCTTGCCCAGGTCGCGATTGGTCTCGGCCGCCGCGCGCTTGACGACGCCCAGCGCCCGCACGACCGGCAGGGGCTGCTTTTCCCAGCCGATCTTAAAGTTGCCCAGCGAGCGCTGCGCCTGGGCGCCCCAGTAACGGTCGGCGGCGACCTCGATCGGGCCGAAGGTGTCGGTTTCGGTGCGGACGTTGCTCATGGGACTCGTCTTCCGGCGTGGCTTTGCGTTGCGCAGGCGTGTAGCACGGACGCCATGCAGGGCAAGGCGAAGGCATGACGGCGGGCTGGATCGGTACCGGCAAGGTGCGGGCGCGCGAGGACGGCCAGGCCGTCGAGATCGTCATCGACGGCCTGACCACCCAAGCCAAATACTACAAGCCCCTGGTCTATGAGTTCATGCGCAAGGAATGGCGCGGCGCGCGCCCGGCCTGGGGCGATCATGTCGTCGAGATCCGCATGGAGCACGTCGGCGACCCGCCCTGGATGGACCTGGACAACCTGGCCAAGGCGCTGCTGGACGCCATCAAGGGCTATCTGTTCCATGACGACGCCCAGGTCGCCCGCCTGCTGGTCGAACGCCATGAAGGCGAGCGCGAGCGGATCACGATCCGCGCCTATCCGCGATAACGCGCCTATTTCTTGCGGAACTGGTCCAGCGAGACGACCTTGGGGCCGTCATCGGACGGCGGGGTCGGCTCGGGCGGGGTGGGCTCCTCGACGGCTTCGTTGATTTCCGGCGCCTCGAACTGCAGCAGGAACTGGACGCTGGGATCGTAGAAGCGCGTCACCGCCGAATAGGGCATGGCCAGGGTCTTGGGCACGCCGCCGAAGCGCAGCTTGACTGAGAAGCGGTCCGCCTCGACCCGCAGATCGTCATACTGGTGCTGGAGCACGACCGTCATTTCATCGGGATATTTGGCCAGGATGTCGGGCGACACCGAAACGCCTGGGGCCCGGGTCTTGAAGGTGATGTAGAAATGATGCGCGCCCGGCAGGCCGTCGGCGACGACCCGCTCCAGCGCCGCACGCACGACGCCGCGCAGCGCCTCGTGGGCCAGCCGCTCGTAATTCATCTCGTCGACCGGAGGGGCCTGGTCGGTCATCGTCACCTCGCTTCAGTGCGCGACTGATAGCGGCGACCGTGCGCGGGCGAAAGATGGCATGAAGGTAAAGCGCCGGGATTCTGTCGCCAGGCGCGCGAAGGGCTTTCGAGGTGGAGTGGAGGGCTTCTGTTGCCAGGCGCCCTCCGGGCCCCGCCCAGGGATCTGAACCCCTAGGACTTAAGATCTGAAATCACTCGAACCGCATTACGCGGCGAGAGCGACTTCTCCAGCGAAGTTATCGTTCGCAGTTAGATAAAGGCCCGATACGGTGGGCCAGGACGAGCGAAAGCAATCCTCTTTACACGTCCGTCGATGCTAGTCGGCCCCAGGCTGCCTCCGCCGATAACGCGGGGAAGAAGATGGTGGAGCCGCCGGGAATCGCACCCGGGTCCGGTCCGCTTATTACAGGCGCCTTTATCGCCATAGTCCGGCCGAGGCCGGACAGGCTCAATATAGGCGGTCGGCGCTCGATCTCCAAGCCGTCATGCGACCCCGGACGCGCGACGCCATTGCGGCGTCTGGTTGCGAAACCAGGTCAGCTGGCGCTTGGCATAGTTGCGCGTGGCCTGTTTCAGGGCGTCCGTCGCCTGCTCGCGCGAGCATCGGCCCTCCAGAAAGTCCGCCAGTTCCCGCACGCCGACAGCCTTCATGGCGGGCAGCGACGGGTCCAACCCACGCGCCAGCAGCGTCTCCACCTCCGCCAAGGCGCCGTCCGTCATCATCCGGTCCACGCGCCGGTCGCAGGCGTCATAGAGAGCGACGCGGTCGGGCTCCATCACCATCCCCCGCCAGGCCTCCGGGGCCAGCAGCGGGCGGGTCTGCGCGCGCCAGGCGCTGAGCGGGCGGCCGCTGGCGGTCAGCACGCTCATGGCGCGGATCAGCCTCTGCCGGTCGCCGCGCTCGATCGCGGCCGCCGCATCGGGGTCGGCCTCGGCCAGACGGGCGCGGAAGGCGGTTTCCCCCTGCGTCTCATAGTCTCGCTCGACCGCCTCGCGCACCTCCAATGGCACATCGGGAATATCGGCCAGGCCTCGGGTCAGGCTCGTGAAATAGAGCCCCGTACCGCCGACCAGGACGAGGGGGCGGCCATCCGCGCCCAGGCGCTCGATCTCGGCCATCGCCGCGCGGCTCCAGCGGCCCGCCGACCAGGCGTCCGCCGCGTCCGCGACGCCGTACAGTCGATGCTCGGCCTGGGCCTCGTCCTCCTGGCTGGGCCGGGCGGTCAGGACCCGCAGATCGGCGTAGAGCTGCTGGCTGTCAGCGTTGAGGATGACCGCTCCCGTCTCGCGCGCCAGCTTCAGCGCCAGGGCGGACTTGCCCGAGGCGGTCGGGCCGGCGATGAGGGTGATTGAAGGCTGTTGCGACAAATCCAGGCTCGCGGGCGGCGTCCGTCGGCGATAGAACGCGCGCCTTCCCGTCCGCAAGCCCCCGGAGGCCGCCTTGGTCGAACGTTCCGCCGTCATCGCCGCCCTGGACGCCGTCATCGACCCGGCGTCGGGCCGGGGGCTGGTCGCCGCCGGCCTGGTGCAGGGCCTGGTGGTCGGCGAGGACCGCGCCGGTTTCGCCCTGGAGGTCGACGGCGCCAGGGCGGCGCTCTACGCTCCCGTTCGCGACGCCGCAGAGGCGGCCCTGAAGGCGCTTCCCGGCCTGGCGCGCGCATCGGTGATCCTGACGGCCGAGGCCAGGCCGGCCGCCGCGCCGCGCACCGCCGGCCTTTCCAGGGCCGCCGTCGACCAGGGGCGACCCAAGGCGCCGGTCCCGACCGATCGCCCGGCGCACGTCCGCCGCGTCCTGGCCGTGGCCAGCGGCAAGGGCGGGGTGGGCAAGTCCACCGTCGCCGTCAACCTGGCCGCCGCCCTGGCGACGCGCGGACTGTCGGCCGGCGTCCTGGACGCCGACGTCTATGGACCCTCGCTGCCGACCATGCTGGGGATCGCCGGCCAGCCCGCCTATGAGGACGGCGCCATCGTTCCGCATCAGGCGCACGGGTTGAAGGCCATGTCGGTCGGCTTGCTGACCCGGATGGACGACGCCATGATCTGGCGCGGGCCCATGGCGTCGCAGGCCATCACCCAGATGCTGACCCAGACGCGCTGGGGAACCGCCGAGGCGCCGCTGGACGTGCTGGTGGTCGACCTGCCGCCGGGGACCGGCGACGTGCAACTGACCTTGATCCAGAAGACGCCGCTGGACGGCGCGGTCGTTGTCTCCACGCCGCAGGAGGTGGCCCTGGCCGACGCCCGCCGCGCCCATACCCTGTTCCAGAAGGTCGGCGTGCCGACCCTGGGCCTGATCGAGAACATGAGCGGCCCGGTCTTCGGCCAGGGCGGGGCCGAGGCCGAGGCCGCGCGCCTGGGCGTGCCCTTCCTGGGCGACCTGCCGCTGGACGCCGCCGTGCGTCAGGCGGGCGATGCGGGACGGCCCGTCGTCCTGGCCGACCCGTCGGGAGAGATCGCCGGCCGCTTCGCTGCGGTGGCGGCGCGGGTGGCGGCGGAACTGGGTCTCTAGGCCGGCTCGACCACCACGGCGGTTCCATAGGCCAGCACCTCGGTCACGCCGGGCATGATCTCGGTGGCGTCGTAGCGGACGGCCAGGATGGCGTTCGCGCCGTGGGCCTGGGCGTGCTTGACCAGTTCGTCATACGCCTCTTGCCGCCCGGCCTCGGCCAGCTTGACATAGGCGCCGACCCGTCCGCCCAGCATCGACTGGACCCCGCCGATGGCGTCGGAGATGGCGTTGCGCGAGCGCACCGTCACGCCGCGCACCAGGCCGATGTTGCGGGTGACGCGAAAGCCCGGCAGGTCGTTGGTCGTGGTCACATACATGGCGGCCTCCTTATCGCCGTTCCAGCACGCGGAAGGTGAAGGCGTGGTCGTCCTTCTCGCCGGCCGGGTGCGTCTCCGACGATACCTCGGTCCAGGCCTCGGCGTCGAACGCCGGGAAGAACGCGTCGCCCTCGGGCGCGGCGTCGACCTCGGTGATGTACAGCCGGCGGGCGCGGGGCAGAGCGGCCTCGAACAGGGCCGTGCCGCCGATGACGCAGATTTCGCCGACGCCGTCTTCCTCGGCCGTCTCGCGCGCGATCTCGATAGCCTCATCCAGCGTGCCGCAGACCAGCGCACCCTTGGACAGCCCTTCGGCCTCGTACGACTGGTCGCGGGTCAGGACCAGATTCAGCCGGCCGGGCAGGGGGCGCAGCGGCAGGCTCTCCCAGGTCTTGCGCCCCATCAGGCAGGGCTTGCCGATGGTGATGGCCTTGAACCGCTGCAGGTCCGACCGCAGCCGCCAGGGCAGATCGCCGTCACGGCCGATGACCCCGTTGCGCCCGCGCGCGACCACCAGGGACAGGATCGGAATGCTCATGCCGCGTCGCCTTTCCTCGGCTCCAGCCAACGCAGCCATTTGCGCCGCATCGCCTCGTCCAGGTCGACCCCGGCGCGGGCGCAGTAGATCAGCAGCATCCCCAGCACGTCGGCCGCCTCGTCGCCCAGGGCCAGGGCGTCGGGTTTGCCGCGCGCCCGTTGCGACAGGCGCAGATGCTCGGCCGTCAACTCGCCCAGCTCCTCCTGCAGCTTCAGAAGCGCCCAGTCCCGGTCGCGGTCGATGGCGTGTTCGGCCGCATAGATGTCGGAGATGCGCAGGACATCGGCCTGCAACGCCTTCAGATCCATGACGGCCTCAGCGATGCTCGACGGTGACGCCGGGCGCGGACAGCGCGTCCAGCCGGCCCTTGGCCTCGGCGTCGCCCAGGGCGTAGGCGTCCAGAAAATCCTCGGTCGCCCGAACCAGAAGATCGAACTGTTCGCCTTCGGCGGTCGCCGGCGTCTGGTGACCGCCTCCCGCGATCACGATCAGGGTCTTGTCCCCCTCAGGCGCGGTGTCGAACGGCAGGCGGTGATCACGCCAGTCGTCGGCGTAGCCCGGCACGATGTCCTGATCGCCGGTCACGACCAGCAGGGGCGCGGCCAGGGTGCGATAGGTCTCGGGCGTCACCACGACCGGGATGGGGCCGGGCGAGGACAGGGCGATTACGCCCTTCACGGCGGGATCGCCTTGCGGGCCCAGTATGGTGGTCGCGCCGCCTGCGATCAGGGACATCAGCGAACCGAAGGAATGGCCGGCGACGACCAGCGGCTTGCCGAGGTGCTCGCGTTCGGCGACCGCGCGCGTCAGGGCCAGGTCCTCCAATCGCGTCGTCAGGGCGACCTGGCCGTTGGCGCTCCGATCCGGATGCTGCTGGGAATCGACGTGCAGCGGGGCGATGACGGTGAAGCCGTGCGCGGCCCATGCCGACAGCAGTCGCTGATAGGCCTCCGGCGCGCCGCCGAAGCCGTGGCTGAAGACAACGACGCCCCTTTCGTCGGGGGCGGTCCAGGTCGACAGGGGCACGACGCGGCCATCCGGCGTCGTCAGGGTCTGGCGGGTCGACGCGACGGCCGCGGCCTCGGCGCCGGACGGCGAAAAGGCGAGGGCGGGCGTGACCGGCGCCGACAGAAGCGCAAGGCTCGCCAGGACGGCGCGAACGATCATTACGGGCTCCAGGACGGTCGCGCGGCGGCTCACACCGACACAGGCGCCTTGATGTGCGGCCAGGGGGCGTAGTCGCCGAGGGTGAAGTCCGACAGCTGATAGGCGAACAGATCGTCCTTCGGCGCGATCGTCATGGTCGGCAGCGCCAGGGGTTCGCGCGTCAGCTGAAGTTCCGCCTGCTCCAGATGGTTCAGATACAGGTGCGCGTCGCCGAAGGTGTGGACGAACTCGCCCGGCTCCAGCCCGACCACCTGGGCCATCATCATCGTCAGCAGCGCATAGGAGGCGATGTTGAACGGCACGCCCAGGAAGACGTCGGCGCTGCGCTGATACAGCTGGCAGCTCAGCTTGCCGTCCGCGACGAAGAACTGGAACAGGCAGTGGCAGGGCGGCAGCGCCATGTCGTCGACGTCGGCGGGATTCCAGGCGCTGACGATGTGGCGACGGCCGTTGGGGTTGGTCTTCAGTCCGTGAACCAGCTTCTGGATCTGGTCGATGACGCGGCCGTCCGGCGCCGCCCACGACCGCCATTGCTTGCCATATACCGGGCCCAGCTCGCCCTCGGCGTCGGCCCATTCGTCCCAGATGCTGACCCCGTTTTCCTTCAGCCAGCCGATGTTGGTCTCGCCCCGCAGGAACCACAGCAGTTCGACGATGATCGAGCGCAGGTGCAGCTTCTTGGTGGTCAGGACGGGAAAGCCCTTCGACAGGTCGAAGCGCATCTGGCGGCCGAACACGCCCAGCGTCCCGGTGCCCGTCCGGTCGTCGCGCCGCACCCCGTTGTCCAGAATGTCGCGCAGCAGGTTCAGATACTGCCATTCCGGGTGATCCGCCGGCGCGGCGCCGGTGCGGGCCTGAAGTGCAGCGATGGCGACCTGGGCGTTCATGCCGACAGATTGACCCCCGAATCACTCGAACGCCAATCGCTCGCGTGATCCTCTCTTGTGGATCGAATCAGCCGCCGAAGCCGCCTTCGTCCAGGAAGGCCTGTTCCTCGGGCGTGCTTGCGCGACCCAGCGCGGCGTTGCGGTGCGGAAAGCGGCCGAAGCGCACGATGATGTCGCGGTGGATGCGGCCCCATTTCTCCATCTCCGCATCGCCGGCGGCCAGCGCCATGTAGCGGTCCTGGTCCTCGATCCGCTCGGAATGCTCGAACGGCAGCAGGATGAAGTTCTTCATCTCCGGCGCGACCGCCAGATGATGGCCACGCTCGACCGCCATCCGGGCGAACCACAGGGCCAGGGGATCGGTCGCGAACTGGTGCGCCGTGCCGCGAAAGCTGTTTCGTGGATACTGGTCCAGCAGCAGGATCAGGGCCAGCGCTCCCTCGGGCGTCTCCATCCAGTCGTCCAGTTCACGTCGTGCGGCGGCCCAGTGCAGGGCCCGGCCGCTGTCGCGGAACAGGGTGTCGAAGGCGGCGTCCTTGACGAACCACTTTTCGGGCCCGGCCTCTTTCCAGAAGGCGACGACGGCGGATGGCGTTATGAGGACGGTCATGACCCAGACCCTAGCCAATCCCTTGCCCGTCTTCCATGACCGCGACTGCGACCTGTCGATCCTGCGCGGTCGCCGCGTCGCCATGATCGGCTACGGCAGCCAGGGGCGCACCCATGCGCTGAACCTGCGCGATTCGGGCGTGCCCGACATCGTCGTCGGGTTGAAGACGGACTCCAAGACCCGCGAGCTGGCGCTGGCCGACGGCTTTCGCGTCATGACGGCGGGCGAGGCGACCGCCGGCGCCGACGTCGTGGCCGTGATGGTTTCGGACGAGGCGCACCGCGACCTGTGGCGCGACGAACTGGAGCCGAACATCCGCCCCGGCGCGGCCCTGGTCTTCGCCCACGGCCTGTCGGTCCGCTTCGGCCTGGTGCGGCCCCGCCCCGATCTGGACGTGATCCTGGCCTCTCCCAAGGGGATCGGCCCGCGCATCCGCGACCTCTATGAAGCCGGCGAGGGGGTCTTCTGCCTGTTCGGGGTCCAACAGGACGCCACCGGCGGCGCCCATGCGTTGGGCCTGTCCTACGCCGCCGCCCTGGGCTGCGGGCGCAAGGGCATCCTTGAGACCACCATGAAGGACGAGTGCGAGAGCGACCTGTTCGGCGAGCAGGTGGTGCTGTGCGGCGGCGTGGCCGAACTGATCGACGCGGCCTTCATGAAGCTGGTCGACGCCGGCTATCCGCCCGAGGTCGCCTGGTTCGAATGTTTCTACGAGACCAAGCTGGTCACCGACCTGATGTATCAGCGCGGCATCGCCGGAGCCTTCGCCCGCATCTCCAACACCGCCGAGTACGGCGCCTATCTGACGGGTGCGCGAGATCATCAACGCCGCCTCGCGCGCGGCGATGGATCAGGTCCTGGCCGAGGTCCAGGGCGGGGATTTCGTGCGGCGGCTGATGGCCGACTATGACGCCGGCTCGCCGGACCTGCTGGCGCACCGCCAGGCCCTGGGCCAGCGCTACATCGAGCGGGTCGGCGCGCATCTGAACGCCGTGGCTCAGGCGGCGAACGACGCTTGAGCCCAAGTCTCTGAGGAAGAAGAGAGAATGGTCGGAGTGAGAGGATTCGAACCTCCGACCCCTGCGTCCCGAACGCAGTGCTCTACCAGGCTGAGCCACACTCCGACCGTGGGGACGGGCCGTTCGGCGACGCCCCGAAGTGAGGACGCGGCTTATAGCGACGGCCGCCAGAGCCCGCAAGCACCCATTTCACCCATCTTTCGCGGCCGCGAAAATTGTCCTCTGAGAGGGTGTTGCATCCGAAAACGGCTTGGCGTATCTGACCGCCTCCGCCGGGCCACGGCCCTGCGGATACGCCGATCCGCTGGGGAATGGTGTAATGGTAACACTACGGTTTTTGGTACCGTCATTCTAGGTTCGAGTCCTAGTTCCCCAGCCACCGCCCTCACTGCATTTGAGCCCTTTTGACCTCTCCTGAGGGAGGTGGGTTTTACACTGGGTTTTACAGTTGGCCTTCTGTTCTGCCCTTCCTGAAGCCGGGCGATCATACCCAATCCGATAGCTTCCCCTGTGACGTAGCGCCGGGCGATCTCCTTCACACGCTGCAACTCCCACCCCAGGATCGTGGCCACGTCGTCGAGCGGCAGGCCGGCGAGGATGTAGTTCGTCGCCGCGGTGCCTCTCAGGTCATGGAAGCGCAGTCCATCCAGACCGGCGGTCGCTTCCGATCCTGAACGCGTCTGCGCCGCTTCCTCAGCATCATTGCGGGCGCGTTGTACGCCGCTGTCCAGACCGCGGCCTGGCGGTGTCCACGGTTCACCGTCGGAGGTGGACAGCACGGTCGGGCAACTGCCGCGCTCAAGGGAGCCCAGTACCTCCCGGACAGCGTCCGTGATCGGAAGGACCACGCTCTTTCGGCCCCGGCTTTTGCCGGTTTGCCAGATGATGGCGTTCTCCTTCACCGCCGCCCAAGGCAGGGCGATGAGGTCGTTCTTGCGCAGACCCGTGACCGCAGCCAGTCGGATCGCCGCCGCGATTGGCGGGTCAGCGTAGGCCAGGATGGTCTCCAGATGCTGCGGCTCCCAGATTATGTCGGCCCGGTTGACCTTGTAGATGCGCGGGAAGTTCGCGACGGGATTCGTAGCCAACTCACCCCGGTTCACGGCCCAGTTCAGAACCAGTGACAGCGCGCCCAGAAGCTCGTCGTCGGCGGTCTTGGGCGTGTTCGCTCGCTTGTCGCGCCAGGTGAGCAAGAAGGATCGCGCCTTAGGTGAGGTGAGGGCGGCCAGCGTTAGATCACCCAATTCCGTCCGTACGAGGTCAAGATGTTTGCGGCGATCCGTCTTGGTTCGAAGAGCCAGTGATTTGTCCTGGTTCATCAGGTCGAGGTAGCGCGTGATCAAGCCGTAGAGTGTCGGCTCGTCGGTCGCGCTTTTCTCGGTCTTGATCTGCGCGCGATAGGCCTCCATCGCCGCCGGCGCCTTTCGGGCGACCTCTCGCGCGAGGGAGCGCAGGCTGGAAGCTTGCGCCGCCAGGATTTGCGGACCGCCGCGCCACGCGTACCAGTATTCAAAAACCCGGTTCGCCTTGGCGCGCTTGATCCTATGGACCCCGGGCAGCATCCGGGTGATCGGCAATGAAGCGGGCGAGTTCGGCATCGGCCTTGTTCACGTTCAGTTCCGCAGAAGAATCCAGTCCGGCCAGCCGGTCAAGATGGGCGTCCAGAACCTTGCGGTCGTATCGATGTCGTGTTCCGAGCCGCACGTGCCCGAACGATAGTTTGCGGACGCTGGCCGCTGGCAGGCCCAGGTACTCTGCGGCCTCCTTTTCAGTGAAGAGCCGAGGCTCGGTCATGTGACGCCTCCTGAGCCGCTGCGCGAGGATCGCGAGAAGCTGAGTCGAGCGCGATGTGCAGACAAGCGCTACCCGTAGGTTTCCGGTAGCCACAGACTTTTACGAGCCTGACCGTTTGACGCGTGCAGCCAGACGCCTTCCTTGCGACCTGTGGTGACGGGACTGAGCTTCGGGTGATCGTCGCGTTTTAGGCCTCGTCGAACCCGCCGCGCAGAATGCTACAGGCGCCAGACGTCACTCCGCGTTGACTGGTCGTCCGATGGCGGGCCGATCGGCAAGCAGGACTTTCGGCGCTCTGCCTTCTACAGCCGGACGCCCTTAAGCCGTAGGGCGTTGGAGATGACGCTGACAGACGACAGCGACATGGCCAGGGCGGCGATCATCGGACTGAGCAGCAGGCCGAAGGCCGGATAGAGGACGCCCGCCGCCAGAGGCACGCCGAGCGCATTGTAGCCGAAGGCGAAGCCGAGGTTCTGGCGGATGTTGCACACCGTGGCGCGCGACAGGCGTCGCGCCCGGACGATGCCGTTCAGGTCGCCGCTGAGCAGGGTGACGCCCGCGCTCTCGATCGCCGCGTCCGAGCCCGCGCCCATCGCCACCCCGACGTCTGCGGCGGCCAGGGCGGGCGCGTCATTGACCCCGTCGCCGGCCATGGCGACGCGACGGCCTTCAGCCTTCAGGGCTTCGACCACGGCGGCCTTGTCGGCGGGGCTGACGTCGGCGCGGACCTCATCAATGTTCAGGCGGGCAGCGATGGCACGGGCCGTGGTTTCGTTGTCACCGGTCAGCATCAGGATGCGAACGCCCTCGGCGTGCAGGGCCGCGACCGCCTCGGCCGTGGTCGCCGCCTTGACCGGGTCGGCCACAGCCAGCAGGCCCGCGGGCGCGCCGTCCACGGCCACGATGACCACGGTCGCTCCATCGGCGCGCAGGGCGTCGGCCGGGGCGGACAGGCCGGAGGCGTCGACGTCTTCGTCCTTCAGGAAGCCGACTGAACCGATCAGCACGCGGCGGCCCTCGACCAGGCCCAAGGCCCCGCGCCCGACGGGGCTGTCGAAGTCCTCGGCGGCGGCGGGCGTGATCCCGCGCGCGGAAGCGCCCTCGGTGATGGCGCGGGCGATGGGGTGCTCGCTGGCCCGCTCGACCGCGGCGGCGAGGCGCAGCAATTCGGCCTCGTCGAAACCGGGCGCGGGCTGGACGGCGGTCAGGGCGGGGCGGCCCTCGGTCAGGGTGCCGGTCTTGTCGACCACCACTGTGTCGACAGAGGCGAAGGTTTCCAATGCTTCCGCGTCGCGGATCAGTATGCCCGCCTGGGCGCCGCGCCCCACCCCGACCATGATCGAGATGGGCGTGGCCAGACCCAGGGCGCAGGGGCAGGCGATGATCAGCACGCTGACCGCCGCGACCAGCGCATAGGCCAGACGCGGCTCCGGCCCGATCACAGACCAGACGATGAAGGCCGCGACCGCCGCCAGCACCACGGCGGGCACGAACCAGGCGGAGACGCGGTCGGCCAGCCGCTGGATCGGCGCGCGGCTGCGCTGGGCCTTAGCCACCAGGGCGGCGATCTGGTTCAGCAGGGTGTCGGCTCCGACCTTCTCGGCCTCCATCACGAAGCCGCCGGTGGCGTTCAACGAGCCCGCGATCAGATCGTCGCCGACCTGCTTCGTCACCGGCAGGGATTCACCGGTGACGAGCGACTCGTCCAGCGATGCCCGGCCTTCGATCAGGCGGCCATCGACCGGGACTTTCTCGCCCGGCCGCACGCGCAGGCGGTCGCCCACGGCAATGTGTTCGACGGCGATCTCCTCGTCCGTTCCGTCCAACCGGATGCGCAGGGCCTGTTTTGGCGCCAGGTCCAGCAGGGCTCGGATGGCGCCGGAGGTACGTTCGCGGGCGCGCAACTCCAGCAGTTGGCCCAAGAGCACCAGGGTGACGATGACGGCGGCGGCCTCGAAATAGAGGGGCGGCTGGCCGTGCATGTCCTTGAAGGCGTCGGGGATCAGGTCGGGCGCGACGACCGAGGCCGTGCTGAAACCCCAGGCGACCAGGGTCCCGAGCGCGATCAGGGTGAACATGTTCAGGTTCCAAGTCCTGACCGAGGTCCAGCCGCGCGCGATGAACGGCCAGCCCGCCCACAACACCACCGGCGTCGCCAGGGCGAACTGGACCCATCCGCTCCAGCCGTGGGGTAGGGGAATGTGCAGACCGAGCAGGTGCGAGCCCATCTCCATCACGAACAGGGGGACCATCAGGACGGCGCCGACGACGAACCGGTGGGTGAAGTCGGCGATCTCGGGATTGGGGCCGGCGCCGGCCGTGGCGTCTTCCGGCTCCAGCGCCATGCCGCTTTGGACAGGCTCCCGGGCCGATCTGGCGCACCTCGGGGTGCATGGGGCAGGTGTAGATGACGCCGGGCTTGACGGGTTCGGGCGCGGCGGGCGTCAGGTATTTCGCCGGATCAGCGACGAACTTCGCTCGGCAACCGGCCGAGCAGAAGTGGAACTCGTGCCCGTCGTGCGTCGTATGGTGGGTCGTCTTCGCCGGATCGACCGTCATGCCGCAGACGGGATCCTTCGCTGTGGCGTTGGTCGAGGATTGGGCGTCGGGGCCCTGGGAATGACGGTGATCGTGCGGGCTATGGTCATGCGACATGGGCGATCCTCGACCTTAACTATGGACCGCAATTATACCCCCATAGGGTATTTTGCAAATGGGTGATCCACGCTATGATCCGACCATGCATCACCACGACAAGCCCGCGCTGACCAAGCGTTTGAACCGCATCGAGGGCCAGGTGCGCGGCGTCTCGCGTATGGTGGAGGACGGCCGCTATTGCATCGACATCCTGACCCAGGTCCGGGCCATTAAGGCCGCCTTGGGCCGGTTCGAAAACGAGATGCTGAAGGGGCACCTCAGCCACTGCGTCGAGGACGCCATCGTCTCGGGTGACCCAGCGGAGCAGCGTCGCAAGATCGAGGAGATCATCGCCCTGTTGGATCGGGTAGGTTGATTGGCGCAATGCGCGCCGTTAGCGCACACTTTGTTCCGGCTCGGCTGTCTTCTGACGCATCCGATACGAGCGCACTTTTCGAATGCCGAAAGCGCGCGACCCGGATGTTTTCCGACGGTCACTGAGGTCCTGAAGACGGAGATATCGGCCCCTTAGAGCCGATATCCGATCCGCAGGGCTATCAACAGGGATGTGAAATGCCGGGGTCAGCCTTGGGGAAATCCCCTGGCACGCGGGCAATCACCTTTATCTCGAAATCGAACCCTGCCAGCCAAGTGGCTCCGATGGCGGTCCAGTTGGGGTAAGGCGGTCCGCCGAGAAGCTCTGCTCGGACAGCCATCACCGTCTCCAGTTGGGCGTCTGGGTTCGTGTGGAAGGTGGTCACATCGACGATGTCGTCGAACCCGCAGCCGGCGGCGGTCAAGACTCCTTCGAGATTTGCGAACGCCCTTCTGACCTGATCCTCAAACGAAGGCTCGGGCGAGCCGTCTTCGCGACTGCCGACCTGTCCGGACACAAAGACGAGGTCACCGGACCGAATGGCGGCGGAATAGCGATGAAGATCGTAAAGGGCGTGACGATTGGGTGGGAAGATCGCTTCGCGGTCAGACATTGGAGTTACGTCTCGGTTGTTGAGGTTTTGCGCCGAGCTTGTCGGGGCTGATCGAAGGTAGGAGACGTCGATTTGATCGGTTAGACGTTCAATTCCGCACGAGTTGATGAAATAATCCCACGAATGGCCCGCCCGTCGCTAAACGATCTGATGACCTTTGCGACGGTGGCCCGCCTTCGCAGCTTTCGGCGGGCGGCGGATGAGCTGGGCGTGGCTCCCTCGACGCTCAGCCACGCCTTGCGGACGCTCGAGACACGTCTCGGTGTGCGCTTGCTGAATCGGACAACGCGGAGCGTCTCACCCACTGAGGCGGGAATCCGTCTGCTCGAAGGCCTGGGCCCAGCATTCGACCTGCTTGACGACGCGTTGGAGAGCGTCGCTCCATTCCGCGGGCAGGTGCAGGGCGTGGTCCGTCTGAATGCACCGCGTCTGGCCGTGGCGATGTTTGTCCGCGACATCCTGTCGAAGATGGCCGAACGGTTTCCCGAGGTGACCGTGGATATCGTCGCGAAGGATCGTCTCGTCGATATTGTAGAACAGGGTTTCGATGTCGGCGTACGGCCGCATGACATGATCCCCAAGGACATGATCGCGGCGCCCATGCCTGCCGGGCTTCGATACGTGTGCGTCGCGGCTCCGGCTTATCTCGAGCGCGCCGGCACGCCGGACACGCCGGAAGCTCTGAATCGCCATCGCTGCATCGGCCACCGATTGCCGAGCGGCAAACCCTATCGCTGGGAGTTCGAGCGCAACGGAACTCCGCTAGCGCTCGCTATCAGCGGCCGTCTGGTCCTTGATGACGAGGCGCTGATGGTGGACGCCGCCGTCGCTGGTTTGGGCATCGCCTACGTTCCAGAGTTTGCGGCGTCCGGTGCGCTGACGCGGGGACGTTTACGCCAGGTCCTTTCGGACTGGATGCCGGGCGAAGAGAGGCTGGCGCTCTACTTCCCTGGGCATCGGTCTATCCCCCTGCGTTGCGCGCTCTGCTGGATGTCGTCAGGGATGTCGGAGCCAGCCGAAAGCCTGGCGCGGCCTGGGCTTCAGCCCGCGATTGATGCGACGGACCATGGGGATCGTGCTCGGTGATGATCGGCGGATCCCTCAGCTTTAATGCGGTGCGTCCGGGCCAATGATCTCATGGGGCGCTGGCCGCCATGACGCCTCCGGCTGCAAGAACCGGAGGCGTCTTAGGGATCACGCTGTGGCGCCGCCGTCTGCGGTCAGGACGGAGCCGGTGATGACGCCGGCGGCCGCACTGGCCAGGAAGGCCACGGCGTTGGCGATCTCGGCCGGCTCGGCGAAACGTCCCAGCGCCGTCAAACCACGCTGGAACTCAGCGCTCTCGCCGTCCGCCGGGTTGGCCTCGGTATCCGTCGAGCCGGGGGCGACCAGATTGACCGTGACGCCCTGTGGCCCCAGTTCGCGGGCAAGACCACGCGTCAAAGACAGAAGCGCCGACTTCGACATGGCGTAGGCGGTCACGCCCGGGAACGGGACGCGATCCCCCAGGCTGGAGCCGATAAAGATGATGCGTCCGCCCGAGGTCAGATGCGGGATGGCGGCCTTGGAGAACAGCACCGGGGCCCGGACGTTGATGTCCATCATCGCCTGGTAGGCGTCCACATCGAGATCGGCGATCAGGCCATTGAAGCCCACTGCGGCGCTGTTGACGAGGATGTCCATCCCGCCAAGTGCTGTGACGGCCTCCGCGACGGACCGTTCAATCGCCTTGGGGTCGGCGCTGTCGGCCTTGATGGCGAAAGCCCTGCGCCCCTTGACTGCGATCGCGCCTCTAACGCCCTCTGCGCGATCGGGGGAGTTGGCGTAGGTGAAGGCGACATCGGCACCGTTCTCGGCCAGGGCCAGAGCGATCGCCGCCCCGATGCCGCGAGAGCCGCCGGTGACGAGGGCGCGTTTCCCACTCAGATCAATCATCGTCTCATCCATTTATGCAGTGACTGGTGCATAATTAGGTAGGGACGTTGAAAATGGGCGTCAACGGAATTATACATCATTCAATGCAGAATTTAGATTCACCCCTTTCCGAGGCGCTTCCGGCGCGGCGCGGCCGCGGCCGACCGCGGGCGTTTGATCGTGACGCCGCGCTCGACACGGCGACCACCCTGTTCTGGTCCAAGGGTTATGAAGCGACCTCCATCGCGGACCTCACCCAAGCCATGGGCATAGGCGCCAAGAGCCTCTACGCGGCCTTTGGATCGAAGGACGACGACCTCTTCACCCAGGCGCTGCATCACTACGTGCGGAAATATGAGGGTCTGGCCTGGGATCGCGCCCGCCAGGCGACGACAGCACGCGAGGCGACCGCCGCCTTTCTTCACGATTCAGCCGCCGCCTTCTCAGGCGCGGTCTTCGACATCCCGCGCGGCTGTATGGCCACGATCGCCTCCATGGGGTGCGAGGGCCTGCCCGCGCTTCAGGCCTTCGCCAAAGACGTGGAGACGACGTTCAGCCGATTGAAGGCCCGCATCGATCGAGGCGTGGCGGAAGGAGATTTGCCGCAGGATCTCGACACCGCGCGACTGGCGCGCTTTGTGGAGACCGTCCAGGCGGGCATGTCGATCCGGGCCCGCAACGGCGCCGACCGTTCCGAACTCGACAGCGTCGTCGATGTCGCGATGGCGGGGTGGGACGGCATTGTCAGCGCGGCCTCCGCTGCCGGTCGATCATAGGCGACATGGTCTGTGATCAACTCAGGACCTCTGCGAGTTCGATGAGATTGCCGAAGGGGTCGCAGAAGAACGCGAGCTTGCGGTTGATCGCGGGGACGACGAAGGGATCTGTCACGATCGTCACCGCGCGTGCGCGCAGTCGCTCGATGGTCGCGTCCACGCTGGCGACGGCGAAACAGAGGTGATGATAGCCGCGATACTGCAGGCTATCGCTCAAATCTGCGTAGGGGCGAGTCTCGACCGGTACTGGCGCGCCGCCTCCCAGAATCTCGACGTAGAAATGGTCGTCAGCGGGCGGGGCGATATAGGCGAGCAGGCTGTCGCCGTGAGGCCAGGTCGCAACGATGCGGAAATCCAGAACGCCGACGTAGAAGTCGAGAGCTTGCTGCAGATCGGGCGTGCGGATGGCGACGTGGTGGGCGCGCATGTCGGCGAAAACGGAGCCGTGATTCACAGCGGGCGGCGCGAAGTCAGGCATGGAAGACCTCCTTTTCAACGCGCAGCGACGGCGGGACGTGGGTGGGGCATCGGTGGCTCGCTCGCTCCCAAGGGCAGGGCTCGGGCTGGCCAGCCGGGGGCTCGCCGAGGCGGGGTCTAGACGTCGTCGGACAAGGGCTGAGCGGCGACGACCGCGATTGTGGATTTCGCCTGGTTGATCGCCGCTTCTCGGGCGTCCGGTCCAAGGCTGATCCGCTCAGCCTGGACGAACGCGACATCGCTGATCCCGATGAAGCCGAGCAGGAGGCGAAGATAGGGTTCCTGAAAATCCAGGCTCGCCAAGGGGCCTTCGGTATAGAGGCCGCCGCGGGACTGGATCACGATCGCCCTCTTGCCCGTGACGAGGCCCTGGACGCCCGCCTCGCCGTAAGCGAACGTGATCCTCGGCCGTATGACGTGGTCGAACCACGCTCTCAAACCGGTGGGTATGCTGAAGTTGTACATCGGCGCGCCGATCACGATGACATCGGCGGCGAAGACCTCGCCGATCAACTTGTCGGAGAGCCGACGCGCCGTCAGCTCCGGCGCGGTATTGGCCACGGCGCGCACGCCCGCGACGGTCTCGGGCGTCAGATGAGGGATCGGGTCCTGGCCGAGGTCGCGTCGCGTGACCGCCCCGCCGCTGTGAAACTCCACCAACTGTCGAACGGCGTAGTCGACCAGGAGGCTCGAGACCGAGGCGTCGCCCGCAACGCTGCTGGTGAGCGCGAGAATATTGGGCACGTCGGGCTCCGGGCTGCTGCGAGAAGCTCGACTATCCCTGTTCCGATCGGGGATGAGTAGTCGCGCGGCGAGCGCCTCGGTGTCGCCATTCCGGCAACGCGGGGCGTCGGCTATCTGGGGCTCAAACAGCCCGACTGGAGTTGGCTCCGGCCGTGCGACCCTTCAGAGCTAAACGCACATCTCGATGAGCAACTCGGTCAAGACGCGAATCTTGCGGGACGGATGCTGGCCGGGCGGCCTGAGGACGTAAGCCCCGCCCGGCGGCACCGGAAACTGCGGCATCACCTCCACAAGTCTGCCGGCCTCCACGTGGGGCGGTGAAATCGTCCGGCAACCAGGCCAGCCCGAGCCCAGCCAGGGCCGCCGAGACGAGCGCGGTTCCGTTGTCAGCCTTGAACCGGCCGCGGGGACGGATCGAGACGGTTCGGTCGCCATCGATGAACTGCCAGGTCTCGGACCCCTGCATCAGAGCCTCGTGGTCCATGATGTCGTCCGGCGCCTGTGGCGCGCCATGGAGGCGGATGTAATCGGGGCTGGCGACGAGCTTGCCGTACACGGACCCGAACCTGCGGGCGATCAGGGTGGAATCCTGCAGATAGCCGACCCGAATGGCGCAATCGAAACCTTCGGCCACTAGGTCGACGAAACGATCCGAGTAGCAGGTCTGCAAGGTGAGCTTGGGGTGCCGTCGCGCCATTTCAGCGAGGGCAGGCGCATAGTGGGTCGGGCCGAAGGTGAGGGGCGCGGCGACACGCAGACGGCCCTGAAGCTCCCCCTGTGGCGCGATCGTCTCCCGCGCCGTGTCGACCTCAGCGCAAATCCGGGCCGCATGGTCCCGAAAGGCCGCGCCCGCCTCGGTGAGGACGGCGCCGCGCGTGGTTCTCGACAGGAGTTGCACGCCCAGATCCGCTTCCAGCCTGAAAAGGCGGCGGCTGACGACGGACTTGGCGACGCCCAGCCGCCGCGCAGCGGGCGAAACGCCGAGGGTGTCCGCCACCTCCACGAAGGTGCGCAGTTCGTCGATGTGCATGATTGTTCCTCCTTGGGCGACACTGCGTAGCCCCATGGGGCCATACCGCATCGAAATCGGAACTGCCAATGTCGCAAGGGTCGGCGCTGTCGGCGTCTGCTCCACCTCCAACAAGAGAGATTCGGCATGGCGTCCCGCCACCCCTTCGACCCGACCAATCCCTCTTCCTTCCTCGCCATGGCCGGGCGGCGCAGCGGGTCGCTCCGTCGCGGGGCCGAGAAGCCCTTCGCGCGTCGGCTCTGCTGGAGAGGATGTCTGACGGGGATCGCGGCCATCGCCGTTTCGGCGCCGGCTGCCTGGGCTCAGGCGCCGGCGAGCGTGGGCGGCCCCGGCATCACCATCGAGCGATACAGTGAGGATTGGTCGGTTCTTGCGGACCCGCGGAGGCGCACGGGGCGCTGGACCGAACCGTTCAAATACCTTCCGCTCAACGACGCCGGAGACCTGTATCTGACCACCGGCCTTGAGGCGCGGACCCGATATGAATCCTACCAGCACGGGCAATGGGGGCAGCAGCCACGCAACGACTATCTCTGGAACCGTGTGATGCCCTACGCGGACCTGCATATGGGTCAGCTGCGCGTGTTCGCCCAGCCGATCATCTCAGACATTTCCGGAGCCGATCGCGTCGAGACGCCTGTGGATACGACGGGCGTCGATTTCCTGCAGGGCTTCGTCGGCCTGGAGATGGAGATTGCGTCGGGGACCACATTGGATCTAGCCGCTGGGCGGCGGCTGCGATCCTTGGGCGGCGGGCGTCTGGTGGATACGCGCTACGGCGTGAATGTGCCGTTGGCGTTCGATGGCGCCGATGTCTCCCTGACCCGGGGAACGCGTCGGATCACCGCCCTGGGTCTGCGGCCCGTCGAAAACCGTGTTGGCGACTTCGATGACCGGTCCTCGGACCAGAAGGCGTTGTGGGGGCTCTATGGAACCCAGTGGCTTGCCCAAGACCGCCGGACCGGCGTTGATCTCTATTGGTTGGGATTCCGGGATCGTAACGCGGTCTATGACCAGGGCTCGGGTCGCCAGACCGTTCACTCCTTCGGCATGCGCTGGTTCGGGGTCGAAGGCGGATGGCGATGGAACGTCGAGGGCGTCATCCAGCGCGGCGAGTTCAACGATGCCGCACAGCGGCCTGGGGCGTGGGCGGCGAAATCCGTCGCCGATTTGCGACAGCTCCGCTCAGTCCCGAAGTCGTTATGATGATCGACTACATCTCCGGCGACGACGACCCCGACGACCCCGAGCTGAACACCTTCAACGCCCTGTTCCCCCGTGGGCGGTACTTCGTCGCCCAGTCGCCGATCGGTCCTCGCAACCTCATTCACCTCCAGCCTTCGGTCACCCTTCGTCCCCGTGACGACCTGGACGTCACCTTGATGGGGGCGGCCTACTGGCGCGAGAGCACTCGCGACGGAGTCTATTCCATTCCAGGAGCGCTGGTCCGCAGCGGCCGCGGCAGCAACGCTCGCTATATCGGCACCCAGATCGAGCTGTCAGCGACATGGCGCGCGACACAGGAGTTGGCGCTGGCGGTTTCGGCCGGCGCCCTCGGGGCCGGTCCCTTCATCCGCGAGACCGGATCATCGCAGACCATCTTTCTCGCCAGCGCCATGGCGACCTTCAAATACTAATAAGCGCCGCCCTGGTCGGAAGCGGCTCGGATTCCGGGCGCATCGGCATCCGTCGCGTCCAGCCGCCGCGCTCGTCGCGTCTTCCTCACCAACAAGGCGCAGGGCGACCCTGGCGGGATCGGGGATCATCTCGAGGAACGGTCCCGGCCGTCGGGAATTTGCGTTGCAGACGAACAGACGGAAGCCGCACCATGAAGATGCAGGGATTCATATTCGCCGACGCCGCAATGGAGCGCTCGCCCGGCCAGAAAGACGAGATTGAAACCGGCGATGTCGTTAATGACGCCGACGGCGCGCCGATCAGCATCGGCTACGGGCGTTGGGGGGCGGGATCGAGACTGACCGAAACCATGCGGGTTGATGACGTCATGATCGTGCTGGAGGGCGGACTTGAAGTAACGTCAGAGGGGAAAACCGTTTCGGCCGCGCCCGGCGCAATCGTGCACATGCCCAAGGGGGTGGAGGTGACCATCACCGCCGGGGCCGACGGCGCCAGGACGGCCTATGTGACCTATCCCAACTGGCGCACGGCCCGCAGTTGAACGGGACCGTATCAGGGCCTCTTCCCCGCTCATCGGTCCGTCTTCAGGGTGGTGGAAGGCCGGCTGGTGAACCGTCAGGCCCAAGCCTGCCCCAAACCGCCCCGATCAGGGCGCCGAGGGCCAGGAACTCCAGCAGGAATTGGCTCCAGCTGAACAGGCCGATCCAGGGGTTGTCGCCGGTGAAGACGCCATAGAGGACGGTCCCGCCCACGACGCCTTTGATGAGGGCCGTCAGGAGCGCCAGCGAGGCCAGTCGCGCCCATAGCCGGGCCGGCAGACGATCCCAGATCAGCGCGGTCAGGATGACGGCGCCGACGACGGCCTCGATGAAGCTGACGTAGGCGGCGACGGTGACATGGAAGGGATAGGGGAAGACGAACAGGGGGGCGCGCGACAGATGATCGAAGGTGTCGAGCCAGGGGTTCAGAAACGGATGGATCAGGCGTTGGGCGCCGGTCGCCACGGCCGCCGCCGCGAGCGCCGCGGCCATCGCCGAGATCGGTCCACGCGCCCAACGCACCGCCACCGCGCAGAGCAGTGCGAGGATCAGGGACCGGAGCAGGGGCTTGATGAGGCCGATCGCGCCATAGGCCCAGCCGCCGGTGACCACGCCGTTCATGACCGCGACCCTGAAGGTCTCCTGCAGCAGCACCAGTATGGCGAAGGCGAGCAGCGTCCGGCCCGCCAAAGATCCACCAAGTCCCCGCGGTCCCGCGGTTGCAAGCGCCATGATCAGGCCGCCCGCGACCAAGGCGGTGTGCAGCCATGTCGCCCACAATGGCGGGGTCGGAATGGGGAAGGGGACGCCTGCGGCGAGCAGGCCGACATGGATGCTCAGCGCGATGAAGCCGGCGACGAGACAGGCCGCCGCAAGCACGCCCGTTCGGCGGAAGTCGGAAACTGAGAAAAGCATATGGCCTCGCCGTGCGTTGTTTCCGCCCGCGCACCGAGTTGAGCCTCGCCTTCGCCCGACGCTAGCGCCTTTTCGTGCGCCACCGCGTCTCCATTCGGGGAAGGTTGGAAAGGCAAGAGAGTGAGGCAAGCCGTCTGAGGGCGCCGTCGCAAACGCCGTCCGTAGCCGGAGGCCGGACCGATTGGCCCCTCCATCCGGGCAGACGCCGCCCGAGCCGACGCGAACAGCCGCCAGGGGCAAATCCGGTCGCTACAGCCTCTGTCCTGCCAAGCTGACGGTTGGATCCCGGGGGCGAAGCGCTGGAACGGCGTGCGCCGGCAGGCCAGCTTGCCCGGTACGTCCACAGAGGGGAAGGCGAGGCGGCTCTAGATCGTTTCGCCGCCACCGTACGCGTTCCTCGCACGGCGACACAGTGTGCCGGTGTCGCGGTCTATCCCGGAGGGAGGAGGCTGCGAGAACCTGTGCATTGGGGCTGCTCAAGGCCTCGCACCGAACTTCGGCGCTCCGGCTCGCGCCGGACCGGCGCCCCTTGCGAGTGAAACGAGGACAGAATGATCAGGACACTTCTCATCGCCGTCGTTGCGGCGGTCTCGTTCACCACTGCGCACGCGCAGACCGCGCCGGTCGCCGGCGCGGGCGCGGACCTGATCGTGGTCAATGCGAAGATCTTCACCGGCAATCGGTCTCAGCCGGAAGCGTCGGCGCTCGCCGTCCGAGGCGGGCGGATCTATTCGGTCGGCTCCGACGCCGAAATCCGCGGCCTGTCGACTGCGCAAACGACGGTGATCGATGCGCGCAGCCGCAGGCTCATTCCCGGCATCGTCGACGCTCACACCCACGTCCTCAATGACCTGGCCTACAACTACAATGTCCGTTGGGACGGCGTGCCGACGTTGCGGCAGGCCCTCGACATGCTCAGCGAGCAGGCGCGACGCACGCCGGAGGGCCAGTGGGTCAAGGTCATCGGCGGATGGTCGCCCTATCAGTTCGAAGAGAACCGCTTCCCGACGATCGATGAGCTGCGCGCGGCGGTTCCGGATCGTCCCGCGATTGTTCAGTACGCCTACAACCGGGCCCTTTTGAACGACCAGGCCATGGCGGCGCTCAACGTCGGCTCCGAACAGTTCGCGCAACTCCCGGATATCGAGATCGAGCGTGACAGCCGGGGAAATCCCACCGGCGTCATCCATGGCTACACATGGCTGTTTCTCGCGCTGGAAACGATGGTGCCCCAACCCAGTGTCGAGGAGCAGGTCAGCTCGATCACCTACAGCGTTCGCGGCCTGAACCGTCTGGGGGTGACCTCGATCATCGACAACGGCGGCCGGTGGCCGTACCCGGAAGCGCAAGCCCGGGTCGATGTGCTGGCCCGCGACAATCGCCTGAATGTGCGCATGCCGTTCGTGGACCTCCAACTCGGCGACGGCGGTCCGGTCAATATGGTCGATCTGGAGATCGAGGCCATCACGAGGACCGCTCCGATCAGTCCGGGACAGAACCTGCATCCCACGCTCCAGCACGGTCATGAGTATCGCGGGGCGGGCGAGGTGCTGAACGGAGCGGTGCACGATCACGAGAATTTCGATCGGCCGGCGGTGATCATCGATCCTGACACGATGCAGCGCTTCGTCGAGGAGGACGTCTCTCGGCTGATCGCGCGACGCATCCCCTTCCGGATGCACATCTCCTACAACGAGAACATTACGCCCTTCCTCGACGCCTTGGAGCGGGTGAATGAGACTGTGCCGATCGACGGCTTGCGCTGGAGCCTGGAGCACGCCGAAACCATCAGCCCGGAAAACATCGAGCGCGTCAGGCGACTGGGCGGCGGTATCGCCCTGGACGCCAAGATGGCGCTGCATGCCGATGGCTTCATCAAGACGCACGGGCGGGAAGCGGCCTTGCAGACCCCGCGTCTGCGTATGCTGGTCGACAGCGGCATCCCCCTGGCGATGACGACGGACGCCTTCCGGGCCGCCACCTTCAACCCTTGGGTCGGCATCAGTTGGATGGTGACCGGCAAGTCCGTGTCCGGCTCACAGGCGCTCGCCGATGACAACCGGCTCACGCGGGCCGAGGCGTTGAGGCTGTTCACCCGGGGCGGCGCCTGGTTCATGAATGCCGAGGCCGAGCTGGGCGCCATCGCGCCCGGGAATCTGGCGGACTTCGCCATCCTGGACAGGGACTACTTCTCCGTCTCGGAGGATGAAATCGAGGCCATTTCATCGGTCCTGACGGTCATGGACGGCAGGGTCGTTTTCGGCGTGGAAGACTACGGTGATCTGACGCCGGCCTTGCCGGCAGCGCTCCCGGCGTGGTCGCCATCCAACCATTTCGGCAGCTACTACGGGGACAAGTGACGGCGAGCCGGGCCCCCTCTTAAGAGGGGCCTTGCTTTCATCTGATCATCCGACCGGACGTTTATCCTCTTGATAGGCCGTCCGCCCATGGCTGGCGGCGTTTTGTCCTCGCGTTGCGCCGCCTGCATCGCGGTCGTTGCCGAAGGCGGAGGCGAGCGGGCGGCGCCACGCTCATCACGCGTCGATGACGGACCTTGAGACCAGAAACTCGGCGAAGAGGGCGAGCAATTCCCCGTCCTTGATTGCGGATGGTTCCAGCAGGCGCTGGAACATGGCGCCTTCGTGGACCGCCAGAATGAGACGAGCGACGCGAGAAGACGCGTGGGGGCGGCCGGGCTCGATTCCGCTCCAGACGCGGCAGACGGCCTCTTCGATAACCGAGAGGATGCGAGCCTGCCGTGCGGCGTAGTGGCTCGCCACTGCGGGGTTGCGCAGGGCGTGCAGGCCGAACTCCGCCTGCAGCAGATACCAACTGCGGTCGAAGGCGTAGCCGGCGATGAACGCCCTGACGAAGTTCTCCACCGCCGGTCCCGGTCCGGACAGGGCCGATGCGATCGAGGTTTCGAGATGCCGTTCAAGCCGTTCGATCGTCCGATCGTAGATGGCGAAAAACAGCTCCTCCTTGGACCGGAAATTGGAGTTGTACGCCCCCCGGCTCAATCTGACCCGTTCGCAGATGTCCTCCTGTGTCGCCCCCTGGAAACCGCGTTCGGCGAAGGCTTCCAGGGCGCCGTTGAGGATACGCTCGCGCGTCTGGGCACGCGTGGGACGGCTCCGGACAGGCCTTGGGCTCAAGAGAGCAGTCTTCTGGATCATTCGATACAGGTATGTATTGAGATGGATCGATGTCAACGCTACGGTCGGCCAAGGAGAACCTCGCTCATGACCTTGCGACCTTCCATCCTGCTGATCCTGCTGATCTCGTCGACCTGTGCGGCCGCCTACGCTCCCGCATCCAAGGCCCAGATCTCTGACGCCGAAACCTCCGGCCTCCAGACCGTTGGTCCTTTGCCCCTGACCTATCCCGACGCGCAGGCCAGGCTCCTGCAACGCTCGGACGCCATTGAGGCGTCGGACGCCGATGTCCGCAGCCGGGAAGCCCAGGAAAACGCTGTAAGGACGCTGCGGCTGCCCACGGTGGAGTTCGAGGGCCAGATGATGCGGTATCAAAAGACCCTCTATCTGCCGCTGGGGCCCTTGGCGGATGTCGCTCAGGACTACGCCATCAGCGATCCGTTGCAGTTCCAGATGGAACGCGACAGCACGCGGCCGATCATCACCGCCACCGTCCCGCTTTATTCCGGCGGCCGGATTCCGGCCGCCCAGGCGGCCGCTGAGGCTCAACTCGGCCAGTCCCGGGCTGAGCGCCAGATCGTCGTCGATAACGCCCTGTTGCAGATGACCGAACTCTATTTCGGGCAACAGTTGCTCACCCGGGTTCGGGACGTCCGCCGCGACGTCCTGGCGGGCCTCGAACGCCACCTGGCCGATGCGACGATTCTGGAGCGCGGCGGGTTCATCAGTCGCGCCCAGCGCCTGCAGGTGGAGGTGGCGCGTGACGACGCGGCGCGCGAGCTGGAGACGGCCGAAGCCAATCTGGCCAGCGCGGACACGGCGCTCTCTGGGACCTTGAGGGCGCCGTCGGGGATCGATCCGGCTACGTCTCTCTTCGTGCTTCTCCGGCCGCTCGAGCCGCTGGAGACCTATCTGCAAGCCGCCTATCGCGCCCACCCGCAGCTGGAGCGGCTCCAGGCCCTGGAAGACCAGGCGGAAGCCGGGGTCACCGCCCAGCGCGCCGAGCTTCTGCCGACGGTCTATGGCTTCGCCCAGTACAACTTTGATCGTCAGGACACCTTGTTGACCGATCCGGACTGGTCCGTGGGGGTCGGTCTCCGTTACACCCTCTTCTCCGGCGTCGATCGCTCGCAGAATGTCCGCGCCGCGCGCGAGAAGGTCGCCCAGGCCCAGGCGGGGCTGCGCGAGGCGCAAAGCCAGATCGAGATCGGCGTGACCCGATCCTGGAACGACGCGGAAGCGGCCCGGCGGCGGTTCCAGAGAACCGACAGCGCCATCGTCGCCGCCGAGGAGAACCTGCGCGTCCAGATGGTCGGCTACCAGGTGCAGCAAACCACCTCGCTCGACGTCATCGACGCCCAACTCGGCGTCGGACGCGCGCGGATCCAGCGCGCCCAGGCCGCCCATGACTTCGTGGTCGCGCTCGCCCGCCTTCTTCATGTCAGCGGCCGGATCGAGGACATGCCCGACTATATCGACCAGGGCGAAAGGATCGCGCCATGACCGACACCCAGGACACGCCGACGCCGAACACGGAGCCGGGCGGGGAACGGGGCGACGCCGGACCGTCTCGACGGCGCCGAAAACTGCTGCCCCTCGGCATCGGGGCGCTGATCGTGGCGGGGCTCGGCGTCGGCCTCTGGCTCAGCTACCGACCCGTTCCCGATCAGCTTCAGGGGATGGTGGATGCGCGGGAGCTTCGGATCACCAGCAAGGTGACGGGGCGGATCGCCGACTTCCATGTGGAGGAGGGGCAGCCGGTCCGGGCCGGCCAACTGCTCTACACCCTCGACAGTCCCGAGGTCGCGGCACGTTCAGAACAGGCGGGCGGCGCCCTCGTCGCCGCCGAGGCCACGGCCGACAAGGCCGACGAAGGTGCGCGTCCGGAGGATATCCGGGCCGCGGAAGCGCAATGGCGGCGCGCGCAGGCGGCGGCGGATCTGGCCCAGACGACGTATGCCCGCACCCAGGAGATGTACGATCAGGGCGTGATCGCGGGGCAGAAGCGCGACGAGAGCCGGGCCAATGCGGTGGCCTCGACGGAGGCCGCCCGCGCCGCTCGCGCCCAGTATGACCTGGCGCTGGCCGGGGCGCGCCGACAGGATCGCCAGGCGGCCGGGGGACAGGTGCGGCAGGCGCGCGGCGCCGTGGCGGAGGTCGAGGCGGCGGAGCGCGAAACCCGGGTGCTGGCGCCGTCGTCCGGCGAGGTGGGCCGGCGGCTCGCCCAGCCCGGCGAACTGGTCCCCCAAGGGTTCCCGGTCTTCATGCTCACGGACATAGAGCATCCCTGGGTGACGCTCACCCTGCGCGAGGATCAGTTCAGCGGGATTCGACGCGGACAGACTCTGACGGGTCGTATTCCCGCTCTGGAGAACCGCACGGCCCGGTTCCGGGTGACCTTCATCGCTCCCGCCGGAGATTTCGCTACCTGGCGTGCGACCCGGCAGTCGAGCGGCTTCGACGTCAAGAGTTTCGAGGTGCGCGTCGCACCGGTCTCGCGCGTCGACGGGCTGCGGCCGGGCATGACCGTCCTGTTCGACTGGCCGCAATGATCGCGGCGTTTCTCGCCGGCGCCCGACGCGAGATCGCCTTTCTGCGCGGGAGCTTCTGGGATCTGTTCCTCGTCGTCTGGCTACCGCTGGCGCTTCTCGCCCTCGTCGCCGTGCAGATGTCGGCGGGGGTTATGCGCGATCTGCCGGTCGCCGTCGTCGACGCCGACGGCGGAAGCGTCGCTCGCGATCTGGTTCGTCGTCTGGACGCCTCGCCCGGCCTGCACGTGGCGGCCCGCCCCAAGGATATGGCCGAGGCCGAGAGCGTGGTGCGGTCCAACCGCGCCTATGCGATCGTCATGCTGCCGCAAGGGCTCGAACGCGCGGTGCTGCGCGGCGAGGCGGGCAGGGTGCTGGTCTTCTACAACGCCAGCTACTCCACGCCCTCGGGGTCAGTGCTGCGCGAGGTCGGCGCCGTGATCCAGAGCCAGGCCCGGACCCTGGCCGCGCAACAGAGCGCGGCGATCCTCGGCCCGGGCCGGGTGCGGCCGGCGCCGATCCAGGTCCAGAGCCGCATCCTCTACAATCCCCAGGCCAGCTACGAGCTGCAACTGGTCGCCCTGATCCACCCGGCCTTGCTGCATCTGCTGTTCATGGTGGCGGTCGTCAGCGCCCTGGGACGCGAACTGCGAGACGGGACGATCGGCGGCTGGCTGGCCGGGCCGCCGCGCGAGGCCGCTGCGGCGGTCGTGGGCAAGATCGCGCCCTATGTGGCGATCTTTCTCGTCTGGGGCGCCCTGGCGACCATCTATCTCGCGGCGTTTCGCGGCTGGCCGGTTGAAGGCAGCGTCGGCCTGCTCCTGGCGGGCTATGTCGGCCTCTATCTCGCTTATGCGGGTATGGCCACGCTGATCGTCGGCCTGACGCTGTCCATGGGGCAGGCGCTGTCCATGACCGCCCTCTATGCGGGCGCCTCCTTCGCCTTCGCCGGGGCCGTCTTTCCAATCGAATCCGCTTCGGCCTTCGCGCGCGTCTGGAGCGCGCTTCTGCCCTACACCACCTTCGCCCGTCTCGTCGCCGAACAATGGATGATGGGCGCGCCCGCGGCGATGTCGGTCAACCTGCTGCTGATCCTGATGACCTTCGCGGTCGTGGGGTTCGGGCTGGGCCTGCCGCAATATCTGGCCGCCTCCCGCAAACCCGATGTCTGGGGGCGACGTTGATCGGCCGGGCCTTCATCGCGACGTTTCGCGCGGTCCTCGCCGACCGGTCGGCCTTCATGCTGATCGTGGTGTCGACGATCCTCTATTCCTTCTTCTACCCTTCCGCCTATTCCGGCGAGGTCGCCGTCCGGATCCCGGTCGCCGTGGTGGATCTGGACAACACCGGGGCCAGCCGTTCGCTGGTGCACAAGCTCTCGGGTCTGCAGCAGGCGGATCTCGTCGCCCGCCTGCCGTCGCCCGAGGCGGCGGACGACTGGTTGCGGACGAGAGGGGCGGGGGCGATCGTCGTCGTGCCTGCGGGGTTCGAACGTCGCATCCTGACCGGCGGGCAAGGGACGGTGGCCCTCTATGGCAACGGCGCCTATCTGCTGCGCAGCAGCACGGCGCTGGCCGGCATAGGCGCGGCGATCACGGCCGAGGCGGGCGAGGCCGCCGTCGATCAGGCGATGGCGCAGGGCGCGCCGGCGCCGCCGGCCCTGTCGGTGATCGCGCGCCCGCTGTTCAACACCCGCGAAGGATACGGCAGCACCGTCTTTCCGGGCGTCGGCTTCCTCATCATTCATCAGACGCTGCTGATGGGACTGGCGATGCTGGCGGCCACCCTGCGTGGCGAGGGGGGCGGCTTCGGTTTGCGTCCCGTCGTCTCCTCGGCGTCGCGCTCGCCTTCTTCGTCATCGGCTGGATCGATGTCGCCTACTACGCCGGCTTCGTCTTCTGGTTCCAGGACTATCCACGGGCCGCCGCCGCGCCCGGAACGCTGATCGTGGCCGGCAGCCTCTTCGTGGCGGCGACGGTTGCAGCGGCGCTTGCCCTGGCGAGCGTCTTCCGCACCCGCGAGCGGCCCCTGCAACTGCTCATGGGCACCTCCCTGGTCATCTTCTTTCTCGCTGGACTGTCCTGGCCCGCGGAGGCGACGCCGACCTGGCTCGCCTTCCTCGCCCGACTGCTGCCCACGACGCCCGGAATCCATCTCATGGTCGGGGTGAACCAGATGGGGGCCAGCCTCGTCGAACAGGGGCGCGAGGTTCTCAACCTCCTGGGCCTCATCCTCCTTTACGGCGGCGTGGCGTGGTGGCGCTTCACCCGGCCGTCCGGAGCGCCCTCGACCGGAGCGTGAACTGCGGCTGGGAATGATCGCCCGCCGCAGCCTAGGCCGGCGCCGGGCGTCCCGGACCGATCGCGAGGGCGGCGTCCTGTCCGCTGGCGACCGGCCTTCGGGCGACGAAGCCGGAGGCGACCAGATCTTCGAAGAGCGCTTCCAGGAAACCGCGCCCGTGAGGCCGCTCGCGGGGGAGGGCGACGGCCTGGTCGATGGCCTGGAAACTGTCCGGGAGCAGGCGGACGCCGGCCCGGTCGCGCGCCGCCGCCTCAAGCGTCTGGCGCACACCGGCGCAGACATCGGCGCCGCCCTCCAGGAAGAGGGCGACGGCTGCCTGGGAGGAGGGCGTATGAATCCGTCGGGCCTGTTTCAGCGAACGGTTGAGAAAGAGGTCGTAGGCGGTGTTCAGGCCCGACGCGATCGTCACGTCCGCAACGTCCACGTCGCGGACGGAGCGGAAGCGGGACTCGGAGGGGACCAGATAGGAGGCTTCGATCCGGACGTAGGGCGCGGTATAATCCAAGACGGTGCGACGATCCGGATCGATCGCGAGGAAGGCGAGATCGCAGGCCTGATCCTGAAGCGCCGCCACCGCCGCTCCCGCCGTGGCGAAGTTCGACAGCTCCATCTCCACGCCGAGGCGCACAGCGATCTCCCAGGCGAGATCGACCGACACGCCAGCGAGAGTTCCGTCCGCCGCCCTCTGCGCCAGGACCGGATTGCCGAGATTGATCGCCACGCGCAACCGCCCCAAGGGCGCCAGTTCGGACCGGATGATGTGCATCGACACGTCCATTCCCTTCTCTTGGAGGGAACTGGACGGCGCTGCGCCGTCCAGCCCTTGAGAAAGCCGTTGCCGTCGGCCTGCGGCGGGTCCGCTTCGGTGATCGTCGTCAGCCATCCTTCACCTTCCTTCGGGACGACGTCGCGCTTCGCTCACTCCGATATCAGGTGAAACTCCTCGATCAGTTTCGCAATCTCGGTGCCTTCAAGCTTCTTCATCAGCAGTTTGCGCAGGAAGGCGGGGCCGGGGACTTCTATGCCTTCGCCATCCCGCAGAGGCGTGACGGCGGCCAGCAGGGTGCGGATGTCATAGGTGGAGTTGAACACTTCCGGCACGCCGCGTTCCACATTCATCAGCGTATAGACGGCCTCCATCGGCGTACGCACCGAATATTCGGTGGTGAAGATGCAGTCGCGTTGTTTCGATTCCGCGAACTGCCCGATGAAGGCGAAGTTGACGGCGCCTTCAGGCACCACGTCCGGCCGGTCGCCGGCTTGGCGCGGCATGAAGAAGGCGGTGATGTAGGGCATCATGGTCGGGACGGTGCTGGCGCCCTTGGCGGCGAGTTCCGCAATCTCCTCCACCGGGACGCCGAGGTGATAGAGCCATTCCTGGGTGATCTCCTCGCCGGTGCAGTCCTGCATGGGCTTCTTCACATAGTCGCCGGGGGTGTCGACGAAGAGGGCGTAGAACCAGGCGATCATCTGGTCCTTGGGCTGCTTCTTGAAATGCGGCTGGCGATGCACCGTCCAACTGAGCAGCCAACTGGAATCCTTGACCGTGACGATGCCGGCGGAGACGATCTTGCCAGTGAACGGGTTCCGCTTGGTGATCTTCTCGACATAGTGGGCGATCCGCGGATCGAAGGCGGTGATCGAGGCCGAGGCCCATTTGGTCTCGGGAATATGGGCGCCGAACACGTCCGGACGTCCGAAGGACGGATCCTTGGCCGCGATGCGTCGCCACAGGTCCCAGGCGGGAGCAGGGCCTTCCTTCAGCTTCGCCGGCGTGTGATGGTCGCCGTTGTCCGAGTTTTCCGTCAGCGATCCGATGGTGATGAAGACGAGATCGTCGTCGCCGAGATCGACCCCGCCCTCCTCGCCCTTCTCGATCCAGTGAATGCGGGTGGCCTGTTTGCGTCCGTTCTGGATGTCGAAGTCCACATCCGTGACCTCCACGCCGTAGCGGAACCGGACGCCACGTTCGGTCAGCCATTTGACCAGCGGCAGGACCATGGATTCATACTGGTTGTAGCGGTTGAACTTGAGCGAGGAGAAGTCCGCCAGGTTGGCGATGTGGTGGATGAAGCGGTGGAGATAGAGCTTCATCTCCAGCGCCGAGTGCCATTCCTCGAAGGCGAACATGGTGCGCCAGTAGAGCCAGAAATTGCTCTTGAGGAAGTCCTCGCTGAAGACCTCGTTGATCCGCTTGTTCTCCATCTCCTCGCGGGTCGCCAGAAAGATGGAGATTAGATCCTTCTGCGCCCGGTCATTCAGCGTCAGCAGATGCTTGTCCGGGACGTCCTGGCCCTGGTTCTGGGTTGTACGCTGCAAGGAGAAGTTCGGATCGTCCCTGTTGAGCCGGTAGAATTCGTCAAGAACGCTGGCGTCCTCGATTTCTAGCGAGGGGATCGAGCGATAGAGATCCCACAGGCACTCGAAATGCTCCTCCATCTCGCGACCGCCGCGGATAACGAAGCCCTTTTCCGGCACGTCCAGCCCGTCGAGCGCCCCGCCGGGAATCTCCAGTTCCTCAAGGATGGTGATGCGATCACCGGGCACGCCGCCGTCCCGGATCAGGAACGCGGCCCCCGCGAGACCGGCCAGCCCCGATCCCACAAACCACGCCGTCTTCCTGTCGGCGCCCTCGGGTTTGCGGGGACGAACAAAGGCCTCATAGTTTCCACTGCTGTAGTGCACGGCGAACTCCTTCGGTTGGGCGTGGGGGAGGATTTGGTCAGGGCTCAGTCGGTGGATTTGTAGCTGTAGAAGCCTTCGCCGGAGGCGACGCCCAGCCTGCCCTTGTCGATGTAGTTTTCCTTCAGCCAGGCGGCGAGCGCGCGGGCGCGGGCGTCGCCCTGCGACAGGATGTTGTAGGGCGTGTTCAGGCCGATGACGTCGTACATCTGGAAGGGGCCCATCGGCGCGCCCGTCGCGATCCGCCAGACCTTGTCGACATCGTGGGGATCGGCATAGCCGCCCGCCGCCAGATCGGCGGCGGCGTTCAGGAATGGTGCCAGGAGGGAGTTGAGGATGTAACCGGCCTTTTCCTTGCGGATCGGGATCGGCTCCATGCCGATGTCCGCAGCGAACTTCAGGACGGTCTCGAACACCGACGGATCGGTGTCGTCCGTTCCCATGACCTCCGCGGTGTTGAACTTCCAGATGTTGTTGGCGAAATGCAGCGCGAGAAACCGGTCGGGTCGGCCGGTGAACGCCTTTAATGCGCTCGGCAGAAGGGTGGAGGAGTTGGTGGCGAAGATCGTCCTGGCCGGCGCGAGCGTGGCCAACTGTTCATAGACCGCCTGTTTGAAAGCCAGAACCTCGGGCACGGCCTCGATCACGAGATCCGCATCGGCGACGGCGGCCGCCAGATCCGTCGACAGCGTCAGACGCCTTATGGCCTCCGCCTCCTTTCCGCCGACCGCGCCCGGAACCTCCTTCCGGTACGTCTCGACCAAGGCCGCCAGTCGCAGGCGCGCCTTGGCGAGGACGTCGTCGCTGACGTCGCAGGCAATGACGTCGAAGCCGCTGTAGGCGGTCTGAAAAGCGATCTGGCTTCCCAGGACGCCCGTCCCGATCACGACCACCTTCTTGATTTCGCCCATCGTCGGATTCCTGTTTCAGTTGTCCTGGAGAAGGAAACGGCGCCGCCATGTCAGGCACGACGCGAACAAGCTTGTGGGTGCATCGATCGATCACGGCCCATTCGGCCAGGCCCGCGACGACGACCCGGCCCTTGACGTCAATGAAGTCGATCCGGCGCCGGTAGCGCGCGCCGCGGAGCGAGTCCTCGACCCAGGTGACGGCGGTCACCGCCTCTTCGGCCGCGATACTGCCGCGGTAATCGACCTGATGACGCAGAACCACCGAGACGTAGCGGTCCACATCGCCCGGGGAGGCCATGGCGAACCAGTGCGCCACCGAGGCGTCCTGGATCCAGACGATCCAGACCGCATTGTTCACATGGCCGAGTTCGTCGATGTCCTCGTCCTGCGCCTGGAAGCAAAGGTGGAACCGCCGCTGTTCGTCCACCTCGCCCTTCAGGGGCGCGCCGGACGGATGACAGCCGATCTCGACGATGCCTCGGCAGGACGGAGGTCATCCCCGGACGCTTTCGAGAGGGCTGGCCTGCAGGCCCGCGGTGGCGCGAAAGAAGGCCAGCAACATGGCGTCCCGGGCGGCGGCTCCTTCGATATCCCCCTGGACCGCCAGCCCCATCCAGAGGCCGTAAAGACCGATCCCGGCCTGGAACGGCGGCAGGAGAGGGCGCAGGTCGAACCTTTGAGCCAGTTCCTCTATGAGGTCGCCGAACAGTCGATAACAGGACGCCTTGCTCTCGCGATGTCGTTCGGCGAAGTCGGGATCCCGACGGGCGTGTAATTGCAACTCCACGGACAGCAGGGACCATTCGGGTTGGGCCGCCAGATCGGACAATCGGCCCGCCAGACCAAGCAGGGTCCGTTCGATGTCGTCTCCATCGGCGCGGCGGATCAGATCGCGGAGGAACATCACCTCGTCATGGATGTGCGTCTCCATGATCTCGACGAGCAGGTCGTCCTTGGTGGCGAAGTTGGAATAGAAGGCGCCCTGGGAATGACCGGCCGCGCCGCAGATGTTGCGGATCGACAGGGCGGCTACGCCCTCCTCGACGATCGAGGCGTGGGCGGCCGCCAAGAGGCGACGTCGGGTCCGCCCTTGCGCTTCCTTCCGGTTGACCCTCATAGCGTCGTGAACCTTTGCCGTCGTCGTGGAACATCAACTCACATATCACACGATATTCGAGTCGCATATCGTGTGATATTTGAAATATGGCAGCCAGGAGAGTGTTTCGCCCGGCGTCCGGGCCGCCGGGCCTGGACAGGTTCAGGCGTTCCTGCCGGCGGCTATTCATTCATCGATGAACGAAGCTTGCACGATGCTGCGCTGCAACATAAGTTCGGTGTCGCCCTTCCTGGGGCGTTTTCCTCCCTATGAACTTCGGGGCCGCATGACGGCCCCTTTTTTCTGCCGAGAAACCATCGCGGGCCTGTCCGCCTGCTCCGGACGTCGCCTCCAGGCCGATCGGGCTCGCGCCGATTGGCGGCGGTTACTGGGGCCGCCTGACGAGCGCCACTTCCATTCCGCGTCGCGTCACCAGGATGCTGAACAGGTCCGGACTGGCTGCGAAGCGCAGTTGCGCCAGGAGTTGCGCTTCTGCGGGGTCGACCGCCTCAACGGTTTCGGCCATCAAGTCGGTGCTGCGTCCGTCGTCTAGGATGAGTTGATATTCAGCCATCCGCCCCCTCCATCGCCTTCCACGGTCATCCAGGCGAACAGCCTATGAAGAGGCGCGGCCGGTGTCTTTGACTTTTTTGAACCGAGAGGGCGGCGCTCCTGTTTCGTCATACCCGGACATCTGCGGTAAGCATCGCCGCGGGCTCCTCAGTTGGACCCGTCGGCCCAGGCGGAGAGTCAGGGAATGATTCAGAGCTTTCGGTGCCTTTCGACGCCACTTCCGAATCTACCACTAAAACACTGACTTACAAGAAAAATATGTTCGCTGCCTCTCGGTATCTATCGAGGGGCAGCGAACCCGTGTGTCGGTATGCCAGACGGTCTTTCTCCCGTTGCCTCTCGACCCCCCGATTCATACCCTCATAGGGCTGAGGGCGTCCTGACGGTCTTTTTTCTGAAACAAGCCTATGAGTTTCTTGAAGAAATCGCTGCCGAAGACCCCGAAAACGCCTGACGGTCTTTTGGAGTAAAATTCGCATGCTAACCGACGCAGAATTGCGAAATACGCGAGGGAAATCAAAAGCGTACAAAAAGACCGACAGGGACGGTTTGTACGTGCTCGTAACACCGACAGGCGGCATCGCTTTCCGGTACGACTATCGCTTCAACGGGCGGCGCGAGACGGTGACCTTCGGTTCCTACGGTCCGGCGGGACTCTCCCTGGGGGAGGCGCGGGAAAAGCTGCGTGAAGCGAAGCGCCTGATCGCCGAGGGCGTTTCACCGGCGCTGGACAAGCAACGCGTGAAACGCAGGCTGAGAGAGGCCCAGCGGTTTGAACAGGTGGCGATCCGGTGGATGGACCACGCTCCGATGGCCGACAGCACGCGCCAGATGCGACGGTCGATCTTCAACCGAGAGGTTTTGCCCGAATGGCGAAACCGGCTCCTGAACGAGATCACGCCGAACGACCTGAGAGCGCACTGCATGACCATTGTGGATCGCGGCGCCCCGGCGACGGCATCCATGTTCGCGACATCGTCAAACAAATCTACGCCTACGCCATCCTGCACGGCGAGAAGATCGACAATCCCGCCGACGGGGTCGGGCCGGCGTCCATCGCGACCTTCCGGCCGCGGGACCGGTCGCTGTCGCCGAGCGAGATCCGGATCGCGCTGAACCTGCTGGGGGAGGTGGCCACCCTGCCGACCATCCGTCTCGGGCTGAAGTTCATCCTGCTGAGCATGGTGCGGAAGAGCGAATTGCAGGACGGGACCTGGGACGAGGTCGATTTCGAGAACGCAGTTTGGTCGATCCCGAAAGAGCGGATGAAGCGGTCGCGGCCGCATAACGTCTACCTGTCGACCCAGATGCTCGACATCCTGATCGCGCTGAAGACCTGCGCCGGGAACTCTCGCTACATCCTGCCGTCGCGCTATGACGCCGACGCGCCGATGTCGCGGGCGACTTTCAACCGGGTGACCAGCGCCATCGCCGAGCTGGCGCGCGAGCGCGATCTGCCCCTGGAGCCCTTCACGGTTCACGACCTGCGCCGGACGGCCTCCACGCTCCTGCACGAGATGAGTTTCAACTCGGACTGGATCGAGAAATGCCTCGCCCACGAAGAGCGATCTTCCCGCGGCGTGTACAACAAGGCCGAATTCGAGGCCCAGCGGCGCCACATGGCCCAGCAGTGGTCAGACGCCGTGGACGCCTGGGAGGCGGGGCGCGGATTCACGCCGGATCTGACTATCCCGGAAACGGCCGGCCCTCGTTTCGATCCGCGGCTCTGACCGGGCGGGTGATCCGCTTGCGGACATCGGGCGGCGGCGCCCGGCGGATCGGCTTGGCCCGCCGAAGCGCCAGCCAGGCTTCCACCTCGGCCAGGTCCCAGACCACGCAGCGCGGGGTCAGCAGGAAGCGCCGGGGAAACTGGCCGCGCTGCTCCATCTCAGATGGTGCTGTCCGCCAATGGCACCATCTGACGGAGCTGCGGCTTCTTGATCGTGCGCCTCAGCGGCGGGTCGGCCTGGGCCATCGAAGATCTCCATGTTGTCATGGGAATCGAACTCGAAAGGCTGCGGCAGGCCAACCCGCCAAACTCTCCACCGTAAGCTTACGGCCGGCTGCAGAGCGGGGATTGCACATTTCTATAGTTCGACTAGTTCGGAAATATGGAAACCGCAGCCTCGATTCTTGCTCTCGCCGCCCTGGCGCAGTCGACGCGGCTGGAGGCGTTCCGACTTCTCGTGCGGCACGAACCGGCCGGTCTGCCGGCCGGTGACATCTCCAACCATCTGGCGATCCCGGCCAATACCCTGTCGTCGCATCTGGGGGTGCTGTCCCGAGCGGGACTTATCAAATCGGAGCGTCGCAGCCGGTCGATCATCTACCGGGCCGATCTGGACCGGCTGCGCGACCTGGTCCTGTTCCTGCTCAAGGACTGCTGCGGCGGCCGGGCGGAGCTATGCGAGCCTCTGCTGGCCGAACTGACCCCCTGCTGCGCCTGAGGATCCCGTGGACGTCATCATCTATCACAACCCGGCCTGCGGGACGTCGCGCAACGCTCTGGAGCTCATTCGCCACGTCGGCATCGAGCCGCACGTCATCGAGTATCTGAGGTCGCCGCCATCGCGCGTCATGATCGCCTGGCTGGCCGAACGAACCGGCAAGCCGCTGCGCGACCTGTTGCGCGACAAGGGCACGCCCTTCGCCGACCTGGGCCTCGGGGACCCGGGCCTGACAGACGATCAGTTGCTCGATGCGATCGAGGCCCATCCGATCCTGCTCAATCGCCCGATCGTCGTCAGTCCTCTCGGCGTCGGCCTGTGCCGACCGTCCGAGGCCGTTCTGGACCTCCTGCCCGCCGATGATCTCAAGCGGTTCACCAAGGAGGACGGCGAGGTCGTCATCGAGGCGGCTGGCCTTCGGGTGGCGCGATGATCGATACGCCGGTCACCGACGCGGCCCCGCCGCGCCGCCTGTCCTTTCTCGACCGCTGGCTGACGGGATGGATCTTCGCCGCCATGGCTTTGGGCGTCGCACTGGGGACTCTGGTTCCCGGCCTGCCCGCCTGGGTCGACGGCCTCTCGGTCGGGACCACCAACATTCCGATCGCCATCGGCCTGATCCTGATGATGTATCCTCCGCTGGCCAGGGTCCGGTACGAGGAACTGCCGCGCGTCTTCGCCGACAAGCGGGTGCTGGCCCTGTCCCTGTTCCAGAACTGGGTGCTGGGCCCTGTGCTGATGTTCGCCCTTGCGGTCATCTTCCTGCGCGACCAGCCGGAATACATGACCGGCGTGATCCTGATCGGGCTGGCGCGCTGCATCGCCATGGTGCTGGTCTGGAACCAACTGGCGCGGGGCGACGACCAGTATGTCGCCGGTCTCGTCGCGTTCAACTCGATCTTCCAGATCCTGTTCTTCAGCCTCTACGCCTGGGTCTTCCTCACCGTCCTGCCGCCCCTGTTCGGCCTGCAGGGCAGCGTGGTGGACGTCAGCGTCTGGACCATCGCCGGCGCCGTTCTCGTCTACCTCGGTCTTCCCTTCCTGGCCGGCTTCCTGACCCGGCGCAGCCTGATCGCCCGCCGCGGGGCCGACTGGTACGAGCGGCGCTTCCTGCCGCGCATCGGACCGATCACCCTGATCGCCCTGCTGTTCACCATCGTGGTCATGTTCAGCCTGAAGGGCGGCGAGGTGGTGGCCCTGCCGCTGGACGCCCTGCGCATCGCCATTCCCCTGACCATCTACTTCCTCGTCATGTTCGTGGTCAGCTTCCTCATGGGCAAGCTGATCGATGCCGACTACCCGCGCACGACCGCCCTGGCCTTCACCGCCGCCTCGAACAATTTCGAGCTGGCCATCGCGGTGGCCATCGCGGCCTTCGGGCTGACCTCGCCGGTCGCCTTCGCTGCGGTCATCGGTCCGCTGGTCGAGGTGCCGGTGCTGATCCTTCTGGTCTCGGTCGCGCTGTGGATGGGCCGACGCTGGTTTCCGGACACGGCCCCGCCGGCGGACGCCGCCTGATGGTCGTGCTGCATCTCCTGGACGCGGATGACGCCGGCCTGATCGCGGCCCTGCAGGGCGAGGGCCTGCCGGAGCCCGGGGCCGGCCGCTACTTCCGAGCCGACGACGACAGCGCCCTGGCCGGCTACGTCGGCCTGGAAGGAGAGGGGCGGGACCTGCTGCTGCGCTCCCTGGTCGTACTCGCTGGCCTGAATTCGCGGGGGCTCGGGAGCCGGATCCTGAGCGCCGCCGAGGCCGCGGCGAGCGAGCTGGGCGGAGAACGGCTCCACCTGCTCACCACGACGGCCGAGCCCTTCTTCGCCCGGCGCGGCTTCGCCGCCGCAGATCGGGCGGCCGCGCCCGCCGCGATCCGGCGAACCCGCGAGTTCGCAGACATCTGCCCGGCCTCGGCCGCCTATCTGACCAAGGATCTCGGATGATCTTCGCCCGCCTGCGGCCGCTGCCGGATCCCGATCATCTGCCGGCCCTGGACGCGGCCTATCTGTCGAGCAACCCGGCCGCCGGCCTGGGTCCGCACGACCACCCGCCACGCATCCTTCTCCTGTACGGGTCGCTGCGCGAGCGCTCCTATTCGCGGCTCTGCGTCGAGGAAGCGGCCCGCTTGCTGCAGCGCATGGGATGCGAGACCCGCATCTTCGACCCCTCCGACCTGCCTCTGCCGGGCTCGCCCGGCGACGACGACCATCCGGCGGTGCGCGAGCTGCGCGAGCACGCCCTGTGGTCGGAGGGCATGGTCTGGTGCAGTCCGGAACGGCACGGCCAGGTCTCCGGACTGATGAAGCTGCAGATCGATCACCTGCCATTGAGTTTGGGCGGCATGCGCCCGACCCAGGGCCGCACGCTCGCGGTGATGCAGGTGTCGGGCGGTTCCCAGAGCTTCAACGCCGTCAACACCCTGCGCCTTCTGGGCCGCTGGATGCGGATGATCACCATTCCCAACCAGTCGAGCGTGGCCAAGGCCTTTCAGGAGTTCGACGAGGCCGGCCGGATGAAGCTTCGGCCTACTATGAGCGCATCGTCGATGTGATGGAGGAGCTGGTGCGCTTCACTGTCCTCACTCGACCGCACGCCACCCAGCTCGTGGACCGCTACTCCGAGCGCAAGGCGGCCGGCAGTCCGGTCGAGGCCGCAGCGGATCTCTCCGCCATCGCCATCGCGCGTCAGGCGTGAGGCCGCGTCGGCGGCGCCTTGCGGCGTCGCGCGCCTGGCAAAGGTGGTAATTCGCCACTTCTGGCGAATTAGGCGGGTTGTTGGCGGTAACTCGCCAGATGTGGCGAATTGCGATCCTCCCTGTTGAGGCTCGGGTCTTGAGCGACCGACCTGGCGAAGTGCCGTGCCGGCGTCGTGCGGTCCCGCCTATCCTCGATCGACCAGCGAATAGCTTGTGCTGCGCCCGCCGCCTTCATCCTTCACGAGGATGCCCCGCCCCACCAGATCGTTGATGTCGCGCAGGGCCGTGTCGGGCGAGGACCTCGTCAGCGCCGCCCATTTGGTCGAGGTGAGCTTGCCTTCGAAGCCGTCGAGCAGCCGGTTGATGACCGTGCTCTGGCGCTCGCTCAACGTCTGACCTGCTAGCGCCTCCCAGAAGCGCGCCTTGCGCATGACATGCGTCAGGGTGGTTTCCGCGCCATCGAACGCGCGATCGAGGCAGCCGAGGAACCAGTCCAGCCAGAGGGACACGTCCAGCGCGCCTTTCTGGGTCGCCTCCAGGGTGGCGTAGTAGTCCTTGCGCTCCAGCCTGATCTGGGCGGACATGCTGTAGAAGCGTTGAGCGCTTTTCTCGGAGCGGGCGAGCGCCATGTCGGCGATCGCCCGCGCGATCCGGCCGTTCCCGTCGTCGAACGGGTGGATGGTCACGAACCACAGGTGGGCGATCGCGGCCTTGAGGACCGGATCCGTCCGCGGCTCGTCATTGAACCAGTCGAGGAACGCCCGCATCTCGTCCTGCAGACGGTCGGCAAGGGGCGCTTCATAGTGCACGCGCTCTCGTCCGAAGGGGCCCGAGACGACCTGCATCGGGCCGGAGCTCTCGTTGCGCCAGGCGCCGACGACGATCCTCGTCATGCCGCTGCGCCCGGTCGGAAACAGGGCGGCGTGCCAGGCGAACAGCCGTTCCTCGGTGAGCGGAGACGCAAAGTTCTGGGTCGCGTCGAGCATCATTTCGACGACGCCTTCGACGTTGCGATCCGCGTCGGCGAGGGCCCCGATATCCATGCCGAGGCGGCGGGCGATGGAGGATCGCACCTGATCCTTGTCGAGCAGCTCGCCTTCGATTTCGCTGGATTTCAGGACATCTTCGGTAAGGGTCTCGAGGACGGCTTCAGCGCGGAGGTCGAAGCCGAGCGTGTGCATCCGGCCAAGCAGAAGGCCCTGGCGATGACGGACGGCTGCGAGGCGATCGGCAAGCGCGTCAGCGCGCCAGTCCAGACGCGGCCAGCCTTCGATCTCATGGATGTATTGCGCCATTCCCCGCACTCCTTGCGGAGAATATGGGCGCTATTCGCCGCAAGAGCAAGGTTATTCTCCGCGCGAAGTGCGGAGAATAGGGCGCCTAATCTCCGCACCAAGGGTGGTCTCCGCACGCTATCGGCTGCGGCCCCGCACCTTGGGTATCCGCGGACTGCGCGGCTATCGGCGCCCAAGCAGCTCCGAAACCCTGCCAACGGGTCGCAGTTGAGGGCCTCAGACGCCCGCTCAAGAGGCTGGGCGCGCGCCTTTCGGCGCCGCATGCCGGGAGAAGCCGACCACGAGGATAGCGATCGTCAGAAGCTGAACGGCGACGCCTTCGACCGTCGGATAAAGACCGAGGATCTCGATGCGGGGGATCCACGCCAGCGGATGGACATCGAGCCAGCCCGCCTCCTGCAGCGCCGCCACCCCCTTGCCGACGAGGACGACCGACAGGATGGCCATCAGGATCGAGCTCAGGGAGAAGAACCGGCCGATCGGGAGGCGCTTGCTGTAGGCCAGCAAGGCCCAGGCCACCACGGCCAGGATCGCCACCGCCGTAAGGGCGCCGGCCAGCATGCCGAGATGGCCGCCCTGGCTCCAGATCGCCGCATAGAACAGGATGGTCTCGAACACCTCGCGGTAGACCACCACGAAGGCCAGCAGGAACAGGAACCAGGCCGACCGTTTCGACAGGGCGTGAGAGAGCTTGTCGCGGATATAGGTCTGCCAGGCGTCGGCGTGCGACTTGCCGTGCATCCAGATGCCGACCGAGACGAGCACGACGGCCGCCAGAAGCGAGCCGAACCCTTCGGTCAGCTCCCGGCTGGCGCCGCTGATGGAGATGAAGAAGGTCGCGGCCGCCCAGGTGGCGCCGCCGGCGACCAGCGCGGCCACCCAGCCGCCGTGGACGTAGCGCAGCACCTCGGGACGTTCGGCCTTCCTGAGGAAGGCGATCATCGCCACCACGATGAAGATGGCTTCCAGACCTTCGCGCAGCAGGATGGTGAAGGCGCCGAGGAAGCTGGCGAGATTGTCCGCCTCCTCGGGCGCGAGTGCGCGTTCGGCCGTGTCCAGCAGGGCGTTCGCGCGGGCGACCCGGTCCGCGACCTCCTGGGCCGGCGCGCCCCTGCTGATCGAGACGCGCAGGTCGGTCATGGCCGTCTCGACCCGCCGCAGCAAGGCGCCGTCGCGGGCGCCCAGCGCCGGCTCCATCGGTTCGACGCCGTCGAGATAGGCCGACAGGGCCAGGTCGGTCGCGGCCCTGCGATCGCCCCGGCGATAGGCGGCCTCGCTTTCGGCCAGTCGCGTCCGGGCCAGGGACAGGGTCGATCCCTCGGCGCGGACCGTCGCCTCCGGGTGGCGGCGCAGGTAGGCCGTGACCGCCCGTGCCTTCGTCTCGCCGATCCTTGTCGCCAGCTCGGCCGGCGTCGCCTGGGTGAGGGCGGCCAGGTCCGGGAAGACGGCGCGGATCGCCGGGTCGCTCTCCCAGAGGCGTCGACCTTCGGCGGCTTCGGCGTCGGTGAAGGCGAACCGGCCCACGTAGAGGCCAGGGCCCAGCGGTCCTCGGCCGGCAGATGGGCGAAGCTGGCCATCGCCGTGCCCTCCAGCCCCTGATCGATGACCTGGTAGAGGCCGAACACGCTGCGCTGACGGGCGCGCTCCACATCCGCGAAGGCGATCGCGGGCGGATCAAGCCCCTCGGCGCCCGGGCCGTCGGCGCGTCCGGTCACGCCATGGCAGACCGAGCATTGCTCGGCATAGAGCGTCGCGCCGCGGGCCAGATCAGGCGGGAACGAAGGCGCCAGCGGGCTCGGATAGGCCGTCAGCACCGCGCCGGCGAGCGCCTTGGCCCGGTCGCCAACGACGCGCGGATCCGCCTTGTCCCTGATGGCCGCCTGCAGGGCCTCGGCGTCGCGGACCAGACCGGCCTTGGCCGGATTCGGCGGCAGGGCGTCCAGGCGGGTCCGGATCTGGCCGCCGAACTCGATCATCTCCCCGTATTCGGCCGGATTGGTCACCTGACCGTCGGCCACCGCGCCGGCGTAGTCGACCGCTACATAGTCGAGCAGCCGCCAGGCGACCTGGGCCTCGGAGGCGGACGGCGTCTGGGCCAGGGCGGGCGCGGCCAGCCCCAGGGCGAACAGCAGGGCAAGCAGACGGAGCAGAGGACGCATGGTCAATCCAGATGTGAACGGCTCGCATTAGCATTCAGGCGGCGACGCTGTCGCGCTTTATTCGCGACGCGGCCGGGCTCGTAGGCGGCTACGGGTCCTCTACGCCCGCCGGGACGCCTCGGCGCCGCGCGGCCAGCCCGGGCAGCCACGCGACGGGCGGTCGTTACAGGTGGATCGTGCGGTCGGCCACAGCCAGGCATGCCTCGCGCAAGGCTTCCGGAAGCGTCGGATGCGCATGGCTCGTCCGCGCCACGTCTTCGGCCGCCGCGCCGAATTGCATGACGGCGACCGCTTCATGGATCAGGCTGCCCGCGTCCGGCCCCAGGATGTGCACGCCGAGAATCCTGTCCGTGCCGGCGTCCGCCAACAACACCTTGACCAGCCCGTTCTTCTCCAACCGCGCCTTGGCCATGGCGTTTGCCGAGAACGGAAAGCGCCCGACGCGATAGGCCACGCCGGCCGCCTTGAGGTCGTCCTCGGTGCGCCCGACTGAGGCCAGTTCCGGCCAGGTGTAGACGACGGCCGGGATCGTTCCGTAGTCGACATGGCCCGCGGCGCCGGCAAGGCGCTCGGCAAGGGCGATCCCTTCTTCCTCCGCCTTGTGGGCCAGCATGGCGCCGCCGATGACATCGCCGATGGCGTAGACCCCTTCGGCGCTGGTTCGAAAGCCGTCGTCGACCGGAATATAGCCCCTTGGGTCCGGCTTGATGCCGACCGTCTCCAGATCGAGTCCGTCGGTGGCGGGACGTCGGCCAATGGACACGAGCACGACATCGGCCTTGATGGTTCCTCGCGCGCCGTCTCCCATGGGCTCGACCTCAAGGACGACGTCGTCCGCCTCCATTCGCGATCCGACCACCTTGTGCGCCAGGCAGAATTGGAAGCCCTGGGCCTCGAGCACCTTGTGCAGCGCCGTCGACATCTCTGAATCAACGCCGGACGCGATCCGGTCGAGCACCTCGACGACGGTGACCTCGCTGCCGAGACGGCGCCAGACGGAGCCCAGCTCCAGTCCGACATAGCCGCCGCCGATCACCGCCAGATGGCGCGGCGCCGCCGTCAGGCTGAGGGCGCCCGCCGAGGTGACGATCCGCTGCTCGTCGATGGGCAGGTCCGGCAACGTCGCCGCTTTCGATCCGCTGGCGAGCACGATCGCCTTGCGGACCTGCACCTCGAAGCTGCCGTCCGGGGCGCTCACTTCCACACGGTCGCGCGACAGCAGCCGGCCGCGGCCCTGCAGGCGGGTGACCTTGTTCTTGCGCAGGAGGTAGGCGACCCCTTCACCAAGCTCCGTCACGACCCTGGCCTTGTGCCGCATGACGCCTGCAAGGTCGGCCCGCACATTGTCGACCAGGACGCCGAAAGCCTCGAGATTGCGGGCCATCTCCAGCCGCTCTGTGGCCTGCAGCAGCGCCTTTGACGGAATGCACCCGATGTTCAGGCAGGTTCCACCGAGGAGTTCCCGGTCGTCGATAACCGCCACCGACATGCCGAGCTGGCTCGCCCGGATGGCGCAGGGGTACCCGCCCGGCCCGCCGCCGATTATCACCAGGTCATAGGATGTCATCGAAGCCATCGCGTCAGCCTTCGCTGTAAGTGAAAGAGGGACGAAGGCGCCGGCCACCCGCATGAGCAAACATCAGGCGCCGCCCTCACGCGGGGAAGTCCGACGCGTCATCATTCGGAACCCGCTCCTGGGGAGGGCCGGAAGGCGGCGGAAGTCGATCTCCAGATCCTGAGCCGGCAGCCGGTAGTTCAGGCCGGCGAGCAAGCCGAGGGCCCGCTCCATCAATTCGACGACGATGCTTTCGCCGGGACAACGGTGACCGGTCAGGGCGTTCCCGCCGCCTTGGGGAATCAGGCCGAACGCGTCCCCGGAGCCGTCGATGAAACGCTCTGGCCGGAATTCGTCGGGATCGGTCCAGACGGCAGGATCGTGATTGGAGCCATAGAGATCGAGGATCACCTGCCGACCCACCGGGAAGTCAAGGTTGCGCCAGCGAAACGGCGCGCGCACACGCCCGATCACCGCCGGGAAAAACGGATAAAGGCGTCGCACCTCCTGAACGAAGGCGCGGCGGCGGCCGGCGTCCGCGGTGGCCAGACGGGCCGCCGCGGGGTGCGCCTGCATCGCGTGCGCCACAAACACGATATAGACCGAGGTCGCCACGGTCGGCCTCAGCACATTGGCCAGTTCGACCGCCGCCGTCCGGGCCGCCAACGGTTCGCCATCATCCGCGCTCGCCCAGGCCCAGGCGTAGGCGGCGGTGTCTGGATCCGGCGCCAGTCGTCCGGCGCGAATGCCCTCGATGATCGAGGCCAGCCAGGCGTCGACGCGTCGCCGCGCGTACCTCGACCACAGGTGGCGAGGCCCCCGCGATCCTGCCGCGTCAAACAGCGCCCTGAGGTGACTGACCCGTTTCGCTTCGTCGTCGGGATTCAGCGGCACCCCCGCCCAGCGGCAGACGGCGCGGGTGAGCACCGGCTGCAGGGCGTCGTACAGCACGATCTCTTCCTGGCCAGCCCATTCAACGGCCGCGCGTCGCCATTCCGCCTCGAACAGGTCGCCCAGCCGCGCGATCCGTTCCGGCGACATAAGAGCCATGAACACGCGTTTGCGGGCGCGGTGCGCTTCGCCATCCAGGCCCTGGACGCCGCCTTCGCCGAGCAGTGTGCGTCGGACAGGCGCCGGCATGGCGCCCGCGCGCGAGATGCGGGTCTCGTCGTAGAAGACCTGGGCCGCTTCGCGCCCTCTCAGACAGGCCGTCTCCTTCAGCGCCAGACGGGTCTCGATTGCGTCCGCGCCGGCCTGCTCGAACAGGCGGGAGATGCGCCTGTACGGGTCCGTCAAAAGGGCGAACGTCTGATCGGCGTGTCGCTGTGTCGATCGATGCGCCATCGAAGTCCTCCATGGACGAAGGGAGCGCGACGAGGGCCGCGGGATTACTCAAAACGTCGCGGTGACCCAATGGCTCCTGCATCATCCCGGGCCCGTTCTGACCTTCAGCGCCGACCTGCACGGCGAGGCCGAGGAGCGGTGCAAACCCGGGTCGGGTTCGTCTTCAAACCGGCGCCGAGGGATCGTGCAGGGCTTCGATCACCTTGCAGGCGGACACGCGGCCGCCGGCACATTCCGCCGTCATCCGCGAAAGCTCGCGTTGCAGGGCCCGGAGTCGGGCGATCTTATGCGTCACCTCCGCCAGATGACGTTCGGCGAGGATGCTGGCTTCGGCGCAGGGCCGATCAGGGTGATCGGACAGATCCAGCAGGGAGCGGATCGAGTCCAGATCGAAGCCCAATTGCCGTGCATGCCGAATGAACGACAGGCGGCGTTCCGCCGCGTCGTCATACATCCGCCGGTCGCTGGCGGTGCGCGGGGCGGCGGGAAGCAGGCCGATCTCCTCGTAGAAGCGGATGGTCGGGACCTTGACGCCGGTGGCCGCGGCGAGCTTGCCGATAGGGCGCAGGCCGGACGAGGCCGGGGAGGGCAGGGTCATCGCATCATCTCGCAGCAGCGGGCTGAAGGGCGGCAGGCGCAGGACGGAAAAGGATCATCGGCCCAGCCCCATGAGGACGATGGCGGCGCCGAAGGCGGCGATCGTGGAAGCGCCGGTAAGGGCCATGCCGAAGGCCCTGGCCGCCGCGCCCCGGGCATAACCGTGGGCGAACAACACGCGGCCGATCAGATAGAGGGCGACCAGCACCGGCAGCACGACCATCTCCTCGCCGCGCAGCACGGTGGCGAGCACCAGGTGGGCGCCCACCGCCAGGACCGTCTGCTCCAGGGTGTTCTGAAGTCCGTGTCGGCGACGATCTGGTCCTGCTCGATCTCGCCGCGGACGATTATCTGTGCCTGCCGGAGTGCGGCGATCTCCGGATCGAGGGACGGCGGGCGCTGGGGTCGATAGACGATCTTCTTCGCCTGGCCGCCGAGGAGTTGCTGCATCCCACGTCGGCGCCGGAAGATCGGAGCCCGCCGCCGGCCCTGCCGTCGGCGCGCCTGCCGCCTGCGCCGCCGATCCGGCCGACGCTGCGGGACCTCGTTACCTTCGGCGTCATCTGGGTCGAAGCGGTGCGGCGTCGGCCGACACTTCTGGACCTCAGCCGGCGATACGCCCGGCGTCGCGGTCGCCGGTCGGATCCCGAGGCGCTCGCCGCGCGGGTCGAGGTGTTCCGCCAGTTGCTGCCGCTGGCGCCCTGGACCGGCGCCTGTCTGCTTCAGGCGGAACTGCTGCTGCGCTTCGTGAACGCCGCGGATCTGGACGCGGACTGGGTGTTCGGGGTCCGCACCTTCCCCTTTCTCGCCCATTGCTGGTTGCAGAGCGGAGACCAGTGCGTCAGCGAAGCCCCGGAAACCCTGACCGTCTATCGACCGATCCTGGTGATCTGAGGTGGCGGCGGACTCTGCGATCATTCTGGTCGGCGACAATCCGGCTGCGCTCGACGCCTTGGTCGCGCCGCTTCGACAGCGCCTGAGCCGGGCCGGCTGGTCGCGCAAGTCGCATGACCCCTTCATCCAGGTGTTCGCCCCGACCGGCGGACGGCTCGAGGTGGCGCGGGGGCTCGACGGGCACGGCGTGGTGCTCGGCGAGATCTACGACCGCGAGGGCCAGGCGCTGTCGCTGCGGGCGCGCGGCGCCCTGGGATGCCGACGGCTGGACGCGGCGCAGGCCCGCACGGTCTGTTCGGACCATTGGGGGCGCTACCTGCTGGTCCGGCGGGTCGAGGGCGACGTCGCCGTGCTCCGCGACCCGTCGGGCGCCCTGGACTGCGTCGTCTGGCGCAAGGCCGGCGTGACCTTGATCTCGACGAGCGCCGCGGCGGTCATCGATCCCTGGCTGCCCGACGGGATCGCGCTGGATTGGGACGCGGTCGCCGCCCTGGTGGCCCGCCCCGGCGAATATCGACATCGACTGGCCCTAACCGGATTGCAGGCCGTCGCCGGTGGCGAACTGCGGGTCGTTGGGGAGGGCGTCAACCAAGGTCGCCAGATCTGGCGGCCCGCGGAGGTGTACCGGGACCGGGGTTCGCGTCCGCCTCCCGACCTCCGAGGGGCGGTGCAACGGTCGGTGCGGGCGCTGGCGGGCGACAGGCCCTGGATCACCGAGGTCAGCGGCGGCCTGGACTCCGCCATCGTGGCGGGCGTCCTGACCGCCGACCAACGCCGCAACGTCGCCGCCTGGGTCAACCATTACGTCGATCAGCCCGAGGGCGACGAGCGGGCCTACGCCCGGGCGGTGGCGGAAAGGCATGGCTTCGCGTTGACCGAAGTCCGCCGCGACGGCCTCAGACTCGACGCCGTGCGTCTGGCCGCCTGCGCCGAGACCTTCCGGCCGGCGGCCAACGACATCGATCCCGACTACAACGACGACATCGCCGACCGGATCGAGGCGACAGGCGGCTGGGGCTCGCTGACGGGGCAGGGCGGCGACGCGGTCTTCTTTCAGATGCCCAGCCTGCTGATCGGGCTGGACGAGATCTGGGAGCGGCGCGGTCGCGCGCGATTGGCGGTCCTGCATCGGCTCTCGCGCTGGCTGCGGCGCCCCCTGTGGCCGACGGCGCTGGCGAAGGACTGGCGCGAGGAGGTCCGCCATCGCGCAGACTGGGATCACCCCTGGCTCGACGATCTGGGCGGCGTCCCGCCAGCCAAGGCCTTGCAGATGTCCGCCCTGGCCTTCTGTCAGACCTTCCAGGGGCTGGCGGTCCGCAGCCGTCTCGGTCCCTGCCTCAATCCGCTGCTCAGCCAGCCGGTGATGGAGGCGGGGCTGGCCCTGTCGGCGGTCGATCTGACCTGGGGCGGACGGGATCGCGCCGCCGCGCGCGCCGCCTTCGCGGATGTCTTGCCGCCCTCGATCCTCGATCGCCGCTCGAAGGGCGAACTGGGCGCCTACTATGGCAACGCGGTCGCCGCGCACCTGGACTTCCTGCGCGACTATCTGCTCGGCGGCGCCCTGGCCGAGGCGGGGCTGATCGATCCCGGCCTGGAGGACCGCCTCACCCGGGACGCCCTGCTGTGGCGTGGCGGCCATTCCCACCTGCTCAGTCTGGCCCTGACGGAGGCCTGGGTGCGGCGCTGGCGGGAACGGCTGGACCACCGGAACCCCTGAGATGCCGGTCGAACCAGTCGCGGACCTGGTCGTAATAGAGCCGGATGTTGCCCGGGCTCTGAACCCCGTGGTCCTCGCCGATGAGCAGGGTCAGGGCCACCGGGCGGTTCAGACGGTGCAGGGCGCCATAGAGCTGCTCCGACTGGCCCAGCATCAGGTCATACTCGCCCACCACGAGAAGCGTCGGCGCGGTGATGCGGTCCGCCTGCTCGAACGGACTGTTGCGCCGATACCGGTCGGGGGCGCGCCAGTAGGCGTCACGCATCTCGGCCTGGCCCGGATTCCAGCCAGCGGGCGCCGGCCGTCGCGGCGAGCGCATGCCCGCCCTCCAGCCGCAGGGTCGAACCGACGTCTCCGATGACCGTCGAGAAATTCATCGGCCCGTTTAACGCCACCACGGCGTCGAAGCGGGGAGACTGGGCAGCGCTCATCACGGCGGACCAGGCGCCGAAGCTCCAGCCCCACAGACCAATGCGCTCCGCATCGACCAGCCCCTCCGCCGCCGCGGCGTCGACGACCGACAGGATGCGCTGGGCGAGGCCGTCCGCCGGTTCCGGGGTCGCGGGGAGGTCCGGGATGAGGATGGCGTAGCCCGCCGCGACCATCAGCTGGGGCGCCAGCGACAGGCCGGTGGACTCCGCCGCATCCACCACGGCGGGGCGGGGTAGGCCTCGCCCTGATAGGGCACCACGATCACGGGCGGCGTCGCTGTCGGGTTCGACGGCGAATAGAGCCAGCCGCCCGCGCCGCCAACGCCGGTGATGCGCCGGGGCGCCCGCGACCGCGATCCGGTCGAGCTCGGGGTTCAGCCGCCAGACCACCTCCCGGCTATGGCCGCGCTGGAGGCGAAGCGTATTCGGTTCGGCCTCCGGCCCGCTCCGGTCGAGGCCGATCCCCTGGCTCCAGCTGATCGCGGCCCCAGGCGTCGCCGCGACGCATCGGGGCTCGGCCCCGGGATCGGCCCAGGCCTGGCACAGTCGCCCGTCGGGACGTTCGATCACCGCGAAGTCCGCCTTCAGCGGACCGCTCTGAGCCCGCAATCCGAAGGGACCGCGCGGGTTCACCGCCGAGGCGGCGGCCCCGAGATCGACGGACTCGCCGTCTGCGCCGAGGCGGATGACGCGACCGCCGCTGGCGAACAGAACCGAGGAGCGACCCTCGGCGACGAGTCGGGCGTCCGGAGACAGGCCTGTGAGCGGCTGGGCGTCGGCCCCTGCGACGAACCAGCCCTCGCCGGATGCGGAGCGGCCCTTGAAGATCGGGACACCGCCCAACCAGCCGCCCTCGGCCGTGGCCATGCCCTGGAAGTCGATCGGCGTGGTCGGGTGCGCCCCGGCCGGGGTCACATCCCGCGCCGCGCCGTCCGGAGCGACGGTCAGGAGCCGGGCCGGTTCGTCGCCGATCGTCGCCACCAGAAGGGCGTCGGAGGCCGGCGACCAGGCCAGCAGGCTCGTGGAGATGTTGCCGGCTTCGGGCGGCCGGACGGCGGCCCCGGTGGTCAGCTCGACGAGCTCCAGCCCCCGGGCGCGGCGCACCTCGCTCGCGGTATCGGCGGAGGGCGGCGGCAGGAGGGGGCCGTCCAGCAGAAGCGCGGCGTATCGTCCGTCCGGAGAGACCTCGAGGTCGAGGAAGGGACCGTCGGCGATCGCCGCGGCCTCTCCGGTGACGGCGTCGATCCGCCAGAGACGTCGCGGCGGCAAGGCTTCCGGCGGGCCGTCTTCGCCCACCGTGATCGCAGCCGGCGACCCGGCCGTCGCCGCCGCCCTCAGCGCCAGCAGGCGTGCCTGTTCGGCGCGGGGGCCCGCCAGTCTTGGAGGAAGCGCCCCGTCCGGCATGCCAAGCACGACGAGGGTGTCGTCCGTGAGCCATTCCAGGGACCGGCCCCACAGGCTAAGCTCCGGCGCCACATCGGTCCACACCACCTCCCCCGCGGCGATCTCGACGATTCCCAGCCGCCATTCGTCGTTCCGGAGCCGAAACACGGCCAGACGCCGACCGCTGGGCGAGAAGGCGCCGACGGAATAGCCGGCGTCTTCGTCCATCGTCAGGAGCGGTCGCGGATGGTCGGGGGCGTCGAGGTCGATGCGGTACAGCCGGGCGTACCGGTTGGCGCCTTCGGCCTCCAGATCATGGCGGGGGAGATCGCCTCGGGCGCGCCGCTCCTCGAAGACGGCGACCGCGCCGGACGGATCGATCGCGACCCGTCCGAAGCTCTCGAGCCCCAGAATGACATCCACCGTGAGCGGCTCTTGCCTGGCCAACGCCGGGCCCGCCGTCGCGAGCAGGCCCGCGAGGGCGAAAGCGACCATGCGCATGGACGCTCACCAGCGCTTGACGAGCTGAAGGGAGATCTGCCGGCCCAGCACATTGGTGTTGGCGGCGTCGTAACCGATCCCCGCCGGCGCATCGTAGAAGGGCGGCTCCTCATTGGTCAGGTTGAGCACATTGAGGGTGAGCGAAAGGCCTTCGCCCCATCCGCTCCCGAAGTCGTAGCGGACCTGGCCGTCCAGGGTGATCCAGTCATCGATCCCGCGTCCGTTGACCCGATCGCGTCCTCCGCTGACGTGGTTGAGGGCGCTGCCGAGGGTGAGCGGGCCCCGCTGCCACTGGGCGCCGAAGCGGCCCCGCCACCGGGCGGGAAAGTTCGGGGCGCCGAGCAGGTCCTCGGTGGGCGACGCAGCCGTGACCGTCCGGTCGTTGGTCAGCAGATGGGTCACGCTCGCGTCGAGCGAGATGTCATCCGACCCCAGGGTGAAGCGATAGCGGGTCGAAAGGTCGAGCCCCTCGACCTCCACGGCCGAAGCATTGACGTAGCGGCTATCGATGACGGCGCCGTAGGCGGTCGCCGGGAAGACGTTCGGATTGAAGTTGCCCGGGTGGCCGAGCAGGGACTGGACATAGGCCCGGTCGTCCGCGTTTGAGCCGGGGCTCACATAGCGGATGAAAGGGGCCAGGGTCGGATCATTGAGCGCATTGATCAGGTTCTCCGCGACCGGGGTCGCGATCCGGTCCTCGAAGGTCGTCCGGAACCAGCCGCCCTCGATCCGGAGACCTTCGGCGGCGGCGGGCGTCCAGACGAAGCCCGCCGTCCAGGACTCCGCGGTCTCCGGGATGAGATTCGGGTTGCCCCCGTACTGGACGATGCTGATCACATTGGCGCCGGCGCGGTCCAGGAACACCGGGCCGAGCCGGTAGGCGCTGTTCAACTCCCTCAGCGAAGGGGCGCGGAACGAGGTGCCGTAGCTGGCGCGCAGGAGCAGGTCGGGGGTCGGGTTGTAGAGGACGCCGACCTTGGGATTGCTGGTCTGGCCGATCCCCTCATGGTCCTCGACACGACCGGCAAGGGACAGCTCCAACCGTTCGAGGCCGGGCCGGGCGTTGTCGGGCCCCACGAGCGGCGCGCGCAGTTCGACGAAGGCGGCCGAGACGTCGCGCTCGAACGCCGTCGGGGCGGCGATGCGCAGCGCTGCGCCGGAGATGAAATTCTCGCCGGAGGTTTCGAAACGCTCCTGGCGATAGTCGACACCGACGGCCATGCGCAGGTCCCCGCCTGGCAGGGCGAAGAGGACGCCGTCGGCCTTGAGGTTGAAGGAGCCGACCGTGCTGATGTTCTCGGACCGAAGGTAGCCGGACCCGATGAAGGCCAACAGGGCCGGGCTATGGGCGGCGGGATCGCCATAGGGATTGAAGTAGCCGTCGACGGCCGGGTTGAAGGTGGTTCCCGGATTGTTCGGCGTAGAGCCGAGGGCTTCGTCGAGCCGGGTCGTCTGGACCCGGTTCGAGGCCATAAGCCCGGTAGTCTCCCGACCTCCGCTCAGATAGGCCGCGAGGTTCCATCCGGCGAGTTCACCCGTGACCCCGACGGCGCCGCCGACGCTGCGGGAGAAGCCTTCGTCACGGCCCGGCCCCAGGTCGTTGATGAAGGAATAGGCGATCTCCTGATAGGGCTCGCCCGCCACCGGCACGAAGAAGGGATTGTCCGGCGTCACGAACAGGATGCCGATGTCGGCCACCGACTCCTGGATGTAGGTCCGGTCGGTGTAGCGAAGGTCGCCGTCCAGACTGAAACCACCCGGAAGGTCCTGCCGGCCCGCCACGAAAAGGCTGTGCCGGCGCTGGTGCGGCAGGCTCCACAGGCCCTCCATCTGATTGGTCAGATTGACTTCGCCCGGGCGAAAGTCTCCAGGCGGGAGGCCCACGCCGTTCTGATTGCGTGGGATGGCGTAGACCGGTTCATAGGATCCGCTGACCGGATCGAACGCCATGAGGTTGCCCGGGGCCGCGTAGGTGAAGCGCCAGTCCGAGCCGCCCAGCGGGCGCAGGTCCGCATTCGCGGTTGCGCGACGGTCGGCGGCGCGCAACTCGCCGCGGTCGTGGAATTCGTAAGCGGCGAGGAGGCCGCCGTTGGACCAGTTGAAACCGCCGCTGTGAGACAGGAGAGTCTCCTCGGCCCCGCCGTCGCTGGTGCCGCCAACACGTAGCCGGGTTTCGGCTCCGTCGAACCGTGACTTCAGGATGATGTTGACCACACCGCCGACCGCGTCTGCGCCGTAGAGGGCCGACGCGCCGTCGAGCAGCACATCCGCTCGGGCGATGGCGCTGCTGGGAAGATTGGAGATGTCCGAGAAGTCGCCGGCGCTGCCCGTGCCCGCGATCCGCCGGCCGTTGACCAGGACGAGGGTTGCATCCGCGCCCAGACCCCGCAGGTTCACCCCGGTCGCATAAGCCGAGTTTCGGCTCGTGCGGTCTGCGCCTGTCCCGGCAGACCCCTCATAGGCCGCCCCGGTGAAGTTCTGCGGCAAGGCGGCGAGGGTCTCGGCGACCGTCGCGCGGCCTTGCCGGGCGATGTCGTCCTGGGTGATGACGGTGACCGGCGACGGACTGTCCGCGCCCCGCAGATAGGTCCCCGTGACCACGATTTCTTCAAGCTGGGTGGCCTGCGGTTCGGCCTCGGCGCGGGCTGAGGGATCAACGAGCACGAAGACCGTCGGGCGGCTCTGGCGATAGGCCAGGCCCGTCCCGCGCAGGAGCTCCGCGAGCGCGGCCTCAGGAGTGTATTCGCCGGTGAGGGCGCGAGCCTGTCGGCCGGTTACCAGCGCGCTGGGATAGAGGATCTGCAGGCCGCTCTGCTGGGCGAACACCGGCAGGCTACGCTCAAGCGGCCCGGCGCCGATGCTGAACGTCCGGACGGCCTCGGTCGATTGCGCGATGACCGGCGTCGCGACACCCAGCATGAGCGCAGCGAGCGCGGTTGAAGTGAACCTGTGACCCATGATCTCCCCCTCTTTTCTACCCGCGGCTTTGCGGGGCGGGGAGGAGACGTTGGGTCGCGGGGCGTCCCCTAAGTCCGGACGCAGATTATTTTCATGCCGGCCCCGAAAGGATCAGATGGCCGTCGGCCGCCGTGGCGGCTTCAAGGTGATAGAGGTCGCGCAGGGCGGCGACGAAGCCGTCGATGTCCCCGGCGTTGAAAACGCCGCTGACCCGGATCGACGAGATGCGTTCGTCGCGAAGCTCGATCGGTTTGGAGGTGTAGCGGTTCACCTCCGTCACGGCCGCAGCGATCGGCGTGTTCTCAAAGGTCAGCCGGCCGACTGTCCAACTGGTTTCGGCCGGGACATTGACCGCGACGACCCGGGGCGTTGGACCCGAGGTGGTGACCTGCTGGCCGGGCTCCAGGGTCCATTGGGCCGTCCTCGAGGACGGCTTGTGAACGTCGACGCGCCCTTCGACCAGGACGACACGCGCCCCGGAGCCGGATCGCCGAACGTCAGCGCGTGCCGACGGCGGTGACCTCCGTGTCGCCCGCCTGGACGAAGAAAGGCCGCGCGGCGTCGCCCTCGACCTCAAACATGGCGCGTCCTGCTGCGAGCGTGACCACGCGACGGGCGTCGGTGAAGCGAACGGTGACCCGCGAGTCCGTGTCGAGGACGATGCGGGAACCGTCTTCCAGCCGCACGGTGCGTTGCTCGCCGATGGCCGTGGCGTAGGCGTCCGGCCGCTGCAGGGACCACCAGGTCAGGCTCCCGGCTCCGATCACAAGCGCCATGGCGCCCGCGACGCCGAGCGGGATCAGACGGCCGGCGTCCCGCATCCGACGGCGCGGGCGCGCCTTTTCGACCCGACTCAAGGCCTCGTCGGCGAGCCCCGCCATCCCGGGGCTTTGCGCCAGCGTCCCTGCCGCGTCCCACATGGCTTCGAGACGGCTGAAAGCGCGCGCGTTCTCCGGGTCTCGCCGCCACGCGCTGAACGCCTTCACGTCGGCGGTCGACCTTGCGCTGGTTCAACTTGCTGAACCAGTCGGCGGCTTCCTTGCGCCTGATGTCGGCTTCAGCCTCGATCATCATCCGTTGCCTACAGGTCCAGCCGAGACGCGCAGTACTGAAGCGCCCTGGACATTCGCCATTCCACCGTTTTCACGCTGATCTCGAGCGACACGGAGATCTCGGGATAAGTCATACCGCCAAAGCGGTTCAAGACGAAGACGTCGCGGTAGAGTTGCGGCATGGACCGGATAACCTGTTCGAGAAGGACTTGGTCGAACTGCGGCGCGGCCTCGGCCTCGGCAGGTCTTTGAAGCGCCTGGCTCTGGCGGCGTCGGCCCTCTCTTCGGCTTTCATCGCGGACCAGATTGAGGGCGATCTGCAGCAGGAACGCTTTTGGATGGCGGATGTCCGACACGGCGTAAGGCGCCGCCCTGAGGTAGGTCTCCTGGACGACATCCGCCGCAGCGTCGGCGCCGATGTGAGGGCGCAACCGGCGATCCAGCCAGACGGCGTATCGCCGGTAGAGACGGTTGATCCCGTCCTGCGCCTCCACCCCCAGCTGCTTCGTATCGGTCACCACGGATCTCCGACCTCTCGACGAGAGGGGCGGGAATCCCGGCGTGGCCGCGCGATTCCGGGCAGGCGCGCCGACGCGCGCGCTCAGATGGCGGCAACCGGCCGACGCACAGAGCGGCAGCCGTCGATGATTTGATATCGCACAGGGGATTCCAGGCCCCTATCGGCGCGAACGCCGACATCGAAGCATGAATCAAACGGAATCCCGACGCAAGCGGGAGGGGTCGGGCGTTGGAATCCTCTGCGATCGAGGCCCGTTACTTCAGCGCGCAGCGCCGCCTCCGTCAGCGACGAACCCCGGCTCCGGCTGTGCGCCTATCTCGCGGCGCCCGACGGCTCCGCTGTAGGCGCGACCCTTCTACGGTTCAACCGGCGCCGTCGGACCGCAAGAAACCTGCGGGCGGCCCGCAATTGATCGACGTTGCCCGGGTCCGAACCCGCCGTGTACGGAGAAAGTCGGACAACCCGTGGTGTAATATGGAAGCTGTCTCCGAAGATCCGGACCGTGGATCGCCCGCGGTCAGCCTGAGCCCGCGCGAACAGGAATGCCTGCAATGGGTCTGTCGCGGGAAGAGCTCCTCCGACATCGGAACCATATTGTCGCTGTCGCCCCGCACCGTGGACAGCTATCTTGAGAAGGTCTGTTCCAAACTCCGGGTCCGGACCCGGATCGAAGCGGTCGCCTCGGCGGTCCGGCGCGGTCTGATCGACCCGGGATGAGGGAAGGGGGCGGGCCAGGAACTTCTGTGATGAAGCCCGGCGTTTCGCCGCCGATCGCCGCCGACGTTTGCACGTCCCCTGGCTCTCGATCGGCGCCTATCGTTCCCGGAACCCGCCGCCGGTAAGTCTAGATCGGGCAGCGCAAGCGCGCCAGCCGGGCTTGACCCCCGGCAGCAGCGGAGCAAGACACCCAGATGGCTAAATACACGCCGCTCGCAGCCTTTCTCAGACGTCAGAAGGGCGCCGAGGTGGACCTGTCGTTTCGGGACATCGAGCGGATCGTCGGCGGCATCTTGCCCAAGGCGGCCTCGCTGGAGGACTGGTGGCGCGCGAATCCGGCGAGGGAGCAAATGCCCCAGCACCTCGCCTTCGCCGACGCGGGCTTCGTCGCCGAACCGCGGACGCGGGCCGAAACCGTCCGTTTCATCCGGGTTGCGGGAGTGGGCGTCACAGGGAGCGCGGCGCGGCTCAGCGCGGCGAAGACCGAGAGTTGACGCCTGTCTGCTCCGGACAGACCTCCGATCCGTCGGAGCGCCTGCCGGAGTGGTTCAGATCGGGCGGTCAGTTATGGTCGGCGTGACCCTGGGGAGCCGGAGCATCTGAGGGCGCCGGCGCGGGCGGCGCGGGTTCGGCGGGCGGCGGAGCGTCGGACTTCATCTTGTCGCAGCAGCTCATGGCGGCGTCAGCGGCCATATCCTTGCAGCATTCGCAGCCTTCGGCGGCCAGGGCCGCTCCAGCGCTCAGGGCCAGAATCGCGCCGGCGGCGGCCAGCAGGTTGGAAACTCGCATCGTCGTTCTCCTAGTGAACCATGAAGCTGACAGAGCCGGACATCTTGTGGCCGTCCGGACCTTCAGCGGTCCAGGCGGCGGTGTAGGTTCCCGGGGCAAGCCGGGGAAGGGCCACGCTGACGGTCGCGGCGGCCGGTGCGGCGGGGGCATTCACGACCACCGGGGCCTGCCCCTCGGCGCTCAGGGTCACCGTCTTCAGGACCATCGCATGGGGGAAGGTGACGCTGAAGCGTTCTGGCGATCCGTGGGTCATGGCCCCGTTCGCCGGAACCGTGGTGACGGCCGATTGAGGCTCGGCGGCCTGCGTCTGCATATTGTGCCCGGCGTGCGGATCCTGGGCGGCGGCGGCGCCGGCGAAGGCCAGGGCGGCCGTGAGGGTGAGAATGCGGATCATGGGGTGGTCTCCTTAGGTCAGAACCAGGCCTTGAGGCCGACGACGAAGCGGGTGTCATCAGCCCCACCGCCTCGGGCTTCGATGTAGTCGGCGGTGTTTCCGAGCGCCCGGCTCCACTCAACGCCGACATAGGGGGCGAACTCCTTGCGGAACTCGTAGCGCAGGCGCAGGCCCGCCTCGATGGACGACAAGCCCGAGCCGATCTCCAACTCCGGAATGTCGCTGGCTGAGGCGTCGATTTCGAGGCGGGGCTGGAGGATCAGGCGCTGGGTGATGCGCTGGTCGTATTCGGCCTCGACGCGGGCGGTCAGGTCGCCCTCGGTGGAGAGGAAGGCGGCCGCGTCGATCTCCCACCAATAGGGCGCCAGGCCCTGGAGGCCGAGGACCAGGTGCGTCGTATCCTCGCCGTCGGGCCGGAAATCCTGACGCACGCCGGCCTGCACATCCCAGAACGGCGCTATCGCGCGGCTGTAAAGCGCTTGGAGTTCGGCCTCTTCCAACTTGCCGCCAAAGTCGCCTTCGCCCTCGGACTTCCACCAGAAGCGATTGATGTCGCCGCCGCTCCAGCCCTGGACGTCCCAGAGATACGACTCCTCAGCACCGCCGAAGCCGGCTTCGAGACGATCGATGATGACGGCGGTGGTGCGGACCTCGCCGTTCTCGCGAACCAGAATCTGACGGGCGGCCGCCATCGCTTCGGCGCCAAAGACCAGATCGGCGGCGTGCGTGGGGCCGCTCAGGGCGGCGGCTGGGAGCGGGTCCTCCGGAGGACGGCCGGGATTGTCGGCGCTGGTCGGCACGTCCGGCGGTCCCATACTCATGGTCGACATATCATGCCCGGCACGAGGGTCGACCTGGGTGGAGGGCATGGCGGACATGTCGTGGCCGGCGTGCGGATCGGGCTGCGCCGTCGGCGGCATTGTCGACATGTCGTGACCCGCATGCGGATCAACGACCGGGGGCTCAGCCGGCATCTGATGGCCGGCGTGAGGGTCGGCAGCTGGCGGCGTTTGCGCGGGCGGCATGACATGACCGGCGTGCGGGTCTTGCGCCGGCGGCCGGGTGGACGTCTGAGGCCGAACGGCCGGAGCGGGCGTGGCTCGCGGCGCCGCGGTCGCCGGCATGACATGGCCCGCGTGCGGGTCCTGCGCTTGGGCGGTGACGGCGCTGGCGGCGAGGATCAGCGGAGCGAGGGCGACGGCGAAGCGGTTCATGACGCGGCTCCGTCCATGGGCCGGACCGTCACGACATTGAACATGCCGGCGTGCATGTGCATCAGCATGTGGCAGTGGAAGGCCCAGTCGCCGGGCGCGTCGGCGGTCAGGTCGAAGGTCACCTTGCCCCCGGGCGCGACGTTTACCGTGTGCTTCAGCGGCTGATGCCCCGGGGACCGCCGGTCACCAGTTCGAAGAAGTGGCCGTGCAGGTGGATGGGGTGGGCCATCATGGTGTCGTTCACCAGGGTCACGCGCACCCGCTCATTCCGCTCGAAACGGATGGGTTCGACCAGTTCACTGAACTTCCGCCCGTCGAAGCCCCACATGAACCGCTCCATATTGCCGGTCAGGTGTATTTCCATGGTCCGCGACGGCGGGCGTTGGTCCTTGTTCGGCTGCAGCGACACCAGGTCGGTGTAGACGAGAACGCGGTGATCGACGTTGGTCAGGCCGATCGGCCGCTCGCCGAGGCGGTTGGCGGGGGCCATGGCTATCGCGTCGACGCCCACGCCGACCGCCATGTCCGGCGGGGCGTTCTCGGGATCTCGCATGTTCATGCCTGACATGGACATTCCGCCCATCTCGCCCGCCGGCGCCGCGCCTTGGGCTGGGGCGCCGTGGTCCATGCCGGCCATCGTGCCGTGGTCCATTCCGGACATGCCGCCCATTGAGCCGTGATCCATTCCGCCCATGCCCATGTCTCGCATGGTCAGGTTCGGGACCTCGCGCAGCGGCGGAACCTCGGCGGTCATGCCCAGGCGCGGCGCAAGGGTGGCGCGGCCCATCCCCGAGCGATCGATCGCCTCCGAGACGATGGTGTAGGCCCGGTCTTCAGTCGGCCGGACGATGACGTCGTAGGTTTCGGCGACCGAGATCTGGAACTCGTCGGTCTCGACCGGGCGGACGTTCTCGCCGTCGGCCTGCACCACGGTCATCGGCAAGCCGGGGATGCGGACGTTGAAGATCGACATGGCCGAGGCGTTGATGATGCGCAGCCGCACGCGCTCGCCGGGGCTGAAAAGGCCGGTCCAGTTCTCCTGCGGCCCGTGGCCGTTGATCAAATAGGTATAGGTCGAGCCGCTGACGTCGAGGATGTCGCGCGGGTCCATCCGCATCTCACCCCACATGCGCCGCTCCTCCAGGCTCATGCGGTCGCTGCCGTTGATCAGACCGGCGAGCGTGGTGCGCTGCCGGTTGAAGTAGCCCGGGCTCTTCTTCAGCTTCTCCAGGATTTCGTGTGGGTGCATAAAGCTCCAGTCCGACAGGACCAGCACATGCTCGCGGTCGTAGGCGACGGGATCGGCGCCTGCCGGTCGATGACGATCGGACCGTAGTGGCCCATCGCCTCCTGAAGATTCGAGTGGCTGTGGTACCAGAAGGTGCCTGACTGCTTGATCGGGAACTCATAGACGAAGGTTTCCCGCGGCTTGATGCCCGGGAAGCTGATGCCCGGGACGCCGTCCATCTGGAACGGCAGCAATAGGCCGTGCCAATGGATCGAAGTGTCCTCATCCAGCCCGTTGGTCACGGAGAGTCGCACGTTCTGTCCCTCGCGCAGGCGCAGCAAGGGCGCCGGGAGCACTCCGTTGATCGTCACGGCATGGCCGGTCCGTCCCCCGACCGTGAAGGGCGAGTGGCCGACCGTCAGGTCGATGTTGGGCCCGCTCAACGTCGGCAGGGCCGTTCTCAAGCCCGCCGTACCGGTCTGCGCCCAGGCCGGCAGAAGTCCCTGCAGGCCAAGCAGCCCGCCGCCAACGGCGGCGCCCCTGAGAAGCATTCGGCGATCGAAACTTGGCATGGGCATAAGCGTGGGGTTCCTCGGACGCGTGTCGGCTTCTGGTTGACATACGCACGTCGGCGACAACGCCCTTGCGTCAGGTCGCCACACCGCGAAAAGAAACGCCCTTCGCCATCGGGCGGGCCGATGAGATCAAGCACCTCCCGGAACGGCCATGTCCTCGGCAAGTCGCTTGCGGGCGCGGGCGATCCGCGTCTCCACGGCCTTGGTCGTGACGCCCAGGATCGCCGCGATTTCGCCGTGCGAGCGACCTTCGAGCGTAGCGAGCAGGAGAGGGGCCTTGAGGCCGTCAGGCAGGCGGGTCAGCGCGCTGCGCAGCGCCTCGGCGCGACGGCGATCGTCCAGTCGGGCTTCGGGAGATGGCGTTTCCATCCGGACCGCTGACGCTTCGGGGGCGTCGAGGCCCATGACGCCGCGCACCACCCGACGCACCGCACGCCGACGGCTCCAGTCCCTGCATTTGTTCAGGGCGATCGAGCGGAGCCAGACCTCGAAGGGGCGAGCCGGATCGTACCTTCGCAGGGCGAGCCATGCGGCGGTGTAAGTTTCCTGGAGCAGGTCGTGCGCTTCCGCTTCGTCGCCGACATAGCGGCGCACGAACCTGTAGAGATCGCCCTTGGTCGCCGCCATCAAGGCGCCGAACGCGCCGGCGTCGCCGCCAGCCGCGCGGGCTTCAATGCTGTCGCCGTCCTTCACGCGCCGCGCCTAGCCGGCGTCGGCACGCAGGGCGTCCACCACGGCGGCGTCGAAGACCTCGGCCTGCGCGGGGGTGAGCACCGACCGCATCTCGAAGACGTGGGCGATGGTCGCCTTCTGCAGATCGCCCATGGCCACGTGGAAGTGATCCACCGCCGCCTGCACCTGGGGCGTGTTCCCATCGCTTGCAGCGATGGCGGCGGCGAGCTCGCGGTTGGCGGCTCGCACTTCTGCCTCCAGCCCGGGGCGGCGCGCGGCGAAGCGCGCTTCGATCGCGTCCAGACGACCATCCTGTTCAGCGCTCAGGTTCAACTGCTCATGGACGACGCTATGCAGGCTCGGCGGCTGACGCTCGCGCATGACCCAGGTTGCGCTCGCCCAGGTCGCCGCGCCGCTGGCGAGCGCCGCCAGCACGGCTGTCAGGACGATCGATTTCCAGCGCGCTCTCATCCCCGGGCATCCAGTGGACCGAGCGGCGACAGGCCCGCCGAGACGGTGAAGATGCGCAACTCAGAGGGCTCAGGCCGCGGCGACGCCACGAGGAGCAATCCACCGTTGGCCACGCCGAGCACGAGCGCCAGCCCTACGGCGGCGACCCGAACCTGGCCCATTGACGCCGCCTCCCGGCGCACGGCGATCCGTGTCCAGACAGCGTCTTCCAGGCCGTCCAGCCGCCCCGCATCGTCTGGCCCTTCCGCCGCAATCAGTCGTTCGATCTCATCAGTCATTGCGCACCTGCATCACGCCCCCTTTGCCATACGCGCCAAACCGTCCGGCCCCTTACGAGGGGACGAGATGTCCGCCGCGTAGATACCAGAGAACGACCGGGAGGACCCGCTCGTGTCGGGGGAGGCGATGTGAGCGAGAGGACAGATCCGGCCGCGGGTCCGTTTCCGGATCGGCTCGATCCGCTGACGGGGGTGAGGTTCTTCCTCGCGCTCGGCGTGGTGCTGTTTCACTACCAGCTGCAATGGACGCTGCCCGAAGGTGCGGCCGGACTGTTAAACCGGGCCCGTCTCGGGGTCGATATCTTCTTCATCCTGTCTGGGTTCATCCTCACCCACGTTTACCTGCAGGGTGATCAGCCAGTGAACTACAGGCGGTTCATCGCGGCGCGGTTCGCGCGCATATACCCGGCGCATTTGTTCATCCTGTTGGCGATGCTGTTGCTGGTGCTCGCCGCGCCGGTGTTGGGCATCGGCCTGGAGCCCGGGCGGTTCAATCCTGCGGATTTTCTGGCCACCCTCTTTTTGGTTCAGGCCTGGTTGCCGCGAGACGGGATGGTCCTGTGGAACGGGCCCGCCTGGTCGCTGTCAGCCGAATGGTTCGTCTATCTCGCTTTTCCAGCCTATGCTGCGGTCGCCCTGCGGTTTCGACACAGGCCATGGATGCTCGTAGCCGCGGCGACGAGCCTGTTCATCCTGCTGGATGCGATCTACCGGCATTGGTTCGGCTCGGTTCTGCCCCGGGCGGAAGACAATATGGGCGTCTTGCGCATCATTCCGGAGTTCCTGCTCGGGATTGGCCTCTACTATCTCGGAGCGCGCTGGGCGCCGTCCCCGCGCGTCGCGATCGTCGGCGCCGTCGGAGCCACCGCGCTCCTCTTGCTCGCTATGCAGATCGGGGCCGATGATCGCCTTATCGTCGCCGCGTCGGGACCCTTCGTTCTCGCCTTGGCGCTGCTCGCCAAGGCGGGTGTCAGAACCTTCCTGTCGCACCCGGTCGCAATCTTCGCCGGTGAGGCCTCGTTCGCCCTCTACCTCGTCCATATTCCGATCCTGATGGTCTGGCGCAATGCCGCCCAGGCCATCGGGGTTGGCCGGGCGACTATCGAATGGGGCTTCTGGAACTGGCGGCGATGTTGGCGGTGACCCTCGCCGCGGCGGCCGCCATCTATGGTCTGGTCGAGCGACCGAGCCGCCAGTGGCTGAGGCGGCGCACCTTCGGTCGGATGCCGGATGCCGACGCCAGACGCACCGTTCACAGCGATCAGGGAGAGCCCTTTTGACGACCGCCTACCTCCACCGAAGGCTTTTCTTAGGCGCCGCCGTCAGCGTCGCCCTGACCGGAACAGCCTGCGCCCAGACCCAGGCGTCGAGAACCCTCACGGTCTTCAAGACGCCAACCTGTGCGTGCTGCGACGCCTGGATCTCGCACATGCGGGAGGCTGGCTTCAACACGACCATCACCGTTCTGCCGAGCCTCCAATCCGTCCGCAGCAGCCGGGGGCTTCCGGACAGCCTGGCCTCCTGCCACACCGGGTTGATTGATGGCTATGTCGTAGAGGGCCATGTTCCGGCACGGGACGTCATACGGTTGCTTGCCGAGCGGCCGGCAGCGCTCGGTCTCGCGGTTCCGGCCATGCCCCTCGGTTCGCCCGGCATGGAGACGCCGCAGGGACACAAGGACCCTTACGACACGCTGCTGGTGCTTCGCTCCGGCGCGACGCAGGTGTTCGCCCGTCACAACCCGCCCACCTGACCTGACCTTGTCTCACCTGATTCATAAGCCGGAGCCCATCATGTCCCCCAAACCTCTCGTTCTCGCCCTCTCTCTCGCCGTCCTGTCGGTGACGCCCGCTGTCGCGCAGGACCATTCTCACGGCCATGCCCAGACCGCGGGGTCGATCAGCGCGGAAGCGACGGAGGCGGCCACGACCGTCGATGCCTTCCATGCCGCGCTCAAGGCCGGTGACACATCTGCCGCCCTGTTGCTTCTGGCCCCCGACGTCATGATCTTTGAAGAGGGCGGAGCGGAGCGCTCGCGCGACGAATACGCCTCTCACCATCTTGCGTCGGACGCCGCCTTCGCGGCCGCGTCGGACAATGTCGTAAGCCGCAGATCGGGCTGGGCGGACGGCGATGTGGCGTGGATCACGAGCGAAGGCCGCACCACCGGTCAGTTCAACGGACGCGCCGTGGACCGTCTGACAACGGAAACCATGGTGCTAAAGCGCCACGCCGACGGCTGGCGCATCCATCACATTCACTGGTCGTCGCGCGCTCCGCGGTAATCCGCCTCTCCGGTTTGAACGCCTCAGTGCGAAAGCGCGCGGCGTTCAGACCGTATTTGTCCGCTTAAGCCGGGATCCGGGAAGCCCGATGGGAGGACGTGACAACATCTCGACCTCGGAGAATGGCGCCACGACCGCAGCGGTGCTCCACGCCGCGGGCCACTAGATCGTCGGATCACGTCGCGACCGGCGGAGGGAGGGTGCCCATAAGCGCGACGACGGCGAGGACGACGAGCCCGAGGGCCGTCTCCGTGACGATACTGCGCCGCAGCCGTCGAACCGCCGAGATTGACTGTCCTGTGTGCTCCAGTTCCAGACGCAGGGCGGGTGTCAGGCGGAAACGGTTGTCCGCCGCCAGGCCCAGCATCAGCACGAAGAGCGCCAGCTTGGCGATCAGAAGCTGTCCATAGAGGCTTTCGCCAAGGTTCACGAAACGCTCCGATCCGACGAGGAACCAGCTGTTCGCGAGACCCGTGGCCACAAGAAGGGCTACGGCGAGCGTGCCCAGGCCCGAGAACCCATGCAAGGCACGGTAGAGGGCCCCATCGTCGACCCCGGGGCGGCGAAGCAGCAGGATCGTCAGCGCTACAAGCGCACCAAGCCAAAGGGCCGCCCCGACGGAATGGACCATGTCGGAGGCGAGGTGGACCAGGCCCTCGGGGCCTTCTGTCGCCGCGCCGTGTCCAGTCCAAGCGAAGCTCGCGACCACGAAGAGCCCAAGGCCTAGCGAGATGCTCCAGGCCGTCTTGCCCGGTCTCAAGGCCAGGACCGCGACGACGGCTGCGAGGGCGAGGGCGGCCCGCGCGACCATGGCTTTCCCCAAGGCCGTGCCGGTGATCATGAAAGACAGAGACACAGGCTTGATGGCTTCCGCCAGCGAGCCCGCCATGACCGCTGTCTGTGCGAGTAGCGCCAGGAGCGCGCTCGCGACGACGACCAAACCTGACCCTATCAGGATCGCGCGCGACCAGGTGAGATCCACGCCGTCGCCGCGCCTGAAGGTGTACAGCAGGAACAACGGCGTCCCGAGAAGGACGACGGCTCCGGCGTACTGGAGCCACCGGAGCGCGACGACCGCGATCTCGAGCACGGCGTCAGCGCACCGTGAAGGTGTACGAGCCGGTCATGCGGTGACCGTCGCTCGAGGCGATGCGCCAGTCGACGCGATAGTCGCCAGCAGTCAGCGGTCGCGTCAGAGTCCCGGTCAGGGTCTTGCCGTCTTCAGCGACCGAAGTGCGGACCGCGAGCTTCTCGCCGGCCGAGTTGACCACGTCGAAGCCGGAGAACGCAGGCACAGAGCGCTCGCTGAAGGTCAAGGTCAGCGTGCGGGTCGCACCGACTGTGGCGTTCGGCGCGGGCGTGGCGCTGACAAGACGAGCGTGAGCTGCCGCAGGTCCAGCGGCGAGGACGACCGCAGTCGCCAGGGCGACATAGGGAACGGGGTTGAATGCACGCATACTGTGTCTCCTAACGAGTGGCCGGTCCGGCCTTCGACTAGTCTACGCGTCGCATCGACTTTCCCCTCGCCAACGGCGGCCGACGCTGGCCGACCTCACGCCGTGAAACCGACGACAACACTCGGGGCGGCGAGCGAGGCCACCTCGAACGGGAATGGCGAGTTGGCGGGACCGGCGGACGTGTCCCGCCGGAAGAGCCGTCAAAGCCGATCCTGAATCGCCTGCATCTGTCGGATCTCGCGCTTCTGGGCCTCGACGATCTCTGCGCACAGCGCGACCAGTTCCGGGTCGCTCAGCTTGGCCTTGCCGCACATCAGGATCGCGCCGGAGTGGTGGGGGATCATTCCTCGAATGAGTTCCTTGTCGCCGATCGCCGCCTGGGTGCGCATGGCGTAGAAGCTGCCCGCGAAGATGATCACCGAGGCCAGCCCAATGGCCAGGTTGAGCCGATTGTTCGGATACATCTCGCGCATCAGAACCAGCATGAGGACAGCCATTGGCGCGACCATCATCAGCGTCATGTAGAGATTGTTCAGATTGAAGTTGAAGTGATCGAGCGTCGCGATCATCGTGAACATCACCAAATACATGATGATGAAGTGGACGATGAGTTCAATCGCGAGGTTGCGATAGCTCTTTTCGTGCATGAGTGACCTCCCGCCGGCGGACAGACGCCGACGATCGACGCCGTTCAAAAGCAAATACGCACGGGCAGACCAGTCCCCGCGCGTATTCGTCCCGCGTCAGGCTCCGGGCTGGACCGAACCCGAAGCGGGGGTTGCCGCGGCGGACCGATGTTGCGCGACCCACTGCTCCAGCGCCGTGATCTCCTGGCGCTGCATCGTAATCGTCTTTTCGGCCATCTCGCGGAGCGCAGCGTCCGGGTTCTCGCGCATCAGAACCTCCGACATGGCGATGGCGCCCCGGTGGTGCTCGATCATCTTCAGGGCGTAGGTCTCCTGCGGGTCTGCGCCGTGCGCCTGCACCATGGCCTGATGCATCTGCTGTTCAGAGGTGGAAAAGGGCGTCTCGGGCCCCGCCATCGGCTGGACCGCCGGAACGCTGTGTTCGGCCGCCGACCCCGAGTCGGCAGTCGCGGTTCTATCGGCCTGTCCCGCAGGATTGCACGCCGTGAGGAGCACGGATAGCGCGGCGGTCGCCAGACCAACGTTCAGTTTGATCGACATCTTCGTTCTCCGAAAGTGATGATCAACGAACAGTTCTGGCTGCGGGACGTTCCGGTCCTCGCGCTTGCGTGGCCACGCAGTCGGGTTTTTCCCAGGCGGGACGGCTGCCGGCCCTCGCACCCCGTTCGCCAAGACAGGGCAAGATTTCAAACCTTTTCACCTGAAAGGCCGAAATGATCGGACACGGTCCGCTGTCGTTCGCCGCGCAAGCGCTCGCCAGTCGGCGCAACGCCGCTCTCGCCCCCTCAAGATCGGAGATGGTTCGATCCAGCGCCTCCAGCCTCTCCGCGGCCAACGCACGGGCGCGCGTGCGATCCTCGCCAGCGTCGAGCGACAACAGCTCTTTGATCTGCTCGAGGGTGAAGCCCGCCGTCTGTGCGGAGCGAATGAACTTCAGCTGGCGCACGTCCTCCTCGCCATAGCGTCGAACGCCCGCGCCAGCGCCATCACGCGACCATTTGTCAGGCGTCGAAAGCAATCCGCGACGCTGATAAAAGCGGACAGTCTCCACCCCGACGCCGCCGTCTCGCGCCAACCCTGCGATCGTCCGAACGTTCATGCTTGACTCCGTATCTAGGTACGGAACCTAAGAGCTGTAGCTCGGATTTGAAGATCAAGGAGCCTGCAATGACCAAGACCGCTGTCATCTATCGGATGGTGATGCCCGACCACACCTGTCCGTGGGGGCTCAAGGCCCGGCATCTTCTCAAGAGCCGGGGCTACAAGGTCGAGGACCACTGGCTCACGACCCGCGAGCAGACCGACGCCTTCAAGGCCGAGCACGGGGTGAAGACAACGCCGCAGGTGTTCATCGACGGCCAGCGTGTCGGCGGCCACGACGATCTGCGCCGCTATCTCGGTCTCAAGGTCCGCGATCCCAAGGCGACCACCTACACGCCGGTCCTCGTCGTCTTCCTGACCACCGCCGTGATGGCGACGATGCTCAGCCTGACGATTTTTGGCACGCCGTTCACCGTGCGGGCAGGGGAGTGGTTTATCGCCCTGTCTATGATGGCCCTCGCCATGCTGAAGCTCCAGAACATCGAGAGCTTCTCATCCATGTTCCTGAACTACGACCTGCTGGCCAAGCGGTGGGTGCCATACGGCAAGGTCTATCCGTTCGCCGAGTTCGGGGCAGGCGCGTTGATGGTCGCGGGCGTCCTGACTTGGTTGTCGGTCCCGGTGGCCCTGTTCATCGGCGGCATTGGCGCGGCCTCGGTCTTCAAGGCTGTCTACATCGACAAGCGCGAACTGAAATGCGCCTGCGTCGGTGGAGACAGCAATGTGCCGCTTGGCTTCCTATCCCTGACCGAGAACCTGATGATGATCGCCATGGCGATCTGGATGCTGGTTATGCACTACGCTCTGCCGGCGTCAGCGATGGCGATGTAGGTTCTGTTCATGCTAGTCTAGCGGAGGCAAGTGAACGCGCAAGAATCGATTGTTAATTCGAGTTTGAGATTGTCAATACGTCTCGAAAGATTGCGCGATCACGCGGTTTTTACATCGGTCTATTTATCTAATGTTTTCAGAACCAAGCCGAACGGTCGGGCGGCGAGCCGGTGTTAAAGTAGGTGGGCCGCGAAAAAACCAACTGATTCATGATTTTATCCAGCTTAGAGCAATCGAGTGGGAATGGTCTATCTGATCGTGCTGGAGGCGGACGGACGCCTCCATCCGCGCTGGCTGTCCGGCCGGTCTTTCGAGGCCGCCCGTCGTGAAGGCCTGCGGTGGATCCGCTGTCGACCTGACGCCGTGCAGGCCTTGTTGTTTGAAGGTTCCCGGTTGCGCGCGGTGCTCGATCAAACCAGCGAAAAAGCCCGTGACGATCATCCGGTGTCTGAGTGCGACCTTTACAAGGCGTCCCGCGCCGGATCCCGCCTTTCGACCATCCAATCGCGGGCGCCGGTCGTCACGGTAAGGCGGGCGGAAAGAATTTCGTCGGGCGGGGGGGCTAGGGTCAGCGCGTCACCTCGCCCCCGGCAGGAGAAAATGGGTGATGCCCAGTCTTTGCCGCCTATGAGCGGATTGCCGCCCAAATGCGATCCGGCCTCAATCTGACCAGGTGGCGGGGCCGATGCCGGCGATCTTCGACCCATCGCGGCCATAGACGCCGGCGATGTCTTCGATCGATCCGATCTCGACATAGAGACAGCCGTCCGCTGCGGTCTTCAGATATCCCAAAGGGTCCACCGCGAACCGGACCTCCCGTTGGTAGGCATAGGCCATCAGCTTGGACCGGATCGCCTGCAGGCCGTCCCCGGGCGGATAGTAGGGGTCGAAGTAGTCGTTCTGGACGAGACTGTACGTCCCGCCGGGCGCAGCATCAGCCAGGACGGGCGCCGCGCGTTCGAAAAAGGCCCGAACATCGAAGACGACCAGAAAGGCGTCCTCGTCAGGGTCCGCGCTGGCGAAGGCGTCGAGCAATCGCGGGTCGAGATCGGAGCTGAAGGACATCATCCAGTAGGGATGATCGACCAGCGCGCCGGCGTCTTCGGACCGGCGTTGTCGCGCGAAACTCACGTCTCCGATCGCCTCGATCGCGCGACCGTCTTCGGTGGTGATCCGCAGGACCTGTCCGGGTCTCTGGTAGGCCTTGGCCATCTCGTCGTCGGCGCGGGCGGCGTCCAGGCGGGAGTCGTCATAGGAGGCCGCCGGCGCAAGCGAAGCTGTCCCGCCTGAAGCATCTGCATCAGGTATCGTTTCTGGCTCAGGCGCACGAGCAGTTCCCCGCCGCCGGTGTTGACGCCGCGCAGGGCCGGGGCGAGCACGATGGGCGGCGGGATGACTGGGGCCGGCACGGGCGTCAAACCGCGACGCTCGAACTCCAGGAGCGTCAGGTGACGCGCCCGCCACCACCACCACGGGCTCTTCCATCCGCTGAACGCCGTGTGGCCGGCGGAGACGGGCTGGCCGGTGTCGAGATACTGGATGTTGGTCTCGATCGAATCCAACCGCTTCTGCAGCGCGGCGTCGTCCACATTGACCAACCGACTCACCCCCGACTTCGACAGATCGATCTGATCGGTGAAGGCCCAGACTTCCGGGTCGAAATGGCGGGTGTCGACGCGGCGCAGCGCGAGAAGCTCGTTAAGCAGAGGCGTCCCTGGCAGATGGGCGCCGATATGCAGAAACTCCATATCGGCGGGCGCGATGTCGTCGAGCCCGCGATCGGACGAACAGGGCTAAGTCCGTATGTCCTTTCCCTCGTCCGGCGTGATGTCCCGGGGTTCGGCTCTGCGAGATTGATATAGCCGCTGGGAGGTCGGTCCGGGCTCAGGCTTTGGGCTATGAGGGTCATGCGCGTTCTGATTCCCGCATTGGTACTTCTCGTCGGCTGCGCGCCGGAGCCGCCTACTGTCGAAGGGCGGGCGTCGGTCATCGATGGCGACACCCTGGAAGTCCACGGCGTCCGCATCCGGCTGTGGGGTGTGGATGCGCCCGAGGGCCGGCAGGTCTGCGACGATGCGCAGGGCAGGGCCTATGCCTGCGGGCGGCTGTCCGCCAATCGGCTGGCGGCCCAGGCGCCAAGGCGCCGATAGCCCTCCTGGTAACGCTTCAGGCCGCGCAGGACATGAACGTGCTCCTCCGTCGAGGTGAAGGCGCTCGGCCGCCCCGATAGGACGACCTTGGCCTTGCCGTGCGTGAGCCGGTTCAAGCTCGCGATCTGGGCCCGAAAGTCGCCCCACGTCATGGCATGCTTCATCTCATCGAACCCGTCGAGGGCCACCAACAACCGGCCCTTGTCGCTGAGTTCCAGGAAGTGATGGACGTTGAAGCCGTCCACCGGGAAGTCGTGGGTGAACTTGCCACCCAACAGGCCTTCTAAACTGGAATATCGCGCGTACTCACCGAGACCGATTAGGATCGGGCGGCGTGCGTAGGGATCGGACAAGGCCCGTTCGGCCTGGTTGGCGACTAGGCGCTTGATGAAGCTGGATTTGCCGGCACCGTAGCCGCCCAAGATCGCGATCGGTTGATAGTCCTCGCCGTCGATCCAGGTCGTGACGGCTTCGAACAGCAGGGTGTCCGTCTCGGACAGGGTGCGGTGATCACTTTCGTATCTGGCCAGGCGCGCGCGGCCGGGAATGTAATAATCGCTCAGGCCATCCTGGTGGAAGAGGCCGGTCAGGGAGCGGACGTAGTCGGTCAGCCCCAGGATCTCGTTCTCAAGTTCCCAAATGGTCTGATGACGCAGGCCTGCCTGCTCATCGACATAGGCCTGGGCGTCCGTAGACAGACCTTGGCGCGTGATCACCAGCAAAGTGGCCGGCGCGGATTTCTGGACGATGCCGCTATAGTCGGCCCAGATGGTGACTAGGTCGGACCGGGTGGCCGATCACAGGCTATCTCGATGCGCTTCGCCCGCCTCCCGGGTGGAAGACCGAACTGGCGCTTCTGGCCGCCTATTCCGCTGATCCGATCTCGATCGTCGCCGCGCTCTTGGCGCTTATCGGGCGAGACGATGAAGACCGTCCGGCGTCCCGTCGCGACCTCGCGGACGCCATTGAAGCGCTACGCGGCAAGACCCGGGTCATTATTCAGCGCGGGCGTCTGGCGAAGATGGCCAGGGTTCCCAGACTGACGGGGTTCTGGATCAGTTCGTGAGGGACGTGCCCTTCGATGAGCGTCACCAGAGCTGGCATCCCAAGGCGGCCCTTGTTCGGATGCGGTCGGAAAAGGCCTTCGAGTGGCGATTGTGGGTCGGAAGCCGCAATCTCACCGCGCCGGAAAACCGGGACCTTGGTCTGGTTCTCGTCAGCGGCCAGCAAGCCAAGGGCCGCCTCGTGCCAGGGGCGGACGATATCGCGCGGCGCCTGGCCGAGAGGGCCGGTCTGGGCGGTTTGTCGCCAAGCCGCTTGGCGACGGAGGTTTCTGCGCTGAAGTGGCGGGCGCCCGACGGGGTGCGTGTAGATCGCCTCCGGATCAGCCGGGGTCAGAGCGAATGGAGCCTTCCGATCTTGCCCGAAATGGTGGACGCCCTGACCGTTGTCAGCCCGTTTCTCGATGCCGGCTTCCTTCAGCACTTGTTGAAGACGAGATGCCGAACGGGGGAACAGGGAGGCGAAAATCCGTAAATTGCTGGTCGCCGAGAGTTTGAGGCTCAAAAGCTCGACCACATCGGAGGAGCGCCTTTTGGGGGCGCTCGTCGAACGATTTGTCCGATCGCGAGCGGATCCGCAGACACGTGAGGAGGCGCTCCAACGGCGAAACGCGGAGCTTCGCGAACGGGACGGCGTGGATCGGGGGCGCTAGAGGGCGCGCTGTCGTGTCCTCATAAAGGGGGTATCTACAACTGATTTTGGTCGTTAACTGTTGATACAACCAAAATCAGTTGTATGGTCATCGTCAAAGCGTAGGGTCAGGGTCAATGAAGTTTGGCGCCGTCGAGATGATAGGAGGCGCGGTCGTCGTGGCGGCGAGCTTGAGCGCTTGTAGTCGCCAAGCCGATGTCGCGCCGCCGACCCTGGTCCAGTTCACGTGCAGCTTCGAGCCGGCCGCCCCGATGACCATGGTCATCGACACCGGCCTGCGGACCGCCCGGTGGATGAATCTGCCGGCTCCGAGAGAGGGGAGCGCGTCGGTTTCGTCTCATCAGTACCGGATTGAGTTTCCGGCTCTGGAAGACGCGCCCCCAGTCCATGCGCGTGTGAACCGCTACGACGCCACGATCCTGCGGACAATCGGGGACGGCGCGACGGCGGTGCGCCAGACGGGGCGCTGTGTGAAAGACGAGACGGGGCCGCGCCTGTGATCACGCCGGAGAGCCTTTCATGACCACGCGCGCGGTTCTGACCGGAGACCTCGTCGGCTCCAGCCGGCTCACCCCCGCTTCTCTTGAGGGGGCCCGGGACGCTTTCGCGACCGCAGCCACGGAGATCGAAACCTGGCGGGCCAAGCTGGTCGGAGCGCCGGCCGACTTCTTTCGCGGCGACAGCTGGCAGATGCTGCTGACGCAGCCCGGGTTCGCTCTGCGCGCGGCGCTCTATATTCGCGCCAGCCTGAAGGCCGGGGACCCCGAGTGGGATACGCGCATCGCCATAGGCTACGGCGAGGTTGATCGCATCGACAAACAGCGGACCTCCCTGTCCTCAGGCGAAGCCTTTCTCCTGTCCGGTCGCGCCCTGGATGATCTTGGCGACACGGTCGACATCACGGTTCGAGGTCCTCAAACGGGTCTGAAGTGGGGCGCCTTGGGTCCGCTCTCTCACCTCTGCAGCGTGCTGATGGATGACTGGAGCCAGAAGCAGGCGCAGGCGGCCAGGCTGGCTCTGGCGCCGGAGGCGCCGACCCAGGCGCGCATGGCGGAGATGCTTGGGGTCTCGCAGCAGGCTGTGAGCAAGGCGCTTTCCGCCGCCAAGATCACCGCCTTGCTGCGCGCCGTCGACTATAGCGAGGCGTTGACCTGGAACCGGGTGAGACTGATATGACAACCCAATTCGGTTGTGATCGTCGCCTACAACCCAAATGGGTTGTTACAAAGCGCGGGAGCGTAGCACGGTGATCGAAACCTTCCTGCTGTTGCTGGCCGGTCATCTGCTTGGCGACTTCGTCTTCCAGTCGGACGCCCTGATTGCCCGCAAACAGACCTTGCGGGGCTTGGCGGACCATGTGGCCATCGTCACGGTCCTGACCTTGCTGATGCTGGCGCCGACCCGGCTGTCCATACTCGGCCCGGTGGCCATCATGGCCGCCAGCCATTTCGCCATGGACTGGCTAAAGGTCCACCGGCTGGGCGACCGGCTGTGGGCGTTCGGCCTGGATCAGGCCGTCCATATCGCCGTGCTGGTCGGTCTCGCCGTCGCTTGGCCGGCCATGGCCTCGCAAAGCCTGTGGGGGCTCCAGCCCTCGCCGGTGCAGGTCCAGATCTACGCCGCGCTCGCTGTGCTGTGCGGGGGCGTGGTCGCCGTCTGGGTGGGTGGCGTCGTCATCAAAAAGCTCGTCGAGCCGCTTTCACCGGCCGGGCGCGCCGCCAACACCCTTCTGACGACCGGCGTCGCCTCAGGCCCGATCGTCGGCATGCCCAACGCCGGCAAATATATCGGCTGGTTGGAGCGCGGGTTGACGCTGACCTTTATCCTCATCGGCCATCCTGAGGGGGTCGGCTTTCTGCTCGCCGCCAAATCCATCCTGAGGTTCAGGGACGTCCAGGATCAGAACGATCGCCACCAGGCGGAGTACATCATCATCGGCACCTTCCTGAGCTTCGGCTGGGCGCTGGCCGTCGCCCTGGCGACCCAGGCCGCTGTGCTGCACTGGTTGCCCAAGGGCTGACATCGCAGCCTTAACCGCGGCGGCAGGGCGCCTGATCGTCTACGAGCGTTTTGCGCCGGAGATCCTCGCCTCAGATGTCTTTTTCGGTCGGACTGCCGAACTGTTTGACGAAGGTCGTATAGGGACAGCGGCCGATATAGCGGCGCTGAACGCCGAGTTCGGGTCGCTGAAGACATTCCGGGAGTGGCTGGCTTCCACGGGCAAACCGCTCCTTCAGGAAGCGGTCGGACGGTGATCTGATCTCTACGGGCCCGCGCCAGTTTCGCGATTGAGAGGACCACCGAGTCCTCTCCGCGCCGCCAAATCGTAAAATCTGACCGCTCATGGCGTTTTACATCGTCTTGCTAAGTCATTGATTTCACTAGGTTCGGATAGCCGGGGTTTTACAGCCTAAGTGTCTGTTTCTTCTTCAGAGATTTCAGATTTTGGTACCGTCATTCTAGGTTCGAGTCCTAGTTCCCCAGCCATCGACCTGCTTCCGGCAAGACAGAAGACGCGGGCCGCCCGACGACGGCGGCGGCGTTAGCGCGCCAATCGGCCGTCGGGCTCAGGCCGTCGGGCTCCACCACAGGAACAGGGCGATCAGCGCGCCGATGACCAGCGCGGCGACGCCGATGGCGGCGGCGGACACGCGAAGAGCGCCGCCGGCGATCTTTTCGTCGGGGCTGGTGTAATCGACGTCGATCGGCGGCATGCCGGGCTTGTCGCCGATCTTTCCGCCCGGATGTTTGTTCTTGTCCATGGCGCATCAACGCGCGTCGAGGCGCGCCGTTTCGCCTGGCGACCGGCAGAGGCGCGGGTGATGGGCGCCATAAGCAGAATTGACCTGCGTCAGGGCTTCCGCCGCCGCGATCTGCTGCTTAGCTAGGCTGCACCACGCGATCGAGGAGATGGATCATGGCTGACGCGCACGACCGGCGCCTGGCGCCGCTGAGAACCCCCACCAGCCTGTCGGAGGAGGCGACCCGCGACGTTTCCGCGGCCTTGACCGGCCTGCTGGCCGACGTCTTCGCCCTGTATCTGAAGACCAAGAACTTCCACTGGCACGTCTCGGGGCCGCATTTCCGCGACTTCCACCTTCTGCTGGACGAGCAGGCCGCGGAACTGTTCGCCATGACCGATCCGATCGCCGAGCGGGCGCGCAAGATCGGCGGCGTGACGCTGCGCTCCATCGGCCAGATCGCCGGCGAGCAGCGCATTCTCGATAACGACGCCGATTACGTCGATCCGTTCGACATGCTGGCCGAGCTTCGCGACGACAACAACGAGCTGGTCGGCTGGATGCGCGAGCTTCACGAGCTGTGCGATGATCACAACGACGTCGCCACCGCCAGCCTGCTGGAGAACTGGATCGACGAGAGCGAAAAGCGCGTATGGTTCCTGTTCGAGGCCGGTCGTCGCGGGAACGCCTGACCCGCCTCGGGGTGGTGCGGCTAGAGGGACTCGAACCCCCACGGTCTCCCGGCAGGACCTAAACCTGCTGCGTCTACCAATTTCGCCATAGCCGCGACGCCGACTGCTCTACAGACCCCCTCGTCGCGGGGCAAGCAGCGGCGCGGGCAAGCCGGGCGCGCATCGACGGTGTCGGGAGAGGCGCCGCCGATGACGCGCGTCTGCGTCGAGCACCGGCGGCGATGCGGACGGCTGGACGCTGTCATCGCCGGCAGGCGCGAACGGGGAGAGCAGGGGCCCGGCGCCTCCTAAGCCAAACCCCGCCGAGGCCTGCTGATCCACGCACATGTGGGCCGTTCCCCGGCGACGCTTGAACCGGGCGCCGTGCGAACCACATACTCACTCGAACGCCGTCGGAATCGACGGGCCGCGACGCACTGTCGGAGCATAGCGCCGAGACGGACGACGCGGCGGGCCGGAGATCATCAATGGCCCAGGAGTATAGGCATCATGTCCGAGACGAAAATCCTGCCCGTCCTGCCTCTGCGGGACATCGTGGTCTTTCCGCACATGGTCGTGCCGCTGTTCGTGGGCCGCGAGAAGTCGGTCAAGGCGCTCGACGAGATCATGAAGGGCGAAAAGCAAATCCTGCTGGCGACCCAGAAGAACTCGGTCGACGACGACCCGTCGCCCGACGCCATCTATCCCACCGGGGTGCTGGCCAGCGTGCTGCAACTCCTCAAACTGCCTGACGGCACCGTGAAGGTGCTGGTCGAGGGCAAGGGCCGCGCGCGCTTGACCCGCTTCACCGACCGCACCGACTATTTCGAGGCCGAGGCCGAGGAAATCGCCGACGAGCCGGGCGACACCGCCCAGTCGGAAGCCATGCTGCGCGCCGTCGTCGAGCAGTTCGAGAACTATGTGAAGCTGAACAAGAAGGTCCCGCCCGAGGCCCTCAGCTCCATCCCCCAGATCGCCGACGCGTCCAAGCTGGCGACTCGGTGGCCGCCCACCTGTCGGTCAAGATCAGCGACAAGCAGGGCCTGCTGGAAACCATTGAGGTGCCCAAGCGCCTGGAGAAGGTCTATGGCCTGATGGAGGGCGAGATCAGCGTCCTGCAGGTCGAGAAGAAGATCCGCTCGCGCGTCAAGCGCCAGATGGAGAAGACCCAGCGCGAATACTATCTGAACGAGCAGATGAAGGCGATCCAGCGCGAGCTGGGCGAGACCGACGACGCGCGCGACGAGATCATGGACCTGGAGAAGCGCATCCGTAAGACGCGCCTGTCCAAGGAAGCCCGCGCCAAGGCCGAGGCCGAGGTCAAGAAGCTGCGCAACATGAGCCCGATGTCGGCGGAATCGACCGTGGTCCGCAACTATCTGGACTGGCTGCTGTCCGTGCCGTGGGGCAAGGCCAAGCAGAAGCCCATCGACCTGCAGAAGGCCGAGGACATCCTGGAAGAGGATCACTTCGGCCTGGAAAAGGTCAAGGAGCGGATCATTGAATATCTGGCGGTCCAGGCCCGCACCGGCAGCCTGAAGGGCCCGATCCTGTGCCTGGTCGGCCCTCCCGGCGTCGGCAAGACCTCGCTGGCCAAGTCGATCGCCAAGGCGACCGGCCGCGAATACGTCCGCATGTCGCTGGGCGGCGTGCGCGACGAAAGCGAGATCCGCGGCCACCGCCGTACCTACATCGGCTCCATGCCCGGCAAGATCATCCAGTCGATGAAGAAGGCCAAGACCACCAACGCCTTCGTCCTGCTGGACGAGATCGACAAGCTGGGCGCCGACTGGCGCGGCGACCCGTCCTCGGCCCTGCTTGAGGTGCTGGATCCGGCCCAGAACTCGACCTTCGGCGACCACTATCTGGAAGTGGACTACGACCTGTCGCAGGTCATGTTCGTGACGACCGCGAACAGCCTGAACATGCCGCAGCCGCTGATGGACCGGATGGAGATCATCCGCGTCTCGGGCTACACCGAGGACGAGAAGGTCGAGATCGCCAAGCGCCACGTCCTGCCCAAGCAGCTGCAGGACCACGGCCTGAAGGCCGGCGAGCTGGTGGTGCCGGACGAGACCATCCGCGACCTGATCCGCTACTACACCCGCGAGGCCGGGGTCCGGTCGCTGGAGCGCGCCCTGGGCGGCCTGGCCAGAAAGGCTGTGCGCGAGATGGCCAAGACCAGGGCCGTCTCGATCACGGTCGATGCGGAAAAGCTGGCCGAATACGCGGGCGTCAAGAAGTTCCGCTACGGTGAGACGGACGAGGAGGATCAGGTCGGCATCGTCACCGGCCTGGCCTGGACCGAGTTCGGCGGCGACATCCTGACCATCGAGGCCATCAAGATGCCGGGCCGCGGCCGCATGACCGTGACCGGCAACCTGAAGGAGGTCATGAAGGAATCGATCTCGGCCGCGGCCTCCTATGTCCGCGCCCGCTCGCTGGCCTTCGGCGTCAAGCCGCCGGTGTTCGAGAAGACCGACATCCACGTCCACGTGCCGGACGGCGCCACGCCCAAGGACGGTCCGTCCGCCGGCGTCGCCATGACGGTGGCCATGGTGTCGGTCCTGACCGGCGTGCCGATCAGGAAGGACATCGCCATGACCGGCGAGATCACCCTGCGCGGCCGGGTCACCGCCATCGGCGGCCTGAAGGAAAAGCTGCTCGCCGCGCTCCGCTCGGGCGTCAAGACGGTGCTGATCCCGCAAGAGAACGAGAAGGATCTGGCGGACGTGCCCGACAACGTGAAGTCGGCGCTGGAGATCGTGCCGATCTCGACGGCCGACGAGGCGCTGAAGTGGGCCCTGACCGGCTCGCTGACGCCGGTCGAATGGGACGAGGCGGCCGAGCCCCTGCCGGCCCCGGCGCCCGCCACGACCGATCCGGCCACGGTCTCCGTCAGCCACTGATCCGCGTCGGAACGAACGCAAAGCGCCGCCGGGAGCCCATCCCGGCGGCGCTTTCGCTTTTGACCTGGGCGTCGTTACGTCCTTTAGTGATTCGCTTTCAGGCTGTGGGGCGCGCGATGACCAGAACGGAACTGATCGGCCGCATGGCCACCGCGGCGGACATCAGTCGCGACCAGGCCAAGGCGGCGCTGGAGGCCTTCACCGACGGCGTGGTCGAGGCGCTGACCCACGGCCAGGACGTGCGCCTGGTCGGCTTCGGCAGCTTCGTCGCCGTGGATCGCAAGGCCGGGGTGGCGCGCAATCCCCAGACGGGAGAGGCCGTGGCGCGCCCGGCGTCGCGCACCGCGCGCTTTCGTCCTGGGGAGGGGCTGAAAAGCGCCTTGAACGGCTAGGGCGCGACGGGCATAAGCCCGGCTCGCATTCGGGCGGCTAGCTCAGCTGGTCAGAGCACCTCGTTTACACCGAGGGGGTCGGGGGTTCGAACCCCTCGCCGCCCACCAAGGATTTCCGGGGATTTGGCGGCGGCGCCGCTGATCCTCGAGCCCGAAGAGCTGGGGCGCTGGGTCATGCCCGGCGATGACACCGCCTGGACGCCGTCACCAGACCGCGCTGACCGCTTCGAAGTCGCCGCCTGAGGCCCCCGGCGGCCCTGGCCGCCGCCCCCAACCCACCTCGACCGGGAGCGCCGCGCTTTTCCCCCCGCCTCGCCCGCGGGCTACCTTGCTCTGAATCATTGCACCGCCGGATGCCCGAAATCGCGAAAGCCAACGGCGCTTGAAAAGAGCGGCGCTCGCAACGGATCTATTGCGGTTCCTTGCGGCCATTCATGAGCCACGAGCCGGTGCGTGGGCCTGAAGCGAGTGTTATATACGACGCCTTCCGGTTGCGTTGGGGATGAGCGGATGATCAAAGCGATAGAACTAGCTTCTCAGCGATGCATTGCATGGGTCAGTAGACCGACCCGCGTGCCCACGCTCATATGGGTCGGGTTGCCGCTGGTCCTGTCCACCCTGCTAATCGCCGCCGTCGGCCCTTACTGGCAAATGCACACTTTGCCCCTGGCTACGAGTGTGGCGCCGACGATCTACGATACGATTTATCCAGATCAACTCGCCCGCTTCCCATCTTTGGCCGACTGGTTCATCGAAAGCATCAGTTTTGTTGCCTTAGCCATCGCCATATTGACGGCAGCCGTAGCTCTCCGCGCCAATACTTGTCATGGATGGGCGATCGGCGCTGGAACCACTTTCGCATTCGCCTACACAGTATACGATTTCGTCGTACTAATTAGCAGCGAGCAGGAGGTAAACTTCTTAGCCAGTGCAGTCGCAAACATAGCCGGTGGCGTGTTTGTGTCGATGGTATATTATCTTTTTGCTGCGATCATAATACGACTGTCGAGGTCTTCATTAGGTAGAGCCACATACAAGGTGTTAATAGGAGGGGCAATACTAGCAATAGGATTCCTAATTTCCCTATTAAGCCTAATGTTGCTGATTGTGTTCTATCGACCACTTCAAGCGCCACTCGAAATGGCTGTGCCTCTGCCATTTGATGGATGGGTGAGAGCTAAGGTCCGCTCGCCCGACGAGAACGAGCCATCATACACCAATCGTTTCAGTGCTGTGCCAACAGGAGCAAAGTCGAAAGAGGTCGAGATTTCGAGCCCTCATGAGGCCGGGAAGATAGCTTGGCTCCAAACCGGTAGGGGGAGCAAAACCAAGCTAGAGGTATACGCTCTGGACGGCTGCGCCGGGGGAATGAATCCAAGCCTAACTGAACCTCCTGCTATGACAATGCTAGGAGTAAGCTCACTTTCAGTAGATAATGGCACCAGCTTCATTAGCATAAGATCCCCAAAAGATTATAAATTATGGAGTGTCATAAGTGAAATAGCTTATCTGTCGGTTTCCCCTAATGACACGGGGGGTCTAGATATATTCAGCTCCGCGAGACCGCTTGATCGCCTAGAGATCGAGGCATCGGACACCGTTGAAATTCTGGTTTCGGCAATCCTGCTGACATTTGGTGATGAGGGTGCCGTATCTCCTCAGCCACAGCGTCTGAGTTTCTCGGTGGACGGGAAGCCCGTGGCGGCAGTGCTCAGTCCGAAGGGTGGTGTGAACCCAAAAGACAAGCTCAAGTGCTCGCAACTGGTGCCGAGTGAAAATCTCGATACGACATCGCATGGCCAGCCGGCGATGATCAGCACGTCTAGTCTTGCAGGAGGATTATTTTTTCGCCTAACGCCGGAACCGGACTCCCCGTATGCATCAACAACTTCGTCTCTAAGCGTTGTTGAGACGAACGGGATGATTCAGGCCTCTCTGCTCGAAATGCGCGCGGGTTCAGATTTCGGAGACGCTGACTATATTGGTACCAGCGGAGCGGTGCGCGATGTGAGTGTGTACGGTCTTCAAATGTCTGGCGGTATCGACCGACTATTCGCCGTCGGCGATTTCGATGTCTTTCTGGGGCCGGATAAAGCTCTACGTGTCAGCGGGGAAGCTTCGGCGCTCGCCCAAAGCGGCCAAAGGCTCAACCGTACCAGATGGGAGTTCGCGAGCGACACGGTTCGGTGGGGCGCTCTGATCACGGCGTTTGGTCTTGTTGCGACTTCGGCGGCATTCGTCCGTCGATCCATAAAGGGACGGGTCAGGCGTTCACCTCTCTGGTTCTTTAAGACGAGGGGCGTCTAGATATTGCGAGTCCCCAGAAATTTCCCGGAATTTCGTTCCATTAGCGAGAACGAATCCAGAAACTAGCGACATCTCGATTGAGGCAGTGCGGGCATCTGCGGTCCGTCCACCTTGTTTACACCGAGGGGGTCGGGGGTTCGAACCCCTCGCCGCCCACCAGACGCCGAAAGGGCCGCCGGATCGCTCCGGCGGCCCTTCGTTTCTCTGCAGGCTTGGCCTCAGAACCGGAAGCTGGCCCGCAGCAGCAGGGAATAGCGGACGTAGTCCTCGAGCAGTTCGGCGTCGCCGGTGATCGACAGCATGCCCAGCTCGTTGCCGACGTTCAGGCGGAAGCCCAGGATCGGTCCGCCGCCCTCGATCGCGTCGGGGGTCAGGATGAAGTCGGGGCCGCCGCTGGCGAAGCGGGCGATAGTCTCGCCGGCGTCGACCGAGATGTTCTGGCGATAGCCGACGCGCAGCTCAGGCCGGATCCAGCCGTTCCGACCGAAGCCGTAGCCGACGTTCATCGCCGCGACCGCCGAGAAGATGTGGCTGTCGCGGCCGTCGATATCCAGGTCGAAGCCGTCGCCGCCTCCGGTTTCGCTGCGGGCGTCTTCCGACAGGCGGAAATACTCCGCGTAGATCTCCGGTCGGACGTTCAGGCGGCCGAAGTTCCGCTCGTAGGAGGCGCCCCCGGCGGCCGCGGCCGTCCAGCCGTGCCAGTCGGAGGTGTTGTTCAGATAGACCCCGTCCGCCACCAGGGAACGATCGGCGCTGAAGCTGGCGTAGCCGCCGGCCGCGCGCGCCCAGGTCGTCCAGTACTGGCCCTGGGCGCGCCAGTAGAGGCCCAGTTCCAGCAGGTTGGCCGACAGGATTTCCTCGGCCTCGGCCTCGGGATCCTCGATGTCGGACGAGGTGAAGGCGACCGAGACGCCGAAGGCGCCCAGGCTGCTGCCTCGCTCGACGCCGCCGGCCACCCCGAAGCCCTCGGAACGGAATCCATAGGACTCCGTCTTGTCCTTGTCGGCGTAGAAGTTGATCTCCTGCACCCAGGCGCTGGTCTCGCCCGGCGCGGCCGAGGCGTTTCGACCCGTCAGCGCCCGCGTCACGGCGTCGACGCCCGCCGACAGCGACATCAGCGGACCGCCCGAGTGATCGGGCAGCATCTGCTCGTACACGTCGATGAAGTCGTCGCGGGAGGTCTGTCCAAGGAAGAGGTTCTGGAGCGTCTCATTATCGCCAAGGGCGGCGTAGATCGCGTCGAAGGCGGACGCCTCCACCCGGATCAGGCCGGCCTCTTCGGCGGTGCGGCGACGCGCGTCCACGTAGAGCTGGCCCGCGCCCTGGTCGACCCCGGCCTCGACCACGTACAGATATGGCGAATTCTGTTCCAGAAGGGTCTGGTCCAGCTCGCCGACGTTGAGTTCGCCGGCGGTCAGCAGCGTGAAGCGCTCGGGCTCATCCAGCAGCGAGGCGAAGCGCACGCCCAGAGAGGCACCCGTCGCGACGTTCGCCGCGCCCGACACATTGAAACCGCCGGCCGCATCGGCCGCCGGATCGACATTGAACAACAGGGTCCCGTCGGCGCCGACGGATAGGTTCGAAATATTCGTCGAGCTTGTCTGAGACGCGAACAACGTGCCGTCGCCGACAGTGATGTCGAGGCGTCCATCCGCGTCAGTAATCGCGCCGACGACGTATGCGCCCCCTGATATCGCCAAAGAATCTGCGCCGACGCCGAACGAGAGATTGCCCGTGAGGGTCCCGTTTTCGATAGACACGCTATCGTCCCCGGATCCCAGCAGCATATCTCCTCGGATCGATGGTTCGTTGATATCGGAGACGCCGTCGCCATCCGTGTCGGGCAGGGTGCTGTCTTCGTCCGCGAGCACTCCGAACTGACGGATCGTGACGCCGGCTGTGTTGGCCGACAAGTCGATGGCGACGGCGGACCCGTCAACCTGCGTATCGTCGTCAGGGTTGGCCGTGACGGCCGCTGTGATTGTTCCACTGTTCGTAAAGGAGGTTAGCGTGCCTGACAAATCTCGGACCGCGACCGCGTCACCGTGATTTCCGCCGATGCCTGCGGAAATAACCCCGGAGTTATTCAATGCAGGAAGGTTGGCTCCCTCCGAAATCAGAACCGCTGTCGCCGTGTGTGCGCCATCGGTGGATGCGCCGGCCTGAATGGTACGTTCGTTCTGCAATATCGGTGTCGAAACGTTATCAAGAAACTGCAACGCCGTGGAATCTGCATCGACCGCGCCCGTTGCGATCGAGCCAATATTTCTAACACCGCCTTCGACCGTGACAGCCTGACCGCCTTCGACGCCAAACTGAAGACCGTGAGCGGCGACACCGGCGTAGGTGCCGACGCCGGTGATTGTCCCGCCGTTAATGAAACCAAAAGCTTGGTCGTCCTCGCCGACCATGCCCAGCGTAACGCTACGTTCGGTCGAACCGACCACCATGGCCGGCGCGCCGCCGATAGAGGTGATGTTGGCGTTGGTCTCGCTTGTATCGGGAATCCCATCGCCGTCGCGATCGGTGTCTTCGCGGTTGATGACGCCGTCGCCGTCGTCATCCTCGTCGCCGTTCTTGACGCCGTCGCCATCATCGTCGCCGTCAGCGCCATCCGCGCTCTCATAAGCGGGAGCATTGGCGAGAATCACGCCCCCGGCCACGTCACCTTGGACGGAGAATGCAGGCCCGCCTTGAAGCAAATCGTCGGCGTCGAGATCTTCAAGATAAAGCCCCCGCCGCTCGATTCTCCGCCTTCGGGACGAGCCGACGGCGGAGTGGTATACCGATAGCCGGTCGCGCTGACCTGCGAATGGATGACGAGGGAGCCGCCTACGTCGCCTTCCACTGACACGCCACGGCTGTTTTCTCCGACCGCCGATACCGTTCCCGCCACGACCACATTGTCCGACACGTCGCCCTGGACCCGAATTCCCATAGGAATCGTTCCCAACCACAGCCACGGCGCCCAAGTTCGTCAATGAACCGTCGAGGCCTGATTGGATGCGCAGACCGTAGCTCTGATTGCCTTCAACGGTGACCGACCCGCCAGATTCCACCAAGATGTCGCCGACATAGGGGGACGAGCCTTGAATGCGGACGCCATGCCGGTCGGTCCCCGCAGCAAAAGGACCGTCTAGGTCGCCGTCCTTGTCCTCATCCTTGAAGTCCTCGGACTCGAGCGAGTCAGTCACGTTTACCCGGCCCCCGATCGTGACCGAGCCGCTTGTGCCGCCCTGGACCAGCACGCCCGTGGCGCCGTCGGCCGCTTCGGTCATGGTGATCGACCCGCCGGAATCGATGTCGAGATCATCGTCCGAGTCGACGGTCACGGCCGCGCCCGTCGTCACCTTGACGTTCCCCCCGCTGCCGATCCGGATGTCGGAGGCCGCGCCGTTGTTGGCGGTCGACGTGCTGATCGGCGTGGTGCGCTCGTTAGAGATCACGACCTGGGCTTCGGCGCCGGCGGCGATCATCAAGGGGGCGATCGCCACGGCGGTCGCGAGCAGAATACGCATTCGAAAGAAACCCCTGGTGGTCACGCACGGACGGATTGGAGGCCCTCTTAGCAGACCTCTCTCCAGTGTTTCCAAGTTTATCGAATTTGAGGCGAATGCAAGGCGCTGAGGGTGGGGCGGCGCCGGGCCGGCGCGACCGGCGTTCGCCGACGCCGACGACTTGCGGGTGTTTGCGTCGTGTGCGGAGGTTATCGCGCGGCATTCCGCTTGAGCTTTGCCGCGACGAGGTTTACGGGCGGCCATGGTCAAGCGCGTAACCGCGAAACGCATCCAAAGCCCTTCGCGTCGCGTTCGTGGGGCCAGGCCAAGCGAGAACACCCCCATGACCCTGACCGACCTCGAAGTGCAGGAAAGCGAAATCCGGCTGATTCCCGGCCTGGACGTCGAGGTGGCCGAGACGCTGCGCGCGCTGAAGGCGTCGACGCAAGACGAGCGGCCGCGGCTGGTGGACACCACCATGCTGTTCGCCCCGCGCTCTGGCGGGGTGAAGCGCTACCTCCTGTCGAAGAAGGCGTGGATCGAGGCGAACCGGCCGGACGTGGCGCACTCGCTGATCGTGCCGGGCGCGCGCCACCGGGCGGGCGGGGACGGGATCATCAGGCTCCGGGCCACAAAGCTGCCGTTCAGCGACGGCTATCGCTGGCCGAACTCGGTCAAGCGATGGAGCGCGTGGGTCGCGGCCATGAAGCCGTCGATCATCGAAGCGGGCGATCCCTACACGCCCGGTCAGGGCGCGCTCGAGGCGGGCCAGCGCGTGGGTTGCCCCGTCGTCGGCTTCTGTCACTCCGACCCCGCGGCGCTCGCCGCGCTTCATTTCGGCGAATGGGCCAAGAAGCCGGTCGAGAAACGCTGGGCGCGCCTTTTTTCGCAGTTCGACCGCGTGGTCTCGCCCAGCCGCTACATCGCCCGGCGCCTGGAAGAGGCCGGCATCGAGAACATCTTCATCCGGCCCCTGGGGGTGGAGATCGACACCTTCCGACCGGACCGCCGCGACCGCCAGTGGCTTCTGGACAGGCTGGGCCTGGGCCCGGACGCCCGCCTGCTGTGCTTCGCTGGTCGTCCCGCCAAGGAGAAGAACGTCGAAGTCCTGATCGACGCGGTCCAGAAGTTGGGCGCGCCGTATCACCTCGTGCTGGTCGGCGCCGGGTCGGGAATGCCGGCGGAGGACCGTGTCATCTCGCTGCCCTATGAGAAGGACCCTCGGGCCGTCGCCAAGATCATCGCCAGCTGCGACGCCTTCGTCCACGCCAACGACAAGGAGCCGTTCGGCCTCATCGTGTTGGAGGCCATGGCCTGCGGCCGTCCCGTGGTCGGCGTCAACTCCGGCGGCGTGGCCGAGACGGTGGACGATTCGGTCGGCCAACTGGCCGCCCGCGCGGACGCCGACGACTACGCCGAGGCGGTCGAGGCCCTGTTCACGCGCGATATCGAGGCTATCGGCCGCGCGGCGCGCCTGAAGGCCGAGACCCAGTTCGCCTGGAACCGGGTGTTCGAGGATCTGTGCGACTTCTACGGCGGCCTGACGGGCGAGCCCGGCTTCCTGGCGCGCACGGGTGATCGCCCGGTCCACTGACGCGTCCGGGCGGTCGCGCTTTGCCGCCGACCGCGCTGTTCGGGATGAAGGGACGGGCGGGGCGCCACTCTCTGTGCATCAGGAGTGGCGCGAGTGACGGGGCTCGAACCCGCGACCTCCGGCGTGACAGGCCGGCACTCTAACCAACTGAGCTACACCCGCGTATCCAGGTCGAAACTTTTGAGCTGTTCCGAAAGCTGTTCTTGGGAAGGCGGTGCGCCACTCCCTCTATTCCTAGAAGAAGTGGCGCGAGTGACGGGGCTCGAACCCGCGACCTCCGGCGTGACAGGCCGGCACTCTAACCAACTGAGCTACACCCGCGTTTCCCGGCCGAAGCGGCTGTGCGCCTCGGCGAGGGGCGTCGTTTAGGCGGACCGACCGGGCGCGTCAAGCGACCTTTTCGGCAGAAGTGAACGCCTCACCGCATCGTCGGCGCGGCGGCCGGCTGAGGCGGGCTGTGCGGACCGGCGAAGCCGCCGGAAATCGGCTCCTGCGCGGCCACGGCGGGCGGCGGCGGCTCGTAATGCACGCCCACGCCCGGCCCCAGCGGCAGGTCCAGCGCCACCCAGGCCGCAACCATCAGAAGCCCCGCCGCCAGGAAGGCCCCGGCGTAGGGCAGCATGGTCGCCATCAGGGAGCCCAGCCCGAATCGCGGATCCCACCGCTGGGCGAACGTCAGGATCAGCGGGAAATAGCTCATCAGCGGCGTGGCGATGTTGGTCACCGAATCACCCATCCGATAGGCGGCGGTCGTCATCTCTGGCGAGATGCCCAGCAGCATGAACATGGGCACCACGATCGGGGCCAGCGCCGACCACTTGGCCGAGGCCGAGCCGATGAACAGGTCGAACACGCAGCTGACCAGCACCACCACGATCAGAAGCAGCGGCGCGGGCAGGGCGATGTCCTCAAGGGCGTCGGCCGCGTTGACCGCCAGGATCGGCCCCAGGCCCGACCAGTTGATCATCGCCACGAAGTGCGCGGCGAAGAAGGCCAGCACGATATACGGCGCCAGTTGCGATATGCCTTCGCCCATCATGCGGACCATGTCGCGGTGCGACTTCACGGTGCCGGCGCCCGCCCCATAGGCGCCGCCGGCGACGAAGAAGGTCACGGCGAAGAAGGCGATCAGCGAGCGATAGAGCGGGTTGAAGGTCTGGCCGGGCTCCGCCTCGGCGTCGACGAAGGGTGATCCGGGGATCAGCGTCAGCGTCGTCCACAGCGCGATCATGCCCAGGATGGCCAGGCCCGCCCAGGCCAGGCCCTTTTTCTGCTCGGGCGTCAGCGGGGCCTTCTCGGAATCGGACGCGGGGCCTGAGACCCGGACGCCGGGGTCCAGCGTCCCAGACGCGGCTCGATCACCCGATCGGTGATGAACCAGACGATGGGGGTGAAGATCAGCACCACCCCGATGATGAAGAACCAGTTGCCGGCGATGTTGACCGAATAGCTGGGGTCGATCAGCCGCGCGGCTCCGTGATGCCCAGGATCAGCGCGTCCTGCGAGCCGGGAAACAGATTGCCGGCGTAGCCGCCCGACACCGCGGCGAAACCGGCCGCCAGCCCGGCGAGGGGATGCCGGCCCGCCGCGGCGAAGATCACCGCCGCCAGCGGAATGACCACGACGTAGGAGGCGTCCGACGCATGGTGCGACATCATCCCCACGATCACCACGATCGGCGTCAACAGGGCCTTGGGCGCATTCAGCAGCGCGCCGCGGATCGCCGTGGTGAACAGGCCGGTCCGCTCCGCCACCGACGCGCCGTAGATGATGGTGACGACGATCGCCAGCGGCGGGAAGTCCGCCAGGGTGCGCGGCATGCCGATGATCAGACGCTCCAGATTTTCCGACGACAGCAGGCTCTGCGCCACCAGCCGGTCGCCCGTGACGGGATTGACGGCCGACCATCCCAGGCCGGCGCCCACAAGGCTGAGCGCGATCAGTCCGGCGATCAGCCACAGAAACAGGAAGACAGGATCGGGCAGGCGATTGCCGATGCGCTCGACGGCGTTCAGGGCGCGACCGGCCAGGCTCATTCGGATGACTTTCTGTTACGGATCAGACGCCTCAATAGGGCGCGGCGCGGCGCCGCTCCGCAAGAAGCCTTGCTGCGACATATGGCGCAGGTCATCACCCGTTGAATTTGCGATCCGTTCTCAACAAAACCTTAGGCCCTTCCGGGGTTTGAACCTCGCGGAGGTTGGGTCTAAGAAGCGCCGAATCCCGCCTCTCCCCGGCGGGCGAGGTTCTTCGCATGAACGCATTTCTGCTCGAATATCTGCCGGTGCTGATCTTCGCCGGCATCGCGGCGCTGATTTCGGTGCTCTTCATCGCCCTGCCGATGCTGCTGGCGCCGAAGAACCCCGACAGCGAGAAGCTGTCGGCCTATGAGTGCGGGTTCAACGCCTTCGACGACGCGCGCATGAAGTTCGACGTCCGCTTCTATCTGGTGTCGATCCTGTTCATCATCTTCGACCTGGAAGTGGCCTTCCTGTTCCCGTGGGCGGTGTCGATGTTCGACCTGCCGCAGGCCGGCATGGTGTTCGCCTTCTGGTCGATGATGGTCTTCCTGGGCGTCCTGACCATCGGCTTCATCTACGAATGGAAGAAGGGAGCCCTGGAATGGGAGTGATCGCGCCTTCGTCGCCGCTTCCCGGCGCCGCTGTTCCCGCCGGCTCGGCCGCGCGTTCGATGGTCGAGGGGTACGATCCCAAGGTCCACGACAAGTTCTTCGAGGCGGTCAACACCGAGCTTGGCGAGCGGGGCTTCCTGACGGCGTCGCTGGACGACGTCATCACCTGGGCCCGCACGGGCTCCTGATGTGGATGACCTTTGGTCTCGCCTGCTGCGCCGTCGAGATGATCCAGATGTCGATGCCGCGCTTCGACGTGGAGCGCTTCGGCATGGCCCCGCGCGGCAGCCCGCGCCACTCGGACCTGATGATCGTCGCCGGCACCCTGACCAACAAGATGGCCCCGGCCATCCGCAAGGTCTATGACCAGATGCCCGATCCGCGCTACGTCGTGTCGATGGGCAGCTGCGCCAACGGCGGCGGCTACTACCACTACAGCTACAGCGTCGTTCGCGGCTGCGATCGGGTCGTGCCGGTGGACGTCTATGTGCCCGGGTGCCCGCCGACAGCGGAGGCGCTGCTGTACGGCCTGCTGCAGCTGCAGAAGAAGATCCGTCGCACGGGGACGATCGAGCGATGACCTCTCTCGCCGTTCAGGCTCAACATGAGGCCGTGCTGACCCCGCTGGGCGCCGAGGTGGCGGGCGCGCTGGGCGTCGAGGCGCAGGTGGCGTTCGGCGAACTGACGCTGGTCGCCCCGCGCGAGCGCATCGTCGAGGTGCTGACCGCGCTGCGCGACCGGTTCCAGTTCCAGCAGCTGCTGGACGTCTGCGGCGCGGACTATCCGGATCGCCAGGAGCGGTTCGAGGTGGTCTATCACCTGCTGTCGCTGACCAAGAACGCGCGGGTGCGCGTCAAGGTGACGACCGACGAGGCCCAGCCCGTGCCGACCGTCATCGAAGTCTATCCCTCGGCCGGCTGGTTCGAGCGCGAGGCCTACGACATGTACGGCATGGTGTTCGAGGGCCACCCCGACATGCGCCGCCTGCTGACCGACTACGGCTTCGAGGGACATCCGCTGCGCAAGGACTTCCCGATGACGGGCTATGTCGAGGTCCGTTACGACGAGGAGCAGAAGCGCGTCGTGTACGAACCCGTCAAGCTGACGCAGGAATTTCGCACGTTCGATTTCCTGTCGCCGTGGGAAGGCGCCGAGTATCCGGCGCCCGTGCTGCCCGGCGACGAAAAGGCTGGAGTGAAGGGCTGATGGCGGACGTAGCCGAAAACCCGCCGGTCTCGCCGGCCATCGACCCCTGGGGCGAGATGGACCACGACGCCGATCCCCGGACGCCGCACGCCCGGGACATGGACGACCGCAAGTTCACCATCAACTTCGGCCCGCAGCACCCGGCCGCGCACGGCGTTCTGCGCCTGGTGCTGGAGCTGGACGGCGAGATCGTCGAACGCGTCGATCCGCACATCGGCCTGCTGCACCGCGGCACCGAGAAGCTGATGGAGGCGCGCACCTATCTGCAGAACGTGCCCTACCTGGACCGGCTGGACTACGTCGCACCGATGAACCAGGAGCACGCCTTCTGCCTGGCGATCGAGAAGCTTCTGGGCATCGAGGTTCCGTACCGCGCCCAGCTGATCCGGGTGCTGTATTCCGAGATCGGACGCATCGGGAACCACCTGCTGAACGCGACCATGCAGGCCATGGACGTCGGCGCCCTGACCCCGCCGTTGTGGGGCCACGAAGAGCGCGAGAAGCTGATGGTGTTCTATGAGCGCGCCTGCGGGGCGCGCCTGCACGCCAATTACTTCCGCCCCGGCGGCGTCCATCAGGATCTGCCGATGGACCTGATCGACGACATCGGCCGCTGGTGCCAGGAGTTCCCGGCGGCGCTGAAGGACATCGAGAGCCTGGTCACCGAGAACCGCATCTTCAAGCAGCGCAACGTCGACATCGGCGTGGTGTCCAAGGAACAGGCCCTGGCCTGGGGCTTCTCGGGCGTGATGCTGCGCGGGTCGGACATCGCCTGGGACCTGCGCAAGTCGCAGCCGTACGAGTGCTACGCCGAGCTGGAGTTCGACGTGCCGGTCGGCAAGAACGGCGACTGCTGGGACCGCTATCTCTGCCGCATCGAGGAGATGAAGCAGTCGGTCCGCATCATGGAGCAGTGCATCCACAAGCTGCGCAACTGCCCCGGCGAGCCGGTGATGATCGAGAACAACAAGATCGTCCCGCCGCGTCGTGGCGAGATGAAGCGCTCGATGGAATCGCTGATCCATCACTTCAAGCTCTACACCGAGGGCTTTTCGACGCCCGAGGGCGAGGTCTACGCCTCGGTCGAGGCGCCCAAGGGCGAGTTCGGCATCTATCTGGTGTCCGACGGCACCAACAAACCCTATCGCGTGAAGATCTCGGCCCCGGGTTTCCGCCACCTGCAGGCGATGGACTGGATGAACCGGGGCCACCAGCTGGCCGACGTGTCCGCCATACTGGGTTCGCTCGACATCGTTTTCGGAGAGGTGGACCGATGAGCGTTCGTCGTCTCGCCAAGGACCAACCGGCCTCGTTCGCCTTTTCGGCCGACACTGCGGCCAAGGCCGAATGGTGGTTGAAGAAATACCCGGAAAACCGTCGCCAGTCGGCGGTGATCCCGGTCCTGTGGCTGGTGCAGAAGCAGGAAGGCTGGGTCTCCGAGCCCGCTATCCGCGCCGTGGCCGAACTGCTGGGGATGCCGTTCATCCGGGTGCTGGAGGTCGCGACCTTCTACACCATGTTCATGCTGGAGCCGGTCGGCACGACCGCGCTGATCCAGGTGTGCGGCACCACGCCGTGCATGCTGCGCGGCGCGAACGACCTGATGAAGGTGTGCAAGGAAAAGATCGGCCCCAAGGACCATCTGTCCGCCGACGGCCGCTTCACCTGGCAGGAAGTCGAATGCCTGGGCGCCTGCTCGAACGCCCCGATGGCGCAGATCAACGACTACTATTTCGAAGACCTGACGCCCGAGACGATCGGTCAGATCATCGACGACTTCGCCGCCGGCAAGACGCCCGAGCGCGGGTCCTACATCGGTCGCACCAATGCGGCGCCGGCCGGCGGGGCCAAGACCCTGCTGGATCCGACGCTCTACGACGGCTCGGCCGCCAAGCCGATCACCAAGCTGCCGAACAGCGATCCGGCCCCGGCCGAGAAGGCGCCGGCCTGATGTCGCGACCGGACCTGAACACCGAAGAGGGCAGGGCCGCCTACCGGCGCGAACTTCGCCGCGTGGCCTGGCCGATCCGCTGGGGCGGGCTGGGCCTGATCGTGCTGGCCGCCGTCATCATCCTGGCCGCGCGCCAGAACCTGTTCGGGATGGGCGAAGCCGCCGTGACGGTCGCCTACGGGCTGCTGGCCGCCGGCTGGGCCCTGTGGATCGCCGCCGTCTTCATCCGCACCCGTCACCACAAGCGCCGTCTGGCGGAGGGGTTGTGATGGCCAAGACGCCGAAAGCCGCCGATTACAAGATGATGAGCTACATCGGCCTGATCGATGTGGTGCTGGGCCTTGGGCTGGTCGCGATCGGCTTCGCCGGCGTGCTTGAGGCCGGCCCCGAGATCATGACGCCGGTGGGACTTCTGGTCTCGGCCATGGGCGTCGCCCTCGCGCTGTGGGCGCGCAACAAGATGGCCCAGGCCGAGCGCCAGGGCGGAGATCGGAACTGACCATGGTCGGACTCCTCGAAGACAAGGACCGGATCTTCACCAACCTGTACGGCTTCCAGGACTGGACGCTGGAGGGGGCGAAGAACCGCGGGGCCTGGAACGCCACCAAGGACATGCTGGACCTTGGCCGCGACTGGATCATCGACAACGTCAAGGCGTCCGGCCTGCGCGGCCGGGGCGGCGCGGGCTTCTCCACCGGCCTGAAGTGGTCGTTCATGCCCAAGGAGGTGAAGGACCGTCCTCACTACCTGGTCGTCAACGCCGACGAATCCGAGCCCGCGACCTGCAAGGACCGGGAGATCATGCGCCATGATCCCCAGCTGCTGATCGAAGGCTGCCTGATCGCCAGCTTCGCCATGCAGGCCCACGCCTGCTACATCTATCTGCGCGGCGAATACGTGCTGGAACGCGAGCGGATGGAGGCGGCGGTCAAGCAGGCCTATGAGGCCCGCCTGATCGGCAAGGACAACGTCCACGGCTGGGATTTCGACGTCTATATCCACCACGGCGGCGGCGCCTATATCTGCGGCGAAGAGACGGCCCTGCTGGAATCGCTGGAAGGCAAGAAGGGCCAGCCGCGCCTGAAGCCGCCGTTCCCGGCCGGCGCGGGCTTGTACGGCTGCCCGACCACGGTGAACAACGTCGAGTCGATCGCCGTCGTCGGCACCATCCTGCGTCGCGGGGCCGACTGGTTCGCCGGCTTCGGCCGTCCGAACAACACCGGCACCAAGCTGATGTCGCTGTCGGGCCACGTGAACACGCCCTGCGTGGTCGAGGAGGCGATGTCGATCCCGCTGCGCCAGCTGATCGAAGATCACGGCGGCGGCGTTCGCGGCGGCTGGGGCAATCTGAAGGCCATCATCCCCGGCGGCGCCTCCTGCCCGGTCATCACGCGCGAGCAGGCCGAGACCGTGCTGATGGACTTCGATTCCATGCGCGAGGTGCGCTCGTCGCTGGGCACCGCCGGGGTGACGGTGATGGACGAGTCCACCGACATCGTGAAGGCGATCGCCCGCATCAGCTACTTCTTCAAGCACGAGAGCTGCGGCCAGTGCACGCCGTGCCGCGAAGGCACCGGCTGGATGTGGCGCGTGCTGGAGCGGATGGCCGTGGGCGAGGCCGATCCGTCGGAGATCGACCTGCTGCTGGACGTCGCCGGCCAGGTCGAGGGCCACACCATCTGCGCCCTGGGCGACGCGGCCGCCTGGCCGGTCCAGGGCCTGATCCGTCACTTCCGCCACGAGATCGAAGAGCGCATCGCCACCTACCGGTCGCGCCGCGCCAACTTCGCCGGCCACGCGATCGCCGCGGAGTGATGATGCGCCTGTCGTCCGCCATCGTGATCGGAGCTTTCGCTCTCGCCGCCTGCGGCGAGCGCGAAGCCGCGCCGACGCCGGCGGAAAAGGTCGCGGCCGAGGCGCCGGTGTCGGACGCCGTTCAGACGGCGCCGCGCGTGCTGGACGCCGCCGACCTGCGTCGCGTCTGCCGCGCGGGCCTGGCGGCGATCCACGGCCAGGAACCGTCCGCGGTCACGGTCGACGGCGTCGAGGGCGAGGTGGTCCACGCCTCGTGGCGCGCGCCGGTCGACGGCGGGCGGATGCGCGCCGACTGCCGCGTCGAGAACGACCTGGTCGTGTGGATGCCGCTGGGCCTGCCCGACGCCGCCATGGTCCGCTGGATGAACCAGTCCGGCGATCCGGTGATCCGCTACGCCCTGGACGGCGATGCGGTCGCCATCACCCAGACTCTCCCTGACGGGACGACGGAACGGACCGAACTGGCCGTTCCCGCTGAAGAAGAGGCCCATTGATGCCTATCGCCAAGGTCAACGGCGTCGAAACCGAGTTCGAGCCCGGCATGACCGTGCTGCAGGTCGCCGAGCGCGCCGGGCACGAGATTCCGCGTTTCTGCTATCACGAGCGGCTGTCGATTGCCGGCAACTGCCGCATGTGCCTGGTCGAGGTGAAGCCCGGGCCGCCGAAGCCGCAAGCCTCGTGCGCCCTGCCGGCCGCCGAGGGCCAGGAGATCTTCACCGACACGCCGATGGTGAAGAAGGCCCGCGAAGGGGTGATGGAGTTCCTGCTCATCAACCACCCGCTGGACTGCCCGATCTGCGACCAGGGCGGCGAATGCGACCTGCAGGACCAGGCCATGGGCTATGGCCGCGACGGCTCGCGCTACGCCGAGAACAAGCGCGCGGTCGAAGAAAAGAACATGGGTCCGACGGTCAAGACCTTCATGACCCGCTGCATCCAGTGCACGCGCTGCGTCCGCTTCATCACCGAAGTGGCGGGCGTGCCGGACATCGGCATGATCTCGCGCGGCGAGAGCGCCGAGATCACCACCTATCTGGAAAAGAACATCGACTCGGAACTGTCGGGCAACGTCAACGACCTGTGCCCAGTCGGCGCCCTGACGCACCGGCCGTGGCAGTACCACTACCGCCCGTGGGAGCTGAAGAAGACCGAGACCATCGACGTGATGGACGCGCTGGGGTCGAACATCCGCGCCGACTATCGCGGATCCGAGGTCATGCGCGTGCTGCCGCGCGTGCACGAGGGCATTAACGAAGAGTGGCTGTCGGACAAGAGCCGCTACGTCGTCGACGGCCTGACCGCGCGCCGGCTGGACCGTCCGTGGCTGCGCGAGAACGGCAAGCTGCGTCCTGCGACCTGGGACGAGGCCCTGGGCGCCGTCGCCGCCCGTCTGAAGGCCGCGCCGGCCGACCGTATCGGCGTGATCGCCGGCGACCTGCAGGACGCCGAGAGCATGAAGGCGACGCTAGACCTGTTCCGCGCCCTGGGCTCGGCCAACACCGACTGCCGCCAGGACGGCGCGGCCCTGGGCCACGGCCCGCGTGAGAGCTGGCTGTTCAACTCCGGCCTGCAAGGCATTGAAAACGCGGACGCCGTTCTGCTGATCGGCGTCAATCCGCGCGTCGAGGCGCCGCTGCTGAACGCGCGCCTGCGCAAGGCCTGGCTGAAGGGCGGACTGGAGGTCGGCGTGATCGGCGAACAGGTCGACCTGACCTATGGCTACGCCTATCTGGGCGCCGGGTCGAAGACCCTGGCCAAGCCGCCCAAGTCGGCGATGGACTTCCTGACCAAGGCCCAGCGTCCGGCCATCGTCGTCGGCGCGGGGGCCCTGCGCGGCGAGACCGGTCCGGCCGCCCTGAACGCCATCGGCGCCCTGGCCAAGAAGGTCGGCGTGATCACCGAGGGCTGGAACGGCTTCAACGTGCTGCATAGCGCCGCCGCGCGCGTCGGCGGCCTGGACATGGGCTTCGTGCCGGGCGAGGGCGGCCTGGCGGTTGCCGACATGCTGAAGCCGGGCGCGCTGGACGTGCTGTTCCTGCTGGGCGCCGACGAGGTGGACCCGACCGGATCGGACGCCTTCCGCGTCTATCTGGGCAGCCACGGCGACCGCGGCGCGCACGGCGCCGACGTCATCCTGCCGGGCGCGGCCTACACCGAGAAGTCGGGCCTTTACGTCAACACCGAGGGCCGGGTGCAGATGGCCGAACGGGTCGTTTTCCCCAAGGGCGACGCCAAGGAAGACTGGGCCGTCATCCGCGCCCTGTCCGGCTATGTCGGCCAGACGCTGCCCTACGACACGCTGGAGCAGCTGCGGGCCAGGCTGATGGCGGATCATCCGACCTTCGGCCGGATCGACTATCTGGCGGCGCCGGCGGCGTTCGATCCGTCGACGCTGGGCGCCAAGGGCGACCTGGGCGACGTCGCCTACGTCTCGGTCGTCGCCGACCCCTATCTTTCCAACCCGATCGCGCGCGCCAGCGCGACCATGGCCGAGCTGTCCGCCCAGCGGACCCAACCGGTCGTGATGGCGGCGGAGTAAGTCATGGACCCCGTTTCCTTCTGGAGCACCCCGGTCGGCTGGACGCTGCTGACGGTCGGCCAGGTCCTGCTGATCACCGTGGTCGTCTTGGTCTTCGTCGCCTTCCTGCTGCTGGCCGACCGCAAGGTCTGGGCCGGCGTGCAGATGCGCAAGGGCCCCAACGTCGTCGGCCCTTTCGGCCTGCTGCAATCCTTCGCCGACATGCTGAAGTTCGTGCTGAAGGAGGTCGTGGTCCCGGCGGGCGCCGACAAGGCGGTCTTCCTCTTGGCGCCGGTCATCACCGTCATCCTGGCCTTCATGGCGTGGGCGGTGATCCCGTTCGCGCCGGGCTGGGTGATGTCGGACCTGAACGTCGGCATCCTGTACATCTTCGCGGTGTCGTCGCTGGGCGTGTACGGCATCATCATGGGCGGCTGGGCCTCGAACTCGAAATATCCCTTCCTGGGGTCGCTGCGGTCGGCCGCGCAGATGGTGTCCTATGAGGTGTCGCTGGGCCTGATCATCATCAACGTGATCCTGCTGGCCGGTTCGATGAACCTGTCGACCATCGTCGACAGCCAGAAGGGCATGTTCTGGAACTGGTACGCCTTCGGGGGCGGGGCGGGGACCTGGCCGCTGATCCTGGTCCTGTTCCCGATGATGATCGTCTTCTTCGTCTCGGCCCTGGCCGAGACCAACCGCCCGCCGTTCGACCTGCCCGAGGCCGAGTCCGAACTGGTCGCCGGCTACCAGGTCGAATACGCCTCCACGACCTATCTGCTGTTCATGATGGGCGAGTACGTCAACATCGTCTTCATGTCGGCGATGGTCAGCATCCTGTTCTTCGGCGGCTGGAACCCCGGGATCATCCCGCAATCCGTTCTGGACGGCCTGCCGGGCTGGCTGGAGTACACGATCTACGTCGCGACCTTCATCGTGAAGACCGTGCTGTGGTTCCTGGCGTTCGCCCTGGTGAAGGCCTTCGTGCCGCGCTACCGCTACGACCAGCTGATGCGCCTGGGCTGGAAAATCTTCCTGCCCGCCTCGCTGGTCGCCGTGGTGATCACCTCGGCCTGGCGCGTCTTCGTGGTGGGCGGCTGATGAGGGCGTCCATTTCCATCCTGACGCTGGCGGCGACCGGCGCGGTCCTGGGCGGCTGCGCGGCCGACCCGCGCATGCCCGAGTCCGGCTATCAGTGGGAGCGGCGCCAGGACCGCATCGAGCAGGAATGGCGCGCCCGACAGGCCAAGGCCGCGCCCGCCCAACCGACTTCAACCAACGGCGCCCCCGCGCCAGAGGATCGTTTCTGATGTTCAACCGGATCGCCCAGGCCGCCAAGGGCGCGCTGATGCTGGACGCCGTCGGCGCCATCGGCCTGACCCTGAAATACATGGCCCGTCCCAAGGCCACCGTGAACTATCCGTTCGAGCGGAATCCGCAATCGCCCCGCTTCCGCGGCGAGCACGCTCTGCGCCGCTACCCGAACGGCGAGGAACGCTGCATCGCCTGCAAGCTGTGCGAGGCCATCTGCCCGGCCCAGGCCATCACCATCGAGGCCGAGCCGCGCGCCGACGGCAGCCGCCGCACGACCCGCTACGACATCGACATGGTCAAGTGCATCTACTGCGGCCTGTGCCAGGAGGCCTGCCCGGTGGACGCCATCGTGGAAGGCCCGAACTCGGAGTTCGCGGTGGAGACCCGCGAGGAGCTGCTGTTCGACAAGGCCCGCCTGCTGGACAACGGCGACCGCTGGGAACGCGTGATCGCCAAGAATCTGGAACTCGACGCGCCTTACCGCTAAGGCGCTGACGCTAACGGGCCGCCGATTCCGCCAAGGGACCGGGGCCGAGACGAAAGGGGCTTCGTCCCGACATGCTGCAAGGCATAGCCTTCTATCTGCTGGCGGCGACCGCCGTGGTGTCCGGCCTTCTGGTCGTGACCGCGCGCAACCCGGTGCACAGCGTGCTGTGGCTGATCCTGGCCTTCTTCTCCGCCGCCGGCCTGTTCGTGCTGCTGGGGGCCGAGTTCCTGGCCATGCTGCTGGTCGTCGTCTACGTCGGCGCCGTCGCGGTGCTGTTCCTGTTCGTCGTCATGATGCTGGACGTGGACTTCCTGAAGCTGCGCGAAGGCTTTGCGCGCTACCTGCCGCTGGCGATCATCATCGCCGGCGTGTTGCTGGTCGAGATGATCCTGGTGTCCGTCGCCGTGGTCCAGAACGGCGCGGCCGCCGACGCCGTGCTGGGCGCGCCCCGGCCCGACGTGAGTAATGTCGAGGCGATCGGCCGGGTGCTTTACACGGACTACGTCTATTTCTTCCAGGCCGCCGGGATCGTGCTGCTGATCGCCATGATCGGGGCCATCACCCTGACCCTGCGCCACAAGCCGCACATCAAGCGCCAGAACATCGCCGACCAGATCAACCGCCCGGCCGCCAAGGCCATGGAGGTCAAGACGGTCCAGAGCGGGCAGGGCGTGTCGCCCGAGGAGCTTCTGTAATGGTCGTCGGACTGCAGCATTACCTGGCGGTCGCCGCCATCCTGTTCACCATCGGCGTGTTCGGCATCTTCGTGAACCGCAAGAACGTCATCATCATCCTGATGTCGATCGAGCTGATCCTGCTGGCGGTGAACATCAACTTCGTCGCCTTCTCGACCTACCTCAACGAGGTGTCGGGGCAGATCATGGCCATGTTCGTCCTGACCGTCGCCGCGGCCGAGGCCGCCGTCGGCCTGGCCATCCTGGTGACCTTCTTCAGAAACCGCGGCGACATCGCCGTGGATGACGCCTCCGTGATGAAGGGCTGATCCGACAGTGACTCTTCAGACTCTCGTCATCCTGGGCGTCTTCGCCCCGCTGCTGGGCGCGGCGATCGCCGGCTTCTTCGGCCGGCGGATCGGCAACGTCCCGTCGCAGGCGGTCACGACCGGCCTGCTGTTCTTCTCGTGCGCCGTGGCCTGGACGGTGTTCGGCCAGTGGACCTGGGGCCATCTGGAGCCGTTCACCCTGCGCCTGCTGCCGTTCATCAACGTGGGCGACTTCCAGTCGGCGTGGTCGATCCGCATCGACGCCCTGTCGGCGACCATGCTGATCGTGGTCACCAGCGTCTCGTCGCTGGTGCACCTGTACTCCTGGGGCTACATGGCGGAGGACGACTCCAAGCCGCGCTTCTTCGCCTATCTGAGCCTGTTCACCTTCATGATGCTGGCGCTGGTGACGGCGGCGGACTTCATGCAGATCTTCTTCGGCTGGGAAGGCGTGGGCCTGGCGTCCTATCTGCTGATCGGCTTCTGGTTCAAGAAGCCCACGGCCAGCGCCGCGGCCATCAAGGCCTTCGTCGTCAACCGCGTCGGCGACTTCGGCTTCGTCCTGGGGATCATGACGATCTTCTGGATGTACGGCACGATCGAGTTCGCCGAACTGTTCCCGATGATCGGCGAGCGCGCCGGCACGACGTGGGAGTTCCTGGGCGTCCAGTGGTCGGCGCTCGATCTGGCGGGCTTCCTGCTGTTCATCGGCGCCATGGGCAAGTCGGCGCAGTTCTTCCTGCACACCTGGCTGCCCGACGCGATGGAGGGCCCGACCCCCGTGTCGGCCCTTATCCACGCCGCCACCATGGTGACCGCCGGCGTCTATATGGTCTGCCTGCTGAGCCCGATCTACGAGCACGCGCCGGGCGCGGCCCAGATCATCGCCATCATCGGCGCGATCACGGCCCTGTTCGCCGCCACGGTCGGCCTGACCCAGAACGACATCAAGCGGGTCATCGCCTATTCGACCTGTTCGCAGCTGGGCTACATGTTCTTCGCGGCGGGCGTCGGCGCCTATCAGGCCGCCATGTTCCACCTGTTCACCCACGCCTTCTTCAAGGCCCTGCTGTTCCTGGGCGCCGGTTCGGTGATCCACGGCATGCACCACGAGCAGGACATGCGGAGGATGGGCGGACTGTGGAAGCTGCTGCCGGTGACCTATGCGGTCATGACCATCGGCACGATCGCCATCACCGGCCTGGGCATCCCCGGCGTCGGCGGCTTCGCCGGCTTTTACTCCAAGGACTCGATCATCGAGAGCGCCTTCGCCTCGGCGGCTTCGGGCCACAGCGCGGTCGGCATGTTCGCCTTCTTCGTGGGCATCATCGCCGCAGGCCTGACGGCCTACTATTCGTGGCGCCTGGTGTTCATGACCTTCCACAACAAGCCGGTGTGGAAGGAAGAGGGCGCCCATCACGCCGACGATCACGCCACCGACGCGCAGCTGGAGACCCATTCGGAGCCGCTGCCCGACGCCGATGGTCACGCCGTGGCCCACGCCGCGCATGACGACCACGCTCACGACGACCACGCCCACCACGGTCCGCTGCATCCGCACGAGAGCCCGTGGGTCATGCTGGTGCCGCTGCTGGCCCTGTCGGTCGGCGCGGTGGCGGCGGGCTTCGTCTTCGCGCCCTTCTTCATCGGCCACCACGAGCACGAGTTCTGGCGCGGGGCCATCTTCGTCGGCACCCACAACCATGTGCTCCACGAAAGCCACGACGTCCCGACCTGGGTGAAGTGGTCGCCGCTGATCCTGACGCTGATCGGCACAGCCTTCGCCTACTGGATCTACGTCGCCCGTGAAGGCATGGGCCGCCGCATGGCCGAGCGCGACGGCGTCGTGTACCGCTTCCTGTACAACAAGTGGTATTTCGACGAGCTGTACGACTTCGTCTTCGTGCGCGGCTTCCGGGCCATCGGGAACTTCTTCTGGAAGGTCGGCGACGTGAAGATCATCGACGGCCTGGGCCCCAACGGCGCCGCCTGGGCGTCGCTCAAATCCGCGGCCCGACTGGCCAAGATCCAGTCCGGCTATGTCTATCACTATGCCTTCGTGATGCTGCTCGGGGTGGCGGGTCTGCTCACCTTCGCCATCCTCGCGTGGGGAGCCTGATCTCGTGCCCTACATCCTGAGCCTCGTCACCTTCCTCCCGCTGCTGGGCGCCCTGGCGATCTTCGTCGCCCGGCTGGCGTCCAGGTCGCAGGACGCCGCCGCGCCGGCCGCGCGCTGGATCGCCCTGGGCGTGACCCTGGCGGTCCTGGCCGTCTCGGTCGTGCTGGTCGCCGGCTTCGATCCGGCGAACACCGGCTATCAGTTCGTGGAGTTCGCGCCCTGGTTCGCCGGCGCCAGCTATCATCTGGGCGTGGACGGAGTGTCGATCCTGTTCGTCCTCTTGACCGCCTTCCTGATGCCGATCTGCATCCTGGCCAGCTGGAAGTCGATCGAGACGCGAGTCGTCGAATACATGATCGCCTTCCTGGTGCTGGAGACGCTGGTCATCGGCGTGTTCACGTCGCTGGACCTGTTCCTGTTCTACATCTTCTTCGAAGGCACCCTGGTGCCGATGTTCCTGATCATCGGCATCTGGGGCGGTCAGAACCGGATCTACGCGGCCTACAAGTTCTTTCTCTACACCCTGCTGGGGTCGGTGCTGATGCTGCTGGCCATGCTGTGGATGGCCCATACGGCCGGCACCACCAGCATCCCCGAGCTGAAGCGCTTCGCCTTCGACCCGGCCGTGCAGCCGATCCTGTGGCTGGCCTTCTTCGCCTCGTTCGCGGTGAAGATGCCGATGTGGCCGGTGCACACCTGGCTGCCCGACGCCCACGTCCAGGCGCCCACGGCCGGTTCGGTCATCCTGGCCGGCATCCTGCTGAAGCTGGGCGGATACGGCTTCATCCTGTTCAACGTGCCGATGTTCCCGATGGCGTCGGAGATGTTCCGTCCGCTGGTCTTCACCCTGTCGGTGATCGCCATCGTCTACACCTCGCTGGTCGCCTGGCGTCAGACCGACATCAAGAAGCTGATCGCCTACTCGTCGGTGGCGCACATGGGTTTCGTGACCCTGGGCATCTTCTCGGGCAACGACCAGGGGATGCAGGGCGCCGTGTTCCAGATGATCAGCCACGGCCTGATCTCGGGCGCGCTGTTCCTGTGCGTCGGCGTCGTCTATGACCGGATGCACACCCGCGAGATCGCCTTCTACGGCGGGCTGACCAACCGGATGCCGTGGTTCGCCGCCATCTTCCTGATGTTCACCATGGCCAACGTCGGCCTGCCGGGCACCTCGGGCTTCATCGGCGAAGTGCTGACCATGACCGGCGCCTACCGCGCCTCGACCTGGGCGGCGCTGATCGCGGCCTCGGGCGTGATCTTCTCGGCGGTCTATGCGCTGACGCTGTATCGCGCCGTGATGTTCGGCGAGATCACCAATCCGAAGCTCCAGACCATCACCGACATCGACAAGCGCGAACTGCTGCTGTTCGTGCCGCTGATCGTCGGCACCCTCTGGCTGGGCGTCTATCCGGGCGCCGTCCTCGATTACACCGGGCCCGCCGTCGAGGCCCTGACCAATGCCTATCGCGTCGCGATCGGCGGGTGAGACTGAAGCATGATTGACCTCTCCTCGGCCCTTCACCTCGCCGCCTCGGAAGCCACCCTCGCGGTCGGCGCCCTGGTGCTGCTCATGGTCGGCGCCTTCGCCGGCGACAAGAGCACGCGCCTGGTGTCGCTGCTGTCCGTCCTGCTGCTAATCGCCGGCGCGGTGATCGCGATCACCGGCCCCTGGGGCCAGGCGTTCAACGGCGCCTATGTCGCCGACCCGCTGGCCATCTACGGCAAGAGCGTGATCTATCTGTCGGCGGCGGTGGCCATCATCCTGGGCGACGGCTGGATGCGGCGCACCCGCATCGCCAAGACCGAATATCCGATCCTGATCGTGCTGGCCGCGGTCGGCATGGGCATGATGGCGTCGTCGGGCGACCTGATCTCGATGTATGTCGGGATCGAGCTGCATTCGCTGGCGCTCTATGTCCTGGCCGCCTTCCACCGCGACGACGCCAAGGCGTCCGAGGCGGGCCTGAAGTATTTCGTCCTGGGCGCCCTGTCGTCGGGCCTGCTGCTGTACGGCGCCAGCCTGATCTACGGCTTCGCCGGCTCGATGCGGTTCCAGGACATCGCCGCCTTCGCCGTGGACAACCCGGGCCCGGGCCTGATTTTCGGCCTGGTGTTCCTGATCTGCGGCCTGGCGTTCAAGGTCTCGGCCGCGCCGTTCCACATGTGGACGCCCGACGTCTATGAGGGCGCGCCGACGCCGGTCGTGGCCCTGTTCGCCACCGCGCCGAAGATGGCCGCCATGGTCCTGATCGCCCGCGCGCTGGAAGGCGGCTTCGGCGAGGCCCACGCCCAGTGGTCGCAGGTTCTGGTCGCCATCTCCCTGGTCAGCTTCGCCGTCGGCGCCTTTGGCGGCCTGGCGCAGAAAGACATCCAGCGCCTCTTGGCCTATTCGTCGATCGCCAACATCGGCTACGCCCTGCTGGGCCTGGCCGCCGGCACCTCGGCGGGGCTCCAGGCCATGCTGATCTTCATGACCCTGTACGTCATCGACCAGATCGGCTTCTTCGCCATCCTGCTGTCGCTGTCCAGGTCGGGCCGTCCGATCCGCCGCATCCAGGACCTGGCCGGGCTGAAGAAGGACCGGCCGCTGACGGCGGTGGCCCTGACCGTCCTGTCGCTGTCCGTCCTGGGGATGCCGCCGATGTCGGGCTTCTGGGCCAAGTACTATGTGTTCGGCGCCGCCGCGAACGCGGGCCTGTGGATCGTGGCCGCCATCGGCCTGGTCGCCTCGGTCGTGGCCTTCTACTATCTGCGCATCATCAAGCTGATGTGGTTCGACGCTCCGGCCGATGAGATCGCGACCGACAAGGCGCCGGCCGAGGCCCAGTGGATCGGCTGGGCGGCCGCGGCCTTCTCCTTCCCGCTGGTGCTGGGTGCCCTGGCCTGGCTGGAGCCGGTGACCAAGGCCGCCGCCGCCGGCTTCGGGAACGGGTAGGGCGGTGAACGCCGCCCCCTCGTCATCCTCGACGAGATCGACTCGACCAACGCTGAGGCGCGCCGCCTGGCCGAGGCCGGAGAGACGGGACCCCGCTGGATCGTGGCCCGCCGCCAGACGGCCGGTCGCGGCCGGCGTGGCCGTCATTGGAGCACCGAGCCGGGCAATCTGGCCGCCACCCTGCTGCTGCACACGCCGATGAAGGCGGGCGAGGCGGCCAAGGCCACCTTCGTCGCGGCCCTGGCGGTCGCGGACCTGCTGGACGTCTTCGTCTCGCCGGCTCTGGTGGCGATCAAATGGCCCAACGACGTCCTGCTGGACGGGGTCAAGGTGTCGGGCATCCTGGTCGAGAGCGGTCCGCATCCGGCCGGCGGCCTGTGGCTGGCCATCGGCGTCGGCGTCAACCTAGCCCATGCCCCGGCCGAGACCGAGCGCGGCGCGACCGCCGTGGCCGACCGCCTGCGCGGCGACCTGGGCTTCGCGCCCCCGGTCGAGGCGGCGGCCGAGATCCTGGCCGAGACCTTCGCCGTCTGGTGGGGCCGCTGGCGCACCCTGGGCTTCGAGCCGATCCTGGACGCCTGGACCAGTCGCCTGGTCGGTCTGCACGGCCCGTGCACCGCGCGGCTGGAGCACGAGACGCTGGAAGGCGTCGCAGAGGGGGTGGAGGCGGACGGCGCGCTTCGCCTGCGCCTGGCCGACGGATCGCACCGCATCATCTCGGCCGGCGACGTCTTCTTCGGGCGTGCAGCGTGATGCTGCTGGCCGTCGAACAGGGCAACACCAACACGCTGTTTGCGATCCACGACGGAAACGAGTGGACCGCCCAGTGGCGCACCGCGACCGACGCCAGCCGCACGGCCGACGAATACGCCGTCTGGCTGCACCAGTTGCTGACCATGAAGGGGCTGCAGTTCGACGCCCTGAGCGGCTGCATCATCTCCAGCGTGGTGCCGCAGTCGATCTTCAACCTGCGAAACCTGGCGCGGCGCTATCTGCGGATCGAGCCCCTGGTGATCGGCGAGAACGTCGACCTGGGCATAGAGGTCCGCATCGCCAAGCCCAGCGAGGCGGGCGCCGACCGCCTGGTCAACGCCATCGGCGCGCATCTGCTCTATCCCGGCGATCTGATCGTGATCGACAGCGGCACGGCGACCACCTTCGACATCGTGGCGGCCGACGGCGCCTTCGAGGGCGGGCTGATCGCGCCGGGCATCAACCTTTCGCTTCAGGCGCTGCACGAGGCGGCCGCCAAACTGCCCCGCATCGCCATCCAGAAGCCCGAGCACGTGATCGGCCGGGGCACGGTCGAGGCCATGCAGTCCGGCGTCTTCTGGGGCTATATCTCCCTCATCGAGGGACTGGTCGCACGCATCAGGACGGAGTGGGGACGCCCCATGACGGTCATCGGAACGGGCGGCGTGGCCAGCCTGTTCGAAGGCGCGACCGACAGCATCGACCGGTTCGATCCGGACCTCACCATCCGCGGCCTTCTCGAAATCTGGCGCCGCAATACCCATCTGACGGCTGAATGAAAAAACAAGCAAACGACGAACTCGTCTTCCTGCCGCTGGGCGGCTCGGACGAAGTTGGCATGAACCTGAACGCCTACGGCTATGGGCCTGAGGAGAACCGCCAGTGGCTGGTGGTCGATGTCGGCGTGACCTTCGGCGACCTGTCGACGCCCGGCGTGGACGTGATCGTGCCCGATCCGGCCTTCCTGGAAGGCGAGGACATCCGCGGCATCGTCCTGACCCACGCCCACGAGGACCACATCGGCGCCCTGGGCTGGCTGTGGCCGCGCCTGAAGGCCCCGGTCTATGCGACGCCCTTCACCGCCTATCTGATCCGCGACAAGCTGCGCGAGCGCAATCTGCTGGACCAGGTGGAGATCATCGAGGTTCCGCTGGGCGGCGCGGTCCAGATCGGTCCGTTCGGCGTCACCTTCGTCACCATGACCCACTCGATCGCCGAGCCGAACGGCCTGGCCATCGACACGCCCCTGGGCCTGGTGTTCCACACCGGCGACTGGAAGATCGACGACCAGCCGGTGATCGGCTCCATGACCGACGCCCCCGCCATCCGCGCCCTGGGCGACAAGGGCGTGCTGGCGATGGTGTGCGATTCCACCAACGTCTTCGTGCCGGGCGTGGCGGGGTCCGAGGGCGACGTGGCCGTGGCCCTGGGCAAGCTGATCTCGACGCTGAAGGGGCGGGTGGCCGTGGGCTGCTTCGCCTCCAACGTCGCGCGCATGGACAGCGTCATCCGCGCCGCAGAGGCCTGCGGCCGCCGCGTCGCCCTGGCCGGCCGGTCGATGCACCGGATCACGGCGGCGGCCAAGCACGTCGGCATGCTGCAGGACATCAAGCCCTTCCTGTCCGACGAGGAAGCCCGCGTCTGGCCCGCCGACGAGATTCTGTACCTGTGCACCGGCAGCCAGGGCGAGGCGAGGGCCGCCCTGTCGCGCGTCGCCGACGGCACCCACCCGACGGTCAAGCTGGGCCTGGGCGACCACTGCATCTTCTCGTCGCGCCAGATCCCGGGCAACGAACTGGCCATCGGCCGGCTTCAGGACCGGCTCGCCGACCGGGGCGTGCGCCTCTACACCGAGAAGGACCACCCCGGCATTCACGTGTCCGGCCACCCGTGCCGCGACGAGCTGAAGCAGATGTACGAATGGGCGCGGCCGCAGATCGCGGTGCCCACCCACGGCGTGCGCCGCTTCCTGCTGGAACACGCCAACCTGGCCAAGGAAGTCGGCGTCCCCGAGACCGTCACGCCCCGCAACGGCGACATGGTGCGCCTGGCGCCCGGCCCGCCGGGCCGCCATCGTCGACGAGGTGCCGAACGGGCGTCTGTACGTCGACGGCGGAATGCTGGTGACCGAACAGGGCGAGGCGCTGAAGGAGCGCCGCCACGCCTCGACCAACGGCGTGCTGGTCGTGGCCTTCTGCCTGGACAAGCGCGGCCGCATCGTCAGCGACATCGACATCCGCAGCGTCGGCCTGCCCGGCGACCTGCGCAAACCCCTGGGCGACGTGCTGGACGACCTGGCCGAACGGGTCGAAAACGTCGTCTCCAGCCTGAAGGGCGAGGCGCTGGAGGACGAAATGGTCATCGAACAGGCCGTCGCCCGCACCCTGAAGAAGGCCAGCCAGCAGATCTGGGATCGCCGCCCGATCGTGGAAACGGTCGTCCTGCGCCTGTGATGCAACCTTGACCGTTCGGGCGCATTCCTGCGCTCGAACCGTTGGGGCCGCCGATGTCGACGAAGCCGAAGCCAGCGACGCGCCTGTTGCAGCGGGTGCGCCACGCGCGCCATCCGCTGCAGGGCTGGCGGCGGTGGGCGGTGATCGCGGGCCAGGGGCTGGCGGGCTTCGTCGCCCTGTTCGCCGCGGTCAACCTGACGCTCAGCCTGTCGACGTTCCGCGGCGAGGACCCGCTGGCGCGCACCGTTCAGGAACTGCGCGTCCTGTGGTTCAGCCCGCCGCCGGGGCAGCCCATGTCGCCGTCCGCCTTTCCGACGGTCTACGGCCGTGACCTGGGTCCCGCGCCCGATACGGCCGCCATCCACGCCTTTCTGGAGGACGAGGCCGAGGACGGCGTCTTCCTGCTCGACCATGTGATGGTGGACCGGATCCTGAAGCTGAACGGGCGCATCGACGCGCGCAGCCTGCCGGCCGGGGTCTATGTCGGCGCCCATGCCCTGGGGCCCGACGGCCTGCCGTTCGTGCCGGTGACGAAATTCCTGGCGCACTATCTGCTGTTCCCGCGCCATGCCTACATCCTGGTCGTGCCGGCCCAGGGGCCGGCCATCGCCTTTTCGGCGAGCCAGAACGCCAAGTTCGGCATCGACGCCCACCCGAATCGGCTGTCCGCCGAGGTCGCGCCCTTCACGCCGGACGCCTATGACTTCCCGAGTTCCGGCGAGGCCCTTCACGAGATGACCCGGATCACCAACGACCCGGTCCGCGTCGCCGGCGCCGTCCAGGCGCTGAAGGCGCCCAGGCGCGCCTGGCCGAGGAAAAGCTGACCTACGGCCTGCTGGCGCCGAACTCCAACACCGCCGTCGGCTGCGTGCTGGAAGGCGCGGGCGATCAGCGAACGGGCGCGATCGTCCATCCTTCTGGCCCTGAGGGCGCCGGGATTCGGGCTCCGTGCGGCTAGAAGCCGGCCCGCGGCGCCATCAAGAGTCCCTTTCTTCCTTGCCCAAGTCGAATCCGCTGGGCTACGCCCTGAAGCATCCTGAGGAGGAAGCGCATGAGCAACGTCATCCCCGAACACATCCAGTGGTTTCACGGCATCGATCTTGGCGAGGGCGTGATTACGCCGGGCTTCAAGGCGAACGATCTGCTGCGTGCGGAGGCGGACGTGGTTTTCAGCTATCCCGTGGCGGGAAAGACCGTTCTCGATATCGGCGCCTGGGACGGCTTCTTCTCGTTCGAAGCGGAAAAGCGTGGCGCGTCCCGCGTCCTGGCGACCGACTGGTTCTGCTGGGGCGGGCCGGGTTGGGGCACCCAGGCCGGGTTCAACCATGCGCGCGCCGCCCTTGGCTCCAAGGTGGAGGACAAGGAGATCGACGTCCCGAACATTTCGCCGGAAACGGTCGGCATGTTCGACATCGTGCTGCTTTCCGGCGTGATCTACCACGTCACCGACCCGCTGATGATCCTGAAGCGGGCGGCGGAGGTCACGCGCGAATGCCTCATCATCGAGACGGCGGTCGCCCTGCTCGACGTGAAGGATCCCGCGATGCAGTTCCTTCACTCGATGCCGCACAACCAGGACCCCACCAACTTCTGGTCGCCCAATCCGGCGGCGGTGATCGCCATGCTGAAGTGGTGCGGATTCCGCAACGTGATGGTGTCCGAACATCCCCACAACAAGTTCGACGACCCCGTCAATCCGCGCTGCTATTTCCACGCGGTAAAATAGCACCCGGGGCCAAGGCGCTTGACTCTGCGTCGAGCGCCTTGGCACGGACAGGGATGGCCGAACGACTCTTCCTGCTGAACCCCGACTGGCATGACGACCAGGGCGGTCCCTGGTTCTGCCCGGCCGGCGCCTACATCGAGGGCGTCCTGGCCTTCTACCCCCGCCTGCGCGACCTGTTGAACGTCGTCTATCTGGACCATGCCCGCCCCCGCCCGCCGGTGATCGCCCAGGTGGGGGAGGCGCACCAGGGCTGCCCCGTCCTGGTCCTGGACGGGGAATGGGATTGGCCTGACGCCCAGCTCAGCGAAGCGACCGGAAGGCGCTTCCTCCAGGACCACGCCATCGCTCCCTATCTGGCGGCCCGCTACGGCGTCGGCCGCCCGCATCCCTGAAAGGATCGCCCCATGCCCCTCGGCCCCGTGACCATGATCGGCGTCTATCTGGTGGTGTGGTGGACGGTGCTGTTCGCCGTCCTGCCGCTGGGCTCGTCCAGGGAGGTGCACGAGCCGCCGACCGACGGGAGCCAGTGGGGCGCGCCCCGGACGCCGAACCTGAAGAAGAAGTTCATCACCACCACCTGGGTCTCGGCCATCGTCTGGGCGCTGATCATGGTGCTGCTGTTCACCGGCTGGCTGCCGCTGCCCGACTTCTCGCGCGCCCCGGCGCTTTGATTGTCGCGCCGGCCTAGCCTTTGGGCCGCCGGTGCGGCTAAAGGCTTCGTCTGTCTCTACGCCTAGGATTCCCGACCATGCGCCTGTCGCGCTATTTCCTGCCGACGCTGAAGGAAGCGCCCTCCGACGCCCAGATCGTCTCGCACCAGCTGATGCTGCGCGCGGGCATGATCAGACAGGAGGCGGCCGGCATCTACGCCTGGCTGCCGCTGGGCCTGCGCGTGCTCAGGAAGATCGAGCAGATCGTGCGCGAGGAACAGGTGAGGGCGGGCGCGGTCGAGCTGCTGATGCCGACCCTGCAGCTGGCCGACCTGTGGCGGGAATCCGGCCGCTACGACGCCTATGGGCCGGAGATGCTGCGCATCACCGACCGGCACGAGCGCGAGCTGCTGTACGGCCCGACCAACGAGGAGATGGTGACCGACATCTTCCGGGCCTATGTGAAATCCTACAAGTCGCTGCCGCTGAACCTGTTTCACATCCAGTGGAAGTTCCGCGACGAGCGCCGCCCCCGCTTCGGCGTGATGCGCGGGCGCGAGTTCCTGATGAAGGACGCCTATTCCTTCGATCTGGACGAGGCCTTGGCCCGCAAGTCCTACAACCGGATGTTCGTGGCCTATCTGAACACCTTCGCCCGCATGGGGCTGAAGGCCGTGCCGATGCGCGCCGACACCGGCCCCATCGGCGGCGACCTGAGCCACGAGTTCATCGTCCTGGCGAGACCGGAGAGAGCGCGGTCTTCTGCGACCGCAAGCTGGTCGAGATGCCGGCCCCGGGCGCCGACCTGGACTGGGACGACCTCCAGGCCCTGGTGGACGCCCGCACGGCCATGTACGCCGCCACCGAGGAGATGCACGACGCCGCCACCTTCGAGAGCCAGACGCCCGAGGCCGACCGGCTGTCGGCGCGCGGCATCGAGGTCGGCCACATCTTCTACTTCGGCGAGAAGTATTCGGCCCCGATGAAGGCCCGCGTGGCGGGACCGGACGGCCAGGACGTCAATGTCCACATGGGCAGCTACGGCGTCGGCGTGTCGCGTCTGATGGGCGCCATCATCGAGGCCAGCCATGACGCCGGCGGCATCATCTGGCCCGACGCCGTGGCGCCGTTCGACGTGGTGGTCATCAATCTGCGCGTCAGCGACGAGGCCGTCTCGGCCGCCTGCGACAACGCCGTGGCCCAGCTCAAGGCCCTGGGCAAGGACGTGCTCTACGACGACACCGACGAACGGCCGGGCGGCAAGTTCGCCACCGCCGACCTGATCGGCGTGCCGTGGCAGCTGACCATCGGCCCCAAGGGGCTGGCCGACGGCGTCGTCGAACTGAAGCGGCGCGCCACCGGCGAGAAGGTCTCCGTGCCGCTGGCCGAGGCCATCGAAAGGCTGACCGCTTGACCCTGCCGTCCCGCCCCGCCGGCCCCTTCGTCGTGGGAGCTCGGCCTGGCCGTCCGCTATCTGCGCGCCAAGCGCAAGGAGGGGGGCGTCGCCACCATCGCGGTCATCAGCTTCGTCGGCATCATGCTGGCCGTGGCCGTGCTGATCAGCGTCATGAGCATCATGGCCGGCTTCCGCAGCGAACTGCTGGGCCGCACCCTGTCGTTCAACGGCCATATGTACGTTCAGGGCCCGGTGCTGAACGCGCCGGACCGGGCCGCCGCCCTCAGGCGCATCGCCGCCGTGCCGGGCGTGACCAGCGCGGCGCCGCTGAACGAGTCGCAGAGCCTGATCCGCGTCGGCAACTTCACCACGGGCGCCATGGTGCGCGGCGTGCGTCCGCAGGATCTGCCCTACACCTCCTATGTTTGGGACAGCCTGACGCCCGAGGCGCGCGAAAGCTTCGGCAAGGGCGCCTACGGCGGCGACCGCATCCTGATCGGCAAGACGATGGCGGCCCAGACGGGCCTGCGGGTGGGCGATCCGATCACCCTGTACTCCCCCACCGGCGCCGACAGCGCCTTCGGCAATCTGGGCGGGCTGGAAAAGACCTATTACGTCGGGGGCGTCTTCAGTTCCGGCACATCGGACTTCGATCAGGTCTTCATCTTCATGCCGCTGGAGCAGGCCCAGCTGTTCTTCGGCAAGGACGGCGTCTGGGACGTGATCGAGCTGAAGGTCCAGGACCCCGACCGGGTGGGCGACATGGCCGCCGCCGTGCGCCAGGCCGCGGGCCCCGGGGCGGTCGTCACCGACTGGCGCGAGCGCATGGCCGCCTTCGCCGGGGCGCTGAAGGTCGAGCGCGTGGCCATGAGCATCATCCTGGGCCTGGTCGTGGCCATCGCCGCCATGAACATCATCTCCGGCATCGTCATGCTGGTGAAGAACAAGACCCGCGACATCGCCATTCTGCGCACCGTGGGCGCCAGCCCGTCGGCGATCCTGCGGATCTTCTTCATGTCCGGCGCCTGATCGGCGTGGCCGGCACCCTGGCGGGCCTGGCCCTGGGCCTGGCCTTCTGCCTGAACATCGGCGCCATCCAGCACTTCCTGGAAGGGCTGCTGGGGGTCCAGCTGTTCAACTCCGACGTCTATATGCTGGACGCCATCCCGGCGCTGGTGGACCCGGCGGACGTCACCTGGGTCGCGGTCTGGTCGCTGCTGATGAGCTGCGTCGCCAGCCTGCCGCCGTCGTGGACCGCGTCCCGCATCGATCCCGTGGAGGCCCTGCGCTATGAGTGAGGCCCCCATCCTGTCGGTCCGCGACCTGACCCGGACCTATCCACCGCCCAAGGCGGTCTGACCGTGCTGAAGGGCGTCGACCTGGATGTCTATCCGGGCGAGATCGTGGGACTGATCGGGCCGTCGGGCTCGGGCAAGTCGTCGCTGCTGCACGCCGCCGGCCTGCTGGAAAAGCCCACCTCCGGCACGGTCGCCATCGACGGAGAGGCGGTCGGCGGGCTGGACGAGCGCGCCCGCACGCGCCTGCGCCTGTCGCGCATCGGCTTCGTCTATCAGTTCCACCACCTGCTGCCCGAGTTCGACGCCCGCGACAACGTGGTGCTGCCGATGCGGATCGCCGGCGTCTCCCTGGCCGAGGCGCGGGCCAAGGCGGGCGAGACCCTGGCGGCGCTGGGCCTGGGCGACCGCCTGACCCACCAGCCGGCCCAGCTGTCGGGCGGAGAGCGCCAGCGCGTGGCCATCGCCCGCGCCCTGGCCAACCGTCCGCGCCTGCTTCTGGCCGACGAGCCGACCGGAAACCTGGACCCGTCCACCAGCCAGTCGGTGTTCGATCGCTGCGCGACCTGGCCAAGACCACGGGCGTCGCCGCCCTGATCGCCACCCACAACATGGAACTGGCCGGCCACATGGACCGCGTCTTCGCCATCAAGGATGGCCACCTGGAGCAGCGCGCGGCCGAAAGCCACGCCTACTAGTCACCCCACGGCGGCGTCGCCCCAGATGGCGCGCAGGCGCTCGGAGCGGCGGCAACCGATGCGATAGGCCTCGTAGCGGGCGGGGTGTCGCCGGGCGTAGTCCTGGTGCTCGGCCCCCGCTGGCCAGAACCGCTGGGCCCCGACGATCGGGGTGGTGAAGGTCTTTCGCAGCGTCCGCATGGCCGCATCGCGCGAGGCGACGGCGTCCGCCCGCTGATCGGCCGTGGCGAAGATCGCGGTGCGATAGGACGGCCCGTGGTCGCAGAACTGCCCTTGGGGATCGGTCGGATCGATGGTGCGCCAATAGCGGTCGGCCAGGGCGCGATAGCTGACCACCGTGGGATCGAAGGTGACGCGCACCGCCTCCATGTGGCCCGTTCCGCCGCGCACCACCTGCTCGTAGGTCGGATGGGCGGTATGGCCGCCGACAAAGCCCGACACCGCCGAGCGCACGCCCGGCAGTCCGTCGAACGCCTTCTCCTCCGACCAGAAGCACCCGCCGGCGAAGACGGCCGTCTGCAGGCCCTGTGACTGGGCCGTGGCGGACGGGGGCGCCGCGCCCGCCGCCGCCAACGCAAGCGCCGTCGCAGTGGCCGCCCAGACCGCCGTGGTCGCCGCTGTCGTGAATTTCCGGATCATGCCGATCTCTCCTGTCCTGATCCTGCATACGATGGGCGGGTCCGGATGGTTTCAGCGGCGGCCCTTGACGGGAACGGAAGAGGAACATAGAACATTACCGGAACATGCAGCGCCGCCGGAGAGCAGGACATGCCGCGTTTGATAAGGGATATGTTGTCGCTGGCGTCGTGCGGCGGCTTTGTCTGGATGGCCTGGACCCTGGCCTTCAGCGTGACGGCCGCCTGATTTTCGCACGGCGCCTTGCGGGCTGTGCGAAATGCGCCGCTCGATGTTTCAATGGCTTAGGCGCCGATTTCATACCTTTCATACGGTTCAGACCCTGTTTTTCGCGTGTGCATTCGGGTGTGAAACGATATCCACAAACGATCTCGGCCCACGGCGGGCCTCGGTCGGTTTGCGATGTTCCGACGCCGCATGATGTGAGACTCGGGTCAGGATGATCGTCGCGATCCCGCGAAGATGTCGGTCGGAGGTTCGGTGAGCGAGGCGGTGAACAGTCAGGGGTTCGTGCATCTGCGGGTCCGCTCGGCCTATTCGCTGCTGGAAGGCGCGATCAAGGCGGGCAAGATCGGCCGGATGGCCGCCGATGCGGGGATGCCCGCCGTCGCCGTGGCCGACCGGGCCAATCTGTTCGGCGCCCTGGAGTTCAGCCAGACCACCCGCGACGTCGGGGTCCAGCCCATCGTGGCCTGCGCGCTTCCCGTCGTCGGGATCGGCGGACGGATCAACGCCCGCTGGGCCAAAACGCCGACCGTCGTGCTGCTGGCCCAGAACGAGACCGGCTGGCTGAACCTGTGCGCCCTGTCCTCGTCCGCCTATCTGGACGCCGGCGACATGGCCGAGCCGGGCGTGGCCTGGGATCAGGTGGCCGCCCGCGCCGAGGGGCTGATCCTGCTGTCGGGCGGACCGGACGGCCCGGTCGACCCGCTGTTCGCCCAGAACAAGCCCGCCGAGGCCGCCCAGGCGCTCCAGGCCATGCACGCCGCCTTCGGCGACCGCTTCTATGTCGAGCTGCAACGTCACGGCCTGGACGATGAAAAGCGCGCCGAGCCGGGGCTGGTTCGCTGGGCCTACGACCACGACGTTCCCCTGGTCGCCACCAACGACGTCTATTACGCCAAGGCGGCCCAGGCGAAGTCGCACGACGCCCTGCTGTGCATCGCCGACGGCGCCTTCACCGGCCAGGACGACCGCCGCCGCATCACCGGCCAGCACTGGTTCAAGCCGCCCGAGGCGATGCGCGAGCTGTTCGCCGACCTGCCCGAGGCCTGCGACAACACCCTCGACATCGCGCGGCGCTGCGCCTTCCTGGTGAAGACCCACGCGCCGATCCTGCCGCGCTTCGACACCGGCGCGGGCCGTTCAGAGCCCGACGAACTGGCCCACCAGGCGCGCGAGGGTCTGAAGGCCCGCCTGACCCAGGTGACGCCCGCGGTCCCGGAAGAGGAATACTGGGCCCGCCTGGAATGGGAGGTCGGGATCATCCAGCAGATGGGGTTCCCGGGCTATTTCCTGATCGTCTCGGACTTCATCAAATGGGCCAAGGCGCACGGTATTCCGGTCGGGCCGGGGCGGGGCTCGGGCGCCGGGTCGCTGGTGGCCTGGTCGCTGACCATCACCGACCTGGACCCGTTGCGGTTCGGCCTGCTGTTCGAGCGCTTCCTGAATCCCGAGCGGGTCTCCATGCCCGACTTCGACATCGACTTCTGCCAGGAACGTCGGGAAGAGGTGATCGATTACGTCCAGGCCCATTACGGCAAGGACCGGGTCGCCCAGATCATCACCTTCGGCACCCTGCAGGCGCGCGCGGTGCTGCGCGACGTCGGCCGGGTGCTGCAGATGCCGCTCGGCCAGGTCGACCGGCTCTGCAAGATGGTGCCGAACAATCCGGCCAACCCGGTCACCCTGGCCCAGGCCATCGACCTGGAGCCGCGGCTGAAGGAGGCGCGGGATTCCGAGCCGGCGGTCAGGACCCTGCTGGAGACGGCGCTGGAGCTGGAGGGGCTCTACCGCAACGCCTCGACCCACGCCGCCGGCATCGTCATCGGCGACCGGCCGCTGACGGAGCTGGTGCCGCTGTATCAGGATCCGCGCTCCACCATCCCGGCCAGCCAGTTCAACATGAAGTGGGTCGAGCCGGCCGGCCTGGTGAAGTTCGACTTCCTGGGCCTGAAGACCCTGACCACGCTGGACCGCGCGCGGGCTATCTGGAGCGACGCGGGGCCGCGCCCGACTGGAACGGTCTGCCGCTGGACGACGCGCGCACCTATGAGCTGATGGCCTCGGGCCAGACGGTCGGGGTGTTCCAGCTGGAATCCCAAGGGATGCGCGACACGCTGCGCAAGATGCGCTGCGGCTCCATTGAGGAGATCACCGCCCTGATCTCCCTCTATCGGCCGGGGCCGATGGAGATGATCGACACCTACATCGACCGCAAGTTCGGCAGGGCCGAGGTCGATTATCTGCACCCCAGCCTGAAGGAGGTGCTGACCGAGACCTACGGCGTCATCATCTACCAGGAGCAGGTGATGAAGATCGCCCAGATCCTGGCCGGCTACAGCCTGGGCGAGGCCGACCTGCTGCGTCGCGCCATGGGCAAGAAGAAGAAGGAGGAGATGGACTTCCAGCGGGCGCGCTTCATCAAGGGCGCCTCGGAAAAGGGCGTCTCGGAGGCGCAGTCCGGCGGCATCTTCGACCTGGTGGCCAAGTTCGCGGGCTATGGCTTCAACAAGTCCCACGCCGCCGCCTACGCCCTGATCTCCTTCCAGACCGGTTGGCTGAAGGCCAATCATCCGGTCGAGTTCTTCGCCGCCTCCATGAGCCTGGACCTGTCGAACACCGACAAGCTGGCGGTCTTCTACCAGGACGCCAAGCGGTTCGACGTGCCCGTGCTGCCGCCCGACATCAACCGCTCCTCGGCCGACTTCGACGTGTCGTGGGAGGACGGCAGGGGCGCGGTCCTCTATGCGCTGGGGGCCATCCGCAACGTGGGCCTGGAAGCCATGCGCCACGTCATCGAGGTGCGCGAGCAGGGCGGCCGCTTCGTCGACATCTTCGACTTCCTGGAACGGGTCGATCCGCGTTGCGTCAACAAGCGGGCGCTGGAGGGCCTGGCCAAGGCCGGGGCCTTCGACAGCCTGCATTCCAACCGCCGCCAGCTGGTCGAACAGGCCGACGTCCTGATGGCCTATTGCCAGAGCGTGGCGGCCGAACGCGCCTCGGCCCAGGTCAATCTGTTCGGCGGCGACCAGGCCCACGCCGGCCGCCCGCGCCTGAAGAGCGTCGAACCCTGGGTCGGGCCGGACCGGCTGGACCAGGAATTGTCGGCGGTGGGCTTCTATCTGTCCGGCCACCCGCTGGACGACATGGCCCAGGCCCTGAAGCGCAAGCGCGTGACCTTCGTGGCCGAAGCCCTGCCTCTGGCCGAGAGCGGGCACGAGGCCTTCCAGATGGCCGGCGTGGTGCGCCGTCGCCAGGAACGGGCCAGCGCCCGCACCGGCGAAAAGTTCGCCTTCGTCACCTTCTCCGATCCGACGGGCGAGTTCGAATGCCTCTTCCCGCCCGAGCAGCTGCGCCGCTGCCGCGAGGTGCTGGAGCCGGGCGCCTCGGTGATGGTGCGGGTCCGCGCCAAGGCGTCCGACGGCGAGGTGCGCTTCTTCGGCGACGACGCCTCGCAGATGGACAATCTGCTGGACGACGCCAACATGGCCCTTGCGCGTCCATGTTTCGGCCCGCACCGCGGACGCGGAGGCGCTGAAGGCGCGGCTGGAACGGGCGCGGTCCGGCGCCATCGGCAAGGGCGGCGAAATCTGGCTGATGATCGCCGGTCTGGACCAGGGGCGGGAGGCCGAGATCCGGCTTCCGGGCCGCTATCGCCTGGACGGGGCGCTGCGCGGCGCGCTGAAGTCCGCGCCTGGCGTGGTCATGCTGGAGGACGCCTGACGGCCCGCCCGTGACCCTGAGGCGCGACGGCGTAACGGCTAAGCTTCTGAAATATCGGAACCTCACGTGCGCGTGAGCGGTTTTAGGGTCTCACCAGGGAGACTGTTCCAATGATGAAGATCACCGCCATCGCCAGCATCGCCTCCGCCGCCGCGCTCCTCGCCGCCTGCGGCCAGGGCGGCGACAGCGCGCAACAGAACGCCGAAGAGACGGTCAACGCCACCCAGGACATGACCTCGGGCGTCGTCGGCCAGACCTCGGCCGCCACCATGGGCACCAACACCGTCGAAGGATTCGTCACCAACCTGGCGGTCGGCAACATGTATGAGCTGCAGGCCGCCGAGATCGCCCAGGCGAAATCGACCAACGCCGACGTCAAGGCGCTGGCCGCCATGATCCGGACCGACCACACCCGCGCCGGCGAGAAGCTGTCGGCGACCGCCCCGACCGCCGCGCCGAACGTCGCGGTGCCGACTACGCTTGACCAACGTCGCCAGGGCCTGATCGACAATCTGAACGCGGCTTCGGCCGGCGATTTCGACAAGGTCTATCTGGAGCAGCAGGTCGCCGCCCACAACGAGACCCTGACGCTGCTAAACGGCTTCTCCGACAACGCCGACGCGCCGACCCTGGCCGCCCTGGCGCGCGAACTGGTCCCGACCGTCACCCAGCATCGTGACCGGGCCCAGCAACTGCTCGACGCCATGGGCTGACCGGCGCGACGAGAGACGGCAGGAGAGGGCGGTCCCGCGGGGCCGCCCTTTTCGCGCCACTTGCCTTTTGGTCCGATCCCGCCTACATGGCCCGCGCATTTCGCAACGCGGGCGAGGCGCGTTTCGGGGAGACATCCCGATCCGCTCCATTCCGAGGGGCCGGCTGGTCCTTTTATCGCCCGCGCCACGTTGATCGGAAAAAGGACTGAACGATCATGGCTCTGCCTGAATTCTCGATGCGCACCCTGCTGGAAGCGGGCGCCCACTTCGGCCACCAGACCCACCGCTGGAACCCGAAGATGGACCGCTACATCTTCGGCTCGCGCTCGAACATCCACATCATCGACCTGTCGCAGACGATGCCGCTGATGCACCAGGCGCTGGTCGCCGTGCGCGACGTCGCCGCCAAGGGCGGTCGCGTCCTGTTCGTCGGCACCAAGCGCCAGGCCGCCGAGCCGGTCGCCGAAGCCGCCAAGCGCTGCGCCCAATACTACATGAACAACCGCTGGCTGGGCGGCACCCTGACCAACTGGCGCACCGTTTCGGGCTCCATCGCCCGCCTGCGCGAGCTGGAAGGCATCGTGGAAACGGGCGGCGAGGGCCGCAACAAGAAGGAGCTGCTGACCCTGCAGCGCGAGAAGGACAAGCTGGAGCTCTCGCTGGGCGGCATCAAGGACATGGGTTCGATCCCGGACATCATGTTCGTGATCGACACCAACAAGGAAGCGATCGCGATCCAGGAAGCGCGCAAGCTGAACATCCCGATCATCGCCATCCTGGACACCAACTCGGACCCCGACGGCATCACCTATCCGGTGCCGGGCAACGACGACGCCGCGCGCGCCATCCAGACCTACTGCGACCTGATCGCGGACGCGGTTCTGGACGGCCTGGCCGCCGGCGCCTCGGCCTCGGGCGTCGACCTGGGCGCTTCGGAAGCTCCGGTCGAGCCGATGCTGCGCGAAGCCTCGGCCCCCAAGGCTGAAGCCGAAGCGGCTCCGGCCGGTGCGGAAGGCGCGGCCGAGGAGCTGCTGGCTTCGGACGACGCGTCGGCCAACACCGAGGCGCTGGACGCCGTCGAGACCGAGAAGGCCACGGGCTGATCGCCCGACGGTCTTTCTGGCGCGCTACGCTTGCCGCGCGGCGGCTCGCGACTTGAGCGCCACCGAGGCCGTGCGTTGAACTGACACACGGCCGGGCTAAGTCAGTCCGGCCGTTCCCGCATACGATCCCATAGGAGAAGAACATGGCCGAGATCACTGCCGCCCTCGTGAAGGAGCTTCGCGAGCGTTCGGGCGTCGGCATGATGGACTGCAAGAAGGCGCTGCAGGAGAACGACGGCGACATCAACGCCGCGATCGACTGGCTGCGCGCCAAGGGCCTGTCCAAGGCCGCCAAGAAGGCCGACCGCGTCGCCGCCGAGGGCCTGGTCGCCGTCGCCTCGAAGGAAGACGGCAAGGGTGAAGTCGCCGCCGCCATCGAGTTCAACGCGGAAACCGACTTCGTCGCCCGCAACGAGCTGTTCCAGAACGCCGCCAAGCGCTTCGCCGAGCTGGGCCTGGAGCACCACACCGTAGAGGCGCTGCACGGCGCCGAACTGGAAGCCGGCAAGACCGTCCAGGACGAAGTGACCAACATGATCGCCACCATCGGCGAGAACATGCAGCTGCGCCGCGCCGCCCGCCTGTCGGTCGAGGAAGGCGTCGTCGCCACCTACGTCCACAACGCAGTGTCGCCGGGCGTCGGCCGCATCGGCGTGCTGGTCGCCCTGCACGGCGAGGGCGACAAGACGGCCCTGCGCGAGCTGGGCCGCAAGATCGCCATGCACGTCGCGGCCACCTCGCCGCTGTCGCTGAACACCGACGATCTGGACCCCGCCGCGATCGAGAAGGAACGTCAGGTCCTGACCGAGAAGGCCAAGGAAGAAGGCCGTCCGGAGAACATGATCGCCAAGATCGTGGAAGGCCAGATCAACAAGTTCCAGAAGGACGTGGTGCTGTCCAAGCAGCCGTTCGTCATGGATCCGGACGTGACCGTCGAACAGCTGGTCGCCAACTCGGCCAAGGAACTGGGCTCCTCGAACCTGCACCTGGCCGGCTTCGTCCGCCTGGCGCTGGGCGAAGGCGTCGAGAAGGTCGAAGGCCCGGACTTCGCTTCGGAAGTCGCCTCGATGATGGGCGGCCAGTAAGCCGCCATCGCCCTCATTCGTGAGGGTTTTGTTCAAGAAGGGCGCGTTCGGCTTTGATGGCCGGCGCGCCCTTCGTCTATAAGGGGCCGCCCGATTCAGCGGCGCCGCAGTACACGGACCTTTTCCCGCATGCCCGACGCCCCTTCCGAGTTTCGTTACAAACGCGTCCTGCTCAAGGTCTCGGGCGAGGTGCTGATGGGCGACCAGCCCTATGGCGTCGACATGAAGACCGTCGACACGATCGCCCAGGCGGTGGCCGAGGTGGTGCGCGAAGGCGTGGAGATCTGCCTGGTCATCGGCGGCGGCAACATCTTCCGCGGCCTGTCCAAGGCGGCCGCCGGCATGGAACGGGCCCAGGCGGACTACATGGGCATGCTGGCCACCGTGATGAACGCCCTGGCCATGCAGTCGGCGCTGGAGAAGATCGGCGTCTCGACCCGCGTGCAGAGCGCCATTCCGATGGCCGCGATCGCCGAGCCCTATATCCGTCGCCGCGCGCTGCGGCATCTGGAGAAGGGCCGCGTGGTGATCTTCGCCGCCGGGGTGGGCGCGCCCTTCTTCACGACCGATTCCGGGGCGGCTCTCCGCGCGGCGGAGATGGGCTGCGACGCCCTGCTCAAGGGCACCAGCGTCGACGGCGTCTATACCGCCGATCCCAAGAAGGACCCGTCCGCGACCCGCTACGACACCCTGACCTATCAGGACGTGTTGGCGAAGGATCTGCGCGTGATGGACGCCTCCGCCATCGCCATGATGCGCGACACGGGCATTCCGATCGTGGTCTTCTCGATCCGGGAGGACAAGTCGCTGCGGCGGACGCTGACCGGCGAGGGCACCTTCACGGTCATCAACGCCGCCGCCTGAGCGTCCGACACGAACCAGGAACGACGAGAGAGAACGACATGGCCAAGCCAGACCTGAAAAGCTATCGCGACCGCATGGACAAGTCCGTGGCGGCCCTGAAGGAAGAGTTCAGCGGACTGCGCACCGGCCGCGCCAACGCCGGCCTGCTGGAGCCCGTCCGCGTGGAGGCCTATGGCTCGACCTCGCCGCTGAACGCCGTGGCGGCCATCAGCGTGCCCGAGCCGCGCATGATCACCGTCAACGTCTGGGACAAGGGCATGGTGGTGTCGGTCGAGAAGGCCATCCGTCAGGCCGACCTGGGCCTGAACCCCATCGTCGACGGCCAGACCCTGCGCATCCCCGTGCCGCCCCTGACCGAGGAACGCCGAAAGGACCTGGTCAAGCTGGCCGGCAAGTATGCGGAACAGCAGAAGATCGCCGTGCGCAACGTGCGCCGCGACGCCAACGACGACCTGAAGAAGGCCGAGAAGGCGGGCGAGATCAGCCAGGACGATCAGAAGCGCATGGAAACCGAGGTCCAGAAGGACACCGACGCGGCCATCAAGCGCATCGACGAGGCCTTGAAGACCAAGGAACAAGAGATCATGCAGGTCTGAGGCGGCCGTGGACCTGAAGGGATCGACAATCGCATGACGGCCGCGCCTTCAGGTCCGGAAAGCCTCACGGGCGCGGACGGCCCGCGCCATGTCGCCATCATCATGGACGGCAACGGCCGCTGGGCCAAGCGCCGCGGCCTGCCGCGCGCCGTGGGCCATCGCGAAGGCGTCCAGGCGCTGAAACGCACCATCGAGGCCGCTCCCGGTCTGGGGATCGGCTGCCTGACGGTGTTCGGCTTCTCGACCGAGAACTGGAGCCGGCCCGAGGACGAGGTGTCCGACCTGATGGGCCTGGTGCGGACCTATGTGGCTAGCGACCTGAAGCGGCTGGAGAAGGCCGGCGTGCGGCTGCGCGTGCTGGGGCGCCGCGACGGCCTGCCGGCCGACATCGCCGAGATCATCGTCCGCGCCGAGGCGCAGACGGCGCACAACGACCGCTTCCTGCTGCAGGTCGCCTTCAACTACGGCGGGCGGGCCGATCTGGTCGACGCCGCGCGCCGCCACGCCGAACGACTGCTGGCCGGCGAGACGGTCGAGCCCTTCAGCGAAAAGGTCATCGAGGCGGGGCTGGCAACGGCCGGATCGCCGCCGCTGGACCTGATCGTGCGGACTTCTGGCGAACAGAGGCTGTCCAACTTCCTGCTGTGGGAAGCCGCCTACGCCGAATTGGTGTTCCAGGACATCCTGTGGCCCGACTACGGCCCCAAGGCTCTGGCCGAGGCCGTGGACGCCTATCGACGGCGGGACCGTCGCTTCGGCGGGCGCGAGGTCCCGGCCGAACGCGTGACGGCCTGATGGCGGTCCGGGGACGCGATATCGGCCTGCGCGCCGCCTCGGCCGTGGTTCTGGCGCCGGCCGCCGTGGCCGCGACCTGGGCCGGAGGCGTGTGGTTCCTGGCCCTGATGGTGGCCGCTTGCGTGGTCCTGGCCTTCGAATGGGCGGCGATGAGCGCGCCGCACGCCCGGCGTCTGATGGGCGGCGCGGTCACCTTCGGCCTGGTCGCCTCGGTCGTCAGCGCGCATTTCGGGGCGATGGCGGTGGCCTTCATCATGCTGGTCTTCGGCGCCGCCGCCGCCGGCGTCTATGCGCGAAGCCGGGGGCAGCAGGCGCTCGACGCCGCCTATGGGGTGCTCTACCTCGGCTGGCCGGCGGTGCTGCTGATCTGGCTGCGCGACGTGGACAGCACCGTGGGCCTGCACTGGACCGTGCTGGTGTTCGCCGTGGCCTGGTCGGCCGACATCCTGGCCTATCTGGTCGGATCGACCGTGGGCGGCCCCAAGCTGTGGCCGCGTTTTTCGCCCAACAAGACCTGGTCCGGCTTCGTCGGCGGCATCGTGGCCGGCGCCGTCGCGGGCGCGGTCATGGCGGCCTGGGTCGACATGGGCCGCCTGACCGTCTTCTGGGCGCGATCCTGGGCCTGGCCGCCGCCCTGGCCACGATGGGGGGCGATCTGTGGGAGTCGGCGCTGAAGCGTCGGTTCGGGGTCAAGGACGCCGGCAACACCATCCCCGGGCACGGGGGGCTGCTGGACCGGGTCGACGGCCTGATGTTCGCCGTCGTCGTGGTGGCGGTGGGCCGGTTGGCGGTGCTGATGCTGGAGCGCGGCGGATGATCCGGCGGCGCGTGACGGTGCTGGGCTCGACCGGCTCGGTCGGCTCCTCGACGCTGGACCTGATGGCGCGCGCCGAGGAGACGGGCGCCGGCGCCTTCGAGGTCGAGGCCCTGACCGGCGGGGCCAATATCGCGCGGCTGGCCGAGCAGGCCCGGCGCTGGCGGCCCAAGATCGCCGTGACGGCGGACGAGACGCGGCTGGACGCCCTGAAGGACGCCTTGAGGGGAACGGGCGTGGCCGCCGCGGCCGGGGAGGGGGCCGTGATCGAGGCGGCCCTGCGTCCGGCCGACTGGATCATGGCCTCCATCGTCGGCGCGGCGGGCCTGAAGTCGGCCTGGGCGGCGGCGGGGACCGGCGCCGTCCTGGCCCTGGCGAACAAGGAGAGCCTGGTCTGCTGCGGTCCGGCGCTGATCCAGCGGGTGCGCGCCGCCGGCGGTCGCCTGATTCCGGTCGATTCGGAGCATTCGGCGATCTTCCAGGTGTTCCCGGCCGAGGCGCCCGACCGCGTGTCCAGGCTGGTCCTCACCGCGTCGGGCGGTCCGTTCCGTGAAACCCCCGCCGCGAGGATGTCGGCCATCACGCCGGAACAGGCCGTGGCCCATCCGAACTGGAGCATGGGCGCCAAGATTTCCGTCGACAGCGCCACCATGGCCAACAAGGGCCTGGAGATGATCGAGGCGGCCTACCTGTTCGACATGCCGCAGGACCGCATCGACGTCGTGGTGCATCCCGAATCCATCATCCACAGCCTTGTGGAATATGTGGACGGATCGACCCTGGCGCAGATGGGGCCGCCGGACATGCGCACCCCGATCGCCTGCGCGCTGGCCTGGCCCGGCCGGATCGCCTGGCCGGCCCCGCGGCTGGACCTGGCCGCCCTGGGGCGGCTGACGTTCCAGGCGCCCGATCTAGACCGGTTTCCGGCGCTTGCTCTGGCGCGCGAGGCGTTGCGCACGGGCGGTGCGGCGCCGGCGGTATTCAACGCCGCCAACGAAATCGCCGCCCTGGCGTTTCTTGACCGGAAGCTGGGCTTTCTCAATATTGCCGCAGTCGTCGCTGAAACCCTTGAGCGAGCGACGAAGTCGGGGATGACCTTCGGTTCCGGCGACGCCTGCGCGGCGGCCCTTGCGGTCGATGCGCAAGCCCGCGGACTGGCCCGGTCCATCATCACCGACCTCGCCAAGGCGGCGTGAAGGCTTCCGGGGAGACCATTTGTCTATGCTAGGCGTCCTTGGACAGGTCCTGACGTACATCGTGCCGTTTCTGCTGGTGCTGACGTTCATCGTCACCATCCACGAACTGGGCCATTTCCTGGTGGCGCGGGCGTTCGGGGTGAAGGTGGATCGCTTCGCCATCGGCTTCGGCCGCCCCCTGTTCAGCCGCACCGACCGTCACGGCATCGAATGGCGACTGGGTTGGATCCCGGCGGGCGGCTATGTGAAGTTTTCCGGCGACCTGGACGCCTCCAGCGTTCCGGATCAGGCGGGTCTGGCCGAACTGCGCCAGCGGGTCGTGGCCCAGCATGGACCGGCGGCCGTGCGCGACTACTACCATTTCAAGCCGGTGTGGCAGCGCGCGCTGATCGTGGCGGCCGGGCCGCTGGCCAACTTCGCCCTGGCCATCACGATCTTCGCCATCCTGTTCATGACGCTGGGCACGCAGATGACGCCCGCGCGGGTGGGCCAGGTGCAGCCCGGATCGCCGGCGGCCGCGGCGGGATTTCAACCGGGCGACCTGATCACCGCCGTCGACGGCCGCCGCATCGAGGACTCCGGAAGTGACGCGCGCCGTCATGCTGAGCAGCGGCGACCCGCTGCGGTTCACCGTGGAGCGCAACGGCGCGCCGGTCGAACTGGTCGCCACGCCCCAGCGTCGGATGGAGAACGACCCGATCGCCGGACGCATCCAGATCGGCCGGATCGGCGTGCTTCTGGAAGCGCGGCGCCAAGACATCCGCCATGTGCGATACGACCCGATCTCGGCCATCGGCGCGGGCGCGCAACAGACCGCCGACGTCATCGGATCGACCGTCACCTACCTCGGGCGTTTGCTGACCGGCCGCGAATCCGGCGACCAGCTGAGCGGTCCCATCGGCATCGCCAAGGCCAGCGGCTCGCTGACCAACATGGCGGTTCAGGCCAATCCCGATCCCCGGGCGACGGCGTTGAACCTGGGGCTGACGCTGATCAATCTGGCCGCCATACTTTCGATCGGAATCGGCTTTCTAAACCTGTTGCCCATTCCTGTGCTGGACGGGGGCCACCTCGTCTTCTACGCCTATGAAGCGGTAGCGAGACGCCCGGTCGCGGCCCGGTTCCAGGAGGCGGGCTATCGGGTCGGGCTTGCTTTGCTGGCGGGATTCATGCTGTTCGCGACGTGGAACGACCTGCAGAAGCTCAACCTCTTCCAATTCCTCGGCGGGCTCGTCAGTTGAGCCGACGCCAGCCCCCGATGGTTTCCCGAATGATCGACATGAAGACCCGCGCCGCCGCTCGACTGAGCGCCCGTTCCAGCCTGATGGCGCTGTTCGTCGCCGCGGGCCTGGGCGCACCCGCGATGGCCCAGACGGCGCCGGCGACCGCTCCGGCCCAGCCGGCCGCCGAACAGCCGCCGCGCGTCGAGATCGCCGCGCCGGAATCGCTGGTGGTCAACCGCATCGTGGTGCAGGGCGCCCAGCGGATCGACCAGACCACGGTCCTGTCCTATCTGCCGATCCGGCCGGGCGACACGGTGGACGCCGCGACGCTGGACGTGGCGGTGCGGACCCTGTCGCGCACCGGCCTGTTCGCCAACGTTCAACTGGGCGTCCAGAACGGCGACTTGATCGTGCAGATCGTCGAGAACCCGATCATCAATCAGGTGGTGTTCGAGGGCAACAGCGCCGTGTCGCAGGACAAGCTGACCGAGGAGGTGACGCTGAAGCCGCGCGGCATCTACACGCGCGCCAAGGTTCAGGAAGACGTCGGCGCCATCGTCGAACTGTATCGCCTGCAGGGCCGCATCTCGGCCACGGTCACGCCCAAGCTGGTCCAGCTGGAGCAGAACCGCGTCGACGTGATCTTCGAGATCAACGAAGGCCGCCAGACCGGCATCAGCGCGATCAACATCCTGGGCAACGAGGCCTATTCGGATCGCGACATCCGCGGCGTGATGGTGACCGAGAAGTCCACGTGGTGGAAGTTCTTCTCCAACAACGACAACTACGATCCTAATCGTCTCGAATACGATCAGGAGCAGTTGCGCAAGTTCTACACCAACCGCGGCTATTACGACTTCCGCATCGTGTCGTCGGTGGCCGAGCTGCAGCCTGACGACCAGGCCTTCCAGATCTCCCTGACGATGGACGAGGGCGACCGCTACAACTTCGGCGAGGTGAACGTTGTCACCGAGAACGACCGCCTGAACGCCGACTTCCTCAAGGCGCTGGTGCCGATCCGCAGCGGCGACCTGTACGAAAGCGACAAGATCGAGAGCGCCGTCGACGCCCTGACGTTCGCCGCGGGTTCGGCGGGCTACGCCTTCGTCGAGATCAATCCGACCTATCGGGCCAATCCCGACACGGACACGGTGGACGTCACCTTCAACGTGTCCGAAGGCCAGCGCGTCTATGTCGACCGCATCAATGTGGTGGGCAACACCCGCACGATCGACCCGGTCATCCGGCGCGAACTGATGCTGACCGAAGGCGACGCCTTCAACCGCGCGCTGATGGAGCGGTCGCGCAACAACCTGCGCGCCCTGGGCTTCTTCAAGGACGTCACCGTCCAGGAAGAGCGCGGCAGCGCGCCCGACCGATCGGTCATCAACGTCAACGTTCAGGAACAGCCGACCGGCGAACTGTCCGTCGGCGCCGGCTTCAGCTCGGTCGACTCCTTCACCGTGAACCTGGGCATCTCGGAACGGAACTTCCGCGGACGCGGCCAGAACGTCGTGGCGCGCCTGGAATGGGGATCGCTGCGCCAGCAGGTCGACTTCCGCTTCACCGAGCCCAAGTTCCTGGGCCGCGACCTGCGCGCCGGGTTCGACCTGTTCCACTCGCGCTACGATCTCAGCGAATATTCGTCCTACGACTACCGCTCGACCGGCGGCGGCCTGCGTCTCAGCTATCCGCTGAACGGCTATACCCTGTTCAGCACCCGCTACTTCCTCAAGAGCGACGAGATCATCGTGCCCAGCGGCTATTGCACCAGCGGCGGCTTCGGCTCCTCGGCGCTGTGCGACCAGGTGGGCAGCTATCTGAACTCGTCGGTGGGCTACACCCTGCAGGTGAACCGGACCAACGATCCGGTGCGCCCGACACGCGGCTGGGCCGGATCCCTGCGCCAGGATTTCGCCGGCCTGGGCGGCGACGTGAACTACATCCGCACCGAGGCGGACGCCAGCTACTACTACGGCATCACGCCGAACTGGATCGTCAGCCTCCAGGGCTCGACCGGCTATGTCAGCGGCTGGAACGGCGACCCGATCCGCATCAACGATCGCTTCTTCAAGGGCGGCAACAGCTTCCGCGGCTTCGAGACCGCCGGCATGGGTCCGCGCGACCTGGACACGACCGACGCCCTGGGCGGCAACTTCTACGCCATCGGCACGGTCGAGCTGACCCTGCCGAACTATCTGCCCGAGCAATACGGCATCAAGACCTCTCTGTTCGCCGACTTCGGCACGCTGGGCGTTCTGGACGATCGCTACAAGCTGACCTCGACCGGGACGGTGGACCCCACGATCGCCGACGAGCTGTCCCTGCGGGCGTCCGCGGGTCTCAGCATCCACTGGCGTTCGCCGATGGGGCCGATCCGCTTCGACATCTCCAAGGTTCTCGCCAAGGAAGACTACGACAAGACGGAATCCTTCCGCTTCTCGACCTCCACCCAGTTCTAATCGCGGCGCCTGTCAGACCGCACGAGGAAGACCATGAAGACCATCGCCATCGCCGCTGCCGCGGCTGCTTCCCTCATCGCCACGGCCGCTTCGGCCCAGCAGGCGACCACGCCCCAGAACCCGGGACCGCAGATCCCCGGCGTCTGCGTCTATCACAACGCCCGCCTGTTCGCGCAGTCGTCGGTCGGCCAGGCCGTGGAAACGCGGATGCAGCAGCTGGCCCAGGAAGTGCAGACCGAACTGCAGCCTTACGCCACCGCGCTTCAGACCGAGGCCCAGCAGCTCCAGACCTCGGGCTCCACCCTGCAGCCCGATGAACTGAACCGCCGCCGCCAGGCCCTGCAACAGCGCGCCCAGGAGGCCCAGCAGCTGGAAGCCACCCGCGAGAACGAACTGCGCTACACCCTGGCCATGCAGCGCCAGGCGATCACCGAGGCGGTCTCGCCGATCCTGGTGCAGGTCTATCAAGAGCGCGGCTGCGGCCTGATGCTGGACCGCGAAAGCGTCTTCATGATGAACCCGGCCCATGACGTGACGGACCTGGTCATCCAGCGCCTGAACACCGCCCTGCCGACGCTGAGCTTCAACCGCATGGCCGTTCCGGCCCAGCAGCAGCAACAGCCGGCCGCGGCCAACTAAGGCCGATGCCCGATCCCCGCTTCTTCGAGACCCTGTCGCCGCTGAGCGTCGCCGACCTGGCGGCGAGGGTGGGCGGAACGGTCGAAAGGGGCGGGGAGCGGATGGTGCGTTCCGTCGCGCCCTTGTCCTCCGCGGGCGAGGGCGCGATCGCGTTTCTCGGCGACCGCAAGTTCGCCAAGGCCTTGGCCGAGACCCGCGCCGACTGCGTGATCACGCCGGCCGAGGCGGTCGCCGCCGCGCCGTCGGGATCGGCGGTCATTTCGCACCGCACGCCCCAGGCCGCCTGGGCCCAGGCGTCCGCGATGCTTCATCGAACCATCGCGCTGGATCGCGCAGCGTCGGCGTCGGAGGCCGCGGAAGACGACACCTTGGTGATCGAGCCGGGCGTCATCCTGGGCCAGGGCGTCCGCATCGGTCGCGGATCGCGCATCGGGGCCAATACGGTCATCGGTCCGGGCGTGCAGATCGGCCGCGACTGCGTCATCGGCTCGAACGTCAGCGTGGGCTTCGCCCTGATCGGAGACCGGGTGAAGCTGTACGCCGGCGCCCGCATCGGCGAGGCGGGCTTCGGCGCCACCGGGACCGCCACTGGCGTGATGGACATTCCCCAGCTCGGTCGCGTGATCCTGCAGGACGGCGTGACCGTCGGCGCCAACAGCTGCATCGACCGGGGCGCCTACGACGACACGGTGATCGGCGAGAACACCAAGATCGACAACCTGGTGATGGTCGGCCACAACTGCGTCATCGGACGCAACTGCCTGCTGGTCGCAAACACCGGCATTTCGGGCTCTGTCACGGTGGGCGACAATGTCATCTTCGGCGGCAAGGCGGGCATCGGCGACCACATCACCATCGGCGAAGGCGCGCGCGTCGCGGCTGGCGCCGGCGTTCTGGCCGACATTCCGGCGGGCGAGACCTGGTCGGGCTATCCCGCGCGCCCGATCCGTCAGTTCTTGCGCGAGACGGTCTGGCTCGCCAAACAGGCCGCTTCCAGGAAGGGGCCGAGGGAATCATGAGCGAGACCGTCAATATCGACTACGCCGAGGTGATGCGGCGGCTGCCGCACCGCTACCCGTTCCTGCTGGTCGACAAGGCCGAGGCCTTCGTGCCGGCGACGTCGATCGTCGGCATCAAGAACGTCAGCCATAACGAGCCCTTCTTTCCCGGCCATTTCCCGATCGATCCCGTCATGCCGGGCGTCCTGATCGTGGAAGCCATGGCCCAGACCGGGGCGCTGCTGATGTCCAAGACGCTGGATGTCGCCGTGGCGGACAAGGTCATCATGTTCATGTCGATCGACGGCGTGCGGTTCCGCAAGCCCGCGCGGCCGGGCGACCAGCTGCGCATGGAGGTCAAGGTCATCAAGGCGCGCGGCGACGCCTACAAGTTCCGCGGCGAGACCTTCATCGACGGCAAGCTGGCGGCCGAGGCCGAGTTCATGGCCATGGTCGTGACGGTGGCGGAGCCCGCCGCCTGATGACCATCCACCCGACCGCCCTGATCGACGCCTCCGCGACCCTGGCCGACGGGGTCGAGGTCGGGCCGTGGTGCACGGTCGGGCCGAACGTGACGCTGCGCGAGGGCGTCCGACTGGTCAGCCACGTGGTGATCCAGCAGGATACGACGGTCGGGGCCGGAACGGTCATCCATCCGTTCGCCGCCGTCGGCGGCGACCCGCAGCACAACGGATACAAGGGCGAGCCGGTCCGCCTCGAGATCGGCCAGAACAACCTGATCCGCGAGCACTGCACCTTCAATCGCGGCACGCCGCAAGGGACGGGCGTGACGCGCGTCGGCTCCCACAACCTGTTCATGACCGGCGCTCACGTCGGGCACGACTGCGTGGTCGGCGACAATGTCGTCATGGCCAACAACGCCACCCTGGGCGGTCACGCCCAGGTCGGGGACAAGGTCTTCCTGGGCGGGCTGTGCGCAGTGCACCAGAACGGCCGCGTGGGGCAGGGCGCCATCATCGGCGGCCTGGCGGCGGTGACGCGCGACGTCATCCCCTATGGTTCGGCGTGGGGCAACCATGCGCGGCTGCGCGGCCTGAACCTGATCGGTCTGAAGCGCAAGGGCTATGGCAAGGACCAGATCCGCCGTCTGCTGGCCGCCTATCGCGAACTGTTCGAGGGCGAGGGCGAGTTCGCCGGACGCATCGACGGCGTGGCCGAGCGCTATGCCGACCTGCCCGAGATCGTCGAGATCGTCACCTTCATCCGCGAGGGCGGGCGGCGACCGCTGTGCCTGCCGAACGCCGAATGACCCGGCCGAAGCTGGGCCTGATCGCCGGCGGCGGCGACCTGCCCCAGGCCGTGGCCCAGCGCTGCGATGCGGAAGGGCGCGACCTGTATGTCGTGCGGTTGGAAGGGTTCGCCGATCCGCACCTGACGCGTTGGCCGGGCGACGACTTCGGCATGGCCCAGATCGGCGCGATCCTGAAGGCGCTGAAAAGAAGCGGCTGCGCCGCGGTCTGTCTGGCGGGGATCGTGAACCGCCCCGATTTCAAGACCTTGAAGCCGGACCTTAAGGGCGCGTCCCTGCTTCCCGGCATCGTGGCGGCGGCGGCCAAGGGCGACGACGCCCTGCTGAGGAAGATCCTCTCGGTGTTCGAGGCGGAAGGTTTCGCCGTCGAGGGCGCCGACGACATCCTGGGGGGCGAGACCCTGCCTGCGGGCGCGCTGGGCGCCGTGACGCCGACGGCCGAACAGATGTCGGACCTGAAGAAGGCGCTTCATATCGCGGAAAAATCAGGAGAATTTGATATCGGCCAAGGCGCAGTCGTTTGCGACGGCCTGGTCCTGGCGGTCGAGGCGCAGGAAGGCACCGATGCGATGCTGGACCGCGTGGCGGCTCTGCCGGCCGACCTGCGCGGCAGGCCCGGCCAGGCCAGGGGCGCGCTGGGAAAGGCGCCCAAGCCGATCCAGGACCTGCGCGTCGACATGCCCGTCATCGGCCCGCGCACCCTCGAGAACGCCGCCCGCGCGGGGCTGGCCGGCGTCGGCGGCGTTTCGGGGCGCCTGATCCTGATCGACCGTCCCGCCGTCATTGAGACCGCCGACCGCCTGGGCCTGTTCGTCTGGGGCGAGACGCGATGAGCCGGCCGCTGAAGATCATGCTGGTCGCAGCCGAGGCGTCGGGCGACGCCCTGGGCGCCGGCCTGGCCAAGGCGCTGAAGGCGCGGCTGGGGGACGACGTGACCTTCGTCGGCGTCGGCGGTCCGCGCATGGCGGCGGAAGGCGTCGACAGCCCCTTCGACATCGCCGAACTGTCCATCCTGGGCTGGGTCGAGGGCCTGCGCGCCTATGGCAAGGTCAAGCGCCGGGTCGAGCAGACGGCCGCCCTGGCGGCGCGCGAAAAGCCCGACGCCGTGGTGCTGATCGACAGCTGGGGTTTCACCGTGCGGGTCGCCAAGGCGATCCGCGCCGCCCAGCCGCATATTCCTCTGATCAAATATGTCGGGCCGCAGGTCTGGGCGTCCCGCCCGGGCCGCGCCCGGACCCTGGCCGGCGCCGTGGACCACCTGCTGGCGCTCTACGCCTTCGACGCGCCCTGGTTCGAGCGGGAAGGCCTGGCGACGACCGTGGTGGGCTCATCGGCCCTTCACGTCGACATGGGCGGGGCGGACGGCGCGGCGTTCAGGGCCCGGCACGGCGTTGCGGCGAATGCGCCCCTGCTTCTGGTGCTGCCGGGGAGCCGTCCCAGCGAGGTGCGGCGCATGACGCCGGTCTACGAGGCGACGGTGCGGACGCTGAAGGCGGGCTTGCCCGATCTCGAGGTCGCCGTAGTGGCGGCGGGGACGGTGGCCGACGACGTCTCGGGTCGGGTGTCGGCCTGGCCGATGCGCGTGCATCTGGTCCGCGAGGACGAGAAATACGATGCGATGAAGGCCGCCACGGCCGCCTTGGCCACCAGCGGCACCGTCTCCACCGAACTGGCCCTGGCCGGCGCGCCCATGGTCATCGCCTATCGGATCGACGGCCTGAGCTACGCCTTGATGAAGCGGCTGGTGACGGCCAGGCACATCACCCTGTTCAATATCGCCGCGGACCAGCGGATCGCCCCAGAGTTCATTCAAGGCGACGCCGACCCCCGACGCTGGCCCAGGCCGTGGGGCGGCTGCTTCGCGACCCCCAGGCCGCCGCCGAACAGGCCCGCCGCCAGACCGAGGCGCTGAACCTGATGGGCCGGGGCCGCGCCGATCCGTCGCAACTGGCTGCCGACGCCGTGCTGCGCGTGGTGGCGGACAAGGCGCGCGCCTGAGCCGTTCGGTGGCCTTTCGGCGCGACAGGCTGCATCTTGCACGGATGACGATCGACGACGACAGGAGGACGGCGCCATGCGGGGGCTGAGTCCGCGCAGGGCGGCGGAGGCGCGGGCGGCCCTGCAGATGGCGGCCGGCGCGGGCGCGGCGCTTTATCTGGCGACGGCGCTGGGTCTGCCGCACCCCTACTGGAGCGTGATCTCGGCCATCGTGGTGATCCAGGCCAGCGTCGGCGGCGGCGTGCTGACGGTGGCGCGGGACCGGGCGATCGGAACCGCAACCGGCGCCGTGCTCGGCGCGGCCGTGGCCTTTATCCGGCCGGAAGGCATGGCGGGCCTGGCGGGAGCGATCGCGCTGGCCACGGCGATCCTGGCGTTCTTCGGCGCGGGCCGGCCCTGGCTGAAGGTCGCGCCGGTCACGGCCGCGATCGTCATCGCCGGCGGGGCGGGGCCGGACGGTCCGGCCTCCCTGGCCCTGGACCGGATGCTGGAGATCCTGGTCGGCAGCGGCGTCGGGGTGGTCTCCATCCTGCTGCTGTTTCCTCGCCACGCGCGCCAGACGTTTCGACTGCAGGCGCGCGACGCGGCGGCCGAGGCGGCGGCCCTGCTGGGACTGGTGCTGGATAGCGACCCCGCGAACGCCGCCGAGATCGCGCGGCGGCACACCGATCTGAAGCGGCGGCTGGATACGCTGGGGCAGGCGGCCAAGAACGTGATCGACCTTCCCGGCCCGCAGCGCGAGACGGCGGATCGCGCCGCCCTGGTGCGGGCGTTCTGGCGGGTTCGCAGCGACATCGTCATCCTGGGGCGCGGGTTCCAGACGGAGGACGCGGGGCCGCGGCTGGGGCCGTGGAAGACCGCCGCCGAAAGGGCCGTGGCGCGTCTGGAGGCGTTGTCGCGCGGCCATCCTGGCGACGCGCTGGGCCAGCCTGACGTCGCCCTGGCGCTGGGGCCGGCCGAGGACGCCGGCGACATCGCGCGCGGAGCGGCGGCCATCGGCCTGGCCCACATGTTCCGCGACCTGGATGACCTGAGCGAGCGGTTCGTCGATCTGCATCTGGCCTGAGGCCAAACAAAAAGGACGCCGGGGCGAACCCGGCGTCCTTTCAATCCATAGACCGGCGAGAGGATCAGCCGCGCTGGTCGATCGGCAGGTAATCGCGCTCGGTCGGGCCGGTGTACAGCTGACGCGGGCGACCGATCTTCTGCGACGGATCGGCCATCATTTCCTGCCACTGGGCGATCCAGCCCACGGTGCGGGCCAGGGCGAAGAGGACGGTGAACATGGTGGTCGGGAAGCCCATCGCCGACAGGGTGATGCCGGAATAGAAGTCGACGTTCGGGAACAGCTTGCGCGAGGTGAAATACTCGTCCTGCAGCGCGACCTTTTCCAGCTCCTTGGCGACCTGGAACAGCGGATCGTTCTCGCGGCCCGTCGCGGCCAGGACCTCATAGGCCGACTGCTGCATGACCTTCGCCCGCGGGTCGTAGTTCTTGTACACGCGGTGGCCGAAGCCCATCAGCTTGAACTTGCGGTCCTTCACGCCCTGGATGAACTCCGGGATCTTGTCCGGCGTGCCGATCTCCTTGAGCATGGTCAGCGCCTCTTCGTTGGCGCCGCCGTGCGAGGGGCCCCACAGGCAGGCGATGCCGGCGGCGATGCAGGCGAACGGATTGGCGCCCGACGAACCGGCCAGGCGGACGGTCGAGGTCGAGGCGTTCTGCTCGTGGTCGGCGTGCAGGATGAAGATTCGGTCCATGGCGCGCACCAGGGCCGGATCGACGTGATAGTCCTCGGCCGGCACGGCGAAGCACATCCGCAGGAAGTTCTCGGCGTAGGACAGGTCGTTGCGCGGCGACGCGAACGGCTGGCCGATGTGGTACTTGTAGGCGCGGGCCGCGATGGTCGGCATTTTGGCGATCAGGCGGATGGCCGAGATGTCGCGCTGGACCGGATCGTGGATGTCCAGGCTGTCGTGATAGAAGGCCGACAGGGCGCCGACGGTGCCCACCATGATGGCCATCGGGTGGGCGTCGCGGCGGAAGCCCTCGAAGAAGCGGTCGAACTGGCTGTGCAGCATCGTGTGCACGGTGATGCTGTTTTCGAACTTCTCGTACTGCGCCGCGGTCGGCAGCTCGCCGTGCAGCAGCAGGTGGCAGACCTCGACGAAGTTCGATTTCGACGCCAGTTGGTCGATCGGGTAGCCGCGGTGAAGCAGGACGCCCGCGTCGCCGTCGATGTAGGTCAGACCCGACTCGCACGAGGCGGTCGAGGTGAAGCCGGGATCGAAGGTGAAGGCGCCCGTGCCGCCGTAGAGCTTCCTGATATCGATCACGTCCGGACCGGTCGAACCCGACAGGATCGGCAGATCGACGCTCTTGCCCTCGAATTCGAGGGTGGCGGTTTTGGCTTGGTCAGTCATCAATGCCCCTTTGCAATATGACGTCCGGGCGCGGGGAGGCGTCGGGCGCTCTTTGGTTTGTGGGTGTCACTTAGTCTGTTGCAACGCATCATCCAAGCGCCCGAGACTTTCGTCGCGCCCAAGGGCGGCCAAAGTTCTGGCGATGTCGGGCGAAGTTGACCCGGCGGTAAGCGCGGCGCGCATCGGCGGGCCGATCTTGCCGAAGCCGACGCCCTCGTCCTCGGCGAAGGCCTTGAGTTCGGCCTCCAGGGCGAACACGTCCCAGGACTGGAACAGGGCGAGCCGGTGGCGCAATCGTCCCAGGCGGTCCAGCGTCTCGCCGCTAAGCAGCGCCTGACCCTTTTCGTCGGGCGCCAGAGGCCGCGACTTCAGGACGAACGCCGTCTGGTCGGCCAGGTCCAGGACCGTCTTGGCGCGATCCTTGACGAAGGGCAGGGCGCGCTGAAGGCGGCCTTCGTCGTCCTCGCGCAGGGCGTGGCCGCGCGCCAGGTGCACGTCCAGCGCCAGCTTGGCCAGACGTTCGTCCTCGGCCAGCCGCAGCCAGTGGGCGTTGACGTGCGCCAGCTTGTCGAAGTCCAGCCGGGCGGGCCTTGCCGACGCCCTTGAAATCGAACCAGGCGATGGCCTGTTCGTCGCTGAACAGTTCGTCGTCGCCGTGCGACCAGCCCAGGCGGGCCAGGTAGTTGCGCATCGCCTCGGGCAGATAGCCCATCTCGGCGTACTCATGGACCGCCTGGGCCCCGTGCCGCTTGCTCAGCTTGGCGCCGTCCGGGCCGTGGATCAGGGGGATGTGGGCGAAGGTCGGCCGCGTCCAGCCCAGGGCGTCGTAGATCAGGCTCTGGCGGGCGGCGTTGTTCAGGTGGTCGTCGCCGCGAATGACGTGCGTGACGCCCATGTCGTGATCGTCCACGACGACGGCCAGGTTGTAGGTCGGCGCGCCGTCGGAGCGCAGCAGGACAAGGTCGTCCAGATCCTCGGTCGACCAGCTGACGTCGCCCTGGACCTGGTCGGCCACGGTGACGGTCGTCGCCAGCGGGCGCCGGAAACGCACGACGTGGGGCAGGGCCAGATCATCGACCGTCGGCTCCCGGTCGCGCCAGGGCGACTCGAAGGCGCGCTTTTCGGCCTTGGCGGCGTCGCGCAGACGCCCGGTCTCCTCGGCCGAGGTGAAGTCGCGGTAGGCGTGGCCCGACTCCAGCAGCTGATCGACCACCTCGCGATGCCGATCGGCGCGGGCGAACTGGAAGACGGGTTCCTCGTCGCCGAACAGTTCCAGCCAACTCAGACCGTCGAAGATCGCCTTCACGGCGGCCTCGGTCGAGCGTTCCCGGTCGGTGTCCTCGACGCGGATCAGGAAACGTCCGCCGTGTGCGCGCGCATACAGCCAGTTGAAAAGCGCCGTGCGAGCGCCTCCTATGTGGAGGTAGCCGGTCGGCGAGGGGGCGAAGCGCGTGACGACGGTGGAGGAGGGGGAGGTCATGGGGGAGGGGTCCGTAAGCGAGGCCCTTATAAACCCCGTCGCGGCAAAGCCTACCCCCTGGCCCGATTGCGGGCGTGGCTGAAGCAAGAGGTCGACGCCCAGACGCTGCGCTGGCGGTTGTGGACGCCGGTCGCCTTCGGCGGCGGGTGCGCCGCCTACTTCGCGCTTCGGGTCGAGCCTCCGCTGTGGCCGCTGCTGGTCGCCGGCGGCGCCGCGTTCGCGCTGCGGCTGACCGCGCGACGAGCCGGCCTGTCGCGCCGCTGGACGCTGCCCATCCTGTTGGCCGCCTATTTCGCCCTTGGGCTGTGCGCCGCCAAGGCGCGCACGCTCGTCGTCGCGGCCCCTGTCGCGCCGGCGATGACGGAACCGACAACCATCGAAGGCTGGGTCGTCGATGTCGACAGCCCCGGCGAGAACGGTCATCGGGTCGTCATCGCCCCCGTCCGCATACGCGGCCTGGCGCCCGAGGCGACGCCGGTGCGGTTGCGTGCGACCGTCAAGGGCGAACCGCCGCCGCCCGGTGCGCCGATCCGTCTGTTCGCCGTCCTGAACCCGCCGCCCGCGCCGGCCAGCCCGGGCGCCTACGATTTCGCGCGCAACGCCTTCTTCCAGGGCATGGGCGGCGTCGCCTTCGCGCTGTTGCCCACCCGCCCGGCCCAGCTTGAGGAACCGCCCTGGCGGCTTCGACTGGCGATGCGGATCAACGCCGCCCGCTACGCCCTGGCCCAACGGATCGTGGAGCGGCTGGGCCAGCGCACCGGCGGGGTCGCGGCGGCCATGGTCACCAGTCACGAAACCTGGATCAGCCGCGCCGACCTGGACGTGATGCGCGATTCCGGCCTGGCGCACATTCTGTCGGTCTCGGGCCTCCACATGGCCATCGTGGGCGGCTTCGTCTTCTTCGCCGTGCGGCTGGGCGTGGCGGCTTGGCCCTGGCTGGCCCTGCGGGCGCCGGGCAAGAAGATCGCCGCCGCGGCGGGCCTGGCCGCGGTGGGCGCCTATCTGGTCGTGTCCGGCGCGCCCGCCCCGGCCGAACGGGCCGCCATCACCGCCTCCATCGCATTCCTGGCCATTCTGCTGGATCGGCAGGCCGTGACCATGCACGGTCTGGCGGTCGCCGCCTTCGTGGTCCTGCTCATCCAGCCCGAGGCGGTGATGACGCCGGGCTTCCAGATGTCCTTCGCCGCCACCGCCGCCCTGATCGCCCTGGTGGAGGCCTGGCCGAAGCGCACGCGAGAGATTTCCGCGCCCCTGCCCATCGTCGCGATGCAGCGGTTCGCGACCTGGATCACGGCGGCGGTGGCGGCCAGCCTGGTCGCGGGCATGGCGACCGGCCCCTTCGCCATGCAGCACTTCAATCGGACCGCCATGTACGGGCTGATCGCCAATCTGGGCACGTCGCCGGTCGCGGACTTCGTGCTGATGCCGGCGCTGGCGCTGGGGGCCGCGCTGGAGCCCCTGGGCCTGGGCGGGCCCTTCCTCGCCGTGGCGGGCTGGGGCGTCGATACGATGCTGGCGATCGGGGAATGGACCGCCGGCCTGCCTGGGGCGGTCAAATCCGTCTCCAGCGCGCCGGACTTCGTCCTGCCCATCGCGTTCGTCGGCGTCCTGTTCATGTGCCTGTGGACCGGACGACTGCGGTGGGCCGGCCTGCCCATGGCGGCGGCCGTCCTGATCTGGCCTCGACCGCCAGCGCCAGACCTGTGGATCGGAGAAGGCGGGACCAACGCCGCCTACCGGGTCGACCGACAGGCCGTCATCGTGCGGCCGGGCGTTCGGACCTATGCGGTCGACCTGTGGTCGCGTCGCCGCGGACTGAGCCCGATCGAGCGACCGTCGGACTGGATCTGCGCGCGGTTCTCCTGCGCCCCGCCGACGGCGGACGCCGCCCCGGTCGCTCTGTGGTGGGGACGTCGAACGCCGGATGCGACGCAACTGGAGAAGCTGTGTCGTTCGGCCCCCGTGATCGCCCTGCGCGCTGAGGCTCCGGGTCTGCCGCCGGCCTGCCGCGATCGATTGGTGCTGGATGGCGTCGATCTGGCGAAGGGCGGGGCCGTCGAACTGTGGCGAGACCGCTCGGCGCCAGGCTGGCGGGCGGTGTGGACGGCCGATGTGCGGGACGACCGACCGTGGACGCGCACGGTCGGCGATCCCGTCAGTGGTAGCGACGGATAAGGCCGACCAGCTTGCCTTGAACCTCGACCTGGTCGGGCCCGAAGATGCGCGTCTCGTAGTTCCGGTTCGCCGGCTCCAGCGCGATGGAGGCGCCCTTGCGGCGAAGACGCTTCAGGGTCGCCTCCTCGCCCTCGACCAGGGCCACGACGATCTCGCCGTTGTGGGCGGTGTCGCCCTTTCTGATGACCACCAGGTCGCCGTTCAGGATGCCGGCCTCGATCATGGAATCGCCCTCGATCTCGAGCACATAGTGATCGCCCCGGCCCAGCATGGATTCCGGCACCGGCAGGCGGTCTCGCTCGTGCTGGATCGCAGCGATGGGCGTGCCGGCGGCGATCTTGCCCAGCAGCGGCAGTTCGCGAACGTCGTTGGCCGGTTCGGGCGCCGGGGCGCGAAAACCGCCGCCCTCGATCACGTCCGGCTTGAACCCGGCCCGCCCGCGCGGGGCGCCGGCGGTGGCCTGCTCCGGCAGCTTCATCACTTCCAGCGCGCGGGCGCGATGCGCCAGGCGGCGGATGAAGCCTCGCTCCTCCAGGGCGGTGATCAGACGGTGGATGCCCGACTTGGAGGCCAGATCCAGCGCTTCCTTCATCTCGTCGAACGAGGGAGACACGCCCGTCTCCTGGATCCGTTCATGAATGAACATCAGCAGTTCGTGCTGCTTGCGCGTGAGCATCGCCTGGCCCTCATACGCTCTTTCCGTCGAATCGGAACGAGCCGTGAACATGTGGCGATGTTCTGTAAGTGTTCCTTCCTAATGTCAACTTAACGGCGTTCGCCGCCGGACATCAGGCGGCCAGCAGGCTGCGGGTGGCGGCCTCCACATCGGCCTGCCGCATCAGGCTTTCGCCCACCAGAACGGCCTGGGCGTGGGCGGCCGAGACGCGCTGAACGTCTTCGGGTGTGAAGATGCCGCTTTCGGCCACCAGCAGGGCCTTGACCGGGCTGAGCATCGAGAGCCGCTCGGTCGTTTCGAGATCAACCTCGAAGGTGCGAAGGGAACGGTTGTTGACGCCCACTAGATCGCCGCCCAGAGCGCAGGCGCGCGCCATTTCGATCTCGTCGTGGGTTTCGATCAGGGCGTCCATGCCGAACCGCTCGGCCTCCGCCAGCAGCTCGGCGGCCAGGGCGTCGTCCACCATCGCCAGGATGATCAGGATGCAGTCCGCCCCCAGCGCGCGGCTTTCGGCCACCTGCCAGGGGTCGACCAGGAAGTCCTTGCGAAGACAGGGCAGGGAGACGGCGGCGCGCGCCTGGGCCAGGAAGGCGTCGTCGCCCTGGAAGCTGGGGCCGTCGGTCAGAACCGACAGACAGGCCGCGCCCCCGGCCTCATAGGCGCGGGCCAAGGCCGGCGGATCGAAGTCGGCGCGGATCAGGCCCTTGGACGGGCTGGCCTTCTTGATCTCGGCGATCAGGGCGGGACGACCGGTTTCCTCGACCTTGCGATCCAGGGCGTCGCGAAAGCCGCGCGGAGCCGAGGCGGCCAAGGCCAGCGCCTCGATCGCATCTTGGGAACGGGCGGCCTTGCGCGCGGCGACGTCCTCGCGCTTGTAGGCGGCGATGCGTTCCAGAACGTCGGTCATTGGTCCTCGTCCGTTTCCGGGGGCGTGGAGGTGATGCGGGCCAGGCGCTCCAGCGCCTGCGCGGCCCGGCCGTCGTCGATGGCCGCCGCCGCGAGCCCCGCCCCTTCGGCCAGGTCGGCGGCCCGATCGGATACCACAAGCGCGGCGGCCGCGTTCAGCAGCACAATGTCGCGGTAGGCGCCGGCCCGCCCCTCGAGCAAGGCGCGCAAGGCGGCGGCGTTCGCCTCGCCGTCCCCGCCGCGAATGGCGTCCAGCGGCGCGCGGGGCAGGCCGGCCGCCTCGGGCGTCACCTGGAAGCGGCGAACCGCGCCGTCCTTCCATTCCGCCACCTCCGTGGGACCGGATGTGGCCAGTTCGTCCAGGCCCTGGCCGTGGACGGTCCAGGCCCGGATCGCCCCGAGGCGACCCAGCACCTCGGCCAGCGGCTCCAGCAGGCGCGGATCATAGACGCCCATGACCTGGCGCTTCGCCGACGCGGGGTTCGAAAGCGGTCCCAACAGATTGAACACCGTGCGAAATCCGATTTCCGCCCTGACCGGTCCGACGTGGCGCATGGCCCCGTGGTAGGCCGGGGCGAACAGGAAGCAGATGCCGGCCTCGTCCAGCGCCCGCCGCTGCTGTGCGGGCGACGCCGTCAGGTTCACGCCCAGGATCGACAAGACGTCGGATGATCCTGATTTCGAAGAGATCGCGCGGTTACCATGCTTGGCGACCTTCAGCCCCGCGCCAGCGAGCACAAGCGCCGCGGCGGTCGAGATGTTGTAGGTGTGCTGGCCGTCCCCGCCTGTGCCGCAGGTGTCGATCACCTCATACGGATGGTCCAGCGTCAGGGCGGCGTCGCGCAGGCGCCGGCGAAGGCGGCGATCTCGTCGACGGTCTCGCCCCGGATGCGCAGGGCGGTGACGGCGGCGGCGACCTGGGCGGGCGTCGGTTCGCCGCGCAGGCAGGCGGCGAAGAAGTCGTGCGCCTGTTCGGACGTCAGCGGCTGGCCCTCGACCAGGCGGGCCAGGATCGGCTTGAACCCGTCGGCCACGTCAGGCGGCCGCGAGGCGCTTGACGCCAGCGATGTCCAGGAAGTTCGCCAGCATGGCGTGGCCGTGCTCGGTGGCGATGGATTCGGGATGGAACTGCACCCCGTGAATCGGCCGGCTGCGGTGCTGCAGACCCATGATCTCGCCGTCCTCGGTCCAGGCGGTGACCTCCAGGCAGTCCGGCAGGGTTTCGCGCCGCACGGCGAGCGAATGATAGCGCGTGGCCGTAAACGGCGACGGCAGGCCGGCGAACAGGCTGCGCCCGTCGTGAAGGATGGGCGAGGTCTTGCCGTGCATCAGGGTCTTGGCGCGCACCACGTCGCCGCCGAAGGCCTGGCCGATCGATTGGTGGCCCAGGCAAACGCCCAGGATCGGCATGTCGATCGGCGCGCGCTCGATCAGGGGCAGGCAGATTCCGGCCTGGTCCGGCGCGCACGGTCCGGGCGACAGCAGCACGGCCTGGGGGTTCAGAGCCCAGGCCTCGTCGACGCTCAGGTCGTCGTTGCGCACGACATGGGTCGGCGCGCCCAACTCCGCGAGGTAGTGGACGAGGTTGTAGGTGAAGCTGTCGTAGTTATCGACGACGAGGATCATGTCCCGGCTTCTAGGCCCGCGCGCCGCCCGCGCCAAGCCGGCGCGGCGGTAAAGCGCACGTTAACCGTCACGGTCGCCCAATGACACGACAGGAAAGGGCCGACGGCATGATCGATCTGTCCGCACACATCGCCGCGGCCAAGGCGCTGCTGGCCTCTCCCAAGGTCGATCCGCCCAGCGGCCTGGCGGCGCTTGGCGCGGCGACCCTGGCCGCCGCGGCCGCCATCGCGATGGCCGGGGTCGTGGTCCTGGGACCGGGCGTGGTCATCGACGACCCCTCGATCGTTCTGTCTCGCTAGACGGCGTCGATCCGAAAGCGCCAGGCGTCCTCGGCGGCCCGCATGGGCGCGCGCGCCTTGTGGCGGGTCTCGGCGTATTCGGCGGCCGGATCGCTGTCGGCGACGACGCCCGCGCCCGCCTGGACGAAGATGCGCTGGTCGGCGAACAGGGCGGTGCGCAGAGTGATGCAGATGTCCGCCTCGCCGATGGCGGAAATGTAGCCGACGCCGCCGCCATAGCCGACGCCGCGCTTCTCGCCTTCCAGCTCGTCGATGATCTCCATCGCGCGGACCTTGGGCGCTCCCGACAGGGTTCCGGCGGGCAGGGCGGCCAGCAGGGTGTCGACCGCATCCAGCTTCGGATCCGCCTTGCCGCGCACGTTGGAGACGATGTGCATCACCTGGCTGTAGCGCTCGACGACGAAGCTTTCCGTCACCTCGACGGTGCCGGGCGCGGCCACGCGGCCGACGTCGTTGCGGCCCAGGTCCAGCAGCATCAGGTGTTCGGCGCGTTCCTTGGGATCCGCCAGAAGCTCGGCCTCCAGCGCCTTGTCGAGCTCGGGCGTCGCGCCCCGCGCGCGCGTTCCGGCCAGCGGGCGGATCGTCACCTCGCCGTCCTTCAGACGGACCAGGATTTCAGGGCTGGAACCGGCCAACTGGAAGCCGTCGAAGTTCAGGTAGAACAGATAGGGCGAGGGGTTCTGCCGCCGCAGCGACCGGTAGAAGGCGAAGGGATCGTCGCCCCACGGCGCCGAGAAGCGGTGACTGAGCACCACCTGGAAGATGTCGCCCGCCCCGATGTAGTCCTTTGCGCGCGCGACCATCGCGCCGAACGCGGCCTCGTCCACCGCGGAGGCGAAGAGGGGCGGCGGCGTCTCCTGCACCGGCGCGCGCGGGGGCAAGGGTTGACGCAGGGCCGCCTCGAAGGCGTCAAGGCGGCCCTGGGCCTGCTCCAGCGCCCGGGCCGGATCGGCGCCGGCATCTGGATAGGCGGCCGCCACCAGCACGATCTCGTGCTTCACGGAATCGAAGATCGCCACCAGCGAGGGGCGGGTCAGGACGGCGTCGGGCAGGTCCAGAGGATCGGGATTGGCGGCGCCCAGCGGCTCCAGCAACCGGACCACGTCGTAACCGAACACGCCGAACAGGCCGGCCGCCATCGGCGGCAGATCCTGAGGAAGGTCGAAGCGCGAAGCGGTGATCAGAGCCCGCAGCGAGTCCAGAGCGGGCGCCGGCTCGGCCTCGAACTTGGCCGAGGCGATGGCGTCCGCGCCCCGGGCGATCTCCGCGCGATCGCCGCGGCATCGCCAGACGACGTCGGGGTCTAGGGTCAGGATCGAATAGCGCCCCTTGACGGCCCCGCCTTCGACCGACTCCAGGAGGCAGGCGTAAGGTCGGTCGCGGCCCAGCTTCAGGAAGGCCGAAACCGGCGTCTCCAGGTCGTCGATGACCCGTCGGACCAGCACCTGGGGCCGGCTGGCCGTCAGGCCGGCCAGGAATTCCAGAGCCTCGACGTCGCCCCCGGTCGACCGCGTCGTCATTGCGCCGGAGCGGGCGTCGCGGGCTGATCCGGCAGGCCGAGCGCCTGACGCGCCAGCACGGGATCGTTCTTGGCCTTGGACCGGGCGGCCCCGGCGGTGAAGGCGCTTTCGGTCAGGCCCTGCGCCAGGTCCTGCGCGATGCGCGAGCGGGCGGCCTCGGCGGCGGGGCCGGCGACGGACGGCTCGGCGGCATGGACCTGATCCACGCGACCGACCACATAGCCGGTGTCGGAGGGCTGGGCGAAGACCTGGCCCTTGGCCTGGCCGAACAGCCCCTGCAGCGCGCCCTGGCCGACGGCTTCCTGGGTGGCGCGGTCGCGGCCGACCCGCTGGCGAGACACCAGGGCGGCGCCGGCCGAGCGCGCGACGGCGGCGATGTCCTGACCGCCGCGCACCTGGCCGGCCAGTTCCTCGGCCTTGGCCGAGACGCGGCGCAGGACCTCGCGGCGGGTCCACTCCTGGGTCAGGGGCGCGCGCACCTCGTCCAGCTTGGGCAGGGCGGCCGGGCGGATGTCGTTCACGCGCACGGCGAAATACTGGCCCTGACCGGCGTCTATGACGTCGCTCTCTCCGCCCTTGGTCAGGCCCCAGGCGGTCGAGAAGACCTGTTCGGGGGCGTTCAGGGGCTGCCCGTTGGGCAGACGGCCGTCCTGGGTGACGGGCGGCAGGTCGACGATGCGGGCGCCGGCCTCACGCGCGGCGTCGGCCAGGGTCTTGCCGTCCTGACGCGCCTTTTCGAACTTCTGGACGCTCTCATAGGTCGCGCCCTTGGCGTCTTCCTCGCGCAACTCCTGAACGATCTGCTCGCGCGCGCTGTCCAGCGTGGCCGGTTGCGGCGCCTGGATGTCGGTCACCTTGGCCACCGCGAAGCCCACGCCGGCCTGGATCGGATCGGACACCTGGTCCTTCTGCAGGCCGAAGACGGCGGCGGCGACGGCGGGGTCGCCCACGGCGGTGCGGGGCGAGCCGGCGAATTCGGCCGGACGCACATTGTTGGCGCGGCCCGCATCGGCCGGCGACTGGCCGGCGCGCAGGGCGGCGGCGATCCTCTGCGCCGTCTCGCGATTCGGCGCGGTCAGGGTCACGAAGGTGCGGGTCTCGGGACGGCCCAGGCTGTCCTTCTTGAACTCGAAGCGTTCGCGAATGCGGTCTTCGGAGATCGCCGCGGTGCGGGTGGCGGCGTCCGGGCTGAACAGCACGACCGAAACCATCCGGAACTCGGGGCTGCGCAGCCGCGCCGCGTTCTCCTGGATGAAGGCGTTCAACTGGGCGTCGGTGGGGGCCGCCGGGCGCTCGATCATCGAGTCCGTGACCTGGAACCAGCGGCCGTCGCGCGTCTCGAAGGCCTGGCCCGCGAGAACGGCGCCATAGATGCGCGGGGCGCGGACGCCCGCCTGCAGGGCCGCGCCGAAATGTTCGGTCGCATACTGGTCGCGCAGGTCCTGCTCCAGCATGGCGGGGGTCAGGTTCTGCTGCGCCAGCGCGCTCTCATAGGCCTGCTGGTCGAACTGGCCCGTGACCTGGTTGAAGAAGGCCGGGATCTGGCGGATCTGCTTGACGATCAGTTCCTTGCCGGGACGGATGCCCGCCTCCCAGGCCCAGTTCAGGAAACCCAGCTGCTGGGTCTGGCTTTCCAGGAAGCGCCCGGGGATGTTCTCGGCCACCAGGTCCTCGTTGGTCACGGGACGGCCGGCCTGCTCCTGGATATTCGCGCGCACCCGGTCGAACGCGGCCCGGAACTCCGCTTCGTTCATCGAGCGGGAGCCCGCGTCGATCACATGCTTCGGCCCCAGGTTCGAGAACACGTCCATGCGCGCGCCCACGATCACGAAACTGATGGCGATCAGGACGAGCAGGGCCGCGGCCCACTTGGAACGGGAGAAGGCGCGGAAGGCGGTGATCATTCGAGAATCCCGGGACTGGCCGAGGTTGGCGTCACTGCGGCGTATAGGCGGGCGAGGGGCCTGCCCGCAAGGACGGCATGATGGCGGCAATGCGGCGCGCCCCCTTGGCTTGTCGTTCCGGGGCGCCTAGACAGGCGGCATGAAACAATCCGTGAAGTTGGTGGTCGGCAATTGGAAGATGCACGGCCTGTCAGGCGCGCTGGATCAGGCGTCCAGCCTCTCGCGGGCGCTGGTCATCGACGCCGGCGCGATCCGCGTGGGCCTCTGTCCGCCCGCGACGCTGATCGACCGCATGCGCGGCGTGCTGAAGGGCGGCCCCGTGGAACTGGGTGGGCAGGATTGCCATGCCCAGCCGCAGGGCGCGTTCACGGGGTCCGTGTCCGCGGAAATGCTGGCCGACGCCGGCGCGCGCCTGGTGATCCTGGGCCATTCCGAGCGCCGCACCGCCTTTGGCGAAACGGACCGCGATGTCGCGGAGAAGGTCGAGGCCGCCGTGGCCGCCGGACTGGAGCCCATCGTCTGCGTCGGCGAAAGCCTGGCTCAGCGCGAGCGGGGCGACGCCGTCGCGATCGTGACGGCCCAGGTCGCCGCCTCCCTGCCGGACAGTCTGACTGAACAGCCCTTCGCCGTGGCCTATGAGCCGATCTGGGCCATCGGCACGGGCCTGACGCCGACCCTGGAGCAGATCGCCGAAATGCACGCGGCGATCCGATCGGCCGTCGTCGAACGCCTGGGACAGGGCGCGGGCCGCGCGCCGATCCTGTACGGCGGCTCCGTCAAGCCGGACAACGCGCGGGCGATCCTGTCCACGCCGGAGGTGGGCGGCGCCCTGGTCGGCGGGGCCTCCCTTCAAGCCGAGGATTTCCTGGCCGTCATTCGCGCCGCGTGAGGTTTGCCCCCGACAGTCTTCGGTGATAGAGGCCGCCGCTTGATCGGCGCGCGCTCGCGCCCACATGAACGAAGCCATGCTCCAGACCATCCTGCTCGCCGCCATCATCCTGGTCGCCATCGCCCTGACCGGCGTGGTGCTGTTGCAGCGCTCCGAAGGCGGCGCGCTGGGCATGGGCGGGGGGCCGTCGGGCTTCATGACCGCGCGGGGCGCGGGCAATCTTCTGACCATGACCACCTGGTGGCTGGCGGCGGCGCTGTTCGCCCTGACCATCGTGCTGACGGTCGTGGGCAACATGGACCGGGCCTCGCAGTCGGTGATCGACGCCGATGCGGTCGGCGCCCTGGCCACCACGCCCCAGACCCAATCCCAACAGCCCGCCCAGCAACAGCCGGCGACGCCGGCCCAGCCCGCCGCGCCTTCGCTGGACGACCTCGAGGCCAGCCTGCCGTCCGCGGCGCCGGCCCAACCGCCCGCCCAGTAACGGCGGCGACCCGACCGACTTCCCGAAAGCGCGCCGCAGGGCGCGCTTTCTTCTTTGATCAACAGTTCGATTCGCGACGGCCGATGCCGCCCGCGCGAATCATGGAGTAAGGTGTCCGCCCATGGCTCGCTATGTGTTCATCACCGGCGGCGTGGTTTCCTCGCTTGGAAAAGGCCTCGCCTCCGCCGCTCTCGGAGCGCTTCTTCAGGCGCGCGGATACAAGGTCCGCCTGCGCAAGCTGGACCCCTATCTGAACGTCGATCCGGGCACGATGAGCCCGTATCAGCACGGCGAGGTCTTCGTCACCGACGACGGGGCCGAGACCGACCTGGACCTGGGTCACTACGAGCGGTTCACGGGGGTGTCGGCCGCCAAGTCCGACAACATCACCACGGGCCGCATCTATTCGACCATCCTGGAGAAGGAACGGCGCGGCGATTACCTGGGCGCGACGGTCCAGGTCATTCCGCACGTCACCGACCAGATCAAGTCCTTCTGCCTGACGCCGGCCCTGACCGACGACGGCGAGGACGTCGATTTCGTCCTGGTGGAGATCGGGGGCACGGTCGGCGACATCGAGGGCCTGCCGTTCTTCGAGGCGATCCGCCAGTTGGGCCAGGATCTGCCGCGCGGCCAGTCCTGTTTCGTCCACCTGACCCTGCTGCCCTTCATCAAGACCGCCGGCGAGATGAAGACCAAGCCGACGCAGCACTCGGTCAAGGAGCTGCGCTCGATCGGCATCCAGCCCGACATCCTGCTGTGCCGCTGCGAACAGCCGATCCCGGCCGACGAGAAGCGCAAGATCGGCCTGTTCTGCAACGTGCGCGAAAGCGGCGTCATCCAGGCGATGGACTCCGCCGACATCTACGCTGTCCCGCTGGACTATCATCGCGAGGGGCTGGACCGCGAGGTCCTGGCGCACTTCGGCATCACCGACGCGCCGGAACCCGACCTGTCCGGCTGGCAGGAGATCGCCCGCCGTCGCCTGCATCCCGACGGCGAGGTCACCGTCGCGGTCGTGGGCAAGTACACGGTGCTGAAGGACGCCTACAAGTCGCTGATCGAGGCGCTGCATCACGGCGGCGTGGCCAACAACGTGAAGGTCAATATCGACTGGGTCGAGGCCGACACCTTCGAAGGCGATCCCGAAGCCTGCGAGGAGCGGCTTCAGGGCGCCCATGCGGTCCTGGTGCCGGGCGGCTTCGGCGAGCGCGGGTCGGAAGGCAAGATCGAGGCGGCGCGCTTCGCCCGTGAGCGGAACATTCCCTATTTCGGCATCTGTTTCGGCATGCAGATGGCGGTGATCGAGGCGGCGCGGAATCTGGCGGGCTATCCGAAGGCGTCATCGACCGAGTTCGGTCCGACCGACGAGCCTGTCGTCGGCCTGATGACGGAATGGACGCAGGGAAATCAACGCGTGTTGCGCCAGCAGGGCGGCGACCTGGGCGGAACCATGCGCCTGGGGGCCTATGAGTCGACGCTCAAGCCCGGCTCCAAGATCGCCGAGATCTACGGCTCGACCGACATCAGCGAGCGGCATCGCCACCGCTACGAGGTCAACATCAACTACCGCGAGGCCATCGAGGAGAAGGCGGGACTGATGTTCGCGGGCCTGTCGCCCGACGGCGTCCTTCCCGAAACGGTCGAGCGCACCGACCATCCGTGGTTCATCGGCGTGCAGTACCATCCGGAACTCAAGAGCCGCCCGTTCAAGCCGCACCCCCTGTTCGCCAGCTATATCGCCGCCGCGCTCGTGCAGAGCCGCCTGGTCTAGGGCGCAAAACCGCGTTCACGGAGCCGCGATTCCACCCGGCCCGCATCTTGCTGTATCCTTGGCCGTGGGATCGGAATGATCCATCGGCTGTGGGATCGTCGATGATCGGCGAATTGCTCTATCAGTTGCACCGCCATTTCCGGGTGGTGATGGCCATCGGCGCGGTGGCCAGCCTCGCGGCCTTCGGGGTGCTGGGATACGCCACCCTGTCGTGGCTGACGGCGGCATAGGGGCCCGCCGTCGGACGGGCCCCGTTCGGCCTATTCGATCTTCAGCCGCACAAACACCATCGCGCCGTCGGGATCGCCGCCGTAGAGCGGCTCCAGCGGCCCGGGAACCTGATTGACGGCGTACAGCCCGCCCAGGCCCAGGCGGACGCGCGGCGCGACGCGCCAGTCGCGAACCAGCCCCAGCGACGCCTTCGACACCGTATAGAGCGGGCCGTGGCCCCCGTGGAGGCCAGGAACCAACTCGTCGGTCTCGATACGCTCGGCCCGGCCGAAGACGGTCCAGCGGTCGTTCGGGTGAACCGCCGTTTCCACCAGCCATCCGTCCTTGGACTCGCCGTGGTCGTTGGTCTTGCGTCCCCACGCCAGGGTGGAGGACCACCAGCCGTCGGCGGCCAGCCGACGCGTGTGCAGGACGCTGGCCGACCATTTCGTCTCGTCCTCGTCGGGCTCCAGTTGTTCGGGCGCCGAGACGTCGGCGTAGGACAGCTGCGCGGCCCAGTCGGCCGCCGGGTTCCAGGACGCGCGCACCGACCAGCTGTCCAGCCGGGGACTGTCGACGCCCCATCGTTCCTCGTCCGGCTCCCGCCCCTTGAAGGCCGATGTCTCGATCTTGAACCGGTCGTGCGCCCAGCCCAGCGTGGTCACGCCGAAGACGATATGGGTGGAATCCAGCCAGTGGTGGGTGATCGGCGCCTCGGGGCTGTCCATCGCGCTCATGCGGTGCATGAAGGCCGGCGGCCCGAAGGCCGGCTCGCCGGGCAGGCCGACGTAGGCGTAGATGCTGTCCTTGTCCGACAGCCGCCGGGAATAGCTGGCCGACAGCTCCATGAAGAAGTCGTGCGGATGCTGGCGATCCACCAGCGGGCTGACGCCGTCCGCGGTTTCGCCGGCCGCCAGCAGCAGGGGATAGCCGTTCTTGCCCATGAGCGGGTCGGGGCTGAGCATGGCCCGCAGGTTCAGCGTGGATCGGTCGTCGAGGTCGCGTCGCGCCGAGGTCATCAGCATCCCGGAAACGAAGGTCTTGTCCCCGCCGCGCGGGCCGGACTGGGTGTCGTACACGAGGTTCAGCACGGCGTGGCTCATCACGGTCCAGTCGCCGGCGGCGGCATGGACGCCGCCGTGCTCGCCCAGGTCGGGCTGCCAGCTGGTGCCCGAGGCGTCGCGCGTGATGGGCCAGGGACCGTAAGGGCTGGTCATCGGCATGTCGTGACCGACGTGGGTCGCCGATGGCTTCGTGTCGTGGTCCTGATGATCCGCGTGCTGAGCGTCGCTGGGGACCGGCGTAGGATGGTGGTGCGAAGGGTCCTGCGCCGCGACTGCATTGGCGAGCGCGAGCAGGGATGCGCCGGCGGACAGGCCGGCGAGGGTGCGGATAGCCGTCATGGCTTCCTCCGTATGATCGTGAAAGGAGCGCGTCCGACGGACGCGGGCTTCAGACGATCGGGAGGCGGGGCGGTCCGTGGTCCGGCGTCAGAAGACGGCCGGGGGCAGGGCGGCGGCGACGGGCTGACGGCGCGGCGTCAGGCCGGGCGAAGGCGCGTCGGCGGGTTCGAGGTCCAGCGGCGCGACGCAGGCGACGCAGCAGATCATCGCCTTCATCGCCATCGGCGCCTTGTCCGGCGCTCGTTCGCGATGTTCCTGCTGATGGCAGGGTGCGACCTCGCTCGGCGCCGCGATCGCGCCGAAGGCGCCAAGCGACAGCACCGCCAGGGCGCCGCAGACGGCCAGCAGGATCTGGATCGCTTTCACGCCCGAAGCATAGGCCGCGCGCCTCGGCGCCGCAATGACGCTTAGGACGCGGATTTGTCGATCAGGGGCAGGCCGGGCGCGTCCGGCGCGGTCCGCTCGCCCCGGCCCAACGCGCGCTGCATGAAGACGACGTCGCGCCAGTCGTCATGCTTCCAGCCCGCCGCGCGGAACAGTCCCGCTTCGGCGAAGCCGCGCGAGCGGTGCAGGGCGATGGAGCCCAGGTTCTCGGAATCGCCGATGACGGCGACCATCTGCCTCAGCCCCATCCGTTCGCAGCTGTCGATCAGCGCATCGAGCAGCCGTCCGGCCACGCCGCGCCCCCGCGCCTCGGGCGCCACATAGATCGAATCCTCGACCATGTAGCGATAGGCCTGCCGCGCCCTGAACGGTCCGGCGTAGGCATAGCCGACCACCACGCCGTCCAGTTCCGCGACCAGGGGCGGCAGGCCGAACGCGGCCACGGCGGCCAGGCGCCGCGCCATCTCGGCCTCGTCGGGCGGCTCCAGTTCGAACGTGCCCCGGCCGTTGGCCACGCTCTCGGCGTAGATGGCGGTGACGGCGGGCAGATCGCCCGCCGTCAGTTCACGCACGACAGGGTCGCTCAAGCCTGCTCCCAGCCCTTGTCGACGGCCCAGACGGCGAAGGCGTAGTCGTGGGCGACCTCCTTCAGATAGTCGAACCGCCCGGCCGCGCCGCCATGGCCGGCCTCCATGTTGATCTTAAGCAGCACCGGCTTGCCCGAGGTGGTCGCCGGACGCAGCTTGGCGACCCACTTCTCGGGCTCCCAGTAGGTGACGCGCGGATCGGACAGGCCGCCGGTGGCCAGCACCGCCGGATAGGCCTGCGGCTTCACCTGGTCATAGGGGCTGTAGCTCATCATGTAGTCGTAGGCCTCGGCGTCCTCGATCGGATTGCCCCATTCGGGCCATTCGGGCGGGGTGAGCGGCAGGGAGGTGTCGCTCATGGTGTTGATCACGTCGACGAAGGGCACCTGGCCGATCACGCCGGCCCACAGGTCGGGGCGCATGTTGTTTACCGCGCCCATCAGCATGCCGCCGGCCGACCCGCCCTGGGCGACGATGGCGCCGGCCGTCGCATACTTCCGCCCGATCAGGTGTTCAGCGGCGGCGATGAAGTCGGTGAAGGTGTTCTTCTTGGTCATCCGCCGCGCCGCCAGGAACCAGCCCCAGCCCTTGTCGGAGCCGCCCCGGATGTGGGCGATGGCGTAGATCCAGCCCCGGTCCACCAGCGACAGGCGGTTGGTCGAAAAGCTGGCCGGCATCGGAATGCCGTAGGAGCCGTAGCCATAGAGCAGCAGCGGCGCGGATCCGTCGACCGGCGTGGACTTTCGGCGCAGCACCGTCACGGGGACCAGTTCGCCGTCCGCGGCCGGGGCGTTCAGCCGCTCGACCACATAGTCGGCCGGGTCATGACCACTGGGCACCTCCTGCGTCTTGCGCAGGGTCCGCTCGCGGCTGGCCATGTCGTAGTCGAAGGTCTGGGTCGGCGTGGACGGCGAGTTGTAGGCGTAGCGGGTGATCGTGGTGTCGAACTCCGACGCCCCGGCCAGCGACAGGGCGAAGGCGGGCTCGTCCACGGCGATTTCGTGCTCGGCGCCGGCGCGGTCGCGGATGATGATGCGAGTGTTGGCGTCGGCCCGCTCCTGACGGGCCAGATGGCCCTTTGTCAGGTCCAGCCCCTCGATGAAGCGGCCCGGCGTATGGGGCACCAGATCCTTCCAGTTCGCCTTGCCCGGCGCCTCGGTCGGCGCCTCGACGATCTTGAAGTCGATGGCGTCGTCGGCGTTGGTGCGGATCACCCAGCGGTCGTCCCAGTGGTCGACGTCGTAGCGGGTGGCGACGACGCGGGGCTCCAGGATCACGGGCTCGGCTGTCGGCGTCGCCGCAGGGATGTAGCGCGCCTCGCTGGTTTCCTGGTTCTGGATGCCGATGACGATGAACTTGTCGTCGGCCGTGCGGCCCACGCCGATGAACATGCCGTCGTCGGCTTCCTCATAGACCAGTGTGGTCTCGCCGCCGCGCGCCGGGCGGCGGAAGATCTTGTCCGGGCGGCCGTTGTCGTCGCGGTTGGTCCAGAAGATCCACTGGCTGTCGGGCGAGAAGGCGAAGTCGCCCGTCGCGCTCTCGATCACGGCGGGCAGCACCTCGCCCGTCGCCAGGTCCTTGACGTAGATCTTGTGGACCTCGGACCCCTGCGCGTCCTCGGCGTAGGCGAACAGGGCGTGGTCGGGGCTGTGAGACGCGGCCGAGACTTCCGAATAGGCCTTGCCCTCGGCCAGCTCGTTGGCGTCGAGCAGAAGCTGGGGCGTGGGCGCCGCCACGAAATTCTTGGTCACCGGTCGGCCATCCGCCATCCACGCGCCCTGGCGTTCGACGCGCATGTAGCGGGGATGCTGGTCGCCGGTCCGGTACTCGACGTAATAGAGCCAGGGGCCGTCGCCCGACGGCACGGAGGAGTCGTCCTCCTTGATGCGGCCCCGCATCTCGGCGAACATCGTCTCCTGCAGCGGCAGGGTGGAGGCCATCATGGCCTCGCGATAGGCGTTCTCGGCGGTCAGATGCTCCTTGACCTCGGCCTTGATCAGGGTGGGGTCGCGTAGGACCGCCTGCCAATTGTCGTCCTTCATCCACTGGTAGTCGTCGGTGCGGGTGCGGCCCAGCTGCTCGATGACGACGGGGATTTTCTTGGCGACGGGCGGCTGAGGCATCGAGGCTCCGGACGATTGGCTGAGGGCGGCGCGGGGAAGGCCCGCGACCGCGGCTGCGGCGGCGGTCGAGGCGATCAGTTGACGGCGGTTCATGAGGCTCCCCCTGATTTGGTCGCGGACCTTGTGCGCGGGCGGCCCTCGGCGTCAAATGAAGAAACGCCCATCATGTTCGAGCCGCTGTTCCACGATCCGAGCCCTGACCCGACCGCCCTTGCCGGTTGGGACCTGTCGGTCGCCCTGATCAACGCCACCGTGCAGATCGACCAGCCGTCCGGCGAGGGGGTCAGGACGGTCGGCACCGGTTTCCTGCTGGACGCGCCCCGGACGGACGGGTCGCCCCGGACGGTGCTGGTCACCGCCGGCCACGTGCTGGACCGGATGCCCGCGAGCGAGGTGCGGATCGGCTGGCGCGTGCAGGCGCTGGAGGGCGACTGGCGGTTCGCGCCCCAGCCGCTCCAGGTCAGGGGCCCCGAAGACACGCCCCTGTGGACCACCCATCCGACCCAGGACATCGCCGTGATGGAGGTCGTGGCGCCGCGCATGTTCGCGCGCGCCGCCATACCGCTTGCCTGGCTGGCCGATGAGGACACGTTCGAGGAGGCCCGGGTCGGCGCCGGCGACGAACTGCTGTCGCTGGGCTATCCGCGCGGCCTGTCCGCCAATCGCGCCGGCTTTCCGATCCTGCGGGCCGGGCGGATCGCGTCGTGGCCGCTGACGCCGATCGCGGCGTTTCCCACCTTCCTTCTGGACTTCGCGGTCTTTCCGGGAAACTCGGGCGGGCCGGTGTTCTGGACGCCGACCGCGCGCCGCGCCGCCGGGGTCGACGCGCCCGATCACCCGTATGTCGCAGGCATCCTGGTCCAGGAGGTCGTGGTGGGCCAGGAACGGCTGGGGCTGGGCGTGGTGGCTCACGCCGCCTACATCCGCGAGGCCGTGGCCCTGCTGGACGCGCCGCCCCGCCCGGAGCCCTGATCAGCCGGCCAGGGCGTCCACCGACATCCGTTGCAGCACCTCGCCGCCCTGACCGACGGCGGCCAGCCGGCTGGAGACGTGCCCCAGAACATTGGCCGCGTAGATCTCATACAGGTCCAGCTTGCCCTGCAGCCAGGCGGGATCGCCGTCGCCGGCGTCCAGCCGCGCCTTGGCCGCCAGGGCGCCCTTGGCGACCATCCAGCCGCCGATGACGTCGCCCATCAGCTTCAGATAGGCGTCGGCGGCGGCCAGGACGTCGGCGACGGCGTCGGGGTCGGCCTTGCGGTCCAGCAGCCACAGGGTGGCGTCCTCCACCGCCTCGATGGCGGCGGCGAACCGCTCGACCGGCTTGCCGGCGTACAGGCGCGGCAACTGGGCCAGGGTGTCCTTCATCTCCGCGATGACGGCGCGCGCCGCCTCGCCGCCGTCCATCGACAGCTTGCGGCCGACCAAGTCCATCGCCTGGATGCCGTTGGTGCCCTCGTAGATCGGCGCGATGCGGGCGTCGCGATAGTGCTGGGCCGCGCCCGTCTCCTCGATGAAGCCCATGCCGCCGTGGACCTGAACGCCCAGGGAGGCGACCTCGCAGCCGACGTCGGTGGACCAGGCCTTGGCGATCGGCGTCAGCAGGTCCTCGCGCGCCTTCCAGCGCTTGCGGTCCTCGGCGTCGGCCGCGACGCGGGCCATGTCGGCGGCGACGGCGGTGGACAGGCAGATGCCGCGCGCGGCCGTGATCTTGGCCTTCATTACGGCCAGCATCCGGCGCACGTCGGGATGATCGAAGATCGGCGCGCCGGCTTCCCCGGTCCAGACCGAGCGCCCCTGGCGGCGGTCCAGCGCATAGGCCAGGGCCTGCTGATAGGCGCGCTCGGCGATGCCGACGCCTTCCACGCCGACGGCCAGGCGGGCGGCGTTCATCATGACGAACATGTGCGCCAGGCCCTGGTTCGGCTGGCCGACCAGTTCGGCGCGCGCGCCTTCGTAGGCCATGACGCAGGTGGGCGAGGCGTGGATGCCCAGCTTGTGCTCGACGCCCACCGGACGGAAGCTGTTGCGGTCGCCCAGCGCGCCGTCGTCGGCGACCTCGAACTTGGGCGCCAGGAACAGGCTGATGCCCTTGGGGCCGGCCGGGGCGTCGGGCAGGCGCGCCAGCACCAGATGCAGGATGTTGTCGACCGCGTCGTGGTCGCCCCAGGTGATGAAGATCTTCTGGCCGTTCAGCGCATAGGTCCCGTCGCCGTTCGGGGTGGCGGTGGCGGTCAGAGCGCCCAGGTCCGAGCCCGCGCCCGGCTCGGTCAGCACCATGGCGCCGGTCCATTCCCCGCTGACCAGCTTGCCGAGGTACTTCGCCTTCTGCGCCTCGGTCCCGACCTGCTCCAGCGCCTCGATGGCGGCCTGGGACAGCATGGGGCACAGGCCGAAGGCCATGTTGGCGGCGTGGACGGTCTCGAAGGCGGCCAGTTCCAGCGCCTTGGGCAGGCCCTGTCCGCCCGCATGGGCCGGCGCGGCCAGTCCGGTCCAGCCGCCGGCGGCGAACTGGCGATAGGCGTCGGCGAAGCCGGGGGCGGCGGTGACGGCGCCGTTGGCGTAGGTCGCGCCCTTCTGGTCGCCGATGCGGTTCAGCGGCGCCAGAACCTCCTCGGAAAACTGGCCCGCCGCCTCCAGAACCGCGCCCGCCACCTCGGCGTCGTAGTCGGGATAGGCGCCGGTCGCCTCCAGTTGCGGCATGTCGGCGACCGCTTGCAGGGTGAAGGCCAGGTCACGGACGGGGGCGCGATAGGTCATGGATTCCTCTGGATCTGTCCCGCACTAGGTGCCTCTCGTCGCCGGTTGTCGCAAGGCGCTTGGCGGGTCTGGTGCAGTCGGGGCACACTGGCGCCCTGCCGCCACGGAAGGGAAGTCATGGCCGAACCCCGGAACCGCTATTCCACCGTCTCGCTGATCCTGCACTGGGGGATCGCGGCCGCGGTGCTGGCTCAGATCCTGCTGGTGACGGCGCACGAGGCGACCGAGGGGCCGATCTCGCGGGAACTGATGAATCTGCACAAGTCGGTGGGCCTGACGATCCTGGTCCTGACGCTGGCGCGAATCGGCTGGCGGCTGGCCAATCCCGCCATCCCCCTGCCGTCCGCCGTGCCGCGTTGGCAGAAGGCGTTCGCCCGGGTCACCCATGTGTTGTTCTACGCCGCGCTGATCGTCATGCCTCTAACCGGCTGGCTGGCCTCATCCGCCGCCGGGCGCGACATCGTCTGGTTCGGCCTGTTCGACTGGCCGCTGCTGCCGGTGTCGGGCGGTCGGCAGGCGGCGCGCGGGTTCATGGAGGTTCACGGGCTGGTGGTGAAGGGCCTCTATGTGCTGATCGCCCTGCATGTCCTTGGCGCCCTGAAGCATCAGTTCGTCGATCGCGACAATGTGCTGCACCGGATGATCCCGCTGATCCCGCGACGGCCATGAGCGAGACGCCGGAACAGGCCGCCGAGGCCCTGAAGCGGGGCGCGCTGATCCTGCTGCCGACCGAAACCGTCTATGGGCTGGGGGCCGACGCTTCCGACCCCCGGGCCGTGGCGGCGATCTTCGAGGCCAAGGGAAGGCCGCGCTTCAACCCGCTGATCGCCCATGTCGCGGACGCCGCCGCCGCCGAGGCCGTCGGCGTGTTCGACGCGCGGGCGCGTCGGCTGGCCGACGCCTTCTGGCCCGGCCCGTTGACCCTGGTGACGCCGGTCAGGGACGCGCGCCGGGTCTGCGACCTGGCGCGGGCGGGCCTGGACAGCGTCGCCCTGCGCGTACCGGGCCACGCCAAGGCGCGCGCCGTCCTGTCGGCCTTCGGCGGTCCGGTCGTGGCCCCCTCGGCCAACCGTTCGGGACGGCCCAGCCCGACCACATTCCAGGACGCGGTGGAGGAGACCGGTTTCGCCGCCGCGGCGGCCGTGGACGGCGGACCCTGCGCGGTCGGGCTGGAAAGCACGGTCGTCTCGGTTCTGGACGGCCGCGTCGCCCTGCTGCGGCCCGGCGCCGTCACCCGCGCCGAGGTGGAGGCCCTGGCCGGGCCGCTGGACGACAGCGGGGAGGGGCATCGCTCGCCCGGCCGGCTGACCTTGCATTACGCCCCCGACGCCCCGGTGCGGATCGAGGTCGGGGGCGCCCGCGACGGCGAAATCCTGCTGGGGTTCGGGCCGGGCGTGGGCGACCCGCGCTGGAGCCTGAGCCCGACCGGCGACCTGCGCGAGGCGGCGGCCAATCTGTTTCGCCTGTTGCGGGACGCCGATCGCACCCGCCCGGCGGGCATCGCCGTGGCCCCCATTCCCCGCGACGGCCTGGGCGAGGCGATCAACGACCGGCTGCGGCGCGCCGCCGGCCACATCGGTTAGCCGAACCGCGCCTGCAGATCGACGCTGGCCCGAGCGCCGACGACGGGAAGACAGCTGTTCAGCCAGTCGTCGGCGGCGGCGCGGCCCCGCGCCTTCAGCTCGTTCAGGAAGGTCCATTCGGTGTTGAACTTGGACCGCAGCGACAGGTCGCTGAGCCAGCCGTCGGCCTCGATGGCGTGAAGGCGGACGTTGCGATACGGGCCGGCCTTCAGATGGCCCTGGGCCATCAGCTCCTCGGCCATGGCGATGGCGCGCAGTTCGGCGACCAGCGGCGCGTTGAAGACGATCTCGTTCAGCCGGTCGACGATGTCGCCCGCGCCCTTTGGCGTCTCGTCGCGCACCATCGGATTCAGCGTCACCAGCAGCACGTCGTCGGGCGTGTCGGCCCCGGTCAGGGGCCACAGCGGCGGGTTGGTCAAATAGCCGCCGTCCCAATAGGGCTCCCCGTCGATCTCGACCGCCTGGAACAGGTGGGGCAGGCAGGCGGAAGCCATCAGCACCTCGGTGGACATTTCCTCGGAGGCGAACAGCCGCGCCTTGGCCTGGCGGACGGCGGTGGCGGCGACGAATAGGCGCACCGGCGAGGCGCGCACGACCTCGAAATCGACCGCGGCCTTCAGCACCCGTTTCAGGGGATTGTGGTTCAGCGGATTGAATTCATAGGGGCTCATCGACAGGGCCAGCGTCTCGCCGGCCCGCCAGAAGGGCGTGTCCTTGATCCAGTCGGGCGGCTGGGCCGCGTTCCAGATGGCGCTGTCGCCGAAGACGTTGCGGCCGCCCGACTGGTTCACCTCGCGCCACAGCCGGTCCAGCGCGGCGCGGCCCGCGTCGGCTCCGCTGGCCAGGCCTGTGATCAGGGCGGCGCCGTTCATGGCTCCGGCCGAGACGCCCGACACGGCCCGGATGTCGAGGCGATCATCCTCCAAAAGCCGGTCGAGCACGCCCCACTGGAAGGCGCCGTGCGCCCCGCCGCCCTGGAGCGCCAGGCTGATCGGCTGTCGGCCCGACGGCAGGGCGGGGGCGGCGGCGGCGGGATCGGCGGCCCTGCGCTTGAAGATCGCCATACCGCCTCCTTCTGCGCCGCCCTGGCCGAGGGCTATTGCGCGGTCCAGCCGCCGTCGATGGAGAAACTGGCGCCGTTGGCCGAGGCGCCCAGGTCGCTGACCAGATAGAGGAACAGGCCGGTCAGTTCGTCGGTCGTGACGAAGCGCTTGGTCGGCTGGGCGGCCAGGATCACGTCGGTCAGGACCTGCTCCTTGGATATGCCGCGCGTGCGCGCCTGGTCGGCGATCTGTTTTTCCACGATCGGCGTCTCGACGAAGCCTGGGCAGATGGCGTTGCAGGTGATGTTGTCGCGCGCCAGCTCCAGCGCGGTGGTCTTGGTCAGGCCGATCACGCCGTGCTTGGCCGCGACATAGGCGGACTTGAACGGGCTGGCGACCAGGCCGTGGGCCGAGGCGATGTTGACGATCCGGCCGCGCCCCTGGGCCTTCATGATCGGGATGGCCGCCTTCGTCGCATAGAAGGCCGACGACAGGTTTATGGCGATGATCTGCTCCCACTTGTCGGCGGGAAACTTTTCGACGGCCTCGACGTGCTGGACGCCGGCGTTGTTGACCAGGATGTCCAGCCGGCCGAGCTCGTGCCGGGCGAAGGCGACCATGTCGGCGATCTCCTCGCCGCGCATCATGTTGGCCGGATGATAGCGCACGCGGCCCTTGGATCCCGCCTCCAGCGCCGCGCGGGTGCGTTCGATCTCGGCCGGGTCGCCCAGGCCGTTCAGCACCACGTCGCCGCCGCGCGCCGCGACCGCCCGCGCCAGGGCCAGGCCGATGCCGGAGGTCGAGCCGGTGACGACCGCGACCTGTCCCCGCAGATCGCCGATGTCGCGGAAGTCCGGGGCCTGCCCATGCGCGACGTTTCCGCCCTTTGACGCCTTAGGCCATTTGAACATGAATCCGCCCTCTGGTTCTTTGCGGCGAGACTAGCGGCAGGACGGCCGGGCGATCAAGAATTTCCCGACCTGATGAATATCCATTCGACGTCGGACGAGGCGGCCTTGTCGAATCGATAGCCGTCCCGGTCGAAAGCCTTCAGGTCCTCGGCGCGTTCCAGCCGCTCGTCGATGGCGAAGCGGGTCATGGCGCCGCGCGCCTTCTTGGCGAAGAAGGAGATGATGCGGCTTTCGCCGTCCTTCTCCTCGCGGAACTGCGGCGTGACGACCGGAAGCTTCAGCGCCTTGGCGTCGATCGCGCCGAAATATTCCTGGCTGGCCAGGTTCACCAGGGTCGGATCGGCCTGGCCCTGGGCGTCGGCGTTCAGTTGTTGCGACAGCCGGTCGCCCCAGAAGTCATACAGACTGGAGCCGCGCCGGGTCTTCAGCCGCGTGCCCATCTCCAGCCGATAGGGCTGGATGCGATCCAGCGGACGCAGCAGGCCATAAAAGCCCGACAGGATGCGGACGTGCGCCTGGGCGAACGCCAGGGCGTCGGGCGCCAGTTCGCGCGCCTTCAATCCCTCATAGACGTCGCCGGCGAAGGCGAAGGCGGCCTGGACGCCGTCGGTCGATTCCGGATCGAAGGCCTTGAAACGCTCTGCGTTCAGCTTGGCCAGGTCGTCGGAAATGCCCATCAGGCGGCGCAGGTCCGCGCGCGTCTGGCGTCGCGCGGTCTTGGACAGGCTGGCGGTGTCCTCGCGAAAACGGCGCTCCGACGCGGGCAGGGCCGGGTCGGCCTGGGTGAAGTCGAGCCGCTTGGCGGGGGACAGAACGATAAGCAAGAGCCAGCCTCCTGGAACCAAGGCGCCGACATAGGCCGCTTCGTTGACGATTTGAACCGGGCATGGGGCCGCGCCTTCGGCGCACGCCGCGTTCAGAACAGCACGGCCGGGTTCATGATCCGCCGGGGATCGAGGGCGCGGCGAAGGGCGGCCATGGTCTCGATCTCGACCGGCGACTTGTAGCGCTTGACCTCCTCGGACTTCAGCCGGCCCAGGCCGTGTTCGGCCGAGATCGAACCGTCGTAACGGGCCACCACGTCGTGGACGACCTGGGAGCCTTCCTTCCAGCGGCCGATAAAGGCGGGGATGTCCTGACCGACGCCCGGCAGGATGTCGTAGTGCAGATTGCCGTCGCCGACGTGGCCGAAGACCGAGATGCGGGCGCCGGGATGGAAGCGTTCGACGGCGGCCGAGGCCTCGTCGATGAAGTCGGCGATGCGGCTGATCGGCACCGAGACGTCGTGCTTCCAGCCGCCGCCCTCGGGCTTCAGGGCGGCCGAATGCTCCTCGCGCAGCCGCCAGAATTCGGCGCGTTGGGCGTCGTTCTGGGCGATGGCGGCGTCCGTGATCAGGCCTTCCTCGAAGGCGACCTCCAGCAGGGCCTGCATCTGGGCCTCGGCGCCGCCGGGCGTGCCCGAGGCGATCTCGATCAGGACGTACCAGTCGGGGGTCGAGTCCAGCGGTTCGCGGGTGTCGGGGATGTTCTTGAGCACCAGCGCCATGCCCAGGCGCTTCATCAGCTCGAAGGCCTCGACCCCGCCGCCGGTCTCGGCCTTGGCGCGGGCCAGCAGTTCGACCGAGGCGGCGGCCGTCTCCAGCCCGACGACCGCGACCGCGCGCGACCGCATGATCGGAAACAGCTTCAGCGTGGCGGCCGTGACGACGCCCAACGTGCCCTCGGCGCCGATCAGCAGCTGCTTCAGGTCATAGCCGGTGTTGTCCTTCCTGAGCCGCTTCAGGCCATTGAAGACCTGGCCGTTCGGCAAGACCGCCTCGATCCCCAGCACCAGGTCCCGCATCATACCGTAGCGCAGCACCTGGGTGCCGCCGGCGTTGGTGGAGATGACGCCGCCGATGGTGGCCGAGCCCTCGGCGGCCAGGCTGAGCGGAAAATAGCGGCCCGCCGCCGTCGCCGCCTGCTGCGCCTCCAGCAGGGTCAGGCCGGCCTCGACCGTCATGGCGTCGTCCAGCGGCGTGACGTCGCGGACGGCGCGCATCTTCCTCATCGACAGCAGCACTTCGCCGAACGGAATCTGTCCCCCGACCAGGCCGGTGCCGCCGCCCTGGGGCGTGATCGCCACGCCTTCGCGGGCGCAGATCGTCACGGCCCTGGCGACCTCCTCGGTCGACCGCGGCGTCAGCAGCAGCGGGGTGTTCCCGGTCCAGCGGTTGCGCCACTCGGTCAGGGCGGGCGCGATGACCTCCGGGTCCTGGGTCCAGCCGCCCGGACCCAGCGCGGCCTTCAGTTCGTCGAGAACGGCGGGGGAGGAGGCGGTCACGGTCATGCCCCCTTGTGTCAGGCGTCGCCGCGCGTTGGAAGGCCCCCGCGCGGTCTCAGACGTCCAGATCTTCCTTCGCGAACTGCGCATTCTCCTGGATGAACTGGAAGCGCGCCTCGGCCCGCTTGCCCATCAGGCGTTCGACCAGGTCCTCGATGCTGGCTTCGGCGTCCGGCACGGTGATCTTGGCCAGGGTGCGCTTCCTGGGGTCCATGGTGGTCTCCTTCAGCTGGGAGGCCATCATCTCGCCCAGGCCCTTGAAGCGGCCGATCTCGGTCTTCTTGCCCTTGAAGACGGTCGCCAGCAGCTCGTCGCGGTGGACGTCGTCGCGGGCGTATTCGCTCAAGGGACCGGCCGAAATCCGGTACAGCGGCGGCAGGGCCATGAAGACCCGGCCCTGGCGAATGGTCTCGGGCATGACGCGATAGAAGAAGGTGATCAGAAGCGCCGCGATGTGCGCCCCGTCCACGTCGGCGTCGGTCATGATGACGATCCGCTCGTAGCGCAGGTCGTCGATGTTGAAGCGGGCGCCGGGCTGGACGCCCAGGGCCAGGGTCAAGTCCGACAGTTCGGCGTTGGCGCGCAGCTTGTCGGCGGTGGCCGAGGCGACGTTCAGGATCTTGCCGCGCAGGGGCAGGATGGCCTGGGTCGTGCGGTCGCGCGCCTGCTTGGCCGAGCCGCCGGCCGAATCGCCCTCGACGATGAACAGCTCGGTGCCCTCGGCCGCCTGGCGGGAACAGTCCGACAGCTTGCCGGGCAGACGCAGCTTGCGGGTGGCGGCGGCGCGCTGGACCTCCTTGTCCTTGCGCCGGCGCAGGCGTTCCTCGGCCCTGTCGATGACGAAGCCGAGCAGGGTGTTGGCCTGTTTCGGGCTTTCGGTCAGCCAGTGGTCCAGCGGATCGCGGAGCAGCTGCTCGACCAGGCGCGCGCCCTCGGGCGAGGACAGGCGGTCCTTGGTCTGGCCCTGGAATTCGGGATTGCGGATGAAGACGCTGATCAGAGCGCCGGCGTTGGCGATGACGTCCTCGGCCGTGATGACGCCCGCGCGCTTCTCGTTGACCAGCTCGCCGTAAGCCTTCAGCCCCTTGACCAGGGCGGCGCGGAAGCCGGCCTCGTGCGTGCCGCCGTCGGGTGTGGAGACGGTGTTGCAATAGGACTGGATGAAGCCGTCCGCCTCACCGAAGCCGGCGGGCGACCACGTCACGGCCCATTCGAAGGCGCCCGCCTCGCCCTGGCGCTCGGCGCGGCCGGCGAAGACGGGGGTGACGGTCTCCATCTCGCCGATGCGATCGGACAGGGCGTCGGCCAGGCCGCCGGGGAAGTGCAGCGTCGCCTGGGCCGGGGTCGCGTCGGTGATCCGCTCGGGCGCGCAGGTCCATTTGATTTCGACGCCGCGGAACAGATAGGCCTTGGAGCGCGCCATGCGGAACAGGCGCGCTGGCTTGAAGGCCGCGCCGACGCCGAAGATCTGGTCGTCCGGCTTGAAGCGGATCAGGGTGCCGCGCTTCTTCGACGGCTGGACCTGCTGGATCGGGGCCAGGACGTGGCCGCGGCTGAAGGACTGCTTCCATTCGAAGCCGTCGCGCCAGACGGTGACGTCCAGATGCTCGCTCAGGGCGTTGACGACCGAGACGCCGACGCCGTGCAGACCGCCCGAGGTCTCGTAGGCCTTGCCCGAGAACTTGCCGCCCGAGTGGAGCACGGTCATGACCACTTCCAGCGCCGACTTGCCTGGATGCTTGGGGTGCGGATCGACCGGGATGCCGCGGCCGTCGTCGCGGACGGACAGATAGCCCTCGGCGTCCAGGTCGACGGTGATCAGCTTGGCGTGGCGGGCCACCGCCTCGTCCATCGCATTGTCCAGCACTTCGGCGAACAGATGGTGCAGGGCGCGTTCGTCGGTGCCGCCGATATACATGCCCGGCCGCTTGCGGACCGGTTCAAGCCCCTCCAGCACCTCGATGGACGAAGCGGAGTAGGCGCCGGGCGCGCCCGCGGTGGGGGCGGGATGCGGCGCGGGCGTCGGGGCCGGGGGCGCCTCTGGCGGCGTGACGGCGGCGGGCGCGACAGCAACAGGATGGGGCGGCTCGGGCCTTGCGGGCTCGGGCTGGGGATCAAAGGCGAACAGGTCGTCGGCGGGCTGGGCCATTCACATAGTCTGGAGCGATTCGGGGCCGGTTCTGGTAGGCCCGCACGGCGCGCGGGGCAAGCGGCGCCCGGACCGGGGCCGGCTCGAAGGTCACCGCCCGCGACAGGATGGCCAGCATCAACACCCAGGGCAGGTTGGCGTGGGTCATCAGCACGCTCTCGGACAGGCTCAGGGCGGTGAAGACGGCCAGATAGGCCAGGCTCCAATAGCCTTCGCGCGCGCCCATCCCGCCCAGGCGTGCGATGATCAACACGGCCGAGAGCGCCATCACGCCGCCGACCGCGAAGGCGCCGGGCCAGCCCAGTTGGACCAGCAGGTCGATCCAGCCGTTGTGGGCCGAAGGCACCGGCCACTGGGTCTCCAGGCGGATTTCCAGCGCCGGAATGGAATCCTCGCCCCAGAAGGCGCTGAAGCCGTAGCCCGTCCAGGGCCGTTCGGCGACCTTGCGCATCAGGGCCTCCCAGATCAGGGTGCGCCCGGTCAGGGACGGATCCTTGCCCAGAAGCGCCAGGATCACTGCTGAATCGGAGTTCCATATCCAGGCGCCCAAGGCCGAGACGACCACGCCCAGCCAGACGGCCGCGATGGTGATCGCGGCGCCGCCCTGGCGCAGGACCCACCAGCCCCCGACCAGGCCGACGCCCAGCATCCAGCACAGCAGGGACGTCTTGGACTGGGTTGCCAGCACCAGCAGGGTGCAGAGCGCGAAGGCCAGCACCGGGGCCCAGGGCCGCCGCGCGACGCCGGCGATCTGGTCCGCCGCCAGGGTCGCGGCGGCCGAGATGGCGCCGACGACCATCACCAGGCCCATCTGGTTCTTCTCGTACCACAGGCCCCGCCACAGGCCGGCGTTGTCGTACTGGTGAACCCCGATGCGGGGGAAGGCGAAGACCATGATCAGGCTGCCCACGGCCATGACCAGGCAAGTCCACATCAGCATTCGCGGCAGGGCCACGCCCCGGAAGACGCAGCCGACATAGACGGCGAAGGCGCTGTTGATGGCCATGGCGATGACCCGGCGTTGCGTCACCGCCGGGTCGATCGACCAGTATTTCGAGACATAGGCCAGGGCGATCAGGCCGAACAGCATCAACCAGGCCGGCCAGGCGCGGATCACCTTGTCGAAGCGGAAGGCGACCAGGCCGGCGGTGACCGCATAGACCGGAATCCAGATCAGCCGCAGAATCGGCGTCTCGCCCTGGTCGGGGGCTAGCACCGGGGCGATCAGGGCGCCGGTCAGCATGAAGACGACGAAGCCGGCCGCCAGCCGTTCCCACAGCGGCGGTTCCCCCTGGACGATCCCTGCGGACTGAAAACGATCGGCGGCCACGACGGAAAGGTTCCACCCTCGGCTTAAGGAAGCGTTCGCGCCTCAACCCCGACGGCGCGCGCGCAGGGCGGAATCGACCGACACGCCGAACCAGACGGCGGCGATGATGACCAGAAGGCCGTAGTCGTGGCCGGGGAAGAAGACCGGCGCGGCCGCGGCGAAGATCACCGCCAGGGGAAACAGGCCCGCCAGGACGGCGCTGGTCGGCGCCTCGGTGCGGATCATCGGATGAAGCTCGGTCTGGCCCATGCGCCGCGCCATCCAGGAATTCAGCCCCGCAACGATGGCCGAGCAGACGACGGCCGAGACGACATATTTGATCGTGTTTCCCGACTCGCCGAAGGCGCTGGCTGTCAGCACCAGCAGGATCAGGGCCACGCCCGTCGAGACGGCCAGCAGGATGTTGGGTTCGAGACGGTTCAAGACTTCACTTTCACATAGGCGCCGGGCGCCGGTTCGATCGGCTTCAGCGGGCCCTTGGACGGATCGCGGGCGGGGATGTCGGGGCCGGACAGCGGGCGCAGCCATGCGGCCCAGTGCTCCCACCAACTGCCGGGATGCTCGACCGCGCCGGCCTGCCATTCGGCCAGCGTCGCGGGCAGGGCGTCGTTGGTCCAGTGTTTGTACTTTCGCGCCGACGGCGGATTGATGACGCCGGCGATATGGCCCGAGCCCGCCAGGGTGAAGACGACATCGCCGCCGAACAGCCGCGCCGAGCGATAGACGGAGTTCATCGGCGCGATGTGATCCTCGCGGCTGGCCTGGAAATAGAGGGGAATGGTCACGCGCGACAGATCGACGGTTTCGCCGCCGATCTGGAAACGGCCCTCGGCCAGGGCGTTCTCGCCGTACATCCGGCGCAGATAGGCCATGTGCAGCGCCTTGGGCATCCGCGTCTGGTCGGCGTTCCAGAACAGCAGGTCGAAGGCGGGCGGATCCTTGCCCATCAGATAGTTGCTGACGAAGAAGGACCAGATCAGGTCGTTGGCGCGCAGGGCGTTGAAGGTGTCGGCCATGGCGGCGCCGGGCAGGACGCCGCCGGCGGCGTCCATCTGGCGTTCGATCTCGGCCAGCCAGTGTTCGTCGGTGAACAGCAGCAGGTCCCCGGCCTCGGCGAAGTCGTGCTGGGCGGCGAAGAAGGTGGCGGCGGCGACGCGCGTGTCGCCTCGCGCGGCCATGTGCGCCAGGGCCGCGCCCAGCAAGGTGCCGCCGATGCAGTAGCCGACCGCGTTCAGGCGATCCGTCCCGGTCTGTTCCAGCGTCTTTTCGACCGCGCGATAGACGCCCTTCTCCAGATAGTCATCGAAGCCGTACTCGGCCTTGTCCCGGTCCGGATTGACCCAGGAACAGACGAAGACCGTGAACCCCTGCGCCGACAGCCAGCGGATCAGCGAGTTCGCCGGCTGAAGGTCCATGATGTAGAATTTGTTGATCCAGGGCGGAAAGATCAGCAGCGGAATCTGGTGCTGCGTCTCGCTGGCCGGGGCGTACTGGATCAGCTCGAACAGCTCGTCGCGCCAGACCACCTGGCCGGGGGCGGTGGCGACGTTCTCGCCGACGACGAACTTGCCATAGTCGGCCTGGCTGATGCGCAGCGAGCCGGCGCCGCGCTCCATGTCGGCGGCGAAGTTCTGCATTCCCTTGACCAGGGATTCGCCGCTGGTCTCCGCCAGGGCTTTCAGCGCCACGGGGTTGGAGGCCAGGAAGTTGGACGGCGAGAAGGCGTCGGTCAGCAGGCGGGTGAAGAACTGGGCGCGCCGCTTGACGGCGGGATCGACGTCCTCGACCCCCGCGATCAGGCCGTTCATCCAGTCGGACGTCAGCAGATAGGACCGCCGCATCAGGTCAAACATCGGATTTTCTGACCAGGCCGGGTCCTTGAACCGCTTGTCCGCCGGCGCGGGATCGGGCGCTTCGCCCGCCGCCTGGCGCGCGCTGGAAGCCCACAGATCCATGTAGCGGCCGAACAGGTCGGCCTGGGCCTGAAACAGCTTTTCCGGACGCGACGCCAGGCTGGTCATCACCGAGGTCAGGGCGGGCGCGACGTTGAAGGGATCCGGCGACAGGGCGGCCGACCCCGGCTCCTGGGTTCTGGCGGCCTGGGCCAGGGCCGCCTCGGCAAGGGCGCCCTGAGCCGTCATGGCCGCCTTGGCCAGGTTCGCCGACAACGTTTCGATCAGTTGCGCCTGATCGGGGGCTGGGGCGCGTGGCGTCGGCGCGTCTTGCGGCGGCGCGGCGGTCGGCGCGGACGCGGACGCCTTCTTCGCGCGCACCGGCCGGGGCGGCTTGGGCGACGTCGGCCGGCCAGGCTTGCGCGCCGCGGGCTTGGCGGGGTCGGCGGGCGGCTCAGGGGGCTTGGCCATGGTGATCCTCGACGACGGCGAATGGCGAACGGGCGGTCCCGCCCTTCCGCGCCGGCCGATGATGGCATAAGACCGACACCGAAATGAACGCGCCCTACGCCAAAAAGACGAGACCTTTCGCCGCCGCCCTGCTGGCGCTCGCCGTCGGCGGCGTTCTGGGCGGCTGCGCCGACCGGTTCGCGGCCCGGACCGAGACGGCCTCGCCGCTGGCGCCCCGGATCCAGGCGCTGGTCGACGCCAACCGCCGCTATCCGCGGTGGGAGGACTTCCCGCCCGCGCCCACGGGCCTGCCCGAGCCGACCCAGGTGGCGGCCAATGTCCGGGGGCTGGAATCCCAGGGCGGCGCCCTGGCCGAGGAGACGGCCCGGATCGACTGGACGCTGGGCGACGCCGAAACGCTAGCGGCCGAAACGCGCGCCCAGGTCGGCGACGTGCCGGTCTCGCCCGACTCGGCGCGCACCGCCGCCGAGATCGAGGCCCTGGCCCAGGATTTGCGCGAGCGCGCCAAGGCGCCGCCGCCGATCGACCGCCGCCCGACGCGATGAATCGGTCGCCGGGGACGCAGAATCCCCGAATATTGCGCTGATGGCGGACGATGGCGGCATCAAGGGCGTGAGCGCATTCCTGGGCGTGTCCCGCTCTCTGTCCGGACGGGCCTGGCGCCTGCGGCCGGCCGAGGCGGCGACGAAGCGCGCGCACATGCAGGCCCACGGCCTGGACGAGCCCCTGGCGCGGGCCCTGGCCTCTCGCGGGGTTGGACCGGAACAGGCGGGGGACTTCCTGCGGCCCACGCTGCGCGCGCTGTTTCCCGATCCGTCCAGCTTCATGGACATGGACGCCGCCGCGACGGCCATCGTCGACGCGCTTCAGGCGGGCAAGGCCGTCCATGTCTTCGCCGACTACGACGTGGACGGGGCGGCCAGCGCGGCCCTGCTGGTGCGGTGGTTCCGCGCGATGGGCGCGGACCTGCCCATCTATGTGCCAGATCGGCTGACCGAGGGGTATGGTCCCAGCGCGCGGGCTTTCGACACGCTGAAGGCGGCCGGCGCCGACCTGGTCGTCACGGTGGACTGCGGGGCGGCGGCGAACGAGTCCCTGGCCCATGCCGCCGCCATCGGCCTGAACGTCGTGGTGATCGATCACCACCTGATGCGCAGCGAGCCGCCGCGCGCCCTGGCCGTGGTCAATCCGAACCGGCCCGGCTGCGCCTCCGGCCAGGGCAATCTGGCGGCCGCCGGCGTGGTGCTGGTCTTGCTGGCCGCGCTGAACCGCGAGGCGCGGGGACGCGGCCTGTTCGCCGAGCGTCCCGAGCCGGACATCCGCCAATGGCTGGACCTGGCCGCCCTGGGCGCCGTCTGCGACGTGACGGGCCTGACAGGCTTTAACCGGGCGCTGACGGGCCTGGGGCTGGGGGTGATGAGCGCATGGCGCAATCCCGGGCTGAAGGCGCTGCTGGCCGCCGCGGGGGCCGAGCCGGGCCCGGCCAAGACCATGCACTGCGGCTTCATCCTGGGCCCGCGCATCAACGCCGGCGGCCGCATCGGCCGCTCCGACCTTGGCGCGCGACTGCTGTCGACCGACGATCCGGGCGAGGCGGCGACCTTGGCGGCCGAACTGGACGCGCTGAACCTGTCGCGCCGAGAGGTCGAGCGGGCGGTGATCGAGGCCGCCATCCGCCGCGCCGAGGCGACCGGCGCCCACGCCGACGAGTCCGCCGTCGTGGTCGTGGCCGGCGAGGACTGGCATCCCGGCGTGGTGGGCGTCGTCGCCGGGCGTCTGCGCGAACGCTGGCGCAAGCCGGTCGTCGTCATCGGGCTGGATCCGGTGAACGGCGTCGGCAAGGGTTCGGGCCGGTCCCAGCCGGGAATGAACCTCGGCCGGGCGGTCCAGGCGGCCTGGGAGGCGGGCGTGCTGCTGGCGGGCGGGGGGCACGCCATGGCGGCCGGCCTGACGGTGGAGGCGGGCCGCATCGGCGAGCTGGCGGACTTCCTGAACCAGCGACTGGCGGGCGAACGGCTGGTCGCGGCGGCCGAGGACTGGCTGGACGTCGACGCCCTGGTCGATCCGGCGGGCGCGACCCGCGCGCTGTTCGAGGCGTTCGAGCAACTGGCCCCGTTCGGTCCCGCCAATCCCGAGCCCGTCTTCGCCCTGAGCGGCGTGCAGGCGCGCGAGCCGGTCCAGATGAACGGCGGCCATGTCCGCTGCCGGCTGGTCGGGCCCGACGGAGCCTCGATCCGGGCGATCGCCTGGCGTTGCGCCGACCTGCCCGCCGGCCAGGCCCTGCTGTCGGGACAGGGCGGGCTGAACGTCGTCGGACGGCTGAAGGCCGACGACTGGAACGGCCGCCGCGGCGTGCAGTTCGAGATCGAGGACGTGGCCGATCCCCGCATGGTCCAGGCCTGACGCCGACCGTTCCGGGCGCTGGAAAAATACGGAAATCGAGGCTTGCACCCCGCCAAGGGCGCGGCTATATCGCCGGCTCTCCCGCGCAGCGGTCCCTTCGTCTATCGGTTAGGACGTCAGGTTTTCAACCTGAAAAGAGGGGTTCGATTCCCCTAGGGACTGCCACGCGGGATGACGCCTCGGCCGGGCTCCACAGCCGCCGAAACTGTTCCGAACCTGTCAGAATTCCGACCGCGCGGGCGAAGACGACCGCGTCAATGGTTGCTTGGCGGCGACAGGGCGGCGAAATTCGCCCCAAGATTGAGCCTTCCGCACGATTCACCTGAATTTGCGCTCCCCGGCGTTCATGGAACGGTGTTAAGCTTAACCTGTTCGCATTGAGGGATGCGCGAACGGGGGTAGGGAAGTTGTCTGATTTCGATGCCACGGAAGCGGCGCAGACCGTTCGGATCGTGGGGCGCGTGAAGTGGTTTGATCCGACCAAGGGCTATGGCTTCATCGTGCCGGACGACCCGGCGCTGACCGAACTGCGCGACGTCCTGCTGCACGTCAGCAGCCTGCGCGACAGCGGCCGGGACATGGCCGAGGAAGGCGCCCCCATCACCTGCGACTGCGTCAAGCGGGCCAAGGGCTGGCAGGCCGTCGAGATCCATGACCTGGGGCGCGGCGTCGCCGTCGCGTCGCCTCGCAAACCCGCCACCGCCGCGCCTGCGCCCGTCTTCGACGGCGACGCCGAAGACATGGAGCCCGCGATCGTCAAGTGGTTCAACCGCACCAAGGGCTATGGCTTCGTGGTGCGCGAGGGCGACACGGCCGACATCTTCGTCCATATCGAGACCCTGCGGCGGTGCGGGTTCGACGACTTGATTCCCGGTTCGCCGGTTCATGTGCGGTTCGCCAGCGGGCCCAAGGGCCTGGTGGTGGCGGAAATCAGACCGGGAGAGTGATCCGCTCTCCCGAAGGAGGGCGAATGCCGGGCTGGACACGACGCGTGACGACGGCGGGGTTGCTGGCGCTGACCCTGGGGATGTCGGGCCTGACGGCCTGCGCGGGTTCGGCGGCGCCGCAGGGACCGAACGGCGAGCCGATGCAGCGGCTCAGCATCGTCACCGCCACCGGCGAACATGACTTCTGGGTCGAGATCGCCGACGAGGAGCCGGAGCGCCAGCGAGGCCTGATGTTCCGACCGCCGCTGGAGCCCGATCGGGGAATGCTGTTCACCTGGCCCGGCGAGGCGGCGCGCGAACAAAGCTTCTGGATGCGCAACACCCCGAGTTCGCTGGACATCCTGTATATCGACCCCTCTGGCCGGATCGTGTCGATCGCACCGCATACGACGCCCGAGTCCGAGGCGCCCATCCCCTCCAACGGCGTTGCGAACGGGGTGCTGGAACTTCGCGCGGGACGCGCGGACGAGATCGGCGCCAAGCCGGGCGACCAGGTGCGCCATCCCTACTTCAAACCCTGATTGCGAACCGGCGCGCGAAGTGGCAAGACGGCGCTCCATTCGGTCCGGGGTGTAGCGCAGCCTGGTAGCGCATCTGGTTTGGGACCAGAGGGTCGGAGGTTCGAATCCTCTCGCCCCGACCAATGGACGCCGCTGGATTCCCCGTCTGGCGCGCGGTATGGCGGCGGCTCAGGCCGTCGCATCGACCACGAGGACACCGCCATGCTCGCCCGCATCTATCGCCCCGCCAAGACCGCCATGCAGTCCGGCAAGGCCAAGAGCCGCGACTGGCGCCTGGAGTTCGAGCCCGCCTCGGCGCGAACCCTCGACCCCCTGATGGGCTGGACCAGTTCGACCGACATGAACGGCCAGGTCCGCCTGACCTTCGACACGCAGGAGGAGGCCGTGGCCTACGCCGAGCGGCATGGCATTCCCTTCCGACTGCACGAGCCGCAGGATCCGCCGGTCATCATCAAGGCCTACGCCGACAACTTCGCCACCAGCCGCAAGCAGCCCTGGACGCACTGACGGCGGGCGGCGACCAGCGCCCTTAGCTCAACCGGATAGAGCATCCGCCTTCTAAGCGGACGGTTGCAGGTTCGAGTCCTGCAGGGCGCGCCAGTCCGCCGGGCGTCGCGCGGATCGGCCGGCATGGTTTGTCGCGCGCGGGTTTGCGCCTAGTCTGGCGACCCCTTTCGTGGAGCCGCCATGTCCGCCTTCCGCCCGATCGCGCATCTGGATACGCACGACGTCACCAACCAGCCGCCGCCGCTGGAGGACGTGAACCTGTTCATCGGCGACCGGGCGCTGACCGAAGCCGTCGACAAGGCGGGCGGCGGGATGCATCGGGATCGGCTGACGGCGCTGGGCGCGCGATGCGGGTCGGCCGAGGTGATCGGCTGGGGCGTGGAGGCGAACCGACAGGCGCCCATGCTGGACACGTTCGACCGTTATGGCCAGCGGATCGACGAGGTGCGCTTCCACCCAGCCTATCATCAGTTGATGGCCCTGGGACTGGAGAGCGGTTTCGCCTCGGTCGCGTGGAACGGAACGCCTGCGGGCCACGTGGCGCACGCGGCGACCCTTTTCCTGACGGCCCAGGCCGATTCGGGCACGACCTGTCCGATGACCATGACCTATGCGGCGGCGCCGGCTCTGCAGGCGGAGCCCGATGTCGCGGCCGAATGGACGCCGCGCATCCTGGCGGGGCGCTATGACCCGGCGACGCGGCCGGCGGCGGACAAGGCCGGGGTCACCATCGGCATGGCGATGACCGAAAAACAGGGCGGATCGGACGTGCGCGCCAACAGCACGCGCGCCGCGCCGACGGGCGAGGCGGGCTGGTACAGCCTGACGGGGCACAAGTGGTTCTGTTCGGCCCCGATGTGCGACGCCTTCCTGACCCTGGCCTATGCGCCCGGCGGATTGACCTGTTTCCTGCTGCCGCGCTGGACGCCGGACGGGCGGCGCAACGCGGGCTTTCGCGTCATGCGGCTGAAGGACAAGATGGGCGATCGGTCCAATGCGTCGTCGGAGGTGGAATACCACGGCGCCCTGGCGCAACGGCTGGGGCCGGAAGGGCGCGGCGTCGCCACCATCATCCGCATGGTCCAGCACACGCGGCTGGACTGCGTGCTGGGCTCGGCCCAGCAGATGCGCGGGGCGCTGGCGCAGGGCGTGTGGCATGCGGCGCACCGATCGGCCTTCCAGAAGCGGCTGATCGACCAGCCGATGATGGCCGCTGTCCTGGCCGACCTGGCGGTGGAGAGCGAGGCGGCGACGGCGCTGGGCCTGCGCCTGGCCCAGGCCTTCGACCAGGACGACCCCCTGGCGCGGCTGCTGACGCCCATCGCCAAATACTGGGTCTGCAAGCGGGCGCCGGGCTTGGTCTATGAGGCGATGGAGAGCCTGGGCGGCGCCGGCTATGTCGAGACCGGGCCGATGCCGCGCCTGTTCCGGCAATCGCCGCTGAACGCCATATGGGAAGGGTCCGGCAACGTCATCGCCTTGGACGTGCTGCGGGCGATGGGACGCGAGCCCGAGGCGGTCGAGGCCCTGCGGGGGTTCCTGGAGGGCCGGCGTGGCCGCGACGCCGATTACGACGCCTGGCTGGACGGGCTGACCTTCCAGGCGACGCACGAGGCCGAGGCGCGGTGGGTGGTCGAACGGCTGGCCCTGGCCAGCCAGGCGGCGGTGCTGCTGGACTGGGACAGTCCGGTGGCGGAGGCCTTCTGCCGCCTCAGGCTGCGGCCGCGCGGAGCGGCGTACGGCGCGTTCGACGCGCGGGTGGACGCCGCCGCGATCCTGGACCGGGCCATGCCGGCCTGATCAGCCGGCGAAGGCGGCCAGGCCCCGCTCAAGGTCGGCGATCAGGTCGTCCGGGTCTTCCAGCCCGACGTGCAGCCGGATCAGTTCGCCCTCCAGCGCGGGGGGATGGTCGCGATAGGCCATCTGATGCGTCTCGTGCGTGGCCAGGCTCTCGAATCCGCCCCAGGAGTAGCCCAGGCCGAACAGGGTCAGGGCGTCCAGCATCCGCCGTCCCGCCGCTTCGTTCCCGCCCTTCATCACCACGCCCATCAGCGAGGCGGCGCCGGCGAAGTCGCGCGCCCACAGGTCGTGGCCGACCGAGCCGGGAAGGGGCGGATAGAGGACGCGCGATACCTCCGGCCGCGCCTGGAGCCACCGGGCGATCTTCAGGCCCGAACGCCCCTGTTCGGCGTAACGGAGCGGCAGGGTGCGAAGGCCGCGCAGCGCCAGCCAGGCGTCGTCGGGCGAAACGTGCCAGCCCATGTCCTCGATCGCATTGGCGATGGCGGACAGACAGCGCGGGTCGTTGGCCGCGATCCCGCCCATCAGCAGGTCCGAATGGCCTCCAACGTATTTGGTCAGGGCCTGGACGCTGACGTCCACGCCGTGCGCCAGGGGCTTGAACGCCAAACCCGCCGCCCAGGTGTTGTCCAGCACCGTCATCACGCCGCGCGCCCGGCAACCGGCGGCCACCGCGGCCACGTCGACCATTTGGAAGGTCAGAGAGGCGGGCGATTCCAGAAGAACCAGCCGGGTGCGATCGCCCGCGGCGGCCAGGATCGTCTCGGCGTCCGCGTCCGCGGGCAGGAACCGGGTCGTGACCCCGCGCGCCGCCTGATAGCGGCTGAGAAAACGACGGCTGGGACCATAGACGGCGTCGGTGGTCACCACCTCGTCGCCCGGACGGGTCAGGGCCAGCACGGGAACGGTCACGGCGGCCAGCCCCGAGGGCACGATGAAGGCCCCTTCGGCGCCCTCCAGCCCCGCCAGGGCGGCGCGCAACTCGCGGGCGGCCGTCATGCCGTCCAACCCATAGACCGGCCCGTCGGCGTCGTCGCGCATGGCCTCGGCGCGGTCGCTGAGCATGGTCGAGGCGCGCTCCAGCGGCGGGTTGACCGGGCGGCGGCCAAATCCCCGTCGGGTGGCGGAAGCGATCAGGCGCGTGCGGTCCGACGGCGACGACATGGTCCCTCCAACGGGTTGCGGATCACGCCCTAAAGGCCTCTAAACAGGAGCGGGCGCAAGCGGCGGAGGACAGGACGCGATGAGGGTCTGGGCGATCGGAGCGATGGCGCTGCTGACGGCCCTGGCCGGCTGCGACCGAAAGCCGGCCGAAACCCCAGCCGAAACCCCCGCGCCCGCGCCCGCCGCCGCATCGACCTCCGACCTGCCGGACAGCCCGACCCTGGCGGCCGTGAAGCGTCGCGGGCGGCTGAACTGCGGCGTGCACCAGGGGCTGGTGGGCTTCGCCTACACCGACAATCGCGGCCAGTGGCGCGGATTCGACGTGGACTTCTGCCGGGCCATGGCGGCGGCGATCTTCGGCGACGCCGACGCCGTGCGCTTCGTCCCGCTGACGGCGAACGAGCGATTCGCGGCCTTGTCCGAAGGACGGATCGACGTTCTGTGGCGCAACTCGTCTTGGACCATGAGCCGCGACGCGGGCGAGGGCTTCGTCTTCGCCGGGATCAACTATTACGACGGCCAGGGATTCCTGGTGCGGCGCTCGCTGAACCTGGCCAGCGCGACCGAACTGAACGGGGCGCGGGTGTGCGTTCAGAAGGGATCGAACGCCCAGGCCAACGCCGACGACTTCTTCCGATCGCGCGGGGTGGCGTATCGTCCGGTCGTGCTGGACACCGAGGAGGCGGCGCGCGACGTCTACGGCCGCGAGGACTGCGACGCCTTCAGCGCCGACATCTCGGCCCTGGCGGCGGCGCGGACGGTGCTGTCCAATCCGCAGGAGCACGTGATCCTGTCCGACGTCGTGTCCAAGGAGCCGCTGGGTCCCGCGGTCAAACCCGGCGACGACCGCTGGGCCGCCGTGGTGCGATGGACGCTGAACGCCGTCATCCTGGCTGAAGAACTGGGCGTAACGCGCGAGAACGCCGAGACTTTGGCCAAGGACGCCCGCGATCCGCGCGTGCGTCGCCTGCTGGGCGCCGAGGGCGACTACGGCGCGATGATGGGCCTGTCCAGGACCTGGGCCCTGGACGCCATCCAGGCCACCGGAAACTATGGCGAGATCTTCGACCGGAACCTGGGGTCGCAATCGCCCCTCGACCTGGCGCGCGGATTGAACGCACAATGGAACGCGCGGCCCAACGGGTTGATCTACGGCCTGCCGATCCGATAAGGCCCGCCTCTTCGAACACGGTCCCGGGGGACAGATGACGCAGACGAAACGCGGCGGGCTTCCGCTTCACTGGCTGATGCTGATCGGCTTTGTCGTGGGCCTGGGCGCGGGTCTGTTCGTGAACCTGACGCTGGGAAGCGACGTGGCCTGGGTCGAATGGCTGACGGCCAACGTCACCGGCCCCATCGGTCAGATCTTCCTTCGCCTGCTGTTCATGATGGTGATCCCGCTGCTGTTCTCGGCGCTGGTGATCGGGGTGGCGGAGATGGGCGACCTGGCGTCGCTGGGCCGCGCGGGTCTGAAGACCCTGCTGCTGACCATACTGATCTCGGGCATCGCCGTGGTGATCGGCCTGGGCATGGTCAATCTGCTGCAGCCCGGGCGCGGGGTCGATCCCGCCCTGGCGCAGTCGCTGCTGGAGCAGGGCGCGCGGGCGCCGCCAATATCGTCGAGAACGCCCCCACCAGCATTTCGCTGGGCGACTTCTTCCTGGATCTGGTGCCGTCCAACGTCTTCACCGCGGCGGCCGAGAACGCGATCCTGCCGGTGATGGTGTTCGCCCTATTCTTCGGCATCGGCCTGGTCATGGCCAAGAGCCCGGCGACGGACCGCCTGCAGGAGGTGATCCAGGGGCTGTTCGAAGTCACGATGAAGCTGATCAACCTGTTCATCAAGCTGGCGCCCCTGGCCATCGCCTGCCTGATGTTCAACCTGGCGGCCCTGTTCGGGGTCGAACTGCTGATCCGGCTGGCGGCCTATGTCGGCGTCGCCGTCGGCGCCATGGCGATCCACATGTTCGTGGTCTATCCGCTGGTCGTGTGGCTGCTGGGCGGAATGTCGCCGGTGGCCTTCTTCCGCGGCGTGCGCGAGCCGATGATCGTGGCCTTCTCGACCGCGTCGTCGAACGCCTCGCTGACCTTCTCGCTGCGCGCGGCCGAGGAGCAGCTTCACCTGCCGCGTAAGATCGCCCGCTTCGTCCTGACGGTGGGGGCGACGGCCAACCAGAACGGCACGGCTCTGTTCGAGGGGGTGACGGTGCTGTTCCTGGCGCAGTTCTTCGGCATCGACCTGACGCTGACGCAGCAGGTGGTGGTGATGCTGGTGTGCATCCTGGGCGGCGTCGGCACGGCGGGCGTTCCGGCCGGCTCTTTGCCCGTCGTGGCCATGATCCTGGTGATGGTCGGCGTGCCGGCCGAGGGCATCGGCCTGATCCTGGGCGTCGACCGCTTCCTGGACATGTGCCGCACGACGCTGAACGTCACCGGCGACCTGGCGCTGGCCACCATCGTCTCTCGCGGGGAAAGCGACGATTCCCTGCAGGACGGGCCCGACCCGGCGCCGCTCGCGCCGGCCAAGTCGGCTTGACGGGCCTTCAGCCGGTCTGGACGGGCGTGTCCGCGCGCCCGCCCCATTCCGCCCAGGAGCCGTCGTAGAGGTCCGCCTCGCGCCCCAGTTCGGCCAGGCCCAGGTTCAGCACGGCGGCGGTGACGCCTGACCCGCAAGTCGTCGTGACTGGCCGATCGACGTCCACGCCCGCGTCGGCGAAGGCCCGGGCCAGGTCGGCTCCGCGCCTCATCGCGCCGTCGTCCTTCAGCAGGCGATTGTAGGGCAGGTTGATCGCGCCGGGCATATGGCCGGGCCGGACGCCCGGGCGCGGCTCGGCCGCTTCGCCGCGAAAGCGCGGCGCGCCCCGGGCGTCGACCACCTGTTCCCCTTGGGCCAGCCGGTCTCGCACCGTCTCCAGGTCCGCAACGCCGGCCGGCGTCGCCACGGACCGGAAGCGGGCCGGCGTCGGCGCGACCGGACCGCTTTCGACCGGAAGTCCCCGACGGCGCCAGGCGGGCAGGCCGCCGTCCAACACCCGCACGGACACGGCGCCCATGACCCGCAACATCCACCAGACGCGGGCGGCCGAAAACAGACCGGCGGTGTCATAGACGACGACGGCGTCCGTCTCGGCCACGCCCAGGGCGCCGACGCTGCGGGCGAAGTCATCCGGCGTCGGCAGCATATGGGGCAGGGGGCTGGATGGCTCCGACGCCGCCTCCAGATCGAAGAAGACCGCGCCCGGCAGGTGCGCCCGCTCGAAGTCGGCGCGGGCGTCGCGCCCGTCCAGATGCCAGCTGGCGTCCAGGATTCGCAGGTCGGGTCGACCCAGCTGCGCGACTAGGTCGTCGACGGAGATCAGGGGCTCATGCGCGCCTCACGCCCGGCTCAGCGCCAGTTGCACGACGTCCGTCCGTTGCGAACGGAACCCCGCCTCGCAATAGGCCAGGTAGAAGCGCCACAGCCGCCGGAACCGCTCGTCGAAACGGTCCAGGCGACGGATCTCGGCCCAGGCCCCCTGGAACCGCTCGTCCCAGCGCTTCAGGGTCTCGGCGTAGTCCAGGCCGAACCGTTCGACGGCCTCCCAGGCCAGTCCCGCCGCCGCCACGACGGGACGCAGGCGCTCTTCCGACGGCAGCATGCCGCCCGGAAAGACGTATTTCTGGATGAAGTCGGTGCGCGCGTTGTACTCGTCGAACAGGGCGTCCTGGATGGTGATGATCTGCAGGCCGGCGCGACCGCCCGGGCTCAGCACCTCATGGATCTTCCCGAAGTAGGCGGGCCAGTACTCCTTGCCCACCGCCTCGAACATCTCGATGGAGGCGACGCGGTCGAAGCGACCCTGCACGTCGCGATAGTCGATCAGTTCGATCGTCGCCTTGTCCGAAAGGCCGGCGTTGAACAGGCGCTGGCGGGCGAAGTCGTGCTGCTCGCGCGATATGGTCACCCCCGTCACGACGGCCCCGACCTCGCGCGCCGCGAACTCGGCGAAGCCGCCCCAGCCGCAGCCGATCTCCAGCACCGACATGCCGGGCCGCAGATCCATCAACCGCGCCAGGGACGCGTATTTTTGGCGCTGGGCGGCCTCCAGCGTCTCGCCGTCGCGCGTGAACCGGGCCGACGAATAGGTCATCGATCCGTCCAGCCAGGCCGCATAGAAGGCGTTGCCCAGGTCGTAATGGGCGTGGATGTTCTTCCTTGAGCCCGCCCGGCTGTTGCGATTGCGGCGATGCGCCAGCCAGTTCATCGCGTTCATCAGCCAGTTGCCGTCGAACAGGCGGCGGATGTGGTCATAGTTGTCGACCAGGGTTTCCAGCAGGGCCGCCAGCTGAGGCGTGTCCCACTCGCCGGCCATGTAGCCTTCCGCAAAGCCGATGTCGCCGGCGGCCAGCACCCGCCGCGCGAAGGCGTAGTCCTTCACCTCCAGCACGCCCTGCGGGCCGGGCTTGTCGCCCTGCAGCACTTGGACTTCCCCATTGGGCAGCCGCACCGTCAGGCGGCCCACGGTCCAGTTGGCGGCGAGCAGGCGAAGCAGCATGGCGAACACGCGCGGCGTTCGGCGGGCGACGGCTTCGATCTCTGCGGTGGCGACGCTCATCGGCGGATATCTTTCATCGGGCGGGGGCGGGGGTCAATCGCGGTCGCTGGCGTCGTCGCCGCGACCGCTGACGGCCTTCAGCGCGCCCAGGGCGCGGGCGCGGGCTTCGTCATGGTCGACGATCGGGCGGGGATAGTCGTGGCCCAGGCGCACGCCGGCGTCGCGCAGGATGTCCTGCGGCGCGGTCCAGGGCGCGCGCAGCCATTTGTCGGGCAGGCGCGCCAGCTCCGGGACCCAGCGGCGCACATAGCCGCCGCGGGCGTCGAACTTCTGGCTCTGGGCGACCGGATTGAAGATGCGGAACCAGGGCGAGGCGTCGGCGCCCGACCCCGCGATCCACTGCCAATTCTGGACGTTGTTGCCCAGGTCGGCGTCGACCAGCGTGTCCCAGAACCAGGCCTCGCCCTCGCGCCAGTCGATCAGCAGATGCTTGACCAGAAAGGAGGCGACCACCATCCGCACCCGATTGTGCATCCATCCGGTCGTCCAGAGCTGGCGCATGCCCGCATCCACCAGCGGATAGCCGGTTCGGCCGCGTTTCCACGCCTCGAGCGCGGCCGGCGCGTGACGCCAGGGCATGGCGTCGTACTCGGGCCGAAAGGCGCGCTCGGTCATGTAGGGGAAGTGGCGCAGCAGGTGGGCCGAGAATTCGCGCCAGCCCAGCTCGGCGATGAACTTTTCGGCCTCGGCCGCGGGAACGTGGCCGTCGAGGGCGGCGTCCCTCGCCTGGGTCACGGCCCGCCAGGGGCTGATTTCCCCCCAGTGCAGATGGGGAGAGAGGCGACTGGTCCCCGGCCGGTCGGGATGATCGCGACCTTCGGCGTATGATTTCAGTCCCTTGGACAGGAAATCCGTCAACATGTCTAAGGCGCCGGCCTCGCCGGGCGACCAGTCGAAGCCTTCGGACCAGTCCGGCTTCGTCGGATGCAGTCCCCAGTCGTCCAGGGCTTCGCTGGCCGCCTTCGGCGTTTCGATGCGGCGCGGCCCCAGGATGTGGCCCGGCGGCTCGGCCTGGGCCAGCAGCGCCTTCAGGAACGGCGTGAACACCTTGTAGGGCTGGCCTGCGCCGTTCAGCACCCCGCCGGGACGGCAAAGCAAGGCGCCGTTGAAGCCGTGACAGTCCACGCCGTCCGCCTTCAGCGCATGGGCGATGTCGGCGTCCTTGTCGAAGGCGTCGGGCTCGAACAGCCGGTTCATGAACACGGCGTCGGCGCCGGTCTCGCGGATCAGCTGCTGCAGTTCGCCCAGCGAATCGCCGCGACGGAACACCAGATGGCCGCCCCGGTCGCGCAGGGCGCCGTCCAGCGCGCGCAGCGACTTGTCCAGCCACCAGCGCGAGGCCGCGCCGGTCGGCCGTCCGTGGCCCTCGTCCAGAATGAACACCGGCAGGATCGGCCGGCCCGTCTCGGCCGCATGGTTCAGCGCGGGATTGTCCTGCAGCCGAAGGTCGCGGCGGAACCAGAGGATGACGGGCTTTGTGGCCACGCGGGCGAACTCCGTGATAACTTGCGTTCAACCTGAATGAGCGCCACCTGTTGGCCTCATGGACGCGGCAGGAACCGCGCCCCGAACACAACGCAAGAGAACCGCCGTGAGCCGACCCAACGCCGTCATTACGTTGTCCGAAGGTCTTCGGACGCCTGTCGTCATCGGCGGCGGCGCCCGGATCGCCTTCATCGCCGGTCCCTGCCAGATGGAAAGCCGCCAGCACGCGCTGGAGACGGCCCATGCGCTGAAGGAGATCGGCGCGCGGCTGAACGTCGGGATCATCTACAAGACCAGCTTCGACAAGGCGAACCGGACCAGCGCCAGCGCCGCGCGCGGCATCGGCCTGAAGGACGCCATGCCGATCTTCGCCGAAATCCGCGAGACCGTCGGCCTGCCGACCCTGACCGACGTCCATTCCGAGGCCCAGTGCGGGCCGGTCGGAGAAGTGGTCGACGTGCTGCAGATCCCCGCCTTCCTCAGCCGCCAGACCGACCTGCTGCTGGCCGCCGCCGCGACCGGCAAGGCCATCAACATCAAGAAGGGCCAGTTCTTAGCGCCCTGGGACATGAAGAACGTCATCGCCAAGGTGGTCGGCGCGGGCAATCCGAACGTGATGGCCTGCGAACGGGGCGCCAGCTTCGGCTACAACACCCTGGTCAGCGACATGCGCGCCCTGCCGGTGCTGCGCGAGATCGGCTGCCCGGTCGTGTTCGACGCCACCCACAGCGTCCAGCAGCCAGGCGGGCAGGGCACGTCCTCGGGCGGCCAGCGCGAGTTCGTGCCGGTGCTCGCGCGCGCCGCCGTCTCGGTCGGCGTCGACGCGGTGTTCATGGAAACCCACCCCGACCCGGACCACGCCCCGTCGGACGGCCCCAACATGGTGCCGCTGGACCAGTTCGAGGCGCTGGCGGCCCAGTTGATCGCCTTCGACGACCTGGCCATCAAGACCGGCGCCAAGGGGCCGGTGGCGCTGGCGGCCTGAATCCTCTAGGCCGGGCGGCATGTCCGATACGCTTGATCTGGGCGCCCTGCAGACGCTGCTGGAGCGCGTGCGCGACCTGAAGGCGGCCTGCGTCGGCGACCTGATGCTGGACCGCTACGTCTATGGCGAGGTCAGCCGCATCTCGCCCGAGGCGCCCATCCCGGTGCTGCGGACCCGTCGCACCACGGCCATGCCCGGCGGGGTCGGCAATGTGGCGCGCAACGTGGCTGCCCTGGGCGGCCTGGCGCGCCTGGGCGCGGTCGCCGGCGACGATGCGGCCGGACAGGAGTTGCGCGACCTCATCGCGGCCGAGGATCGCGTGGCCGACTTCGTGGCGCGCCCGGCGGGCGCGAGCACCATCGTCAAGACCCGTTTCGTCGCCGCCGGCCAGCAGCTGTTGAGGCTGGACGAAGAGGAAGCAGGCGTCGAAATCGAGGATTCCGACGCCTTTGCAGAGGCTTCGGTCATTCTTCTGTCGGATTACGCCAAGGGCGTGGTCAGCGACGGCCTGATCGCCGCCGCCCTGAAGACCGCGCGCCAGACGGGCGCGCCGGTGATCGTGGACCCCAAGGGCCGCGACTTCGCCCGCTATGGCGGCGTGGACGTCATCAAGCCCAACGCCTCGGAACTGACAGGCGCCACCGGCCTGCCGGTCGAGACCGACGCCGAGGTCGAGGCGGCGCTGGCGGCCCTGTTGGACCAGACGACCGCCAAGGCCGTGGTCGTGACGCGCGCGGCCAAGGGCATGAGCCTGATGCGGCGGGGCGGACCCGTGCGGCATTTCCCGGGCCGCGCGCGGAGGTGTTCGACGTGTCCGGCGCGGGCGACACCGTCCTGGCCTCGCTGGGTCTGGCGCTGGGCGCGGGCGCGGCGCTGGAAACGGCGGTTCAGTTCGCGATCCTGGCCTCTGGCGTGGTGGTCGGAAAGGCCGGCACCGCCGTGGTCACCCCGGCGGAATTGATCGAGGCGGAACTGAGCCAGCACGCCGTCGCGGCCCAGGCCAAGGTCACGCCGCTGGACGAACTGGCCGCCGAGGTCGAGGCCTGGCGCCGGCAGGGGCTGAAGGTCGGCTTCACCAACGGCTGTTTCGACATCCTGCACCGGGGCCACGTCGCCTATCTGGCCCAGGCGCGCGGATGGTGCGACCGGCTGGTCGTGGCGCTGAACACCGACGCCTCGGTCAGGCGGCTGAAGGGCGAGGGGCGCCCCGTCAACGACCTGGACAGCCGCGCCGTCGTCATCGGCGGCCTGGCCAGCGTCGACCGCGTCACCAGCTTCGACGATCCGACCCCCATCGCCCTGATCGAACGGCTGCGGCCCGACGTGCTGATCAAGGGCTCGGACTACACCCGCGAGGGGGTGGTGGGCGGCGACCTGGTCGAAAGCTGGGGCGGCGTGGTCCGCCTGGCGGATTTCAAGGACGGGTTTTCCACCACCCGCACCATCGAGAAGATGACCGGGAGCGCCCAATGACGCCAAGAATGATCGTGGTGACGGGCGGCGCCGGCTTCATCGGCTCCAACATCGTGGCGCGGCTGACGGCCGAGACCGCCTATGACGTGGTCGTGTGCGACCGGCTGGAGACCGCCGATCTGGCCAAATGGCGCAATCTGGCCAAGCACGCCGTGGCCGACCTGTGGGCGCCGGAAGCGCTGTTCGAACAGCTGGAACGGCACGCCGCGCGCGTCGAGGCCGTGGTGCACATGGGCGCCATATCGTCCACCACCGAGCCGGACGCAGACCTGATCCTGAAGACCAACTTCACCCTGTCGCGCGACCTGTGGGACTGGTGCAATGCGGGGCGTGCGGATGATCTACGCCTCCTCGGCGGCGACCTACGGCGACGGCGAAGCGGGCTTCAACGACGATGACGATGCGGAGTCCCTGTCTCAACTTCGCCCGTTAAACGCCTATGGTTATTCGAAACTTTTGTTCGACCAATACGCCGTCCGCCAGGCGGACCGGGACCGGGCGCCGCCGCAGTGGGCGGGGCTGAAGTTCTTCAACGTCTATGGCCCCAACGAAGGCCACAAGGGCGGGATGAAGTCGGTAGTGGCGCAGATCTGGCCCAAGGTGGCGGCGGGCGAGACCGTCAGCCTGTTCCGGTCTCACAATCCAGCCTATCCGGACGGCGGCCAGTTGCGGGATTTCGTCTATGTCGACGACGTGGTCGACATCGTGGACTGGCTGCTGCGATCGCCAGAGGTGTCGGGCGTGTTCAACGCCGGCTCGGGCCAGGCGCGATCGTTCGCCGACCTGGCGCGGGCGACCTTCGCGGCGGCGGGCAGGGAACCGGCCATCGACTACGTCGACATGCCCGAGGTCATTCGCGACCGGTACCAGTATTTCACCCAGGCCCGCATGGACCGGGTGCGCGCGGCGGGCTTCGGCGGTCAGTCGACGCCCCTGGAAGAGGGGGTCCGGCGCTATGTCCAGGACTTCCTGTCCAAGCCGGACCCTTATCGCTGATGAAGGCGCGGCTGACGTTTCGGCAATGGATCGGCCTGGCGGGCGTCGCGATCATCCTGACCCTGACGGCGGCCGTGGCGGTGTGGCGCGGCGACATATTGAGGGCCGGACTGGACCCGCAGGTGCCGTTCCAGACCTATGAGCCGCCGCCCGCGCCGGAATATTCCCAGCCGTCCGCCTGGGCCCTGCTGGATGCGCGGGCCGAGGGCGCCGGACCGGCGGCGGTCTTCTTCGTCCATTCCACCACCTTCGACGGCGGCCACGACTGGAACGCGCCAATCGGCGACCGCGGGGCCGACGCCTATTTGCGGCGGGTGGTCCTGCCCAACTACGCCGCGCCATTCGCTCGCGCCGGATCGGTCAGCGCGCCGCGCTATCGCCAGGCCAGCCTCTACACCCGCCTGACCCTGCGCGACGACGCGCGCGAGGCCCGCGCCTTCGCCTACGCCGACGTGGCGGCGGCCTTCGACGCCTGGCTGAAACGCCATCCCGAGGGCCCCATCGTCCTGGCCGGGGTGGAGCAGGGCGCGGACCTTCTGGACCGGCTGGTGCGCGAGAAGGTCGCGCCGGATCCCGCGCTTCGCGCGCGGCTTGTCGCGGCCTATCTGATGGACGCCATCGTGGCCGCCGACGGCCTGTCCCCCTCCACGCCGGCCTGCGCCACACGGCGCCAGACCCGTTGCGTGGTCGCCTGGTCCGAAGTCGGCGAGAACGACGACGGCGCCGCGCATCGGCGCCTTCGCCGCGCGCTGGTCTGGGACGAGAGGGGGCGTCTGGTCGAGTTGAACGGCCGCGCCGCGCTTTGCGTGAACCCGATCACCGGCTCGACGGGCCAGGAGCCGGCGCCCGCCCGGATGCATCGCGGCGCAACCAACGCCACAGGCCTGGAATGGGGCGCGCGCCCGGCGCTGATCGCCCGCGAGGTCTCGGCCCAATGCCGCGAAGGCCTGCTGCGTCACAGCCGCCCGGACCTGGAATCCTTCCGCGAGCAGGGCAGTTGGGCCGACCGCAGGAAGGCGCGCCCCTACAATCTGTTCTACGGCGATCTCGAGGCCGACGTCGCGGCGCGTCTCGACGCCTACGCCCAACATCGGGGCGGCGCATAATCGGCGAACGGCGTCCGGTTTCTATGGCGCCGCTCGCGTGCAGCGGGTAGATCGACCTCCATGAGGAGGATCGGATGGACGTGACCACAATCTTCGCCGGCGTCGTGCTGCTGCTGGCGATCGCCCTTCTGTTCAGCGTGATCAAGATCGTGCCCCAGGGCCGCGAGTTCACGATCGAGCGCTTCGGCAAATACACCAAGACCCTGACGCCGGGCATCGGCTTCCTGACGCCCTTCATCGAGCGCGTCGGCCGGCGCATGAACATGATGGAGCAGGTGCTGGACGTGCCGACCCAGGAGGTCATCACCAAGGACAACGCCATGGTGAAGGTCGACGGCATCGTCTTCATCCAGGTGATGGACGCCGCCAAGGCGGCCTATCGCGTCGACGATCTGCCCTACGCCATCGCGCAGCTGTGCATGACCAACCTGCGCACCGTGGTCGGCTCCATGGAGCTGGATGAGGTGCTGAGCCAGCGCGACAGCATCAACACGCGTCTGCTGCACGTCATCGACGCCGCGACCGAGCCGTGGGGCGTCAAGGTCAACCGCATCGAGATCAAGGACCTGACGCCGCCGACCGACATCACCAACGCCATGGCCCGCCAGATGAAGGCCGAGCGCGAGCGGCGCGCGGTGATCACCGAGGCCGACGGCGAGAAGCAGGCCGCCATCGCCCGCGCCGAGGGCGCCAAGCAGTCGGCCATTCTGGAGGCCGAGGGCCGCAAGGAAGCCGCCTTCCGCGACGCCGAGGCCCGCGAGCGCGAGGCCGAGGCCGAGGCGCGCGCCACCGCCATGGTGTCCGAGGCCATCGCCCGCGGCGACGTCAACGCCATCAACTATTTCGTGGCGCAGAAGTACGTCGAGGCCTTCGCCGAATTGGCCCGCAGTCCGCAGCAGCGCACCGTCATCGTGCCGGCCGAGATGGGCGCCCTGGTCGGCACCATCGCCGGCCTGGGCGAGATGGTGGGTCTGGCCAAGGATCAGCAGCGCGAACCGGCCCGCGCGCTTTCGCCGTCCGGCGCGCCGCGCCCGCCGCGCCGTCCCGCCGGCGGCGCCGTGCCGCCGACCGCCTGAGGGGGCTGACCGATGGATGCGCTCGTCGATCTCTATGTCGCCCAGCCGTTCTGGATCTGGCTGGCCATAGGGGTGCTGCTGCTGGCCGTCGAGGCCATGCTGTCGACCGAATGGCTGCTGTGGCCGGCCGTCTCGGCGGGAATCGTGGCGGTGCTGACCGCCGTCGGCTTCCGACCCGGCCTGGCGGCCGAGGTAGCGATCTTCGCCCTGCTGACGGTGATCGCCACCGTGCTGTCTCGACGCCTGGTCAGCAAGGCCAATCCCGCCGGGCCCGACGTCAACGACCGCGACAGCCGCCTGGTCGGCCAGCGCGCGCGGGTGGTGGAAGCCTTCGTCGGCGGCCGCGGCCGGGTCTTCGTCTCGGGCGCCGAATGGTCCGCCGAGATCGAGGGCGAGGCGCCGCCCGCCGGCCAGGACGTGGTCGTCGACCAGGTCAGCGGCTCGCTGCTGAAGGTCAGGGCCCAAACCTGACTCGAGGCGGCCTGTCGCCATCCGTCCTGGCCCGCGCCGTCCTGACGCGCGCGAGCCGGACGCAACCGGCGCCGTTCGGCCGCGTTGGGCGGACATGACCGCCCCGCCGCCCGCCGCCCGTTCGCCCGCCCAGGACGGCCTGCCGGTCCCGCGCCGGTATTGGGCCATCGTGTCCATCGGCCTGGGCATCACCCTGGCGGTGCTGGACGGCGCCATCGCCAATGTGGCCCTGCCATCCATCGCCCACGACCTGCAAGCGTCGGAGGCGGCGTCGATCTGGGTGGTCAACGCCTATCAGATCGCCATCGTGGTCTCTCTTCTGCCGCTGGCTTCGCTGGGCGAGATCGTCGGCTATCGCCGGGTTTCGCAGGCGGGACTGGCGGTCTTCACCGTGGCGTCCATCGGCTGCGTCATGGCCGATTCCATCGCCAGCCTGAGCCTGGCGCGGGTGATCCAGGGCTTCGGCGCGGCCGGCATCATGAGCGTGAACGGCGCCCTGGTGCGCTTCACCTATCCGCAGCGGATGCTGGGCCGGGCGGTGGGGATCAACGCGGTGATCGTGTCGCTGGCGGCGGCGGCCGGCCCGACCATCGCCGGGGCCATCCTGTCGGTGGGACACTGGCGCTGGCTGTTCGCCTTGAACATTCCGATCGGCCTGCTGGCGGTATCGATGGCGGGGTTCACCCTGCCGCACAATCCGCTGCAGAAGCGGCGACTGAACTGGACCGGCGCGGCGCTGAACGCGGCGGCCTTCGGTCTGGTCATCACCGGCATGCAGGCCCTGGCGCACGGAGAGGCGTCGGCGCTGGGGTTCGGTCTGGTGGGCGCGGGCCTGGCCGCGGGCGTCCTTCTGGTCCGGCGCGAGCGGACCCGGGCTGCGCCTCTGATCCCGCTGGACCTCTTGGCCCGGCCGATGTTCGCCCTGTCGGTGGCGACCTCGGTCATCTCCTTCACCGCCCAGATGATGGCCTTCGTCGCCCTGCCGTTCTTCCTCCAGGGATCGCTGGGCCTCAGCGCGGTCGAGACCGGCCTGCTGATGACGCCCTGGCCGCTGGCCACCATGGTCGCGGCGCCGCTGGCCGGCTGGTTGTCGGATCGCTATTCGGCCGGCGTGCTGGGCGCGATCGGCCTGAGCCTGTTCGCCTGCGGCCTGATGGCGCTGAGCTTCCTTGAGGCCGATTCTTCCAGCTTCGACGTGATCTGGCGCATGGCGGTGTGCGGGGCCGGCTTCGGCTTCTTCCAGTCGCCGAACAACCGCGCCATGCTGTCCGAGGCGCCGCGCGAGCGGGCCGGGGCCGCCGGCGGCAGCCTGGGCACGGCCCGGGTGCTGGGCCAGTCGATGGGCGCGGTCGTGGTGGCCTTCCTGCTGGCGGCGGCGCCGCAGACGGGCGTGCGCCACGGCTTCCAGATCGCCGCCGTCGCGGCCCTGTTCGGCGCGGTCATGAGCGGATCGCGCATCCGCCGCCAAGCCGCCGAGCCGGACAAGGAGGTGGAGGCGGTCTAGCGGCCCCTCAGCTCCGCAACGCCGCGATTCGCCAGCTGGTCCGCCCGCTCGTTCAGTTCATGGCCGGCGTGGCCCTTGACCCACCGCCACTTGACGTCGTGGCGCGCCCGGGCGGCGTCCAGCCGCTGCCACAGGTCGGCGTTCTTGACCGGCTTCTTGTCGGCGGTGATCCAGCCGCGCGCCTTCCAGCCGCGCATCCATTCGGTGATGCCCTGCATGACGTATTTGCTGTCGGTGTGCAGTTCGACCTTGCAGGGCCGCTTCAGCGCTTCCAGCGCCATGATGGCGGCCATCAACTCCATGCGGTTGTTGGTGGTGTTCGCCTCGCCGCCCCACAACTCCTTCTCGTGGCCCCCGCCGGCTTGAAGGACCGCGCCCCAGCCCCCAGGGCCGGGATTGCCCTTGCAGGCGCCGTCGGTGTGGATGATGACGTGATCGGAGGGACTCATGGTCGCGCAGACCTACAGCGTCCCTTGGCGCGGGGCCATCACTGGGCCTATATGCAGGTCGAAGAATAGTGGACGGGACCGATGATCGGTCCCCGCGAGGAGAATACGCCATGGGCTCCATGAGCATCTGGCACTGGGCCATCGTCATCGTCGTCATCGCCCTGCTGTTCGGCGGCCGCGGCAAGCTGTCCAGCATCATGGGCGACGCCGCCAAGGGCATCCGCGCCTTCAAGGACGGCCTGTCGGACGACGGCAAGAAGGACGGCCCGCACGACGGCGTCAGCTCGCTGCCGCGCACCGACGCCGAAAAGGAAGAGATCAAGCGCTGATCGTCGTCTGCAAGGGCTGACGCATGGGCGGGCTTGGCCCCGGTATCGGGGGATTCGAAATTGTCGTGATCGGTCTGGTGGCCCTGCTTGTCGTGGGGCCAAAGGACCTGCCTGTGCTGATGCGTCGCGTCGGCCAGATGGTCGCCAAGGCGCGCGCCATGGCCAACGAGTTCCGCTCCAGCTTCGACGAGATGGCGCGCCAGTCCGAACTGGACGACCTGCGCAAGGAGGTCGAGGCGCTGCGGACGGGGCAGGGGATGTATCCGCTGGGCCCGGAGGCGCAGAACGCCTTCAAGGACATCAACAGTGAACTGACCAAGCCGCTGGAGGCGCCGCCGACGTCCAGCGTCCCGGAGATGACGCCGGCCGCCGATGAATGGCCGGATGCGACGGCGCCCGACCCCGCAGCCGAGCAGGCTGAACCGGCGCCCCCGGCCGTCGTCAAGCCGAAGCCCAGACGCGCCGCGGCCAAGCCGGCCGCCGCGAAGACGCCCGCCGCCAAGCCCAAGGCGGCGCCGAAATCGGCGAAGGTCCCTTCGGCTGCGGCCAAGGCCGCTCCCGCCAGGAAGACCCCGCGCAAGAAGGCCGCCGAGCTGTGACCGACCGCGACGAGGCCGAGATCGAAGCGTCGCGCGCGCCGCTGATGGACCACCTGATCGAGCTCAGGAACCGGCTGCTGGTGTGCGTGATCGCCTTCGCCGCCGGCTTCATCCTGTGTTTCGCCTTTTCGGAACCGATCTATCTGTTCCTGGTCAAGCCGTTCGCGGCGGCCCAGGCCTTCTACGCCTCGGTCGGGCCGCACGGCCATGTGTCGCCCGTCGATCTGATCCTGGGCACGGCGGGGCTGAAGGCGCTGCCCCACGTCGACGGCCAGACGGTGAACCTGATCTACACGGCGCCGCTGGAAATCCTGTTCACCAAGATGAAGCTGGCCGGGTTCGGCGCGGTCTTCGTGGCGTTCCCGATCCTGGCCTGGCAGCTGTATCGATTCGTCGCGCCGGGTCTGTATCGCAACGAACGCGGCGCCTTCGCCCCGTTTCTGATCGCCGCGCCGCTGCTGTTCCTGCTGGGGGCGGCGCTGGTCTATTTCGTCATGCTGCCGTTCGTGATGTGGTTCTCGCTGAGCCAGCAGATCGTCGGCGACGGCATCCAGGCCAATCTGCTGCCCAAGGTGTCGGATTATCTCAGCCTGGTCACGGCGCTGCTGCTGGCGTTCGGCCTGTGCTTCCAGCTGCCGGTCGTGATGACACTGCTGGGCCTGGCGGGGCTGATCAACTCCAAGCTGATGTCGGCCGGCCGGCGTTACGCCATTGTCGCCGTGGTGGTCGTGGCTGCAGTGGTCACGCCGCCCGATCCGATCAGCCAGCTGATGCTGGCGGTGCCCCTGGTCATCCTCTACGAAATCTCGATCTGGTGCGTGCGCATCATCGAGATGCGCCGCGACAAGGCCGACGCGCTGGAGGCCGAGGCGGCCTGACGCGCTTCGTCGCAGGCGGCAACGAACCGGGCGCGGCGCCCGTTGAACCGCCGATGCATCGACGTACGCTTCTCGCCGCCGGCCTGACCCTTCCCTTCATGCACGGCTGCAGCCAGGCGGCCGACGTCTTGCCGTCGCCCGCGCCCACACAGGGCCTGAACGCCGCCCTGATGGACCGCGTCGCCGTCCGTGCGGAGGCGCTGCCCAGGCTGCACGCGATGATCGTCGCCCGCGACGGCCAACGGCTGTTCGAACGGGTCTGGCGCGGCCCGTCGCTGGAGACCCCGGTCAACGTCAAGTCCGCCTCCAAGTCGGTGATCGCCGCCCTGGGGGGCGTCGCGATCGGCCAGGGCGTGTTCCAAGGCGTCGAGCAGCCGATCTCCGCCTTCCTGGCCGACCGCTTTCCCGCCACGCCGGACCCGCGCCTGGCGGAGGTCACCATAGGCGACCTGCTGTCGATGCAGGCGGGCCTGGGCTCCACCTCCGGGGCCGACTACGGCGCCTGGGTCTCCAGCCGCGACTGGGTCCGATACGCCCTGGCGCAGCCGTTCGAGGCGGAGCCGGGCGGGCGCATGGTCTATTCCACCGGCACGTCCCACCTGACCTCGGCCTGCCTGACGCGCGCCTCGGGCCGCTCGACGCTGGCGTTGGCGCGCGACTGGCTGGGCGAGCCCTTGGGCGTCGACATACCGTCCTGGCCGACGGACCCGCAGGGGATCTATTTCGGCGGCAACGACATGCGCCTGTCGCCGATGGCGCTGCTGACCTTCGGCGAACTGTACCGCAACGACGGACTGCATCAGGGCCGCCGCATCCTGCCGGAGGGCTGGGTCGAGGCGTCGTGGCGGGGCAGGGGGACGTCGCGCTGGAGCGGCGATCCCTATGGCTATGGCTGGTGGATTCGCCGGTCCGGTCGCCACGAGGTCTTCTTCGCCTGGGGCTATGGCGGACAGATGGTCTTCGTCGTGCCGGACCTGCGGCTGACGGTCGTGATGACGTCCGATCCCGCGCCGGTCCAGAGCCGCGACGGCCACGTCGACGCCCTGCACGCCCTGCTGGACCAGGGCGTCATCCCCGCGGCGGAGCAGGGCGCCGCCGTCGCCTGACACGACAAAGGCGCCGGACGGTCCCGCCCGGCGCCTTCGCGTTCAGCCCGCTGTCGATCAGCAGCTGTAGTACATGTCGAACTCGACGGGGTGGGGATGCAGCTGCAGGCGCATCACCTCCTCCATCTTCAGCTCGATGTAGGCGTCGATGAAGTCGTCATCCATCACGCCGCCCTTCTTGAGGAAGGCGCGGTCCTTGTCGAGGTTCTCCAGCGCCTCGCGCAGCGAGCCGCAGACCTCGGGGATGGAGCCGCGCTCTTCCGGCGGCAGGTCGTACAGGTTCTTGTCGGCCGGTGCGCCCGGATCGATGCGGTTCTCGATGCCGTCCAGGCCCGCCATCAGCAGCGCCACGAAGGTCAGGTAGGGGTTGCCCATCGGATCGGGGAAGCGGGCTTCCAGACGCTTGGCCTTAGGCGACGAGACGTGCGGGATGCGGATCGAGGCCGAACGGTTGCGGGCCGAATAGGCCAACTTCACCGGCGCCTCATATCCCGGCACCAGGCGCTTGTAGCTGTTGGTCGTCGAGTTGGAGAAGGCGTTGATGGCCTTGGCGTGCTTGATGATGCCGCCGATGTACCACAGGCATTCCTGCGACAGGCCGGCGTACTTGTCGCCGGCGAACATGGGCTTGCCGTCCTTCCAGATCGACTGGTGCACGTGCATGCCCGAGCCGTTGTCGGCGAACATCGGCTTGGCCATGAAGGTCGCCGACTTGCCGTAGGCGGCGGCGACGTTGTGGATCACGTACTTGTAGAGCTGCAGGCGGTCGGCCATCGTCAGCAGGTCCGAGAACTTCAGGCCCAGTTCGTGCTGCGCCGGGGCGACCTCGTGGTGGTGCTTCTCGGGCTGCAGGCCCAGGTCGCGCATCACGCCCAGCATCTCGCCACGCAGGTCCTGGCCGCTGTCGACCGGATTGACGGGGAAGTAACCGCCCTTGGGCCCCGGGCGGTGACCCATGTTGCCCTCGGTGTATTCGGCGCCGGTGTTGGCCGGCAGCTCCGTCGAATCGTAGGCGTAGCCGGTGTCGTGCGGCTGGGTCGACCAGCGCACGTCGTCGAAGATGAAGAACTCGGCTTCCGGGCCGAAATAGACCGCGTCGCCCACGCCCGAGGACTGGACATAGGCCAGGGCCTTCTTCGCCATCGAGCGGCTGTCGCGGTTATAGGGCTCGCCCGTGTCCGGGTTCAGCACGTCGCAGAACAGGAACATCGTCGTCTGCTGGTAGAACGGGTCGATGTAGGCGGTCGTCAGGTCCGGCTTCAGCAGCATGTCGGACTCGTTGATGGCCTTCCAGCCGGCGATCGACGACCCGTCGAACATGGTGCCTTCGTTCAGGAACTCTTCGTCGACCAGGTCGACGTCGAAGGTGACGTGCTGCAGCTTGCCGCGCGTATCGGTGAAGCGGACGTCGACATACTGGACGTCCTTTTCCTTGATCTCCTTGAGGATCTTGCTGGCGCTCATTCTCGGAAGTCCTGTTCTTCTGGTCGTTGGGGAGGACCGGATCGCGACCCGACGGGCCGGAGCCGGGGAGGGGTACGCGAACTCAGACCGCCTGGGCGCCGGTTTCGCCGGTGCGAATGCGGATCACGTCGGCCACGTCGGAGACGAAGATCTTGCCGTCGCCGATCTTGCCCGTGCGGGCCGAGGTCTGAATGGCTTCGACCACGGCGGGCGCCAGGTCGTCGGCGACAACCACCTCGATCTTGATCTTGGGCAGGAAGTCGATGACGTATTCGGCGCCGCGATAAAGCTCGGAGTGACCCTTCTGGCGGCCATATCCCTTGGCCTCCAGCACCGTCATGCCTTGAACGCCCACGTCCTGGAGCGCCTCTTTGACGTCATCCAGCTTGAAGGGCTTGATGATGGCTTCGATCTTCTTCATGGCGACCCCTGAGCGGCGCGCGAAATGCGACCCCGCTCGGGCGGGAATGGGACACGGCAAGGCGGGCGAACGCAAGCGCTTTTTCTCGGAAATTTCACGTATAATCGGCAGGCGAAGATGCAAACCAACGACCCCGCGATCTGGCGCAAAAATCTTCCCTGGCCGGACAGGAACACGCACAAGCATACGCGCGGGCGGCTGGGCGTGGTGTCGGGGCGCGCCCACCAGACGGGCGCGGCGCGGCTGGCGGCGCGCGCGGGCCTGCGGATGGGGGCGGGCCTGGTGCGCCTCTTCTGTCCGCCCGAGGCCGCCTCGGTCATCGCCCCGGCGGTCGAGGCGATCATGCTGACGCCGTTCTCCAACGCCGACGCCCTGGCGCGCGAGACCGAGGCGATGGACGCCCTGGTGATCGGTCCGGCGGGCCGGCCTGGACGAGATGACGGTCGCCAACATCAGCGCGGTGTCCCAGGGCGGCGCGGCGCTGGTGATCGACGCCGACGGCCTCAGCGTGTTCAAGGGCCGCAGCGGCGATTTGTTCGCCGTGCTGGACCGGGACGACGTCCTGACGCCGCACGAGGGCGAGTTCGAACGCCTGTTTCCGGGCCTCATGGACCAGGGTCGGGAAAAGGCCGCGCTGGAAGCGTCGCGGCGCGCCCAGGCGGTGGTCGTGCTCAAGGGATTTGAAACCGTCATCGCCGCGCCCGACGGCCGCTGCGCCGTCAATCCGAACGGGTCGCCGTGGCTGGCGACCGCCGGCTCCGGCGACGTGCTGTCCGGCATGATCGGCGGCCTGCTGGCCCAGCGCATGGACAGCTTCGACGCAGCCTGCGCCGCCACCTGGATCCACGCCCAGGCCGCCAGCGCGTTCGGGCCCGGCATGATCTCCGAAGACCTCCCAGAAATGCTTCCTAGGGTTCTGATGTCGTTGTGGAAACCCGATTGACGGCGGGCCTTCGCGCTGACGTCGCCGCCCCGATCCTCGTGATTTTATTTCGCATAATATATCTTAGGCGATAGTTGCTTGGGCCATTCTAGGCCGCTACAAACTTCAGCGCCGCGCCGTTGTTGCAGTAGCGCAGCCCCGTCGGTCGCGGGCCGTCGTTGAAGACGTGGCCCTGGTGCCCCAGGCAGCGGGCGCAGTGGTATTCGGTGCGCGGAACGCCGATGGCCAGGTCGCGCTTGCGGCCGATGTTGGCGGCGATGACCGTATAGAAGCTGGGCCAGCCGGTGCGAGAGTCGAACTTCCAGCCCGAGCGGAACAGCGGCAGGTCGCAGCCCTTGCAGACGAAGGTCCCGCGACGGTGCTCGTCATTGAGCGGGCTGCTGTAGGGCCGCTCGGTCGCCTCGTGGCGCAGCACGCGCCAGGCGTCGTCGCCCAGCCGGCGGCGCCAGTCGGCGTCGGTGACGCGGCGGTACGGCGTTGGCGTACTGGGCCTCGCCCGCGTCGGCCGCCTGGGGCGAACAGGCCGAAAGGGCGAGCGCCGCGGCGCCGGTCAGCAGGCCGCGGCGATGAAGGGGGCGATCGGTTCCATGCCCTCCTTACGACGGCGACGCCCGATCGGTTTCAGGCGGCGATCAGATCAGCCCCTGCCCCTCGTCCAGCCCCAGCATGATGTTGAGGTTCTGGACCGCCGCGCCCGAGGCGCCCTTGCCCAGATTGTCCAGCAGGGCGACCAGGCGCGCCTGCTCGCCTGCCCGGTCGCCGAACACGTGCAGGCGCAGGCGGTTGGTGCCGTTCAGCCCTTCGGGCTCCAGGCCGGTCATGGCCTCGGTGTCCTCCAGGTCCGCGACCTCGACGAACCGCTGGCCGTCGTAGGCCTCGACCAGGGCGCCGTGCAGCCGCTCGATGGAGGGCGTCTCCGGCAAGGCGCCGAGGTGCAGCGGAACCTCGACCAGCATCCCCTGGCGATAGTTCCCGACGGCGGGCGTGAACAGGACCGGGCGAGACAGGCCGGCGTGCCGGGTCATTTCCGGCACGTGCTTGTGCTTCAGCGACAGGCCGTAGGCGCGGTAGGCGGTCAATGCGCCCTCCCCTTCGAACTCGGCGATCATGGCCTTGCCGCCGCCGGAATAGCCGCTGACGGCGTTGACGCTGACGGGCCAGTCGGCGGGGACCAGGCCGGCCCTGACCAGAGGGCGAACCAGGCCGATGAAGCCGGTCGGATAGCAGCCGGGATTGGAGACGAAACGCGCGTCGGCGATCATCTCGCGCTGGCCGGGGTCCATCTCGGGGAAACCGTAGGCCCAGCCGGGCGCCACCCGATAGGCGGTCGAGGCGTCGATCACCTTGACCGCGGGGTTCTCGATCATGGCCACGGCCTCGCGCGCCGCGTCGTCGGGCAGGCACAGGATCACGGCGTCGGCGCCGTTCAGGGCCTCGCGCCGCGCTGCGGGATCGCGCCGCCGGTCGCCCAGCAGGATCAGCTCTAGGTCCGGGCGCGCCTCCAGCCGCTCGCGGATCTCCAGCCCCGTGGTGCCGGCCTCGCCGTCGATGAAGAGGGTGTGAGTCATGTGACGCTCTCCTGGACCGCGGGTCTTGAACCCGCCGCTTGCGGACCTGAAGGTCCGCGCTCCTCCAAAGAAAAAGGCGCTCCAGGTTTCCCCGAAGCGCCCCTTCGTAACCGACTGGCGGTCGCCAGTTAGCGCTTCGAGAACTGGAAGCTGCGGCGGGCCTTGGCGCGGCCGTACTTCTTGCGCTCGACGACGCGGCTGTCGCGGGTCAGGAAGCCGTGCGGCTTCAGGACCTTGCGCAGTTCCGGCTCATAGTGCGTCAGGGCGTGCGACAGGCCGTGGCGGATGGCGCCGGCCTGGCCCGACAGGCCCGAACCCTCGACGGTGCAGACGACGTCGTACTGGGTGGCGCGCTCGGAGACGGTCAGCGGCTGGGCCACCATCATCTGCAGCACCGGACGGGCGAAATAGGCGCCGACGTCCTTGCCGTTGACGGTGATCTTGCCCGACCCCGGCTTCACCCAAACGCGGGCGATGGCGTTCTTGCGCTTGCCGGTCGAATAGGCGCGGCCCTGGGCGTCCAGCTTCTGGACGTGGACGGGGGCTTCCGATTCAGCCGAGGCGGTCAGGCCTTTCAGGGCGTCGAAGCCGGTGGCGGCCTCGGTGTTGGTCACGTCGGTCATGCTCAGACGCTCCGGGTGTTCTTGGGGGACGCCGACTTGAAGTCGATCGTTTCCGGTTGCTGGGCTTCGTGGTCGTGCTGGCTGCCTGCGAACAGACGCAGGTGCGTCATCTGCTTGCGGGCCAGCGGGCTTTCCTTGGGCAGCATCCGCTCGACGGCCTTTTCCAGCACGCGCTCGGGGAAACGGCCTCCCAGCACCTTGGCCGGGGTGGTTTCCTTGACGCCGCCCGGGTGGCCGGTGTGGCGATAATAGACCTTGTCGGTGTTCTTCTTGCCGGTGAACACCACCTTGTCGACGTTGGTGACGACGACGTAGTCGCCGCAATCGACGTGCGGGGTGTAGTCGCCGCGGTGCTTGCCGCGCAGACGGTTGGCGATGAAGGTCGCGAGGCGGCCCACCACGACGCCTTCGGCGTCGATGTGGATCCACTTCTTCTCGACCTCGGCCGGCTTCAGCGAAGCCGTGGTGCTCTTCAGCATGAGGTTGTTCCTGGAGACGAAAATCGGGTCCGGCTCCCGAAGGAACCGAAGGAAGGCGGGCTGATACAGGAGGCGGCGGGGCGCGTCAATGTCGCCTTGAGCGCCGAAATCCGGTCAAGCGGCTGATTTAACGTAGCTTTCTGTAAACGGTATTAAAATACCTCAGCCGCGCGGGCCCCTCGCCGTTACGAAATAACACCCGTCGTCATCAAACCATGACCTTTATGCGCCATCGGAGGGCCTCCCCTGCCCGCCGGAGCCGACCATGCGCCTTCATCGCCGCCGCGCCCTGACTTCCGCCGCCGCCCCCTGGCCTTCGCCGGACTGGCGCGCCATGCGGTCGCCGCCGAGCCGGAGACCTACGTCAACGAGGTCGCCGGCTACGGCCCCCTGCTGCGCGATCCGAACCGCCTGCTCGACCTGCCCGAGGGCTTTTCCTACCAGGTCGTGGCCCAGAGCGGCGACCGGATGGACGACGGCCTGTTCGCGCCGGGCCAGCCGGACGGCATGGCCTGCTTCCCCCTGGACGGATCGCGCGTGGCCCTGGTGCTCAACCACGAACTGAAGGGCTCCAGCGCCCTGCACCGCAACCTGGGGCCGGGCGGCCTGCACCAGGAGGAGATCGGCCGGCTGGACGCGGCGCGGGCCTTTGACACCTACAAGGACGGCCGCCCCCTGCCCGGCGGCTGCTCCACCATCGTCTATGACCTGGAGACGCGGCGAAAGGTCAGCCAGCGCCTGACCCTGGCGGGGACCTCGACAAACTGTTGCGGAGGCCCCACGCCGTGGGGCAGTTGGCTGTCGTGCGAGGAGACGCTGGAGACGCCCGGCGACGCCGACGTGACCAAGGCGCACGGCTGGGTGTTCGAGGTTCCCGCCGACGCGACCGGGCCGGTCGATCCCGTTCCGCTGAAGGCGATGGGCCGGTTCGATCACGAGGCGGTCTGCATCGATCCGCGCACCGGCGTCGTCTATCTGACCGAGGACGACAACGCCGGCCTGTTCTATCGCTTCATCCCCGACACGCCCGGCCAGCTGGCGCGGGGCGGAAAGCTCCAGGCGATGGCGTGGAAGGGCGCGCCCTCGGCCGACACCCGCAATCAGGACGACCGCGCCTGGGCCGTCGGCGACTGGCGCGAGGTCGCGTGGATCGACCTGGAGGACGTGGAGTCGCCGAACGGCGACCTGGCGGCCCGGGGCCATGCGGCGGGCGCGGCCCTGGTGGCGCGCGGCGAAGGCGTCTGGTGGGGCGACGATGAAATGTACTTCACCGCCACCTCCGGCGGGCCGATCCGGCGGGGGCAGATCCTGCGCCTGGTGCCCGGCATGGACGGCGCCGCCGACCGGCTTCAGCTGTTCGTGGAAAGCACGGACGAAAGGACCCTGAACATGGGCGACAACATCACCGTCGCGCCCTGGGGCCATCTGGTGGTGTGCGAGGACAACTATTCCGACACGGTCCGCAACCACCTGAAAGGCGTCACGCCGGACGGCCGGGTCTATACGATCGCGCGCAACGTCTTCACCGGCAACGCCGAGTTCGCCGGCGCCTGCTTCTCGCCGGACGGACAGGTGCTGTTCGTCAACATCATGTACCCGGGCATGACCCTGGCGATCAGAGGCCCATGGACCTCGGTCCGGACATGAACAGCCGGGGCTGAGCCCTCAGCACGACCCACAGATTGGCCGTGGCCAGCGCCAGCACGATCGCCGCGCCCGCCTGGTGCAGCACGCCCAGCCACAGGGGCACGGCGTGCATCAGGGTGACGATCCCCAGCACGGCCTGCAGCCAGACGGCCCCCGCCAGGGTGAAGGCCGCGAAGCCCATGCCCTCGGCCACCCGCCAGCGCCAGGCCTGAAAGGCGTAGAGGCTGGCGCCGATCAGCAGGCCATAGGCGACCAGCCGGTGATTGAACTGCGTCAGCGCCTGGTCATGCAGGAAGGCGCCCGCCCCCGCGCTCCAGTCCGCCGGCGGCAGCACGGCCCCGTTCATCAGCGGCCAGTCGGTATAGACCAGCCCCGCCTTGCCGCCCGCCACCAGCGCCCCCAGCAGGCATTGCAGGAAGACCGCGCCCAGCAGGACCGCCGCGCCCCGCGCCCAGCCGGCCGGCGGACGTCCGTGGTCCTCGCCGTTCCAGGCCTCCAGCCCGGTCCAGATCAGGGCCGAGAACAGGATAAAGGCCAGGCCCAGATGGACGGCCAGCCGCTCGGGCGCGACGCTGACCCGCTCCGACAGGCCGCTGGACACCATCCACCAGCCGATCAGCCCCTGCAGCCCGCCCAACGCCAGCAGCATCACGCAGCGCCAGACGGGCGATCCGGCAGGGCGTGGCGATGCAGCCTGGACAGCGGCGGCGCGGCGCGCAACGCCAGGAAGACGACCAGCGGCAGGAAGAAGACCAGGCCGATCAGCCGCCCCAGCAAACGGTGCGACCATTCCCAGAAGAAGATGAACTTGAACTCGTCCAGCGTCATGCCGGCGTTGACCTGGGCGTACTGCGGAATCTGGCGGTACTTGTCGAACGCATCCATCCAGTCCGCCTGGTTCAGCGGCGGTATGGCGCCCATGATGGGCTTCCATTCCGTGATCGACAGGCCCGAACCCGTCAGGCGCGTGATTCCGCCCACCACCACCATCAGAAAGACCAGGGCCGCAGTGGCGAACAGCCACACGGCCACGGCGCGATTGCGGTCTGGATTTCCGAAACGGCTCATTCGACGCTCGACGCTGACACGGATATGCTGCCGTTTCGACGGTGATCGAAAGCGACCGGTGCGGTATGCCCCCCTCGGCCGCCAAGATCGAGTCTGTTTAGGTTAAGGGCGGCGGGCCCGGGGAGATCGCGTGCAGTATCTGGACATCGTCGCCGCCGCCGCCGGCGGCCTGCTGCTGGCCTGGGTCGCCGACCTGCTGACGGGCCGTCGCGGGCTGGGCGGGACCGCCCTGGTCTCGGGGGTCGGCCTGCTGTGCGGCTGGTTCCTGGCCGTGCGCGTCCTCGCCGTCAGCACCATGGACAGCTGGACCTGGATTCCCTGGTCGCTGGCCGGATCGGTGATCTGCCTGGTCGCCTTCTTCCTGTTCCGGAGCAAGCGCTGATGCCCGCGCGTCTGCGTCGCTTCATCGCGGCCCTGGGCGTGCTGGCCTTCCTGGCCTTCTGGGTGTGGGGGCTGATCGCCCTGCGCGGGCTGCTGCCCGCCTCGGCCTGGATCGACTTCCTGTTCTTCGCGATCGGCGGCACGGCCTGGGGCCTGCCGCTCATTCCCCTGCTCAAATGGGCCGAGCGCGGCCGCTGAAACGACGATGGGGTCGCCCGCAAGGACGACCCCACCAAAGTCATTCTGTTTTTCAAGAATGGTCGGAGCGACAGGATTCGAACCTGCGACCCCTTGACCCCCAGCGGCCTCCAATGCCTTTTCAGGACTGTTCAGGACTGTGCTAACGCACTGTTTTTAGAAAGTTTTTGAATTCATCTCTCTTCATCGCTATGCTTCGAGTTGCTGCAATTTGCTCCCCATTTGCTCCCCAAAATCGGGGCGCTTCGGACGAGGATTCAGATGGGCGCGACACGACTGACAGACCGGAGCGTCGCGGCGCTCAGACCGACTGACGAGCATCGTCTCGAGCTCTGGGATGCAGACCTGAAGGGTCTCTACCTGCGGGTTTCGGGGCACTCGAAAGTCTGGGGCTTTCGGTATCGGCGTCTGGATGGAAGTCAGCCGAGAGTTCGGCTCGGTCGCTATGTTCCGCCGGATCAAGCACTGGGCGACGCCGCCGCGCTGACGGTCGCGGGGGCCCGCGCGAAGGCGAGGAAACTTCAAACCGAGATCGACGCCGGCCGTGATCCAGCGACCGAAATGCAGGTCATCAAGGCCGAGGCCAAGGCTCAGACGCTGAGGACGTTCGACGACATGGCAGAGGGCTACTTCAAGGCCACCGAGACCGGAGAGTATCGCCCGAGCAAAAAGCGCAAGCGCGCGCCCACCATCCTTTCCGAACGGAACCTCTACCGGAAGCATCTCCGCCAGATCGCGGGTTTGCGCATCGAAGCGGTGACCAAGGACGTTGTGCGCAAACGCCTTCGGGAGATCCTACAAGAGGGCAAGGGAGTCACGTCTAATCGCGCCCGGAGCCTGATCAGCCAGATTTTCGCGTGGGGAATCTCCGAGGATCGGGTTCTCAGGAACCCCGCCCAGCAGCTCGACGATCTCGCGGAGGAAACCCCGCGGACGCGCGTCCTCAACGATGTCGAGTTGCGGGCGCTCTGGCGGGCTCTCGAAGACACGACCGGCTACCGACGTCCGCTGCCGAAAGGCCGGGACGAGGCGCTAATGGTGGGGCGTCCGATCCGGATCGCGATCCAGCTGGCGGCCCTACTTCTGCAGCGACGCGCGGAGGTCGCGGAGATGCGAGTCGCCGAACTCGATTTCGCCGAGCGGACATGGACGATCCCCGCCGGCCGCACCAAGGCCGGACGCACCACCGTCGTTCCCTTGGGCGAATTCTCGATCATTCTGATCAAGGAAGCCCTGGCGCTTCGGCCAAAGCCGTCGGAGGGCGCGGAGCCGTCGCCGTTCGTCTTCGTGGGGCGCGGCGAGGCGCCGGGCGCCATTCATCCCTCCGCGATCAGCCACGCCATGCGCGACATCAGGGCCGCGATCGATATTCCGGACATCACGGTCCACGATCTGCGCCGCAGCGGGGCGACCAGGCTGGCGCGAGCCAGGACAAGCCCCTTCATTCTGTCCAAGCTTCTCAACCATGCGAACGAGGTAGGCGGCGGATCGTCCATCACCATGTCGGTCTATGTCCAGCACGACTATCTTGAGGAGAAGCGGGAGGCGATCGAATGCCTGGAGCGCTTGATCCTCGCGGCGGTTCGTCCCGGCACTGAACTCCAGCCGCCCCCTCCCCGGCCTTGCCGGCTCCACCCAGATTGCTATTCCACGAGCCCGCTTGACGGTCGAGAGGTCAGAAAGACGTTCCGCTCGCCATACGACCTGGCTGCGGGTGTGGCCAATGTACGATGCTTGCACTCCCCGCTAGCCCTCCACCCTCGCGCAGCGCATTCGAGCGCGCCAGGTGAAGCTCGCCATGGCCCACACCTGGGCAATGACTGGGCGCCAGCTTACGTCCCGCAAGGGGCATGGCTAAGGTCGGCGTTCCTTTTCCTTATCCGGTGCGATCCCGTGGATTCCAGTTTCGTAGACCTCGACATCCTGCTGACCAAGGTCCGCAACCCGCAATCCCGCACCTACTTCCTGGACGCCGTGCGGGCCTACAAGGCCGGGGCGCTGCGCGCCTCGCTCACGGCCGCCTGGGTCGCTATCGCCTATGATCTGATCGCCAAATATCGCGAGCTCAGCGCCATGGGCGATGCCGCGGCGACGGCCTTCCTACAGTCGTGGGACAATGCGACGGCCATCCGCGACATCCGGCAACTGCTTCAGCTGGAGGGCCGCATTCTCGAAGACGCCGCAGACAACACCCAGGCGATCAGCCAGATCGCGGGCCGGCAGCTCGAACGCCTGCGCGAGGATCGTCACCTCTGCGCCCATCCGGCCTTCTCCGCCGAAGCCCTCCTCTTCGAACCGACCCCCGAACTGGTTCGGATGCATCTCGTCAACGCCGTCGACCTGGTTCTCGGTCAGGAAGCCCTCCAGGGCCGCGCCATCTTCGAGGTCTTCGACGCCGACGTCCAATCATCCGGCTTCCCAACCGATCCCGCGCGGATTCTCGACTATGTCGAGCAGCGCTACCTCGCGCGAGTCCGGCCGCAGGCGATCCGCAACTTCGGAACCGTGCTTGCGAAGTCTCTGCTGAAGGGCGTTCCCGCCCATCTCGACGTCGTCCGCCCCAAGGTCGAAGCCGCGCTGGTCGCGGTTCGCGACCGGGCGGCTGCAGCCTGGCCTGACGTGGTGGCCAGCGTCGTGCGTCTGCTCGACGCGCTCGACCCGGCCGACCGCCCCCGCGCCATCGCCTTCGTCGCAGCCTTCCCCGACTTCTGGCACCTCGTGCAGGAGCCGACCCGGACCTCCCTGCAGGAGACGGTCAACAACGCCGACGGCGCCACTCTGACGGACTACCTCCTCCTAAAGGGCGTCGCCTTCGCGCCGTTCAGGGCGCCGATCCTCGCCCTGATCGCCGTCCTCGACCGGGAGGCTTTGGCTCGGGCGATCGCCGCCTCGCCCCTTCCGGAGCTTTGGCCCCAGGCGGTTGAGCTCTACGCCCAGTCCGGTAGCTTCCGCGGCTCCGAAGCGAATTTCGACGCTTACATCACGCCCTATACCGGGAGGCTCGACACGATGGCGCTCGACCAGTTGCTCGACGCTGTCGCCGCGACCGGCCAGAACTACGCGGCGTCCGGCACCAGCGCCCTGCTCCTGAGCGTAGTCCGGAACGCGGGCGCCGGACGCCTGCCATCCGCGGACGCCCGCAATCGCTTCTATCAGATGCTTCTGCGGGCGCATCGACGCGACGCCTTCGGCGAGGTCGTCGCCCTGTTCGAGGCCGACGGCTGGACGCCGCCTCCGCGGGAACGCGAGGACGAAGACGACTGACGTCTTGGCGACGCCGGGGACTGAGCAGGGACCAGCGCGAATGCGGCCTACGCGGCGACTTTCGGTTTCGACATGAAGGCGAACTTGACCTTGCCGCACATGCACTGGAGGTACTCACGTCGGCCACGTCCCGGACTTACCTCGATCAGGACGCCGCACTGGTCACAGTTGAAGAGCACGAACAGCGCCTGAAACGCGTCGATGACCGCGATCATCTCCGCCTTCTGCAAGTCAGCCCATGCATTGTAGTGGACGGCCGGATTGATCTGCCATTGTTCGACCTTGGCGTCGGTCACGGCCTGGGCGAAGGCCGTTTCACTCGCCTTCACCGCCGCCAACCGCTCCGTATCCGACCAGCTTTCCGCCGCCAGACGCGCGTCTTTGAGAAGGGACTTCATCTGTCCGATGGCCGGATCCAGCAGGTCGCCCAGGTCATGATGTCCATCGACGCTGAACTCGACCTTGGCGCGCAGCGCCTGGCAGGCTTCCGCGGATAGGTGCTCCAAAGATCGACGCAGAGCGCCAGCCGCGCCTGCGACATCGTCATTTCGCGCCTTCTCGCGCATTTCGTCCCACACGTCGCCCTTGCTCCAGGTCGTGGGACCTTCCTCCACCGTCCATTTGCGGAACTGGACCGTGTCCTTTGGGGCCACGAGGCCCGTCGTGCTCATGAACTTCAGCCAGGCGCGGTCGTGGGTGGTGAGAACGAACTGCGTGTCCGGGAACTCCGCCTTCAGCAGCTTCGACACCTCGCCGATGACCGGCGTCCACTGACATCAGCACGTCGTCAAGGACCGCGAAGGTGAAGCCCGTTCCCAGGAGATACCGCATCAGGGCGAGGTAGAGACACAGGCCCATGCTGTCCTGGTGTCCCTCGCTATGGTAGGCGCCCGGCGGAAAGAAGCCCCGTCCGTAGAAGTCCACCCCGAAGCCGAGCTTTCCCAGGGAGGGTTTCAGTTTGGCCTCGAAGTTCCCCTCGTCATCGGCGTTGATGCGGCGGTAGAGCTCGGCGAAATGGCCTTGAACGTCTTCGTAGACCTTCTCCAGCGCCGCGGTGGAGGTCGCGGAGTACAGGTCGAAGACCTTCTTCGCCCTGTCGGCGCGGGCGTTCGCCGTCCGGGCGGCCGCGCTGGCTGTCCGCAACGCCTCAAGGCGCAACTGACCCGTGATGAGGTAATCGCGCGCGGCGTCCTGGTCCGAAGGCTCCGGCAGTCCGCCGATGGCTCCCGAAAGCCGGGTCAACACATCGACCAAACCTGCGGAGGGCGTCAGCTCGTCAAGCCGGGCCAGCGTCTTGTCGAGCGGCAGAAGCGCCGCAAGCGCAGCGCCGGCATCGACCAGGGCCTTGCCATGGTCGGCGATCTGATCGAGTTCATGGGCTTCGAGAAGCGACTTGCCTGTGAGGTAGACCGGCCGGGTCAAAGCCGCTTCCGCTTCGAGCGCGTCTCGAACCCCCATCAGCTTGTCTTCGGCCGCCGCGCGCAGGACCTTGACTGCCTCCAGTTTCGCCCGCTTGGCCTGAATGATCGCGGTGAGCTCGTCCAGGGTCTTGGGCGTGTCGCAGACGGGACAGACTTCACCCTCATAGAGATCGAGAGCCGTCTTGAGAAAATCGTCGCGCACGACGTCCTTCAGCAGGGATTCGTCAGCGATTAGCCGCTCGACCGCCGTCCTCGCCGCCGCGACCTGGGCGCGGACGTCTTCCCCCGATCGCCGATCGACTGAGTCCCGCAGCGCGGCGAGATCAGCGGCGGCGACCGCCTTGTTGACCGCGGCGACCGGGCCGCCCGCTTGTGAGCTCAACCCATCGCGTAGCGACCCCTCGGGCCCCAGCGTCGAAAGACCCTCCAGTCCAAGCACCCTCCGGCGCCGGTTGGCGGCTTCGAGGATTTCCGGTGCGGTCGCGTCAGCGATATCCATCGCGCGTACAAACTCAGCCTTCGCCGCATCACGGGTCGCGGCCGCGGCCTTCGCAGCGGCCTGACTGGCGTTAGAGATGCGCTGCAGCCGCGTTCTCAGGACTTCGAGGTCGTCCAGTTTGAGGAGAGCCTGGACGTCCTTGGCGCGTTGACCCGGCTCGGTCAGGACAAAGCGAATGATCTCCCGGCGAGACAGGGCGATCTCCGGATGGGCCTCCAGCTGGCGGAACACCGCCTGCACCTCCGGGCTGTCAGGATGGGCCTGAAGCACGGCGGGCGCCTTCACCGATCGCCGAACCTGGACGGATCGCCTGAGCGACGGGATCCACACTGTTGCTTCGACGAACGCCTTCTCCGGTTCCGTCTTCCTATCGACGTGAGGGCCATGATCCTTGATGGACAGGTCGCCGCGGCCTTTCCCTGTCAGGCGCGAGATTGTGCCCGTCAGAACGAACTCCAAGGCGTCCACGACACCGCTCTTGCCGGTGCCGTTGGAGCCGCAGACGGCGAAGTTCCGCCGCTGAAGATTAAGCGACAGGCTACGGATGCCGCGGAACTCCGCGATCGTGAGGCTCTCGACCTGGATCATGCCGGATCGCCTCCGAAGAGCGCCTGACTGATCGCGGCCTCGCTGAGATCCTTCTTCGTGATGAGCGTATCGACCAACCGCTGTGCGGTGTCAGCCAGCCCCTCTTCGGATTCAACAGCGGTCGTGAACGCCGTCAATACACGGTCGAGCACGGACAGGTCCGTGGCCGGTTCGTTCGATTGAGCGTCTTGGTCTGTCATTGTCGCCTCCCCGGTCAGGAGCCTAGAGCAACTGCGCGGCACAACCAACACGATTGACCGAGACGACTTTCCCGCTTGCTGGCGGGTAAGCCAAGCCCGCCGGCCCAATCCGTGATAAAGCCGATCAGCGCCCTGTCGCGCTCGCCATCCTCGCGCCTGCCAGGCTATCGGACTCGCGACTATTTCATTTCGACGCTGGAGCGTCGGCGCCGCTCGAGCAGACGGCTAGAGCCGCAGGCGAGGACAGTCGATGACGCTCCAACATCCCGAATGGCATCCGCAGCGCCATCCCGACTTCGACGACCGAATGGCCGTCGAAAGCGCGACGCTTCTCCAAAAGCTGCGAACGGACCCCGTCTATCGGAGGGCCTGCCTGGACGATCCGCGCGGTCTTCATCGAGACCTCTACTCCGCCTTCGTCCCGCCAGCCCATCCGGAATACGCCGGCGGCTATCGCGGCGTCCCCGGCACATCCCTCGCGCTGCGTGTCATGGGCGGTCCGAGCGTCATCGTCGAGGGTCAGACGTTCACCTTCATGGACCCGCCGGACGTCCCTTCGGCCATGCAAAGCCTCGTCGGGACCGTGCGCTTGCGGATCGACACCCTCGTCGAGCCGTGGGACCAGTTGGTGACGCTCTCTTATCTCTTCAGCCAGTTCGGCTTCATCCACCCCTTCCTGGATGGAAACGGGCATGTGCAACGGTCGCTCTTCGCGGCCGCGGCGTTGGAGATGAACCTGCCGCTTTCCAACCGGTTCGCGATCCATCCACGACCGTACGACTTCCTGCTCGCCCACACGCTTGAAAACTACAGTCGCCGCCCCGCCCAGCGACCGCAGTGGTTGAGCGCCGTGGCGGAGTATCTGGTTCAGTGGCTTGAGGGACCATTCGACGCCCCGGGCATGGGCATGGCGCCTCTTGACCGGGAGGATGGCTAACGGCGGGGATGGGCGCGCCAGCCCCGCGCGGAGACCGGGCCACGCGCCACTCGCCGGGTCCGACGTTCGATCCTCTGGCCGTGCGATAGGCCGGGATATCCAGAAGATGGGCGTCGCCGTCGGTTCGAGCGCCCGCGACGATCACCACGCCGTCGCCGAACTCGATCACGCAGTTCGATCCCTGCGGCGGATCGTCAATCACCGAGACAACCGCGCCCGGGTAGGGATGACTCCTGGAGAAACGAAAGCGCATGCGCCGTCTACGCCCGCAGTGTCGTGCGGTTCCCGGAGCCTGAACGAGATATGGACGTGCGCTCGCGGCCTGAGCCCGAAGATTGACCGATCAGGCATCCGATAGGCGAACAGCCGAGCCGCACCCGGTTGCACAGGGTTCGGTGATGCGCCCTTCAAGCCACCGGGCGGTCAGAACTCACGCCCGGCTGCGCCGGTGGTCGCCGCGGCGGATTGAGCCAGGCTTGCACCGGGCCGTCGAAACCGTATCGGAACACCGCCGCCGCCGCAAAGGCGGAGGCCAGACCCAGCCCCCAGACGCCCCAGCGAACGGTCGCCGGCCAGGCCGCCTGGCCAAGGGCGTCGAACGCGCCAAACCAGACGATCCGGGTCACTTCGTTGGTCAGGAACATAGCGAAGGACATAAGACCAAGCTGCTCGATCAGCCGTGACGGACGCGCCACGGGCAGGGCTCCGGCGGCCCAGATCATGACGGTGAGCAGGAGAAGCGAAATCAGGGCGAGATCGGAAACGGCCTGGGCCGCGATCAGACCGGCAAAGGCCGCGAGCCCGATCCATGCCGCACGGACCGGCGGGACCCAGACGCGCGCGCCCAGAATCGCGGCCGCGACACCCAGCAGGAACAGGGGCAGCGCCCGGATGAATCCGTGACGGAGCGGAAGCCGGTAGAGGGGGTCTCCCAACCATGCCCGGCTCGCACCATCCGCCACCAGGAGCAGCATTACGACCCCTGCAACCACGAGCCACGGGCGCAGTGGCCAGAGCGCCCTGCAAATCCAGGGCAGGGCCAGATAGCAGCCCAGCAGGGCGGACAACGTCCAGGTGGGGGCGTTCCAGCCCTGCCCGCCCGGAACGCCGTAGGCCTGGACGAGGAAGACCTGCGCCGGAAGCTCGGGCCAGGCGAACCATTGCGGGTTGCTCGGACGGATCCCGACGGCGGCGGCGGTCGCCACCAGCAGCGCGAGCGCGGCGATGACGACGAGATGAGAGGGCGCGACGCGAAGAAGCCGTTGGCGCACATACAGGGAGAGCGAGAGGGTGCGATTGGCGAAGCCCTCCCCGTAGATGCGCGCGAGGACGTACCCCGAGTCGATGATGAAGAAGTTCGTCAACAGGTAGCCCCGGTCGAAGACGGGATGAACCTCGCCGAGCGCGACCGGGGCGGCCTCGCGGAAATGGTAAAGGACGATCAGGGCGGCCGCCACGAAACGCAGAATGTCGAGCCATCCCCCGCGCGTGATCCGGACGGGAACCCGCGCAGTGGCCTCTAGGGCCGTCATCGGCCGGGCCTGACGGAAGCGGCGGCGTCTGGGACGGCGTGCCTGTGGGGCGGCGCAAGATTGATCTGATCGCGTCCGACGTACAAGGCGGCGGTCCCGAGAACGCACACCAGCGCCAGGATCGCGGCCAACAGCCGGCCGGCCGGGTCCTTCGCCGCCATCCGGAAGGTCAAGGCGGTCAAAAGAAGCATCAGCCCGCCGAAGGCGCCGTACAGGGGAAACCGGTAAGTCGTCGCCATGGGCGCCGCCACGCATAAGACGACGAAGGCGGCCACCAGGCCGGCCCCGACCGCGATCAGGGTGTCTCGGACCGGCCGAAACGGCGCCGGCGGACGGGGTCGCCGGGACCTCCCGCGGGCGCGGTATTTGCCGGGACGCCAGCGGGGCGCCCGGCTGTGGATCGTGGACCGCTTTGAGCCCATCGGCCTAGTTCGACCGGCTCTCGCGGGTGGCCAGCCACACCCGCATGCGGACGATCTCCGCCTCCTGGGTCCGGATGACCTCTTCGGCAAGGCCGCGAACCTCCGGATCGGAGCCATGCTCAAGCGCGATCCTGGCCATGGCGACCGCGCCCTCGTGGTGCGCGATCATACCCCGCATGAAGTCGACGTCGGCGTCGCCGCTGTACTCGATCTCCATGGCCGAATGCATCCGGGCGTTGGCCTCCTTGTAGGACCGGGTCGCCGGGCTGTCGGCCGCCGCGTCGCTGTGGCCGGCGTGCTGATCGATCGGCCGGGCATCGACCGCCACGGTCGCGGACGGCCTTGCGGCCTGACGGGACAGCACTCCAAAGCCGAACACCGAGACGAGAAGGAAGAGCGCGATCACGCTGACCCATCCGATGCGTTTCATAGGGGTTCTCCTGTGCTTGAGGTTTGCGAGTTCACACGGCCTCTCGCGGGCCGCGCCAGGCGAGCAGACGCAGCGCGTTGAAGACGACCAGCAGCGTCGACCCCTCGTGGAGGGCCACCGCCGGACCGATGCCGAGCCCGAAGATCGTCGCCGGAACGAGGAAGGCCACCACGCCGAGGCTGACGAACAGATTCTGTCGGATGATGCGGCGGGTCTGCCGGCTGAGGCCGACGGTGAACGGCAGCTTTGACAGGTCGTCAGCCATCAGGGCGACGTCGGCCGTCTCCAGGGCGACGTCCGATCCGGCCGCCCCCATGGCGACGCCCACGGTCGCCGTCGCCATCGCCGGGGCGTCGTTGACCCCGTCTCCGACCATGGCGACCTTGGCCTCCGCCCGCAGTGTCTTGATGGCCTCGACCTTGTCCTCCGGCATCAGGTCGCCCCAGGCTTCGGTCAGGCCGACTTGCCCGGCGACCGCCTGGGCGGCCTTCTGATGGTCGCCCGAGATCATGATCATCCGGCGAATGCCGAGCGCGCGCAGCGCCGTCAGCGTCTCGCGCGCCTTCGCCCTGGGCGTGTCCAGAAGTCCGATGACGCCGAGGTCCTTGTTCCCCTGCCGCACCACCATGAGGGTGCGGCCCTCGTTGCGCAGGGCGGCGACCGCGATCTCCGTGTCGGGGCCGAGCGGCGCGATGCCGTCGGCGCCGAACATCTCCGGCTTGCCGATCCAGATCTCCTTCCCCCCAACCGGGCGGTGACCCCCTTCCCCGTCAGGCTGCGCAGATCCGTCGCGGTTCGCGCGGGCGCGGTCGCCAGGCGCTGGCTTCCATCCCGGACGATCGCCTCCGCGAGCGGATGGTCGCTGAGCCGTTCGACGGCGACGGCGATCTCCAGCAGCTCGTCTTCGGTCGTCTGGCCGAAGGGCACGACATCGGTGATCCGCGGCTTGCCTTCGGTGAGGGTTCCGGTCTTGTCGAAGGCGATGGCGTCCAGCGCGCCGAGGTTCTCCAGCGGCGCCCCACCCTTCACTAGGACCCCGGCCCGGGCCGCCCGGGCCACGCCGGACAGCACCGCGCTGGGCGTGGCGATGGCCAGGGCGCAGGGGCTCGCCGCCACCAGCACCGCCATCGCGCGGTAGAAGCTGTCGCGGAAGGGCTCGTCGACGACCACCCAGGCGAACAGGAGAACGAAGGCCAGACCGAGGACCAGGGGAACGAAGACCCGTTCGAAGCGGTCGGTAAAGCGCTGCGTCGGCGATTTCTGGGTCTCGGCCTCGCTGACCATCCGGACGACCTTGGCCAGGGTCGTGTCGTTGGAGCGCCGCGTCGTCTCGATCTCGATCGCGCCGCCGCCGTTGATCGTGCCAGCGAAGACCACCGACGACGCCGCGACCGATTCGGGTCTGGCCCGCGCTTCCTCGGCGTCCGCGACCGGCTGCTTGTCGACCGGGATGCTCTCTCCGGTGACCGGCGCCTGGTTGACGCTGGACGTGCCCTTGATCACGAAGCCGTCGGCCGGCAACCGCTCGTTCGGCCGGACGACGACCAGGTCGCCGATCTCCAGCTGCTCCACGGGCAGTTCGACGACCTGATCGCCGCGCCGCACATGGGCGGTGCGCGGCGCCAGGGCCGCCAGCGCCTCGATCGCCTTCTTGGCGCGGCCCATGGCGTAGTGCTCGAGCGCGTGCCCCAGGCTGAACAGGAACAGCAGCAGCGCCCCCTCCGCCAGGCGCCCAGCGCGGCCGCGCCCGCGGCCGCGACCAGCATCAGGGTGTCGATCTCGAACCGCTTGCGCCGCAGGTTTCCGATGGCTTCGCCGACCGTGAACCAGCCGCCCAGAGCGTAGGCGATCAGGAAGAGCGCGAACGGCAGCATTTCCGGGAGGGCCGGAACGAATTTCTCGATCAGCCAGCCGATCGTCAGGGCGACGCCGCTCCCCACGGCGAAGATCAGCTCCGTGTTCGGCCCCAGCACGCCGCCATGGCTATGGTCATGGCCGTCGCCCTCGGAATGGCCGTGGTCGTGTCCATCGCCCTCAGCGTGTCCGTGATCGTGGCCATCGCCCTCGGCGTGTCCGTGATCGTGGCCGTCGTCCGGACCATGACCCGACGCCGCGTTCCGGGCCGCTTGCGGCGCCGGCCCCACAGCCGCCGATGGGCCGGCGACGTCCGACGTCTCCGTCAACTTGAGACCAAGAGACGCCAGGCGCTCGACCAATCTCTCGCGGCTCGTGGCCTGACGGTCGAACTCCAGACGCAAGGCGCCCGCCGGATCCAGCGCGGCTTCGATGACGCCGGCTTCCTCGCCCAGCTCGGCCGCGAGCGTACGGGCGTGGCGCGCATGGCGGACGCCGTCCACCCGTCCCGTGAGGTGGCCGAACCGCTCGCTGACCTCGGCGCCGGCCTGCCGCGCCCGCCGTCTGACCTGGGCCAGCGACAGCAGGTCCGGATCGTAGTGGATGCAGAGCTCCGGGCCGTCCGCGCCTTCGACCAGATGCGCCTCGGACACGCCCGCCTCAGCCTGCATGAGGGCGATGAGGCGGCCCACGCAGCCATCCTGGGCGTCAGGCGCGTGGGGAAGGAGGACGGGAATGTTGAGCCGAAGGGTCTTGGGCATGGTCGGGCCTCAGGGGAAGTCGCGGGTAAGGTTGGTGCGCTCGGGGATGAGAAGACCGGCGCCTTGCATGGCGGCGCCCGCGACGAAGGCGGCGAGGGCCAGGATCGCACTGAGCAGGGTGACGAGACGTTTGCGGTTCACCTCGCACCTCCTCAGGGCAATGCGACGACGGCGTCGAGCCAGCCGATCGCCTGGAGGCGCTCCAGCCCCTCGAACACGGGCAGCGCCAGGAGGAAGACAAGGCCGTCGCGAACGGTCTTGAGGAAGAACGACGGGCGGACCGACAGCTCCGTCTCATCCCGCCAGAGGCGAGGATCGGGCAGGAAGCGCGGGGTCCGGTCGAAATACGTCCGGTAGGTCTCGCCGAAGGCGGTCCCCAGATAGCTCTCCTCGCGCTTCGCGACGATGAGGAAGACCCCCCAGCAGGCCAGGGCGAACGCGAGGCCGACGCTGAGGCTGCCGGTCTGGGCGCCGACCCCGAAGGCCCCGATGACGCTGAAGACGTAGAGCGGATTGCGGCACAGCGAATAGGGTCCGCTGGCGACGATCTCCTGCGTCTTGCGCCCGCCGATGTAGAGGGAGCACCAGGCGCGTCCGAGCACGCAGACCATGATCGCCACCAAGCCGAGGTGCTCGACCGGGTGTTCGAGCCCGGGCAGCGCTCGCACGAGAGCGGTCCAGGCCAGCAGGGCGAAAAGGCCCGCGGCGATGAAGAGCTTCCGCCACCGCTGCACCGAGGCGATGTCGATCAGGGGCGGGCTCATGCGTCCGCCTCCGCGCCGTCGCGTCGCGCGGCCCGGGCGTCGCCGAGGATGTCGAGCCCCCCCTTGGCCGCGATGGCCGCGACCAGGACGCCGACCACCAGGTCGGGCCAGGCCTGATCCAGCCACATCACCAGACCGCCGGCGACGAGGATGCCGCCGTTGGACGCGAAATCATTGAGGCTGAAGGTCTCGGCGGCCTTCATGTTGACGTCGCTGCTTTGCTGGCGACGGATGAGCATGAGGCAGATCAGATTGATGACCGCAGCGATGACGGCGAGGACCATCATGGTCGGGCCGACCGGTTCCGTCCCGGTCAGCGTCCGGCGCAGGGCGTCGAGCAGGACGAGGACCGCGAAGATCAGCAGCATCACGCCGGAGACCTGAGCCGCGCGGGTCTTCCAGATCAGGGCCCGGCCGACCGCGAGGAAGCTGATCAGATAGACGGCCGCGTCGGATCCGTTATCCACGGCGTTGGCCAGCAGGGCGCTGGAGTCGGCGGCGAGGCCGCCGACTCCCAAGCCCACGAACAGCAGAGCGTTCAGGGCCAGCACCGCCAGAAGCGTGCGGCGCTGGACCTGCTCCGTTCCGTGAGCCCCGCTCATTCCTCGATCCCTTCCGCCTGCCGATGCTTCACGGCCTTGGCCGCGAAGGTCGGCAGGACCAGCAGGGTCAGGGCCGTGGCCGTCAGCAGACCGCCGATCACGACGGTGGCGAGCGGCTTCTGCACCTCCGCCCCGGCGCCATGGGCGATCGCCATCGGGATGAAGCCGACGATGGCGACGAGGGCGGTCGTCAGCACGGCGCGCAGCCGGCTGAAAGCGCCCTCGATCGCGGCCAGCCTCGGGGCCGCGCCCGCCTGCAACCGTTCCCGGATGGCCTGCATCAGAACCAGCCCGTTGAGCGTCGCCACCCCCGACACGGCGATGAAGCCCACCGCCGCCGACACCGAGAACGGCATGCCCCTCAAGAGAAGCGCGAGGGCTCCTCCAACCAGGGCCAAAGGCACGCAGGCGAACACCAAGCCCGCCTCCGCGAACGAGCCCAGGGCCATGAACAGAAGCACGCCGATCAGGACGAAGACGATCGGAATGACGAGGCCCAGACGCTGTTCGGCGCGCTTCAGGTTCTCGAACTGCCCGCCCCAGTCGAGGCGAACGCCGGTCGGGAGCTGAACCCTATCCACGTTCTTCTGGGCGTCCGCGACGAAGCCGCCGAGATCGCGACCGCGCACATTGGCCTGAACGACCATGCGGCGGCTGCCGTTGTTGCGGCTGATCTGGTTCGGCCCCTCGGCGCTCTGGATACGGGCGACCGACGAAAGCGGCACGGTCACGCCGGTGGACGAGACGATCGGCAGGGCGGCCAGGGCCGCGGGATCGTTTCGCGTCGCGTCCGGAAGGCGGACCACCACGTCGAAGCGACGGTCGCCTTCGAAGATGCGGCCCGCCTCCGCGCCGCCGATCGCGGCGGAGACCGCTTCGGAGACGTCGGCGGCGGACAGGCCGTAGTTGGCCGCCGCGAACCGGTCGACGCTCACCGTCAGGGTCGGCAGGCCGGACGCCTGCTCGACGCGGACGTCGGCCGATCCGGGCGTCTGACGCAGGGCATTGGCGACCTGGTCGGCGACCCGCTGCATGGTGGCGAAGTCGTCGCCGTAGACCATGACGGCGAGATCGGTCCGCACGCCGGAGATGAGTTCGTTGAAGCGCAGTTCGATCGGCTGGCTGAACTCGAAGTTGTTGCCGATCTGCTGGGCGGCGACCTCCTCGATCCGGGCGATCAGCTCTTCCTTCTCGAGGCTGGAGTCTGGCCAGTCCTTGCGGTCCTTGAGCACGATGACGCTGTCCGAGATGTTCGGCGGCATCGGGTCCACCGCCGCCTCGGCCGTGCCGGTGCGCGAGAACATGGTCTCGACCTCCGGCTGGGCCTTGATGGCGCGCTCCAGCGCCATCTGCATGGCGAGGGACTGCTCCAGCGAGGCCGACGGCACCCGCAGGGCCTGCATGGCGATGTCGCCCTCGTCGAGGGTCGGGATGAACTCCCGGCCCAGGGTCATGAAGGAGACCGCCCCGATCGCCAGCGTGCCGACGGCCGCGATCAGCACGATCTTCGGCCGATCGACCGCCGAGCGGATGGCGGGCTCGATCCAGCGCCGGGCCTTGCGGAGAATGAAGGTCTCGTGCTCGTGCGCGTGGCCGTGTTCATCGACCTCCACCTTCTTGGGATCGCGCACCAGAAGCGCGGCCATGGCCGGCACGAAGGTGAAGGAGAAGATGAAGGCGCCCACCAAGGCCAGCATGACGGTCGCGCCCATCGGGATGAAGGTCTTGCCCTCGACGCCCTCGAGCATCAGCAGCGGGGTGAATACGAGCAGGATGATCAGCTGGCCGTAGGCGGCGGGCTTGACCATCTGGCGGGCCGCCGCGCCCGCAACCTCGAGCCGCTCGCGCCGCGTCAGCATACGGCCGAGTTCGGCCCGGCGCTGGCTCAGCATGAGCAGGGTGTTCTCGACCACGACGACCGCGCCGTCGACGAGGAGGCCGAAATCGAGCGCGCCAAGGCTCATCAGGTTGCCGCTGATTCCGAACCGGTTCATGCCGATGACCGCGAACAGGAAGCTGATCGGGATCATCAGGGCGGTGATCGACGCCGCGCGGATGTTGCCGAGCAGCAGGAACAGCACGACGATGACCAACAGCGCGCCTTCCGTCAGGTTGCGCGCCACGGTGGCGATGGTGGAGTTCACCAGCGCCGAACGGTCGAGCACCGTCACCGCCTCGATGCCCGGCGGCAGGGTCTTCTGGACCTCCTCCAGCCGATCCCCGGCCGCCTGGGCGACGGTGCGGCTGTTTCCGCCCGCGATCATCAGGGCCGTTCCGAGAACGGCCTCATGGCCGTCGCGGCTGGCGCCGCCGAGCCGCGGAGCCTGTCCGATTTCTACCGTGGCCACATCGGACACGCGCACCACCAGCCCGCCGCGGTTCACGACCGGCGCCTGGGCCAGATCCTCGATCGTCAGCGCCAGGGCGTCGGTGCGGACGGTCAGGGCTTCGCCGGCGCGTTGCACATAACCGGCGCCGGCCTGGGTGTTGGCCCGGTCGAGCGCCTGGATCAGGTCGCCCATGCCGAGGCCGTAGGCCGACAGGCGCGCCGCGTCGGGGCGGACCGCATACTCCTTCACATAGCCGCCGACGGTGTCGACGCCGGCCAGGCCGGGCGCCGTCCGCATCTGCGGGGCGATGATCCAGTCCTGCACGGTGCGTAGATAGGTCGCCCTCGCTTGGGGCGTGGTCAGGAGTTCGCCCTCGGGCGTGAGGTAGTTCCCCCCCGCCTGCCAGCCGGGTTGTCCCGGCCGGGCCATGTTCTGGCTGTTGAACGGCTTATAGTCGACCGTCCACATCAGCACCTCGCCGAGCCCCGTCGTGATCGGCGCCAGCGCCGGCTCCACGCCCTCGGGCATGGACTCGCGGGCCTGGGCCAATCGCTCCGCGACCTGCTGGCGGGCGAAATAAATATCGGTCTGGTCGGTGAAGATGACCGTAACCTGGCTGAACCCGTTCCGGCTGAGGGATCGGGTCGAGGTCAGGCCGGGGATCCCGGCCATCGCCGTCTCCAGCGGATAGGTGACCTGCCGCTCGATCTGCTCGGGCGCGAGAGCCGGAGCCACGGTCGTGATCTGGACCTGGCGGTTGGTGATGTCCGGAACCGCGTCGATCGGCAGTTTGGTGAGGTTGAACAGGCCGACGGCCGCGACCAGGGCCGTGGCGAGCACCACGAACCAGCGGAAGCGGACGGAGGCCTCGATGATGGCTTTGAACATCCGATCCCTCCCCTAGTGGCCGTGCTCGTTCGCCCTTGGCCATCTCGGCCTTGAGCAGGAAGGCGTTGGCGGAGGCGATGCGCTCATTGCCGTTGAGGCCGCGCAGGATCTCCGTGCGGCCCGCCGCCTGACGTCCGGCGAGCACCGGCGTGGCCTGGAAGCCCCCCTGGACCTGAACGAAGACCACGGTGTTCCCCTCGACGGTCTGAACCGCCTCCGTGGGGACCGTCAGACCGCCGGCGGACTGCCCGGTCACAACGGCGCCCGTGACGGCCGAGCCGGCCGGCGGCAGGGTGGCGCCGACAGGCCGGGCGCGGATGACGGTCGCCCCGCTTTCGCCCGGCCCCGCGTCCGCGGCCACGCCGGTCACGACAGCGTCGAACTCCCCGTTCGGGCCGGTGACGCGCATAGACGACCCGGCGCGGACATTGGCGGCGAGCGCCGGCGGCGCGTTGAAGACCATTTCGACGCGGGCCGGGTTGGACACCTCCGCGACCACGCCGCCCTGGGCGACGAAGCCGCCCGGTCCGACCTGCACATTGCTGACCACCCCCGAGATCGGGCTGGTGACGCTCAGGCGTCCGGACGCGTTCGGCGAGCCCGCGGCCGCGGACCGGGCCCTGGCGGCGCGGGTCGCCGCCTCGGCGCTGAGCAGTTCAGCCCGGGAAGCCTCGACTTCCTGTCGGGCGACCACCCCCTGTTCGGACAGGTTGCGATTCCGCTGATACGCCTGACGCGCGGCCTCCGCGGAAGCCGCCGCCGCATCGGCGTCGGCGCGGAAGGTGGCGGCTTCGCCGCTGACCACGCTGACAAGCGGTTGTCCGGCGCGGACGCTTTGGCCCGGCGCCACGAGGACGTGCTCGACCCGTCCGCCCACGGCCGCAGCGACGGCCGCGCGGGAATCGACCATGGCTTCGACCCGGCCGGCGAGACGGGTTTCGCCGCCGCCGCCGCCGCCGACGCTCACGACCGTGATGCCCGCCGCCTGGATTTGCGCGGCGGTCAGCTCGACCCGACCCTCGGGCGCCTCGCCCTCTTCCGCATGTCCGGCCTCGCCTTCCGCGTGGCCCGCCTCGCCCTCGGCGTGGCCGGCCTCGCCTTCCGCCGCCGGGGTCGCCGCCGGGTCGTTCCGTTGCGTCGCCAGCCAGAGGCCGCCTCCACCGAGAACGACCAGGGCGGCGACGCCGCCGATGAGCAGGGTCTTGTTGGATGTGCGCTTGCGCATCACTGGGCTCCTTGGAAGGGGGCGCGGCCGTCCAGGCGCGCGAGATCGATCTCGGCGCGGACGCGCGCGAGACGGGCGTCGACCGCGGCGGACCGCGCGTTGACGAGGGCGGTTCGGGTGACGCGCAGTTCGACCTGGGAGATGCGACCGGCCTCGAAGCCGATCCGCGACAGGCGGTAAGCTTCCTCGGCCGCGGTGACGCCGGCGTCGGCGGCCGACACGCGACTCACCGAGGCGGCCAGGCGGGCCACCGCGGCGGCCCGGTCGGCCTGGGCCTCCTGCCGCGCCGACATCAGGCGGGCGTCGGCCGCCCTGAACTCGGCCTGCGCCGCCTCGATGTTCCCCCGGTTCCGGTCGAACAGCGGCAGCGGCATGCTGATCCCGAACGTCAGGGCGGTGGCGTCCTCCGCCTCGAAGCGGCGAATGCCCACGCTGGCGTTGATGTCCGGGCGGGCCTGGACGCGTTGCACGTCGATCCGGCGCTCGGCGGCCGTTCGCTCGGCCTCGGCCACGCGCACGGTGGGCGCGTCGTCGATCGCGGAGCCCACCCCGGTCGGCTCCTGGTCCAGCAGGCTGGCGTCGATGCGCGTCACGGGCGACGGGATCATCGCCACGGCCGTGAGGCGAGCGTAGGCGGCGTCCCGTTCGGCGACGGCTTCGTCGAGGGCGGCGCGGGACGACGCGGCCTCGGCCTCGCCCTGGATGCCGCGCAGGAGCGGCTCGCGCCCCTCCTCCACCAGCGCCAGGGCGGCGCGGGCGTCGGCCAGGGTCAGGGTCAGGACCTCGTCCGCCAGGGCCGCGCGGCGCTGCGCCGCCTCGGCTTCGGAATAGACGAGGGCCAGGCGACCGGCGGCGTCGATCACCGCCAGATCGCGCTGCAGGCCCACGGCGCCGGCCTCGGCGCGCGCGGCGGCGATGCGGCTCGCGCGACGTCCCCACAGCTCGAGGTCCGTGCTCAGCGCGAGGGTCGTGTCGGCGTTGTCCATCCCCGAGAAGGGGCCGGAGCCGAACGCGTTCTCGACATCGAGCCCGAGCACGGGGTTGGGGCGTACACGGGCCTGACGCACGCGGGCTTCCGCGGCGTCGAGGTTCGCGCCGGCCTCAAGGGTGGCGGGCGTCTGGCCGAGCTGCGCGAGCAGCTGGGCGTAGGTCGGGGCGGGGTCAGCCCACGCGGGACTGACCAGAGTCGCTGCGATCGCAGCAACCGCGCAGCCGACCGCGAGACGCGGTCGCCGGCGAGATGTGGGAGACATGTTCCATTTCCAGATTTCTGATCACGAAGAGGCGCCCGCAAGGGCGCAGGCCTTCGGTCAGACTCTGGGCGGTCGCTTCAGGCCGTCGGGCGTGACCGAGGCCTGGACGTCATCGTGGCGGCCGCTTTGCAGCAGCAGTTCGCCGAACGTCGGCGCGATGGCGTCGACGCCGTGAGTGCGCGCCGTCGAGGTATGGTGGCAATGTCCGTGGGCGCAGATGCCATGGCTCCCGGACGGGTCGCCGTGGTCGCCGTCATCGGGATTGTGATCGACGAAGGCGTGGGCCGCAGGGGGCTCCGGCATGCAGGTCGCGGCGTCGACGGCGGGCGCGAAGAAGAAGGCGGCGAAGACGAGTGTCATCGCCGCGATCAGCTTCGCCCATGTCGTCATCGACGAGGTCATCGCGCGCTCGTTACTTCCGTTCTCCAGAGGAGGCAATCTGTTACATAGTCCACAGGTCTTCCCGAACGCCCTATGACCCCGATCAGCGGCGACATGTCGCGTGCACGCAGCCGGCGCGCTGCTAGGATCAGGTCCGTCCGCAGGAGCCGCCATGTCCTCTCTTCGTCTCACCCGCCGCGCCGCGCTTGTCACGGGTCTGGCGGCCGCCGCCCTCCCGCCCCTCGCCCTGGCGCAGACCCCCGGTCGGGTCGCGCGGCAGATCACCGTCTACTAGACGCCCTGGTGCGGCTGCTGCGGCGGCTGGGTCGCACACATGCGCGGCGCCGGCTGGACGGCGCGCGTGGTCGACCTCGAAGACCTCGCCCCGATCCGGGCCCGTCACGGGATTCCGGACCGCCTCGCGTCGTGCCACACCGGCGTGGTCGGCCGCTACGCGATCGAAGGCCATGTGCCGGCGTCGGATGTCGAACGGCTCCTGCGCGAGGCCCCCGCCGCGCGCGCCCTGACTGCGCCCGGCATGCCGGCCGGATCGCCCGGCATGGAGGCCGCCGGCCGAGAGCCCTATGTCACTCTCCTGATCCTCGCGGACGGCTCGACGCGCCCCTTCGGACGACACAACGGCGCGTAAGGCGGCTGCGGCCGCACGACCCCTCACTCAGACCTGGTGACGGTCAAACGGTGGTAACAAAGGCAGGGCGCACGCCATCCTCAGCGGACGGCGCTCTCAGGGCGTCGAGCACGCAGCAGGCTTCGACCGTCGTCCGCCCACACTGGTCGAGCACCGAGACAAGGATCAGTTCCAGGCGCCGAAGATCCGAGATCTTGGCCCGCACCGCGTCCAGATGAGCCGCCGCCACATGATCGACCGCCTGGCACGGACCGGCGGCAGGCCCGGTGGACAGCGTCAGCAGGCTGCGGATGTCGTCGTGCGAGAAGCCGAGATCACGGGCGCGTCGGATGAAGGACAGCCGGTCCAGATGCGCCCGCTCATAGACGCGGTGGCCGCCCTCCCCGCGTTCCGGCGCGTCCAATAGACCGATCTGCTCGTAGTAGCGGATGGTGACCACCTTGCAGCCCGTGCGCCGCCCAAGCTCGCCGATCGAAAATCTCTCTGTCACAGGCCTTGAACCTATAGGGACTATAGATCGTATATCGGCGGCCGACACGTTTCCGGCAAGGCTCGCTCCGATGAAAGACTGCTGCTCCCCTCCGACGTCCGACGAGGTCGGCCCGACCTGTTCGAGCCAGAGCGTCCTGGAGCCGGCGTCCGCTTCGGCGGCGGCGGGGTGCTGCGCCGGGCCGACCCCCTGCGCGTCCACGCCGTCCTTCGTCACGGCCGCGCCCATCGTCCCGGCCCAGACCCATTTCGCGGGCGATGACTGCTGTTCCGCCAAGGGCGACGAGATCGCCGCGCTGGGTGAGCACGCCGACGTCCGGCGCGTGCTGGTCATCGTGCTGGTGATCAATCTGCTGATGTTCTTCGCCGAGTTCGGGGCGGGACTGTTCGCGCGGTCCACCGCCCTGATGGCCGATTCCGTCGACATGCTCGGCGACGCCCTTGTCTACGGGCTAAGCCTCTACGCCCTGAAGCGCAGCCTGCGCTGGCGCGCCGGAGCGGCGCTCGTGAAGGCCGCAGTCATCGCCGCCTTCGGAATCTGGGTCTTTGTGGAAGTGGTCCGCAAGCTGATGGGCGACATCACCCCGACCGCCGAGACCATGGGCGTGTTCGGCGCGATCGCCCTGGTCGCGAACCTGGCCTGCCTCGCAATGCTCTACCGGTTCCGGAACCGCGACGTGAACCTGTCGAGCACCTTCGAGTGCTCGCGCAACGACGTCATCGCCAACACCGGCGTGTTGATCGCGGCGGGCGGAGTGGCCTGGTTCAACGCGGGCTGGCCCGACATCCTCGTCGGCGGCGTCATCGCCCTCCTGTTCTTCCGCTCGGCGATCAAGGTGCTCGGCGAAGCCTGGCCCCAGTTCCGCGCCGCGCGGCCGCAGGCCGTCGCGCTCGACTAGAGCGGATCGCGCGCGCAGCCGAGGCGGCGCAGTTGGAAACGACGAACCCGCTGGCTGAAAGCGCCAGTCGTAGGTCAGGACCCCGGCGAGGTCTCGGGGTCGTCGCCGGCCTCCCGGCCGAAGCTTGTCTGCAAGGCCCGAAGCCGGCTGGCGATCTCCTCGTCGGAAATCTCGACCTTCAGGTGGTCCTGGATGTACTGCAGCCGGGCGTCGCATTCGCGGAGGATTTCGCCCCAGCACCGCACCCACACCGTATAGTTGGGCTGTCGCACGGCGATGCCGATCTCGCGTCCTTCCTGTGTGATCGCCTGTCCGACGATGTCGTCGTATTCGCCCACGACCAGGAAGAAGTTCCACCGCGTGTCGGTGTGCCGGAAGTCGGGCGCGCCGGCGAGGGCCAAGGCGTAGTCGGAAATCTGGTTGAGCATCTTGCGATCGGCCTTGGCCGAGGGCCGCTTGAGCTCCACGATCAGATACTCCCGTCTTTCCTGATGGGGCCCGGGGATGCTGCGGCCGAGCAACTGGTCGACCCGGCCGGTGCGACCGTCCGGCTTGGTGACCCGCCCGCCGGCGCGCTTCCCGCCCAGGTCCTCCGAGACCCGTTGCATCACCTTGGTCAGGCCCGCTTCGGGAACCGCGAGGTGAAACTGCTCGCCGAAAATCCAGGTGTTGTCCCGCACCAGCAGGTCCAGGCCGCCGCGTTCGCGAATGACCTTCTTGCCGTCGGTGTCGAACACGGCCTGGCGCAGCGTCTGGAGGAAGGCGATCCGGTCGGCGATCAGGCTGGACGCCGCGATGATGTTGGACAGTTCGGTCTTCTTGAGCAGGGCCGAGAACTGGTTCTGCCGCTCCTTGGGGAGTCCCACCACGGCGTGCAGGATCTGGGTCAGCGAGTCCGGGTTGTGCCGCAGCGCCTCACGCAGCAGGGTCAGGGTCATGCGCTTCAGGCCGGTGTCGGCCTTGCGGAACTCCTTGGAGTAGTTGGACACGGCGTAGGTCGCCATGTCGAACACGTCCCGCTCCCGCTGCTGAAGCGTATCGGTCGGGTCCCCCTCGTAGGGATAGGCTCCCGCGGCCTTGAGCTCCTCGATCAGGCGTCCGGCCCGCTCGTGGCCGCGTCTGCGGAAGTGCGCCTGCGACTGATCGCGGACCGCCTCCACGACCCTGGCGAAATCGCCGTCGGTCAGCTCCAGTTCGAGCAGGTTGTCGGCGGCGAGTTCGACGAAGAAGCTGGAGGTCGCGTAGATCGAGAAGGCGAAGTCTGGCGCATTGATGCGCGCCGGCTGCGAGCCGAGCACAATGCCGTTGTCGCCGCAGAAGTGGATCTTGCGGCTGTCGATCGGCGTCGACCATTCGACGATGTCGAGCTTCACGTCGCGGATCGTCCGGTCCCTGCCGACGATGGGCGGCAGGACGAGAGAGACGGCGTCGGCGATCGCCGTCGACGGATCGATCCGGGCGCCGTCGTACCAGAGCTCCAGCTGCGGGTAGAGCTTCAGATACTGGGCGAAGATGGCGGTGAACTGCCGGCGCTGCTCGTCGGTGACGAGGGCGTCGAGGTTCTGTTTCAGCGGATGCAACGACACCGAAACGCCCGGGGCGCCGACCGCCGGCTCCGGGTCGCCGATCTCGGCGGTCTCGATGGATTCGGCGCGGATGTCGATCGACAGCTGTTTGAGACCGTCCTCGCTCGCGTATCGCGAGGTCCAGCGGGCGCGGTCGGCCAGGGAGAAGAACCGCAGCCGACCCCGTCCCTCCTTGCCGTGATAGGCGCGGCCGCTCGGCGCGGCGGAGCGTTTCCAGGATTCGCCGAGTTGTCCGAAATCCCGGTCCGCGCGGTCCGCGCTGATCCCCTCGCCGTCGTCGTTGACGATGATCTCGTCGACGCCGCCCAGCGCCGTACGCCGAAACTCGACATGGACGCGCGTGGCGCCCGCGTCGAATCCGTTCTAAACCAGTTCGGCGATCGCGCGCAGCGGCTCCGTCGTGCGAACGACGGTCTCGATGTGGTCCTGCTTGGCCTGAAGCTGAACGCGATGGGTCGCCATCAGGCCGCCAGCGGCCGCGACGCCAACCAGCCCTTGTCCTGCAGGACGTCATAGGCCAGCCGCACCTGCTCGGGCGAGAACTGGCGCTTGCGCTCGCCCCAGGCATAGGTCTCGGACACCGCCGCGTCCGCGCTTCCGGCGTCCAGCCGGGTCGCGACCCAGTGCACCGTCGCCAGAAGCTCCAGGCCGAACGGCGACTCGAAGCCCTCGACCAGATCGGTCACGCGCTCGAAGCGCGCCTGCGTCTCGGGGGCGTCCTTGAGCTTGGCCTGGGCGTCGACGACCGCGCCGGGCACCAGCTCGAGCCGTTTGGTCGGCGCGTCGCCGCCATCGGCGTAGCCGGACAGATAGTGGCCTTCGACCTCGCGCAGCACATGCCGGAGGTTCTCGGCGTAGGGCCCGAAAAAGGCCTTGGCGTAGCGCAGCTTCAGCGGTTCGCCGGCTTCCTGCATGAAGTACATCAGCTTGTGGACCTCGAGCAGGCTGACGAACGGGTCCAGCAGGCCGTTGAGATATCGGTCGACCAGCCCGACCAGCGCCGCGCGGCCCGGCGACATCGCCGGCGCCGCGCGCGACCTCGACATCGCGTCGGCCGCGGGCGCGCCGCCCGGCTCGTAGACGATGACCTCGACATCCGGGACAGCCTGCAGGGCTTGCTCGATGCGCGGCCGCACCTGACGCCAATCCAGTCCGCCCAGGCCGCTGCCGAGCGGCGGAATGGCGATCGACCGGATCTTCCGCTCGCGGATCACGCGAATCAGGTCGATCAGGCCGGCGTCGATGTCCTCCATCCGGCTCTTGCCGCGCCAGTGGCGTTTGGTCGGAAAATTGATGATGAAGCGCGGCGTATCCAGGCGATGGCGCTCATAGACGAACATCCGGCCCGGCTGGACCTCCTGCGCTTCGCACGCCCGCGCATAGGCCTCATAATTGTCCTGGAACGCGTTCTTGAATTGCAGCGCGACGCCCCGGCCCATGACGCCGACGCAGTTGACGGTGTTGACGAGCGCCTCGGCGCCCGACTTCAGGATGTCGCCGCTGGTGAATGTGATCATCGCTCCCCCTAGTAATACCACGTCGGCTGCAGGTCGACGCGCGGCGCGTGGGCGGCGCCGCGCAATCGGGCCTCCACCGCCAGCTTGACGGGCTGGTTCACCACCCCGATCCGTTCCACCAGATCCCACGGGACGCTGTCGTGCAGGAGAAACTCGGCCTGCTTGCCTTCCCGAACCTCGGCGGCGGACCAGGCATTGGACATCACCGCGTCCCAACGGATTTCGTCGAGCGCCTCGAGGCTGTCGCGAAACTCCGCATAGTAGGCGCCTGCATTCGACAAGGTGAACGCCCAGCGCCGCCCGTGAGCCTGCGCCCAGTCCACCACCGTGCGCAGGTCGGCCTCCAAGTGGACGATCGGTTCCTGGCCGCCGCGGTAGTTGACCTCGGGATGATTGCCCCGATGTAGCAGATAGAGCATCACCGATCTAGAACAAAAATAGAACGGGACATACTGGCCGACCGTATCGCCAGGATGGCAGCGCACCGGAAGGCCCAGGCGCCGCGCCTTGATCGAGGCCATGCCGATGGCGGTGACCGGGCCGCCGGCGGCGATCATCCGGGCGTCGCTGAACAGCCCGCCTTGGCCGATGATCGTCGGCAGGTTGTCCATGTGGGTGATGTGATAGATTTTCGGGCGTGCCGGCGCAGGCATGGCGTGCGTGGTTCCCCCCGAGAAATGCGGCAAGTCCTTTGTCTGCCTGATTCGGACGATTGTCGTGCAGAAGCCGCCATGGAGCAATGCGCGACCCATTGCAAAACGCCGGCAAGCCTGCCGACCCGCCTGGTCGGTCGCCGCCTCGACCGGACGGGCAGGCGGCGCCGGTCAAGCGCGTCTCAGAACCCGAAGTCGATCTGGGCCCCGGGGTCAGCCGGCCGACGCCGACGCTTCCTGGGCGTAAGCGCAGGGGCCGCGACCGGGAGGTTTGGCGCGGGCTCCGATCCGGAACCCGGACGCGGCATGGAGCGCGGCATCCCCGGCAACCGCGGCGCGCGGGCGCCTTGCGCGGCGGGGGCGGCGGGACCTCGCCTGACCGGCTCCGCTTCCACTGGGTCAGTTCGCTCTCCCACCAACCGACGCGGCCGGGCGACACGCGGACGCGGCGCGGGAACTCGCCATCCCGCTCCATGCGCCAGGCGGTCGACCGGCTGATGCTGGCGATCCGTTCCACCTGGTCCCAGGACAGGAGGCGGTCGTCCCTGCCGCCAACGTCCGGCGGCCCTTCATCCCCGGTCATGACAGCGCCCCGCAAGTCTCCGGTCCACCTCATCTTCCAATACGTCCCGCAGCAAGCGGGCGTCGTTCGCCGCGTCGATCGGGTCCCGTCGCCGCCATTCCGTTAGGACGGCTTTCAGGGCGAAGCTCGCCGCAGGGTCCGCGAGAATCTGCGCCGCTGTGACACCGGCCCTAGCCACGACGCCGCCCCCGAGCGGCCGGCGGGGCCCCGGTTCGAACGTCGGTGATCTGGCTGCGCGCCCAGTCGCGCAGCAGCCCGCGGGGATAAAACGGCTTGGAACGGATATGGCGGCATGGCGGTCCGTTCGATCCCGTCGACCAGAGCCGGGCGAGGCTCGCGGGCTTCAGCTGGATGCCGAGCTGCGACAGGAAGGCGGAGGCCTCAGTGCGCGTCAGAAGGTCGTCGGCGCCCCCGGCGGCTCCCGCGTCCTCCCCGAGACCGACCCCGATCATGGCTGCACACGCGGGCGGCAGTGCAGACTGTTGCGCGGGGCTTGCCCCGCCGTCAGGGCCAGGTAGCAGTCGATGACCGAAATCACATAGGCCTGGGTCTCGGCTATATCTGGAACCCGGCCAAGCCGCGCCACGCGACCCGGGCCGGCGTTGTAGGCGCTCAGCGCGAGGCGCAGGTCTCCGAAGCGCAGCAGCTGCCGGGCAAGATAGTCCGCGCCTCCGCGCAGGTTCTGGACCGGATCGAAGCGATCGCCCACCCCCAGTTCGCGGGCCGTATCGGGCATGAGCTGGGTCAGTCCGCCCGCCCCCGCCGGGGACAGAGCCCCTAGCTGGTAGGCGGACTCGGTCAGGACCAGGGCGTGCAGCAGTTTCTCGTCCAGTCCGTGCGCCGCCGCCGCTCGGGCGATCTCGGCCTGGAAAGGCTGGCTGAGCGCGGCCAGGCGGGGCGCATCCCCTCCCCTGCGTCGGCCGGCGCCGATCCGGCCTCCGCCGTCGCTCGGCCGAACAGGTCGCCGCCCGCCGCGCGCCAGTCGACGGTTTGGGCGGAAGCCGGCGCGCCCAAGGCGAGGAGCGCCGCCGCCCAAAGGATCATTCTCACCATCTCAGCACCTCCTGATAGACGCCGAGCACCTCGGAGCGCATCACGGGCCCGAAATACCGGCTGTCGAAACTCCCGGCCGTATCGCCGAGCAGAAAGAGTTCGTCCGACCCGAGCCGTCGGCACCCCGACCAGCGCGGCAGGACCGCGCCGCGCCGATCGTGGGTGCGGACCCACCGGACGCCGCCTGGCGTCCGCAACTGCGCGCCATCCACGCAGATGCGGTCGCCGCCCGCCGCCGCGACCCGTTTGATCAGCGCCACGTCCCCCGGCATGCCGAGATCCGCGAGATAGGCCCGCGCCGTGGTCGGCTGGGGAATGGCCACCACGACGCCACGCTCGATTTCGGCGCCGAACCGCCGGGCGTAGAGGCCCTCGGGCAGGCTCGGGCTTTCGTTGACGAGCGCCAACGCCGGGACGTGCTCGCCGATCAGCGCCAGGCAGCCGAGGGCGAACACGGCGACGCCCGTCACGCACCAGCGGTTTCCATTATCGAGCGGGCTCATGGCTGGTACGGCTCAAGGATCAGATCGCGGGTGATCATCACCCGCACGGGCGCGCCCGCCCGCAGCCGGATGGACGGGCGGACCTCCAGTTCCCGGTCGATCAGCCGGCCGCCGACGCGGGCGCCCTCGATGGCCGCCGCGTCGCCGGCGTCGCCGAGAAGGCCGCCGCCGCCCTCATCGTCGCGGGCGATCTGCCCGAGCGTGGTGATGGCCCCGGCGAACAGCGTCCCGACCAGCAGG